>NZ_RYFW01000002.1:0-165000 GCF_004138335.1 Peristeroidobacter agariperforans | reverse complement strand
GTAACTCATCGTCGAAGTTGGCTTCGCCAACGAACCGACGCGAGTCCCCACACAAATTATCTGTTTCAGTTTTTAAAGAGCGTCGCCTTCGAGAGGCGCTGCCGTTGCGCGGTGGCTAGGCAGAAGCGGAACTCTAAGCTGCTTCGTTCGTTTCGTCAACCCCTCGATTTTTTACTTCGAGGTGTCGGCGGCGACCCGAACCAGCTTCCTCGCAACCAGTTTTTCAACCGGCATCCGCTGCGAGGGGGCGCATCTTACTGTGTCGTTTCTGGCCGTCAACCCCCTCGAATTTTTTATTTTCGAGGTATCGACGACCCGTCGAATCAGCGTCTTCGCAGCCCGTTTTTCAACCGGCGCCCGTTGCGAAGGCGGCGCATCTTACTGTCTCGTTTCGGCCCGTCAAGCCCTTCGAATTTTTTATTTTCGAAGTGCTGGCGGCGGTTCGAAACAGCTTCTTCGCAGCCCGTTTTTCAACCGGCGCCCGCTGCGAAGGGGGCGCATCTTACTGTTTGGTTACAGGGCGTCAACACCCGGCGTAAAAAATTTTTGAGGTGCGTTTCGACGGCTGAAAACATGGTTATTTCTTCGCCACGCCGAAACCGTATTTCGTAGCCGTTGCGTGAATTTGCAAGAGCGTGGACGCCGGTCGAAAGAAAATTTTTTGGTTGCGAAAGTGCTCCTGGGCTGCTCCCAAGAGCACTCGATTCTGTTAAGGCGAGCGACTGCTACGCCGAAGCCCGCACGATCTCGATGTAGGCGAAGCCTCGCTTGCCGACCTGGAACAAGCGCGCCGGGCCCGGCTCGAGTGTGGTCTTGATGTCTTCGATCCGTTCGCCGTCGATGCGAACCGCGCCCTGCTGAATGAGGCGAGTCGCCGCCGAAGTGCTGTCGGCCAGCCCCGCTTGTTTGATGGCAGCAGCCACGCCGAGGTTCGCCGCCTCGATCGTGAGGGTCTTTTTCTCGATGTTTTCGGGAATCTCCCGACGCTGACTGCGTGAGGAAAAATTCTGCCTCGCCTGTTCCGCGGGCGCGGCGCCCGCGAAGCGCGTAGTGATTTCCATCGCGAGCTCGAATTTGATCTCCATCGGATTGCGGCCGTCGGCGATTTGCTGTCGCAGGCTGGCAAGCTCTGCATTGGGACGGAACGACAACAAATCGAAGTAGCGCCACATCAACTCGTCGGAAATCGACATGAGCTTGCCGAACATGCTGTCGGCCTGTTCGGTGACGCCAATATAATTGCCGAGCGACTTCGACATCTTGTTCACGCCGTCGAGACCTTCGAGCAGCGGCATGGTGAGCACGATCTGCGGCTCCTGTCCGAAGGCTTCCTGCAACTGACGGCCCATCAACAGATTGAACTTCTGATCGGTGCCGCCGAGTTCGACGTCGGCCTGGAGTGCAACCGAGTCGTAGCCCTGCACCAGCGGGTACAGGAACTCATGAATGGCGATGGGCTGGCCGCCCTTGTAGCGCTTGCTGAAGTCGTCGCGCTCCAGCATGCGGGCCACCGTACTCTTGGCTGCCAGCTGAATCATGCCCGCCGCGCCGAGCTGGCTCATCCAGCGTGAATTGAATTCCACCTTGGTTTTAACCGGATCCAGGATCTTGAAAATCTGGTCCTGGTAGGTCTTCGCGTTCGCCTGCACGTCTTCCGGCGTCAGCGGCGGCCGCGTCGCGTTGCGGCCGGAGGGATCGCCGATCAAACCGGTGAAATCTCCGATCAAGAAAATCACGTCGTGGCCGAAATCCTGAAAGCGGCGCATTTTGTTGATCAGCACCGTGTGCCCGAGGTGCAGATCGGGCGCGGTCGGATCGAAGCCGGCCTTGATCTTGAGTGGCTTGCCTCGCTTGAGCTTCGTGAGCAGCTCGGACTCCAGCAGCATTTCGCTGCTGCCACGTTTGAGCTCGGACAATTGTTCGTCGGCGGAAAGCATCGGATTTCCAGCGTGCCGCGAAGGGCACGGTAGTGATTGTGAGTTGGAATGCTCGGCGACTTTAGTCGCTTCGGCCAGCTTCGGTCACGCCCGTAAAGCGGTACGGAGCGATTGTTCAGCGCCAAAGTGATGATGAACAGGACCCAAAAGGCAGGTTCATCGATTGAATCGGTAGTTGACGCAGGCGCTTCGATTCTTCAAATTTGCGACTTGGTTCATTTACTTTAACTTATTTACGCACCGGCCATGCGCGAGTCCAGGCAAGCGGCACAACTCGGTTTTCGCAAGGGATTACAGGCTAATCCCAGCACCTCGGCCCCCATCGCGCGGACCGCTTTCGATTACAAGCCCCAGTCCCCTCGCGGCAGCAATCATGCGCGTTGGTTCGTCTCCGGCCTGGTGCTGCCGCTGATCGGCGGACTGATTGCGTATGGCGTGGCGACTCGCGACGGCTCGTTTTTTTCGCCGCGCGAGCCGGCGGTCAACCTGGACAACCTGCCGCCGCTCGAGATCGCAGATGTCGAGATCCCGACGTCGGCGATGCCCACTTCCATTCTTGGCGACACGGTCGAATACGTGGTCCGTCGCAACGACACGATGGATCGCATTTTCCGGCAGCTGAAACTGAACCTCACCGACCTGGCCGCGATTCGCGACATGCCGAGCGTGCAGGAGCAGCTCGATCAGCTGCGCGTCGGCGACATCATTACGCTGGTTCACGATGAAGGCCTGGTGCAGTCGCTGACCCGCCGCATCAGCGAGACCGCGATTCTCTCGGTGACGCGCGCCAACGAAGGCTTCAACGCCGAAGTGATCGAGACGCCGCTGGACATTCAGGAAGTGCAGTCCGAAGGCACGATCGACTCCTCGCTGTTCGTGGCGGCCCGCGCCGCCGGCATCAGCCCCGAGCTGATCCTGCAGATGGCCAACGACATCTTCGGCTGGGACATCGACTTCGCGCTCGATATCCAGCCCGGCGACAAGTTCAACCTGGTTTACGAGCAGAAGTATCGGGACGGCAAGTTCATCGGCAACGGCCGCATCCTGGCCGCCGATTTCATGAACAACGGCACTCTGCACCGCGCGGTGTGGTTCGAGTCCAAGGACGGCAAAGTCTCCGACTATTTCCGACCTGACGGCCGCAGCGTACGTCGCGCCTTCCTGCGCGCGCCGCTGGAATTCACACGCATCAGCTCGAACTTCAATCCCAAGCGCCGCCATCCCATCCTGAACACGATTCGCGCTCACAAGGGCGTGGACTACGCCGCCGCGACTGGAACCGTGATCAAAGCTGCAGGCGATGGCCGCGTGACATTCGTTGGCACCAAAGGTGGTTGGGGCCGCGTCGTGATCCTCGAGCACGGCGGCGGCGTCTCGACGCTCTACGGCCACATGTCCCGCTTCGCCAGCATTCGCGCCGGCCAGCGTGTCCGCCAGGGTTCGACGATTGGCTACGTCGGCAGCTCCGGCGCCGCGACCGGCCCGCATCTGCACTACGAATATCTGGTGAATGGCGTCCACAAGAACCCGCGCACGGTGCTGCTGCCGGAAGCCGGACCGATTCCGGAAGCATATCGCGCCGAGTTCCTGACGAAGTCCGGTCAGATGCTGGCCAAACTCGATCGCGCCGGCGCCGCCACCGTCACCACTGCCGCCCTCGCCCCGTAAGCTTCGCAACCGGATCGCGTCTTTTAGTGGCGCGATCTTGGACGACATGCGCATGTAACACATGCGCTACTGCGCCCGTAGTATTCTCGAAGACCCTGCTATGGGACTGCGGCAACGGCGGCTATGTTGGATGTGAATCTCAAGGCTCCCGAGCACTACATCAATCGGGAACTGTCTTTCCTCGATTTCAACCAGCGCGTGCTCGCGCAAGCTCACGATGAGCGCCTGCCGCTGCTGGAGCGGATTCGCTTCCTCGGCATTTCCTGCTCCAATCTCGATGAGTTCTTCGAGATCCGCGTCGCCAGCTTGAAGCAGCGTCAGGAGCTGGGCTCGCTGACCGGCGGCCCCGACGGCATGACCGTGCCGGAGCAACTCACCGCCATTCACGAGCGAGCCGCGGCGCTGGTGAAGGATCAGTACGAGTTGCTCCACGAGCTGGTGTTTCCCGACCTCGCGACTCAAGGCATCCAGTTCGTCAACGCCAAGACGCTGACGCCCGCGCAGCGCAAATGGGTCGGCGATTATTTCGCGAAGGAAGTCGAACCGGTGCTCACGCCGCTCGGGCTCGATCCCGCTCGCCCGTTCCCGCGCATTCAAAACAAGAGCCTGAACTTCATCGTGCGCTTGTCCGGCAAGGACGCGTTCGGCCGCGACGCCGAGCTTGCCGTCGTGCAAGTGCCGCGCTCGTTGCCTCGAATCATTCGCCTGCCGCCGAGCGCCGATGAGCCGGCCAAGACGACGTTCGTGTTCCTGTCAGCGGTGATCTCGACCTTCATCGCGCAGCTGTTCAGCGGCATGAAGGTGGAAGGCACGTGGCAATTTCGCGTCACGCGCAATAGCGATCTGTTTGTCGACGACGAGGAAGTGGACAACTTGCTGCGCGCCATCGAAGGCGAGCTCGCGCAACGACGCTATGGCGCGGCCGTGCGCCTGGAGACGTCGATCGACTGCCCGGAAGACATCACCAACTTCCTGCTGCGGCACTTCGCGCTCAAGCGCGACGATCTGTACCAGGTCAACGGCCCGGTGAATCTCAACCGGCTGATGGCGATCTACGATCTGGTCGACCGGCCGGACCTGAAATTTCCGCTGTTCACGCCTTGTATTCCCAAGCGCCTGGTCGCGAAGGAAGACATCTTCGCGGTCATGCGCGAAGGCGAAATTCTGCTGCACCACCCGTTCGAAGCGTTCGCGCCGGTGATCGATTTCCTGCGTCAGGCGGCGGCCGACCCGGATGTGCTCGCGATCAAGCAGACGCTGTATCGCACCGGCCCGCAATCGCCCGTGGTCGACGCGCTGGTCGATGCGGCCCGCGCCGGCAAGGAAGTGACCGTGATCATCGAGCTGATGGCGCGCTTCGACGAAGCGGCGAACATCCAGCTCGCGACACGACTTCAGGAAGCTGGCGCGCACGTCATGTATGGCGTCGTCGGTTACAAGACGCACGCGAAGCTGATCATGGTGGTCCGCCGCGAGCGCGGGAAACTGCGGCGCTACTGTCACTGCGGGACAGGCAACTATCACCCGAACACCGCGCGCGTCTACACCGACTACGGCCTCTTCACCTGCGATGAGGCGGTCGGCGAAGACCTGCACGAGCTGTTCTTGCAACTCACCAGCCCGACACGCGTCGCGACCATGCAGAAGATCCTGCAGTCGCCGTTCACGCTGCACGAGGGCCTGCTCGAAAAGACGCGCCGGGAAATCGCCTTTGCGCGCGAAGGCAAGCCGGCCCGCATCATCGCCAAGATGAATGCCCTCATCGAGCCGCAAATCATCCAGACGCTCTACTCCGCCGCGATGGCCGGCGTGAAGGTCGACCTGATCGTGCGCGGCATCTGCGCGCTGCGCCCCGGTCTGCCGGGCATTTCAGAGAACATCACGGTGCGTTCGGTGGTCGGGCGCTTCCTGGAGCACTCGCGCGTCTACTATTTCCACAACGACGGCAATCCCGAAATCTTCTGCGCCAGCGCCGACTGGATGGAGCGCAACTTCTTCCGTCGCATCGAAGTGTGCTTCCCAATCGAGCGCAAACAGCATCGCGATCGCATCGTCGAAGACTTGCAGACCTATCTGGCCGATAACGAGCAAGCGTGGGTGCTGCGGCCCGATGGCAAGTACGAGCGAGCCAACGCCAATGGCGCGCCACCAGTGAGCGCACAGCAGGTGCTGATCCAGCGGTACTCGAACTGCAACGACTAGGAGCTAAATCACGCGCAAGCGGTAGCCGGCCGCTTTCAGGTACTCGATCTCGTTGTCCAGATCGGCGGCGGTCAGCGGATGGGAATCGAGCCAGCCCTTCGGGAACGTGATCTCCATCGCTCGCGCGCGCGGCAACAGGTCGATCTTCGGCAGAACCTCAGCGCTGCGCCCACGGTGTAACAACACAGCGAGCCGCAGGATCAGGATCAAGAATTGCGCCTTGATGTGCCATGGCGGCGTCAGCTCCTGGAGCGCGTCGAGCGCCAACTTGCGCCGATGCGCACCGACGATGTACGCGAGGATCTTCTGTTCTTCCTGCGGAAAGCCCGGCAAGTCGGCATGTTCGAGCAGATACGCGCCATGCTTCTGGTAGTGCGAGTGCGAGACATCGAGGCCGATCTCGTGCAGTCGCGCTGCGCACGACAACGCCATTTCGGCGAAAGGATCGTCGAGCTCCCACGCGGCCTGCGTCTGACGCAAGAAGCCGAGCGCAGTGGCTTCGACGCGTGCCGCCTGCGCGAGGTCGACGTGATAGCGGCCTTGCATGGCGCGCACGCTGCGCAAACGCGCATCCTCATCGGTGAAGCGGCCCACCAGGTCGTAGAGCAAACCCTCGCGCAAAGCGCCGTCAGCGGCCTTCATCGTCTTGATATCGAGCACGCTGAGCACCTCGGCGAGGATGGCGAGGCCGCCGGGGAATACCGGTAAGCGCTCGTCCGCCAATCCGGGCAGACGCAATTTCGAGAGCTCTCCGGCGCGCAACAGCTGCTCGATCAACAGCTCGATCCCGGCCGGAGTAATGATTCCATCGCCACTGGAACGCGCGCGCAGAACGTCGCTGACGGCGCGAATCGTGCCGGATGAACCGACTGTGTGCTCCCACCCATAGTTCTTGAATGTCGTCTGCACCGGCTCCAGCTCGAGGCGCGCGGCGAGCCGAGCGCGCTTCATGCGCTTCTCGGTGATCACACCATCGTTGAAGATGCGCGAGCTCATGCTCACGCAGCCCATGTGCAGACTTTCGAGCTTCTTCGGATGCTGGCCTTCGCCGATGATGATTTCGGTGCTGCCGCCGCCGATGTCGGCCACCAGGCGGCGACCGGGCTCATTGGGCATGGTGTTGGCGACGCCGAGATAGATCAGGCGCGCCTCTTCGATGCCGGAGATCACTTCGATGGGATGACCGAGCGCCGAGCGAGCGCGATCCAGAAAGGCGCCTTTGCGCTTGGCCTTGCGAAGAGTGTTGGTGCCGACGACGCGCACGCTCTCGGCCTTCATGTCGCGCAAGCGCTGGCCGAAGCGCTCCAGACAGGCGAGCGCAACTTCGATGGCTTCGCGCTTCAGGCGGCCCTGCTCATCGAGCCCGGCGCCGAGCCGCACGCTTTCGCGCAGACGGTCCTGGATGACGAGCTGCCCGTGCGAATGACGGGCGACGACCATGTGAAAGCTGTTGGAACCGAGATCGACGGCCGCAATGACGTCGGGAATTTTGCGCGCCATCGCAAAGACTATCCGATCGCCCGATTGCAGTTGTTGGACACGGCCATTCGCTCAACGTCGCATTTTTGACAGCGGCAACTGTGCCACTGTCGGCGAGGTCGAGCAATCCGCGCGGCGTGCGGTTACGTGTTGAACGACGAGCCGCAGCCGCAGGTGGTCGTGGCATTCGGATTGCGAATGACGAACTGCGCGCCTTCGATGTCTTCCTTGTAGTCGATCTCGGCGCCGGCGAGATACTGGATGCTCATCGGATCGATCAGCAGCGTCACGCCGCCGTTCTCGACGCGCGTGTCGCCTTCTTCCAGGTTCTCGTCGAAAGTGAAGCCGTATTGGAAGCCCGAGCAGCCGCCGCCTTGCACGAACACGCGCAGCTTCAGATTGGGATTCGATTCTTCACGGATCAGCTCGCTGACCTTGGCGGCCGCGGCGTCGGTGAAGACCAGGCTGGGCGTGCCGGCATGCGGAGCAAAACTGGAAACGGCGGATTCGGTGTTCATGAGGCCACGTTGGGGACGGCAGCGTCTGAATCAAGTGTAGCCCAGGCGCTGCCTGGAACGGCAAAACGCTCCCAAACCATTGAGCTATAAGGTCATCAGCCTGCGGAATCTGCGGCTGTCTGGCCAGGAGCCGGCTTGATCTCTGGCTCGGCCTTGCCGCCTCGGCGCGGCTCGTGGATCAGCTTGCCGGTGATCTCCGCACCCATTTCCATCTCGATCAGGGCGTAATACACGTTGCCGGTGACCCGCGCGGTCGCGCCGAGCTCGACGCGCTCGTGCGCCAGGATGTCGCCCTTCACCGTGCCGTTGAGGATCACGTTGGGCACGGCCACCGAGCCTTCCACGACGCCACTGTCGCTGACACTGAGCGTCGCACCGGAGTCGGCGGGCGCATCGACGTTGCCTTTCACGTGACCGTCGACGTGGAAGCCGCCGGCGAACTGCACGTCGCCGATGATGCGGGTGCCGGCGCCGATCAGCGTGTCGATACGATGCGGTTTGGGTTTGCTACGGTTGAACATGCGCCGTCCAGGTCAGGGGCCAGCTCGCCTCGAGGCGGTTACGCTTCGGTCTGCACTTGCCAGGGATAGGATTCTCGCACAGGGTCCATGCGCGGCGAACGCACCTCGACCGTCACGGCCCGCGGCTCGAAGCCGTCCGGCAGCACGATGTCCTGCTCGAGATTCTGAAAATAGCGGAATTGAAAGGGCAGCTGCCCATCGGCCCGCTGGGTTTTCGCGGCCTCCGAAAGCTGCAGCTGGACCGGTCGATTCTCGCGCACGCCTTCGAGCTGCACGACTACCGATCCGGAAACCACGCTTTCCTGGCGCATCGACTGCACCAGCACCAGCCGCAGCCGGTATTGGTGGTCGCCCGCGCCGGGCAGCACCTGGAACCGTTGAATGCGCAAACCGCCGATGCCGTCTTCTGGCGACACGATGCCGCGATAGAACGTCAGCTGCTCACGATGCTTGAGGACCTGCGCCTGTAGGTCCGCGAGATTCTTTTCAACGTCGGCGTAGGCTTTGTTTTCGACCTTGCGATCCAGCTCGGCGGCCGCGACCGCGGCGCGCAGCCGTTCATTCTCGTCCTGCAGCGACTCGATCTTGGCGTTCAGCTCGCGACGCTGCTGGATCTCGGCGAACTTGCTGTAGCCGCCCTCGAAGCGGCCCCACTCGTACATCAGGTACAGCGCGATCAGCACGCCCAGTGTCCCCACGATGAGCACGGCGCGCCGCCGCCAGGAAGGCATCTGGCGAATGACGAAGGCGCCGGTGCGTTGGGGAGCGAATTCAGGCATTTCTGAACGACTGTGAGGTGAAAGGACGCGGCTGCATCGAAAATAAGTAGTACGAATTTGACGAAAGCTGGTGAAATTAGAGCACAGCCGCCGCGCCTCGTTTTGAGAAGCGCCGCAAAGAATCCCGTCCCGGCGCCGGACTCGCCCCCACATCGGCGGCCGCCGTGCGCGACCGCATGCGGCGATTACCCAAAGCGGCTACAGGCGAAAGCCGCGGCAGTCCCGAAGGTCACGGAAAAGGTCATTCATGCTCTGGCTCAAGGCGTTGCACATTATTTTCGTAATCACCTGGTTCGCGGGCTTGTTCTATCTGCCGCGCCTGTTCGTGTATCACGCGGCGCTTGGAGTCAGCGATCCGGCAGGCGCCGAGCGCTTCAAGATCATGGAACGGCGGCTTTTCACCATGATGACGGTGGGCGGCGTGCTCGCGGTCCTGTTCGGCGGCGCGACGCTGGGCCAGGTGCCGGGCTTCATGCAGACGGGCTGGATGCACGCCAAGCTGACGCTGGTGGCCGGGCTCATCGCGTATCACGTCTGGTGCTACCGGCTGCTGGTCGCCTTCCGCAACGACCGCAACCAGCGCTCGGAGCGCTGGTATCGAGGCTTCAACGAAGTGCCGACCCTGTTCCTGTTCGGCATCGTGATCCTAGTGGTCGTTAAGCCGTTCTAACCGATGGCCTTGTCGCGCGCGGCCTTTTGCTGCCGCTGCGCCAGGTTGCGTAAATATTTTTCTTCCTGGGACCACTCCGGCAGCGCCGGCGGGTCCTGTGGGAAGGCGGTGCGCGCCAACTCGTCCAGGGCGCGCGCATAGACGGCGCGCTTGAAGTAGATGACCTCGCGAACCGGGGTCCAGTAATCGACCCATCGCCAGCTGTCGAACTCGGGCTCGCCGTTGGACACCAGGTCGAAGCGATCCTCGCTGCCCGCGAAGCTGAGCAGGAACCAACGCTGTTTCTGCCCGATACAGGGCGGATGGCTGTTCTTGCGGACGTATTGTTTGGGCAGGCGGTAACGCAGCCAGTTGCGGGTGCCCGCGATCAGCTTCACGTCCTGGGGATCCAGCCCCACCTCCTCCTTGAGCTCGCGGTACAAGGCTTCCTCGGGGGTTTCCCGCTGCTGTACGCCGCCTTGGGGGAATTGCCAGCCGCGGCCGCCGGTCCGGCCGCCAAGGAAGACCTGGCGGTCCTCGCGGATCAAGACGATTCCGACATTGGCGCGAAAGCCGTCTGCATCGATGAAATCGGTCATGGAACTGGAAAAAAATCGGATTGATCCGATTCTTTCATCAGTCGCGCGCGAACGCCACCACATGGTCGGGCTCGATGCGGATGCCGATTTGTTCGCCGACTGCGTGATCGTGGTGGCTCGGCACGAGCGACAGCAGTTGCACGCCGCTCGCCAGCTTCAATGTGTACAAGAACTCCGCTCCACGGAACGCGCGCTGACACACTTCCGCGCGTAGCGTGCTGGCGTCGTCGTGAATGACGTCGTCAGGCCGTAACAGCAGATCGACGTGACGCCCCGTCTGCCACTGTCCGTTGCCGTTGGCGCGCACCACGCCCAGCTCAGTGCGCACCGAGCCCGCTGCGACGATCTCGCCGGGAATGAACACGCCCTGGCCGATGAAGTCCGCGACGAAGCGCGTCTCCGGTCGATGATAAAGCTGATACGGCGTATCCCACTGCTCCAGCTTGCCGTCCCTCATCACCCCCACGACGTCGGCGACTGCGAACGCTTCCTGCTGGTCGTGCGTGACCAGCAACGCAGTCGTGTTGAGCGTCTTCAACACCGAGCGGACTTCGACGCTCAGGCGCTCGCGCAGTTCGACATCCAGACTCGAGAACGGCTCATCGAGCAATACGATCTCAGGCTCTGGCGCCAATGCTCTCGCCAAGGCGACTCGCTGCTGCTGACCGCCGGATAATTGATGCGGGTAATGACCGCGGTGCTCCGCCAGGCCCACCGTTTCCAATATTTCTTCCGCGCGTCGCTTGCGCTTGCTTCGATCCAGGCGGTGCAGGCCGAACGCCACGTTGTCGAGCACGGTGAGATGCGGAAACAACGCGTAGTCCTGGAACACCATGCCGATCTGCCGGCTCTCCGGCGGCGAATGAAAACTCTCGGACGCAAGCACGCGGCCGTGCGCGCGAATCACGCCGACATCGACAGGCTCGAAACCCGCGATACAACGCAACGCCGTCGTCTTGCCGCAGCCGCTTGGGCCCAGCAGACAACCGATCGAGCCTTTTGCCAGGCGCATCGACAAGCCGTTCACGGCCGAGCGCTCGCCGAAACGCCGCACAACGTTTTCAAGCTCAAGCCACATGCGCACCTCTGCGCGTCAGCATGGCGGCGGGAATGAGTCCGACCAGCACGATGGCAACCGCAGGCAAGGCTGCGCGCTCCCACTCACCTTCGGACGTCATCTCCCACACACGCACTGCCAGCGTGTCCCAGCCCGGCGGACGCGTGATCAACGTGATCGGCATTTCCTTCATCACGTCGACGAACACCAGGGTCGCCGCCGTCGCGAGGCTGGTTCGCAGCAGCGGCACGTGAACTTTACGAATCAGATCGGTGCCGACGACTCCAAGACTGGCGGCGGCTTCATCGATACTGCGTGTCACACGCTGCAAGCCGCTCTCGACTGGATTGAATCCAACCGTAAGAAAGCGCGCGAGATAAGCGATGAGCACCGCGAGCAACGTGCCTTGGAGCAGCAGCACCGGCGCCGACTCACCCATCCATGCGCGCAACCAATCCTGCAGCTGATTGTTCAACAGGACCAACGGCACAGCGATGCCAACGGCCAGCACCGTTCCGGGAATCGCGTAACCCAACATCGCAAGTCGCACTAGCACGCGCATCGACCTCGTCGAGCGACGCCGCTCGATGTAAGCAAGCGCGAGACTGGCGAACACAATGACAACAGCTGCGCTGCCTGCGAGCACCAGACTGCGTGCGATGAAGCCCCAGTAGCGGCTGTCGATGTCACCCACATTTTCGGCAGACCAGATCAAGAGCTGTAACAGAGGCAACACGAACGAGAGCGCCAACACCAAGGCAGCGCCGACAAATGCGCCCCATCGTGCCATCGGACCAAGATTCAACCGTGCAGCTTCGCGCGTCATGTCTCGGCTGCTGGCAAAACGAGCCCCCGCTCGCGAGCTGCGTTCCAGCGCGAACGCTGCGATCACAAACAACAACAGCACACCCGCGAGTTCGAGCGCCGCGCTCACCGAGAACATCCCGAACCATGCACGATAGATCGCGGTCGTGAACGTGTTGTAGTTGAACACCGAGACCGCGCCGAAGTCGGCCAGCGCTTCCATGCAGACCAACGCGACGCCGGCGGCGATCCAAGGACGCGCCATCGGCAGAGCGACCTTCCACGTCGCCGCCGCGCGCCCCAGCCCTAACATCTGCGCAGCTTCGAGCGCACGCCGGCCTTGAGTGAGAAACGCCGTTCTCGCGAGCAAATAAACGTATGGATACAGCGCAAGCGACAGCACGAAGATGACGCCACCGGTCGAGCGAATCCTCGGCACCCACGCGGAGCTGCCGGTCGCCTCGCGCAACCAGCTCTGCAGCGGTCCCGCGAAATCCAGAAAGCCCACGGCCACAAACGCGAGCACATAGGTGGGAATGGCCAGCGGCAGCAACAGCGCCCAATCGAAAAAGCGCCGACCGGGAAACTCACAGATCGACGTGAGCCACGCCAGCACTGTGCCGACGATGCCACTCAACAGCGCGACCCCGACCACCAGTTTGATCGTGTTGATCGTGACTTCGGGCAGCACATAGCGAGACAAGTGCGCCCAGACGTCGGCTTCAGGCGAGAGCGTGGCGTGCGCGATGACCAACAGAGGCACGAGCGCGGGCAGGCACAGCACGACCGCGAGCACCACACTCAGCGGATCGCGCCACGCGCCCCGCACTTCGGGCTGCATCATTTAAAACTCGAGATCGGGCATCCTGCCACGACCTTCGTGCGAGCTTGCAAAAAGGCGCGACTTTTTGCTGCTCGCCGCCGCCTGAGGCGGCGGGGTACGTCCCTGCACCCGGGTGGCATTCGAATGTTCATATTTGCAACTCGTCAGCGATAGCCGGCCCGATCCATCAGCTTCACCGCCGTGGCCTGCAGCTCGCCGGCCTGCGCCACGTTCATCGGGCTGCGCTTGAAGTCGCCCCACGCCTTGACGATCGGATCGGGCTCGATGCTGGGGCTGGCGGGATATTCCAGATTCAAACCGGCAAACATCGACTGCGCCTCGGGTTGCGACAGCCATTCCAGAAATTTCTTCGCCTGCTCGCCGCGCGGCGCGTGCGCCGTGACGCCGGCGCCGGAAATATTGATGTGCACGCCCTGCCCTGCCTGATCGGCCCAGAACAATTTGACCGGCAGATCGGGCTGATCGCGCAACAGCCGGCCGAAGTAATAGGTATTCACCAGTCCGACGTCGCATTGGCCGGCGGCGATGGCTTCCATCAGCAGCGTGTCGTTCGAGAAAGGCTCGGTGGCGAGGTTCGCGACCCAGCCGCGTACGATCTCTTCGGTTTTCGGCTCGCCATATTCGGCGATGAGCATGGCGACCAGCGATTGGTTGTAGACCTTCTTCGAAGTGCGCAGGCAGAGCTTGCCTTTCCAACGCTCGCTGCCGAGCGAGGCGTAGTCGCTCAACTCTTCGGGCTTCACGCGCTCGGTGCTGTAAACGATGGTGCGCGCGCGAATCGAGAAGCCAAACCAGCGGCCCTGCGGATCGCGCAGGCTTTCGGGAATGTTGGCGTTCAGCACTTCCGAATTCACGGGCTGCATCAGCCCGAGATCGGCGGCGTGCCACAACTCGCCGGCGTCGACTGTCATCAGGATGTCGGCCTGGGAGTTCGCGCCCTCGGCATTCAAGCGCTCGATCAAGGGACCCGCGTCGTCGGTGACGAAGCGGATTTTCTGGCCGCTCTCGGCCGCGTAGCGATCGAAGATGGGCTTGATCAGCTGCTCGTTCCGGGCCGAGTACACGACCAGCTCGGAGGGTTGCTTGGCGCAGCCGGCGAGACCCACTGCGAGCACCAGCGCGCCGACCAACGGCGCAAACACACCGAACCTTACTGACATGACCCGCGGAACCTCGGCTGAATCAATGCGAATGAATCGCATTTAATCACGTTTTGCCGAGGTCTGTCAGATGACTCTCTCAGCCGCAGGGCTTGTCGGGCATCTCGCCCGACGCCAGCGCGGCCCGATTCCGGCCAGCTTGCTTCGCGCGATAGAGCGCAGCATCGGCGTCGGCCAGCAGCCGCTCGGCGGCAGCCTTCAGATCCGCTTCGTCCCGCGCCACCGTGATCCACGCGACACCAATGGACACCGTCATATTCAACTGGACCCCGGAAGGCAGAGTCAGCGGCGTATCGCACACCGTTGCACGGATACGCTCGGCCAGACATGCCGCCTGTTTCGGGGTGATGGCCGGCGCCAGAACGACGAACTCGTCGCCGCCGAACCGGGCCGCTGCATCGCTGCCACGGATGTGCGCATCGACTCGTTGAGCCGCCTCGCGCAAGGCCATGTCGCCGGCGAGGTGTCCGTGCTGATCGTTGATCTGCTTGAACCGGTCCAGATCGATGACCAGGCACGTGAGGCTCGTGCCCTGACGCTGCGCGCGCGCCAGCTCTTCTTTGAGCCGCGCATTGAGATAGCGACGGTTGTGCCAGCCGGTGAGGAAGTCGGTCAAACCACTGCGCACCAGGCGCGCGCGGTTGATCGTGTTTTCGATCGCGAACGAGGCAATCACGCCCAGGTGCGCGAGGAAGTCGGTCGCGAGATGCCGCGAGAAACGTTTCTCGTCGATGCTGCCGAAGTTGAGACTGCCGAGCAGACGATCCTGCCGACGCAGCGGAATCAGCGCGGCGCTCTTCAACCCCGTGACATTGGGGAACACCAGCTGATGATCGCAACCCATGTATGGGCCCAGCCACGGCCGATGAAACGAATTGAACTGCGGCGCCATGCCCGCCAGGCTGTCCGTGAACAACACCTGCGGAAAGTCTTCCAGACTGACGTTGTCGGCGATCAGCAAATGGCGGATTTCGTGCTGGGGATCGAGCAACAGCAAGGTCACCGATTCGAGCGCGTATGAGGCTTTCAGCCCTTTGCAGATAGCGTCGAACAGCTGCGACATGTTCTCGGCCTTGAGCAGTTCGAGCTCGCGCTCCTGGCTCCGGCGCAGCAGCTTTTCATTGTTCGCAGCCTCATCCATGAGCGCGGCAATGCGCCCGCGCAATTCGCGGATCTCGCCTTGGAGATCCCGGGCCGACATTTATGCGAACCTCCCCGCGGCAGACCAACTAATCATTACGAACCCGGCCCGCGAGATACTCGCGGCCCTGCTGCATCATCGCGGTGAACTGCGGCGCGTCGCCGGTCGATACCGACTGCCACAACTTCTCCACCGCCCCGCGCAGTGCCTGTAGCGATTCGCGGCCGTAGTCGTTCAGATGCTGAATCTCGAAATACAGATCGGGGCTTTCGGCGGCCACACGGGTCGCGACATCGACCTGCGCGTCATAAGTCGTGCTGGACAATTGCGCCAGGCGCGGCGCAGCTTCACCGCTCTCGGCGAGCGCGGTGAAGAACGCAATGTTCAATGCGTGCGACAGACCCAGCACGTAGGCAATCAATCGGTCGTGTTCATCCAGCCCCATGACTACCTGTTTGGCCATCGTCGAGCCAAACAGTTCCTGCGCGGCCTGCACCGCCTCCGCGTTGCCCATATCGATGAAGATGACGTGGCGGCCGGACAGCAACTCGGTGTCCGGACCGAACATGGGATGCACGGACGTGACTTTCACGCCGGCGCTCTGCAATGCATCGATGCCTTGTCGCAGCGGTGTCTTGAGCGAGCCGATGTCGAAGACGATGCCGCGCGGCTTGCGCCCGGCCAGTTCCTGCAACACCACGTTCGCTATCTTGAGCGGAGTGGCAACCACGATCAGATCGTAGTCCAGCGAGGTTTCGCGCCAATCCGCGATGTACGCATATGCAGCGTTGTCCGGGCGGCGCGCCGGATCGGCCACGGTCACCGTATATCCCTGCGAGGCCATGAAATCGCTGAACCAGCGTCCCATCTTGCCGGTGCCGCCGATGATCAGCGCGGTCTTGCCATCGCCCCGGCCGCCGGCCGCAACGCGAATGCGCTCCTGCGTGGTCAGCGAGCCACGGATCAACAAGCGCATCACCTGCTCCGCCAGCGCCGGAGAAATGCCCATGGACTCCGCCGTCGCGCGCGCCTGCATCAACACCTCGCGCTCGCGGGTGTAGTCGCGGGTAGCCTTGCCTTCGGCGCGTTTGGCCTCGGCCACCTCACGGCTGAGCCGTTGGCGTTCGGCGACAAGCGCGACTACCTGCCGGTCCAGCTCGGACAGGCGTTCGCGAATTTCTTGCAGATTCATGGGAATTTCAGCCCGGACATGGCGGATTGCTGACGCCTTTTACCAACCCGTATGCGCAGCCCGCAAGTTCGCGCCTCATAAAATCAGGGCCGCGCACTGGCATAATTACTTCATCATTTGCCCCAGTACCGCCATGGCCGCCGACGAACTGCTCCCCGAGCCTCTGCCCGCCGATCCCCTGCCCACGTTTGCCAGTTGGTTCAGCGATGCGCGGGCCCGCAACGTGCAGCCCAACCCGGACGCCATGGTGGTGGCGACCGTCGGCGAAAACAGCGCGCCGTCGGCTCGGGTCGTGCTGTGCAAACGACTGGTCCCGGACCAGGGCTTCATCGTGTTCTTCACGAACTACGATTCGCGCAAAGGCCGGGAACTGGCCGAGCATCCGCGCGCGGCGGCAGTGTTTCATTGGGACGCGATGCATCGGCAGGTGCGCCTGGAAGGGCCCGTCGTGCTCTCGCCGGCGCCCGAGAGCGATCAATACTTCGCCAGCCGTGCGTTTGAAAGCCGCGTGGGCGCATGGGCCAGCGTTCAGAGTGCACCGCTCGCCTCGCGCGCGGCGCTGGTCGATCAAGTGCAGTCAGTGAGAGAGCGGCTCGGCTTGTTGCAGGCGACCGAAGGAAACGTGCCGCGGCCACCCCATTGGGGCGGGGTTCGATTGTGGATCGATACCATCGAGCTGTGGGCGGAAGGTGCCGGCCGGATTCACGATCGCGCGCGCTGGCAGCGCACGCTGACCAGGAAAGATGAGTTCACATTCAGCGCCGGTCCGTGGACCGGAACGCGGCTGAACCCCTGACGCCCGCATATTCAATTCAGAGCGCCCCGCTCGGCTTCGGGCCCTTCCGGGCCAGCGGCAAGCGCCAATCAAAGAATTGCTGCTGGGTTATTTGACGACTTTCAAAGTCGGCTTCGCGCGCTTGGGCTCTGGGCTGCCTGACGGCGCTTCCGTTGGCGCAGTTGGCGGCGCCGGCGGCGGTGCGTCCGCCTCCGAGAAAATCATGCCCTGCCCTGTTTCTCGCGCATAGATGCCGAGCACGGCCGCAATCGGCACCATCACGTCGTGCGTGACCGCGCCGAACCGCGCGCGGAAGCGAACTACGTCATTCCCCAAGCTGAGATTGCTGGTCGCGCTGTTGCTCACATTCAGGATGATCTTGCCCCCCTGAACATATTGGCGCGGCACTTCCACGCCTTGTAACGAAGCATCGACCACTATGTGGGGGGTCTGATCGCTGTCGCTGATCCATTCGTGCATGGCACGCAACAAATAGGGACGGCGCGATCGAACTGGAGCATCTGCCATGAGTACCGCCGCGGCTTTACGCGCGCATTTCCTGCTCGGCGCGCGACAGGCTGTGCCTGAATGCGGGCCGGGAGAACAATAGGTTGGCGTACTTGGTAATAGGTTGAGCCTGCGCTGGCAAGTCGATTTCCCAATACAACAGGCGCCACAGGATGGGAGCAATGGTGGCGTCCACCAACGAGAACTCATCCGACAGGAAGTACGGCTTGGCCTTGAACACGTCCGTGCTGGCCAGGATGCTGTCGCGGAGGATCTTGCGCGCCTTCAGGCCGTTCTTGCGATCCGAGGGATCGTCGATCTGCTGCGCGAGGCTGTACCAGTCCCGCTCGATCCGATACAGCGCCAGCCGGAACTGCGCACGCGCCACCGGATCCACGGGCATCAGCGGCGGGTGCGGGAAGCGCTCGTCCAGGTACTCGATGATGACTCGGGAGTCGTAGAGCACCAGGTCACGGTCCACCAGAGTGGGGACCGTGTGGTACGGGTTCAGGTCGAGCAGATCCTCGGGCAGGTTGCCGCCCTGCACGTCGATGGTCTCGACGTGGATGCTCTTCTCAGCCAGGACGATCCTGGTGCGATGGCTCCAGGGATCGTCGGCGCGTGAGAAGAGCGTCATCACGGTAGTACGCTCCAGACAGTTCTGAATGACCGCGCGGCAGCTCCCACGAGCGGAGCTACTTCACGTCCTTCCAGAATTCCTTCTTCAGGAAGTGAGCGAACAAGAAGAAGACTATCAGGAATGCCAGCACGCGCATGCCCAAATTGCGCCGTTCGAGCTGCATCGGCTCGGCGATATAGTCTAGAAAATTGACCGTGTCGCGGACGAATTGGTCGTACTCCTGTGGCGAGAGGCTGCCTTGCTTCGCCAGTTCGAATTCCTTGAACTTCTTATGGACCGTGTTGTGCTCCGCATCGCTCTCGCCATCATAGACCGCGCGCTGCAAGCCTTGTAGCTCCCACAGCACATGAGGCATGGCGGTACCCGGCAGGATCAGATTGTTGGTGCCAGTCGGCCTGCTCGGGTCGAGGTAGAACGACTTCAAGAACGAGTAGATGTAATCGGCGCCGCGGCTGCGCGCAATGAGGGACAGGTCCGGCGGCGTGGTGCCGAACCAGTGGCTCGCATCCTCGGGCTTCATGCCGATCTTGATCGTGTCGTGAATTCGCTCACCCACGAACATCAGGTTGTCAGTCACCTGCTTTTCACTCAGCTCCAGGTCTTCCGCCAGACGGCTGTACCGGACGTACTTGGCCGAATGGCAGCCGCTGCAGTAATTCACGAAGTTGCGCGCGCCGCGCTGGAGCGAGGCGATGTTGGCAACGTCGTTGCGCGCCAGTTGCAGGGCCGAGTTATGGCCTTCCGCCGCCGCGCCGACCGCAGACCATGCCAGAGCGGACAGGCCCACCACACCCAGAACCAGTTTATGGAAACTCTTCTTCATCATGGCTTCGGCTAGATGCTCAGTGGGCATGGTAAGTCACGCGTTCCGGCACAGGCTTGGTCTGGTCGATCCTCGTGTACCAGGGCATGAGCAGGAAGAACGCGAAGTAGATGACCCCGAAGAAACGGGCCGCCAGGGTGTAAGTCGGCGTCGCTGGCATCAGGCCGAGGTAGCCGAGCGCAATGAAGCTCACTGCGAACGCGCCGAGGAAGCTGCGGAACAGCCAGCCGCGGTAGCGGATCGACTTGACCTTGGACCGGTCCAGCCACGGCAGGAACACGAACAGCACCACGGCTGCGCCCATCAGCGCGACACCCATGAGCTTGTTCGGCACCGCGCGCAAGATCGCGTAGAACGGCGTGAAGTACCACACCGGCGCGATGTGCTCCGGCGTCTGCAGCGGGTTGGCTGGATCGAAGTTGGCGTGCTCCAGGAAGTAGCCGCCCATTTCCGGCGCGAAGAACAGCACCAGCGCGAACACCATGGCGAACACGATGAAGCCCACCAGGTCCTTCACGGTGTAGTACGGATGGAACGGAATGCCGTCGACCGGGTGGCCGTCCGGGCCCTTCAGCTTCTTGATCTCGATGCCGTCCGGATTGTTCGACCCCACTTCGTGCAGGGCGAAGATGTGCGCGATCACCAGGAACACCAGCGCCAGCGGCAACGCGATGACGTGCAGCGCGAAGAAGCGGTTCAGCGTGATGTCGGAGATGTAGTAGTCGCCGCGGATCCACTCGACCAGCGACTCACCGATGCCGGGAATCGCGCCGAACAGCGACACGATCACCTGCGCGCCCCAATAGGACATGTTGCCCCAGGGCAGCAGGTAGCCGAAGAACGCCTCGGCCATCAGGCACAGATAAATAAGCATGCCGAAGATCCACACCAGCTCGCGCGGGTTCTTGTACGAGCCGTACATGAGGCCGCGGAACATGTGCAGATAGACGACGATGAAGAAGGCCGACGCGCCGGTGGAGTGCATGTACCGGATCAGCCAGCCCCACTCCACGTCGCGCATGATGTACTCGACCGACGCGAACGCGTCCGCGGCCGAGGGCTTGTAATTCATCGTCAGGAAGATGCCGGTGACGATCTGCAGCACCAGCACCACCAGCGCGAGCGAGCCGAAGTAGTACCAGAAGTTGAAGTTCTTCGGCGCGTAGTACTCGCTGGCATGCTCCTTCATGAAGCGAGTCATCGGGAAGCGCGCGTCGATCCAATCGACGAGCTGGGCCATCTTGCCCTTCTCCGGCATGGTGGCGCTCATTATGCGACCTCCGCATCGACGCCAATCTGCACCACGCCGTCAGTGACGAAGCGGTACGGCGGCACTTTGAGATTGGTGGGCGCGGGCACGTCCTTGAAGACGCGGCCGGCCAGATCGAACTTCGAGCCGTGGCACGGGCAGTAGAAGCCGCCGGGCCAGTCGGCGCCGAGCTCGGCGTCCGCCGGATTGAAGCGGCTCAGCGGCGCGCAACCGAGGTGCGTGCACACGCCGACCAGCACCAGGTACTCGGGCTTGAGCGAGCGCACGTCGTTCTTGGCGTACTTGGGCTGCTCGGACTGTTCGGATTTCGGGTCGCGCAGCCGCTCGGCCAACGCGGGATCTTCGAGCTGCTTCATCATCTCGGGCGAACGCCGCACGATGAAGATGGCCTGGCCGCGCCAGTTCACCTTGACCACGGCACCCGGCTCGAGCTTGCTGATGTCCTGCTCCACCGGCGCGCCCAGCGCTTGCGCGCGAGCACTCGGCTTCCAGGACGCCAGGAACGGGACAGCTGTCAGCGCGGCACCGGCTATACCGGTGACGGTGGTCGCGACCAGCAGGAAATGGCGCCGGCCGCCATCAACCCCCTCTTCATTAGACTTGCCAACTTCTGACGTCATCCACTCTTTCTCCGCGAGGCATCTGTCGCACGCGCAACCTCACCCGAGCCCTTGAAGCCCGGCTGAGGTTTCAAACGTTCAAGGAATTCCGCATTATACACATATCGCCCACGCGCATTGTCTCAGGGCGCTACGAAGCGCCCCCGGTCTCCTCACCGGTACTCTTACTCGAGCCGTCACCGTGCCCAGCGTGCCGCAGACCCTGTTATTCCTGCTGAAATGGACCTTGGTGGGCCTTGCCATTGCGGCCGTGCTGCTGCTGGTAAGGCCGGCGCAGCCAGGCCCATCCGCCGCGCCCGCCACGCAGGCAGCCCCTGCTGCCCCGGTATCTTTCACGCCGCGTGAAGGCGAAGTGCGCAGGTCTTTTGCCGATGCAGTCGGCCGCGCCGGCCCCGCCGTAGTTAACATTTATACAGCCCGCGTCGTCGCGAACGCTCCCGGCGCCACCAATGGCAATCCGCTGTTGCGACAGAATCCAGCCCGGCTCAGGCAGCGCGTCGAAGGCAGCCTCGGCTCCGGAGTCATCCTCGATTCCGACGGTCACCTGGTCACCAACGAGCACGTGATTCACGGCGCGGACCAGATCCGCGTGCAGCTGGCGGACGGCCGCATTGCCACTCCTACGATTGTCGGCACCGATCCGGACACCGATCTTGCCGTCTTGCGCGTGGATTTGGAGAACCCGCCAGTAATGCCGATGGGTCGCTCAAACGTGCTGCGCGCGGGCGATGTAGTGCTCGCGATCGGCAATCCGTTCGGGCTCAGTCAGACAGTCACTCAAGGCATCGTCAGCGCCACGGGCCGCGGTCGCCTCGGCGTCACCGATTTCGAGGACTTCATTCAGACCGACGCCGCCATCAATTTTGGTAATTCCGGCGGCGCGCTGATCAATGCCGATGGCGAGCTGATCGGCATCAACACCGCGGTACTGGCGCAAACGCTGGGCACTGACGGCATCAGCTTCGCGATTCCCGTGAACATGGTCCGCGGCGTGATGGATCAAATCATCGAGCACGGCCGGGTGCGTCGTGGCTGGCTGGGTGTGTCTTCTGAAGAACTGCCAAGAGCCATGGCCGCGGCGCTCAATATCGATCCGCCGGTGGCGTTGCGCATCAGTTCGGTGGACCCGCAGGGCCCCGCCGCGAAAGTCGGCATGCGCGTCGACGATCTCGTGACGCACCTGAACGGGCAGCAGATCGTAAACGCACAGGAAGCACTGAACCGGGTGGCAGCCATGTCACCTGGCTCCACCCTCGAGATCCGCGGCCGTCGTGGCCGCGAGCCACTGAGTATCGAGGCCACCTTGGAAGAGCGCCCGCCTCGCGGCTCGCGCTAGCGCGCGGCCGCCTTCATTTCCGGGCAAGCGCAGGGACGAGAAGAAACTGCTGCGTTAAGCGACGCGTTTGATTTGCGCGCCGATCTGCTCGAGCTTTTCTTCGATGCGCTCGTAGCCGCGATCGATGTGATAGATGCGGTGAATTTCCGTCGAGCCCTGCGCGACCAGCGCCGCGAGCACCAAGCTCGCCGACGCGCGCAAATCCGTGGCCATCACCGGCGCAGCAGTGAGGCGCGGCACGCCGCGAATGATCGCGGTGTTGCCTTCGATGCGAATGTCGGCGCCGAGGCGTCGCATCTCCAGCATGTGCATGAAGCGGTTCTCGAAGATCGTCTCGGTCACCGCCGCTACGCCTTCCCCGACTGTGTTCAACGCCGCGAACTGCGCCTGCATATCCGTCGGGAACGCCGGATAAGGTGCGGTACGAAGATCGACGGACTTCGGCCGGCGGCCGCGCATGTCCAGGTCGATCCAGGTATCGCCAATCTCGATCTGCGCGCCCGCTTCACGAAGCTTCAACAGCACCGCGTCGAGATGATCCGGTCGCGTGCCTTTGATCTTCACGTGTCCGCCGGTGATCGCGCCGGCGACCAGATAGGTGCCCGTCTCGATGCGATCAGGCAGCACGTCGTAGCTCGCGCCGTTTAGTCGCTCGACGCCTTGTACGGTAATCACATCCGTACCCGCACCGCTGATCTTTGCGCCCATGGCGCTTAGGAAATTTGCGAGGTCGACGACCTCAGGCTCGCGCGCGGCGTTCTCGATGACGGTCTGCCCTTCTGCCAACGTCGCGGCCATCAGCAGGTTCTCCGTGCCCGTGACCGTCACGGTCTCGCACACGATGCGCGCTCCTCTGAGGCGATTGGCCTTGGCGCGGATGTAGCCATTTTCGATCTGGATGTCCGCGCCCATCGCGCGCAGACCATCGACGTGAATGTTCACCGGTCGTGCGCCGATGGCGCAGCCGCCAGGCAACGACACATCCGCCTGCCCGAAGCGGGCCAGCAGCGGACCGAGCACGACGATCGAGGCGCGCATCGTGCGCACCAGCTCATACGGCGCGACGAATGCATTGGCCGTGGACGCATCGACCTCGACCCGCATGCGATCGTCGATGGTCACGCTCACGCCCATGCGACCGAGCAGCTCGATCATGGTCGTGACGTCCTGCAGATGAGGCACGTTGCCTACCGACACGGGCCCTTCCGCCAGCAGTGTCGCAGCCAGAATCGGCAGCGCGGCATTCTTCGCGCCCGAGATGCGAACCTCACCTTCGAGCGGCGTGCCGCCCTGTATCAACAGCTTGTCCATGACTTACTTTTGTTCCGAAGGCGCGAATGCCTGGATGCTGAGCGCGTGGATCTCGCGACCCATCAGCTGCCCGAGCGTCGCGTACACCAGCTGATGACGCTGGATCATGCGACGCCCCTCGAACTGCGGAGCCACGATCACCGCTTCGAAGTGAGTGTCGTCATCGGATGCGACGCGCACCTGCGCGCCCGGCAGTCCGGTCTGGATCAGCGCTTGGACTTCGGCGGCATTCATCGATGCTGGACACCCAGGATTGCAAAGGGCCGTCATGATATCCGATCCCCGCGCGGGTCCGCCGTGCCGATTTACCCCCGGTCACGACATGCAGTCATGACAGGAAATAACCAGCCGCGCGGCCTGGAGTACAGCCAATCCGCGCTATCATTCACGGATGCGATCTTTACCGACGTCCACACAGCTCGATTCCGAACAGTTGCTCTCACGCGGCCGCCGCGTGCTGGCAACGGAAGTCGCTGCGGTGCAAGCGCTGGAAGCCCGCCTGGATGGCGATTTCGTCGCGGCCTGTCAGCTGCTGCACGACTGCCGCGGCCGAGTCGTCGTGACCGGCATGGGCAAGTCCGGCCACATCGGCAACAAGATTGCCGCGACCCTGGCGAGCACCGGCACGCCCTCATTTTTCCTGCACCCGGCCGAGGCCAGTCATGGCGACATCGGCATGATCACCCACGAGGACGTGGTGATCGCGATCTCCAATTCCGGCGAGACGGCCGAATTGATCACCATCCTGCCGGTCATCAAGCGACTCGGCGTGCCGCTGATTGCCATGACCGGCAAAGCTCAATCGACGCTCGCCAAGGCGGCCGCAGCGGTGCTCGACGTGAGCGTCCCCGAGGAAGCCTGTCCTCACAATCTCGCGCCGACCGCGAGTACTACTGCGACGCTAGCAATGGGCGACGCCCTGGCGGTCGCGGTGCTGGAAGCACGGGGTTTCAGCGAGCAGGACTTCGCGCGCTCGCATCCGGGCGGGAGTCTGGGACGAAGGTTGCTCTTGCATGTCGAAGACGTCATGCGCACGGGAGATCAGCTGCCCGCGGTGAGTCCGGATACCTCGCTCAAGGAGGGATTGCTGGAGATCAGCCGCAAGGGCCTCGGCATGACCGCGGTGGTCGACGACCAAAGGCGCGTGCTGGGCATCTATACCGATGGCGACCTGCGCCGCGCGCTGGACCATCCGATCGATATCAACGCCGTGCGCATGCGTGATGTGATGACCGCGAACCCCAAGACGATCCCACCGAGAGTCCTGGCCGCGGAAGCCGTGCACCTGATGGAAAAACATCGCATCACCCAATTGCTGGTCACCGACACAGGCAATGTGCTGGTCGGCGCGTTGAATGTTCATGATCTGTTCCGCGCCGGGGTGATGTAATCCATGGACACCCTGGTGGAACGCGCCAACGACGTGCGTCTGTTGGTCCTGGATGTGGACGGGGTGCTCACCGATGGGCGGCTGTATTTCACCGCGCGCGGCGAGACCATGAAGTGTTTTCATGTGCGCGACGGCGCGGGCATCAAGCAGGTGCTGAATGCCGGGCTGCAGGTCGCGGTGATTTCGGGCCGCCAGTCGAAGGCGGTGGACAAGCGCATGAGCGAGCTCGGCGTGACCTGGATTCGACAGGGCGTGCACGACAAGCTGGCGGCGCTGCGCGAGTTGCTGGAGATGCTGAACCTCACACCACAAGCCGTGGCGAGCGTCGGCGACGACACGCCGGATCTGTCGCTGTTTGAGGCGTCGCGCCTGGCGGTTGCCGTCGCGGACGCGCATCCGAGCGTGAAGTCGCGCGCGCATTTCATTACGCAGGCGCCTGGCGGCCAGGGCGCGGTGCGTGAGGTGTGCGATCTACTGCTGGAAACCCGGCAGATCGGCGTCAATCGGCAGGTGCACGGGTGAACTGGCGCTGGGTGTCATTGGCCGCCGCGCTCGCCGCCATCGTGATCGGCTACGGCGCGTTCGTGGACAATGACGATGTACCCACGGCGAACCACGAGATGCCGGAGCAGCCAGGTTATTACCTGAAGGACGCGGTGATCCTGCGCACGCGCGAAGACGGCTCGCCGGGAATCGAGCTGATCGCCCGGCGCATCGATCAGCGGCTGAGCCGCGCCCCGGCGCGCGGAGAAGCTATTACGATGGAATCGGTGCGCGTGAATTACTTCGGCAAGGAAGACTGGCAATGGGCGCTGACTGCCAACAGCGGGCTGGTGCCACCGAACTCGCGCGTCGTGCAGTTGGAGGGCGACGTGGAGCTGCGTTCGCTGGAAGGCAATGCGAACGCGTACCTGCGCACCAATGAGTTGGCGATCGATACCGAGAAGAACATTGCATATAGCACTCGCTCGCCGGTGAAGGTGCGTTTCGGCCAGCATGCGATGACCGTGAAGAGTCTGCGCGCCGATTTGACCAGCGAGAAACTGCGGCTGGAGACAGTGAATGGAAGATTTGACCCGCAACCTCAGCGGTAGGCGCGCGACCAGTGCGCTCGGAGCCGCGCTGTTGCTGTTTGCAACCGTGGTCAGCGGCGCTGCGAAAGCGCCGGAACTGGACGGCGGCTTCACCTGGAGCGCCGATGTGGTCAGCTCCGACTTTCGCAACGACACGCTCGATCTTTCCGGCAATGTGCGCGCGGCACAGGGCCCGATGTCCATCGAAGCGCAGACCGCAAAGGCGCGTGATTTCCGCGCGCCCAACAGCAAATGGATCTTTGAGGAGGCCGTGCGCATTCGTAGCGCTGAGGCGGATCTGCACTCCAATCTCGCCACGGCCGCGTTCGTCAACGGCGAGCTGTCCGACGTGCGCATCGAAGGCGCGCCGGCCCGCTTCGAGCAGATCGGCGCCGAGAACAATCGTCAGGTGCGCGGCCGGGCGGGCGTCATCGAATACGACATCAACACCGGCGTCGTGAAGCTCTCCAATCAAGTGTGGTTCAGCAATGGCAAGGACGAGTTCCGGGGTGACGTGGTGATCTACAACGTTCGCGACGAGCGCGTGCAGATCAATCCGGGCGGCTCCTCGAACCGGGTCCGCGGCATCATTCGCCCGAAGCAGAACAAGTCGCAGACCAGCGGCAGCAATCCCGGCACTGCAGCCATCGTCGAGCCGACCTTCAATGAGAACGGCGAGGCGCTCGAGAACGAGCGCGTCGAGCCGAAGTTGGCCACCGAACGCACCGGCGGCGGCGCATGACCCGGCTGCGCGTCGAGGGTCTCGCTAAAAAGTATCGCTCGCGGCAGGTCGTCAAAAGCCTGTCACTGGAAGTATCGAGCGGTGAAGTCGTCGGTCTGCTCGGCCCGAACGGCGCCGGCAAGACCACCGCGTTTTACATGATCGTCGGCTTGGTCCCCACGGACGCGGGTCGAATCCTCATCGACGATCAGGACATCTCCAAGTTGCCAGTGCATCGCCGCGCGCGACTGGGGGTGGGCTATCTCCCGCAAGAAGCGTCGGTGTTCCGCAAGCTTTCGGTCGAGGACAACATCCGCGCAATTCTCGAAGTGCGTGCCGAGCTGAGCCGCGACAAGCGCGACGAGATGCTCGAGTCGCTGCTCGACGAACTGCACATCGGCCACATCCGCAACAGCATCGGTCAGAGCCTCTCGGGCGGCGAGCGCCGCCGCGTCGAGATCGCACGTGCGCTGGCCGCGGAGCCAGAGTTCATGCTGCTGGACGAACCGTTCGCGGGCGTCGATCCGATCTCGGTGCTGGACATCCAGCGCATCATCCGGCACCTCGTCGGACGCAACATCGGTGTCTTGATTACCGATCATAACGTCCGGGAAACCTTAGGAATTTGCGGCCGGGCCTATATCGTCAGCGGGGGCAGCGTGATCGCCGAAGGGACTGCGGACGAGATCCTTGCAAATCAGCAGGTCCGTGAGGTGTACTTGGGTCAAGACTTCCGGCTTTAGGCATCCTGCTTGCAGGGCCCCGCCGGCCCGTTGACGATCACAAGCGAGACGAATGCTCAAGCCCGCTCTGCAGCTCCGACTCGGCCAGCAGCTGACCATGACCCCTCAGCTGCAGCAGGCCATCCGCCTTTTGCAGTTGCCCGTCCTGGAGCTCCAGGCACAGATCCGCGAGGCGTTGGAAAGCAACGTCATGCTGGAGGCCGAAGACGAGTCCGGCAGTCTGGAAACCGGCGAGTCCGCGCTCGAGCCGCAATACGAGTCCAGCTACGAATCGCCCGCGCCCAGCACCGAAGCCAGCTCCAGCAGCGAGCACAACGAACACACCGATAGCGAGCGGGCCGAATCCGCCGAGGCCGAGCAGCCGCTCGACATCGTCGAGGATCAGGACTGGAGCGACTCGCAGGTCACCGGTCCGGCCGATACGCCCTGGTCGGGCGACGACGATCATTCGCAGGACTTTTCCGACGCCCGCGGCGAGACGCTGCAGGAACATCTGACCTGGCAGCTCGAGATGTCGCGCCTCAACGAGCGCGAGATGCGCATCGGCGCAGCCATCATCGATGCGATCAACGACGACGGTTACGTCATCGAGCCGCTCGACGAGATCGCGCGCAATTTACAGCCCGAGCTGGTCGTTCAGACCGCCGAGGTCGAGCGCGTGCTCAAGCATGTGCAGGCGATGGATCCTGCGGGTGTCGGTGCGCGCTCGGTCAGCGAGTGCATCGAGCTGCAGCTTCGTCAGCTGGATCCAGATACGCCGGGTCGCGAAACCGCGCTGGCGATCGCGGCCGGTTATCTCGATCAAGTCGCCGAGCAGCAGTACGCACTGTTACGCCGGCAGCTGCGGGTCACCGAAGAGGAATTGGAAAACGCGCTGGTGCTGGTCCGCGCCTGTCAGCCGCGCCCAGGGTCGAGCGTGCATTCCGTGCCTGCCGAGTACATCGTGCCCGATGTGTTCGTGCGCCGGACCGAGCGAGGCTGGGCGGTGGATATCAATCCCGCGAGCCTGCCGCGCATTCGCGTGAATCAAAGTTACGCGGGCCTCATCGGCCGTTCCGCCGATCACGCCATGCTCAGGACTCAGCTGCAGGAGGCGCGCTGGCTGATCCGCAGTCTCGAGATCCGTAACGAGACGCTGCTGAAGGTGGCCCGCTGCATCGTGCAGCGTCAGTCCGCGTTCCTGGAGAACGGCGACGAATACATGCAGCCGATGATTCTGAAGGACGTGGCCGAAGCCGTGCAGATGCACGAGTCGACCATCTCCCGCGTCACGACCAACAAGTACATGCACACGCACCGTGGCGTGTTCGAGTTTCGTTATTTCTTTTCCAGCCATGTCGCTGCCAGCGATGGCACGGAGATGTCCTCCACCGCCATCCGCGCCAAGATCCGCAAGCTGGTGGCCGCGGAGGAGCCTGACAAGCCGCTTTCCGACAGCCGTATCGCGGAGATCCTGTCGCGCGAGGGCGTGCTCGTCGCACGGCGTACCGTCGCGAAATACCGCGAGGCGCTAGGTATACCTCCGTCCAGCGAACGCAAGCGAGTTTCGGTGAGATAGCCAGCAGTTTCCCCGCTCCATCCATAGGAGGCTTCCATGCAACTGAACGTCACTGGTCACCACGTCGATGTCACCACTTCCATGAAGGGCTACGTCGAAAAGAAGCTGGACCGCATCGTCAGGCACTCCGACCACATCATTGACGTTCACTGCATCCTTACCGTGGAAAAACTGCGCCATAAAGCCGAAGCCAAGGTGCTGCTGAACGGCGCCATGGTGTACGCCGACGCCGTCGACATGGATATGTACGCCGCCATCGACGCGCTGGCCGACAAGCTCGACCGGCGCGTGAAGAAGCACAAAGAGAAGCTGGCCGATCACCACGCGCTGGAAGTCCAGAAAGTCCGGCCATCCTGAAAAGCCGGGCTTCCTAGTCAGTCACCGCCGGCGGAGCCACCGAAAGGTTCACAATTCTGTCGGCGATCGGGCACATGGAGCGTGCCCCCGTTGTAATACACGCCCGACTCGTTGCCGCCCGCGCGCCGCTCGCTGTAGTCTTTGCAGTTGCAGCCCCTACCAGCGCGTTCTCTGTTCGTACCCATGCGTCTCGTCATCGTCAGTGGCCTGTCCGGATCCGGCAAGAGCGTGGCGCTGCACATGCTCGAAGATCTCGACTATTACTGCGTGGACAACATCCCCGCGGGGCTGCTGCCGATGTTCATCTCCCACACCGTCCGCTCGCGCGAGTCGACGTATGGGTACACGGCGGTGGGCGTAGATGCGCGCAACCGTCCCGCGGAAATCGCCTCGGTTCCGAAGCTGGTCGCCGACCTGAAGCGCAGCGGTGTCGCTTGTGAAGTGCTATTCCTGCGCGCCGACCAGGAAGTCCTGCTGAAACGGTACAGCGAGACACGGCGACGGCACCCGTTGAGCCGCGACGGCCTGGGCCTGGCCGAGGCCATCAGCCAGGAGCAGTCGCTGCTCGAGCCGATCGCCGATGCGGCCGATCTGATCATCGATACCACGCGCAGCAGCGTGCATGAGTTGCGCGAATTGATGCGCGACCGGGTCGGCGCGCGCGTCGAAGGACGCATGTCGATCCTGTTCGAGTCGTTCGCATTCCGTCACGGCGTGCCGGGCGATGCGGACTTCGTGTTCGATGTGCGCAGCCTGCCGAACCCCTATTGGGAGCCCGGGCTCGCGCGGTTCACCGGCCGCGATCCCGCCGTGGTGGAATATCTCGAACGGCATCCGCAAGTCACCAAGATGTTCGACGACATCGTCGGCTTCCTGGAGCACTGGATTCCCGAGCTGGTGCGCACCAATCGCAGCTATCTGACCATCGCCATCGGCTGCACCGGCGGCCAGCATCGCTCCGTGTATCTCGTGGAGCGCCTGGCGCGACATTTCTCGGCAAAATTCCCGCAGGTCCACGCGCGCCATCAGGTCGCCGCCACCCACCGCGCCAGCTAATAACAACTTCGCGGGCGCGCCGCTCGCCGTTACACTGCGCGCGCCATGACTGAAGCCCAGGAACAAAAGCAGAGCCGACTCGCCGCGCTACGTAGCGCGCTCGAGCAGGGTTCGCTGCGCCATGGGCATCGGCTCATCAACAGCCTGCACCCGGCGGAAATTGCATCGCTGATCGAATCGCTGCCGCCCGCCCGTCGCGAGATCGTCTGGGAATTCGTCGATCCGGAAGTCGAAGGCGACGTGCTGATCGAGCTCAACGAGGAAGTGCGCGCCGAACTGATCGGCGGCATGGACGCCGAGGAGCTGATCGCAGCCACCGAGGGCATGGAAGTCGACGACCTCGCCGACTTGATCGGCGACCTGCCCGAGACGCTCAACGAGCGCGTGCTGCATTCCATGGACGCGCAGGACCGCGAGCGCCTGTCGGCGATCCTGCAGTTCGAGGAGGACAGCGCCGGCGGTCTCATGAACCTCGACGCCGTCACCGTCCGCGCGGACGTGACGCTCGAAGTGGTGTTGCGCTACCTGCGCATGCGCGGCGAGTTGCCGGCTCGCACCGACCAGCTGTTCGTCGTCAATCGCAACGACAAGTACCGCGGCGCTCTCGACATAACGCGCCTGCTCACCGAAGACCCCGAGAAGACCGTGGGTGAAGTGATGGACTCCGGCGTCGAAGGCATCCCGCCGGAAACGCCGGCGCGCGAGGTCGCCAAGCTGTTCGAAGACCGCGACCTGGTCTCCGCTGCCGTGGTGACGAGCGATGGCAGATTGCTCGGCCGTATCACCATCGATGACGTGGTCGACGTGATCCGCGAAGAAGCCGATCACTCGGTCATGAGCATGGCCGGTCTCGGCGAGGATGAGGATATGTTCGCCGGCGTCCTCACCAGCGCGCGCCGTCGCGCCATCTGGCTGAGCGTCAACCTCGCGACCGCGTTCCTCGCCGCTAACGTCGTCGGCCTGTTCGAAGCCACGATCGAAAAGGTCGTCGCGCTCGCGGTGCTGATGCCCATCGTCGCCAGCATGGGCGGCATCGCCGGCAGTCAGACGCTGGTGCTGATCATCCGCGGTATCGCGCTCGGTCAGGTCGAGCAGGCAAATGCGCGCTGGCTATTGATTCGCGAAATCTCGGTGGGCTTGCTCAATGGCATCGCCGTCGCCAGCATGGTGGGAATCGCCGCGGGCATCTGGTTCGAAACGTGGACGCTCGGCGTCATCATCTTCGCGGCGCTGATGATCAATCTTGTCGCCGCGGCGCTGGCCGGTGTCGGTGTGCCGCTGATCTTGAAACGTTTGGGAATCGATCCCGCGTTGGCCGGCGGCGTGGTGCTCACCACGGTTACAGACACCGTGGGCTTCGCCTCACTTCTGGGCCTCGGCACGCTGTTCCTTACGTGAGTCCAGACGCCGCAGGATCGCGGTAGCCCCGGTCGACGCAACCGAGTAGCCCGCGAGGAACGACATCAGGTCGTCGGCCCGCTTCATCGCGTCCTGGTAGCCGAGCGCAATCAACTCCCGCGTGTACGTGTCCTGGAACAGCAGATAGCTCATCAGCTGGCCGCCGCCCGTATTCATCGCGCCCAACGTTCTCAACAGCACGCGCAAGGTCCGCGGCAACGACTCGACGTGATGACGCGCGATCTCCGATAGATCGCGGCTCGGCAAAATCACCAGCATGTCGATTCGCCGCAAATGCACCGCACCGTCCGGATTGCTCACGGTGATGGGGCCGACCTTGTCGACGATCTGATTCAGCTGCGTGAGCCGCTCCAGGTCCGAATACATGCCGTCGCTGAACAGCGAATCCAGCATGTAGCCGAAGATCTGGCCGAACGTGGGACACAGCGGCGGCGCCGCCATGGTCGGCGACAGTTCGTTGCGTGTACCAATGACCAACAAGCGCTGCGCACCAAGATGAATGGCCGCGCTGAATGGATTCGCCTCGCGCATCGCGCCGTCGCCGTAGTACTCGTCACCGAGCAATACCGGCGGAAACAGGAACGGCACGGCGACGCTCGCCATCAGATGCTCGACCGAGAGCTCCGTCGGCTCGCCCGCGCGGCGTGTGCGCTTCCACGGCGCGCAGCCGGGCTTGGCTTCAAAGAAGGAAACGGATCGTGTGCTGCCGTAGCCGGCGGTCGACATGGCGATGGCGTCGAGATGACCGTCGGCGATGGAGCGGCTGATACGGCTGAAGTCGAATTGTTGCTTGAGCAGTTCGCGCAGCGGCGAGTTATCGAACAACGATTTCGGCGGCGGCAGCAACCAGCCGCCGGACAACATCGCAAACAGCCAGTGAAGACTGGCGCGCAGCATGCTGGCGGTATCGGCGCGAAAGACCTGCCCGACCTGGAAATTGCGCCAGACGCGCTCGAGATTACCCACCGCGACGCGGAAACGATCGGCGTGAACGGCGATGGCGGTGGCATTCACGGCACCCGCCGAGGTTCCGGACACCACCGGAAAAGGGTTGATCGCCCGCGCCGGCAATAGATCCGAGATCGCCCGCAGGACGCCCACTTGATAGGCGGCCCGCGCGCCGCCGCCCGGCAGCACCAACCCGACCTTGGGTGGTCCAACCGAAGGCGCGGATGTCGGAGTGCGCTCGCTCATATGTTGAATCCGTGCTGTTATCGTTGGCGAAATTCCCGACGCTGTTGAATTGATCCGGGCGCTCGCCGCTGAGCGATTAGTATGGCACAGTGCCTCGGAACCCCCGTGACACGCGTGTTATACGGCGTCGCGGACCGCCTCACCGGGTCCAGCACCTCGCGGCCGGACCGAAAGCTTCGAGGATTTGCCTATGCATCTGCGTCTCTCACGCCTGAACATGCACGCCTGGATGCGCTCCTGGGCGCTGGCTGTCACCTTTACCTGGCTCGCCGCCAACATCGCCGAAGCCGCCGAGGAAGGCCCGGCCGTGGGCAGCGCCGCGCCGGCATTCAAACTGCAGGACCAGGCCGGCAAATGGCACGAGCTGAAGGACTATCGCGGCAAGTGGGTGGCGCTGTATTTCTATCCCAAGGACAAGACGCCCGGCTGCACCACGCAGGCGTGCGAGTTCCGCGACAACGTGTTTGCATTCCGCGACGCCAACGCCGTCATTCTCGGCGTGAGCGTCGATGACGTCGAATCTCACAAGGAATTTTCCGAGAAGCACGGCCTGCCATTTCCCATCCTGGCCGACGACAAGAAGGTCGTCGCGAAGGAATACGGCGTGCTGAAGCGCTTCCTCGGCGCCTTCGAACTGGCCAAGCGCGATACGTTTCTAATCGACCCGCAAGGCAAGATCGTTCGCCACTATCCGGATGTCGATCCGAAGGGTCATTCGCAGATCGTGTTGAAGGACATCAAGGATCTGCAGGCGAAGAGCTGAGCGGAGGTTTTGATTTCCGCTAAAGAAGACCCTCACCCCCTGGCCCCCTCTCCCGTTGGAGAGGGGAAAGTATTTTTTATTTTTTGTCCTGCGGACGGGATCTAAGAGGGGGGATTCATCGCAGGCAAGCTCATGTGTGCTGTCGGGCGGCGTCAGGGCGGGGTGTCTCCTCCCGACAGCTTTTCGGCACATGGACGGGGCCGAAACAGCAGGGCTCACCATGGACGTGACGCCAGGAGCGCGATGCGCTCAGGCGGGCGCCCGGTGCCGGGAGGAGACACCCCGCCCTGGCGCCGCCAAACCACTCACGTCTCTCCGACTCCGAACAACAATGCTCAGTGCAGCGCCTTGATCGCCTGCTCCAGTCCGCCGAGCGTCAATGGAAACATCCGGTTCTCAATGAGCTCGCGCGTGACCTGCACGGACGGCGTGTAATCCCAGCGCTGCTGCGGCTCGGGATTCAGCCAGACGTGATGCGGCCAGGTTTTCGCCAGTCGTTGCATCCACACCGAGCCCGCCTCTTCGTTCCAATGCTCGATGCTGCCGCCGGGCTGCACGATTTCGTAGGGGCTCATGGTCGCATCGCCGACCACGATGAGTTTGTAATCGTGGCCGTAAGTGCGCATCACTTCCATGGTCGGAATCTTCTCCGCGTGGCGGCGGCGGTTGTCCTTCCAGACGTGCTCGTACACGAAGTTATGGAAGTAGAAATATTCCAGGTGCTTGAACTCCGAACGGGCCGCGGAGAACAGCTCTTCGCAAACTCGGACGTGATAGTCCATCGATCCGCCGACGTCGAGGAACAGCAGCACTTTGATGGCGTTGTGCCGCTCGGGCACGAACTTCAGATCGAGCAGCCCGGCATTGCGAGCAGTTGCATCGATGGTGTTATCCAGGTCCAAAAGCTCCGCCGCGCCCTCGCGCGCGAACTTGCGAAGCTTGCGGAGTGCGATTTTGATGTTCCGCGTGCCGATCTCGACCGTGTCGTCGAGATTCTTGAACTCGCGCTGATCCCACACCTTCACCGCACTCTTGTTGCGCGACTCATCCTGGCCGATGCGAATGCCTTCCGGGTTGTAACCGTACGCACCGAACGGCGACGTGCCGCCGGTGCCAATCCATTTGTTACCGCCCTGGTGGCGCTCCTTTTGTTCGGCGAGGCGCTGCTTCAATGTCTCGATCAGTTTGTCCCAACCGCCGAGCGCTTTGATCTGCGCCTTCTCTTCATCGCTGAGCGTGCGCTCGCCCATGCGCTTGAGCCATTCCTCGGGAATGGCCTTCATCATGGCGTCGAACAAATCTTCGGCGCCCTTGAAGTGCGCGGCGAAGGCGCGATCGAAGCGATCGAAGTGACGCTCGTCCTTCACCAAGCAGGCGCGCGACAGATAATAGAAATCCTCCGCGCTGGCGCTCGCAACGCGAGCCTGCAAGGCCTGCAGCAGCGACAGGAACTCGGTGATGGACACCGGCACGCCGCCCTCGCGCAACTTGAAAAAGAACGGAACCAGCATGGCTCTGCTCAGCGGCCGCCGCGACGGTTCAAGAACACCAGCTGTTCGAACAAATGCACGTCCTGCTCGTTCTTCAGCAGCGCGCCGTACAGCGGCGGAATGGATTTCTTCGGGTCGTCGCTGCGCAACGCCTCCGGCGGAATGTCTTCCGCGACCAGCAGCTTGATCCAGTCCAGCAGCTCCGACGTCGAAGGCTTCTTTTTCAGCCCGGGCATCTCGCGCACTTTGAAGAACGCGGTCAGCGCCTCCGACAGCAACTCCTTCTTCAACGTCGGATAGTGCACATCGACGATGCGCTCCATGGTCGTTGCATCGGGGAAGCGGATGTAATGGAAGAAACACCGGCGCAGGAACGCATCCGGCAACTCCTTCTCGTTGTTGCTGGTGATGATGATGATCGGGCGATGGTGCGCCTTGATCCATTGACGCGTCTCGTACACGTAGAATTCCATGCGATCCAGCTCGTGCAGCAGATCGTTCGGGAATTCGATGTCGGCCTTGTCGATCTCATCGACCAGCAGCACCGGCTGCACGTCGCTTTCGAACGCTTCCCACAAGCGCCCTTTGACGATGTAGTTGCCGATGTCGTGCACCTTCGCCTCGCCGAGCTGCGAGTCGCGCAGTCGGGACACGGCATCGTATTCATACAAGCCCTGCTGGGCCTTGGTGGTCGACTTGATGTGCCAGCGATACAGCGGCCGATTCAACGACCGCGCAACTTCTTCGGCGAGCTGCGTCTTGCCGGTCCCCGGCTCGCCTTTGACCAGCAACGGCCGCCCCAGCACCACGGCCGCATTGACGGCCATCATCAAATCTTCAGTGGCGACGTAGTTGTCCGTGCCGGCGAAACGTGACGACATGAATACCCCGAGTCGACGAGTAGACAGAACCGGCACCTTACCACCGGCGGCCGGCGCTACTAAACGTCTTACGGGGCGGAGTTGGCAGCAGGCGCCAATCTGAGCACGTATTTCGGCTCGCCTGGCAGCAGCGGACGCGGCTCGCCGCGAGCCCAGGCTTTGTGGCCTGCTCCGTAGAACGGCGACATCGGGTGGTCGACCGGCCCACCGGGCATCTGGAAATATCCCTGCGCTTCACGTCCCGGCGAGACCACCATGCGCTCGGACGCGCCGAACGAAGGTCCCTGAACGCGTGGCATGAATGAATCTCCCGACAGCCGCTGAGCCGGCATGTCGAGCCAGCGGCCCACGAACGCCGGCATGACTTGCGACAGCGGATGTCGCATGGCGAGTGTGTTCTGCGCGCCCCAGGTGCACCGGCTCAGCGAGCCACACTCCTGCAGCAGTTCCTTGAGCGCCGCATCGACCGACGCCAACAACGCAGCATCCCAACTCGGATAACGCGGATCGAGCATATGCGCCGGCTGACGCGTGACCAATTGCCACAGCGGACCTTCGAACTGCGCCGACGGCGAAAATTTGCTATCCGGATATTTGAGACGGGCCGCAGCGGTCAACGATTCGAACACGTTCTGGCGAACCTGCAGCCGCATCGCTCGCACCAACCGATACCCGACGTCCTCGGCCGCCGCTCGCGCCGACCAGTCTTCCAGGAATTTTCTGGCCTCGGCCCGCAACGGCCGGCCTTGCACGGCATCCTCATCCAGCAGCTCGAGCAGGAAATCGCGCCAGCGAACCAGAAACAAAGCGCGATCGTCCAACTGAATGTTGACCATGTCGGCCGGCGTCGCATTCTCGAGCGCCAGCAGATCGTCACGAATCTGCGCGGCACGTGCGCCGTTGTCGTACATGCCATCGCCCATGAAAGACAACCACGTTTCGACATCGACAGTGCGCGCATTGGCCGTCCACAGTCGACCGGCCGTAGGATCGACGATGCGCGGATATTCCTCCGGTTTGCGCCAACCGTTCCAACCCGCTTCCGGCGTGTTCCACAGATAGGGCATGGTCGAGTCATAGTTGCCGCGCACCGGCACCTGCCCCATCAGCGTCCAGCCGATGCGACCGCTCGCATCGGCCGCCACGAAGTTCTGCACCGGCACGCCCGAGCGATTCGCGACCAGCAATGCCTGATCGACGCTGTCGACGCTCTCCAGATCGAGCATGCGCAAATTGGTCGCTTGCGCATGCTGCGCGGTCCAGGCCAGCGCGAGCGGCCGGTTCGATGTGTCCTCGCGCACGACCGGGCCCCAACGCGTGCCTATCACGGTGAGCTTCTCGTCCTCGCCGTCTTTGACCTTGAGCACTTCCTCGTGCACGACGAAGGGCTCGGAGCCCTCGGCAGTGAGATAGCGCGCAGGGTCCTGCGGATCGCGCTCGACGATGACCAGATCGGTCCAGTCGCCGAAGCTGTTGGTGAACCCCCAGGCCACGCGACCGTTGCTACCGACGATCAGCACCGGCAATCCAGGCAGCGTCACGCCGACCAGATCGCGTCGCGCATCGCCTTCGCCCTCGACGATCATGCGCGCGCGATACCAAACATGCGGCAAGCGCAGGCCGAGGTGCATATCGTTGGCGAGCAAAGCGCCCTTATCGGCGGTGAGACTGCCGGCGACCGCCCAGCTGTTGCTGCCGACGTACGTCTTTTCTTCCATCGTGCCGGCCGTGCGAGGCGCCGTTAGAGCCGCGGCTCGTGAGACGCCGTCTCGTAGATCGAACACGTCCGGCCCCGGAATGGTTGCGGAGCGAATCGTGCCGCCCGCAATCGGCGCATCCCATTCGGTGCCCAGCGGCGCAATGAACGCAAACATTGCCGGCGGCAAGGCATCGCGCAGCTGCAAGCGCGTCAGCTCTTCGCTGCCGCTCGAATCGTTCAAGTTGAGATACATGGAGAACGCGGCCAGCACCGAATCTTCGGGTAGCCAGGGCGCGGGTTTCGCGCCCAACAACAAATATTCCCAAGGCTTGGCCGTTGCTTGCGACAGCGCGAAGTTCACACCCGCCGAATATGCATCCAGCAAGGCGAGATCGTTGGCCGTCGCGGCAGCCACGACTTCGCGAGCGACCCGACGAAAGCCGTGCACGCGCAACTTGCGGTCGGTATCCAACACGGATGCGCCGAGTAACTCGGCCAACTCGCCGGCGGCCGCGCGCCGCATCAGGTCCATCTGGAAATAACGGTCCTGTGCGTGCGCGAAGCCAGTGGCAAATGCGAGGTCGGCGCGAGTGCGGGCACGCAGTACTGGCGTGCCCTCGGCATCACGCTGGATCTCAGCGGGCGCCGAGATGCGAGCGTCGGAAATATTGCCATCGAGTTTCGGCAGGCTGGCGCGGAGCGCCCAGTATCCGATCAGCCCGCCGACGACGAGAACGATCAGTAAGGCAAGGCCAACAACGCGCAGCGTCCGAAGCAAACGCATCTTTAGTGGCTGCGTTTAAACGCGCACCTCGAGAATCTTCATGGCATTGGTCTTGCCAGAAACGCCGGACAACTCACCCTTGGTGAGGATGATGCGGTCGCCCATCTCCACCATGCCCTGCTTGAGCATGAGCTTGAAAATGTCCGCGTACAACAGCTGTGCATTGGTGTGAGTGATATCGAACGTCACCGGATACACACCGCGATACAGCATCACGCGACGGCGCGTCTCTTCGTGCCGCGTGAACGCATAGATTGGAATATCGGCACGAATACGCGACATCCACAGCGGCGTCGAGCCCGACTCGGTCAACGCGACGATGGCCTTCACCTTCAGATGATTGGCTGTGTACATCACCGCCATAGCGATGGCTTCATCGGTCTTCTCGAAAATCCCGTGCTCGCTGCGGGCACGCACCGGCGTATGCGAGCTTTCGTACTTCTCCGCACCGAGGATGACCTGGGCCATCGTCGCCACGGCTTTGACCGGATACTTGCCCACGGCGCTTTCGCCCGAGAGCATCACCGCGTCGGTGCCGTCCATCACCGCGTTGGCGATATCCGAAACTTCGGCGCGCGTCGGCACCGGGTTGTGAATCATCGATTCCATCATCTGCGTCGCCGTGATGACCACGCGATTGCGCTTACGACACGCGGAGATGATGTGCTTTTGCAGACCCGTCAGCTCGGCGTAACCGACTTCGACGCCGAGGTCGCCACGCGCCACCATGACGGCGTCGCTGGCTTGAATGATGCGATCGAGGTTCACCAGCGCTTCGCTGCGCTCGATCTTCGCGACCAGGTGACCGTGACCGCCCGCCCCGCGCAACAGGTGACGGGCTTCTTCCATGTCGTGACCGTCGCGAGCAAACGAAACGGCGAGATAGTCGACGCCGAGCTCGGCTGCGAGCTTGATGTGCTCGCGATCCTTGTCCGTCAGCGCGCCAGCCGACAGGCCGCCGCCCTGTTTGTTGATGCCCTTGTTGTCGGAGAGCTCACCGCCCACCACGACCTTGGTCATGATGCGCGGGCCATCGACATCGGTGACTTCCAGAACGATCAGGCCGTCGTTCAACAACAGCGTGTCGCCGCCGCGCACATCCCTGGGCAGATTCTTGTACGCCACACCCACCGACTTGGCGGTGCCCGCCTTGGAGTCGAGCGACACGTCGAGGACGAACGGCTCGCCCTCGTTCAAGAACACTTTGCCTTCGACGAAGCGATCGATGCGGATCTTCGGGCCTTGCAGGTCGCCGAGCACGGCGACCCACTTGCCGACCTGCTCGGCCACTTCGCGCACCATCTTGACGCGATTGGCGTGGGCCGCGGCCTCGCCGTGCGAGAAGTTCACTCGCACGACGTCGGCGCCGGCCCGCAGCATCTCACCAAGCACCTTTGGGTTATCGGTGGCCGGCCCGAGGGTGGTCAGGATCTTGGTGCGACGGAGCATTGAAAACCTCGTGTTAAGTGCGACTGCGCTCTTCCAGGACCGCAACCGCTGGCAGCTTTTTGCCTTCCAGGAATTCCAGGAACGCACCGCCACCGGTCGAGATATAGGAAATGTCGTCTTCTACACGATATTTCTCGATGGCCGCTAGAGTATCCCCACCACCGGCGATGGAGAACGCCGATGATTTCGCTATCGCTTGCGCTAATGTCCGCGTGCCTTCGCCGAATTGATCGAACTCGAACACGCCCACCGGGCCGTTCCAGACGATGGTGCCGGCGCTCGCGAACGTGCGTGCAAACTTTTCCGCGGTGTCCGGACCGATGTCCAGGATCATCTCGTCGGCCTGGACCTTGGTCACCGGCCGCACGTCGGCTTCGGCGTTGGCGGAGAACTCCTTGGCCACGACTACGTCGGTCGGGATCGGGATCTGCACCTTCAACTCGGCCGATCGCTTCAGCAGGTTCTTGGCGATATCGATCATGTCGGCTTCGTACAGCGACTTGCCCACCGAATGCCCCTGCGCGGCGATGAACGTGTTGGCGATGCCGCCACCGACGATCAGCGTGTCCACCTTGGACAGCAGGCTCTCCAGCACCGTGAGCTTGGTCGAGACCTTGGAGCCCGCGACGATGGCGATCAACGGCCGCTTGGGTTTTTCCAGCGCGGTTTCGAGCGCCACCAGCTCGTTCATCAGCAGCGGCCCGGCACAGGCCACCTTCGCGAATTTGGCTACACCGTGGGTGCTGGCTTCAGCGCGATGCGCCGTGCCGAACGCGTCCATCACGAACACGTCGCACAGCTCGGCCATCTTCTTGGCGAGGTCTTCTTTGTCTTTCTTCTCGCCCTTGTTGAAGCGCACGTTCTCGAGCAGCACCACTTCGCCGGGAGCGCATTCGACGCCATCCAGCCAATGCTTCTCGAAGCGCACCTTGAAGCCCAGCAGCTCGGACAGCCGCTGCGCGACCGGCGCGAGCGAAAACTCTTCGTCGTACACGCCCTCCTCCGGGCGCCCCAGGTGCGACATGACGAGGACGCGCGCGCCCTTTTCCTTCGCTGCCTGGATCGTCGGCAGCGACGCGCGAATACGCGCGTCGCTGGTCACAACTCCACCCTGCACTGGCACGTTCAGATCCTCACGGATCAGCACGCGCTTGTCGCGCAGGTCTAAATCGACCATCCGCAAGACGGCCCCTGTAGTGGTCATGTTCAGCCAGCCTTCGACCAGGCTACCGTCGTGTCGAGCATGCGGTTGGAGAAGCCCCACTCGTTGTCGTACCACGCGCAGACCTTCACCAGCGTGCCGTCGATGACCTTGGTCATGGTGGCGTCGTAGGACGAGGAATGTGGATCGTGGTTGAAGTCCACCGACACCAGCGGGCCGTCGGTATAGGCCAGGATGCCCTTGAACGCACCGTTGGCGGCTTCCTTCATTACGCTGTTGATCTCTTCGATCGACGTCGCGCGCTTGGCGACGAAGCTCAGATCGACCAGCGACACGTTGATGGTCGGCACACGCACCGAGAAGCCATCGAGCTTGCCGTTCAGTTCCGGCAACACCAGGCCGACCGCGGCAGCCGCGCCCGTCTTGGTCGGAATCATCGACTGAGTGGCCGAGCGCGCGCGGCGCAGGTCCTTGTGGAATACGTCGGTGAGCACCTGGTCGTTGGTGTACGAGTGGATCGTGTTCATCACGCCCGACACGATGCCGATCTTCTCGTGCAGCACCTTGGCGAGCGGCGCGAGGCAGTTGGTCGTGCACGACGCGTTGGAGATCACGGTGTGGCTGGCCTTCAGCGTGTTGTGGTTCACGCCGTAGACGACGGTGGCATCGACGTCCTTCTCGCCCGGAGCGGAGATCACGACCTTCTTCGCGCCGCCCTGGATGTGCAGCCCCGCCTTCGCCTTGCTGGTGAACAGGCCGGTGCACTCGAACACGTAATCGACGCCGAGCTGGCCCCACGGCAGCTTGGCCGGATCGCGCTCGGCGAGCACCTTGATGCGGTCGCCGTTGATGACCAGCGAGTCGCCGTCGACTTTCACTTCGCCGTTGAACTTGCCGTGCACGGTGTCGTAGCGCGTCAGGTGCGCGTTGGTCTGCGCATCGCCGAGATCGTTGAGCGCAACGATCTGGATTTCCTTCTGGCGATTGGCCTCGTACAGCGCGCGCAGGATGTTGCGGCCGATGCGGCCGTAGCCATTGATACCAACTTTGATGGGCATTTAAGGTTACCTCGTTAGAATCACTGCAGCAGCTTCTGCACGGTGCGGACAACATTGTCCGCCGTGAACCCGAAGTGCTTGAACAAATCCTTGGCCACACCGGACGCACCGAACGTGGTCATGCCAATGATGGCGCCGCGCAAACCGACGTAGCGGTACCACGTGTCGGTCGCGGCCGCTTCGATAGCAATGCGGACTTCGACACCGCGCGGCAGCACCTGCTCGCGATACGCCTCGTCCTGCGCATCGAACACGTTCGTGCTCGGCATGGAGACTACGCGCACTCGCTTGCCGTTCTGTTGCAACAGCCCGGCCGCTTCGACCGCGACCGCGACTTCCGAGCCGGTTGCGATCAGGATCACTTCGGGCGTGCCCTCCGAATCCTTCAGCACGTAACCGCCGCGGCGAATGTTCGCGATCTGCTGCTCGGTGCGAGTCTGGGGCGGCAGCGCCTGACGGGTGAGCGCCAGCGTCGACGGGCCGTTGCGACGCTCGATCGAGTCCGCCCATGCGATGGCGGTCTCGGTGCTGTCGCAGGGACGCCAGACCGTCATGTTCGGGATGATGCGCAGGCTCGGCAGATGTTCCACCGGCTGGTGCGTCGGGCCGTCTTCGCCCAGGCCGATGGAGTCATGGGTCATGACGTAGATGACCCGCTGTTTCATCAGCGCCGACATGCGCATGGCGTTGCGTGCGTAGTCGGAGAACACCAGGAAGGTGCCGCCGTAGGGAATCAGGCCGCCGTGCAGGGCCATGCCGTTCATGATCGCGGACATGCCAAACTCGCGCACGCCGTAATGAATGTAATTGCCGGACGCGTCCGCGCCGGTGAGGGAGCGGGAGTCCTTGCGATTGGTGTTGTTCGAGCCGGTCAGGTCGGCCGAGCCGCCCAGCAATTCCGGCAAGCCCGGGCCGTAGGCGTTCAACGAGGCCTGCGAGCTCTGGCGAGTCGCCAGCGGCTTGCTCTCCTTGGCAACGTCGGCGACGTACTTCGTGACCACATCGCGCCACGACGACGGCAGCTCACCTGCCTGCCGGCGCTCGTACTCCGCCGCGAGCTCGGGGAACTTCGACTTGTAGGAGTTGAAGCGCTGTTGCCACTCACCTTCGCGCTTCGCGCCTTGCGCTTGCGCGTCCCAGCCTTGGCGAATTTCATCGGGGATCACGAACGGCTCGTAGTCCCAGCCGAGGTGCTTGCGCGTGGCCGCGACTTCGTCGGCGCCGAGCGCCGCGCCGTGCGTCGCTTCGGTGCCCTGCTTGTTCGGGGAGCCCCAACCGATGATGGTCTTGCAACAGATCAACGAAGGCTTGTCGGTTTGTGCGACTGCCGCCGCGATCGCCTTCTCGATCGCCGCCGGATCGTGGCCGTCGACATTCGGTACGACGTGCCAGCCGTAGGCTTCGAAACGCTTCGGCGTGTCGTCAGTGAACCAGCCGTGCACTTCGCCGTCGATGGAGATGCCGTTGTCGTCGTAGAACGCGATCAGCTTGCCGAGTTTCAGCGTGCCGGCGAGCGAACAGGCCTCGTGCGACACACCTTCCATGAGGCAGCCGTCGCCGAGGAACACCCAGGTGCGATGGTCAATGATGTCGTGCCCCGGGCGATTGAACTCACTGGCGAGGTGCTTTTCCGCGAGCGCCATGCCAACCGCATTGGCCAGGCCCTGGCCCAGCGGGCCGGTCGTGGTCTCGATACCGAGGTGCGCGTCATGCTCGGGATGACCGGCGGTGTGCGAGCCGAGCTGCCGGAATTTCTGCAGATCTTCGATCTTCAGCGGGTAGCCGGTCAGGTGCAGCAGCGAGTACAGCAGCATCGAGCCGTGACCGTTGGACACCACGAAGCGGTCGCGGTCCGACCACAGCGGATTGCCGGGATTGTGCTTGAGATGATCGTTCCACAAGACTTCGGCGATATCGGCCATGCCCATGGGCATGCCCGGATGGCCGGAGTTGGCCTTCTGCACGGCGTCCATCGCCAGGGCACGGATGGCGTTGGCGAGCTGCCGGCGGTGCGATGTCTGCATTCAAATTATCTCGAAAGGTGCGTGGAGAGGCTCGCCCAAGAGCATGCGATGAGCGCTTAGGAAGGCCGCGCATTTTGGACTACTAGGCGGGGTGGGGCAAATGCGGGCGGGGGCCGCCGGGGAACGAAACGCCGCCTCGCCAGTCGGAACCGGAACAGGGACGGCACGTTGTTGCGTTGTGGGTCGTTCCGTTGCGACACCTGGAGTTTGTGAGACGAAGCGCAAAACTCACGCTCGCAACGCCTGCGAGCCGTGCGATTAGACACTGGTCACCTTTTCGCCCCGCCCTCGTTGCTACGATGATTGTGGCTATTTTGCCCCATTATGTCGCGCGCTCCAGGGTCAAGATTTCGAAGACAGTAACGATGCAATCGGTCCGCCTCATTCAGTTCAGCGATCTGCACCTGTTCGGTGAAGCGGGCGGGCGCCTGCGTGGCGTTGCGTGCTTGCCTGCGCTGCAAGCCGCGGTTGCGGACGCCCAGCGTCGCAGTCATCGGGCTGACGGCGTGTTGCTGACAGGCGACTTGGTGCAGGACGACCCGGAAGGCTATCGCTGGGTGCGCCACGTGTTTGGCTCCTCGCGCGCGCCAGTGCTGTGCCTCGCGGGCAATCATGATCTTCCCGATCACATGCGCGCAGCCTTGCGCGGCGGGCCGTTCAAAGTCGGCGGTCACACCGAGTTCGGCCGCTGGCTGGTGGTCATGCTGGATTCCTGGGTGGCCAACGACGCCGCCGGACGCGTCGGCGCCGAGCAGCTGAACTATCTGCGCGAGGTGCTGCGCACTCATCGCAATCACCATGTGCTGGTGTGCCTGCACCATCACCCGATCTCGATCCGCAGCCAGTGGCTCGACCAGGTCGGCCTGTACGACGCCGATGAGTTCATGACCATCGTGCGCGAGCACTCGAACGTGCGCGGTGTGCTCTGGGGCCACGTGCACCAGTCATTGGACAGCTTCATTCACGGCGTGCGCTTCATGGCGACGCCGGCCACCTGCGCACAGTTCGTGCCCGGCAGCGTCGATTTCGCCATCGATGACCGCCCGCCCGGTTACCGCGTGCTGGAGCTGATGCCCGACGGCTCGATTGCCACGGAAGTCTGCTGGCTCGAGGCGTATGCCCAAAGCAGCGTCGCCTGAGGTGCGCTAGTCTTGTCCGCGACGGTTTGAGCCGCTGGGGACAAGGAATGAATAAAATACTCGTGGCGCTGTGCGCGCTCTGGCTCAGCGCGGGCGCCTGCGCCGCCGAACAGCACCACAGCCTGTGGTCGCTCCAGGGCAAGACCAATACCGTGTATCTGCTCGGCTCGGTGCATTTCCTCAACGAGTCCGAAAAGCTGCCTGCGGCGCTCGACGAGGCTTATAAAGACGCCGAAGTGCTGCTGATGGAGATCGACATGGACGATCTCGATCCGGCCGAGACTCAGCAGGTCACGCTCGAGCTGGGCATGCTGCCCGCCGGTCAATCGCTCGAGCAACAGCTCGGCAAGCCCACCTACTCCAAACTGAGCACGCGCGCGCAGGAAGTCGGCGTCGATCCCATGCTGCTCAATCGCTTCAAGCCCTGGTTCGCAGCCATGACCCTGGTGCAGCTGCAGCTGGTGAAAATGGGGCTCGCGCCGACGTCGGGAATCGAGCAACGCTTCACGACCCGCGCGGTCGCGGACAAAAAGCCCATCCACGGCCTGGAAACATTGCGCGAGCAGCTGGGCATGCTGGCCGGATTGCCGGAGCGCCAGCAACGCGAGTTCCTGCTCTACAGCATCGAAGACACGGATCGGATTGCGGAGGAGATCGACGAGTTGCTGTCAGCCTGGCGTCGGGGCGACAGCCAGGCGCTGGCCGCGTTGCTGGCCGAAGGGTTCGAGCAATATCCGGATCTTTACCGGCCGTTGACCACCGACCGCAACCGCCGGTGGCTGAGCCAGGTCGAGCAACTGCTCGACGATCGGGAGGACTATCTGGTGATCGTCGGGACGCTGCACCTGGTGGGCAAGGACAGCCTGATCGATCTACTGGAAAACAAGGGTCACAAGGTCACGCAGCACTGAGCGCTCAGACCTCGACCATCTCGAAGTCTTCCTTGCCGGCGCCGCAGTCCGGGCAGCGCCAGGACAGCGGCACGTCGTCCCAGCGCGTGCCGGCTGCAATGCCGGATGCGGGATCGCCTTTTTCTTCTTCGTAGACGTAACCGCAGATCACGCACATATAGGCTTTCATTTCGCAGCGCCGACCGAACCTAGGTGAGACAAGGGGCCGGATTATAGGGAACTGAAGCCGGCGATGGGAGGCCGCTGAGCCGTCGATCCGACCCCGGGTGGTACACTCCGCGTCCGAGATCATCCGGAGCTCTCCCGTGTCGTTATTTTCCGATGCCAGCCGCTACATCCCCGGCGGCGTGAACTCTCCCGTCCGCGCGTTTCGCGGCGTCGGCGGCGAGCCTGTTTTCATCGAGCGCGCGGCCGGCTCGCGTGTCTTCGATCAGAGCGATCGAGGTTACATCGACTACGTCGGCTCCTGGGGCCCGATGATCCTGGGCCACGCGCACCCCAACGTGATCCGGGCCGTGCAGGAGCGCGCCGCGCTGGGCCTGTCGTTCGGCGCGCCGACGCAGATCGAGACCAAAGTCGCTCAGAAGATCTGCGAGATCATGCCGTCGATCGAGCTGGTGCGCATGGTGAGCTCCGGCACCGAAGCGACCATGAGCGCGATTCGGCTGGCGCGCGGCTTCACCGGCCGCGACAAGATCGTGAAATTCGAAGGCTGCTATCACGGCCATTCCGATTCGTTGCTGGTGAAAGCGGGCTCGGGCGCCCTCACCTTCGGCGTGCCGACGTCGCCGGGCGTGCCGAAGGAATTCGCGGCCCAGACCATCACGCTCAACTACAACGATATCGCTCAGCTCCAGCAGCTGTTCAGTGACAGCGGCAACGAGATCGCCTGCATCATCGTCGAGCCGATTGCGGGCAATATGAATTGCGTGCCGCCGGTGCCGGGTTTTCTGGAAGCATTGCGCTCGGTGTGCGATCAGCACGGCAGCGTGCTGATCTTCGACGAAGTGATGACCGGCTTCCGTGTCGCGCGCGGCGGCGCACAGGCGCTTTATAACATTCGTCCGGACCTGACCACGCTCGGCAAGATCGTCGGCGGCGGCATGCCGGTCGGCGCGTTCGGCGGACGGCGCGACATCATGGAAAAGATCGCGCCGCTCGGACCGGTGTATCAAGCCGGCACGCTCTCCGGCAATCCGGTCGCGATGGCCGCCGGGCTTGCGACGCTGGAACTGCTCGATCAGCCGCAGTTCTACGAACAGATCGCCGCGCGCACCGCGCAGTTGATGGAAGGACTCCAGCACGCCGCGAAGCTGGCGAACATTCCGCTCTCGACCAACCATGCGTGCGGCATGTTCGGCCTGTTCTTCACTGACAAGGCGCCGGTGCGGTATTTCCGTGAAGTGATGGCTTGCGACGTGGAGCGCTTCAAACGTTTCTTCCACGGCATGCTGGACGAAGGAATCTATCTTGCACCCTCGGCGTTCGAAGCGGGCTTCGTTTCCGCAGCTCACACAGCGGCGGACATCGACGCCACGATCGACGCAGCGAAGAAGGTATTTGCGACCTTGTAAGGGACTAGCGGGCGTCGCTTCTCAAGCGCTCAGGACAATAGCCAACTGCGCGGCACCGCCAGTTTGAACGCGCGCTCAACGGACTTGCGACGCAGCCCCGGATGTTTGATGCCTCTCCAGATGGGACTCAGCCATTGGCGCTTTGGCAGGTTGAGCACCGCCTCGCGACTCTCCGCTTCGATGCGGTACATCGAAACGATCTGCTCGCCCAGTTGCCGCCGCTCCGGCGGCAACTGCGGCAGCGCCTGCAGACAGCGCTCGTGATCGTTGGCGATCTCGCGATACATGCGAATCGTGCGCTCGTAGCGCTTACGGCGCGCCGCCCTGCCCGGTCCGGTGCGAACGAACACAGTCCGGCCCAGATTGCCTTCGTGTCGGCGATAGCCCAGCAACGATTCTTTCAGGCAATAGATCCGACCGAACAAGCTGGCGCGTAATGTAAGCATGTTGTCTTCGACCAGCCCGGTCAGCGGCGGCAGATCGTCGAGCAACTCGCGACGCAGGGACATCGACGCTCCCAGCAGCGTGACGAACTTTCCAAGGTGCAGCAGCTTGCGCTGGTCCATCGGCGAGTCGAGATACCAAGCGCCTCGACGCAGCACTTGACCCGACACGTCGATCTCGTCGACGGCCGACCCCACCGCGTAGGCATCCGCATGAGCGTCGAAGGCGGCCAGCAGCCGCGCCACACGCTGTGGGTAGGAAACATCGTCGGCTGCCATGAAGATCAGGATTTCGCCGCTCGCGATCTTCGACACCGTATCGATGTGCCGGCACAAGCCCTGGTTCTGCTCGTTGCCGCGAATGATCACTTTGTGAGGACCGGCGTAGGCCGCCGTCATCTCGCGCGCTATCTCCAGGCTACGGTCACCCGAAGCATCGTCAGACACGATGATCTCGCATGGCACGGTCTGCGCGAGCGCGGACGCCAGCGCCGGTCGCAGCGTGTTCTCCATGCGATACGCCAACAACAGGATACTTGCTCTGTGAGGTCCTCGCCGCAGCACCGTCGTGTCTGTCAAAACCGATAGCTCAAATACGCGCTCGCGCCGTACATCTGATAGATGACATCGCCCCACGTATTGCCGGCTGGGTCGGACGGCAGCAGCACATCGCGGGCGATTTTGTCGGAAGCGCGCAAGTCGAGAGTGAGATCCAAGCGAGGCAGCACGTCGCGCAATTGGGCGCCGATGCCGCCGTAATAACCGTAAGCGGCAGTAGGCGCGTTGAGGCGCATGGCCCCCGCGTAGGCGCCGATGGAGAGTTTCCGACCGACTCGGTAGCGGTAGTCGAGGGCTCGAACGCCGATTGCAGTCAGACCATCGAAATCGTCCATCTCGACGCGCACGCCCAGATCGCTACGCGAAGTCACTGCGCGGCGCACGCCCACACCGATGTGCGGCCCGACTGAGGATGTCTTCTCGATCGGCGTGACACCGCCGTCGGACGGGTCGTATTCCACCTGGCTGACGTTGACGCCCGCATCGACGAAGATGTCCACGTTGCGCGCCGCTTGCTCGGGCAATGGCTCGATCGGTCCAGCGAACTCTTCCCGGGCGCCCGGCGAGTAACGTACGAACGCGCCGACGCGACGAAAATCCTCACCGAACACATCGCTGCCGACGTTGACCTCGGCGCCATAGACGAATTCGTTCCAGCTGCGCGAGTATCGGAGTGCGACGTCATGCTCGCGTTGATAATCGCCGACCCCGTAGTCTTCATTCTGCAGCGTTCGATAGCGCACATCGAACGTTCCGCCGAACGGAGCAGCCCAGCCGACGCGCAGCATGTGACTGGTCGCGCCGACGGCATCGCGGGCCAGCCGATCGTCGGCGCCCCAATGCCCGATCACGTGACCGTCGTTGGACGTGCCGTCTGGATAGACGCCGTTCACGTACCAGGCGTTCTGCCAATCGGAGACCTCGTAGGTCATATCGAAGCGCCGCCAGATCCGCGGAATGTCGATGCCCGCGGACAGCGACACGTTACCGAGACGCCAACCTTCCGCGCGCGAGCCGTCCTCTCCGGCATACTCGAAATACACCGAGAATGGCACCCGCGCGGGAAACACGAACTTGCTGGTCAGCGCCGCCACCTGGTTGCCGAACTGATCGTCGCTGCCGGTCTCGTCGCTGATGTTGTCGTAGCGCGTCGGCGAAAAGAACGCATTGAACAGATCACCGAACGAGCGCTTGCGCTCGCCGCCCCCGTATTGCAATACCCGACTTGCGCCAAGCGACCAGCCCAGCACCGGCTCGATAGCCAGGTTCACGCCCGCGAGTCGCGGATAGCCGGCAGTCGTCCCGCCCTGGTAAGCGATATCCTCGACGTAGTCCATGCGTGCGATGAACGCTTCATACGTGAAATTCCAACCGGTCATCGGCTTGTAATTCGATAGCGTCACGCCAGGCATGGTCTGCGCCTGCGTGCCGATGAGCATGGCGCTGTCGCTCATCGGCGACCACCAATGATCCCGATAACCGATATCCAGCTGAAAGTAATGATTGCCGATGCTGAGCATGGAACCGGACGGAATGATTTCGTCGGGATAGGCGACTGCGCCCAATTGCAGCTGCATGTAATCGAAAATACGAAACTGGCCGGCCACCGATGCCGACCATTCATCCCCCGCGCTCATTCCGAAACTATTCGGCAGAGTCTTTTCGGAATTGCGCGTTCCGGCTGCCTCGAGACCGACGTGCGCGACCCCGAAACGCTCGGTGTAAGAGCTGAGATAGGCGCGCACCCGCTCGCAGAGAAGCGAATCGACCTGACAAGCGGCGGGCAGCGCCTCCAGCACTGTGACGGCCGCAATCGGACGGCGCACGATCGGGCGGCCCGCCAGCAGCAGCACCTGATCGATCTGACGTTCGATCTCGGGCGCCATTTTCAGGGGGAGATAAGGACTCGGCCCCTGCGCCAGCGCGGCGCTTGACGAAAACGCAGCGGCCACCGCGACGGCGACCTGGACCCTTCGACTGCTGCTCAAACTTGCACCTTTCCCGCGCGTATCCAACCTTCCATGATTATTGTACCGACTCGAGCAGCGCCGATCTCACTCGCAGCGGAAAATCGTCCCGGTTGCTCTGGAACCAGCGGCGCGCGTTAGCAGACATGCGCGCCCACTCGCTGTCGCTCATTGCCACTGCGCGCTCCACTGCAGCTTCCAAGCCAGCGGTGGAAAAATAATAAGTGCTCGTCAGGCGCTGCTCGCCGACCCGCTCGTACGGCACTAGCAAGCCACGCTCCGCGGTGACCAACTCATCCATCGGCGGCGCCGCCACCGTCAGCACCACCGCTCCGACGCTCAGGGCTTCGACGATGTAGTGACCCCAGCCCTCCGACAAGGACGGGCAGACATGGAACATGCAAGCGTTCTGCTGTTCCAGCAATTCGGTTTCGCTCAGATAACCGTGGCGACGATCGATGTTCGCAGCCTGAATTTCCGGCGCGTGCGCATCGCGGCCATGCTGAATCACCGTCAAGGTCGGCCAGTCGGGCCGTTGCGCCCAGAGACGCAGCAAGCGGTCCGTTCCCTTCATCGTGCTCTTGCCGGCGAGGTGAAAAAAGCGCCGCTCCCGCGGCACCTCGGGGCGATGCCGATCGTCGCTGTCGAAGCTCAGGAATAACGTGTCCCGGCCCAGGCGCCGGAAAATATCTTCGCTGTGACGGGTCTTCGCCCAGACGTGATCCACGTGCGGCAGGAAACGAACGTCGTGACGGTCGAACCATTCAGGATTGGGCACCACGACGCTGCTGCGCGCCAGCGGCAGGAATTCGGCCCAGACGTGCTCCAGCATGATGTTCAGGTCGACATCGCGCGGTGTCGCGCGCGGCCGACCGAGCCGCAGCTTCAGGAGCAATTGGCGGAGGCCGGAGCGCCGCCGCTTGGCTGCATCGGCGTCAATGGCATGCACGCTCACGTCGTGCCCTTCCAAGCGCAAGCAATCGCTCAGCAATTTGATGTCACGCGTCAACCCGACGCCGTTGACTTTACCGATGATGCGGATCTTGTAAGGAGTTGCCACTCTATTTAGCACGTGTATCGCTGACCTCCGGCGCACTGGGCGCGCGCCGCTAACCGGGCCATTGGATATTACCCACCATGAACGCCGCCTTGATAGCCGAACCGGCCAGGGAGCGGGACGCTCGTGCCATTCTACTGGCACGCCCCATGCGACCGATCGTGTACGCGCCGTTTCCGCAAGCGAAGGCTGAAGCGGCGACGCCAAACGCGTCGCCACGGCGATTCGCTCGTGCTCGCGCCTCACGACTCAGCGTGGTCGGCACGATATGCCAGCGCATGACCCGCCCGCCCGCGCCACTGCAGCCCTTGCCCCACCTGCCGGCCATGCCGTTCCAGCCGCGCCTGAATGCCGGCCATGGTTCGGTCATGTGCCTGAGCGAGTTGCGCAATCGACTGACCGGCGTCGAATCTTTCCAGTAAATCACGATCCTCCTGTTCCGCCCACGGCTTGCCGGCATTGACCGGCAGTCGCGCGCGGTTGCCCCGGCCCTTGGATCGATTGCTCAACTCCAGCGCGCGGACCGCGACATACAGTGCGCGGATCACATCCGCGGCCTGATATGGCGAGTCGATCTCGAACATTTCACCGGTCTGCGGGTTGACGCCATTCGCCAGCGCGGACACGATGCTCAGAGCCTTGTTGTCATCCATAATGCTGTTCTCCATAAAAGCGTTGCACTCGATGAATCAGAATCCTTTCCGCCTCGGGGCGCGCAACCTCGAGGCCGACGGCAGTGTAGGCGCGCGCACGCCGCGCAGATCCGCCGTATACCTGGCGATTCATCGAGAAATGGCGCGCTTTCCGACGCGCGATCTGTTGTTAAGCGCTCGCTGACCCATGCGCGCGTTTGCTTTGTTCGTCGCGCTGCTTGCGGGCTCGCTGCTGGTTGCCGCGGTCTTCACCTATCCGGCCTGGTGGCTGGTCAGCCTCGTTTCCATAGAACCGGTTCACCGCGTCATGCATCGCATCGCCATGCTGTTGGCGCTGATCGGACTGGTGGTGCTGACGCGCCGACTCGGACTGACAGATAAGGAATCGCTGGGGTACGGCTTGCCCCGCCGTGAATTTCTCCGGCAGATGAGTATCGGGTTCGTGTGCGGCATCGGCCTGATGCTGCCGCTCACGGCATTGTTGCTCGGCCTCGATATTCGCGAAGTGAAGCCAGGCTTCGACGGCGCGTGGCTCGGCCTCATCGCGGGTGGCCTGCTCACGGGCGTGACCGTAGCGTTTATCGAAGAAACATTTTTCCGCGGCGTGTTGTTTACCGCTGTCTCACGAACGTCGGGCGCGGCTGCGGCCGTGATTGCACCGAGCGTGCTTTACGCATCACTGCACTTTCTGGGCGGAAAATTGCGCGTGCCGCCGGAAGAGGTGTCGTGGGTGCACGGCTTCGAGGTGCTGAGCAAGCTGTTCGAACGATACGTGCAGCCGCTGACGTTCGCTGATTCGTTCGTCGCGCTCGCGATGTTGGGCGTGTTGTTTGCTCTCGTTCGGCTCCGCACGGGCGCGATAGCAGGGTGCATCGGATTGCACGCCGCGGGTGTGGCGTTCATCGCCGTGCTCCGTGAAGCGACGCTCGTGAACCCGAGCACGGAGTTCGCGGCGCTGGTCGGCAATTACGACGGAGTTATCGGTTGGGCGGCGCTGGTCTGGTTCGCGGTGATCGCCGCTATGTTTGCTGTTTTGAGCCGGCGCCGGATTGGGAACTAAGAGACGTTGGAGAACAAGCGTCGACTTAGTCCAATGGATGAAAGTCCTCTAGTAACGACTCCTCGATCGTCGGCACCCTGGGGATCGTCGCGCGGCGGGATTGTTAGCCGCAAGTGGGTTGGGCCCGCCAGCTCATGCTCAGGTGACAGGTGACTCAGGTTGCTACGACAGGCGCGCACGGCGGCGCGCACCGCAGTCTCAAGCCTGCCGAATATCCAACCGTTCCCGCAGCAGCCGCAGCCGCTCCACCGCGTTATCCATCTCCAGGCACTGCTGCTTCTCCGGCATGGGCAGCGGCAGGATCTCTGCCAGCCTCATTCCCACCCAGCTCGCGTTCTCGAAGTGCGGCGGCTCTGCTCCGTACGCCGTCCCCACTTGCACGAACGCTTGTTTCAACAGCTCGGCCAGGATCGCGAGATCGTCCGGAATTTCCATCGCCGGCTCGTCCGGCAGAAACTCGACGTCGGCGACGTTCAACCCATCGCTCTGCGTTTTGACTTCGATGATGCTGAAACGCTGCCCGCCCCGCGCAGTGATGCCGAGCAGCCCATCGTCCAGACGTTCGAAGTCGACGATGCGTGCAGTTGTGCCAACGACCGTGGTGCGCGCAGTGCCTCCAGCCTCGCGCCCCTCAGTGATGAGCGCGACGCCGAAGTTGCTGTTCTCGCGCATGCAGCGGCTGATCATGTCGAGATAGCGCGGCTCGAAGATGCGCAGGCGCAGCGGGCCGCCCGGGAACAGCACGGTGTTCAGCGGGAATAAAGGCAGGACCACCGACATGTGTCCTCCTCGCGCCCTCAACGCTTCCGCAAACGGTCCAGCAACTTTCCGTGGATGCCGCCGAAGCCGCCGTTGGACATGATAAGCACATGATCTCCGCTTACCAGCGACGCGTCGAGCTGGGTAATGAGCTGATCCAGATCCTTCACCGTCTCCGCCCGTTTACCGAGCGCAGCGACCGAGCCCGCAACATCCCAAGTGACATTCGGTCCTTGATACATCCATACATGATCGGCCTGTGACAACGCGCCCGCCAGAGCCGCGGAGTGCGTACCCAGCTTCATCGTGTTGGAGCGCGGCTCCAGCACAGCGATCAAACGCGCCGAACCGATCTTTCGTCGCAAGCCATCGATGGTGGTCGCCACCGCGGTCGGATGGTGTGCAAAATCGTCATAGACGGTAATGCCATTGACCACACCGCGCACTTCCATTCGCCGACGCACGCCCTGGAATTCCTTCAACGCGGCAACCGATGTTTCTATCGGCACGCCGGCGCTGCGCGCGGCGAGGATGGCAGCCAGTGCATTTTCGGCATTGTGACGGCCCAGCATGGACCAGTTCACCTCCGCCACTGCGGCGTTGCCCTCCATGATGGAAAAACTGCTGTAGTCCCCGCCCGGCGGCGCGATCGCATACCACGCCGTGTCGCCGTGCGTGCCGGTTGAGAAACGCTCCACCGGCGTCCAGCAGCCCATGTCGATCACGTGCATCACGTTCGCGTCGCCCGAGTTGGCGACGACCAGCCCGTGCCTCGGCACCATGCGCATCAACTGATGGAACTGCCATTGGATGGACGCCACGTCGGGGTAGATATCCGCGTGGTCGTGCTCGAGATTGTTGATGATGGCCGTGCGCGGCCGGTAGTGGACGAACTTGGCGCGCTTGTCGAAGAACGCGGTGTCGTATTCGTCGGCCTCGACCACGAAATGCTGACCTGTGCCGAGGCGCGCGGTCACGTTGAAATTGCCCGGCACGCCGCCGATCAGGAAGCCCGGCTCCAGGCCGCCGTATTCCAGCAGCCAGGTGAGAATGCTCGAGGTGGTGGTCTTGCCGTGCGTGCCGGCGACCGCCAGGGTCCAGCGCTTGTTCAACACGTGCCGCGCCAGCCACTCCGGCCCCGACGTGTAGGGAATGTCGCTTTCCAGCAGCGCTTCGATCAGCGGATTGCCGCGGCTCATGACATTGCCGACGACGACCACGTCGGGTTTCAGCTTCAGCTGCTCCGGCCCGTAGCCCTCGATGATGTCGATGCCCAGCTCGCGCAGCTGATCGGACATGGGCGGATAGACGCTCTGGTCCGATCCAGTAACGCGATGGCCCGAGGCGCGCGCCAGTGCCGCGATGCCGCCCATGAAGGTGCCGCAAACGCCAAGAATGTGAACGTGCATGAATCCTCTATCTTTCCTGGCCTTAACCGCGCAGATCGAGCATCAGCTGCACGACCGCCTGAGTGGAATAAATGATTGCGATGGTGAGCGCGATGCCGGTGATCAGGCCGCGATCCAGCGCCAGCATGAAAACGCGGCCGAGCACCAGGGCGACGACCAGAAAGCGCAGCTTCAGCCAGGTCATCGACACTTCATTGCCCCAGCCCAGCGCCAGCTGCGCCGAACGGATCGTCACATCCAGCAGCAATACCAGCAGACCGACCCCCAGCGTCGCCGTGATGGTCTGCACGAAACGCTGGCGGCGCCCGAAGAACGCCAGCACCAGCCACAGCCAGGCGCCGAGCATCAAAGCGTCGACACAGATGAACAACAGCGCGGTCGGCCGATCGAGCGTGAACAGCCGCATGCGCAGGAAGCCGGTGCTCAGATAAGCGATCAGGGCCAGTGTCGCCAGAGTGCTCGAAGCCGGCAGGTCCTGCGGTCCCTTTCGCCAGAGCGCGATATCCAGGAAGCTTTGCAGAAATCGCAAAATGACCATGAGCGAAACGCGTGTTGTACCGGCGAGCCATGCCGGCGGACTCCCCTATAATGCGATGAATTGTACACGCACGCCCATGCAGCCACCGCCAATAGTCACCACGTCCGCTGAACTTCTACACGCGCTCGAACAGCTTCGCGCTGCCGACTTCATCGCGCTGGATACCGAGTTCATGCGTGAGAGCACGTACTTTCCCAAGCTCTGCCTGGTGCAGATGGCGGCGCCCGGTCGCGACGGAACGACACCGTGCGCACTGGTCGATCCAGTGGCGGTCCCCGACCTGCAGCCATTGTGGGATTTTCTGAACGACCGCGCCCGGATCAAAGTCGTGCACGCCGCGCGCCAGGATCTGGAAGTCCTGGCGGTTGCCATGCGTGGCGCGCTTCAGGGTCCGATCTTCGATACCCAGATCGCGGCCGCCCTGCTCGGCCAGCCGGCGCAAATCGGCTACGGAGCGCTGGTGGCCGCGCGGCTCGATCACCAGCTGGAAAAAGGCCATACGCGCACCGATTGGTCGCGTCGACCGCTGAGTCCCGAACAACTGCAGTACGCCGAGGACGATGTGCGCTATCTGGTGCCGTTGTATCAGAACCTGCGCGACGCCCTGCAAGAAGCCGGACGCATCCCGTGGCTCTATGAAGAGACACGCGAGCTGGAATCCCCCGCGCTCCATCGCACCGAGCCGGAAGCAGCCTGGAAACGCTTGAAAGGGCTGGATCGGTTGCGCCCTGAGCAGCGCGCCACCGCTAAATTGCTCGCGCACTGGCGTGAGGAAACAGCGATCAAACACGACAAGCCGCGCGGCTGGATTCTGGCCGACGATGCGCTGCGCGAGATCGCCGAGCGCTTGCCAGGCACGGCGGCAGATCTGGAAAGCATCCGTACGCTGCCCGCAGGTGTTGCGCGCCGGCGCGGCGAAGAATTGCTGGCGCTGGTCACGCGCGGCCGCGAACTGGCGCAATCGGAGCCGGCCGCGTTCATCCCGCCGAAACCCGAGACTCAGAAGCTCGCGCTGGTCACGAAACTGATGAACCTCGCGCGCACGACGGCGGAAGAATTGAAGATCAGTCCGGAAATACTGGCGACCCGACGCGACGTGGAACAGCTGGTGTTCTCACGCCGCACCGACCGCCTCAGTAGCGGTTGGCGCAAAGATGTGATTGGCGATCGATTGATCGCACTTTCGCAGGAAGCGTCCGCTCGCTGAGCGAATTCGAGCGCGCCATCGGCTACGTCTTGAACGTAGCGCTTCGCATTGAATCTGGCGCTACCTCGCGAACATCGCGCTCTCAGCAGGCTGAGCGCGCTACGGCGCGCCAGCCGGCAATCGAGATTATTTCTTCTTGCGAGCCTTGGTCGCGCGACGCGCAGCTTTCTTGGCCGGCGCCTTGCGAGCAGCCTTCTTGGGGCTGCGAGCGGCAGTCCTGGAAGATTTCTTCGCCGACTTCTTGGCGGCTTTGCCTTTCGCGGCCGGCGCCTTGCTCTTGGCAGCAGACTTCGACTTCGACTTGGCCTTGGCCTTGGCCGACTTCGACGCAGTCTTGCTGGCGCTCCTGGCCGCCGGCTTCGCCGACTTGACCGCTGAGCTCTTGCGTTTGGCCTGCGCCGGCGTCTTCGTGACTTTCACTTTCGAGGCCGGCACCGGCTTCGCCAGCGCGGCGGCTTCCATGCGCTCGGACACTTCTTCCAGCTCGCCCTCGCCCGCGACTTTGCGCAGCAGGCCCAGCTTGGAATAGTGCGCAATCAGCGGCTTGGTCTGCTGGTCATACACAGACAGACGCTTGCCGATGACTTCTTCCTTGTCGTCGGGGCGTTGATACAGCTCCGTGCCGTCCTTCTCGCAAGCGGTGGTACCGGCCGGCAGCGAGTGAATGTTGTAAACCGTGCCGCACTTCGGGCAGATGCGACGGCCGGCGAGGCGTTGCATCAACGTCTCGTTGCGCACGTCGAGCAACAGCACCGCGTCCAGCGGCTGGCCGATTTCTTCCAGCAGCGCATTCAGCGAATTCGCCTGGTCGATGTTGCGGGGGAAGCCGTCGAGGATGAAACCATTGGCGGCATCGGCACGGCTCAGGCGTTCGCGAATCAGGCCGAGCACGATGTCGTCGGAGACCAGCTGGCCGGCGTCCATGACCGATTTGGCTTGTTTGCCGAGCTCGGTGCCCCGCGCCACGGCATCGCGCAGCAGATCGCCGGAGGAAACCTGCGGCACGCCATATTTGCCCATGAGGCGCTGCGCCTGAGTTCCTTTGCCCGAACCGGGTGCCCCCAGTAATACGATCCGCATCATTTTTGAATCCGACCTCCCGACAAGAGCCGGGGAGGGTACAGAAAGCGCCGTTCGAGCGCTATCCTTCGCGCCGACGATCTTGGTTCCATTGCACAGGTCGAAACATGCCAAAAAAGACTGGGAACAGAGTTACTAACTCGAAAACTGGCCGGGCGAAGAAGACCGCCCGCCCCCGCAACGCCTTTTACGCCCAGTCCGGCGGTGTTACCGCTGTCATCAACGCGTCGGCGGCCGGCGTCATCGAAGCCTGCCGCCGCGCCGGCAGCCGCATCGGCAAGGTCTATGCGGGCCGCAACGGCATCGTCGGCGCTTTGACAGAAGACCTGATCGACACCAGCAAGGAGTCGGCCGCGGCCATTCGCGCCCTGCGTCATACGCCCTCGGGCGCGTTCGGCTCAGCACGTTTCAAACTGAAAAAATTCGAGGACAATCCGGCGCAATATCAGCGCCTGATCGAAGTGTTCCAGGCGCACGACATCGGTTATTTCTTCTATAACGGCGGCGGCGACTCGGCCGACACCTGCCTGAAGGTCTCGCAGCTGGCCGACAACCTCGGCTATCCCATTCAGGCCATCCACGTGCCCAAGACCGTGGACAACGACCTGCCGATCACCGACTGCTGCCCCGGCTTCGGCTCGGTGGCGAAATATGTCGCAGTATCGATCCGCGAGGCGGGCTTCGACGTGGCCTCGATGGCCAAAACCTCCACCAAGGTGTTCATCATGGAAGTGATGGGCCGCCATGCAGGCTGGATCGCAGCCGCCGGCGGGCTCGCCGCCGAGAAGGAAGGCGACTCGCCCCACATCATCCTGTTCCCGGAAATCACATTCGACGAAGACAAGTTCTGCGCGCGCGTGAAGGAGTGCGTGGAGAAGTACGGCTATTGCGCCATCGTCGTGTCGGAAGGCGTCAAGACCGCGGACGGCAAGTTCCTGTCCGATGCCGGCCTGCGGGACGCGTTCGGTCATGCGCAGCTCGGCGGCGTCGCGCCGGTGATCGCGCAGCTGGTCAAAGCCAAGCTGAATTACAAATATCACTGGGCTGTCGCCGACTACCTGCAGCGCGCCGCGCGCCACATCGCTTCGAAGGTCGACGTCGAACAGGCTTATGCGGTCGGCAAGGCGGCGGTGGAACTGGCGCTCAAGGGTCACAACTCAGTGATGCCGACCATCGTGCGCACCTCCAGCAGCCCGTACAAATGGAAGATCGGCATGGCGCCGCTCGACCAGGTCGCGAATCAGGAAAAAATGCTGCCGCGTGACTACATCACCGAGGATGGCTTCCACATCACCGCCAAGGGGCGCCGGTATTTGAGCCCGTTGATCCGCGGTGAAGACTATCCGCCGTATAAAGATGGCCTGCCCCAGTACGTGACGCTGAAGAACGCACCGGTGAAGAAAAAGCTCGACACCCCCTTTGTGCTATAGTTTCGCGACTTTTTTCCGGCACTTAGTCACTGCTGAGGCCGGACAAGCTTGCTCTGAGACAGCCCGCGCCGGCGACTGCCCGGCGCGGGCTCGATTCAACGTTTGATTTGGAACTGCCTTACTGACGATCTGCCTGCTCTAAAAATTTGCTCACAACGATGCACCCGCAAGGGGGAGGAAGTTGATGTCCACAGATGTCGCGCTTTGGCTCGCGATCGGCGCCGGTGTTCTGGCCGTGCTGTATGGCGTAATTTCGGTCGGTTGGATCAACAAGCAGCCTGCGGGCAATGAGCGAATGCAGGAGATCGCCGCGGCGATTCAGGCAGGCGCCAAGGCATATCTCAATCGTCAGTACTCCACCATCGCCATCGTTGGCGTCGTTCTATTGATCGTGCTCGGCCTGGCGCTGGACTGGGCGACTGCGGGCGGCTTCGCGGTCGGCGCCATCCTCTCCGGCCTCGCCGGCTACATCGGCATGAATGTTTCGGTGCGCGCTAACGTGCGCACCGCACAGGCTGCCAGCGTCGGGCTGAATCCCGCTCTGCAAGTCGCCTTCCGTGGCGGCGCCATCACCGGCATGTTGGTGGTCGGCCTCGGCATGATCGGCGTCGCCGGTTATTTCACTTTCATGCGTGGAGTCATCGGCGATGAGCATGCGCTGCATTCACTGGTCGGCCTCGCCTTTGGCGGCTCGCTGATCTCCATCTTCGCGCGTCTTGGTGGCGGCATCTTCACCAAGGGCGCCGACGTCGGCGCGGACCTGGTCGGCAAAGTCGAAGCCGGCATTCCTGAAGACGATCCGCGCAACCCGGCCGTGATCGCCGACAACGTCGGTGACAACGTCGGCGACTGCGCCGGCATGGCAGCTGACTTGTTCGAAACGTATGCGGTGACCGTGGTCGCCACGATGGTGCTCGGTGGTTTGATGTTCACGGCGGCCGACGGCGGCCTCGACATCCGCTACATCATCTATCCGCTGGTGCTCGGCGCCGTTTCTATCGTCGCTTCCATCATCGGCTCGTACTTCGTGAAGGCGCGCGACGGCGGCAAGATCATGAACGCACTGTATCGCGGCACGGCCGTGTCGGGTGTGCTCGCGCTGATCGCGTTCTATTTCGTGACCCCGATGATCATGGGTCCCGAACTCGCCAGCGACCTGTTCGCCTGCGCCGTCATCGGCCTGGTGCTCACCGCCGCATTGATCGTGATCACTGAGTACTACACGGCGACGGAATACGCGCCGGTGCGTTACGTCGCAGCTGCTTCCCAGACGGGTCACGGCACCAACGTCATCGCGGGTCTCGCGGTGTCCATGAAGTCCACCGCACTGCCGGTGCTCGCTGTGGTCGCGGCCATCTGGGGCGCGTATTACATCGCTGATCTGTACGGCATTGCCATCGCAGCCACCTCGATGTTGTCGATGACAGGCATGATCGTCGCACTCGACGCGTACGGTCCGATCACGGACAACGGCGGCGGCATCGCCGAAATGGCGGGGCTGCCGAAAGATGTGCGCAAGATCACCGATGCGCTCGACGCGGTCGGCAACACGACCAAGGCCGTGACCAAGGGCTACGCGATCGGCTCCGCTGGTCTCGCCGCGCTTGTGCTGTTCGCGGACTACACCCACAACCTCGAAGCGGCGGGCAAGCTGCAGGTGTTCTCGCTGTCCGATCCGGCTGTGATCATCGGCTTGTTCATCGGCGGCCTGGTGCCCTATCTGTTCGGCGCCATGGCGATGGAAGCCGTCGGTCGCGCCGCGGGGTCGGTGGTCGTGGAAGTGCGCCGTCAGTTCCAGGAAATCAAAGGCATCATGGAAGGCACGGCCAAGCCGGACTATTCCAGGGCCGTGGACATGCTGACGCGCGCCGCAATCAAAGAAATGATCGTGCCGTCGCTGCTGCCGATCCTGGTGCCGGTGGTGGTGGCGTTCGGCATGAACTTCCTGATGGGTCCGGGCGCAGGCATTCGCGCACTGGGCGGCCTGCTGATTGGAACGATCGTGACCGGCCTGTTCGTCGCCATCTCCATGTGTACGGGCGGCGGCGCCTGGGACAACGCCAAGAAGTACATCGAGGAAGGCAACTTCGGCGGCAAGGGCTCGGACACGCACAAGGCGGCCGTGACCGGCGACACGGTCGGCGATCCGTACAAGGACACGGCTGGCCCGGCGATCAACCCGCTGATCAAGATCATCAATATCGTGGCGCTGTTGCTGGTGCCGCTCCTCTAACAACGCCGCCAAGGCGATATTTGCAAACGGCGCAGCTAACGCTGCGCCGTTTTCGTTTCAGCCGGCGGCACGTGGTGCTATTTGGATTGACGGATCGGCTAGGGATAAGGGCAAACTCCGCCGATGGATCACACCCGCAAACCCCTGCCCACAGTGGTGCGCTATCTGCTGCTGGTGTTTGCGGTCGTGTGCCTCGCGATCGGGGTGATCGCGCTTTTCATTCCCGGCCTGCCCACCACCGTCTTCATTCTGATCGCCGGTTGGGCGGCGGCGCGCAGCTCGCCGCGATTTCACGACTGGCTGGTAAACCATCGCCACTTCGGCCCGATGCTGCGAGATTGGCGAGCGCACGGCGCCGTGAGTCGTCGGGCGAAAATCATGGCGACCGTCATGATGTCCGGGTCTGCGGTGATCTTCTTCATGGTGAGTCCGCGAAGGTGGGTCGCGGAGCTCCTCACCGCCGTGATGGCGCTGGTACTGATGTGGCTATGGCTACGGCCCGAGCCGCCGCCGAAAGCCGAATAATCTCAGCCGATGCTCCGCGCCGGCACGACGCGCGCCAGCGGTTGGGGCCGCCCCAGATAGAAACCCTGCAGGAAATCGACGCCCATCTTCTTCGCCGCGTCGAGCGCGCCGGCATCTTCGACCTGCTCGGCGATCACCTGGAAATTCAGCGTGCGCGCCAGCTTGATCATCGCAGCGACCATGGCCTGGTTCACCGAGTCCACCGCCAGGTTGCGGATGAACGTGCCGTCGATCTTCAGATAATCAAGCGACAGGTTCTTCAGATTGCCGAACGAGGACAGCCCGCGGCCGAAGTCGTCCAGTGCGAACTGGCAGCCCATGCCGTGCAATACGCCGATGAAGCGCTGCGCATGTTCAATGTTCGTAATCACGGAGTTCTCGGTGACTTCGAAGCACAGCTGGGTCGGCGCCACGCCGGTACGATCGAGCACGTCGACGACGAACTCCAGGAACTGCGGGTCGCCGAGAGTCTGGCCGGAAAGATTGATCGCAAGACTGCGGCTCGACGGCAGACGAATGCCGCCGCGTCCCAACGCCGTCAGCGCCGTCTGCACCACCCAGCGATCGACGTCCGACATCAATCGATAACGCTCCGCCGCGCGCAGGAATTCCGCCGGCGAGATGCCGCCCGGCACATTGTCGTCCTGCAAACGAAGCAGCACTTCGAGCGCCGGCCCTGTCTCCGTCGCCGAGGACGCGATGATGGGCTGAGCCATCAGCTCGAAACGATTGTCCTTGAGCGCGGACTGCAGGCGCTGCAACCACTGGATCTCGCCACGATGACGCGCGACCGCTTCATCGCGCGCCGAATAAACATGGACGTGATTGCCCTGCTTCTTGGCGACGTAGCAGGCCGAGTCGGCCGCGCTCATCACTTCATCCGGCGCGCCGCTCTCGCGTGAGATCTCGATCAAGCCGACGCTGATGCCGATGTTGAAGATCTTGTCCTTCCACACGAATCGGTAGTCACTGATCTTCCTCACGACGTCGTCGGCGATCTGCCGCGCTTTGTCGAGCGGACAGCCGACCAGCAGCAGACCGAACTCGTCGCCGCCGAGACGGCCGACAGTGTCGGAATCGCGCACTGTTTCTTTAATGAGCGCCGCAACCTCGCGGAGCATGCCGTCGCCGGCCATGTGACCGCAGGTGTCGTTCACGGCTTTGAAGCGATCGAGATCGAGGTAGCACAGCACGTGCTTGGCTTCGTTGGTGTGCGCCGTCTGCAGCGACTCTTCCAAGCGACGCTCGAACTCGCGGCGATTCACCAGGCCGGTAAGCGCGTCGTGACTCGCCTGGTACGACATCTGCTTGGTGATGCCGCGCAGCTCGCTCACATCGCGCACCACGACCACCGTGCCGACCAGCTCGCCCTTCTGCCCTTTCAACGGCGTGACAGTCAGCTCCACCGAGCGCTCTTCGCTGCCGTCGCGGGAGATCATCACACCACGGCGACCGGCAGAGACTTTCGACTGGGTCGCGAGGCAATGACGCACGGGGTCGCCGAGCGAGCGGCGGTCGCTTTCATCCAGCAATTGAATGATGTCGGTGATGCTCTTGCCGAGCGCATCCACGGCACTCACGCCCATCAGCTGCTCGCCGGCTTGATTCACGTAGTCGATGCGGCCGCTGACATCGGTGGTGATGATGCCCTCGCCGAGCGAATCGAGCGTTTCCCAAGCGGTAGGCCGCCCACTGCGCGCCGGTATCGACGCCGGCAACGAACGCGGCCCCATCTCGAGCAGCGTCAACAACAAAGCCGGGCCGCCCTGATAGTCGATACGCACGGCGCTCAACTCGACCCGCGCGGTCCCGCCCTCGGTATCGGGGTGCAGCTCGATCTCCAGCCGCTCCAGCCCCGGCTCGCCGGCCAGCGAGCGACGCAGATGCTCGACGACCAGCTCGGTGTAATCGGGGTGCAGCAGCTCGGCGATCTTCTTACCGGTGAGATGCTCGGCCGCCGCGGCGCCGGTCAGCGCGGCGAAGCGCTCGTTGGCAAACACGATGTGATCGCGATGGACGGCAACCGCTTCCTGCAGGCCCGCCAGCAAGCCGACCAACGAGCGCTCACGCTCGCCGATCATCAGATCCTTCATCGCCATCTGCTCGAGCAGACGGTTCGCATTCTCGGCGAACTCGGACGCCGGGCCAGCGACGCGGACGCGCTCGGCGAATTTCCCGGAGCGAACGATAGCCTCCAGTTGTCCGGCAGCGCGAGTCAGGGCCGCGCTCCGGCGCTCCCGCCAGAGGATGAAACCCAGCAGCAGCAAGACCGCGACGGCGAGAGAAATGGTCAAAGTCCCCAACAGGGCACTCACATGAAAACGCTCTTTGCTTCGATCCCCTAGGTTGCCGCGGCGAGCCCCGGCACCCGGTAAATTGGAGTGGCGCTGAGAAGAGACGAGCGCAGGCACCTAATTAGCCGGGAAAGGAGCATAGCGAACGGCTGAACATCTGCCGGGGGGATTGACCATATTGTATGCGGCGAGCAGGTAAATATTGGCCTGAATGCGGCCGAAGAGGAAAATTCAGGGTTCCCTGCAGGCGCATCGGCACTGCGCCATGCCCGCCGGGGAGCTGTCCGCCCTTTAACTTGTACCGCCGAATCAAAGTCCGTACCCTTGCCGCCGCCAGCCTATCCGGCCTGATTTGTCTACGAATTTGCCTATGAATATCGAGTTGGCCCGCCAGCAGATGATCGAACAGCAGGTGCACGCCTGGGACGTGTTCGACGAGCGGGTGTTGAGCACCATGCGCACGGTCCGGCGCGAGCAATTCGCCCCGGCGCCCTTCAGCCAGGTCGCCTTTGCCGACGCCTCGATTCCGCTCCCGGGCGGCCAGTCGATGCTGCCGGCCAAGGTTCACGGCCGCATCCTGCAGGCGCTGCTGCCGAATCCGGCGGACGTCGCGCTGGAAGTCGGCACCGGCAGCGGCTACCTGAGCGCTTGCCTGGGCATGTTGGCGGCTCGTGTGCGCACCGTCGAGATCCTGCCTGAGCTGGCCGAGATCGCCCGACGCAACCTGTTTGCCGCCGCGGTCAACAACGTGGCCGTGGAGGTGGGCGACGGCATGCAGCTCACCGAACAGTCCACCTACGACGTGATCGCCGTGACCGGCTCGCTGCCGTTGTATGACGAGCGCTTCCAGCAGGCGCTGCGTATCGGCGGCCGCTTGTTCGTGGTGGTCGGTCAGGCGCCGGTGATGGAAGCCTGGAAAGTCACGCGCGTCGGCGAACGTGAATGGCAGCGTGAGAGCCTGTTCGAAACCGTGCTCGCGCCGCTGGTGAACGCGCCGCGCCCGTCCGAATTCGTGTTCTGATCAAGTCTCCTCGCCATCATGAGCACTCCACAGATTGCCGAGATCACCCCGACCGAATTCGTCGCCCGCCGCCAGCGCGGCGATGTGCTGACGCTGCTCGACGTGCGCGAAGCCTGGGAGCTCGGCGTCGCCAGCGTGCCGGCCGATCAGCAGGTCGTACACATTCCCATGGGCGAAGTGGCCGAGCGCATCGGCGAGCTCGACCAGAGCAAGGAAGTGGCGGTGTTGTGCCGTTCAGGACGGCGCAGTCTGGAGGTCGCCAGGTATTTGCAACAGAACGGTTTCCGCACGGTCAACGTAGCGGGCGGCATCCTCGCGTGGTCGCGCGAGCTCGATGCAACCATTCCGACTTATTGAGCGTCTCAAGCCGCATCACTGACCTGGCCGCTGTATGGCACCCACGGACGGTGGCTGAACGCGCCGGGTCTGTGGCATGAATGGTTAAGCTCGTCCGGCGCGCGTGGTCTAGACATAAATTAATTCGCCAGCGTGTCATCATCCGGCGAACGCAACTGGGACTGGAACGAAACAAGATGAAAGTACGCGCTCCGCTCATCGTCGCCGCTTGCAGTCTGATCCTGGCTTCGGCGGCGGCCGATGCTGCCGACCTGGTCACTGTTTATCAACGCGCCTTGCAGAACGATCCGCAGATCAGAGAAGCGGACGCGCTTCGTCTCGCCAGCCGCGAATCCAAGCCGCAAGCGCTGGCGGCGTTGCTGCCGCAGATCGAAGTCGGAGGCTCGTACAGCAAGTTCGATGAAGACAGCGGCCGCACCACGCTGACCCGCAGCGACCCGTCCGATCCGCTCAGCCCGCTGGTGCCGATCGATATCACCAGCACCTCCGATATCACCGCCAAACAATATGACCTCACCCTGCGGCAGAGTCTGTTCCGCTGGGATCAGTGGATGACGTTGAAGCGCGCCGACGCCGAAGTCGCGCAGGCCGAAGCGGATTATATGTTCGCCCAGCAGGATCTGATTCAGCGCACTTCGGTGCGTTACTTCGACGTGCTGGCCGCGCAGGACACGGTCGACGCCGCCGCGGCGGCGCTGGAAGCGTTCTCACGTCAGCTGGAACAAGCAAACAAGCGTTTCGAAGTCGGCCTGATCGCCATCACCGACGTTCAGGAAGCGAAGGCCGCGCACGACCAGGCAGCCGCTGCCGTGATTGCAGCCAAGCGCACACTGGCGACGGCTCGTGAGTTGTTGCGTGAGTTGACCGGCGAATCGTTCGATACGTTGGCGACACCGGTCGACGACATGCCTTTGCAGTCGCCCAATCCCGAGGACGAGGAGCAATGGGTGAGCCGCGCGTTGGAACAGAATCTGGCGGTCATCTCGGCGCGGCTCGCAACTGACATCGCCAAACAGGACGTGCGGGTCGCGCGCTCGGGTCACCTGCCCTCCATCGACCTGGTCGCGAGCCGAGGCGATCAGGACTTCACCGGCGACCAGGTCGGTCGCAATGAAGGCGGCGTGTCGCGCGCCCCCGCCGATCAAACGCAGACGACGGATTCGATCGGCATTCAGGTCACCGTGCCGATCTACTCAGGCGGCGCCACCTCCTCGCGGGTGCGCCAGACGGTCTATCTGCACCGCGCCGCCCGTGAGCGTCTGGAGCGAGCCAATCGCGAAACCGAACGCTCCGCTCGCGACGCTTATCTCGGCGTGCTGAGCGAAATCTCCCGCGTGCGCGCGCTTCGCCAGGCGCTGGAATCCAGCCGCACGGCGCTGCAAGCCACCGAGGCGGGATTCGAAGTAGGAACTCGCACCACCGTCGACGTGCTCGATGCGCGCCGTAGATTGTTCGAGGCGCAAACCAACTACGCGCGCAGCCGATACGACTACATCCTGAATGTATTACAGCTGCAGTTCTCGACCGGCACGCTCGACCGGGCCGACCTGGAAGAGATCAACGCCTCGCTGAGAGAGCGAACGATTACCCGCTGATCCGTTGTTGTCATCGGCCGGGGTGCACGCCCGGCGCTTGGACATCCTGTCCATCGGAACTCGACCGGCCTCGGCGCGTTGCCCATCTTATTCACGCTAGGGACCTGGCGCCGAAGGATCGGGCTTCGACGGAGGCTCTCATGAGCGTCGCTACTCAGCACCCACCTGGCCGCGAACAACTCGGGACGTTCAGTCCCGAGCCGCAGCCGTTGTCCTTGCTCATCAACGGTGAAGTGCGCACAGCGCTCGCCGATCCCGCCACCACACTGGTGGAATTCCTGCGCGACGCGCTCGGGCTCACCGGCACCAAGATCGGTTGCGATCGAGGAGCGTGCTCGGCGTGCACGGTATGGATCGATGGCGAGGTTGCGGCCAGCTGCATGACGCTCGCGCTCGACGTGCGCGAACGGAATATCACCACAATTGAAGGCTTGAGCCGTGCAGGCGAGCTGCACCCGGTACAGCAGGCCTTCATCGAGCACGATGCGCTCCAATGCGGCTTCTGTACGCCTGGCATGGTGATGAGCTGCGCGCAGCTCGTGAACCGGAATCCCGATTGCACGCTCGACGATGTGAAGACCGCAATCTCCGGCCACCTGTGCCGCTGCGGAACCTATCCCAACATCTTCAAAGCCACGCTGGCCGCCGCAGCCGCCAGCCGGAAAGGCAAAACGAAATGAGCGCGGACGCTTTCGAACAGCGCTCGCTGCCCGCGGGCATCGTCGGCGATGCCGTCAAACAGGTCACTCGCAACGTACCTCGAGGCGAGCCGCCTGCGTGGCCTGCGAACGCGGAACTGCAGGTCGTCGGCAAAGATGTGCCACGCATGGATGCGCTGGACAAAGTCACCGGCCGGGCACGCTACACCTTCGACGTGCAGCTGCCGAGAATGCTGTACGCGCGGACACTGAACAGCACGGTGCCACACGCTCGCATCAAGTCGATCGATACCTCGCGAGCGGAAAAGTCTCCGGGCGTGCGCGCCGTTCACGTGCTCGAACGCTTACTCATGATCGCAGAGCTGCGCGATCCCGGTGACGAAGCAAGCGAGCCTTATCCTATCGTGCGCTTTACCGGGCAACCGATCGCGGCCGTCGCTGCGACATCCGCTCGAGCCGCGGAAGCCGCGCTCGAATTGATTCGAGTCGAATATGAGCCCATCCCTCATGTCACGGAGTTCGAGGACGCGATCCAGTCGAGCTCTCCTCCGGTATTTCCTGGTCCCACCGAGCAGCGAGCCACCGCCGGTGGCGGCGGCGCGGCGCAAGGACTGCCGCAAAAAGGTAACCTGCGCGGCCCGAGCACAGGCGGCTCACGAGGTGAGATCGAACGCGGCTTCAAGGAAGCCGATGTCGTCGTCGAGGGTGAATACCGCACTCAGGTTCAGACTCATACGCCGCTCGAGCCTCATGGCATCGTTGCCGATTGGCGTGACGAAGAACTGACGATCTACGCATCGACGCAGCACGTCATGAGCGTGCGCGATGAGGCCGCGGAGATTTTCAAGCTGCCGAAGGAAAAGATCCGCGCCATCAGCGACTACACCGGCGGCGGGTTTGGCGCGAAATACGGTGTGGGCAACTACGGCACGCTCGCCATTCACCTGTCCCGCAAGGCGGGCGCCCCCGTACGCCTGGTGCTGGATCGACGGGAAGAGCATGTCTCGGTCGGCAATCGTCCCAGCACGCTACAACGTCTGAAGATCGGTGCGAAACGCGACGGCTCGCTGACGGCAATCGAGTTGCACAGCTTCGGCACTGGCGGCGTCGCCGCTGGGGCGGGCGTTGGCATGTGCCATCACAGCATGTATCCGTGTCCGAACGTGAGCATCGAGCACTACGATGTTTTCACGAACGCCGGCCCCTGCGCTGCATTCCGCGGCCCGGGCCAGACACAGGGAATATTCGCGCTCGAGCAGGCCATCGACGCGGTCGCTGCGCGCCTCGGCATCGACCCCATCGCCATGCGAGACAAGATCGATACGCGTGATGCCGACGACGTTCGCGCTCGCGCGGCAGAGCGTCGCATCGGTGCGGAAAAATTTGGCTGGTCGCGCCGACGCGCACCAGGCAGCGATGCAGGACCGATCAAGCGCGGCATCGGCATGGCGCAGTCCATGTGGCCTTACATCGTGAACAGCTACACCACATGTGAGATCCGCATTGCAGGCGACGGCACGGTCGACGCCTTCTGCGGTACGCAGGATATCGGCACGGGCACGCGAACCGTGTTCGCTCAAGTCGTTGCCGAAGAATTGGGCTTGCGCGCAGAAGATGTGCGAGTTCATGTCGGCGACTCACGCTTTCCTCCCGGCCCGCCCTCTGGCGGCAGTCGCGTCACCAGCTCTCTTACGCCCGCTGCGCGCAATGCTGCTCATGCAGCGGCCCGCGACATTGCTTCGCGAGTGGCGCCGTTGCTGAAAGCACCAGCGGACGAGCTCATCTTCAAGAAGGGCCACATCGAACGTCGCGGCGACTCGAAAACCTCGCTCGGCTTCGCCGAAGCTTTACGGCGCGCTGGCATCGAGACGCTCGTGCACCGAGCCGATCGCCGCGACGACTACGAAGGTTACGCCCGCAAGGCCGGCGAGCTGAATATCAGCCCGCACGCCATCGGCGGTGTGCAGTTCGCCGAAGTCTGCGTCGATACGCAGACGGGCGCGGTGAAGGTTGAGCGCATGCTCGCCGTGCACGATTGCGGACGGCCCATCAATCCCAAGCTCGTCGAAAGCCAGATCCTCGGCGGCGTCGTTCAGGGCGTGAGTTACGCACTCTACGAAGACCGCCGCCTCGACGCTGCGACCGGCGTGCAACTCAATGCGAACATCGATCAATACAAGATCGTCGGCTCTCGCGAGACGCCGCAGATCGAAGTGCATTTGATCGAACTGATCGGCGCCCAATCTTCCACGGACGCGCGCGGCGTTGCCGAGCCCGCCAATGTTGCTACCGCCGCCGCGATCGCCAACGCGTTCTTCAACGCCACGGGCAAGCGCATCTACACGTTGCCCATGACACCCGCGAACGTCCTCGCGGCTTTGCGCGCGGAGTGATCATGCGAAGCTTCGAGTGGGTGGATGCAAAGTCGGTCGATGAAGCCGTCTCGCTGCTTACGGCAACGACGGCGAACGCGCCGGTGATTGCGAAAGCAGGCGGCATGGATTTACTCGACCTGATGAAGGAAGGCATCGTCCAGCCAGCGCGGGTCGTCAATCTCAAATCGATTCCTTCGCTCGGCGATGTGAAGCTCGACAACTCAGGAATGCAGCTGGGCGCTCTGGTGACCCTGGCTCAGATCGAACGTCAGCCGGGCATTCGATCGCACTACCGAGCGCTGGCTGACGCGGCAGCACACGCCGCTACGCCCCAAGTGAGAAACGCGGCCACCATCGGCGGCAACCTGCTGCAGCGGCCGCGCTGCTGGTATTTCCGCAACGAGCATTTTCATCGCGTCACTGAAGCTGACCATAGCGAGCATCAGCATCACGCGATCTTCGAGAACCAGCAGACGGTGATGGTTCATGCCTCGACACTCGCCACGCCGCTGCTCGCTTATGACGCCAGTATTCACCTCACGTTGGGCAAAGGCGCGTCGCGCAGCGTTGCGCTGAAGGACTTCCTGCTGCCGCCGTCGATGACGCGAGACCGTGACACCATCATCGCCGACGGCGAGATCCTGACTCACATCAGCGTCCCACCAATTCACCCGAGCACACGTTGCGCGTATCACAAGCAAACCGAGCGAGACAGCTACGACTGGCCGATTTGTGACGTGGCCGTCGTGCTGCAAATGAATGGAGATACGGTGGCGAGCGCGAAGGTCGTTCTAGGCTGGGTAGCGCCCGTCCCACGGCGAGCCGTGGATGCCGAGGAAATATTGGTCGGCCGTTCGCTCGACGACCAATCCGCCAGCGAAGCCGCTGCAGCGGCTATCCGAAGCGCGACTCCGCTGGCGAGGAACGCTTACAAGGTCCCTGTATTGGAAACCGTGATCAAACGGACCATTCTCGCCGCGAAGTAACTGCATCAGCCCCGGTAGCCCAACAGCCGGGCCGGCAAGAACAGCACGGCCTTGATGAAGGCAAACAACGCCTCCAACACCACCGCCACCGCCCGGAAAGGCAGCGACAACAGCCACAGGAGCGGCAACAGAAAAATGGCGAGCAGCGCCAGCGGCCAGGCAACCACGAACAGCACGCACCAGACGAGCACTACCAGCACGAAAGACATCGCCCTCTCCTCCTCCGACCTGCGCCGATCCGAACCGGCGCTCTTGGAGTTGAGACGTGGAATTGGCGCGTAAGGTTGCAGTGGTGGCTTGAAGAGCTGGAGGCGTCGGTGGTCTACGTGGACGGGTAGTGTCCTGACTCAACGTTGCTGTCGGAGGCGTCGGTGGTCTACGTGGACGGGTAGTGTCCTAGCTCAACGTTGCTGTCGGAGGCGTCGGTGGTTCGCGTCGCCGGGAGCGACCTACCTCCTTCCGGGACCGGGCGCCCGCCGGAGCGCAGTGCGCTCCTCGCGTCACGTCCATGGTGAGCCCTGCTGTTTCGGCCCCGTCCCTGTGCCGAAAAGCTGCCGGAAGGAGGTAGGTCGCTCCCGACGCCGCCGAGACGTCAGCTGCGAAGTCGGACGGGCGACCTGCGGTCGCGGCTACCGCGCTCCAACGAGCGCTCACGTTTCTTGCTATCGCGCGAAACTAGACGAGTCGTCTTCGCGACGACTCGCGGAAGAGAGCTGCCCGATCGAACTGCGGCGAGGCCACTGACTCGCAACAGAGATCTGCTCGACCGAACTGCTGTTACGTCACCCGGCGGCCGCGCCAGCGCGGCCGCAACTGAGCGTCGACATCGATCAACCTCAAACTCACAACCAACGGTTGCACGGTCGGAGCAGAGTCACGCGCGAATGCGCCAGTGACGTTTCGGCGGCGTCGGGAATGTCCTAGGTCTTCCCGGCAGCTTCGGACGAGAGGGACCTCGCCGGAGCAGTGCGCCCAGGGACGGGACCCAAGGAATCCGCGCGATAGCGCGAGTGACGGGGAGCACGGTGCCGGGAAGACCTAGGACGTTCCCGGCGCCGCAGACCACCACGCCTCCGACAGCGACGCCGAGCTAGGACATCCCCGGCGACGCAGACGACAAACTCAGGCGTGATCAACTCCCCCGAGTAACTGGCATCTCCACGTCAGCTCCCGCCCTCGGGACGTGCCGCGCCAGCTCCAACTTGGCAATCGCATTCCGGTGAACCTCATCCGGTCCATCAGCAAGACGCAGCGTCCTCTGCCCCGCCCACAACTTCGCCAGCGGGAAGTCATTCGACACACCGCCCGCGCCGTGCGCCTGAATCGCCCAATCCAGAACCTGCAGAGTCATATTGGGAACAACGACCTTGATCAGCGCGATCTCCTGCTTCGCGACCTTGTTGCCAACCGTGTCCATCATGTATGCCGCCCTCAACACCAGCAGGCGCGCCTGATCGATCATGCAACGCGCATCCGCGATTCGCTCGTGCCACACCGACTGCGCCGACACCGGCTTGCCAAACGCCACACGCGAGCTCAACCGTTTGCACATCAACTCGATGGCCCGCTCCGCGACACCGATCGACCGCATGCAGTGGTGAATGCGCCCCGGCCCCAAGCGACCCTGCGCGATTTCGAAGCCCCTGCCCTCGCCGAGCAAAATGTTCGACACCGGCACGCGCACGTCTTTGAGATCGACCTCCGCGTGACCGTGAGGCGCATCGTCGAACCCGAACACCGGTAAGTGCCGCATCACCGTCACACCCTTCGCGTCCGCCGGCACCAGGATCATCGACTGCTGCTGATGTTTGCTCGCCTCGGGATTGGTCTTGCCCATGACGATGTAGAGCTTGCAGCGGGGATCGTTCGCGCCGCTCGACCACCACTTGCGGCCGTTGATCACGTACTCGTCGCCCTCGCGGCGAATGCTGCATTCGATGTTGGTCGCATCCGACGACGCCACCGCCGGCTCCGTCATGAGAAACGCCGAGCGAATCTCGCCCTTGAGCAAGGGCGCCAGCCATTTATCTTTGTGAGCTTCGGTGCCGTAGCGCTCGATCGTTTCCATGTTGCCCGTGTCCGGCGCGGCGCAATTGAACACTTCCGGCGCCCAGGGCACGCGGCCCATGATTTCGCACAGCGGCGCATATTCGAGATTCGACAAGCCTTCCGGCGCGCGCGGCGAATGGGGCAGGAACAGATTCCACAAGCCCGCGGCCCGCGCTTTGACCTTCAAGTCCTCGATGATCTTGGTCGGAATGAAGGCATCGCCGTTGCGGCGGTTCTGCGCCACTTCGTTCTCGTAGACTTTTTCGTTCGGATAGATGTGCTCGTCGAAGAACTTCAGCAGGCGCGCCTGCAGTTCGCGCACGCGTGGGCTGTATTCGAAATCCATGCTCGTCTCCCCTCGAGGGTAGCTTCAATCGGTCGCTCGATGCGCTAACTTGCCGTCTGGCCGGGCCGGGGCGCCAATGCATTGTGTGAATGCAGCCCAATCAGCGGTATGCATAGTGGTGCCCATGCCCGACAATAGCAGCCAGACCATGGGCGCCGGAGGCTCGATGCAGCTGTCCAGGATCGATCTCAACCTGTTTACCGTGTTCGACGCGATCTACCGCGAGGGTGGCATCACGCCGGCCAGCCGGCGTCTGCACCTGTCCCAACCCGCGGTCAGTCACGCGCTCGGGCGTCTGCGCGAGCTGCTGAATGATCCGCTGTTCGAACGCCGGGGGCACGAGATGATCCCGACGCCGCGCGCGCGCTCGCTGGCCGACAGCATCGCCAGCTCGCTCGGCAACCTGGAACAGATGCTCCAGCGCGTCGGCCACTTCGAGCCCGGCACGGCGCAGCGCTGTTTCACCATTGCCGCCCGCGAATCGCACGAGCTGACCTTCCTGCCGGCGCTGATGAGCCGCATCGGCGAGGAGGCCTCGCACATCGATATCGCTTCGGTACGCATCGACCGCCGCGATCTCGAAGAAGATTTGCAAAGTGGCGAGATCGATCTGGCGATCGACGTGGCGCTGCCGTTATCGAATGACGTGCGACGCGAGCGCATCGGGGCCGAGCCGCTGGTGGTGCTGGCGCGCGCCGATCATCCGGTCGTGCAAGGCAAACTGGACATCGAAACGTATACGTCCCTGTCGCACATTCTGATTACCGGGCGGCGGCGGGGCGGCGGCTATGAAGACGGCGCGCTGGCGCGGCTGGGAATGTCACGGCACATCAAGATGCGTTGTCAGCACCATGCGGCCGCCAGTCAGGTGGTGAGTCGGTCCGACCTGCTGGCGACGATGACTCGCGGCCAGGCGGTGATCGTCAATCGGGCAACCGCCAATCAGCTGTTGCCCTTTCCCATCGAAGTGCCGCCGTTGGAGTCCTTCCTGTACTGGCACTCCAACGTCGACGAAGACCCGGCCTCGCAATGGTTCCGGGCGCAGGTGAAGGCTTGCCTGGCCGAGCGATCAGGCTAGATCTTTGTACGACTCGACCACTCGCGACACGATGCCGTAATCGATCGCTTCGTTGGCGCTCATCCAGAAGTCACGTTCCAGATCGACGACGACCTTCTCGTACGGCCGGCCGGTCTGCTTCGCGATGGTGCGCGCGATGCGCTCGCGGGTGCGCAGGATTTCCTTGGCCTGAATGGCGATGTCGGCCGCAGGACCGCCGGCGCCGCCCGCAGGCTGATGGATCATGAAGCGGGTATTCGGCAGGCACACGCGGTTCTGCTTTTCAGCCGCCAGGAAAATGTGCGTGCCGGCGCTGGCCACCCAGCCCGTGCCGATGGTGATGACTGGCGCATTGATGAAACGAATCATGTCGTGAATCGCGTCGCCGGATTCGACGTGGCCGCCGGGCGAAGAAATCAGCACGCGGATCGGTGCATCCGATTGCTGCGACAGAGCGATCAATCTCTCGCACACGCCGCGCGCGACCGTGTGATTGATCTCGCCGAACACCAGCACGAAACGCGACTTGAACGACAGCTGCTCCGCCAGCGTCTCCGGACGGTCGGTCTTCTCGGGCTGCTTCTCTTCTCGCTCGGCGTTAAAGATGGGGGCGGACATGGAACAGACTCCTTGGAGCACTAAATCTCGTACAGACATGCCTTGGGCGGACGCGGATTCTACCACTCGCCGGTGTTGCCCATGGACTTCCAGGGCTCGCGCGGCTCGAGCGAGCCGCCCTGCTGCAACAACTCGACCGAGATATTGTCAGGTGAGCGCACGAACGCCATGCGGCCGTCGCGCGGCGGACGGTTGATGGTCACGCCATGATCGATCAGCCGCTGGCAGGCCGCATAGATGTCGTCGACTTCATACGCCAGATGGCCGAAAGCGCGCCCGATGCCGTACTTTTCCGGGTCCCAGTTGTAGGTCAGCTCGACCTGAGCCTGCTCGTCGCCCGGCGCCGCCAGGAACACCAGCGTGAAGCGACCCTTCTCGTTGTCGATGCGGCGAATCTCGCGCAATCCAAGCGCCTCGCAGTAGAAGCGCAAGGAAGCCGTCAGATCCGTGACGCGCACCATAGTGTGCAGATACCTCATGGGCGATACCCTCGACGACAGAACAAGACCAGCGATGATAAACGCAGCGGCGGGCCCACAAGGAACTCCGGCAATGGGATTGCGTTGATTTCCCCGAGGCTACCGGCAAAAAAAGGACATATGGGTGCGGATGCGCCAAGACTCGACGCAGTTCCACGGTCATGGTTATCGCCCCTGGCGATAGCGCTGGCGCTGCTATGGCTCCTGATCTGGAGCAGCCATGCCCTGGCGCAAACGCCCGAGCCCGGCCCACAACCGGCGCCCCAGCAGGGTGAACCCGTTCAGCCCGATCCCGATATCCCGGACGACGCCCCGGAACAACCCGAACAGCCGGGCGACAAGCCCGAGCCCAATCCGCAGGATGTGAATCAAGGTCCGTTGCGCGACCCGGTCTTGCAACAGGACGAAGCCGAGCCGGGCACGCTGGAGCGCGAGCCGCAGACTGAAGATCCCGAAGCCGCCGGGCCGCCGCAAGATAAAAAGGTGGAAGCGGGCCCGATGGAGATCTGCGCACAGCCGCCCGCCGGCGATGTCGGTGTCCTACAGCGCGTGCGTCGCAGCCTCACGGTCGGGGCCTGCGCATCGTCTGCATGGCTCGATGGCTTGTTCGGCGATCAGATCTACCGCGACGAATATCACGCAACGTACGGCACTGTAACGACCGGCCTTCTGTGGAGCGACTACGACGGCTTCGATCCACGCCTGCGCTTCCGTGCGCGTCTGCAACTGCCGCAGTGGGACGAGCGCATCTCCGCGTTCGCCGGCCGCGTCGGCGAAGACGATTACATCAGCGATACCGAAGGCGACTTCGACGCGTTGCCGACGCGTCAGTTCGGCACGCTCGAAGACGAGAGCGTGCTGGTCGGCTTGGGCTATTCCAGCCCCGAGCGCACCGGTAACGATTTCGATGCGGGCGTCGGCGTGCGCATCGACCTGCCGCTCGATCCGTACGCGCGCGCTCGATATGAAGTGGTGCGCTCCTTCGCCGAGCGGTATGTTTTCACCGCACGCGAAACCGTGTTCTGGCAGAACACCGAAGGGTTCGGCACGACCACGCGCATCAATCTCGATCGCGTTATCTCCGATCGTTTCCTGCTGCGCTGGGCGAACCTCGGCAAGTTCACCGAGGAAACGATCGGCCTGGAGTGGTACTCGCAATTGACCTTGTTTCAAAGCGTCGGCCAGCGCACCGGCCTCGCGTGGCAGGCGCAGGTCGAAGGCGAGACCGACAACGAAGTACAGATGACACGCACGGCGGCGCGCTTGATCATGCGCCGTCAGCTCACTCCCGAGTGGTTGATTCTCGAGCTGCGCGGCGGTGTTTCCTGGCCGCGCCGGAAGCTCAGCGAAGAACGTGAAGCCAGTCCCGAAATCGGCATCGCCGTCGAAATGCAATTCGGCCAGAAGCGCGATCGACTGCGCCCTCCGCCGCCCAGCCAGCCGATGATCAAGCAGTAGTCATGAAATAAACGGACGCCGCGGATTCAAAACTCACCGTCACGAGCTTTGTGGTCCGCGGCGCGCCGACACCCAGCAGATCCGTTGCCGGCGGTGTTCTCCTTCTTCACTGTCACACTGAGAGGAGTGACACCGCCACCCTGTCGGATCGGCGGCCTATATTCAACACATATCGCCCGCGGTATTTTCGCGATGACTGGGAAGCAACTCAGCGGCGCTCGGACCGCATATCGACGCTACGCGCTATATGAACGAGATGTCGTAGCACCGCCGTGCCCGGTCCAATCCGTGTGGAAGAATTGACCGCGCGGCTGATCGATACGCTCGTAGGTGTGCGCGCCGAAGAAATCGCGCTGAGCTTGCAACAGGTTTGCCGGCAGCCGTTCGGCACGATAGCCGTCGAAATACGACAAAGCGGCACTCATGCACGGCACCGGAATGCCACTCTGAACCGCCGCGACGATCGCTCGACGCCAGCCGGCCTGTCGGCTCGACACCGCCTCCCGGAAGAAAGGATCCAGCAGCAGGTTGACCAACTGCGAATCGCGCTCGAAAGCTTTCTTGATGTCTCCCAGGAACGCCGAGCGAATGATGCAGCCCGCGCGCCAGACCAGCGCGATGCCGCCGTAGTTCAGATTCCACTGATAGGTCTTCGCGGCCGCGCGCATCAACTGATAACCCTGCGCGTAGCTGATGATCTTCGACGCATACAACGCCTGGCGAAGATCGTCGATGAGCTGCTTGCGTTCGCCTTTGAACTCGCTCACCACCGGCTTGAGTTGTTTGGACGCATTGACGCGCTCTTCCTTCGCCGCCGATAGCGCACGAGCAAACACGGCCTCACCGATCAGCGTGAGCGGCGTCCCTTCATCCAGCGACTCGATCACAGTCCACTTGCCCGTGCCCTTCTGGCCGGCCGCATCGAGGATCTTGTCGACGGTCGCTTCGCCGTTCTTGTCGAGGAAGCCGAGGATGTCGCGAGTGATCTCGATCAGATAACTGTCCAGCTCGGCGCGATTCCATTCGGCGAACACGTCGTGCATCTCGGCATTGCTCATGCCCAACACGCGCTTCATCACATCGTAGGTTTCGCAGATGAGCTGGATGTCGCCGTACTCGATGCCGTTGTGGACCATCTTCACGAAGTGGCCGGCGCCGTTTTCGCCCATCCAGTCGCAACACGGCTCGCCGTCCGGAGTGCGCGCGGCGATCGCTTGGAAAATCGGTTTGATGTGCGGCCACGCGGCGGCGCTGCCGCCGGGCATCAGCGAAGGACCATGCAATGCGCCCTCTTCGCCGCCCGACACGCCGGAGCCGACGAACAGCATGCCGCTTTCCTCAACTCGCTTCGTGCGACGGATAGTGTCCGTGAACAGGCTGTTGCCGCCATCGATGAGAATGTCGCCGCGCTCCAGCAGCGGCAGCAGCTGATCGATCAATTGATCGACGGCGGCGCCGGCCTTCACCAGCATCACGATCTTGCGCGGCTTTTGCAAAGACCCGACGAATTCCTTCAAGTCATGGGCGCCGATGAAGCGCTTGCCCCTGGCGCGCCCCTGGATGAAATCGTCGACCCGTGCAGTGGTGCGATTGAAGACAGCGACGCGAAAGCCGCGGCTCTCCATGTTGAGCGCCAGGTTCTCGCCCATCACCGCGAGCCCGATCAAACCGACGTCTGCAAACTCAGTCATACCTACCTCCAATCGCTGCGCCGGTTATACGAGACTTGCTGGCGCAACGCCAGGAATGGACGTGCGTAGTTTGATTCACCAATTCACGATCCGGACGCGGGCGCACCCCTGACATCCAGCCGCAACACCTGAGTCGTCAGTCGCACCGGACGCAGCGGCTGATGGCGAGCGTCGCCAGTTGCCTGCCAGTCGCTGAACGGCGCAGCGCGTTCGTCGGCTTCACTGACCGGATCGATGATATCCATCAACCCGACGAGGTCGTGCCCGAAGGGCGCCGCTGCGCCAACCTGAAAGCTCACCTTCTGATTCCAGCGCGCGCCGGTCTTGCGCGCCGTGTTCTCACCGGCAACGGCGCCGGCGCCGAAGCGAGGATGCGTCACGATCTGGGTGTACTCGAATGCCGTTCCCGGAGCGGTGGCATCGACGACGACCCGCCACAATCCAGGACGCGGCGTCGCAACCGACAGCGACTTGGTTGCAGGTCGCGTAAAGACTTCACTGCCCCACAACTTGCACGCGCCGGTGACACAGTCATACAAGTAAAGGCCGATGCGAGCGCGCCCGTCGGGCGGCGACGCCGCGACTCGTAACGTCGTGCTGCCAGGCTCGACTGAAATGTTGTACGCACGCATGCCGCCCGCGCCGCCAACGTCTTTCAGCACGCGACGCGCACCGACTTCCGCGACGATTTCGCTCCGTTGCAGAGGCGCGTAGATATTGTTCAGCCAGAACGTAGTCGAGTTGACGCCCGGCACCTTGTCGTCCAGTTGCGAATCGACATAGCGAATGGATGCAGCGACGCTCACATCCTTCGCGCCGGCACTGGTCGGCAGCACGGTAACTTCATACACGCCGGGCGGCGGATACGGCACGAGCAACACGGCCGGCTGGTTTGGCGCAATGATCTTCGATGGCAGCAAATCGAGCTCGCCGCCGGTGAGCATCAGTTGCACCTGCCCGGCGCCGACCCCCGCCTCCAGCCGCAGCGAGCCGATGTTCGGCGCCACGTCCAGAAAATATCTTTTCACGCTTGCGCCGGGCAGCGATTGCTCGCGAAGCTCGACGCGGTAGTTGTTCGCTGCCGTGAACGGCTCCGCCGCGACGATCGTGGTCATGAGCGCGTGTACCGGCAATCCGCTCGCCTTATCGATCAGATACAACTGCGCGCTGTGAACGCCGACATCCGCGGCCGAAATCTCGAGCGGAATCTCGACAGGCTCGTTGAACGGCAGCGACACCTCTTGCTGTGCCGTCTTGAATGTTCCATCGTTGCCTTGCCACTGCAGTGAATAAGTCAGCGGGGTATCGGCGCCGCTTTGACGGAGCAAGGTGATTTTGCGCGTGTCCTTCTGGCGCGCCAGCCACCCCTCGCGTTCATACAACCCCTGGCCAATGCCCGGCTCAGGCAGGAAACGCGACAGGTATGTCTTGACCGGCGCGCGCGTCTGAATATCCGGCAAGTCCAACTTGCTGTCGCGCAACTGCTTCAGCAGTTCCAGCGCGCGAGCGGTATCGATGACACCGAAGCCCTGCTGATGCGCTTGCAGGCTTTCGACTCGCCGCGCGCTCATGCGGAGCGCCCAAGCGATATGACGAGCATCGGCAGGAAGGTTCTCGGCTCGCGCGGCGGCGATCAGAGCTTCGGTCTCGCTGGCAGCGTTTGCAAAGCCGCCCGGCGCAAGGACATCGGGCTTCGAAGCGCCATCTGCAGCCGGGCCGAGCGAAGCCGTCACCGCAAGCCGATTGTCTGCAAACTCGCCAACAGAGATCACGCGTCGCCCGCTCGACGCGCCCGTCACACTTTCCACGCGGCCAAACGCGCCAGCGGCAAATAACAGCGGCGTGCTGTGAACTTCGAAAGCGCGATTCGCCATGAGCGCGAACAGATCGAGCCCGCCGCCCGGCAATCTGCCACCATCCTCATCGCGCGCCAGAACTTTGTTCTCATTGCTGACCGCGGCAGTCAGGAGCGACTCGATCTCGATCGCGAGCGAAGACGAGGCAGAGCCGACATCGTTGCCTAACAAAGTATCGGTCGACTCTGGCGACTGCCGGTGCGTGGCTGGAGATTGATCCGCGTCGCTCAATGGATAGCGGACCAGGTCGCGATCGTTGGCATACAAACCGTGCGCACCGCCACCGTCGAGGTGCGCCATCAGCACGTTGGGTAACGCGCCAACTTCGGCGAAGCGATCCAGCGCGAGCCTCACTCGCAGATAGCCGACCTCGTCGAAGCGCGTTTGAATGTCGCCGCCGAGCGCGGCGATCGCGGCCGCCACTTCCTTGGTCTTGCCGACCTCGGTGGCCACCATGACCATGGCCTCGGTGTCGCCCTTGGCCGTGGCGTTGGCGAGCAGCAGACGGTCGTGCAGATCGGGGCTCGCGGCTTTCCAGGAAGAAAGCGACAGCCCTTGTTTGCTGAGGGGTGGAGGCGCCGGCGGCGGTTCGGGCGGCGCTTTACTGCAGCCAGCCAACGTGGCGATGCCCAGCATCGCCACGGGCCAAGCCCGGCGCATCCACGCCGGGCGCAATGTCACCAGATCTTTACTCGCTGCTCTGGCGCCAGGAACAACTTGTCGCCAGGCTTCACGTCGAATGCGGCATACCATTCGTCCATGTTACGCACAGCGCCATTGACTCGGAAATACGGTGGAGCGTGCGGATCCGACAGCACCTGCGCGCGCATCGCCTCGTCACGGATCTTGGTTCGCCACACCTGCGCCCAGGACAGGAAGAAGCGCTGGTCGCCGGTCAGGCCGCCGAGCACCGGCGCCGGCTTGCCCTGCAACGAGTTGTGATACGCCTCATAGGCCATGTTCAGGCCGCCGAGATCGCCGATGTTCTCGCCGAGCGAGGTGGCGCCGTTGACCTTCAGCCCCGGCAGCGCGTCGAACGCTGAGTACTGATCGACCAGCACCTTCGTTTTGGCGCCAAACGCATCGGCGTCGGCCTTGGTCCACCAGTCGGTCAAGCTGCCGTCCGGCGCGAACTTGCGGCCTTGATCGTCGAAGCCGTGGCCGATCTCGTGACCGATGACCGCGCCGATGCCGCCGTAGTTCACCGCGTCGTCGGCGGCCGGATCGAAGAACGGCGGCTGCAGGATGGCGGCCGGGAACACGATCTCGTTGTTGAGCGGGTTGTAATAGGCGTTGATGTCGGTGACGTTCATGAACCATTCGTCACGATCGACGGGCTGATCCAGGCGCGCGACCTGCCGGTTCCAATCCCAGATCGACGCACGACGCACGTTGCCGATAACGTCGTCACGCTTCACTTCGAGCGCCGAGTAGTCCTTCCATTTGTCGGGATAGCCGATCTTCGCAACGAAGGTGTTGAGCTTCTCCTCGGCGCGCTTGCGCGTATCCGGGCTCATCCAGCTCAGATTCGCCAGTCGCTCCTTCAGCGCCGCGCGCAGGTTGCCGACCAGCACTTCCATCTTGGCCTTCGACTCGGGCGGGAAATATTCCTTGACGTAGACCTGGCCGACCAGCTCGCCGAGCGCGTCGTTGGTGATCGCGACACCCCGCTTCCAACGGTCACGCTGCTGCGGCTGGCCACGCAGCTGCTGCCCGTAGAACGCGAAGTTCGCTTGATCGAAGCGCTTCGGCAGGAACGGCGAATTCGTGCGCAGCAGATGGAACGTGAGGTAATCCTTCAGCGTATCCAGCGACGTTTTGTCGACGACCTTCGCGCTGTCGCGAATCGCGGTGAGCGGACCGAGCACGAAGTTCTCGCGCGCACCGACATCGGACGCGTCGAAGAACGCCTGCCAGTCGAAGCCCGGCGCGTAAGCAAGCAACTGAGCCTTGGTGCGCGGGTTGTAATTCGCCTCGGCGTCGCGGCGCTTCTCCAGCGGCCATTGCACTTTGGCCAGCGCCGTTTCGAATTCCAGGATGCCGCGCGCCTTTTTGGCCGCATCCGGGACCCCACCGAGCGTGAGCATCTGCTCGATGAACTCCAGGTACTTGGCGCGATGCTCTTTGAGCTTGGCATCGTCTTTCAGATAGTAATCGCGATCCGGCAGACCCAGCCCGCTCTGGCCGATCTCGATGGAATAGCGGCTGGGATTCTTCATGTCCGGCGAGATGCCGACGCCGAACGTTGACATGAAGCCCGGCAAGCCGAACAAAGTCGCGATGTCTTTCTTGGTCTTCGCCGCCTGGATGCGCGCGAGATCCGCCTCGATGGGCTGGACGCCCCGAGCCTCGATGCCGGCCTCATCCATGAAGCTCGCGAAGTAATCGCCGACCTTCTGCTCCGGCGTGCCGGCGGCCGGGCTGGCCTGCGCGGCCTGCTCGATCAGCTTCTTGACGCGCTCCTCGGAGAGATCGCTGAGCTTGTGGAACGGGCCGTAGGACGAGCGATCCGGCGGAATCTCGAACGTGTCGTACCACTTGCCGCTGGCAAATGCGAAGAAGTCGTCGCCGGGCTTGACCTGAGGATTGCCGGCGGTCAGGTCCAAGCCGAATTCTCCCAGCTCAACCTTCGGCGCGGCCGGAGCATCGGCGTTGGCGTCCGCGACCGGCTTCGGCTCCTGTTTGGCACAGCCAGAGCTCAGCGCCAGCGCCACGATCAGCAGCAATGATTTTTTCATGCCCTACCAGGTTCCTGTCAGTGTTATCCATCATGCATTCACAACCGCGGGCTGCACCTGCTCGTCCTGCTGGGCAATGCGCCCCTCCCGCAAGTATTCATGGACATCGCCCAGGATGGAAAGTGCGGTCGGCCAACGGCCCGCGCCCTTCCCCGCCAGACGCACTACCTGGCCGTTTCCTGCCACGATCTCGACCCGATTCTGTTCGGCCCGCGCCCCTGCCAGGAAATCGCTCGCCGGCAGCTCCTGAAGTTTTACTACACCCCGGACATGCCCTTCACTTCGCTCGCAGACGCCGACCAGCTTCAGACTCAGCCCTTCCTCGCGCACCAACGCCGCCTGGCTGGCCGTCACTCCGACTATGCCGCGCACATTCAGCTCGAAGTGCGAGGCCTCGCCAAAGGCGGCTCGTGCAATCAATTCCAGCTTGCGCGCAGCATCCAGTCCCACCAGGTCGTCATGCGGATCGGCTTCGGCGAAGCCGTTAGCCTGTGCCTGCGCGAGCGCCGTGTCGAAGTCTATCCGCTGCTCGAGGGCGTCGAGAATGAAGTTGCACGTACCGTTGAGGATGGCGCGCACCTGCAAGACACCGGCATGACGGGCCAGCGCGCTCACGGTTTCGAGCACCGGCACGGCGCCGCCGACCGCGGCGCCGAATTTCAGGAGAGGTTGGTTGCCCGTGGCGAAGCGCGCCAGCTTTTCCCACCAGCGGGAAGCGATCAGCGCTTTGTTTGCTGTCACCACCGCGCGCCCGCGCAGCAGCGCCGCGTGCACGATCTCCCCGGCCGGCTCGAGGCCACCGATGGTCTCGATGACCAGATCAGCGGGCTGCGTAACGGCATCCCAGGGGTCGACCGATAGCAACGACTTCGGCACCTCCAGATTGGCTTCGTCGATCCGCCGCGGCTTGTCCAGGTCTCTGACGACGATGCGCACGACCTGAAACAAATCCGGCCGGCGGATCAAATGCGCATACACGCCGAGACCGACCGTGCCCAGGCCGAGCAGCACGACGCGCACGGGTTGGATGTTTTCGTGAGGAACGGTCGCAATGTCGTCGGGACCGTGATCGACCAGTGTAGACAAGTTCGACCCCACACACGCGACTTCGAACGACTGCCCATGCGACTGGGCGAATTGCAGCGCACGCGGTTGAATGATTCGTCCGCCGATCTCCAGCGCCGTGCGCCAGCTCAACCGATTGAAACGTTGCGCGTGATTCTCCACCACCGCTGGATCGCTTTCATAAACGCCGTCGACGTCCTTCAACAGACGACAGCGCGCTTCCAGACTCTTGGCAAGGAACAACGCCGTGAGGTCTGAGCCGCCGCGACCCAGCAATACCGTGCGGCCTTGAATATCCTGCGCGATGAATCCGGGCACGACCAGCACTGCGTGATCGCACAGATGGTCGTGGAGATAACTGGCGTTCAATGCAACCGGCGTGGACTCGTGCGGTTCGCCATGCGCGCGCAGCCCCGCTTCGCGGGCATCGACGTAACGGGCCGACACGCCGTTGGCGATCAACGCCGCAGCCAACTTGGTGCCGGATTCTTCTTCGCCGCCTGCGACCCAGGCGGCCTGCTCGTGCAGATCGTTCGTGACAGCTCGAGTCTGCGCAAAGCGCTGATCTGTGACGCCCGCAAAAGCCGAGACCACGGCGATCACTCGCCGGCCAGCACGCCATTCACGGTAGATCTCATCGATCGCTTGCGGCAGATCCGCTTCGGTCTGTAACACCGAGCTGCCGAATTTGAGCACGACAATGGAAGGATTCACGCCACTCTCCAGCCTGTTCCGTTGGTTCAAGGCGTCGACGAGGGCTGGCGGGAAAGAGACGGCGACCGGGGTCGGTGGTCGGCAAGCAGGCATAAAAAAACCCGCTCGCCAAAGCTCAAGCAGGGTTGCTTCGCTTTAGCCGTATTTCTTACGCGCCCGCAAGCTGAACTCAAATCGGCGCAAGGCGAACGCTAAAGGCTCGGGCCGGGGCCTGTCAAGGAACCCCTGGCCCGCTGCGCATCAATGTGCCAGTCTGGCCGGCGAGGGACCTTATGTTGACCACTCTGGCCGTCGCCAACTACCGCTCGCTGCGCTCCGTCATCGTGCCCCTGACCGCATTGAACATCGTCAGCGGCGAGAATGGCACCGGGAAATCCAATCTGTATCGCACGCTGCGGCTGCTCGCCGATACGGCGCAGGGCAATGTCATTTCTTCATTGGCGCGCGAGGGCGGACTCTCGTCGACTCTGTGGGCGGGGCCGGAAACGATTTCCGCCGCGATGAAACGCGGCGAGCACGCGGTGCAAGGCGGGCCACGCCGCGAGCCAGTGAGCTTGCGATTGGGCTTTGCCGGCAGCGACTTCAATTACGCCATCGATCTGGGCCTGCCCACGCCGAGCACTTCCGCATTTGCGTTCGATCCGGAGATCAAACGGGAGTGCATCTGGACCGGACCGAAGTTCCGTCCGTCGTCATTGCTCATCGATCGTCGCGGCCCTGTTGTTCGCACACGCGATGCCCGAGGCGAGTGGCGCATCATCGCTTCCAGCCTCGCGACATTCGACAGCATGCTGACGCAAGTTCTCGATGCCGAACGCGCGCCCGAAATTCTCACCGTCCGCGAGCAGATCCGTGCGTGGCGTTTCTACGATCACCTTCGTACCGACGCCGACTCTCCCATTCGCCAGCCGCAACTCGGCACCCGAACACCCGTACTGAGTCACAACGGCCACGACCTGGCGGCGGCGTTACAAACGATTCGTGAGATCGGCGACGTGGCGCAATTGAATCAAGCCGTCGCCGACGCCTTCCCGGGCGCATCGATCGATATCGGCCAGACTGGCAATGCATTCACGGTGGAATTCCACCAGCACGGTTTGTTGCGCCCGTTGAGCGCCGCCGAGCTCTCCGACGGAACGCTGCGATATTTGCTGTGGATCGCCGCTCTCCTCACGCCGCGTCCGCCGCAGCTCATGGTGTTGAACGAGCCCGAAACCAGCCTGCATCCCGACCTGCTGCCAGCGCTCGCCCGCCTGATTTCCGCCGCGAGTCGCTCGACTCAACTGTGGGTCGTCTCGCACTCCGCTCGCCTGCTCTCCGCGCTTCAGCAAGACGAGCGCTGCAATGCCATCCAACTCAGCAAAGAATTCGGCGAGACCGTCGTCCAGGAACAAGGCCTGCTCGATCGACCGTCATGGCATTGGCCGGAGCGCTGACCGCGCACGTCCGCAAATATCCCACAGCCAACAAGTTGAACTTTGCGAAGCCGCGAGCCGTTACTACGGCGCGGCGCATGAGCGCGACGCGGACCAAGTTGATATCGGAGACTCTCATGGGCATGAACAGAGATATTGCAGGCGGCAACTTCAAGCAGCTCAAGGGCAAGATCAAAGAGCAGTGGGGCAAACTTACGGACGACGAGATCGACCAGATGGAAGGCCACGCTGAGATTCTCGCTGGCAAGCTGCAGGAGCGTTACGGCTTGGCGCGTGATGACGCTGAACGTCAGGCGCGCGACTTCCAGACCCGCAACAATTGGCAGTGATCGTTTAATGCGTCGACGCCTCGGCCGCCCCGGCCGAGGCTCGACGCTGTTATTCGGCCAGCGAGTCCGGCATGTGACGCGGGTTCTCGTATAAATCCTGCGCCTTGCCCCAGAAGCGTTTGGCTTCTTTCTCGCGGCCCCGGCGCATCAGATAAACATAGCCGGCGCGGCCAGCCTCGTCGGTCAGCTCCAGATTCTGCTCGATCGCGAGCAGCAAATGTTTCAGGCCGCGGTCGTCGTTCCGATCCAGCAGCATCCGGCCCATCAACAGATGCGCCCTGGGATACTCGCCGTCCCGCGACAGGATGTGCTCGAGCGCCTCCATTGCCTCGACGTCCCGGTCGATTTCGAGCAGCAGCAGCACCTTTTCCCAAACCTCCTTGTCGTTGAGCTGCGCGTTCTCGGCATCCTCGAGCAGCGTGAGCTTGGCCTTGGCCTCGGCGATTTCGGTGTGACGCTTGCGCCACTTCGGCGTCGTATCCTGCTGCCACTCATCGTCGAAGAATTTCACCAGCGACGGCGTCGCCGGATGAAACAACGTCAGCGCCAGGCGTTCCGGATCGTGCACGGGCGTGACCGGCTCGACCTCGAGCGCAGCCAGGCGCTCGGCGAGACTGGGATGCGTATCGTCATCGGCGGCATAGCGGCGCAAGCTCTGTTGTAACCAATCCGGTCGCGCCCACTGCTGCTCCGCTGCTTTGAACGCACGCGGCATCAGAGCGTGCGGCATGTAAGGCGGATCGGGTTGTCGCTCGACTTGATCGTACAACCGTTTCCAGAACACCTCGGACAGGAATCGTCCGGCCAGCTCCAGCTTGGTCAGCGCGGCAGCGATCGCAGCAGGGCTGGTAACGTTCGCGGCCGCGCGATCTGCAAGGTATTCGTGATTGCGCGCGAGCACGAAGCTGTATGCATAAAAGTACGGCGCGTACCAACCGTAGAACGCGCCGAGGATCTGATCGAAGATTCCGACGGGATTGCTGAACTTCGACTCCAGCGCATGCCACGTGACGCGCTGGCGATAAATCCACGCCCCGAACTTGCCGTGCGCCTGTGACAAATGCCCCATCTCGTGCGCGATCACCGCCTTCAACTCATCGATGGTGAGCACCATCGCGAGCGGCAAGCCGATCTCGAGATGATTACGATAGTTGCCGAAGATGCCCCAGCTCGGCGTCTGCACGATGCAGGCGTTGAACTCGGCGCTGACGGAGACGGAATCGACGCGCACGCCGCCGATCTTCGCCGCGACTTCATCGATGGCGGCGAACAGCTGCGGTGTTTCTTCGCGAGTGACACGCAATCCCGCGGGCTCGGCGATGCGCACCCAGAGGGCGCGAATCATTCCAACCAGTGTGATGAGCCCGACGGCGCAAGCGACCACGAGCGGCGCACGGAAACGCTCGCCCGAGAGCAGTGGACTGAAGGTGTACCAGAAGGTGACGAGGATGATGACCGCGAGCAGAAAGATAGACGCATAGCCCAGCGCTGCGAGCGCACCGACTTTCATCGCATAAAACTGGGGATTATCGTCGGCCTGACGTTCCAGACGCCCGATCAGGGCCGAGAACTCATGTCTTTCCATAATCTGTCGCCAACGGCGGTGAACCGAGGCGAGGTTACGGAATTCGGTCACGTTTGCCGCGTGACGCGGTTCTCATTATTGCTTTATGTGCTGACCGGGAGGAAAGACTGGTTCTTCAGCTCGGCGAAAGACCCACCCCTGCCCCCCTCCCGTGTACGGGAGGGGGAAACCATTTTTATTTTTTCTCCTGCGGAGGGCCCGGAACCCAGAGAGCTTCCTGTTCTACAACTTAGTAAAACAAGCCGCTCACGACGCTGACCACCAATCCACTCGTAACAGCAGCAAGGACCACGTCATTGTTCACCCGCACCCAATGGTGACCCCGCGGGGGCGCGTGCAAGTGGTAGCGGCCGTAGTCGCTGACGATGTACCGGCGCTCGCAGTAAGAGCGCGGCAGATAGTCGCCATGTCGCCAAGAACGGACATAGTAGCCACGCGGGACGATGTAGTGACCTCGGTCGTACCGGCGCTGGTCAACCCGACCGTTCAAGTAGCCGGCGCGATACGCATCGCGGCGGTCGTAGCGCCGATCATGATCGCGACGCTCATAGCGACGATCGTGATCGCGGCGATCCCAGTCGCGACGGTCGTGATCGCGGCGATCCCAATCCCTTCGGTCGTCACGGTGGCCGCGATAGTCGCGACGATCCTTGCCGTGGTCGTCGTAGCGACGCTCGTGACGGCCGCGATCGTTGTCCGCGTACGCCGTGGCCGCCGTGCCCATCAGCATCGACACCGTCACCGCAGCAGCAAACAGGGTCTTCATCGCCATCTCCTCGTAACACCGGCAGTGCCGGGTTGGGAGACACTATTGACCAGCCCATCTGATCGGAAGCTGAACGACCCACCATAAATTATTGTCAGCTTGCGTTCAGCTGGTACTCTTCGGGCGCCTCAGACGTTGAGCCTTTCTCGTCAGCCACTTGGACCACTCATGCTCCGACGCCGCGACTTCCTGCACTCCGCTGCCCTGCTGTCTACATTGTCTGCCTCCGGTCTGGTCTCCGCCGCCGAACAGGCGTTTCGCGGGCCCGCCCGCCCCTTCGATTACGCCGTGCTGAAAGGCCAGGCGCGGGCGCTGGCGAGCAAAGCGTACGAGCCGCCGAGCAAACTCGCGCCGAGGGCGCTGCAAGAGCTGGGCTACGACGAATATCAATCGATCCGCTTCAAGCGCGAAGACGCGCTGTGGGCCGATGTCGAAGGCAACTTCCGTCTGGAATTTTTTCACATGGGCCGCGGCTTCAAGGAGCCGGTGCGCATGCACGAGATCGTCAATGGTCAGGCGCGCGAGCTTCTGTACCGCCCGGAGCTGTTCGACCTGAGTCGCAGCGGCATCAATCCGCGCTCGCTGCCGAAGGACCTGTCGTGGGCCGGCTTCCGCATTCACACCGCCACCGATTGGGAACGAGACGTGGCGTCGTTCCTGGGCGCGAGTTATTTCCGTAGCATCGGCAACGATACGAGACAGTTCGGCTTGTCGGCCCGCGGCCTGGCGATCGACACGGCGCTCGATCCCGAGGAGTTTCCGCGCTTCTCGGAATATTACTTCGAGCGCCCGTCGCCGGACGCACGCACCTTGGTGATCTATGGGTTGATGGATTCGCCCAGCGTCGCCGGCGCCTATCGCTTCGCGCTGACGCCAGGCGCCCCGCAAATCGTCGAAGTAGACGCGGCCATTTATCCGCGCAAGGCGATTCGACGCCTTGGCATCGCGCCGCTCACCAGCATGTATCAAGTCGGCGAGAACGATCGCCGCATGGGTTACGACTGGCGGCCGGAGATCCACGACTCGGACGGCCTGTCGATGTATCGGGGCAATGGCGAATGGCTGTGGCGCCCGATCAGCAATCCGCCGCTGCTGCGGTTCAATTCGTATTTCGACGAGAACCCGCGCGGCTTCGGCCTGTTGCAGCGGGACCGTGACTTCGACAACTACCAGGACGACGGCGTGTTCTACGAGCGCCGCCCGAGCTTGTGGATCGAGCCGAAGTCGCCCTGGGGCAAGGGCTCGGTGCAGCTCACGGAAATTCCGACGGTGGATGAAACGTTCGACAACATCGTCGCGTTCTGGAATCCCGAGACGCCGGTCAAGGGCGGCGAAGAGCTGCTGTACAGCTATCGCATGTACTGGGGCACGCAGATGCCGGTGTCTTCGAATCTCGCCGAAGCGGTGGCCACACGCACCGGTCTCGGCGGTGTCGTCGGGCAGCGCCGCAGATATTTCTCGTGGCGCTTTGCCATCGACTTCAAAGGCGGCGAGCTCGCGACGCTGCCGGAACGCGCGAAAGTGGAGCCGGTCATCACCGTATCGCGCGGCGAAGTCGAGATCACTTCAGCGCGCCCGCTCAAAGCAATCAGCGGCTATCGCGCGATGTTCGATGTGAAATTGCCCGACGAGAGCATGGACCCGGTCGACATCCGGCTGTACCTGCGCATCGGCCACACGGTCCTCAGCGAGGTCTGGACCTATCAGTGGTCGCCGCCGGCGATGAAAGATCGATTGCTGATGTTGCAGCAAGCCGGCCACTAGACGCATGGGGGCCTCCACTGGAGGCCCCTCTTGCTTTGGATCAGAAGGCGTAACGAAATCCCGTCTTACCCGTCCACGAGTACTCTTCATACTGCAGCAGTCGCTTGCGGCCGCCCAGGTTCTGATACGCCACGTACGGCTCGTCGCCCAGGTTCACGAACTCGGCGAACACCTGGAACTGCGGTGTCACGCGATACTTCGCGCTGAGATCGAACTGGATGTGATCTGCGACAAAACGATCCTGCTCCGGATCGTCGCCCAGCTCGTCGAGATACTTATCTCGATACGCCGCCGTCAGCCGTAAGCTCAGCGGCCCCTTCTCGTAACCCAGCGACGCGTTGAACGTATTCTCCGCCGAGGCCGGCAGCGAGATGGTCCGATCGCCGATCTCACCCTCGGCGTCCGTGTACGTGTAGTTGAAGCCGACGATCACCCCATCGAGCGCTCCCGGCAGGAAGTTCAGGGACTGCTGATAGCCCAGCTCGAAGCCCTTCACCTTGGCCTCATCGCCGTTCTGCGGGATCGTCGCTTCGCTGAACTCGACGCCGAGGAACTCAGAGTCCTCGAACACCACGTTGACGATGAAATCCTCGATGCGCTTGTAGAACACACCCGCCTGCAGCACGCCGTTGTTGCCCAGGTACCATTCGGCGGACAGATCGACGTTCCAGGCGTCATAGGGCTTCAGCTCGGGATTGCCGAACTCGCCCTCGCGCAATATCACTTCCTCGCCGGTATCGTCGTCCTCTTCGGTCGTCTGCTCGACCACGAAGCGCGGCGCGAGCTGCCCGATCTGCGGACGCACGAGGCTGCGATACACGCCTGCGCGCAATAGCACATCCTCGGCAGCCTGATAGCGAACATTCAGGCTCGGCAGCACATCCGTGTAGTCGCGCTCGAATCTGGTCGGCGTGACATCGACGTCGGTATCGTCCTCGCCTTCCACCAACTCGACGGCGTTCGCGCGAATGTCATTACGCGTCTGCTCGATGCGCACGCCGCCGATCAGCCGCAGTGGGCCCTGATCGAGTCGCCCGAGCAGGTAGCCTGCATAGATATCCTCATCGACGCTGTAATAGGCGATGTTCGATTCGAACGCCGTATCCACATCGTTCAACTCGAAGTCGGCGATGTTGCTATCGATGAAATCGCGAACCGCGGGCCCATTGGGCACCGGGCCGATGCCGACGAGCCCGTAGCTCGGCGAGCCGATCACGTCGGCGAGCGTGAAGTCGCCGTCGAAGCCGTCGAAGATATCGGCCTGTTTGTCGTAGGTCTTCTCGCGCAGCCGCCCCTTGGCGCCGATCTGGAATGTGAACTGGCCGTTGCTCAAGGCAAAGTCGCGCGAGATATCGAAGCGCGCCGCAAACTCCTCATCTTCAGCCAGGCTGAACGTGGTGCGCTCGATCTTGTCGAACTCGAACTCAGCGGGATCGCTGACTGCCGCGACGTTGTTGCCGCTCAGCGTGTAGCGCGGCAGGCGCCAGTCGCTGTAGTCGAAGCTCACATCGAGCTCGTCATCGCCGTCGAACTCGCGCTGGAATTCGACCGGATCGAGCGAGCCGGCCTCGCGCTCCTTGGCGGCCGACCAGGAACCGTTGTACTTGAGCGTCCAGGCGCCGGCAAACGTTTCGCCGCCCAGGTTGAGCGACGTGATGGTCTGCTTCTCGAAGCGATCCTTGATGTCGCGAACCGCCTGGATCTCGCCGTCCGCATCCGAAAAGCTTGCCGTGTTCGCGTCGCCGCTGTTGGGATCTTCCTCCATCTCGAAAATCAGGCGGCCGCGATATTCCTGATCCTCGAACTCACTGCGCAGGAAGCGCGCATACAAGGTGGTTGTGTCGCTGGCGCGAAAATCGAGCGACAGAGAACCTCCGAGACGCGTGCGCTCCACATCGTAGTCGCGATACTCGACCGTGTTGGCGAACGCCACGTCATCGCTCGCGCCCCAGCCGTCCATCTCGATGTTGTCGGTCGAGAACTCGCGCTTGTAATAGGACAAGCCGCCGGCGATGCCGAGGCGGTCATTGATCGTGGTGGAGAAATCGAGGCTGCCCTTCGGCGACCATTCGCGGTTCAAGTCGTTGAACGAGCCTTCGCCCGAGAACGACAGGAACGGCTCGTTGCGATCGAAGGCGCTGGTGGTGTTGATCTCGATCGACGCGCCGATGGTGTCGGCATCCATGTCGGGCGTCAGCGACTTCTTGATCTCGATGGATTCGATCAGCTCGGCGGGAATCACGTCGAGCGCGACGGAGCGCACATCGGCTTCAGGCGCCGGCACGCGCGCGCCGTTGATGGACGCGGCATTCAGATCCGGCGACAGGCCGCGCACGGCGACGAAGCGGCCTTCGCCCTGATCGTTCAACACATTGATGCCGGCAACACGCCGCAACGATTCGGCAGCGTTCTGATCGGGAAACTGACCGATGCCGTCGCGACTCAGCACGCTTTCGACACCATCGGCAGCGCGCTGCCGAGACAAGGCGCTTGCCAGGCTGGCGCGCTGGCCGACGACCAGCACGTTATCGATATAGCCGCCATCGGCGCGAGCGGCGCCGAGCAGGATGTCGGCGCTACGCGTGTCACCTGCAACGTCAACTTTTATTTCGACAGGATCGGCCCCCACGTACTGCGTGCGCAATGTATACGAGCCGTCGGGAACATCGCCGAAACGAAACGCGCCGTCGCTGCCGGTCTGCGCGCGACGTTGCAGCTCGACGATCTCGACCTCGGCGCTCTGCAGCGACTTGACGCCGGAAGCATCGCTCACGCGACCGGACAAAGAGCCTGCCAACGCCGCCGACGTCACACAGGAGCCGGCCACGACCAGGGCCGTCAGGCTCACCGGTGTGGACCAAATACCACGGCCATCTCTGCGCCAATGCGCGCCTTTGTTAATTTTCACGACATTGCTCCCCGATCTGTAGCGGCGATTCGCGGGAGGCTTTATGAAGCGCAGTCGTGACGGTTTCGTTGCGAGCAGATGACGGTGCCGAGAAGGAACACCGGGCGAGCAGGACGGTCACTTCGGAAAGCAGCACTGCTCGCGGGCACTGTCATGCAACTATCATCTGTACCGAGCCGCAAGGACAGTACGGGAACAGCGGCCCGTCATACCCGGCCCCAATGAGCAATTCTGAACACATCGTTCATTTTTTCCGCAGCGACGAAGAGTACGTGCGCGCGGCCGGCTATTTCCTGCGGGAAGGCCTGCTGGCGCACGAGACCTGCGTGGCAGTCGCAACCGCCGAGCATCACCGCCAGCTCGACCGGTATCTGCGCGAGGCCGGGTTGGATCCCGACACGCTCTCGGCCGAATATCGTTACGTGCCGCTGCAAGCCGAACAGCTGCTGCCGACATTCTGCGATGCGCACGCCGGTATCGATCAGGACCGCTTCCATCGCCAGTTCAATCAGCTGATCATTCAGGCGGCCTCACGCGGGCAACCGGTGCGACTTTTCGGCGAAATGGTTTCGTTATTGGCGGAGCAAGGCCGGCCGGCGCTGGCGATCCAGCTCGAAGAGCTGTGGAACGAGCTGAGCCGTCAACACAGCTTCAGCCTGTTCTGTGCCTACAAGGTGTCGCCGTTCACCGAGAATCCGCGCTACCGCAAGCTCCTGCACAGCATTCACAGTCACGTGGTGTGCGAAGGCGCCTGAAGCAGCGGCTCGATCAACTCCATCACCCGGCTCAGAGCGCCGCGATTCGCGGTCACGATGGCATTGGCCTTCGCCCCCATGTCGGCGCGAGCCGCCGGATTCGCGCATAGCTCCAGAACGGCTGCGGCGAGTTGCTCCGACGAGCTCACCTCTCGCGCAGCGCCGCTCTCGATCATCAGTTGCGCGATGTCGGGCGCATTGAAATTGTGAGGCCCGACCAGGACCGGACGCTCGAGCACCGCCGGCTCCAACAGGTTGTGACCTCCGACGGTCGCGATCAAACTGCCGCCCACGAACGCGATGTCGGCCGCGGCATAAAACATCATCAACTCACCGAGCGTATCGACCAGCAACACCGAGGTTGACGGCGTCACTGCTTCATTGCGACTGCGCGAAGCAAATTCGACCTGCTCGCTCTTCAACCAGGCACGCACGGCGTCGAACCGATTTGGATGACGGGGCACGAGCACGAGCAACGCATCGGAGCGTGCAGCAGTCACAGCGCGATGTGCGGCGAGGATCTGTTGCTCCTCACCGTCGTGAGTGCTGCCCGCGACCCAGACGGGACGATTCGCGAACTGCGCAGCTCGCAAAGTTTCTCCTGCCTCGCGCGCCGCCTGCGGGGCTTCGATATCGAATTTCACATTGCCCGTGACCAGGACACGCTGCGCGCCGATCGAACGATATCTCTCGGCATCCTGCGATGTCTGCGCCGCCACTGTGACATTGCCGGAGAGTGCGTCACGAAACAGTGTCGCAAACTTCCGATGCCGGACCGCAGAACGTTCAGAGATGCGTGCGCTCGCGAGCAGAATCGGAATGCGACGACGCTGGCACTCGGCAAACAGATTCGGCCAGATCTCGCGCTCCATCACGACGGCCAGCGAAGGTCGCACACGATCCAGGAAACGACGCACCGCGCCCGGCAGGTCGTAGGGCAAGTAGGCATGACGCACCGAGTCGCCGAACATTGCCCGCACCCGCTGCGCGCCGGTAGGCGTCGCAGTCGTGATCAACAGCGAGTGCTGCGGGTATTTTTTCAGCAGCGCTCGAATCAAAGGCGCGGCGGCCTGCACTTCGCCCACCGACACCGCGTGGATCCACAGGCAAGGGGCACTGCCGGCCGGCGGAACCACCCGCGTGAATCCCAATCTTTCCGACAGCCGGTCCCGATAGGCGGGATCGCGCAGCCCTCGCAAGGCGGTGGCCGCCAGTGCAATGGGCGCAAATACATAAAGGAGTGCGGTATAGACGGAACGCAGCATGTTGTGGTGTTCTTCTATAAGATGGTACCCGCAACTGCTGCCATCTATGAAGTGATGACTACATCACCGCCGGCCCCATCCACTCAGCGCGTGCCGCTCTATCGCTTTCTCGGACCCAGGTTCTGGCCCATCTGGCTGGGGCTCGGCGTGGTGCGCGCCCTGAATGTTTTGCCACTGCGCGTGCAGCTGGCGGTGGGCCGCGCACTCGGACGGCTGGCTTTTCGCTTCGCGCACCGGGATCGCCGCATTGCTTCGATCAATATCGCGCTGTGCCTGCCGGGCTTGTCCGCGCAAGAGCGTGACGAACTGGTCCGCGAACACTTCGAATCGCTGGGCTGCACGCTGCTCGAGACCGGCCTCGTCTGGTGGGCCAGCGACGCGCGCCTGCGCAGGCTCATTCAGTTCGAAGGCGAGGAACATTTGCACGCCGCGCTGGCCAAGGGCCGTGGCGCGCTGATGCTGAGCGCCCACTTCACGACCTTGGAAATGGGTGCGCGCGCACTGACGCTGCTCGGCCCGACCAGCGTCATGTATCTGACGCCCAGCAATCCGCTGATCGCCGAGCTGTCGCGCCGTAACCGGGAAAAACATACCGTCCAGGCGGTCACCAGCGAGCAGATCCGCGAGCTGCTGACCAATCTGAAAAACAATCTGCCGGTCTGGTACGCGCCCGATCAGCGCTACACCGGCAAGAACAGCGAGATCGTGCCGTTCTTCGGCGTGCCAGCCGCGTCCAACGTCGCCACTTCACGACTGGCGAAGATCTCCGGCGCACCGGTGCTACCCTACTTTCCTGAGCGCCGCGCGGACAATTCCGGCTATGTGATCGTGATTCATCCGCCGCTGGAGAATTTTCCTTCCAGCGACCCGGTGGCCGATACGCGCCGCTTTCACGAGCTGATCGAAGATCATGCCCGCCGCAATCCGGCGCAGTACCTGTGGACCTACAAGCGCTTCAAGCGCCCGGACGACGACCCGTATCGACGCTGATGAAGACCCTGTTGCCCTTGCTCCGCCCCCACTATTGGCCGACCTGGCTGGCCCTTGGCACGCTCAAGGCGCTGGAGCCGTTGCCCTATGTTGTGCTGGCGGCGCTGGGCCGCGGTGTGGGCAGCCTGGCGGCGCGTCTCCCTCTGTCCTTCGTGCGCATCGCGCGGACGAACATTGGGATCTGCTTGCCGGAGTTGTCCGATCAGCAGCGCGAGCTGCTGGTCAAGGAACATTTCAAGAGCCTGGGCGTGGGCATTTTCGAGACTGCGCTTTCATGGTGGGCCTCGAAATCGCGCATTGCCAAGCTGACGCAGCTGGAAGGCGTCGAGCATTTGCGAGCTGCCCTGGAGCGAGGCCGAGGGGCCATCCTGCTCAGCGCACACTTCACCACGCTGGAAATTGGCGGCCGGGTGCTGTGCGACGGACACCCCGGCAGTGTCAACGTCATGTATCGGCCGACGGGAAATGCAGTGCTGGAGCGGTTTCTGGCGCGTAACCGCAGCCGCCAAGCCAAGCGGGCGATTCCTCGCGATGACGTCCGCACGCTCATCACGTCGCTGAAGGCGAACGAGCCGGTGTGGTATGCACCCGATCAGGCGTATCGGAAGAAGGGCGCGGAGATGGTGCCGTTCTTCGGTATTCCGGCTGCAACCAATACAGCGACGTCGCGCCTCGCGCGCATGACCGGAGCCGCCGTGCTGCCCTACTTCCAGGAGCGATTACCGAGCGGCAAGTACCGCATGGTGATCTATCCGATGCTGGAAGACTTCCCCAGTGACGATCCGGTCGCGGACGCCAAGCGTTTCAACCATCTGATCGAATTGCAGGTGCGTCGCACGCCCGAGCAGTACCTGTGGATTCACCGCCGCTTCAAAGGGCTCACGCCGGACTATCCGGATTACTACAAGCGCAAACCCACGATCAAAACGTCAGGGTGATGACGATCGTGTCGCTGTACGCGCCAACGTAGGCATCCTGGCGCGCAGGGATTCGGCCATAGACAGTGTGGATGGCCGCCAGCTGAGTGTTGCTGAGGGTCGCCGAATGGCCGGTGCCATCGCCCCAGACCGTGCTCAGGGTCGCATCGGTATAGAGGTTGTAGAGCAGCTGGTGCAGGCCGCTGGTCATCACTCGCTGCTCGTACGTGCCGCTGCCCGTGCTCAACGCGATCGAATACGACGCCGGCTCGTCGCAGGTGACGGTGATAGTTGCAACACTGTCGAGGCTCTGCGCGACAAAGGGATCGTAAGCGCCGAAGGCGATGCCGCTGGTGCTCAACGTACAGCTGGCGGCCCATGACCCGCAGCACAGCAGCGACAGTACGACGCCCGACAAGGCGATGAGCGGCGACCTCATCGTTCGCTCCACCTGCACGCAAAGGCGCCGAGGTGCGGCAACGGATCGTCCGATTCTGGAAAAGAAACCTGCAGGTTGCAGCGTTGCTGACCCCACAGCGCCACCAGTTGATTGCTGGCATCGAGTCCGGTCACGTAAACCTCACCGCCCAACCCCACGGGGAATTCTTCACTGCTCCCGGCAATCGTCACGACGGCGCCGGCCGGCATAGGCTCGCCGTTCTCCAGCACGATATTGAAGACAGCACCGCGGGAGCGTTGCACCGGAAAAGCCAATCGCAACCCGCTGCGCAGGTAGGGTATCGCATCGAGCTGAAGCGTCCCGATGGTCGCATCCATGGGCAGATCGGCTGACTCGATGCGCACCGAGTTGACCTCGTACGGGCGCAGTCGCGAGATCAATGCCACACCTTCGTCATTCGTGCGAGCGACCGCCTGGTTGTCGCGATAGACGTTCACGCCTTCATATCCGGGCACCGTGACGACGGCGAAGCTGCTATCCACGCGCCGGCTGAGGAATGCATCGCCGCCCAGCAACGCGACACCGCCGCTGGCGTGAGCACGATAGCTCGTGGAGTCATCGATCTGCCCCACTCCCACTTCATAGGCGCCGATGCCGCCCTGATACGCGAGCGATGCTTCTCGCAGGTCAGATTCCGCAAATCCACTGACCATGCGATAACCAAAGCCTTCGCCCTGTGGCAGGCCGCGCTGTAAGCGCACGCTCCCGCGGGTGTCATCCGCATCTTTCGAAACAAACAAACTGCCCGTGTCGCGCGATCCGAGCAGCCGGGTGAAATTCAAGCTCGCTATCGACTCCGACGAATCCCCCATGATTCTCACCAGCGACAAACTCAGAAATCCGGCACGGCCGAGCGTCACCCCATAACTTGCATTGATCAGCTCGGTGCGCTCCGCGTCCCGCGGCTCCTGATAGGAATAGCTCACCGATACCGCCCCGGCGCGACCGATCGAGACATTGACGAACGCCTGTGCGATCGCGCGAGGCGCAGGCCGCCCCTCCTCCAGACCGAGCTGGGCAAATTCAGCGCTGCTCCATTGCACCGATGCGCCATAGCCCATGCGCCGTTGCTGTGCTTGAAAGCCGAGATTGAACAGTGAGCCGGTCGCCGAGTTGCGTTGGCTGCCCGCCATGGAAGCGCTGAATACGCCGACGGCCGGCCACAACCATACGCTGCTGATACCGGCCGTCTGCTGCTCTTCCAGCAGCTCGGCGTGCACCTCCGACGTCCAGCGACTCGTCATGCCGCGCCGGAACGTGCCCACGGCCATCGCTCGGCCATAGTTGTTGCTCACCAGGCCGTAGTCTTCACGAATCGCGCCGATCTCATACGAATAGGCGTTCAGCCCGGTGTCGAGCAGACGCGGACTCGCGTAGTAAGGCGCCACGATCACTTGCTCACGGCCCAACAGATCGGTGACGACCAGGCGGGCCTCGCCCTGCCCCGTGACTACCGGCATATCCTGAATCGAGAACGGCCCCGAGGGCACATCACGCTTCAGTCGCAACATGTCGTTCACGTACAGCTCGAGCGTTGAGGGCAGCGCCGCTTCACCTTGCATCGCCGGCCGCGACACACTGCTGAAGCCCGGCTGCGTGGCGAAGTTGGTCGCCCATTGCAGCCCGCCGAAACGCACTGCTCGTCCCCAAGCCCCCGCACCGCTGATCAGATCGCCGGCACGCGCGCTGACCATCTCCTCCGGACGATCGTCGGTCCAGGTAGTCTCCAGGCGAATCAGCCGGTCGCCCTCGGGCAAATCGCGTCGAACGAAGTTGCCGACTGCAACCCCGAAGCCATTGAACACGCCGATCTCCGCCAGAGCGTTGGTCGCGCTGCGCCGTTGATCGCTGGTGGAGAAGACGTCGTAGTTGAAGAATCCGCCCAACGGCGACGGCATCGGCTTCGTGAACACTCCTCGCTTCGCCTCGACGCGGGTCAGCGAGAACAGGACGGCCGGTGCATCGATCAGCAGCAGCTGTTGCTGATCGTCGATTCGGTAGGAAAGACCGTTCAGGCCGTGCAAGGGAGCGAGCAACTCTCCGTCCCAGGACACCACCTCATTGGGAACGTGCAAGCGCCACTGCAACAGGTCTTCACGGCGCACCCAGAGACGCTCCCCGATGCGCGCGATGACCGTTCCCTGCGTCACCCTCTGACCGTTGATGGCCACTGCCAGCAACAGTTCTTCGACTTCTCGCGCGTCGACGATTGCCGGCGCCGCTGCATCGGCGCTCGAGTCGGCCACTGATAGCAGCCCCCAGAGCAGGCCCGCCACGACACCGATGTTATTTTTCTTTTTGCGTCCGGGCATGGGCGGGGCATGAGCATCTCAGGGTCCCGCCACCGCGACGCTGGCCTGCACGTCACCCGCATCGGTTCTTGCTTCGATCCGAATGTCGCTGCCGGCCGCAGGCGCCGAAGTGAGTCGCAGAGCCCATTCGCGACGCTGCCCGGGCAGCAGATAAGCAGTCTCGACCGGCGACGCCACCGGCAATTCCACGCCGCCCGAGAACAGCTTGAATCCCAGCACCTGCACGTGCGCATTGCCGGTATTGACGGATGAGATCCTCAAAGCGTGCGAATCCGGAGTCGAAGTCACATTCGCTTGCCACGTCAGCGCCGTCGTCGGCGCCACGGCCGGAGCGACGAAGACCGGCACGCTCAAGCGCAACGCCACTTGCAGGCCGCGAAACTCCGGCTTCGGCGGGGGCGGCACCTCTTGCAGGATCAATCGGTAACTGCCTTCGATTTGTGCAGCGGTTCGCTGCCGCAGACCGACCCGCACCGTCTGCGATCCACCTGCGGGAACAGTGAATATGGGCGGCGTGGCGAGCAGGTCTCGGCTCGGAACGAGGACGTCTTTGCCGTCCTGCTGCGACCAGGTGACGATCTGCAATTGCACGACGCTGGGCTCGGCGCCGCTGTTACGCACGACCAATGGACTGGTCGTTTGCGTCGCGCTCAAGTTCACCCGAATGGGATTGACTGCAATCGAGCCGGCAAACGCCGGCCCGATCGCTGCAAGGAGCAGCACGCCGCCGAGCAGGCGGCGCGCCGTGCGATCGAACATCGCGTTCATCAGAACGTGACCGTCGCAACCACTGTGTCGGCATAAGCCGTGGCGTCGGAGCCGGCGATCACGTTCTGCTCGGCCGGAATCACGCCATACACAGTCAGATCGGTGGCGGTGCCATCACCCACGTGGTTGAAGCCAGTCGTCGGAGTGTTGCCCCAGACATCCGTGTGAGTAGCCTCGGAATACAGGTGATAGGTCATTCGGCCCGCGCCACCGGCGCCGCCGGCCATCTGACGCACCGGCACGTCAGGCGTGCTGGAGGCGTCGGCATTCGCGCCTTCACCCAATGTCACATAGCCGGCCGTGCCATTCGTGCACAACACGGTCACGGTGCCGGTGCCCTCGAGGTCAGTCGCCGAGGTCGGGTCGTAGGCGCCGAAGGCAACCGGCGCAGTGGAGATCGTGCAGGTCGCCGTCACGGAGGCGGAGACCAGCAGGTTCTCCGTATCGTCGGCCGCGAAGCTGCCGCTCGAGCCGATGATGCCCGCCGTTGCGGCGGCAACCAGGGCCAGGCGGATGTGAAGTCGTCGTGAACTTGCTTTCATCTTAGTCCCTCGAATATTTAGTTGTGTTCAATGAAACGGGTGCCGTGCGGCAATGCGCGGGCACTCAAGTTCTTGACGGCTGAAGAGCGGCGATCTGAATTGGCCCCTGACGCCGGCGTAAGCCATCGGCGCAATCCGTCACACTTGCCCCTACTGATTTCCCCTTGTTTGTGACGGGGTTCCGCAAAGATCCGATAGACAGGCGGCGAACCGCTGCCTTTGCGGAGCAAAAAAGTGAGATCGATTTGGAAAGTAGCGCGTGAGCTAAGTCACGGAAGCCAGCAGCCACTGCCACTGCTGCTCGCCGAATCTCACATCGGCACGCTGGCCTTTGATCTTTTCGAGCGAACGTCGCAAGCGCGCCAGCACCGCCTGCTCCCAGGCGCCGCGCGGCTCGATCCGGCCGCGATCGAAGTCGAGCACATAGACGTCGGGCTGACTTGCGGCGAGCAGAATGTTGTTGGCGTTGAGATCGGCGTGGTGCACGCCTTCGCGATGGAAAGCTGCGATGGTCTTGCCGACGGCGCGCCAGGTCGCTTCGGGTAGGTCGTGACCGGTGATCGCATCGGCGAGCGTGCGAGTGCCGACCAGAAATTCGGTGATCAAATCGGCGCGATACGTCATCCCGCCGCGAACGTAACGAGCTGCGATCGGCGCCGGCACCGGCAGCCCTCGCCGACGCAGCTCGGCGAGCAAGCGCCATTCAGCAAAGGAACGGGTGCGAGCTGCGCCAGTCCACAGGTAGCTGTCCTGCGACAGCTTGGCGATCAGGCCGCCGCGACGATAATGGCGCAGGACCCAGGGAACCGCCTTCGAACCAGCGCGCGCCGTGGCCACGTTCAGCACGGCGATCGAGCTGCGGCCGCCGGCGACCTCCTCCAGCGCGCCGAGCGACGCCCAGTGAGAACGCGAGAACAATTCTTCGACTGGCTTACTTAGACGCGATGCGTCGTATAGGATGCCGCCGCCGGCGGTGGCGATGAATTGCTCGTCGGTCATTCGGACAGCAATGTATAACGACACTCATTCACCTGCCAGCGTCTGCATCCTGCGGCTCTCGGCGATCGGCGATACCTGCCACGTGCTGCCGGTCATCCGCACTTTGCAACGGGCCTGGCCCAGCACCCGATTCACCTGGGTCATCGGCCGTCTCGAGGCCAAGCTGTTCGGCCACCTGCCCGATATCGAGTTCATCGTGGTGGACAAGCGCGAGGGCACGCTGAAAGCACGCGCCAAGCTGCAAGAACAGCTGCGCGGCCGAAGCTTCGACGTGCTCATGCACATGCAGCTGTCGCTGCGCGCGAGCATTCTCTCGACCGCCATTCGCGCGAAAATCCGGCTGGGCTTCGATCGCAGCCGCGCGCGCGAGATGCAATGGCTGTTCACCAACCTGAGCATCGCGCCGGCAGCGCGCCAGCACGTGATGGACAGCTTGTTCGGCTTCGCCGAGAAGTTCGATGTTTATGAGCGGCTGCTGCGCTGGGATATTCCGCTCAGCGCCGACGCCGTCGCTTACGCCGAGCGGATCATCCCCGAGCCCGGCAACACCGTGATCATCAGCCCCTGCTCGAGCCATCAGCTGCGCAACTGGCGGCCCGAGTACTACGCGGAGGTCGCGGACTATGCGGTCGCATCGCTGGGCTTGCGCGTGGTTCTGTGCGGCGGGCCGAGCGAGATCGAGCGGCGCACCGGCGAGCAGATCGTGAGCCTCATGAAGCAGCAATGCCTGAACACCATCGGCCAGGACACGCTGCTGCAATTCTTCGCAACCCTGGAGCGCGCGACGCTGCTGGTCACGCCCGATTCCGGCCCGGCGCACATGGGCACCGCTGCCGGCATTCCCGTGATCGGGTTGTATGCAGCGACCAATCCGGCGCGCAGCGGGCCTTATCTGAGCCGTCAGTGGTGCGTCGACAAGTACGACCTCGCGGCCAAAAGGCTGTTGGGCAAGACCGCCGCCGAGATCCCCTGGACGACCAAAATCGAGCGGCCCGGCGTAATGGACCTGATCACTCCCGACGACGTGATCAAGAAAACGCACTCGCTGCTGCTGAGCCTGGCGCGGAACAAGAAATAAGCTGACCGACGCTCCGGGACAGCTGCTTGAGACAAGGTCGGAACGCTGCGAAACTGATCGGATGTCCGGCACCCCATTTTTACCGATCACGCTCCTGATCATCGCGCGCAACGAAGCGTCCGCGATCGGCCGCTGCCTGGACAGCGTGCCGTTCGCTGCGGAAAAACTGGTGATCGACTCGGGCAGCACCGACGGCACGCAGGAAGTCTCAGAACGTCATGGCGCCCGGGTGGTCCATCAGGACTGGCTGGGCTTCGGACCGCAGCGCAATTTCGCCAGTACCCAGGCCAGCCACGATTGGATCCTGGTGCTCGATGCGGACGAAGCCTTGTCGCCCGAGCTTGCCGGCGAGCTGCGCGAACGCCTGCCGCAACTCATGCAGTCGTCGAACGCCGGCGCGATCCTGCGGCGGCAAACCTGGTACATGGGCGCGCCGATGCGCTGGTACCGACCGATGGTCGGCGAGCGCATGGGCCGCCTCTACCATCGCGGCCGCGCGCGCTGGACCGACGTGCGAGTGCATGAGTCGCTGCGCTTCGACGGCCCGACGCCGACGCTCAAGCACCCCTTCATTCATTTGAACAACCCGACCCTGGTGCACAAACAGCTCAAGACGCTCCGCTATGCCGAGCTGAAGGCGCGAGACTGGCTGGATCGCGGCAAGCCGGTGAACATGTGGATGACGCCGTTTGTTTATTTGAGCGCGTTCATCAAGGACTACTTCCTGCGTCTGGCGTTTCTGGATGGCTGGCGCGGCTTCGTGGTATCGCAGACGGCCGCGACCTACGCGGCCTACAAGCGCATGCGTTACTACGAGATGCGCCGCAATCCGGAGTCGCGAGACATGGCGGCGGAGCTGTTGCACGGTTACGGACTCGACCCTTAACAACTAACACCAGTGATCAAGCACTATCTTCTCTACGGTTCGGAGCGTTACGCGCTCGCCATCCTTCGTCCGCTACAGGAAGCGATCTGGGCGCGCGGACACAAAGCCGCCTGGTTCTTCGACGGCCCGGGCGGCGAAGAGCTGCGGTCGAACGAAACATTCCTTCGCACGACGCGCGAGGTGCGCGAGTTCAATCCGATCGCGGTGCTCACCTCCAGCAACGCCGTGCCGCATTTCTTTCCGGGCGTAAAGGTCGAAGTGTTCCACGGCTTCGATGCCGGCAAGCCGCGCCATATATACATTCGCGGCTTCTTCGATCTGTACTGCACGACCGGCGCTCGCGACACGCAGGCGTTCACCGAGAAGTCGCAAGAGCTGGGTCATTTCGCCGTGAAAGAAACCGGCTGGCCCAAGCTCGATCCGTTCATGCGCGAGCATGGCTCGCCCGAGCCGCCGCCGGTGCGCGCCCAGCCCGTGATCTTGTATCACTCCACATTCTCGCCTTCGTGGAGCGCGGCGCCCATCCTCTACGACAACATCCGTGACATGTCGCGCACCGGGCGTTGGCGCTGGATCGTGACATTGCACCCGAAGAGCGCGCCGGAGACGGTCGCCAAGTACAAGGCGTTGGAGAACGAATATCTCCGCTTCGCCACCGAGGACAATATCCTCGACCTGTTCCCGCAGGTCGACATGATGATTTCCGACACCTCATCCGCGCTCAACGAGTTCCTGCTGACCTACAAGCCGGTCGTAACGTTCAAGAACCGCCGGCCCGGTCCGCAATTGATCGACATCGATTCGCCGGACCAGCTGCTACCTTCCATCGAACGGGCGCTGTCGCGGCCGCCGGAGCTGATGCAGGCGGTCCGCGAGTACGCCGATTCCATCCATCCGTACCGCGACGGCCGCTCCAGCGAGCGCGTGCTCGACGCGGTCGACGAATTCATCGCCGGCGGCGCCCGCAATCGCAAGCCGAAACCGGGCAACTGGTGGCGTAAGATCAAAATCCGCAAGCGCCTGGGCTATTGGGGCCCGGCCTGAGAGTTGACCATGAGCACCGAAATCAAAGTCCCGATTTCCCCCGGCGAACTGATCGACAAGATCACCATCCTGGAGATCAAGGCCGCCAACATCAGCGACGCAACCAAGCTGGCCAACGTCAAGGTGGAACTGCAGCTGTTGCAGGAGACATGGCGCAGTTCACCTCATGCCACGACCGACATCGACGCCGAGTGGCAACAGCTGCGCGACGTGAACAAGAAGCTCTGGGACATCGAGGACGATATCCGCGACAAGGAGCGCCAGAAGCAATTCGATCAGCAATTCATCGAACTGGCTCGCGCCGTCTACATCAGCAACGACGAGCGCGCGGCGGTGAAGAAGACGATCAATACCAAGCTTGGTTCGAAGATCGTCGAAGAGAAGAGCTACGCCAAATACTAGCCGCCAGCGGATGACGGTCGGCGGTCCGATCAGACCGGGAACACCGCCATACTGACCAGGGCCAGGGTAGCGCCGATGATGGCGCCTGCGGCTACATCGGTCGGGTAGTGCAGGCCCAGCACTACGCGTGACGCCGCCACCAGCGTGGCGAACGGCGCCAGCAACCAGGTCAGCTCCGGGAAACTGGAGATGGCCAGGATCGTGAAGCTCACCGCGTGCAGCGTGTGGCCCGATGGAAAGCTGTAACGGTCCAGGGCCGGCGTGCCCGGCACGATGCCGGCGAGCGAGATGTACGGACGCTCGCGCACCAGCCGCGACTTCAGATACTTGTACAGCAGCACGCCGACGCTCCCGACCACAGCCATACGCACGGAAGGCATGACGGCCGTTTCGCCGTAGATCGCCGGCAACAGAAAGATCAGGACGTACCAGAACGCGCCATCGCCGAGTTTGCTGACCGTGGCGAACAGGTCACGGACGAATCGCCGCTGCTGACAGCCCCGGTTCAGACGCAGGCACCACGCATACTCGTACGCGTCGACTCTGCGAAATATTCCATCCACACGTGCCGTAGTCATGACGACTGCTCCTATGATCGAAAGCCGAGACCCTTTCGATACGCTCGTCAAAGGCGTGACTTTTGCTGAGCTACCCGCGACACCTTCGCGCAGTGTCAATTTGCGCTCGACATGCTGCGACAGCTTGACGGCGCCGTGACATTTGTGTGATGGCAGGCCGTAACTGCGCTTGCCTCTCGTTTTCCAGGTATTTCCCGGTAGCAAGCCGCGTTCGGCGTACAATGTGACAGCTATGTGTCGTTGCCACCGCCGATATTTCGTCCCATGCGCCTGCTGCTGATCGAAGACCACCGTGACATCGCCGCCAACATCGCCGAGTTCTTCGAGGCGACGGGCGACACCGTCGAGCACGTGCTCGAGGGCGAGCGTGGGCTGCAGTTGGCGCTGAATCAGCCGTACGACGCGATCGTGCTCGACCTGATGCTGCCCGGCCTGGACGGCTTGTCCTTGTGCCGTCAGCTGCGCCAGGCCGGCCACACGCGCGTGCCGGTGCTGATGCTGACGGCGAAGGACACGCTCCAGGACAAGATCGAAGGCTTCGAGGCCGGCGCCGACGACTACCTGGTCAAGCCGTTCTCGCTCGCCGAGCTGGACGTGCGCCTGAAGGCGCTGCTCCGTCGCGCCAACGTGCCGCCGGCGCAACGACTGCTGACCGTCGGCGATCTCACATTCGATCTGGACACGCTCGAAGCCGAGCGCGGCGGCGAGCGCATCAAGCTCAATCCGACCACCCGTCGTCTGTTGATCGTGCTGTTACAAAACTCGCATCGCGTGGTGACGCGCCAGGAGCTGGAGAAGGAGCTGTGGGGCGATCAGCCGCCGCAGGGAGATTTCCTGCGCGCCCACATGCATGCGCTGCGCACGGCCATCGACAAGAACTTCACGACCAAGTTGCTACACACCGTTCATGGCACCGGTTATCGACTTTCGGCGGAACCGCCTCGTCCGTAGGGCGATCGAGTGGTTCGCGCAGCTCAGCCTGCGCGCACGCATCGCGGGCACGATGATCGCGCTGCTCGCCGGAGCAGGCTTGATCCTGAGCGCCTGGGCCTATCTCGCCGACGAGCGCCTGAAACGAAACATCACGCTCGATCTGCTCTCCGAAGAGCTCACGCACTTCGAACAGCGCTTGCACGCGGATCGAGGCGCCGAGCCCCTGCGCTCCGCGCGCCTGAGTATTTATCGATCCAGCGATCTCGCCGAGTTGCCCCGACACATCGCCATGCTCAAGCCCGGCGAAATGCACCGCGTGCGCAACGGCAAACGTTTGCTCGACGTGCTGGTGCGCGATGGCAATTTCGGCCGGCTCTACATCACTTACGACGTGACCAGCTACGTCGTCCAGGAAAGGATCGCGTTGTTCGTGCTCGGTCTCGGCGTGGTCGGCGTCGTCATCGTTGCCGGCCTGGCGGCGACGGCCATCTCGCGCCGGCTGGTCGAGCCCGTGACCGTGCTGGCCGATCGACTCACGCAGATCGATCCGGGCCAACGACACGTCCGCATCGGCGCGCAGTTCGCGGGCAACGAGCTCGAGCCGATCGCCCGCTCCATCGACACCTTCATGGAGCGGCTCGACGGCTTCGTCGAGCGCGAGCAATCGTTCACTGCCACCGCCAGCCACGAATTGCGCACGCCGCTCGCGGTCATGCGCGGAGCGGTCGAGCTGCTCGAAACGCAGACCGCCGGGCAGCCCGGCGCGAGCAAGGCCCTCGCCCGCATCCAACGCGCCGTGCGCGAGATGACTGAATTCACCGACGCGCTGCTCGCCCTGTCGCGCGAGCCCCAGCTCATCGCGCCGGCCGAGACGACTTGCGATGTCTATGCAGTGCTGGCGCGCGTGGTCGAGGACCAGCGCAGTGTTGCACCGGAAAAGCACATCGTCGTCGAGCTTCGTGGCGGGCCGCTGCGCGTCGCCGCCCCGGAAAGCATGGTCGCCATGACCCTGGGCAACCTGGTGCGCAACGCCGTCCAGCACGGCGCTGGCGCCGAGATCCTGTGCCGTTCCCAGGGCCGCGAACTGGTGGTCAGCAATGCGGGCGCCCTGCCCGCCGGCCAGCTGGAAAACATCCCGCCGCGCTTTACGACGCATCCGGGCGGCCACGGCATGGGCCTGTACCTGGTCCGGCGCATTTGCGAGCGCTACGGCTGGGCGATCCGACTGGAAAATGCTGGCAGCGGCGTGACCGCGACCGTGAATTTCTAGAAGCGGTTAGCGGTTGGCGGTTAGCGGTTGGCGGTGGGTTAAAGAGCCGGAACTGAAGGCTTTTTTCTGACTAACCGCGAACCGCGAACCGCTAACCGCCAACCGCTATGTGTTAGCATGCCGGCCCCCAAAATACCGGCAATACCCTCCTTACGAACCAGCTCCACGGAGTTCGTCGATGTCGACCGCAGTAAAACTGAATGTGCCCCCGCAGGGGCAGAAGATCACCATCCAGAACGGCAAGCTCAACGTTCCAGACCAACCCATCATCCCCTTCATCGAGGGCGACGGCACCGGTCCGGACATCTGGCGCGCTTCGGTGCGCGTGATGGACGCAGCCGTGCAAAAGGCTTATGGCGGCAAGCGCAAAATCCATTGGATGGAGGTGTACGCCGGTCAGAAGTCGAACGACATGTTCAACACCTGGCTGCCGGAGGAAACCGTCCAGGCCTGCCGCGACTACCTGGTGTCCATCAAGGGCCCGCTGACCACGCCGATCGGCGGCGGCATCCGCTCGTTGAACGTCGCGCTCCGTCAGATGCTGGATCTCTACGTGTGCCTGCGCCCGGTGCGCTGGTTCAAGGGCGTGCCTTCGCCGGTGCGCACTCCGGACAAGGTCGACATGACCATCTTCCGCGAAAACACCGAAGACATTTACGCGGGCATCGAGTTCGAAGCCGGCTCGCCGGACAACAAGAAGTTCCTGGAAGCCTTCAAGGCCGCGTTCCCGAAGCAGTTCGCGAAGATCCGCTTCCCCGAAACATCGGGCATCGGCATCAAGCCGGTGTCGCAGGAAGGCACCGAGCGCCTGTTCCGCTCGGCCGTGGAGTACGCCATCGTCAACAAGCGCAAGAGCGTGACGATCGTGCACAAGGGCAACATCATGAAGTTCACGGAAGGCGCGTTCCGTAACTGGGCGTATGCGCTGGCGGAGAAAGAGTTCGCCGCTCAGACCTACACCTGGGATCAGTGGGAGCGCACCAAGGCCGCCAAGGGCGAGAAGGCCGCGAACGAAGAACAGGATGCCGCCATCAAGGCCGGCAAGATCATCATCAAGGATGCGATCGCCGACATCACGTTGCAGCAGGTGCTGACGCGTCCGGCGGAGTTCGACGTGATCGCCACCATGAACTTGAACGGCGACTACCTGTCGGATGCGCTGGCCGCGCAGGTCGGCGGCATCGGCATCGCGCCGGGCGGCAACATCAACTATGTGACCGGTCACGCGGTGTTCGAAGCGACTCACGGCACGGCGCCGAAGTACGCCAATCTCGACAAGGTGAACCCGGGCTCGGTGATTCTCTCCGGCGAAATGATGCTGCGTTACATGGGCTGGACCGAAGCGGCCGACGCCATCATCAGCGCCATGGACAAGACGATCGGCCAGAAGACGGTCACTTACGACTTCGCGCGCTTGATGGAAGGCGCCAAGGAAGTGAAGTGCTCCGAATTCGGCGACGCTTTGATCAAGAATCTGTGACGTAGATATAAGCATCCCCTCGCAGGGGAATGCTTAGTGCTCGCTTGAGGGGCGCCCTCTGCCTTGGCAGAGGGCGCTTCCCGCCGGACTTCCCACCATCCCGGCTGTCGCGCCTGCACAGCGGCGCGCTAATATCTCAGACATCTTCATGGACCCATTGAACATGTCAGCATCAGCAGCCACCGTTCTTTCTCGTGACGCATTGGTCGATACGTGCGCAGGCGCGCTGGTCCAATCGTTCGCGGATTACAACGCGGAATTTCGTTCCATCACGCGGCGTGCGCCCCAGAAGTTCGAGGCTCGCGACTGGCACGGCAGCCTGCGCGATGCTGTCGAGCGTATCGAGCTCTACGACAAGTGCGTCGATCGCGCCGTGCACCAGATGCAGGCGCGGCTCGGCGACGACGTGACCGAGCGCGCGCTTTGGAGCAGCATCAAACGTCGCTTCACCGAGCTGATCGACGCCCTGCCCGACCTGGAATTCGACAAGACTTTCTTCAACTCCGTCACGCGTCGCACGTTCGGCACGATCGGCGTCGATCCGGCGGTGGAGTTCGTCGCGCTGGATCTCGATCCGATCGCATCGGTCACCTCCGCGATCGAAACCAACGTTTACGTGAACCGCGGCTCGCTCGAACTGCTGTTCGAAGAAGTGCTCGCCGACTTCCGCTTCCGTACGCCCTACGTCGACTTCGACCGCAGCGTCCGTACCATCAGCAACGAAGTGCGCGCCCAGTGCGAAGTGGATGCCGATGCATCCAAGCCGCCGCTGCAGGTGGAGCAGATCGAAATCATCCGCACCGTGTTCTTTCAGATGACGCGTGCGTACCTGGTCGGCCGCATCTCCGGTCCGGGCTGGCAACTACCCTTCGTGCTGGCTCTGCAAAACACCGAGAGCGGCGTACGCATCGACGCGGTGATGATGGACGAAAGCACCGTCAGCATCCTGTTCAGCTTCACGCGCTCGTACTTCCATGCCGACCTGGCGCACGTCGGCCAGGCCATCGTGTTCCTGAAGAGCATCCTGCCGCGCAAGCCGGTGAGCGAGCTGTACACCGTGCTCGGCCGCGCCAAGCAGGGTAAGACCGAACGCTATCGCGAGCTCTTCAAACATTTGCAGAAGAGCGAAGATCAGTTCGTGCACGCGCCGGGCGACAAAGGCCTGGTGATGATCTGTTTCACGCTGCCGTCGTTCGACGTGGTGTTCAAGATCATTCGGGATCGCTTCGCGTACCCGAAGAACATCCTGCGCGAAGAAGTGCAGAAGAAATACGAAATGGTCTTCAAGCACGATCGCGCCGGCCGCCTGGTCGACGCGCAGGAATTCAAACGCTTGAAGTTCCCCGCGGCCCGCTTCTCGAAGGAGCTGGTTGCCGAGTTGCAGGACGAGGCCGCCAACACGGTGCACTTCGAAGATGGCGACGTGATCATGGATCACGTGTACATCGAGCGCCGCCTGACGCCGCTCAATCTGTACATCCGCAATGCTTCACGGGAAGACGCCGAGAAGGCCGTGCTCGACTACGGCCAGTGCATCCGCGACCTCGCTGTCACGAACATCTTCGCCGGCGATTTGCTGCTGAAGAACTTCGGCGTCACGCGGCACGCTCGCGTGATCTTCTACGACTACGACGAGCTGTGCGCCGTCACCGACTGCCGCTTCCGCGACGTCCCGCAATCGAAGTTCGATGAAGACGACATGCGCGCCGAGGCCTGGTTCCACGTCAACGACAACGACGTGTTCCCGGAGACTTTCATGCAGTTCCTGGGCTTCGACGCACACCTCAAAGAAGTCTTTCTGAAGGTGCACGGCGAAATCATGACCGCCGACTGGTGGCGCGGCATTCAGCATCGCCTGAAAGATGGCGAAGTGCTCGAAGTGCTGCCCTATCACCGCCACCGCGTGCGCGTGTTCAGCAGCATTTGAATCATTTGAGCTCGACGCAGTAGCCGCCGAGCAATTCGGCGTGCTCCTGCGTCGACGTGCGCAGTTTCGAGCCAACGGTCAGCTCGGCCATCGCGCAGGGCGAATACTTGGTCACCGCTCGGATCTGCGAGCCGACGCGCAGCAGTATGTGATCTGTCCAGCCGCGCTCAGACAGCACGATACGGATCTCATTCACCGGCGTGAACTCGTACGCCCGGCTGCGGCCTACCATCAGCTTCACGTCGCGCGCCGGATCGAATAAGGCGTGCACGAATCTGGGCTGGGAGAGCGCTGCCTTCCAACGCTTTTCGGTCTTCAAATAACCGGTCGACTCGACACTCGCGGATTCCGCCAGGGCGATGACCTTGGCCGCCAACTCCTCTTGCCGACCCGGTGTTTCTTGCCGGAAATCGATATCGACCCCCTGCTGGACGACGTGGACTTCGTCGCCCTCGGCAGCGCCCAAAATCAGCATTGCCGCGATGAACGCGCACCCGATGAACAATTTCACGGTTGGACTCCATTCGGACGACGTCGGAACCCTCGCTCGGATATTCCTCCCAGGCCCGAGGTCTGGCAAGCCAACTGCGGCAACCCGATCCGGCAGGTCACAATTCACCGCAATTCGACGCTTTCGTGCATGAGCTATGCAATCGCCCGCGACGGGTTCCGGCGCACTGGATGACCCCGCAGCCGTTGCCTAAGATCGGCCGCTTCGCGCTCTCCTCCAAAGGAATTCACAACATGCATCGATCGCTTCTGTCTCGATCCTCCCTGGCACTGGCCGGAGCCATGGCCCTGCTGAGCTCGGTGTCGAGCACAGCCCAGGCGCCGACCCCCATCAGCAAAGTTGTTTATATCCACGCCGGGACACTGCTCGATCGGCCGGACGCCGCGCCCCGCGGCAACTCCACCCTGATCGTGCGCGATGGAAAGATCGAGGCGATCCGCGATGGCTTCGTTGCACCGGAAGGGGGCGCGAAGCTGGTCGATCTGAGCAAACAGTTCGTGCTGCCGGGCCTGATCGACATGCACGTGCACATCTTCAACGACGATAACAAGATGCGCGCCCGCATCGAGCAGAACAACCGCGACGTGGAAGACAGCTTCGTCATCGGCATCGACAACGCACGACGCACGCTCGAAGCCGGCTTTACGACGCTGCGCGACCTGGGCTCCGACGTCCATAGCGTCACGGCGCTGCGCGACGGCATCAACAACGGCGTGTTGGTCGGCCCGACGCTTTATGTCGCGGGACGCAGCATCTCCATCACCAGCGGCCACGGCGATTCATCCAACAACACCAATCGCGACATCGCCGAGATGGTGCATGAGCACGCCAACAACACCTGCAATGGTGCAGACGATTGTCGCCGCGCCGTCCGTGCGCAAATCTCTCAAGGCGCGGACGTGATCAAATTCGCCGCGACCGGTGGCGTGAACAGCAACATCGCTGGCGGTCTGAACCAGCAAATGTTCGCTGACGAAATGAAGGCCATCGTCGACACCGCGCACATGTTCGGTCGCAAGGTGGCCGCGCACGCCCACGGCAACAATGGCATCAAGGCGGCGCTCGAAGCGGGCGTCGATTCGATCGAGCACGGCACGTACACCGACGCGACCACGAACGCACTGTTCAAGAAGCGCAATGCCTGGTTCGTTCCGACCATGGTGGCTCCGCACGCCGCCCTGGCTCAGGCGCAAGCCGGCGCACGCTCGCAGAACACCTTGCTCAAAGCTCAGGAAGCCGTAGCCAGCCACGCGAAGAACACAGCGGCCGCGATCAAGGACGGCGTGAAGATTGCGTTCGGCACCGACTCGGGCGTCGGCGACCACGCCAAGAACGCGAAGGAGTTCGCGCTGCTGGTACAGGCAGGCATGACGCCCGCCGCCGCAATCCGCTCTGCGACTCTCGATGCCGCCACGCTGCTCGGACAGGAAGCACGCATCGGCTCGCTGGCGCCGGGTAAGGATGCGGACATCATCGCCGTCAGCGCCAGCCCGCTCGACGATGTGACCCGCCTCGAGAGCGTCGACTTCGTGATGCGCCGTGGCGTCGTGCACAAGCTCGACGGCAAGCGCCAGGCGTTCCCGGAACAACTCTCGAGCACCTGATCGAGGCTCGTCGTGGCGCTGACCGCAATGGTCGGCGCCACGCGCCGCCAGTCTCATGGCGAGCGCATTATTCAGGATCAGGAACAAAATAACGCCGCGAAAGTCATCACTTTCGACCGGCGCGCGTCGACCGTGGCCCCAGGGACCACTTCATGGCGCCGCCGGCTATGCTAATTTCGGCATTATTTCCGCTCGGTCGGGAGACTCGCCGTGTCGGCGCGAACCATTCATCTGCCCCGTGACGTGGCCTGGCCGCTGCGGAGCGACTTCAAGACCTCGTTGATCTGCTGGGGCGGGTTCATCGCCCTGTTGTCGTGCTATTGCATGCTGTACGAGGTGCTGATCGCCAATAAGCCGGCGGATCTGGCCAGCTCGTTCCGTCACGTATTCAAGAACTGGGGCGTGTGGCTGGTGACCACACCGCTGCTGTTCGCGGCGCTCCGCAAATATTCGACTAAATGGCACAACCGCGCCGTTGAGCTCGCCGCCCTGGTGGCGGTGGTGGTGTTCATCTCGGCCGCCGTACCGGTCGCCATCGATTTGCTGACAAACGCGCGGGATGCCGCCACCAGCCTGATGATCTTTCTGCCCCGTTATGTGGCAGTCGTCGGCGTCGTCTATCTCGTCTGGCACGTCTTCCTGAGAGAGCGGCGAGCGGTCGCCGAGACCGTCGATGTCGCGCCCGCGCCGGCCATCGAACTGCAACCGCCCGCCCCGGCCGCGCCGGAACCCCAGCCGACCGCGGCCGGGCAAGATGCACTGCTGGTCAGCAAGGGCGCCGACCAATGTTTGATCCTGATCAATCGCATCGAGTGCGTCAGCGCCGCCGGCAACTATGTCGAGATCATCGAGCGCGGCCAGCGCTATCTCATGCGCGCCACGTTGAAGCAGGTCGAGGACCTGCTGCCCGCCACTGATTTCATCCGCATCCATCGCTGCCATCTGGTCCGGCGGGACGAGATCGAGCGCATCAAAACCCAGCCCTCGGGCAACGGCACCGTGCAACTGCGCGGCGGTCAGGCTCTGCCCATGAGCAAAAAGCACAAACAAGCCCTGCAGCGCTACCGCCCGGCGGAATAACACGCCAGGACGTTCGTCCCAGCGGCCAGCCATTCGTCCCTCGGGCGTTGGCAACTCGTCACATCGCGCCCTTCAGTCATCACATTTCGCTCGCGGGCATCGCGCGCCATCGGTTCAATGGACTCACCGCCAAGGAGAGCCCGCCCGTCATGCGCCCGCCGGCCACAGCGCCTCATCTGGACCGTCGTAGTTTTCTGAAAGCGTCGGTGTCGGCCGCCGGCGCGCTGCTGATTTCGATCCCCCTGCCTCCCCGTTCGTCGCTGGCTGCGCGAACGGCGGGGGCTTCACCCTCCTGGTGCGTCTATTTGACGCTGCACCCGGACAACAGCGCCGAGCTGATGTCGCCAGTCATGGAGATGGGGCAGTTCATGCGGACCACCGGCCCGATGATTCTGGCCGACGAAATGGACCTGGACTGGGCGCTGGTGACGGTCACCAGAGACGAACCCGTCCGCATGATCCGGAATGACAAAGGCGAAGTCGGCTACGAATATGGCCAATCCGCCGCGGGCGGCAGCCAGACCGTTCGCAACAACTGGGACTACATGCGCCGAGCAGGCGCGACTGTTCGCCGCATGCTGATGGAAGAAGCGGCGGCCCGATGGCAGGTATCGGCAGACACGCTGACCACCCGAGACAGCTTTGTCATCGACCCGAACCGCGACCGTCGTCTGAGCTATGGCGAGCTCGCCGGCAAGGCCGCCAGCCGCCAGGTGCAACCCGAGCAGGTCAAGCTCAAGCAACGCGCCGACTATCGCATCATGGGCAAGGACGCCGGCGTCGTGGACGTTCGCGACATCGTCATGGGGCGGCCGTTGTTCGCCATCGACGAGGATTATCCCAGCGCGCTGCAGGCGGTGATCGAGCGCGCACCGGCGCTCAACGCAGAGATCGCGGGCTACAACAAGGATGCGGTCCTGGCCATTCCAGGCGTCCGCCACATCATCGAGCTGCCGCGCAAGGTCGAAGACCATTGGCCGGGCGGCGATGCGCAGGTTCTGGCAGCGGGCATTGCCGTGCTCGCGGACAGCATGTGGGCCGCGATGCAAGGTCGCAAAGCGCTGCAAGCTCAATGGAAGAATGCGGCCACCGACGACTCGAACCAGCAGATCCAGGAATTTCATCGCCTGGTCGCGGGCAACGGCGTAGCAGACAAACTCGTCGATGACGGCGACGTGGACGCCGCGTTCGCCACCGCCGACCTGGTGCTCGATCACACGTACGAGAAGCCGCTGTTCGCGCACGCGTGCATGGAGCCGCACAATTGCATTGCCGACGTGCGCCGCGACGGCGCCACTATCATCGTTGGCCATCAGGTTCCGCACACCGTCGCGCGCGAGGTCGAGCTCATTGCAGGCCTCGATGCATTGAAGGTCAAAGTCATTAGCAAGCGCATGGGCGGCGGCTTCGGCCGGCGCGGCGAGCTCGATTTCATCCGCGAAGCAGTGACGTTGAGCCACCGGATCAAAGCCCCGGTCAAAGTCACCTGGACGCGCGAAGATGAGATCCAGCGCGATTTCTTCGATGCCGCCGCGGTCATGCGCGTGCGGGCAGCGGTCAAGGACAAGCGCATCACCGCCTGGCAGCATCGCCAGGCCCAAACCCGCGGCCGACCCGAAGCCAGCGACTATTTTCCGGCGAAGGTCGTATCGAACTATCGTGTCGAGCAGTTCCCTTCCACGTCGAACATTCTCGTTGGCCCGTGGCGCGCGCCCACCATGTTGCAATGGGCTTTCGCCACCGAGTCCATGCTCGACGAACTGGCTCACGCGACTGGCCAGGATCCGCTCGCGTTTCGTTTGCAGTGGCTGCAACCGTATCAGGAATATTCCATCAATAACTGGGCGGCGAAGAGCATTCATTCCGGCCGTATGGCGAAGTGCTACGAAGCAGCCGCGCGGCTTGCGGATTGGAACCGCCCGCGCCCCAAGGGCACGGGGCTGGGCATCGCCGGTCACTTCACCTTCGGCACTTATGCAGCGTGCGTGCTCGAGGTCAGCGTCAGCGACACCGATGAGTTGAAGATCCTGCGCGCCTGGGGTGCGATCGACTGCGGTTTCGCGATCAACCCGAATCACATCCGCTCGCAAATGGAAGGCGGCTTCGTCGACGGACTGAACGCGGCGCTGTTCAACGATGTTCGCGTCAGCGAAGGCCGCGTCGTCAACGATAACTTCAACACCTTGCGCTGGATGCGCCTGCGCGAGGCGCCGATGTCCATCGAAGTCGAAATCATCGACAGCGGTTACGACCCCACCGGTGTCGGCGAGCCGCCACTCGCACCCGCCGGCGCAGCGCTCGCCAATGCCATCTTCGCCGCTTGCGGCAAACGAGTGCGCCGCATGCCCATCGCGGACACGTTCAAAATCTGAGCGAACCCATGCCCATCGAATTCACCCTGAATCGCCAACCGGTCGCCGCGCCCGATGACAAGGCAGACATGCCGCTGTTGTGGTTCCTGCGCGAAGACTTGCGACTCAAAGGCACGAAGTTCGGCTGCGGCATCGGGCAGTGCGGCGCTTGCACCGTGCTCGCCAACGCCAGCACCGTTCGCTCCTGCGTGATGCGCCTTGCCGACGCGAAGGGCCTGTCCATCGTCACAATCGAAGGCCTGGCGCGCGACGAACAACATCTGCACCCAGTGCAGCAGGCATGGATCGAAACCGACGTTGCTCAATGCGGCTACTGCCAAGGCGGCCAGATCCTTTCCGCCGTCGCGCTGCTCGAACGCACGCCCAATCCCAGCGACGCCGATATCGACGCGGCCATGAGCAACATTTGCCGTTGCGGCTCTTATGTGCGAATCAGAAAGGCCGTGAAGGCAGCGGCCCTACGCAGCAAGACGACTCAGCTGTGATTCAGATCTTGATCTTGCCGGTCCAGATGTCCCGATACATCACCCAGTCGCCGCGAAAACTGTAGAGCGGCCGGCTAAAGCTGGCGGGCTTGTTCTTTTCGAAGGCGAAGTGGCCGATCCACGCGAAGCCATAGCCGCACAACAGGCCGACCAGCAGCCAATAGCCGTCGCCGGTGCCTATCAACAGCACCAGGCACCCCAACGCCAGGGTCGAACCGATGAAGTGCAGCAGCCGACAGGTGCGGTTGCTGTGCTCGCTGAGGTAGAAGGGATAAAATTCCTCGAAGGTCTGGAATGACTTCGGGTCGACGGCAGTCGCGGGCTTGGTGTCCATGCGGCTTCCCCCAGCAATCGATTTACCGCATACCTTGCGCCTCTGCGCGTTAAACAGCAATGAGTTACGACGATATCCCCGACGTCCGCGATGGCCTGACCCGCAAGGAACGTATCGTGCTGTACGTGCTCCATGAGACGCAGCAAGAGCGCGGCGACCACAATGTGCCGACCCCGATGCTGTGGGGTCGCGTTTGTGAGTATTTTTATATCAGCCCCGAAGAGCTTTCCAAGATGCTGGCGCGGCTCGGCGCCATGAAGTATCCAGGCCAGCGCTAGCGGCTAGCCCAGGCTCGCATTCGCCTCCGCCGCGATCTGATATGACCGCAGGCGCGCCGTGTGATCGTAGATCATGGACGCGACGATGATTTCGTCCGCACCGGTGACTTCTGCAAACGCCTTCAACTCACGACGCACCGTCTCCGGCGAGCCGATCGCCGAGCAGGTCAATACCTCGTCCAGGATCGACCGATCGTGCGGGTGCAGGTTCTCGTAATAGCCCGGCATCGGCGGCTGTAACTTCTTCGGCGTGCCAGAGCGCAGATTCACAAACGCCTGCTGCATCGAGGTCACGAGCACCTTCGCTTCTTCATCCGTATCCGCACCGAATACGTTGAAGCCCACCATGGCGTAAGGCTTGTCCAGATACTGCGAAGGCTTGAACCGTGCTCGATAGATTTCCAGCGCATGCATCATCTGCGCCGGTGCAAAGTGCGAGGCGAACGCGAACGGCAATCCCAGGGCCGCCGCCACCTGTGCGCCAAACAGGCTGGAGCCGAGAATCCAAAGAGGAACATTCAGTCCCTGCCCCGGCACCGCCTGCACCCGCTGTCCTTCCTGCAACGGCCCGAAGTACGCCATCAGCTCCATCACATCCTGCGGGAACGCATCCGGATCCGAATTGAGCGTGCGGCGTAACGCACGGGCCGTGGCCTGATCCGAGCCTGGCGCGCGCCCCAATCCCAGATCGATACGACCCGGGAACAACGATTCCAACGTTCCGAATTGTTCAGCCACCGTCAGCGGCGAATGATTCGGCAGCATGATGCCGCCCGCTCCGACTCGGATGGTGTTCGTTCCGGCGGCAACGTGACCGATCACGACGGCCGTGGCCGCGCTCGCGATACCGGGCATGCTGTGATGCTCGGCGAGCCAGAACCTTCGATAACCCCAACGTTCCGCGTGTTGGGCAAGGTCGAGCGAATTGCGCAAGGACTGCGCGGCGTCACTGCCCACCGGGATAGGCGACAGGTCGAGGACGGATAGAGTAGCCATGACCGCAGAATACTTGAGCCGCGGCCCGCGGATTCAAGCCATGCAGGAACGACAGAAGTTCACTCGGTGGTCTGACGGCTCGAGCCGCGGCTACTGATGTCCTGAATTTACTTATCAGGTCCGCACTGGACGTTGCCCGACGTGCACGGCTGGCCCGCTGCTCGGGTGTAGCCGTTCAACGACGAAAAAAAGCCCGCCTCCTTCTGGAAGCGGGCTGGTCAGGTCGGGTCGGGACAGCGCGAATTACTGTCTGCGAGTCTCTTCGTTGTGTTTGGCTTCGTGGATGTCGTGGCTCTGCTGTTTCAAGTCCTGATGCAGGTCGATGCGCTCATCCCGAGTCAATGCGCCATCGGCCTTGTACTGCTGTTCGGTCTGACGAATCTCCCGCCGTCCGTCGCGCAGCTCCTGCGCCTCGTCGTGGGTCAACTCACCTGTCTTGACCCCGTCGACGATCCGACCGGTTTGGTTCACCTGCCGCTCATTCACTCCGGGATCGCGGATCGCTGCGGGTGTAGCTACGGGTCGATCCTGTGCGTCGTGCTTTTGTTTGTAGATGTCGCGGCTGGCCTGGTTCTGCTCGTGGTGCAAATCAACGCGCTCGGCACGGGTCAGCTGACCATCGGATTTATACGCCCGCTCCAACTGCCGAATATCACGTTGCCCCTCAGCCAGATTCCGAGTCTCTCGCCGCGTGAGCTCACCAGAACGAACGCCTTGCCGCACGCGCTGATGCTGATTCTGCTGCCCAGCATTGACACCACGATCCCGAACGCCCGCCTCAGCCTGACTCAGGCTGGCGACACTGACGACGCCGGCAACCATCAACACCAAAGTGAAGCGACTCTTAGTGACGTTGAAGACGTGCATACGACCACCCTCGTGTTGTTCCTGAGGCGTACAACGCAGGTCGGCGTTGGTGGTTGACTGGAGGGTTATTGTTAAGAGGCCTGTGTGGTATGCGGCGTGTTGCTATAGGTGACGTTGGTGGCTCCGTCGGGTTGCTGTAAGAGGCGTTGGTGGGCTGCGCCGGGTTGCTATAGGTGACGTTGGTGGCTCCGTCGGGTGGTTGCTCTAAGAGGCGTTGGTGGGCTGCGCCGGGTTGCTCTAAGAGGCGTTGGTGGGCTGCGTCGCCGGGAGCGACCTACCTCCTTCCGGCACCGGGCGCCCGCCGGAGCGCAGTGCGCTCCTCGCGTCACGTCCATGGTGAGCCCTGCTGTTTCGGCCCCGTCCCTGTGCCGAAAAGCTGCCGGAAGGAGGTAGGTCGCTCCCGACGCCGCCGAAACGTTGGAGCGGAGTCAGGCGGGCGACCTTCGGTCGCGCTATCGCGCTCCAACGAGCGCTCACGTTTCTTGCTACCGCGCGAAACTTACGAGTCGTCTTCGCGACGACTCGCGACAGAGCGCTGCCCGATCGAACTGCGGCGAGGTCACTGAGTCGCAACGGAGATCGGTACAACCGAACTGCGGTGACGTCACCGGGCGGCCGCGCCTAGCGCGGCCGCAACTGCGTGTCGACATCCCGCAACCTCAAACTCAAAACCAACGGTTGCACGGTCGGAGCAGAGTCACGCGCGAATGCGCCAGTGACGTTTCGGCGGCGTCGGGAATGTCCTAGGTCTTCCCGGCAGCTTCGGACGAGAGGGACCTCGCCGGAGCAGTGCGCCCAGGGACGGGACCCAAGGAATCCGCGCGATAGCGCCAGTGACGGGGAGCACGGTGCCGGGAAGACCTAGGACGTTCCCGGCGCCGCGAACCATCAACGCCTCCGACAGCAACGCCGAACTAGACACCCTCGGCAGCGACGCAGACCACGCCCGCTCCGGAAGAGCGCTAAGAAGCCGCCAACGCCTGCTGCAAATCCGAGATCAAATCCTCAACGTCTTCAATCCCAATCGACAACCGCATCGTCCGGTCGGAAACCGCAGCCCAGCGCAGCTCAGCTTCATTCAAATCCCGAGGCATCATCAACTGTCCCGGCTGCACGAGCGACTCCGTCGACCCGACGCTGGCAGAAATAGCAAACAACTTCAGCGCATTCGCAAAGGCCGTCGGCGCCACGCCCTTCTCTTTCAACTCGATAGAAACGATCGAGCCACAATCCTGCATCTGCCTCTGTCCCAACTGATATTGCGGATGCGAGCTCAACCCCGGATAGGTAACGCTCGCCACGCTCGGATGCCCTTCGAGGAACCTCGCCACCTCCAACGCATTCGCGCACTGCCGCTCATATCGAAGCGCATAGGTCTTCAACCCGCGCTGAATCAAGTACGCCGTGTGCGGATCCAACGTCGCACCGATCACAATGAAATCAGTCCGCATCTTGTCGATGAGCTCTCGCCGGGCGATCACCGCCCCGCCCATCACATCGCCATGCCCCGACGCATACTTCGTCAAGCTGTGTACGAACACATCGATGTCGAACTGCCCGTGGTTGTGAAAGCCTGCAAACGTGTTATCCAACACCGTCAGCGCGCCATGCCTCTTCGCCGCCGCCGTGATCGCTTCGATGTCCGCGATCTTGAGCACTGGATTGGTCGGCGTCTCGAAAATCACCAACCTCGTCGGCTTGCTCGCCAGCGTCTGCTCGATACCCACCGCATCTTCGATCGACAGCATCGTGTGCGTAACCCCGTACCGCGCTAGCAAACGTCGGATCATGTACCGCGTCGGCTGATACATCTCCGCAAACAGCACGACATGATCGCCCTGCTTGCACAGCGCCAGTAACGCGAGATTCACCGCCGCCACGCCCGACGCAGTCAGCAAACATTCCTCTCGCCCCTGCAACTGCGCCAACGTGAGACTCAACTGCTCCAACGTCGGATTCGACACTCGGGAATACTGATATCCCTCACGCTGCCCCCGCGACTGGCGCTCCGCCTCGGCCACGTCGTCGAAGGTGAACTTTACGGATTGGTAGATCGGCGCGACCAGCGGCCGATTGTCCGCGGGCACGCTGACGCTGGGCGGATGATTCAAGCGAGTGGAAATTTTCATGGCTCGAGCCCGGTCAGGTGAAAGTCGTCCGCATCCAGGTGCGCTGGGAATTTGGCGCGGAATCCGTCGAGCGCCGTCTTGTCGAGCGACACGGTCGTGACGAATTCCTGCTCCGACGCCGGTGTCATCGGCTGACCGAGGTAATCGATCGCCGCGCTGTCGCCGGTGTAGTTGATGCCCGTGCCGTCTTTGCCGACACGATTGACGCCGATGCAGTAGCTCAGATTCTCGATGGCTCGGGCTTTGAGCAGCGTCTGCCAGGGGTAGCGCCGTCGCTCCGGCCAGTTCGCGACGTACAGCAGCGCGTCATAGCCGTCGTCGCCGCCAAGCTTGTTACGGCTCCACACCGGAAAGCGCAGGTCGTAACAAACCAACGGCAGGATCTTCCAACCTTTCAGCTCAACGACGAGCCGGCGGACGCCCGCCGAGTAGTGATCCTGCTCATGCGCCATTCGAAACAGATGGCGCTTGTCGTACGTTTCATGCGTGCCGTCCGGCCGCATCCACACGAGACGGTTGTAATAACGATCCCCGTCCCGAGTTGCGATGCTGCCGGTGATGACCGCTCCGAGTGCAGCCGCGTGCTCTCGCATCCAGGCGACGGTCGGCCCGTTGGCTATCTCGGCCACCGACTCCGCCTCCATGGTGAAGCCTGTCGTGAACATTTCCGGCAGCACGATCAGATCCGTCTGCCCCGCCAGCCCGCCCATATGCTTCTGCAGGCGCACGCGATTGGCCGCCGGGTCGTGCCACGCCAGGTCGGTCTGGATCAATGTGACATTAAGTGTGCTCATGACTGCGAAGATACGGCGCAAATCCCCGCATCGCCAGTGTTCATGGAAAAATCATTGACACCGGCGCGGCCGCGAGTAGGATGCGCGCCCCGAGTTCACAACGGCCTCAAGGAGCCGATCAATGTTCGCACCGCCCACTCTCAACCTCGATATCAACAAACACGAGCGTTAGTTTCGCGAGATGACTTGCGGAGCGCGCCCGCTCCCGCAAGTCAGGTGCGAGCCTTTTGGCTCCAACGAACCCCTGGCCGGGAAACCTGCCAGGGGTTTTGCTTTTCTGGCGTTTGAACTTTGTATTCGCGACAACTTTATGAGCATTCACAAGCTGAATCCCGAGCGCAGCGCGGCTGAGCACAGCGCGTTGGCGGTCGGTTTGAATTTTCATCACGAGATTCACCGGTTCCCCGAGACCATTCTCAAGGCGCGCGCCATTCGTGCGCTCGAGAACGTCGCGGCAAAGTATCCGGTGTATCGCCACGTACGTTACGCGTCGCAACGCAAGCTGGAAGAGCTGTTCGACGATCTCGCCCTGCACTCGGGACTGAGCGCCTGTCGCCTGGGCGCCGGCAGCCTGTTGCTGGAAGGGCCTGGGATCTTCATCAGCGCCGAAGGCTGGCGGACCGGTATGTTCGTGTCCTGCGGCTTCAATATCTGGACCGAGAGCGTGGCTCGCATCGAGGAAACACGCGAGAAGCTGCTGCGGATCATCGGCGAGGCTTTCGCGCGTCACCGGATGTTCACGCTCTCCTGGAACTTCATGGACAGTCGTTCCGGGCTGAACTTCACGACGTTCGATGAGTTGGCGAACGATGACCTGCACGACGAAGCCTATCCGGCATTCGATCGTCCGGTGCGCAGTTTCATTCGCGAGTACCTGGAGGCGGACGAGACCGTGCTGTTGCTGCTGGGACCGCCGGGCACGGGCAAGACCAAGCTGGTGCGAACCATCCTCGGCGCGATCTCCGAGCGCAAGGGCGACAGCGCGGAAGTGATGTACACGGGCGACAAGAAGGCGCTGGAGAGCGACGAGATCTTCGTCGACTTCATCACCGGCCAGCACGATGCTTTCGTCATCGAGGATGCCGATCATTTGCTGTTGGCGCGCAGCAGCGGCAATCACGATCTGCACCGCTTCCTGGCGATCGCAGACGGCGTCGTCCGTGCGCAGGGTCGCAAGATCATTTTCACGACCAACTTGCCGAACGTCGCCGACGTCGATGAGGCGTTGCTGCGGCCGGGTCGTTGCTTCGCCGCCGTGCGCACTCGTTTGCTGAGCCGGACCGAGTCGCTGGCGCTGATGCACCGACTGGTCGAGGATCGGGCCCGATGCGATGAGTTGATCGGCGGCTTGTTCCCGCCGGGTGTGCGCAGCGTGTCGGTGGCGGACGTGTATCGGGCTTCGGGGAAGACCGGCCGGCCGAGCTAGAGCTTGCAGAGCCGCTCGGCCGCTTCTTCCAACGTCGAGTCGTTCTTGGCGAAGCAGAAGCGCAGCACGCTGAGCTTCGGCGGCGACACGTAGAACGGCGAGACGGGAATCGAGGCCACGCCGGCCTCGCGCAATACGCGGTCGGCGAACTCGACGTCGCTTTGTCCGGTGATGGCGCTGAAATCCAGCAGCTGGAAATAACTTCCCGCTGCTGGAGTCCAGCTGAAACTGGAATTGCGTAGCAGCTCGAGGAAACGATCGCGCTTGGCCTGATAGAACGCGCCGAGCCCGGCATTGTGCTCGGGCACTTCTTTGAGAAAGTCGGCAATCGCAAGTTGCAGCGGATGCGCGATGCTGAACGTATTGAACTGATGAACGCGCCGGATCTCACGAGTGATGTCGGGCGGCGCGACGGCGTAACCGACCCTCCACCCCGTCGCGTGCATCGTCTTCCCGAATGAGAAGACGGCAACGCCGCGCTCATACAACTCTGGATGCTCGACGAGGCTCGCGTGGCGAGCGCCGTCGTAAATCATGTGCTCGTACACTTCATCCGATATCACGAGCGCGTCCGTGGGCCGTAGGATCTCCGCGAGGATGTCCAGCTCCTTGCGCGGGATCACCGTCGTCACTGGATTGTGGGGCGTATTGATCATCACCAGCCGAGTGCGCGGCGTAATCGCGGCACGTACGCGGTCCCAATCGATCTGGAACTTCGGCGGGTCGAGCGGAATGTGAATGGGCCGTCCACCGGCAGAAATCACCGCCGGCGCGTACGAATCGTAAGAAGGATCGAACAAGATCACTTCCTCGCCGGGGTGCACGAGCGAGACGACCGCAGAAAAGATGGCTTCGGTCGCGCCGAGCGTCACGGTGATTTCGCTGTCGAGATTGGGCACGCGACCGTAGCTCGCCCCCAGCTTGAGCGCGATCTGCTCGCGCAGCTCGGCGACGCCGATCATCGGTGCGTACTGGTTTTGACCCGCCGCGACATGATGAGCGAGCAGTTGCTTCAGCCGCGCCGGCGCGTCGTAGTCGGGAAAACCCTGCGCCAGGTTGATCGCGCCCAACTCGCGGGCGCGATTGGTCATGACCGTGAAAATCGTGGTGCCGATGTGCGGCAGCTTGGAACGGATGTTCATCGCTCTATTTAGCAGCGGCGGCCATCTGCATGTCACGCTGTCTGCGTTTTTCCTGGCGCGCCATGAAGATGCCGGCCGCGATGACGCCGAGGGTGACGAGCAACACGATGATGGTCGCAAGCGCGTTGATGTCCGGGCTCACGCCCAAGCGCACTTTGGAGAAGATCACCATCGGCAGCGTACTCGCTCCCGGGCCGGACACGAAGCTGGTGATCACCAGGTCATCGAGCGAGATCGTGAACGCCAGCAGCCAGCCGGAAACCAGCGCCGGCGCGATGATGGGCAAGGTGATGACGAAGAAGATCTTCGCCGGCCGTGCACCCAGATCCATCGCCGCCTCCTCCAATGAGTCATCGAGCGAAGACAGCCGCGACTGCACGATGACAGTGACATACGCCAGCGTCAGCGTGATGTGCGCGATCGTAATGGTCGTAAAGCCGCGCTCGAGATTCCAGCCGAAAGCCTGTTTCAACGCGCTGTCCAGGACCACGAACAGCATCAACAACGACAGGCCGGTGATGACTTCCGGCATGACCAGCGGCGCCGTGGTCATGCCCGACAACAGCGTGCGACCGCGAAACCTGCCGAAACGAGCCAAGGCGAGACCCGCCAGCGTGCCTAGAATGACTGCACCGGTCGCGTTGGTCGCGGCGATCTTCACCGACAGCCACGCGGCGTCGAGGATCTGACGGTTATCGAGCAGCCGGCCGTACCATTGGGTCGAGAAGCCGCCCCACACCGTGACCAGTCGCGACTTGTTGAACGAGTAAACGATCAGCGACAGGATGGGGATATAAAGAAACGCGAAGCCGAACGCGAGCACGGACAGGCGGAACGTCGATGACTGCTTCATCGGTGCGCTCCGCGAGCTTCAGCGGCCTGGGCCCGCTGCAACAAGACGATCGGAATGACCAGCAGCAACAGCAGCGCAATCGCTACGGCGCTCGCTGCCGGCCAGTCGCGCTTGGTAAAGAACACCTGCCAGAGCACCTTGCCGATCATCAGCGAATCGGACGGCCCCAGCAGCTCCGGAATCACGAATTCGCCGACCGCCGGGATGAACACCAGCATCGAGCCCGCGACGATGCCCGGCAGAGACAGCGGCAGCGTGATCGTCATGAATGTCTTGAACGGTCGCGCGCCGAGATCGGCCGCGGCTTCCAGCAAGGTCAGATCCATCTTCTCCAGATTGGAGTACAGCGGCAGGATCATGAATGGCAGATACGAATAAACGATGCCGACGTAGATCGCGAAGTCCGTCTGCAGCATCACGATGGGCTCGTCGATGAGGCCGGTCCACATCAGAAAATTATTGATGAGACCGTTGTTCTTGAGGATGCCGATCCATGCGTACACCCGCAGCAGGAACGACGTCCAGAACGGCAGGATGACCAGCATCAACAGGATGTGACGCCACTTCGACTCGGCGCGGGCGATTGCATAGGCCATGGGATAGCCGATCAGCAGGCAGAACAGCGTAGAAACCGCCGCGACCTTGATCGAGTTGAGATAGGCCTTCGCGTACAGGCTGTCCTGGAACATGTTCGCAAAGTTCTTCAGCTGCAGGTTGACCTGCGCGACGCTGCCATCGATCCAGGTCAACAGCGGCGCATACGGCGGCATGCCGATGCGCGCTTCGGAGAACGCGATCTTCAGAACGATGATGAAGGGGACCAGGAAGAACAGCAGCAGCCACAGATAGGGAACGGCCGTGACCGCCGTGCGGCCGGTGATTCCCCAGCGCACCAGGCGCGACTGCGTCCAGCGATACGGCGGCAGCCTGTTCAGAAAGTCGAGAATCAGCTGAACACCCGCGCTGTGCCGATGCCGGCGCGGCGCTTCAGCACGCGCGCTCATTCGCTCAACACCACGGGACTGGAGGGATGCCAGCTCAAGTACACCGTTTGATCCCAGGTGATGGAACCTTCGGCATGCCGGTAAGTATTGGGCTGCGTGATCCGCACCATCTTGTTGGATGCGAGTTGCACCAGGTACACGGACATGTCGCCCATGTACGCGATCTCCTTGACCGTGCCTTGGACGACGTTGTCGGTCTGATTCGGCCGCTCGACGGAGATATTGATCTTCTCGGGTCGGATCGCGGCGGACACCACCGCTTCGGGCGCGGAGCTGACGCCGTGATCGACGTAGATCGTGCCGCCGAGCTCGGGCGAATCGATGCGCACGTGGTCCGGCTCGTCCTCGATCAGCCGGCCTTCGAACATGTTCACGTTGCCGATGAACTCGGCGACGAACTTGCTGCTCGGATATTCGTAGATGTCCTTGGGCGTGCCGACCTGGATGATCTCGCCCTGATTCATCACGCCGATGCGCGACGACAGCGTCATCGCTTCTTCCTGGTCGTGAGTTACGACCACGAACGTGACGCCGAGCTGCTCCTGCAGGTTCACCAGCTCGAACTGCGTGTGCTCGCGGAGTTTCTTGTCCAGCGCGCCGAGCGGCTCGTCGAGCAGTAGCAGCTTGGGGCGCTTCACCAGCGAACGCGCCAGTGCGACACGCTGTCGCTGGCCGCCCGAGAGCTGATGCGGTTTGCGCTTGCCGAACTGCTGAAGCCGCACGAGCTTGAGCATGTCATCGACGCGCGTGGCGATCTCGTCCTTGGGCAAGCCGTCCTGCTTCAAGCCGAACGCGACGTTCTGCTCCACCGTCATGTGCGGGAACAGCGCGTACGACTGGAACATCATGTTCACCGGGCGCTCGTACGGCGGGATGCCCGTCATGTCGACGCCGTCGATGAACAGCTTGCCGCTGGTGGGCTCCTCGAAGCCCGCCAGCATGCGCAACAGCGTGGTCTTGCCGCAGCCCGAGCCGCCGAGCAGGCAGAACAGCTCCTTCTTGTAGATCTTCAGCGAAACACTGTTGACGGCGACGAAGTCACCGAACCGTTTGGTGACGCGCTCGATGTGCACATAAGGAACAGCTTGCGGATCGTTCCAGACCGCAAGCTGTTGCTGGGGCCGCGGATTCGTGGCCATCAGTAGCGGCGCTTTGCGTTATTGGCCGGTGGTGAACTTCTGCCACAGGCGCGCCATCGTGGCGGTGGCCTGCTCGCCGTAAGCCAGCGACGGGAACAGCTTGGCCTTCACTTCCGGCGTCGGATAGATGCCCGGATCGTTGCGCACTTCCTCATTCACGAGCGGGTAGGCCGCGGCGTTGGCGTTGGCATAGTTCACGAAGTTGGAGTTGTTGGCGGCGACCTGCGGCTCCATCAGATAGTTGATGAACGCGTGCGCGTTCCTCGGATGCTTGGCATCGGCGGGGATGGCCAGCATGTCGAACCACACGATGGTGCCTTCCTTCGGAATCGAGTACGCGACCTTCACGCCCTGGCCGGCTTCGGCGGCACGGTCACGCGCCTGCAGGATGTCGCCGCTCCAACCGATGGCGATGCACAGATCGCCGTTGGCGAGATCGTCGATGTACTGCGAAGAGTGAATCTTGCGGATGTAAGGACGGATCAGCTGCAGCTTCTCGGCGGCGGCATTCAGGTCCTCGTCCTTCTGGCTGTTCGGATCGCGGCCCATCCACTGCAGCACGACTTTGAGGATTTCATCGGGCGCGTCCAGCACCGACACGCCGCAGTCCTTGAACTTGGCGATTTCCTTGGGATCGAACAGCTGGTTCCAGGAATCGAGCGGCGTATCGCCCAGGATCTTCTTGACCTTGTCGACGTTGTAGCCGATGCCCGTGGTGCCCCACAGGTAGGTCACCGAATGTTCGTTGCCCGGATCGTGGAGCGCGACGCGCTGCTGGATGTCCGGATCCATGTGGACCAGGTTCGGCAGCTGCGACTTGTCCAGCTTCTGGAACACGCCGGCTTTGATCTGGCGCTCCAGGAACGAAGCCGACGGCACCACCACGTCGAAGCCGGAGTTGCCGGCCAGCAGGCGGGTCTCGAGCATGTCGTTGGAGTCGAAGACATCGTAGGTGACCTTGATGCCGGTCTTCTCCTCGAAGTTCTTGATGGTGTCTTCGGCGATGTAGTCCGACCAGTTGTAAACGTGCAGGACTTTTTCTTCGGCGGCAGCGGCGCCTGGAGCCTCGGACTGTTGTGCTTCTTCCTTCTTGCCGCAAGCGGCGAGCGCCAGAGCGATCGTCGTAACGGCCAGCCCGGCGCGCAGTGTACTGTTGAACGCCCTACTCATCAGGATTTCTCCCCGCAACGTTGGTTGTGCGCGGGAGGGTAACGCAGAAAAGGGGCGTGGGCTACAACCTACTCTTGTTGAATCTGCAGGGCACAGCAGCTCGCAGCGTCGGCATCAAAATCGGCGTTGGCGCTGCAATTCGTCCCGGGTTTGATCCAAAGCGAGCCGCGCTTTTTCGACCAGCTCGTCGATTTGCGCATGGGTGATGACCAAAGGCGGTGCAATGATCATGGTGTCACGCACCGCTCTCATCACCAGACCGTTGGCGATGCACAGGTCTCGGCAGAGGACGCCGACGTCGCCGGGATCGGGGAAGTTCTGGCGCTTGGCTTTGTCCTTCACCAGCTCGAGCGCGCCGATCAAACCGACGATGCGCGCCTCGCCGACCAGCGGATGGCTCGCCAACTCCTGCCAGCGTCGTTGCAGGTACGGACCCACGTCGTCGTGGACCCGCTCGACGATGCGCTCTTCACGCAGGATTTTGATAGCGGTACAGGCGACCGCGCAGGCCGTGGGGTGCCCCGAATAAGTGAAACCGTGGTTGAACTCGCCGGCCTTGGTGGTCATCACCTCGGCAACCCGGTCGCCGACCATGACGCCGCCGATCGGCAGATAGCCCGAGGACAGGCCCTTGGCGATGGGCATCAAATCGGGGCGGATCCCGAAATATTCCGAGCCGAACCAGCGGCCGGTGCGACCGAAGCCGCAGATGACCTCGTCGGCGACCAGCAGAATGCCGTACTTGTCGACGATGCGCTGGATCTCGGGCCAATAGGTCGAGGGCGGGATGATTACGCCGCCCGCGCCCTGAATGGGCTCGCCGATGAATGCGGCGACTTTCTCGGGACCGATCTGCAGGATCTTTTCTTCGAGCGCACGCGCCGCGACCAGACCGAACTCTTCGGGCGACAGATTGCCGCCTTCGCCAAACCAGTACGGTTGCCGGATATGCACGATGCCAGGAATGGGCAAGCCGCCCTGCTCGTGCATGGGCTTCATGCCGCCGAGGCTGGCGCCGGCCATGGTGCTGCCGTGATAGGCATTGTGACGACTGATGATCACGGTGCGCTCGGGCTGGCCGAGCACGTTCCAGTAGTGACGCACGGTGCGCACGACGGTGTCGTTCGCTTCTGAGCCTGAACCGGTGAAGAACACGTGCTTGAACTGCGGCGGCGTCACTTCGGACAGCAGCCGCGCCAGCTCGATCGCCGGCGGATGAGCGACCTGGAAGAAACTGTTGTAGTACGGCAGCTCCTGCATCTGCCGATAAGCGGCCTCGGCCAGCTCGCGCCGGCCATAGCCGAGGTTCACGCACCACAAGCCGGACATGCCGTCGAGGATGCGACGGCCGCCCGACTCATATAAGTACACGCCCTCGGCGCGGGTAATGACCCGCGTGCCCTTCTTGCTCAGCGCCGCATGGTCCGTGAACGGATGGATGTAATGGGCCGCATCGAGCGCCTGCCACTCGCTGGTGCTGCGTTCGGGGATAGACGACGCCATGATGTTGTTGGTCGACGCTCGTGATTATCTGAAACGACGGAAATAAGTCATGGGACACCGGGCGCTGTGTACGCCCGCCTCATACATTCAATAACAGGTGCTCGCGTTCCCACGAGCTGATGACCTGTAAAAAGGTTTCGTATTCGTTCTCTTTCACGGCCGCGTAGGCGATGACGAAACGCTCGCCGAGGATCTCGATCAGCGGCCGGCAGTCACGCAGCAGCCGCAGCGAATCTTCGATGTTGCGGGGAAGAGAGAACGGCAAGTCATACGCGCTGCCGGTGATGGGCTCGCTCGGCTTGAGTCCTTCGACCATGCCGAGATAGCCGCACGCCAGCGAAGCTGCGATGGCCAGATAGGGATTCGCGTCGGCGCCGGCGATCCGGTTTTCGACACGACGGTTTTTGGGATTCGACACCGGCACGCGTAGTCCCGCGGTTCGGTTGTCATAACCCCATTGTGTATTGATCGGTGCGGAATAGTGCCGCGTGATGCGCCGGTAGGAATTCACGTTCGGCGCGAACAGCGACATGGCAGCCGGCAGATACTTCTGCAGGCCCGCGATGTGCGAGAAGAACAGCGGCGAAGGACGGCCTTCGGCATCGCTGAACACATTATTACCGGTGCGGCGGTCGACGATGCTCTGGTGGATGTGCATGGCGCTGCCGGGCTCGCGGGCCATCGGCTTCGCCATGAACGTCGCATACATCTTGTGACGGAGCGCCGCTTCGCGGCAGGTGCGCTTGAACAGGAACACCTGGTCGGCCAGCGACATCGCGTTTCCATGCAGCAGATTGATTTCCATCTGCGCCGCGCCGTCTTCGTGAATCAGTGTGTCGATCTCGATGTCCTGCGCCTCGCAGAACGCGTACATGTCGTCGAACAACGGATCGAATTCGTTGACCGCCGCAATCGAATAGGACTGACGGCCGATTTCCGGGCGGCCCGAGCGGCCGATCGGCGGCTTCAACGGATAGTCGGAATCGGTGTTCGGCTCGATCAGATAGAACTCGAGCTCGGGTGCGACCACCGGATCCCAACCGTGCTGCGCGTAGAGCTCGAGCACGTGCTGTAACACATAGCGTGGCGCCATCGTCACCGGGCGACCGTCGGAATAAAAACTGTCGTGAATCACACTGGCAGTGGGTTCGGCGGCCCACGGCACGACACGCACAGTGGTTGGATCGGCCTTCATCACCACGTCGATTTCCGACGGGCTGATCGCGCGATCGTCATCCGGATAATCGCCGGTGACCGTCTGCAAGAAGATGCTCTCCGGCAGGCGCATGCCTTCTTCCTCGGCGAACTTCGCCGCCGGCATCACCTTTCCGCGCGGCACGCCGGCCATGTCCGGGATGATGGCCTCACACTCTGAAATGCCGTGTTCTTTGAAAAATTGTTGAATGGCGCTCATACGAATCACCTTGCCGCTCGTTGGCGGGCACGCTCGCGCGCGGCTTCGCCAAAGGCGGCGAACAGCGCACGCGAAAAAGAGTTGTCCTTGAACTTCCACTCCGGATGCCATTGCAGCCCGAGTGCGAGCGAGGGTGCGTCCGCCGCTCGAAAAGCTTCGATCACTCCATCCGGGGCGCGCGCCTCGACGACGAGGCCTTGGCCCAGGGTCTGCACCCCTTGGGAGTGCAGTGAATTCACTTTCAATCGCTGCTCGCCCGATAAGCGCGCGAGCAGCCCGTTCGGTGTCAGCTCGATGTCGTGCGCCGGGCCATACTGCTCATCGAGCGGCGCTTCGTAGTCCTCGCGATGATTTTGATAGCCGGGTACTTCGTGCAGCTTCTGCCAGAGCGTGCCGCCGAACGCGACATTCATCTCCTGGAAGCCTCGACAGATCGCCAGCAGCGGCAAGCCCGCCTCGATCACTCGCGGGATCATCGGCAGCGTCGTCGCATCCCGATGTGCGTCGTGCAACGTGCCCGGCTCGCTGGCCGGACCGTTGTACCGATGCGGCTCGACATTCGACGGACTGCCGGTGAGCAGAATTCCATCGAAGTCCGCGAGCAGCTCACGCGCTTCCAGCCCGTCACCGAGCGACGGAATCAAGACGGGAACGGCCTGAGCGCCTTCCGCCACCGCGGCGATGTACTTCTCGCCGACGCAGTGGAAGTAATGGTGGCCCAACAGACGCCTGTCTGCCGGAATACCGATGAGAGGCCTACGAGTTGACACGTTTAAGATCTTTAACAACCCGCCAGATTACTGGCGTGGTCGCGAGGCATCATTTAACCACAACCCAAGGCCAGCCGCCCGTCCGGGATTGGATGATGGGGACGAAACCTTGTATCTTCAATGGCTTATAAAGCCACCAGCATTGGACATCCACTTGCCGGCGCTCGTTGCCAATGGCTATCCTCGCTCCGGTTACAACGCTCGGGACATTCCCCGGGCGTCCCCAAATCTTAAACAGGCAAACCCTTATGGCGGTCACCGACCCCTCTGTGCTGCTGACCGCCTTCCGACAGCGATACCCCCATACGCGCTTTGTCGATGTGCTTCTCGCTGACTTGTGCGGAATCCCACGCGGAAAGCGCGTGACTATCGATGAACTGCCCGGGACGTATCGCGGCAGCTTCCTGTTGCCCGGCTCGATGTTCGCGCTCGACGTGCTCGGCGGCACGATTCAGGAAACCGGCCTCGGCTTCGACGAAGGCGATGCCGACCGCCGCTGCCTGCCGATCGAGGGCACCTTGGTTCCAGTGCCCTGGCGCGATGGCGAAGGCATCGCCCAGCTACAGGTGTCGATGGTCGACCACGACGGCTCACCGTTTTATGGCGATCCGCGTCATGTGCTGGCAGATGTGTTGAGGCGTTTCAGTGCGCTGGGCCTGACGCCGGTCGTGGCGATCGAATTGGAGTTCTATTTGCTCGACACCGAGCGAACTGTCGATGGCCGCGCGCAGCCGCCGCGCCTGCCGCAAACAGGTCGACGCGAGTATCTGACGCAGATCAACTCGATGGCGGACTTGAATGAATACTCGGCAGTGCTCGCGGAGATCTCCGCTGCCTGCGAAGCTCAGCAGATTCCCTCGGGCACTGCGCTGGCTGAATACGGGCCGGGCCAGTTCGAGGTGAATCTGAACCACTGTGCTGATGCGCTACTCGCCTGCGATCAGGCGATTCGCTTCAAGCGGCTGGTGCGAGGAGTGGCTGCCCGGCACGGCATGGAAGCGACGTTCATGCCGAAGCCCTACATGGACCACGCCGGCAGCGGCGCTCACATTCACGTGAGCATGCTCGATCGAGAGGGTCGAAATATCTTCGCTTCGGACGATCCCACCGGCAGTGCTCAACTGAAACACGCAATCGGTGGATTGGCGGCCACGATGGCCGACGCCATGCTGATCTTCGCGCCGACCGCGAATTCATATCGGCGCTATCGGTCGGAGTCGTATGTGCCGCTGAATCCGAGCTGGGCCGTGAACAATCGCGGCGTAGCCCTGCGCATTCCCGCGAGCACGCCGGAGAACCGTCGCATCGAACACCGAGTGGCCGGTGCGGATGCGAATCCTTATTTGCTGACGGCTGCCGTGCTTGCCGGCATCCACCACGGCTTACAGCGCAATCTCGACCCGGGCGCCCCGGTGGCCGGGAACGCATATCGCGACGCCGTTACTACCCTGCCGATCACCTGGCCCGAGGCGGCGCTGAAGTTCGAATCGAGCAATGTGATGCGGGACTACCTCGGCGAGAAATTCCATCGCCTGTTCGTAACGACTCGTCGCGGAGAATTACAAGCGTTCGAGTCGCATGTGAGTCCGCTGGAATATGCGTGGTATGCGCGAACGTGCTAGCTAGCCTCAAGGTGCATCGGTCGAAAACCATTGCGCTTCGAGCTTCTTCTGCAGCGGCCAAACTTCATCGAGCGTATTCGCGTCATAGAGCCGACCGTTCTTCATCACGAAGCTCAGCGAATTCGTATTCGCGATGTTGTTCAGCGGATCGCGATCTAGAATTAGCAGATCCGCATACTTGCCTGCCTCGATGCTGCCCAACTCCGCGGCGCGTCCAATCACCTCACTCGACCCAATCGTGGCCGCGCGCAGCACCTCATGAGGTGTGGCGCCACCCGAGGCATACGCCTCCAGTTCCCAGTGATAACCGATGCCCTGCATCTCTCCGTGGCTGCCCATCCCAACCAGCCCTCCGGCTCGCTGAATAGCTAGTGCATCCGCAGCGAAGGTCGAATAGGTTTGATCTTCGTGCCGCATCCACTTCTGCACTCGTGTTTTGACATCGAGCAAACCGCCCGGAATGAATCGCTGCACCTTTGCATCCGCCTGCGGCACGTGGCTGATCGTCATTTCGAAGAGCGCCGGCTTGCCTCCATACAGCACGCTGATCGTCGGCGTGTAGGCGATGCGACTCTTGGCGAACAACTCGATCACATCCTTGTGCAGCGGTGAGATCGGCAGTGCGTGTTCGTTACCCGCAAAACCATCCAGCGCATGCGTGAGATTCAAGCGCAAATCCGACGCGCCCTCCGTCGTCGGCATCATGCCTAGCGCGCTCGCGCCTTGGATCATGAACTGCCGTTCCTTGCGTCCGCCAACCATATAAGACTTGATGTTTCGTGTGCGGTAGTAATCGCGATAACGCGTCAGCACGTTGCGCGCATCTGCTTCCGAACGGATTTCGCTGTTGACGAACACGCCCGGCCCGGTCGAGTACGCACGGGGTCCCAACATCAAGCCGGCATCGATCATGTCCTGATAGCCGAAGGCATCGACGGTGAACGGCTGCACGTCGAGCCCGGACGTCACGCCGTACGCGAGATTCGCGAGAAACGGCCACTGATTCGGCTCGAGAATGTCACGCCGGATTTCGGCCCAATGCGCATGCGTATCGACAAATCCCGGCACGATGAACTTGCCTGAAACATCGCGAACGACAGCGCCAGCGGGCACCTGCACGCTACCTTGCCCACCGACTCCCACGATCTTGTTGTTCACGACCACAACGTCAGCGTTGGAAAGCACTTCGTCGCCGCGCATCGTAATCACAGTCGCGCCTCGCAACACGACCGCGCCTTCCGGAACGTCGCGCTTGAGCTCGACAACGGCATCGAAGCGCTCCGCTGATTTCTCAGCATCTGTGACATTGCTCAACGGAACGCGTCGGAACGACGGGCCCACCGACCAGGTGATCGTGCGACCTTCATCGGCCCAGCCGAAGTAGTCCGCGCCAACCGCCGTGAGCTTGACCACCTTCGTGCTCGGGCTCTGCAAATTTACGACCGGCGGCTCATCACCCATCCTCGGCGGCACCGCGACGAGATAAAGCCGCGAAGCGGCCTTCGCCAGCGCCCGCGTGCCATCGGGATTGAGTCGCACTTCTTCGACGGGCGCGGGGCCCTCGACATATTGAGACGGATGGCGCGCGAGGACCACGACAACGCGTCGCGGCTCCGACGACGGCTCGTCGATGCGCAGCGTCTTCACACCTTCGGGCGTGAAGAAACGAATCAGATCAGGCTCGCTTCCGAAATCCAGAAAGCGTGCGCCATAAGCGTGTGCGATGAGTTGCGCATCGCCGCCGCCTGCAGGCAAGCGAATGATGTCCGTCGCACGGCTCGGATCGATCTCGGAGCGGGCGCGCAAGCGATCATAATGACTCGCACGCAGCGCCAGCACGCTCTTGCCGTCCGGCGAGAATACGGGCTCGGTGTAATACGCTGGCTCCTCCGTCAGTTGCTTCGGAGCGCCAGGCCCCCGAGCTGGCACCGTCCACACCTGCCCTCCCTCATGCGCGTTCCAGGTAACGAAAGTAATTGCGCGTCCGTCGTAGGACCAGGAAGGTTGATAGCCCGCGCCCAACGCACGTGGCTTCGCATTCGCCTGCAGATCGAGCAGATACAACTGTCCCAACGCGGAGAACACAATGGAGCGGCCATCCGGCGACTGCCGGGGCCGCTGAATCACTCGCACACGAACCGGGCCCGTTTCTTCGTGCTGCTCGACACGCGTTTGCGGCCCGATGTCGAGCTCGACTTGCGCGGTGAAAGGAATATCGGTGAGCTCGCGATCTGCGAGTTCGAGCCGCTTGATCTTGCCGCCGACGCTGAGAATGAGTGCACGGTCGTCGGATGTGAATGCATAACGCGGCAACAGGTTGGCGTAGTAACCGCCGTCATGCCCGTCGCGATCGACGGGATACAACAGCCATTGATCGTCCCCCGAACTCAGATCTCGGATGCGCAGGCCCGTGTCGTTCAGATGGCGGCTGGCATACACCAGCTTGCGACCATCGTGAGATATCGCCGGCTGCAGGGCTTCACCGAGCGATTGGATGATCTCCTCGTCCTTGCCATTGCGCAGGTCCCGGCGAGTGATGGACCACTGCGGCGGCTCCTTCTCCGTCCACGTCGTGCCGGCCTTCGAGGAGAAGTACAGGTAACGCCCATCGGGCGAAACCACCGCACCCAGCACATTGCGCCGACTTTCCCAATCTTCCGTTCCCGACGGCTTCGCCTTGGTCACCTGCGTGCCGAGGCCGCCGTCCTTGTTGAACATGAAGACCTCGAACGCGAGCGTCGCGTGCACCATGCGCGAGGCGTAAATGTATTGGCCATCGGGCGACCAGCTCGGCCCGGTCCACATCACTGCTCCATCGTCCTGTGAGATCTGCCGCGGATGGCTGCCGTCCGCATCGGCGACCCAAAGATTGTTGGCGCCGGACCGGTCGCTGATGAAGGCGAGCTGCCTGCCGTCGGGCGAGAACACGGGATTGGCGTCGAACGCGGCGCCGGTCATGAGCGGCCGCGCCTGGCCGCCGGCGCTGCCGATCGAATAGAGGTCGCCCAGCAGATCGAACACGATGCTCTTGCCGTCTGGAGACACATCCGGCGCCATCCAGGTGCCCTCGGCGGTCTCGAACGAGATGTGCCGCACCGACGCCAGCGGCAGAGACGCGCCGGCGGTCGCCGTGCCGAGCGACAGCAGCGAAGCAACAAGAGCCCTTTTGATCATGCTTTCGATCCCCATTGGATGAGCCTGCCCTATGAAAGACGCACTGCTACGGAAAACCGTAAGATACGAGCCCGGCACCGGAGCACGATTTGACCACGGACCCGAACACAGCGATCTCCTACTACGCGGCTTCCGCGAACCCGTCACCGGAGCATCCACAGCTTCAGGGCGACGTGAGCGCGGACGTTTGCGTCATTGGCGGCGGCATCGCAGGCTGCTCGACTGCGCTCGATCTCGCGGAGCGCGGCTATAAGGTCGTGCTGCTCGAAGGTCAACGCATCGGCTGGGGCGCCTCCGGGCGCAGCGGTGGGCAAGCGATCAGCGGATTCGCCAGCGGCCAGAGCAAGCTGGTCCAGCAAGTCGGCGCCGAGAACGCGAAGCGGATGTGGGACATCTCGGTGGAAGGCCTGCAACTGATCCGTGATCGGGTCGCCAAGTACAACATCGACTGCGACCTGCACTGGGGCCAGATGCACGTCGCCATCAAGCCCCGTCAACGCGACGTGCTGCTGCACGAGCAACGCGAGGCAGAAGAAACTTACGGCTATCGGCAGCTCGAATTCCTGGAGCGTGAGCAAGTCGAGTCGCTGCTGGAAACCAAACGTTACATCGCCGGCCTGTATGACCGCGGCGGCGGGCACCTGCACCCATTGAATTACACGCTGGGCCTCGCTGCGGCCGCCAGTGCCGCGGGTGTTTCCATCCACGAGCGCTCGCTCGTTACTAAACTCAGCTACGACCAACCTGCGATCGTGAGCACTGCCACTGGCAGAGTCCGTGCGAAATACGTCGTGCTGTGTTGTAACGCGTACTTGAATACGCTGGTGCCGTCGCTGCGCTCGCGCATCATGCCGGTGGGCACATATATCGTCGCGACCGAATCGCTCGGCGAGGCGCGCATGCAACGACTCATGCGCGAAAACATCGCCGTCACCGACATCAATTTCGTGCTCGATTACTTCCGCCGCTCGGCGGACTTTCGTTTGCTGTTTGGCGGCCGCGTCAGTTATTCAGGCTTGGATCCCTTCAACACCGCGAACGCCACCCGCAAGCGCATGCTCAATGTATTTCCACAGCTGTCGGACGTGCGCGTCGAATACGCCTGGGGAGGCTATGTCGACATCACCATGAGCCGCGCCCCGGATTTCGGCCGCCTGGCTCCGCATATCTACTATCTGCAAGGGTTCTCCGGGCATGGAATCGCTCTCACCGGGATCGCCGGCCGCCTGGCCGCCGAGGCCATTGCCGGCCAAGCTGAACGATTCGACCTGTTCACCCGCCTGAAACATCGAAACTTCCCGGGCGGCGAGTTGTTACGCATGCCCGCGCTGGTCCTGGCCATGCTTTGGTACCGAGCCCGCGATTTGCTGTAGCCAGCGGCGCGCCGCTGGAACTTCTCTCTTTTTAGAGCATTTACAATTCGCGCTCGGCGGGTCTGGCAGCCGAGATTACCTGCGGACGCCACAAAACATAGTTGGTCGCCGATCGCGGCGGCCAGGTTACCTCAGTGTGCGAATGAACCAGGCGACGGATACCGGCTCGGCGCCCGAAGCTTCGACGGGCGCCACTCCTGCCCCCTCGGCCGAGGCGAAGCCACGCACCAGCATTCTGCTCGTCGACGATCAGCCCGCTCGCCTGCTGACATATGAGGCCGTGCTTTCCGGCATGGACGTCGATTGTGTACGCGCCCTGTCGGGCAGAGAAGCACTCAAGCACCTGTTGAGCCGCGAGTTCGCGCTCATCCTGCTCGACGTGAACATGCCGGACATGGATGGCTTCGAGACCGCTCGCGTGATTCGCGAACACCCGCGCTGGGAGCGAACGCCCATCATTTTCGTGACCGGCATGAATGTCTCGGAGCTGGATCAGCTCAAAGGCTATGAAGTCGGCGCCATCGATTACATTTCCGTGCCGGTCGTGCCGGAGATCTTGCGCACCAAGGTCTCAGTGCTGGTGGAGCTGCACCAGCGACGGCGGCATCTAGAAGCGCTGAACAACTCGCTGACTCAAGCGCGCAGCGAACTGGAAGCTCGACACGCAAACGCGATTGCCGAGCGCGACGCGCAGTTGCACGCCGTCTTCGAACATCCCACGGAGATGTTCGTCGTGCTGCAAGCCGTGCGCGACCCTTGCGGAACTATCGTGGACTTCCAGTACCGTGACGCGAACACGAACTCGCTGGAACTGCTCGGCTACACCCGCAACCAGCTGCTCGGTTGTCTGCTCACCGAGATTTTCGATCCGGAGCAGGCGAGCCGCGCCATCGCGCAGGGCGCGCAAGTGCTGCAGACACGGCGGGTCCTTCGTTACGAAGGGCAGCATGGCGAGAAGGATTTTTACATCACGCTGTTTCCGATGGGGCCGGACTGCGTCGTCAGCTCCGGCACCAACATCACCGAACGCAAGCGGGCGGAAGCCGCACTCAGGCACAGCGAAGCACGCCAGCGCGCGTTGCTAGACCATGCGCCGGTCGGAGTCGCCCACCACTCGCTGGACGGCAAGTTCGAATACGTCAATCGGGCCTTCTGCAAGCTCACCGGCTATAGCCCCGAAGAGCTTTACACCAAGTGCTGGCAGGATCTCACTCATCCGGAAGACATCACGCGCGATCGGGTGTTGGCGCAGCAAGTCGTCGCCGGCAAGCTCGACGACTACACCGTCGAGACGCGCTATATCCGTAAAGACGGGAGCATTGTCTGGGTGAGTCTGTTCGGGAATTTCGTCGCGGACGATCAGGGCCGCGCGGTGCAAGGCCTCGCCGTCGCCATCGACATCACCGACCAGATCAACTCGCAACGTCTGCTGCGTGAGAGCGAAGCGTGCTTACGTGACGCCAACGCGCGCAAGGACGAATTCCTCGCGATGCTGAGTCACGAGCTGCGAAATCCTGCCGCCGCCATCGGCAACGCCGCGCAGGCGTTGTCGCGGCTGGCTGTGAATCGCGAGAAAGAACAATCGTTGATCGGCATCGTGGAACGACAGATCGGCCAGCTTGGCCATTTGCTGGATGACTTGCTGGATGTCTCGCGAATCACCCAAGGCCGCATCGAGATCAATCGGGAGCGCGTCGCGTTACAGTCCTGCATCGACGTCGCGCTCGAGACCACGCAGCCGCTGGTTCAGGAAAAGAAACATCGGCTCACCTTGAGCATGTGCCCGGAGCCGCTCTGGGTCGACGCGGACAAGGTGCGGCTCGCACAGTGCATCGCGAATCTCGTGACAAACGCCGTGAAGTACACGGACCCGGGCGGCGAGATCAACGTGCGAACCATGACCGAGAACGGTGCGGCGGTCGTGTCGATCACGGACAACGGGATAGGCATGCCCGCTGAGCTGATTCCTCGTGCGTTCGAGTTGTTCGAACAGGGCGAGCGCGGGCTGGATCGCTCGCAAGGCGGGCTGGGCATCGGACTCGCGGTATGTCGCATGCTCATGGAGATGCAAGGCGGGACCGTGACCGGCAGCAGTCCCGGCATGGGCCATGGATCGACGTTCACCCTGCGCATGCCGCTTGCGAACGAAACGCACGATACGCCCACAGACGAGAGCGCAGACGACGGTGGTCCCGCGCGCGTCATGATCGTCGATGACAATCGCGACGCCGCCGATTCGCTCGCGTTGTTACTGCAGCTCGAACAGCACGCCACGTTGACCGCGTACTCCGGCTCTGATGCGTTGGAACAAGCGGCCCGATTCAATCCGCAGTTCGTGCTGCTGGACATCGGCCTGCCGGAAATGGATGGTTATGAAGTGGCGCGCCGCTTGAAGGCCATCGTCCCGCAGGCGCGATTGATCGCAGTAACGGGCTATGGCCTCGCCGGAGACAAACAACGCTCTGCCGATTCCGGCTTCGAAGCCCACCTGGTGAAGCCGGTGAGCCTCACCGCCATCCAGACGACGTTCGCGACCCTGACGGGCTGAACAACCGCTTACTCGCCGCGGTATTCGCAGCCGCTGGTGCAGGTCTCGTGAATTACTACCTTGGCCAGCAGCGGCAGCACCGGCTTGGCCTGCCGCCACACCCAGCGCGCCAGATTCTCGCTGGTGGGATTCTCCAGCCCCTCGATCTCGTTCAAGTAATGATGATCGAGCCGATCGTAGATGGGCTGAAACGCCGCCTTCACCTCGGCGAAATCCATCACCCAGCCGGTGACCGGATCGACCTCGCCGCTGACGTGCAGCTCGATGCGAAACGAGTGGCCGTGCAGGCGCGAGCACTTGTGCCCGGCCGGAACGTTCGGCAGGCGGTGCGCAGCCTCGATGGTGAAGACACGGAAAATGTTCATATGTGAAAAAGGCGCCGCAAGCGGCGCCTTTCGATTATCTCAGCTGCAAAAACTTTACGCAGCTTTGCGACGACGCGAGCTGGACGCGCAGCTGCAGGTGCCACAAGTGCAACGGATGCTGCTGCAATCGGTGCAAACGGTGAAGTCCACCGAGCCGTAATGACGGCGGCACGACTCGCAGTACGGCTTGCGACGGCCGGTGCGGGCGTTCCGATACGATTCCACCGCAGCCGCGCTCTGATCGGCTGTTTCTCCCGTGCAAGCGCTCAGATCCTTGCTGACGATGCCGCGCATGAAGGTGCTCGAGGTCATCGAGCCAACCTTGAACAAGCGCATCTGTTCGCGGGCCAAGCCCATCTGTGCGACGGGGTCGTAGATCACCACGCCCAGCTTGGGATGAAAATGAACCTGGAACGGGTCGCCGCTCATAACAATCACTTCGGAAATGGGGTAAATGGCCAGACTAGGGCCTGTAACGCGGCCGCAATTGTGCTGCAACAGGTCCGTCATAGCAATGCGCTGGCACCCGTATTTGACGCTTTTTGAGCGATCTGGCGCAGCATTTCCGTGAAGGCTGCGTTCGCGGTGGACGTTAGCCCCACTGCAAGTGGGGGTCTTTCGCTCAGCGCACGGCCGCTCCGCCAGCAGAATTTTCAGTAACTCCTGCAAGCGCATCGGTCGCTGCGCGATGCCGTAAGACATAACAGGCATGGATGCGCGGATTGCGCTCGAAGTCCTTCGGCAGCGTGCGCCGGCCGATGTCTTCGATCTCGAACGCTGCGAGCCCGTCGCGATCCAGACGAAAACGCGTGTAATTATTCGAAAACACAATGGTGCCGCCGGGGGCCAACAGCTCCGCAGCAAGCGTCAATAACTGGACGTGATCCCGCTGCACGTCGAAATCCTGTTCCATGCGCTTGGAGCGTGAATGCGTCGGCGGATCGATGAACATCAGATCCCAACGGCGCGACTTGTCCCGTTGGTCCTGCAGCCAGGCCAGACAATCGGCCTGCACGAAGCCGTGCTCCGGTCCCGCCAGATTGTTCAAAGCAAGGTTGCGCTTGGCCCAGTCGAGATAGGTGCGCGACATGTCGACTGTGGTCGATGACGTGGCGCCGCCGCCGGCGGCGTACACCGTCGCCGTGCCCGTGTACGCAAACAAATTCAGAAACCGTTTGCCACGAGCCAGCTCGCCCACATAACGGCGCGTCAACCGATGATCGAGAAACAAGCCCGTATCCAGATAATCGGTGAAGTTAACCGCGAAGCGATACGGCTGCTCGCGAACGATGTGATATTCGCGCTCGTTATCCAGCTTTTCATATTGAGTGCCGTCTTTTTGCTGGCGGCGCTCGCGGATGAACAGTCGATCCTCGGCGAGACCCAGCTCGTGCGGAATCACCGCGAGCGCCTCGTTTCGGCGCTGCCTCGCAGCCCTGGGCTCGATGGTCTTCGGTGGCGCGTATTCCTGCACGACCACCCAGCGATCGGCCTCGCCACTGCTGTATTGATCGATGGCGAATGCGTACTCGGGCATGTCGGCATCGTAGATTCGATAGCAATCGACGTTCTCGCGCCGCGCCCAGTCCTGCATCGACTTCAGATTCTTGCGTAATCGATTGGCGAACATTTGTGCGCCAGGCCGCTCGCGAATCTCGGCCGCATCCGGCGGCGGCTTGCGCTCGCCGATGTAGTCGCCTGGCGTGACATCGAAGCGCAACAGCCGGCATTCGATGCGTCCGTTGAAAAGCGTATGCGTGCGACGCGCATTGATGCCCACCGCCTTGGCGAGCGGCGGGTTACCGGTCAGCACCGCAGCTTTCCAACCTTCGAAGTGCTCGCGCAGCTTCGCGCCTAATGTTTGATACAGGACCTGTAGCCGCTCCTGTTCGCCGATGCGCTCGCCATACGGAGGATTCGTGACCACCAACCCGGTTGCCGCCTCGCTCTGGCGCGTCAGCTGCTCGAGGTCGCGTCGTTCGATATGGACAACGCCGCGCAGCTTCGCCCGCTCGACGTTCTCGATGGCCGCGCGCACGGCCGTCGCATCGGCATCGTAGCCGCGCAATGTGACTTTTCTCGTCGCCGCTGCTTCTCGACGGTCGCGAGCTTCCTGGATCAGCCGCTCCCACAACGCGCGATCATGACCACGCCAGCCGATGAAACCGAAGTAGCTGCGCAGCAGCCCGGGCGCAATGTCCAGCGCCATGAGCGCCGCTTCGATGGGCAAGGTGCCCGAGCCGCACATGGGATCGACCAGATCGCCGCCCTCTTCCGCGATGGCTGGCCAGCCACAGCGAAGCAACACGGTGGCGGCAAGATTTTCCTTCAACGGGGCAGCGACACCTCGAGCGCGATAGGCGCGTCGATGCAGACTGTCGCCAGAAAGATCCAGGCTCACCGTGGCGCGGTCGCGATCGACACGCACATCGATACGAACGTCGGGCTGCTCCAGCTGCACCGAGGGCCGTTCGCCGGTGCGCTCACGAAACTGATCGACGATGGCGTCCTTGGTTTTCAGCGCGCCGAAATGCGTGTGCGTGATGCCGCTCGAGGCGCCCCCGAAGTCGATGGCAATCGTGCCATTCGGACGCATGTGCTGTTGCCAGTCGATGCTGGCGACACCCTCATACAGCTGATCTTGAGTCGCGGCTGGAAAGGTGCCGAGCGGCAACAACACACGACTCGCGGTACGCGACCACAGACACGCGCGATAAGCGACTTCGAGCGAGCCTTCGGCCTGGACGCCAAGCTTGAACTCGCGAATCTGAGTCGCGCCGCAATTACGCAGCTCCGCGGCAGTGAGATCCGCGACGCCCGGCGGACACGAAACGAAAATTTGCATGAATGTGACTTAGCGCGCTCGCTGTTGGCCGTCGAGCGTCATGATGGGCCCGTACAGCTCGGGACGACGATCGCGAAACACGCCCCAAGCCTGGCGGTAGTTGCGGATCGCATCGAGATCGAATGTCGCGGTCAAGACCGCCTCGCCCTCGCGCGCCGCCTGCTTGACGATCGCACCGGTCTGGTCCGCGATGAACGACGAGCCGTAGTAGGTCACCGTCCAGTTCGCACCCTTCTCGGTGCCGACTCGATTGGAGGCCACCAGCGGCATGATGTTGGATGCGGCGTGGCCCTGCATCGCGCGCTGCCAATGATCGCGGGAGTCGATGCTCAGATCCTGCGGCTCCGAACCGATGGCCGTCGGATAGAAAAGAATCTCCGCGCCTTGCACGGCCATGGCGCGCGCCGACTCGGGGAACCACTGATCCCAGCAGATCGCCACGCCGATGGTGCCGAAGCGCGTTGGCCACACTTTGAAGCCCGTGTCGCCAGGCGAGAAATAAAACTTCTCGTGATAGCCCGGGCTCTCTGGAATGTGCGCCTTACGATAGGTGCCGAGCAGCGAGCCGTCGGCGTCGATGATGGCAACCGAGTTGTAGAACGCATTGCCCGCACGCTCATACACGCTGCACGGGAGCACGACGTTCAACTCACGCGCCAGATCCTGAAAGCGACGCACGGCCGGGTTCTCTGCAATGGGCATCGCCACCGCGAAACACTTCGGGTCGTGCTCCTTACAAAAATACGGCGTCTCGAACAGCTCCTGGATCAGGATGATGTTCGCGCCCTGCCTGGCCGACTCACGCACCAGTCGCTCGGCGGTGGCGAGATTGGCCGTGCGATCCGGCGTGCTGGCGAATTGGGTGGCGGCAACGGTGGTCTTCATGGCGTGTTGTTAGGCGCTCGGAAGCGGAAAAGTTCAGAAAGTCGGCGGCGTGCTGGCACTGACGATTTCGCAGGGCTCCTCGCCGACATTGCGGAACCGGTGCGGAACCGCGCTGGCGAAATAGTACGCGTCTCCGGGCCCGAGCACTCTGCTTTGACCACCGACGGTCAATTCAATATGGCCCGTCAGAATGATGCCGCCCTCTTCGCCCTTGTGACTCAGCATGTCCGCGCCGGTGTCCGCCTTCGGCCGATACCGTTCGTGCATGATAGTCATGGCGCGATTGGTCCGCTTCGCCGCCACCAGCCGGAGCGACACGTCGCGGTCGCCGATGTCCGCCAGCTCCTCGCGGGCGTAGAACACTTGGGGAGTTTCCTGCAAATCCAAGGTGAAGAAGTCGGCGAGCGACATCGGCACGCCGTCCAGCACCTTCTTCAGCGAGCTCACCGAGGGGCTGACCCGATTCTGCTCGATCAGCGAAATGGTGCCGTTGGTGACGCCGGCGCGCTTGGCCAGCTCGCGCTGGGACAGCCCGTACATCATGCGGACCGCCTTCAGATGACCGCCTACATCGATGCTCATGGGCCGCCTCGCTCCAGGGAAGTGTTTAGGATAATAGACAATTTTCTTGGACACCCACCATCTTTTCGGCGTGGACCCTGGGCACATTTGAGCCGCGTGTCCATTTTTCTTATCATCGGCACGCTCCCCGTCCTCCAGCGAAACAGGCGGTTCCCATGTCTTCGGCCCTCACGCGCGACGCCCTCGAAGCCTTCTGGATGCCGTTCACCGCGAATCGGCAATTCAAAGATCAACCCCGCCTGCTGGCCCGAGCCGAAGGCATGCACTACTGGACGCCCGATGGCCGCAAGGTGCTCGACGGCTGCGCCGGCCTCTGGTGCGTAAATGCCGGCCATGGCCGCAAAGAGATCACCGCCGCCGTCGCCGAGCAGATGGCGACCTTGGATTACGCACCGACTTTTCAGATGGGCCATCCGGCCGGCTTCGAGCTGGCGAACCGTCTCATCAAGCTCACGCCGGGCGATCTGAATCATGTGTTCTTCACCAACTCGGGCTCGGAATCGGTGGACACCGCGCTGAAAATTGCGATCGCGTATCACCGCGTCAAAGGCGACGCCTCACGGCAGCGACTGATCGGTCGCGAGAAGGGCTATCACGGCGTCGGCTTCGGCGGCATCTCGGTTGGCGGCCTGTCGAACAATCGCAAGTACTTCGGCGCGATGCTGCCGGGCGTGGACCATCTGCGGCACACGCTCGATATCGAGCACAACGCATTCACTCGCGGCTTGCCCGAATGGGGCGTCCATCTCGCGGATGACTTGGAGCGCTTGGTGGCGCTACACGATGCGTCGACCATCGCTGCCGTGATCGTCGAACCGATGGCGGGCTCGGCGGGTGTCATTCTTCCGCCGAAGGGCTATCTGCAAAAACTGCGGGCCATCTGCGACAAGCACGGCATCCTGCTGATCTTCGATGAAGTCATCACCGGCTTCGGCCGCCTGGGCACTGCGTTCGGCGCACAGTATTTCGACGTGATGCCCGACATCATCACGACCGCGAAGGGGCTAACCAACGGCGCGATTCCGATGGGCGCGGTGTTCGTGCGCAAACAGATCTACGACGCGTTCATGAAAGGCCCGGACGGCATCGAGCTCTTCCACGGCTACACCTACTCGGCGCATCCGGCCGCCTGTGCCGCCGGTCTCGCGACTCAGGAAATCTACGAACGCGAAGGCTTGCTGACGCGCGGCGCCGAACTGGCAAAAGCGTGGGAAGATGCGGTTCACTCGCTGCGCTCATCGCCGAACGTCATCGACATTCGTAACCTCGGCCTGGTTGCCGGCATCGAGCTGCAATCTCGCCCTAGTGCAATCGGCGCGCGCGGCTACGAAGCGCTGGTGAAGTGCTTCGAGAAAGGCATCCTGATCCGCACCACCGGCGACACCATCGCACTCTCGCCGCCGTTGATCATCTCAACAGCCCAGATCGACGAGCTCATCACGCGAATCGGAGCAGTGCTGAAGACCATCGCGTAGGCCCTGGCCTACGCGCTCGCTTCGGGCGAGCGCAACCCTCGGATGCAACGACTTCTCAAGGATGAGATGCATCGCTCAAATTGAGCATCCGCTCATGGATAGTCGCAGCTGTGCTTCGCAGACTACGGTACTGCCAAGGTAGAGCTGCTCTCGGCGTCCAGATCAACGTGGGTTATTTTCGATCGATCCGTGAATTGCGCCAGTGGCTCGCCGCTGTGCGTACGAGACTCGCCGTCGCCGGCCTGTTCTCGTCATGGAGTATTTCGACGCGATTGATGGTCGCGTTCGCCAGCGTCGCGGTGCTCGCCGCCGCCGCAAACTTCATCGCCGAGCGCAGCGCTGCGATCGTCGCTCCCCCGATCGTTGTCGCGACTCCGGCGCCGCCCAAGCCTGTCACTGAGGTGGTCGCGGCCGCTGCACCTGTTATCGAGACTCCCGCGCCCGTCGAAACGCTGTCGGGCGATGAGCTGATCCGCAGCATCGAACGTTTCGACGAGTCGGTCTACTCGGCGGTGCAGTCCAGCTCGGTCGAAGCTCAAGCCCGCTATCGCCAGTTCGGCAAAGAAGTGGACCGCGTGACCGCGCAGTTCATGGAGCGCGCGCAAGCACTAGGCAATCGCTCTTACAAATCCGTTCCGACCACGATCCAACAGCACAAGCGCAACGCTGAGCGTTGGATCCAGCTGGCGCAGGATCGTCGCCAGCTGCTGCGCGAATATTCGGAAACGCTGGAGCAGATGAACGGGCGCGTGAATGCGTCGCTCGACGGTGCGTTCAAGATTTTCGGACGCGTGGTCGCCCGGCAATCGCTCGTACAACTCAACACCAGCTTGAGCGGGCTGCGCGACAGCTTTGCCGCCGCCGTGCGCTCTTTCAGCTCGGCGCCGGAGGTCTACGATCGCATCGGCAAAGCAGAAACTGCTTTCGCGCAGTCATTACAAGACAATGCCAAGAGTCTGCGGCGTGCCGAGAGCGATGAGTGGTTTGCGGAGATGGAGAGGGACTTCGTCAGGCTGACTACGCTGCGCGTGGCGCTGGTGAAGACACATCAGGATTTGACGACCACCGCCAACAGTTTCGTCGCTCAACGAAACAAACTGCTGGCGCGGATGCCGAAGGAGCCAGCTGTCCAGCCCAAAGCGCAACCGTCACGCACGGCGACTGTCGATGCAGCGGCCGCGCCTCTCACTGAGGATGCGGTACGACAGACAGCACCTGTTGAGGCAACTGCGCCGGCACAGCCAGTGAGCACCGGCGCTGTGTCCACTATGACTCCGACAATGCTCTCGGAGGCCGAGGAGTCAAGCCGCGCCGTCGTCGCATGGATCAGCATCGCCGTTCTCGTGCTGCTCTTGTGGATCTCGATCGCTACCGTACGCAGCGTCGTGCTTCCGGTGCGGCGCTTGATCGCCGCCTCGGAAAAAATCGCGGCCGGCGAACCCGACGCTCGTGTCGTGCGCGGCGGTATCAAGGAGCTCGACTCGCTCGCTGTTGCCTTCAACAACATGGCCGAGCGCTTGAGCCAGGCTCAGGTCGCCGCACTCGACGCGCACCATCAGCTCGAAGAGAAAGTCGCCGAGCGCACGCGCCAACTCCAGGAACTGGCGGAAGTCGATCCGCTGACCGGCCTGCCCAACCGACGGCAACTGTTCAAACTGCTGAATGCGAGCCTGAAGCGCGCCTCGCAGACGAACCGCCGCGTCGGCGTGTTGTTCCTCGACGTGGACAATTTCAAGAACATCAACGACAGCATCGGCCACTCGTTCGGCGACCGCGTCCTGCGCGGGATCGCGCAACGATTGCAGACCGCCGCTCAGCCGCTGGGATTCGCAGCTCGCCTGGGCGGCGATGAGTTCACTGTCATCTGCGAAGACGCGCGCGATCTCGAGCAGATCCGCGCCGCGAGCGAGCAAATCATTCGAGAGTTCCAGACGCCGATCGATGTGGACGGCCGGGAGTTGATCATCGGCGTGAGCGTCGGCGCCAGCATTTATCCCGATCATGAGCAGGACGCCGAAGCGTTGCTGATCGCAGCGGACACCGCGCTATTCCACACGAAGGCTTTGGGTCGCGGCCGCGCGAGCATGTTCACACCAGAGCTGCTGGCTCGGGCCTCCAACAAATTCCGCGTCGAGCAGGACCTGCGCCGCGCGATCGAGCGCGACGAGTTCGAACTGTTCTTCCAGCCCGAAGTGGGCATCGAAGATCTGCAGACGCAGCTGGTCGAAGCGCTGATCCGCTGGCGCACGCCCGATGGCCGCTATATCCCGCCCGGCGAGTTCCTGAACGTCGCCGAAGAATCCGGGCTCATCATCGAGATCAGCGATTGGGTGTTACGTACCGCGATTCGTGCGGCGGCCGAGTGGCATCGCGGTCCGTGGCCGCAGGCGCGTGTGGCGATCAACGTCTCGCCGCGACAGCTGCTGGATTATCGATTCGTCGATCGCGTGCGCGAACTGCTCGCCGAATTCGATGTGCCGTCCCGTTGTATCGAGATCGAGCTGACCGAGTCGGTGCTGCAAACGGGACGATCTACGATCGAGCAGCTGCATCGCTTGCGTGCGCTAGGCATTGCGATTGCGCTCGATGATTTCGGCACAGGCTATTCATCACTGTCTTCACTGGAGCGCTTGCCGCTGACGCGGGTCAAACTCGATCGCAGCCTCATCGAAAGCATCGATACGAACGCGCGGTCGCGTTCCATCGTTCGCGCCATGATCGATATGTGCAACGGCCTGGGCCTGCAAGTGACCGCCGAAGGCTTGGAACGGGCCGAGCAGTTCGAGCGCTTCCTCGGCTGTAAGAATCTCTCGCTGCAAGGCTATCTGCTGTCGCGACCGGTCGCGATGGACCAGGTGTTCACGGCTATGGCCAACGCCGCGCAGCGCGCGCAAGAGCTGGTGCTGCTCTCCAAGCCCAACGCGGTTGCCGCCGTCATCAAACAATTGCCCACAGCGCCGAACCGCTCGGCGAGCGCATAAAGAAAAGCCCCGCACTTGCATGCGGGGCTCTTGTTTCAAACCAACCTCAGCGAGGGGCTGTCGATCAGTCAGCGCTCCACGGGAAGGTGGTGGCGATCGTGAAGATCACGCGGCCTTCGTTGTTGAACACGTCGTCGCGGACGACCGCATCGGTATCGGTGTCGACGTATTTCAATGCCAGGTTGAACTGGTTGATCGTGTAGCCAACGCCGAGCGAGTAGTCGATCGTCTCGTCGCCAATGGCGTCCCAGTAGTCGCCCCAGCTGTAACCGACGTGCGCCAGGACCGAGAAATTCTGCGGCAGCGGGAACGTGCCGTTGGCTTCCAGGTAGAAGCCCTCGGTATCGCCCGGCGTGCTGTCGCCGCCGAAATCGTTCGAGAACCACAGCTTGCCCTTGAACCAGTCCTTGCTGACGCTGCCGTAGGCTTCGAAATAATTGAAGTCGCTTTCGTCAGGATAGGCGTAGTACACGACGCCCACGTCGTAGCCGAGACCGCCTTCGCTTTCGCCGGCAAAGCCGGTGTACAGGTCGACTTCGAGGTCGACATCGGCTGCGCCGAAATCCACGTTGCTGCCCCAGGCGCCGAGGTACCAGCCGCTATCCGCGGCATAGTCGACGCTGCCTTGGACTGCAGGATCCTTGGCCGACTGAGAGTTGCCGCGGAAGTCGTAGTCGTTGGTCAATGTCCAGGTCGATGACACACCGGCGTTGGCCACCGTCGCCGCCCCGAGCAACCCGAGTGCCGCCAGAATCCTGAAATTTCGCATGGGTCTCCCCTTTGTGGTGAGAAAGAAACATGCCGAGCCCGGCATGTGGTTAGAGTTTACTTTAGTCGGCCAGATTCCCGCCAAGCTGCGGCAGAAAAGCCACAAGCGCGTCCACGAAGTCATAATGCAGCAAGCATGCCAGGGCGCCCAGAGTGGCCGCCCTCACCTCACAGCCCAGCATTGGCGCGGGCCTGTATACCGAAGACTCGGAGTCGAGAATCGCTGCTAGTGCCCGCAGATGGGGCAGACCGCCCCAGATTGGAGCAGCGCTCGGATGCCCTGCACTAAGCCGGCTCGTAAATCACATACAGCTTGGCGGTAGGCTCGAGCACCTCCCATACCCCGGCGAACCCAGCAGGAATGACGAACGAGGCCCCGGCGGAGAACGTCCAGCCGCGGCCCGATTCGTGCTCGATGCGCACGCGGCCGCGGGTGATATAGCAGAACTCGTTTTCAGAATAACGAACCCGCCACTTCCCTGGCGTGCTCTCCCAGACACCTGCGAAAAAGCGGCCGGTGCTGTCGCTGAAGTAGTTGCGCGCGACCTGTTCGGGATGGCCGGCGATCAAACGATCGGCGGGCGGCTTGGAGTGCGTGGTCTCGGGAGCGGTCGCACCGAAGTCCACGATCAACGAACTGGCGATTTCGGACATTACGATGCTCGCTAAACACATTTCAGGAACCCGGACTGTAGAAGGTGACAGAGGTCATGGCTACTGCAAATGTCGTGAAGAAAGCGGCCGGTGGCCTGGGCCACCGGCCGTATACACGAGCATCACTCGTTACGAGCCACCGCAGAGGTGGCTGTGGGGCGGATGGATAGACTCACCCGACGCTCCCACGCATACGCCTCGAGATCTCCTTGCGGCGCCGTAGTCAGATCCGAGCCATGAGCAGACAACTGAATCTGCTCCGGCGCAGCACCGCCACGAATCAAAGCCTCCCGCACTGCATTCGCACGCTCCAGCGACAGCTCGAGATTCTTCTCGGACTTGCCGCGCGGATCGGCGAAACCGTGCAGCTGCACTTCCAACTCACCGTGCAGCGCGAGCAGCTTGCCGAGGTCCTCCAGCTTGCTCACCACATCGGCATCCATACTCGCGTCGTTCGTACGGAACAACACATCGGCGTGCAGCCGCTGCGCCAGCGCGTCGAGCATTTCATCGCCACCGGTACGCTCGCTGGCCTTGGCCAGCGCGATGCGCGTGTCGATCAACTCCTGCTCGAGCTTCTGCGACTGCTCTTCCACCTGCTTGGCGTGCAACTGCGCACGATTCGCCGTGCCGACGCTGTCGCCGAGAATGCCGCCGAACATGAAGCCCACCGCCGCACCGATCGGGCCACCGACGATGGCGCCCGCCGCCGCGCCGCTGAACATGCCGACGCCTTCTTCCTTCGTGAACTTGTTCTTTTCACCCGCGTGAGCCGCACCCGCACTCATCGCCAGGGCCACCGCAGTAACCAACACTTTCTTGAACATAGTCGCGCTCCTCATCGAACCCCCGTCGTTGCTCCCCTCGTGGGAGGCGGGTGACGTTTGCCCGTGAGTGCTATTCAAGGCCCGGATGCGGACGCAATCCGTGGTGCGCTATGGCGAGGCAGCGAAGGAATGTGGCGAATTGTGGCCGCGGACGCCGCTCTCGATGGGCCGCGCTTGACGCGCCTGTACGTCGGCTCGTTATCCGCCGCAAAGCAGGACACGAGCAACGCCGCAGCGGATGAGTATGAGCGCCTCCGCTGAGACGATCGGCGAGGTCAACTTCAACGAGACCGCCTTTACGGACATCCAGAACAACTCCAGCGTTACTGATCGACGCTGCCGAACTCACAAGGCAGGGACGGCCCGCTCTCTCGAGCGAGGAACGATCTTTAGAGATTGCTGCTGAGATGGCCGCCGTCGACCACGACAGTGGCGCCACTCATATAACTCGACGCATCCGAGGCCAGCAGCAGCAGCGGCCCCTCCAGCTCTTCGAGCTCGCCGAGCCGTCGCGACGGCATGCGCTTGATCATCGCCAGGCCCCCATCGGTATCGAAAAATTCTTTGTTGATGTCGGTCGCGAAATATCCCGGCGCGATGCCATTCACGCGAATCTTGTAACGCGCGAGCTCCAACGCCATCGATCTCGTGAGCTGAGTGAGCCCCGCTTTCGATGCGGCGTACGGCGCGATCTGCCCGGCCTGCCTGAAGCTCAAAATAGATTCGATATTGATGATGCTGCCGCCCTTGCCGCCAGCTTTCATCCGCCGCGCCACCTCGGTAGCAACCAGAAACGCGCCGCGCAGATTCACATTCAACACGGCATCGAAATCTTCCTCGGTCTGCTCCAGCAACGGCTTGCCAATCGACACACCCGAGTTATTGACGAGCACATCGATGCGCCCCAATGCTTGCTCGATCGCTTGCACCGCCTGCCGCACCGATGCGCTGTCAGCCACATCGAGCTTCGTCGTCGCAGCCACCCCGCCCGCTTCGCGAATCTGCGCCGCGATCGACTCCAGTGCGTCCACCCGGCGGGCAGCCAATCCCACCTTCGCCCCTTCACTCGCCAGCACGCGCGCGAAATGAGCGCCGAAGCCGCTCGACGCGCCGGTGATCAACACAACTTTGCCCCGCACTGAAAATCGCTGGCTGTTACTCATGGACCTACCCCCCTTGAACGCGGGGACTGTAGCAAACCAACCTTGCGGAAAAGCGATGGGAAGCGACCTGGACAGGCGCTCCCCGGCGCAGCGTTCGCTGCGGTTATGAGGCAAAGCCGGCATTTTCGCCCCAGAAGGCGCATTCCCCGGCCGCTCGTCTTGACACCCCGGACGCCCCCCTGGAGAATCGCCGCCCCCGCTTCCCGGGAACCGCCATTCGCGCGGCCCCACTGGCGGAAAACGGCTTGGAAAGGTAGCTCAGCCGGTTAGAGCACGGCACTCATAATGCCGGGGTCGAGGGTTCGAGTCCCTCCCTTTCCACCATACATTTCCCTTAACATTCCGCGAGTTACGCATTCGTAGCGTGGTTCCAGTGCCAATCCAGTGCCAAAACGCTGGGTGGGCGGAAGAGACGCTTGGGGATCGACCTCTAGTGTCGGCTCGGCCGGGCCCGTGAGCAATGTTGCTGGCCTCCTCTCCATGGCCTGCCGGATCGCCTCGATGTCCTCCTGCTGGGAGCCATCGATCCAGGTGGCATACGTGTCGAGCATCGTCTGCACGCTGTGCCCGTGCTGCTTGGCGACCCACAGCAGATTCTTGCCCAGCATCAGGTTCCAGCTCACGAACGAGTGGCGGGCGTTGTACGGTTCGCGGTATCGACCCTTGACCGTCATGCTCAGCGACCAGCGCCACCGGTCGTAGGGATGTCTGATAAGCCCGAAGGGTTTGCCATTCGCGCGGAAGAACAGATGGTCGTGTTTGATTCGTCCGGCCTGCTTCATTCGCTCCCTCAACGCGAGTTGGCGCTTGAGGACTTCGAGCGCTCGCGGGCATAGCTCGACGATTCGATCGACGCCGGTCTTGGTGCGATCCTTGTCGCGGTTCATCACGCGAGCCTTGGTGACCTTGAGCTTGCCCTGCTCGAGATCGCAATCCTCGACGAGCAGTGCGAATTGCTCCGAGGGACGCAGGCCCGTGAAGAAACGAAACTCATCATAGTTGCCCTGCGCCTCGCCCCAATCACGGTGGATCGCAGCGATCAGCGCTTCGGCCTCTTGAATCGAGAATGGATCCGGGGCCGGGCGATCTTTCTTCGTCAGGCGAAAGCACTTGAGCACAGACGCCGGGTTGCTCTTCCCGGGATGATCGCGATAGCCGTACTCGAACGCGCAGCGGATGACGCTGACGATGTTGTTGTGGGTCTTCTTCGAGATCTCCAATTTCGCATCAATGATCTTCGCCAACGTCGAATACTTCACCTCTTCGAAGATCAGCTCGCCGATGGCGGGCCGCCAGGTCGACTCCAGGATCTTTCGATAGCTCTCCACCGTCGCGAATGCGAGATCCGTCTTCGCCATGCGCGCTTCGTTGTGCACCATGAACTCATCGAAGACTTGGTTGCAAGTTCGCGGCGCTTCGACGGGAGCGAATGTATGGAGATCGCGGAACTCCGGAAACTCCTCAGCGAACACGAACGTTCCGAGCGCGATTCGGCGCTTGATCTCTTTAAGTTGGACGTGCGCGCGCCGCAGGTTGGCCTCGGATGGAATGCGCTTGAGCGTGGGCCGGTAGCGCCGGCCCTGATACTCGAAGTCGAACTGGATGCGATCCGGTCCTTTGGCGCGCACACCAACCGTTAGCGACTTTCTACCCACCGATGATATCCCTGCATGTCGATCATGATGTGGCCATCCGGCGCATGCCGCCAGACTTTGCCCTCCTGCCAGTCACCGCGCTCAATCTTCCGTTCCATCGCCTTGACGGTGTAGCCGGTGAGCAGATGGGCGACGGGAAGCAAGACGTAGCGGGCTGGCGCGAGGACCATCCTCTCTGTTGTGGCGATAGCAATCTCATTGGGCACAGCAGACATGGCGAGTTACCTCCACGATGTGTTGGCGGCTGAATCACTGATGGCGCGCCTGATGCGGCAAAACATTCCAAGAAAGATTCTGTCGATTGCTCTATCCATGATGACCTCACCATTGTTCCGAGCGCCTGGAGCCGCGTTTTCACGAGTACAGCCTTGTTCATCCGCGCACCGAAGTCACTATCGAGTTTCGCGGAAAATTCGGCCGATATAGGCGGTAAAACGGAGTCGCTGTTTCGCCGATATATCGGCGAAACTCGCCATCGTTCAGGTTTGCCTTTCGCATGCTCCGCTGTGCCTCCGCGAACGTCACGCGCCAACTCGCCGCCGGGCGGCAGTCGATTTGTTGTGCTCCTCCAGCACGTCGAGGATCCGAACGACAAAGCGCTGCTGTGTTTTGGATAGCGCCTGGAGACGCTCAGCGTGGCGCATCGCTCTCGGCGAAAGACGCCGCTTCCTGGCCGGCGGCTCTGCAGCGAAGCCGAGGAACTGGTCGATGTTGAGGCGGAACAGCTTTGCGAGCCGTTCGAGAACGAGGACGGAGATCCGCCTGTCGCCGATTTCGTAAGCGAACACCGCCTGCTGGGAGACACCGATCGCGCGAGCCAACTCCGCTTGCGTCATGCCTCGTGACTTTCGTAGCTGCGTGACTCGTTTGCCGAGCGCAGCGAAGTAAGCGCGACTTTCCTTTTTGATCTGGGGCGACTTCGGTGCTGCGGATTGCGTGTCGCTCATTTGTGCGCTCCACGCCCTCTACGCCGCACCACCGGGGCCGGCATCACCCGAGGCTGCCTTGCTGGGCGGTGGGCCGAACTCGCCGGCTCTGAAGCGCCTGACGATCTTCTCCAGCGCATCGACCGACTCTGCAATCAACCTCGCGATGACATGAGCCACGTCAGCGTGCATCGTTCCGTCATCGTCATCGGAGTACAGCAACACGTCGTACAGACACCGGGCCATCCCCTGAACCTGCATGAGATTGGTGCGCTCCGCTTCGATGAGTTCTTCGAGAGTGCGGCCGGCGGGAAGTGCTTCGTAGGTTTCCTTCTCCGCCATGAGTTGTTACCTCTTGCGGAGCGGTGTGCTACACAACCGCTCGATGGCTTCTGCGCCACCGATTAGTCGTTCGTGGAGGGCCGCCTGCCCCTCGTGGCATTGCTGAGCCGCGTCGCGAAGACCGTCGGCGACGAAGAGCGCTTCGGTGACGTCATCGTTCGCTGCTTCGCCAGTGCTTGAGCTTGCGAAGAACTTGCTTCGGGTCATGAGGATCGCGTGTATTAGGAGGCGGGTGCGCCGGAGCGATGCCACATCACCCTGGGATCGGCACCATGACTCGGTCTGCCGCACGCTGGCGAGCAGCGCATTGAGCCCCATGCTGAGGACGACCATGTCTTCGCGGGTGGCGCGGGTCATGACTCGAACCTCGCGCAAGGTTTGCCGGTCTGTGACCTGAGCTGGCCTAAACGGTTGTTAAAAGATACTGGCGAGTAGTTGCGAACGCATTCTCGCCGCCGGTTCATGGCCGCGCCCTGCCCGATGAACTTCGGCGGAGCACGGCAAAGCCGCTTGTTCTGTGAGATACACACGCACCTACCCGCGCTAGCGTCGGGTGCGCCATAATGAAGGTAGCCATAACTGCCTCGAAGCAGGCGTTGTGGTTAGGCCCTCGTCGATGTTTCCAGCATCGGCGGGGGCCGCCTTACGCGGATGCGATCCGCGCGGACACACTATTCCTATAGAGGATCACAAGTCCAGTGCTTTGGCCCGCCTGGATGCTAGCAACTCGTCCGCTCGGATGCTCCGTCGGACGCAAATTCCGAGGCTCTCGACACCGATACCAGCATTCGTTTGCCCTGGGGAATGCTTGCGTTTCGAACCCGGAAGTTTCCCAACACCAACGGACGAATGCTTAGGCGTGCTTTCTCTGGAACTCCTGACGAGAAGCTTTCAGTTTTAATTGCGCGACCTTGTCGTCGAGCGAGTAACCCGAGGTCTTCTCCAAGTGCTCCTCGATTCTAGCGAGAATCTTAGGATAGTCCCGATGGAACGTTCGATCCGGCGACTCAATCATGGCTTCTACGATCTCAGACAAACCAAGGAACGCTTCTCGCCAAATGTCTAGCTGCACGACATTGAGAGCTTCGATTTGCTGGGAGATGGTCGCGTTTATTTCAGTATTTTCCCTGTTGAGGGCGACTCTCCACTGCCCATGAGCGACCTTATTTCGCACCAGACTCGGGTCTTCGATGTAAGTCCTAACGAGTTTTTCGAGTCGCTTGCGGATATTAGGCACATAACTCCCAGTCTGCTTACCGACCTTCGCAGCTGCCAACTCAATGCACTTCTTCCACGCGTTGACAATGCTGGAATGCTGAGCACTTTTTATCTGCTCGATTTCTGAGAGATCAAATCCGTGTGGCGTATGGACAAGCTTTGATAAGACTGCCTCCGACCAAGCGCAGTAAACAAGAGCTAGTGTCTTCGTATGAATTCGTGCTGAGGATTGCTGATCGCTCACAAGATCGGCATGGATGCTTCTCTTGAGGTGCCGCCAGGCAGTATCAAGCTCTTTGACGTTTAGAACTTGCGCTTGGAAAATTCTTAGTTGATGTTCGCGGTTCATGAGTCAATGTCGGCAAAGAGCACTGCTCGATAACAATGCGCTTTGCCGACCTGGAATCGAACCAGGATCTCCTGCCGCCAGCGGCAAGCGCCTTTCCATATTAGGCTATCGGCCCGAGCGCATTCTAGCCAAAGCCCACGATGTCGTGGCAACAAACTTTCGTGAACTGCGTCGCGAGCCCAGACCTAAGCGCAGCGAACCGCACACCGACTGCGCCGCGATTCGGAACTGTAGGCGAACCCAACTGGCCGAATTGAGAATCGATAATCTGACCTACGTTCGCGTGCGACCCAACAGCGGACGCTGGACCTAGTTCACGAAACTCGATGCTTCTATCCTGCTCGGCGCCTGCCGACTACTCACGCTTGAATCGCCAGCGCAGGGCCAGCAATGACAGCGCGAATAGCGCCGTCGTCAACAATGACTCAATCGTCGCAGCTACCTTCAACGCGTTTGGCCAATTGGTCGACCAGGGCAGTTCTGTCGTTCGCCAGACCCAAAAGGGATTGACCACTTGCTGCAGACTAAAGGTGAGACCGCATACAAGCCGCTCGCCATCAAACGGTGCTGAAAGAGCGATCGGCCAGCTGATCCATGCCGCATACATCGTGCCGAACACCAGCATCGTCGCGAGCAACCAAGCGATCGGCCGCCAGAAGTTGACTCCGTAGGCACTTAAGCCATCGTAGAGCGCGGAAGCCATGTTTTCCCAGCGGGTTTGCCGTCCAAGAATGCGGCGTAGGGTCTTCTGCTCGAGCGCGTAAAACATCGCCTCCTCGCTCCGCGCGTTGTTCGACTCCATTGCCTGGCGAAGCGTTCGGTAAGCGGCGGCCGCATCCTCACTTTCTCTGTCTTTGAATGCGTGGATTAGCGGAAGCCGGGTATCCTGATGAAGCGTCGCCCCATGAAACTCCGGCGCCTGAAAGAATTCACAGGTCGAAAAATTTGTGGTGGACCCGAAGGTGCGATTGGTGAACAACACTGCCCCTCGAAAGCTCGTGCCTTGAAAACCGATAGCGTTCAGTGCGGCGCTCTTATCTTCCGTACTCTCAGGTGCTGAAAAGTCCGCCTGCTTTTCGAACGCGCAATCCTCGAACATTGCCGGACCGACAAACCGGCACGTGAATCGCGCGCGCTCCTCAAAACGACTTCCGCTGAAATCCGCCGCAGCGCAAAGGACGGCGCGGCGCAAATCAACTCCTGACCGGAAATGACAGCCCTTTGAAGTGAACTTTCTATTCGCCTCGCCCGAGAAGGACATCGCGCCCGAGAAGCAAGATCCTGAGCAATCAATCTCCGCGCTGTATTCACCCTCGGCATGAAACCGCCCTTCAAACGTAGCCTCCTTGAGTTCGAGATCCGCAGCGAAATTCCCCGATGGCTTGAGCGTGAAGCTATCTTTACAGCGAATTCCGTTGAAGCGGACCACATGCTTCCCGCCCTGAGTAGCGATGTTGATATTGGCGCTCCCGTCGAAACGTGCCTTTGAGAAATCCAGTGCTGCCTTGGCGCTTGCCCGAAACTCGAACTTGTCCTTGAAATGAGCTTCCGAGAAGCTCGCGTCAGATCGAAATGTACATTGATCAATTTGTACGGGCGCTGAGAAAACCGTCCCGCTGAAATGCCTACCGCCGCCAAAATGCGAGGCGCGAACGATGAGCTGCGCTAACACAGCATTGCCGAATGATACGTCGCGAGGAATCACGACACCGGCGAGATCGACTGGCGTGTTTGATTCCACACAACGGGCAATGACCGAGTTCAAGGCTCGTTGGACGACCGGCGTGCGCAAATCGCTCCAGCTCGCTTCGTCATCCGGACTAGAGTGAAGCACGCAGCGTGCGCCCGCTTCCAGTTCGGCATCCGAGAAGCCAAGATTGCAGCGATCATCACCTATCCTGAATTTGCACGGCATTCTTATTTCCTACGAGAAGTGCGTACAGCAGTGTCTTCGTCGTTTTTGGTAACAATCAACGGGCTGACCGCGAACGCCCCAGGGCTGCGCACAAATCAAACGCGATTCACTGCGCCGTTCCGCTCAGTTGTGCTCGCTAAGGCGCAAGCGCCATGCCAGCTAGCACCGTCGCTGCTCTAACGCGCCCTAGCCGACGTGCCTGCACCAGTAGCTCCGCTGCCTGACAGGATTATCGCATGCCACATGCCACATGCCGACTGCACAAGAGTGCGCAATACTGCCGGCCAGCATGAGGGGCCAGGGTTTACGCCTTGAGACGCTTCCGCATCGGGTCGATACAAGACATCCAGGCAGACCGGAGCGCAGGCCCACGGGTCGTCAATACTAACGAACAAGCGGCTTGTCTTTCGACCGAACCTGGCGTGAATGCTCGATCAGCTCTTGCGCCAACCACGCGTTCTCTGTGCGCGGCGGCGGCATTTGGTTGACGAATCTCCCCACAAGATCCGCGAGTTGATGCTGGCCCTCAACGAGCAGACGCTCCCGAATGGCATTCCACCCGGTCACTACCTCCCTTCTTGTCTGCTGCAGCCGTGCAGCGCCAGATCCATCGAACGAGCCAGTTTTCAGCTCACGGGCGACCCCGCGCACTCGCGCCGACATGTGTGACGACTCGCCTCGCTGAGTCGCTCTGAAAATCGAATCCAGCTTCGACGCCCGGCTCTGCCCGCGAACGCTTCGCTCGGTCGCATTCGCCTCCACCCCATGCGCCCGCAGGTGGTGCGCAAACTCCTGGCGCCAGTGCCGCAGCGTGGCCTTGTCAATATTGAGTCGCACGCCGGCTTCACTGACGGCCTTCACGACCACATGCACATGCGGGTGGGGCTCGTCCGTATGCAGCACCATCGCGTATCGATGCTGAAGCCCGAACTCCTCTCGGGCGAAGTCGCGGACGGCCGCGAGCACCTTCTTGGGCGGCGTGCCGGCCGGCATGGAGAAGATCAGCTTGTGGACCAGCTTCGGTGCGGCTCGCCGATTCGCAGCGAACAGATCCGGCCGCTCTCGATCTTCGTCCAGGTCCAAGTCCCAATCTTGGATCAGATGCCACCCAACGCCCCGGCCACTCAAACGCTCGCCGTCGTCTGTCTCGATCTCAAAGTCACCCCGCCTGCCGATGTAGTTGAAATGAGCGTTGACGCCATGACTGGTGTTGGCACCACCGCCGCCGGTCACCTTTACCATCACCTCGGGCGTGTGGCGCACGGTGCGGGCGATGAGCGCCACCTCTGCGGCGGACAACGGGTCCCGCTGTCCCGGCCCTCGGCGAGCGTAGCTCGTCAAATCCCATATGGCTCCGCCACGATCAAGATGGAACGCTGTCATGACCGACGGTAATCCCCCCGTTTATAGCTGCAGCCAGAAGTGGAAAGGAACTAAGCAGCCATCGCCAACTTCTGTATCGGCGTGAACCCACCTAGCGCCATGTTGGGACGCTCATTGTTGTACGTCCAGAG
>NZ_RYFW01000001.1 GCF_004138335.1 Peristeroidobacter agariperforans | reverse complement strand
CACCGCCGTAGAGGTTGTCATTGCCGGCACCGCCGGTGAGAACGTCGTCGCCCGCGTTGCCATACAGCGTGTCGTTGCCGTCACCACCCGACAGCTGATCGATACCGTTGCCGCCGGTGATGTTGTCTGTACCTGCACCGCCTTCGACGATGTCATCGCCATCGTCAGCGTCGATCGTGTCGTTGCCGTCGCCGCCGTCGACGATGTCATTACCCTGACGAGCGTCGATCGTGTCGTTGCCGGCGCCGCCAGTAATCGTGTCATTGGTGGCATAGCCGATGAGGTTGTCATCACCCGAGGTTGCGACCAGCGATCGCTCCTTGATCGTCGCCACATCCCAGATCGTGCCGTCAGCAAAGCGGATCTGCTCGATCGCGTAGCCGCGCGCCGAGACTCCGTCATTGCTGAAGTAGTTCTGGATCGTGACCTGGTCGGTCGTGCCGACGATCTTCAAGATCAGGTTGTCGCCTGAACGGGTGATCGTCACGTTGCTTGCGAGCACCCCTTCCTTGAACTGCAGCACGTCGACCTTGCCCACCGTTGGATCGGCAGAGCCGTTGTAGCTGTCCGAGTCATTGTTGATCGTGTCCTGACCGTCGCCGATGCCGAATAGATACGTGTCGCTGCCGAAGCCACCCCTGAGGTGGTCGTTGCCCGCGCCGCCATCCATCACGTCGTTGCCGCCCGGCCCGCCGTACTGACCACCGCCGTAGAGGTTGTCGTTACCCGCGCCGCCGGTGAGCACGTCATCGCCCGCGTTGCCATACAGCGTGTCGTTGCCGTCGCCGCCGGAGAGTTGGTCGATACCGTTGCCGCCAGTGATGCTGTCAGCACCTGCGCCACCTTCGACGATGTCATCGCCATCGTGAGCGTTGATGGTGTCGTTGCCATCACCGCCATCGACGATGTCATTGCCCTGACGAGCGTCGATCCTGTCGTTACCCGCACCGCCAGTGATCGTGTCATCGGTCGCATATCCCGTGAGGTTGTCATCACCCGAAGTTGCGACCAGCGCTCGTTCCTTGATCGTCGCCACATCCCACGTCGTCCCGTCAGCAAAGCGGATCTGCTCGACCGCGTAGCCGCGGGCCGAGACGCCGTCATTGGCGAAGTAGTTCCGGATCGTGACCTGATCGGTCGTGCCAGCGATCTTCAAGATCAGGTTGTCCCCGGAGCGCGTGATCGTCACATCGCTCGCAAGCACCCCTTCCTTGAATTGCAGTACGTCGACCTTGCCGACGGTTGGATCGGCGGAGCCGTTGTAGCTGTCGGAGTCGTTGTTGATCGTGTCCTGACCGCCGCCCAAGCCGAACCGATACGTGTCGCTGCCATAACCCCCCATGAGGTAGTCATCGCCCGCACCACCGTCCAGCACATCGTTGCCGCCGGAGCCGCCGTATTGACCGCCGCCGTACAAGCTATCGTTGCCCTCGCCGCCCATCAGCACGTCGGAACCGGCGCCGCCATAGAGGTCATCGTCGCCGGCCTCGCCGTCGAGGAAATCATCGCCGTTCTGGCCGCTGAGCTCGTCGTTGCCAGTACCGCCGATGACGTAGTCCACACCGTCGCCGCCGAACAGACGGTCGTTGCCTTCATTGCCCTCGAGGTAATCGTCGCCGCCGAGTCCGTCAATCCGATCGTTGCCGGCGTAGCCTCTAAGGATGTCCGCGCCACCAGTACCGACGAGCACGTCGTCACCGCCGCGAACTACGTTCAACATCGCGTCGCGCGTGGCGCCTGGCAGCTGCGCCGCTTCGACCTCCAGCGCGTTGACGAACTGTCGTGACAGTGCATCGGTGTAGGGATTGATTCCCTGCACGACATACATGAACTCGGCAAGCTCCGCCGCCGCGGCGGCATCACCATTGGTGAAGCGCTGCGCGAAGTGCTCGCTCACTTCGGTGAAGTTGCCCACCCAATTGCCATTGACTTGAGTGAACGAAGTCATGTTGAACAGCGCGTCGGCGTGACTGTCCACCATGAGCTGCGTGTAAATCGAATTCTCCAGGCCCGCGTAGACATTTATCAGCTGCTGCGCGTATTGCCCGTTGGGCTGCTGTTGCAACGCTGCCTGTCCCCAGAACGTCTCCAGAATGGCCAGATGCTGGCCGTTGATGGCGTTGCCGCGACCGTTCGGAGCCGCATTCTGCGCACCGGCCCACACGATCAATATCTGGCTGACGAGCGCACGCCTCGCCGCCGGATCGCTCTCGGTGACGAACGATTCGACCAGAGCTTGCAGCTCGCCGGTCGTGTCACGAGTCATTGCATCGTGCAACGAGTAGGCGTTGCCGAAGCCAACTGCGTTCGGCAATTCCAGGATGTCGGCGGGCACGTCGGGACCCGACCCGTTGTGCACATCGACTGGAATGGTCTGCCGCCGGTCGGAATCGAACCACAACGTGTTGCTCAGCGCAGTCCGGCCATCCGTGTATGTAAACGAGCTCTGCTCACGGTGCTGGACGTTGTTGCTATCGGTGAAACGATTGCTCGTGTAGCCCACCTGGATCGAGCTGATCCCGAGGTCTGACAAAGCGAGCAGCTCTCCAGATTCAGCGACGCCATTGCTGTTCGCGTCCTGCCAGACGCGCAGCTCGGCAAAGATCGAATCGCTTGCGCTGATCGTCCCGTCGCCATCGGTGTCGAACTCGGCGAGCGCTTCGTAGCCGTTCTCGGCGTACTGGCCATTTGCAAGCAGCGTCTCGGTGCCGAACAACTCGGCGCCGCCGTCGATGTAGCCGTTGTCATTGCGATCGAGCACCAACAGGCCGTCGGTCGCGTGCACCCAGCTGGTCGACTCGGCGAAGCCACTGTTGTCCAGATCGAAATGAACGCCATGCGTGCGCGGCAGTGTCCGGATCGCACCATCGCCATCCAGATCCATTGCCAATGGATCTCGACGCGGAATCGGAGGCGTCGGCGGCGGCGGCGGCGGCGGCACTGGTGTTGGCGGCGTCGGCGTCGGCGGCGTCGGTGTTGGCGGCGTCGGTGTTGGCGGCGTTGGCGTCGGCGTTGGCGGCGTCGGCGTTGGCGGCGTCGGTGTTGGCGGCGTCGGTGTTGGCGGCGTCGGTGTTGGCGGCGTCGGCGTTGGCGGCGTCGGTGTCGGCGGCGTTGGCGTCGGCGGCGTTGGCGTTGGCGGCGTCGGCGTCGGTGGTGTCGGCGTCGGTGGGGTTGGCGGATCCGGATCGTTCGGGTTCGTATCTTCCTCGTTCGGCACGCCGTCGCCATCGATGTCCGAATCGTCGTCGTTGTGTATGCCGTCGTTATCCATGTCCGGATCGGCGTAGTCCGGAATGGTGTCCTGATCGATGTCCTGCTCGTAATCGTCCGGATCCTGCTCGTTCGGCAGACCGTCGTTGTCCTGATCGGGGTCGACTTCGTCAGGCACACCATCGTTATCGGCGTCGTAGCCTATTGGCGTCGCATCGAACTCGTTCGGCGTGCCATCGTCATCGATATCGGGATCCTCGTGATTGGGAATGCCATCGGCATCGAGGTCCTGCGGGACGCTCGGCAAAGACTCCACGTCATTGGCATTATTGCCGGGCCAAAGATCGCCTTCGAAGCCGTCGGTATCGAAGCCCGCCTGCTCCAGCGCCTCCCACACGAAGTCCACGCAACTGTTGTCAGCGACGTCGTACTCCATGTCGAACCCGCTCGCTGCCGGGTCCTGCAGGAAGTCCAGCATCTCGCGGTACTGCTCGTCGGTCAGCTGGAAGTCGCGCTCATAGGAGATCTCCTCGTAGCGCGTATTGTCGTCGTTGATCACGTGCCCCGGCCCGAACAACTCCGGTTCGATCGGCCCGAAACCATAACTGCCGTTGGGCGTATCGATCCACATGTGACCGCCCCGGGATGTTTCGCCGTCGGTTCTGCGAGTGCCCCGGTCGACAATGAACACTGTAATCGTCGGCATTATTCAACTTCCTTTGTTGTGATCTGAGCGACACGGCCTTGTGAAAATTCAACAGTGAACGAGACGGCGCCAGCCGTCGCAAACTGGGTCGAGTTACGAAACGTCATGGCGATGACGCTGGCGTCGGGCTGCAGGGTCTGCGCCTCCAGCACTCGCATCGGGTTGGCACCGCGCGGCCACACGGCCGGATCGGCCTTGACGTGATAGGTGAAAGCGCCGCCCGCGAGCCGCGCCTCGAAGGGCGTCATGCCGACTGCGACAACTCCTTTGAGCACGTTATCGCGATGTTCCTCACGAATCGCCGAGGGATCGTCGGATATCACTTTCTGTGCCAATGCGGCGCGTTTGTTCTCGCTACTCATGCTCATCTCTCACTTCGGACACAGGGTTTTGGGCGGCTGTTGCACGACCAGCTCTGCAAGAGCCGATAGCAACTGCGATGGAATATCCCCGCTCGCAATCGTCAGCTGATATTTGCCCGGCTCCAGAATCGTGCTGGCGATTGCAAAGCTGGAGAGCGTCGGGCTCTCGCCGAAATGCTTGGCGCGAACCGATTTTTGCAACACTGGCTGGGCTGCCTCATTGCGCAACTCCACGCGCATCTCGACCGGCAATTCTTTGTTCACCAGCAGAGCCTCGTACTCGCGCATGCGCCCCTCTCGATGGTGCAGACGCAGAGTCAGCTCGTACACGCAGCGATATTCGATTTCGATCGGCGTCTCCACCGTTCGATTGGCGAGCTCGCGCAACGGCAGCTCGAGGCGCAGCGGCACGGGGTCACGAGACAACCCGCAACCGCTCAGCAGCAAGCAACCGGTGACAGCGAGCAAGATGTATCGCACGACACGAATACCTCGACTTGAAACTTCTAGCATCGAGCGCTGCGAAACCGATGTCTCGCAGTTATCTCCCGTACCGACAGCGTCACGACCGATTCCACAGGTTCAGGCGCCGGGTCTGCCATGGCGTCGACGATCAGCTTCTGCAGCGGCGATTTCGTGTTGCGTTGCTGGAACTCGGCATCACTCTCGAACCGAGCCCCGAAGCCGGCAAAGTCCGATACTTCGCACGCACCCGCGTGCGCCGCAACGGCCGCGGCCGGAGCTGGCGACTCTCCAGCACAAGCAGCGAGCGAGAACAGCAGCCACACCAGCCATCGGCGTACGAATCTCACGCTACGACCTCCTGAGGCGGGAGCAGGGTCCCGGCTCGCGAGCACCACTTATCTGGGATAGTCCGCCGAGAACTGATTCGGCGCGTTGAAATTGGTGAAGCTGACGCTGATGGAAACATCCAGCGCCTCCACGCAATGCCACCAGCCGACCGGAATGAACAGCGACTCGCCCGGCTGCAACAGCACCTCGATCGGGCGCACGTTCTTCATCATCGGGTGACGTTTCTCATCGAAGTTCGGATAGTCCGCAGCGCTGAACACGCCGGTGTCGTTGTAAACGTGTGGGACTTGCATCGCTGGAATCAGCGTCACGCGCTTCCTGCCCAGGATCTGCACCAGCATGTTGTTGGTGAGATCGTGATGGAGCGGCGTGAACGTGCCCTGCGGTCCGAACCAGAAGAAATTGCCGGAGCGAAGTGTCGCCGCCTCGCGATAGCCGGCCGCAAAGTCGCCGACGTCGGCAAACAGCTCCTCGAGGCTGGCCAGGCTGTTGCGAGTATTGTTGGCCGTCATGTAATAGTCGTTGGCGCGCCCGCCGTCCACGACCATCGCGACGAACTCACGCATCAGCATTTTCTTTTTGTGCCGGCCGGAGTTGCGCTCGTATTGCGGATCGCCGTCGCGGCCGAACTGCACTTCGATCTGACGATCGCCGAAAGCGTCGCGCAGATACTGCGGCGTCCACTTGCGAAGGGCTGCCCAGTGATCGACCGCGCCGGTCAGCACCACCGGCAGATGTTTGCTGTAGTACTCACGCACGAACTCGTCAAAGCTCGGCGCCGATCGCACCTCGACCTGTCGGCTGTAGCGCTGATCGAGCGCGGCCAGACGGTCGCAAGTACGCAGCAGCCAATTGCGTTTGCCGAGCGTCTGATAGATATCCTTGCCTGCTTGCAGATAGGGGTGCTGCTGCAGGAGATGCAGCTCTGCCGCAACGGCCACGTGAGAAAGACCCTGCGCTCGCATCGTTCGCTGCAGATCGTGCGGAGCGCTGCCTTTCATCAGGCTCGACGCCAGCCACTTGCGCCAGTTCGCGCTGAGCATGGAAGTGCCGCCCCGCTTGCGCAGCGCCAGCACCGCGCGCTCCTTTAGCAAGTGGTCGTACCAACGATTGAGCTCACTCAGCCAGTACGCGTATTTGTCGCTGCCATTGCGTTTCAATCCGGCCAGCAGGTTGAGATAGAAAACCGTCGTGTAGTGCTCGACCAGCAGCTTGTTCAGCTTTCGTTGCGTCAGGACTTCATAGCGCCGCGCAATGCGTTCCGTCAGATCTGGCGAACTGAGGTTCACCGCCGACAGGTCCTGGTGCACATCGCCGAACTTGCAGTTGCCGAAGTCCAGCACCGCGGTCACGCGCTGATGATTCTCATCGACCAGGATGTTGCCGCCGTGCAGGTCGAAATGGCCGAACACCACATTCCCCGCTGGCACCTGCAGCGCCTCGTGGTTCCGTACGACAACCTGGAGCAGCGCTGTGATGGCTGAATCGGTCTCCGTACTCAGTTGCTCCTTGATCAGCGCCGTCGACAGTTGCCAAGAGGGCGCCGGGTGAATGCCCGCCTGTGCCGCTTCGTCGGCGCCGATGGAGTGCAACGTCACCATGACCTGCGCCAACTGCGCAGCCAGTGCATTCTTGTGTTCGTCGGAGAGTTTCTCGTAGCGCGCCTTATCGAACACGCCGCCCGGCAACTTCGCAGATCGGGCCAAGAGCAACGGCGATGTATGAATGCTGAGATCCGGCACTGCGACCTCGAGCCGCTCGCGCACGAAGTTCGTTACGGCTTGCTCCAGCTGGATGCCTGTCACACCGCGCGCCGGCCGAGGCAATTTGACGATGTAGGTTTCGTTGATCTCTGCGACCACACTCTCCTGCGTGCCGCGGAACAAGCGGACGGAGCGCACAGGCTCGTTCGGAAACACACTCTCATAGGCCCGCTGCACGGAGGTCTCGTGGGTGTTGCTCAGGTATCCATCTCGCACCGCAGGCAATCCCCGGAACGATTTCTTGCCCGGCTTACCTTCGCACAGACACATAGTCCGTTTGGCGTAGGTCGGATCATCATCGGACTGCCGCGATAGAATCTCGACGCTCGAGTACAGACGGCGCACGAATGTGAGCTGCTCCTGCTGCTGTTCCTCGCTGCCATGCGCCTCGAAGATCATGGTCTTCGTCAATTCGGTGCAAGTCTCGAAGGCCGCCTGCCAGCGCTTGACCCACAGCGACAGATTCAGGAAGAAACATACGTCGACCGGCTCGCCGAGCACGAAGTCGCGCAGCATTCCCAGATCTTCCTTGTCCAGATCGAAGGCGTAGAAGCTCAAGTTGTGCGCGCGATTGACCGCGCGCAGCGTGTTCGCAGCGTTGATGCACTTGATGTTGAAGTCGACGCCGACGCCAAGCTCGATCTTCGGCGCCAGTGCGTGCAACAGACCGCCGTTCGAGCAGCCCACATCCAGCACCCGCTTGCCCGCAAAATCGTAGCCGGCAATCTTCGCGAGCCGCTGTTCCGGATCGCGCTGACCCTTGAAACGCTGACCCTCGATCGATACCGAGTGATAACCGGCATAGAGCTCGCGGCTATCGAACCAATCCTTGTTGGATTTGGAATAGTCGAGCACGCGCAGCGCCGACTCGACCCCGCGGCTGAGCGGGACCACATCTTCTATTCTCTTGGCCATATCGGCTAGCGCTCCCTCGCGGCCTCGTGCAGTGACTTACTCACCGGAGACAACAGATATTCCATGACGGTGCGGGTGCCCTGTTTGATTTCCGCTGCGACGTGCATTCCGGGCACCAGCGGCCAGTGCGAATCGCCGGCGACGAGTTGCTGGCTTTCGAGCTTGATCACGGCCTTGTATGGAGAGATGCGAGAACGCTCGCTGGTCTCTTCATCGGGCGAATCTTCTTCATTCGGCGTCGGCGCCGCATCGGCGGCGATACGCACGACCGTTCCATCCACCATGCCGTATTTCTGGAACGGAAACGCCGCCAGCTTCACCTTCACCGTCTGGCCCTCGCGCACGAAGCCGACATCCTCGTTGGCGACCATGACCTCGGCCACCAACTCTTCATCGACCGGCACCAGGCTCATGAGCACGGTGCCCGCACTGACGACGGCGCCCACCGTGTACGTCACAACGTCCTTGATCACGCCATCCTGCGGCGCGCGCAGCTCGCTCAGCTCGCTGCGATGGTCTTGTTTGGCAAGCTCCTGCTCTGCCCTGGCCAATGCGGCCTGGGCTTCCACACGTTCGGTCAACAACTGTTCGCGATACTGGGAAGTCACGCTTTCAATGCGAGCCTTCGACGCGGCCACTCGCGCCTCCAGACTCGCTACGGTGCGACGCTGGGACGCGAGATTTTGTTCGACATCGATGCGCTCCCGCAGTTTCTCCGCCGATTGAAACTTCGGCACGAGGCCGCTCCTGGCAAGCTCGGCGAGCGACTCGGCTTCGCCGCTCAGTATGGGCAATACCTGCTCCAGCTTGACGACCTGCGCCCGGGAGCTTTGCAGCTCTTCTTCAGCCTGGGCGAGCGCCGAGCGTTCCGCTTCCAATGCGTTCTGATACGTTCGGCTGCGTGCACGGGCCTGCATCTCGACCTCGCGATACAGCCCGCTCGCGACCTCCCCGGCACGCAGCGACATCTCGCGCCCGCTGATTTCGGCTTCGATACGACGCAGCTGCAAGCGGCGGAACTGCACTTCGTTGGCCACGATGGTGCGGTCGGCGGCGGACATCGTTGTATCCAGCCGCAGGAGCAGTTGCCCGGCGCGCACATGATCGCCCTCGCGCACCAGGATCTCCTTGACGACGCCCGAGTCGGCCGGCTGCACGATCTTCAGATACGTGCTCGGCACCAGCTTGCCTTGCGCGGTGGCGACGATGTCCAGCTTGCCGATGAACGACCACACGATCAGAACCGCCACCAGGATCATCAGAACGTGCAGCACCAGGCGCGGCAGCGGCGCCGGCGGACGTTGCTGGACGGCGATGATCTCGGGCGCGAAATCCAGCGCCGCCGTCCGTGGGTTGAAGCGCTCCCAGCTCCATTTCATACTCAAGCCTCTGTCGCAGGACCGTCAGCGGCGCGTCCGCGAATGATCTCGAAACGTTTCTCTTCGCCGCCGGGCTTGCCGATTTCATATACCGCATCGAGCTTGAGCGAGCGCGGCAGCTGATGCGTGATGAACACGATCGTGACCCGACCCTTTAGCGAGTTGATGGTCTTGCCGAACTGCTCCGCGGTGTGCGCATCCAGGCTGCTGATCGCCTCGTCGAAGATCAGGACTTTGGGACGTTTCAACAGCGCGCGAGCGATCGCGATCCGCTGGCGTTGCCCGCCCGACAGCCCGACGCCGCGCTCGCCGATGACTGTCTGATAACCTTTCGGCAGTTTCTCGATGACCTCGTGAATCTCGGCCATTCGACACGCCTGCACGATCTGCTCGAACGTCGCGTGCGGATTGGCGAGCTGCAGGTTTTCGTAGACCGTGCCCGAGAACAGCACGGTTTCCTGCGGCACGACGCCGAGGTGCTGACGCAGCTCGTTGGCGGAGAGATAGCGCGTGTCGCGATTGTCCAGAAGAATCTGGCCTTCGGACGGCCAATAGAACCCCTGCAGCAGTTTCGCGAGCGTGCTCTTGCCGCTGCCGCTCGGTCCCATGATGCCGATACATTGTCCGGGCTGAGCGGTCAGGCTCAGTTTCTCGTACAAGAAAGGCAGTTGTTCGGAATAGCGAAACGCGATCGCCCGCATCTCCAAACGCCCGGCGCCGCCGCTCACATCACGCTGCGGAACGACCGAGTACGGCTCGGTGGGCGCATTCATCAAATCGCCGAGCCGGCGCACGGAGATATCCGCCTGTTGAAACTGCTGCCACAAGCCCACCAACCTGAGCAACGGCTGCGACAGCCGCCCAGCAAACATCTGAAAAGCCACGAGCATGCCGATCGTGAACTGCGGCTGCTTCATCACCAGATACGCGCCGTAGCACAGAATCGACAAGGTCATCAGCTGTTCGAGCAGCTGCGCGAGCGTGTGATACGTGTTGCCGAGCTGCCGCGTCTTGAACCCCGCGCTCATATAGGTTGCGAGCATGTCGCCGAAGCGGCGTTTCAGCTGCGGCTCCATCTGCAACGACTTGAGCGTCTCCATGCCGGAGATGTATTCCGTGAGAAACGCCTGGTTGCGCGCGCCTAGCAGGAACTGCTGATTGAGCCGGTCGCGCAAGATCGGTGCGACCGCGATACTGAGCGCGATGATCACGCCCAGAATCAGCAGGCTGAGCAGCGTGAGCGGCACGCTGTAGTAGAACATGATGGCGAGGAAGATCAGGAGGAACGGACAGTCGAGCAGCACGGTGACCGCGGCGCTGGCGATGAACTCGCGAATCTGCTCGACGCCTTGCAGTCGCGCCACGACCGTGCCGGTCGGGCGGCTCTCGTAATACCGCAGCGGCAGCTTGATCAGGTGCTCGAAGACGCGGGAGCCGAGCACGGCGTCGATGCGATTGCCGGTGTGCAGAATCAGATACTGCCGCACCCAGGACATGATCGAGGAGAACACCATGAAAGCGGCCATCGCGACGCCGACGACCACGAGCGTATTCATCGTGTGATGAACCACGACCTTGTCGATCACGACCTGGGTGAACAACGGCGTAGCTAGCGCCATCAACTGGATGGCCAACGACGCGAGCAGAACGTCGCGCCATATCGACCGGTACTTGAGCAACTCAGGCACGAACCAGCGGAACCCGAAGGCCCGCGAGGCTGCGCCGTCCTGCTCTTCCGTCGTCGCCTTGGCGGCCGGGGCAGCGAAGAACACTTCGCCCGCAAACATCTCCGCAAAGGAACTGCAAGGCAGCGTGCTTGGCGCCGTGTCTCCGGCTTTCAACAACAGCACACGCTCCGCGTCCGCTTGTAGCACAAGTGTCGGCCGCGGCTCGTCGCTTGCGCCTCCGGAGCGAACAAAGGCAATGCAGGGAAAAGCCCAGCTGCGCACGTCCCCCGCCTGCTCCGCCCGCAGGCCGCACTTCAAACCGAGCTGACCTGCCGCTTCGATCAGCGTCAGCGTGGTGTGCGGACCGGGATACTGGCTAGCGACGAGCGCGTGATCGAACGGCTGGCGATGGAGCTGGCAGAGACTGGCCAGACACCAGAGGAACTCTTCGACCGAAAGTGCCGTCGCAAGCGGGCCGGGGTGTGCTGGTTGCCGTTTCCACTGCATGCGCCATCCGTGACGTTATTCTGCGAGATCATCCGCTGATTCCCGAACGACGCATCGCCTTCGTTGATTCTGATTGCGATGTCCCCGGCGGCTGTATCTGACCGCAGCGGACACGACGTGTCAAGCCCGATGCAGTTGCAACTATCCCTGAATGTTTCCTCAGCGAAACCAGCCAGCCCAGTACCCTCACATGCGGACGAGTCAACGGCGTTGACATTGCGGCACCACTCTGGTGGGCATAGACTCGCTCGACCGCTGATTGGCAAGCGCAACCTCGCCCGTGTTTCAAAGCAATGAAGGCTCTGGTTCAACGAGCTGCCTTGCGTTTGCGCGCTCCAGATTTTTCACCGACCTTCTGAACGCGCGCGTCATTCCAGCGAAGCACATGGCCATCTCTCGACCGCAGCTCGAGTTGAGCGACAGGCGCGTTCTTCGCCGTATCGACCAGCCGCGAGCGGTGCTCGCCCTTTTGGTACAAATGACCTTCACCCCACTGGCGAAGCGCGACGACGACGAGAAACAAGCCGCGGCCCCGCTCCGTCAGGACGTAGTCCCGATACACGCTGCCGTCTGAAGCCGGCTCCGTCGCGAGGACGCCGCGCTCGACGAGATCGCGCAGTCGGGCCGCCAACATTCCTTTTGCGATGCCCAGTCCTGACTGGAAATCACTGAAGCGGCGCACGCCGTCGAAGGCGTCGCGAATGATCAGCAGCGACCATCGGTCGCCGATCACGTCCAGCGCACGAGCCACCGGGCAATCCGCCTCTGCCAGGCTGATCCGCTTCGCCATCGGGCGACCTCCTGAAGCACACCATGGTGGTCCTAAAATAGAACTAGACTTGCGGATCTGCAAGTGGTCTTAATATAGGACCACCAAGCACCAGGCGAAGCGAGCATGACGGCAGCGGCAGGCAGAGACATCGAGACCAACGGCGCCGGAGCGCGTCAGCCCGGCCAGGCCTGTGGACTGACACCCACCCTGCTGCTCGTATTTGCCATCACATGCGCAATGAGTGTCGCCAATATCTACTACGCGCAGCCCCTGCTCGATTCGATCTCCGCCGCCTTTGCGATCAGCCCGGCCTCGATCGGACTCGTGGTTACGCTGACGCAGGTGGGCTATGCGCTCGGCCTTCTTTTCATCGTGCCGCTCGGCGACCTGGTCGATCGCCGCAAGCTGGCCGTCGGGCAAACATTCCTGTCAGCAATCGCGCTCGTCGTTGTCGGCACGGCGCATCGCGCCAGCGTGCTGTTCGGCGCGATGATCGTGGTCGGACTGCTGGCCGTAGTGGTGCAGGTTCTCGTTGTCTCTACCGCCACGCTGGCCACGCCGTCCAAACGCGGACGCGCCGTGGGTTTCGTCACCAGCGGCGTCGTGATCGGAATTCTCTCGGCCCGCTTCGTATCGGGGGTTATCGCCGATCTCGGGGGTTGGAGGACCGTTTATCTCACCTCCGCTGTGTTGATGTTAGTCATGAGTGCATCGCTCGCGTGGCTCCTGCCGCGCAATGCCACCATGCCGACCTCCGAAAGCTACGGAACAGTACTACGCTCCATTCCAACGCTCTTCCTGCGCGATCCGGTTCTGAGAGTCCGCGCCGTCCTGGCTCTCCTGGTTTTCGCAAGCTTCAGCACGCTTTGGACCGCAATGGTCTTGCCGCTGAGCGCAGCGCCTGTATTTCTCTCGCACACCGAGATCGGTCTGTTCGGGCTGGCCGGATTGGCGGGCGCTCTCGCCGCGAGCGGCGCGGGCCGTCTTGCCGATCGTGGACTGGGACAATGGACAACCGGAATCGCGCTGGTCCTTCTGACCTGTTCCTGGCTGCCAATCGCACTCCTGCACTCCTCGCTCATTGCTCTAGCCATCGGCGTCGTCTTGCTTGATCTGTCCGTGCAAGCGGTCCACGTGACCAATCAGAGCCTCATTTTTGCCGCGCACCCTGAAGCCCGAAGCCGCCTCGTCGGTGGGTATATGGTGTTCTATTCCATCGGCAGCGGCATCGGCGCGATCTCGGCAACGACAATCTATGCGTTTCTCGGTTGGCTCGGTGTCGCTATTCTCGGCGCGGCCTTCAGTGCAGCGGGTCTCGTGTTCTGGTGGCTGACCCGACACATCGGACAGCGCGGAGCAGTCAGTTCTCCTTGTACGGATGGCGCTCGATCCCTCGCAGCTTGATGGACGCCGTGCCTGCGTCTCTATAAGATTCCCGCGGCTTCGACCGAAAGATGCTTTTGATCCATGACATTCATCGAGCTGCGGCTAGCGCCTGAACTGATTGCCGCGCTCGAGCAGCAGCAGATCAGCCGCCCCACCCCGATTCAGAGCGCAGCGCTGCCGGTCTTATTGGACGGGCGCGATGCATACCTACACGCGGAAACCGGCACCGGGAAAACGCTGGCATACCTGCTGCCGATTTTCTGTCGACTCGACATCGATCAAGCCGTCACTCAAGCGGTGATCCTTGCGCCGACGCACGAACTGGCGATTCAGATCCATCGTCAATGCTGTGAGCTGGCGCAAAATTCCGGTTGGCCGGTGCGTTCGCTGCTGCTGATCGGCGGGACGTCCACCGATCGACAGATCGAAAAGTTGAAAAAGAAACCGCACGTAGTGGTCGGCTCACCTGGCCGTATCGCGGAGTTGCTCGGCAGGGGCAAGCTCAAGGCACAGCACCTTCGCACCATCGTCATCGATGAGGCCGATCGGCTGCTGAGCGAAGCAAGCCTGCTTGCCGCTCGCGCCATCGTCCAGGCCGCACCACGCACCCGGCAGCTGATATTCGCGTCAGCAACGCTGGAGCGGCAGAGCACAGAGATCGTCAAGGAGTGGGCGCCGGAAGTCCTCATGCTCGAGGCGCGCGCCGCCGCGGTCAACGAAAACATCGAGCATCTCTACCTCGTGTGCGAGGAGCGGGACAAGCCAGATGAGCTGCGCAAACTTTTGCGTGCGCTCGCGCCGGAGCGCGCCATCGTTTTCGTCCACCGCAACGACGCAGCCGAGAAGGTCGCGCTCAGACTGGCGCACCATAAGATCCCCGCCGCCGATCTGAATGCGGCGCTCGGCAAGGAGGATCGCAAGCGCGCGATGGATGGTTTTCGCAAGGCGGAGATTCAAGTGTTGATCGCCTCGGACATCGCCGCTCGCGGCTTGGACATCAAAGGCGTCACGCACGTTTTTAACTTCGACGTACCCACCCTGAGTCAAGCGTATCTGCACCGCGCAGGCCGCACTGGCCGTGCTGGCGCCAGGGGACTGGCGGTCACACTGATGACAGAGGTGGAGACCAGGTTGGTTCGGCGCTACGAGGAAGAGCTCGGCATCGAGATGCGGTGCGTGCGCATGCGTGACGGCAAGATGGTCCCGGCAGGATCGAGAAGCTGAGCCTCCGATGCAGATCTGGGTCGACGCTGACGCATGTCCAAACGCGATCAAAGATATCTTGTTTCGTGCCGCTGAGCGCGCGCGCGTGCAAGTCACACTGGTCGCAAACACGGCGTTGCGGATCCCGCCTTCGCCCTACCTTCGCCTAGTACAGGTGCCGGCCGGATTCGATGTTGCGGACAAACGCATCGTTGAGCTGCTCGCTCCGGCGGATCTGGTCATCACCGCCGATATTCCGTTAGCGGCGGCGGCGATCGAAAAAGGCGCCCACGCCCTGAACCCGCGCGGCGAGCTCTACACGAAGGACAACATTCGTGAGCGGCTGGCGATGCGAAACTTCATGGACGAACTGCGAGGCAGCGGGGTTGCAACGGGCGGGCCCGGCGCGCTCAACCAAAAAGATCGTCAGGCATTTGCAAACAGCCTCGATTCGTTCTTGGCAAAGCGCGCGCGTGGATAAGGCTCAGCGGCTGGCCTGAAGCGCCTTGATCTGCTTCACCGCCGTCTCGACCTTGTAGTCGAAGAAGCGCTTGCCGATCTGCGCAGTCGAGCGGCGGGCGTCGCCGGTGATGCCGTTGTTCAGCGGCTTGTAGCCGGGCTCGGGCTTCTGGCCGCGAGGGCGCACGGGATCACCCAGCGCATTGGCGATCTGATCACGGCGCACATATTTATTATCGGTATCGAGATACAACATCAGCGAGGTGTCGAGGATGCCGGCGTGCGCACCTTGCGGGTAGCCTTCCTTGACCAGGATGTCGCTGAACTCGCGATTGGCTTTGGTGTAGCTCTCGTTCGCGTAGAACACGCGCACGCCATTGGCCTTGTGTTTGTCGTCCAGCTTCTTCGCGACCGAGGCATACACACCGTCCGGTCCCTGACCGCCACCGCTGTCGCCCATCAGAATCACAGTCTTGAAGCCGCTGACGATGGCGTCCTCGGCGAGCTGTTCCAGCACCGGACCGAGCAACGTCACGGGCAGATCGAGGCTGCCTGGTAACTCCGCCGACATGCCCGTTGGCGAGAACGGCAGCACCGGCATCGCGATGGCATTGCCGAGCTTCTCGGCGATGGCCTTCACGATGGGACGCGCCATCATGTTGTGGCCGCCCAAGGCGTTCTGCGGGCCACGCTGCTCGACGCCACCGGTATAGAAAAGCGCCGTGGTCTTGCCGGCCGCCAGGGCCGCTTTCAATTCCGGCCACGTCATGTATTCGAGTTCGATCGAGGAGTTGGCCGCATCCGCGCGTGCAGGCTCCGCCTGCATGACGGCAATACCGGACAACAGAGTCAGGGCGACGAGCGCACTACGATAACCGCGCATGTGTTCAGAAATTTCCCGTTGAATGTGGATCAATGCTTGGCATCCGACAGCTGCTGCTGGTCGGCGTCCGGATGCGAAATGAATGCCTGGACCATGTCGAGCGTGAGCGCCGAGGAAATGGCCGTCATCTCGCCCTTCTCGTTCGGATAAGCATCGGCCATCTTGCGCAACGCCCAGTAGAACTCCGCCGGATCCAGCCGCCCATAAGAAAGGTGGTGAGTGGACCAGGCGGTGAGCCACGTGTAGTAGCTCTCCACGTCCATGTAGCCGGCAATCAGGCCATTCGCCGCCTCGGGGGTGAGCTTCAATTGCAGGCGCATGTCGCGCCAGTTCAGCAGCGTTGGCACATCGTTATAAATCGCCCAAGGATAGATACCTTCCTTGATCGGCTCGGTGGTCAGCACGCCCGCGACAATCTTGCCCTTCAGGTGCTGAATGATCGGCTTGCCCCAGCGCATATCGATACGCTGCGTGCCGCCCGGAGCTACACCTTCACCTGTAGCGTCCAGCAATACCGGATCGCGGCCGCGATAGATGGTCACGGTAACGTTGTCTGATTTGGTCAGACTGTCGACGTTCGTGATCTCGATCAGCGTGCGATTCCAGGTCGAGGTGCGGACGAACTTGTTACCAAACAATTGCAGCTGGCCTTCGGGCCGGCGGAACTGCGCATTGCAGCCGAGAACTTTCTGCAGCGCGTTGTCGATGCCCTGCTCCCCCGTTGCACTGACATAGTCGTTCGGTCCGACCTTGCCGTCGAGGTTCACGCCGACACCGAGCGTCGCCTTGGAATAGATGTAGGGGAACTGCATCGGCTTGTCGTTGGGGAAGAACTTCAGGCTCTCCCGGGCGAGCTGGGTCTTTTCGACCGGACCGCCGTTCGGATACAGCTCTTTGAAAGTTTCGCGCGGCCCATAGCCGGCCAATCCTTCGGGGCAGTCCTTGTCCACATCCTGAGTTTGGTGAAATGCCCAGTGCAGGTCGGTGGTGACGTAACCGATGGTGCGGGTGTCTGCGATCGATCCGCTGCCATCTGCCAAAGCAAAGCTCGCGGTCAAGCTCGTCACCGCCAGCGCCGCCAACGTCTTTGTTACGTGTCGCATATCAGATCACCCGAATCCAAAATGCCCGGAAACCATTGCGTCGCCCCTGCCACTCGCCCATCGAGTGACCGCGGAATTCGCCGGGTTGTTTATCGCCTGAGTAGGTGTACACCGGCCGACCGCGGAAGGCCCACACGCGTACCGAACCGGCCTGCCCGGCAGACACCTGGCGATCGGTTTTGGGATCAACAGAGATGATCGACCACACGCGGCTGTCGCTTTTCTCACCCGCTGCCGCCGGTACGAAATGCCACAGCTCATGGCAGCGCGCCCAATCCCCGCCGCCGCAAATAGCCATGCGGTACTGCTGTGGACTGTCCAAGGTATCGCACGATAGCTGGTCCGCCGAATCGTCCCCGCAGGTATAGAAATAAACTGTCTTGCCGCTACGTTCGGCAAGCACATCGCCATAGGTGGTGTTCTGGACGGTGAACGACTTGGGGTACTTTGCTCCCGACTGTGCGTACACGTTGTGCCAGCCCGGTTCGTCACTGCCGTCATAGCTCATCGGGCGGGTGTCGCGGATGTGCGTGTACAGCGGCTGTTTGCGGAACGCCCACTGACGCACACCGGTCGAGCGCTCAACCACCGACCACTCGCCCTGCGGCTGCGCCGTTTCGGGCGCGAGTATCGGCAGCCAGCGCTGCAAACAAACATCCGTGGTGCAGTTGGATTTGTTCGGTCCATCGGCTTCGGACACATAGACGGAGTAGCGCTTGTCATTCACCAGCAGCCGGCCGTTCAGTGTGCCTTCCACGCGAAAGCCCGGCGGCAGATCCGTTGGCGGTCCGACCGGCGTACGCTCGGCCGGAGTATCGCCGCCCCTGCGGAACATGCTGGTACCGCCCAGAGTGTCCCCGGGAGATTGATCGAGGTGCGAGGTGTACAGCGGCTGATGGTCATAGGCCCACTGCAACGTGCCATCGCTGCGCTTGATGATGGTCCAGTCGCCCACCGGCTTGGCTTTCGCATCGGCGGCCACCGGCGGCCACAGCGCTACGCAGCTCTTGCGCGTATCAAGATCCGGCAGGTCCAATCCGCCTGGATACGGGCTCATATAACCACCGGTCTTGGTCGTGACCTTGTCCTCACAAGCCGACTTGTCCTTGGGATCGCCTGCGTAACCGTTACGCAACGAAGCGATGGGCCACTTATATAAGGTGCGCCCACGCGAGTCTGCGAACACCGGCCCTTCCAGCTCGGTGGAAACCACCTTGAATCCCGGCGGCATCGGCACCCTGACATACGCTTCACGGGCAGACGGTTCCGCCGCCGACGCGCAGCCCATGCCTAACGCCAGCAGAATCCCCGTCACTCCAACTAGTCGTCTCATTTGCTCATCCCTTCGAAGTCAGACCAGAATCTCGCTGATTTCCTTCGAGGTGTTGTTCGACTGAGTCCCCCAGGAGGGAATATCGACACCCAGGGTCTTCATCATGGTGTATCCCAGGCGCGTGCCGGGCGTGCCGCCGCCATCGATGTGCAAGCCGGTCTTGATCCTGCCGCCGGCGCTGCCGGCAGAGAACATCGGCAGACCGTCGATGGAGTGGATCTTGGCGAAGGACTGATCCGTGGATGCATAGATCAGCATGTTGTCCAACAACGTTCCGTCGCCTTCCTTGACCTTCGCGAATGCTTCGACGAAGTACACCCACTCCTCGAAGCCACGGCGCAGGAACCAGGACACCATGGGCTGATAGCCCAGCTTCGGATCCAGCGGCTCTTCGTGCGAGGCCGTGTGGTGCGGCTTCTCGTAGCCCGCCTTGGTCGTGGACGAGAACGACTTCGAGTAGGTCGCATTGAACACGCGGGTCTGATCGCAGGCCACGGCCATGACCAACAGGTCGGTGAACAAGCGGTGACGTTGAGCCACCAACTGGAAGTCCACGCCGGTGGCCAGCTCCGGCGGAAGTTTCGGCTTGACACAGGCTTCCCGCGGCTCGGGCTTTTCCAACTGCCGATCCAGCTGGCGCTCGAGCTCGCGCAGGTTGGTGAAATATTGCTCGATGCGAGCCTTGTCTTCCGCGCCCACCTGAGTCATCAGTTTCTTGGCGTCCTCGCTGACGCTGGACAGCACGCTCTTGCGCACCAGAATGTTCGGGCTGGGCTTGAAGTCCTTGGCGTTGGGATCCTGGTAGTCGGCGCCGAACAGACTCGAATACAACGCCAGCGGCGAGCCTTCGGCGTTGTTCACCGAAGTGGCGCTCTCATAGCTCTGCGTGTCGCGCGGATCGCCGGTGGCTGTCACGGTAAGCATCGGGAAACGCGTGGTCGTGCCGATCTTCTTGGCAACGGTCACGTCGATGGTCTCGCCCGGCTTTGAATTCTGATTCAACGGCGCGCTGCCACTGCGAAGAATGACCCAGCCGGTGGTGTGACACAGGTTGGGAGCAGCGTCGCGGAAAGCGTTGTAGTTGGTGTACAGGTTCATCTTGTCCCGGATCGGCGCGAACATCGCGATCTCTTCGGGCAGATCGAAACCCGGACCGGTCTTCTTCGGTACGAAAATGGACTTGCTCATGCCCAGGCCCCAGCTCCAGGTGCCGAAGCGCTGTGGGATGGGCGCACCGCTGGCAAGCGCGGTGCCGTTGTCGTTCAAGAAACAGTTCAGCAGCGGCAGGCCGACGGCCACCGCCGTGCCGTTGAACATGCCACGCAGTACACGGCGTCGAGTGATTTTTTTCATTCGAATAGCTCCTGAAGCTTATTGAGCCGCAGTCTTGATCGCCGGAACCGGCGCAGCGGGAGGTTCGGCCACATTTCCAAAGGCAGGACTCAACACGATGGCGCGCAGCAGATCGGGGATCCGATAGCCGGAAGCCTCGAAACGTTTGTTGAGATATTCCAGTTGTGGCTTGTCGACCGCGGTGGTCATGCCACCCACCCCATAGCCATACATCCGCTTGACCAGGCAGGTGGGCAATCCAGGATGATCGTGCAGGGCCTGCGCAAGGCCTTGCGGGTTGTTGAACGCCTTGCCGTCCAGACTCCCGCTGGCATCGATGGTCACGCCGCCTTCGCTGGTCCGGTACTGCCCTGCTCCGTCGAAATTCTCCATCGCCAGGCCGATGGGATCGGTGATCTTATGGCAGCCCGCACACACCGGATTGGCGCGGTGGGCCGTCAGACGCTCACGGGCAGTGTGCAGGTTCGCATCCGGATCTTCGACCGCGGAGAAATCTACATTCGGCGGCGGTGGCGGCACGACCTGACACAACAGCGTCTCACGCAATGCCTTGCCACGCAGCGTCGGTGAGCTGCGACCCGGGTGCGAGTGCAGCGCCAGGAAGCTCACGTGATTCAAGATGCCCGCACGCGGACTGTCCTCAGGGAACGCATAAGGCGCCCAACCCGGAACTGCAGGAACGTTATAGACCGATGCGAGTGCCGGCGACATGAATGTGTCGCGGGTGGTGAACAGATCTCGATAGTCACGATTGCGCACGATCAGGTGGTCGTACGCCGTGCGCAAAGTCTGTTCGCGAGCATCCTTCAACACGGCGCCGCTTTCCCTGGAATAGACCATGCCGTCTTTCGCCAGGGAATCGAATTTGTCATAGGCGAGCATATCGTCGAAGAACGCCCGAACGCCGTGCTCCACACGTGGGCTGGACAGCATCATCTCGACCACGCGCGCGCGTCCGGCGGGAGTCTGGATCTCACCGCTTTCGGCAGCCTTCAACACCGCATCGTTCGGAACAGAATTCCATAGGAAGAACGACAGGCGCGAGGCCAGGGAATATGCATCGAGGCGGCGCTGCCCGGGGCGCGCCGGGTCCGGCTCGGTGGTATCGACCACCATCAGCACCATGGGATCGATCAGCATGCCCTCGAGCACGCCCGCCAATCCGGCATAGAAATCTTTTAGATGCTCGGCGCCTTGGTGCGCCTTGCCGACCCAATCCGCCACCTGCGCATCGTCCAGCGAACGGCGGAACAACAACCGGCCGGTGGAACGAATGAACTTCGCCGCGCAAGCGTCATCGGGAGCGTTATCCGCTTTCGGCTTGCACGGCACGAGATAAGAACGGTGTGCCGGCAACTCCTTGCCGATATCACCTTTGTCCACCACCTGAGTGGCGATGGACGTGGCCGCGCGCTGTAACTGCATCAACTGGCCGCCGGGGATACCCACCGAGCCGGCAGTGGTGGACAGCAGACCATCCGGCGCGCGCATCAGAGGAGGAATCGGCGTTCCTATCTGAATATCGCTGCCGAACACATCGGCAATCATGTTGGAGTACTGCTGCGCCGTCATGAAGCGCGCGCGAGGCACGCTGCCGACATCCACTGGACCCAAGTCAGCAGCGGGTTGTGTATCAGCCGAGCGCTGATCCGTCATGTAGTTGGCGCATCCTGCGATGCCGAGGACGAGCGCGGTCGTCAGCCCCGTCCAGAACAAGCCGCCGAACCTTCCCAGAGATCGGATCCGTCGAGTTTCAACCGATTGCACCTACACTCCCCTCCGTCATGATCAAGAGATCGTCGCAGACGCCCCGCGCTGGATGGCAGCGCGGGGACGTTTCAGTCACGATTCAGAACTGCACTCGGAAGCCTGCTCGATAGAAGCGGCCAAGCACATCGTACAGAGCGCTGTTCGACGGCGAGAAGTCCCAGCCGGTGCCGGACTGCTGACGTGCGGCGATGGCCGGGTCCTTGTCGAGCAGATTACGAACGTTGAAGAACAACTCGGTATCGAACTTACCGACGTCGAGCTCGTAGTTCATGCCCAGGTCCCACCAGATCCCACCGGCAATGTGGTTTCGAGTGGTGGTGACGTAGTTCGCCGCATCGACTGCCGCCTGCGATCCGGCGGGACCGCCTGGGAATGTCGGGCAGTTCGTCTGACACTCGATCCACAGGTTGTTATACACACCGGAGCTCACACCGCGCATGGTGAGCGTGGTGCTGAAGCGATCCAGCGCGTACATGGCCTGCACCTGGTACTTCCAGTGCGGCAGGCCGCCACTGAAGTTGTTACCGATGCGGTCGTTGGGCAGCACATACGGGATGCCGCCGTCTTCGATGTCCTTGATGTAGTTCGTCGCCGAACCACGGAAGGCCAGGTCGCCGTTCCAGCCGCTGATGATCGAGTCCGCCGACATCCGGTAGCTCGCTGCGATCTCCAGGCGCTCGGCTTTGCGGCCGTTCGAATTGTTCGGCACCAGTCTCATGCCAGTGATCTGGTCCGGCACCTGGTACACGTTTCCATCGGCGCCCGTCACCGGGTGATAACCACTGACGGTGAAAGCGTCGCAAGCCGCCTGAATGCCTGCCATCACGCAGGAATCGTAGGTCTGTTGCGCGGACAGGGTGTTCACGCCCCGCTCGATGTCGATCCAGTAATAGTCCATCGAAAAGTTGAAGCGCGGCAGCCAGGATGGTTGATACACGAACCCGACGATCGAGTTGGTCGCACGCTCCGGTTGCAGATCCGGATTACCGGTATTCGTCGACTGGAAAGTGATGTTCGCGGTGTTGACGCGTTTGTCGGTGATGTTGTTCGACGTGGTGGTGCCGCCCTGATACATGTCGATCAGCGTCGGCTCGCGAATATCCAGAGAGCGCACCAGCCGGATACGCAGGTCATCGATCGGATTCCAGTTCAGGCCGAGCTTCCAGGTGCCGGTCGAACCGAAGGTGTCGTAGTAGGTTCCGCGCCCGGCAGCGCTCAGATCCAGAGCCCTCACGAACGGCACATCCTTCGCGAGTGGGACGTTGGTCTCGAGATATACATCCGTCACAGCGAAAGAACCCGAATACGGCAGGCCCGCGGCCAGGAACCAGCAACTGCCACTATCCTTGGTCGACCCGGGTGCGCAAACGTTCGGCGCCGCGCGCTCCAGGTCATTGGCGGAGGCATCGGTCTCCTCGCGGCGGTGTTCCACGCCGAAGGCCAACGAAATGGGTCCGGCCCAGCCTTCCCAAGGCGTACCCTGGACGTTCACAGCTCCCACGGTTTGCCTCAGCTCGGCGGCGCTCCATGGATTGCCGCCGACGTAGGCAAGCGCTTCCGGACTAGCCACGCCCAGGCCGAACAAGTTCAGCGGCACACAGCCATTGTTCGGATTGGTCAGCGTCGAACGGCACACGATGTTTCCGTTCGGATCACGCACGGCATCGATGGCCATGTCGTACTTGACCTGGTTGATGGTGTTGCCGGAGATCACGTGCTGCGTGCTGCGGCCGTAGGACAGGTAGGCGTCCCAGGTCCAATCGGTCTGGAACAGATTGAAGTCGCCATCGATGCCCGTCAGGAAACGATACACCGAGCGTTCGGTGATCGGGTGCTGACCGCCGATGTCGCCATTGATGGTGCCGAAGTTGAAACAGGGCGCGCTACTCGCGGTGTTGCAGTTGGCGGCCGTGGAGATATTGGCCGGAATGAAGGCGTTGTCGCCGGGAACGTTCCAGCTCAGCTTGTAGAACACCGGCACGCTGGCCGAGAACGACTCCAGGTGGCCGTAGGAAGCCTGGAAGTAGATCTCACCGCCGTTCTCCAGATCGTAGCTGGTGCGCAGGAACAGATTCTGGCGCTGCTGGTCGGGAGTCAGGCCCGCGCCACCTTTCTGGTTGCCCACCTGCAGCAGCGGATTGTTCCAATCCCCTCCCGACATCACCGCGCCGCTGATGAGCGGTCCGTAGTTGACCGGGATCTGCTCGCCGTTGGGGCCGAACATGACAGTGGTTCCCTGCGGGAAACTTCCGATCTGGCCACGGGTGTTGTTGATGATGCCGCCCCAGGAAGCCGTCGCCAGGCTGAACTGATCTCCGAAGATCAGCCGCGGCTGGCCGTTGGTCGCGGTAAAGGCCGGGTTGTTCACGAAACCATAGCCATAGTTGTTCCAGGGCCGCTTGGCCACCAGCAGGCCCTCATCGTCGCTGGCTTCGCCGCTGAGGATGAGATGACCACGCCCATCGGAGAAGGTCGTGCCGAAGGTCAGCGATCCCTTCCAATTGTCGTTGTCGTTGTAGTTGGTAGTGCCGGCGGATGCTTCGGCCTTGAAACCGGTGAACTTGGTGTCGAGCACGAAGTTGACCACACCGGTCAACGCATCCGAGCCGTAGCTGGCGGAGGCGCCGCCGGTCACCACGTCGACACGCGTAATGAGCTGCTGTGGCAATTCACTCACGTCGACCGTGCCTTCCAACGTCGAGCCCACCGTACGCTGGCCGTTGACCAAGGTCAGAGTGCGCGTAACGCCCAGGCCACCGATGTTCAAACCGTTGACGGCCTGGGTGCCGGAAGTCACCGTGACCACCGAGGACTGCGGGGTCGCGCTGCCCTGGAAATTCGGCATCGTGTTGAGTGTGTCGGCGAGATTCGATGTCGCGTTGGCCTCCAACGCCTCGGTGCTGATCACCGCCACCGGCGTCGGCGCCTCGAATCCTTCGCGCTTGATGCGCGAACCGGTCACCGTCACTTCCTGGAGCGTCTGGGCTGCCACATCGGCAGTCGAGGCTCTCTCCTGAGCGTAGGCGCCCCCCACCAGCAGAGGGGTGGTGCAGACAGCAGCCAATGTCGCGCGCACGGCCGTCCTTACCAGGCCATTAACTGCACGACCGTTGATGTCAAACGGGTTTACCGTCGAACTCATAAGTTCAAATCCCCCTAAAAATCTTTTTTCTCTGATGACGATCGAAAGACAAGCGTCAGCTTCATCTCAGACACGCGGGGACCAGCGGCGGTAGTTTGAATCTCAGCTTTTCCCCAAGCCAGGAGATGACCAGTTCTTCGACTGTACCAAGCGCGGGCCGTGACTTTTTCCGAAAAAAAGCGCCGGACGAGCATCAATTACGCCAGTTCCGGCTCAGTCCGACCGCCACTCTGGCGCACCAACGCAAGCGCGCTTATCGTCGCTTTGCCATGCATCCAGCCGCGCAAATCCAGGCGATCCTCACAGGCTTTCGTCGTCAGAAACCGCTGCGCGCAGGCTCACTGCTCGTGACTATCCTGGGCGACGCCATCGCACCCCGCGGCGGCTCCATTTCTCTTTCCAGCCTGATTGCACTGGCGCGCCTGTTTGGCATAAGCGAGCGGCTGGCTCGCACTGCTGTGGGCCGGCTCGCGAACGACGACTGGGTGACCTCGGCACGCAGCGGCAGATCGAGCTACTACACGCTCAGTGCGAAAGGACGCGCGCGCTTTGCGGAGGCGACTCATCGCATCTACTCGTCGCCAATCGATTCATGGAATGGCGCGTGGACCCTCGCCATCCTCTCGGCGACGCTGGAGCGGAAGGCACGCGAGAAAGTAGGCGACGAATTGCGCTGGCTCGGCTTCGGCGAGGTGAACACCGGCGTGTTCGCACATCCAACTCACGAAGGAAAGGACTTGCCGCAGCTCGGCGCAACCGACCCGCTCATCGTGTTTCAAGGCGGCGCCGTCGATCGTGAATCGGAAGTGAAGCTCGTTGCCAAGGGCTGGGACCTCGCCGAGCTCGCCCGACGCTATCGACGTTTCGTTGCGATGTTCGAGCCGGTGGATCAGGCCGCAACTGTGTCGGATATTTCCGGAGCGGTCGGCGAAACGGCGTATGTCCTGCGCACATTACTCCTGCACGAGTACCGCAAGATCCATCTGCGAGACCCGTTGCTACCGAACCGGCTGCTGCCGGCGGACTGGGCGGGCAATGACGCTCTGGAGCTCTGCAGACGCCTGTACATCAAGACCTTCCAGATCTCGGAGCGGTATCTGTCCGAAACGGTGCAGACGTTGAACGGACGATTGCCGCCACCGAGCCTGGATATCTATCAACGGTTCGGCGGGCTCCCGACCTCTATCACGCGTTGAAAAGAGATGCCGTGTTGGCAGGCCTTGTTGCGGATCGCCGATTCAGTACGGCGTAGCAACTTGGCAGCCTGCCCTGGCGATATGCCCTGCCCGGCCAGCTCACGCAAGCGCCGTATATCCGCTAAAGCCCACGCATTGGGGTACGCGCCTTTCCTGAATTGATCGAAATGTTTCCAGCTTCTCATGACTGTTTCTTTCAGAACTTGACTCGTACGCCCGCGCGATACTGACGACCGACGCGGTCGTACTCAGCGTTGCCCTGCCCCTGCCAGTAGGAATTGGTGAGCGAACCGCCAATCGTCGGCGGCTGATGGTTCGTCAGATTTTCGATGGTCGCGAACAACTCGAAGCTCTGGAACTGGTAGGAGCCGGCAAGATCGAGCGTGGTCATGCTGGCGATATCGTTGTCCTCGATGGTCGGGGCCTCGGGCGTCGACTCGGGGCAATCGGTAGTGCACTCGATGAAGCCATTGGCGTAGACACCGGGACCTGTGTAGTGAGCCATCAGGGTCACTGTGATCGGATCGCCCTGGTAGCTGACCGAGAGGAAGCCGCGCAGCTTCGGTGAAGTCAGGCCAGCGAACGGCGAAATCGCGCCCCAGGCGCCGACGACGCCGTTGCCATCGTAAACGGTGCCATCGGTATCTTTGGTCTCGAGCTTCAACACCCGGCTGGCCATGGCGCGGATCATCAGGTCGCCACTGAAGGAGCCAACGATGCCGGACAGCGGGAAGCGATAACTCGTCTCGACATCGACGCCGCTGGCTTGTTGCCCGATCAGGTTTTGCGGCTGAGTGATGACCTCGAAGATCTGCCCGACCGGAAATGGATCGCCCGGAGCGACCGGGTTTCGAGTAATCGCCTGGCAGAGAATCGCATTTCCCTGGAAGCACAGATCGACCACCTTCTGCGCGCCCGGCGCTTGCACCGAACCTTCGACGTCGATGTTGTAGTAGTCGATCGCCATCTGGAAGCCCGGCAGGAAGCGGGGCGCCATCACGACACCGAAGCCCGTGGTGTCCGCTTCTTCAGGCTTTAGATTCGGATTGCCCTTGGTAGTGGAGAAAGCTTGGGTACGAAGCTCGGGAACACCGTTGGTGGCGCGAAATGGATCCTGCAATGTGCCGCCTGAACCCGCTTGGCCGCCGGTGAACAACTCGCCAAGATTTGGCGCACGAATGTCGCGTGAGCGCGTAAAGCGGAAGCGCAGATCTTCGATCGGCCGCCACGTCAAGCCGCCCTTCCAGGTCGTGACGTAACCGGACGTCGAATAATTGGTCGCGCGCACGGCGGCGTTGAGATCGAGCTCTTGCGCCACTTTCATGTCGCGGGCCAGCGGCATCACGGTTTCAACGTAGCCTTCGGTGACATCGAATTTGCCGTGGCTGGCGTGGTAGTTGCCCGCGAAAAAATCGGTCGCCTCGTCGTGCGCGGTGGCCCAGCCCGATACTTGTTCGATACGGTGTTCGGCGCCAACCGCCAGCGACACCGGACCGGCCCAGGAACTGAACGGCTCGCCGCTCACGTTGAAGGCGGCAACATCCTGCTGCAGCACTTCACGACGATAGGAAACGCCCACGACGTAACCGAGCTGGCTCGCGTCGTTCACGCCGATCCCGAATGTGTTGTAGGGCACGCAGGCTGGATCGTCGTTGGACGGGTCTGCGTCGGCGTTCACGCGGCAGGTCGGCGTGTTGTTGACCATCACGGAATCGAGCGCCTTCAGATAGTTCGGCGTAATTCCATTGTTGTAGGTGCGCGGCTCGAGGGTCGTCTCGCTGTGTTGAATATAAGTGTCCCATTTCCAGTCCGTGCCGAAAGCGTCGAACGCGCCATCGAGGCCGCCAGCGACCCGGTACAAGGATCGGTGATAGTCGCCTCTGAACCGCCCCATATCGGCGTTCGTGCTGCCCATCTTGAACGATGTTTCGCCGGCCGCCAGCAGTTGGTCACGCAGCGACTGCGGCAGGTAGGCGTTGTCGATACTGATGGTGTTGTTGCCCAAGCGGCGGTTCGGATTCGCGGTGTTCGTGGTGCGCGTCGCCGAATACTGGCCTTCGAAGTACGCACTGACGTTGTCGGTCAGGTCATAGCTGGTGCGGAGGTACCCGACGTTGCGATCGACACTGCCCGCGATGTCGATGCCGTTCTCGATGCGCGAATATTCCCAATCGCCGCCCTCTTGAAAGTTGTTGCCGACGTTGGTGCCGAAATCGTAACCGTTCAGAATGGCGCCGTTCGGCCCGAAATATGTTCCCCGGAGGGATCCGCTCGTGATGATGCCGCCAGGCGTACCGGCGACAAGGCCGAGATCGCGGCGAACGAGGTAGCGCGGAACAGTCGTACTCTTGCCGGCGCCCGTACCGTAGTTCGGGTTGACGATCACGGCTGCGGGCAATCTCGCCCACGGCCGACCTTCGGTGCCATCGATGCCGTCGCTGTGTGTATGTTCGCCGGAGATCAGGAAATGCCCGCGGCCATCTGCGAACGGCGCGCCAAAGGTCAGTTGAGCACTGAGACTCCTGTCGTCGTGATATTTTGTCTCGCCCATTTGAACTTCGCCCTTGAAGCCGGTGAAGTCGTGATCGATCACGAAGTTCACGACGCCCGACAAGGCGTCCGAGCCATAAGCCGCCGACGCGCCGCCGGTTACAACGTCGACGCGTTCGATCAGTGCATTCGGGAAAGAGTTGACGTCCGGGGCGCTGTTGCCTGAAGTGATGGCCGCGTTGATGTAGCGCTTGCCGTCCAGAAGAACCAGCGTGCGGTTCGTCCCCATGCCGCGCAAATTGAGCTGACTCACGCCGGTCGCGCCGCTCGACAGGTTGCCGTTCTGCGAACGCGGACTCGCCGAACCTGAAAACGCCGGCAGCGTATTCACTGCATCGGCGACGTTCACCGTGTTCAATGCGTTGAGCTCATCTGCGCCCAGCACCGAGACGGGTGTTGGCGCTTCGTAGCCGTCACGTGTAATTCGCGAGCCGGTGACGACGACCGAGTCGAGCGTTGCGGATTCGACGTCTTGCGCGTACGTGTTGGTGACGACAACGGTTGCAAGTGCAGTGGCGCCGATCGTTGACAGCGCCAAAACTATCGCACGCCGACGAGCCATACTGGATCGAATCATTCTGGGTCCCCCTGGTTAGCTCGACTGGCGAAGGTGCAATCCCTATGCCACGCACGCGAAGGTCCGGCGCCGCAGGCGGCGCCGTGAAAATGTTTGAATACTCAAACGCTACGTGGGGAAACTCGCAGGAAGATCGGCAGGAATTTGCCGATTCGCCGAATCTTCATCGGCGGAAAGTGGCCAGCTACGGCTGCAGCAGTTCTGCCGTTGCCTGATTCTTTTTGGCTTTCTCTGTCTTTGCAGCGACGGACGAGGGCGGCGACAGTTCCACACCGACACTCGCGAGATAAGCGTACGCGCGCTCGTCCAGATACCAATCCATGTTCTTGCCGACACCCTTCGCATCGTTGGGACGGTCCTCGAAATAGGTGTACACCGGACGGTTCTTATAGGCCCACTGCAAGCGACCATCGTCGCGTTTCACGATGGTCCAGAATCCCACGGGCTTGTCATTTTTCTCCGCTCGAATGATCGGCCACACCGCCGTGCAATCCCGATTGCACGACGAGCGGCCCGCCGGTTCGCCCTTGAAAACATAGAGCGGCAGGAGCTGCGGGAAAGATTTATAGATCCACGCGCCAGCGGCGCCTTGCGATAAGGCGACGGCGCCGGGATAGGACATGCTCGGGTCGGAAGGCTCTGCCGCGGCTGCCGATTGACTCCAAAGAACCCATGCCGCTGCGAGCGGGACGCAAAGCCTACGCATTTTCAACCTCCGCCGTTCGGGGATGGTGTGCTGACGGTGATTCGGATCTCGCTGAACGATAGTCTAGCTCGGTTGATTTATCGACTGGAACCGCGTTGCCACCGGGGCGTTAATTCCAACATAACAGCAGCAGTTCTCGGAGGTGTTTAATGCAATCCGGCACCTTGCGCCATGTGCTTTGCATGGGTCTACTCGCGATGTACTGTCAGGCGTCCCTGGGCGATGACAAATCTTCAACTCCGTCTGCACCCACATCAACCGTGAAGCGCGCTTGCGTCAACGCAGAACCCGCCACGAAGAAAGAATGCGAGAAGGTCGCCGCCAAGATCGATGCGCAAGCCACCGATCCGGCAGCGTCTGCCGATGAAGCTCAAACCAGCGCCGACTACGTCCATCACTCCAGCCCCGCCGTTCGTACGCCGGCCGAGGTTGCGAAGGACAAGGCCGAAGCAAAGTCGGAACGGAAGAGCGACGGCAACAAGCCCGATCCTAAGTGAGGTCCGCCCTCACCCAACTGCTCGAAAGCGCTGCCGCGGTTACTCCCTCAGCACCAGCTCCTTGCCGATGAGCTGCGCCCGGTTGGCGTTCTTCTTCGGCACGAACTTCTGCACGCGATTGTTGTTCGCGTCGGCGACGTAGAAGTTTCCTGCGTTGTCGACGTCGATCTGGTGCGCGTTGTCGCTGACGCCCGGCGCGTCCCCCAGCGTGCCCCACTGGGACACGAGCTTGCCGTTGAGGTCATAGCAGGCATAACGGCCATACTGCGTCGCCGACACACACACGCGCTTATCTTCCGTCGTGATGACACGAGTCACGCGCGCCGTGCCCGGCCACTGGTCGAGGAACTTGCCATCGTGGTCGAAGACCTGGATGCGATCGTTGCTGCGGTCGGCGACATAGACGCGATTGGCATCGACAGCCACCGAGTGGACCAGCCTGAACTGGCCGGGGCCCGAGCCCTTCGTGCCCCACGACATCAGGTACCGGCCGTTCTTGTCGAACTTCACGACGCGCGAGTTGGTGTAGCCGTCCGCGACGTAGAACGAGCCATCCGGCAGGAAAGCGAGGCTGGCGGGATCGTGGAAGTGATTTTCGTCGTTCCCCGGCACGCCCTTCTCACCGACCTTGAGCAACAACTGCTTGCCGTCGTTGCTGAACTTCAGGATGCGGTGATTGAAACGATCGACCACCCACACGGCGTGCGCCGGATCGTACGGATCGATGATGATGTGGTGCGCGATCGAGACTTCGCTGTTCCACTGCGACCAGTTCTCGATGACCTTGCCGTCGGCATCGAGAACCATGATGTTGTTGACGTCGCCCTTGTCGAAGTTGTTGTTGTCGCGGACGACGGTGGTCTTCTCCTTCATCACTTTGCCGTCGGCAGACAACATCGGATGACCTTCGCGAGTATCGTTGCGGTCGACGGCGCCGATGAAGACTCGATTCGGATCTTCGGCATTCACGGACACGACGCGCTGATTCCAGCCTTCGATGCCCGGCTTGAACCAACCGACCACCACCTCGTACGGGCCGGTCAGGTCCAGGCCGCCTTTTTCCTGGGCGACCGCGGGCGCGGCGGCGGCGATGCAGAAGGCGGCCAAAGAGACGCCCCAGAAGTCGTTGGTCTTTTTCATCATCTGAAGCTTGTCGGCAGCTTGCGAAAAGAGCGAAGTCGGCAGCGCCGACTTCGCCCGCTCTCTCAGAACTTGACTCGTACACCCATGCGGTACTGACGGCCGATCCGATCGTAATCGGCGTTGCCCTGGCCCGACCAGTGAGCCGAGCTCAGGCTGCCGCCAATCGTCGGCGGCTGCTTGTCGGTCAGGTTTTCGATCGTTCCGAACAGCTCGAAGCTCTCGAACTTATACGAGCCGGACAGATCGACGGTCGTCATGCCGGCGATATCGTTGTCCTCGATGGTCGGAGCGAAGGTCGTCGACACGGGGCAATCGCTGGCGCACTCGATGAAGCCGTTGGCATACACGCCGGGACCGGTGTAGCGGACGATGGTAGTCACCGAGGCCGTATCGCCTTTGTACCCGATCGACAGGAAGCCGCGCAGCTCCGGCGAAGTCAGGCCCTGGAACGGCGGAATGCTGCCGCCCCAGTTGCCGACGACACCGGCGCCATCGTAGACATTGCCATCGAGATCCTCGGTATCGAGCTTCAACACGCGAGTCGCCATGGCGCGGATCACCATGTCACCGCTCAAGGCGCCGACCAGGCCGGACATCGGGAAACGATAGCTCGCTTCGACGTCGATGCCGCTGGCCTGTTGCCCGATCAGGTTTTGCGGCTGAGTGATCACCATGAAGATCATGTTGGGGTTGACGGTGTCGTAGATGATCGAGTTGCAAAGCGTCGTATTTCCCCTATCGCAGAGGTCGATCACCTTCTGTCCGCTCGGCGCTTGCACCGAACCCGAGACATCGATGTTGTAGTAGTCGATCGCCATCTGGAAGCCCGGCAGGAATCGAGGCGCCATCACTACGCCGAAGCCGGTTGTGTCGGCTTCTTCAGGCTTGAGATTCGGGTTGCCGCGGGTGAGCGAGTAGCCGTTGGGATTGCTCACGCCTGTGTCTGGATTGAATAGCACGTTGCCCGAACCAGTTTGACCGGCCGTGAACAGCTCGCCGAGGTTCGGCGCGCGAATGTCGCGTGAACGCGTGAAGCGGAAACGCACATCTTCGATCGGCCGCCACGTCAAACCGCCCTTCCAGGTCGTAACGTAGCCGGAGGTCGAGTAATCGGTCGCACGCACGGCAGCGTTCAGATCGAACTCTTGCGCGAACTTCAGATCGCGCGCCAGCGGCACGAGTGTCTCGACGTAGCCTTCGGTGACATGGAATTTGCCGTGGCTGGCTTTGTAGTTGCCCGCAAAGAACTGGGTCGCTTCATCGCGCTCGGAGGCCCAGCCGGACACTTTTTCGATGCGGTGTTCGGCGCCGACCGCCACCGAAATCGGACCCGCCCACGAATCGAACGGCTCGCCGCTCACGTTGAAGGCGGCGACATCCTGCTTGAGCGTTTCATTGCGGATGGAAACACCCGTGACGTAGTCGAGCGCGGCCTGGCTGTTCACACCGATACCGAACGGGTTGTATGCGACGCAGGCCGGATCGTCGTTGGTCGTGCTTGCGTCGGCGTTCACGCGGCAGGTCGGACTGCCGTTGACCATGACCGAATCGATCGCCTTCAGGTAGTTCGGCGTAATGCCGTTGTGAGAGGTGCGCGGCTCGAGGTCGGTTTCGCTGTGCTGGACATAGCTGCTCCAGGTCCAGTCCGTGCCCCAGGCGTTGAAGGAGCCATCCACGCCCGCGGCGATGCGGTACAGGGAACGGCCGTAGTCGCCTACAAACCGGCCCATATCGGCGTTCGTGGTGCCCATCGAGAAAAAGCCCGTTGTCGGGTTGACCCCGCCCGCGATCGCTTCCTGACGCAGCGACTCCGGCAGGAAAGCGTTATCGATATAGACCCGGTTGTTGCCCAAGCGGCGGTTCGGGTTGGCGGTATTCGTGGTGCTGGTGTCTGAGAACTGCCCTTCGATGTACGCATTGACGTTGTCGGTCAGGTCGTAGCTGGTGCGGAGGTAGCCGATGGTGCGCTTGACACTGCCCGCGATGTCGATGCCGTCTTCGATGCGCGAATATTCCCAATCGCCGCCTTGTTGAAGGTTGTTGCCGACGGGGGTGCCGAAGTCGAAGCCGCGGTTGATCTCGCCGTTCGGCCCGAAATAGGTTCCTCGCAGCGGCCCGCTCGTGATGATGCCGCCTGGTGTACCGGCGGCCAGACCGACGTCACGACGAACGACGTACCGAGGCTGGCCATTGCCCTCTGCGTAAGCCGGATTCTGAATGACCGCCGCGGGCAATCGGGCCCACGGGCGATCGTTCGTACCATCGATGCCGTCGCTCTGAGTATGTTCGCCCGAGATCAGGAAATGACCGCGGCCGTCCGCGAACGGGGTACCGTAGCTCAGCTGGGCGCTGATGCTCTTGTCGTCCTCGTACTTGGTCATGCCGGTCTGGACTTCGCCCTTGAAGCCGGTGAAGTCGTGATCGATCACGAAATTGACGACGCCCGACAAAGCGTCCGAGCCATAAGCCGCCGACGCGCCGCCAGTCACGACGTCGACGCGTTCGATCAGCGCATTCGGGAAGGAGTTGATGTCCGGGGCGCTATTGCCCGAGGTGAGCGCCGCGTTGATGTAGCGCTTGCCGTCCAGCAGGACCAGCGTGCGGTTCGTGCCCATGCTGCGCAGGTTGAGCTGGCTGACACCCGTCGCACCGGTCGAGAGGTTGCCGTTCGCCGAACGTGGACTCGCCGAGCCGGAGAACGCCGGCAGGACGTTCACTGCATCGGCGACATTCACCGTGTTCAATGTATCGAGCTCGTCGGCGCCCAGCACCGAGACGGGTGTCGGGGCTTCGTAGCCGTCACGGGTAATTCGCGAACCGGTGACGACGACCGAGTCGATGGTCGGAGATGCGGAGTCTTGCGCTTGCACGTTGGTGACGCCAACAGCTGCAAGTGCAGTGGCACTGGCCGTCGATAGCGCCCAGACTTTCGCGCGGCGACGAGCCGTTCTGGATAGCAACATCAGTGTTCCCCCTCGTTAGTTCGGCGCGGCCAGCGCGCGTATCAATTATTTATTGGGCCCTGCAGACCACGGCGTAACACGCGCGTTTGCCTGTGCCCGGCTAACGAGATTGCAATCCCCATGCCACGCACCTGCAGGCCAGGCGCCGACATCGGGACCCAGAGAATGTTTGAATACTCACGCTGCACAGGCGGGAAAATGCGTACGGTGATCGGCAGAATCTTGCCGATCCGTAGAATCTCATCGGCGGAAAGTAGCCTATGCACGAGCTGACGAAATGATTCAGCTACGCGAGTGAGAACACATCGAAGAGATGTTCGGCGAAAGCTCAGGAAACAAGCGATGCGGAAGGTGGCGTTGCTCACCGCCACCTCGGTGGGTTGGCCTCAGCGCTGCTTGGCCACCCGAGCGGCATCGACTGGCGGGGCGGCATTGCCCCAGGAGCCGCGCACATAGTTCGATACATTGGCGATGTCCGTATCGCTCAAAACATCGGCATACGGCTTCATGGTTTCCCATGCGCCGAGTTTCATGCCTTCGGCTGGTGTAGCACCATACAAAACGGCATTGATGAGCGAATCGGGATCGGCAGATTGCACGGTGGGATTGCCTGCCAGCGGCGGTCCCGAGAACATACCGCCACGTCCGGAAGCGCCGTGACACTTTTCGCAGCGATCTTTATAGATGGTTTGTCCCAGTGCGGCCTGTTCCGGCGTCACTGGTGATATCGTCGCCTCGCCTTCCGGCGGAATCTTCAGAGGCAAACTCTTGATATAAGTTGCCATGGCGCGAGCATCCTCCAGCGTGAGCTTGGAGGTGCTGTTGCCGACAACATCATTCATCGGCCCCCAGGCTCCGCCGCGCAGACTGAAGCCCGTGTGCAAGTACTTGGTCAGATCGTCCACCGACCATGTCTTCAGACCGTCGGCCGATGACGTGAGATTCACCGCGGCCCAATCGCGAACTTTGTCAGCAGTGACATACTCACGCAGGCTGCTGCCCTGATAAGCCTGCTCCGGCATCTCCGCCATGAAGGTGTTGCGCGGCGTATGACAGGCCCCGCAATGACCCAACGCACCTACCAGATACGCGCCCCGATTCCATTCCGGAGTCTGTTTCGGATCGGGCTTGAAGCGTGCCGGTTCGAAGAACAGCGCATTCCAGATGGTCATGGCCCAACGCTGCTTGAACAGAAAATCGTTCGCTGGCGGCCGATATTCATCCGCCGCCACCGTGCGCATATATGCGTACAGTGCAGCCACATCCTCATCGGTCATCTGCGTAAACGAGGTATATGGAAACGCGGGAAACAACCGATATCCATCGGCCGCAACGCCCTCGTGCAAAGCACGCCGCAGATCCTCGGCCGTCCACTTGCCAATGCCATTCTCGAGGCTGGAAGTGATGTTGGACGAGTAGATCGTGCCGACCGGCGTTTCAAACTTCACACCGCCCGCATACGGAGCTCCGCCGCGACGCGTATGGCAACTGGCGCAATTACTCGCCAGTGCCACATAGCGCCCACGCTCAACCAGAGCATCGGCGTCGTTGGTTGCACCCGAGCTCAGATTCGATCCATCAGCTTCCACTGTCCGGCCGGCAAAGAGCGCGGTGAGGACAGCTACACCCAGTACTCCTGAGACCCAGTACGGCGGCTTACGCAGACATCGCATGATCGGGGCTGATGAATCTTCGCTGGCTTAGCCTTTGGGAGACCACGAATCGCAATGTCCCGAGGCAGGAACGTTGCAACTGAATATCTGGCAATGGCCGCAGGCGGCGTCCCCCCCGTCGTACAGTCCACAACCGCCGCACTTCTGATCGGCCTTGGGCGATTGTTCCGTGAAGTTCAACGCCGTCGCCAGACCTTCGTTCATCTTGCCGTCGAGGCAGGCTTGTTCGCTTCGAGCCACGCCGGCGACCGACGCCACGGCTCCAGCCAACGTAACTTGCAACAATCCACGCCGCGTCATTCGTGATGCCATTTGCACACTCCCAAGCGTCAGAGCTTCTTCTCGTCACGATAGACGTCGTGACAACCCTTGCAGGGCAACGCTTCGATCACGAGCATCGCCGCCTGATCGACCCCCTGCTCCCGCCCGACCTTGGCCATCTCGGCGGACTTGTCTGCAAACTCTTTCATCCGTTTGGAGAAATCCGCCCAGTCCTTCCAGACTTCGGGCTTGGCCGCGCCGCCGGGCACCTTGGCCTCGAATGACTTCAGCGCGACCGACGCCGTCAATGCCAATGTTTCCATATGGGCCAGGGTGTTCTCGGCCGGCCCGGCGCCGGAGAGAATCTGCCCGAGTACGGCGGTCTGGTGCTCCAGCGACTTCATGATGTGCTGGCGATAGTCCACCACATCCTTGTCATCGGTATGACCCACCATGGGCAACAACACCATGAGGCTCAGGGCCACTGCTTTGCTCACGCGTTTCATCGGTGCTGGCCTCACTTCTTCTGTACCCGGTAAACATCGTGGCAGCCCTTGCAGGACAGGCTGCTCAGCTTCGGCGTCACCGCCGCCACGCCCCCTGACTTGGCCGACTTGGCCAGATCGTTGGCCGCGGCCACCATCTCATCCAGGCGTTTGGAGAAATCGTCCCACTTGTCCCACACCTCGGGCTTGGCTTCGCCGCCCAGGACCTTGGGCGTGAAAGCGACCTTGGCCACGCCGGCGGTGATGCTGAGCACTTCGGCGTGGGTAGCCACATCCGCGGCAGGCGCCTTTCCTTTGCTGATCTGATTGAGCGCAGCGAACTGCTCGCCCAGAGTCTTCATGACATGAGAGCGATAGTCCCGCACGTCCTGGTCATCGGCATGACCGCTGATGGGCAACAAGGTCCCAGCGAGCGCAATTCCTGCCCAGGCAAGCCTCGGCAGCGCGGTGGATCTATTCAAAACATTCCCCTCCGAATACAACGCCGCTGTACGCGGCTCGAGTAGGCTGTACGGCTGTGAGCGGTACACCAACACTTCTTTTCCTGGATGCTACCAGCCGACCGATATTCGCCTGAAGGCGAGGGATTTTTTGACCAATAGGAGACCGCAAAAGAGGAAATTTCTTCCTCCTTCCCCGGTCTGGTCACGTGCTCGTGCAATTATTCGCCAACGGCTTCGGTCTGCGCGCCGGCGCCCCGCACACTGGAGATGGCCTGCTCGCCGCGCTCCTCGTGCAGGATGTAGGCTTGAACGAACTTGATCTCCCACGCCATGGATATCGCGGTGTTCTCTCCGGTCTTCGGGTCCGGATAGCCGTCCGCATTCTTGCGCATGGAGCGATACTCGGAAGTCATCGGTTCCGCGCCGTAGCTGCGATGATGGGTAGACCAGTTCTGACCGAGCGAATTGTAGTAGCGCTCGATGTCCGTGTACCCCGCCATCAAACCTTCGGCGCTTTCCGGCGTCAGCTTGAGCTTCACGCGCCAGGCACGCACCGACAGATAAGGCACCCCGCGCGCTTGTGATTCGGGGAAAGTGACATCCGACGGCTCGGTGGTCAGCACACCGTCCTTGATCTTGCCGCGCAGGTGATAGATGAAGCTCTTGCCCCAGCGGAAGTCGATCCGATGCGTGGTGCCAGGCGTGTACGCGCCGAGCGTGTCCACCATCAGCGGATCCTTGCCGCGATAGAGCGTGACGTCGACGGCGTCGTCATTGGTAAGGTCATCGACGTTGGTGAGCTCCACCAGGAAACGGTTGTAGTTGAACTTCCGCATGTAGTCCTGAATGAAGTGTCGGTAAGACCCATCCGGCCCCCGGTAGTTGTCGACGCAGCCGAGCACGCGATACATCTGATTGTCGATGCCGGGCTCGCCGTCGGGGCTCGTGAAATCGTTGCGACCGACTTTGCCATCCAGGTTCATCCCGATCGCAGTCGTGCCTTGGGCTTCCTTGAAGTGCAGCTTCGGCTCCGGCTCGGTCGTCGGGTTCCAGATCTGCCCTTCGCGCTCGAGCTGGGTCTCGACGAACTTGTAGCGAACGCCGTTCTCCATGGGATAGAGCGTCTTGAACTGCTCGCGCGGGCCGTCGTTGATGCCTTCCGGGCACTCGACCTTGCCGTCCGGCGACTGCCAGATCGCTACGTTCTTGGCGGTCAGAACATAGCCGATCGTACCGGCGCGCAACGGGCTGTCCGCCGCCTGGGCAGTCGCCACGCCGAGCGCGCAGCCCAGCAGGCCTGCAACGGCCGGTCTCACCGATCGATATGACTGCATAAACTTCCCCTATTCGATTGCCGATGCTTCGTTGGCGAGCATCTGGAGCCAAAGTCAGCGTGAGCTACCGGCGTTTCCGCCAAAGTCATCGCGCAACCAAAACGCCTTGTAGCCGTTGCGCGCGCCGTTGAACTCGCCCCAGGTATCGCACTCGATGTCTCCTGGCTTTTTGTCACGCGCGCAGTAATACACTGGCCGATCGCGATAGGCCCATACGTGCAACGCATCCGAGGCGTTGCGAGCGGCCTTCTTGCCAGTCTTCGGATCGATGTCCATCGTGCTCCAGATGTGACTGTTGCTCTTCGCACCCTTCGGCGCGATCACGTAAGGAAATTGCTTCAGACACAGCTCCGGATCGCCGCGACCGCAGATGGCAAAGCGATACGCCTGCGGTGTGTCGGGATGGTTGCAGGCCAGCTGGTCGACGGCATCGTCATTGCAGTTATAGATATAAATTGTCATGCCCTTCGCGTCGCCGAGCACCTGGCCGGAGTGCGTGTCGTTCACGGTGAAACCCTCGGGCGGCGGCGGCGCCAGCTGGGTGTAGGCGTTGTGCCAGCCGGGCACATCGCTGCCCTCGAGGCTGCTGCCTTTCGCATCCAGGGCACGCGTGTAGAGCGGCATCTTGCGGAACGCCCACTGCTTGACACCGGGCGAGCTCTCGATGATGGACCAGTCGCCCTGCGGTCGAACGGTCTCGGGCGCGAGCACCGGCAACCAGTCGTGCAGACACTTCAAATCGCAGTTGGACTTGCCCGGCGCATCGTGGTCCGAATAGTAAACAGAGCGCCCGGTAGCGCCGATGGTCAGAAGATGGCCGGTCGCGACCGTACGCACGGCGAACTGCGGCGGAATGTTGGGCGGCGGTCCCACCGGCTTGCGCTGCGCACCGGCTTCGGAGGTGCCTCTCAAGTCACTGCCGCCGAAGACGTCACCTGGTCCGCGATCGAGGACCGAGGTGTAGAGAGCGTAGCCGTCGTACGCCCACTGTTTAGTGCCGTCTTTGCGATCGAGGATAGTCCACTTTCCGACCGGCTCCGCGTTGGGCTTGGCCAGTACCGGCGGCCAGACATCGATGCAGCTGGGTCGGGTCTCGACTTCCGGCAGCTCCAGTCCGCCCGGATACGGGCTCATCAAGCCCGCGTTCTCGGTGTACTTGTGATCGTCGCAGGTGGGCTTGCCCTTCTGCTCGCCGGCATCGCCGTTACGCAAATTGGTGATGGGCCAGTTGTAGAGCGTCTTGCCGTCTGCATCGGCGAAGACCGGCCCTTCGAAATCGGTCACGATCACCTTGAAGCCGCGCGGCATCGGCTCGCGCACGTAGTCCTCCAGCAACTGCTTGTTCTTCGCCTCCGCCGGTAACATTACAAACGTCGCCGCCAGAACGCCCATCAGGCCTACGATCTCTCGCATCAGTCCCCCTTTCTCTCAGCCAAAGCCGACATGATCCGCAAGCGCGGATCAGGCCAGCATCTCGCTGATGACTTTGCTGGCCTGGTTGCTCTTGGTTCCCCACGAGGGAATGTCCAGGCCCATGACCTTCATTGTGGTAAAGCCGAGCTGGGTTCCTTGCGCACCCTTGCAGTCGATGTGCAATCCGGTTTTGACCCTGCCGCCGGCCTTGCCCGCCGTGAACGCCGGCATCTCTTCGAGCGAGTGGATGCGCGCATTGGCCACGTCGGTGTTGGCCATGATCAAACAATTGTCGAGCAGCGTGCCGTCGCCCTCCTTCACGCTATTGAAGGCCTCGACGAAATACGCCCACGATTCCATCGACCGGCGCAGGAACCACGATGCATTCGGCTGATAGCCAAGCTGTGCATCGGTCGGCTCCTCATGAGTGGTCGTATGGTGCGGCTTCTCGTAACCGGGCTTGGTCGTGTTGGCCTGGGCGTTCGAGTAGGCCATGTTGAACACGCGCGTCTGGTCGCACGCGACGGCCATGACCAGCAGATCGGTCATGATCTTGTGACGCTCGGCGACCAGGCTCGCTTCGTTGCCGAGCTTCGGATCTTCGGCAGGCGCCTTAGGCAGCACACAAGCCGCGCGCGGCTCGGGCTTGGTCAACTGATGGTCGAACTGCTGCTCGAGGTGGCGCAGGCCCGTGAAGTACTGATCGAGCCGCTGCCGATCCTCGGCGCCCACTTTCTTTTCGAGCCCCTTGATCTGCTCGCTGACCGCCGACAACGCGCTCTTGCGCGCCATGATGAGCGGACTCGGTGCGAACGTGGGGGCGTTCGGGTCCTGGAAATCCGGGCCAAACAACCGCTTGTAGAAATTCACCGGCGAGAACTCCGGCGAGTTCGGCGTGTTGGGATTCTCGTAGGACACGACAGTACGCACGTCGCCGGTCGCGGTTGCAGTCAGATTTTTGAAGCGCGTGGTGCGGCCAATCTGATTGGCGACGATGACATCGAGCGTCTCCGCGGGCGCCTGGTTGGCGACCGTAGGTGACGTGCCCGAGCGGAACACCATCCAACCGGTGAAGTGGCAGAAGAACGCACCATCGCGAAAAGCCGTGAGGTTGGTGTAGAGATTGATTTGATCGCGCACGTTCTTCAGTGCGACCAGTTCCTCGGGAAGATCGAAGCCCAAGCCCGTCTTCTTGGGCACGAACACGTTCTTGCTCATCCCCAAGCCCCACAGCCAGGTGCCGTAACGAATGGGCAGCGGCGTGCCGTCAGCATAGGCATTGCCGTTGTCGTTGAGAAAGCAATTCAGCAGCGGCAATCCGACCGTGACGGCTCCGCCCTGGAGTATTCCGCGAAGAACACGACGACGTGTGAGTGTTTTCATTGGTATTTCCCCCTCATTCATCAATTCGCAGAGCTGGCTGTCTTCACAGCCGGCGCCGGCGACTTCGGTTCGACGATGGCCGAAAAAGCATTGCTGAGCGCGATGGTGCGCAACAGGTCTGGCACTCGATAGCCCGCTTCGGCAAAGCGCGCGTTGAAGTAATCGAGCGTCTTCTTGTCCTCCGGACGAAGCGCTCCGCCAGAGCCGTAGCTGTACACACGCTGCACCAGGCAGGAAGTCAGGCCCGGGTAATCCCGCAGCACCTGCCCGAGGCTCGCTGCGCCGGAGAACGATTTGCCGTCGAGCGAGCCGCTCGCATCGATCTTGGTGCCCCGCTCTTCCTCGCGAAAGCGACCGCTGCTGTCGAAGTTTTCCAGCGCAAGTCCCATCGGGTCGGTGATCTTGTGGCAGCCGGCGCAGACCGGGTTCTTCAGATGGAACGCGACGCGCTCACGCTGGGTCGCGAACGGCGAGTCCGGATTGTCGACCGCCGAAAAATCGACATTGGGCGGCGGCGGCGGCACGCGCTGGCACAACAAGGTCTCGCGCAGCGCTTTGCCGCGCAACGTCGGAGAAGAGCGCGTGGGGTGCGAGTGGAGTGCAAGAAAGCTGACCTGGCTCAACAGGCCGGCGCGGGGACTATCGGGCGCTTCGGTGTAGGGCGTCCAACCGGCTGGCGCGGGCTCGCCGTAGAGCATGGCGAGTGCCGGCGAAATAAACGTTTCGCGAGTTGTAAAGAGATCGCGGTAGTCGCCGCGCTTGTTGACCAGATGATCGACGATGGTTCGCAACGTCTGCTCGCGCGCATCCTGCGCCACCTGGCCCGTGAACTGCGGATAAGTCGCCGGGTCCTTGGAGAGCGAATTGAAATCGTCGAATCCGAACATGTCGTCGAAGAAGGCGCGTACGCCGGCGTCGAGGCGACGGCTGGAAAGCATCATATCGACGACGCGTGCGCGGCCCTCGGGCGTCTGTATCTCGCCGCTCTCGGCTGCCTTCAGCAGGTTGTCGTCAGGCACTGCATCCCACAGGAATAGCGACATGCGTGTGGCGAGAGAAAAAGCATCGAGACGCTGGCGCCCCGGACGTTCGGGATCCGGCTCCGTCGTCTCAGCGACAAACAACACGTTGGGGCTGACCAGCATGGCTTCGAGCGCAACGCCGATGCCCGTGTAGAAATCTTTCAGATCGTTCGCCGACTTGTTGGCCTGGGTGACGAACACGTCGAGCTCTTCCTGCGTCATCGGCCGACGGTGCAGCAGCCGTCCTTTCTCCTTCAGGAACTGGGTGGCGCAGGCCTTGTCCGCCTTCTTCTCGTTCTTCGGCTTGCAGGTGATCAGAAATGCACGATATTTCGGATCGATCACCGTGTTGGCAATCGTCACCGCAGATTTTTGATACAGCTCCAGCTGGGCCGTGGTCACGCCTGTAATCGAAGAGCCGAGCGCCAGCAGACCGTCGCGACGCTGCGCCGGAGGAAAATGAGGCTCGGGCGCGACGTCGGGCCCGAAAACATAACGGACGCTGTTGAGGTACTGATCCTCGCTGAGCAATCGCAGCCGGCTCAGAGACGCCGTGTCCTGCGGCTCCTGCAGGGGCGCTTTTGTTTCTTGAGCCTGGTCGGAAGTCGCTGCACTTTGCGAGGCAGTTGATGTTCCGGAATAACTCGCTAATGCGATGGTGGCTAGCAATCCCGCTGCAGATCCACTCAACATCAAACGCATGTAACCCCCTCCTCAAGCCTACGAACCTGCTTCTTTCAGCAGATACAGCAATCGACGTGCCACTTTTCCGTTGCACGCCGCGTGCTACGTAAATACCTTGTTGTAGAGGGTTTTTCTTGGCGTCGTGGAGGCTGTTTTTGGGAGGTACTGACGACTCGTGGCGCGCTAGCGGCGCCGATCAGCGGAAATCTGCCGATTCATAATTTGAGCATCGGCCAAAAACCGCCCATGTCAGCCGTGGCCGTGCGCACCGGCATCGCGCCCTGGCCTGATCAATCCGTACTTGACCATCTTTTCATTCAACGTACGCCGTGGAATCCCCAGCACCTCGATGACGGTGCTGATCGAACCGCCATGATCCTTCAGGGCGGACTCGATCAGTTGCCGCTCGTAAGCGGCTACCCGATCCGCCAGCGCCGAGCCGACGACCGTCGGGCTCTGCGTCGCCTTGCCCAGGATCTCCGGCACCGTTCGGCCCATCGATTTCAATCCCAGCGCATAACGCTCGGCAACGCTTTTCAATTCCCGCACGTTGCCGGGCCAGCTGTGGGTGAGCAATGCCTCGACGTCGGATGAGGACAACGAGCGGTGCGGCTGTCCTGCAATCGAAGCTGCGCAGGTCGCAAAGTGTTCGAACAACAACAGAATGTCTCCGTCGCGCGCCTTGAGCGGGGGCAACGGAATTTCCGCGCCTGACAGTCGATAGTAAAGATCGGGACGGAACCGGCCGAGCCGGCCCTGTTCCTCGAGATCGTATTTGGTTGCAGCGATGACCCGCACGTTGACCGCCACGCTCTTGTTCGAGCCGACGCGTTCGACCACCCTTTCCTGCAGGACGCGCAACAACTTCGCCTGTAACGACAGCGGCATGCTCTCGATTTCATCGAGCAGCAGCGTACCGCCGTGCGCGAACTCGAACTTCCCGACCCGCGCGGTGCGCGCCCCGGTGAATGCGCCCGCCTCGTGGCCGAACAATTCGCTTTCGAACAACTCTTCGGGCAGGGCCGCGCAATTGATGGCGACGAAGGGCGACTTCGCACGCGGTCCGAAGTCGTGTAAGGCGCGGGCAACCACTTCCTTGCCCGTGCCGGTCTGTCCGGTAATGATCACGTTGGGATCGTGGTGGCACAGTTCCGCCACCATGTCGCGAACCCGAGCGATCGCCGCCGAAGCGCCGACGATGTGAGCCTGCAATCCTTCGTGGGCGGCAACGCGTCCGGACAGCTGCTGCAGTTCGTGTTTCAAGCGACGTTGTTCGATCGCTCGCGCAACGACTGCCGATAGATGCTCAGGCACATACGGCTTCTGTAGAAAATCGTAGGCGCCCTCGCGCATCGCCGCGACCGCGAGTGGCACGTCGCCATGTGCGGTGAGCAGAACGACAGGAATATCGGGCTCGAAACGCTGCAGTTCTCGCATCAGGTCCATGCCTGATTTGCGCGGCATCTTGAAATCCGTCAGTACAACCTTGGGCGCCCTGCGCCGGATCGCAGCCAGCGCGGCATCCGCATCTGCCGCCGTCTCGACAGTGTGACCGCCGAGCTCCAGCCATTGCGCGATCGAGTGGCGTACCTGCTCTTCATCATCGACAACGAGGACTGTGGGATTCATGTCTGAATTGCAACAGCGGTGTGAGGGGCCAGGATGCCGGCGAGCGGCACGACAATACGAAACGTCGTGCCTCGATCCAAGGTGCTCTCGACAGAAATCTCGCCGCCCATGTCCTGGATGATTCCGTAGGAGATCGACAGCCCGAGGCCGAGCCCCTGGCCAACATCCTTGGTGGTGTAGAAAGGATCGAACACGCTGCTGAGGTGTTCCCGAGCGATGCCCCGACCGGTGTCGGAGACCTTGAGGCTCGCGCGCCGTTCTTCGCGCTCCAGCTCGATCGTCAGCTGCCGCTGCGGCCGCTCGCGCATGGCGTCGAGCGCATTCGAGATCAGGTTGACGATGACCTGTTCCAGGCGAACGGCGTTGCCGATCACGTACACCGGCTGCTCGGGAACCGAGAGGTGCAAGGTCACGTCCTGCTCTCCGACGCGATAGTCGACGAGGCTGAGTGCGTAGCGAATGGCGGCAGTGATGTCCGTCGCCTGCTTGGATTCAGTGTCCTTGCGCGCAAACGTCTTCAGGTGCTGGGTCAGCGCCCCCATGCGGGTGACGATTGCCGAGACGAGTTTCAGATTCGACAGGGCCGAGTCCTTGTCGTTTCTATCGAGTAGCACGCGCGCCCCGGCAATGTAGGTCGTCATCGCGGCGAGCGACTGGTTGATCTCGTGGGCAACGCCCGCCAGTGCCTGCCCGAGGCTTGCCATCTTGGTTGCGTGCACGAGGTTGTCCTGCGCTCGACGCAGGTCCCGCTCGGTCCTGATTCGTTCATTGATCTGCGCCGACAGCAGCGAATTCGTCGCAGCCAGCTCAGCCGTGCGCTCGGTCACCCGCTGTTCCAGGATGTGATGCGCGTTGAGTTTGGCGCGCACGATATGCCGGCGCTGATGCGTGACGAGGTAGATCAGCAAGGCGGCGAGCACTGCCAGCATCACAGCGGCGGCAACCACCGCAGCCTGCTCCTGCACGGCTCGCAAAGGAAACAGGACCACCATGTTCCAACCGTGCTTCGGCACGGGCTGACTGAACACGACGTACTCATGGCTGGTGTGCTCCTTGGGTTCGTTGATGCGCACCACCTTCTGGCCGTGATCGGTCCGCTCGCCAACGAATAGAGGATTCAGATCGTCGATGTCACGACCGTATTGACGCGTATCACGCAGCAGCCGCAACTGTGATTCCGACAGGTGTGAGATCGGCCGGTACTGCCAGGTCGGGCGGCTCGTCAGGAAGATCACGCCGTTCGGATCGAGCATGGCGACCAGCGCGCCGGTGCTCTTCCATTCGTTCTGCAACGGGTGCAGGTCCACTTTCACGACCGCGACGCCTACTCCCGTGTGGGCGGCGTTCTCGTTGGCCGAATGCCAGAGAAAATAGCCGGGCTTTCCGGTGGTTGCACCGACAGCGTAGTAACGGCCTTCGTCGTTGTTGAGCGCTTCGGTGAAGTACGGGCGGAACGCGTAGTTCCTGCCGATGAAATTATGTTTATCGAGATAGTTGCTCGCCGCCAGCGCGACGCCGCTGTGATCGAGCACATAGATGTCGGACGAGCCGGCTGCCTCGTTCAACGATTTCAGATATTTATTCGCGGCCTCTCTGGCCTGCGGCGACTCGGGATGCTCATAGACGGCCGCGATCGGCGCCGCCTGGGCGAGCGCAGTCGGCAGATAGCGGAATCGCTCGATCGTGGCGTCGAGCGTGAGCTGAAGCAGCGACAGCCGATCGTTCGCCGTACGCTGCAAGCTGCCGAAGCCGGACTGCAGCGCCAGCTCATAAGCAAGCCATCCGGATCCGGCGATCATCGCCGCGATGAGCATGACCACCGCTGCGCGGCGCACGCGAAGAGACTGCCAGGTCTTGGCCGCGGACTTCATGAGCGAGGGTCGTGCGGATTTTCTCGGCTAGTTGTTTACCCAACGTGATACGTGCGTCGGACCTCTTGGCGATGTTAGCAGCAATGTGCGGATGCGTCTGTCAGTCGTGCCGGTTCATCGCGGAGGTCTTCTTGGTGTCGCGCATGAGCAGGTACACCACGAGCGACGTAGCGATACAGCCGGTCAAGTAATAGTAGAACCAGTGCTCGCGACCGATCGATTTGAACCACAGCCCGATGGACTCGGCGGTGCCGCCGAAGATGGACACTGTGATTGCATAGGGAAGTCCGACGCCAGTTGCACGGACCCGCGTGGGGAATAGCTCCGCTTTCACCACTGCATTTATCGATGTGTAACCTGACACAATTATCCATGCGAGGGCAATCAGGAAGAACGCCTGAAGTGGATCCCGGGCCGCCTGCAATGCTGTCAGCAGTGGAATGGTAAACAGCGTACCGGCCACGCCGAAGCCGATCAGCAGCCACTTGCGGCCGATCTTGTCGGAAATCGCCCCATAGATCGGTTGCAGCAGCATGGCGAACAGCAACGATCCGGCCGTCACCATGGTCGTCTGGTCATCAGTGAGATTGACCGAGAGCTTCAGGAACTTCTGCATATAAGTGGTGTACGTGTAGAACGCCGCCGTGCCGCCCATGGTCAGGCCGACGACGAGCATCACCTCGCGCGGATATTTCATCAGCGCCTTGGTCGAGCTTTCACGCGGAGCGGCTTTCCTCGCTTCGACGAACGCATCGGTCTCGTGCAAGTCACGGCGCATGACGGCCGCAACGATCGCCAGACAGGCGCCGATCGCGAATGGAATTCGCCAGCCCCAATCCATCAACTGTTCGTGAGTCAGGAACACCTTCTGTAACAGCAGCAGCACCAGGATGGCCAGCAACTGGCCGCCGATGAGCGTCACATACTGGAAACTGGCGAAGAAGCCGCGATGATTCTCGTGCGCGATCTCGCTCAGATAGGTGGCGCTGGTGCCGTACTCACCGCCGAGGCTCAGCCCCTGGATCAGGCGTGCAACGAACAGCATCACCGGCGCGACGATGCCGATCGAGGCATAGGTCGGCGTCACGGCGATCATCAGCGAGCCGAAACACATCAGCAGCACCGACAGCGTGAGCGCCGTGCGCCTGCCATAGTGGTCGGCCAGATGTCCGAACAGCATGCCGCCGAGCGGACGGACGATGAAGCCGAACGCGAACAGCAGCGCAGCGCTCAGCTGCTGAACGACGACGTTCTCGCCCGGGAAGAACAGGTGCGCGAAGTACAGCGCGAAGGCCGCATAGGCGTAGAAGTCGTACCACTCGACCAGGTTGCCTACCGATCCGATGAAGATCGCCTTGATACGCCGACGCATGTCCGCAGCGTCGAGGGGCGCAACTTTCACCGCTTTCGCAATGTCGGCATCGACCGCCAGCTCAATTTGTCCCATTTTTTGTGATACCGCGCTGATTACGTCGTCTGTGCCAGCAAGGTTGCAATCCCCATGCCACGCATCTAAAGGCCAGACGTCGCAGTCGGGACGTGAGTATTTTCGAATACTCACACTGCAGCGGCGGGGCAACTTGCAGAGCAATCGGCAGAATCTTGCCGATCCGCGCAATCCCATCGGCGGAAAGCGGCCTATGCGTCGACCGGTTTAGCGCACGAGACCGGCGCCGGCAGTCCCGAAGAGGTCACCTGGTGCCGCCGAGCCGATGAAAGATCGATCCGCAGCAGGCCAAAAACTACCCGATCTGCGCTAGTCGACCGAATCCGGATTGGGCATGTAGATGACGCGTCCATCGAATGCGATGGCGGCGAGATCCACCTCATTCACGCGAATCAACTTGCGTACCCGCCCGGTAACATCCAGTGGAGAGATCATGAGTGGCGCATACGTGCGTGTGTCGAAGACCTGCAGAAAATTGAGACCGCAATCATCTTGATTCGTATAGCCAACGCAGCTCGCCACATAGGCGCGATTGCGTGCAGCGTCGATGGCGACGGGCCCCCATGCAGGCGTAGCAAAGGCCATCGAGTACGGCACGCTCACGACACCGTGGCCGCTGAGCGGTCCGAGCGCGAATATCCCCGTTACGATGCCGGCCTCGGGATCGAACACCACGCCCGTGTCGCTGTAGAGCAAACTTCCTGACTGTGTGAATCCGGTATGGAACGGAAATGGATGCACACTGCTGAAAATGTTGTCGTAGTGCCATAGCGGTGTAATGCCGCCATTGCTGGTATCGGCGCTATCGATCCAGAAGCCACTGCCCTCCGAATCAAACACGTAGAACCGATCGGCGCTCTCACCCCAGGCGGGCTGCATGGACCCGCCGGACAGCACGCCGCGAGGCGTGATGTCGTCGTAGATCACCGGTCCCACTGCCACGGTCAGAGGCCTGCCGGGTGCGGCGCGCAGGAAACCAGCCGGCCACGCACCGCCCACACCGCTCACAAGCGCTTCGGACGCAAACGTCGGCAGCCGCAGACGCTCGAACGAATCCGTGCCCGTCACGTACAGGAACTGACCGTCATCGGTCACCTCGATTGCGTGCACAGGAGTGGGCCGCGCGACATAGCTCGGTGTGTCCAGGCGCTGAGGATCGAATATCGCGATCTGCCCGGCGTGAGCAGCAGCGTCCTGTGCAACGGCAACGTACAGCTGCGAGCGTTGTGCATCCCACGCGAGGTCCACGGCGCGTGGCAGCACCGACGTGAATTGAACGAGATCGGCCCGGTAGTACCCGCCCGTTGGTTCGCCAGGCACGACGCGCACGAGGTTTGTACCGCCGGCTGCCACGAACTCTCCATAGACGATGAGCAACTGCCCGTCCGAGGTGGTCATCGCCAGGCCGTCGGCGCCAAAGCGGATCATGTTGGTGATCTTGCTGCCCAGTGGAATCCGAGCGAGAGACAAAGGAAGGCGCGCAGTGTGCAGCAGCTCGCGCGTGTCCTCGCGATAGACATCGATCTTATAGAGGATGCTGGCATCGACCGCTTCTTCCAGCCGCTCGGCAAAGAAGACCCGATTGTTGGCCGAATCGGTCGCGACCTGGGCGTTCGTGTATGGCGACGTTTCTGGACAGGAACGTGCGAATGACGGCAATGCCTGCAGGGTCGTTGCATCGATCACGTGGCCGCAGTTCGTATAGATTCGACCGGCGTCGCTGGCCAGCATTCCGAAGACGCGATTGTTGACCGTAGTCGAGCCCTGCGGAGTCACTGTGACGCTGCCGGTGTCGTAACGCGCGAGCGTCGCTCCCCAACCAAAATCATATAGCGCCAGCACCGTGTTCGAGTCCGCCCACGCCAGTACTTCGCCCGGCTGGCGGATCTCCGGGCCCAGCTGGCCGGGGGGAGCGAGCATCGGACTCTGGCCGTCGTAAACGATCATCCGCGCGAAGGTCTGCAGGGAGACGGCGAATTTGCCGGGCGCGCCGGGTGCGGCTGCGATGTCCAGCGCGAACTGCGGATGTCCCGAGTTGGTGCCAGCGGAGTTCATCGGAATCGGCGCCGTGAAGTCACGCGTCAGTGCTGGCACCGAGAAGCGGCTGACCGTGTTCGAGCTGCGGAAGCCGACATAAAGCTTCGAACCATCGTCCGACACGGCAATCGTGTTCGGCTCGCTGCCGGCAAACGCCGAGCCAGACAAGGCGCCGGTCACCGGGTCGAAAGCGACGATGGAGTTGGGCGCAACGGACGATCTGGCGCCGAGTGCGAGATACATCACCTGGTGATTGCGATCCCAGGCAACGTCGTTGACGCCGATGTCGGAAGCGGCGAAGCGCAGCGCCGGCGTGCTCACCGCTATCGTCGCTGTACGCGTGAGGGTGGCAGCGCTATTTCTATCGGTGCAACGGTAGGTGAACGTCGTAGTGCGATAGATCCGTCGGTTCAGCGTCGAGCTCACGAATGGAGCATGCAGCGGATTACTGTCGTCCGGATCGTCGCTGCGGAGCTCGCAGGAAGTGGCATCATTGGATGAGTAAAAGAGCGAGATCGCCTCGCCATAGGACGCAATCGTGGTGCTCGGCGTAAGCGTGACCACGAACGTGGTCGGCGGAGGACCCGGCGGCTGTGGTGACGAAGGCGGGGGTGAGGGGGCCGGGCTACCGCCACCGCCGCCGCCCCCACCGCAGGAACTAAGCAGCACGAGAAGACAGACCGCTGAGACGGACTGGCGCATGTGATTTTCCGTAATCTTTATGAATGAGTACGGGCTGCGCGCCGCCGAGGCCAGCTCGCTCGAACCCCGGCCCCATGGTACATAGTCGGACCCGGATCGACCAAGCTTGAATGGAACCGACGTGCGATGCCCGCCGATCCGGGCACCGCACGTCGGCGCATCGCTACCGATCAGAACTTGCCGCGGAGGCCGGCAATGAACCGTCGCTCATATCCGAACTGGTACGCCTTCTGACTTTCCCACTGAAAATAATAGTTCTCGTATTCGTTGGTCAGATTGAGCCCCTGCAGATACGCCGTGAAGCTCGGCGTGACGTCATAGCTCACTGAGGCGTCGATATAGCTCGTGGACGACTGGTACACCGTGAGTCCTTCGGCGCCCCAGATCTGATTGAACGCCTCGGCTCGCTTGCTGCGGTAGTTGTGAGCGATACGCGCTTGCAAGCGGTCGCTCTCGAACCACAACACGAAATTGGTCTGGTGCTTGGAATTGCTCGGGAACGGCAGCTTTTGGCCGGCAATGTCGGTACGCCCGGAATCGCTAGGCGAGTAGGTGTAGTTGGCGTCCACACCGAAGTTACTCCAGATGCCCGGCAGCTCCGAGAACGCGTGTTTCGCCGAGAGCTCCACGCCCTCCAGCGTGCCGCCCTCGCCCTGAACGTTCGTCAGCACGTTGACCGTACGCCGCACGACGCCGTCCTGATCGGGCAACGCCATCGGCACCGTGCCACGCTCGATGAAACTGTCGACCTCGATGTGGAACAACGCCGCGGCCAGCATCGTCTGGTCGTTCAAATACCATTCGATCGAGCCGTCGAAGTTCTTCGAGCGCCACGGATCGAGCTCCGGATTGCCGTTGGAGTTGGCGCCAACGATCACGAAGCGTCCACCCTCGGCGTTCGAGATCGCATAAGAAGGCGTCAACGCACCGCCCCACTGCTCCAGATCCAGCAGCGTCATGGTCTTCGAATAGCCCATGCGCAACTTGACGGAGTCGCTCAGATCGAACGTGAAATTCAGCGACGGCAGGTAGTCGTTGAACTCGCGATCGGTAACCACATCGCCGGCATCCATATTTGCCGCACCGTACGGCTGCGGCGCGCCGACATTGTTCTGGACCACGTTCAGCCTGGTCTTGACCATGCGCAGGCCGATGTTCGCCGAGTACGGCACGTCGTCGCCGCCGTTCAACCTTCCCTGCAGATAGGCGGTCGTTTGATCCACGTCCACGCCGAAAGAGTTGCCGGGATTCATCACTTTTACGTTGCCGGGGAACAGGCCGTTGTGGAACGCGAGCGGGTCGTCCATCGCTTCGGGGTCCAGCACGTACACGGGCGGCACACCCTGCGCGTCGCCATAGTCGGTCACCCGGATCACGTTGTTTCCAAACGAGGACAGCGGCATGCGGCCCAGCGCCGTGTAGAAGCCACCCGCATCACCCGCGGTGCACGCGCCGTTTATGCCGCCGCCGCCCAGCACGACGTCGGTGGCCTTCCATTTCACCAAACATCCGCTGCCGTTCGAGGCAGCACTACCGTAGAACGGCGCGAGATAGTCGTAGCCGAGCTGGTTGGTTTCCCGCTCGCTGTAGCGAACACCGGCGTCGAGCGCGAACTTGTCCGTGAACTCGTAACTGCCGTCCAGCCGGAATGCAGTCATGTCGGCATCGCGGTCGAAATTGTTCTCAGAGGACAGAGCGCCGATCGAGTAGGCATCGAGGTTGTTGACGATGTCCGGAATGCCCGAGAAGCGCACGTGCTCGCCGCGATAGTCCACGGTGATCTGCGGGAAGCCGGCGTAGCCATTCGGATAAGGATTCTGCGTGCCGCCAGGATAATAGTTGTTCTGAATACCCCACTGGCTGCCGTTGGAAAGATCGATGTCCGCGTAGCTGTTGACGATGTTCTGCTCGGCGTCCGCCAGGATGGCGCGCGCGCTGCCGGTGAACTTTCCGCCGTTGTCGAAGCTCAGCTCCAGGTTGAAGTTCTGCGATTTCGCATCGGTACGCGCGACCTGCGAGAACGACTTCAGGCGCCTCGTGTCCAGCAGGAACTGATCGACCAGGATGAGCTCGCGATCGTCGATCATCGCGCCGCTGCCTCGCGAAGACAATGGCGTGAACCATTCCCATCGCTGCCACTTGTCTTCGGCGGCCATGCCGGCAGTGCGAACATACTGTTCCTGATCGGTGTAGAAGGCATCGGCCGTCAGCTGCACGGCATCCGTGATGCGCGCCTGGAAGGAGGCGTTCAGGCCGATGCGGTCGCGCTCGGTGAAACGATTGAACGCCGTGTGCCCCTGATAGGAAACGATCATGTCGTCGGTATCGCCGTCGCCGTTCACATCGCCATTCACGTCGCCGGGCCAATTGCCGCCCTCACTGGGGCGTCCGCTCCAGCCTTGATCGCCTTGCATGCCGCTGTAGTAATTCGCCAGGTTGACGTTGGAATACGCCACCGAGACCAGCGCGCCGAAACGATCGTTGTTCCAGGCGACCAGCAGATTGCCCTGCGGATCGAGCTCTTCGGCGCCGTCGCCGTACGTGCCTTCAACCGCAGCCGACGCGGTGAGGCCTTGCGGCAGATCGAAGGGGCGGCGGGTGCGTAGATCGACGGTGCCGGTCAAGCCACTGTTGAGCAAGCCGGACGTGGCGGTCTTATATACATTCGCCCCCGCAAACAGCTGCGAGGGTACGTCGGTGAAGTTAGGTTGTACGGTGGTGATGGAGTTGGCGCCGAGAAACTGCTCGCCGTTGAGCAACGTGGACACTTGCGGCAAGCCGCGCACCGCAATCTGACTGCCTTCGCCGGCGTCGCGGCGAATCTGGATGCCGGGGATGCGTTGCAGGGAATCGGAGATGGTGACGTCGGGCAATTTGCCGATGTCTTCAGCGGAAATTGCATCGACGATCTGCAGCGAGTCGCGCTTGATATCGATGGCAGCCTGCTGAGCGGCGCGCACGCCGGTGACCACCACTTCCTCCAGCTCGCCCGCGCTCTGATTCTGGGCAAGGCCGGTATTAGCGAACAGCGCTACGCTCGAGGCCGCGAGCCACGAACCCCGTCGCCATCGCACACTGCGTGTAGGCATCTCTCATCCCCCTGTTTGACTACCGAACCGTTCTTTGCCGGCCTTCGGCTGATCGACGCTTGCGCCCGTCCCGAGCCCGCGTGAATCGCGCACGAGGCCATTGAGCGTGATTCTGCTGCGGCCGTTTTGGCCTTGTCAATAGATTCTTATATTTGTTTTATTTAAATGCCCGGCGGTAATGTTTGCTCGCGTGAATTCATTCTTTAGCGAGACGCAATGACGGGCGCCCTACCCGGTTCAACGTGGCATTGAGGTCCGCGATCGCCGCCACCAGGTGATAAAAAGAGCTGGCGGGCGCGGGCTCCTCAATGAATTCGCCTTGCTCGGACATCTGATCGCGCCACAACCCCACCGTCTCGGTCTGCAGATACCGTTCGAGCGCAGCCGCGGAGCGTTGGGCCATATCCAGATAGCGTGGCGCGCGCGTCAACTCCCAAGCGACGCAAGCGGCCTTCAATCTTTCGGTCTGCGGCCACAGCCTGGCCCGCCGATCGCGGGCTTTGCCGTCGAGCCAGGTCGAGTTGACGGCTACGTCTCTTGACCGATCCACGCCGTGGCTTTCCGCCGCGTCGATGAGATTCGTCGCGAGCTTCAAAGCTCGTGCCTCTCCTGTACTCGAATACCAACGCAGCAGTAGCCAGGCCCACTCGAACTGATGCCCTGGCTCCACGATCGAACCCGCATCGCCTTGCGCGGGTTGCCAGTCATCGGTGTAGAACTCTCGGATCTGCGAGCTCGACGCGTCGATGAGCTTGGTAAACGCGAGCTCAACGATGTCCGCAGCCAGGCGACGCCACCGTACGTCGTGGTCTATCACCTGCCACGCCAGCGCCGCCTCCAGCAGATGCATATGAGAGTTGCTCGTGGCCGTGAGCGGTCGATCGGGCGTTTCGAAGAATCCGCCCGCCGGATTCGTGAGACAGCCTTGCGTCGCTGCGAGCAATGCATGGGCGCGCTGACGCAGCGATGGGTCGTTCAACACATCGTAGGCAGTCGCATAGCCGAGCAATGCGAACGCTTGATCGTAGAGCAGTACGGAATCGTCGACGCAGTTGCCGTCGGGTGCGACGCTCATGCGGATGAGCCCATCGGCTCGCACATAATGGCGCAGGAAATATTCAAGCGCGTGTGCAACCGCCGGCTCCGTCATTCCGTCGTGGCCCAGGTCGTCCGCCAGGCTGAAGGCAAACATCTGCCGCGGGTGTAGTCGCGCACGGCGCGGTTCATTGACAGGCTGGCTATCCTGTTCGAGACGCTCGTGAAAACCGCCGTGTTGACGATCTACGCCACGAGACCACCAAAGCGGATAGGCATCTTCGAGGAGCCAGCGCATCAAGCGCGCCCTGCTCGCATCGAGCAATCTCAGCGGCACCGCCTCCGTCGACACAACGATGGAGACCTCCCTCTCCATCGCGCTCACTTCAGCGGCCATAGTCGCGCCGCGCCTCTGACACCGGAGGAATCTCCCCAGTGTGCCTGCACGATGCGCGGCTCCCAGCTATCGGCGAACACATACGAGCGCACCACTGCCGGCAGCTTTTCATAGAGCTCACGAACGTTCGACATGCCGCCGCCAAGCACGATCGTGTCCGGATCGACGATATTGGCGATGACCGCGAGCGCCCGCCCCAGACGGTGAATGTATCGGTGCACCGCGCTCTGCGCCGCATCTTCGCCTGCTCGGGACAGCTCGATGATCTCTTCGGCGCACCTTTGGATATTCGTGTGCGCGACGTAATCTCGCTGCAAGCCGCTGCCAGACACCCAAGTTTCCAGACAGCCGCGCTGACCGCACCAACAGCTGGGCCCCTCGACCTCTTCGTGCGAAGGCCAGGGCAAGGAGATGTGCCCCCATTCGCCGCCGACACCGTGAGCGCCTTCGACGAGTTGTCCATGGACGATGAGCCCGCCACCGCACCCCGTTCCCAAGATGACGGCGAAGGCAATCTTCGACCCGACGGCCGCGCCGTCGATCACCTCGGAAAGCGCCAGACAATTTGCATCGTTAGCGATCCGCACCGGGCGGCCCAGTGCGGAGCTCATGTCCTCGAGAAATCTGCGTCCGTTCAACCAGATCGCGTTGGCGTTACGCATCGCGCCGGTACGCGGAGAAACAGATCCGGGCGTACCGATCCCGACGGTGCAATTGTTTGTTCCAGCTTGTTGCTCGGCGCCCTGCACGAGCTCGCAAACCGTTTTGATCGCTGCCTCGTAGTTCCCCGGCGTCGCCGCGCGAATGCGAGCACGGAATTCGCCGTCACCGTCGATGGCAGCTGCTTCGATTTTGGTGCCTCCGAAGTCCACGCCGATTTGAATCAAAGCTCGCCCCCGCCGCTGACGCGGTTCCCCCTGCCCACGCGAAGAGCGTACTTTGGCGAATTAAAAAAGTAAATTTATTTAATGAGCCAATCGCAGGACAGCCCGAAGGCAGCGGCAGAATGGCTCAGTCTGCGGAGACCTTCATCAGCGCCGAGCGAGACGGCAGCAGTCGTTCCTGGAATGGAAGAATGGCCGCCCCGATTGCTGGAGCGTCGGTGGCCATGGCAGCGCGCATGACCGGCGCGATCTTTGGAACATCGCCTGCCCTGCTGCGCAGACGTTGATTGAGCCGCTCCGCGAGCTCATCAACCAGCCCACCGGGCAACCGGCCGCCGATGAACACGGCCTTGGGATTGACCAGACAGCTGACCGCGAGCAGCGGGTCCGTCAAGAAGTCCGCCGAGTCGGCAATCCAATCTGCGACGACCTCTTTGCCCTTGGCGTCGAGGGACAGCAGGTCCTCGGGCCGCGCTACAGTGCGATTTTTCTCGGCCAACAACTCATACAGCGCGGACAACGAGACCGCTGCTTGCAACGAATGCGCCTTGGTACGACGCGAGCGCAGCGGCAGGAAGCCGATCTCTCCACTACGACCGTCCGCGCCACGGAAGTAACTGCCGTCGATGACCAGACCGCCGCCCAAAGATGCGCTGATCAGCAGATAGAAAAATGTCGGGCTGCGCAGGCCGTGTCCGAACTGGAGCTCGCCGATGGCGGCTGCGGCCGCATCGTTCTCGACCAGTATGGGTTCGGGCAACACGTTGGCCAGCATCTTGTTCACATCGACGGTGTTCCAGACGCCGTAGCTGGAAGGACGGTGCGGCAGGTCGATCTGTCCCAGATCGTCGGGCAAGGCTACGCCCGTTCCGATGATCTTGCTCTTCGCGAACTGGCGCGCACGTAACATCTCTTCCATCGCCGTTCGGGCAAAGCTGACCACGGCGTTTGGCAGCGCGAAATCGATCTCGTCGGTGATGCGCGCCCGGACGTTTCCCGTAACGTCCAGCGCCACGGCCGTGACGTGGTCGCGATCGATATTCAAGCCGATGGAGAAAGCACCGTCCGGATTGATGGCCAGGCGCTTCGCGGGCTGCCCGCGCTTGCCACGCAGCCGGCCGAGCTCGACGATCAGGTCCTCTTGCAGCAAACGATTGGTGATATTGGCGATCGAGGGCGGGGTCAACCCCGTGATGCGGGCCAGATCCTGGCGGGTGATCTCGCCATTCACGCGGATCGCCTGCAGCGTCACTCGCTGGTTGTAGTCCGCCGCGCGCTCCAGGTTGGTCCCGGCGAGGCTGCTGTGTTTGGGCGATCGCTGGGCGGCCCGGCGCACACGGTGGTTGATCTGCATGTTGTTCGGAATCGGGACTCGAGTTGGCTCACCAGCGCCGGCGGGCGCGATTCAATGCATATAAGCCCGCCGCGAAAGCATTGTATAGCCATCTCGAGAGAACGTGCAGGACTGGCAGCCGTATGAGCCGGGCCCAACGGGTCTGTCCCGGCGTATGCCGCCAGAGAACCTCAAACGCATCGGCGCCGACCTTGAGCTCGCCCTGCTCGTCGACTACGTGCAAGCGCTCCCTGACGAACTCGCGTTCGGCGCCAATCTCACAAACGGCGTCGGCGTCCCTGTGAATGTCGATCCACTCGACCTGCGTGCCGCAGGACTCCATGCGTTGCCGCTGGTCCTTGATGCCGGCATCGCAGACCGGGCACGCGCTGTTGTAATAGACCTTCACCTTAGACACGCGGAGCCTTCCTGACCTCATAGATGTCATGCAGGGTGGCGAACATACACTGCGGCGTCGCGGGCGCACCGCTCGCCCGCTGCAGGGACATCAGGTGGCAACTCGGCACCTGCGGATGCTCGTGGTGCTCGGCGTGACAGTTGAAGTTCAGGTCGTACAACAAAACACGGTCCAGCCAGCTCGGCCGATGAGAACGCACCACCGGCCCGCCGCCCGCACCGAGCTCTCCATGTTCGGCGATTCCGCGCAGCTGGCTGAAGAACAGCCCGAACGTAGCCCCCGACACAAATGGCAGGATGGCCAGAATCGGATATCGGCCGAACCCCGTGACGAGCGCCAGCACGACGCTTTGCACTAGCGCAACGATCACGATCTCGCCAGTCCGCACTGACCTTGCGAGATTGCTTGGCGCCAGCAGGCTCTCGCCGATCACGTGACGCAGTTTCAAACCGAACAGTGGCTCGACCAGGTGCCGGAGCAGACCCCCGGGCGTCGTCCTGGCAAGATCGAGATAGTGGAATCCCTGCGGATCGCCAGCTCGCCCATACAGGCGATGATGCCGCCAATGCTGGACGCAAAACCGGTGGAAGTCGACGCCGCTCAACGCGCCCAGCAGCAGCCCGACCTTCGCGTTCGTCGCGCGACTGACAAACAGCGTGTGATGAGTGCAGTCGTGCATCACCACGGTGATTCGATAAAGAAACAAGCCGATCGCAGGAGTGAGGAGCCAGGGCACGAAGGCATTGATGCGAACGAGCGCCGGCGCTATTCCCAGGAGCGCCAAGAGAGGCATTAGATTGCGTGCGATCGCGCGCCAGCCGTAGGTGTCAGAGGGTTCGAGCCACTCGGGCTTCAGCACGAAATCGTCACTGGCCGGTTTCGGAATTTCGCGAGGTTCTCGGATTTCGAGATCCTGAGAAACATCTGAAATCATCGCGCGCCGCGGGAACGTCATGTGATATTTCGATCCGCTCACCAGACATCGCCAGTGTACTCCGGCCCGGAGCATCACCAAACATTTGTTGGTGACGCGGACGGCCTTCTTTGTCGAGATCGAAGTCACCCTATTCGCTGTGCCCCGCTTACGCCAGGCAGCGTTGCGAACGCCGGGCACACCAAGGCGGCAAAGATCGGCAGGCCATGGCTCGTCGCCTCCATCGCGAGGCCAGTGAGTCCCGGGCCGAGCAAGGCGCCTACTCCCCAGGCCACTGCTTCGTGCAATCATACGGGCCCGTAGCTCAAGGATGAGAACCACCCGAACCATGTGGCAGCCTCGAATCCCTCTGGTCGCAGTCCCTCTCATCGCGCTCTGCGCGCTGCCAAACGCAACTGAAGTGCGTGCTGCCAGTTTCGATTGCTCAAAGGCGAACAGCCGGGTCGAGCAACTTATTTGCCAGGATGAGGAAGTGTCCGCGCTCGATGATCATCTCGCCCGCTACTATCGAGCCGCACGCGTTGTCCTCGGACGGGGCGGCGAGTGTCTGAAGACAGAGCAGCGCCAGTGGATCGCGAATGTGCGCGGCCGCTGCACTGAGCGGGACTGCCTGCGGCGCGTCTACCTTGCGCGACTGGCGGAGCTCGATGGCTTGCAGCCGGGAGCGACTGCGATCCAGGGGATCGATTTGCCGCAGGGCGCGCGGATGCTAGGAATTCTGCCCGCTGCGGAGGATCAACTGGCCGCGCCACGTACATCTGAGTCCGCTCCGGTGGAGATCAGCGGGCGGATCGTCGATGAAGTCGAGACAGGCGATGGGTTCGTACTGCGCGACGGGCGCGGCAAGAGTTATTTGCTACGGCCGCTCATGTTCATCGAGCCGGAGGACGCCAATCTGCTTGCGTCAGCCATCCGGGACCAGGAATCGACGTATATCGTGCGAGGATTCCTCGAGACAGGCGAACAGTCAGCCTCTTTCGCCGTAAGCCAGTGCGCTTACATTTACCGACTGCCGCCGGCTCAACGCTAAACCCGAATGGACCAATCAACATTGATAGGCAGGTTAGGCAACTGAGTTTCATCAGCTCCACGATCCCCGGAACATCGCTCGTGGATCCATCTGCCGATGAACTTTTCTCTTTCGCAAGAGCAAGAGCGGCTGCGCGACGCCATACCGGGCGATGGCTCAGCCACCGCCCGGCTGTACATCTTAGAGCGTGGCCACCTTGCCGCTCTTCATCACGAAGCTCACACGCTCCAGCTCGGTCACGTCCTGCAGCGGATCGCCCTTCACGGCAATCAGGTCTGCCAGCTTGCCGGTGGTCAGCGCGCCCACCTCGCTATCGATCCGGTTGTGTTTGGCGCCCCAAACCGTGGCGGAACGGATCGCATCCAGCGGCGAGAGGCCAGCGGACACCATCAGTGCGAACTCCTTTGCGTTGTCCCCGTGAGCTGACACGCCCGAGTCCGTACCGAATGCGAACTGCACGCCGCCCTGATGAGCACGACGCGCCATGTCCACCATCTTCGGACCGACTTCCTGCGCCTTCTCGCGCACCGGCGCCGGCATCCAGCTGGCAGTACGAGCACGCTCGGCCACGGTAGCGCCGGCCAGCAGCGTCGGCACGAGATAGGTCTTGTTGGCCTTCATCATCTTGATGGAATCGGCGTCCAGATAAGTGCCGTGCTCGATGGAGTCCACGCCAGCGCGCAGCGCCGCGTTGACACCGTCCGTGCCGTGCGCGTGGCACACCACACGACGACCCAACGCATGGGCGGTCGTGACGATGGCCTGCAGCTCATCGTCCTGCATTTGTTGGCTCAGCCCAGCAGCAGTGTTCGACAGCACACCGCCCGTGGACGCGATCTTGATTACATCGGCGCCACGTTGCACGGCCTGCCGTACGGCGCGACGGCAGTCGTCGGCACCAGAGCAACGACCCGGACGAGCAAACAGATCGGTGATGTCGGGACGATAGCCGTGCACGTCGCCATGGCCGCCGTGCGCACCCACGCCGCCTGCGGCAATGATGCGAGGGCCGAAGGCGCGACCAGACTGAATGGCATCACGCAGAGCGATGACGGCGTCAGGGTCGCCACCCAGATCTGCCAACGTGGTGAAGCCTGCGCGCATGGTTCGCTGCGCGTACATCAAACCATCCAGCGTGCGATCGGCGGAGGTCTTCTTCACTGCATCCACCTCGGAGGTCGGGCCGCCTTCGGAGGTGATGTGCACGTGGCTGTCGATCAGGCCCGGCAGCACGAAACTGTCGCGCAGATCGATGGTGTCCCCGCCCTCGGGCGCGCTGTGATAGCCATTGCGCACTTCCACGATCTTGCCGTTGGCAATCACCAAAGTGCGTTCCTGCTCCACCCGGCCATTGCCGGGATCGGCCAGCAGACGGCCGGCCTGCACGAACACCTGCTTGCCCTGCTCGGCCGCGACCGCGCTTGGCGCCCAGGCCGGGGCGCTCATGCCCATTCCGAGCAAACTGATTCCCAAGAGACGGCGTACCGCCGTAGTTATTGTCATGGTTATGCCTCGCAGAGGATGCCGATTTGTGAGCTTGTGTAGTGCCATCGATACGATTCGATTGTGCCACCGTCCCATGCTCACGCGACAAAGCGCTCGCAAGCCGGCACACAATTGCAAGTCTGACGGCGCAAAGCGCCCGTCACGCGCAATAAAAATGCGCCGCTCCTTCGCAATAACCTGGCGATTGCCGGTGCGCAGGTCGACGGCGATCGGGGCCAATCCGATGCTGGGGCCTACGTCGATGGCAATGCGCTCACTGCCCCCCTCGTCCAAGCCAATGTTGCGCCGACGGCATCCGATACGAGCAGGCGCCGACGGACGAGATCGAGCGCCATGCTCTTGGGTGAACCGAACGTTCCTGTGACGCCGTTGATTGTCGGCCGCCGCAGGAGTCATCGTCTTGGAGAAGATTGCGCGGTGTAAAGCCTGAATGTGATTGCCTCATCGCCAATGGCCGACATATATATTCGCCGTCAAATCTCAGGTGGCCCAGAGCCATGCCGCAGGTAGAGTCAGAGTCGATTCAACTCATCCAGCTCAGCGTGCCCGACCTGCGTCGGCTCGCAGCTTCTGAGCCCGTCGAGCTCCAGGGATTGAAAATTCCCGAGGGGGCACTCCCCCCCGCAAAGACCGTCGCCCGCGCTGTGAAGCAGCTGGACAGCGGCACGTCAGCTTTCTGGTGCGTTCCGTTCCTGATTGTTTCCACATCGCGCTCAACACTGCTTGGGGCGTGCGGGTTCAAAACTGCGCCCGTCAACGGTACTGTGGAGATCAGCTATGGCATTGCGCGCGCAGAGCGAGGCCGCGGAGCCGCAACCATAGCTATCGGGCAGCTCTTGCGACTGGCTGCATCCAGTGATCTGGTCGAGCAAGTCGTTGCTCACATACTTCCGCGCAACGTCGCGTCCTCCAGGTTGGTCGCTCGCCTGGGATTCTCGCAGGCAGGCTCGCTGGTGGATACAGACGGCGAGCGGGTTACGCGTTGGGCGCTCATGCTTCGGTGACCCGCCGTCACTATGTTGAGGAAAATTGCGGTGATCCCACCTCTCGCGCCATAACGAGCGAGCATCGAGTGCTTGCAGACCCACGCGGCGGAGATCCGGGTGGCTTTTTCATTTCGCTGCCTGACTTCTGATTCCCGCGTCGACCCCTTCTGAGCGCCTGGATCGTCTTTGCCAAAGGGCTGGCCATTGCCGCCCTTGGATCTCGTTCGTTCAAAGACGCCGGAGACTCGATGCGCGCCTATCTAGAATGGATTGTCCGCTGCCGCTGGCTGGTGCTGGCTTTGACCGTGCTGGTGGCAGGATTGCTGGCCAGTCGCATCGGTCAGCTCAGAATCGAAATCGACCCTGCCCGTTTCCTGCCGCAATCCCATCCATACGTCGTGACCTCCGATCGCGTCGAGGATCTGTTCGGATCGAGATATGTGCTGGTGATCGGCATCACTCCCGAGCAAGGAGATGTCTACACTCCCGAAGTACTGGGCAAGGTCGAGCGCATCACGCGCGGGCTGCGGGAAGTTCCCGGGGTCGTGAAGAACAACATCCTGAGCTTCTCGGCGCACAAGGCCAAGAGCATTGCCGGCAGCGAGGACGGCATGGAAGTCCAACCGCTGATGAGCGAAGTCCCGGCCACACCCGCAGCGCTGGCCGCGCTCCGCAAGCGTGTCGCCAGTAATCCGGCCTATCTCGACGTGCTCGTTTCAAAGGACGACCGCTCGGTGGCGGTGCTAGCCGAGTTCAAGGACAACCCGAAGGGATTTCAGGCCATCCTCGATCAGATCAACCCGATCGTTGATGCCGAACGCGATGCGAGCGTGAAGATCGCGATGGGCGGGCTGCCGGTGCTGCTCGGAGCCATGGAGACCTTCTCGCAGCGCATGGGATACCTGTTGCCGCTCGCCATGATGCTGATTGCCATCGTGCTGTGGTTTGCGTTTCGCAGCATCCAGGGTCTGGCCCTGCCGATGCTGACCGCTACGCTTGCGGTGCTGTGGTCACTGGGCATCATGAGTCTGCTGCGTGTGCCATTGGACGTCTTCAATGCCACCACGCCGGTGCTGATCCTCGCAGTCGCCGCCGGGCACGCGGTACAGATTCTGCGGAGGTACTACGAAGAGTACGCCAGGCAAGCAGCATTGACGCCCGAGCATCTGCCTCTAGCAAATCGGCGCGCTGTCATCGAATCGCTCAGCCATGTCGGCCCGGTGATGCTGATCGCCGGAGTGATCGCTGCACTGGGATTCCTGTCGCTACTGATCTTCGAAATCTCGAGCGTGCGCACGTTCGGACTGATGGCCGCTTGCGGCATTCTCAGCTCGTTGGTGCTGGAGCTGACATTGATTCCGGCCATGCGTTCGGTGATGCGTGCGCCGCGTGTTCGCACGTCGCCGGCCGTCCCCTCTTCGACCAAACCTTCGGGCATGGAGCGCGCGATGACGCGGCTGACGCAAATCGTCACTGACCGCGCGACCGCGGTAACGATAGTCGCGCTCGTCGTCGTGGCACTGTCGGCCTTCGGTATCGCTCGCGTTCGCAACGCCGACAGCATCAAAGTCTCATTTGCTTCCCACCTGCCGGTGATCCAGGACGACAATCATCTGAATCGGGCATTCGCCGGCACCAACAGCCTGTACGTGCTGGTCGAATCCGCCACCCCGGACCGCATGAAAGATCCGGATGTGCTGCTCGCGATCGATGAGACGCAGCGTCGCTTGCAGCAGGATGCGAACGTCGGACGCTCGCTGTCGATCGCCGATTTCGTGCGCCGGATGAACCAGGCCATGCACGGCGACGATCCCGCTCATGACGCGATCCCGACCGATCCCGGGCTCGCCGCTCAATATTTGTTTCTTTACGCCAACTCCGGCGACCCGGGCGACTTCGACACCTATGTCGATTACGACTATCGCCATGCCAGCATCCGGGCATTCCTCAAAGAGCACGACACCGAGAAGCTGCAAGCGTTGGTCAAAGATCTAACAGCGTTCACCGCGAGTCGGTTTCCGAAGGACATCAAGGTCAGTTTCGGCGGCAGCGTCGCGCAAGGCACGGCCATCCATGAAATTGTCAGCCGGGCCAAGATCCTGAACATGCTCCAGGTGGCGGCCGTGTTCTTCGTGCTTGCCTCGCTGGCGTTCCGCTCGTTGATGGCTGGCCTGCTGGTGCTGGTGCCGCTGGCCATCACCGTCGGTTTCAATCTCGGCCTGATGGGCTGGACCGGCATTCCCTACACCACCAACAACTCCATCACCGCCGCGATGGCGGTCGGCATCGGCGCCGACTACGTGGTCTACATGCTGTTTCGTCTCCGCGAAGAATTCGCGAAAGACGGCTCGGCGAGCGAAGCCATGCGACGCACCCTGCTCGGCGCGGGTTCGGCGATTGTGTTCGTGGCGGTCGCCATTGCCGCAGGCTACAGCGTGTTGATCCTCTCACCCGGCTTCTGGAATCACATCTGGATGGGCATCCTGATCAGCACCGCCATGCTGACGAGTGCGCTCGCTGCGTTGACGCTGGTGCCTATGCTCGTGCACCGACTGCGCCCGGCGTTTATCTACGGACGGCGCGCCAAGGCCCAGCCTCAGCCAGCGATTGCCGCGTGGCTTCTGGTGATTGGCGCGGCACTCGTGCAGATCCCGCATGCGCGCGCCGGGGAGCCAATGTCGGCTGTCGACATCATGCAGCGCAATTACGCTGTCGATAAAGTTGCGGGCTCGCAATCGAGGGCAATCCTGCGTTTGCGCAATCAGCGCGGCGAACAACGTGTGCGCGAGTCCGATACTGTCACGCGCCTGCAGGAGAACGGCCGGGACAATCAACGCCTCGTGCGCTTTCAGGCGCCCGCCGATGTCAAAGGCACCGGCATCCTCATCAACGAGCACTCGCAAGGCGACGATGACATCTGGATCTATCTGCCGGCGCTGAAAAAAGTGCGGCGGTTGGTCGCCTCCAACAAGAAGGACAGTTTCGCCGGCACCGACTTCAGCTACGGCGACATCATCGGTTATCCGGTCGAGGAATGGACCCATACACGCCTGCCGGATGGCGCATTCGAAGGGGAGCCGTGCTTCATGATCGAGTCGCGGCCGGCGACCGCCGCGGCGAAGGACAATTCCGGCTATTCAAGCCGCGTGAGTTGCATCAGCACGGAGCGCTTCACGACGCTGCGAACGGAAATATGGGACACGGAAGGAGAAAAGCTCAAGGAGACCGAGCACCGCGGCTTCGTGCATGTCGATCCCAAGGCGGACAAATGGTGGGCGATGCGCGCCACCGCGCGCAACCTGCAGACCGGACACAGCACCGAGGTGAGCTTCGAGGACTATCGACTCGATGCAGCTATCCCCACCAACATGTTCACGACGCGGGCGCTCGAGTTTGCACGGTGAAGATGCGGGCTCTGGTGTTGGCATTGTCGGTCTACTTTGCAAGCGATGTGAATGCCGGCGAGATCGAGAGCAGCGTGCGCGCATCGACATGGTCGTCGTCGCGTGCGCTGGACGATGAATCCCTACTGGCTCCGCTCCAAGTGTGGCTGCGTGCCGATCAATCGGTGCCGACCGAAACAGTCACGCTGCGCTTCTACACGGAAGGCTGGGCGGAATTGGAGGCGCGCGGCGCGCACGACGATAGTCATTGGGACGGCCGTGTACGCGAAGCCTACGGGCAACTGAGCACCGACACGCTGGAAATCCGTGCCGGCATACAGATCATTGCATGGGGACGCGCGGATGCCATCAACCCGACAGACAACCTGGCGCCGCGTCAGCTGACGTTGCTGACGCGGGAACCGGAGGACCAGCGATTCGGAGTCCCAGCGTTGCGAATGTCGTGGTACTCGGAGTCGACGTCGGCCAGCATCATCTGGCTTGCGGGCTTCGAACCGAGCGAGTTGCCGCTGCCGCCCGGCGCACCCTTCACGACGCAGGAGCCCGAGAACGAATCGCACCAGTGGGCTGCACGATTGGAGTATGTGGGAGGCGAGTTCGAGGGCAGCCTCTCCTGGTTCAACGGCTACGACGTTCTTCCTTCGCAGGCACTGCCCGCGGCCAGCCCGCTGCCGATCATCAATCTCCTGCACGAACGGGTGCGCATCGCCGGACTCGACTTCGCCAAAACGATCGGCCGATTCGGCGTACGCGCCGAAGCAGCGTACTCTTCGCCGGTTGACGCCAAAGTCGGCGCGATTTTCGCGAGGCAACCTCAATGGTACGTGGTTGCTGGCGGCGATCGCACGTTTGGCGAGTACTTGAATGTAAACCTGCAGACGTACTATCGAAACGTCACCGCCTCCGCCCTGACTGCGAGCTCGGATCCGTCACAACTGGCTGTGTCACGTGCGCTGGCAATAGCCACGCAGCAGTTCAATTCTTCCGATTTCGGGCTCAGCTTCAGAATCAGCAATCAGTGGCTGCACGAGACGCTTGAAGTCAGCATCAGCGCTGTCGCCTCCCTCACCCGCAGCGGCCACCTGCTCAGGCCTGTCGTCAGATATCGGTTTCGGGACAACTGGTCGATCGCCGCCGGCGCCGAGATCTTCGGCGGCAGCAATCGCTCCGCCTTCGGCGCGTTACAGAAGAACTGCGCCGGCTATGTCGAACTACGCCGCGGCTTCTAATCCCATCGAAGATCCCGTGGTGACCATGCCCACGCCCCATTGAGCAAACGCCGGAGTCGACCATGATTTTGAATCGAAATGCCACGCGTACCTGGTCGGAGACCGGACTTGACGGCATCGTGAGTTGTGCGATCTGGACCGGCAACGACGGCGATGGCGGCTACCTGGCGAAGCTCGCGGCGGGTGCACGCTTCCCGAGGGGTCGGCACCAGGGTTGGGAACAAATCGTGGTCCTGAGCGGAGCGGTGCTCTTCAACGACACAGAGTTACGCACCGGCGACGTGCTGCAGGTCGACGGTGACGATGAGCACGAAGCACTGGCGCTCGAGGACGCCGTGCTGTTCGTCGCACACCATCGCGGCATCGTGTTTACAAGAGGACTGGATCGCCAGGGCTCAAATGAGCCGCGCTGACCGATGAAGTTTTTAGCCTCCACCTGCGAGCCGTCGCCGTTTGCCCGAAATTCGGCATTGACAGCGATGTCTTTTTGCGTAATTTTGGAGCCCACGTGTGGCGAGGAGCGTTCTCACACGGGCGGAGCGCCGCATTCGGGCGCTGGCATCCGCTTTACACATGGAGCGTGGAAACATGGATGTATCACTGCGCGCCGCGCGTTTCATCGTCGCGTGCTTCGTGCTCTTCTCGCCGCCACTTCTGGCGCAAACGTTCAATTACGCCGAAGCGTTACAAAAGTCCCTGCTCTTCTATGAAGCCCAACGCTCCGGCGACCTGCCGGCGTCCAATCGATTGAACTGGCGCGGCGACTCGGGGCTGCAGGACGGCTCCGATGTCGGACGCGACCTCACCGGTGGCTGGTACGACGCCGGCGACCATGTGAAGTTCGGCCTGCCGATGGCCGCCAGCGCCACGATGCTCGCCTGGGGAATCGTGGAGTATCGCGCCAACTACGTGCAGGTCGGTCAGCTGGATGAGGCGCTCGATCAATTGCGTTGGGCGACGGACTATTTCATCAAGGCGCATACCGCGCCGAACGAGCTCTATGGCCAGATTGGCGCCGGTGGCGCAGATCACGCGTGGTGGGGTCCAGCTGAAGTCATGCAGATGGCGCGCCCCTCCTATCGCATCACCACCTCGTGCCCGGGCTCGGATCTGGCAGGTGAGACAGCGGCGGCGCTCGCTGCAGCATCCATCGCATTCCGGCCTAGCGATCCCACGTATGCAAACACGCTGCTCACGCACGCGCGACAGCTCTATTCGTTCGCGGATACCTACCGAGGCAAGTATTCCGACTGCATCACCGACGCTGCGTCGTTCTACAACTCCTGGAGCGGCTTCAACGACGAGCTCGTGTGGGGCGCAATCTGGCTTTACCGCGCAACGAACGAGGCAGCGTTCCTCACCAAAGCGGAAAGCTATTACGCAAACCTATCCAACCAGCAGCAGACAAGCGTCAAGTCGTACAAGTGGACGCACGCGTGGGACGACAAATCCTATGGCAGCTATGTGCTACTCGCGAAGCTCACGGGCGCGACGCGCTACCACGAGGACTCACAGCGCTGGCTCAATTGGTGGACAGTGGGCGGCACTGCCTTTGGAGCCGATGGCACGCGCGTGAACTACAGCCCGGGCGGGCAGGCAGTGCTCGACCAATGGGGCTCGCTACGCTATGCGGCGAACACCGCGTTCGCTGCCCTCGTTTATGCAGACGCGATCACCGACACCGTTTTGAAAGCTCGCTATCACGACTTTGGCGTGCGCCAGATCAACTACGCACTCGGCCAGAATCCGCTGAATCGCAGCTTCGTCGTGGGCTTCGGCACGAATCCGCCTCGCAACCCTCATCATCGAACTGCGCACGGCTCGTGGACGGATCAGATCGGCAACCCGACGATCAGCCGTCACATTCTCTACGGCGCGCTGGTCGGCGGCCCGACGTCGCCCAACGATCAGTACACCGACGATCGGTCGGACTACACCATGAATGAGGTGGCCACGGACTACAACGCCGGCTTCACCAGCGCCCTGGCGCGCCTGGTCGGCGAGTTCGGCGGCACGCCGTTGGCAAATTTCCCAACGCCCGAGGCCGTCGTCGGCAACGAAATCTTCCCCGAGGCGTCCATCAATGCGTCGGGCTCCAACTTCACCGAGATCAAGCTGCTCCTCAACAACCAGTCCGGATGGCCGGCTCGTGTCACGGATCGGCTCTCGTTCCGCTATTACTTCACGCTCGAGCCCGGCGTCAGCCCCAGCCAGATCACGCTCGCTGCGAACTATAACCAGTGCTTGCCACCGACCGGCCCCACGCAGCACTCCGGCAGCATCTATTACGTAACGGTGAGCTGCAACGGAACGAAGATCTATCCAGGAGGACAGCAGCACTATCGTAAGGAGGTGCAGTTCCGGATCGCGAGCTCCGGTGCGTGGGATCCGAGCAACGACTGGTCGTTCTCGGGAGTGTCGACGACGCCGGGCTCGACGCCCGTGCTCGTACAGCGCATTCCGGTCTATGACAACGGCGTGCGCGTATTTGGAAACGAACCGGGCGGCGGAGTCGTCGATACTCAACCGCCCACCACGCCCGCAAACCTGCGCACGACCGGCACGACGAGCTCAACCGTTGCTCTCGCGTGGGACGCGTCGACGGACGATGTAGGCGTCACTGGTTATCAAGTCTTCCGTGGCACAACGCTGGCGGGCAGCGCCACTTCGACCACGTTCACTGACACTGGACTCAGCCCAGGCACGACGTACTCGTACACCGTCCTTGCTCAGGACGCATCGGGCAAGCAATCGGCGGCGAGCGCAGCGGTCAGCGCGACCACTACTGCCGTAACACAGGACTTCTCCATCGCTGCGTCTCCCGGCGCGCTCTCCGTTGCGCGAGGTTCGAGTGGCACCGTATCGATCGCCATTACACGTTCAGGGGGTTTCACCGGTGCAGTTGCCTTGACAGCCAGCGGTTTGCCGAGCGGGGTCACGGCGAGCTTCAATCCGGCGTCAGTGACCGGCGCTAGCTCGACGCTCACGCTGACGGCATCCAGCAGCGCTGCAACAGGTGCAGCTACAGTGACCATCACAGGCGCCTCCGGCACGACGACGCGCACCGCCACCGTGACGCTCACCGTAACCACTCCCGGCGGGGACGGCACTGTCACTGTGACACCGGCAGTCACGAGTAGCGGCGGCTACTACGTCGAGGAGCAACTGCGCATCGCAAACACGGGAACGCTCACCGCGCTGTCGGTAACCATCGTCGCTCAACGCACCACCGGCATCAGCTACTCCGGGCAATACAACACCGTGGGCTCGGGCATCACTCAGAGCAGCACCAGCACAGCTAGCAGCATCACGTATCAATACACGCTGTCGGCAGGACAAACGCTGGGTGCATCTACGAACCGAACGTTTGCTGCCCAAATGAGCGGCACGGGGACGACGCACCCGACCAGCGGCGACACCTACACCGTGACTTACACGACCGGAGGACAGAGCTTCACTGTTTCGGGAACGTTCTGACGGAAGAGGACGCGCCCCAGGCGCAATCGTATTTCAAAACGACGGAATGTGATGTGCATCACAGGCCGCCGGCAACCGCATTTGTAACTTCGCGCCGCTACATGCGAGCGTGCATGGCTAGCATCGTGCCGTGCCGACAAGGAGAGGCGCCCCGTGAAATCAGTGCGTAGTTGCGTGATCTTTCTGGCCACCGTCCTGCTGGCTCTTGCCGTGCCTCCCTCTTCAGCGGACCAGACGCTCGAGGCCGAGCCAGGCACTGGTCTCGCGTTCGGCGCGTTCGATATCACCGAATCCGATCTCGCGGTCACGCATGTGGTCCTCATGCGCATCAAGCCCACAAAAATGTATATGGGCTCCTCTGGAGAGAAGGCTACGGTGACCTATACCAACGGCGAATTTTTCTCGCCCAACCTCTCGCCGGGCGTCTACGCCGTGATGGGCTTCTTCTCGGGCAACAAGTTCTTCGCGCTGGAGAAAAGCCTGAAAGCCAACACTCTGCAAGTCGAACCCGGCCGCGTCACCTACGCCGGCAGCTATAAGCTCACGCTGGAAAAGGGCGGTCTGTTCCGGCAGGACAAAGGCAGCTTCGCTCGCATCGACACAGCGGACGCCGAAACGCAGCTCCTTCACTGGCTAGCGAAGGAGCTCGGCGCCACCGGGTGGGCTTCGAGTGTGAATGCGAGCTTGCACAAAGATGGTTCCCAGTGACGATCGAACATTGCGTCCTTTGCAACCGGAGCGTCGAAGCGAGCAGGCAGATCGGCGCAGGCACCGTCATCCTGGTCCTGATCACAGGTGGGCTCTGGCTGTTCGCGATTCCGTTCTATTCGCTACGTTGTCCGATCTGCAAATCGGACCAGCTCGAAGCTTCGCGCGTCACCTCCGTGAACGATGACTACCGTGGCGAACGTGGCCGAAGGATAGGCGCCTGGCTTGGGCGTCAGGTTCGTAGATTGCGCAGATCCGGCTCATAGCGGCTGCCGTCGGGTTGCCAGCCGAGTTTGCGCAAGCAGCGTGAGACACGCAGGCTGGTCGGCGGCAGGTTCATGCGCTGATTGAGTCGACCGGGCTGAAGCCGTCTGCATTTACGCAGCGTGGCTTCGAAACTCTGGTTGGTGTCCACGTTCCGTCGATCCGACACCGCCACGGCGCTGGACGAGCAGCCGCTGACCGCAAAGATTGCCGCCAGCGCGCAGGCGCGCACTACACGCAGCAGCTCGTCAGACATCATTCTTCATCCCGACCATGTTCCGGATGCCACAGATCGTGACTGTCGATGCGCACGCGCAGTTGTGCTTCATGAGCGGCGACGCGAGCGCCCAGTTCTTGATAGGCCATCTCCCGAGCGCGTCGGGCAGCCAACAAGCGTTCCGCCAGTCCGGTTTCACCCAGTTCCCAGGCGCGGTGGGTCCGGTTCGCGGCGGCTCTCATTGCTTCATGCGCCTCGCGCAGCGCACGCCACTGACCCAAAGCATCGGCTGCGAGCGCGACTTTCAGATGCGCATCCTTTGCGAGCACGCGCCGGATCACGTCGACATCGCGCAGGCGGGCACGCGCTTCTGCGCGCTCCGCGTTGGCCAGCTCGCGTCGGTAGCGTCCTGTCAGAGGCATGGTGAACACGAGACCAACGGCACGTTCCTGGCCATCTCGTTCGTTGAAGAAACGAACGCCGAGGGTCGGGTCGGGAATGCGATCCGCCCAGGCGCGCTTGGCCGTGGCATCCTGACGCGCCGCCTCCTGCTCGGCCGTCGTCAGCTCGTAGCTGTCGTTGACGATCCGTGCCTGCCACTCATCCCCGGTGCCGGGCAGTGCTTCGGGCTCGGGCAACGACGGCGCCCGGGCCGGCAACGTGATTTGAGGAAAATCAGTGTTGAGCGCATGTCTCGCCGCGGCCAGCAGCGTCGCAGTCGTCACCGCCGCGGCTCGGGCCTGCGCAAGCTCTGCGGTGATCAAATCCAGATCCAGCTGTGCGGCGTCACCAATCTCGACTCGGCGCATCAACGAAGCGTGTTCCGTTTGCAGCGATTGCAGTTGCGCTCGCGCCTCGTCATCAGTCGAGGTGGCGCGCAGCCATTGCATCCATAGCTCCAGCAGTCGAAGCGCCGCTTCATGTGCAGTTTCGCCGCGTTCGAGCGCAGCGATTGCACGCGAGCGAGCGCCGATTTCCCGGTCGAGCGGCGCTTTGCCAGGCAAGCGGAAGGCGCGACCCACCTGAGCTTCGAACTCATCCAACGACTCGCCTGCGTTGGTGCGCCGACGCTGCGGAATCACACTCGCTTCGAACTCGTGACTGCCAATGGCGATCGCTCGAGCCTCTGCGTCAACCGCAGCGGCACGCTCATCTGCGGCGAGCACTTCGGCCTGCTGGGCTATCGCATCCATCGCCACTTCGAACGGCGGCAGGTAACTCTGCGCCGCGATCGTCTGCGACACTCCCAACAAGCAGAGCATCGAAAGCCTGAGCCGCGGCATTACGCGAGCCTCCCGAGTTCCAGCACAGGCTCGGACCACCACACGACGTCGTGCGAACGCACCCGCGCGCGAATCGACTCGATCAATGGCTGCAAAGCTACGGACTCGAGCACGATCCAGACGATGCGACGATCGACGCTGCCACGAACCTGCTCGGCCGTGGAGGCGTGTGGGAAATCGTTGCCGTGCCCCTGCGCGTGCACCAAAGTAAAGGCCGGCGCTTGCGGCGCGGTGATCAATGTTTCTATCAGCGCCGCCTCGATGGCGGGAGGAAACACCAGAGTCAGTCGAACGAACGCGGTCATGCAGCCGATTCCACAGCAGAGGGGCGCGCCAGGCCGAAGCGCCGATACAGGACAGGCAACAGCAACAGCGTGAGCGCGGTAGAGCTCACCAGCCCACCGATAACGACGATCGCCAGCGGTCGTTGAATCTCCGAGCCGGGGCCGGAGGCGAGCAGCAGGGGCACCAGGCCGAGCGCGGCGATGGTTGCGGTCATCAACACAGGCCGCAAGCGGCGCTGCGCGCCTTCACGCACGACTTTGTCGATGCTCTCGCCGACGTCGTGCAGATGATTGAAATGAGACACCAGCACGAGCCCGTTGAGCACGGCGATGCCAAGCAAGGCGATGAAGCCCACCGCGGCCGGCACCGACAGATACTCGCCTGACAACCACAACGCGACGATGCCGCCGACCAGCGCGAAAGGAACATTGCCCAGGATCAGCAATGCCTGGCGCGCCGAGCCGAACGTTGTGAACAGCACGACGAAAATCAGTCCGATCGCCACTGGCACGACCAGTCCGAGCCGCGCGGCCGCGCGCTGCTGGTTTTCGAATTGACCGCCCCATTCCAACCGATAGGACGCCGGCATGGGCACGTCACGCGCGATCGCTGCCCGCGCCTCTTCGACGAAGCCAACCAGATCGCGCCCGCCGACGTTTGCTTGCACGACCGCGAAGCGCGAGCCGTTCTCGCGGTTCACTCTCACCGGACCGGACGCGGCTTCGATGTTTGCAAGCGAAGCCAGCGGCACTTCACCGTCATCGCCGCGAGCCAGTCTCAGGTCGTTGAAGCGTTGCACCGAATCGCGCACGCCGTCGCCACCGCGCACCAGGATCGGAATGCGTCGATCGGGCTGGATCACGGTGCCGGCCGGGACACCCTCGATCTGCGCACGCAATTCATCTTGCACGTCCGCGACGGCCAGGCCGGCGCGACCGGCCGCTTGTGGATTGATGACCACGCGCAGATAGGCAACGCCATCCGTCGTCTGCGTGAGAATGTCCTGCGCGCCGTCCACTTTGGCGAGCGCGTTGGAAATGCGTTGCGCCAGCTGACCCAACTGATCCAGATCCGGACCGAAAATCTTGATCGCGAGATCGCCGCGGCTGCCGGTGAGCATCTCGGAGATGCGCATTTCGATGGGCTGGGTAAAGCCGAAATCGACGCCCGGGAATTGCGACATCACGGCGCGCAACTGCTCCGCCAACCACTCCTTGTCCGGCACGCGCCATTCGCTCTTCGGCGCGAGCACCATGAAAAGATCGGTTTCGTTGAGGCCCATGGGGTCCAGGCCGAGCTCATCCGAGCCGGTGCGCGCTACCAGGCGCCGGACCTCCGGCACCTGCTGCAGGATGGCCTGCTCCATGCTCACGTCCATATCGAGCGATCGCTGCAAGTTGATGGTGGGCGCCTTCTGCGTCTGAATCAGCAGGTCGCCCTCGTCCATCGTCGGCATGAAAGTCTTGCCGGTCGCCAGGTATGCCACGATTCCGAGCACCAACGTGATGCCCGCACCCACGAACACGCGCGTGGGGTTGTCGAGCGCTCGATCCAGCAACGGCGCATACAGCCGCGACAAATGGCGCATGACGAACGGATCTCGATGTGCGTGCTCCTTGAGCAACATCGACGACAACACGGGCACCAGCGTCAGCGACAACAGCAGCGATGCGCCGAGCGCGAAGACGATCGTGAGCGCGACCGGCGCGAACAGCTTTCCTTCCAATCCTTCCAGCGTCAGCAGCGGCAGGAACGTGAGGCAGATGATGAGAATGCCGGATGCGACCGGCGTTGCGACCTCACGGGCCGCCGCGAACACTCGGTGCAGTCGCGGCAGATGAGAGCCGGGGGCATTGGGATCGAGGCGGCTCACCGTATTCTCGACGACGACGACCGCGGCGTCGACCAGCATGCCTACCGCGATGGCGAGTCCACCGAGGCTCATGAGATTGGCGCTTTGCCCGGTGACGTGCATCAACAGGAATGTGCTCAGCGCCGCGAACGGCAGCATCAACGCGACCACCATCGCCGCACGCAACTCACCGAGGAACAACAACAGCAGCACCACGACTAGCACAGTGGCTTCGAGCAACGCGCTTTGCACCGTCCCCACCGCACGCTGGATCAATGAGCTGCGATCGTAGAACGTCGAAATCTTCACGCCGGGCGGCAACGTGGGCGCGAGCTCATCGAGCCTGGCGCGAATGCCCTTCACGAGCTGAGATGCATCGGCGCCGCGCAGGGCGACCACGATGCCTTGCACCGCCTCCCCTGTTCCGTCTTGAGTGACCGCGCCGTAACGAGTAAGCGAGTCGACGCGAACTTCGGCCACGTCGCCGATCCGTACCGGCGCGACTCCGGAGCGAATGACGATGGCCTTCAGATCCTCCAGTGAGCGGATCGCACCCTCGGCCCGCACGATCAATGTTTCTTCGCCCGCGCCGATGCGGCCCGCGCCGTCGTTGCGATTGTTGCGAGTGACCGCTTCGACCAGGTCGCTGAACAGCACGTTATTGTCGTTCAGGCGTGCGCGATCGGGCACGACGACGAAGCTGCCCACGTGACCGCCGAGCACATTCACGTCGGCCACTCCGGGCAAGGTGCGCAGCGCCGGCCGCAGCGTCCAATCGAGCAGGGTGCGCCGCTCGGTCAGCGACAACCCCTCGCCCTCCACGGTGAACATGAACACATCGGAGAGCGGTGTGGAGATCGGCGCAAGACCGCCGCTCACATCGCTCGGCAAGCTGTCGGCAGCGTTGGCGAACCGCTCCGCGACCTGCTGGCGCGCCCAATAGATATCGGTGCCTTCTTCGAAATCGAGCGTGAGGTCGGCGATGGCGTATTTGGCCATCGAGCGCAACATCACGCCTCGCGGCACTCCCAGTAGCTCCATCTCCAACGGCGCCACGACTCGCGTCTCGATCTCCTCCGGCGTCATGCCCGGCGCCTTCAGGATCAATTTGACCTGTGTCGGAGAAATATCCGGGTACGCATCGATGGGCAGCCGCAGGAAAGCCATGATGCCGGCAGCGGCGATGCCCACGGCCGCGAGCAACACCAGCACGCGCTGACGCAGCGAGAACTCGATCAAACGTGCGAGCATGATGCGCTCACTCCGCCGCAAGCAGTGGCTTCAGCGCGCTCGCACCTTGGACCACGACTTGATCGCCGGCTCGAACGTCACCACGAACGATGGCTTGTTGCCGGTCTCCACCCAAGCGCTCGACACGCACCGCGCGGTAGGTTTTTCCTGCGAGCACGTAGAGCACGTGCCCGTCGCCCTCGGTGATCAACGCCGCCGTGGGCACGCCAATCGAATCGGTCGGCGCCGGGGCCAATAAGGTCAACTCGATATGTTGACCAGCCACCAGCCCGCGATCGTCCTCGGCGCGGGCTCGCACACGCAACCGCTGGCTGGCGCGATCTGTATCGGCGCCGACAGCGACGACGCTGCCAGAGCTTCCATCCGGCAGGCGCACCTGCATTCCTGGTGCGACACGCGACCGCGAGCTGACGGGTACGCTGAACATGAGATCCAGGCTGCCCGGCGCCGCCACCGCATATGTTTCTTCGAGCGCGGCCACCGCCTGTCCGGGAACGACCCTGCGACGTAGCACCTGGCCTGCGATCGGCGCCAGCAACTCGTATTCACCAGGCACGCCGCCGGCTACGGTGCGTAGGCCTGACAATGCTCCTTCGGCCTGCTGGAGAGCAGCTTCCGCCGCTGCCGCGCGGGCGCGGCTCTCTTCATTGCGCGAGGCGGCGATGATCCCTTCTTTCAGCAGCAGTTCGTTACGTTCCGCCTGCTGCAGGACTGCAATCGCGTCACTGCGCGCCCGAACCAATTCGGCCTGTGCGCTCAGCAACTCGCGACTTTGAATGCGCACCAGCGCATCGCCTTTTGCTACGACATCGCCTTCATCGCGCAGAATGCGTGTCACGACGCCGGCATAGGGCGCCGCAATCCGCGCGCTGGAATCCAAGGGAGGTGCGACTTCGGCCGGCAAGCCGCTGATAGGCATGGTGGTCGCGGCCACCGCCGCTTCGGTTTGCAAGCCGAGCGCGCCCGTCTGCACCGAATCCAGCGTCACACCGCCATTTTCATCGACGGCAGCTTCGGATGCCGTCGTGGCCTGTGGCGCGTGCTCGCGATCGAACAGAAACCAGCCGCCCAGAGCAACGATCGCAATGACAATGATCGACCGCGCGGGCCGAGACGATAGACGGAGCATCGGCGAGCAATCCATGAATCCAGGCGAATGCCGGCAGCATGCCCGACGAAGCTTTGCTCAAGCTTTGGACGCGGCGTGGATGAACGGATTCACAGTGCGGGGAACGGACCGAGCGTGACGTACAAACGCGCAGCGCGCAGCTCGAACTTCAGTTGCAACTCGAGCGACCGGGCGAGCGCGAAGGCTAGTGCGAGGCCCAGGCCGGCGTGCTGTGCCGTTCCGCCCTCGTGCGGCTTGCGCCAGAAGCGCGTGCCCAGGTGCACCAGGTCTTCTTGCGCCAGCTGCGGCGCCTGATTGTCGATACAAATGAAATATGCAGGGTGTTTGTCGTGCCGGGTCTGGGTGATCGAGCAGTTCACGTCGCCGCCGACGGGCGCATAGTCGACAGCATTCTGCAGCAGGTTGGTGAGAATGCGCTCGAGGATGCCGACATCACTGTGCACCCAGACCTCCGCCGGAGCGCGCAGAGTCAGCGCGATCCGGTTGGCGGCGGCCGAACGACGCATCGTTTCGATCTGAATCGCGGCAAGTCGGGTCAGATCCAGCGGATCCAGCGCCGGCGCTTCCTGACCGGATTCGAATCTCGCGAGCGCCAGCAGTGTGTCCACGCTTCGCTGCATGCGTTCGGTCGCCGCGATGGCGGTGACCAGACCGTTGCGCAGGGCCGCGCTATCGCCATCGTGCAACGCCACCTCTGCAGTCAGGCGCGTTTCAGCCAGGGGCGTGCGTAGCTCATGAGCAATGTCACGCGAAAAGCGGCGTTCGCGTTGAATCGCACCGTAGAGCCGGTCGATGCCGACGTTGAACGCAGCTGCGAATGGCGCGAGCTCCGCGGGCAAATGCTCGCCAACGCGCCCGGGCGGCTTTTCGGCGTCCATCGTCGCGATGCGCGCGCCTTGCTCCAGCAGCGGCGCAAGAGCACTCCGCACCATCCATTGCACTAGCACCAGGACCACGACGATCGTGACCGCGATCCCGCCGAATAGCACGGAGTGAATTCCGCCTTCGGCGTTGTTCCAGGCTTCTCGTTCGGTGGCTACGACCAGCAGGCGACCGCTCTCGTGATTCTCCAACGCCACTGCCAACGCACGGCCCTTGTGACCATCCGGCGTGAGCACATCGTAGTAAGCGGGAAGCGGGAGATCGTGCCCGGGCGCAGCCACGGCGACGCCGTGACTGTTGCTCGAACCAAGCACCATCCGGGCATCTGCACCGTAGACTGTGAAAAATTCGGTGTGCCCGGGGATGTCGTAATAAGGCAGTAGCCGGCCGAGTGTTTCCGGATCGCTGTGATTGAGCGCGTAGGCCAGACTGCGAGCCTGATTCGACAGTACCGAATCCAGATGATCATGGGCGCCGGCGTCGATCCAGTGGTCCATCGATACGAACAGCAGCGCCAGCACTGCCCCGAGCGCCAGCGTCACACGCACCGTGAGGCGGCGCCGGATGGACCAGAGATTCGCTTCAGCCGACGACATACCCAAATCCACGGCGGGTTTGCACAGGATCGCCCGCGCCCGCCCTGGCCAGCTTGGCGCGCAGTGTGCTCATGATGACTTCCACGGCTTTGTCGGAAGAGTTGCTCTCGCTGGCATACAGCTTCTCAAAAATCTGCGTACGCGACATGACCCGCCCGCGTGAGCGCAACAATAATTCCAATAGCGCGAACTCTTTGGGAGTTAGTTGCAAATCTTCGCCGTGCCAGCGAGCGACACGCGAAAGAATTTCGAGGTGCAGCTCGCCGTGCATGAGCACCGGCCGCGGATCATCGGTCGGCCGACGACTCAACGCGCGCAGTCTGGCCAGCAACTCGTCCAGCGCGAACGGTTTGACCAGATAGTCGTTCGCTCCCGAATCCAGCGCCGCGACCCGGTCGGCCACTCGATCCCGAGCAGACAACACCAGCACCCAGGTCGGATAGCTCCGCTGCCGGATCGCGCGCAGGACCGCGAATCCGTCCAGTTCCGGCAGCATCAGATCCAGCACCACCAGGTCGTATTCGTAGCCCTCGACGAAGCGCAGCGCCGCCCTGCCGTCGCCGGCGTGATCGCAGATGTAGCCTTCGCCCTTCAGGCTCTTGAGCAACGCCGCGCTAAGCGGAGCGGAATCTTCCACGACGAGCAGACGCATGATCCGGAGGCCGACACTGAGATGAGGAGCCGGACAGTCTACGTTGGCGCGACGGGTCGAGCGACTGCTCCCCTTCGGATGAAGTTCGAGCTTTCACTCTGCGGCGGGATTTGATATGGGCGAGAGCTGACGTTCTGCAGCTCTGTCCTACAAGGCGCGCCGAGCGAAAATGTTTAGTTGGACCAAAGCCCCCTTGATCCCTCGCTGAGCTGCGCTCACCGTTCGGTGTGTCATACGTCATGAATGCGCCGACGCCGGCAACGGGAGACTGCATCATGTACTCACGAATTCTCGTTCCGGTCGATGGCAGCGAGGCGTCCACTCAGGGTCTCGATGAGGCCATCGATCTTGCACGTCATTTGCTGGCGCGGTTGCGGCTCGTGCACGTCGTAGAGCCCTACGTCACGGTGACGCTCGAGACCATGCCGATCACCGTTCACCAGATTGCACAAAGCAGGCGCGAGACCGGCATCACGCTGCTGCAAGAGAGCGAGAACAAGGCGAAGAATGCCGGTGTCGAGGCCGAGGTGGAGTTGATCGAGACGCCCGGCGGCTCGGTCGGCGAATATATCGTGAAGCAAGCCGAAGAAGTCGATGCCGACCTCATCGTTTGCGGCACTCACGGGCGTCGCGGCATGCGCCGAATGTTGATGGGCAGCGACGCGGAATACATCGTGCGACGCGCTCCTGCTCCAGTGCTTCTGGTACGTAGCAAAGAGACAGCAGCAAGCAAAGAAGCCTAGCTACATCGATGGGCGCATCAGTGTGGCATGGGTGCGTCCATCACGACGGCATTGACCGCGTAGCGAGGTGCATGGCCACCCAGGACGCGCGCGGCCTCCTCCGCAGCAGTCCGCCGGACGTACTCGATCGACTCTTCGGAGTAATAGGCCGCGTGCGGGGCAATGATCACGTTGGGCAACTGAAAGAGCGGGTTGCTCGAACGGAATTCCTGCTGCTTGGCCGGCTCTTCCTCGATATCGTCCAACGCAGCGCCTGCGGTCCAACCTTCCGATAGCGCCGTGTGCAGGGCCGCGTCTTCGACGATCGGACCCCGGGCAGTGTCGATGAGCACGGCGCTCTTCTTCATGCGACGCAGGCTCTGCTCATTCAAAAGATGATGAGTCTCGGCCGTGAGCGGCGCCTAGACGATCAGATAATCGCTGCCCTCGAGCAACGAATCGAATGAGACGGGCTGCGCCCCTTGCTCGCGAATCGAAGCGGCTTCGATGAACGGATCGTGCGCCCAGATCTCGACGCCGAACGCCCGCGCGCGCTCGGCAATCCCGCGAGCTATCGCGGCCGTCGGGCGTCCGCCCTTCGCTGTCATTGATAGACGGGGAGTTCGAAGGCAAGACCGCGCAGACTACGCATGTCTGGATGTTGCTCTGAGCGCCACGCACTGCCTAGTTGCCCCCTGGGCCTAGGTAATCGGTGATGGTGCGGTCAACGACGATCCTGCGTAGCCTGCCACCGAGCATTCACTCGCTGCCGGTGCGGAGACCAGAGGATGCAAGCTCTCGCAGTCCTTCCTGAAGAGCGCAAGCTCGAACTGATCGACGTTCCCAGACCGAGCCCGCGGGCGGCAACCGAGGTTTTGTTGAAAGTGCGCGAGGTCGGTCTTTGCGGCACTGACCGAGAGATCAGCTCATTCGAATACGGCGAGCCGCCCGCCGGCGATCGTTATCTCGTGCTCGGACACGAATCTCTGGCCGAGGTGGTGGAAGTCGGCTCGGCGGTGCGCAGCTTTAAACCGGGCGATCTCGTCGTGGCTCTGGTTCGTCGTCCCTGCCCGCACGCCGAGTGCCTGCCTTGCCGCGCGGATCGCTCGGACTTCTGCCACACCGGCGACTACACCGAGCGCGGCATCAAAGAGGCGCATGGCTTCCTCACCGAATACGCCGTCGACGACGTGCGCTTTCTGGTGCGGGTGCCGAAGGCTCTCGCCGAAGTCGCCGTGTTGATCGAACCGCTCACCGTCATCGCCAAGGGATTCGCCCAATCGCACGCGATCTTCGACAGGCTGCCCTATGAGGGCGGACCTCGGCGTGGGCTCATTCTCGGCGCGGGACCGATCGGTCTGCTCGGCGCGATGGCTTCGACCGCCGATGGATTGGAAACAGTTGTCTATTCAAGGGGACCGGAAAACGGCGAGCGCGCGGACCTGGTGCGTTCGTTCGGCGCCTCTTTCGTCTCCGCCGATGAGCAGCCGCTCGAGTCATTGGCCGATCGCACCGGCGAGTTCAAGCTGATTCTGGAAGCCGTCGGGGTGGCGTCGGTCATGATGGCTGCGCCGCGCGTTCTGCAAGCAAACGGTGTCGCCATCCTCACCGGCATTCCCGCGGAAGGCGCAACCGTAGAGATGGATGTCGGTCGTCTGCTGCGCGACCTGGTCCTGAAGAACCAGGTGATGTTCGGCACCGTCAACGCCGCGCGCCAGGATTATATGTATGCGATCGATCAGCTCGAACGCTTCATGACTTTGTTCCCGCAGAGCGTCCGCAAGCTCATCACCGAACGCGTGCCACTCACTGAGGCAGCCGCAACGTTGCTGCACACAGGCGGCATCAAGAGCGTCGTGCAGCTCGATCGACCCTGAGCGAGCGTGAAGCACATGGGCGCTGCCATCGAAGATTACGGCATGATCGGCGATTGTGAGAGCGTCGCGCTGGTGGGCCGCGACGGCTCCATCGACTGGCTCTGCTGGCCTCGTTTCGACTCGGCCGCCTGCTTTGCCGCGCTGCTGGGGACGCCGGCGAACGGACGATGGTTGCTCGCGCCTGCTGCAGCGATCAAGAGCACGAGTCGAAAGTATCGAGCTCACACGCTCATCCTGGAAACACGCTTCGAAACAGCGGACGGTGCGGTAACCGTCATCGATTTCATGCCGCCGCGCAGCGGTCACTCGGAACTGGTTCGCATCGTGCGCGGCGACAGCGGTCAGGTTCATATGCAAATGGACCTGAAGCTTCGTTTCGACTACGGCCTGTCCGTGCCTTGGCTCACCTCGATCGGCGAATCCCTGCTGCAGGCTATCGTCGGACCGGATCTCATCGTCATCAACGGCGGCCATCCTTGCACTCAGTCCGACGGTACTGTGACGACTGACTTCACGATTCGCGCCGGCGAGACCGTGCCATTCGTGATCATGCACGGCCCTTCGCACCTGCCGGCGCCCTGGCCCATCAGCGCCAGCGCCGCGCTGGCGCAAACGGAACGGTTCTGGCTCGACTGGGTGAGTCAGTGCGAATACCGCGGGCCGGCAGCAGATGCGGTCGAGCGCTCGCTCATCGTTCTCAAGGCGCTGACTTACGCATCGACCGGCGGCATCGTCGCGGCGCCGACGACCTCCCTGCCGGAGGAAATCGGTGGCGAGCGCAACTGGGATTACCGTTACTGCTGGTTGCGGGATGCGACCTTCACTCTGCTCGCCTTCATGAACGCGGGCTATCGGGCCGAGGCCGTAGCGTGGCGCGACTGGTTGATGCGAGCCGTTGCCGGCGAGGCCGCGCAGGACCAGATCATGTACGGCATCGCCGGCGAACGCCGCTTGCCCGAGTGGGAAGTCGCGTGGTTGTCTGGCTACGAGGGCTCCAGACCGGTGCGCGTCGGCAACGCCGCGGTCAGCCAGCTCCAGCTCGATGTCTACGGCGAAGTGGCCGATGCACTACATCAAGCGAGGAAGATGGGTATGCGCGACCCCGAACAAAGTGCCGCGCTCGAAAGGGAGTGGATCGAGCACCTCGAGGAGATCTGGATGGAGCCCGATGAAGGCATCTGGGAAGTGCGCAGCGGGCGGCAGCAGTTCACTCATTCGAAAGTCATGGCGTGGGTGGCGGTCGATCGCGCGATCAAGGATTTCGAGCAGTTCAACCTGCCAGGCCCACTCGATCGCTGGCGTGCTTTGCGCGCGGAGATCCACGCACATGTTTGTGAGCACGGCTTCAATGCCAGCGTGGGCACGTTCGTTCAAAGCTATGGATCGACTGCACTGGATGCGAGCCTGCTGCTCATCCCGCTGCTCGGTTTCCTGCCGGCCGCCGATCCGCGAGTGGTCGCTACCATCGAGGCGATCGAACGCAAACTGACGGTCGATGGGTTGGTGCTGCGCTATGACCTGGAGAAATCCGAGGACGGCCTGGCCGGCCATGAAGGAACATTCATTCTCTGCAGCTTCTGGCTGGTCGATTGCCTGATCATGCTGGGCCGGCGCGACGACGCTCAGCGCCTGTTCGAGCGTTTGTTGAGCCTGCGCAGCGATCTCGGCCTGCTCGCGGAGGAATATGACCCCGCTGCTCGCCGGCAACTCGGTAACTTTCCCCAGGCGTTCTCACATATCGGACTGGTCAACTCCGCAGTCAATCTGAGCCGCGCCATCGGGACCGTGACTCAACGCACCGATAGCGAGCCCGGCCAGGTCGGTGCATGAGGAAAACAGCAATGGCGAAGACGATGCAAGCAGCGGTCGTGCACGCGTTGGGACAACCACTCAGCATCGACGAAGTCGCGATCCCGACGCCTGGACCCGGCGAGGTACTCGTCAAGGTCAAGGCCAGTGGCGTGTGTCACACGGACTTGCACGCAGCCGAGGGCGACTGGCCGGTCAAGCCCTCGCCGCCTTTCATACCCGGTCACGAAGGCACCGTATGTCGTGGCATTGGATGTAGCGGACGACAAGCTCGCGCTCGCCAAAACATTGGGCGCGGACGTTACCGTCGATGCAAGGGCGCCGGATGCAGCCGCTCAGGTCATCAAACAAACGGGCGGCGGCGCGCACGGCGTACTGGTCACGGCAGTTTCACGAGGCGCTTTCAATCAGGCTCTCGATCTCGTTCGACGCAAGGGGACGATCAGCCTGGTCGGCCTGCCCCCGGCCACTTCGATACGCCAATCTTCGACGTCGTGCTCAAGCGCATCACGATTCGCGGCTCGATCGTCGGCACGCGTCACGACCTGGCCGAGTCGCTCGCATTCGCAGGTGACGGCAAGGTGCACTCTCATATCCATCGACGCTCGCTCGGCGACATCAATCGCGTCCTGGCGGACCTGAAGGCGGGCACCGTCGATGGCCGCATCGTGCTCGACCTGGCGGCATGACGGCGCCGCCGATCACAGCAGCCAATCGATCGGCAAGGTGGCAACCAAGGCGAGCATCATCCGCTGGAAAGCATTCGTGTGCGGCTCGATCCGATACGTCTTCTCTCCCGCCGGAGTCGTTTCGACCCATTCAAGGTCATCGTGCTCATCCAGCCGTACTCGATACGAGTGCGCCGGCACCTGCGTTGCAAAGAAATGGTTGAGCCGGCGCGCGAGCTGCGGGCTGTCGAGTAGCAAACCCATCTCTGTGTTGAGATACGCGGAACGCGGATCGAAGTTGAACGAGCCGACGTATACGTAACGGCCGTCGATCTCGAAGGTCTTGGCGTGCAGGCTCGCCGCGGAGCTGCCCCGAGTCAGGGATGTTGAGGTTGGCTCGACGCGCTTGACCTCGTAGATCTCCAGGCCGGCCCGTAGCAACGCTTTGCGACGCTTGGCATAGCCGGCGTGCACGGCGGCGACGTCCGTTGAAGCGAGCGAATTGGTGAGCACGCGCACCCTGACGCCCTGCTTCGCGAGCTGGACGAGGTCCTTCGTACCCGTGATCGCAGGCACGAAATAAGGCGACACCAGATCGAACTGCACACGGGCCTGGCCTGTCAGCTGCAACAGCCGCGGCAACATGAGCAACTCCTTTGGCGGCTCTGCGTGCAACACTTTCGCCGGATCGTCCGAAACGAGGCGCGCGCCGACCCACTCCATCGCCAGCTGCCCCTCCTCCAGCTGTGTCACGAATCCCTTTTCGTCCAGCGCTTCAAGGTACTGCCTCGAGCCTGGTTTCGCGTGCACTGCTGCGAAGGCGGCCTTCAGGTTATGCATCGCCTGGATCGACGCCTTGCCCAGCAGTCTTCGGGCCGGGTGCGCCGACTCGCTGTTGAAGTACAGATCGAAGTTGCTCGACACCTCGGTCGCGATCGGGCCGACGGCCAGCACGTCGAGGTCGGCAAAATTCATCGCGCTGCCGGCGTCGAAATATTCATCGCCGACGTTGCGCCCGCCGAGCACACTGACTTCATGATCGACGGTGAACGACTTGTTGTGCATGCGACGGTTCACACGGCGAAAGTCGAGCAGATAGTTGATCCAGCGCAGGCGCCGATAACGCAGCGGATTGAACAGGCGCACCTCGATGTTCTCGTGAGCATCGAGCGCGACGAGCGTCTCGTCGAGGCCAGCCGTGTTGTTGTCGTCCAATAGCAGGCGAACGCGCACGCCGCGTTCCGCCGCACTCCAGAGCGCCTCGAACATGAGATAGCCGGTCACGTCGGCGCGCCAGATGTAACACTCGACGTCGATCGAGCGTTCTGCGGCGGCCGCGAGAAGCGCCCGCGCAGCGAATGCGTCCCGGCCATTTTCCAGCGCATAGATCCCGCTCACACCGGGATGCGCGCGCAGCGTCGGCTCGATTGCCTCGTGAAGGCGAGATGCTTGCGCGCCCGTCGTCGAGAGCACGCCCTCAGTTGAAAAGGACATACGTCGACCGTGCTCATGTCAGCTCTGCGGTACTACCGCAACGTCACAAACGGCGCGCTCCAGCACCCGGCGCGTTACGCTGCCCAGAACCTGCTCTGACAGCCAGGATCGGCCTTGTTTTCCCATCACGATCAGCGTGCACTGACTCGCAGCCGCACGCTCGTAGATGTTTACTCGTGCGTCTCCCATCTGCACGGTGCTGATCACCGGCTGACCGAGCGGAGTCGCTGTGAGCTCGGCCATGCTGACAGTCGCCTCGCGTTGCAACTCGTCAGTGTAAGCTGCGACGCCGTCCTCGGTAACGCCCGCGCTGCGTAACCTTGGCTTGAGAGAAGAGTCGAGCGCATGGAACACGTGTAGCGTCGCACGTGGCGCCAGCTTGGACGCGAACTGCAGCGACGGCGCGGAGTATCGCGAGAAGTCGACGGGCACGAGCACGTTGTCGTAAGGGATCTGCGGATCCTGCTTTACGACCAGCATGGGGCACTCGACCATCCGTGCGATGCGCTCTGCCGTAGAGCCAAGAATGAAATCACGTAGCGGATTCACGCCGCGCGGCCCCAAGACCAACAAGTCACTGCTCGCGCTGACCGCGAGAATCTCGTCCATCACGCGACCTTCGCGCAGCACCCGATCATGGACCACGCCGCCCGCGGCGACTATGTCCTCGGCAAGCGAATCGAGACCGCGTTTGGCCTCGAGGCGCAGCGGCTGCTCCACGTCGAATGCTGGCGACCGGCGTAGCAACAACTGCGCCGTCGAGCTATCGACGACGTGTAAGAGATCCAACTTGGCGCCAATGTCCTTGGCGAGCGCTCCAGCACGCCTCGCCGCTCGATGGGCCGAGAAGGAAAAATCAGTGGCTGCGACGACGGCGCGAACAGGAGGGGTCATGGAGCGGTCTTCGCTTCGGCAGTTGCTTCGTGCTGAAGCAACGCTCGTGGCCGAATCGAAGGTGGGGGCCGTTGTGTTGGACCAAGGCCCCCTTGACTGATCGAACGGCGGCTACGCGTCCATCAATCGAAAATATCGAAGATGGAGCGCTTCTTTCTATAGCCGCCGTAGCCATACTCGCCGCGCTCGCCCCGCTCTCCGCGTTCTCCATACTCGCCGCGTTCGCCGTAGCCGCGGTCCGAATAATGAGGAGGCGGCGGCTGCATCGGTTGTCGCTGGCCAGACCCAGAATGTTGATCGGCCCCAGCCGCGTCTTCGGCCGTCGAGGCCATGAGTTTTTCGAGCTCGCCGCGGTCCAGCCAGACGCCACGGCAGACCGGGCACATGTCAAACTGCACGCCGGCGCGGGTCACCGTGGTCATGGAACTGTTGTCGTTCGGACATAGAAGCAATGGCATTGCGCTTTCCTCGTCGAAATAGGGAGGCGCAAACGCGTCAAACGTGGGCCTCCGCCTGAAAAGTGTGCGTCCGACATCACGACGGTCAACTCCCGTCGTCAGAGGGGCCCGGTCCGCGCCCTCACCTTATGAGAGGAAAGAATTGAAAATCAAGTCCTGCATTCCCGCACACCGCACGCCCGCCGCAGAGTGAGACCCGATGCTAGTCCTTGATGACATATTGAGCACTGACGAAGTCGCGCGCGTCCGCGAGAGCTTGAAGCACGTGCCGTTTCGGGATGGCCGAGTCAGCGCTGGCCCCGCCGCCCGCGAGGTCAAGCAGAATGAGCAGGCTGACCGGGGCGATCCCGAGGCTGCCGCGCTTGCTCGCCTGGTGAAGATGGCGCTCGAACGTCACCCCACCTTCCCTGCGCTGGTCCGGCCGATTCGATGGTCCAACCTGATGTTCTCTCGCTATGTCACCGGGCATCGCTATGGTTTACATACCGATGACGCGTCCATGGTCGACGAACACGGCTGGCTGCTTCGCACTGACGTGAGCTTCACTCTGTTCCTGTCGAGTCCGGATGAATACGAAGGCGGCGCGCTGAGATTCAGCGGCGCGGCCGGCGAGAACACTTTCAGGCCTGCAAGCGGTTCGGCAGTAGTCTATCCAACGGGCGTGCTGCACGAGGTGACCCCAGTGACCGGCGGCGTGCGACTGGCGTGCGTCGGTTGGGTACAAAGCCTGATCCGCCGCGCGGACCAACGCGAGCTCCTATATGACCTCGAGCGCGCCCGCCGCGACTTGACTTCGAGAGAGGCGCAGCTGCTGCTCGATAAGTCGATTGGAAATCTTTTGCGGATGTGGGGCGAAGGCTGAATCGCGCCCGATCCGAGCCCATTCCTATTTGACGATCGTGACCGGGCACGGCGCGAGCTGGATGACTTTCGACGCCACAGAGCCCAACAGCATGCCGGTCACTCGCCCGCGGCCCCTGCTGCCCATCACGATCTCGCTGCGCCCACGACGCTTCGCGAGTTTGACGATCGTCGCGGCCGGATCGCCGATCAGCACGCCGACATCGGCTTCGAGCTTGCGTCGCTTGAGCAGCGCGCGCGCTGCCTCGAGGGCCGCACCGGCAAGCCGATGCTGATGCTCTGCAATCATCTCGCGAGACACGTAGCGACTCGCCGGCATCCCGAGTTGCACATTGAAGACCACGAGCGAGCCCTTGTCCGCCATGGCCACTCGATCCACGGCATATTCCAGCGCGCGCGTCGACGCGTCCGAGCCATCGACGGGAACGAGAATCGTCTGAGTTGATCGCATCGTCGCACTCCATCGGCAACTGGAGAAGAAACAAAGCGAGTCGCGCTTAGTTCCTGCAACGTGCCTCGGCGAGATGCTCTGCGCTGGCTTCGGGCAGCCGCCTTTCACTTTGTGCGTACGGCAATTTCATCCGTGCACTGCGCACGTCCCCTTTGACGAATTGAACTGATAATCGAAGAAGCTACCCTGTGCACCATGGCAAGTCGGCGTGATATCAGGGGAGAGCAATGAGAAAAGTTGAACGCAAGAAAACACGCGCCGGCAACCACGAAGATTTTTCGCGCGAAATCCTGCCGATCCCCGATCAACCCCGCACCGGCCTGGTCACGTTCGATGCGAAAGATCCGGAAACGCAGTTCGCGCCGATCAAACAGTTGCGCCCGCCGCGCGGCGCGCCGAGCGTGCTGCTCATCCTGCTGGACGATGTCGGCTTTGGCGCTCCCAGCGTATTTGGAGGCCCGTGCAACACTCCAACTGCAGAGCGACTGGCAGCGCGAGGGCTCGCATACAACCGCTTCCATACGACGGCGCTCTGCTCGCCGACGAGGCAAGCACTGCTCACCGGACGCAACCACCATTCCGTCGGCATGGGCGGCATCACGGAAATTGCGACCGGTGCGCCAGGTTATTGCTCGGTGCTGCCGAATACGTGCGCGCCGCTTGCAAAGACGCTGAAGCTCAACGGCTACTCGACCGCCCAGTTCGGCAAGTGCCACGAGGTGCCCGTCTGGCAGACGAGTCCCGCAGGTCCGTTCGATGCATGGCCTACCGGCGGCGGCGGATTCGAATACTTCTATGGGTTCATCGGCGGTGAGGCGAATCAATGGTACCCCTCGTTATACGAGGGCACGACGCCCATCGAAGTCGACCGCACGCCCGAAGAGGGCTATCACTTCATGGAGGACATGACCGACAAGGCGATCGACTGGATCGGTCAGCAGAAGGCGCTGATGCCGGACAAGCCGTTCTTTGTTTACTTCGCGCCCGGTGCGACGCATGCCCCGCACCACGTCCCGAAGGAATGGGCAGACAAATATAAAGGGAAGTTCGATCAAGGCTGGGACAAGGTGCGCGAGGAAACGTTCGCGCGCCAGAAAAAGCTCGGTGTCATCCCGAAGGATTGCAAACTCACGGCGCGGCACAAGGAGATACCGGCGTGGGACGAAATGCCGGCAGCGCTGCAGCCTGTGCTGGCCCGGCAGATGGAGGTGTACGCCGGATTTCTCGAGTACGCCGATCACCACGTCGGACGCCTGATCCAGAGTCTCGAGAAGCTGGGCCAACTGGACAACACGCTGATCTACTACATCCTGGGAGACAACGGCGCCTCGGCCGAAGGCACGCTCAACGGCACGTACAATGAAATGATCAACTTCAACGGCGGAGCGGCGCTGGAAACGCCGGAGTTCCTGCTGGCGCACATGGACAAGCTCGGCGGTCCCGAGTCGTACAACCATTTTGCGGTGAGCTGGGCGCATGCGATGGACACACCCTATCAGTGGACGAAACAGGTAGCTTCCCATTGGGGAGGTACGCGCAATGCCACGATCGTGCATTGGCCCGCTGGCATCAAGCCAAAAGGCGAAGTGCGCACGCAGTTCCATCATGTGATCGACGTAGCGCCCACAATCCTGGAAGCCGCAGGTCTGCCGCAGCCGCTTGCCGTGGACGGTGTGCAGCAACGTCCGATCGAAGGCGTGAGCATGCTCTACTCTTTCGACGACGCAAAAGCGGCCGAGCGCCACGAAACGCAGTACTTCGAGATGTTCGGCAACCGCGGCATCTATCACAAGGGCTGGACCGCGGTGACGCGGCACAAGACGCCGTGGCTGCTGGTGGGCGAAAATGTGCCGCCGTTCGACGAGGATGTCTGGGAACTCTACGACACGACGAAGGATTGGTCGCAGGCAAACGATCTCGCGAAACAGATGCCCGACAAACTAAGTGAGTTGCAGCGGCTCTGGCTGCTCGAAGCCGCGCGGTACAACGTGTTGCCGCTGGACGATCGAGGAACGGAGCGAGTCAACTCGGATCTTGCCGGTCGACCGCTGCTCATCCGCGGCACGTCGCAGATACTGTTCGGAAAGATGGGACGGTTGTCCGAGAACTCCGTGGTGAACATCAAGAACAAGTCACATTCGGTCACCGCCGAGATCACGGTCCCGAAAGGCGGTGCGCAAGGAGTGATCATTGCGCAAGGCGGTAATATCGGCGGTTGGTCGCTGTACATGAAGGACGGCAAACTGAAGTACTGCTACAACTTGTTCGGCCTGCGGTACACCTATATCGAATCGCAGGCGCCGATTGCCGAAGGCAACCATCAAGTGCGCGCGGAGTTCAAATACCAAGGCGGCGGCCTGGGCAAAGGCGGCACACTTTCTCTCTACGTCGACGGCGCTCGCGCGGGCGAAGGCGAGATCGATGCCACTGCGTCGATGGTGTTCTCAGCGGACGACGGTTGCGATGTCGGCAGAGACACCGGCGCGCCGGTCGCGCAAGACTACGGACCGCGCGGCAACGCGTTCACAGGACGCGTCAAAGGTGTACAAATCGCGATCGCCGAAGCGGCGGAAGCAGAGGGTCATTTGGTAGCCCCGCAAGAAGCCCTGCGGATCGCGATGGCGCGGCAGTGAAGGCAAGCCTCCGCTGCCGCTCTAGATCTCTCCCTTCCGAAGCCGCTCTACCGCATAGGCCGAGGCGCGCGCGGTTAGCGCCATGTAAGTGAGCGACGGATTCTGAGTTGGCGACGACACCATGCATGAGCCGTCGGTGACGAACACGTTGGGGACGGCGTGCACCTGGTTGTAGTTGTTGAGTACGGAAGTCTTCGGATCGCGCCCCATGCGCGCCGTACCCATTTCGTGGATCACGCTGCCGGGAATGGTTTCGCGGTTGAAGCCCGAGACATTCTCGACATCGGCGGCTTTGAGCATCTCGACGGCATCCGCCATCATTTGCTCGCTCATGCGGCGTTCATTGTCGCGGTAGCTCATGGACACGTTGATGGTGGGCATTCCCCATGGATCCGGCCGATCCGGGTCCAGCCACACCCGGTTGTCTTTATAAGGGAGGGTCTCGCCATAGCCTTCCATGTAGACCTGCCATTGGCCGGGCCGGGTGATCTCGTTCTTGAAGCCCGCGCCAAACTCGGGGGTTTCCAGGCCGCGGCTCCAGTTCTGGCGTGAGGTGTAGACCTCGTATCCATAGCCGCGCATGAAGTTCTTCTCGCGATGAGCGACGTTGCGGAAGCGCGGGATGTACATGCTCGTCGAACGACGACCGCGGTAGTAACGATCCGCCAGTCGAGAGTACGAACCGACAGCGCCGCCGCCGTTGTGATGATCCATCAAATAATGGCCGAGCACGCCGCTGTCGTTACCGAGACCCTGGGGAAAGCGCGACGAGCGCGAGTTCAGGAGAATGGCGGTAGAGGCCAGTGTCGAAGCGCACAGGAACACCACTCGCGCGAAGTATTCGGTGGTTTGTTTCGATTGGGCGTCGACCACGCGCACACCGGTGACGCGTCGTTTCGAATCATCGTAGATCAGGGAATGAACGATGGAGTCGGGCTGCAACGTGAGTCGCCCCGTCGCCGCAGCGGCAGGCAAAGTGACGCCGTTGGATGAGAAGTAGGCGCTGAAGGGGCAGCCGCGCGCGCACTGGTTACGCCCCTGACAGGGGCCGCGACCATTGTGTTCGCGCGAGAGAACCGCGGTGGCGCTGCAAATCAGCTTGCGATCGGTGAACTTCGCAGCGAAGCGTGAGCGAATGTGCTTCTCGAACGCGTTCATCTCGAACGGCGGCTGCAGCACCTGGTCAGGCAGTTGCGGCAAGCCCGCGTTCTCGCCGCTGGCGCCGATGAATCGTTCGACGTGCTCGTACCACGGCGCGATGTCAGCGTAGCGAATCGGCCAGTCGACGCCGGTGCCTTCGCGCAGGTTCGCTTCGAAATCCAGATCGCTGTAACGAAAGACGTGGCGCGCCCACATCAGCGAGCGACCGCCGACGTGACTGCCGCGGTACCAGTTGAACGGCTGCGCCTGGGCGTAGGGGTGCTCCCGGTCATTGACGAAATGCTGCTTCGTCGACTGATCGTACAGATACAAAGTCGATTGGATCGGTTGAGCGGCGCGATCCTGCTGACTGGGCCGGTTGTAGTGAGGCAGTTGCCACGGATCCTGGAGCGCCGTGTGGTAATCGACGATGTGACGAAGATTGCGCCCGCGCTCCAGCACCAGCGTCTCGAGCCCGCGCTCGCTCAGCTCCTTCGCGGCCCAGCCGCCGGACATGCCGGAGCCCACGACGATTGCATCGAACCTGTTCGACTTGGCCATCTCAGATCGCCCATGCCTTCTGATCGGCCGCCAGCGGAATATCGCCCTGGAATCCGCCTGGCACGCGTTCATAGGCCAGCGCTTTGGTAGCGCCGATTTCGGAATGGAAGTAGCCGGTCAAGGTGTAGTCCTTGAGGATTTTGAAGAACGACTCGTCGTACGACAGCACCACATCGGACGCCGCGCGTCGCTGCAACCAGGCGAGCCGCTCCTGGCCACTCATCGCATCGAAGCCATCCGCCGCAAGCGCCGCGAGTCCCCGCCGGAATGTCGCTTGTTGTTTCGGCGAAGCGCACGCACTCAGCGCCGCGTCGACGAACTCATGCGTGCCTGCGGCAGTGGCGGCCGGGGAATCAGTTTCTGGAAGGATGAGATCTACGAGGACAGCGATGCGACCCAGCTCGGCAGCCGACAGAAAGATCGGATCACCTGCACTCGCGGCAACGGCGGATCGACTCGCGAGAAAAGTAGCGACGAGTTGAGAAAAACCCGCGTGGGCCATCAACACGGATGTCCCCTGCAGAAAGTTGCGTCGATTGATCATGGACCCTCCCCCGCCTCACTGCGCGTCCACGCAATTCAGTCACCTGCCGCTCGAATCGCTCGCCGGCGGCTTTTGCTTGTTACCGGTAACACCGGTTGGGAGGGATACTAGAGCCAAGTCGGGCGATGGAGCAAGAACTCCTGGGGTGCGTGGCGAAACTCCTGGTCCCCGTGACTCGGGGCGTCCAGTGCGGCACAATTGTCTGAGTTTATTCAATGAGCTCTCCCGATGACTTACCTCTCGCGCCGCCTGTTTCTTGGCGCAGCCACAGCTCTAGCCGCGTCCCCTATGCTTGCCCGATCAACAACTTCTGCGTCTTCCGCAGCCGCCGAAAATCCGCTCGTGCGGCAGCGGGCGGATGCGCAGGTCTTCCGTCATGACGGCAGCTACTACATGGCGGCGTCCGTTCCCGAGTACGACCGCCTGATCATTCGGCGCTCATCGACACTCGCGGGTCTGGCGACAGCGGACGAAGCAGTGGTGTGGCGGCGGCCAGCAAGCGGCCGCATGGCGGGTTACATCTGGGCGCCTGAGTTGCACCTTCTCGACGGTCGCTGGCACATCTATTTCGCGGCCGGCGATGGTGACGACAAGTTTCGCATCCGGACTTACGTGTTGCGTGCTGCGGGCTCCGACCCGATCACGTCGAAGTGGGAGTTGCTGGGCAAGCTCGAAACGCCGTGGGACACGTTCACGCTGGACTCGACCATCCTCGAGCACCGCGGCGTGAGGTACATCAGTTGGGCGCAACACGAGCCAGGCTTCGGCAACAACACGAACGTTTTTCTTGCGCCGCTCGCCACTCCTACGACGCTCGCAAAAGCGCCGGCGCGCCTTACCGCACCGACGCTCGAATGGGAAATTCAAGGCTTCAAGGTCAATGAAGGTCCGGCGTTTCTAGCGCGCAATGGACGGCTGTTCATGACTTACTCCGCGAGCGCCACCGATGCTCGTTACTGTCTGGGCCTGCTCACCGCGCCCGATGACGCGGACATCATGAACCCCACCGTGTGGACCAAATCGCAGCAGCCCGTGTTCGTCAGCTCCTCGGCCACCAGCGTATACGGCCCCGGCCACAACAGCTTCACTGTCGATGAGCAAGGTCATGACCTGCTCGTTTATCACGGACGCGATTACGAGAAGATCGTCGGCGATCCGCTCTTCGATCCGAATCGTCACACCCGCATTCAGCGGCTCTACTTCCGAGCCGACGGCACACCGGACTTCGGCATTCCAGTCGGCAATGGTCCGTTGCCCAATCGCTGGTCGCCCCTCGACCGCCCCGAGCAGTTCGTACGCGTCACCAGCGAACGGGTCACCGTCGGCACCGGCCCGGTGGAGACGACTCAGTTCAGGCAAGTGCCCAGCCGCTTGGATCCTAATCACATCTCGCTGGTACACATCGAGTCGCCCGCGAGCAAACTCGTCGTCGGCAGCGATTCAACCGTGACTCTGGCGCACGACGATGGCAGCAACGCGTTCGCTCGGCGCAGCAGCTTCGTCAAGCAGCAGGGACTCGCGGATCCGAAAGGCGTCAGCTTTGCCTCCGGCGCTTCGCCGGCGACTTACTTGCGGAACATCAGCGGCGCTTTGCGTCTCGGCAGCGTGAGCTCCGCGGCGGATCGAGTGTCAGCGACTTTCGTGGCGAGTTGATGACACTGATCAAGCGGCGGCCGCGATTGCGAGCAGCCACGCGGCGATCTCCAGAAGGAACAGGATGAGGGCGATCTGCAGTGCCACTCGCAGTCGCTGGATCACCCTCCAATTGTCGGCGCGGTCAGCTTCCATACGAAGAGCGAGCTCTCGATGCATCCGCGCCAAACTAGCGGGAGCGTCCCGGTCGACGTATGTACTCAGCAACTCCGCAGGGTCGAAGCGGAACTTGTATCTGTGAAACGGCCAGAGCATGAAAACGATGAGGACGCCGAGACCGAACAGCAATGCGATGGCGAGCCAGTCCCAGATGCCGAGCCCGTCCGACAAGGCCCGATTGCCGAACATCGAGCTCACAAATGCCGCGGCAAAGATCAAATTTCCCGACCGGGAGTTCAAGTTCTCCACCAGACCTTGCTGTTGCACGAGTCCGCGAAGCGCTTCTTTGTAAATGAACTCTAGACGCTGATCGTTGCTCGCCAACCTCTCGACGGAGTTCGTCTCCTGCATTTGCTGTTCCATCATGCGCGCGCTCCAGCATTCCTCAGCAGCGAGTTCGATGTAGCGATACAAGAAGGCCCAAGCGCGTGCAAGGCGAATCGTTCATCGAGAAGTGCCGCTCACACGCCGCTGCTCAGCGGCCCGGCACTTCGCTTGGCGTGTAATTGGTACGCAAGACAATACCTTTACAATACCAATCGTCAACCGCGATGACTCGACAGAGGGCGCATATCTGGTTATTTTTGTTCAGGTTCTATCCACTTTCAGTATCGACTTCGCCAACGCTTGCGTTCCATTTTTCATTGGTACTATATTGGACCTACGTGGTACCACTCTGGCTCGACGCCTGCGCCACGTGCGAACGGAATCCACAATGGAGCTCAGCGCTCCTGACCATCACGGAGGAATTTGCAGTGACAGCATCAATTGCACGGGTCCCCCTAGGCATCGTCGCGGTGTTTCTATGGCTGTTGTGTTCGCTCGCGATGGCGCAAGCGCAGCCATGTCCCTATCCCGCGTGGAACGGCAGCTCCATATATACAAACGGCAACCGCGTAACGTACCAAGGCGCAGCGTACGAGGCGAAATGGTGGACGCAGAACGAAATTCCTTCCCAGTCCGGCGAATGGGGAGTGTGGCGCAGGCTGCACGATTGCAGCAGCGGAGCGAATCAACCCCCGACCGCCAACGCCGGAGCGGATCGCAATGTCACTCCCGGCTCCGCCACGACACTGGCGGGCTCCGGAACGGATGCCGATGGTTCCATCGCCGGTTATCTCTGGACACAAACAGCGGGACCGGGCGTCACACTGGATGGGGCAAGCACGGCAACGGCCAGCTTCACCGCGCCGTCGTCGAATGCGACGTTGACGTTCCGTCTCAGGGTCACCGACAACCAAGGCGCGACCGCGACCGATGACGTCACGATCACTGTCACACAGACTCCCGGCAGTGGCGGCAAGCAGGTCGGTGCCTACTTCACTCAGTGGGGCATCTATCAGCGCAACTATCATGTGAAGAACATCGATACCTCCGGCGCGGCATCGCGGCTGACATTCATCAACTACGCATTCGGCAACGTCTATGACGACGGACGCTGCGGCATCGTCACCCGGGCAGAAACCGGCAACGGCGATGGCGGCGATGGTTATGCCGATTACCAGAAGTCCTACGATGCCGCCGGCTCGGTGGACGGCGTCGGCGACGTGTGGAGCCAGCCGCTGAAAGGCAACTTCAATCAGTTGAAGAAGCTCAAGGCGCGCCATCCGCAGATCAAGATGTTCATCTCGCTCGGCGGCTGGACATGGTCGAAGAACTTCAGTCGCTTCTCGCAAACCGACGCGGCACGCCAGACCCTCGTCGCCTCCTGCATCGATATTTATCTCAAAGGCAATCTGCCGGTTGCGGACGGCGCTGGAGGTCCGGGCGCAGCCGTGGGCGTATTCGACGGCATCGACATCGACTGGGAATTCCCGGGCGGTGGCGGCATGCCGTACAACACGGTGAGCCCGGCGGACAAAAGCAATTTCACGCTGCTGCTCGCCGAGTTCCGTCGTCAGCTCAATCAGCTGAGCGCGCAGACCGGACGCCAGTACTCCCTGACGGTCGCGATCGGCGCCGGTGCGGACAAGATCGACAACACGGAGCCCGCGGCGTACTCGCAGCACCTGGATTGGATCAATCTGATGAGCTACGACTATCACGGCGGGTTCGAGCCGCAGGGTCCGACGAACTTCCAGTCGAACCTGTACATGGATCCCAACAATCCAGCGACCGGCGTGGTGAAGACCTACGCCACCGAGACCGCCGTGAACAAGTTGCTCGGCGCCGGCGTGCCGGCGAGCAAGTTGGTGATCGGCATTCCATTCTATGGTCGCGGCTGGACCGGTGTTGCCAATGGCGGCACGAACGGTTTGTATCAACCCGCGAGCGGCCCCGCGTTTGGCACGTATGAAAGAGGCATCGAGGATTACAAGGTGCTCGCGCCGCGCAATGCGCCGAAGTTCTATCACCCGGTGACCAAACAGCTGTGGACTTACAACGGCACCGAGTTCTGGAGCTTCGATGATGCGACGGTGATCGCAACCAAAGCCGCGTACGTCAATAATCTGGGACTGGGCGGTTTGTTCTCATGGTCGCTGGATGGCGATGATGCCAACGCGACCTTGTTGAAGGAGACAGCGAAGGTTCGCCAGTGACGAACGACTGAGACGATCGCCAGGGGCGTCGATCTTCACGGCTCGACGCCCCCTTCCGCGGATTTCAGCACTCCGGCGTCTTATCTTCGTCGCTCCCTACCAGGCACACCGTCGTCGTCGTGGAAAAGACGGGGCTGCCCGGGTCACGGAAAGCTGTTTCGGCGAAGACTGCGAAATAGCCCTGCTCTCCACGCCGTGCCGAGCAAACATAGCCGTCGCGGGTTTTTTCGCACGGGCGCGATGACCAATGCGCCTCGCGGAAATCCCGGGTGGAGCTGCGTGCGCTCCAGACGATAACGCGTCGTGGCGGCCGATCCGGGTTCACGGTCACGATCACGTTCCGATCTCGAACTGCAATCGACCAGCCTGTGCGAGGCAAGGGCCTGCCCGCCGCAGCGTAGCGATGGACCGCGCTCAGGCCACCGATGACGCGATTGACGTCCCGCAAGCCATGGCCTTGATTGGGCACATACAGCACATGCTTGGGATCTTGCAGATCCGGCCAGTAGAACTTCAGCGCGTCGAGCGGCCAGTAGCGATCGTTCGTGCTGAGCAAGATCAACTTCGGCTGGATCAGTTGCGCGCGATAGCTGAAGGGGTCGACGATCGACAGCAACAGGCTGCCGCGCTCTGTCTCGAGCCGACGCGGCAAGTCGAGCGACGAATAATCGCTGATCTGTTCGGAGACCTCGCCCCAAGTCGCGCGCTGATATTCCATCTGCGCGCGCATGTTCAGCACGTCGATCACCATGGGTGCGACAGCCATCACGCGGCCGTCGACGGCCGCCGTCAGCCACGCGGTCCAGCCGCGTTTGGATGCTCCTGCGACGGTGAAGGATTCGAGCGTCGCGCCCCAACGCTCTTGCGTGATCGCTTGAACCGCGTCCATCGCGCGAGTCGCGCTCTTCACCATCGGCAGCAGCAAGGGCCAATCGCTTTCGCCGGTCCGTAGATACTGATCGAACGTGTAGGCGATCAACGCATCCTCTCTGCGATCGAACAGCGGCTGAAACGGCACCTGCCGCAACACCGCCACTGGCGCGTGGATCGATTCGGCAAGCCGGGCGAACAAGGCCGCTTCGCGCGGCAACTGTGTTTCCTTGCGTTCGCCTTCGTACTCGGGTTTCCAGCGCCCGCCATGGATGAACAGCAGCGCGTGCTTCGCGTCGCGCTCCATGTTCGCTGGACGCAACACGAAGAGTTGATGTTTCCAGGGAATGCCTCGCCAGGTTTGCGAGGTCAGCAAATACTCGACGTAGTCCGTCCTCCCGACCCGGCCGGATATCACTTCCCGACGCGAGAAACTCTCATCGGGACGCAGGACATACTCCATGAGCTCGCCCGGCGTGGCTCGCTCGCTCGACCACGTCGGCGCAGACGCGGCGCAGATCAGCACCGTGATGAGTAGGAAATCGCGAAGCAAGATCCTGAACCGGGCCATGGCGGCAAGTTCGGTTGCGTATGTGCGAGCTAGATCGTATCGCTGACCAGGGCGGACGGCCAGCGCGGCATGGGGGCAGTTGGAACTACTACAGCGAGCGCCACGTTGCTCCGGTACCGGCGGCGGACTCATCCGTGGAGTTGTCATGACCTCCATCACGCGTGGCGTAGTTGTTCGCGGGCTTACAGTTGCACTGGCGACTGGGATGGCGATGCCAACCCTTGCAGCCGAGGTCGCACCGGCGGCTTTCAACAATCACTGCAGAACCTGCCACTCCGTGAAGGAAGGCGACAATCGACTCGGCCCTTCGCTGCACAACATTCATGGCGCCAAAGCAGGATCGTCCTCCACCTACGCCGCCTATTCGCAGGGCTTGAAAAGCTCGGGTGTCGTCTGGGACGACGCGACCCTCGACAAGTTCATCGAGAATCCGGAGCAGCTCATCCCGAACAACAACATGAAACCCTACAAGGGCATCGGCGATGCGGCCGTGCGTAAACAGATCATCGATTTCTTGAGGAGTTCCAGCAAGTCGGCGGACGGTGCATGAGCTGATATCGAACGGCGCTAGTTCAGACCGCCGCGCTCCCGCAGTTTGTCTTTCTTGCTCTTGCGCTTTCCCTTGATCCCGCCGGTTGTGGCGCCTGAGGCGACCGGCGCCGCTGTTTCCACTGGCTCGAATCCCGCAACGATCTCGCGCGGCAGAGTCATCCGGTGCCGCTTCTCAATCAATCTGAAATGCGCCTCCGTGCTGGCGCTCACGAAGCTCACTGCCGCACCCGATTGACCGGCACGTCCGGTGCGGCCGATGCGGTGAATGTAATCGTCGGTGGACCGCGGCAGGTCGTAATTCACGACAGCAGGCAATTCCACGATGTCGATACCGCGGGCAGCCAAGTCGGTTGCAACCAGAACCTGCAGCTGCTGTGCTTTGAAATCCGCCAGTGCTTGCGTTCGTGCTCCCTGGCTCAGCTCGCCGTGAATTGCCGCAGCCTTGATTCCTGCCCTTCGCAACTTCTCCGCCACGTGCTCGGTCGAGTATTTGGTCGCGACGAACACCAATACACGACTCCAACCTTGCTCCCGAATCAGGCGAAGCAACAGCTGAGTGCGACGAGGCGCATCAACGTGGATGACGCGCTGAGCGATGTCCGGCACAGTCGCGGGTGTGGAGGGAACGTCGACTCGCAGCGGATCGCGCAGCAGCGTCTCAGCAAGAACGTTGACCGCGGGCGGAAACGTGGCGGAGAACAGCAAGTTCTGACGGCGCTCGGGCAACAAGCTCAAGACCTTGGCAAGTTCTTCGCTAAAGCCGAGGTCCAGCAAGCGATCGGCCTCGTCGAGCACCAACGTCGTAACGGACCGCAGGCTCAATGCGTTGTGCTCCACCAGATCCAGCAATCGACCGGGTGTCGCAACGACCAAGTCGGCGCCGCCGCGCAAGGCCATCATCTGGGGATTGATGGACACGCCGCCGAACACCACCGCTACTTTGACCGGCTCGGGCAAATAGCGCGCGTAGCTTTCGATCGATGCACCGACCTGTGCGGCAAGCTCGCGCGTCGGTACGAGAATCAGCGAACGAATTCGCCGCGGCGTCTCGCGCCCGGCTTCCGAATATCGCTGCAATAGTGGCAAGGCGAACGCAGCCGTTTTGCCCGAGCCCGTATGAGCGCACGCCCAGACATCCTGACCGCTCAGCACGCCGGGGATCACGGCAGCCTGGATGGGGGTCGGCGCGGTGTAATTTCTCTCTGCGACGGCGCGAACGATCGGCGGAGACAGCGCGAGCGAGACAAAGGTCGAGGATTCAGTCATTCGCCATGATCGCACGAGCGGGGACCCCTTGTGCGCACCGTCACATTTCGTACAGCTACGCGTTGACAATCCGCTCCGGGAAAATGAGACCCACGTTCCGCATTCGGCAACAGGCGCTGCGTCGCGTCACAAAGCGCCAGCCCGGCCCTGGACAGTGATAACGCTACCTTGCGATGGTCGTCCTCTGAAGAACAGGGGCGCGTTGTCTTACGCCACGGCGCCGATCGTCGCTGCAGGGTGGAGCGCATGGTTGACCAACAAACATATCTATGGAGCCTGGCCGGGCTGGCCATCGCCTTCTGCCTGCCTGTCGTCTATCTCGCCGCCCGGCTGCGCGCCGTTCAGCGCACGGGCAACGATCGCCAGTCGGGCGAACGCGCTCTGCTGCGCACGGTGATCGACAACGTCCCCGACTTCATCTATGCGAAGGATGTGAACGGCCGGTTCCTGGTAGCAAACATCGCCGTCGCCCGCAATCTTGGCATGACGCCGGACCAGTTGCTGGGCAAGCACGACTTCGACCTGTTTCCTCCCGAGGTCGCCAAGAGCTTTCACGAAGACGAGCAGGCGCTGATCCACTCCGGCCAGCCGCTGGTCGAGCGCGAGGAGATCGTGACCGATGCGGCCGGCCAGCCGCACGATTTTCTGACCAGCAAGATTCCGGTGCGCGACGCTCAGGGCCGTGTGACTGGCCTGGTCGGCATCGGCAGAGACATCACTTTAGGCAAGCGCATGGTCACCGAGATGCGCGCGGCTCGCGAGGCAGCCGAGGCTGCCAACCGCTCCAAGAGCGAGTTCCTTGCGAACATGAGCCACGAAATCCGCACGCCCATCAACGGTGTGCTCGGCATGGCGGAGTTGCTGCTCGATACATCGATGGATCACACGCAGCGCGACTACGCGCGCACCATTCACGAGAGCGGCAAAGCGTTGCTCACCGTGATCAACGACATTCTGGATTTCTCCAAGATCGAGGCCGGCAAGCTCGATCTCGAGCAGGTCGACATGGATCTGCGCAATATCGTCGAAGACGTCGGGCGGATGATTGCGTTCCAGGCGCATCGCAAGCGGCTCGAGCTGGCGCTGGATATCGATCCGGAATTGCCGGTAGCGGTCAAAGGCGATCCCGGGCGCTTGCGCCAGATCCTCACCAATCTAGGCGGCAACGCGCTGAAGTTCACGGCCGCGGGCGAGGTGGCCATCAAAGCCAACGTTCTGGAATCGGACGCCAGCGGCACGCTGGTGCGCTTCGAAGTCCGCGATACCGGCATCGGCATTCCAGCCGATCGCATCGATCGTCTGTTCCAGCCGTTCTCGCAGGTCGATGCGTCCACCACCCGTCAGTTCGGCGGCACAGGTCTGGGACTCTCCATCGTGCGTCGACTGACCGATCTGATGGGTGGCCAATGTGGTGTGAGCAGCGTGCCCGGCCGCGGTTCAACTTTCTGGTTCACCCTGCGATTTGCGCCCGCAGACCAGCAGATCCAACACCGAACCCCTGCGCCGCTCACGCTCAAGGCACGTCGCATCCTGGTGGTGGACGACAACCAGACGAACCTGAAAATTCTGGCCGGTCAGATGGCTCGCTGCGGCGTGCTGGCCACGTGCGTGTCTTCAGCTGCCAAAGCGCTCGAAACACTGCGGCTGGCAGCCGCGGCCGGGCTTCCCTACGAAGTCGCACTACTCGATCACGACATGCCCGAGATCGATGGCTCGCAGCTCGGCGCACTCATCAATGAAGATCCCGCAATCCACTCCACGCGCGTGGTGCTACTCACCTCCTCTGGCCAGCCTGGGGACAGCTCGCACTTCTCGCGCATAGGATTCGCCGGTTATCTGCTCAAGCCCGTCAGCCACGGCGATCTGGTGGATACGTTGATGATGGTGCTCGGCGCCGCGCCCGACGATCGAAACGCCCCCAAGCCTCCGATCGTGACTCAGCACGAATTGCTGGCGATGCGCGCCCGGGAGAAACGCACCCGGGTGCTGCTCGCCGAAGACAACCTCGTCAATCAGAAAGTCGGCGTCAAATTGCTCGAGAAAATCGGCTGTACGGTCGAAGTTGCCGCCAACGGCAAAGAGGCGGTCCGCGCCTGGGAGAACGGCCACTTCGATGTCATCCTGATGGACTGCCAGATGCCCGAACTGGACGGCTACCAGGCGACCCAACAGATCCGCGCTCGTGAATCGGCATCCCACCGCACTCCGATCATTGCGCTCACGGCGCACGCCATGAAGGGCGCCGATGAGGAATGCCGTGCGGCGGGCATGAACGACTACATCACCAAGCCTATCGATAGCGAACTGTTGAGAGCCTGCATCGCTCGGCACACCGGGAAAAGCTGAAACACGAACGTCACAGCTTCCGCAGCCAGATATTCCGGAAGCGGACCTCGTGCGAATGATCCTGCAGGCGGATCGGCAGGTTGCCGTGAGCTTTGTAGATTGGCGCACCGATGTAAGCGGTAGCGCCTTTCAGTACGGCGTTGTTCTGTATCAGCACGCCGTTGTGGAGCACCGTCATGCGCGCCGGCGACTTCACCGCACCGTCCGGCGCAAAACGCGGCGCCGTGAAAATGATGTCATAGGTCTGCCACTGACCTGCCGGCAGGGTTGCATTCACCAGCGGCGGATGTTGTTTGTAGATGGCGCCTGCCTGGCCATTGACATAGGTTTTGTTCTGGTACGAATCGAGCACTTGTACTTCGTACACGTCCTGCAGGAACACTCCGCTGTTGGCGCGATCTTGATCGACTTTGTCCGCCGGCAATTGCGGCGCGTACCATTCGACGTGCAGCTGCACGTCGCCAAAGCTGGCGCGAGTTTGGATGTCGCCGGTCCCCGGCGCGACCACGAGCTCGCCCTGCTCCACGCGCCACTTGGCCGGTCCGCCATCCTTCTCGCTTTTCCAGGCATTCAGATTCTTGCCATCGAACAACACGACAGCGTCCGAAGGCGGAGCGCCGACAGTCGCCCCCGGCGTCACCTTGACCGGCACCGGCGACCACACTTCGGTGGCTTTCGGGTCCCCGGCAGGCGCGTTCGCCGCCTGTGCGCCCAGTGCCAACGAGCTCGCGAGCAATGCCAAGAGTCCTGGTCGAAACATCGGCCCTCCGACGAAAAAAAGATCGGGCGCTGAGACGCCGCTGCCGTTTTTTACCACAGGTGGCAAATCGCCGCGAAAGTCACCAGACTAGTAAAACAGCGACGTGGGCATCCTGCCACTCGCGCTGTGGCGCAGGGGGAAAAAAGGCGCGACTTTTCCCCCTGCGCTCGCCGCCTGTGGCGGCGGGCACATCCCTGTGCCTGGGGTGGCACGTGTCGCAGGTCGGTAGAGCGAGGGCCGGTCCGATGGCTTCCGACGAACAGCTGCAGGATTGGCGGGATCGGGCGTTACAGGTCGAGGAGGAAGTCGGCAAGGCCATCATCGGCCAGCGCGACACCATCCGACTGATCAACGTGGCGCTGTTCGCTCGCGGGCACGTGCTGCTCGAAGGCGATGTCGGCGTCGGCAAGACGACCATTCTGCGCGCGTTTTCTCGCGCGATCGGCGGAGATTTCGAGCGCGTCGAGGGCACCGTCGATCTGATGCCGGGCGACCTCATCTATCACACCTACGTCGACGCCGAAGGCAAGCCGAGGATCGAGGCCGGCCCGCTGCTCCGACACGGCGAGCGGCTCGCGACATTCTTCTTCAACGAGATCAACCGCGCGCGCCCCCAGGTTCAATCGTTGCTGCTGCGGGCGATGGCCGAGCGCACCGTCTCGGCATTCAATCGCGAGTATCGGTTCCCGCACATGATCGTGTTCGCCGACCGCAACCGGGTCGAGAAAGAAGAAACGTTCGAGCTCGCCTCCGCGGCGCGCGACCGTTTCATGTTCGAGCTGCGTATGCCCACGCCCGTCGCGCCGGAAATACGCAGGGCGCTGGTGTTCGACCCTGACTTTCACGATGTCGATCAGCTGATCGAACGTGTCGCGCCCGCCATTCTGCCCTGGCAGCAGCTCAATGAGATCGGCGCGGCAATCCAGCGCAGTATCCACGCGAGCGAGGTGCTGGAGCGCTACGTCCTGGATTTATGGGATGCGAGCCAGGCCCCGGAGCGCTTTGGCGTACGCTTGGACGGCGTCGACATGAGCAAACTGATTCTCGCGGGCGTCAGCCCGCGAGGCATGATGTCTCTGACTCGCGCCGCGCGTGTCGTCGCCTGGCTCGCCGGCCGGACTCACATCACTCCAGCAGACATCCACGCCGTCGCTCCCTGGACGCTCGGCCATCGAGTGTTCTTCACGCCGGTCTACGAACTGCGGCGTACGCAACTCGCCACGGCGCTCATCGAACAAATTCTGGAACACGTCCCAACGCCGCGCTGACGATGAGCACCTCACGCGAGTTTCACTACAGGTTGCCCCGCCGCTCCGGCGGCTGGCGACCTGGCTCGCACCCCGGTTCGAGCCTCGGCGCCGGCCAGGAATTCGTATCGCACGTGAGCCTCTACGACCGGCCGGATCCGCGCCGGTTGGATCTTCGCGCCAGCCTGCGCGAGGTTCGAGGAGATTGGCTGGTTCGCGTCAACCGCCAGCGGGTCAGTGTGCCGGTCCATGTCATCGCCGATGTTTCGACATCGATGAGCTTTGGCCTTCCCAAGTCGAAGCTGCACATCGTCGCGGATTTTGTGACAGCGCTCGGGCACAGCGCCTTTCGCGTCGGCGATGCGCTGGGCATGTTCGCCTTCGACGCGCACGAGCGCCCCGACCTGTTCGTACCGGCGCTGTTGAGCCGTGGCGTCGGTGACGTGATGGCTTCGATGCTGACAAACTGCACGGGCGCGGCCGGCAGCGGCGAGGGATTGGAAGAAGCCGTTTTGCACCTGGCCGGACGCCCCGGCTTGATCTTCATCGCATCCGACTTCCATTGGCCGCTGGATCGATTGGATGGCGTGCTCGATCTGCTCACGCACGCCTACGTCGTGCCGCTCGTCATCTGGGATCCGGCCGAGATGCAGCCCCCGAAGCGTGACGGGCTCATGCCTTTGCGAGACCTGGAATCTGGTCGTCGCAGCACCGTCTGGTTGCGGCCAGGCATGCGTGCGCGTTGGCACGAAGCCGTGCAACGCCGACGCGCCGAGTTGAGTGCGATATTCAGTGCTCGTGGCATTCGACCTTTCTATATCAGCGGCGAGTTCGACAACGAGGCGCTATCGCACTACTTCTTCGAGGTCACGGCATGAGTGTCAGAACGGGACTCGCCCTGCTGGCGCTCATGGCCCTGACCGATGCGCTCGCCGCTCAGCATTCATCGCCCGCCATCGTCGAACAGCCTCGAGCGTTCGGGTACGTGATCGGAGATGTGATCATGCAGCGCGTGCTGCTGACGAACTCGCGCGGCGATTTCAAGCCCACCGCGATGCCCCCGGTACAACGCGTGAATATCTGGCTCGAGCGGCGAGCGTCCAGAATCGAAAAGACGTCGGATGGGCGTCATTGGCTGGTTGTCGATTATCAGTTGATCAACGCGCCGCCGGCTCTCACCACCGTACAGCTGCCCGCCTGGGCGATCGTGGACCAGGCGCACGGCGAGCGGATCGAGATTCCATCCGCACCGATCAGCGTCGCCCCGCTGATTTCCCATGCTTCCAGCGCCGATCAGCTCCGGCCGGATCGCGAGCCATCGATCATCGATACTGCCCCGGCACGCGCGCGCCTATGGCTCTGGTCGATCGCGTTGGGTGTGACATTGGCAGCGTGGCTTGCCTGGCTGCAATGGCGCAACTGGCGGGACAGTCATAACCAACCGTTCGCCCGAGCCCTCCACCACTTGCGTCACATCGACGAGACGGCGCCGGAGGCATGGCAAGCCGTGCATCGCGCCTTCGATCAGACGGCCGGCCGTGTGCTGCAAACAGAAACGTTGCCGACGTTGTTTGAACGCGCCCCGCATCTGCAGCCGCAGCGTGCGGAGATCGAACGCTTCTTCGCCCAATCGAACGAGCGATTCTTCGGCGCCGGCTCGCCGGGCAATCTGCTGTCGGTGCGCGCACTCTGCCGTGAGCTGCGCCGAATCGAAAGGCGGCACGAGCAATGAGCAGCTCGATCGCCTTCGAGCATCCCTGGGCGCTGGCACTCCTGCCGCTTGCACTGCTGCCCTTGTTACGCAGGCGCCGTGACACACTCGCGTTTCCGTCCCTCGCCTGGCTGCCGCCCGATCGTGTCGGTCAAATCATCGGCTGGCTGTGGCCCGTGTTCGCGGTCCTCGCTCTGGCGAGCAGCATACTGGCGCTCGCTCAGCCGGGACGCCCGCAGACACAAGTTCAGCGGACTGGCAAAGGCGCGGAGATCCTCGTGCTCCTGGATCGGAGTCGCAGCATGGACGATCGGATGCTGCCGGCAAACTGGCGAGAGATCGATCCGGCCAACTTGCTGTATCACCTCGCAAAGGGCCCGCAAAAGGCCCAGGTGGCACGTGAGCTCTTGTCACAGTTCGTCAGCCGACGTCCCGACGATCGTTTCTCACTGATGTATTTCAGCAATCGACCGCTGGGTGTCGTGCCGTTCACCCAGCACGATGCGGTCATGCAAGCAGGCATTGCGGCCGGCGCCATTGGCCGTGGGTTGGCCGATACGGAAGTGGGTCGCGGACTCATCGCCGCCATCGCCCAATTCGACCAACGCGCTTACTCGGGCAGTCGCATCATGTTGTTGGTGTCGGACGGCGGCGCGCATCTGGACGCTGAGACCATGCAGCGGATCCGCTTCGGGCTCGCGCGCAATCGTATCGCGCTCTACTGGATCTATCTGCGCTCCTACAACAGCGCCAAACTCGATTCGACCGAGCCGCGTTGGGAGAACGCCCCCGAGATGGCCCTGCACCGCTTCTTCCGGACGTTACAAACACCGTATCGCGTGTATCAGGCCGAAGATCCTGGGGAGCTCTCGCGAGCAGTCGCCGACGTCGAGCGGCAACAGAACCTGCCGTTGGACTTTTTGGAGCAGATTCCGCGCCAGGACTATAGCCGTGTGTTTCTCGCCGTTGCCGCGTTCTCGTGCGCGATGCTGCTGTTGTATCGATCCATGTTACTGCGGAGCCTGCCATGAAACGATCGATCGTTCACGGCGCGTTCGCCGCAGTCGCGCTCGCGTGCGGAAGCCTGGCCGCCCATCACGCGCTTCGCCTCGACCGGATCAAACGCACGAACGCGGCGATCACGAGCGCGCGCGTTTCGGATTTCGAAGCATCGGTTCCGGAAGCCCGCTTTGCGCGTGCGCTTGCCTTTGCCCGCGCCGGTGAGTCCGAGGCAGCGGTAAAAGCATACAAAGCGCTGATCGAGGGCGACCGCCGCGATCTGGGTCGGGCTGCGGCCTATAATCTGGGCAACCTGTACATGCGCGATGCGCTGGCGAATGGCGCCAGCGAAGCGTTCAGATCGCTGCCCCTCATCGAGCTCGCGAAACAGCGTTATCGAGACGTCTTGCGCAACGAGCCGGCGCACTGGGATGCCCGATACAACCTTTCGCGCGCGCTGCAGCTGGCGCCGGAACTCGAGCAGCAGATCGAAGAGAAGGAAGAGCCGCCGGAGAGGGAGCAAAGCACGAGCACCCTGCAAGGGGTGAGGATCGACCTTCCATGAGATCGCTGCGCCTGTCAGTAGACAAGGATTCAAGGACCATCGCGCTCGCGCTAGTGCTACTGCTGGCGGCGATCGTCATTCCGCCCGTCGACCTGCCGCACGATACCTACGATTACCTGCTGGTCTTCGATATCAGCCAGAGCATGAACGTCGAAGACTACGAGCTCGACGGAGCGCCGGTCAGCCGCCTTGCCTTTGCACACGAGTCTGCTCGCCGCATGTTGCGAGCAATGCCGTGCGGCTCTCGCGTCGGCTGGGCTGCATTCACCGGATATCGAACCATCCCGCTGCTCGCGCCCGTCGAAGTCTGCGCGTACTACAACGATTTGCTGGCCTCGCTCGAACAGATCGATGGCCGCATGCGCTGGTCCAATGCGAGCGAGATCACCAAGGGCGTGTACTGGTCGGTGCTGGCCGCGCAAGAAACCCAGCTGGCTGCGGACACTCATCCCGACATCGTCTTCATCAGCGACGGCCAGGAAGCGCCGCTGCTCGATCCGGCTTATCCGCCCCGTGTGTTAGAGGATCTGCAGAAACATTCGATCCGCGGCTGGCTCATCGGCGCGGGCGCCGACGCACCCAGCCCGATCCCGAGAATCGATGAGGAGGGACACCGGCAGGGTTTCTGGCGCGCCGACGAGGTCATCCAGCCGACCGCCTTCGGCGATAACAACGCGCCTCCCATCGAACATCTGTCCGGGCTTCGCGAGCCGCACCTGCGAGCGCTCGCGGACCAGGTCGGCTTCAACTACGCGCGCCTGACTGGCCCTGCATCGCTGAGTGAAACCCTGCGCGATCAGCGCTATGCACGGCGCCGGCCAACGCCGACCGATCTGTTCTGGCTGCCCGCGTCCATCGCGGTGTTATTGCTGGCGATGCGCTTCCGGCCGGATTCGAAAGCCGAACCCTTCAATCGCTAAAAGCGCCGAAGCGGGCGTCAGGCTGCGACATCGAATTCGACTGACGACGTTCTGGATGCGCTGCCAATACTCCTGTTCGAGTGAACGCGTTCCAACTGCGCATGCTCGTCCGAGTCGGAGAGCTGGAACACCGCGACCGCGGCGACCAGTTCGCGGCCCTGCTGTTCGAGCATCTCGGCGGCAGCCGCCGATTGCTCGACCAGCGCCGCGTTCTGCTGCGTGACGCTATCCATCTGGGCAACGGCATGGCTGATCTGAGTCACTCCCGAGCTCTGTTCGGAGCTGGCAGCGCTGATCTCACCGGTGATGTCGGTAACCCGCTTGATGGCGGCCAGCAGCTCCGTCATGGTCGCGCCGGCCTGATCGACGAATGCGCTGCCCTGCTCGACGCGCCCCACGCTGTCGAGAATGAGCGTTCGGATCTGCTTGGCCGCGTCGGCGCTGCGCTGAGCCAGCTGGCGAACCTCGGCCGCTACGACGGCGAAGCCGCGACCTTGCTCTCCCGCGCGTGCCGCTTCGACGGCTGCGTTCAGCGCCAGCAGGTTTGTTTGGAAGGCGATGCTGTCGATCACGCCGATAATATCGGCGATCTTGTGCGAGCTCTCGGTGATCCCTTGCATCGTCTCCACGACCTTGCCGACCACCTCGCCGCCGCGAGCAGCAATCGTGCTCGCGCCACGAGTGAGCTGATCCGCCTGCGTGGCATTGTCGGAGTTGCGATGAACGGTGGCGCTGAGCTCTTCCATGGAGGAGGCAGTCTGCTCGAGCGCGCTCGCCTGCTCTTGCGTGCGCGCGCTCAGATCTGCATTCCCCTGCGCAATGTGGCCGCACGCCACGGCGACTGAATCCGCATTTTTCCGAACATTGGACACGACGCTCACGAGCCGCGCTCGCATGTCGGCCATCGCACCGAGCAGCGCTGCGACCTCGCGCGGCCCGCTCGGGGCGACCTGAATATTCAGACGCCCGGCCGCAATCGCGCCGGAGACACGCACCGCCTCGGTGAGCGACCTCGCGAGCTGACGATAGGCGAGCCAAAGCGAAGTCACGAGCAGCACCACCGTCGCCAATGCGATCGCCACCAGCATCGTGTACCAGAACGTCTTGTTGTTTTCAGCCGCTTCGATCGAGCCCTGCGTGCGCCGATCCACGGCGTCGAAGAACTCGTTGACCGGCTCCATGATCTTCGCTTTGAACTTGTGATAGTTCTCGTCGTGCATCAGCGCCTGAGCGTTGGCGCGATCGGCAGGGTTACCGCCCTCGAGCGCACTCATCGCGAGCGTTTCGGTGCGCACCAGATCGTTCGAGTTGCGCTCGGCCTCGGCGAGCTTGGCGAACTCCTCGGTGGTGAATCCGGCGCGCTTCATCAGATCGGTCAACGCCATTGCAGGCTCTTCGCCGCGCGCCGGGCGAATATCCGCCGCGCGGAAGTCCCAATAAACCTTGTGATACTGAGCCGGGCGAGGCACCTTGCCGGCGCGAATATCGAGGACTTCCTGATACTGATCCTTCCACTTGCGCTCGCCGGAAACGACATACGTACGTGCGAGCCGGGTCAGATCGTCCGAGCTTTGGCGCATTTCGTCCGCGAGCAGGTACGAGTTGTATCTCACTTCGTACGCGGCCGCGACGCCGGCGGTGGCAGCGCCCAAGCGCTGAATGCAGAAGCCGAGCGCGAGCATCGCGAAGGCTGTGCCGATCATCATGATCAGCATCATTTGCTTGAGGCTCATTCGCTGAGGATCTGGCGCGGTCGAAGCTCTTTGATTCACGGCTGCACGGTCGTCAATGGTCTACCTGGAATTTGACGGCATCGCGGCCAGAAACTTGATTGGCTGCAGCACGCGCAGCAGCTCAGGGATCGCCTCATCCCGCAGTAGTCTTATAAACGAGCGAAGACTCGGGCGATCACGCCATCACAATGCTTACCGCCGAATTCGAACAGGTCTCGCTCGGCCAGATCGATTTCCTGCGCCAGCGAGTCGCGCAACAGACTGCGTGCACGGAAGTGGCGGCTGCGCACGGTGTCTTCAGGAATGCCGAGAATCTGTGCCGTGTCCTGGACGCTGAGCTCTTCGACAGAGCGCATCACGAAGACCAAACGGAACGGCTCCGGCAGCTCATCGAGCTTGTGTTCGAGCAGATCCCGAATCTGCGCCCGACCGGTCGCCTGGTCGGGCCGCTCCAAATCCTGTGCGGGCACGATATCGACCTCGGGTCGGTTGGTTGAGCTGACCATGGGAACCACGTTCTGGCGGCGGTTGTGACGGCGCAAGCGCCCCGAGCATTCATTCAGAACCAGACGCGACAGCCAGGTGGACAGTGCCGCGTCCCCGCGGAACTGCCGCAACGACCGATAAGCCGACAGATATGCATCCTGCAGCACATCGTCTGCTTCGGCGGCATCTTTGAGCACAGCCCTCGCGAGTCGATAAAGACGACGGTTGTAGCGACGCATCAGCCGCTCGAAGGCGACCTGGTCGCCTGCGGCGATCCGACGCGCTATCGACAGGTCATCCTCTTCCGTCGGCAGCGAGGGTGCGATATCGGTCGTCATGGACTATCCACCGTGGCGGCGATCAGCTTCCGACCTTACCCAATGAAGCCTGCAAGTGCTTCGCATGTTCCCGATGCGCGACGAACGCGGGACGCACCTTGACGAGCAGTGCTTTCAACTCGGCGTTCTGCGCGCTGGGAATCAGTGTCTGGTCGAGCGCGTCCAGCACGGCCTGATGATAAGTGACTTCATGGTCGATGTAGGCTTTGTCGAACGCGGCGCCACTCAGCTTTTTCAGCGCCGCAAGATTGGCATCGCCGCCCTTCTGCAGACTCTTGCTGGTGTCGTTCGGCTCCGGCGTGACCTGAAGTTTCCTGACCAGCTCGACGGCGGATTGATTCACGCCGCCATGATCCATGACCATGCGTTGCGCAAAGGCTTTGACGTCCTTGGATTGAGTGCGGGCTTCGGCCAGCTTGCCCGCGTCGATATCGACCTGGTTCGCAGTCACCACGATGTCGGCAATCTGCGCATCCGACGGACCGGCATTCGCCGCTCCGGCGTCGCACGCAACGAGCGCCAGCGTCGCACCGAGCGCAGTAAGCCAGTTGTTCATTTCATCGCTCCTGAGTTGAGGGGCCGTACATGACATTCGATGTCACGGGTCGGCGCCCCGTTCCCGCCGGAGCGTTTACAGCTGAAGCAGCTCACGGACCCGCGTCGACTGGCGTTCGCTGACTTGAATCTCGCTTTGCTGAGCATCCTTCATCGTGAGCAGCAACGACCCTTTGAACATCGGGCTGATCGCCGCAACCCGGTCGAGATTGGCGATGACCGAGCGGTGCGCGCGAAAGAACGGCGGGCTCGACAACCTCGCCTCGAGGTCGCCGATCGCATAGTTGGTGCGATACCAGGCGTCGCAGGTCTTCACCTTCGTGACGCCGTCCTCGACGCGAAAGAAGCAGATCTCGGCCAGCGGGATCAGCAAGTAGCGATCGCGCTGAATGGCCAGCACGTGGTGCAGCGGCTGCGGCTGCGATCGCGCAACGGTGCTGGTTCGAATGACCTGTTGCGCGACTTCGGCCGGCTTCGGGACGAGTTGTTCGAGCCGCGCTACTACGGCCTGCAGGCGCGATGGCGCGACTGGCTTTAGCAAGTAGGCCACCGCATTGGCGTCGAAGGCCGCCAAAGCATATTCGTCATAGGCCGTCACGAACACGATCAGCGGCAATTCTTCCGGCGGCGAGGCCTGAACCACCTCGAAACCATTCAGACCCGGCATCTGCACGTCGAGGAACACCACCTGCGGCCGGCAACGCTGGATCGCCTCCAAAGTGGCGAGACCATCATGCGCTTCCGCTTCGATCACGATGCTGGGATACGAGGCGAGCAGCTTACGCAAGCGCGATCGCGCAGCCGCTTCGTCGTCGGCGATGAGCGCTCTAATTTCCATGCAGCGGCACCCTGATGGTCACTGACGTTCCGCGTCCGTCAGCTCGACGGCCAATTGCGAACTTGGCGGCTTCCGCATATAGCGCATGCAGACGCTCTGTCACGTTCCGCAGACCGACACCGAATCGCTCCTGGAAGTCCGGCCGCAAGCCCACGCCGTCGTCATCCACCTGGACTCGCAAGTATTCGCCCTCACGCTTCGCGGCCACACTGATGCAGCCTCCCTCGCGCAGCGGTGCGAGCCCATGTCTGATGGCATTTTCCAGCAGCGGTTGGAGCAACAGTGAAGGTACGGACTCGTTGCCCCGAGCATCGCCGCGTGAGAGTTGAACTCGCAGGCGATCTCCAAAGCGCTCCTGCTCGATGTCGAGATAGTGACGGGCGAACTCGAGCTCATCATCCAATGTCGACAGCTCCCGCGCATGCCTGGACAACGCGTACCTGAAACATTCGGCGAGACGCTCCGTCATGCGCTCGGCTCGCAGCGGCTGGGAGCCGATGAGGTCGGCGATGGTATTGAGCGTATTGAACAGAAAGTGCGGATCCACCTGTGTCCGCAGCGCCTTCAACTCAGCTTCGGTCAACAGTCGTTTGAGCCGCTCCTCTCGTACGTGCAGGGCGCGCTGCTCCTGCTCGAAGTAGATGGCATCCAAGCGGCGACTCACGTGCGTACCGATGGCAATCAAATAGCCGAGCTCGTCGGCCATCAAGGTACGCGCCTGATGGCTGGCGGAGACTTCGAGGCGATATCCGGGGCCGTTTTCTGTTTCAACCGGGATCGAGGCGAGAGCGTTCGCCGGGGCTGCGGACACATGGGCGACCGGCACCCAGCGCGCACCGATGCGCAGCGTCGAACGGACAGCGAGCAACGCGGCATCGAACAACTCTTCCCGATCGTAGACTCGCCGCACCGACTCTTCGAAGAGGCTTGCAGCTGCGAGGTAATCCGCACGATTCAGGTAGACGCGATCCACCAGCAAGTTCAGCGCACGTATGAGGAACGGTGCACTCAGCATCAAAGCGGCACAACCCAGCGTCGCGACGACCAGCATGAATCCCGGCGGCACATTGAACACGAAGGTGCTGGCCAACGCCGCAATCGACACGCTCGCGAGCAGCCAGAGGCTGCGCTTGAGGACGACATCGGCGTAGTGGATCTGGGCCAGTGAGACTGCAATGAGTATCGACCAGGGAATTGCCCAATGCTCCCCGATCAGACTCAACGTGGCGTGCACGCCGGCGGGCAGCCACGAATTTCTCAGGGTCAGCAATGCCGCGCTCACTTGCAAGACCGCGAGCAGGACCGCGCCGCGTCCAAACCAGCTCGGCCCCGATCCTGCCAGCTCGGAGTCGATCCTTTGCCGGCCGAAGCGATAGAGAATCAGCGCGACTGCGGTCACGATCAGGGCGACATAGAGCGACGCCTCTGGATACCAGCTGGCATCGAGATCGAACCCGTGAGTCGTTCCAACCCATGCGAACAGACTCAGGTTCAGGATGGATGCGACGCCGGTGAATCCCAGGAAGGCGCGAGCCAGGCGGCTCGTCGTTCCAAGCCGTGCCTGCAGGAGACGGCCGATCGCGATCGGACCGAGTATCGTGCAACTCCATGCCAGCGCTTCGGCAAAGCGCACGCTGTTTGCTTCCGCATCCCATCCCGCGAGCTGCAGCGTGTATCGCAAGAACCTGCCGAGCGTCCAGATGACCCCGACGACCCACAACAGCTGATATCCGCTGGGGCCGCCGGTGGCCCGATCGACTCGAAATTGCATGAGCCCCAACGACGCGCAAAGCGCAGCACCGGTTGCCATCCCGATGGCCTGAAGCGCTGAGTAAGTCAGCTCATTCTCCATATCAGTTGTCGGCGCCGGGCGCGTGACACATCGCGCATCTGGAACCGGTGCCTGAGCGTACCTGGGCAATTGCAGCGGGCGATACCGCTGCACCCTTCTTCAGATCTTCGAGCCGAGCGCGCGACTGTTCCGCCGCGAAACTGGAGGCGCCAGTTACTTGCTCGTACTCCCGTCGCGCCTTTTCGAGCTGGCCAGTTTCCACATATACATCTCCAAGCAGTACGTGCAGAACATCCTCGGGGCGCCGGCGTGTCGTGGCGTCCATTACAAACTTCAAGTCCGCCGTAACGGCTGCGGTATCGCGTAAGCCGATGGGCAAATGAATGATCGTAAATCCGCGCGTCAACCGAACGGGCGTTGACTTTGGCGCCTCACGAACCGCGGAGTTCATCTCCTCGATCGCGACCTTCAGCCCCGACGGATCCTGCTTTAGCGAGGCAATCGACATTCCCGCCATGCCGTGACTGGCCAGTAACAGCGCATTCTTCTTATCTAATGCGAGGGCGCGTGCATAGGCGTCGCGCGCCCGTTCGCCCACTCCGACGAGCACATCTGGATCTGGCTGCGACTGATACAACAGGCCTTGTTGTGACATATAGGCATTGCCGAGCGCTTCCCACAGATCCGCGCTGTTGGGCGATTGCGCGACCGCAGTTTCGAGGTCCTTCAGCAGCGGATCGACCGACTGCAGATTCCCCTGTCGGAACTGCAATTGCAACTGTCGGGCCCGAGCCAGCACCTCGACCTCTCGATCCGATGACGCAAGCGCGCCGGCGGCGAGACAAACGAGCATGAGAAATCCGATCGACCTGCGCATGAGGAGTCCCTCTGGGTGAGTTTTGACGCAGGTCGCAACTTAGCGGGCGACGCCGCTCGGGGACGATTGCTTTCAACCCAGCGCGGACCATCCGTCCACGAGCGCGGTCAGGCAGGCACGAGCGCGCGTGAAAATGCGGCCGCTGCGGGATTCACGCACTTATCACGGCCGGAATCACGCCTTTCGAACGGGCAAGTCCGACATTACACGGGCCATCCCAACTTTCCGGAGATCTGATCATGACCCGCCTGCTCGAATCGATACGAATCATCGGCCCGGCTTCGGCCGCACTGTTGTTGCTTGCCGTGAATCCCGCCGCGCAGGCCTGGCAATCCTCCCCAGAGAAGCAGATGGTTAGAACGGAGCGCGTCACTTACGCGGACCTCGATCTTTCCCGGCAAGCGGACGCCCAGGTGCTGCTCGGCCGGATCAAGAAGGCAGCTTACCGTGCATGCGGCGGCGATCCGCGGCGGCATCCCACCTACACCTTGACGCCTCGTCGTACTGAAATGGCGTTCAAGGACTGCCGCGAGGATGCAATCGCGCGCGCCATCGGTTCGATCGATGCGCCGGTCTTGTCGCAGGCTCGCCTGCAGCCTGCTGGGAACTAAAGCAGACGGGACGGCAGCCAGGTAGAACCCTAGGGCTGCCGCCCGAACTTCCGGCGCGGCTTGGCCGTCTTCTTGGGTGCGGATTCCGTGGGCTCATCCTCGACCGCGGCTGGCGCCGATGGAGGTGCTGCCAGGACAGGCCGGCCCATCATTTCCTGAAGCTCTTCGACCAGTGACTTCGCCGGCGCCTCTTCGACGGGCGCGATCGTTACTTCCTCCGGGCCGACTGGCTTGATGCCCAACTCCGCCAGACGATCGAACACGCGACGTAACGCCGCGTCCGGATCTCGATAGAACGCGCTGGCGCGGATGCGCACGAACTCCCAACCCAGGCGCTCGAGAACGGCCTGGCGTGCAATGTCCTCACCGAGGCTCTCGGGCGTGCGATAACGGTCGCCGTCGCATTCCAAAGCCAGCCGCTTGTCGTCGCTCTCGATCACCATGTCGATGCGGAAGTGTCCGATGCTCATCTGCTGTTTCACGCGATAGCCGGCAGCGCTCAGCCGCTTGGCTACTTCGCGCTCGAGCGGCGACTGCGGTTCCAGACGCTCGCGCTCGGCGCCAGGCGGCGCCAGATTTGGCTGTTGCACGTGCTGAAGCAACTGAAAGCGCAAGTCATCGATCTTCAAGTCGTGCTCGGCATCGAACGAATACACGACCCACAGCTGGTCTCGCGCGCGGCTCGCTGCAACGTTGTAACGTTTCTTGACCAGTTCGTACGCACCTTCGCGCACCGTGCGCAGTGCCGCTTCTTCCGGAGCACTGTCCACGAGCGACAACAAAATGATATCGCGCTCGTCGCCTTGGAACTCGGCCGAGATGCCGGCGAGGATGCGCCGCTTCTCCAGCTCCACGCTGTCGATGCGCTTGTGGAGCAGCGACTGGATCAACAGCGCCTGCTCCTCCTTGAGCATCGAGATCACGCCGATGGTCTTGCCTTCGTAGGCCGGATGGCGCGTCATCGCCTTGATCAGCGACACGATCGCTTCGGCCTCTCGCTGGTTGACATCGCCTTGCCGTACTCCAGCCACTGGATACGGAACGCACGCCGGCTTGATGTGCGTCGAGTTCGCCGCACGCAGCGGCAGGATCTTGCCGTCGTAGGACAGTCGATTGCTGAACGCGATGATCTCCGGCACCGAGCGGAAATGTTCGATCAAGCGCACCGCATCGCCGAACGCCTGCCGGCCGATGTCATAGATGGAGGACATCGCATCGAACAGATGCGCGTTCGGAAAGTCGTGCAGCATCGACTTGCGCAGGTTCTCGAGCGCCGTTTGCTCCTTGCCCACGCCCAACGGCGTCACCTGCTCGTGGTCGCCGACGATGACGACTTGCCGCGCCATGTACAGCGGAATGAGCGCATTGAGATCCGCCTGGCTCGCCTCGTCGACGATCACCAGGTCGAAGCGCGTCGCCCGCGGATCGAAGGTCTCGGCGACCATGGAGATCGGCATGATCCACACCGGCACCGCTTCGACCGAATGTTTCATGAGCTTGCGCGCTTCGGTGAGCAGCGTCTGCCGGCGCTCCGGATGGCGTGTCGACATCAAGCGCTTCGCCGTGTCCAGCCAGCCGACCAGCGCCTGCCGGATCGCATTGTTTCCTTGCAAGCGCGCCAGCTGCTGGCCCCAGGCGGTCGCATCGATCAACTCCTGGGTCACCGGTCGCAAGCGGTCACGAGTACGATCCGCTTCGTATTGCAGAGTCTGTGCATCGAGCCGATCCAACTGCACCAGTGCGTCGTGCAGCTGACGGTAGATCCAGGCCAGCTCCAGATCGCCTGGCGGGTGGCCCTTGTCGTGCGGCGCTTTGCGATCCTGCAAGCGATCCGCCCAACGCGGCGCGACGTCTCGAAGCCGGGTCAACAGTTCGTCACGCTCCTGCGTCAGTGGCTTTACCGTGAGCAGGCGCTGCGCGTATTCACGAGCCGCTCGATAGGCACTCGCATCGCGAGCTTCGACCGCTGCGAGCAATCGGGAGGTGCAGCCCGCGCCGACTGAGTTCGGATCGATCTCACCGATGCGATTGGCGAGTTGCTGGAACCACTCGTTGATCTCGCGCTGCTTGCGACGATCCGATTCAATCGCGAGCAGTGGCGGCAACACTTCCGAGGACAGTCGCTCGACCGTCTGATACTCCGCCAGTGGGCTCGGCTCGCGTGGAATCTGCGCAACCAACTCGTCCAATCGCAGACCTTCGCTGCGCAAGTGTTCGGCGAGCGAGCCCCACGTGTGCGCATGCCAGTCCAGGCAGTGACGAATCTCGTCGGTGAGCGCCCGGCAGGCCAGCTCCGGCTCGGGGCCCATCGATCGAAACAACGAATTGATGTGTCCGCCGATCAGCGCGTTCCAGGAGTCCTCGATTTCGAGCCGCCGCACTTCCAGGTCGGCCACCATCGCCAGCACATGGAAGTGATCGATGCGCGAAGGCTCCCCCGCCGCGACCGATGCCGCCTTCACGAACTGGCGCCACTCCGAGCGCGTCGCCATCGTTACGAAGCCCAGGCCGCGCCCCGCTTCCAGGTGTTGCACGATCTCCTGAGCGATGCGCCGCTGCGTTTCCGGCGACATGGATCTGGCCAACTGCGGCCGATGGTGGCGCAACAGCGCGCACTGAGCGTTTGCCTCCGCCGCTTCTTCGATGCCGTGAATCAATTGTTCCCAGACTTCGCGCTGCGTGCCGCCGTTGATGCCGGCGACGATGGCGTACGGCCGCCACGCTTGCCTGCGCCGCAGCTCCGAAAATTCTTCCGCCAGGGTCGCGATCAGCTCTTGGATCGCAGCGCTGCCGCCGGTTTGCGTCCACCGGTGCACGCCGGCGGACAAGTCCGCTGCTGCGAGCCGCTGATGTTCCGACGCCAGCGATTCGAACTCGCGCTCGGGGGGCAACTCATCGAGGTTGGGCAAAGGCCGGCGCGCATCCTGCTCCTCATCCGCGGTGAACGCAGCGCCCAAAGCATATAAGCGACCAAGCTCGTTGGAATTGAGCGGCAGCGACACCGCCAGCTTGACCGGCCCTGGAATCCACGCGTGCTGTGCGCCGTGCGCCTTCACGTACTTTGCCGCGTCGGCCGGGGAGAATCGCCGCTCGTCGACGATGATCTCGCGATACTCGTTTTCCAGCGCCTCGCGCAAGTCACGCTGCAGCGCCTTCAAGTCGGCCAGCAGCTCTTTGCGTCGTCCTCCGAGCCGCGTGGCCCGCGACACCAACGACGCGCTGGTTTCCGTCGTCAGTCGTTCGGTGATCGAGCCGATGGATGTTTCTAATTGTCGGCGCGCATCCTGATCGCTGCCCAACACGGCGACACATAGCGGACGCAGGACCTCTGGTACTTTGTCACGCAGTACGCGCAAAGCTTTCGCAGTCTGCGCCGTGACCAGGATCGACTTGCCCTGCGCGAGCTGGTGACCGATCAAGTTGGCGATCGTATGCGTTTTGCCGGTGCCCGGCGGACCTTGCACCAGCACCGAGCCGCTGTGGCTCAGGCGCTTGATGATCTGGATCTGTTCCTGATTTGCCTCCTTGCCGAGCAGCACGTCATCGTCATCGAGCGGCGCGGCCAGCACCGCGTGAGTGGCGGTGTCCTCCGGCGGCTTCGGCGTCGGCGTGTCCTCGACCGACGTGCCCGAAATCTGCACCATCGCCGGCGCGAACGCTTTGCGCTGATCGATGTCGTCGATGATGGCGTCGACCGCATTCGCGATGCCGCCGACACGCTTGCGCAGGATCAGCATCGGATCGCGCCACATGCGCGGCGCGTCGGAAGGTTCGTCGGCCACGTGCTCTTTGAACAAACGGCCACTGGTGGGCGACAGTGTCTGCACCAGCGTCTTCAGATAAATTTCCGTGTCATCGGCGCCCCACGGATGCAAACCGGAGTTTTCCAGCTCCGCTGTCCGATTGCGCAGCGATGCCGCCGCTGTGTTCTGCAAGTCTACGAACAGCGCGCTGTACAGCTCGGTCGGCCGATCCGTCTCGTGAATGCTGAATTCAGCGGCGCTGGCATCGAAACGCAGCTCGACGCGCTTGAGCATTACCGGATGATCGATAGGCACACTGCCCTCGATCGACGAAACCGCGCGCCAGTTCAGTCGCCCGTCGGCCGCCACCAGCTCGAGCAGTTCGCCGTCGCGCTCGATGGCCGAGTGAATTTCATAGAACAACTCGAAAAAGCCCAGCGCCTTGCGCGCGGCGAGCTCCGTAACAGCCCACTCCTCGCGCTGCGCAACCCAGGCCTCGAAATCGGCGAGGCGCTGCTCGTCATCGTCGAATCGGATATTGAGCGGAGCGCTGTCCGCCGCTGCGACGTTGCGAGTCGCAGAGAAATACGCCGCCTTGGTGGGATCGTCCCAGTCTGGCAGCAGCCAGTTGGCCACGTTGAAAGGCGGCGTGGGACAGGGCGTCGACAGCGGACGCGCGATTCGCAGCAGACAATCGTCCTCTGCCTGCGTGAGACCGGGACGATTGATCTGCACACAGGGGTGATCCGGCGCGTCGGCCAACCGAATCGCCCGCGGATGCTGACTCACATGTCGAACTGGAGGAAACCGCAGCTGGTTGGCTTCCTTCAGGAACAGGTAGAGTTGCCGGAGTTTGTGCCGAATGTGCTCGATCATCGGGTCAGTATTCGACGCCGAGCCTGAACCAGATTTAAAGGCGCCGTTCAGAATGGCGCGCACGCCGTCGCCATTCAGGAACAATTACGGGCAAATCTTTGATTCAAGTAGCTGCCGCTCAGCGCGCAGCGAGGGTCGCGACCAGGTCGAGCAGTGCGCCAAGTCGGTAAGGCTTGCGCAGGAAGCCGTCGTAACTCGAAAACTGTTTGGATATGGTCGCCTCGTCCATGACGCTGGCAATGACGATGCGCACATCCCGGTGCTTCGGATCGTCGCGCACGCGCGCGCACATGGACGCTCCGTCCATGAAGGGCATCATCACGTCGCAAATGAGCACGTCGGGATTCGTTTCGCTCAGGCGTTGCAGTCCTTCGAGCCCATTCGCCGCGGCCAGCACCCGATAACCTTCATCTTGCAGGCTGGTAAGGACCACATCGGTGATGTCCGGCTCATCGTCTACGATCAGGATCGTCTTCATCCTCGTCCTCAGCCCCTCTGAGACGGCTGCGCATCGTTCGGCGCGATGTAATTCGTCCTGGCCTGGGGCTCGCGGCCGAATCCCGACAGCAATGCTTCGAAGCCGGTAAAGGTGCCGCCCACCTCCATGCCGCGCGCCCCGACGGTAAATTCTCGAAGGAAAGGATCGAACTCGCTGTCGCGAATCTTGGTAACGGATATCAGGCGACGCACCCGGCCCTCCACCTCGGCGTAACGCAACAGCACCAGCCCCTCGAGCAGTGACGACAATCCTTTGCTCGGTAGCTCCATGCTCGCGCCCAGGATGTTACGGCTCTCGATGGTCACGATCAGCGTTGCACCCAATGCACGCATTTCATTCGCGAGCGAGGAGACGTACCGGGTCAGACGCTCGGGCTCGATGGCCGACTCCTGCAGGCCCGCGTAGCCATCCATGAAAACCCGCGTTGCACCGATGCGTCGGACTGCGGCGAGGATCTCGTGCCCGAGCTCGTCGAGGTCCTGCTCGCCTTGCGGCCGCCAGATCATCTCCAGATGACCGCGCTCTTCGAGTCGTTGCAAGTCGATGCCGATCGCCTCGGCCTTGGTTCGCAGGCGCTCCGGGCTTTCGAAAAATCCAAAGAACACACCGGGCTCGCTCGCGCTCGACAATGACACGTATTGCAGGCCGAACGTGGTCTTGCCGATCCCGGTCGGACCATACAAGCCGTTGGTGGTCCGCCTCAGCAGTCCCCCGCCGAGCATCTCATCCATGCCGGGCACGCCGCTGGCCAGCCGGCTCAACACGTAACGATCGCGCTTCGATGGCGAGCCGAACCTGGCTTCGATCCGCGGGTGGATCGTCAGTCCCGTGTCGTCGATCTGAAACGAGTGCGTGCCCGGCAAAAAGCCGTCGCCACGGAATTTTGTCACCTGCAGCGTTCGCTGCGTGCGCCGTCCGAACAACTCATGATTGAGGTGCACGATGCCGTCCACCATGGTGGAGGCCGGATCGGTTGCGGGATCGATGCCGCTGGTCAGCAGCAACGTCGCGCACTCGGCTGCCGCGGCGTGACTTTGAATCTCATGCACAAAGCGCAGAAACTCCTGCTGCGTCGTCGCTCGCTCGCGTGTGGCGGAGAATCCATCTATGACCATGATGCCAGGGCGATGCCGCTTGAGCTCCTGCCTGACGAGCGAGACGACGCCGTTCAAGCCCTCGGCCGCGAACGTCGGCGTGGCGCTCACGTAATAGAGCCGCGGCATGGCCCGCTGATCGAAAAACTTCATCGAGCTCAGATGCTGGAGCATCCGAGTGTGCGATTCGGCGAGCAGGGAAATATAGAGCGCCGAACCTTGCCGCTTCACATGGTTGAAGCAGACCTGGTTCGCCAGGATGGTTTTTCCCGTTCCGGGCGCGCCATGGACGATGTACACGCCCCCTTTGAACAGGCCACCTGGCAATATTTCATCGAGCTTGCTGACATCAGTTCGGATAAGTTCCAACTGCATCAGTGAACGACCCCGCCGTGTAACGGTCAGATGTCGTTTAAAACTCCTCGACGCCGAAATTGATCCCTAAGTCGCCGAAGGCATTGGCGGACACGCCAGTGCGGCCCGGCCTGACGTTTCCACCTCTCGAAATCGGAAAGCGGAAGTCGCTTCAGACCGACACCAGGCGCCACTTGCCGTCGACGCCGTCGCCTTTCGTTTCTCCCGGCGCATCCTTCGAGTACGTGTACACGGGCTTGCCCCGATAACTCCACTGGCGAGCGGCGCCTCGCTGGATGGATTTCCAATCGCCCACTTCGGTGGATGCACCGTCGGATGCGAGCACTGGAGGCCAGGTCTCGGCGCATTTATTTACACAATGTGGCCTGCCGTCGACATCCAGGTCATAGGTGTACAGAGCAAGCCCATCTTGATTGCGCAGGACGTAGGCGCCTCGGTCCTCGAAGACGCTGATATCGGCGGGCGTCACCGGCGGCATGGCAGGTGCTTTACTTGCTGTTTGGCTCACGGCAACTTTCCTTCCAACTCCTGATAAACCTTCGCCACTGCCAGCGGGCCCTGGCTGCCGCTCGCCGGCCACTTCTTGTAGGGGCCCCAATTCGCCTGCTCGATCGCCGGGCAGTTCTTTGCCGACTCGCACTTCAATCCGGCAGCGTGCAGCCGCTTCGACTCGCCGATCACGTACTGGACGGCCTTCTTGAACTCGACGAGGTCACGCTTCATCGCAGCGCCCTCATCCGTGAACCCGTGTCCCGGGATGTACAAAGAAACATCCATCGCCAGGGCCTTGTCGATGGTCGCCAGCCATTCGCTGGGATACGCGCTGCGCATCGCAGGGAACAGTCCGCGCAGATATACCTCGCTCATGAACAACACTTTGCTGGCCGGCAGGTAGACGACCAGGTCCCCGCCAGTGTGCGCACGGCCCAGGTTCAGCACTTGTATCTGCGTGCCGCCCAGCTCGATCGTCTCGCGATCCTTCACCAATCTGGTCGGCACTGCCGCGTTCTTGGACCTGGCGAGCGCCTCCTTCGAGAAGGCTGTGGAAACGAACACTGCATCGGGATATGCAGACGTGAAGGCAGCGTTGCCGCCGGTGTGGTCGCCGTGATCCGAGCCCACCACCACATATTTGACCGGCTGCGATGTGACTTTCTTGATCTGATCGATCAGCTGCTGGCTTTCGGGCACGTTGCCCTGCCCGTCGACCACCAGCACGCCCTCTTTGGTGATCACCACGAGAGAGACCGTCGTGAACAGGGTGCCGTTCGGATCAGGAGAGTGCACGCCTTCAAATATATAAGCGTCGGACCCGACCTGCTGCCAGCGTGGGAAATCCTCCTTTTTGAGGCCGTTGTCGGCCAGCGCCGAAGAGCGCACCGAGTCCGGGCCGGAAGCCAGCGCGGCAACACTCATGAGACCGGCCAGCAGGCCGGCGAGAAGACGACTGGAGCTCATGCGATTCGACCTCGAGCGAAAGCGACCATGGAACAACATCGACAGCAGGGGCGGACGCTGGCGTCCGCCCCGTGTGGCTACGTCAGAACTGGAAGCGAACACCGGCGCGATAGTAACGACCCAGACGGTCGTAGAAATCGGCGTTGTCCTGGCCGTTGTAGTAACCGCCGCCACGGGTGCCGGCGACCAGCGCAGGCTCCTCGTTCAACAGGTTTTCGACGACGAAGAACAGCTCCGCCCCGGTCTCGAGCAACTTGCCGTTGAGCGACAGATCGAAGTACTTCACGCCATCGATGTGATTGCTGTCGATCGTCGGGTTGTTCAGCGTGGACGTGGGGCAGCCCGTGCTGCAGACGATGAAGTTGTTGTTGTACTTGCCCGAACTGACACCGCGCATCGTGACTGTCGCCGTGACCGGGTCCCAGTTGTAGCCGACGGACATGAGATACCGATACTTCGGCGACAGCAGCGCGTTGCCGAAGCCCACTCCGGCGCCGCCGGCATTCATGCCCGAGCCATCGACGACTCGACCGTTGCTGTCCTGAGTCTCCAGCTTGTCGAAGTACGTGCCGAGCGCGCGCAGCTCCAGATCGCCGGGGCCAATGGGCAGGCGGTAGCTCATCTCAACGTCGTAGCCGGTCGCCTCCTGTCCCAGGATGTTCTGCGGCTTGTTGATCACCGTGATGATCTTGTCGTTCTGCGCGGGGTCACGGATCACGTACTGGCACAACTGAGTGGCGCCGGCTTCGCAGCGGTCAGCGACAGTCTGCGCGCCGAGCGAGGCAATCGCGCCCTCGATCTCGATATGGTAGTAGTCGATCGACATCGTGAAGCCGGGCAGGAAGCGCGGCGACAACACGATGCCGATGCCCGTGGTATCCGCCTCTTCGGGCACCAGGTCCGGATTGCCCGTGGTGACGCTCGTCACCAGGTACTGCGGCTTCTGTCCGGTCACCGGATCGACTCGCGGATCGGTGAAGTTGCTGCCGCCGCTCTGGCCGGCATTGAACAGATCGCCCAGGCTCGGAGCACGGATATCGCGCGAACGAGTCACACGGAAGCGGATGTCATCGATGGGTTGCCAGGTCGTGCCGAGCTTCCAGGTCACCACATCGCCTGAGGTGCTGTAGTCCGTCCAGCGCGCGGCGGCGTTCAAGTCCAGCGCCTGCGCAACCGGCAAGTCTTTCGCCAGCGGCACGACGGTTTCGACGAAACCTTCCGTCACGTTGTAGTCGCCCTTCGAGGCGTGCCAGTTGCCCGCAAAGAATTGACTCGCCTCGTCGATCGCGCTGGCAACGCCTTCGACCTTCTCGCGACGATGTTCCGCGCCGAATGCCAGCGAAATCGGACCCGCCCACGACTCGAACGGCGTACCGCTGGCGCTGACAGCGACCACGTCCTGGGTCAGCTCCTGTTCGGCGCGTCCCATCTCGGTGATGTAGTCGACCACCGCCTGCGAGTTCACGCCCACGCCGAAGGGGTTGTACGGCAAGCACGCGGGATCGTCGTTGGTCGGATCCGCATCCGCATTGACCTGGCAAACGATCCGGCCCGCAGCGTCACGAGTCGAATTGATCGCTTTGGTGTAGTTCGGGTTGATACGGTTGCCCGGTGCGGTCTGCAATGCTTCGGTGGTGCTACGTTGAACGTAGGCATCCCACGACCACTCGTCGCCGCCCATATCGAAGGTACCTTCGGCACCCATCGCGTAGCGCTTGAAGGTACGCGTGTTGTCGCCTTGCACCGGCGGCAGGTCGGCATTGACCGTGCCGAAAGCAAGCCGGTCGTAGCCGCTATCGACCATGTACTGCCGCATCTCATCGGGCAGGTACGGATTGTCGCGCGAAATCTGCAAATTGAAATCGAATGTGCGCAGCGCGTGATGGTTGATCGCACGCGTCTTGGAATAACCCAGTTCGCCGTAGACGGTGGTGTTGTCTGTCACATCGAAGCTGGCGCGGCCGAACGCCGTGCTACGTTCCATCTGCATTGTCAGTGACTGCAGGTTGTCGTTACGCGAACGTTCCCAATCGCCACCCGACATGTATGGATTGCTGATGACGCTGCCGAAGTTGAACGGCAGGTACTGGCCGCCCTCGACGAAGTCCGTGCCGCGCAGGGCACAGTTCGTCGAAGTCTTGGCGAGCGGTGCATAACAGCCCTGAATCAAGCCACCCGGCGTCGCCTGGCCCAAGCCGGCGTGGTAGACGTGAATCAGCTCCGGCACGCCGTTGCCAAGGCCGGTGACGGGATCTTTCCTGTACGCCGGATTGGTGATCAGCTGATAGCCGGCATCGTTCCACGGACGATCGTTGCCGCGGATTTCATCGGAGCCGGCCCATTCGGCGCTGACCAGCACATGGCCGCGAGAATCGGCGAACGGCGCACCCATGGCGAGCGAGTACAACTGGCTCTCGTTATCTTTATAGGTGCTCTCGCCGTACTGGGCCGTGCCCTTCACGCCGGTGAATTCTTTATCGAGGATGAAGTTCACGACGCCGGCCAACGCATCGGAACCGTACACAGCAGAGGCGCCGCCGGTGACGATTTCAACACGCTGGATCAACGCCGTCGGAATCGCGTTGACATCGGGCGCGCCCGTCGCGCTATCTCCAGTGCCCAGCGTCGCCGGGACCAATCGCTTGCCATCCAACAGCACCAGCGTGCGGCTGGCGCCCAGGCCGCGCAGGTTCAATGTGTTGATTCCGGCCGTGCCGGAGCTCACGTTGCCCGAATAGTTGTGGGAGCTGCGGCCGCCGGAGAGCGCCGGCAAGCGGTTCACCGAGTCAGCCAGATTCGTGGTCGCCATTTTCGCGAGCTGCTCCGTGCCGAGCACGGAGATCGGCGTCGGCGCTTCATAGCCATCGCGCACGATGCGAGTACCCGTCACGGTGACTACGTCGAGCACAGCGCCGCTGCTTTCCTGGCTCTGTGCCTCTTGCGCGGACGCTGTACCGGCGGCGAGCGTCGTCAATGCCAGCAGCGTGCTGCCGGCAATCCCCAGCGTACGGCGCACGGCCCCCGCCACCGAATTGGTTTCCTTCAACATTAAATCGATCCCCTTTGTCGAGAAATTAATTGGCGCGTCCTTGAACCAGGTTTGCGAACTTAGAACTTGACCGCACGCCGTCGTAGCAGGCGCGAGGGTGAGCCCCGGCGCTGTAGCCGGCGCACAAAAATAAATTCAATCGAGAGAGCCGATTCGTCAGCTAGCGCGACTGGGAGACGGTGATATTGGGCTCGCCGCGATCCAGATAAACTTGAGCCATATAAATGTTCACTGACGAAGAGATGGCAGTCATCTTGCCGTTCTTGTCCGGATAGCCATCGGCGTGCTGCCACAGCTTGCGCCAGAAGCCCGAAGGATCGAGCTGACCGTACGAGAGATGGTGCGTTGACCAGCCCATCACTGTTCGATAGTAACTATCGACATCCGCGTAGCCGGCCATCAGACCCTCCGCCCTGCCTTCGGTCAGCTGCAAGCGGAACTGCATGCCGCGGAACCGATATTCGTTGGTGTTCCCGAAGAACACTGCCCACGGCCAGCTCACGTCTTTGGCTTCCGTCTCGAGCACGCCGTTGACGATCTTCCCCTGCAGTTGGTTGTAGAAGCGCTTGCTGAAACGGTTGTCGACGCGCTGGGTGCCGCCCGGCATGATCTTGTCGCCGCCGGCATCGGTGAGCAGCGGATCCAGGCCCCGCAGAATCGTCACCTGCACCGAGTCATCGTTCTGCAGACTGTCGACGCCGGTGAGCTCGATCATCGAGCGGTTGTAAGTCAGCTGACGGACCAGGCGATTGCCGAACAAACGGAATTGCCCTTCAGGTCCACGAAACTGCGGGCTGCAGCCGATCACTCGATACAACGCATTGTCGATGCCCTTCTCGCCGGTGGGACTGGTGAAATCGTTCGGCCCGACTTTGCCGTCGAGATTCAAGCCGATCGCGATCGGTCCCCGCGCCTCCGGCATCGGGAAGTTATCTTTGGAATCTTCCGGGTAGTACTTCAACGCCTCGCGCGCCAGGTGCGTATCGATCTCGGTGCCCCCTTTCGGATACAGCTTGGCGAAGACTTCGCGCGGGCCGTATTTGTTGAGCCCGTCAGGACACTCCGCCTTGCCATCGGGCGTTTGATACACACCCCAGTACATGTCGGTAGTGACGTACGCGATACGGCCATTGGGAGGCGCGGTGCCGTCGGCGGCGCAAGCAATCGCCGGGGCCACCGCTAACGTCGCCACCGCGGTGAACGCACGCCATCCCACTTGCCTAGCGATTGAATGTTTCATCGTTCCCCCGCCTGATTGAACTCTAGTGGCGCTCAAGTCTCGCTGTGAGAGAAATCGTCTCGCACCCACAGAACCATGAAACCATTGCGCTGGCCGTACATTTCACCGACCTGGTCGCCTCTCACATCGCCAGGCTCGATGTCGTCGGCGTAGGTGTAGAGCGGGCTGCCACGGTAGGCCCACACGCGAATGGCGCCTGCTTCGCCGGCGGTCGCGAGCCGGCCCGAGCGCGGCTCGATCTCGATTACCGACCACAATTTGTTGTCGCTCCTGGCGTCGGCATCGGCGATCACATACGGCCACTTCTTCAAACAACGCTCGACATTGCCGCCACCGCAAATGGCGATGCGATATTCGGACGGCGAGCCCGGGTAGTCGCACGACAACTGATCCAACGAGTCGTCCGAGCACAAGTACGCGTACACCGCCCTGCCTTTGGCATCGGCGACAGCGACACCCTTTTGCGTGTCGATCAACTGGAACGGCTTCGGCAGCGCCGCGACCCGTTGTGTATAGACGTTGCTCCAGCCCGGCACGTCGGAGCCTTGCTGGCTGTAGAGGGTGATGTCTCGGTTGTACGTGTACAGCGGCTGCTTGCGGAAAGCCCACTGACGCACGCCGGCGGCGCGCTCGACGATGGTCCATTCGCCATCGGCCCTGGCCAGCGCGGGCGCCAGCACCGGTTTCCACGTGTCTTCACAAGCGCCCCGGCAATTAGATTTATCCGGACCGTCTTGATCGGACGCGTACACGGAATAGCCATCGGCGTTCACGAGCAGACGGCCGTTGAAGGTCGTCACGACGCTGAACCCCGGGGGAATCTTCGGTGCGGGTCCAACGGGATAGCGGCCGGCCATTTGTTTCAATTGCTCGCGGTTGGTGCCACCGAGCACATCTCCCGGCTGGCGATCGAGCACGGAGGTGTACAACGCCTGGCCGTCGTAAGCCCACTGCTTCGCACCGTCCGGTCGCGTGATCACAGTCCACTTGTCGACAGGCTTTGCATCGGCCGGCGCAGTCACGGGCGGCCACATCGCGGCACAACTCGGACGTGTATCGAGATGCGGTAACACGAGTCCAGGCGGATAAGGACTGAACAGCCCCGCGCTGGTCGTGGTCACCGTATTCGTACAAGTGGATCGACCCTTCTCATCGCCGACATAGCCACCGCGCAGCGATTGATACGGCCACTTGTAGATCGTCTTGCCCTTGGCGTCGGCGAACACCGGCCCTTCCAGCTCGGTGACGATGACTTGGATGCCCGGAGGCATCGGGGCGCGGACGTACTGCTCTTTGGCGGCCGCCGGAGCCGAAGCCGCGAACGCGTGTCCCGCCGCCATGACACCGAGGAGCGCGCTATAGATGTAACTTCGCATCGTCGCAATCAGGCGAGGATCTCGCCGATCTCCTGGGACGTGGTATTCGACTGCGTTCCCCACGACGGCACATCCACGCCCAGCAACTTCAGCGCGGTGTAGCCCATGCGCGTGCTCGCCGAACCCTTGCCGTCGATGTGCAGACCGGTCTTCATCTTGCCGCCCGCACGACCCGCGGTGAGCATGGGCAGGCCGTCGATGGAATGAATCTTCGCGAACGACTGGTCGGTGGTGGCGTAGATCAGCATGTTGTCCAACAACGTGCCGTCGCCTTCCTTCACCTTGGAGAATGCTTCGACGAAGTAAGCCCAGTTCTCCATCGCGCGCCGCGTGAACCACGAAGCGTTCGGTTGATAGCCCAGGCGCTCGTCGATGGGCTCTTCGTGAGTGGCAGTGTGATGCGGCTTGTCGTAGCCGTTCTTGGTCGTTCCCGAGAACGGCTTCGAGTACAGCATGTTGAACACGCGCGTTTGATCGCACGCCACTGCCATGACCAGCAGATCGGTCATGATCTTGTGACGAGCCGCGACATGCTCTGCATCGATGCCGGAGATCGCCTGCTCTACCGACTTCTTCGAAGGAACCACGCACGCCTCGCGAGGCTCGGGCCGCGTGATCTGCAGCTCGAACTGACGCTCCAGGTCGCGCAGCGAGCTGAAATACTGATCGAGACGCTGCTTGTCGGCGGCGCCCACACTTGCCTGCATATTCTTGGCGTCTTCCAGCACGCCCGACAGCGCACTCTTACGCACCATCGTCATCGGGTCCGGCTTGAACTCCGGTGCATTGGGATCCTGGAAGCCTGCGCCGAACAACTTCTCGTAGAGCGCGAGCGGCGAAGCGATGGCCGTGTTGACGGTGGTGGCGTTCTCATAGCTGAGCGTGTCGCGCTCATCGCTCGTGGCAGTCACGCTCAGCGATTGATAGCGCGTGCCGGCGGAAATCCTGCGGGCCACCGTTACGTCGATGGTCTGGCCCGGACGATCGAAGGTGGTCATCGGCGGCGAGCCGGCGCGCTGAATGACCCAGCCCGTGTAATGGCAGAGGTTCGGCGCCGCGTCCCGGAAGCCGTTGAAGTTCGTGAGCAGGTTGATGTGCTGACGTACCGGCTTGAAAGATACGATCTCTTCCGGCAGGTCGTAGTCCGCGCCGATCGTCTTCGGCACGAAGATGGACTTGCTCATGCCGCAGCCCCAGGACCACGTGCCGAAGCGGACCGGCAGCGGCGCGCCGTCTGCGTATGCGGTGCCGTTGGTATTGAGGAAACAATCTAGCAGCGGCAGCGCCACGCTCACGGCGGCGCCGCCGAGCATGCCACGCAAGACACGTCGTCTAGTGATGGGCCGTTTCATGAATCATCCCCCCGGCAGTCGTGTCATTCGAGACAGTGAGGATTTCGATCTCCTCGGTCGGCGCGGCCAGCTGCTGCTTGGATGGCGGCGCGGGCACGACCCTCGACAGCGCTTCGCTCATTGCGATGTCACGCAACAGATCGACGACGCGGTAACCGGACTCGGCAAAGTCCTGCTCGAAGATCTCGAGCATCGGATCGCGGTTGTTGATCGATCCGCCGGTCGCGTAGCTGTACACCTGCTTCACCAGACAGGTCGGCAGCGCCGGACTGTTTCGCAGCGCCTCGCCAAGACCCACCGCATCGTTGAACGACTTGCCATCCAGTTCGCCGCTCGTGTCGATCTGCGCGCCGTTCTCGGTGGTTCGGTATTGGCCGGCGCCATCGAAGTTCTCCAGCGTCAGTCCGATCGGATCCGTGATTTTGTGACAGCCGGCGCAGGCCGGATTGCTGCGATGGACTTCCAGCTTCTCGCGCGCCGTCTTCAAGCTCGAGTCGGGGTCTTCGACGGCCGAGAAATCGACATTCGGCGGCGGTGGCGGCACCTTCTGACAAAGGAACACTTCACGCAGCGCCTTGCCACGCAACGTCGCCGAACTGCGCGCAGGATGGGCGTGCAACGTGAGGAAACTGACATGGGTCAGGATGCCGGCACGACCACTGTCAGCGGGCAGTTCATAAGGAGACCATCCCGGCGCGGCGCCGACGTGATACACGGGACCGAGCGCGCGCGAAATGAAGGTCGAGCGAGTCGTGAACAGATCGCGGTAGTCCGAGTTCTTGTGGAGCAGATGATCGACGACGGTACGCAACGTTTGCTCGCGCGCATCCTGCAATGTTGCTCCAGTGATCGTTGGATATTTCTGCGGATCCTTGCTGAGCGAATCGAAGTGGTCGAAGCCGAACATGTCGTCGAAGAACGCACGCACGCCGCTCTCGAGACGCGGGCTGGCGAGCATTCGCTCCACTTCGCGCTTGCGGCCACGGCTCGTGTACAGCTCGCCCTTCTCTGCGGCATCGAGCAGCTGTTCGTCAGGAACGGAGTTCCACAGCAGGAAGCTGAGCCGCGACGCGAGTCCATAGCTATCGAGCCTGCGATGGCCGCGCCGATCCGGATCGGGCTCGGTGGTGTCCTCGATCAACAGAAACTGCGGATTGATCAGCATGCTTTCCAGCACGACCTGCAAACCGCCGTAGAAGTCGTCGAGCGAATCGGCGGCTCGATGAGCACTGTCGACCAGCTCGGCAACTTTCTCTTCGCTGAGCGGACGGCGGAACAACAGGCGCCCGGCTTTGCGAACGAAGGTCGCCGCGCACTCATCGTCCGGCTCGGTCGCGGCAGCAGGCTTGCACGGCACGAGCGCATCTCGATGTGAGGGAACGCCGCGATCCAGATTGCCTTCGCTCATCACCTGCGAAGCGATCGACACGGCCGCTCGCTGGAAGTCCTGCATCTGCCCCATCGTGACGCTCACCTGTGACGCGTTCAGCGCCAGCAGACCGTCGACTCGCTGCAGCGGTGCGAAAGCGGAACCAACGTCGATGCTCTGCCCGAACATGTACTCGATGGAATTCGCGTACTGCGTCCCCGTCATCAGCCTGACGCGGGCGGGAGCGCCGGCAGTGGGCGGCGGCGACGGCTCTCTTGTCAGCAAAACCACGGCGGCGAGCGCCGCGATTGCGGCCACGCCGCCGACGATCCAACGCCGACGTCCGCCCTCATCCCCCTTCATCAAGTCACGCACGTATCCGTATCTCCGGTTTCGTCGGGCAGGGAGTCCCTGCCCTGCATATGACTTCCGATCGAATGTGACACACAAAAATTATCAACTCAATACTTAGTGTGTCATTTGTTTGCAGCGCCGTTTCGGCAGCAGGCCGGCGCACGACTATCTTTCGAAGCGCGACGTTTTCCTGCATGACTCTTACCAGCAGCTTTTATTCTGGATAGATGAAATGCACTTGTCATGTGATCGGAAATCGATGCGCAGACACGCGCTTTGACGACGATATTTCGTCGCCGGCGACCGCTCCGGAGCGGATCGTTGAGAATTACTATCTCGGCGGTTCGAACGCTCCGCGGCTCGTTACATGAGCGGCAGCGAGGTCGTGTACTTGACCTGCGCCACCGACGTCATGCAACGCACCTCGCGGATGTGCGGCACGTGATCGAGCTTGTCGAAATGAAAGCGGTGGTAGGCGTCTATATCGGGCACGACCACCCGCAACATGAAATCGAAGGCTCCCAGGATCGCGTGGCATTCCAGGACCTCTGGCAACTCGCGGATGGCGCGCGAGAACTCGGCGATACTGGTGGGATCCTTCTTGTTGACCCTGATGTGCACGAACAGTTGAGTGCCGACGCCGAGCTTGGTGCGGTCGAGCAGCGCGACCACGCTCGAGATCCAGCCGTCTCTCCTGAACTGCTGAATGCGTCGCCAGCACTGCGGCTGCGACAAGCCGACCTCGGAGGCGATCTTGCTACACGGGAGCGAGGCGTCGCTCTGTAGGAGAACGAGAATCCTGCGATCGATATCGTCGATGACTGGCGTCACGTTCTCCATGGGATGCTCCGTGCGTTGGGTCAGGTCGCCGGCGGAATGAAGCCTTGAATCTGCTTCACCGCGTACTCCACCTTCAGATCGAATGCGCGCTTGCCGAGTTTGGCGCTGGAGCGGCGGCCGTCGCCGACGATGCCGTTCTTCAGCGCTGGATCGGTCACAGCCTGCGGCTTGCCATCCGGGCCGACCGGAATGCCGACCGCGTCCTTCAGCTTGTTCTTGCGTACGTACGTGCCGTCCTTGTCGAGGTACATCATGATGGACGTATCCGTCAGCCCGCCGTGCAAGCTCTGCGGATAACCCTTGGCGGCAATCTCCTTGTCGAAGGCCGTGTTCGCGGGCATGTACACCTGGTCGCAATAGAACACGTGAATGCCCTGCGCGCTGTACTTGTCGTTCAACCTGGTCGCCACGCGACGGTAGACATTCTTGTCGCCTTCGCCCTGCCCACCGCCGTGATCGCCCATGAGGACGACGTTCTTGAAGCCGGTCGTGATCGACTGCTCCGTCATGCGCTCGAGCACGCCCTCCAACAGATCGGGCGTCAGGCCGATCGTGCCAGGCAATTCGGCGCTGGCGTTGTTCGGCGTGATCGGCAGCACCGGCATCGCGATGGCGTTGCCGAGCTTCTGCGCAATTGCTTTCACGATGGCGCGCGCCATCAGATTGTGGCCGCCGTTGGCATTCTGCGGACCGCGCTGTTCGACGCCGCCCGTATAGATGAGCGCCGTCGTCTTGCCGGCGGCGAGGGCATCGCGCACTTCGGGCCAGGTCATCAGCTCGAACTCGACCAGCTGTGAAGAGGACGCCGCATTCGCCACGCTCGGCGCCGTCCCGCTCAGCGCTGCGGTTGCCAGGAATGCTGCCGTCAGGCTTGCTTTCAGAACTTTGTGCATGTCTTTTCCTTCACTCTCTGCGATCAACTGGCGCTCGCCGGAACCGTTTGCGGTGGAACCTCATCATCGAGTTGCCCGTCGCGATCGATCTCGCCCTCGTAGCGCTTCACGAACAAGCTGGCCAGAGCGCCGAGCACTGCCGCCGCCGTCAAGAAATAGGCTGGCGCGGACAACGATCCCGTCTCGCGAATCAACGCGGTGGCCGCCAGAGGCGCGGCGCCACTGAAGAAGGTCATGCCGATGTTGAACACCAACGCAATGCCAGTGAAGCGGATGCGCGTGGGGAACAGGTCGGCGATCAGGAAAGCAAACGTTCCATTGAACAGGCCGGCCACGATTCCGCCCAGCACGAGCGGCAGCCAGGGATTCGCGGTGCTGCCGACGATGGCGTCGTACCACGCGAACGAGAACAATACGAACAGCGACGTGCCCAACAACATGAGGTGGCGGGGCGCGATGCGGCTGCCGAGCCACGCCGTCGCCAGCAAGGCGAAGCTGTGGACGATCAACGCCATGTTCTGAGCCACGATCGCCTTGCCGGGGTCGACGCTCAAGACCGTCTTGAGATAGGCCGGCATGTACGCGAACAGCAAGCCGTTGAACGCTCCTGTGGTCGCGACCAGGCCGATGCCGATCAGCACACGGCGCGGATGATTTCGCAGCAGTTCGGCGAACGGGCTCGACGACGCTTGTTTCTTGACCCGCTCGAACTCGGGCGATTCCTCCAGCGAGCGGCGCACCCAGAAGCCCAGCAGGCCCAGCGCGCCGCCGATCCAGAACGGAATCCGCCAGCCGTACGCGCTCACTTGTTCGGGCGTCATGAAGCTCTGAATCACCAGACTGAGCACTGTCGCGATCACGACGCCGCCCATGACACAGAAGAACACGAAGCCGCTGGCGAAAGCGGCGCGCTTCGGCGCGACTTCCACGACGTACGTCATCGCGCCGGGCAGTTCGCCGCCCAGACAGAAGCCCTGTAGCAGGCGCAGGAACACCATCAACATGGGCGCCGCGAGCCCCCACTGTTCGAAGGAGGGCACCAGACCCATGCCCAGCGTCGCGCCGGACATGCCGAGCAGCGAGATGACGAACACTCGCCGGCGCCCGAAGCGATCGCCGAAGTGGCTCAGCACGATGCCGCCGACCGGCCGCGCGACATAGCCGACCGCGAATGCGCCGAACGACGCCATCAACGAAACCAATGAGGACGACGCGGGGAAGATGGCGCGCGCAATCTCCGCCGCGAATATTCCGTAGATGATGAAGTCGTAGTATTCGAGCGCTCCGCCAAGGCTGGCGAGCAGCGTCGTGCGCCTGCTCGATGCGGACAATCGAGATGTTTCCGGTGTAGAGCTCAACTGTGTCTCCCCTGCTCTATCCATGCTGAATCGATGGTGCACGTCAGACCGTCAGCTTGTCCGCGCGAGCGCGTGAGCCAACCATCGATCTATCGTGTGTGGAGCTGCCGGCGGCCGGTGAGGCCGCGCAGCGCCGCTTCAACGTTTGCTCACCAGCTCCTGGTCGGGACGCTGGATGAAGACCTGCGTGAACTTCACTCGCATGGCCGAGGAAATTGCGCTGTTCTTGCCGGTCTTCGGATCGGGATAGCCGTCGGCGAGACGGTCCATTGCCTGGTGCTGCGTGATCGACGAGAACTGTCCGTAGCTCTGATGGTGAGTGGACCAGCCTTCGTTCTTGCGCAGCGTGTAGCTGTCCACGTCCGCGTAGCCGGCCAGCAGGCCTTCGGCGGTCTGCGGCGTCAGCTTCAACTTGAATCGAGCTCCGCGGAACACCTGGTACTGATAAGAAACACCGCGGCCCCAAGGAATGAGCAGCGTGTCCATGGGAGCGGAGAGCAACGTGCCGTCCACGATCTTGCCCTTCGCTTTGCTGATGTAGCGCTTGCCCCAGCGCATGTCGATCCGTTGCGTGCCGCCAGGCACGAACGCATCGCCGGTGGCGTCGGTGAGCAGATTATCCAAGCCTCGATAGGTCGTGATCGTCACATCGTCGTCGTTGTTCAGGTCATCGACGCCGGTGATTTCGATCAGCACGCGGCTGTCTTCGCTCGACTTCATGAACAGATTTTCGAAGTGCGCGAACGAGCCGCCGGCGCGATAGCCGGCGATGCAGCCATTGGCGCGATACAGCTGATTGTCGATGCCCGGCTCGCCTTCGGGGCTGGTGAAATCGTCCGCGTCGACCTTGCCGTCCAGGTTCAAGCCATAAGAGATCGTTCCCTGCACTTCTTTGTACGGCATTTTGTAAGTGGCCGTTTCGGGGTGCCACTGTTCGCCCTCGCGCTTGAGCTGCGTCTCGACCACCGTGCGCTGCTTGCCATCCTCGGGGAAGATTTTCTTGAACTCTTCGCGATTGCCGTCGTTGAAGCCCTGCGGGCACTCTTCCTTGCCGTCCTTGGTCTCGTACACGGCCCAGACTCTCTCGGTCATCACATAGCCGATCACGCCGTTTTCCAGCACCGGGCTTGTTTCCCTCGGCGCAGCGTCGGCCGCGTTGGCGAGGCAGAGGCTCATCGCCACACCCAGCGTCAGCGAAATGCGCTTCGATCTCATGTTGAGCCTCCCGACTAGAAACTGTAGGCGCTGTTGCCGAAATCGTCCCTGAGCCAGAACGCCCGATAGCCATTGCGGCGTCCATTGAATTCACCGAAGGAATCGCAGTTGGCGTCGCCCGGCTGACGATCCTGCGAGCAGGTGTACACCGGCCGCTCGCGATAGGCCCACACGCTCAAGGCGCCGGCCTGGCCCTGGGTCGCGCGATGGCCCGTGTTCGGGTCGATCAGCATCACGCTCCACAGCCTGCTGTCGCTCTTGGCATTGGCCGCCGCCTGCACATACGGAAAGCTTTCCTGGCACAGCTTCGGATCGCCGTTGCCACAGATCGCCAGGCGATACGCCTGTTCGGTATCGGGATGATCGCAGGCAAGCTGGTCGCGCGCATCGTCGCCACAGTTATATATGTAGACTGTCATTCCCTTCGCATCCGCCAGCACTTGCCCGGCGATCGAATCCTGCACGGTGAAGTCCTTCGGCGGAGCGATCGCGCGCTGGGTGTAGACGTTGTGCCAGCCGGGCACATCGCTACCCACCAGGCTGCGCGTGCTGCGGTCGAGCACGTAGGTGTACAGCGGCTTCTTACGAAACGTCCATTGCTTGATGCCCGGCGAGCGCTCGATCACGCCCCACTCGCCATTCGGCACGGCGGTCACGGCCGCGAACACCGGCGCCCAATCTTTCAGGCACTCCCGCATGCACTTCGACTTGTTCGGCTCGTCGCCATCCCACGTGTAAACAGAGAAGCCCTTGTGGTCCGTGAGCAGGCGGCCGGTGGATGTTTGCAGCGGACCGTATCGATTCGGGTCGGCATCGGTGCCCGCGAACTCGGGCGGAACATTCGCCGGCGGGCCGACCGGGACACGAACCGCGGGCGCGTCGCCGGATCGCTGGATTTTCGTGCCGCCGAGCACGTCGCCCGGCTTCTTATCAAGGTCGGAGGTGTACAAGGGATAGCCGCCGTAGCTCCACTGCAGCTTGCCGTCCGGACGTTTGATCGTGGACCACTCGCTGTGCCCCGACCCAACGGGCTTGGCATCGGCCGGCGCGATCAGCGGCGGCCACACCTGCGTGCAGCTCTTGCGTGTCTCGACATTGGGCAGCACCAGCCCGCCCGGATACGGACTCATCAGGCCCGAGGTCACCTTCTGGACTTCGTCGGTACAGCTGGAAATGCCGCTGTCTTTGCGATCGCCGATATCGCCGTTGCGCAGCTTGGTCAGCGGCCAGATGTACAGGGTCTTGCCGTTCGCGTCGGCGAATACCGGCCCCTCGAGCTCGGTGTTGACGACCTGGATGCCCGGCGGCATGGGCACGCGCACATAGCTCTCTTTATCCGTGCTGGCTGCCGATTGCCAATAGTCCGCGAGCGGCTGCTCCTGAGCCGCCAGTGCAAGCGAGGCGCACACCGTCGCGCCTGCCAAAACCCCCACCGAACCCCGCAGTCGTCGCATAGTTCTCTCTTGGACCCAACCCTCTCGGATACTGCCTTACTGCGGTCCGGCAGCGGTGACGAAAAATAATGTGACACACAAATTAACGCCTAGCAACAAATTACGTGTCACTAAATTTTTAACCAAAAAGAGTCCTGTTCGTGCATGAATTTCACACGAGCGCCGGCGCTCGTATAATCCCCGCATCGCGTATGGACACTCACCTCCCGCTAACGGAATTGATTCGGCAGGCAAGCCAGGGCGACGAACGTGCGTTCAACGTCATCTTCGACGCAACTTATGAGCAGTTGCGGACCATCGCACGGTCTCGTTTGTCGAGAAATCAGCGCGGGACTTTGCTGGATACCACGGCTCTGGTGCACGAGTCGTACTTGCGGCTAGCGAAGGCCCGCGAGCTCACGGTCAGCGACCGAGCGCATTTCTTTCGTTACGCGGGCCAGGTCATGCGCTCGGTCGTAGTCGATTTCGCACGCATGCGCATGGCCGACCGGCGCGGTGGCGGCGGCGCGGACGTAACACTCAATACGCAAGTCGATCTGGCTGCGCCAGCCGGTGAAGAAGAAGTCCTGCGCATTCACGACGCGCTCGCTGAGCTTGCAACCATCGATGCGCAGCTGGTGGAGATCGTGGAGATGCGCTACTTCATCGGCCTGACGGAGCGCGAGATCGCCGACGCACTCCAGGTTACCGAGCGCACGGTGCGGCGCCGTTGGGAAAAGGCGCGCCTGTTGTTGGCAGCCGAGCTCGGCGCGGACTGATCCGCATGCTCGATCCCAGCCTCACCGCACGCGACAAAGCTCAGCTGAGCCGCTTGCTGGATGAAGCGCTGGAGCTGTCGTCGTCACAGCGCGAACAGTGGCTCGAAGCGCTCCCGGCCGAGCTCGACGCACTGAAACCCAGCCTGAAGAAAATTCTGTCGCGCGCCGACGCGCTCGCCTCGGGCACATTCATGTCGGAGCTGCCGCGATTCTCGCTTCCTACTGGTGATATCGAGACATCGGCGCAGCTTGCGGGCGCCGTGGTCGGGCCCTATCGACTCGAGCGCGAGCTCGGCATCGGCGGCATGGGCTCGGTGTGGCTGGCGATCCGCAGCGACGGGCTGATCGATCGGCCGGTGGCGTTGAAGCTGCCGCACGGCACGTGGCGGCGCGTCGATCTGCCGGAACGATTGGCCAGAGAACGGGCAATTCTCTCGACCCTGAATCATCCACACATCGCTCGCCTCTACGACGCCGGCATCGCGGCCGACGGCCAGCCGTATCTCGCCCTGGAACTGGTCGAGGGTCAACCTATCGATCGCTACTGCACCGAGCGCAACGCGGATGTTCGCGAGCGATTGCAGTTGCTCGTGCAAGCGGCACGAGCTGTGGCTTACGCACACGGCAAGCTGATCGTGCACCGTGACTTGAAGCCTGCCAACATCCTCGTGACGGACGGCGGTGAAGTACGGCTGCTCGACTTCGGCATCGCCAAGTTGCTGGGCGCGGACAGCCAGACGCCATCGCAGCTGACCGAATTGGCCGGGCACGCATTGACACCGGACTACGCTTCGCCCGAACAGATTCGCGGCGAACCGATCACCGTCGGCTCCGACGTCTATTCGCTCGGCGTGTTGATGTTCGAGTTGCTGACCGGCGCCCGCCCCTATCGGCTAAAACGAGAATCGCGTGGCGCTTTGGAAGAAGCCATCCTGCAAGTCGAACCGAAGCGACCGAGCGAAGTGGCGCCAGCGGCGCTGCGCAACCGGCTCCGGGGCGATCTCGACACCATCGTCTTGAAGGCGCTGAAGAAGGACAGCCGCGAACGCTACCGCACCGCTGACGCGCTGGCGGATGACATCGAGCGACATCTGACATCGCAACCCGTGCTGGCCCGTCCCGACAGCACCGCATATCGATTCGGACGATTTGTCTCCCGCAACCGGGTCGCCGTGGCGGCCGCGGCCATTGCGGCCGTCGCGGTGCTGCTCGGCTCAGGCCTCGTTCTATGGCAATCGCAGATCGCTCGCGTCGAACAGCGCCGCGCCGAACGAGCAAGAGATTTCATCGCTGACGTTTTCCGTCAGGCCGATCCGGCCAGCAGCACGGGGCGCGTGTATTCGGCGGCCGATCTGCTGCGCCAGGCCGAGCGCCGGTTGCAACAGACAGCAGATGAAGACCCGCGCCTGCGTCTGGAGCTGCTCGACATCATTGGCGAAAGCATGTTTGGTTTGCAGCAGCACGAGGACTCGGTGCGAATACTCCGGCAGGCGCTGGAGCTGCAACGAGCCGCAGGCGTAACGGACGATGTGCTCGGCGCTCGCCTGCACCTGGGTCTGTCCAGAAGCTATGAGTTGCTCGGCCGCACCGACGACGCAAGCTCGTCCGTCGAGCGCGCGCTCCAGCTACTCGACGATAACAAACAAACCAAGCTGTTCGCTCAGGCCAAGGCACAGCAGGCAGCGATGGGCATCGTGCGCGCCGACTACGGCCTCGCGGAAAAATCCGCGCTCGAAGCGATCGCAGCCGCCAAAGCCGCGCCAGGCGAGAACTCCGCCGAGGTTGCAACCGCGCTTCAGCAACTCAGTCACGTATTCACACTGACGCAGCGTCGCCAGGAAGCCCTGGCGCCCGCTCACGAGGCATTCGAGCTGCTGCGAAATCTGCATGGCGGCGACCTGGCGCATCCCAAACTGCTCGAAGCGGCGATGTACTACGCCCAGTCGCAACACTCCGCCGGCGACTTCGAGGCGGCAGCGGCGCTATATGATGAAACTGCGTCGCGAGCGATACAGGTGTTTGGAGCAGACAGCCGCGTCGTCGGCGAACTCCTGAGCGCACAAACATCCGCCGAGACCGATCGCGGCAATCTCGAGGTCGCCGTGCAGATCGCCAGGCGATCGCTGGCAATACATCTGGCTCACGCGGACCCCGGCTCGGCGATTCATGGCAACCGGATGCGATTGCTGGGCACTGCCTTACTCGCTGCCAGAAAACTTCCGGAAGCCGAGGCGCGACTCACCGAAGCAGTCGAGCTGGCCATGACGGCGAAAACATCGCTCGAGGCTGCGCATGCGCGACTCAATCTTGGGCTGGCGTTGGCGCGCTTGGAGAGATTTCCCGAGGCCCAGTCCGTGCTGCAAACCGTGCTCGACAAACCGGTGCGCTCGGCGTCGCGTGCTCAACATCTGGCGATGCGTAACATGGGAACACTGCTGCGCTTACAGGGCCGTCACCAGGAAGCACTGCGGTGGCTGGACGCAAGCATCGAAGGTGCATCCTTGCAGCCGAGTCATCGCGGCGATCTGGCCCACGGGCTGCTCGAAGCAGGGCTCTCCAAACTCGCGCTCGGCGAGCTCGATGCAGCCGAGCAACTGCTGTTGCGCTCGCAAGCACTGTTCGCCGACGTGCAACGAGAGCGCATGACGCCGGCGCGCGCCGACTTGCTCGTTGCACTGGGGCGGCTGGCGATGGCGCGCAATGACTCCGCCACCGCCGCCACATTTCTCGAACCTGCGCATCGCTACTGGCAAAGCTACGATGCGAATAGCCGCTGGGCCAAGCAGGCCGAGGCTCTGCTCTCACAGAGCCGACAGCATCGCTCCGTCAAGGATTGATCCGCACCATTCCCATGACCGTGCTCGACCCGTTGGTTGCCGAGCCACTCACGACCAACTTGCCGTCGGGCTGCACGAGGATGTCCCGCGCGTCGTCGCCGCTGCCGAAGAAGTCCACTGAGAACAACCCCGCCGTGCCGAAACTCGCATCTGGCGCACCGCTCGCGAGATAGCGAACGATGCCGAAGTCCGGCAGCGACAGATTGGAGCGCTGACCGACGACGACGATCTTGCCGTCGCTTTGCAAAGCAACGCCCCGGCCGAAATCGTTCTGCGCGGTGAACAGCGTCGTCACAAGCCCCGCGGTGCCGAAAGCAGTATCGACGCTGCCGTTCGCATTCAACCGCGACAACGCGAAGGCGCTGCTATGACCCAGCGGCGCCGCACTGTCGGCTTGCGCAAAGCCGGCGATGAGAATCTTCCCGTCGGGCTGCACGACCACGTCGACGCCCTGATCGTCCAAGCCGTTCACGGCCAGGGTGGCGCGCACAGCGCCACCGTTGAAGCTGCTGTCGACGGTGCCGTTTGCGTTGTAGCGCACCACGCCGGTGTCTTCGAAATCGCCGCCGCTGTCAGCGACGCGACCCGTGACCACGATCTTGTCATCGGCTTGCAAGGCCGCAGCCAACCCCATGTCAGTGCGGCCGGCAATGTTTGTTCGCGATTTGCCGGCGGCGCCGAAACTGCCGTCGAGCACACCGCCGCTGGTGAGCCTTGCGACAGCGAAGTCGTTGTCGAGCCCGAGCACGGTCGAGCTCGCCGCATGGCCGGCCAGCACGATGCGGCCGTCGCTTTGTATCAACACCGACCAGGCCCGGTCGGCTGCTGCATCGAAATCGACACTCGCGTGGCCCGCCGTCCCAAAGCTGGCGTCCGGCGTGCCATCGGCGTTGTAACGTGCGACCGCGAAGTCTTCGTTGCCGCCAACGCGCGTAAATCCTGCGACCAGAATTCTGCCATCCGCCTGGACTGCGACATCTTGTGCGGCGTCCTGGGCGCCACCGTTGAAAGTCACATTGACCGTGCCGGCGGTGCCGAAGGCGCCATCGACACTGCCGTCGCTCTGATAACGAACCAGCCGCATGCCGCCGACGGCGAGAATCTTGCCGTCGCTTTGCAAGGCCGTGGCGGTGGCGCCGCCCGGCAAACCAACCGTGACTTTGCCGCCACTCCCGAAGCTGTCATCCAACCCGGCCACTGCGGGCGGCGTAACGCACGTCACCTGCACGTTGGTGACATTCGCGTTCGCCACTACGCCGCTGGCGTTGGTCAAACTGCAGATCTGGGCCGGGTTGATCGGTTGCGAAACGATAGTCACTGCATAAGACAAACCGTTGGGCACCGGCACGGGAAATGTGAAAGGTCCGTTGCTCGGCGTGAGCGGCAGAAAGTTGCTATCGCGGATTACGAGGCCAGTGCCGACCAATCCCGAGACCGTGCCGCCGATGGTGAAAGATTGCGCCGCCGGTCTATCGTCATCGGCGATGGTCACTGTCGCGGTACGCTGCGCGCCGAGCGCGGCGCAGCCACCCGGCTGCGACAGCGACAGCGTCAATGTCTTGTTCGGCTCGTCCGCCGCATTGGCGATGGCGCGCAAGGCAACGAAGCGTTGAGTGGTATCGCCATCACCGAATAGTACCCTCGTGTTCAACGCTGTGTAGTCGACGCCCGCGACTGCCGTGTCGTCCGCAGCAATCAGGGTTGCGGACACGGCACCCTTGCTGCCACCGGTGCGCGTCACCGCTATATCGAAAGGAATGCTGCCCGATTCATCGATCGTGTAATTGGCGGCAGTGAACTGCAAACTCCCCGCAGCGGGATCCGGATTCGGTGTCGATGAGCACGGTAGCGGTTCGGCAGCGGTGGTTGTCTCAGGAGGCGGTACGTCGATAGTCACAGGCTCCAACCCGGTGAACCTGAGAGTGTTGCCACCGATCTCCAGCGGATCTCGTAAATAGGCGTTGGCCGCGGAAGCTTGCCCATCCTGAGGGCTGCCGTTGCCCAGCCGGTTATCGGTGGCCACGAGTGCGGCCGATCGCAGAGTGAATGTTTCGCCCACCTCGATCCCGGACAGGTCGACCGCGAAGGTCAGCGGCTCGCGCAACGAGAGCGCCCCATAGCGAATCTGTCCGTAGAGGTCGCTGACGGCGAAACCGGTGTCGACATCGAAATTTCCATCCACCCACAGCGGCGCAATCGTCTCGGTGAAGTTCTGGACGAAGGGAAACCACGGGTCAAGAAAGTTCCCGCGCAGCCACACCGCGGAAGCGCGCCGATAGAACACGCGACCCGACTGATGTGTGTAAGCGTCGACGTCGAGCTGTACGAGACTTTTGATCTGCGCGCCCGGCGATTCGGCGTCAGAGTTGGAATTTGCCTGCGCAAAGCCGCTGGCGACGATCGAGGTGATCGTGAACTCCAGCGTCGCATTCTCCGCCCGCTTGATGAAGGACTGCCGTTGCTCGAGCTCAGCCTGGCTCCCCACCGGCGCAGACTCGTTCGGCGCCGCGAACGGCGCTTCGGCGTATAACCCGTAAGTTGCGCCGTCATTGGTGCCGAAAATATAACCCGTCGCGAACCCATCGGCGGGCACGCTGAAGCCGATGGCCGGAATCGCAAGGTCTTCGGCGGCGAAACCGAAGTCGATGAGCTCCTGCAGTTCGCCGCCGGTCTGCGTCCCGGACGCCATGGGAAATATCTGGAAGCTGTTGCCGAGGACCACGCTGAACGACCACTTTCGAATCGGCTCCATCCGCACCAGTGGCGGCTCCTCTTCGCTATCCTCCGGATCCTCGGGAGGCTCCGGATCTTCAGGCGGCGCAGGAGTTTGCGGCGAGGGGTCGGATGTTCCACCCGGTACGGCGGCGGAATCGGCGCCGCCGCCACATCCACACAGTGCAAGCAACAAAATCGGCAGCGCAAAGCGCCACGCAGGCATCACGACGTTCATCCGTTCCCCCAGACTCTCCCGCTGACAAGGTCACGCGCGGCAGTCGGCCGACGAGTGGTTTGTCCTGAGTACGGATTGGAACGGCGAAAGCGGACAGGGGGCGCGAATTCACACCCCGGCTACGAGTGTTAACGCTGCGAGGGCAGGCGCGGCGCGGGCCATTCGGTGGTGATCGCAGGCTGCACTGGTCGCTCCATGTGAGTGGACAACACGACGTAGCTGCGCGTCTTGATCACACCTGGTACGTCGTAAATGCGTGCGAGCAGGCCCTCGAGAGCCCGCGAGTCTTTCGTGCGCACTTTGAGCAGCATGCAGGTATCGCCGGCGACCGAGTGGATCTCCTCCACTTCTGGGTATTTCGCTATGCCGAGGAGCTCGGGCGTCTTGCCCCATCCCGCCGTGTCGACATGAACGAATGCGAGCAGCGTTTTTTGGACAGCGATGGGGTTGATCAGCGCTGCGGTCTGATGGATCGCACCGGTACGCTTCAGCCGTTTGACCCGCTCGTGCACGGCAGGCGCCGACAACCCGACCTGCTCGCCCAGTTCGGCGTAGCTGCGGGTCGCGTCCTCGACCAGCAGGCCTAACAATTTTCGGTCGAAGGCGTCCAGCTCGCGGGTCCGGCCCTCGTTCTGCCGAACGTCATCTGTTTCTAAGTTCATATCGCAGATTCCGCTTGTGACCGAATAAGATTCGGCCAATATGCGACTATGTCGAACACAGATCAACCCCGCGCTGGCACCATCGGAACCCCGACAGGGGTTCCTCGAACGGCCTATGTGCTGACCGGCTGCGTGGCGGTCATCGGTTCGAATTCCCTCGGACTGGGACCGATCGCACCGGAGGTCGCCCGCTCCCTCGGCGCCACCGTCCCGACTGTGATGATGGCGGCCGCCGCGTTCGGCCTGGGCACGGCTGCGAGCGCATTGTTTCTTGCGCGTCACATTGATCGCATCGGCGCGCGACGCATGTTGCAAATTGCGCTGGCGCTGCTCGCGGCGGCACTCGCATTGAGCGCGCTGTCACCGATGGTGTCGGTTCTCATTGTTTCTCAGCTGGTTGCAGGCATCGCGTCGGGCATCGCGTTGCCGGCAATTTATTCGAGTGCTGCCGCCATCGCTCCGCCGGGACGAGAGAGCAGAACGATTGGTGTCGTGCTCACCGGCTGGACACTCAGCATGGTGGTCGGTGTTGCACTGTCCGCGGTGCTCGCGGATTTCGTGCACTGGCGCGCAGTGTTCGCGGCGATTGCAATCCTCGCGCTGGCGGCAGTGGCGATGCTCTCGATCAGCAAATATCGTGAAGTTCTAGCGACGCAGTCCGCGCCATTGCCGCTGGAAGCACTCCAGATCAAGGGCATCAAACCCCTGCTCATTGCCTGCGGCGCGTTCATGGCCGCGTTCTACGGCATCTATGGTTATCTCGGCGACTATCTTCACCACGGTCTCGGTCAACCCGTCAGTGCGAATGGCTTGGCGGCGCTCGTTTATGGCATGGGCTTCGGTGCAGCGACATTGCTGGACAATCTCGTCGACCGCCTTGGACCACAGCGAGTGATGCCGGCGGCGTTTCTCGCGACCGGCGCCGTGTATGTGAGCATGGCCTTGTTTGGCGGAAGTTTCACAGTACTGCTGATTGCTGTGTTTCTGTGGGGACTCGCGAATCATTTCGGCCTCAACGTTTTGATCATGCGCTTGAGCGCGATCGATCCGGCGCGCCGCGGGACCCTCATGGGATTGAACAGCGGCGTCACCTATCTCGCGGGCTTTGTCGGAACGGCGGCTTTCGGTCCGCTGCACACGGAATTCGGTTTCGCAGTCTCCACTTTAGTCGCGGCAGGGCTCATGCTGGTCGCTGTGCTCGCGGCAGCATGGCGGCCCGGCGAGGCTGTGACGCTCGATCTCGGCGGTGAACAATCATGAGCACCTTCGTATTGATCCATGGCGCTGGCGACGTAGGTTGGTCCTGGCACCTGGTCGAAGCGCAGCTGCGCAAACATGGGCACGATGTCGTCGCGCCTGATCTTCCGTGCGATGACGACTCTGCCGGTTTAAAGGAATATGCCGACACAGTCGTCGAGGCGATCGGCAACCGAAAAAATCTGATCGTCGTGGCTCATTCGTACGGCGGATTCACCGCACCGCTGGTTGCCGCTCGGCTCCCAACCGACGCCCTCGTGCTGGTAGCTGGGATGATTCCGTCGCGCGGCGAAACCCCCGATGAGTACTGGGAAACATCCGGCTGTAACGAAGCCGTTCGAGCGCAAGCCGCGCGCGACGGCGGCCTGACCGGCAACGAAGATCCGTTCGTGACTTTCTATCACGATGTGCCACGGCAGCTGGCTGAAGAAGCGCTTCGTCACGAACGCCCGCAGTCCTCGACTCCTGGCACTTTGCCTTGGCCACTCGAGGTTTGGCCGAATGTGCGCACGCACTTTGTGCTGTGTACGGACGATCGCGTGTTCCCAAGCGACTGGCTTCGCCGCCTCGTGCACGAACGCCTCCGCATCTCTCCCGACGAAATCGCGGCAGGACATTGCGCAGCGCTCAGCCAGCCCGAAGCGCTCGCGAACGTGCTGTTGCGCTACGCCGGGGAAGCAGAACGACAATTGCAATGACCGCCGGTTCGTTGTAAATCTTCAGCCCGCTTGGTTGCAGAGGAGACGCGCCATGGAGCAATTCACCGGCGGTTGCCTGTGCGGCAACGTGCGAATTGTGGCGTCGGGGCTGCCGTATCGGGTCGGCCTGTGCCACTGCCTCGACTGTCGCAAACATCATGGGGCGCTGTTTCACGCGTCTGCGATATTTCCTGAGGGCTCCGTAACCATCGATGGAGAAACGCGCGAGTACGCCGGGCGGTCTTTCTGTCCGCGCTGCGGCTCACCCGTTTTCGCACGCAGCGCCGACGAGATCGGCGTGAACCTCGGATCGCTGGATGCCCCTGATCGACTGAAGCCGACCTACGAGCTCTGGACCATCCGCCGGGAGTCCTGGTTGCCGCCGTTTCCGCTCGCGAGACGATATGAGCGCGATCGCGACGGCGCCAGTCGCTTCGAAGTCTAAGGCGTCAGTTCATCCGTATTGCTCACGAACGCCAGCATTTTTCCGTCCGGCGACCACGACGGCACATTGATAGTGCCCTGGCCCCCATAAACGTAGGCGATCACTTTTGGCGTACCGCCGGCGGTCGGCATGAGACGCAGATAGACGCGCTTGTAATACGGATGCTCGGACGCCTTGACCTCATCGACGTAGCTGATCATCGCGATCCATTTGCCGTCCGGTGAGATGTGAGGAAACCAGTTGTTGTGCTGGTCTTCCGTCACCTGTCGCTGCTCCGAGCCGTCCGCGCGCATGCGCCAGATCTGCATGCGTCCGCTGCGTTCCGAATTGAAATAGATGTGCGCACCGTCCGGCGTGTACTCCGGACCGTCATCCACACCCGCCGCGCTCGTCAGTCGCTGCTCCGTGCCGCTGCCATCGGAAGCAATCCGATAGATGTCGAACTCGCCGTTGCGTCCGCCGGTGTAGAGCAAATATTTGCCATCGGGCGACCAGCTGTGCAGGTAGCTCGGCGTCTGCGGTGTGATGCGCTTGGGCGCGCCGCCGCCGGCGGGCAGAGTGAAGATCGTCGACTGATTCTGGTCGGTGCTTTGATCCGAAATGCCCTGCATCGTGCCATCGAACGACAGCACGTGATCGTTGTTGTTGCGAATCGCGAAGCCGGTATCGATGAGCGCCGCCTGGCGGCTAGCCAGATCGAAGCGATACAGACGCCCTCGTCCTTCGCCCCGCCCGCTCGTGTTGTAGATCAAAGCCGTGCCGTCGGGCGTCCAGTTCGGCGCTTCGAACGGCTCTCTGGACTGACGAATGACCCGGCGCACGCCAGTGTTCACATCGAGCAGCTCCAGGACACTGCCGATGTAGTCGCGATACGGCACGAAGTCGGGCTTGGCCGGGCGAATCACACGCACGTTGCGAAACACTGCGGTCTGCGTGACATCGCCGTTGTGCGAGCACATGAACAGCCCTGCGTACACCGTCTCGCCCAACCCGAGATCGGCGATCTCGCGCGTGACAAATCGCTCGCCAAAGCGCGCGGCGGAAAATATATATGTATTGCCCCGCCGCTCGAGCTGGACCACATCCGCGCCCTTGACGGCCGCTTCCAGTTGTTCGGTGATCGCCCCTCCGCTGCGACGAAACTGCAGCGAAGTCAGACCATCTCCGGCGTGCAAGGCGCCGTCGACGTACGGCGAGTCATCTTCCAGGCTGCTACGCACGATCAGCCCGGCCTTGCGATGCGGGTCCACTCCCTTGCCCAGAAATTCCACCTGGGCCTGCAAGATGAAGTCGCCGCGCAGCTTGCGCCAGGCCATGTGGAACTCATCGCGCTTCTCCCACATGTTGACGCCGCCAGCCGTCAGAACATATTCCTGCGACGCCGCGTTCCAGGTCGCATGCCCGGCGAGCTTCGGCTTGCCGATATCCGCGTGATCCTCGAATACACCCAGCGGCGCTGCCAACACCGCCGCCGGAAGAAACAAAGTCAGGAACCACCGAACCCGTGCGAACAAGCGCTGCAGCGACATCGCCAGCTCCCTGCTTGTCAGATAGAAAGAATCGCCGCCTGATAAACGACAGGACCGGTCGGGGCGCCGGTCGGTGAACCGCCTGCGGGTTCCAGACTCACTGCGAGGCCCTGCGCGCTCGCGAGCAACGGGCGCAGCTCGACGGGCAGTTCCGCATCGATGGACGCCGTACCCGTCGGCAACAACCCGAGCGAACGCGGGGCTGCGCCACCGGCCGGTAGAATCCACAGTTCATATGAATTGGCCGGCGCGGGCGCCGTCGCGTTGATCGATCTGATCGCAAGCCGTCCTTGCTGTACATCGGCGCGCACCAACCAAAGCGGCTGCGACTGCGGGCCGTTCACTACGGCCACATATTGCTGAGCTTGCGGCGCCACTTCCGTTGGCGAACGTGCGAGCAACACAGCAAGCACCACTGCTGCAGCAGTAGCGACCAAACTCAAGCCGCGCCACAACCCAAGCCGCTCGAACCAGCGCGTACGTGCGATTTCACGCTGCGCCTGAGCCGCGGCCTTGCCTCCCGTTCGTTCGAGCACTTGCTCCCAAACACGAGCTCGCGGCTGCACGCCGCTGGTCGCTTCAGCGAGCGGACCAAGCTGCCGTTCCCAATGCCACACAGCGGAACGAACCTGATACGAATCCCGCATCCAGCTCTCGAAGCGACGACGCGCACGGCCGGTCAACGTGCCGAGCACGTATTCGGAGGCGAGCCGCTGCACCAGTTGTGGGTTGTCGTATCTCATTGTTCGAGACACTTCTGCAGGCTGACCAGGCCGCGACGGATCCAGCTCTTCACAGTCCCCAGCGGGGTCTGCAACTTCTGCGTCAGCTCCGCATGAGTGAGCCCTTCGAAAAACGCCAGCGTCACACTGCGTCGCTGCACGTCGGTCAACGTGTCGAGACACTTATGGACGCGTGCGGCCATGTCATTACTCATCGCCATGGCGGATGGATCCGGCCCTTCGAACGCGAGCGTCTCCGACATGTCCTCGTCCAACTCCTGGGTCGGACGCTGCGCGCGCAATTTATCGAGCGCGAGGTAGCGCTGTACCGAGTACAACCAGGTGAGCACGCCGCCGCGCTCGGCCTGGTATTCGGACGCGCGATGCCAAACCTTCACGAACAGGTCCTGCAAGACATCCTCTGCCAATTCACGCCGCTTCAACATATAAACGCCGGCGCCCAGCAACTTCGGCGCCGTCAATTCATATAGACGAGCGAAGGCCTGGCGATCGCCGCGCGCCGTCGCCTGCAAGAGCCGAGCTAGTTCTTCTTGCTCCGCCAAATCTACTCCACCTGTCCACTGGTCCGGCGGCCCGGTCCGCCCTCCAGACTTGCACCTAATGTACGTGGCAGCGCGCCAATCGGAGGCACCCCACGACAAAAAAAAACTTGCCAGGTGCATCCGACCCGCGCGTTTCCTCGTACTCCCCTCGCAGCTCACCTACTTATGTTCAGCTCGCCAGGAGGATACCTCACATGAGCAGCTCAATTCGCCGGGCCGTGCTTGCCGCCATCGCGGCAGGAACTGCGCTGACGGCCGCCTTGCCGGCCCAGGCTTCCAGCCACCGGGAAGCCCCCTTCATCACCACGATGCCGCGAGTGGATGGCACCGACTTTTATATGTTCCGCAGCTACGAGGCCGGCCGGGAGGGCTTCGTCACGCTGATCGCCAACTACCTGCCGTTGCAGGATCCGTATGGCGGTCCGAACTACTTCGATCTGGAATCCGACGCCATCTACGAGATCCATGTCGACAACAACGGCGACGCGCGCGAGGACCTGACCTTCCGCTTCAATTTCGCCGATGTCGTGGCCGATCTGAAAGTGCCGGTCGGCGATCAGATGGTGTCCGTGCCGCTGAAAAACATCGGCGGCATCGGCCCCGGCCAGGACGATACCGGCGCGCTCAACGTGCGCCAGACATACACCATCGATTTCATCCAGGGCAATCGTCGCAGCGGCAATTCCCGCTCGATCACGTCGAATTCCGGTGAAACACGGTTCCGCAAGCCGGTCGACTACATCGGCACCAAATCCGTGGCGAACTACGAAACGTACGCCCGCGATCACATCTACGACGTGGTGATTCCAGGGTGCGGCAGCGGCCGGGCCTTCGTCGGCCAGCGCAAGGAAGGCTTCGCCGTGAATCTCGGCCCGGTGTTCGACCTGGTGAATCTCAACCCGCTGGGGCCGCCGAACGCGATTGCCAATCCGATCGGCAATCAAAACATCACGACGCTCGCGGTCGAAGTGCCGATTTCGTGCCTGACTCGCGGCAACGATCCGATCATCGGCGCATGGACGACGGCGAGCTTGCGGCAGGCTCGCGTCCTCAATCCGAAGCCCGATTTCGATAACAACCGCAGACCGCAGGTCTCGGGCGGCGCCTGGACGCAAGTCTCGCGGCTGAGCGCCCCGCTGGTGAACGAAGTCGTCATTGGCTTGAAGGACAAGGATCGGTTCAACGCAAGTCAGCCTCGCGACGACGCGCAGTTTGCCACCTACGTCACCAATCCCACGCTGCCGGAGCTGCTCGAGATCCTGTTCAGCGGTGTAGCTGTCGCGCCCAACCTGTTCCCACGGACCGATCTCGTCGCGGCGTTCCTCACCGGCGTGCAGGGATTGAATCAGCCGGCGAACGTGCAGCCTGCGGAGATGATGCGATTGAACACCAGCACCGCTGCGAAGCCCGCTGGCAATCAGCACACGCTGGGTGTGTTGGGTGGCGACACGGCGGGATTCCCGAATGGCCGCCGTCCCGGCGACGACGTCGTCGACATCGAGCTGCGCGTGGCCATGGGCGCGTTGATCTCCGATGCGACCGTTGCGCCCAACAACAAGGCGCCGCTGACCGATGGCACGCCAGTCAGTGCAGCTGACTTCGATGAGCGCTTCCCGTATCTGCGCTCGCCGAGCCCAGGAGCGAAGTAACGAAGAGCAAGGAGCACATCCATGAACGTCAATCGCAAGTATCTGGTGCTGGTCGCAGCGCTCACTGCAGGCTGCGGCGGCGGCAGCGGCTACGACGGCGACCGTGGCGGGAACAACAATCCGTCACCGACTCCGCCTTCCGGCGCGAACACCGCGTTCGTTTCGTTCGTCAAAGCACAACTGGCCCAGACCTCGGACACGGCAGAGCCCACCGACGTGAACGATCTGCAGTTCCAGTTCGACGAAAGCGAGACTGCCTTCGATGACGTGCTTCAATAACAGCACTGTCTCCCCAGGGCGGCACCTCCTCCCCGCCGCCCTGGCTTTTGTCTGTATCGCGCTCTTGCCGAGACACGCCCAGGCGGCTCCATATCGGCCGGCATCGGATGCGGTGGTGCTCGCAACGGTGCCGGCGGGGACGCGCACGGCGACGGCGGGCCCTCGAGATTTGCAGAGTGTCGTGGCACGAGCGTCAGAGGACATCGAGTCAGCTCGTGCCAGCGGCGACCCGCGTTATCTGGGCTACGCGCAGTCCGCACTCGCGCCTTGGTGGAACCTCAAGGATGCTCCGCTGCCCGTGATTCTGCTCAGGGCACAGATCCACCAGCACAATCATTCATTTGAAGCGGCACTCGCGGATCTCGATCACGCAGTTGTGCTCGATCCGCGCAACCCGCAGGCGCGGCTGACCCGAGCGGCTATACATCAGGTGCAAGGCAATTACGCCGCAGCCATCGCCGACTGCCGCAGTCTGGCATTGCTGGTTGAACCGCTGATTACTGCCGATTGTATGAGTCGTGTTAGCAGCCATCGTGGCGTGGCTCGCGACGCTTACCGAAAGTTGCTGGCAATGCGCGATCGGTCGGATGGAATGGAACCCCGGCAACACAGAGAAGTCGAGCTGACGCTCGCGGATATTTCGACGCGACTTGGCGAGATCGACACAGCCCGTCGGCACTACGACCAGGCGCTCGCCGCCACCGACGTGGACGCCTATACGCTGCTGACCTTTGCTGACTTTCTTTTGGAGCAGCGCGAGTATCGCCAGGTCGTCGAGCTGTTCGAGCGCCACCCCGACTACGCTGATTTGCTACTTCGCGCCGCCCTCGCCTCGCGCGCGACCGATGCAGGGAACGCTGGGCAATTGTCACAACGGCTTCGCGAACAATATGCCGCTCATCAGCGTCGCGGCGACTTCGTTGCGTCGCGCGACTACGCGAGATTCCTGCTTGATATCGAAGGCAAGGCGTCGGCAGCGCTGGATGCGGCGCTCGCCAACTGGAAGAGCCAGCGGGAGCCGGCGGATGCGCTCATTGTAGTCCGCGCGGCGATTGCAGCCCGCCAGCCAGCGGCTGCGGCGCCGGTAGCGGCTTTCGTTCGCGGGCGTGGATTGGAAGATGTGCGGCTGACGCCACTGCTCAAACAAATTCCATCGGAGCGCCGGACATGAGATTCGCCGTCCTGACGCTTCTGCTGCTGCTCGCTCCCCAGGTCTACGCCCACAAACCGAGTGACAGCTACCTGCAACTCACGCCGACTGATGAAGGGTTCACTGGCGAGTGGCGCATCGCCCTACGCGACCTGGGGCCTGCGATCGGATTGGATCGCGACGGCGATCGAAAGATCACGTGGGGCGAGGTGCGTACTCGGCACAGCGAGATTGCCAACTATGCGCTGGGCCGGCTTGCGATAGCTGCGGGCGGATCGCCGTGTCATATTCGTGCCGGAGCGCAGCTCGTCGATGAGCTCAGCGATGGTGCATACACGGTTCTGCCGCTGGCGGTCACCTGCGAGCGCAACGTCGCGCCGTGGAGCCTCGACTACTCGCTGTTCTTCGATATGGATGCGACCCATCGAGGACTCATCTCGTTCCGTGGTTCGGACACTCCGCAGACATTTGCGCTCTCCCCGGACAACAATCGCGCGGTGCTATCGGCCGGCGCGGCGAGTCCGGTGCAACAGTTCGTCACGATGGCTCGCGAAGGTGTGTGGCACATCTGGATCGGCTTCGATCACATCTTGTTCTTGCTGGCCCTGCTGCTGCCCGCAGGTCTGCGTCTGACCCGTGCACCTGATGAGAAAACCGGCTGGACGCCGCTGTTGAAAGATGTGTTGACGCTGGTCACTGCGTTCACAGTCGCGCACAGCATTACCCTTTCACTGGCGGCGCTGAAGCTCGTATCGTTACCGCCGCGCCTGATCGAAACGACGATCGCACTCTCGATCGTGGTAGCGGGATTGCGCATGCGCTATGCGGTCTCTCGACCCGCGGCCTGGATCGCATTCAGCTTCGGGCTCATCCACGGCTTCGGCTTCGCCAATGTGCTCGCCGACCTTCAGCTTCCCACCGGCTCGCTCGCGCTATCGCTGTTCGCATTCAACATCGGCGTCGAACTGGGTCAGTGCGCGATCGTCCTGCTCGCACTGCCGCTGATCAGATACGCACAACGCCATACCTTCTATCAACGCACGTTCATGCCTGTCGCGGCCGTGCTCATCGCCACGATCGGAGTCGCATGGTCGATCGAGCGTGGCGCGGGCTTGTATTTCGCTTTATAGCGTTGCTACCGCACGCTCCAATCTCGCATCCGCAACTGGCGAACCGCCAACACCGCCCCCGAAGAAAGAGCTGTGTCACAACATCGGCGGCCCGCGGGAGTTGGGCGCGAACTGCGACGGGACCACTGGCAGCTGTATGTATGTTCTGGCCGACGGGACGATGCTTACCGTGGCCGCAGACAACTTCCTCGGAATTCTGATTTCTGCGACGAGCGAAGGCGCAATTGCTGCCCACCTTGCTCACGGAGATGGGTACGCCCACACGACCTACAGTCCGGCTCTTCACCTGGCATCCACGGGTCAAATTCACAAGGCTTCAAACGTCGAGTGCGTTGCCGAGAGAGTACTGCCGCAGGCCGCCTGAGCCGGCAACTAAGCCGAGGGAAGCTGGCTCACTGGGCCGCCCGCACCAGCGTCACTGGCCGGAGCAATCCGGACGGTGGCGGCTGGAGTTTGTCCCAGTCTTCCTCTTTGAAGCGCGCGCCATAGCGCAGCTCCAGCAGGCGTTTGCTCGGCGGCCGTGCGGACAAGGCGTTGATCGCAGTGTTCATCACAACCACTTCAATTTCGTTCTTGCCCGGGCGCAGCAGCGAGGTTACATCCAATCGCCACGGCGGCATCCACACCGCACCCGCCTCCTTACCGTTCACTCGGACCAGTGCCGCGTCACGAACAGGCGCCTCCACCAATGCTCGCGGGCGATCTTGCCGAATGTCGGGTAACGGCGTGTCCGTGCCGAAATCCAACAGGAGTCGAGTTTCGCTTCCGAGATCTGACTGCTTCAGCGCGAAACTGCGCTGATAAGTGACGCTGCCCGAGTAGTGCTTCAGCTTCGGATCATCGGCCCACGACACACCGGGCTGCGGCGGCGTCGCCGCTGCCCCTTTGGCTTGCACACGCCATCCTTTGGATAGATCCAGAACCGGGCTGAGTCGATGCTCGGCCGCTCGCTCGACCTGATCGAGCCCCTCCACGAACACCAGTAGCTTCGATTCGTAAGGTGCGAGGTGAATCGCAATGTTTCCGCTGCCGGCCGATCTGCGCTCACCAGTCACGGCATCCCACCACTCGCCGCGACCGTTGTCGCCTGCGAAGCGAGCTTGCGTTGAGATCGGCCGCTGGCCGGTGTTGGCGATGAAATAGAGATACCCATTGTCGAGGCGGCGACGGATGAAGCCGAACGCGGGATCCGACGCAGTGAGCGCCACCGTCGGCTCCAACACAGAACGCAATGTTGCCCCGAGCGATTCGGGCGCGACGACGCGAATGCGCTGCTTCGATTCCGCTTCGAGCAATTGTCGTGAAATCTGCTGCACTCTCTGCGCGCCCGCAGCGCCGTCCATCAATCCTCCAGCGCTGCTCGGGAGCCCGCCGGCGACGATAACCTGCCCTCCACTGTGGACCCAGGCAGCGATGCGCTCGAAGGCGGCGGGATCGATGCGGGTGAGACCCGGCAGAATCAGCAGGCGATGCGTCAACTTGCCGGCCGCGATGGCGCTCGCATCGATGAAGTCGAACGTGTGTCCCGCATCGAGGACCTGCCCGATGAGGTTGGGTTGGAACCGTTGACGCATCTCTTCATTCACCGAGGCTCGTGCCGGCCGCATGTCGGCAAATGCATCTTCGGTGGGCAGATAGATGGCCACCGCGGAGTCCGGCTTGCCTTCGCGCAACATCGCGCTGACTCGGTGTACATAGCGCGTCACCGCCGGCATCACTGGATACCAGGGATTGCGATCGTTGAAGGCAGCCGCCGCGTAGAACGCCCAACCTGGCTCGGCCACTTGCGGCGGCGAATAGGGCCAGCCGTGCCCGATGATCTGATTCACGCCCTGCAGGAAGTGACGATCGACTTCGACCTTCATATCGAGCGGCGTTGCAGCCCACGACGGCGAGTGCAGCCACGTCCAGGTCTCGGACGAGACCACACCCCTCTCATATAGATGAGCAGCCGACGTGGCCCAGCGGGTCGAGTTGAAGCGCCGCCAATCGGCGCCCTCGCCCTCCGGCAAATCGACGAGTGCGTTACTCGACAGCGTCGGCGGCGGAAGTCCGTAGACCTGCGCACGAAAGCGAGTGCCGCGCTGATTGGCCCAAGCGTTGATCGGCTTCAGGTATCTCTCATCGACGAGTTCGGACAGCGTGCGCGCCCAGTCGAAGCGAACCGGAGCCCCGTCCGAACCTTCTGTGAACAGCGCCGGCAGATGATCGAGTAAGTCGTAGCCGCGGCGTCGCTCGAACTCCTGCGGCAGATCGTCGGTCCAGCTCGCGCCGTAGGATTCCAGACTGTCGGAGAACATCGCGTACGGCTTCGTGGCGGCATCGAAGGCACCGAGCAAGCGATCTCCAACCGCCGTCAGATGATTGGCAACGGCCGCGCGACTGATGTGGTCGATGACAAAGCCTTCCGCACCCACCGCCGCCCGCTTGACCTGCTGCCCGGTGCGCCCGGCAACAAACAAATATGCCTTACGTTCCTGCGAGGCCGGACGCACCTCGACAGTGGACTCTTTGGTCAAAGGCAAGCGCGTTGCATCGAGAAACAAAGCCACAGCACGTTCCCCGGCCTCCATGAAAGGCAGACCGATGGTGGCAGCGCCGGCGGGAACAGGCAGCTCCATTCTTCTGATTTCGGCCGCGGCTTCAGTGATCGGCACGTGAGGGCCGCCGAACGGCCAGCCGCTCCCCAGCGTCACATCCATCCGCATGCCCGCGGCACGCGCTGTCTCGCTCGTGTGGCGCAGAGCGGCCAGAAATGGATCGGACAGATACGGCGTGTTGACGATGCCGTTCGATGGATCGTCGGTGGACAGCGCATACACCGGCTGCACCTCGAAGCCGCCGAAGCCGCCGGCTTTCATGGCGGCAATCTCACGGTCCAACTCCTCGTGCACAACCGCCGGCCCGAACCACCACCAGCGCATCATCGGCCTCGCATCGGCAGGCGGCTGCTGAAACCTCTGCCAGAGCAGCGCCGAATCGCCGCGCTCCTGTGCGGCACAGACACTGCAGAAGAACGAGACAAGAAATATTGTTATACGCTTCACGTGACTTTCCCCTTTCACGATCAGGATAGCAACGCGAAAGGCGCTCGATCGATGTCATAGTGGAATCGATCAAGTCAAAACGAGCATTCTTCTCCCTCTGTGCAAACCCATTCCGACCACCAATAATTCACCGCCGCCCATCGCTCGCACGCAAACAGGTTCAGCGACCGCTGGCGCCACCGTCCGCAATGCATGAGGGCTTCATGGAACGTTCGCTCCAGACGATCGCGATTCGCTCGCTGTGCGCACTGACGATGCTTACTGCAGCGAGCGCAGCGCTGGCTCAGTCTCAAGCCACGCAGATTCACACATCGCCCCGCGTCGATCCGGGCGTGTACTCGGGTCGGCTGACGCCGAACTACCCCACGCCATATCAACCCGCCACTACTCAGAGCATCGAAGCGACTCTGCAGCGAGTGCACGCTTATCTCGAACAAGCGGCCCCACTTCGTGTGGTGGATGGCGCAACCGGCACGGAGGTGACCAACCTGAAAAAGCTACCGGATCTCGCAGCCCTGGACCGCACGGACCTGCTGATCCTCACCTATGAATGGGGTGTGACTTACTCGGGCATGCTGCTCGCCGCCGACGTCACCAACGACGCGCGATATCGAAAGTACACGCACGAGAGGCTGGCCGGAATCGCAACGCTCGCCGCGCATACGAAGAAACATCTGGCCGCCGATGGATCGGTTCCTACCGTGGCGCACGGCATGAGCCTGCGATCGATCGTCAAGCCGCGCTCGCTGGATGATTCCGGCTCGATGTGCGCAGCGATGATCAAAGCGCATCGGGCCGGGCTGGGTAATGACCTGAGACCGTGGATCGACAACTACGTGCAGTTCGTTTCTGGCACACAGTTCAGGCTCGGGGACGGGACGCTGGCGCGCAATCGGCCGATGCCCGAATCGCTGTGGCTGGACGATCTCTATATGAGCGTGCCGTGCCTGGCGCAGGCAGGCAAGCTGACCGGCGACAGTCGTTACTTCGACGATGCCGTCAAACAGATCCTGCAATTCTCCGAACGAATGTTCGTGCAGGAGCGCGGCCTCTTCATGCACGGCTGGGTGCAAGGCATGCAGCCTCATCCGGTGTTTCCATGGGCGCGCGCCAACGGCTGGGCGACGATGGCCATGGTCGAGCTGCTGGAGGTGTTGCCCGAAAATCATCCCGCTCGCGCCAGGATTCTGGACATCTACCGAACGCATGCCGCCGGGCTCGCGGCAGCTCAGGGTCACGCCGGCTTGTGGCACCAGCTGCTGGATCGCCGTGAGTCGTACGAAGAGACGTCGGCGAGCGCGATGTTCGTCTATGCGCTGGCGAGAGGAATCAATCGCGGCTGGCTCGATGCGCGAGCGTTCGGGCCGGCCGTGTCACTGGGCTGGAATGCGGTCACGACCAAGGTGAACGCGAAGGGTCAGGTGGAAGGCACTTGCGTCGGCACGGGCATGGGCTGGGATCCCATGTTCTATATGTATCGGCCCGTGCACGTGCTGGCGGCGCACGGCTACGGGCCGGTGTTCCTGGCCGGAGCAGAGATGATCGCCTTGCTGCGTGCTCAGGCCGACATCGTCGTCAACGACGGCGGCGTGCACTTCGGCAAGGCTGCGTCCCCTCACTAGCTCAGTTGCTAGCAGTAACCTGCGTGCGGGCTTCGCGAATTGCGTTCGCGAGGTCCAGTACGGCCGTCGCGTAGAACGTCGAACGGTTGTAGCGAGTGATGGCTTCGAAGTTGCCGAAGCCGGCCACGAATTTCGAGGGCTTGCCGGGCGTGGGCAACTCGACGACGGAGCACGCGCCTTCGGGCAGGCGCTTCACGGAAAATCTGACGCCTTTTTCCTTCAACGCCTCAACCTCGTGACTGCGCTCCAGGCCGGTCACCAGATCGGCCGCACTCCCGTTGGGCAACTGCACCGGCACCAGCGCCGGCTCGCCATCGGCCCAGCCGAACGACTTGAGGTAGCTGGCGATGCTGCCGATCGCGTCGGACGTGCTGCCGGCGAGATCGATGACGCCGTCACCGTCGAAATCCACCGCGTACTTGCGGACGCTCGAAGGCATGAACTGCGGCAGGCCCATGGCGCCCGCATACGAACCTTTGATTTTCAGCGGATCGATGCTCAGGTCGCGCGCCATCAGCAGCAGTTCCTTGAGCTCGTCGCGGAAGTATTCCTGTCGACGCGGCCCGTCGAACGCAATGGTCGTCAGCGAATCCACGACCCGGAACGAGCCCGTGTTCTGCCCGAAGGCGGTTTCAACGCCGAGAATGCCGAGAATCACCTCGGGTGATACGCCGTATTCAGCCTGGGCGCGGCGCAAGTCCGCCTCGTGCACGTCCCAGAAGCGGGTGCCGGCGGCAATGCGCGCCTTGGTTAGAAACTTCGCGCGGTACTTGGGGTAAGAGCGCACCGGCGGCGTTGCCGACTTTGGCCGCTCCGGGCCAATCAAGCGGGTCACGACGGGCTGATGCCGCGCGTCGCCGAGGATACGCTCGAGCTCGGCCGCATCCAGGCCGTGCTCGGTCTCCATCGCCTCGATGAATTCACGCACGTCGGGGCGAGCCAGATAGCCGGTGCTGGCACTCGCCGAGTGGACGCCCACAAAACCCGCCAGCACAACGGCGGCAGCCAAACGAAAACTCATCGCTCTTCCCGAAAAAAGTGATCCAGGTCTCAACGCACAATCGATGCGTCCGGGGTTTGTCCCCGTTGTTTCTGCATCGGCTGGATGAAGCAAAACATAATGTGCCCGGAGGATTTAGGGAAGTGATCGTGCTCACAATCTTCGAGCGCAACACCCGCCTGCCGCCTGCGCACTTCGTGCTGGCTGCGCTATCAGCGTCAAGGTACATTCCGCTGCAATTCGCTCCGGAGACTCCGTGTGACGCGCAAAGCTTATTTGTCGACGCTGCTTGTGCTGTTCGGCGTGCTATGGATTGCGCTCGCGATCGCGCCGCTGCACCGCTCGGATTGGCTGCTCGAAAACGTGCTGTTGCTCCTGGGCGTCGCTGGCCTCGTGGCCACGTCGCGCGTGTTCCCGCTGTCCCGCGTCTCGTACACGACGCTGTTCGTGTTCTTCTGTCTGCACACGATCGGTGCGCACTACACTTACTCCGAAGTCCCATACGACCAGGCAGTGCAAAGCTTATTCGGGTTCTCCATCGACCAGTTGTTCGGCTGGGAGCGCAACAACTTCGACCGAGTGGTTCACTTCAGCTACGGACTGCTGCTCGCCTACCCGATCCGCGAAGTGTTCCTCCGCATTGCCTCGGTGCGCGGCTTCTGGGGCTACTTCCTGCCGCTCGACCTGACCATGTCCACCTCCATGCTCTACGAGCTGATCGAATGGGGCGCGGCGGTCGGCTTCGGCGGCGACCTGGGCGCCGCCTTCCTGGGTTCGCAAGGCGACGTTTGGGATGCGCAGAAAGACATGGCGCTCGCTTCGCTAGGCGCACTCATCACCATGACGGTCACGGCGTGCGTGAACATCGCCTACCAACGCGACTTCGCCCGCGAATGGGCCGACAGCTTCCGGATCCGCAGCAACGAGCCGCTCGGCGAAGTCGCCATCGCTCGGATGCGCAGCGAAGCTACGCCCTGAGTTTATTCAGCGAGGCGAACTCGCTATCCGAAAGCTCAATCTCGACCGCCGCGACGTTTTCCTCGAGATGCTTCACCTTGGAGGTGCCGGGGATGGGCAACATCACCGGGCTGCGTTTCAGGATCCAGGCGAGGGCGATCTGACTCGGGACGACTCGATGCTCCTTCGCGATCTTCTCGAGCACGGAGCCGGAGCGCGCCAGTTCGCCGGCGGCGAGCGGATACCAGGGAATGAAGCCGATGCCCTGCTGCTCACAGTAATCGAGAACGGGTTCGGCGCTCCGGTTCGCCAGGTTGTACAGGTTCTGCACCGTCGCAACCGGAAACACTTTCGAGGCCGCCTTGATCTCCTCCACCGTCACTTCGCTCAGCCCCGCGAACCGAATGACGCCCTCGTCGAGCAGCTGTTTGACCGCGCCGAACTGTTCTTCGCGCGGCACGTTCGGATCGATCCGATGCAGTTGCCACAGATCGATGCGCTCAACCCCGAGCTTCTTCAGGCTGCCACGCGCCTGCTTGAGCAAATAATCCGGCCGACCGTTCGGAACCCACTGATCCGGACCGGGCCGGGTCAAGCCGCCCTTGGTTGCGACGACCAGCCCCTTATACGGATGCAACGCCTCGCGCAGTAATTGCTCCGAGACGTCGGGACCGTAGGAATCCGCGGTATCGATAAAGTTCACGCCGAGCTCGGGCAAGCGTTTCAACACGCGCACAGCTTCGGCCTTGTCCGACGGTGCACCCCAGATGCCTTCGCCAGTGATGCGCATCGCGCCATAGCCCAGGCGATTGACTTCGAGCTCACCGCCGATATGAAACGTGCCCGAGCGGGCTGCAGTCAAAGTTGCCATGGGGATCTCCGTCGTGACATCGCGGCAATGATTGTGGCTTGCCTGACCGGCGAAGAAAATCATTTGAACCTGTCATGGTGCGAGATCCGCCCTACATGACAGATGGCAGCAGGCCGCAAGGAACGGCGCCCGGCACTACAGCGGGGCGCCGCGTCGGCGGTCAGGGCTGACCGATCGGCACGAACAACGTGCTCGGGTGAGCGCGATCGTGGTACAGCTTCACCGTGACGGCGCGGGCGTCGCGCATCGTCTCGGACGACACATCGCCGCCGCTGTTGTAATTCTTCTGGCTGAAAGTGGAATTGACCGGCCCGATCACCAGGCGCAACCGGCTGCCTTTGCGGACCATGCGGGACGTGAACGTAAAGCCGTCGAAGTCATACTTGAGCGGCTCACGCGTCGTCACGAGCCTGGCCTCCCGCTCGCTCTCGCGATAGCGGGCGCGCTGCTGATCGTTGGTCAACAGGATGGAGCTGGCATCCGGGCGGATCTCGTAAACAGAGACCGCGAAATCCGTATCCGGCTGATCGATGGCCAGCCAGGCCGACAGTTTGAAGAAGCCGCTGACCTCCGTGTCACGCTCGAACGGCGCGGTGTGATAAACGAGCACCTTGCCCTGCTGTGCGTAGATCGAGCGCTGATCCGTGAGCGACGAGGGATCCACGCTGCGCTCGACTTCCGCAATGCTCAGGTCCCGTGGATCGTAAACATACTGATCCGGCTTGCCCTTCCCCTGCGAGGCGGCGAGAGAGCCCGATGCGAGCACATCGTTGGCGCTGCCGTTCGAATCCAGGAAATAAGAGCGCGACTCCGCCGTGACACCCTCGAGCGTATCGGCATAACGCCACGTGTCCGCATCCATGACGTAGTAAGCCACGCGCTTCTGCAGGAACTCCGGCTTCTGTCCGCCTTGCATGGTCCACGCGTACCAATCGAGATGCAGTTTCGGCAGATCGACCAGACTCTCCTTGCCGAACGTGAGACCGCCGAATTGCGCTTGCGGCGTGCGAGTGCCCGCATGATCCCAGGGGCCGATCACCAGATAGTGGCGCGCCTTGGCGTCGGCGTTGCCGTGTTTCATGTGCTGGCGATAGTGCTCGATCGCGCCCGGTTGATCGCCGTCATAGCTGCCGGTGATCGTCAGGATCGGCAGCGACAGTTTCGAATACTGCTCGGCCGTCGGGTTGTATGAATCCCAGTAATCATCGAGCTGCGGATGCGCAAGCCATTCCTGGAATGTCGCGGACGGATTGCCGAGCATCGTATCCAGTTCTTTGAACGGCTTGCCCGACGTGAACCACTGGCGATTCACCGCCCCCCAGAACGCCGTGTCAGCGAAGATAGTCGCCTGCGAGGCGTTGCCGGTGGTGAACGTGAGCCACTGCATCAGATACGGTGCGGCGATATTCGCTCGCATCGGAAAGTCAGTGCCCGCATACGGCGACGCGACCGGCACGATGGTCGCGAGATGCGGCGGAAATTCCTTGGCAGTTACCCACTGATCGTAGCCCGCGTACGAGCCGCCCCACATCGTCACCTTGCCATTGCAATACGGCTGTTGCGCAAGCCATTCGACTACGTCGTGACCGTCGCGCGCTTCCTGGATCAGTGGCCGGAACTCGCCTTCGGAATTACCTCGACCGCGCACGTCGACCGTCAGAAAGGGATAACCGCGTGCAGCGAAGTACATGCCGCGATCGTGATAGCTCTGTGAGATGTATGGCGTCAGCGTGAAGACGCAAGGAGCGGGTTCCTTCTGCTGCCGCGGCGTGTACACGGTTGCACTCAACTTCACGCCATCGCGCAATGGAATCTTCACGCCCCACTGAAACTTGACCTGCTCCGCATCGGGCGGCGGCGCCGGCTGATCGGCCCGAACGATGGTCGTTGCCAACGCACCGAGCATGACCGTAAACACGAGCGTCGACTTGAGCTTCACGTCTTGTTCTCCGAGTGGGTCGCCTGATGCGGACCAGTCTATCGAGTCCTCCGATGCCGGCCGTCTCAATTAGCAATGATTGCGCCGCCCTTCATGACGAACCGAACCTGCCGTAGCACGCGGACGTCCTGCGTCGGGTTGCCTTCGACGGCAATCAGATCGGCAAGCAAACCCGGTTGAACCGTGCCCACTTTGTCGTGGATGCGAAAAATCTTTGCGTTCAACGAAGTCGCGGCGATCAAAACCTCCCGCGCAGGCATGCCGGCGGCTTGCATCAGCTCGAGCTCGCGAACGTTGTCGCCATGCGCGAAGACACCGACGTCGCCGCCGGCACAAATCGTGACTTTGGCAGCGCGTGCGGCGCTGAAAGCCGAGCGCGACAGCTCGACTGCTTTCGGCGCCGGCTCGCGCCCGTCCCAGCCTTGATAGCGAGCAACCGCATCCGATGCTGCTAAGGTCGGACACAAGGCGACGCCACGCTCCTTCATCGCCGCGAACACTTCCTTGGTGCCACCGTAGCCGTGCTCGATCGTTTCGACGCCAGCAGCAATCGCCCGCCGCATGCCTTCGGGTGTACTTGCGTGAATGGCCACGGTTCGACCCGCATCGTGAGCTGCTTCGGTCGCAGCTTTCAGCTCTGACGCGGACAACGTGGCACGACCTTCTTCGCCTGGTCGCCAGCGATAGTCGGCATAGAGCTTGATCACATCGGCGCCGGCTGCGATCTGGCGGCGGACCGCACGCACGACTTCCTCACCGCTCGCCTCCTCGGCCCCTTGCGGAATCTCGACGCCAGGTTCGAAACCTTTCGGCCCATACGCGCCGGTTGCCACGATGGCCCGAGTCGCAACCAGCATGCGCGGCCCCGGAACGATTCCTTCGTCGATGGCCTGCTTCAAACCGACGTCTGCAAAGCCCGCACCTTCCGTGCCCAGATCCCGAACGGTCGTGAAACCCGCGACCAGCGTCGCGCGCGCAAATGTCACCGCACGCGCCGTTCGTAAAGCCAGTGACTCGTGCAGCACCTGATCGTCCCAACTCCGCTCGTTGTACGGGTGCAGGAACAGATGACTGTGACCTTCGATCAAGCCCGGCAGCAACGTCTGGTTCGCAAGATCGATCTCGCGCGCACCCGATGGCGCAGTCACATCGGCGCCGGCGGCGACGATTCGATCGCCCTTGACTAGCACGCGCCAGCCTTCGTGCAGCGTCGTTCCATCAAATACACGCGCGGGTCGGAGCAGGACTGTGGTGTCGACCGATTCGGCAGCAGCCGCATCCCGGCAAACAATCGCGGCGATCGATACAACGAGCAGGGTCAGCAGTTTCATAGCGGCGCATCCTGCAGTACGCGTGCCTGGGCCTGCAACCCGTAGACGCACCGTAAAAAATATAACAAGGGGGAGCATCCGCACTATTCAGGTGCGCACGCTTCGATTAACACTTATCGGATTTTAAATATACAAAAGCCCTCGCCGGCGGCGTCGTTGTATACAGAAAATTTCGCCGAAATGTTTCTTAGCTGTCGTTGACTTCCAAACGCGAAGCGGATCACAGTTGGGCATCGCACGGGCCCGAACGCCCAACAACAAGAGAGGCAGGGAAACTATGTGTAAAGCGTCGCGCCAGCCTCGTCGCTGGCTGATCCCTTTCTATTCACTTTGTTTCGGTCTTACCTCCTCCGCCGCCCTGGCGCAGGAGTCCGTCCTGGTCGCTCCCGGCGAGCCGGCGCTGGCCGGCTTCACGGTCAAGGGGCGAGCCAACAGCGACGACGTGCCGCATCCGGCCGGCGAAAAACGTCGCGAGATGCGTAAGCTGGGCTTGGAAGAGAAGGTTCGGGCCGAAGCCCAATCCTCGAGCCAGCTCTCGGGCCAGACGTTCGGCCAGAGCTCCCGCCGGGTGCACCGGATCGGCCGCGGAAAATACCAAGGAAAGTATATCGAGCTGGAGCGCGAGAGCGAGGACCTGATCTTCACCGTGCTGGGCGAATTCGGCACGCAGATTCATCCGGCGCTCGGCGGCCTGCCCGGCCCGGTGCACAACCAGATTCCGCAGCCCGATCGCACCGTGGATAACAGCACCATCTGGAAGCCCGATTTCTCGCGCACCCATTACGAAGACTTGTTGTTTTCGGAACAGCCGGGCGCGATCTCGATGCGCAATTTCTACATCGAGCTTTCCTCGAACCGATACACGGTCGACGGCGAGGTCACGGACTGGATCCCGGTCCCCTTCAACGCCAACCGCTACGACGACGATGTCACTTACAACTGCTCCTTCTCCGGCCTGCCTGGACAGTATCCCTGCGCCGGCGTCTGGCTGTTCCTGCGTGACTCGCTGAACGGCTGGTACGAAGCGCAGCTGGCGGCGGGCAAGACGGCCGACCAGATCAACGCCGAGCTGGCGAAGTTCGACGTCTGGGATCGCAACGACTACGACGCCGACGGCAACTTCGACGAGCCGGACGGCTACATCGACCATTTCCAGGCGGTACACGCCGGCATGGGTGAAGAAGTCGGCGGCGGCGTGCAAGGCGGCGCGGCGATCTGGAGCCATCGCTGGTTCGCTTACTACAACATGGCCGGCCTGCTCGGCCCCGAGAACAACAAGGCTGGCGGCGTCCGCATCGGCAACAGCAACTACTGGGTCGGCGATTACACGGTCGAACCCGAGAACGGCGGCGTCGGCGTGTTCGCGCACGAGTTCGGCCACGACCTCGACTTGCCCGATCTGTACGACACCAACGGCGGCGACAACTCGACCGGCTTCTGGTCGCTGATGGCGTCGGGCTCCTATGGCAGCGACGGCAAGGTCGACATCGGCACCAAGCCCGTGCACATGGGCGCTTGGGAAAAACTGCAGCTCGGCTGGCTGAAGTACGAGGTGGCGCACGCCGGCAAGAAGTCGCAGCACACGCTCGGCCCGGCGACTTACAACACGAAAAACGCTCAGGCACTGATCACTGTCCTGCCGGACAACGTCATCGGGCCCTATGCGGGCGACGCCTTCTACTACAGCGGCAGCGGCGCCCTGCTCGACACCACGATGTTACGCACCGTGACGCTGCCGGACGGCGCCGCCTCGCTGAGCGCACAGGTTCAATACGACATCGAAGCTGACTGGGACTATGCCTACGTCGTAGTCATCGACGGTGGCACCACTCATCTCGTGCCCACCAATCTGTCCACGACGACCAATCCCAACGATCAGAACGAAGGCAATGGCATCACCGGCAGCACCGGTTTCGAATGGGTGTCGCTGACCGCCGATCTATCTGACTTCACGGGCCGGACCGTAGAGGTCGGCTTCCGTTACTGGACGGATCCCTTCACCAATGGCCTGGGCCTGATGATCGACGACATTCAGATCACCGGGCAGCAGGCCGATGGCGCCGAAGTCACGGTCCCGTGGGTCTACAGCCCGCCGACCGGCGGCTTTCGCGCCGTGCAGGGCGACCTGGGCAGCTTCTTCAATGCCTATGTGGCCGAGTACCGCCAGTACCGCGGCTACGATAAGAGCCTGCGCACCGGTCCCTATGTTTTCGGCGATCTGAATTCGCCCGCGCTGCAGGACTGGGTCACGCACTTCCCGTATCAAGACGGCCTGCTCATTTCTTATTGGGACACGCGCCTCGGCGACAATAACACCAGCGCCCATCCGGGCCTCGGCTTGATCCTGCCCATCGATGCGCATCCGACGCCGCTCACTCGCGAAGACGGCGTCGCCTGGAGCTCGCGTTATCAAAGCTTCGACGCGACGTTCGGGTTCGAAAGAACGGAAGTCTTGAAACTTCGCCGTCTGGGCGTGGACTACGTGTATCCGTCGCAGCGTGGCGTATCGGTGTTCGACGACCGCGTGCAGCACTGGCGTGCGGCCACTCCGGCCGCGGGCGTGAAAAACCCCAACACCGGAACTCTGATCCAGGTGAAGTCAGCGAGGGACGGCGCCGTCATGGACGTCGAAGTCAAGCCTGCCCAGCGCGGCCCGAAGCCTCACAACTGGTCCTGGGACCGCAGAGGTTGGAACTGGTGGGACTGAAGTAACAAAATGATTTGATCGTACAGGCCCCGCACGAGCCAACGTTCGTGCGGGGCTTTTTCTTTGGCAGAACGCGGCGCTATCGGTCCGCCATCGCTCCCGCCACATAGCCGGCGGCAGCCAGTTCGCGTTCGGCTTGCTTGAAGCCGTAGGCCGGAACGAGCTCGTCGGTGCGATCACCGATCTGCTCCCACTGCGCGATTACCTGCTCGCCAGCATCGGCATCTCCGCCGACCTGCACACCTTTGGTCAGCGTGATGTTCGCGCGAGCAAAGTGACCAGCGCCAGCACACAGGATTGCGCGATTCGGCGCCTGCTCTCCGACCAGCGCGAGCAGCCCGGGACTGACCAGCTTCGGATCGAGCCGCTGCAGGGCTTCCTCTGCGAGCACGCCATGAGTCATCTGAGTTGCGGCGGTCGGGGCCAGGCAGTTGACGCGGACATTGTGCTTCTCGCCTTCGAGTCCCAGCGTTTGCATCAGCCCAACCAGCGCCAGCTTCGCCGCGCCGTAATTGGACTGGCCGAAATTTCCATACAGGCCCGACGACGACGTGGTCATCACCACACGCCCGTACTGTTGCTGGCGCATGATTTCCCACACGGCCTTGGTGCAGATCACCGAGCCCATCAAATGAACATCGAGCACCAGGCGGAAGTCCGCGAGGCTCATTTTGGCGAAGGTCTTGTCGCGCAGGACGCCGGCGTTGTTGATGAGAATGTCGACGCGCCCCCAATTCGACATCACGCCGCGGATCATGGTGGCAACCGCCGCCTCGTCGGTGACCGACGCAGCCACTGGAATCGCTTCGCCGCCGGCAGCGACGATTTCGTCGGCGACGCGCGTTGCGGCCGCCTGATCCATGTCGTTCACGACGACCTTGGCGCCATACCGCGCCAGCAGCAGCGCATGCGCGCGGCCTAGGCCACCGCCCGCTCCCGTAACGATTGCGACGCGCGATTCCAATCTCATTGCCATTCCCCTCTTCTCGCGAGATGACCGCAGCCGCGCTCCTTGGGTCGCGCAGCTTTCCCGGCCTCAGAGCTTCACTGACTACCGCACACGGCCAGAAATCCACCGGCCATGAATCTGGCCATGCGTTTCTTCACGGCCTCGAAATCTTCCGACTGGCAGACCCCGCCGGACAACTTGTCGATGCGCCCGGTGCGCGCCAGCGTCAGCAACAACGCGCCAGTCACGAAGTGATATCCCCAAAAGATATCTTCATCGCGACACTGCGGCAGCGCGCGCTTCAGCAGACCGATCAGCTTCAGCACCACCGGATCGAAGTGCTTGTCCATCAGCTCGGCGCCCCACTCCGGCGTGTTCGCGACCTGCGCGCCGAGCCGGCCGTAGTTCTTCCAGCGCTTGCCGCCCTGGATGTAAAGATCCAGGTCGGTATCGAGGAACGCGTGCAGCGCCCCTTCCACCGTCGGCTTGCCGTTGGTCGACGCCTCGTAAGCGTCGAGCGCGTCCATTCGTCGCGTGCTCGTCACCACGGCGCGGCGGCCGAACACCGCGTCGAACAACTTCTTCTTGTCCCGGAAGTAATAGTTCATGAGCGTGTGGTGCACGCCGATCTGCTTCGCCACATCCTTCAAGGTGACGCCGTGCAAGCCATGTTTGGAGAACAGATCCTCGGCAACGTCCAGAATCTGCTCCGTCATCTCGGCGCGCTGTTCGGCCTTGGTCGGGCGCTTGCCGCGCGCCTTGGCGGACTTCGCGCCGGACGGTTTCGCCTTGCTCGACGCCTTGCGCCGGGCCTTCACTTTCTTCGGAGCCACATCTACAGCCACTGTTCCAAGCCTCCATCGTCTCGCGGCACTCGCGGCGCGGACGATCCGAAGGCACTCCGGTTCGACGCTCCGCCTCAACCACCGCCGTATTCTAATCTGAGGCGCATCTTGTCGATCTTTCCGGTCGACGCCAGCGGCATACGGGCCAGGCGGAGCACGGCATCGGGAATCCACCACGGGGCCACCTGGCCCCGCAAAGACGTGAGCAGCGCCTCATCGGTGATTGCCCGATGGTCGCGCAGTTCCACCAGCAGGACGGGGCGCTCGCCCCACTTCGGGTCGGTGCGGCCGATCACCGCAGCCAGGGCCACTTCGGGCAGGCGGCCGATGATGGCCTCGATCTCGGCGGGATTGATCCATTCGCCGCCCGACTTGATCAGGTCCTTGGCGCGACCGGTGATGATCAATTGACCGTCGCCGTCGATGCGGGCCAGATCGCCCGTGTTGAACCAGCCATCGGCATCGGTCGCGGGCCGCTCATCGCCGAAATAGCGCTCGATCACACTGGCGCCGCGCACTCGCAGGTGCCCTTCCACACCCCGTTGCTCCGGCAGCGCTCGCCCATCGGCGTCCGTCAGCAACAGATCGACGCCCACCGCGGGACGCCCGGAAACAGCCGCCGATCGCTTCGGATCATTGGGCGCCGACATCGTGCCCGACGGCGACAGCTCGGTCATGCCCCAGCTGGTTTGCAACGCAGCCCCGAGGCGCCGCTCGATACGTTCCATCAAGGCCGGCGGCAAAGGCGCGCCTCCGACCAGGATGCGCTTCAGCGTTGGCAGCTCGCCGCCCGTCGCTTCGAGATGTTCGACCAGCCCCAGCCAGACGGTCGGCACACCAACCGCAATCGTTACACCCTCCGCCGCAATCAAGCGCGCCAGACTCGCACCATCCGCATGACGGCCCGGCAAAACCAGCTTCGCCCCCGCGGCCGGCACGGCGAACGGCAATCCCCAGGCACTGGCATGAAACATTGGCACGACGGTGAGCACGCTATCGGCAGCAGTAATGCCCAGCACGTCTGCCTGAAGCAGACGCAACGTGTGCAGAAAGCTGGAGCGGTGCGTGTACGTAACGCCCTTCGGGGCACCCGTGGTGCCGGAGGTGAAGCACAGGCCCGAAGCAGCCCGTTCGTCAAAGCCGCCCCACGCGATCGGATCGCGAACCGTCGCTATCGCCTCTTCCAGCGAGACCGCCGTCGGCCCATAACGCTCGCCTCGCCACGCATCCACCGGGCCGTCGATCACGACGATGTTTGTAACTGTCGACGTACGCTCGACGATCTGCTGGGCGAGCGGCGCAAGATCCGCGCTCACAAATATCACTCGACAAGCGGATTGCGACAACATGGAAGCAAGCTGGGCCGCGGTAAGTCGAGGATTGAGCGTGTGGCAGACCGCGCCCATGCCCATGATGGCGTACCAAGCCTCGACATGCGCCTGTGTGTTCCACGCGAGCGTGGCGACGCGATCGCCGAAACCGATGCCGAAATCTTTCAGCAGCGCTGAAACACGCAAGCTTCGGGAGCGCAGGTCCGCGTAGCTCACTCGCTCGGCTCGGCCGCCTTCGCGTCCCGTCACCACCTGCGCTCGCGGATGCCACTTCGCCGCGTGATCGAGAAACTTATCCAGAGTCAGCGGGAACTCTTGCATGGACCCTTCGATCATCGACACGCCTCCACAGGCGGCGGCAGTGTCGGCGACAGAACTCCAACGTTCCAATTCCACGCCTGGGCGCCGCTCGCTCGTCGCCGGCACACGACCTGTTCGTTCAATTCATACATGCCCGGCATGAGACGCGTCGCTGATTGCGGTTCGGCGGCAAAGGTCAGGTACGCACGAGTCGAACCGTACGCCGGCCAAGGTGCATGACTCTCGGCGTTCGGTTCAGTGGTGCGGATGAAGCTGGCCCAGTAATCCAGCATCGCGTCAGAGAGTTTCGTCTCGGTTGGCGTCGACGGCACCTTCGGCCACAGCGGCGGCGTGCGTGAGGCGGTGCCGAACACATACGGCAGCTCAGCGGCATGGAATGCATGGAGGCCGGCCTGTTCCGCAGCCGGATAGCCATGATCGAAAAGATAGAGGAATGCGGGCTGTCCCAGCGCCGTTTGCTTTCTCACCAGCCGCTCCGCCGTCCACCCATACAAGGCGTCGCGAGTCGTTGCGAGAATACTTTCTTCGAGCGTGGCGCTCGGATAGAGACGCAGGAACTCATCGGCCAGATCGGCATATCGATCCCGAATCTGTAATTGATATGCCTTGCCATTTCTCGGCGCCGGCGGCGCAAGGAAACGCAGCGAGCGGATCTCGCCGCTGTTGAACCCCGCAATGATCGGCACAGGCGCCTGCTCGCCACGATCGAACACGTCGACCAGTTGGCGCGGCAATACGCGGCCATCGATGGTGCCGAGCGGGAAATAGCCGGCCTGTGCGGCGACGTTGATCAACTTTTGCGGATCCACCGCCCGCAGCGATGCCAAGTCATTTGCGCCCAGCGGCGCCGCGATCCGCGCCCCGATAGCCTCTGCGGGCTGTTCGCCAAAGCGCGCTTGTTTCAGCTCGGGCGTGGAAATCATGTAGGCACTCTGCGCAATGGCCTTGTGAAAGAGCCCTCGCGCCGGCGGCGAGGCCATCAAGTACATCACGCTCAGACCACCCGCCGACTCACCCGCAATCGTCACGTTCGACGGGTCGCCGCCAAACGCGGCGATATTGCGCTTCACCCAGCGCAGCGCTTCGATCTGATCGAGCAGACCGTAGTTTCCGGAGATGTTGCCGTTCGATTCGGCGCTCAGCAGAGGATGCGCGAGGTAGCCCAAGACACCCAGGCGATAGTTGATCGATACCACCACCACGCCGCGTTCCGCGAACTTCGTGCCATCGTACATGGGTTCGCCGCCCGAACCGGTCGTCAGCGCGCCCCCGTGAATCCAAACCATCACGGGCGCCTTGCTGACACCCTGCTTCGCCCAAACGTTGAGGAACAGGCAGTCTTCGCTGACCTCGCCCAGATCCCAGGCGTAGATGCTTCCAGAGCGCGCCTTGGGTTGGATGCACGCTGCTCCAAACCTGGTCGCATCGCGCACACCGTCCCACGCCGGCATCTCAACGGGTGGCTTCCAGCGCGCGACGCCAACAGGCGGCTGCGCGTACGGCATCCCTTTGAACACATTCACTGCGCCTTCCGCTACGCCTTTCACCGTGCCTGCGGGCGCACGGACGACGGGATCCTGATCGGCAGCCGCAGGCAGAGCAAACAAAGCCGCAACGCTCCACGCGATGGCACGCAAACGAAATGACTTCAAGGGTTGTCTCCAGTCGAGACCGCTTCACGCTTCAACTTCCGCGCCAGACCGAGGAACATCGCCACGGCAAGCACGTAGAAAGGCACGAGCGTGTAGAAAGCTATTTGCAGCGAGTTGTTTGGATGGGTATCGCGAAGCAGATCGCTGACCGCGCCGAGATAGGTCGGCCCCAACCCGAGCCCAATGAGATTCATGACGAGCAACAACAGCGCGCCTGCCAGCACACGCTCCTGCGGCCGCACTTCCTCCTGCACCAGCGCAACGGCCGGCGAGAGATAGAAATAGTTGAAGAAGGTCGGCCCGACGAGGAACAGCAACGCCAGTGGCCAGGTCGGCGCCCATACGAAGCCGATGAAGAACGGAATTGCCAGCGCCAGTCCCACGGCCGGCACCAACGCATAAGCTTCCTTGCCGCGCGGCGCGAACTTATCGATCAGACGGCCGGATGCATACATCCCGGCGCTGATGCCGATGCCGATGAGCAGCGCGTAGTAGATCGCCACTTCGTTCAGCGTCATGCCCTTCTCGCGCATCAGGAACAGCGTTGTGAAGTTCAGCGAGGCATACGTGACAAACTGCGTCGCTCCACAAGCGAGCGACACGAGCACCAACACCGGCCGTGAGAAGAACATCGCGACCGTCTCGTAGAATCCCGCCTTCTCTATCGGCATCGATGGCTGCACGGCGGAGGGCTTGAAGTCGAGACGCCCACGCTCCGGCTCTCGAACAAACAAATAAACCGCCACCGCGGTGACGACGCCGACCGCGCCGAGCGCCACGAACGCACTTCGCCAGCTGTAAGCGGCGGCGATCGACGCGCCAAAGGCCACACCCAATGCTTGGCCTAAAGGCGGACCGAGATTGAACAGGCCCAGTGCGGTGCCTCGCGTGCCCGGAGCGAAGTAGTCCGAAATGATTGCGTACGACGGCGGCACACCGCCCGCCTCGCCCACGCCGACCGCCATGCGAGCGGCGACGAGCTGCGGATACGTCGATGAGAATCCGCAAGCAACGGTCGCCGCACTCCACAGCGCGCACGCGAACGACAGCACCCGCACGCGATTGGTCCGATCCGCCAGCCACCCGACTGGAATCGAGATCAGGCAATAGAACAGTGCGAAGTACAGCCCGCTGATGCGCCCGAGCTGGCCATCGGTCACGTGCAAGTCATCCTGGATCGGCTTGGCCAGGATCGACAGCAACTGCCGATCCAGGAAGTTCAGGACATAAACGAAACACAGCATGCCCAGCACGAACCAGGCTCGTGCGTCGGGCCGCGCGGCTGCGGCGGTCGACAATGCTTATCTCCTACAGATCGTAGTTGACGCGCAGGCCGATCGTCCGCGGCCGCATGGTGCCGAAACGACTTGCCAGGAACGCTTCGGGATGGATGTAGGTGACCGAGTCGTCGTTGAACAGGTTCTCGACGTACGTCGTCAACGTCAGCTGACCCAGGCTCGCACCGAGTGTCAGGTTCACGTTGTTATAACTATCCGTATATCCATACGTTGGCAGCACTCGATTCGGCGCGCCAGGAACCCGCGGGAACGAGCTCGGGAACGAGTCGACATGTTGGAAGGCCGCCCCAAAGAACCCACGCGCGCCAGCGGTGACATCAAACCCATAGTTCAGATACGCCGCACCTTGAAATTTTGGCGCGGCCAACCTGGCATCGGGCACCGCGCCGGAAACGGCAGCCTCTTGCGGCGTCAGCTTCGTCACGTGGGCTCGATTGAACGAGCCGCTCACGCCAATTTGCAGGCCTTGCAGCGGCAGCGCCGTGATCTCGAACTCAAAGCCCTTGCTGCGCGCTTCGCCGATGTTGGTGGCGAACTGCACCGAGTCCGACACTCGGTTGGCCTGCACCTGGATGTCGCTCCAATCGATCAGGTAGGCGGCGAGATTGGAGGTCAGGCGGCCGTTGAACCAGGTGCTCTTCGCGCCGATCTCATAGTTCTGGATCTTGTCGGTCTCGGCGCCGTTCGGAATGACCAGGTCATTGGGATCGACCACGCTCCTGCGGCCGGCAAAGCCATTGACCACGGGCGCGCGAAAGCCGGTCGAGACCGTTGCATAGGTCGTCACTTCCGGCACCGGCTGGAACGATGCGCTGACCTTGTACGAAGGCCGAGTCTCTTTCGCTTTCACACCCGTCGTGGCAGCGATCGGCACGACCACCAGCGGCCCGGAGAATCCGGGCGTCAGCGCCGCGCCGAGATAGTTGCTGTTGTAGCCGCCTTCGACGTATACCTGCGAATCCAGGCCGCCATAGCGCAAGCCGCCGGTCAACCAGACCCGATCGCTGATGTGATAAGTCAGCTCGCCGAAGCCGGCGATCTCGTGCGACAGCGCATGGTTGTATTGGCGCTGGTAGTACTCATCGGGCAGCCCGGTGATGCCACGCGCCGCCAGGTACTCGGGCGAGGAGCGATAGAAATAATCGACATCGTGACGCCGGTCGAGGAAGAAGCCGCCGATCACCCAGTCGAACTTGCCGCCAGGATCGGAGGCGACCCGCAGCTCTTCGACGAAGGTGTCCTGATAACCGTACGCGTCCAGGCCGAAGGCAATCGCGCCGTTGAACGTGCCGGCGAGATCGACGAAGAACTTCTGATCGAAGGTCGAATACGTCGAGGAGCTGGTGAGCAACGCGCCGTCGAACTGATATTCGATCGTTGCATTGAACGTGGTGAGCTCGCCGACGAACAGGTCCGGACGATCCGAGTTGCGCTTACGCTCGCCGAGCGCGGGGTTGGTGAGCGACGAATCCTTCGGATTGCTGTCTTCGTACGAAGCCAGCACGCGAACCGACAGTGCATCCGTAGGCTTCCACAACAGGATGGCGCGACCGCCCCAGTCGACCAGCGTGTTCGAGTTCTCGATGCCGGTGCCGATGTTGTCGAGATAACCCTCTTCGTCACGATAGAAGCCGACGACACGCAGCGCCAGCTTGTCATCGACCAGGGGCGCGTTCAGCATGCCGTTATAACGTTGCCGCAGCGAGCCGCCGTCGGTCACGCCGGTATCGACCATGGCGGCGGCGTCGAACGAGCTCAGATCCGGACTCTTGGTGAGAATGCGCAGCGCGCCGGACAACGAGCCCGATCCGAACAATGTGCCCTGCGGACCGCGCAGGAACTCGATGCGCTCCACATCGAACAGATTCGGATCGAGCACCGTGGTGTTGCCGATCGTCGAGATCGGCAACTCATCGATATAGATGGCCACGGTGTTCTGCAGATTCGCGCCGTAGCCGTTGGTGGCGATACCGCGCGCGGTGAAATTGTTGAAGTTGGCAGTGGGCTTGTTGAGCACGACGCCCGGGGTTTCACTCGCCAGTCCTTCGTAACCGACGATGCCTTTGGCGGTCAGATCGTCTTGTGAGAATGCGGTGATGCTGAGCGGCACATCCTGCAAACGTTCGCTGCGGCGGGTGGCAGTGACAATGATTTCTTCGAGCTGAGTCGCCCCCTCGCCCGAAGCCTGTGCCGCAGCCAGTGTCGGTATCACGAACAACGCGACCGCCGAGGCGGACGCCAGCAGACCAGACGCCATAGCTCCCCCTGCAAGAAACGCCGGTCTTGGTGCCAGCGCATGGCCAGGATCATGCTACCGGCCGCGCCTGTCGTCAATACTCACTCACTTGTGTGTGAATATCTTGAAGCGGTGCGCAGCCGCCGGGCGCTGTTGCGCCCCGCTCTTGCTGATTGAGCTACGATGTCGCCGTATGGCTAAAGTCTTCATCACCGGCTCGTCTCAAGGCCTCGGCCTGATGACCGGCCAGTTGCTGGCCGAGCAAGGACACTCGGTGGTACTCCACGCACGCAATCAAAGCCGCGCGAAAGAAACACTCGCCAAAGCGCCTCGCGCAGCCGGCGTCGTAGTCGGCGATGTTTCGACGCTCCAGGCAATGCGCAGCGTTGCTGAACAAGCGAACCAGTTCGGCTCGTTCGATGCGGTGATCCACAACGTTGGCATCGGCTATCGCGAGCCGCGTCGTGTCGAGACGGTAGACGGGCTTTCTCAGCTGTGGGCAGTGAACGTGCTCGCCCCTTATGTGCTCACCGCTCTCATGCCCAAGCCGCAGCGCTTGGTTTATCTCAGCTCTGGCATGCACCTCGGCGCCAGCGCCAAACTCGACGATATCCAGTGGTCCAAGCGCGGCTGGGATGGCAGCCAGGCTTACTCAGACACGAAGCTTCACGATGTTCTGCTCACGTTCGCAGTGGCGCGGCATTGGCCAGATGTTCTTGCGAACGCGGTGTCGCCGGGTTGGGTGCAGACTCGCATGGGCGGCCCCGACGCAAACGACGATCTGGATCAGGGCCATCTGACTCAAGCCTGGCTTGCGGTCAGCGATGATAAGGATGCGCGCGTCAGCGGCGGCTACTTCTATCACAGGCAGCCCGGCCGCTTGAATCCCATAACGAAGAATGCGTCCCTTCAGGATCAGTTGCTCGACTACTGTCGCAGCGTCTCCGGTTTGACTCTGACGTAACGAAGACACTCGTCACTTCGGCTCGGGATCGGGCGGCGCGGTCGTCGTCTGCTCCGTCGCGCTGTCCGTTGCGTACGGACGTTCCTTATCGGGCGTCGTCTCGGGCAGCGGTTCTCTCGCCGAGGGATTCGAGTCCATGGGGCGGCCTTCCCCGGGGCTTTCATTATTTCTCGTCGGATCATCGCCGGCCGGCTGTCCGCCCTTGCTGCATGCAGCGAGCGCGAGGAATGCCGCGGAAATGCAAAGGAGCTTACGCATACAGTTGCTCTCGGTTGAATGCGTATTCAACTGCGCGCTTCACGGCAAGTTCCGCACACCTCACGCCGACGATGCCTACGGTCGGCGCGTAGGACAGCGCCACTCCCCAGCGCGCTCGGCATCCAGTTCGATGGAGGGCTCACCCGCCGCGGTCCACTGGATTTCGCTGATATGCATCGCGCGGCAGCGGTCCCGTTTTCCGTCCGGCAACACGTTCCATGCGTGATAAGCAATGACCGTGCGCCCGCGAAGTTGGAGGAGCGACTGATGACCCGGACCGAACCAGCCGACAGGCTGCGCGGGCGTCTTCAACAAAGGCTGCGTGCTTGCATCCTTGCAAGGTCCTAACGGCCCGTCGCAGCGCGCGTAGCCGACCGCATAGTCCGGCTTGTCGTATGCATTTGCTGAATAAAACAAGTAGTACGCGCCCTCTCGCTCGAACATGGTTGGCGCCTCGATCACGTGGCCTTCCCAAGGTTGATCGTTGCTCACGCCAAGCCGTTTCGCTTCGCCGACCGTGGCGAGCCCGGTCGAGTCCAGCTCACGCGCGAAGATCCATGTCGGCCGGTCACAGCAGTTGCCGTCGTTTTTGTAATAGAGATAGAGACGGTTGCCATCGCGAAATGGACTCACGTCGATCACGCCTTCCGCGAATTCATCGCAGATCAACGGCGTATCGCGCGGAACGAAATCACGATCGGGCCGCGCACTGACGGCAGTACCGATGCACAGACGTCCGATCCCATCTGGCCGTGTGACCGATTTGGAACGTGCGCTGAAGTACAAAACGTAGTGCGAGTCCACCCGCAGCATTTCGGGCGCCCACACATCGGGCTTGATCGGATTTACCCATGCCGGCAGGCGCGCGAGCCCTTCCGTCGGCGCCGACCAATGCTCGAGATCGTCGGATGAGGACACCTGGACCCGGACGCCGTCGGAGTTTGTCGCATACGCATAGACGCGACCCTCAGCTTCCAGCAGAAACGGATCGGGGAAGTTCCGGCGCAGCACCGGACTGCTGTCCGCCAGGGCGGGCGGCGATGAGTAAATTCCTAGCAAAATCAGCGTGGTAAGTAGCCGACGTATCATTGGTATGATAAATCTTCTCAAAGGATTCTCTTTTATCATACTAATCAGTATATTCAACCCGCAGCCACGACGCTGCACCAGACCGATATCAGGGGGCACTGTGAAACGGAATGTCTTTTTTTACACGGCATCGGCCGTCGGCTTGCTGGGCGCACACTTCGCACACGCGCAGTCGACTCCGCCCGCGCAGACCGGCGAATTGGAAGAAGTTGTCGTCACCGGCATCCGCGGCAGCCTCGAAGCCGCCGCCGAAATCAAGCGCGAATCCGTGCAGGTCGTCGATTCGATCGTCGCCGAGGACATCGGTAAATTTCCCGATCCGACCACTGCCGCCGCGCTTCAGCGCGTGCCTGGCGTACAAGTGTCGATCGGCAACAACAACGAAATCGTCGGCGTGCTGATTCGCGGCTTGAGCGACATCCAGACGACGCTCGACGGCCGCGAGCTGTTCTCGGCGAACAGCCGCAACTTCCAGTTCCAGGACCTGCCGGCCGACGCGCTCGCGCGTGTCGATGTGATCAAGTCCACCACTGCGGATCTGATCGAAGGCGGCATCGCCGGCGTCACCGATCTGCGGCTTCACAAGCCGTTCAATTTCGATGAGCCCACCGCGGTGCTCGGCGCTCGCGCCAACTACTCGACCAACGTCGAAGAAGTGAATCCACAGCTGAGCGTGCTGTTGACGGATCGCTGGAACACAGGCATCGGCGAGCTCGGCGCGTTGCTCAACGTGTCATGGAGCGAAACCGACTACAGCCGCCCCGTCACCTACGCGCCGATTCGCCGTTCCACCGGCTTCCGCTTCAATCAGCCGGGCTTCATGGTTCAGAACGTGGCCGGCGGCGTGAACCACTACGGCACATTCGAGCGTCCGCAAGCCAACGCCGCGTTCCAGCTGCAAGCGACCGACGAGCTGCAGTTCTACGCGGACGCGGTCTTCACCGGCTACCGCTCCGAGAATCAGTCGGCGTTCGTGGAAACGCAGTTCTTCAATAGCCCCGCCACGGGCCTGCAGGCCCTCGGCGATCCGAGTGACTGCTTCCTCGCGCGCGTCGGGCCGGACGGCCTCAACCCCAATGCGGTCCAGCTGCAGGCCGGCAACTTTACGGTGCAGACCCTGTGCAACGTCAACAATGCGACGTTCACCAATGCCACCGCATTCTCCAGCGCGCAGTCGCGCGATCAGGAAACCAACAATTATCTCGGCGCACTGGGCGCTCGTTGGGAAGGCGAGCGCCTCGACCTGAAAGGCGAGGTATCGTTCCAGGATGCGAAGTTCGAGGAAGAGGTCTTCATCGTCGACATCGGCAAACGAATTCCCGTGACCAACGTGAATTCGAACTTCAACGAGGGCGGCCTGTACGATGCTCCCGGCAATCCGCTGGGCTCGGCCGACGGCATGTACTTCCGCAATGGCCTCAACCAGAACTTCAACAAGTCCAACGGCGACCTGCTCGCGGTACAGCTCGACGGCGGCTATCGTCTCGATTCCTTCATCACCAAGCTGCAGGCCGGCGTGCGCTACGCGGATCGCGGCGCCGAGTACGATCAGGCACGGGTCAACCGTGGCGCTCCCGGCGGAGATCTCGGCACGCTGGTCAGCTCGACCGGACTGGGCGATGAGTTTTATGCCTCCATGCCCGGCATTCCTCGAATCAATGGCGGCCAATCGATGTTGTTGCCGAACCCGGACTACCTGCGCACCGACGCGGGACGCGACCGCCTCCGGCAGATCTTCGGCTTCGGCCCCGGCGACCCGGCCTACTCGCCGGAGCGTCATTTCGAAGCGACCGAGAAAACCTACGCTGCGTATGTGCAGGCGAACTACGAGTTCAACGTCGGCGACTCGATCATCGATGGCGTGTTCGGCGCGCGCCCTACGCGCACCGAACGCACGATCACCGGCGCTCGCCCGTCAACGACCGGAGTGACGCCGCTGTCAGCGGACACGACCGATACCGAAGTATTGCCGAACTTCAGCGCACGCTGGGTGATCAATGAGGACTGGCAGGCCCGCTTCAACTATGCGAAGACCATGCGGCGCCCGAACTTCGACAGTCTCAATCCCGGCATCGACTACATCGTCGCGACCAACCCGAACGTCATCAATTCGGGCAACGCGGGCAATCCCGAGCTGAAGCCGCAGATCTCCGACAGCTTCGACGCCACGCTCGAGTACTACTTCAAGTCGGGCTTCGTGGCGGGCGGCGTGTATTACCGCGACATCAAGGACCGCGTCATCAACGCCGTCACCGCGGAGGTGATCGACAACATCACCTACAACATCTCCCGCCCGCGCAACGTGTCGGCAGCGGAATTGCAGGGCCTCGAGCTCAGTGGCCAGATGTTCTTCGACTTCCTGCCCGGCGCCTGGGCTGGCTTCGGCGTATTCGGCAACTACACGTGGGCCGACACGGAAGTGACCGGCGACGACCCGCTCAAGGGCTTCCCGCTGCAGGGTGTTTCGGAGCACAACTTCAACGCCGGCCTGTTGTACGAGCGCTCCGGACTGTCGGCACGCATGGTGTACACATATCGCTCGAAGTACTACGACGAGGACATCACGGGTGGCAACGGACTCCGTCCCATCGAAGCGGATCGTGTCAACGATCGCACGTATAACCCGGTATGGCTCGGCTATGTCCGCGCAGCAGGCCGTCTCGATATGAGCGTCGGCTACGACATCACCGAGAGCGTCCGCGTCGATCTCGGTGGCACCAACATCCTGGGCTCGAAGTATCGCAGCTACATGGGCGAGTCGTTCTTCAACCGCGACTACCGCTACGACGATTCGACCTACACCCTCGGCATGAGGGTGCGCTTCTGAGGTAGCAGCGCTCGTTCGGATAGTCACTCAGCCCTCCTCCGCTCACGCAAGGAGGGCTCTTTGTTTGTGAGATGCATCCATGATGGAAAATGTTTCTTTGCTTGCGCGGCGAGCACTTGCTATCGCCGCGCTGTTTTTCTGCGGCTTTGCCGGCGCCGCCGAGCGCCCGAACGTGGTGCTGTTCATCGCCGACGACCTGGGCTGGAGCGACATGGGCGCCTATGGGAACCGCGACGTTCGCACGCCCAACATCGACAAGCTCGCTACCGAGGGCACCCGGTTCAACCGAGCATTCGCGGCGTCGCCGACCTGCGCGCCCTCGCGCTCGGCGCTGTTCACCGGCCTGTACCCGATGCGTAACGGCGCACATGCCAATCACAGCATCATCGAGCCGAACGTTCGCACCTGGCCGCAGTACCTGTCCGAGCTCGGCTACCGGACGGTGATCGCCGGCAAGACTCACATCGGTCCGCGCGAGCAGTACCCTTTCGAATACTTGCCGAATTCCAACGTCAGCCCGCCGGGCAAGCCGGAGGTGCTCTACACCGATCTCGGCGTGCCGGCGATCGAAAACCTGTTGAAGACGCACGACAAGAAGCAGCCGCTGGCGCTGATCGTCGCGGCCCACTCGCCCCACGTGTATTGGCTCGAGAACCAGGGCTACGATCCCGCGAGCTTCACGCTGCCGCCGTATCTGGTCGACACACCGAAGACACGCGAGGCGATGGCCCGCTATTACACCGATGTTTCGCAGGCGGACAAGGAAGTCGGGCAGGTGCGCGCTGCGCTCGATCGCTACGGTTATGCGAAGAACACAGTCTTCATGTTCACTTCCGACCAGGGACCGCAGTTCCCGTTCGGCAAGTGGTCGCTGTATGAAGCCGGCATGCGCGTGCCGCTGATCGCTGTGTGGCCCGGCAAGACGGCACGGAACGCGACGAACGACGCCATCGTGTCGCTCGTCGATGTGCTGCCAACAGTGATCGAACTGGCCGGCGGCTCGGCTCCGACCAACATCGATGGCCGCAGTTTCGTGGATGTACTGCAGGGCCGCGCCACTCGTCATCTCGACGCTGCATTCGCGGCTCACACGGGCGACGGCAAGATGAATCGTGCGCCGATGCGAGCGATCCGCACCGATCGTTACAAGTACATCGTCAACCTGGCTCCCGAAATCCCCTACGGCAATCACATCAGCAATGCTAACGGCAAGGACGGCCGTGACTACTGGGACAGCTGGGTAGAGCTCGCCAAGACCGATCCGGCCGCGGCACGCATGGTTCAGCGCTTTCGCCAGCATCCGCCGGAGGAGCTATACGATCTCTCCAACGATCCTTTCGAGCTCACCAATCTTGCACAGGATGCCAACTACGCACACACGCTCGTGGAGCTGCGCGGCAAGCTCGATACCTGGCGGTTACAGCAGGGAGAACGTCTCGATTTCGTGCCGATGCCGGAAGATGCACGGCACGGCGAGCTGAAGTATCGGGAATAGAAAATCGAAGCCGGCGCGGAGTGGAACGTTCCACTCCGCGCCCGCGCCTTCATTGCGGCAATGTCTTGCGCCAGCGCACGACCTTCTCGGTGAGCGACTGGGCGATCTCCGGGTTATCTTTCGCGACGTTGCGCGACTCCGACGGATCGGTCGCGAGGTTATAGAGCTCGGCACCCGTTCCATCCCCACGCGCCAGCAACTTCCAGTCTCCCGAGCGAATTGCAAACGGGGGACTCACGTCGCGGTCGAGATGTGGCCGTGGCGACTTGCCGGGCACACCGAAGCCACCGTAGGCGTAGTAGAGATCCGGTCGTGACTCGATCGGCGAGCCGGTCCACGCAGTTGCGAGACTGACGCCATCGAGCCCAGCCGGCAACTTCGCGCCGCCGAGTTGTGCGAGCGTTGGAAACAAATCGACGCCGTTGGCGATGGTCGTCGAATCCTGCTTGCCGGGCGCGATGCCCTTCGGCCAATGAACGATCAACGGCTCCCGCACGCCGCCTTCGTACAGGCTGCCTTTGCGGCCGCGGAAATGGATCGCATCGCCCGGCGGCGTTGCGCCGTCCTTGTAGTACTGCCCGGCCCCGCTCGGACCGTTGTCGCCCGTCAGCACGATGAGCGTATCGTCCAGCTTGCCGCTCGCACGCAGCTCGTCGATGAGCCGACCGATCTGCGCGTCCATCGCTACGAGCACGGCAAAGAAACGTTCCTCGTCCGCGTCGTCGCCCTTGCCAGGCACCGCCTGCAACTGCACGTCGTCGGGATGCCACGGATCGTGCACGTCATCGAGCCAGAGCTGCACGAACCAGGGACGCTCGGCGCTGCGCTCGATGAAGTCGAGCGCCTTGGAGACATAGCGCTGCGTGAGCGTGGACTTCGGCGCCCACTCGATGGGGCCGTGCCCGAGCGCGGCGCTCTGCGATGCGAGCTTGGCGGTATCTTCTTTCATCAACACGCGCGGACCGAGGCCCTCGAACTGCGTGTAGCTTTCATCGAAGCCGTACTCGGTGATCGGGGGCGCTTCGCCGATGTCGCGTCCACCGCCCAGATGCCACTTGCCGATGTGAGCTGTCGCATAGCCCGCATCATGGAGGGCGCGAGGCAGCGTCGGCAGCTTCGGATCGAGCCAGTTCGCCTGGCCCATTTGCTCGTTGTGCTTGCGGCTGCTGATGAAGCTGACGATGCTGGTCTCGGCGGAGAACCTGCCAGTCATCAAGCCGGCGCGCGAGGCCGAACAGATCGGCGACGCGACTGTGAACTGCTGCATGAGCAAGCCTTGCTGCGCGAGGCTGTCGATGTTCGGGGTCTGGGCTTTGCGGTTGCCGGTGACGGAAAAATCGGCATAGCCCAGGTCGTCGACCAGGATGAAAAGGATGTTCTTGGGCCGCTGAACCTGCGCCTGCCGCTGCGGCGGCGGCGTGGCGCAACTCGCGAGTACCAGGCAACAGCACGCCAGTAGCGTGCGAACCGACGCATTCCGTCCAATCATCTCGTCTCCCCCGCTCGTAATCCCGGAATCTATCCTTGCACATTCCGACGGTAATTATAAGATAAATACGTCTTATGAACGGCTGAAAAGGGGTCGGCGATGACAGGATCGGGTTGGTACAAAGCGGCGGGCGTCCTCGCGCTGGCGGTGCTCGCAGGCTGCGCAACTCCGGTTATGGCGGCCTCGCCGAGCGCCACCACTTATACCAATCCGCTGTTGCCGTCTGGCCCCGATCCCTGGATCACGCAGGTCGATGGGGTTTATTACTACACGCACACGCTGGGCAATCGCATCGCCCTGTGGCGCACGGACAATATCGCCAGGCTTGCGGAAGCGAAGCCGGTCGTCGTCTGGACCGCGCCGAAAACGGGTCCCAACGCGCATTCCATCTGGGCGCCGGAACTGCATCGCATTGACGGCAAATGGTTCCTCTACTACTCCGCGACCGCGAGCGGCTTCACCGATGACACGCATCGGGGCGTGTTCGTGCTGGAGAACGGCAGCGCGGATCCAATGAACACCGACTGGATCGATCGTGGCCGCATCAACACGGCTCGCGCCGGCATCGATGGCACCGTGTTCTCTCACGGCGGCAAGCGCTACTTCGTGTATTCGCCGTACACCGAAACGGATACGTCCCTCGCGATCGCGGAGATGAAGAATCCGTGGACGCTGACCGGCAGCGAGACCATCATCGCGCGCCCCGACCAATCCTGGGAACAGCAGGGCGGGCGCAAGATCGTCGAAGGCCCGGAATTTCTGCCCGGCCCCAAGGGTGATTTGTTCCTGACCTATTCGGCGAGCGCTTGCTGGTCCGACGGCTATTCGCTCGGTCTGCTGCACGCGGCGCCGGGCTCCAATCCTCTCGACGCATCGGTCTGGAAAAAATCTCCTCAGCCCGCGCTCAAGGCCGCCAACGGCGTCTATGCGACCGGACACAACGGCTTCTTCGTCTCGCCCGACGGCAAAGAGAACTGGATCATCTATCACGCCAATCCCGGCCCGGACATGAAATGCACACCGAAGCGCGCGCCCCGCATCCAGCGCTTCGACTGGAGCAACGACGGATGGCCGCAGTTCGGCGAGCCAGTGGCCACGGGAGTGGCGCTGCCGGTGCCCTCGGGATCAAGGTAATTACATCTGACGAAACAGGTGCAGGTAGCTGCGACTGACTGGCAGCACCTCATCGCGCCCTTTCAAATGAATATCCGCGGTTTCGTTCGGGCCGCGGGTGACATGACTGATGGCGCGCAGGTTGACGACGACAGAGCGATGCACCTGCGCGAACTGCGCTGAATCGAGCTGAGGAATCAGCTCCTTGAGTGGCGTGCGGATCACCGCTTCGCGGGGCTGGCCCGCATCGTCACGCCACGCGACTTGCGCGTACTTCTCCTCCGAACGCAGATAATCGATATCGTCCACGGCGATCAATCGAACGGTTTGGCCTACGGACGCACGCAGCCAGCGCAGCGTCGCCGGTTGCTTTGTTCGATCGAGGCTGGCCGCGAGTTGCTGCAGCAAAGCTTCGGTGTTCATCGCCGGTTGCGCGGCGTGCAACCGCTCCTTCAAGCGCTCGACAGTTTCAGACAGACGCGCTGATTCAACTGGCTTCACCAGATAGTCAAGCACGCCCTGCGCAAACGCCTGCACGGCGTATTGATCGAATGCTGTGACAAACACCAGATGCGCGCGGCGGCCGATGTGCTGTGCCGCCTCCACACCGGTCTTGCCCGGCATCTGCACGTCCAGAAAACAAATATCCGGTCGATGCGCTTCGAACTGATCGATCGCCTCGCGCCCGTTGCGTGCCTGGGCCACAATTTTCAGCTCGGGCCAGAGTTGCAAGAGCATGCGCTCGAGCGCTTCCCGCAGCAGCGGCTCGTCATCGGCGATGAGGGCGGTCGGATGTTGAAGGCTCATGCAGGTCGGGCCGGGAAGCTCAATTCGGCGCTGACGCCCCGCGGCTGGATCTCCGTCAGGTTCAATTGCGCATCGCCGCCGAACGCGAGCTGCATTCGCTCACGCAACGTGGAGAGCCCTGTGCCGAGTCCGCTGCCCGGCGTTTTCAGCCCCACCCCCGTGTCGATGACGCGTACGAGGCAGCGGTCGTCGCGCAGCCAGACATCGACGTCGATGCGTCCGCCTTCTTCGCTCGGATCGATGCCATGCTGTAGGGAGTTCTCTACGAGCGTGAGCAGCGTCATCGGTGGACATTGCAACTTCGATGCGCCCGGATCGATGCGCAAAGCAAATTGCAGTCGATCGGGCATGCGCATCTGCATGAGCTCCAGATACGCGCGCACCAGTTCCACCTCCTCAGCCAGCGTCGTCATTGCCGCATGCATGCGCGGCACGGCGGCGCGAAGGTAAGTAATGAGATTCGCCAGCACCTGCGATGCTCGAGGCGAACCCGCATCTACCAGTGCCTGCACATTGGCCAGGGTGTTGAACAGGAAGTGAGGCTTTACCTGTGCCTGCAATAGTCGCATGCGTGTGTCGAGCACCTTGCGCTCGAACTCGCTGCGCTCCAGTTCGAACGCGAGCGCCTGATCGCGAGCAAAGATGTCTCGCTGTTGAAGCATGGCGGCGACCGCGACCCACGGCGCTATCAGCAGGCCTTCCACCATCAGCACCATGAGCCCCCTCATTTGAGGATCATCGTGCGCCGAATGAATATCGACCGCCATCGATACCGAGTGCGCCAGTAGCGCGCCGACGGGCACCGCGATCATGACACCGATGACCTGGAGCACCCAACGCGGCAGCCGCAACTGTGCCGGCCACTGTTCGAACAGTCCGAAAGCAAGCATAGCGGTCAACCCCACGGTCACCGCATGGGCAATCGTGACGAGAACCGGCGGCGCCGAGGACACCAGACTGTTCGCCGCACCAAACAAAATCGACAAGCCCAGCGTGAGCGACAGCCGGCGCCAGCCGAACGCGAGCGCCACGCCTCGCGGCCGATCCTGCATGACGCGTGGGTGTTCAAGGGCGGAAACCATGAGGCCACTATAAATCCTGAGCGATGCGCTCGCCCGCAATTTTCCCCGTCGGCGCCCCCCTCCCGCCGCCACTCGTCCATACCGATCGTCACTCGCCAGCCCGGGATCGTCACCCGTCGCATGCCACTCGTTTTCTCCGCAACGCGCTTTCATAGTCCGGCCGAAACCGACAGGGAGAACACCCCATGACTACGAAAAAGCGGATCTTCATTGGCCTGGCCGGCGTGCTCGCACTGGCCATCACGTCGCTCGCAATCCTGCTGAGCCATGACGCGGAGTGCCCGACGCCGACCAGCGCTGCTCGAGGCCCGCAACCTCTGATGAAGGCGGTCATGCAGCGTTGCTATGGCGCGCCTGAAATGCTGACGCTCGAGGACATTCCAAAGCCGACGCCGGCCGACAACGAGGTGCTGGTTCGTGTGCAAGCGGCCGCGGTCAATCCGCTGGATTGGCATAGCGTCGCGGGATGGCCGTACGTCATGCGTCTCGGCGGCGGCTTGGGTACGCCCAACGACCCGCGCACCGGTGTCGATTTCGCGGGCACGGTCGAATCGGTAGGCAAACAAGTGACGCGGTTCAAACCGGGCGATGAAGTGTTCGGCGGACGCGGCGGTGCTTTCGCCGAGTACGTCGTCGTTCCCGAAGACCGCGCCATTGCAGCCAAGCCGGCCAATGTCACATTCGAACAGGCAGCCGCCATTCCCGTGGCCGCCGTCACCGCTCTGCAGGCACTACGCGATCAAGCGCACGTGCAAGCCGGTCAAAGGGTACTGATCAACGGCGCCTCGGGCGGCGTCGGCACATTCGCGGTGCAGATCGCGAAATCATTCGGCGCAGAAGTCACGGGTGTTTGCAGCACGCGCAATGTCGAGCTCGTGCGCTCGCTCGGCGCGGACCATGTGATCGACTATAAGAAAGAGGACTTCACGAGCTTGAACAAGCGTTACGACGTCATCATCGACAACGTCGGCAATCATTCGCCGCTGGACCTGCGCCACGTGCTCACGCCCAACGGCACCGTCGTCATCGTCGGCGCTCCGAAGCGAGGCCCCTGGATCGGCATGTTTCTCGGAGTCATCAAAGGCATCGTACTGTCATGGCTGGTCGACGAGAACTTCGTGTTCTTCGTGGCGCAGCTCAATCAAGACGACCTCACTTTCCTCGCCAGGCTCGCTGGCGAGGGAAAGATGACATCCGTGATCGACCGGAACTTTACGCTCGGCGAAGTGCCGGCGGCGATCGAGTATCTGGCGGGATGGCACGCTCGAGGCAAAGTCGTCGTGCGCGTCCCACCAGACTCGAATCAATCTCAGAACTGGAAGCCGACGCCGAACGTGGTCTCGAACGTGTTCAACGAATCGTCGAAGCGATCGATGATCTTATCGAGATAGCGATAGCGCGCGTCCAGCCGCAGCGAGACATTGTCGGTGATGAAATACTTGGCGCCGACGCCGGCATTCAGGGTGAAGCCATTGTCGTCGTCGATGCGCACCGGGCCGACACCGTTGACCGTTCCAGTGAGCGGTCGGTCGAGGTCCGCGCTGGCGTAGCCGATGCCTGCGAGCACATACGGCACGAAGCGGCTGCTCGGATTGAAGTGATAGATTGCATCGACATCGAACGTGGTCAGATCGAGATCGGTATCGCGCCCGGGCAGGCCGGTCACCGAGCTATTGGTCTGGCCGAGCGACAATTCAAGGCCCCAGGCATCGGTGAAGTTGTAACCGTAGCGCAAGCCATAAGTCACATCGTCATCGAGCTCGGGCGTGCGCCCATTGATGCGCCGATCGCTCAGATCGTCGCCGAACGTCTCACCGACATACGCATGAACTTCCTGGCTGCCCGCGGTCACCTGCGCCATCGCCGGCACGGCGGCAAAGGCAAGTGAACCAACAGTTGTTAAGGCAATCAGACTCTTCTTGGTCAACATCATCATCTCCTAAACTTTTATTCACCATCGCATCGCTGCGACGTGGACCAAGAGTGCGCCCGCAACGTGGCGCGATAAACAGCTCGACGCGCCACAGCGTGTTGCTCGGGATTCAGCAATGCGTGGGGAACTTGCACCAAGATTCGCACCACCCGTCCAAGACGGGTGCGAGCGATCAACGCGACGGCATCACCAGTCGATAACCGATGCCGGCCTCGGTGACCAGATACGCGGGGCGCGCCGGATCGGGCTCGATCTTCTGACGGATGTTCTTGATGAACACTCGCAGGCTGCGGGTATCGCTCTCCCGGTCCGGCCCCCAGACTTCGCGGACCAGCTGATTTTGCGTGACGATGCGTCCCGCCTCGCGCGCCAGGCACTGCAGTACGCGAAACTCCATCGGCGTGAAGTGCACTTCGCCATTCGGCGTGATTGCCAGACGCTGGCCGAGATCGATCGCGAGATTGCCGAGCTTCAACACCGATGTTTGTTCGGCGCCCCGAGCGTTCCGACGTAGCGCCGCTCGCGCACGCGCCAGCAGTTCCGGTGCGCTGAAGGGCTTTGTGACATAGTCATCGGCGCCGGCATCGAGCGCAGCGATCTTCTGCTCTTCCATCGTGCGCGCGGACAAGACCAGGATCGGCACCGGCGACCACTTCCGAATATTTCGTATCAACAATTCACCGTCGGCGTCTGGCAGACCGAGGTCGACGATCAGCAGGTCGGGCTTGTGGCTGCGCGCCTCGATCTCGGCGCGGGCCGCCGTATCGGCTTCCACCACTCGATAGTTGGCCGTTTGCAGCAGCGTACGCAGGATGTCGCGAATGCCCGGCTCATCCTCCACGATCAGTACACGATATTGCGATTGGGTCACGGCATCGACTCTTTCACGGGCACAGCGAGTATAAAGCGCGCCCCGCCGCCCGGCCGCTCAGCTGTGCGGATGTCGCCACCATGTGCTCGCAGGATCGCGCGACAGATCGACAAGCCCAGGCCGGCGCCGATGGTGGCGCCCTCTTCACTGCCACGCTGGAACTTATCGAACAAGCGCGCTCGATTCTGCTCCGGCAAGCCCGGCCCATCGTCATCGAAGGTGATCTCCACCGCTTCATCGTTTGCCGTAGCCGAAATGAGCATGCGCGTTTGCGGCGGCGTGTATTTCGCGACGTTATCCAACAAATTGGCGAATACCTGCACGATGAGGGTCGCGTCGACGTGCACCGGGGGCAGATTCTCCGGCAAGCGCAACTCGATCTGGCGCGGCTCCAGTCGTCCTTGCATGCGGCTCAGCGCCATGCCAATCAGATCGTCGAGTGTTTGCCAGTCGCGATGCAGAGTCAGGCGGCCGGATTCGAAGCGCATCAGGTCGAGCACGTTCGACACCAGCTCCGTCATATCGCGTGCCTTGTTCTCCACCGAACGAGCCAGGCGTTCGCGTTCTGCAGGCTCCAGGCTTGAGGAGCGCTCCGCAAGCACACTGGCGGCGCCGGCGATCACCGACAGCGGCGTGCGTAGATCATGCGAGATGGAGGCCAACAACGTGTTACGCAAACTCTCCGTTTCCGCTTCGACGCGCGACACCTCCGCCGCCTCCGCCAGTCTTGCACGCTCGACCGCAAGGCCGATCTGAGCCGCGAATGTTTCCAGCAGGTGCCGCTGCTCCGGCAACAAGACCCGTCGCGGATTGGTTGGCAGCACTGCGAGCACGCCCAGGCGCTGCTCTTCGCTGCCCAAAGGAAGATATAAGGCTGGAGCCGCCGGCAACGTGTCCGACCCGATTCCTGCACGCCGACCGTGCTCCAGTACCCATTGCGCAATCGACAAATCGCCGCCGACGAACGAGCCCGCTTCGGGCCGTTCTCCAGGCAGACGCAGCTTGGCATCAGCCTCCGGCAACAGCACGACTGCTTTGCATCGAAACACTTCCGCCACGTGGCGAACCGCCACCCTTGCCATGGCGTCGGCGCCACGCGTCGCCGCCAACTCGCGGCTCATTGCGTACAACAGAAAGGTGCGTCGCTCGCGCGCGCCGGCAACGCGTGTTTGCTGGCGCACGCTGGCCATCAAATTCGAGATCACCAGCGTAACGATCAGCATCACGGCGAACGTCACCAGATACTGGGCATCCATCACTGAAAACGCAAAGCGTGGCGGAATGAAACAAAAGTCGAATGCCAGCACATTCACGACCGCCGACAGCACCGCGGGACCGCGGCCGAATCGGATGCCGACGATGGTCGAGCCGAGCAAGTACACCATCACCAGGTTGGTCGGCTCGAAATTCTCGAACATCGCGAACGCAATCAGCGTGCAGATTGCGTTGACGACCAAGGCCCAGGCATAACGATCCCAATGGATGGGCGTAGCCACCGCAACGTCGTCGCCACGCATTGCTCGAGGAGCTTGCGTCGACTGCTCCAGCGTGCCGATGGTCATGACATCGAAGCCCCGTGCGCGCCGGGCGAGCTCGGTCGCAGTCGATGGCCGCAGCCAGGCTCGCCAGCCGCGACGCTTCGGGGCGCCGACCAGGATCTTCGTGGCGTTTCGAGTGGCCGCATATTCGAGCAACGCGCTGGCCGCCGTTGGCCCATCCAATGTCACAGTCTCGGCGCCGAGCGACTCGCCGAGCCGCAACAGATCGATGCGCCGATTGCGCTCTTGTTGGGAGAGCTTCAACAGCTCGGGCGTTTCCACGTACACGACCGACCATGGCGCGTCGAGCGCATCGGCCAACCTCTTGCCAGCGCGCACCACCTGCTCCGCCTGCTCATCGGGACCGATGGCGACGAGCACTCGATCGCGCGCCATCCAGGCGCGCGAAGCTCGGTCCACTACGCCGGCGGCCCGCGCCGACGCGTCGACGCGATCGGCCATGCGACGCAATGCCAGCTCGCGCAGCGCGATCAGGTTCGACTTGCGAAAGAAACGATCGATCGCATGCCGTGCGTGCTCCTCGACGTAGATCTTGCCGGCCTGCAGACGCTGCAGCAGATCGTCCGGCGGCAGATCGATCAGCTCGACTTCGTCGGCTTCGTCGAACACGCGATCTGGGATGGTCTCGCGCTGCCGAACGCCAGTGATCTGCGCCACCAGATCGTTAAGACTTTCCAGATGCTGGACGTTCACCGTGGTCCACACATCGATGCCGGCTTCCAGCAGTTCCTCGATGTCCTGCCAGCGCTTGGCGTGGCGCGGCGGCGGCTCGCCCTCGATCAGGTTCGAATGCGCCAGCTCATCGACCAGGATGATGGCCGGCCGTCGACGAAGCGCGCCATCCAGATCGAACTCATGGCGAGTGATTCCCCGATAGCGCATTGGCAGCGCGGGCAACTGCTCGAGCCCTTCCAGCAAACGCTCGGTCTCGATGCGTCCGTGCGGCTCGACATATCCGACGACCAGATCGGCGCCCGCAGCGCGCGTATTACGCGCCGCTTCGAGCATCGAATAGGTCTTGCCCACCCCCGCCGCGCCACCGAAAAAGATCCTCAGTTTGCCACGACGGGCCTTGGCTTCCGCTGCTTGCACGGAAGCCAGCAACTGATCCGGATCGGGCCGCGTTTCTACCACCGTACACCTGTAGATCAGCTTGCCCTCTTGCCGTCCAACGCCAGGTTCAACAACAAGACATTCACGCGTGGCTCGCCCAGGATCCCGAACGCTCGCCCCTCGGTCGCTTCCTTCACGAGCGCACGAATCTCATTCTCCGGGCGGTTGCGCATCCGAGCGACGCGCGGCACTTGATACTCCGCAGCTGCCGGAGAGATGTGTGGATCGAGGCCGCTACCCGACGCGGTCACCAGATCGATCGGGACAAGCGCCTGGTTGCCGGGATCCAATGCGCGCAGCCTGGCGATTCGGTCGCTGATCGCGCTCGCCAGCGCCGGATTGGTCGGGCTTTGGTTCGAGCCGCTCGACGCCGCCCCGTTGTACGGCTGCGGCGCGGTCGCAGAGGGTCGGCCAAAGAAATATTTCGGATCCGAGAACGGCTGCCCGATGAGACGCGAGCCGAGCAACTTGTCGCCTTCGCGAATCAGGCTGCCATTCGCCGCATCGGAGAACGCGGCCTGAGAGATGCCCGTGACCAGCAGTGGATAGACCAGCCCGGTCACCACCGTCAGCAGCAGAAACGAGACCAATGCAGGCCGAAGCTCGCTCATGATTTGCGCCTCACACCAGGCCGAAGGCCAAGAGTAACAGGTCGATGACCTTGATGCCGATGAAGGGCACGACCAGGCCGCCGACGCCGTAGATCAACAAATTCCGCCGTAGCAGCTGAGCTGCAGATGTTGCCCGGGTTTTGACTCCGCGCAACGCCAGCGGCACCAGGAACACAATGATGATGGCGTTGAAGATCACCGCCGAGAGGATGGCGCTCTGCGGACTTGCCAGCCCGATGACGTTCAGCGCACTCAGCGATGGATAGGTCGCCGCGAAGGCCGCCGGAATGATCGCGAAGTACTTGGCGACATCGTTAGCGATGGAAAACGTCGTCAAAGCACCGCGCGTCACCAGCATTTGCTTGCCGACGTCGACGATCTCGATCAGCTTGGTCGGATTGGAATCGAGGTCGACCATGTTGCCGGCTTCCTTCGCGGCCTGCGTGCCCGTGTTCATGGCCACGGCCACGTCGGCTTGCGCGAGCGCCGGAGCGTCGTTGGTGCCGTCGCCGCACATCGCGACCAGGCGGCCCTCATTTTGATTGCTACGAATCAGCGCGAGCTTCTTCTCCGGCGTGGCTTCGGCGAGGAAATCATCCACGCCCGCTTCGGCGGCAATCGCAGCGGCAGTGAGTCGATTGTCGCCCGTCACCATGACGGTCTTGATGCCCATCTGACGCAGCTCGGCAAAGCGCTCGCGAATGCCGCCCTTCACCACATCGCGCAGCTCGATCACACCGAGCACGCGCTTGCCATCGGCGACCACAATAGGCGTGGCGCCGCGACGCGCGATCGTGTCCACCGACTCGCTGAGTTTGGTCGGCCACACGCCGCCTTGTTCTTCGACAAACCTGCGAATTGCGTCAGCCGCACCTTTACGCAGGCCACGTCCTTCTAGATCGACGCCGCTCATGCGTGATTGCGCCGAGAATTTATGGAACGTGTGCGACACATTCGCCAGATCACGGGCGCGCAACTGAAACTTCTGCTTGGCGAGCACGACGATTGAGCGGCCTTCGGGCGTTTCATCCGCGAGCGACGCCAGTTGCGCCACGTCCGCGAGCTCCTGCTCGGTGACACCCGGCGCCGGCACGAACGCCGATGCCTGGCGATCGCCCAACGTGATCGTGCCCGTCTTATCCAACAGCAGCACGTCAACGTCGCCAGCAGCCTCGACCGCACGGCCCGACGTGGCAATCACATTCGCGCGCACCATGCGATCCATGCCGGCGATACCGATTGCCGACAGCAGCGCGCCGATGGTCGTCGGAATCAAACAGACCAGTAACGCGACCAGTACAGTGAGTGTCACAACCGAGCCCTGTCCGGCCGCATTCACCGCGAACTGCGAGAATGGCGCGAGCGTGCCGGTGGTAAGCAGGAACACCAGCGTGAGCATCGCGAGCAGAATCGATAGCGCGATCTCGTTCGGTGTCTTGCCGCGCCTGGCGCCCTCGACCATCGCGATCATGCGATCGAGGAAGCCTTCGCCTTCCCTCGCTGTGACGCGCACGACGATCCAATCGGACAGCACGGACGTGCCGCCGGTCACCGAAGAGAAGTCGCCGCCTGCTTCACGCAGCACTGGCGCGGATTCGCCAGTGACCGCGCTCTCGTTTACCGAAGCGACGCCTTCGACGATCTCGCCATCCGCAGGGATGGTGTCGCCAGCCTCGACCAGCACCAGGTCGCCCCGGCGCAGCGTACTCGCCTCGACCGATTTGTACTCGGCGCGATTGTTGGCGGTGAGTTTCCTGGCGTAGGTGTTCTTGCGCATCGATCGCAAGGTCGCGGCTTGCGCCTTGCCGCGTCCTTCGGCCAGCGCCTCTGCGAAGTTCGCGAACAACACCGTCAACCACAGCCAGGCCGCGATCGTCAGGATAAATCCAGGGCGACCCGCCCCTTCCATCTGGCCCATGGCCGCGCCGATGCCGATCATCGTGGTGAAAATGCTGCCGACGAACACCACGAACATCACCGGATTGCGTACCTGCACTCGCGGACTGAGCTTGCGGAACGATTCGACGATGGCCGAGCGGAGAATCGCTTGCGTAACCATGAGGATCAACCTTTGCCAATCATCTGCAAGTGCTCGACGATGGGACCGAGCGCGAGCGAAGGCAGGAATGTCAATGCGCCAACCATCAGGACGACGCCGATGAGCATCGCGATGAACAGTGGCGTATGCGTCGGCAACGTGCCCGCGGTAATCGCTACGTTTCGTTTGCCAGCGAGACTGCCGGCGATCGCGAGCACTGGAATCATTATCCAGAAGCGCGAGATCCACATCGCCACAGCCAGCGCGAGGTTGTAGAACGGCGTGTTCGCGGACAGCCCGCCGAACGCACTGCCGTTGTTGTTACCGGCCGAAGAGAACGCATACAGGATCTCCGAGAAGCCGTGAGCACCCGGATTCGCGACGCTGCCCGTGCCGGCGGGAACCGCACTCGCTATCGCGGTGCCGAGCAGCACCACCACGCAAGGGAGCAACAGCACGAGCGAAGCCATTTTCACTTCGTATGCTTCGATCTTCTTTCCCAGATATTCCGGCGTACGACCCACCATCAAGCCGGCGATGAACACAGCAACGATTGCAAACATCAGCATGCCGTAGAGCCCGCTACCGGCGCCGCCGAACACGACTTCGCCCAGCTGCATGAGCCACATCGGCACCAAGCCGCCGAGCGGCGTGTACGAGTCGTGCATCGAGTTCACGGAACCGTTGGACGCCGCCGTGGTGGCAGCCGCCCACAACGCGGAATTCGCGATGCCAAAACGCACTTCCTTGCCTTCCATGTTGCCGCCAGAGTGCGTGGCCGAGCTCACCTGGTCCACACCCAGCGTATCGAACCGCGGATTGCCGGACTGCTCGGCGCTGAAAACACCGAACGCAAGCGGCAGGAAGATGATCAACATCGCCGCGTACACCGCCCATCCCTGGCGCGTGTCATTCACCATGCGGCCGAACGTGTAGCACAGCGCGGCGGGAATCAGCAGGATCGCCAGCACTTCGAGAACGTTTGCGAGCGGGGTCGGGTTTTCCAACGGGTGAGCGGAATTCACATTGAAGAAGCCGCCGCCGTTGGTGCCCAGTTGTTTGATCGCGATTTGACTCGCGGCCGGACCCATCGGAATCGTTTGCTGCGTCACCTGCGTCGACTGGACGGTGACCGGCTCCACCAGCTCGACCGTCTCGTACGCGGAAAAATTCTGCACTACGCCCTGCGACACGAGCGCCAGCGCCAGGAGCAGCGACAAGGGCAACAGCACATACAGCGTGCTGCGCGTCATATCGACATAGAAGTTGCCGATCTGCTGCGCCTGACGGCGTGCAAAGCCGCGAATCAACGCCACCAGCACCGCCATGCCGGAGGCGGCAGAAATGAAGTTCTGCACGTTCAGCGCCAGCATTTGCGTGAAGTAACTCATCGTCGACTCGCCGCCATAGCCCTGCCAGTTGGTGTTGGTGGCGAAGCTCACAGCCGTGTTGAAAGCCGATTTGGCTTCCACACCCGCGAACCCTTGCGGATTCAGCGGCAGCACGCCCTGTGCAAGCTGGATGATGTAGACGGCCACGAAGCCGATGAAGTTGAACAGCAGCACCGCGAGCGCATAGCGTTTCCAGGACGACTCTACGTTCGCATCGATTCCGCACAAACCATAGATGCCGCGCTCCACCGGCCCCAGCACGGGCGAGAGCCAGGTGCGCTCGCCCTGATAGATCCTTGCCATGAAGCTGCCCAGCGGCTTGACCAGTGCGGTGAGCGCGATCGCGAACAACGCGATCTGGAGGGCTCCTAGCTGGTTCATGCGAACCTCTCCGGGAACATCAACGCGACCACCAGGTACACGCCCAGGCCCAGGGCCAAGGTCAGACCGATCCAGTTCATGACGCTCATTTCTCGGAACCTGGCTCCAGCAGCACCGCGAGCTTGTAGAACAGCCAGGTCGCGGCAACCAGCAGCAAGACCCAAAAAGCGACGGCTCTGTCCATGACTGACTCCAGTGCAACGGCGACCACGCCATGGTGCGCGTGCCGGTTACTCTCGGGCAGACCAAATCCTGTGAAGATTTTCTGCCGGCGGGCGACGCGGTGAAGGTGACTTTCGAATGCGATTGAGCGCAGGATAGGCCCCACCACAGCGCAGTGACGGGAGACAACGATGATCAAAGTCAGTGTGATGTACCCGAACAAAGCAGGCGCTCGCTTCGACCATGCCTATTACAAGGACAAGCACATGCCCCTGGTGCAGGCTCGCATGGGCGCCGCGTGCCGGTTTTATACCGTGGACAAAGGCTTGGGCGGCGGCAGTCCCGGCGAGCCGGCAACCTACGTAGGCATGTGCCACATCTACTGCGATTCGGTCGAAGCGTTCCAGGCGGCATTCGGTCCGCACGCCAAGGAAATCATGGCGGACATTCCCAACTACACCGACCTGCAGCCGATCGTGCAGATCAGTGAGGTCGTGGTCGGCCAGCCTTAGTACAAGGGGCACGCGCGGCGCGTGCAAACTGCCCCGCACTTCTCCAAGAACCGATGCCTCGATTTTCCGAGGATGGTTGTTGCGCGAGCAACCATCCCCGGAGTAATCGACGATGCAACGTATCAACTACGCCCAGCAGTCCCCCGAACTGCTGAAAAAATTCGCCGCCTTCAATCTCGCTCTCAAGGAAAGCACGATCGAGGAATCGATTCTCGATCTGGTAACTCTGCGCGCTTCGCAGCTGAACGGCTGCGGCTTCTGCGTGGACATGCACGTCAAGGAAGCCAAGATTCACGGCGAGCGCGAGCTGCGTCTGCATCACGTCGCAGTCTGGCGGGAGTCCACTTTGTTCGCGCCTCGCGAACGCGCTGCCCTGGCGTGGACCGAGATTGTCACCAAGCTGCCCGAGCAAGGCGTACCGGATGACATCTACGAGCGTGTGCGTGGCCAGTTGTCGGAAAAGGAAATCTCCGATCTGACCTTCGCCATCGTGGCGATCAACGGCTGGAACCGCCTGAGCGTCGCCTTCAAAACCGTCCCCGGCTCCGCCGATGCGCTCTATGGCCTGGACAAGGCTGGATTGAAGTAACCCCCGCGCCGTGCACCAGACTCAGATCACGAGGAACACTCTCATGAAAATCCTGACCGCGATCACCGCCACCGCCGCTGTGCTGACGGGCTCGATGGCCGCGTCGCAGCCCGCCAAGCCGACGATCCTTCTGGTGCACGGCGCGTTTGCGGACGCGTCCAGCTGGAACGGCGTCATCTCGATTCTGAAAAAAGACGGCTATGACGTCGTTGCCGTCGCGAACCCGTTGCGCGGAGTAAAGAACGATGCGAAGTATGTCGACGACATCGCAAACGGCATCAAACAACCGGTCGTGCTGGTCGGCCACTCGTATGGGGGCTCGGTCATCACCGAAGCCCAGGCATCGAACGTGAAGGCCCTGGTCTATGTCGCCGCCTTCGCGCCCGATGTCGGCGAATCGGCGTCCACGCTGTCAGGCAAGTTCCCGGGCAGCACGCTCGGCGCGGCGCTGGCCACACCGGTCACGCTCGCCGATGGCGGCAAGGATCTCTACATTCAACAAAGCCGCTTTCACGACCAGTTCGCCGCTGACGTCTCGGCCGCGCAAGCTGCGTCGATGGCGGCGGGCCAGCGTCCCATTACCGAAGCGGCGCTCAATGAAGCGACCGGCGCAACTGCCTGGAAGACGATTCCTTCATGGTTCATTTATGGCGATGGGGATAAGAACATTCCCCCGCAAGCTCTGCAGTTCATGGCTGAGCGCGCAAAATCCAGGTATACGGAAGTAGTCCACGGCGGCTCCCACGTGGTCATGACCTCGAATCCAAAGGCCGTCGCGAAAGTGATCGAGCGCGCGGCGACCAACCTGTAGAGCCCGCAGGCACGGTGTCGGCGCCGGCCGTCACTCCTGCGTGCGGCCGGCACGAATCGGTTATGCTCCGTCGCCATGATCGGCTCAGATAACGGCGCCGTCTGCTTCGGGCCGTTCCAACTCTCCCCGTTGACCCGGAAACTGGAGCGCGACGGCGTAGCCATCGCACTGGGCGACCGCGCGCTCGACATTCTGATCGCACTGGTCGAACGCGCCGGCGAGATCGTCAGCCACCGCGACTTGATCTCACGGGTGTGGCGCGACCTCGTGGTGAGCCCGGGCAATCTCCGGGTGCACATGACGACCTTGCGCAAGGCGCTCGGCGACGGTGAAGACGGCGCGCGATACATCGCGAATGTAGCCGGACAAGGCTATACGTTCGTTGCACCGGTGAAGCGCACACGTACTGCGCCTTCGACAGCAACAGCCTCGCCGCCTCACTCCACCATCATCGTCGAGCGGCGCGTGCTGCCGCCGGCACTTGCTCGCATGGTCGGTCGCGACGATGCGGTTCGAACGATCGTCGCCGACCTGCGCACCGATCGCTTCGTCACCATCGTTGGCGCAGGCGGTATGGGCAAGACGACAGTGGCCATTTCGGTCGCTCACGCGATGCTGGAAGAGTTCGCGGGCAAAGTGTGTTTCGTCGACCTCGGCGCGCTCGCCGATCCCAAGCTGCTCGCGGCAACCATCGCATCGACGCTCGGCCTCTCGATTCAAAGCGCCGACCCGCTCGCAGCACTGATGACGTTCCTGCGAACGACCCGAATGCTGTTGATCCTCGACAATTGCGAGCACGTGATCGATGGGGCCGCCCCGCTGGCCGAGATGATGTTCAGCCAGGCGCCCGAAGTTCACATTCTCGCCACGAGTCGCGAGGCGCTGCGAGTCGAAGGTGAGCACGCCCATTGGCTGCGCCCTCTCGAAAGTCCGCCGGCCGATGCAAAGGTGACTGCGGCGACGGCTCTGACATTCCCTGCCGTGAAGCTGTTCGTCGAACGCGCCATGGCGAGCGACAGTCGTTTCGAGTTGACCGACGCGAACGCGCCGATCGTGGCCGACATCTGCGGCCGGCTCGACGGCATCGCGCTGGCGCTCGAGTTCGTCGCCGGGCGAATTGGCACCCACGGTCTGGAAGGCACGGCAACGTTGCTGAACAAGCGTCTGGGCCTGCATTGGCAAGGGCGTCGCACGGCGCTGCCGAGACATCAGACGCTGCATTCGCTGCTCGACTGGAGCTACAGCCTGCTGCCGCCCGCCGAGCAGCATGTGCTGCGCAGACTGTCACTGTTCGTCGGCACCTTTACGCTGGAAGCGGCGCAAGCCGTGGCCTCAGACGCGGAGCTCGATGAAGCTCAGCTCGCCTCCATCGTCGACCAGCTGATCGCAAAGTCGCTGGTGTCGGCGATCAAGACCCACGAAGGCGCGACCTGTTACCGCCTGCTGGAAACGACCCGCATCTACGCGATCAGAAAGCTCGAGGAGTGCGGCGACGAAATGGACGTCACTGCCGAGCGTCACGCCCGCTATTTCACTCAGCTGCTGAATCTCGCTGCCGGCGGCGACTGCCGACGCACGCGTCATGAGCACTTGGGCAACCTGCGGGCAGCGCTCGAATGGTGCTTCGGCGCACGTGCAGGAAGCAGTGAGTCTCACAGAACCGCACTCGGCATCGATCTGGCGGCAGCCTCCGTCTCCACGTTTCTGGATCTTTCGCTGTGGAACGAATGTCGCAAGTGGAGCGAGGCGGCGCTGGCAGTGCTTCCAGCAGCGACGCGTGGCGACAAACGAGAGCTCGTGCTGCAGGAAGCGCTGGCGATCTCTTCGTTGTTGACCAACTCAATCGAAGCGCGCTCGGCCATCGATCGCGGCCTCCAGATCGCGCGACAGCTGGGTGAAACCGCGATTCGTTTCCGACTGCTCGGCGCACTGCACGTCTACGTGCTGCGCATGACCGACTTCAAGAGCTCGCTGACGGTCGCTGAGGAAATGGATGCCGTGGCGAGAGACACGAATGACGTGTCCCGCCGCGTCATTGCCGATTGGATGCTCGGCTCATCCCAATACGTGCTCGGCAATCCGGCTGTATCGAAGCAGTTGTTCGAGAGCGGCTTCTCGCACGGCATCCGCGCCACCGATGCCGATCAGCAACTCGCCGGACTTTACTATCGCACTCGCGCGTTGTACGGGCTCGCTCGCGTGCAATGGCTCTGCGGGTTTCCCGACCGCGCGTTGCAGTCGGCCAGGGAATCCATGATCGAGGCGGCCGAAACCGGCTCGCCGATCAGCGTGAGCTATTCGCTGGTCTACTCCTGTTACGTGTTCCTGTGGTGCGGCGACCTGGAGACCGCGCAGGAAATGAATGAAACAGTGATGGCGCAGCCGCATTGGCAAGGCCGCCTGATGTGGTTTCATGCCGAGGCGCTGGCCTTGAAAGGCGAGCTGCTGGTCCGGCGCGGCAATCTCGAAGCAGGCATCGAGATCCTCCGCGACACGCTGGCGAACATGCAATCCACCAGCCAGAAGAATCTGATGCTGTCGGTCACCGCCTGTTGCCTCGCCGAGGCACTGGCCAACACCGGACGCGCGGAAGAGGCGCTCACGGTCATCAACGATGCAATAGCCCTTGCACCGGGCGGCGCCGAGACCTGGGATGCGCCTGAGTTGTTTCGTATCAAGGCGATCGTGCTTCTATCGATGCCGCGGCCCGACGAAATGCGAGCCGAGAATTGCCTCATGCAATCGCTCGCGCTGGCGCGTCATCAAGGAGCGATCGGCTGGGAACTGCGCACGACGATCACGATGACGCGGCTCCGCGTTGCGCAGGGTCGAGCGAGGGAAGCTCGTGAGATGCTCTCGAAGATCTACGATCAGTTCACCGAAGGCTTCGAGACGCAGGATCTCAAGAGCGCGGCGGCTCTGCTGGCAGAGCTCGCCGCCGCGACAAACATCACCAGCCCTTCACTTTCGTCCGCAAGCGGACCAGGTTTTTATCTGCAGTGATGTACAGCGTGCTGCCGTCGTCGCCGAAGGCCAGGTTGGCCGTCGGCACGCCGGTGGCAAGCGTCCCCAGGTGTTTGCCGGCTGGCGAATAAACGAGCACGCCCCCCGGGCCGGTGGCCCACAGCGTGCCATCGCGGCTGACCTTCATGCCGTCGGGCAGGCCCGGCTTCTTCTCCTGCGCCGCCTTGGTCGCATCGAAGAAAACTTTGCCCGCGCCGAGCGTGCCGTCGCTCTTGACCGGATAAGCCATCACGATCGCCCTGGTCGGATCGGAGTTGGCGACGTACAGCGTCTGCTCGTCCGGTGAGAACGCAAGTCCATTGGGCCGGCTCAGCTCGCGAGTCAGCAGCGTGAGCTCGCCACGCGCGTTCAATCGATAGACGCCCTGGAAACCCAGCTCTTTGCCCGGATCGTCCGCCTGCTTCGGCAAGCCATACGGCGGATCGGTGAAGTACAGGTCGCCGTTCGACTTGAACACCAGGTCGTTGGGGCTGTTGAGGCGCTTACCCTGATATTTGTCTGCCAGCGTGACGAACTTGCCGCCGCTCAGCTTGGCGATGCGACGATCGCCGTGCTGGCACATGACCAGCTCGCCGGCCTTGTTGAAGGTCAAGCCATTGGAGCCAGGCTCGCGGCCGGTGAACGGCTCGCTGCCGGTGTAGCCGGACGGCTGCAGGAATTTGTTCAGGCCACCGCTCTCGGACCATTCCCAAATCATGTTCCGGGGGATATCCGAGAACAGCACACGGCGGTTGGGAGCATCCCAGATCGGGCCCTCCGACCACTCGAACTTCTTCTCGGCGAGCAGCTCGATCGCGGCGCCCGGCTCGACCAGCTTGTCGAACGCCGGATCGAGGCGCTCGACCTTGCCGAGCACCGGAACCTCTTTCGCCATCACCGCCTCTCCCGACACGACCGACAGACCGAGCACCAAGGGTATCGCAAGCAATATACGACGGATCATCGAATCGGCCCCTCCTGGTTTTGGGCAGGATGATACCGCTACCGGGCGGGACCGACGCAAGGGCGATCGCTCGGAACCGCAGCGGCTCTGCACCGTTTGGAATCCGGAGGTACGGGGCAAGAGTGAAGACCACCGTCTGGACTCTCGGTCATTCCACCCATTCGTGGGACGAGTTCGTCAGCCTGCTGCAGGCCTATGAGCTGCAAGCGGTCGCGGACGTGCGCCGGCTGCCCGGCTCGCGGCGTCTGCCGCAGTTCGATCAGGACACCATGGCGAAAAATCTCGAGCGGCTGGGCATCGCCTATCGATGGTTTCCAAAGCTGGGCGGCCGACGGCGAACTCATAAAAATTCGCCCAACACCGGCTGGCGCAATGCTTCGTTTCGAGGCTACGCAGATCACCTCTCGTCCGAGGAATTCGCGGAAGGACTCGCGGACCTGATCGATCTCGCCAAACAAGAACGTACCACGCTGATGTGCGCCGAAGCCGTGTGGTGGCGCTGTCACCGCCGCTTGATTGCCGACGTACTGATCCTGCGCGGCATCGAGGTCATCCACATTCTCGACGCCACGCATGCAACGCCTCACACGCACACGCCACCGGCCCGCGTCGTCAAAGGCGAGCTCACTTATCCGAGCGACGACGAAGAATGATCGCGAGTGCGCCGGCAGAGCGTACCTAACTGGCTTTATCCGACTGCATCGAAGTGGAGCTACCCCGGGGGCGGCTCGCGTATGCAGACTTTGCGCGGCGAAGGGAACGGATAAACAGGAGGTTGCTCATGAAGAAAGTAACAGAGTGGTCGCGTCGACAGCTGATGCGAGCGGCGGCCGGCGTACTCGTCGGTCTTGCCAGCATCGCTGCGGTCAGCGCGCAAACGATAGAGCCAGCGTCCGCCGACTTCGATGGCCCGCGATGGGTGGCGACGTGGAGTGTTCCGCCGATGGCGCATGGTTCGGCGCTCGGTGCGGGCTCGCGATCGTTCGACAACCAGACGGTGCGGCAGATCATTCCTGTCAGCGTCGGCGGCAGTCGTGTGCGGATAAAACTATCGAACGAATACGGCGTCGGTGCTTTGATCGTTGGCGCCGCGCACGTTGCAGTTCAATCCACCGGCGCTTCGACCGTGCCGGGCACGGATCGCGCGCTGACATTCCGTGGACAGGCCTCTGTCGTGATTCCGGAGGGTGCGGCGGCATTCAGCGATCCCGTCAACTTCGCCGTGCCATCGAACGCAAGGCTCGCGATCAGCTTGTATTTCCCGCAGAACACCGGCTTCGTGACCTATCACGAGAATGCCAATCAAACTGCGTACACCTCCGCACCGGGCAACTTCAGCGATGCGGTCGACCTGCCCGTTCAGGACGACACGTCGGTGTCGCGCTATGTCCTGACGTTCGTCGAAGTGCTCTCCTCGAGAAGTGTCGATGGACTTGCGATCATCGGCGACTCGATCAGTGAAGGTTCGACCACGACACGCGATGCGAACCGCCGGGTCAGCGACGTGTTGTCACGTTGGTACAATCCGCCGGTCGGCCCTGGACGATTGGCCGTGCTGAATCAAGGGACCGGCTGCGGACGCTTGCTGTTCGATACCTGCGGTCCGAAAGGCCTGGCGCGGTTCGATCGTGAAGTGCTGAATGCCACTGGCGTCAATCAGGTGGTGATCGAACTGGGCTACGTCGACATCATCTTCCCCACCGCCTTCGGTGTTCCCGAAGAGATCGTCAGCGCCGACCAGATCATCGCTGGCTTGAAACAATTGGTCCGCCGCGCTCGACTGGGCGGGCTGCGTGTCTACGGCGCCACGATTCCACCGAACGCCAGCACCCCGTTCCCCAATGTCCACACGCCGGAGAACGAAGCCAAACGCCAGGCCGTGAATCAGTGGATCCGCACCAGCCGACAGTTCGACGCGGTCGTGGAGTACGACGTAGCGCTGCGCGACCCGAGCAATCCCCTGCAACTTCTGCCTGCGTATGACTCGGGCGACGGCATTCACCCGAATGACGCCGGACACGAAGCCATGGCCCGCGCGATTGCGCTTTCCCTGCGCTGATCTCAAGATGAGCACATAGGAAACAAGCACCGACTCCAGCGACGGAGTCGGTGCTTCTGTGTGCGCCAACGCCAAGGAATGCGCGTCATGGTCAAGACGGTCACACTGCCCCTGCGCATCGAACCCTCGCTCGGCCAGACACTGCAGGAGCAGATCTATTTCTGTATTCGCCGCTCGATCGTCGAGGGCCTGCTGCCCACCGACAGCCGCCTGCCTTCGACGCGCACCCTGGCGGTCGATCTGGGCGTCTCGCGCACCACCGTGCTGCTGGCGTTCGAGCAACTCAAGGCCGAAGGTTACCTCGTGCCGAGGCCAGGCTCCGGCATCTATATCGCGAAGGAGTTGCCGGACCGGCGACCTGCTCTGCGCGTCGTAGCGACGGCGTCGACAATGAAACATCCATTGCTCTCAGCGCGCGGCCGATCTCTGGCGCGCACCCGCCCTGTCGATCGACGTTCGCCTTTGCCGCCCCGGCCATTTCGAGTGGGCACACCAGCAGTCGATTTGTTTCCTGTCCGACTCTGGTCGCAGATCGCGCGCCAGTGCGTCCGCTCGTTGTCGCCCGCGCGCTTGGATTACTCGCGACTGTCCGGGCTGCGTCGCTTACGCGAAGCGATCGCCGAACAGATGCGCTCGCGAGGGACCAGTTGCGATCCGGAGCAAGTGCTGGTCGTCGCCGGCGCTCAACGCGGCATCGATCTCGTGTTTCATCTGCTGCTCGATGTCGGCGATGCCGTATGGATCGAAGATCCCGGTTATCCGGGCGCACACAGCGCCCTGCTCTCGGCCGGCGCCAAAGCTGTGTGCGTGCCGCTAGATCGCGAAGGCATGATCATCGATCGCTCGACGCCTGACAGCAGTCGCGTCCGCCTCGCGTATGTGACACCGTCACATCAATTTCCGCTCGGCATGCCCATGAGCCTGGCGCGACGGCACGCGCTGCTGGCCTGGGCCAGCGAATCGCTGGCGTGGATCCTGGAAGACGACTACGACTGCATCTTCCATTACGACACTCGCCCGCTGCCCTGCTTGCACGCCCTCGACCCCGACGGCCGTGTCATCTACGCCGGGTCGTTCAGCAAGACTTTGTTTCCAGCGCTGCGGCTGGGCTTCCTGATCGTGCCGAGCGACATCGTGGATGGCTTCGTTACGGCGCGAGTCGCGAGCGATGTTCATCCACCGCTGCTGGAACAACTCATCCTCTCGGAATTCATCACGCGCGGTCACTATCAGCGACACGTCCGTCGCATGCAGCAAGAGTATGCGGAGCGCTTGCACGCACTGCGCACGTCCATCGACCGCACCGGCGCCGCCCTGCGCCTTCGACCCGTTCACTCCGGCTTGCACGCCGTTGCGGAGCTCGAGGGAGTCGATGCCGAGCGCGTCTGCACTCAGGCGGCCGCACGCAAGGTCGAAGTCGTGCCGCTCTCTGCATATCACTATGGGAGCGGCCCGAGTCAGAACGGATTGCTATTGGGCTTCGGCGCCTGCAAGCCGGCGGCGATCCGAGCCAGCATGTGGCAACTTGCCGCTGCGATCGACGCTGCTCGTCGAGCGTGATCGCAGCGACAACTCGAGTGCCTGGTTACTGCGTTTGCTCGGCCGGCCTGTAATCCGCCGCGCCGGTTTGATCCACCGGCCGGTACCCCGGCGCCAGCCAGTGCACCACCAGCAGCGCGATCAGGTAAACCGAGCCGCAGACCATGAAGATCGGCGTGTAGTCGCCGACGGTCTGCAATACCTGGCCGACGAACTGAGCAAAGAACATTCCGCCGATACCGCCCAGCATGCCGCCGATGCCGATGACCGTGCCCACCGCGGAGCGCGGGAAGACGTCGCCGGGAAGCGTGTAGAGGTTTGCAGAGAAACCCTGGTGTGCGGCGGTGGCGAGGCCGATGAGCGCAACAGCCGCCCACAAGCTCTCGACCTTGGTCGCGAAGACGATCGGCAAGGCGCACAGCGCGCACACCAACATTGCCGTCTTGCGTGCACGGGCCAGAGAGCTGCCACGCGCTAGCATTCGAGAGGACAACCAGCCACCCGCGACCGAGCCCACGTCGGAGGCGAGATAGATCGCCACGATGGGTATGCCGAACGACTTCAGATCGAGGCCGCGCGTGCGCGACAGGAAGTCCGGCAGCCAGAACAGAAACATCCACCACACCGGGTCGATGAGGAATTTGCCGAGCGCGTAGGCCCAGGTCTGGCGCATGCGCACGACCTGCGTCCACGGCATCTTCGGGCCCACGTCGGGCGGATCGCTCTCGATCAGCGCCAGCTCGCCCGGTGTCACATGTTTGTTCTCGCGCGGCGCCGTGTACAGCATCCACCAGGCAGGCAGCCACAGCAGCGTTGCCACACCGACGATGACAAAGCTGGCGCGCCAGCCCATTGCCAGGTCGACGACGATGAAGGGGACGATCAGCGGCGTCAGGATCGCGCCGATGTTGGTGCCGGCGTTGAAAATGCCGGTCGCGAGCGCACGCTCCTTCTTGGGGAACCACTCGGTGACGGCCTTGATGCTCGACGGGAAGCCGCCGCCCTCACCCACGCCGAGCAGGACACGCACCATGATGAAGTGCGTGAGATTGCGAGCCGCCGCGTGTGAGATATGCGCGATCGTCCAGAGCGTGAACGCAACTCCCATGCCCCATTTGGCGCCGATGCGATCGACGAACCTGCCGAAGAACAGATAGGACAACGCATACGCCGCCTGGAACCAGGTGACGATGTTCGCGTAGTCGCGCTCGCTCCAGCCAAACTCCGGTTGCAGATAACCGGGCTTCAACACACCGATCATCTGACGATCGATGTAGTTGATGATCATGGCCACGAACAGCAGCGCGACGACTAGCCAACGATATCGACCCGGCCCGAACGCCGATTGTCTTTCAGACATGCAAACCCCTGATTGTCTTCAGTGAACAAAGCCCTGAAGCGCGCCCCCCGGCGCTGCAAGTTCCTCTTGCGCCATGCAAGCTATGCCATGCTGCCCAACTCGTTCCGGAATTGCCATGTCCGGCAGTTCGATTCGTCGGGCGGACCGAAGGCGCAACGGTTCCCCGCTATCACCTGTACGGAGAGGTGGCGAGCGGCGCCGGCGACTGGTTCGTCAACGTGGAGCCGTTGGCCGACCGCTGCCGCGCCAACGGCTGGCGCATCGAGCCGCACAGCCATCCGCATTTCGGTCAAATCGTATTCGTGCGCGGCGGCGCTGGGCTCATGACAGTGAAACCGATCGCCGGCCATTCGCGAGTCCCAGCGTGCTCATCGTGCCGGTCAACACGGTGCACGGCTTCGACTATGGCATGGATTCGGACGGCTGGGTACTCACCGTCGCCGAACCTACCTGCGCAGTCTGCTCGACCGCATGCCCGAGCTGCGCGCCGTATGGAGCGAGCCTCGCATCCTGTCGCTGGCCGTCGACGACGAAGAAACATCCGATATTCGCAGCGCCCGGTTACGGCTCGACCGTGAGCTCGACGGTCAAGCGGCCGGCAACGTGATCGCGGCCGAAGCCTGCCTGCTCACTGTCCTGGTTGCAATCCTCCGGCGCGGCGAAACCGCCACTGCGCTCCGCCAGAACACCAGCGGAAACGCCGCGCTGGTGCGGGAATTCCGCGAATAAATGGAGCGGCGCTATCCCGAAGGCTGGACCGTCGCGCAGGCCGCCTATTGGCTGGGCTTTCAGGATCCCGCCTATTTCCCCCGCTTTTTCACCCGCATCTGCAACGAGTCGCCCAGCAAATACCGGGAGCGCAAGCGTCTCAGCCCAGGCGACGCTTCACGATCAGCGCCAACGGGATCGTGAAGAAGTGCGACATAAAACCGCCGATGATCACCACGGGATCGAAGTCGTCCGGGTGATTGTCGGAGGCCAGCATGATGGCCGCGTGCATCACGATCCATGCTATTACGGCATAGATCAATGCTAGAAATGTTGCCTCGTAACCGCGCTCGCGGAAATACGGCCACAGCCACGCGAACAACACGCCCCAGGCGATCGAGAACCGGAAATGGATCCCGGCGCCGACGAGGTAGGCGATCCATCCGAGCGATTCCTGTATCTGCTTGCCAAATACCAGCCCGGTGGCATTGCGTGGAATTCCGGCCAGTGGCATCAGGTTCTGCGCGCGACCCAGACTGCCGCTTCATAGATCCAGATGACGATGCCGCCGACCAGACCGGCGATCACGCCGGCCCGCGTCGTGAGCTCACGCTCGAGTTGCTCCATCAAAAGCCCACCGACAGCGTCATGCCGAAGTAGCGATCGAAGTCGCGTGGAATCGACTCGGCTACCGCTCCGCCGCCGCCCACCGAGCAGATAACGGAAACCTGCGGTCAAGGTCAGGTCATCGACCGGGCGAACGTTGAGGTTGCCAAACACCGCTTTGTTGACGGTATCGACTTTGGTGAGCATGTCCGCGAGCACATAAGCCGTCGCACGATTGACGACGACCGAAGCCGGCGTCGGGAAGCTCACGTTGCCCGCAATGTTAGAGCGCACGCCCGCGATCGTCACATCGCGCTCCACCGCGGAGTCGTAGTAGTACAGGCCGAGCAGGTAATCGAAGAAGCCGCCGCCCGGTGAGGTCAGGCGGAACTCCTGACTGAAGGTGTCGTTCATCTCCAGGTTGTTACTTTCGCCGCACACGCCGTCGCGGCACGCAAAGTCCAGCGTATTGACCAGCAGGTCATCCAGCAGCAGCGTGGAGTGTGAAAGCCGAGTAATGATCGAAGAAAAACGAGGTGACGTGATCGTTGAAGATCACCACCATGGCGTCCGGCCGGGCCGCGACCAGCCAGTCGCGCACCACGTCGAGATCCTGAAAGATGGGCCGCCAGGCGGCCTCTCCCGTAATCCCCGGTCGTGTGCGAAACCAATGGTCGGGGTGTGCGAAACACCGATGCCGCCGATGAGGGTGGCCATGCGCTGGAATCGATCTCATTGTGAAACGGCGGCGCTAGGTCGACCGCCGCGCTGCCGCCTCACAATGTACGAATCTCAGTTTCGCTTGCACTTTCCGTGCGCCACCCTCACCGCGAGATCTGCTCCATCAATAAGGACGCTGCTCCTTCTCAGTCTTCGTGTGGTCCTTGCCGGCCGCCGCCGTGTACTCCTTCTTGCTCAAGTAGCCGTCCGAATCGCGGTCCAGTGCCGTGAAGTTCTGAGCCAGCGTCGGATCGCCGGACACCTCGTTCTGAGTCAGGCGATCGTCGCGATCGGCATCCATGGCCTTGAAGGTCGCGCTGGCTTGCTTGTCGGTGTGCTTATCGTCGTCATTGGCATAGGCGGTCGTCAGTGTCAGCAATGCCGTCGCCGACACGATCAGGATTCTGGACATCATCTTCAGATCCTCCGATTGGGTGAAGCACGAGCCTTCACAGACCCGGGCTGAGGTAACGGCTATCACCGCGCACTTCGCGCTGGCTCACACGACGCAGCGTCTGTGCGCCACTGTCCTCATCCACGTCGACGATGTCGGACAGGCTGATGATGCCTTCGATGCGTCCCTGCCTGCCGGTACAAATGATCCTGGACACCTGATAGCTCTCCATGAGATCGCGCGCCTCCTGGATCTCGTCCGAAGCGCTGCAACTCACGACATCCCACGTCATGCATGCTTCTACAGGAGCATCGAGCGGCAGCTCTTCGGCGACGGCTCGAATTGCGATATCGCGATCGGTAAGTGTCCCGACGGGCCGCATGGCCTCGTCGCATACCGGCAGAAAGCCGATGTTGTGGTCCCGCAATTTCCTGGCCGCTTCGCGTATCGAGGTCTCGGGCGAGATGCACTCGACCTCGGTCTTCATGATTTCATGACAGCGCATAGCTGTTCCTCCTTCAGACGCCCGCACAGCTGGCATCCGCAAAATCGCTAGCGGCTCGAATCGTTCCAATCGAGCAGCGAACTAGGAACGTTCGCTACGGCCCTTGTAGAAGCCAAGCAGGGTGGCCATGAAGTCCTTGCCGAGGATCGTCGCCGCCGGAACGGCATAGAAGTTGATCCGGGTCGTCACGCGGTAGTGAGCCACAATCTCGAGCTCGGTCCGCTCCCCCGGCAGGGGACGCAGGTTGAACGTCGTGTCGCCGATGTCGAAATAGCGACCACCGATGGCCACGTGCTCATCCATCGCGCCAGGCGGGAATGACTGTTCGTCGAAATGGTAGCGCCAGGTGATCGACTGCTGTTCCACTCGCTTCGTGACGGCTGCCCGGAAATTCACTCCGCGCTCCCACTTCGAGTATCGAACCTCACCCTCGGGGCTCGGGACATTGATACCCTCCACGGGCCGAGGGACTCCGATCAGATGCGTAAGACTGAAAGGCAGCTCGGCCGGCTGGATCGCTCGCGCCGTGAGAATTTCATTCCAGACGGTGGCCGGCGGCGCATCGATCAGAATACTGCTGCGAAGCTCGCGGCTTTGGGTGCGATGGTCCACTCCGCTCTCGGCCACGAGGATGAGCAACGGAAGCAGTGCTACCGCCTTCAGTTGAGATTGGTGTGTTTTCGTAGCTCGAAGTGCGCACTCCATTGCGACACCGCCGACACTGGCGCAAACCAGAAAAAGAGGCGTCAACAGTGCGATACAGATCGACCCTTCCAACAGCGTGATCGCGCAGCCGAGCAGCATGAGAAGCACGGTCCCCCAGGGCGCAAAGATCGCGAACGCCCAGGAAGCGGACGCGTGTCTCGCGCCGTAAACCGTGATCGCCCCTACCACCGTCGGCGTCCCTACCAGGAAGGCGATGGACATCAGGCCCGAAACTCGCGACGGCAGTGCACCGAACAGCACCCGCATCAACACGCCCAACGCCGCCCCGCCGATGAGCCAGATCATCCACGGCCGCAGGAATTTCTCTTCGCTCATGTCTATTGACTGATCTCGCCATCCACGAAGATCAATCCCTGCTCGTGCATCTTGTCCAGGGGGAATTTCTCGCATTTAAATGTCTTCACAGAGCCCCCTTTCTCGAACCGCTCGGATGGAACCGACCAATATCCGCAGACCGTAAGATACGCAAGCGACTGGCTGCCACTGGCATGCACGGAGGTCAGTCCCCAACCGGTGCAATAGTTGGCAAACCAGGAGCTCAGCAGCAACTTGTTGTTCAGTCTTATCCGCACTCTCGCAGAGTGCGTAGCTGAGCACATTCCAGTTTCGCCCGGAGGCTGCGCCTCCAACAGAGCTTCGATCGAACGATTGCCGTGCTGACACGCAGCAGTGATTCGTAGGGGCTCGTCAGATAGCGAATGTTCCGCCATTTCCGGAACATTGATCCGCGTGGTGCTCCCAATGGGCCGATTGGCTGAGATCCCAAACCCGCTCTCCGAGCAGGAGACAAACAGCTTCTCCAGCACCAGCATATCCGGGGCGTCCGAGGCAATACCGTCCGGGTCCACGAAATCGACGGCCAACGCCGATCCTGGAACTGCGATCACGAGTGCCAACAGGGCCAGACGCATGACATTCCTTGATCTACTAACGGCGACGATGAGTCGCGCGGGATGGTCACTGCAGGCACGAGTCGCAGCCTAGCGAAAGCGACTTGAGCTGAAGGACTCGCTGTTCATTCAGTTCTGCCGCGCATGCCCACACGAACAGCGCCTTCTGCCTTTCGGGCGCGCTGAACGCTTGCGCACTCACCGATCGGACCTCGCACTCGCTATCCTTGAACGCGACCCATTTGGCCTGCGTCTGCTCAAAGAGCTCTCTGTCTCGCACGAGGCGGCTGCGAATGCTATCGAAGCTCGTCTCGAGCTCCTGCTCCGACTCGGCGAAGAAGTGCCTTACGCACTCAGCGGCGGCGTGCTCGGAGATTTCGAAGCAGTCCGCTGACTTGCGCGCGACATAGGTATGGTCGCCAACCGTGTGAGTGTACTCGGCGCCCCACGCAAGGGCCGGAAACAACAGCAGAAGAACTAGAAACCTTCGAGTGTTCATCCATTACTCCTGACCTTCCCGGGTCCAGCTCGGCTCGATCGAGAACACGAAGGTGCCGAAAACGCTCTCGCGCACATTCAGCAGAACATTTGCACCCTGCTGCAACGATTCGTAGTCACGATCACTGACGCAAAGACGGCTTGGCCAATACTCGGCCAGATAGACCTCACTGCGACATCGCCTGCCGCCACGCTCGATACTCAGCACGGTGGCTGAGATTTGAGTATCCGGGCCCATCATTCGCAGAGTCAAAGCCGGCAGGCCGAGGCCCCCAGCGACACTCAGACAGGTGGCGACCAGAAGCACCAGCACCGGGCTCGCCAGCCGTCCCCGTCTTGTGTACAGGTGCCGAACCCGCCGCCACATCCTTACTCCGAGCACGAGTCCAATGATGCTGATCGGAGCAATCAACAGCCAGGTGCTCGGCTCCGCGAAGTACCAGGCCTTTATTCCATAAATACCGAGACCGCAGCTCACCCACGTAGCCACAATCACGTGGAGGGGAGGTTTGTATTTCTGCACCGAGCTGGCGCCGCCGTTCATTCCGCCCAGCCGCTGCGACCGCGTACAGCCCACCACACCAGGCGCGCATACCCAAGCACGCAAAGAAAGCTGCCCAACGTGTACACAGCGGCCTCTACAACCGCACCCTGGGGGCCATATTGCAGCTCCATTGTGGATGTCATCAGGCTGGCGAACGCAAACATTGCGATGATGATCGCGAAGCCCGCGAACGCAAGCGGCCCACCGGGCAAACGGCGCACAAAGGTGGCAGCGAAAGAAAGCGCCCCCAGCAGGAGCACACCGGCGACGCCAATGATCATCGCAATGATCCCCACCGCGATGACCGCTGCTTCGTTCTGCATGAATGTCGCGATGGCTTCCATGTCCCTGCTACGCCAACGTCATTGGAGCGCTTTATTTTGCCGGCACTCTAAGTAGACGTCAGGAATGAAGCAATGAATCGTGACAGGTTCGCCGGGAATCGGCGTCGCGATCCTCCAGCCGGAACGCGCACTGTTAAATTCGAGCAGCCGTTTGCTCCGTAGATCGGCGCAGAGCTCAGCCGGCAGTCAAGGCGTCGACGAACTTCCGCGCTCTGATCGAGACCTGCTCCGGCGTCAGCCCCGGAGTGTATAGCGCTGACCCCAGGCCAAACCCCGCAGCGCCAGCTTTACGCCAGCCGGACAAGTTATCTGGCGTGATCCCGCCAACAGGAAACACACGAACGCCTGAAGGCAGGACAGCGCGCATCGCCTTCAGCACTGCGGGACTCGAACCTTCTGCCGGAAATAACTTGAGCGCGGTCGCTCCAGCACGAAGCGCTGCGAACGCTTCACTCGGCGTAGCAATTCCTGGCAAAGAAACCAGACCGGCGCGAGCGGTCCGAACGATCACATCGATGCTAGCATTGGGCGAGATGATCATCGTGCCGCCCGCCGCCTGAACCGCATCCACTTCTCGCTCTTCCAGCACCGTGCCCGCTCCCACGACGGCTCGGCCGGCGAAGGCCTGCGCCAATCGTGCGACGCTGTCGAGCGGATCGGGCGAATTCAGCGGCACTTCGAGCAGCGTGAAGCCGGCATCGAGCAGCGCCTCACCGATGCTCACAACCTCGTCAGGCCGGACACCGCGCAGGATCGCGATCAGTGGACAACGACGAACGGCGGCATCGAACGCAGCGACATGGCTCATTGCTTGCCCCTGGTCGACAACCACGCAACCAGCCAGGCCATGGGATGCAACATGCCCATTAACAAGAAGACGCCGTCGTAGTCACCGGTGCTGGCGAGCTGGCCCACCACATAGGTCGATGCGAACCCACCGAACGCGCTGCCTGCCGCGATCAAACCGAACACCGTGGCTACAGTGCGCATCGGAAACAGATCGACCACCAGCACGCCGATATTCACCTGGAACACCAAATGCGCGAACGCGACCAACGCGCCGAGCGCCAGGGTCGGCGCAGTGCCAAGCTTCAAAGCGATCAACATGCCGAGCGGCGCAACCAGCGCCGCGCATCCCATCGCGATCAATCGACTGCGAGCGGGAGCGATGCCGCCGCGGATCAACCGTCCGGAAAACCAGCCGCCGCCGATACTGCCGAGATCGGCGGCGAGGTAGACGATCCAGGCCAGGCTCGCGACCTGAATCAACGTCATGCCGCGAGCGTCGGTCAGATATTTCGGGAACCAGAACAAATAGAAGTACCAGACCGGATCGGCGATCAACCGCGCCACCGCGAGGCCCCACACCCTGCGATCACGCAATATCGGTCCCCACGCGATCGGCTCGGTAGTCCGCGCCGGCTGAGCGCCGTCGGGGCTGCGATAAACGAACAACCACACCACGAGCCAGACAAAGCCAGCGGCGCCAGTGATAACGAACGCCGCGCGCCAGCCGTACCGCAGAGCCAGCCAGGCGATCAACGGGGGCGCGATGGTCGCGCCGATCATCGCACCGGCGGTGTACACGCCCAGAGCGAAGCCGCGCTCTGCCGGAGGGAAATGTTCCGCGACTGCCTTGGGCCCCGCCGTGTACACGCCGGGTTCGCCAACGCCAAGCATCAAGCGCGCGAAGCCGAGCTGGCCCGCATTGCGCACCCAGCCCGTCGCCATGTTGGCGAGCGACCACCAACCCAGGAACAACGCGAGCGACACCTTGGCCCCGAGCTTGTCTGTAACCCAGCCCGCGAACAGATAGGAGATCGCGTAAGCGATCAGAAAGTACTGAACGATGCGGGCATAGCCGATATCGTCGATGCCGAGATCCTTCTGCACGCTCGACGCCAGAATCGACAGCGTCTGCCTGTCGACATAGTTCAGGACCGTCGCCGCGAACAGCATCGCGAGGATGGCCCAGCGCAGCTTGCTAGCGCGCACACCTGCTTCAGCTTCGTTCGTCGCCACCGCAGGTGATTGCATTGCTATCCGCCGATTTCGTTAGCCGCTGCGCGCAGCGCATCCACGAGGGGCGCTGTCGCAGCTTCGGGAATCCAACCTGACATCGCGACGCCCGCATGAGCAGGGTCACCGGTCGACACCGCGACGACGTGATGATCACGAGCGTCCGCAACGTGCACGCGCGCATAACCCAGGCGGCGCACTTCAGCGAGCTTCGCCAACAGCTGCTCGATGCCTTCCGGAAACATGGGGATCTCGCGATCCTTGTACAGCTCGCGCACTTCGTCGTCTTCGTGCTCGGACAACAACACGATGCCGATGCCGCTGGTCGTCGCCGGCAACAGGCCGATACGGCCGAGACCGCGCGATGCTTCAATACCCGGAGGCGCGTGGAACAGATAACTCACATTGTCCTGCCACAGCACGCCCAACGCGACGGTGTGACCGAAACGTCGCAAGCCTTCCAGCACGGGCAGAGCGTTGCGAATCAAACCAGACGCGAACAAGCTCTGCGCCGCGAGCACGTGCATGCCTGGACCGGCGGTGTATTTGCGATCGGCGGTCTGGCGCGCAATGCCCAGGTAAGCGAGCGTCTTGAGCAGCCGGTTTACCTTGACGGAATCGATGTTCAGCCGGCGCGCGAGCTCGCGAGAACCGACCGGGTCGGGTGAAGTCGCCAGCGCCTGCAAGGTGGCGATACCGTCGATCAGGCTCTTGTTGGGCTGAGCGTTGAGTTTGGGCCGCATAGCCATCAGCCTGCGACCCGCTCCGCGAAATCCCACAACCGCGCATTCGGCGCCGCGCCCAGTCCAGGCGCGGTCGGCAACAGATAGGCGCCGTCCGCGTACCCCATGTCGCTATCCAATAGCTGCAGATTTCTTTCGAACACCGAGTGCTGCCATTCATGTTTCCACAGATGGCGCAATGTTGCCGACACCTGCAGGCTGGCCGCAAGAAACAAACCGGTGCCGATGGTGGCGTGAGGCGCAATGGTCGCGCCGCGCTCCGCCGCCAATGCGGCGATCCGGCGGAATTGAGTAATGCCTGTGTGGCCCATCTCGGGCTGGAGAATGGCCAACGGACCCGCGGCGAGCCGATTGGCCGCTTCATACGCCGTGTACCACTCTTCGCCCGCAGCCACGGCAATCCGGCTTTCGCGCGCGACTCGAGCCAGTCCGACATGATCCTCGGGTTTGACCGGCGCTTCGACAAAGAACGGCCGGTGCGGCTGGAGCGCAGCGATCAACTCGAGCGCTTCCTCTGCGGTGAACTTCCAGTGCAGGTCGACCATGATCTGCGCATCCGGCCCGAGCGCCGCGCGCAGCGCCGCCATTTCCGCCACGATGCCTTCATGACTGACGACCGCAGCGAACTTGAATGCGCGATGCCCCGCTGCGTACTTTTCTTTGGCAAGCGAGACGCGCTCCTCCAAGGTCGCCGCCGGCAGGCCAGATAGATAACCCGGTACGGTCGGATTGGCCGTTGGCCCGAGCAGATCACGAATCGGAACGCCCCGTTGCTTGCCGTACAGATCCCACAGCGCTATATCGATCGCAGCGATCGCATCGACATGAAAGCCGCCGCTGCAGCCGCGAACGCGCATCAATCCGTACAGCTCGTCCCAAACTTGTTCGACATCTGCGGGATTGGCGCCGATGGCCACCGGCGCGAGCAGATCATTGATGATCTCGCAGGTCGCGCGTGGCGCGCAGATGCCGTAGGTTTCGCCCCAGCCAACCGATCCATCGTCGCAAGTCACCTTCACGACGATCGAACGATCGACGGTCGGATAGATCGTGCCGTTGCCCCGGCGCACCACATAACCGCGCGAATTGACGCTCTCCCCGGGCGCCAGCGGCCCGAGATAAGGCGTGTCACGCGGAATGGTGACGATGAACGTTTCGACCGCAGCGACTCGGCTCACTGTTGCACAACCTCGGGCGGCAGCAGATCGGCGAGCCGCTTCAACAACGCGTCCAGCTCTACTCGATCGAAACGATCGAGCTCCGGCCCGGGCGCACGCACGAAGGTATTCTCGATCAAGCCGCGGCGCTTGAGCACTTCCTTGGTCAATCGCCAACGAAAAATGGCCTGCATATTCAGCAGCGGCAGAGTCCGCTCGAACAGATCGCGCGCCGCCCGCTGTTCGCCGTGCAGGAATTTATCGAACATGGCGACGTGCAGCTCGCTGATCTCACAAGCCGGCATCGTGCCCTTCGCGCCGCGCGTCAACTCGTCGATGACATAGCGAGCGCCCGCACCGCCAAACACGGCGAGCAACGAGTCGCCGGCCAGGTCGGTCAATTGCGTGATGCGCTGACCCGAAGGCGGCGCCTCTTCCTTCACGTAACGAATGCCCTCGACCTCGCGCGCCAGCACCGCCACTTTATCGAGCGACAAACCGATGCCCATCGGCGCAGGTGCGTTTTGCAACATGATGTCGATGCCCGAGCCGGCATGGACGTCGCGATAGAAATCCCGCATGCCAGCCGGATCTTCGGCAAAGACCTTCGGCGTCAGCACCATGGACGCGACCGCACCCGCCTTCGCACCGGCCGCGGCATAGGCCACCGCATCGTCGGTCTTCACGGCGCTGGCGCCCACGATGAATGGCACGCGACCGCCAATCCACTGGCCGATCAACTGCGTCATATGCAGTCGCTCGTCGCGGCTGAGCATGTCGTACTCGCTCGCGAGTCCGGGGAACACGATGCCCTGGGCGCCCGAGGCGACGATGTAGTCCACCACCCGACGGGTGCCGACTTCGTCGATATCGCCCGAGGCTCTGAAGATGGTGGGAAGGATCGGCAGCACGCCGCGCACGATCGCCATAACCGGGATTCTCCTGTCCGACGGTCGTCGACCGTCCAAAGTGTTGCTATATGTGTAAGCGTCTCTTCCCGGCTGACGGATGTCAATGGGCTAATTCGTCGGCATTTGCGCACCCTCGGCAAATCTGCACGGCTTGATTTGAAATGATCGTTGCTATATTAGTATCACCTAGAACGACGCCGCATACTCACTCATCGGCCCGCGGCGCGCCATGGTTAGGGGGAACGGTCATGACGAGGAAGCTGAAGAATCGGTTCGTTAGGGGTCTGGCGGCGCTCAGTCCGACGCTGTTGGTCGCGCCGGTGTATGCGCAGTCCACCGCTCCGGCGGGTGATTCCGTCGAAGAAGTCGTCGTGACCGGCATTCGGGAGAGCTTGAACCGGGCGCGCGACATCAAGCGCGAGTCGACGCAAATCGTCGATGCCATCGTCGCGGACGACATCGGCAAACTCCCGGATCGCAACGTCGCCGAATCGCTGGCTCGTGTCTCTGGCGTACAAGTGGATCGCGGTATTGCCGAAGGCACCAGCGTCTCGGTGCGCGGCCTTCGCCAGAACGTTTATTTGTTCAACGGCCGCCAGATCGTCGACCCGACCGGTCGCGGCGGCGCCGGCCTCGATACGCTTGGCAGCTCGACGTACGGTTTGTTGTCGCTCGTGCCCTCCGAGCTGATCTCACGTTTGGAGCTGACCAAGCTCGCCAGCGCAGATCAGATCGATGGCGCGCTCGGCGGCATCGTCGACGTGCAGACCCGCAAGCCGCTCGAAGGTCCGGATCAGATTGCGGCCAAAGTCGGCGGCACTTATTACGATCAAGCCTCGGAAGACGGCTACGAAGCGTTCGCGCTGGCATCACACAAGTTCGCCGGCGATACGCTCGGCGTTCTGGTCTCCGCCTCGTTCAATCGTCGCAATCTTTCCCAGGAAGGTCTCGATACGTTCTCGGGTTACTCGCGCTTCACCGATAGCACCGGCACCGTCCGCTTCGGCAATGCCGATGCCCGTCCCGAAGAAATCGCCGAGACCCGTAAGAATGTCGGCCTGTCCGGCATGGTGCAGTGGCAACCGGCCGATGGCGTCGAACTGACCGCCGACACCTTTTATTCCAAGCTCGATTCCGATCGTAACCGCTGGTGGCTGTCGTTCACGCCCACCGCCGGGCTGAGCAACGCCGAGTATTCGCCGAACAACATTCTGCTGAAGGGCCGCGCTACCGGCCCGGTGCTGACCAACACCGAATTCCTCGATACCGAAGCGAACATCTGGTCCTCGGCCCTGAGCGGCAAGTTCGACATCAACGATCGGCTGCGCGCCAGCGCCGAACTGGCGTACACCGAGTCGGAATCGACCGCGCATCAGATCTACTTCCGCATGCAGCCCATCGTTGGCGTCAGCCCCACGGTGGATTTCGATTTCACCGCCGGCGATCTCGGCTCTTATCAGATCAGCGGCATCGACCTGACCGATCCCAGTCAGCTGCGCTACACCATCCTGTTCGACAACTTATATGACGTCCGCAGCGAAGACACCGCCGCGCGCACCGACTGGACCTACGATCTGGATGCCGGCGCACTGAAGTCGATCAGCGTCGGCGCCCGCTATGAAAACATCGACTCCGAGCAGAACCCGCTGCGTGCCGACATCCGCCCGACCGGCGGCATTCCGGCGACTGCGCTCTCTTCCTATTTGACGCTGCACTCCAACCCGGGCTTCGCCAGCGGCGAATTCGAGGGGTTGCCGCGCTCTTATCTGACGGCCAATCCCTCGGTCAGCAGTTGCTCGGCCTTCGGCGACGTGCCGGCGATTTCTCAGAACGTGCAATGTCTCGATCCACGCAACAACACCAACGCGTTGTCGAGCACGTTCGAGATCAAAGAGAAGTTCACCTCGGCGTACACCAAGGTCGATTTCGGCACCGAGCTCGGCTCGGCGAACCTGAGCGGCAACATCGGCGTGCGTTACCTGCACCGCGAGCTGGAATCCATCGGCAATCAGATTGCACCGACCGGCGGCGCGACCGCGAGCACGTTCGAGCGCAACGACAGCGACTTCCTGCCCTCCGCGGTCACGAAGCTCGAGCTCACTGACGATCTGGTGTTCCGACTCGGCGCGGCCCGCGTCATCGCCTATCCGAACACCGCAGACCTCAACAGCGGCGTCACGCTCGCGAACAACGCGGTGTTCGTCGACGGCGTACAAACGGTGCTCGGCACGGGTACGGGAGGCGCGCCGGACCTGGATCCGTTCAAGGCCGACCAGGCCGACCTGTCCGCCGAATACTATTTCGGCGAGCAGGCGCTGGTGTCGTTGGGACTGTTCTACAAGGACGTGTCGACCTTCATCATCCAGCAGCAGAGCCCCGAGACATACGGCGGCGTCAATTACCTCGTGAACCGCAAGGTCAACGGCGAAGGCGCCGAAGTCAAAGGTGTCGAGGTGCTGGTGCAGCTACCCTTCTACTTCCTACCCGAGGCGTTCGACGGCTTCGGCATCATCGCCAGCTACTCCTATATCGACTCCAGCACGCCGATCAAGGACGTGGCCGGGCGAGTGCTGCCGCTGCCGGGCTTGTCGCCGAACAACGTGAACTTCGTCGGCTACTTCGAGCGCGGGCCGTTCAGCGCACGTCTCGCCTACAACTGGCGTGATGACTATCTGGTCGGTCTGTCGGCGGCAGCGACTGGCATCTACAACAGCCCGTACACCGACCTGTCGGCCACCCTGCGTTACGACGTGAACGATGCCGTCTCGCTGGGCTTCGAAGCGAACAACCTTCTCGACGAGAAGCAACGGACTTACGATGGCGTCGACGAGGCGCTGCGCACCAACTTGTTCTTCGGGCGAATCTACAAGGCCAGCGTCAGCTTGAAATTCTGACGGAGGTTTGCCTTGAAGACTCTGAGCGGGCATGTGGCGCTGGTGACCGGCGCCGCGAGCGGAATCGGCGCAGCCATCGTCGCCCGCCTTCAGGCCGAAGGCGCACGCGTCGCGGGACTGGATGTGAAGTCGGGCGCGGTCAGCGATCTCAACCTGATCGCTGACATGCGCTCCACTGCCGCACTCGAAGCGGCCGTGGCCGAGACGACGAAATCGCTCGGAGCACCCGACATCCTGGTTCACGCCGCGGCCGCGAGTTTTCCGGGCGGCGTGTTCGATACCGATCCGCAAACGTTTCTGGAGCTGTACGACGTCAACGTCGTCGGCGCCGTGCGGCTGCTGCAGCTGTGCACACCAGGAATGTTGCCTCGGGGCGGCGCGGTGATCGTTTTGTCTTCGATCAACGCCGACTACGCCACACCGACGCTCGCCGCTTACGCCGCAACCAAAGCGGCACTCAATAACCTGGTGAAGACCGCAGCGCTCGAGCTTGCACCCAGCAAAATCAGAGTGAATGCCATCGCACCTGCCAGCATCGACACTCCTCTGCTGCGCGAATCGTTCGCTCGCGCCGCCGATCCTGAGGACGCCCGCGCAAAGAATATCGCGCGCCATCCGCTGGGCCGATTGGGTAACGCCGAGGAAGTCGCCGAGTTGGTTTTGTTTCTAGCATCCGATCGCGCGCAATGGATCACCGGGTCCGTTTATCCGATCGACGGAGGAGCCGGTGTCACGAGGAGCTAACACGTTCGTTGGCGTCAACTGGGGCAGTACGAACTTTCGTGCTTATCTCATTGGCGCTGACGGCTCAGCCGTCGACGAGTACTCGGCACCTGCCGGTGTGGTCAACCTCGATCGCACTGGCATGGCCGCGACCATGGATGCACTCGCCGCGCGCTGGCCGAACAGCGGCCCGGTGTACGCGTCCGGCATGATTGGATCGAACGTCGGCTGGAAGGAAGTTCCTTACGCCGAAGCGCCTGCGGGCTGTGCGGATCTCGCTGCCGCAGCGGTGGCAACTGAGATTGGCAGCGTCCCGGTTCACATCGTTCCTGGCATCACCTGCCGTCGCAGCTTCGACGGCGAGCCCGACATCCTGCGTGGCGAAGAAGTCGAGATGATGGGCCTGGCTTCGCTCGGCACGGTCGACGGTTGGGTCGCGCTTCCGGGCACCCATACGAAATGGGCGCGGCTCGAACGCGGCCGCGTCGTCGAATTCTTCACCAGCATGTCCGGCGAGATCTTCGACCGGCTGACGGCGAAGGGGCTGCTCGCTTCCATCGTCGAGGGTGAGGCGCAAGATGGGCCGGTGTTTCTCAATGGCGTCGCCGCGGGTCGGGCTCGCAAACTGAGCCTGGGCACCCTGTTGTTTGGGGCGCGGGCGAAGGTCGTGAGAGGGTTCCTCTCCAAGCCGGATGCCGCTTCATACATTCGCGGCATGTTGATCGGCTCGGAGATTGCCGACGCCATGGCCGTGTATCCGACCGCGGGCGATGCGGTCGTTCCCTTGGTTGGCAGTCGCGTCGTGTGTGCGCTCTACGCGAGTGCACTGAGTGCAGCCGGCATCTCCAGCGCGATCGTCGACTCGCGCATCGCCTGCCTGCGCGGGTTCAAAGCGGTTCATGAGTTGCGTCATGGCTGAGAGTTCAATTGTCGTTCGCCTCGTCTGCGACGCTGGCGCGGCGATCGGGGAGTCGCCAGCATGGCAGCTAGATCACCCAGGCGCGCGCTCTTCGCAACGGCCAGAGAGCCACGACTCATTGGCGACTGCGGACGTCGGCAGCGTGTGGTGGACCGACCCGGTATCGCGACGCCTGTTGCATTGGATTGATGGGCATACCGTACGCCAGGCCGGCGCTGTCGCGAACGGCTATCTCGAGTCCATCGCGATGCCGTCCGCCCTCTGGTCACTCGCCACGTTGCCCGATGAAACGTTGGCCGGCGCGCTCGACGATCGTTTCTGCTCGATTTCGCCGGGCGGCGAAGTCACCGCAGGCCCGGCCGCAACCATCGACCTGGGCTGTCGCTTCAACGATATGACGATCGATGCCAACGGCGGGCTCTGGGTCGGCATGATGCATCGGGGCATTCTCGCCACACGCGGCGCGCTCTTTTATGCGCCTTCGCTGCACGAAGCACCGAAGCGCGTCGCCTCAGGTCTCGGCGTGCCGAACGGGATGAAGCTTTCCGCTGACGGACGAACACTCTTCGTCGTCGACACGCTCGAACGTACGCTGCTCGCCTACCCTGTCGACGCTGACACTTTGGGCGAACCCGTCATACTAAGCGACTTCCTCGGCCTGGCTGGCAAGCCTGACGGCATGACGCTCGCGCCAGATGGAACATTCTGGGTCGCGATGTGGGGTGGCAGCAGCGTCGTGCAACTCGCCCGCGACGGCGCGTACTTGCGCCAAATCGACGTGCCCGCGCCTCACATCAGCAGTGTGTGCTTCGCCGGACCGAATCGATTGTTGGTCACCACTTCGCGAATGCGCCTGAGTCCGCAAGCGCTGCTCAATCATCCCGGCTCGGGCGCCCTGTTCGAAATATTGCTGGAACGCCCATGAAAAGTGACGCATTGACAGCGGCGGCCGCGGTCGCCATGCGCTGGAACTATCGCGTTTGGGGTTTTGGCGAAGCTATCGCTCTGCGCGGACTGCTGCGAGCAGGCGACGTGCTCGGCGACTCGACGCCGTTCGGCTTCGTTCACGGCATCCTGCGCAGCTGGTTGGGCAAAGGTGTCGCTCGTAGCAACGAAGATCACGTCGGCGCCGGTCGCGAACTGATCGCACTCTATCAACGAACCCAGGACGAGCAATTCCTCGACGCCGCGCGAAAACTGGCCGCGCTCAACGCGAGCTTTCCGGCCGGCGCGAATGGCGAGCGATATCACCGCGGCGACACGCCGGGATGGCGTTGGCAGATCTGGGTCGATTGCATGGACGTCGACGGTCCGTTCCTGGCCGCACTCGCTCATGCAACCGGCGACGACCAATATTTCGATCAAGCCGTCGGCGAGCTGCTCGGCTACGCACGCACGCTGCAAACAGACAGCGGCCTGCTCTTTCACGGTTTCGAGCGTTACTGCGGAAGAAACGGCGAGCTGTGGGCGCGCGGCAATGGCTGGGCGCTGATGGGCTTGGTCGACACTCTGATCCTGCTGCCCCGATCCCATCGCGCATGGAACGAACTGCAACAGCGCACGATCGCACTCGCCGATGCTCTCGCCGACTCGCAAGATTCGAGCGGCATGTGGCACACGGTCATCAACGACAGCGACACCTATCTCGAATCGACGCTCGCAACGATGGCCGCGTATGCGCTGCATGAAGCGTTCAGGCACCGCGTGCTCGAGCCGTCACGTTACGAAGAGACGGAGCGCAAAGCTCGCGCCGCCATGCATTCGCAGATCAAGGACGGCACGTTGCAACTAGTCAGCGATGCAACCCCCGTCGGCGCGCGAGCTGTCTATGCAAGCCGGCCGTTCGGCACGTTCCCTTGGGGCCAAGGGCCGCTGCTGCTCGCGCTGTGTCAGGAGGCCGAATGAAAATTGTCAAAGTCGAAGCGTTCCCGATTCAAGCGGAACCCATCGACAGCCGCAGCTACTGGGGCAGTCGAGCGTGGGGCACCGAACGCGCCGCAGGCCAGGCGGAGCTGTCGACTGAGTACCCCGTCCCGCTGCGAAGAAAGTTTGTTTATTCACGCACCATCGATACCGTCATCGTCCGCATCGAAACCGACAGCGGCCACGTCGGTTGGGGCGAGGCCAAAGCGCCCGTCGCTCCGCAGGCGACTGCAAAGATCGTCGATCTGCTGCTCAAGGATATTTTGATCGGCGCCGATCCGCGCGACGTGCTCGTGCTCTGGGAACGAATGTATGCGGGCATGCGGGTTCGAGGACACCGCGCCGGCTTCTATATCGAAGCGATCGCCGGTGTCGACATCGCGCTGTGGGACCTGGCGGGTCAGGCCGCCGGCGCACCAATCTCAACATTGCTCGGCGGCAAAATGCGGGAAAGCGTGCGCGTTTATGCCTCCGGCATTCCATCGCTCCCCCTGGAGGCGCCCAATGAAGCCATCGCAGAGCTGGTTGAAGAAGCACGGTCACTTCGAGCCGCGGGTTACACCGGCGTCAAAATGGCGATCGGGCGCGGCGTGCGCGGTGACTTACGGGCGATCCGCGCGATCCGCGATGGAGTCGGTGACGATTTCAGCATCTACGCCGACGCCGCGGGTGTTTATTCGCGCGCCGATGCGATGCGGCTCGGCGAAGCGATGGAAGAGCTGGGCGTCGGATTCTTCGAAATGCCGATTCCTCCCGAAGACGTCGAAGGGTATGCGGAGCTGGCGCAACGGCTGAGCATTCCGATCGCGCTGGATTCGATCATGACCCGGCACGAAACCGTCGAGCTGATCCGCAACCGCGCGATCGATATCGTGCAGCCCGACGTTTGTCGCGCCGGCGGCATCACCGAATGTCGGCGCATCGCCGAGCTTGCCGATTGTTTCGGCCTCGCCTTCCAGCCGCACGTCAGCATTGGATCGGCCGTGCACGTTGCCGCCAGCGCGCACCTGGCCGTTGCCATGCCGAACAGCATCGTGTGTGAGTACTGGATCGGCAAGAACCCGATTGGCGCTGCCATTGCAGCCACCCCTGCGGAAGTGAAGAACGGTTATTTGTTTGCGCCAGCCGGCGCGGGTCTGGGTATTGAACTCAACGCCGAGCAGTTGCTTCGACACGCAAAGTAAGAGGATGAGGGATGAACGGCACTCGCGATCTGATCCGCTCTACGTTGTTTCTTGCCGCCTGCGTCGCCAGTGCCACAGCGGCGGCTTCGTCCACCGAGTCGTACCAGCTCAAACCCGCGGCGAACAACGCGATTACTATCGAACGTGCCGGCAAGCGCGCGGTGTATCAACCGGTGTTCACCGTCATCAAAGCCACGTCCGATCCGAAGCTCGGACTGTCAGGCTTTGCCTCGACGCCCGGCGAAAGCCTCGAAGGCGTGAACGTGGAGAATTACCCGCTGCCGCGCTGGCGAGCCGCTAACGGCAACGGCAACACGGACATTGTTTATGAAGCCGGCGCGGTTACTGAAGTTCGCGCCACCAGCAGCCGCGCTCTGGACAACGGCGGCACTGCATGGACCTTCGCTGCCAATCCTGATTTCACCTTGGAAGCCGAACTGCGCCCCATTGCTGGCGAAGCGCCACGTATCTCCTGGAAGTTCACCGCACGTACGCCGGGCTGGTACACCGTCGGCTACACCGGCGCACCAGCGAGCAATCCCGCCAGCGATGACGGCTTTCTCCAACCGCTCATCTGGCAGGAGAAGCGTTTTCCGCGCGCTCCGTTGATGACTGCAGAGAGCATGGGCGGCTTGCCCCTTACGCTGGTAACGCGCGATGGCGTGACTCGCGGCCTCAGCGTCGATCCCGCCGAAAGCCCGTATCGCCTCCCGACTATCGCAAACGCCCGCTTTGGCGTGATGCTTCGTAATCCCAAAGGCGAGGCTCAGCCCACCGCCTTTGCGCCGCTGTTGGGACAAACCGATTCGCACTTCGACGCCGGCGAGAGCGCAACCTTCTCGGTGCGGCCGCTGCTGGTCAGCGGCGACTGGTATCAAGCATTCACCGAAGCGGCACGCAGCTTGTTCGGCTTCAATGACTATCGCCAGAACTTCGAGCAATCGTTGAATGCAACGATCGATACGATGACCGAGTTCGCGATGGACGACGTGCACGCGGGTTGGGACGCCGATCTGCGTGGCTTCGACTACAACACCGACGTGAAGGGCACGGTGAAGGTCGTCTCGGCGCTGCACCCCCTCGCCGCTGCGCTCATTCAGGACGATCCCGAGGTGTATCGTCTGCGCGCGCTGCCGATCACCGAATTCTTGATGTCGCGCACGAAGTATCTCTATAACACTCTGCCGGATAGCGACGGACAGAACGCGGCTCGCGACATGAAAGGGCCTGCCGCCGAGGTTTCGGAATTAGCCGAGCTGTATCAGATGTCGCACGGCCAGAGCCCTGTGTTCCGACACTATGCTCTCGAACTCGCCGGCAAACCGCGCCAGCTGAACCTGCTGATGGTCAGCGATGGCGCGACCTTCTGGGACAAGCTGGCACTGTACCGGCTGACCGGCGACAAGACGCATCTCAACGCCGCGCGCTCCATCGCGGATAAGTACATCAAGGCTCGCATCAGTACGCCGCAACGTGATTTCAGCGATGTTCGTCTCCAGACCGGTGGCCAGTTCTGGTCCGACTTCGCACCGAAGTTCGTCGAGCTATTCGAGCTGTGGCAGGAAACGAAGGAGCCGCGCTATCTCGCCGCCGCTCAGGCCGGCGCCCGGACCTACGCGAGTTATGCCTGGTACTACCCGCGCGTGCCCGGTGGCGAAATCACTGTGGATCGCGGCGGCGCTGCCCCCGTCGGCTACTTCATGGCCAGCCCCGATTCGCCGGGCATCCCGACGCCGGAAATTACCCTGCCTGCGTGGCAAGTATCGCAGGTCGGCCTGACGCCGGAAGCGCAGACCACCTATCACCTCAATCCCGCAACGTTCCTTGCACACCATGCGGCCTATGAGCTGCGTATCGCTGCGGCAGCGAACGATTCTTTCCTGCACGACGCGGCCCGGTCGGCGATCGTCGGCCGTTACAAGAGCTTCCCGGGGTATGACATCAATGTGAGGTTCTCGAACGTCTATGCCCGCAGCGACTATCTGCAGCGTCCGTTCTCGAATCTCACCTACAACGAGGTGTACTTCAATCATGTCTGGCCGCACATCGCGCTGCTGACCGATTACTTGATGTCCGACTTCGAGACGCGCTCGCAAGGCGCCATCGAATTTCCGGCGCGCTACGCGCAGGGCTACGCGTACCTGCGCAGCAAAGTGTATGGCGACCGTCCTGGAAAATTCATGGGCGACAACAACGTTCGTTTATGGATGCCACGACGCCTCGTCACGAGCAGCGATCCGCAAGCCAACTATCTGACCGGCTACGGCAACGACCGCTTCTATCTGGCGCTCAGCAACGAGTCGCCCGACGCCCGCAAAGTCACGGTGACTTTGGACCGCGAGCGCGTGCCCTACCAGCCCGGTCGAGAGTACAGCGCTCGCGTCTGGGTCGACGGCAAACCCGCCGGCACGACAACAGTGGTCAATGGCTCGGTAACGCTGCCACTCTCATCGAAAGGACTGACGGCAATCGCCGTGGATGGCCTGCCTGTGTTCACACGGCTGCACACTGACTACTTCAATGCTCAGGCGGCTCCCAGCGATAAAGGCTTCCGCACCGATCAGACGCCGGTCGGAAACGCCACCGCGATGTTCCTTTCATTCGCCGGCCGGCACGACTTCTATCTCTGGACCTCCGCGTCCGACAGCGATGTGAAGTCGGCACGCGTCACGCTGAAAAGCGAGCGCGGTGAGCGCACACTGGTCGACCAGCGCCATCCCTTCGAGTTCAGCACACCGGCGGGCGATGCCAAGGCGATGGAATATCACTTGGAATTCGTCCGCACCGACGGCACGGTCGTCGATGGCGGCCGGCACTCGATCGAACGCTAGAACTGCGGAGCGCTCAGTGGCGCTCCGTCTCTTTCAAGAGCGCCGCAAGGTGCTCTTCCCACACCTTCGCGATCGTGTGCGTCCCGTGACCGACGGTCTGCGGGCTGAGCGGAATGACGATGGCCCTGCCCTTCGGCACGCGCTTGATCTCGCGTTCCAGGATCTGCAGCTCCGGCGGATTGATCAGATCGTCCGCCGAGTTGATCGCGAGCAGCGGGACTTTGATCTTCTCCAGCCCGGGCGACGGATCGTAGTCCTGCGAGGCTGAGACCTGATACAGCAAGTCATTGGCGTCGGCAGACTTCAGTGCGTCGGCCACATACGCATCGAGCACTTCGTCAGTCTTCTGCAGCGTCGGCATCTGTTGCTGACGGATGACCGGGTTGCTGCCCATCAGGAACAGCATCTGTACCGCCGTCCGCAAGGATGGCGGCTGCTGTTGGTAATTGCCCTGCTGCCACTGCGGATCGTTACGAATCGCGTCGATGACCACGCGGCGCCAGACCCGATTGCGGCCGGAGATCGGCCCGGGCAGGCTCGCCAGCGGCATCAGCGCATCGATCAAGTCCGGATACTGCTGGCCCCACATCCAGGTCTGCATGCCGCCCATCGACGTGCCCATCACCAGCCGCAGGTGATTGACGCCCAGTTCCTGCAGCAGCCGGTGCTGAGCCTCGACCATGTCGCGATAACCGTACTTCGGAAAGCCGGCGCGCAGGCCGTCGCTGGGCTTGCTGGATTTGCCGTGACCGATGCCGTCGGGCAGAACGATGAAATACTTCGTCGCATCCAGCACGCCGCCCGCACGAAACAGTCGCTCGGAGAAATCGGCGCGCAGAAATTGTACGCCACTGCCGCCCGTACCGTGCATGACCAGCACGGCGTTCTTCGCCTTGCCCTGTGCGTCACGCTCGAGCTTGCCGACCGTCCGGTAGTGCAGCCGCAGCTCGGGCAGCACCTGGTTCGAGTTGAAGCGGAAATTTTTGATGACGACGTCGCCTTCGACCGGTGCGGGGAAAGTCGTCTCCGCCCAAGCGACCGGCAACACGGACAAGCTCAACAGTAACAACAATCCGATTCGGACCATGGGGATGCTCCACTGGAAACTCGCAAGCATCCCCTATCGTGCCGGTCTTGCCCCCGCCGTGGCAATGACCGCCGATCGCGCATCGACTCACTTGCGAATGAAGGCCAGCAAGTCCTCGTTGATGATGTCCGCGTGCGTCGTGCACATGCCGTGCGGCAGGCCCTGATAAACCTTCAACGTGCCGTTCTTCACCAGCTTCGAGGACAGCAGCGCCGCATCCGCAATCGGCACGATCTGATCGTCGTCGCCGTGCATGATGAACACCGGGCACTCGATCTTCTTCAGGTCCTCGGTGAAGTCGGTCTCCGAGAATGCCTTGATGCAATCGTAGTGCGCCTTGATGCCGCCCATCATGCCCTGGCGCCACCAGTGGTCGATCACGCCCTGGAGGACCTTCGCGCCGGGGCGATTGAAGCTGTAGAACGGGCCGGCCGGCACATCGACGTAAAGCTGCGCGCGGTTCGCCGCGAGCGCGGCACGATAACCATCGAACACTTCCAGCGGCGTTCCGCCCGGATTCTTGTCCGATTTCACCATGACTGGCGGAACGGCGCCGATCAGCACGGCTTTCGCCACGCGCCCACCGCCACCATAGCGCGCCACGTAGCGCGTGACTTCACCCCCGCCGGTCGAATGACCGATGTGGATCGCGCCCTTGATGCCGAGATGATCCATCAACGCAGCGACGTCGGCTGCGTATGTGTCCATCTCGTTACCGTCGTCGGTTTGCGATGACCGGCCATGGCCGCGCCGATCGTGCGCGATGACGCGATAACCCTTGTTCAAGAAGAACATCATCTGCGCATCCCAGTCGTCCGCGCTCAGCGGCCAGCCGTGATGGAATACCAATGGCTGTCCTTTGCCCCAGTCTTTGTAGAAGATCTCGGTGCCGTCTTTGACTGTGAACGTGCTCATGGCGTGACTACCTGCGCAGTGGGAGGAGAAGCGTGATCGAAAGGCTAAGGGCTGCGCGCCCAACGTACATCTACCCGATGCGTTAAGTCGACGTCCCTCTTTGGGGTAGGCGCGAGCAGGCCGCCACACTACATGCTGAGAGGTTGTTCCGACTCAGTGCAAAGTGAAGGACGCTGCGCCCGCGACCGCACCTTGATTTTTTCTTTGCAGGATCACGGCCACCGCGCTCGCATCGCGTGGCAGCTCCGCCAGCGGCGTGACCATTCGCTGTGGCCTGCCGTTCCAGGTGCCGAGCTTCTGGAACGAACGCACCACGTTGAAATGCTTGAGCGTGCGATGCGCGTTCTCGCCGCCGTCGATCCGGGCTGTCGCTTCCTTCAAATAGCTGACCAGAAACACGTCCATGGATTCGCGCCAGGCTTCGAGGAAGTAGATGTGCAGACTGTTGCCTTCCTTCGACAGCGACATTCGCAGCGCATCCCGATCGCCGGCAACCGCCTTTTCCACAGCGGTGCGATTCGACCCCACCAGGCTGGTGTCGCCGCTGACGACGATCTGCGGCGTGAAGGCGCCGGATTTCTCGAGGCGCCGTACGTAGCCACGCTGTCGTTGCGTGGCCTCAGGAAGGGAGAACCGATCCTGCCAGCCCCGGTCATCCCAGTAGTCGACGTGATAGGCCAGCGCGATGACGCCGGGACGCCTGGCGAGCTCACCTATTAATACATCCGCCGGCGGACACGAGCTGCAGCCCTGCGACGTAAACAGCTCCACGACGACGGGTTGCGCAATTGCGACCGCCGACACTACGAGGCCGAGCAACACTAGCCACGCTCTAACTATGCTTCTCACGAATCGGATTCCGTGATCCCCTGCCGCTCACTCAACGCTCGATGCGGGCGCCTTGTTGCATACGGCCGCACGGCGGAATCCTGACACGGATCGCAGCCAGAGGCGAACGGTGGATTTGCCCACGATATTGATCAGGAAGGACAGTCCGATGATCCAGATATCGAGCAGCGCGCTCTGCCGCCGCAAATAAAGACGATCCAGGCGCGCGCTGTGTCGGCCACTGCGCCCGCCCCCAATTTGTGCGATCCCCGTGATGCCCGGTTTGCCGGCAAATCGCCAGTTGTGGCGATCAGACGACCAATCGAGCCGCACGATGTCCTCGGCCGTCAGCGGACGCGGGCCGACGATACTCATCTCACCGCGCAAAACATTCACGAACTGCAGCAACTCATCCAATCCAGTGTTGCGAAGCCAGCGGCCAACGCGGGTTACCGCGCCACGCTCCATGGTGCGAAACTTGAGAATGCGAAACGTCCGGCGCGCCAGACCGATTCGGGTTTGGGTGAAGAAGGGCGAATGGCGATCCTCCAACCAGATCGCCAGCGCGATGATTGCAACGGCCGGCGCAAACCCAATGCAAGCCAGGAGCGCGAACGCCACGTCCACGGCGCGTTTGCCCCGGTACGCGGTCATCACACACCAGGGCTCACGTATTGGCTGGCTCGCTGCGCAGTCGGAGCCGCGTCATACAGGGTATTTCGTGCCAATCTCGATCGGAACTTCAAATGGCGCCGTCGCGAGTGCTCGATGAGGGGGCGCCACATCGCGCCCGTCAGTCGATGTTTGATTAGTAGATGCCAGATGCGATTCGAGCGCTTGTACAGATAACTCATGGCCAGATACGACAGCACTGCACGCGGATCTTCCGGCCGACGCCGCCAGATCGAGGCGTGCGAGAACAATCGGTCGTAGCACCACGCGTAACCGCGATCGAGCTCCTCGGCACTCATGTGCTTCGGCTGAAACACGACGTGCGCGGTGTCGTACTTGTCCCAATCCCGATGCAGGATGCGCGCTTCCGTTTCCAGCTGTCGAAAAAAAGGCGTTCCCGGATACGGCGTCAGGATATGAAACGTGGCGCACTCGAGCCGGTTCGCCTCGATCCACTCCACCGTCCGCTCGAACACATCGGGGCGGTCATGATCGAAACCGAGCACGAAGCTGCCGTTGACCTGGATTCCATATCGATGCAGTAACGCGACTCGCCGCGCATAATCGTCCGGCGCCGGCGAGCGTTTGCGCGCATCGCTCAGATTGCCCGCATTGAGCGACTCGAAACCGACGAACACGCCCGTGCAGCCCGCCAGCGCCATCTCCCGAACGAGCGATGGATCGTCTGTCACATCGATGGTGACCGCCGCGCTCCAGATGATTCCAAGCGGCTTCAAGGCGGCGCACAGACGCTTTAGATAATCCGGCCGCGATCCAAGATTGTTGTCGACGAAGACCGTGTACGGCTGACCGTCGGCTGCGATCTCATCGACCACCTGCTCCACATCGCGCATCCGATAAGGCATGTGCAGGCCATCGGTCGCGAGATAACAAAAGCCGCAACGATTGTGACAGCCGCGAGTGGCGATCACGCTGGTCGTCGTGAGAAAGGACTCGCGCGGCAACACGCGACGACGAGGCGCTGGATCGAGGCGATACGCCCGTGCGTAGTTCGCCGTGTAGCGCGGTCGCAAGGCGTCCCGTTCGATATCCTTCAGAATCTGCGGCCAAAGCTGCACACCGTCGCCAATCGCAATGGCATGCGCGTGCGAGGCCGCTTCGTCAGGGCACGACAGCACATGCAAGCCACCAAGAACAACTATCGAGCCTTGCATTCGATACCACCGCGCCAACTCGTAAGCGCGCTTCGCGAATGTGAGATGCACCGTGATCCCAACGACGTGCGGCACCGGCTCGCGCGGCGGCGGGCCCTGGAGCAAATTCTCGTCCCAGTAACGAATCTCCCAATGGTCGGGCGTCGCGCCCGCAATGCTCGTCAGCGCCAAGGTCGGTGTCAGAACGTGTTTGCCGTAACTGGCGCGCGGATCCTTGGCGTAAAACGGATTGATGAGCAGCGCGAAGTTCCGCCGAGGCGTCGCTTTCGTCATCGGCATCGGCAGCTCCGGCGCAATGGCCATTTCCGCCGGCACAGGCGTCGTGCGCATGCGAACTGCTGCAAAGTCAGCCATGTTGAACCCTCACGGAATCCGTCGTGCCGATCGCTCCAAAGCGTCGATCTCTGCGCGAGAACTCGGCCAGCGCCGCTTCGAAGTCTTGCTCATCGAAGTCCGGCCACAATCGCGACACGAAATGCAGCTCTGCGTAGGCACACTCCCATAACATGAAGTCGCTCATGCGCCGCTCGCCGCCGGTGCGAATCAACAAGTCCACTTCGCTGACTGGAATGGCATGGTCGACCGCCGCCAACTGCCGCGCGAAGCGTTGCAGATCGATCGAGACCGGCACGTGCAGTGAGTGACACACCTGCATCAAACTCCACTGCGCGGAGTAGTCGATCGCGATCCGCAAAGTCATTCGAGTGCAATGCTTCGTGGCTTGCTCCGCCTCCTCGATGAGCGAGAGCAGTCGCGGATCGAGGCGGTCGCGCCGCCCGATGACGTTGAGCCGGATCGACTGTTCGACGCAGCGACTGGTCTGATCTTTCAAATAAATGCGGAACAATCGAAACAATCCGCGCACTTCGGGCAGCGGACGTTGCCAGTTCGCCTGCGAGAACGCGTACAGCGTTAGAGCAGCGATGCCGCTGCGCGCTGCCGCTGTGACCACGCGATCGACGGCCTGCGCTCCGGCACGATGCCCCGCGGTTCGCGGCAAGCCGCGCTGAGTTGCCCAGCGCCCATTGCCATCCATGATGATTGCCACATGCATTGTCGAGTACTCTACGTTGCAGAGTGAATGGACCAAAGATCAGCCGCGGGTCGCGCGAATGACCGCCTCCACATGATCGAGGTAACGATTCAGCGCAGCCCTGCCCTGCTCGGTGATCTGATAAGCAGTGCGCGGCCGCCGATCCTCGAACGATTTGGTGCACGTCAGATAGCCCGCATCCTCGAGCTTGCGAGCATGCCCGCCCAGATTGCCGTCGCTGATGTTGAACAGGTTCTTGAGCTCGTTGAACGTCATTTCTTCGCGGACCGCCAGCGCACTCATGATGCCGAGCCGGACGCGCTCATAGATCAGACGCTCGAACTTCGACTCGCCATCGTCGCGGGTCGTCGAGGCCACCGTCGCTAGCTTGCGCTGTTGATGTGCGCTCGCGGTGGCGGGAGTACGCACTTTGACTTTAGTGGCCATGGGCGCCTCGTGCGATCAGAAAGCCGAAAGTGATGTGCAAACCGCCGAAGCCGAGGCCGAGCAGCGGAATCTGCAACTGCGCCGGAGTCACGAGCGCAAGCAGACCCAACGCAACGAAACATCCGCCCATCCACCGCACGATCACCTTGGTGAACACGCCCGCTGAAATCAGCGCACAGCCATACAACAGCAACCAGATTCCCGGCGCAGCGCCGAGGTAGTTCGCTTGCCACAACACGGCGGTCATCACCGCACCGGCGAACAAACTCGGCATCAGCCCCAGCAAAAGCTTGCGCCCTGGCTTACCGCTGCCGATGAACGAAACCAACGACGCCGACCGAGTCATCAACGATGCACCCGCAAGCGCGGCGATAGGAGCAGCGACCAACCAGATAGCGAGCCAATGGGACGCGAGATTCGGAATCAGCGATAACGCCGTCGCAGCCAAACCAACGGCGCCCATGGCGATGCCTGCCGATCCCGGCACCGCCACACTGCCGGCCGCATCCATCGATTCGCGGATATAGCGCAGCGTCGCCATCGCATGGCTATCGAGATTGACGGTTTTAGCTGGCGGCATGGGTGTGCCTCGTGGTGCCAGCCGCCAAGTTACGGGCCGGTCCTCATGCCGTCAAGTACTCTGCGATGCAGAGTTTATGATCGATTGTGGCAGCGTCCGTGCTGGCATTTTGCCGGTCAACCGGGAACAGCGTCGCGAGGAGCCATCCCTGGCTACGCGATCTCTCGACTATTCCAACGCTTCCATCGGGCCGAAGAATTCGAAACGGATGCGCTCGGCCGCGACGCGCAGGTCACGCAGCATCCGGTTGACGTGCACCATGAATGGCTTGGGGCCCAGGAAATAGATATCCGCGTCAGCGGGCGCGTATCGCTGCAGGATCTCGGGGGTCACAAAGCCACGATAGTGAGGCTCGTCGCCGGGCAGCGGCTCGCTATAGATATAAACGTGCCGCAGATTTGGATGTTCGGTCGCCAGCGAGTCGACGCGCTTGCGGAACGCATGGACAGCGCTGTTGAGCGCGGCGTGTACGTACACGACCTGTCGGCCTTCGGCCAATGCGCGATCCAGCATCGGCAACGCCGGCGTTTGGCCGACGCCTGCGGTCAGCAGCACGACCGGCTTGGAATTCTGCGCCAGAGTGAACTCGCCCGCAGGAGCAAACGCGTCGAGCTCGAATCCTTCCTGCACCCGATCGTGCAGATAGTTCGATACCAAGCCGCCGGGCTCGCGCTTCACGGAGATCCGATATGTCTTGCCGTTCGGTGCGTCGGACAGGCTGTAATTGCGCTGAACCGTCGTGCCATCGATGTCCAGCCGGAGTCCCAGATACTGTCCGGGCGTGAAGTCCATCAACGGACCGCTATCGACCGGAGCCAGCCAGAACGAAGTGATGACCTCGCTTTCGAACGCTCGTCGCACCACACGCAGGCGACGCGTGCCACGCCAGCCGCCGGTGAGCTCCGCCTTACGGCGATATTCCTTTTCTTCGGCTGCGATCAACAGATTGGCAAGCTGCCAGTAAGCCGCAGTCCACGCCGCCCCGATCTCGGGCGTAACAGCATCGCCCAACACGCGACCGATGGCTTCGAGCAGGCACTCGCCCACGATCTGATACTGCGGCGGAGTAATGTTCAACGAGACATGTTTCTGCACGATCCGCTCGACGGCGGCGCCCAGCGCACCGAGATTGTCGATGTTGCTGGCGTAGGCGACGACGGCGTTGGCGAGCGCACGCGGCTGCGATCCGCCGTGCTGGTGCGCCTGGTTGAAAACCTCGCGCACTTCGGGATAACGCTCGAACATCAACGGATAGAAGACGCTGGTGATGCGCTCGGCGTGCTGAGCGACTACCGGGGCAGTGGCCTTGATGATGGCGGTCTGGTCTGGCGTAAGCATTGAACCTCTGTCGAATCGACCTCGATGGAACACTTCTGATGGAGCAATGTCCGTGCCAGATCACAACTCATTGATTCGTCGACGCCCGGAGCGATGTCGAGTCAAAATGACACCAGCAGCTCCCGAGTCGGTATGACATCATTCGAGTCATTATGACGACGCCGATGACTGCCGCCTGCGAGCGGGTACTGCGCGAGGCGCTGCAGGGGAATCCCTCCCCACCCTGGCAGCTCTGGCTGGAAGCACTGACCGAAGCCACGCACGCCGATTCGTGCTCGATACTCCAACTTCGCGGCGCCGACCTGGTGCCGCTCGCCGTTCACGGCCTGAGTCCAGATGCGCTGGGCCGTCGTTTTCCAGTGGTCGAGCATCCCCGTCTGCAAGCCATCATGCGCAGCGCCGATGTGCTTCGCTTCCCTGCCACGAGCCCGCTGCCCGATCCATTCGACGGCCTCATTCCCAATGCCGCCGATCGTCTGCACGTGCACGATTGCGCCGGCGTGCCGATCAAAGGCACAAGCGGACCGCTTGGAGTGTTGACCATCGACGCCTTGCGACGAGGCACCTTCAATCAGAAATCGCTCGACGCGCTTCGCACCTGCGCGAATCTCGCCGGCGCGTGTCTCGAAATCATCGAGCGCTTGTCACGCATGCAAGACGCGATGGAGCGGCAGAACCTGGTCAGCAGCGCGCTGCTCGAAGAATTGCGACCGGATCAGCAGTTCATCGGCCGTAGCGCGCCGATTCGCGCGCTGCTCAAGGAAATCGACACCGTCGCGAGCAGCGACCTGACGGTGTTGATCACTGGAGAAACCGGTACCGGCAAGGAGTTGGTGGCACGCGCGATTCACTATGGCTCTCCTCGCAACGACCGGCCGCTGATCTCGGTGAACTGCGCCGCGCTGCCTGAATCGCTGGTGGAAAGCGAGCTGTTCGGCCACGTCGCCGGCGCATTCTCGGGCGCAACGTCGAACCGTCGCGGCAAGTTCGAGATCGCCGACGGCGGCACGCTGTTCCTCGATGAGATCGGCGAGCTGCCGATGACGGTGCAGCCCAAGCTGTTGCGCATATTGCAGAGTGGCGAGATTCAACGCGTCGGCTCGGATGCGAATATCAAAGTGAACGTCCGCATCGTCGCCGCGACCAATCGCGACCTCGCCGAAGAAGTTCGCGCCGGCCGCTTTCGGGCCGATCTGTATCACCGCATCAGCATCTATCCGGTGCAAGTGCCGCCACTGCGACAGCGCGGACGTGACATTTTGCTGCTGGCGGGCAACGCGCTGGAGCGCAATCGTGCGAGCCTGCACCTCAGAGGCTTGCGATTGGCCCCCGCTTCACAGCAGGCGTTGCTGTCAGCGAGCTGGCCCGGCAACGTGCGCGAGCTCGAACACACGATCAGCCGTGCGGCATTGAAGGCAGCTGCGGGTGGCGCCGGCAGCGATCGCATCGTGACGATCGAGCCGCTCCACCTGGATCTCGCCAAACCTCGTCTCGAACAAGCGGCGCTCGTGCCCGAGCAGGAAGAACCCGTCGACACCGGGGGACTCACTCTCGCACAAGCGTCGGCGAAGTTTCAGCGCAGTCTGATCGAGCGGGCCCTCGCCGCTCAGCAAGGAAATTGGGCCGCAGCCGCGCGCGATCTGGGATTGGATCGCGGCAATCTGCGCCGCCTCGCCAAGCGCCTGGGCGTCGGCCACTGAGCATCTCATCCGATTCCAATCGGCGGGCAGCATATTTGACGACCGCCGCGCCGCTCGCGCCTCTATCCTCGAAGCTCGAATTCCGATATCCGCAGGGTGAGCAGTGGCCGTAGTCGAATTAGAAGGCGCGGAAACCGGTCAGAACGCGGTGGCGACGCCGAAATTGACCCAGCCGCAATGATGCGCTGGGGCACGCTGACGCTGCTCGCGCTGGCGGCCTGATCGCGTTTGTCGATCGCATCAACACCTCCTCCGCGCTCGCCGTCGAGCCATTCAAGGACCACTTCGCGCTGTCCAACCCCGACGCTGATCTTCGGCTTTCGCGTGCTGGGCGCGGCGACGGTTCTGTTGGTATTGCGGCCGGAGTGGGCGCCGAAGGTTCCGGACGCTTCTGCCAAGGGCTCAGAGACTACTCCAACTTCAACTCCATCCTGACCTGCTCGGACTGCGTTTTCCCTTCGCTGCGCTCGGCCGTGATGAAGACGCGCTCGGGACTCAGCTCGGTGTTGGCGAGCAGCGTGTCTTGCACGGCGCGGGCGCGCTTCTGAGCGAGCGCCGTCAAGGCCGCATCGTCGGGCTTGAAGCGGTCGAGCAGTGACTGATCGAGGAATTTCAGGCGCGCGTCGACGTCGATGCCCTTCTCGCTCTGCGTCTCGGGCGGATAAGCCGGGGCGGACTTAGCTACTTCCTTGTAGACCTTCTCCAGCACCGCCATTCTCTGACGTTTCGCAGCGTCGTTGTTCGGCGGCTCGGCCGATGTATCGGGCGGCAATTTTTCTTTCAACGCAGCGCGAGCGATCGCTTCACTGTCCTGCGCCGAAACGACAGTCAGCGGCACGCTGAGCTTCAACTGCGGTCGCTCGATCAGGGCGCTGGCGAGCTTGTTCAACTTCTCTGTTTGCGCTACCGGCAGCTCTGCCTTGCCGGCGTCGAAATCCACGAACTGCATTTCTTCACCGCCACCGATCAGAGCACCTAGCGCGGCGAACGGTGCGGTGACGATCTTGGTCAGCAGGTTCAGCACCGCTTTCCAGATAATCGGGCCGAGCCGGAACTCCGGATCGTCGAGCGTGCCGCTCACCGGCAGGTTGAGATCGATGATGCCCTGACGATCCTTCAGCAACGCCACAGCGAGCTTCAACGGAATCGGCGCGGCGTCTTTCGAATCGGTCTTGTCGCCGAACTCCAGGTTGTCGATGACGATGTGATGGGACGCGTCCAGCTTGCGATCCTGCACCAGGTATTTCAGCTCGGTCGACAGCTTGCCCTTGCTGATGTTGTAGCCGGCGAACTTGCCCGAGTAGGGATTGAACGTGGTCAGCTCCATGTTTCGGAAGTTCATCGCGAGGTCCGTGTACACGGCGGCGGACAGCAGATTCACTTCGCCGCCGATGTCGACCGGAGCGTATTTGTCGACCTTGCCGTCGAGCTTCACTTTGGCGCGAGAGCTTGGATCGCTCGAGAGGCCGGTGACGGTGCCGTTGAGCTCCAGAATGCCGGTGGCGAACGAGGGTTCGATGGAGTAGTCGGCGAAGTTGGCGGAGCCGTCGATGAACTGAATCGATTTGATGCGGACGGGGAACATGGGCTCGGACGCCTGCTTGGTGTCGCCGGCTTCCCGCGCGCTCTGAGCTGTCTCTGGCTGCTCGGTTTTGGACGGCTGCGTGTCGGGCGTCGATGTCCCCGGCGGACTCAACACCTTCGTCACATTCAGCGTCGTGTCCTGTGCGATGACCACCTTTCCGTACGGCTGCCTCGCGACGATGCGGTTGATATCGAGCTTGTCCGGGTTCATCGAGAAGTCGATGCCGGTCACGCTGAGGCTGCGCCACTTGACGAAGTCCTCGTTCACCAGCTGATCCGTCGTGCGCAGATCCGCCACTCGAACCTCGCCCTTGAACTTCATCGGCGGCGCCGACTCCGGCTCCGCCGCATAGGAAACATCGCCTTTTGCGCCCAGCCGGCCCGAGTGCAGCGTCATCGCCGTCGCCTCGTTGAGATACGGCTGAATCGCCGGCAACTCGAAGTCTGTCAGCTCGACCGCCAGCTGCGCTGCCAGCGGCTCCAGCTGCACATCGCCTTTGCCGAGCAACTTAGCCTTCTTATCGATCGTGACATCCGCATCGACTTGCACCTTCGCCGACGCATCCGTGCTCCATCCATTGACCGTCAGTGCGATGGGCGAGAGATCGAACTTCGCGACTGGCTCAACGCTGCGATCCTCGGCAACAACGGTGGCCTCGCTCAGCTGAATCGTGTCCGCATGAACACGCCACTCGTCCGACTCACTCTGCGCATCTTCGGGCGCCGAATCTCCCGCTGCCGGCGCGGATGACGTTGCCGGAGTCGCCACTTGCGGGCTCGCACTCGACTCTTCGCCGAACAAGCGCATCAGGCTGATCGACCCATCGGGCTCGACAGCCACGTCGATGTGTGCACCTTTCACATCGATGCGCTTCATGCCGACATCCTGCTTCTCATAAGACAGCGCGATCTCGTGAATATCCACTTCCGGCAATGTCACCGGCGCGCTCTTCGCCTGGCGCTCCTTGACGGAAAGCTCGCGAACCTGCAGCAACGGCAAGGTCGCCTCAAATCCGAGCGCGGGCGTCATGGCCAAACGATAGTTGCCTGCAAGCGTCGCGCTGCCCGAGGCCAACTGAAACGGCAGCATGTCCTTGGCGTACGAATCGACGGTCGCGGCCTTGAGATCCTGCACCCGAAACCGCCCGCTCGATCCCAACGGCTGCACCGTGAACGCACCGACCCACTCCAATCGCTCGCCAGCGAGCGTGGAGCCGGAGAAGTCATAGGCGTTTTCGTAGTTGGCGTCGGTCTTGAAATTCGTAAGCGTGAATTTGATCGGCGCCACGACTGCGGTGAACGGCTGCGTGTGCGTGTTGTCCGTGAAGCCGATGCGACCGTCGCGAATGTCCAGCCTGTCGATGCGCACTCTCGGCAGCGAGGTCGGCTCCTCGGCGCTCTCCGCTTTCGACTCCGGAGCCAGCTTCGCGAGATTCACTGTGCCGTCCTTCGCGACGATCACATCGACGTCGGGCGCGGACAGCTCCACTTCTTTGAGCACGACCGCGCGCTGCCAGATCGAGGCAAGCTCCGCGTTGACATAAAGATGTCTGAAGCCGACGACGGGCGAGCCATCCGCCTCGCGCAAAGCGAGACCCGCGACACTGGCATCGAGAGCAAACGGATTGAAACGGATCTCGCCGACCGAAACTTGCCGGTGCATCTGCTCGGTGGCGTAGCTTTGCAATTGCGCGCGAGCAATTCGTGGGACTGCAAAGAAGCCGAACAGCGTGTAAATCAGCAGCAGCGCCGCGACGACGACGATCGCGACGAGGTGCAGCCGGATTAGCGCGACCAAGGGAGCGGCGAACCGCTTGACTGTGCTCATGGCCGGCATTTTCGCCGACACCGCCATGCAGCCGCCACCTTATCAGGGGCACCGGGTCCCCGGCGCCCCCAAGTCAATACGTCACGGGTGTTCGCTGCCGTGCCCGCTCTACAGCGCCGCGTTCAACAACAGTACGAAAACCAACCCCAGGCTGCCGACCAATGTTTCCATCATGGTCCAGGAACGGAACGTGTCGCGCAGGCTGACCTGGAAGTACTCCTTGAACATCCAGAACGCCGAGTCGTTGACGTGAGAGCACATCAAGCTGCCCGCGCCGACCGCGAGCACCATCAGATTCGCATCGACACCGCTGATCTGGATCAACGGCGCAACGATGCCCGCCGCCGTCAGGCCCGCCACCGTCGCCGAGCCGAGCGCAATCCGGATCGCGAAAGCCACCAGCCAGCCGAGCACCAGCGGATGAATGGGGGCGCTACCGAGCAAACTTCCCAACTCTGTGTTCACGCCGCTGTCGACGAATACCTGCTTCAGCGCGCCAGCGCCGCCGATGATGAGCAGGATGCCGGCGATGTCGCGAATGGCGTGCCCATAGCTTTCCATCAATTGCCAGAGCTTGCGTCCCCTCGAGACGCCGAGCGTGATCGAGCCCACGAACAGCGACACCAGCATCACGAGCATCGGATTGCCGAGGAAATCGATCAGCGTTCGGGTCGAAGCATCGAAGTTTCCGTAGCTGAGCAAGGTCGCGCCGCTGATCAACACCACCGGCAGCAGTGCGCAAGCGAAGCTGTTGAACGTGCCGGGCAACTGGTCATCGGTCAGCGTCGTCGGCTTGAACAGATCCAACGACCCGACCGCGATGCGCTTCAGACTGCGAGCGAACAATGGACCGGCAATGAGCAGCGTCGGCACGCTGATCACGCAACCGTACATCAGTGTCTTGCCCATGTCGGCGCCGAACTGTGCGACCAGCGCGGTCGGCGACGGGTGCGGCGGCAGAAAGCCATGAGCGATCGACAGGCCGGACAACATCGGAATGCCCACCAGCATCGGCGGCAGTTTGGAGCGATAGACCACCGAGAAGACCAGCGGCACCATCAGCACGAAGCCGACGTTGTAGAACAACGGAATGCCGACGATGAAGCCGGTGAGCGCCATCGCCAGCGGCACGCGCGACGGGCCGAACAAATTCATCAGCGCCTCGGCAATGCGCTGCGCGGCGCCGCTGTCTGCGATCAATTTGCCGAACATCGCGCCCAGGCAAATCACGATCGACAGCGAGCCGAGCATGTCGCCGATGCCGCGCTCGATGGTTCTTGGAATTTTCTCGATCGGCAGTCCGAGCACCAGCGCTGCGACCAGCGAGGTGACGATGAACGCCACGAAGGGCTGAACGCGCAGGATCGCGATCAACGCGATCAGCAGCGCGACGGCAAACACAACGCCGAGAATGGTCATGCGCCTGCGGCGCCTGTCTGATCGATGCGCAATGAGCCCCCGTTGCACGCGGCGGCAACCGACGTGCGGATCGATGTTTCTTGCAGGTGTTGGCCAGCGCAGCTGGCCCTTTGTGTACGCATGATGATACCGCTACCAGTCCTAGTCAATCGGTGTTAGCGTGGCTGCGCCGAAGAGCCCGATTCAACGCTACAAAACAAGCTTGGGGGATATGCCATGAGCATGGATCCGCGTGCGTTCCTTGGTGCGTTTGTAATCTTGGCCGTGCCGCTCACCGCGGCGGCACAGACCGAGCCAATCATCGTCGAAGCGGAATCAGCCAGCATCAGCTCTGCCTATAGTGTCGGCGCCACCGAAGGCGCCACCTACGTCACCATCGTCAACGATTCGCCCGGCTTCGGGCCGCCCGCGACCGCCGACGGTGCGCTCACCTACTCCGTCACGTTTCCAGCAGCGGGGAATTATGACTTGTACGCGCGCTTCCGGGTCGGTCCCGGCGGCGGCAGCGACGACAGCTTCTATGTCGGCAACGGCTTTGGCAACAAGGTCGGCACCGGCGAATGGGTGCTGATCAATCAAGTCGACGGCGGCGGCTTCACGGCACCGGCCGACACGGTTCGCAATGGCGGTCCGGCGACCACTGGTGTGTTCAAGTGGTTCAGGATCACGGGCTTCGCCGGGCCCGCGACCTGGTCTGTGCCGGCCGACAATCTCACGCAGACTTTTTCGGTCGGCGGCCGCGAGACCGGCAACTTCATCGACAAGTTCGCGTTCGGCCGGCAAGGCTCGTGGTACACGGTGAACAATCTGGACACCGGCTCCGCCGCGACCGGCACGCCGCCGCCTCCACCTCCGCCACCCTATACGCCGCCTGGTCCGCCGATCGCCACGGGCAAGTCGAAGTTCCTGGGCAGCGCCCACAGTCCGGCGCAGACAGCCAACTTTGCCGCGTATTGGAATCAAGTGACGCCGGAGAACGGCGGTAAGTGGGCCTCGGTGGAAGGCACCCGCGATGTGATGAACTGGACGCAGGCGGATGCGGCTTATCAAATGGCGCGCACCAATGGCTTCATCTTCAAATGGCACGTGCTGTTCTGGGGCAATCAGCAGCCGGAGTGGCTGCAGAATCTGCCGCCGGCCGAGCAACTCGAAGAAATTCGCGAGTGGCTGGCCGCCATTGCCGAGCGCTATCCCGATCTCGAGCAAATCGAAGTCGTGAACGAGCCGTTGCACGATCCGCCGCTCACACCAGCGAACACTCCGCCGGGCCAGTCCTGCGGCGGCTGTGGCAATTATTACGAAGCACTCGGCGGCGCAGGCGCAACCGGCTGGGATTGGATCATCACTGCGTTCACGCTGGCGCGCGAATATTTCCCGAACGCCAAGCTGATGCTCAATGACTACAGCATCGTCAACGATCGGAGCGCGACGGAAACCTACATCGGCATCATCAAGCTGTTGAAGGCCCGCAGATTGATCGATCTGGTCGGCATCCAGGGCCATGCGTTCTCGACCACCGAGGCCGCCCCGATGCCGAACCTGCGCGCCAATCTCGACTATCTGGCGGGCAAGACCCGGCTGCCGATCTACGTGACCGAGCTCGACATCGACGGCAACGACGATCCCGTGCAACTCGCGGGCTACCAGAAAATCTTTCCGGTGTTCTGGGAGCACCCGGCCGTGCGCGGCATTACGTTGTGGGGCTATCGCCCCGGCCACTGGCGAACAGCACAAGGCGCATGGCTGACTTATGAGAACGGCGCCGAACGTCCGGCAATGCAGTGGCTGCAACGTTACGTTCAGAACGAGCGCGCTGAGATTCCGGTTCAGTTCTTCTCGGTCCCCAAGAAGGCGGCCGAGGGAACGGTCGTCGGTACGGCGATAGCGACGGATGCCGACGCGGGCACCACGTTCTCGCAGTGGCAAACGGAACATTGTAGCGCCGCAGGCATATTCGCGATCGACCCGGACACCGGCGCGATCACCGTTGCCGATGCCGCTGCCTTCCGCGCTGTGAAGAAGGGAACAACTCTGAAATTGTTCCTGTCCGTCTGGGATGGCTATCGACGCAGTGAGACCGGTGTAGTCTTCATCGTAGTCAGATAACTGTTGCCCTTGCAGGGCCGGCCGCGCCGGTCGGCCCTGTTTCGTTTCGTGTACAGGAGCCCGTTGTGATCACTCTTCGCGATATGACTATTGCCGCTGTGTCCGTGACCGCGACGATCGGCGTTGCCACACTCGCCACCTCGAATCCCAAAGTCATGAGCTCGACGGCTCTCGACTGGGACGACGTGCCCGTCAACCAAGAGGAAGTCCGCGCCGTCCGTCAATTCTTCCGCGCGCCGACCGCGACGCTCGATGAGCTCGAACTGCACGTCACGACGCTGCCCGCCGGCGCCACCTCGCACGCACCTCACAAGCATCCCAACGAAGAGCTGGTGATCGTGAAGGAAGGCACGGTCGAAGTGCTGGTCGATGGCAAGATGAAGCGCGTCGGCCCGGGCGCCGTCGTCTTCAACGCCTCGAACCAGATGCACTCGCTGCGCAACGTCGGCAACGGCCCGGCGACTTATCACGTGATCAACTGGACGACGGCGGCGACGCCCCGCTGATTACTCACAGCCCGAGCTCGCTCAACCCCGGGTGATCGTCCGGCCGCCGTCCTTGCGGCCAACGATACTTGCGCTCCGATTCGGCGATCGGCAGATCGTTGATGCTGGCGTAACGGCGCTGCATGAGCCCGTTCGCATCGAACTCCCAGTTCTCGTTGCCGTAAGAGCGATACCAGTTGTTGGCATCGTCGCGCCATTCGTAGGCGAAGCGCACGGCGATGCGATTGTCGCCGAACGTCCACAGCTCTTTGATGAGTCGATACTCGAGCTCGCGGCGCCACTTGCGCGTCAGGAACTCGACGATCTGCTCTCGTCCCTGCGGAAACTCGGAACGGTTTCGCCACTGGCTGTCGACCGTGTATGCGAGCGCGACGCGCGCCGGATCGCGGCTGTTCCACGCGTCCTCAGCTAAGCGAACTTTCTGAATCGCGGTCTCGCGAGTGAAGGGCGGCAAAGGGGGACGTGCGTCGCTCATGAGATTGGCCTCCGTTGTCACAAGAAGAATCTACTCACTCGCACACGCGCGCAAGCATCAATCCAAATCACGCATCGCGCGATCCACAACGGCACTGAATAAAGCGGATTCGCGGGGTTGTCACCGGTGTCAGCGTTCAATAGGCTAGTTCTGAAACCGCGTTCAGTTATGAAAACGCGCGTTGTCGCGACAAGAGAATCAAGCTCAGGGGATTGGATGATGCGCAAGGGTTCGAAACGCGGTCTCGCTCATTGGGCCGTTCGTTCGGCGGCGGCAGCTGCTCTCACCACCACAGCCGCCACACAGGTCACCGCTCAGGAAGTCGAAGAAGTCGTCGTCACCGGCTTTCGCCAGAGCTTGAACAAAGCGCTGGACGTGAAGCGCGAAGAAATCGCCGCCGTCGACTCCATCGTTGCCGAAGACATCGCCGACTTTCCCGATTTGAACCTGGCCGAAGCGATTCAGCGCATTCCGGGCGTGACGATCAATCGCGAAGGCGGCCAGGGCCGCACGATCACGGTTCGCGGTCTCGGCGGCGACTTCACGCGCACCAATATCAACGGCATGGAAACTGTGGCCGGCTCCACCGGCAATCGCGGTCGCGGCTTCGACTTCAACGTGTTCGCCTCCGAGCTGTTCCAGAGCATCGTGGTTCGCAAAACGCAGACAGCCGACCTGGACGAAGGCTCGCTCGGCGCCACCGTCGATCTGCAAACCGCGCGGCCCTTCGATTACCAGGGCTTTCGCACGGCGCTGTCCGGCCAGGCGAGCTTCAACGACGTGACCGAAAACACTAACCCACGCGCGGCCGGGCTCATCAGCTGGTCGAACGACGATCGCACCTTCGGCGCCCTCTTCTCCGCGGCGTACAGCGAGCGCAATCCTTTCGATGAAGGCTTCGGCACCACTCGCTGGGGCGACAACGGCCAGGCAATCATCGATCGCACGCCCGGCAGCACTTCGAATCCCACCGGCAACTTCGGCAGCTGTCTGCCTTGTGCGTCACCCGACGAGTTCACTGCCGTGAATGAAGGCTTCCATCCGCGTATTCCGCGATATGCGGAGAGCCTGCTCGAACAGAAGCGCTACGGACTGACTGCCGCGCTTCAATGGGCGCCGACCGAAAAGACGCTGCTCAACTTCGACGCTCTATACGCCTACTACAGCAGCCAGACCGAGAACGCGAACGCCGGCTCCATCTCCTTCAGCCGCACCAATGCGACAGGCATCAACGAGACCGTGGTGCGCGACTACGCGCTGGAAGGCGACAATCTCGTCTACGGCGTGTTCGACAACGTGGATCTGCGCTCCGAGAACGGCTTCGAGCGCCACATCACCAAGTATCACCAGTTCACGCTCAGCGGCACGCACGAGTTCAGCGACACGTTCCGGCTCAGAGCGCTGGTCGGCACGAGCGAGAACGACCTCGACACGCCCTATAACTTCTCGTTCGCTTACGACGCGCTCAACGTCGACGGCTACACCTATGACTTCCGCAACGGCCAGGACCGCATGCCGTACCTGGTTCACGGCATCGACATGACCAATCCGGCGCTGTGGACGCTCACCGAAGCGCGTCGGCGCGAGAGCTCGGTCGTCAACAGCTACGACACCGGCAAATTCTCGCTCGAGTTCGACGTGACCGACGGCCTGACGTTGAAAGGCGGCGCACTGGCCAAGAAGTTCGAAGTCGACATGCAGGACTTCTCTTCGGGCGGAGCGCTGGCGGCGGATCGACGGCTGGTCGGGGTCGGCAGCATCGCTCGCAACCTGCCCGTAGGTCGCGATCTGAACATTCCTGCAGGCTCGGACCGCAACTACATCGTGCCGGACGTGTGGAAATCTGCCGGCTACGTCGGGCTGTTCACCGATCCGACCTACGCACTGACAGTCTCGACCGGCGACACGCGCAACGTCTCCGAAGAGGATGCCAGCGCGTTCCTCGCCGTCGATTTCGAGTACGACGTGTTCGACATGCCACTGCGTGGCACGACCGGCGTTCGCTACGCTCAAACCGAAGTGACTTCCACAGGCATTCTGAACCGCACCGGCGTCGGCAATGAAGTCGTGCGTGTCGACAACGAGTACACGGACACGCTGCCGTCGCTGAACCTGGTGCTCGAGCCCAGTCAGGATTTTCTGGTGCGCTTCGGCGCAGCCAAGGTGATGGCGCGGCCGTCGCTCGGGGATCTGACGCCCGGCGGTACCGTCAACGTGGGCTCGCGCACGGTGAGCTTCGGCAATCCATTGCTCGATCCGTTCCGCGCGACCAACTACGACCTCGGCGCCGAGTGGTACTTCAAGGATGAGGCGTTGCTGGCCCTCGGATTGTTCTACAAGGACATCAAGTCTTTCAGCGTGAAAGAAACCCGCGGCCTGCCGTTCACAGAAACCGGCTTGCCGATCGATCTGCTCGCCGGCATCGATCCGGCGACTGCGTTCGAGGTCACCCGCAATATCAACGGCGAGGGCGGATGGATCCGCGGCCTCGAGTTCCAATATCAGCAGCCGTTCTCGTTTCTGCCGGGCGCCTGGAGCAACTTCGGCTTCATCGGCAACTACACTTACATCGAATCCAGCGTGAAGTACGGCGTGGATCCGAATGGTCACGGAATTCGCAACGACCTGCTCAATCTCTCACGCAACACGTACAACCTGACGTTGTACTATGAAACGCAGAAGTTCAGCGCGCGGGTCTCGTCTGCGTTCCGAGGCAAGTACCTCACCGCCTTCCCGGGCGGCAATGGCACCACCGAGGAAGGCGTGAACGATGCGACCAACATCGACGCGTCCGTCTCGTACAACGTCACCGACACGCTCACGGTGTCGCTGGAAGGCATCAACCTGACGGACGAATACACGGACTCTTATGTCGACCAGGACAACCTCGTGTCCCGCTATCGCCATACTGGTCGGGAATTGTTGCTGGGCGTACGCTGGACGTACTGACCTCGAGGACCCTCATGTTCGCCCGACGTAACGCAGGAGTCATCGCGACGCTCATCTCCAGCGTCGCGATGTTGGCAGGATGCTCTACCGCTTCGGACGCGCCTCAGCGCGCGTTCGATCCGACCATCGCCACGAAAAGCTACTTCTCCAATTGGCCGGAGGGAGCCGATCCCGCGGTCGTCGGCCGCCGGATCGCAAACAACTTCGCCGCGCGCGGTTTCGACTTTCAGGTGAACTCCTTCCACCGCTGGATCATCTATCCAGAGGTCTGCGCCTGGTACGGCGCGTTGCAAGTCGCCCAGATCACCGAAGACCAGAGCTTGCAACGGCAGCTCATCGGCAAGTTCGATCAGTTCCGCACGCCCGAAGGCGCGAGACGGCTCAGCCCGCGCTCGCACGTCGATTACCGCATCACCGGCGTCGTTCCGTTGGAGATCTACCAGATCAATGGCGACCCGTCGTACCTCACGCTCGGCCGCGACTTCGCCGATAAGCAGTGGGAGAACACGACGCCCGATGGCATCACGACCGAGGCGCGCTACTGGTCGGATGACCTTTATATGTTGCCGGTATTGCAGGTGCAGGCGTATCGCGCGACCAAGGATGCAAAGTATCTGGATCGCGTATCCATGACCATGGTCGCGTACCTGGACAAGCTGCAACAGCCGAACGGCTTGTTCCTGCACAGCCCCGACTCTCCTTTCTACTGGGGGCGCGGCAATGGCTGGGTCGCGGCCGGCATGGCTGAAGTGCTGTCGGTGCTGCCGCCAGAACATCCGCACTACAACCGCATCATGCAAGGCTATCGATTGATGATGGCTGGCCTGCTGAAGTATCAGAGCGCGGACGGGTTGTGGCTGCAGCTGATCGATCAGCCGGACTTCTGGCCCGAGACCTCGGGCAGCGCCATGTTTGCCTTCGCGCTGGTCGAAGGCGTGAAGCGCGGCTGGCTCGATGCATCGGCTTACGGTCCGGCCGCTCGCAAAGCCTGGCTCGGTCTCGTTCCCTACGTCGATGCTGCGGCTAACGTTCGCGAGACCGTCGTAGGCACCAACAAGGCTTCGAAAGAAGTCGGACCGGATCTCGAGGTGCAGAAGAAATTCTACTTCGACCGTCCGCGCAAGACCGGCGATCTGCACGGCCAGTCGCCGATGCTGTGGACCGCCGCAGCGCTGCTGCGATGATCGAACGTACTGCGCTGGCGATCGGCATCGCCGTAGCGCTGAGCCTGTCTGCGCAGGCCGCACTCGCAGCGAAGGCAACTATCGTTCTTCACAACGACGCCAGGCTTGCGCGACCGGCGGAAACCATCGTCATCCCATTCACCGAAGTGAAGAAGGCGCTGCCCGACTTGACGTTCGATCAGGTGATCGTTCGCGACGCGAAGGGCGCGGTCATCCCGTCGCAAGTCACGGCGATGAAGCACATCCATCGCGGGCCCGCCGAGTATGACGACCTGATCTTCCAACGTGACTTTCGCGCGAACGAATCGCGCGTGACCGTCACCATCGAATCCGCCTCCAAACCGCAGCCGCCCTTCCCCAGCAAAGTGTGGGCGGGCCACGTGCCGGAACGGTGGGATGACTTTGCGTGGGAAAACGACGTAGTAGCTCATCGCGCCTACGGCCCTGCTCTCGCGCAGCCAGTTGCTGGCAAAGATCAGATGACCAGCAGTGGCATCGATCTGTGGACCAAGAAGGTCCCGTACCTCGTGACGGATCGCTGGTATCGCAAGGGCCATGACGGCTTGCACACGGATACGGGTGAAGGCCTGGATTTCTACGAAGTCGGCCGGGGTCGTGGTGTCGGCGGCGTGGGCATTTGGGATGGCCAGCAGTTGGCAGTCTCGGGCAACTGGCAGACGAACCATGTCTACGCAAATGGTCCCGTGCGCGCGATCTTCGAGCTCACCTACGAACCCTGGGACGCCGGCAACGGTGTGAAGATCACCGAACGTAAGCGCTTCATCGTTGACGCCGGCCAACAGCTCGATGAGGTGCACAGCACGTTCGATTTCACGGGCGACCCGCTGACGGTGGCGATCGGCCTCACCGAGCATCCCGCCGCCGCAAACGTTCAAGTGAGTTCCGACGCACGCAGCAAGCTCATCGCGCTGTGGGAAAAATACCAAGATCACCCATCTCACGATGAGCTCGGCACCGGCGTCGTGTTGGCGCCCGAAGCCGAGTTTGCGGGCTTCGCGCGCACCACTCCGGCCGCGAAAGGTCGGCCCGATAGCTTGGTGCTCGTGAAAGTCAAACCGGGCGAGACCATTCGTTACTTCGTGGGTGGCGCGTGGAGGCCGGCCGGCAAGTTCAAGTCAGCCGCGGATTGGAATACCTATCTCACATCGAAAGCAGCGCGGATCGCCGCGCCGATTCGAGCGGAGATCAATGGCGTGCAAGTGACGCTTGGAGGTAGTTGATGCGATTCAGTTTGAGCGCGGCGCTGGTGCTGTTGCCAGCCGTCCTTTCAGCCACGCTACAGGTTGCCGCGGCCGCCGAGCCGGAGCCTCCCACCGAATGGATCGATCAGGAAACCGGCCATCGTGTGATTCGCCTGTCGAAAGAGCCCGGCACGGCGAGCTTGTATTTTCACCAGAACAGCTACTCGCCCGACGGCAAAAAGCTGGTCGTCACCACCGAGCACGGCATCTCGACCATCGATCTGGCTACGCGCAAGATCGCGGAAGTCGCCAGGGGCGACAACTTGCGCATCATGATGACAGGCCGCAAGAGCGGCAATGTTTACTACACGCGCCAGGACGAGAAGGACAGCAAGGCGCGCTGGGTCTATGCCACTCACATGGACACGCACAAGACGCGCAGGATCGCGAAAATACCCCGCGGCAGCCTGGTGTCCGTGAATGCCGATGAAACCCTGCTGCTCGGCTCCTGGGTCAATGGCGAAGAAATCCAGGTCGGCGAGGCGCCGAAGGAGCCGCAGGTCGGTCCGGACGGCAAGCCCATCACCTATCACCAGGCCCGCGGCCTGCGCATCCGGCAAGTGTTCGAGCAGCGGCTCGAGCGCACCATTTTCACGGTCAACATTGCGACGGGCGAGCTCAAGAACGTTCATACCGCGCGCGACTGGCTGAACCATCTGCAATTCTCGCCCACCGATCCGAACATGATCATGTTCTGCCACGAAGGGCCGTGGCACGAAGTGGATCGTATCTGGACGATTCGCACCGACGGCTCGCAACTCACCAGGATCCATGAGCGCACCATGCACATGGAAATCGCCGGCCACGAGTTCTTCTCGGCGGACGGCAAGACGATCTGGTACGACCTGCAAACGCCGCGCAGCGAAGTGTTCTGGGTCGCTGGCTACAACCTCGAGACCCGACAGCGCACCTGGTACAACCTGACGCGCGATCAGTGGTCCATTCATTTCAACGTGAGCCCCGACGGTACGATGTTCGCGGGCGACGGCGGCGACGAGGCACAGGTCGCCGAGGCGAAGGACGGCAGGTGGATTTATCTGTTCCGTCCCAAGCTCGCGGAGAATCGCGCGACCGGTCCGGTCTCGAAGCAGAACCTGATTCACGCAGGACACTTCGAAGCCGAGAAGCTGGTCAGCATGAAGTCGCACCACTACCGCCTGGAGCCCAACGTCACCTTTACGCCGGATCAGAAGTGGGTGGTGTTCCGCTCCAACATGCACGGTCCGACGCACGTGTATGCGGTAGAGATCGCGAAGGCCGACGGCACGGCGACCACGAGCAGCAACGAAGCAGCTCGCATCGATCGTCGCGCGCTCACGCAACGTCACAACCCGACGCTGACCCAGATCGACCCTTCCGCCCCGCTCATGGTCGGCAACGGCAACATTGCATTCACTGCCGACATCACCGGACTGCAGACTTTCCAGGATCAGTACTCGGCGCTCGTACCGCTGATGACCCAAGCGCAGTGGGCCTGGCACAGCTTTCCGAATCCGCAAGGCTTCAAAGAAGCGGATGGCTTCACGCAGATCGACGTGCGCGGCAAGAAATATCCATACGCATACTATTCGGATTGGCAGGACGCCTCTAAACCCGCCATAGCATGGCTGCGCGAGAACCCGCACCGATTCTCACTCGGCCGACTATCGCTCTATCTAACATCGAGCGACGGCAAGCCGGCAAAATTCACCGAGCTTGCCGAGCCCCGGCAGACCCTGGACCTCTGGAGCGGCTCACTCACGAGCCGCTTCTCGTTTGAGGGCAACGAGATTCAAGTGCAGACACGCGTGCACCCGACGCTCGATATGGTGATGGTCGAGCTCACCTCGCCGCTGCTCGCGACGGGCCGGCTCGGCGTGGATGTGAAATTTCCGGGCGTGTCGGCCAAGCTCAATCCCGATCCGGCGGACTGGAACCATCCTGACAAGCATGAAACGATCGAGCGCGCTCGTGACACACGCCGCCTGAAACTCGACCGCGCCCTCGACGACACTCGCTACTACGTCGCCGCGCAGGCCGACACCGATGTGAAATTCACTCCGTCGGGCCCGCACACCTATCGCGTCCTTCCCACCGGCCGGCCCGATCGATTGACGCTGATGGTTCAGTTTGCTCCCGAGGCGATTCGCGAAACGCTTCCTGACGCAGCGACGGCGAAGAATGACACGACCACGCACTGGAAGAACTATTGGTCCCAGGGCGCGATGGTGGATTTCACAGGCAGCACCGATCCACGCGCGAGCGAGTTGGAGCGTCGTGTCGTGTTGTCGCAATACCTGATGGCGCTGAACGGTGCCGGCACGTTGCCGCCGCAGGAAGAAGGATTGTTCTCCAACAGCTGGAACGGCAAGTTCCACATGGAAATGCATCCTTGGCATTCGGCGCACTTCGCGCTTTGGGGCCGGCCGGAGCTGCTCGAACGCAGCATGTCCTGGTATCTGCAGCACCTGCCCGCGGCGAAGAAGCTCGCTGCCGAGCACGACGTTCGCGGCGCCTGGTGGCCCAAGATGGTCGGCCCCGAAGGTCGCAACAGCCCGAGCAAGGTGTCGCCGTTCATCATGTGGCAACAGCCCCATCCGATTTATCTGGCCGAGCTGCTGTATCGCGCTCAGCCTTCTCGCGACACGCTCGCCAGGTATCAGGAGCTGGTGTTCGCGACGGCGGACCTGCTCGCTTCGTTCCCACATTTCGATGAGCAACGCGGTCAATACGTCATCGGTCCACCGATCATTCCGGCCCAGGAAGTGTGGGCCCCGCTGGCGACGTTCAATCCAACCTTCGAGCTGGAGTACTTTCGGTTCGGGTTGACGACGGCCCAGAAATGGCGCGAGCGGCTGGGCCTGCCGCGCAATGCCGATTGGGACCGCGTGCTCGCGAAGTTGTCGCCGCTGCCGGCGAAGGATGGTTTGTATGTCGCGACGGAGTCATTCCCGTCCCTCTGGGATCAAGCGCGCAGCACGGAGTGTTCGAATGGGCGTACTACGCATGACTGCTTCAATCGGGATCATCCCTCGTTCCTCGGCGCGTTTGGATTGTTGCCAGGAGAGAGCGTGGATCGACCGACGATGAAGCGCACTTTGAACGCGGTCGCAACGTTGTGGGATCTACGACAGACCTGGGGCTGGGATTATCCGCTGATCGCTATGACCGCCGCGCGCTTGCACGAACCCGAGACCGCGATGAGCTTTCTTTTGTTCAACGGGAAGAACAACCAGTACGGATTGAGTGGCATGACGCCACGCGTACACCTCGACGAACACGCCGACAGCTTCGTGCCCACCGCCGATGGTTCAGCGAAACCTGTCGGGCCAGATGGTCCGGGATACACGCGGGCCGCGGAAACTTATTTCCCATCGAACGGCGGATTGCTGCTGGCAGTCGGAATGATGGCCGGTGGCTGGGACGGCTCCACCGGCAACGCGCCCGGATTTCCAAAGCAAGGCTGGGTTGTTCGGGCAGAGGGGCTTCGCCCCTTGCCCTGAATGATCGAGTCCAGACTGGACTGGACAAAACTCATCGAACATAGGACGGATGCGACCGCGTTCGTCCGGGTGCTTGAAAACCAGCACGGACGCGTCGGCACGTCGCCGAGGCGGCGTGCGAACCACCGAGGCCTCTCCTCTCCGGCCTCAACGTCAATGCAGCTAGGGCACGAGACCGTTGAGATACACCTCAATGTTCGAATACCCGCGCTTATCGATGCTAGCGGCATCAGCCGGATCACGCGGATTCAACTTCTGCGCCTTCTCCCAAGCATCCGGCATCCCATCACTGTCCGCGTCCGGCGCGGCTACGCCAGCGCGAAGCTCAGGCCACCCACCTACTTCTTTCTGACTGTTGATCAGCTTCCCAGTCTTGTCGCGCACCGACGCGACGATACGCTCATCAACCGCATCACGCGCCTTCGACGCCCCCGCCGACTCCAGCACACGCTTGTACGCCTGCGGCGCCGTCTCCGTCTTCACCGGCCCAAACTTGAACGGCTGTTCCGCCTTGAAGACGACCGGCTTCTGTGAAGTCACAACCAGCGACCACTGATCCTTCACCAGCTTGCCATCCATGTAGTTGCCCGCGAAGTGCGTCTTACCGCTCGCGTTGCGAATGTACAGCGCGACCGGTCCGCCGGTCGCCGAGCCCTGCTGGTACCAGTTATTGACGAAGTTCGAATGCGTGTTCGCGTTACTGTTCAGGTCCGCACCGGCAGCGAAGCGCGAAGTGTTGTCGGGCCGACCGTAGAACGGATCCATGTTGTAGCCCCGCTCCAACCCCGGCTGCCAGTTATAGAAATCGGTCGTCGCACCCGGCCCCCAGTTGTAGAAAACGTTGTTCCTGAAGTCCATCACGATGCCTTCCGGATCGTCCTTCGCGCCGGCGTAGTTACCGATGCGCGGCATGCGCGCCTCGTGATGCGCCCACAGATTGTGATGGAAGGAATAGCGCGCGCCGTACGAGCCCTGAATCAAGCTGCCATAACCGTGTTGCCCCTTCTCATGGCCGGCATCGTTCAACGACTCGGAGATGATGGACCACTGCACGGTCACATCCGTCAAATGTTTCAAACCCGGCTCGACCCGCTGCGTCACCGACAGCGTCTCATCGTTCGACCAACTCACCGAGCAATGGTCGATGACGATGTTGCGCCCCTGCCCCACGGAAACCGCATCGGCTTCGAGCTTCATCTCATCGCCCATACGCGCACGGATGTAGCGCACGATGACTTCATTCGCACTGATCTGCAGCGGGTAATCACGCACCGTAATGCCGCCGCCCGGCGCGGATTGGCCGGCGATGGTGATGAAATCGTTGCGGATCTGCAGCGGGCTCTTCAGTCGGATCGTGCCATCGACGTCGAATACGACGATGCGCGGCCCTTCCGCTTCCACGGCTTCTCTGAGCGAACCCGCACCAGCATCGTTCAGATTCGTGACTTTGTAGACCTTGCCGCCGCGACCGCCTTTGGTAAAGCGCCCGAAACCTTCCGCGCCCGGGAACGCAACTACCTCCGCCGATTGAACATCCGCCAGCGCGATCCGAGCCGAGGGCAAACACGCAACCGCGACGGCGGCAGCAACGGCAGCACGGACTCTGTTTTCAACTCGACACTTCATCAAAGCCCCCGCACATTCTTGGACTGCTTCAGATCCACCGGCTTGCCGTCGAGCGACAGAATGGTCACGTCCTTGAACGAAAAGTCCTCGGCATTCGCAATGCTGCCAGCCGCCCACGCGTCCAGGTGCAGCCGCTCGAAGCGGAAGTTCTTCAGTGGCTTCTCCGGATACGCCGAGATCTCGAACGCCGTCTTCGCACCCACCGCCTGCACATCGTGCACGTACACATCGCTCAGCTGCGGAATGCCGCGCTCTTTCGGCACGGGGGTCGACAATGTCTTCCAATAACCGGGGTAGTCTTTGATGCCTTCCGGAATCTTGGCGTAGCTGTACGCCGGGTACCAATTCAAGTTCACGCGCATCACGACCGGCACGTCCTGCATGAACACGTCGGAGATTTCGATGCCGGAGATCGAACCGCCGCGCGTCTGAGCCGACTTGAACAGAATGCCCACGGGCGTCGGGTGATACACCTTGATCCCGGAGACTTTGACGTTCCTGAAGCCGCCGGAAGTTTCGCTCCCGAATGTCACGCCAGCAGCCGCATCGCGAATGATGCAATCCCGGATCACCACGTCCTCGGTCGGCCGCGAGACGCGCAAGCCATCGGAGTCGCGTCCCGCCTTCATGCACAACGCATCGTCGTTGCATGTGATGTCGGCCTTCTCGACCAGCACCTGGCGCGAGGAATCGATGTCGATGCCGTCGGTGCTCGGACCGCGTCCACCTTCGTTGTTGCGAATGATGACGTTGTAGACCGTCACATCCTGGGAATAGCAAATGTGCACGGTCCAGAAGCCCGCGCGATACAGCGACAGATTCTCGAGCCGCACGTTCTGTGCTTCGAAGAACTGGATCAGACGCGGACGCCGGCAATCGTAGTCGGCAGCCCAGCGAATGCCCTTCGGATCGTACTGACGGCGCAAATTCCAGTAGCTGTCCCAGAACACCTTGCCGTTGCCGTCGATGATGCCGTCGCCCGTCAGCTTGACGTTCTGCTCTTTGTAAACGTTGATGAGCGCCGCTGGCCACGTCATCTCGATGCCGGCCGCGCGCGTCGGCAGCAAGGGATAGTCTTCGATGTTCTGCGAGCCCTGCAGCCGCACGCCCTGGTCGACCTGGAAGGTCACGCCATTCTTGAGGAACAGCGAGCCGGTCAAGTACACCCCGCCGTCGAAGATCACCGTACCCTGCGTCTTCGCCGCCGCGTCGATCGCCGCTTGAATGGCCTGGGTGTCGAGCGTCGTGCCGTCGCCCCTCGCGCCGAAGTCCTTTGCTTGATACGTGTTTGGCTGCTTCGGGCTCGAGCCGGCGGCGCTGCTGGCCATGGGGACGAGCGAACTCGTTACCCCCGTGAGCACTGGCATTGCAACCGGCGCAGCCGCCAGAGCCTGCAGCAATGAGCGACGCTGTATCGACATAGGACTCAGATCCGGGAGGTGCTTGGGAGGATTGCGAGCGCGGCGGCGAATGCTTCTGGGGGGCTTAACTCATCCACGCGCCGCGCTCGACTTACTTGATGAACGATCGATTGTAGGCCGGCATGCTCGTGGATCAATTTAAAGAGCGTCCCGAGGCATGCACACTTTGGATTGATCGTCGCGTGCCAGCGTCACTGCCATCAGCCCGATGACCACATCGTTGGCGAGCGCCCGAACCGTGAGCGATTTGAGCGTGCGCTGCTCTTCCAGCGGGAAATCCAGAACGGTGGCCGCGCCGCCAGCGACGGGGCCGCCCGCGGCGGTTTGCTCGGACGAGGCCGGGCGCACACGACCCGACTGCAGGTCGATTCGCGTCGCTCGCGTGGCATGCAGTGGGAACTGATAGCCGTCGGTCAGATAGTCCTGATCGATGGGCCACCATGTCGAGGGATTGCGCAACGGAAACCGCGTGGTTGTTCCATCGGTGTAGGCAATCACGATTTCGCCGTTGTCGAGCCGACTCTGCATGTGATTCGTCGAGCCGGCCATGAGCAGGTGCGCGTGCCTCGCTCGGCCGCACAAGGGAATCGCCGCTTCACGCGGGTAATTGTCCCATTGAGAAGTAAAAATGGCATTCGCCGCACCGGGCTGCCCCGGCGTCCTGAAGACGATGCCGTCCGGAAGTACGAACTGATTATTCGACGCCGTCGCGAGTCGGCGCAGGCCGGAGTCGTCGATCTGCGCCATCGCGTTCACGTGTCCTGCCCAGGCACCGATGCCTTGCGCAGGCAAAGCAAGCGATACGTACGGCGAACGCGGTGTCCTGTACTTGCCCTTGCGGAAGATCTCGGTGACGCGATCGTTGAACTTCGCATCCAAGTTGATCGGCTGGAACTGCATCTGCGCCGAACGCTGATATGCCGTCGTCGGCGAGGGTTCCGAGGTGACCGGCACGTCGAGCGACGGCTGCCACCATGTGAACGCACCTTGCTTCGACCGGGTGAACCGATTGCCGGGAGCATCCTTCAGCTGCAGCCTCGCGCCAAACCATTCGATCTGCACGACCGCCGCTTGGTTTGCCTTCAACGGCGTCAGGATCTCGAGCATCGGTCGGCCGACGGATTCCGAATCTGCATGCCACTGAGCTTGCCGACCGTTGACCGTGACACTCGCAACTTTCTCGTGTGTCGCCGGCACTCGCAGCTTCACTGACTTGAACTGGTGTGCGTCGGATGGATCCACCGTCCACCGATCCACCAGGCCCTCACGCGCGAATGCGAGTTTGAGATTGGCATGCGCGAGGCTCGCGCGTTGCCAGTGCGACGGTAGTCCGGGTCGTAGCTCCAGAACGCCGCTCAGTGCGTCCGGCTTGACTCCGAACAGCCCTTCGACGATCGCACGCGCCATCACACCGGAGCCGTCTGCGAAATCGCGCTGAGCTTCGCGGCGATATACGTCGAGGTGATTCATCGAGCCCACGTTGCCCGGCGAGATGCCCATGTACATGCTCGCGAGCAGAGCACTCTTCGCCAGCCGATAAGCCGCATCGGCGCGACCCGCCTGCCAGAAGCCGAGCGCCGTGTGCAGGTTCTCACCCATGACGACGTTGTTGATCGACCAGGAATAAGGCATCCAGTTCGTCGTGGCAAACATTTCATACCGCTGATCGTCGGGCACGCCGCGGCCCGTCACAGGCAGTCGAGGATTGAGTCGCTCGACGGCGCTCGCCATCGACCACGCCTCACTTGGTGTCGGCACGCCGGAATCCATCGTGTGATAGAAGCTCCAGAGCCCGGCGCTCGGATGCACGAGCTGTAAACCCAGAAGATCCTTGTACTCGGCAAATGCTCCCTCCTGGTCCTGCCACAGGTAATGGCGCATGGCACTGCCAATTGCGTCGGCCTCCGCTTCGTATGGCCTCGCATCTTGGCCGAGCAACTTTGCGAGCTTCGCCGCCATTCGGTTGTGATACAGGTTGTACGCGGAGGCATAGGCAACGCCGCCACCGCTGTACTGCAGATCGTCGCTTGCCCAGATCTGCGCGTACGCTTCATACAAAGGCAGATCTCGCTTGTCGGCGAACTGGCGCCGGAACAAACGTTTCTCCCAGGCAAGATGCCGCTCAACGACCGGCCAGGCTCGTCGAGCAAACTCGAGATCGCCCGTCCATGCAAGATGGCGGAACAGGGCGTCGATGAACCCCGCATTCATATCGTAGTGCGCGTTGGCCATATCGCCGTTCGAATGCAGGCCGGCCTCACTACGGGCGAGATTTGCGCTTTCATCCGCCGGTGGCAGCTGGCCCGGAATCGGGTCCGTGTTTTGCCGCCCGAACCAGTGTTCGAAGTTTGCTCGTGCGCGCTCATGCCATCCCAACGCATCTAGCGCATACGGCCCGCGCCAGCCGAGCAACTTTGCGCGCCACGCGATCGCTCCGTGCATGATGGCTTGCTGAGGCTCGTCCCAAACGGCATCGGCTGCCACATTTAGAGCACCGACCGCTGCGTTCAAGAATGGATCGGGCGTATCGATGGTCACGCGCGTGCGCAGAGCTGCGAAGTGCTGACGCGTAGATCGGAAACGCGACGGCAATTCAGCTGCTTTGAATTCCGCGGCGAGCTGAGCGCGGGCGGCTGGAGCATCCGCGTTCTTTCGCTCGGCGGTTACTGAGCTGTAGACATCGAGTTCTTTGGTCGCGTCGGTATCGCTCGCCAGACGCTGGATAGATAAGTATGCCGGCGCTTTCGTGAGCGGCAGAGCACCTACGACCAATGGCTTCGACGCAGCGGTACCTGGCGTGTGATCGCGTACCGCGAACAGCGACTCGATCCGCTCCCAATACTCCGCATCGGCAACGCTCATCCGGCCCGATGGCGAAGCAACGCCGACCAGTGTCGCCGCCTTCGCTTCGAGTCTGAACCGCCCTGGCGGACCTGTTTCGATTCGATTGTCAGCAGCGAACTCTGGCTTCGGCTGAAACCACTCACTGATCGGCATAGGTTCGGTGCCGATGTCACCGTCGCGCTTGCCGCGTTCTCCGTTGACACCGCCAAATGCCCACAGCAGCTCGACTCCGGCCGTTACATTCTCCGGCGTAACTTGCAGGATCAGACCTTCGGTGTCGTGATAGGCGAGCGCGACGATTCTCAACACACCGGCCGCGCCGAGCAGAGGATCGCGAATCTCGTAGAACAACTCGCCAGGGCGATAGCCGCTTGTGATATCGGCTGCCGAGTGCAGCCAGCGCGTTTCGCCTCGCGCGCGCAGCGCCAAACGCAAATTGCCGCCGCGCCCCGGTAGATACAAAACGAACTCCGGCCTGTCGCCACCGTCGAGCCGAAACGCGGTATTGCCACCGTAAAGCGGGCGATTGAACCGTTCGGCCCCGTTATGGATGACGAACGCATCTCCCTGCGGCTGGTACCGCAGGGGGCGTTCGATCAGCGCCTTGGTGTTCGGATGAATCCCACCGACAGCAGACGGCGCCTGCGCATGCGCAACCACAGCGGCACACGCGGCGAGAACTCCTACTGCAATGACCCTCCATCTGTGGATCGACCGACACTCGCCCGACAACGATGACTCTCCAATCAAAAGCTATAGCGAAACCCGGCCGTGTACTGACGCCCGAAGTTGCGGTAGTACTCGTTACGCTCTGCCCGCGTATCGTTGTAGAGGTGCTCGTACGTATCGCCAAGGTTCTGGCCTTCCAACGAAATCTGATAATGACCGCCGAACGAGTAGCTCAGCGAAGCATCGACATACACGCTGCCCTTGGTGGCATCGGCATCCTGACCATTCAAGCCGGGCACGATGCGCAGGTAGTCGTCGCGATACGCGGCTGACACCCGCGCCTCGAATCCTGCCTGACTGTAATAGAGTGTGGCATTCGCCGACTCCTTCGACAGATTGATGAGCGGCAACACCGCCGTTCTTCCCGGCGCGCCTTCGGGCAGCGCCGGATTGACGATGTAGGTGATATCGGAGCTGACGTGCGTGTAGTTGCCGAGCACGCCAAAGTTCTGCAGCCATCCGGGCAGGAAACTCAGCGGCATCTGCACGTTGAACTCGAAGCCCCGCAGTGGACCGCCATCGCTATTCACCGGCCGCGAGAAAACGAAGTCATCGCTCGGCGTGACGCCGGTGCCCGCCAACACTGCCTCCGGGATGCCCAGCGTGTTGAAAGGTTGAGTCGTTCGCAAGGTAGCGATGTAAGTCTTCACGTCCTTATAGAAGAAGCCCAAGGACACGACGGACTCCGGTGCGAAATACCATTCCACACCAACATCGAACGCATCGGCCTCGATGGGATCCAGATTGGGATTGCCCTGGTTCACAGTGCGCGTACCGCCAGCCACGTTCACCGCACCGCCGGGCGTCAACTGTGCCAGTGGCGGACGCGTCATCACGCGAGATGCCGCGAGCCGCAAGAGCACATCGTTGCTCAGTTCAAAGGCCACATTGGCGGCCGGCAGCCAGTCATCGTAGCTGCGCGACACCTGCAGCAGCTGAGTATTGACGCCTGCTTCGGCGAAACCCACGGCGTCCTGATCGGTGCGAACGAACCTGACGCCGATATCGCCGCGCGTCGGCAATCCAAACACCTCGGTGTTGAAATCGCCCTGGATGTAAGCGGCCGAATCCTTCTCGTCGACTGAATAGATATTGCTGCGCGCCGATGCCACATCGCGCCTCAGCGCGAACACACCTGTGTTGCCGTAGATGTCGAAAATATCGATGTAGGCCTGCTCGTCGGGGACGACCCAGGCAGTAGCGGTTTCAGCCGGCACGCCGAAGCCCTCGAATCCCGAGAACCGGTGCACCAGATCGGCCACTGTTACGCCAGCCGGCAGTGCTGGAATATTCCGCTCGTTGGTCATTCGACGCGAGTCCGAGTCGAAGGTGTATTTTCGGACGTTGATACCGCCCTTCAACGTCCAGACCTGCGACAGGTCGAACTCGACGCTCAACGCGCCCTGTCTGAAAGTATTCTCGACACCCTGCGGCCGCAGCCGGATCTCCGGCCCCGTCGCCCCGCCAGTGAATCCAGGCACGGCCGGACCGTAGTAATAGTTGTTCGGATCGGTCGTGTCGAACCCCCACACGATGCGCGGCCGGGTCTGGCTGTCGCGGAAGTCATAAATGAAACCGTCCGTGTTGAGCCGATCCACCTGCAGCGTCGTCTCGCGCGGCTCGTCGAAGTCGGAGTCGGAGCCGCCCAACTGCAGCTGCGCGCGCCATCGGTCGTTGAGCTCTTGTTTGACCGTCAAGCCCGCCTGTTTGAACACCGTGTTGAAGTCGAAGATGGAGTTCTCGGCGCGCAGATCGACGTTGTCGAGCACTGCATAGACCAGGTCGTTGCCGCGGACCTCGGCTTCCCGCACGATGGTTTCAGGCTTGCCTTGCTGGGACTGCGCGCGAAACAGCCCGATGGGCGTCAGCAGATTCTCCTGACGCAATCCTTCGTGACGTGAGTACAACAGATCCAGCGACACCTCCGTCCCCGCTCTCGGCTTCCATTGCAGCGCCGACGTGATGCCGAGCCTTTCATTCTCGACTGCGAACTGCGCGAGGCGCGGAATGCGCGGATGATAGATGGAGGTCGAGCGCAGCTGCTCGTAGCTGATACCCACGGGATACTGGCCGAAGCAAACGCCGGCGGGGTTCGCAGGGTCGCACCAGCCGCCGTTCTCGCTCATGCGATCCCAGTTGAGATTGTGACTGGCCTGACTGATCTTGCGACTCTTCGAATACGCTGCAGAGACCAGTACGCCGAAGGTATCGTCGAAGAATGTGTCGGAGGCAAGCAGCGCAAAGCGCGGATCGGTCTTCTCGCTCAGATCGTTGAAACTCACCTTGGACGAAAACGCGAATTGGGTGCCGGAATTGTCGAACGGCCGCGCAGTCTGCAGATCGACGGTCGCGCCCAGCGAGCCCTCCTCCGTTTCGGCCGACGGCGTCTTGCGCACCGTCAGACTATTGAACAGCTCGGAGGCGAACACGTTGAAATCGAAGCCTCGCGAGCGATTGATGCCTTCGAAACCATTGGATGTGGTCTGCGCCTCCAACCCATTCAAACGAACTCGTGTGTAGTCGGGCCCGAGGCCGCGAACCGAAATGCTCCGCCCTTCGCCGCCGTCGCGAGCGACCACGACACCGGGCAAACGTTGCAGCGATTCCGCGAGATTCGCGTCTGGAAACTTCGCGACGTCCTCGGCCTTGATCACATCCACCACGCCGCTCTGCTCACGCTTCTCTTCCAGCGCGAGCGCCAGACTGCCGCGATAGCCCGTGACGACGACTTCCTCGACCGCCGGCGCGGCCCCGGATGTTTTATCCGCCTGTTGCTGAGGTTCGGCGACCGCGCTCACCGATAGCAGCACCGACACGCTCGCCCATAGTTTCCTTGCCGCCATGTAAATCTTCCTGATTATTGTCGGACGCAGGCAGCCGCATGCACGGCGCGAATCCGTTCATGTTGATCCTCGACTTCGCTCGCTAAAGCGTCGTCCCCCTGCCCAGCGGAACTGCAAAATTCTGCGATTGCCACCGGTGTCAACCGAGCATCGCTCCATCGCCCGGGCACTGTCAAGAGAGCGGCCCGGGTCGTCCGCTTGTAATCTGTCGGCTCTACACTCGGCCGGCACGACAACCAAACGAGCCCACTGTGACCCGGAAGATCCGCCGACAACTCCCCTGGCTCAACGTTCTGCTGTGGCTGGTCGGCTGCACGCTGACGGCGCTGCCGGTGCACGCACAGCCGCTGCGAGTCATGACATTCAACGTTCGTTTGCTCACTCCCAACGATGGAGCAAACAACTGGGACGCCCGACGCGACGTGGTCGTGGCAATGCTTCGTGCCGAAGATCCCGATGTCATCGGCACGCAGGAACTCTTCAAACGCCAGGGCGATGAGATCGTCGAACGTCTGCCTCAGTTTGTCTGGTTCGGCGAAGGCCGCGGCGGCGACCATGTCGACGAACACATGGGCGTGTTCTATCGCAAGGATCGCCTGCGTGTGCGCGAGTCCGGCAACTTCTGGCTCTCGGACACGCCCGATGTTGCCGGTAGCCGCACGTGGGGCAATTTGTATCCGCGCATGGTGACGTGGGCACGCTTCGAGCGCCTCGCCGACGGCGCAACATTCACGCTCTACAACACGCACTTGCCCTATCGCGATAGCGACGAGCCCATTCGCGTTCGATGTGCCGAGCTCATTCGCGATCGCTTGGGGAAGCTGGCAGCGACGGAACCTGTCATTCTCCTCGGGGACTTCAACACGACAGCAGAGAGCCGCGCCTACTCGAGCCTCACGAAGTCGCTGACCGACGCCTGGACCGCAGCCCCAGAACGCAGCGGCCCGCAAGGCACCTTCCACGGCTTCACGGGCAAACCAGAACGACGCATCGACTGGATATTGGTTCGCGGCCTGAAGGTAAACCGGGTGGAGACCGTCACGACGCAACGCGAGGGGCGCTATCCGTCAGATCATTTTCCCCTCATCGCGGAGCTCGACCTGGCCGCGCATTAATTATGTAGCGCACCTGCAGGGATTCCGCCTTTACCCGACTCTAACTCGCCGCTGCACGCCGGAATTCGCCCGCCGGTTCGGGTATGATCGTCTACGGTATTCCATATGGACCGTGTTCCCGCCGCCATGAGCATCGTCGTCCGCACGCTTTCCGATCGCGTGTTCGAAGTCGTCCGTGAGCAGATCCTCAAGGGTCGGCTGCGCAATGGCGAGCCCATCCGGCAGGATGCCTTGGCCACCGAGCTCGGCATCAGCAAGATCCCATTGCGCGAGGCGCTGGCGCGGCTGGAGCAGGAAGGTCTGCTCATCAATCACCCGAATCGGGGTTATTACGTGCAGGCGATGTCGCGCGAGCAGGTCGACGAGATCTACGCGCTGCGGCTGTCAATCGAGCCGCAAGCGGCGGCATATGCATCGAGTGTGGCAACGGACGACGATCGGGCGATTGCGATGCGAGCCTTCACCGCGCTCGATACTGCTGCGCACAGCAACCTGGCCGACGTGGCCGTTCGCAATCGAGAGTTTCACATCGCGCTGGTGGAGCCGGGCCGCCGCCCTCTTACCACGCAGCTGGTCGAACGACTGGAAGTACTGGCCGAGCGCTATGTCATTGCTCATCTCGAGCCGGCCGGCCGCGACGCACGCGCGCACATCGAGCATCAAGCGCTGTTCAACGCCTGGCTCGAACGAGACAAGCGCAAAGTCGAGAAGCTGCTGAAGGAACACATTCAAGGCACGCTCAAGGATCTGCGAGCTCAGCTCAAAGACCCCGACTGAGCCTTACCCTCGCCCTGAACCCGCCTCGACACGGCGCCACGCGCCGGCAAATCGAAACATCGAGATAAGACGGCGCGCTGTCGAAGACAACGCGCCGTCCCTTTCTCAGATCAGAACTCCACCGTCATACCGAAGTACACCAGGCGGCCCATCGGGTCGTAGACACCCGGATAGGTGTTGCCGTTGCCGAACGAGCTGAGCAGGCCCGCGGCGATCACCGGCGGATCCCGATCGAACACGTTGTTGATGCCGGCACGGAACTCGACGGATTCCACCCACTTCCAGGTCGCCGCCAGATCCAGGTAGCTGTAACCCGTGATACGGCGGTTCATCGAGATGTAATCTTCCTGATCATCCAGCAGGAAGTCGTTGCTGGAGAGCCCGACCGAGCCGAAATATCGCCAGTTGGCCGACACGGTGGTCGATTGCTGCGGCGAGGTCCAGGTCATACGGACGTTGTGGCGCCACTTCGGCGAAGGCTGACCGCAGGTCGGACCAAACAAACCGACGCAGTTGTAGCTGTCCAGGCCCGGCAAGGGCTCGGTGCGACGGCTGTTCAACCAGGTGCCGACGAAAGAAATGTCGATCGAGCCCAGCTCAGGAGCGCCCGGCAGGATGTTGCCCAGGTCGAAGTTATAGCCGGACGTGAAGTCCATGCCCGAGGTCTGCAGGTAGCCGGTGTTCTGGTTGGTGGCCGTGAGATAGCCGTTCGTGCCGAACAGCACGCCGGACACCGGATCGCGATGGAACAGGCTGCAGAAGTACGGCGAGCCGCCATCCACACACTCGTTGATGATCGTCGGAGCATCGACCGGGCTGATGTAACCATCCACGAAGATGTCGAAGTAGTCCGCCGAGAACGTGAAGCTCGGCAGGAAGCTCGGCGTGAACACGAAGCCGTATGTGTAGGTATCGGCGATCTCCGGCTGCAGACCGAGGTTGCCGCCGCCGAGCGTCACGCAAGTATCGGCCGGGCACTCGGGAATCAACCCGTACTGAGCCTGTGTGACACCGCTGCGAATACAGTCATCGAGGCTTGCATCGGGGTTGGCTCCGGAGCACGGATCCTGCGCCGCCACGTTGCCGAGCGCCTGCGCGGCGAACAGCTCTGTGATGTTAGGAGCACGCACTGCGCGGTTATAACTGCTACGCAGCTTGAACGAAGACACCGGCGCATAGCGCAGCTCGAACTTGTACGTGTCCGCGGTGAAGCCCGTGCCACCCTGGATCGAATAGTCCGAATAACGATAGCCGAGGTTGACCGCCAGCTCATCGACGAACGGCTTGCTCGAAACCAGCGGCACGTCCGCCTCGATGTACAGCTCTTTGACGTTGAACTCGCCGGCGTTCTCCTTCGTGCCCTTCTGCTGAGCGAGCGCATCGGCCTCGAAGGTCAGGTCTTCAGTGCGGTGTTCCACACCGGTCGCAATCGCCACACCGGCTGACGCGAACGGGCTGCGGATGCCGTACTGATCCAGATCGCCGTTGACGGTCAGGTTGGCGACCTTCTCGGTCTGCACGCCGTGCGTGAAGGTCGGCGTCAGCAGGTAGCCATAGGCTTCGTCGCTGATGCCGAACGCAGAGAACACGTTGGCGGGGACGCAGTCCGGATCGGTGCCATCGACGACCGAGCGACAGGTCGGCACGCCGTTCACATTCACGACCTGCAGCGCCCGGGCGCCCTTGTTCAGATCCAGATCGTTCTTGTAGCTCTCGTCGTAAATGACTCGAGAGAACAGATAGCTCACATCGTAGGTCCAGCCGCTGGCGATGTCGCCTCGCGAACCGAAGTTCATGCGGTAGTCGGTGTGACGCAAATCATCGATACGCGCGCCGCCGGCACCCGCAAAGCGATAGCCGATGAACGTGTTGATGTTGGTCGGCGTGCCCGCCGCCGCTCCGCAAAGGATCGACGCCTGCTGAGCCGACATCAACGGATTGTCACAGTTGATCGGATACACATTGCCCTGGAAGTACGCGCTCGGCGCAGCCTGCGAGTACGTCTGGTCATCCATGAACATCACGCCGCCGTACAGCTTCATGTGATCGCTGTAGTCGTAGTGGGCGAAGCCACCCGCCGTGAGGCGCCGGTCCTGGCGCTGGATGTAGTTGGTCGGCGCGTAGTTGTACAGGAACGAACTGTCGTAAGGCACCCAGGTCTGCTGGCCGTCCTTCGTGTTGTTGAAGCTGCGGCCGTTGTTCGGACCGCCCAGCATCACGAAGCTGCCCCACTGGTTGTTGCTCGATCCGCCGCACACCAGCTCATCGGCGTTTGCGCCGCCGAGGTTCAGGCCGCAGGCCGAAAAGTCACGCGTGTCCTGAGTTACCGGCTCGAGCTTGCGATAGCCGAGATAGAAGGTCGCATTGCCCTTGCCATCCGCGCTGTTCATGCCCATGGCGATGTTGAAATCGGCGCGTCCACCGTCCCACACCGAGGAGTCCGCCAGCTCGTAGTTCGCGTCCCGCACGACCTGGCGCGCGTAAGAGTTGTCGTTGCGATGCCAGGCAGAACCGTACTGCGCGGAGATCCGTACGCCTTCGAGATTCTTGTCCAGCACGAAGTTGACGACGCCCGAGACCGCATCGGATCCGTACACGGCCGATGCGCCGCCGGTCACGACGTCGACGCGCTCGATCAGCGCGCTCGGAATGAAATTCACGTCGTTGCCTTCGACCGGCAGCATTCGCTGGCCGTCGATCAGCACCAGCACGCGCGAGGGGCCGAGATTACGCAGGTTCACACGCGCGGTGCCGTCTGAACCGTTCGAGCCGTTCTCGTTCGAATCCGCAGTGAACTGCGGCATGCGATTGAGCACGCCCTCGACCGTCGAGGTGCCCTGATACTTGAACTCTTCCTGCGGCAGGGCCGTGATCGGGCTCGCCGTTTCCAGATTGGCTCGCTTGATGCGCGTGCCGGTGATGACCACTTCCTCGAGCGGAGCCCCCTCGGCTCCCTGCTCTTGCGCGTGACCGCCAATCGGACCGAACAGTCCAATGGCGCACGCGACGACCGCGGCCTTCCCACTCCGCGACGTCAGTTTCAAACGGTCTGCCGATCCCGGCAAACCAGGTGTTTTGCTACGCATGTCAGCCCCCACGATGTTGTTTTCAGCCAGATGAAGGTTGCCGACATTTAAAACATGTCTGAGTTAATAAATCAAATACGTTATACGATATAACTCCGTGCAATTTACAAGTTGTTGTTTTTATTGGCGCGGCGGAAGCCGACAGCGTAGCGAATCACAGACGTGGGAGCGCGAACAACGACTCAGAGCTGCTGTTTCACCCAGCGCTGCACGTGGCGTTCGAGGATGTCCAGGGGCATCGGGCCGCTGCCGATCACGGCGTCGTGAAACTCACGAATTTCGAAGCGCGCGCCGAGCGCCTGCTCCGCTTCGCTGCGAATTTTTCTGATCCTGATCTCGCCGATCTTGTAAGCCAGCGCCTGGCCCGGCCACGAGATGTAACGTTGAGTCTCCCCAGCCACGGAGCCCGGCGACAACGCGGTGTTGTCTTTCAGGCAAGCGGCGGCTTGCTCGGCGGACCAATGTTTCCAATGGATCCCGACATCCATCACCAGTCGGCAGGCGCGCCACATCTCCATCGAGAGCTGATTGACGCGTTCCTCACGCGTCCGATAAATGCCCATCTCCGCGCCCAGTCGCTCCGCGTAAAGCGCCCAGCCCTCGACAAAGGCCGTCACATCGTCTCGACGCCGAAACTTCGGCAGATCGAGCCGCTCTTGTCCGAGCGCAATCTGCAGATGATGTCCGGGGATTCCTTCGTGCAGCATCCAGGCCGTCAGCCCGTACACCGAACTGCGATAGGCCTGCCGGCCTACGACCACGGCGCCAGCGACACCTTTTTCCGGATCGCCCAGGTTGTAGGCGCCGGAAGCCGCTTCCAATTCCGGGGGCTTGATACGAACGCCCCAAGGCAATCTCGGCAGCGTCTTGAACCAGCGCGGCAGCTCGAGCGCGACACGATTGCCGATGCCCGCCGCCTTGTCGACGTAGCTCTCGATGTCGGGCACATGGCTGCCGGGCCGACGATTCAAGTCGTCCAGATACTCTCGCAAGGTTCCCTGGAAGCCGTCAGCTCGCTGCGCGCTGATCATCTCGGCCCGAATGCGCTCAACCTCCGCGGCACCGATGTCGAACACTTCGTCCGGCGTCAGATCGGTCGTTGTCGAGCGCCTCACCGCGAACTCGTAGTACGCCCTGCCCTCCGGAAGCGTCGACGCGCCGAGCTTCGGGCGCGCCTTGGGCAAGTATTCCTCCTCGAAGAACGTCACGAGCGAGCGCTGAGCCGGCTTGACCGCACGCTCGATGACCGCGAGCGCCTGCGCTCGCAATTCTTTCTGTCGCGCTTCTGGAATGGTTGCCGGCAATGACGCCAGCGGCTTCAACAGCGGACTGTCTGCCGCCGCCTGATCGGCCGCGACTTTCATCGAGCTCAGCGCCGATTCGGCAGTAGAGCGCGGCTGCGTGAATCCCGTGGCGATACCCCGGCGCAGATTCGCAATTTGCCCGTCATAGTAGGACGGCAGCGCTTGCAGCCTGGCGATCCACGCCATCGCGTCAGCATCGCTCGCGATGCGCGTGACCTGCGCCGCATACGTTCCGGCGTTGAAGAAGCCGTCGCCGCTATCGAAAGGCGTTCGATCCTCATCGAAGCGCGCGCCGTCGATCAAGACCTGCAGCCGCCACTGAAGCAGCTCGCGGGTCAGCGCATCTTCTTCGCCTGGCGCATCGACCTTTCCCAGTCGGTCGCGCAGCTCGAGGTATTTTTCCTGTCGTTTCTTGGCGGCCGCGAAACTCACATCCGGCCAGCCCGGGCCTTCGTTGGTATCCGTGGCGCGCGCGAGGGTTTCGTATTCGGCGATGACGTCGTTCAACGTGTCCGCAACGCCAGCTGCCGCCGGCATCGCAGCCAGCAGCGTGCAAGCAATCAGACGCTTCAGCGACAACATCAGGCCGGTACGGCGACTCGCGCCCGCAACCACTGCAACAGCAGATAGATGGCGAAGCCCACCGCGTTCCACAACAGGAAGCGTTGAATCGTCAGGCCCGGCAGGCTCAGGAACAGATAGAAGCAGCCGAGGATCGCCAGCATGCCGACCACATTCGGCGCAGGGCACCGGAACACGCGCGGCGCATCGGGCGCCGACTTACGCAACACCATCATCGACGCCGCGGTCGTTACGAACGCGAGCAGGGTGCCCGCGTTGGCCAACTCGGCGATCTCGTCGAGACGGAAAAAGCCCGCAGTCAGTGCGACGAACACTCCGGTGACGGCGGTAATCAACACCGGCGTGCCAGTGCGAGCCGAGACCGTGCTCAAGCGTTTCGGCAACAGCCCGTCGCGCGCCATCACGAAGAAGATGCGACTCTGGCCGTACATCATCACCAGGATCACCGACGGCAACGCGATGAGCGCCGCCAATCCCACCGCCCACGCGGCGACCGGATGCTCGAGTGTTCGCAAGACATACGCGAGCGGCTCGGCCGACGCGGCCAACTCGGTGTGCTTGACCGCGCCAACGGCAGATACCGCGACCAGCATGTAGATGAGCGTGCAAACAGCCATCGAGCCGACGATGCCAATCTTCAAATCGCGGCCTGGATTTTTGGCCTCCTCCGCAGAGGTGGCGACCGCATCGAATCCGTAGAACGCAAAGAACACGATAGCGGCGGCAGCCATCACGCCCCGCTTCGCTCCACCATCTTCGTGGCTCGCGAAACCATACGGCATGAACGGCTCGAGATTGCCGGCGTTGAACGCGGGCAAAGCGAGCGCAACGAAGCAAGCCAACGCAGTCAGCTTGATGACGACCAAGAGAATATTGAACGTCGCGCTCTCGCGCGTGCCGGCGATCAGCATGCCAGCAATGAGCGCTGCGACCAGCACCGCAGGAAGATTGATGATGCCGCCGGCATGTGGCCCACTTAATAGCGCGGGCGGTAGATGTATGCCCGCAGCTTGCAGCCACCCAACGAGGTAAGCCGACCAGCCAACGGCAACGGTGCTGCAGGCGAGCGAATATTCCAGGATCAAGCTCCAGCCCACGATCCAGGCCAGACGCTCGCCGATGGCAACGTATGTATATGTATAAGCGCCGCCTGCCGCTGGCATGAGCGTCGCCACTTCGGCATACGCGAGCGCGGCGCAGGCACAGACTGCGCCGGCAATCGCGAATGCGAAGATCACTGCGGGCCCGGCTCGGTCGGCGCCTACACCGGTCAGGGTGTAGATGCCGGTGCCGACGATGGCGCCGACGCCGAGTGCGATCAGGTGCGGCCAGCTCAAGGTCTTTGCGAGCCGCTTGCCCTCGTCTATGCCGTGCGAGTGCTGTAGCGACTTACGCTGGCCGAATATTCCCATGCTCGCTCCCCTTCAAGTCGTGCCGGGCGATATCAACGGCTCAGGCGGCCGATGCACGCAATGTGGGCCGGGTGGCGGCCGCGCGTTCGACCATTGCGATCACCTCGCGACGCCGCTCCCCAGCCAACGGCAAGCGTGGCGGACGCACTCGTTCCGAGCCGCGCCCCATGATGGATTCCGCCAGCTTGATCGATTGCACGAGGTCATGCTCGGCATCCAGATGTAACAACGGCATGAACCAGCGATAGATGGCGCGCGCGCGATCCAGATCGCCAGCGTTGACCGCCTCGATCAACTGAGTCGATTCGCGCGGGAACGCGCTCGTGAGTCCGGACACCCAGCCCGTCGCGCCCAGCAGCAAGCCTTCCAGTGCAACGTCGTCCAAACCGGCCATCAGCGTGTAGCGATCGCCGAACGCATTGATGAGATCGGTGAAGCGGCGCGGATCCGGCGCCGATTCCTTGACCGCAACGATGTTGGGCACATCGCGCAGTGCTTCGAGCACCTTGACGCCGATGTTCACTCGATACGCCGGCGGATTGTTGTACAACATGACCGGCAGATCGGTCGCCTGCGCCACCGTGCGGAAGTGCATGACCAGCTCTTCTTCGGTCGGCACATAAACCATCGCGGGCAGCACCATCAGGCCATCGGCACCCGCCTGCTTCGCATCTTTGGCAAAGGCCACGGCGCGGCGCGTATCGAATTCGGAAACGCCGGTTACGACCGGCACGCGGCCAGCGACGACTTCGACGATTGCGCGCAGCAATGTTTGTTTCTCGGCGGCATCGAGCGAGTTGTTCTCGCCGCAGGTGCCCATCGCGATGATGCCGTGGACGCCGTCTTTGATCAGGTTGTCGATGACCCGCTGGCTCTGCGCCAGGTCGATGGACAGGTCCTCCTTGAACTGAGTGGTCGCCGCCGGATAAACGCCCTGCCAAGTCGGTGTCATGATAGCCTCGTCTACTGGAGCTTTAAGTATATCGTATACTATTCGCCCATCGCCAGTGTAATCTGCGGGTCTATGCAAAGGGCAGTAGTTCTAGGTGGCGGCGTCGTCGGTCTGAGCATCGCGACCGGTCTGCAACGCGTGGGCGTCGAGATTACTGTAATCGACGCCGCGCCTGCAGCCGGTGCTGCGTCATGGGGGAACGCCGGACACATCGCGATCGAGCAAGTCGAGCCGCTGGCCTCGTGGCCGGTGTTGCGCTCCGGTCCTCGCAGACTATTCTGTCGAGGCGGCGCACTCGGCCTGCCGCCCTCTCAGATCAAGCGCTGGTTGCCGTTTGCTCTGCGAATGGCGAGCGCGGCACGACGAGTCGATCGCGGACGCGAGGCCCTTCGCTCGCTACTCGCCAACGCGCTGCCTGCCTGGAAATCTTTGAGCGAACAGCTCGGCGTGCCGGACCTGGTGCGCGAGACGGGACATTTTGTCGTCTGGGAATCCGCAGCCAGTGCCGCCGCGGGGCTCGCGGCATGGCGCTCCGCTGACATTGGCAACGCTCGCTTTCATGAATGCGACGCCGATGAAATGCGCCTGCTTGCGGGTCTTATGACACAGGCCCCTGCGGGTGCGATTCGATTCGAGAACACCGCGCAGATCGCAGATTTGCCCAAGCTTGCCGATGCGTTGCGAACGTTCATCACAGCGCGAAACGGCCGCATCGTGAACGCCAAGGTACGCGCCGTCGCTCATCGCGAACGATCGGTCAGCGTGACGCTGGATGACGGCAGCTCAGTCGAAGCTGACTTCGCGGTGATCGCAGCCGGGGTTCGCTCGCGCGAGTTGATTGAGCCCTACTGCAACCCCGTGCCGATCATTGCCGAGCGCGGCTATCACCTGCAGATGACCGAGCATGGCTGGCCCGATCTGCCGCCGGTGGTGTTCGAAGATCGTTCCATGATCGTCACGCGCTTCGATTCCGGCCTGCGTGCGGCGAGCTTCGTGGAATTCAGCGACATCGATGCGCCGCCTGACGATCGCAAGTGGCAGCGTCTGCGCAGTCACGTCGCGGCGCTCGGCCTGCCCTGCGACGCTCCGACTCGCCAGTGGATGGGCGCACGTCCAACGTTGCCGGACTATCTTCCTGCAATCGGGCGGCTGCCGCACGCACCCAACATTCTGTACGGATTCGGCCACCAACATCTCGGCCTGACGCTCGCGGCCATCACCGGCGAACTGATCGCGCAGCTCGCGACGAGCTCGCCGACGGCCGTGAGCTTGAAGCCTTTCGATCTACAACGTTTCTCTTAAGGAGCACCGATGACTCGACCTCCGCTGATCACCGATCGTCGCGCACTGTTGAAGGGCGCCGCGGCCGGTGCGCTCTGCGCCGGACTGCCATGGAGCGCCGCTTTGGCCAGCACTGGCACGCTGCCGGGAACCGCGAAGGCGCTGTCTCTGAGCGATGTGCGCTTGTTGCCCTCGCCGTTCGCCGATGCGGTCGAAGCGAATCGCAAATATCTGCTGGCGCTGGAGCCGGATCGCCTGCTCCACAACTTCCGTAAGTTCGCCGGGCTGACGCCGAAGGGAGAGGTCTACGGCGGCTGGGAAGCAGACACGATCGCAGGTCACAGCCTCGGTCACTATCTCACCGCACTCGCACTGATTTATGCGCAAACGGGCGAGCCCCAAGCCAAGCAGCGCGCCGAATATATCGTCGCCGAGCTGGCCGAAGCTCAGGCCAAGCAAGGCGACGGCTACGTTGCGGGCTTCACCCGCAAGCGCAAGGACGGCACGATCGTCGACGGCAAGGAGATCTTCCCCGAGATCATGCGCGGCGAGATCCGTTCGGCCGGCTTCGATCTCAACGGCTGCTGGGTGCCGCTCTACAACTGGCACAAGCTGTTCGCCGGCTTGATGGACGTGGACACTTACTGCGGTGGCAACAAGCGCGCAATCGAAGTGGCCGTCGGTCTCGGTGGTTACATCGAGAAGGTCTTCAACGCGCTGAATGACGAGCAGGTGCAGACCGTGCTCGACTGCGAGCACGGCGGCATCAACGAAAGCTTCGCCGAGCTCTACACGCGCACCAACGATCGACGCTGGCTGGTGCTGGCGGAGCGTCTCTATCACAAGCGCATTCTCGATCCTCTGACGGCCGAACGCGACGAGCTCGCGCAGCGCCATGCGAACACGCAGATCCCCAAGCTGATCGGTCTCGCGCGTCTGCACGAAATCACCGGCAAGTCGGCGCAGGCGGTAGCGCCGCGCTTCTTCTGGAAGACCGTCACCACCGATCACAGCTACGTGATCGGCGGCAACTCGGATCGCGAATATTTCTCCGAGCCGCGCACGGTCGCAAGACACATCACCGAGCAGACCTGCGAGGCCTGCAACACCTACAACATGCTCAAGCTGACGCGCCATCTGTTTGCGTGGCAGCCGTCGGGCGCGTTGTTCGACTACTACGAGCGCGCGCATCTGAACCACATCCTCGCGCATCAGGATCCAGCAACCGGCATGTTCACCTACATGACCCCGCTGATGTCGGGCATCAAGCGCGAGTTCTCCTCGCCCACCGACAGCTTCTGGTGTTGCGTGGGCTCCGGCATGGAAAGTCATTCCAAGCACGGCGATTCGATCTGGTGGGAGAGCGAGGATACGCTGGTCGTAAACTTGTTCATTCCTTCGCGCGCGACCTGGAAGGCCCGCGACGCGCAGCTGGAACTGACGACTCGATATCCGTACGAGAACACGGTCAACCTCAAAGTGGCTTCATTGCGGAAGCCGCAGCAGTTCGCCGTCGCGCTTCGCGTTCCTGGCTGGGCCAAGGATGCGCAGCTGACCGTCAACGGCAAGCCCGCTGAAACCACGAAGGATGCGGGTTATCTCATCGTTCGCCGTCGCTGGCGCGAAGGAGATACGGTGGCGTTCACGTTGCCGCTGGAACTCCGCCTCGAAGCCGCACCGGGAGATGACAAGACGATCGCTGTGTTGCGCGGACCGATGGTGCTCGCCGCTGATCTCGGTCCCGCGGATCAGCCGTTCGAAGCTGCCGCACCTGCGCTCGTCGGCGCAGACTTGCTCGCAGATTTCAAACCCGTCGAGCCTCAGAATGCGGTGTATCGGGCCAGCACAATTGTTCGTCCCGCCGCGCTCACGTTCTCCCCGTTCTACAAGAACTATCACCGGCGCAGCGCGGTTTACTTCCGACGCTTCACCGATGCCGAGTGGGTCCAGGAAGAACAAGCGTTCAAAGCCGAGCAGGCTCGCCAGAAAGAGCTCGCTGCCCGCTCTGTCGACGTGATGCACCTGGGTGAGATGCAGCCCGAGCGCGATCACCAGCTGACCTCGGATATTTCCTATCCCGTGGTCTATCGCGGTCGCCAGGGACGTGACGCCCGCACCGGCGGCTTCTTCGCGTTCCGCATGAAGGTCAAGCCGGGTCCGCTGATTCTGCAGGCGACTTACTGGGCCGACGAGCGCGCGCGCAAGTTCCACATCCTGGTCGAAGGCCAGCGGATCGCGACGCAGGCGCTGCGTCCGGACAAGCCGGTGTTCTTCGACGTGGATTACGAGATCCCGGAGGCGCTCACCAAGGGCAAGGAAAGTGTGCTGGTGCGCTTCGAGCCCGAGCCCGGCAACACCGCCGGCCCGGTGTTCGGCTGCCGCATCTACACCAAGAACGCCAACATCACGGCGTGATCGATTCGTTCCGGCGCGCTGAAGATCTCAGCGCGCCGGCCGCAGATTCATCGACGTTCTGTTCTCAGCGCATCGGCGCCAGCTGCACCCGCGCTTCGTTCTGGCTGAGCGGAATCACATAACGACCGCGCTGCTTGCTCAGCGTCGCGCTCGGCCGATAGCCGGCGCCTGACTTCGTGCTCTCGACTCGAAGCTGAGCCTTCGATGTGAATTCATCGGCGCGATCCAGATACACGCTCACGCTCCCGCTGCTGCGGTCATAGTCCACGCGCGCGAACTTGCCGGCATCCAGCGTGAGCCAAAGTCCAGCTTCAGCGAGAAACACTCGGGTCCGGAAACCATCACGCGGCACGAAGCTGACGATCGATCCCTGCTCTTGCGTCGATCCGCCGAAGCCGACAGCGCCGAACACGGGATGACGCGCCAGATAGCTGCCAATGCCGTAGGCGTAACCATAGAACGCGGAGCCATAGTCGCCGTTGTAGCCGTCGAACCGGAGCAGATCCGGATTGGAATGAAACGCCGCCGAGCCGAAGCCGTCCTGATCGATGTTCGTCAGCGTGCCCATCAAGCCGCCATATGCGACGCGTAACAAATGAATGTCTCGCGGATCGCGGCGGAAGGAGTCGAGCAGCGGCAGCGCGTTGTTCGCCGAGCCGTAGTGGTGCAGCTGACGTTCCAGCTGCGCAGTCTTGCCGGCGTACATGAAATCCCAATAGCGCCGCGCATTACCGTTGTAGCCCCAGCTGGGAATCGTAGGGTCGTAGCCAAGGATCACTTCGCGGGTCAGGTCGGCCTTCGCCGAATTGCCGAAGTAGCGCATCCACGCATACACCTCGGGCTGACCGGTCGAGTCCCAGGGCATTTCGCTGCCGAACGGATATTCCTCGGCGGCCCAGTGATCGGCCCGCTGACGCATCGCCTGCTCGAGTTGCGACGCTTCGGCCTTCATGCCCTCATCCTGCAGATCGCGCAGGATTTCGATGAACACCTCGCCTTCCATCTGACCGAACTTCGCGTACTCGGGTGCGAGCCGCGGCATCGCGAGCGCCGTTTGATAAGCCCGATCCAGATACCAACGCCAGTCGTGCGCCTTCACCAGCCCGTCGTGATAACGAGCGAGGCGATACAACACCCAATGCGCGGCAGCGACGTGCACGTAGTTGAATGAGCGCACGACGGAATCGGCTTGTGACTTTCGCCACGCCGACCATTTCGTCCAATCGATGGCGGGGTCATAGCGCACGCCCTGCGGAGCCTGCGGCTCGTAGTAGAACAGGCTCTTACGGACGCCGAACTTCTCGGGCCCCTGGTTGACCTGCAAACGACCATCCAGGGTCTCAGTGACGAAGCGCTCGAACTTCTGGATTTCCGACGCATTCGGGGCGCCGAGTTGTTTCATGACGAGCGCGAGCCAGGCGCCAGCACCGCCCTCATCGCTCAAGCCCGCCATCCACACTCGCTGATCCTGCAGCACGACGGCGTTGCGCTCGCGATCGAACGTCATGAACGACGGCCCGCGCTTGAATGGATCCGATGGGTCGTCGTACCAATGCTTCGTAGCAATGAATCGGCCCAGATCGTCGAGCACCGTGGCGCTCGGCTTGGTCACGAAGTAATGAACCGCCTGCCGCGTGCCGTCCGCATAGGTGATCGTCAAGCGAGAACGTCCCCATTGCTTGCCTGTCACTCGATATCTGGACCAGCCGTGCACACCTTCAGCGGCCGCAATCTCCAGCGCACCGCTGGGGTTGGCGATGACGGAACGAATTGCGTGCTGCGAGGACAGCCACAGATCTCCCGTGAGATCGGTCGGCAGCACGTACCCTGGAATGCCCACCGCCACTGGGCGGGCGTTGGCAGTCAACGTGCTCTCGATAGCGCGAATCGACTTCGAAACCAGGAATTGCACGCCGAACGTACGCCTCTCGCCGCGACGAAGCGTGACAGTCGTCGGCTCATTCCACTGCTCGGCGCCCTTCCATTCGCGCTCCGCGAAGCCGCGACTTGCCGCCATCCAGGTGTAGAAGCCTTCGAACGTTTGGCCTCGCTGAGTCGCATCGTTGAGTAGCAGCGCTTTGCCGCTCTCATCTTTCTTGTCGGCGATGGGTCGATACGCTTCGAACGGCGTGCCGCTCTCGCCGGTAACGATCAGAGCTGGGCCCTGGCCATTGAGTCGTGTGACCTGCAGGTATCCAGCATCGAGGCCGATGTAGGGATCCGCGAAGCTGGCTTCGGTGTGCGCCTCCGCCAGCGAGCGTTTCGACAGCACGTTGTCGAACACCATCGCGAGCCCGACGCCGCCGAGCTCGATGTCTCGCGGTCCGGCATTGGTCAGCTCGAAGCGCAACGAGAGATTGCCGTTGTCACCGATCTGCCACCGGCGAACGACGCGCAGGCCGAGCTCGCTTGGCACTCCCAGCGATATTTCAGCAGCAGCCAGAGTCTTCGCATCGCGCGTCAGCTCACGCGCGGGTTCGCGTCGAAAGGCCGTCGAGTAATCCTGCCACTGCGACTCGCCTGCCGCGCGCAGGCGCAGGTCGATATCGCCGAGTTGGTAATAACCATCGCCGCTGCGAGCGGCTTGCAGCTTCGAGGGAGCAAAGTCGAAGCCGTCGCCCTGTTTCGGTTTCAGCGACACCAGCGTCTGCGAAGGCCCGTCGAGCGCGACGTCGAAGTCACGGCTCTGCACTGTGAGTGCCGTGCTTGCCATCGCAAACGGGTGAACGAACAACAACACCGCACCGACACGCAGCGCGGCGCTCACGACATTCCTCATCGCTCAGCCTCGCATGGCATCCATGTTCTTATCGTCGCGGATGCCCCAGCAGAATGGATCATTGGGATCGAGCAGCAACTTCGCATCGGCGGTCACGTGCGCCGTGCCCATGATGGTTGGCGCAATCGTCCCCTTGGCGCGATCGAGCCAGCGATAACGCGCCTTGAAAACGCTGCCGAGCACGCTTTCTTGGGTCCACTCCTCGCCTTCGGCGAGCTTACCGTCAGCAGCAAGACACGCGAGCTTGGCGCTGGTGCCCGTGCCGCAAGGAGAGCGGTCATACGCTTTGCCGGGACAGAGCACGAAGTTCCGACTGCGCGCCGTCGGCGTCGCACCGAGCAGTTCGACGTGATCGATCTCGGGATAGCCCTGCGCGTTCACCGCCTGACGAATGCGCCACGACAGATCGGTGAGCGACTCGACATTCGTCAGTCGGATGGGAATGCGCTCCTGCTCGACCAGGAAGAACCAGTTGCCGCCCCAAGCGACGTCGCCGGTCACCGGACCCACGCCAGAGACATCGACGGTCACAGCGTGCGCCTTGCGATAGCTTGGAACATTCGCAACGGCGACTGATCCGTCGGGCAACAGCTGCGCTTCGACGACGCCAACGGGCGTATCGATCTTCACCGTGCCCGGCTTGAGCATGCCCAGATGCGCCAAGGACACGATCACACCGATGGTGCCGTGCCCGCACATGCCCAGATAGCCGACGTTGTTGAAGAAGATGACGCCGATGTCGCACTCCTCGCGATGAGGCTTGCACAACAGCGCGCCGACGACCGTATCACTGCCACGCGGCTCGTTGACGATCGCGGAACGGAAGGCGTCGAAGCTCTCGCGAAAGCGTCGCAAGCGCAGCTCGAGCGGCCCTTCGCCAAGATCGGGGCCACCTTCGAGCACGAGCCGCGTCGGCTCGCCGCCGGTGTGAGAATCCAGGATTCGGATGCTGTCCATAAGTGCGTCGATCAGTTGCTGTGATCAGCAGGATCGCGCGACGGCGTGGACGGATTCTCGCCGCCATCCGCGATGAACTGCGCCATACGCTGCTCCAGCACCGGCAGCGGCACTGCGCCGAGTGCGAGAATCGCGTCGTGGAACTTGCGCTGATCGAACTTCGGTCCGAGCGCCTGCTCCGCTTCACGACGGTGCCGGCGGATCTGCAGCTCGCCGAGCTTGTAAGCGACCGCCTGACCCGGCCAGGCGATGTAGCGATCGACTTCGGTGGTGATCTCGTGCGTCGACAGCGCGACGTTGTCCTTCATGTATTGAAGCGCCTGATCGCGGGTCCAACCATAGTGATGAATACCGGTGTCGACGACGAGGCGCGCGGCGCGCCACATTTCGTACGTGAGCTGACCGAACTCTTCGTACGGCGTCTCGTAAATGCCCATCACGCGGCCGAGCCATTCGGTGTACAGGCCCCAGCCTTCGCCGTAGCCCGAGAAGTAAACATCGTTGCGGAACTTCGGACGCTCCGGTGCTTCCAGCGCCAGCGCAGCCTGGAAACTGTGGCCGGGCGTGCACTCGTGCAGCACCAGCGACGGCAGCGTATAAAGCGGGCGCGCCGGCAGGTTATATGTATTGAACAGACAGCTCTCCAGGCCGCCGCGACCGCCGGTATAGATCGGCGCCAACGCATCGGGCACGGGCAGAATGCCGTGCCGGAAACGAGGCAACGTGCCGATCGTGTCCTTGAGCTTCAGGTCGGACTTCTTGACGATGTAAGCGGCTTCGGCAATCAGCTGGTGCGGCGTCTTCGCATAGAACTGCGGATCGGTGCGCAGGAATTGATAGAACTCGGGCAACGTGCCCTTGAAGTCCGCCTTTTGCATGGTGACCTGCATCTCTTCCTTGATGCGCGCCACCTCGCTCAACCCGATCTGGTGAATCTCCGGGGCCGTCAGCTTGAGCGTCGTGAACTTCTCGATACGCGCCTGATAGAACTTTGCGCCATCCGGCAGGGCCGATGCGGAGATCGTGGTGCGCGCCTTCGCCAGATATTCTTTGCGAATGAAATCCAGCAGCTTCGTGTACGCCGGCGCGATCTGCTTGGCGATCACGGCCCGGGCTTCGCTGCGCAGACGCTCCTGATCGCCGGTCGCGATGCTCGTCGGCATCTGCGTGAACGGCAGGAACAATGGATTGGTATCGTCGGTGGCGAGATACGGCTCGATCGTCTTATCGCGCCCCAGGACCGAAACTTTCGGCACCGTGAAGCCGCGTTTCAGCCCCGCACGCATGTTGGCGATGTGCTCGTCGAAGTAACGGGGCACGTCCGCGAGGCGGCCGAGGTAGCGCCGATAGGCTTCCTGATCGGGAAACCCTTCGCGCGGCGTGAATTCGGTCCAGAAGAACGAGTCGGCGTTGAACGGGGTCTGGTAGGTCTTGAAGCGCAGGTCGGAAATGCGCTCTTCGAGAATCGTGCGGAATATTTCCGCGTTGATTTTATCTTCGCCCGACAGCGACGCCGTGTCGATCCGACTCACATCTGCGAGCACCGCCTGCAGATGCGCCAGCCGCGCTTGCTGGCTGGCTTCGTCGACGCGCGCCAGATGGTCCGATTCTTCGCCCGGACGCTCGTCGTCGGGCTCCTCGGCCATCTCGTTCTTCCACCATTCCCACTCGGCCTGGTAGGTCGCATTGAGTTTGGCAACCGCGTCCGTCGGCCCGGTCTGGGCCAGGACTCCGGGCGCGCCAAGGAACCAGAGGGCTCCGGCCATCGCAACCATTCCGCGCATGCCGATCGCTCCTCTCTGGCATTTAGTATACGAAATACTATCCAGCCAGGAGGAGCATGGCAAGGCCAGGACAGGCCGCGGGCTAGCTGGCCTCGGCGAGCAGGAAGTAGTCGCGCACCGAGCGGGCGATCTCGGCGATCACTCGCTCGCGCGCTTCCATCGGCTTGTCGCTCTCTTTTATGAAGACGGCGATGACGACCTGGCCCTTGCCATCGGGCAGAGTCATGACGCCGACGTCGTTCACGGTGCCCCCGATGGTGCCGGTCTTGTGAGCGATGACGGTACCCGCGGGCATCCGTCCGGGCAGGCGCCCGGCGCCGGTGTGGCAACGTTGCATGATGTCGATCAGAACCTTGGTGCTCGAAACGCTCAGTGCCTGCTGATTGAAGATCCTGGTCAGCAACTGCCCCATCGCAGCCGGCGTCGACGTATCGCGAACGTCTTTATCGAACGCCGCATTCGGATGGTTGCCGCGCTCCTCGAGTTGCGGATCCTTCTTCACCGCCTCGTCCAGCACCTCGTTGAACGGCCCAGGCGGCAGGTTGAAGAACTCACGTAACAGGCCCGCAGTGTCGCGATCGATGCGCTGTTCTTCGACCCCCTGCCTGCGCACCCACGCCGTCACTGCTTGCGGACCGCCAGCGAGCCGCGTCAGTACATCGGTCGCGGTGTTGTCGCTCAACGTGAGCATCAGCTCCAGCAAGTTGTGGACTGACAGGCTGATGCCCGGATGAATCGCCAGGCTGGCGATGCCGTCGGAGGGCACGATGTCGTTCGGTTGCACGGCGACCAGCTGATCGAGCTTCAACTTGCCGGCATCCACGTTGGCGAGAATCGCTCCGGCGACGGCGATCTTGAAGGTGCTCGCCATCGGGAAGCGCTCGTTCGCGTTCACCATGACGCGCCCGCCTTTGCCATCGAGCTGCCAGGCGGCGACACCGACCTTGCCGCCGATGGGAGCGGATACTCTCGCGATCTCCGCTTCCAGCACTGGCGCGGCGACGACTGTTTGCAGCGATGCCATGACCCACAGCATGAGAGCCAGCTGCCCGCGACGCAATCCGTGTTTCATTTCCCTGCTCCTCTAAGCCGTCGCCACACGCCACAGATCTTCGCCCGAAAGCTTCAGCCGCATGCACCGGCCATTGACGACCTCGCCGAACTGAATCCACTCGGGACTGTGCGGCTGGTCGCGCAGGTTGAAACGATCGCCCGCGGCTTCCAGCGGCATCATGCCGTCGATCCACAGCCGGCCCTTGCGAAGCACGATGCGGATGCTGCCGATCCAGGGATTCTCGTTGCGATAGTGACCGACGTAGCTCTGCCATTCCTTGGGCACGTTGAATTGTTTCTCTCCTTGATACTTCGCGTTCGTATACCAGTCGCCACCCCAGGTCGCTTCGACGACCGCGCTCTTGGGATCTTTCGCATCGGCACGACCGAATACGAGCAGGAACTGACTCTTGCCGCCATCTGCGACGACAAATGCTCCAGGCGCACCGGCCGGTTGCAAAGGCACCTTGCCGCTGGTGCGCACGAGGAACAGTTTGTCGCCGCTCGCCTCGATCTCCAATTTGCCACCACCGCTCTGTTGATAAGAGCCCGCGTAGTCAGCGGCATTGGGCACCTGCAGCGCCGGGTTGGCGGCCGGAACGTTTGGCATTGGCTTCGATGCCTGCTGCTCACGCATGAGTTGCACGGCGAACTGAGTGACAGCCGTCGGACGATATCCCTGCTGAGCGTTGATCGAAGCAAATGCGCCGACGCCGTTGTCGATATCGACCAGCAGCGAAGACATGAAGGACACCATGCCGCCGGTGTGACGCACGACCGTGTGGCCGTCGAGTTTGTCGACGGCGATGCCGTATCCATAGCTCGCGGTCGGACCGAACTCCGGCGCGACGATGTGCGCCTTGGTAAATAGCGCGAACGAATCCTTCGACATCAACCGGCGACCGTTCGGACCTTCGCCGCCGTTCGCGATCATGCGCAGATACGCGCCCATGTCTTTTGCTGTTGCGAGCACGCATCCGGCGCCCCCGGTGTAGATGATGCCGGGAGCTTCCGCCAGGCGCGCATCCCGTGTGCCCGGACGATCGCTCTGAAACGGCTGATAGTTCTTCACGATGCGATCGCGAATATCGTGCGTGATCACCGGCTCCGACCGAGTCATGCCGAGCGGCTCGAAAATGCGCTTGCGAATGATCTCGGGCAGCTCCCGGCCATCGAGCGTCCAGGCCAGGTCCCCCAAGGCCTGGTAACCCATGTTGCAGTAGTGGAAGTGCGCGCCAGGCGCATACGCCGCCCGATGACGCATCGATGGATCCGACGGCAGCAAGGGCGCATTGCCCGGCAAACCTGCGCCGTGCGTCAACAAGTGATGTGTAGTGATCGGCGCGAATGCCGAGTCGATGCGAAACCACGGCAGGTATTCCACGATCGGCTTGTGCAGATCCAGCTTGCCTTCGTCATGGAGCTGCAGCAGGCAGATTGCGACGAACGATTTGCTGATCGAGCCGATCTCGAACAACTCATCGTCCTGCACCGGCGCGCGATGCTCGACATCGCCGAATCCGTAGTGAACGACCCGTCGCAGACCTTTGCGATCGGCGAGCGCCAGCGTCATCCCCGGGGCCTTCATTTCTTCCATGTATTGGCGCGCGTATTCGTCCAGGCGCGCAAAGAGATTCGCATCCGCGCCGGATTTCGTCGTGCCTGACGAATCGGCGACCGCGAAGCGGCCCATCGCGGTCACCCCAGCCAGCAACCCCGTGTGCAACAACATCTCACGGCGACTGATCGACATTGTTTTCTCCTCAGGTACCAGGCTGCTGCAGGTAACGATCGATGAATTCGTGCGTCGTTTCGAACACGCGGCGCCAGCTTCGGTGCAGGATGAAATCGTGCACTTCGTTGGGAATCACCAGCAACTCGGGCTCGACGTTCGTATGCTCGCGCAAGCCGCGAACCAACTCCACACTCTGCGAAAAGAGCACCGCCCGGTCGTCGTCGCCGTGCACGATCAGCACGGGCGTGCGCCAGTCCTTGATCGTGGCCATCGCGGATGACTGGAACGCCACCTCGGCAACTTCGGGGGACGCGCCAGGCGCCGTCAGATCGGCAAGGAACGATTTCCAGTTGTGCACGCCCGCCATGTCGACGCCGACCGCGAAGTCCTGCGGATAGCGTGCGAGCGCCAGCGAGGTCATGATGCCACCGTAGCTCATTCCATAGACGCCGATGCGAGCGGGATCGATGTCGCCGCGACTCTTCAAGTACGCAACCGCCCCGGCGATATCACGAGCCTCACTGCCGCCGCCCGCAGCGAATTCGTCAGGCTCACGGAAGTTCAGGCCGTAGCCCGTGCCGCCGCGGAAGTTCACCGAGAGAACCACATATCCCTTGGAGGCAAGGAACTGGTTCATCGCATACATATGAGTGTAGGCGCCCATCGGGTGCCAGCCGAGCAGCATCTGACGCTGCGGCCCGCCATGGAAGAACAGCACCGCCGGCTGCTTCGCACTCTTCTTGCCGGACGGTTCGAACAGCTGACCGTGCACCGACAAACCGTCGGGGCTCTTGAAGACGACACGCTGCGGGACTACCAGACGATCGCTCGGGAAGGACACCGCCTTGCCGCTCGCGGGTAGCGTCTTGAACGCGCCATCTGCTTGAATCAGCGCCGGCGCCATCGGATTGCGAGCGGTGCTGTGCATGGCGAACAACGAGCCCTGCGGCGTCACCACCGGAAAGTCTTCGATGCTCTCGCCCTTGGTCGCGCGCTGTGGCTTGCCGCCTTTGGCCGAAACGCGCCAGAGATGACGATGATCATCATCCTCGGCATTGGACGAATAAACCACCTCGCGCCCGGTCTGATCCAAGGTCATCGCAAAGACTTCCGCGCCGTCTTGTGACAACGCCACCGGGCGCGCGCCCTTCTGGCTCAGATCCAGCGAATAGAGCCGCAACCAACCGGTTTGCTCCCAAGGAAACAACAGGCGATTGTCCACGGTCCACAACAGGCTCGTGCTGCCCTCGATGGGCTGAAAAATGCTGCCGGGCCCGGCATCGGCGGTCCACACCCTGTTGCCCGTGCCGGTGGCGACTTCGGCAACCCAAATCGACCAGGGCTCGCCCGCACGCTTCGCGAAGAACGCATCGGTCCAGAAAGATTCCCCGAGCGACGGATAACGAACCCACGCGAGCCGCTTGCTGTCGCGAGACCAGCGCAGGCTCATGTCCCAATCGACGCCCGGGCTCATCCATTGAATGTTCCTGGACGCGAGCTCGATGACACCGACGACCGAGAAGTCTTTGCGATTGCTGATGAACGCGAGGCGCTTGCCATCCGGCGACCACGACAGCTCGCTCGCGGCGCCGGCGTCTTGAAGCAACTGAGTCGCAGCGTCGCTGCGGGCCAGATTGCCGATCCAGATCTGCCCGCCGCGCACGAATACGACGTCATCGTTCACGGGCGAGGGCACGGCGTTGCTGCCTTGCCCGAACGAACGAATCTCTCCCGAATCGAGCCGCACCGAAGCGATTTCCATCGCAGTCGGTCCGGACGCGGCGCTCGATGGATTGACCGGGCCGCCACCTTCGAGACTGCCGCCGCGCGAGAATACGAGCATGGAAGCATCGTGCGACCACTGCAGATCGGCGAGCTCGATGCCGTTGTCTCCTTCTTGAAGCGTAAGCGCGCGAACGGCGAACTTTCCGTCGCTGCCGGCCTGTCCCAAATAGATATTCCGAGCGCCGAGGTGATTGGCGATCCACGCAACTTGCTCGGCCTTCGGCGACGCAGTCAACCCATACGGAAACGGCGCGCTCAACAGATCTGCGATGGTGATCGATTTATCGGCAGCCTCGGCTCGAGGACCAGTGACGAACGCGCCGAGCAAAAGACATAGAGACAGCAGCGCCGCGCCATAGCCACGGGCAAGCCAGTGGGATTGCGTCATACGACTCCCGGATTGTTGTATCCCCCGCGAGCCAGTCTAGGGAGCCCCATATTCCTGTCAAGAGAATTTTCTCCATACAGGATAAACTACTCCGAATGGAGACGACCGAGGCGAAATTCTCCCGCGCGCGCCCGAAGCGGAAAAAGCTACGCAGCGCCGACGCGGCGCCTGGCTTTCGCGGAGGACTTCCTGTGCGTGGAAGATTTGAGCGCCTTCGGCTTTTCGGCGTTGCCAGCCACGGCGGTCTTGGTAGTCTTGGGCGCTTCGCCACGCGCCTGAGAAATCAACTCCTGCTGGAGGTTGGCCGCGGCCGAAGCGCAGACCGCGAGAATCGTCGCTTCCGCGAAGCCGCCGGCAACGAGGTAGCCGTGGCCCATCTCGCTGTCCAGATAGGCGTACTCACCCGCACGCAACGTAATGGGATCGTAGAACTCCGAGTGCACCTCGATGGCGCCTTCGAGCACGTACACGAATTCCTCGCCGGCATGACGCAGCAGCTCACCGAATTCCTGCATGGTCCTGGAGCGCACGCGGCTGATGATCGGAATCATGATCTTGCCGCGCAGCTCGGTGCACAGATAGCGATAGTCGTAGTTCTGGGTTTCTACGCTCAGACCGTCGGCAGCGGTTTTACCGACGCTCCGCCGCGCCATGCCCTTGGGCTGCGCAGTGAGCGTCGACGAATTCAAGAAGTCCGACAAGCCCATGCCGAGCTTGTCGCTCAGGTCCACCAGCTTGTCATAGGTCAGCGTGAGATGACCCTTCTCCACCTTGGCCAGCGTCGACAGCGGGATGGCGACGCGCTGGCTCATCTCGGCGAGCGTCCAGCCGTTGCTGTTGCGGATGTGCCTGACGATATTTCCGAGGCTGGGCTTGGCCTTTACCATACAATGCAAATCATAGCGTCAGCGCTGCTTCGGTGCAGCTTGCTCCGCGTTCTCGAGGATCACACATGACTTTCACGATCACACCGCACGCTTCGCCCGTCAGCACGCAGGCCAGAGAGAAAACCCTCGAAGATCCCGGCTTCGGTCGCGTCTTCACCGATCATATGGTGACGCTGCGCTGGAGCACGGACCGCGGCTGGCACGACGGCAAAGTCACGGCACGCGCGCCGCTCGCGATCGACCCGGCCTGCGCAGTCCTGCACTACGCACAGGAAATCTTCGAAGGCATGAAAGCGTATCGCACGGCCCAAGGCGAAATCGTGCTATTTCGTCCCGAAATGAATGCGACCCGCTTCGCTCGCTCGGCAGAGCGCCTGGCGATGCCCGTCCTGCCGGAGTCGATGTTCATCCAGGCGGTCGAAGAGCTGGTGAAGATCGACAAGCACTGGGTGCCGAGCGGCGCGGGCAGCTTGTACTTGCGCCCCTTCATGTTCGCGAGCGAAGCGTTCCTCGGCGTGCGTCCGGCGCAGGAGTACATCTTCTGCGTGATCGCCTGCCCCGTCGGTCCGTATTTCAAGGGCGGCGACAAGCCGCTGAAACTCTGGGTCTCGGACCAATACACTCGCGCGGCTCCCGGTGGCACCGGAGCCGCGAAGTGCGGCGGCAATTATGCGGCCAGCCTCATCGCTCAAGCCGAAGCGACCGAGCACAGTTGCGATCAGGTCGTGTTCCTCGACGCGGCCGAGCATCGCTGGATCGAAGAGCTGGGCGGCATGAACCTGTTCTTCGTGATGAACGACGGCTCGATCGTCACGCCGCCGCTCACCGGCACCATCCTCCCGGGCATCACTCGCACCAGCATCATCGATATCGCGCGCGAGCTGGGAATGAAGGTTTCGGAAGCGCCCTATGCGTTGGAGCAATGGCGCGCGGATGCTCAGAGTGGAAAGCTCAGCGAAGCGTTTGCGTGCGGCACGGCTGCAGTGATTGCGAGCATCGGAGAGATCGTCAGCTCCTCCGGTTCGTTCCGACTCAACAAAGCGCACGAGTCGCCCGTCGCGAAGCAGCTCAAGGAGCAGTTGGTCGGCATTCAGCGCGGCAGCATTGCCGACTCACGCGGGTGGGTTCGCAAGGTCTGAACCAGACTGCATCGGTTGTGTCACTCGGCTGCACGGCAGAGTCCGTGCAGTCGATTAGATTGTTTCTTGAGTTATTCGAACACGACCATACCGAAACTCGCCACGCCGGCGCCGGCTCCGGGAGCGGACGGCTGTCCCATGTTCGGTCCGGTTTGCTCGATGACCAAGGTCGACCCGTTGATCGGCGCGGCCGGATCGAACGTGCCTGCCGGCTTGTTACTTCCCACGAACAGAAATTTTCCCGATGCATCGCTCGCCAGCGAACGAAGCGGCGCTTGCACGAGCACTGGCGTTCCGAGGTTGCTCAGGGCGCCGGTGGTCTGATCGATCGCAAACGTGTCGATGTGGTTGTCCGATGGCCGGTAGTTGAAGGTACCCAGCAAGTAAGCGTATCGACCGGAGGGATCGATGAGCATGTTACTGCCGCTGCTGGTCACGGTCCGATTGATGTTCAGTGGCGTCACCGTTCCCGTCCCCGGGTCGATGGAATAGGGGTAAAGCGTCGTCTCCTGCGTATAGGACACGTTCACAACGTAACGCAGGTACAGGAACCGGCCCGTGGGATCGATAGTCAGCCCCCAGCGGGTTGATGCATCCGCGATCAGCCCCCCCGAATCGGCCAGCGCAATCGTTGTGCCCGCCGTGAGCGCACCGGTGGCGCCGTCGATGGAATAGACCCACAGCTCCGCCGGCGTGAGCGGCTTGGCCCCCGAATAGCTCAGCAAGTAAAGGAACTCTCCGTCCGGCGTGATGGCGATGTGCTGGATGGCGCTCGAGCCAGAATAAGGCGCCGTTGCCACGATAGTTTGCGAAGACAACTCGCCTCCGGAGCCGATGCTGAACATCGCGATCGTGCCCGAGGAGTGACTGACAGCATAAAGGAAGTCTTCCGACGGTGTGAGCGCGAGCTGGCCCGCGATGCTACCGCCCGTGGACACAGGTGCGCCCAGAGAGCTCAAGGCCCCTGTGCTCGCGTCCACCGAGAATGAATAGACCGATGTAAAGTCGCTCGCGTACAGCGCTCTTTTGTTCCGCGCCACCGCTAAATTTCCCGTCGTAGTGCTGACGGTCGCAGCCGTCCCCATCGGCAGCAAAGCACCGCTAGCTGGATGAATGCCGAATTGAAGGAGCCGCTGGTTACCGCCAGGGGCATAGACGAAGCCGGGCACGACCGCGCAATCGATCCTGACACTGGTGATGTCCGTAGTCGTGCCGGATCCAGTGGCGTTACGAGCCGAACATACCTCGCGATGAGCGCCCGTCTGCGAGGCGACCGTCACGCTGTATAGTTCTCCGCTCAGCAGCGGAAACGGAAACACGAAGCTGCCGTCGCCGGCGATCGACAGGTCCTGATCGCCATTGAGTCGCAGGACCAGCCCCGTTCCAGTCAGTCCGGATACCGACCCGCCGACCGAGTACCTGTCCGTCGTGCAATTCACTGAAACGTCCGGAGCGACTCCGCCGATGACGCCGGACGAATTCGTCGCAACGCATGTCTGCCGCGGACCCGCCGGCTGCGAAACGATCGTCACCGAATAATTGGAACCGCTCGCCAGAAGCGAAGGAAACGCAAAAGCGCCGTTCGCGCTGACCGGCAGGTCGGTGCCATTCAAGCGCAACGCCAGCCCCGAGCCGACCAGTCCCGTGACCGTGCCGCCTACGGCATAGGTGGTCGTGGTGCAGCTCACTGAAACGTTGCTGATGACGCTGCCCGCGACGGTGCCGGAGGAGTTCGCGACGGCGCAATTCTGATGTGGTGTGCTCGGCTGCGTCTTCACCGTCACCGCGTAGCTGAGGCCGCTCGCGAGCGCATCGGGGAACTTAAAGTTACCGCTGACGCCGACCGCCAGTTCCATATCGTCATTGAGCGAGAGCACCAGGCCAGAGCCCGTCAGGCCGCTGACGGCACCGCCGACGTTATAGGTGTTGGTCGAACAACTCACCGCAACGTTGCCGATATCGCTGCTGATGGAACCCGAGGCAGCCGTGGCAACGCACGTCTGATGCGGGTTGACGGGTTGACTCTTCACCGCCACCGAGTAGCTGGCGCCACTCTCGAGCTCATTGGAGAATGTGAAGTTGCCACTGCCGCTGACGGCGAGGTCGGTGCCGCCATTTAGCGTGAGCACGAGGCCAGAACCCGTTAGACCGCTGACAGCCCCGCCGACGCTGTACGTTGCCGGCGATGGCGGTGGTGGTGGTGGTGGCGGTGGCGCTGGTGCTTCGCTATCCCCGCCTCCTCCGCCGCCGCATCCATACAAAGAAACCAACGCCGCTGTGAAAGCGACCCACCGTACGAGCATCTGCATTTTTTGGAAAGATCCGTTGTCCCAAGGCGGCCCGATTCTATCCCCGGCCCGGCATGCTCATGGTAGACATTTCAAAATCAACAAAGCGTGAGCCGGCGAGATTCTGTCAAGTGCCCACCACTGGATATCCCGCCTCGCGCCAGGCTTTCATTCCGCCATCCAACGCGACTGCGCCTTTGAATCCCATCTGTCGCAGCGTTGCGGTCGCCAGCGTCGATACTCTGCCGAATTCACAATAGACCAGGATCCTGCGCGTGGGATCCGGCAGCTCCTGATTCACCCGCAATTCCAACTGCCCGCGAGGCAGATGTTGTGCGCCTTGAATGTGACCTTCCATGAAAGCGTCCCGCTCGCGCACGTCGAGCACGAGGAAATCGCAACGGTTGGATTCGATGCATCCCTTCAGCTCGGCAAGCGACATGAACGGTACGATCGCGGCCGCTTCGGCCAGCATCTGCGCAACCGTCTTGCCGCCCGTCATGTTCGTGCGCAGCGCTTCCGTGATGTGCGTGGGCATCGTCAAGTTGAGGTTCTGCATCATCTCGACGAACGCCCCGCGATCACGTTGCTGAAGCCGCGGATTCTCGGCCAGCTCCTGGCCGATGGTGGTATGCGTGCGGCCTTTGTACTCGTGCGCCGGAAATACTTTCGTCGCCGCGTCCAGTCTCAATAATCCGTTGAAGAGACTGTCGTAGAGCGCGCTCGCATCGCCACTGGGCAAGTCGGTTCGGCCGGTCGCGCCGATGAGCAACGTGTCGCCCGTAAAGACGCGATCCTCCACCGTCAAACACATTGAATCGCGCGTGTGCCCGGGCGTGTGCATCGCCTGCAGCCGAAGCTTGCCGACCACCAGCAACTCGCCACTCTGCAATCGCAGGTCGACGAACGGCGCCGGACTCGATCCGTGCATCACCACCGGCACATTGAGTTGCTTCGCCAGCTGTTGCGTGGCAGAGAAATGATCGGCGTGGGTGTGAGTATCGACCAGATATTTGATCCGCAATCCATCGCGCGCCGCCAGCGCGACATAGCGATCCGCCTGGCTCAACTCAGGATCGATCAACGCTGCCGCGCAAGTCTCCTCGCAACCGATGAGATAGGAACGACAACCCCCAGACGCCACGGTTTCGAACAACATGACACGCTCCAGGCCGACGGGCACTGGCGTTCATCGTAGTAGCAGGCTGGCGAGCGCCGCAATAGCGGGGAACGGCGACCGCTTCAGCGCCTGAGGGCCGCGCCGCTGACGCCTTTCAATGAGAAGTCAGTTGAGGTTGCAGCGGTGTCGCAATCGCCTGCCGCGTCAACCAACTCGCCAGGATCGCGAAATACTCGACGGCTTGCGGTGCCTGCTCACTGATGCGCTCAGGGTCCATCTGGACTTGCGGCGGCACTGATACTTGCATCGAGTGATCGGCGCCGGCAATCACCACGACGTCGAGCTTCGGATACTCGGCTCGCAGCCGTTCCACCGAAACGGCGACCGGCACGACCGGATCGGCGGCCCCGTAAATCACCAGTGCCGGAACCTTGACGTCTGCCATCGTTCGCAAGGGATCGAACTCGATCTCCTTGCGCCAGCGTGAGACCGCGCGGTCCGTCACCGTCTGGCCCATGTAGAGGAGCTTGAACCAGGGCTTGATCTTGGCTGCGTCGACCAGGCGCTGCGCCGTCGCGCGATCGCCCGAACCGCGCATGTAGTCGTCGACTGCCTTACGTGTTGCGATCATTTGATCGATGTCGGCTTGGGGGTAGCCGTTCACGCGCATGACGTTGATGGAGCGGAACATCATCTGTACGTCGGGGCTCACGAGCGGAGCCGACGCGGCAATGATGAAGGCCGGCTCGGGGCTGCGCGACGCGGCCAGGAGCGCAAGCCATCCACCCTGGCTCAACCCCCAGATACCGACACGCCGAGGATCGATACGAGCATCGGACTTCAGCATTCGTATGGCTGCAATCGCATCATCGGCGAGCAACGTATAGTCGCTGGTCTGCAGATCCCCGCCCGATTTGCCGCTGCCGCGACGGTCATAGATGAAGACGGCAATGCCGAGCGCCGGCAGCATCTCTTTCAAATGCTGGTAAAGCGGCAAGTCGCGCAGCGGGAAGGCGGCTGCATGCGTTACCACGATGGCCGACTGCGGCTTGCGGCTGCGAGCCAAATAGAGCGTGCCGCTGAGTTTGGTGGGACCATTCTCGAAAGTCTTTTCTTCTTCCACCACGCTCACTGTGGCTGGCGCGCTCCAAGGTACGGCGGGGTCACTGGTCGCGTCCTGCGCATACGAGCCGGCGCTCAACGCCAATCCCAACAAGTACATTGCCGCCGCCATGGCCCGCGTGGCGGACTCGGGATGATGTTGCTTCATTGACGGGCTATCTCCATCGCCGCACATTTACCCGCCCACAATACATCGGTTGCTGGTTTCCTGGCCGCCGCGGAACTAAGATCGCGCACGCTGCGACAGGGATGAGGGAAATAATGTCAAACCGCACTGGCGGACTTATGGGAATCGTTGCGATCACGCTCTCGATGCTGACGGGATGCGCATCCAACGTTACGCAAGTACGCACCCGCAGCGCCCTGGATCTGGGTTGCGATGCTTCGGATATCGACGTGCAATTGATCGAAAGGCGGTACGTCGGAGTCACTCGCTACGAGGCGACAGGATGCGGCATCACCCGCCCCTACGAATGCCGCGCACGTTTTTATTTCCTGGGCCTGCCCATGGGCGAGAGAACCTGCAAGCGGCCCGGGTCGCCCGGGCCGGTTGGCTCACCGCGCGGGGTATCGTTCTAGACAGCCGCAGATGCAGTCCTCCGCTGGGCGCCATTCCTTTCTGCGGCGAATCGCCTTGAACCTCACAAATGATGCATCAGGCTGCGGATTCGCTCTCTGCGTTCAACGCATCCAGGTAGCGTGCATAGGCAAACACTGACCTCGCGCCCTCCCCGTCGTCTCCCGCACGATGCCGAGCTTTTCCAGCTCGCGTAGTGCCTGGGTCACAGTGGGCGTAGTCAGCGCGGTGGCTTCAGTCAGCGCGGCAATCGTTGCAAGCGGCTTCGCCTGCAAGGCTTCCTGGATCAGCAGCGCCGTCGGCGCCTGGCGCCCGATACCCTTCAACTCGCGCACCGCGTTCAACTCCGCATAGTACTGCTGGCGATGCTGCTGCGAGCGTAATGAGCAAACGACCGATGCGTCCGTTGCCGTCAAGGAAAGGATGAATTGTTTCGAACTGCACGTGCGCCAGCGCTGCCTTCACTATCGCGGACACATTTGAATGCAGAAAGCGCGCCCGGTCGAGCGCATCACGAACGGTTCCCTCCAGATGCAGCGGCGGTTCGGCGGAAGCGGCGCAGGAACAAACGCGCGGACGCTCTCGCTTCCAGCGACACTGACTGCGTATTGGCCGACTTCGATGCGCCTCATAGGGCTCCCTTATTAAGGCCGGCCGCTTAAATAGTTGAAAAGTTTAATCTTTTTTCCGCCTTGAAAGGCGGGAACAGCTCGACGCGGAATCGGTTGCAATAGGACCTCGCCTTTGCAGTCCGCGGCCTAGACGCCTCGCGGAAACGGGTGGTTCACCACTCCCCTGCGCACGAATCGACTGCCCCACGATACCCGCATAGTCACCGGACAACTCGTCGTGCGGAGCGGTCATGAAGAAAAGTGCCGGGAAACCCAACGGAAATGCGCATCCCTCCAACAGTCATGGCACGCCGGAAGTCCTGCCGCGTCCCGACTTTCACTTCAAAGGCGAGGTCGGTCGCACTTATCTCGATTCCGATCCGGCCAGGTTTCCCCAACCAGTGCGGGCGCCGGCCAGTGCGCCCAATATCCTGCTGATCCTGATCGACGACTGCGGCTTCGGTCAGTACAGCACGTTCGGCGGCGGCATCCCGTCGCCGACGATGGATAGGCTGGCCACGGAAGGGCTGCGCTACAACCGCTTCCATACCACCGCGCTGTGCAGCCCGACGCGCGCGGCGTTGATCACGGGCCGCAATCATCATTCGACGTCGTTTGCCGGCATCACCGAGGTCGCGACCGGTTACGACGGTTACACCTGCATCTTGCCTCGCAGCTGCGGGACCATCGGCGAAGTGCTCCGACAGAACGGTTACATGACGGCGTGGATCGGCAAGAATCACAACACGCCGCCGTGGGAGACGAGCGCAGTCGGGCCGTTCGATCGTTGGGCCAACGGGCTGGGCTTCGATTATTTCTATGGGTTCAATGCCGGCGACATGAATCACTGGAATCCGGTGTTGTTCGAGAATCGGAACCTGGTGGCCGCTTCGCGCGATCCGAACTATCACCTGACCACCGATCTTGCCGACAAATCGATTGCGTGGGTGCGCCACGCGAAGGCCATTGCGCCCGATAAACCGTTCTTCTTATATGTCGCCACCGGTGCGACGCATGCGCCTCACCAGACGCCGCAGGAATGGATCGACAAGTTCAAGGGTAAGTTCGACGACGGTTGGGATGCCTACCGGCAACAGACCATCGCGCGACAAAAGAAACTCGGCGTCGTTCCCGAGAACACCGAGCTGACGGAGCGCTCGAAAGGCCTGCCCGCCTGGGACTCGCTCAATGCCGATCAGAAGCGCCTCTATGCGCGAATGATGGAAGTGTTCGCCGGCTACGCCGCGCAATGCGACTACGAACTCGGGCGCATCGTCGAGGCCGTCAAGCAGCTGCCCGATGCCGACAACACACTCATCATCTACATCGCGGGCGACAACGGCGCGAGCGCCGAAGGCGGCCTCGAAGGCTCGCTGTGCGAGAACATGTTTTTCAACGGTTTCCTGGAAAAGTGGCAGGACAATATCAAGGCCATCGACGAGCTCGGCGGCCCGAAGCACTTCAATCATTTTCCGTCCGCCTGGGCGCATGCCATGAACACGCCGTTCCAGTGGACCAAGCAGGTCGCGAGTCATTTCGGCGGCACCCGCAATCCGATGATCATCTCGTGGCCCGCACGCATCAAGGACAAAGGCGGGCTGCGCGATCAGTTCATTCACACCATCGACATCGTTCCGACACTCTACGAGCTGTGCCATGTCACGCCGCCGACCGATCTGAACGGCGTCAAACAAAAGCCCATCGAAGGCGTGAGCTTCGCCGCCACGCTCGACGATGCGCAGGCCAAGAGCGCCCGCAAAACGCAGTATTTCGAGCTGGCGTGCAATCGCGGCCTGTATCACGAAGGCTGGATGGCTTCGTCGCCTTCATTCGTTCCCTGGGATCCGAATCGGCAGGAATGGGATCCGGACAAAGCGCCCTGGGAGCTCTACAACGTCGACGAGGATTTCTCGCAGGCTCACGACCTCGCCCAGCAATATCCCGAGAAGCTTCGGCAATTGCAGGATCTGTGGTGGGTCGAAGCCTCGAAGTACAACGTCCTGCCGCTGGACTGGCGCGGCACGGTTCGCATGAACGCGGAATTGATGGGACGCCCTAGCTTGATTCGTGGGCGTAACTCCATCACTTACTATCCCGGCACCGTCGGCTTGCCCGACGCCGCGTCACCGCCGATGTGCAACAAGTCATGGAAGATCACGGCGGAGATCGAAACAACGGACGACAAAGCCGAGGGCATGATCATCACCCACGGCGGGCTCGAAGGCGGCTACGGCCTGTATCTCAAACAAGGCAAGCCGACGTTTGTTTACAACTTCCTGAGCGTCGAACGCACGACGTTCGAGGCGAAGGAACCTTTGTCCGCGGGCAAGAGCACGCTGGTCGTCGAGTTCAAATATGACGGCGGCGGCTTCGGCAAAGGCGGCGAGATCACGATGAGTGCGAACCAGAACACCATCGCGAGCGGCCGCCTGGCACGCACCATCCCGATTCAGTTGTCGCTCGGCGAGGGCATCGATGTCGGCATGGACATGGGGTCGCCCATCGACTTCACGTATCAACTGCCTTTCGCCTTCACCGGCAAGATCTCGCACGTGACTATCGATCTGGGGCCGCTCGAGGCCGGCGAGAAGGCAGCTGCCGAGGCGGGTTGAGCACGCGGACGTTTCAGCGCTTCAGGATGAACTCCCGGTCCACCGTCTTGCCCACCGGAAAACCGTATTCGCCGACCTTGCTGAACCCATAGCGCTCATAGAAACGCTGCGCGCCGTAGTTCTCGGACCAGACGCCGATATAGAGAGGTGCGCGGCCCTGCGAGGCCAGCCACTCGAGGCCCAGATCCATCAAGCGTCGGCCGAGACGAAGATTGTGGAACTCGGCAAGCACATACAGCTGCTGTATTTCGCCCGACTGCGCTTCCAGGTTCTCGACCGGAAGTTTGCAGGCGCCGACCACGATGAAACCGATCTTGCGTCCGCTCGGGTGCTCGACGACGAACACGCCACGATTGGGATCGCCGAGCGTGCGGGCCCAGCTTTGTGGCGTGTGGCTTCTGGTGAGGAACTCCTGCAGATCTTCGGGCGGATACAAGTGCCCGAATGTTTCCGTGAACGTCGCCCCTCCCAACTCGGCCATTACTACGGCGTCTTCGGGAGTGGCTCTGCGGATGGACGGGGTATCGGAACTGATGGACATGGTCGTCAATGGCAACGGAACTGGCGCTAACTATGCCACGCCCCCCGTCCCCTGGGGCCGTCAAAGCGGGTTTCTGTCAATTCATGCCATCTGCAGCCTTCTGCGCACAAGCGCCTGCTCGGCGTGAGTCGGGGCCGCTCCGAGCGCACGCGTTAAATGCATGATCGCTCGCTCGCGATCTCCGCGGCGGCGATAAAGCTCGCCGAGCGTCGCGTCCCACAGGTAATAACCGAGCAGCCAGGTCGGAGGATTGATCGCTTCGAGCAAGGCGAGCCCCGCATCGGGGCCCTGCCACTCGGCCATCGCGATCGCTCGGTTCAATGTGTTGATGGGCGAGGGACTGATGCCGTCGAGCATTCGATACAGACGCGCAATCTCTTCCCATCGGGTCTCCCGATAAGACGGCGCCAGGCAATGCTCGGCAGCAATGGCAGCTTCGGCGTGATATCGAGAGAAGACATCGCCGCGAGCCGCACGATGCAGGTAAGAAACTCCGATGCGAATGAGCTCGCCATCCCATAACGAGCGATCTTGCTCCTCCAACAGAAGCAGCCCGCCGGCCCCATCGACGCGCGATTCGAAACGCGCGGCGTCCATATACATGAGTGCGAGCAACGCAGCGGTCTCAGGCACAGCGCCTATCGGATGCGCGTCGAGCAGCCTCCCCAGACGAATCGCTTCCTCGCACAGCTCGTGACGTATCACTTCGTCCGGTTGCGCCGAGCTATAACCTTCGGTGAACAGCAAATAGAGAATCTCGAGAACTGCGGGCAAGCGCGTCGCAAGCTCATCGATACCGGGCGTTTCCAACTCTTCGACATGTTCGCGCAGCGCCGCGCGCGCCCGCTGCAGCCGTTTGTAAATCGCTTCATGACTTTGGAACAGGCGAAGCGCGATCTCCTCGGTGCTGAACCCGCAAAGGATTTTTAGCGCAAACACGATCTGCGATTCGCGCGGGATCGCGGGATTCGCGCAAACGAACAGCATGCGAAGCTGGTCATCCCTGACCTCGTGTTCCAGAAAAACAGGCTCCTCGGCCCCAGCCTCTGCGGCCGCTTGTTCGGTGCTGTCGATCGAGGCATCGGTGCGCTTCTCACGTCGAAGCGCACCGAGCATCTCATTCACTGCCACACGATAGAGCCATGCGCCCTTGTCGTCCGGCTGGCCGCGCTCGGCCCATAACTGCACCGCGCGGAGCAGCGCCGTCTGCACGGCATCCTCACAAAGCTCCACCCGGTGCACGCCGAATCGACGCGACAGAACCGAGACCAACCGTCCGGACTCGTGCCGGAAGTAGTGCTCAGGAAGCGCAGCCGTCGAATCGATCACGTGCTCAACGCCAACCGAGCTCGCGGATCTCGACGCTTGCCCCAGGCACTTGGTTGATCGGGCATTCCTTCGCGATCTCGATGGCTTGCGCGAGCGAGCCGGTCTCGACGAAGGCGTAGCTGCCCATCACTTCCTTGGCTTCGATATAGGGCCCATCCGTCACGTTGCCGCCGCGAACGACCGCGCCACCGGCCTTCAAGCCCTCGCCCGGAATGACTTCCTTCTCGAACCTGGCGCGCCAGGCGGCCCAGGCCTTGTACTGGGCCTGCATTGCCTCGGGTGACGCCGGCTCCGGCGCGCCGCTGGCGGGAAATCGATACAGAAACAGAAACTTGGTTTTGGTCGTGGACATGGTTTCTCCGGGTCTGCCCGCCGACTTGACGGGCTTGCCTACCTGAGATGCTCGAGCCAGGCCTGATTGGACACGCGCCGGGAAGAAATGTGCGCAGCAGTCGGGATCCGCCTATGAGCCTCTATTTCTCGTTGGCGCACAACTTGGGCCAGGCGCTCTTCGGCAGACTCTCGCTGAATGCCGTGCCCCGGCAGTACTCCACGCTCAAACCGGAGGGTTCCGAGATCAGCGCGCCAGCAAACGGGCCGCCGACGAAGATGCTCGTGTAACGCCCGGTCTCCACGTCGCGTAACGTTCTCCAGCCAAGCACATCGACGTCGTTTCTAACCTGGACGGCATTGAAATCCGTCAGGTCCTTGGCCATCAACTCAACCACCTTGGCAGTGCCGAGCTTCAGCGCGTCGTGCAGCCTGGCTCCACCGTTGGCCAGCCAGGCCTCCATGAGCGGTGCGCGCCATTCCTCCAGGGTCGTGCCATTTTTCGCGTCGCGCAGCTCGATGGTCTGCTGAGCTCGCTCCTCTTTCGTGAGCTGGCGTCCCTGGTACTTCGCCTTCACGGCCTCGACGTCGGCCTTGATCTCCTCAGGCGTCTTGATGTGAGGCGCCGGCAGCAAGTCGCTCACGTAATCGAACCGGTTTCGATACACCCGGCCGACCAGCGGCGACTTGGGATTCGCGACCTGTTCCGCCGCGCTGAATTCGTACACCAGCGCTGTGACCTGCAGCCCCCGATAATCGGTGATCAGCGAGGAGTGCAGCTCGACGATGAGCGAAGGATCCTCGAAGACGGTTGCAGTCCGGGGCGAACCGTCGGCGAGTTGCTTGATCACCGCCGGGCTCGCGAACAGAGTGTGCGTGCTCAGAACTTCCGCGAGCACCTTCTCGAGCTCGCGTTGCGTAACTTCACGATCGTAAAGCGGCGCGAGTTTCTCCGCGTCGCCCTGTGCCAGGGCCGGCGTGCCCGAATTGGCGAGTTGCTCCATTCCCTTGGCGATCACAAAACCGGAAAGTCCACCGACCATTGAGCCGACTCTGCCCCAGGTAGCCGACGGCCCCCACCAGTGTTGTACGCCAAAGCCCTGCTCGCCGACGCGGGCATACACGACCGGCTGCTTCGACTGGACGCTGGCCTTCATGACCTCCTTGTACGGCAAGGTCACTTTCAAGGGCGAACTCGCCAAGGACGTGACCGGTGCGAGGAAGGCTGCAAGCAATACCGCGAGGTGAGGTTTCATACGCCGCATTCTAGCGAGCCACTGAATGCTACGTGCCAACGTGCGTCACCAAGCCGCGCATCGAGTTGGACTTCGGTCGCTGATTTAACAGTTGACTCGTCTGCGGAGACTGCTGCTGCCCTCGATCCAGCTGTGAAATGAACCCACGAAAGCCGAAAGTGAGCTACGCACGCGCTCATCCGTCAAAGCGCCGTCACTATCGAACGCATTGGCCGCCTCGCGCACATACATTTGCGGCTGTGGCATCACGATGGCGCCGCAGGCCGCGAGGGTGTGCCGAAGCGATGCTTGAGCGAGGCGAGTTCCCCACGGCCCGGCGCTCGCCCCGAGAATCGCGGTGGGCTTGCCGTCAAGCAGGTCGGGCTCGCTTCGCGACAGCCAATCGATTGCGTTTTTCAGCACTCCCGGCACTCCCTGGTTGTATTCAGGCGTGGCGATCAACAAAGCATCCGACTGCACGAGCGCAGCCGCCAGCCTCACGACGCCGTCCGGCGGATCGTGTGCTTCGATATCTTCATTGAACAACGGCACCGACGCCAGGTCGTCGTAGATTCGAATCGCAAGCGTTGGCCGTGCGTGCAACTCTGCGGCCGCCAGCAGTTGTTTGTTATAGGACCGTCGACGAAGACTTCCAGCCAGCGCCAGTACGACCGGCCTCATGGCGACGTCGACCACTTTTTCTCTTGCTGAGTTGGGCAAGCTCCACATCCTCAAACCCTCCGCTTTCGACTCAAGTGCTCAATAACTCGGCGGCGATGCCCACTGCTGAAAGCACGAGAACCGGGCCGAGGATTCGATCGATGACGCGACGCGCCGCGGGGCGAGCAAAAAAATGCGTAGCTGCCGTACCCGCCAACGCCCACAGCATCAAGCAAGCGCCGGTCACCGCTACCATCAGCAGAGCCAGCAGCGCCAGGCTTCTCTCCCGAGGCATCGCCGCAACTGCGGTGGCAACCAAGATCCATGCCTTGGGATTCAACAGCTGAAAGGCGGCAATACCCAAAGGGTTCGACGGAACCGCAGCGTCCGCCGCAGCTGTCTGCTCTCGCGTTAGCAGCGCAACGCCCATCCACGCAAGGTATGCGGCGCAGAAAATGTGCAGAACGAGCGTAAGTGCGGGCGCCACCGACGTTGCGAGTCCGAACCCGAACCAGGTGAAGATGAGCAGCACCATCGAGCCGCAAACAACACCAAGTACGGCGCGTATCGCCGGCGCCATGCCGCGTGCACCGGCTTGCATGACAATGATGTTGTTGGGACCCGGTGTGATCGCCGCAGCGAATAGCACGCCGATCACTGGCAGTAGGGAGCTCATAGGCCCCTAGTATGAGGAGCGCGGCCCGCGTACCCTGTTGCAAAACTCGATGCAGATGGTTTCTTTTTTAGACCATGCGAAAGCTTCCACTCTCCGCCCTGCGCGCCTTCGCTCATGTTTTTGAAACGGGAGGTGTGCGCCCTGCCGCTCGCGTATTGCAAGTCACTCACTCGGCAATCAGCAGACAGGTACACGAGCTCGAAGCGTGGCTCGGTGTCGCGCTCATCGAGAAGCCCGGACGACAACGTCGCTTTGCACTGACGATTCAAGGACAGGCGCTCGGTAAAGCGCTCATCTCCGGACTGAACGATCTTGAGCGCGCGGTCGAGAGCGTCCGCGAGCTGCGGGCTCCGAACTCCATCGTGATCACGACGACCCCGTCGCTCGCCGCGCGGTGGCTGATGCCGCGTCTGCCTGTGCTTGCAAAAGCTCATCCTTCGATCGAACTGTCGATCGTGACTGAGCCGTCGGTGAAAGATCTCGCCGCGCAAGGCGCAGACCTGGCGCTTCGCATGGGCAGCGGCCCGTGGCCGGATGGGATCTGCGAACCGCTGATGGATGAGCTGCTGTATCCGGTTGCAACCCGCAGCTATTGGAAAAGCATTGGAGAGCGCACACCGGTGCGGGCGCTGGCAAAAGCCAGGCTGCTGCACGATCGCGATCCCGATAGCGGATGGGATCGCTGGTTCGACGTCTATCCGGCGAAGAACATCGACCTGCGGGTCGGACCGCGCTTCACCTCATCCGATCTGGTATTGCAGGCGGCAGCGCAGGGGCTCGGCGTCGCACTGGCGAGAGGATCCTTGGCAGAAATGGATGTGTCGCGCGGACTACTCTTTCGGCCCTTTAACGACGCCCATGTTCAGATAGCGAACGCCTACTGGCTCGTCCGGCGTCGAGACGATGCTGCTGGCCGACCCGCGCTGCTTGCGGTCGTCGAATGGCTCAAGTCTGGTGCGGCGAAGAGCGCTATTTAGGCGCCGGCAGACGAGCTATATAGGCTTGCGCCTGCCCGGGCTGCTGAAATTCAACCCAGCGCAAGTGCGGGTAGTGGTTGCTGGCGCGCAGACCGGTAAACTCCTCGCGCCGGCGGCGATGGGTAGTGATGACCCACCAGAGAATCGATTCTCGCGAGAAGAACGATCGTCGGATCGACTCACGATTGCCATTCCACAACTCTTCTCCGGTGACGGCGCGACGCATCGTTCTTCGCAATGCCCTCGCGAAGGTCACTGCGAATCCGTAGTTCAGCCAGATCACCATCGTGGCGCGCGACCAGAGTGCGTCACGAACCGTTCCATAGTTGCCAACGACGATCCAGCCCTCGCCGCGCGTGCTCTCGAGGACGCGTTGTCGGAAGCTCTCGGGCCCCGCAGGCGTCCAGCCGGGCTCCCAGTACAAAGCGTCGAGCTCAACGATGGGCAGTTCGATTTTAGACGCCAGCGAGCGTGCGAACGTCGACTTCCCCGTGCAGCTCGTCCCGATAACGAGGATCCTTTCCCCGATCGAAGCGCTCGCAGTGCTCAAGGCGTTGCAAGCTCTACCAGCTTTGCGATCGTATTCATGTTCCGTGCGGTGCCGGCATTCGCAACCGGAATCTTCAACTTGGAATGCGCCATGTTTGCGCCGTAGTACACATAAATTTCCCGCTTGCCCAAACGGACCTCTTCGTCCTGTGCACCCTTAACCGTGCGCAACGTATCCTGCGGCGGCGGATCGTCGAGAAAGCAGGCCACGGTTCGATTGGGCTCAAGCTTCTCGAATGGATTGGATGCGAGCACCTGCTGCATCTCCTTCGCCGTGCGCACCAGTACGCCAACGTCCTTACCGGCGTACTCACGCAACGCCGCCTCCAGCGCGGCCTTCACAGGGCCTTCGCGCTTCGTGCTTTCGAAGATCACATTGCCACTTGCGATATATGTGCGCACGTTCGCAAACCCCTGCTGCTCGCAAAGGCGCTTGAGATCCTGCATGGGCAGCTTTCCAGTGCCACCCACGTTCACGGCGCGCAGCAGAGCGATAAAGGTAGTCATGTTCCTTGCCCAGCCTTCTGTACGTCGTAACGCAATTCAGCCATGCCCGAGCCGATCTGACGAACGGACGCCAGGCGCAAAACCGGACTGAGCAGCCGGCGGGGTAATAGCGGCTTGCCGGCGCCCAGCGTGCACGAGCCGATCTGGATGATGAGTTGATCCAGCAGGCCGCAATCGTAGAACTGGCCGACCAGATCTCCGCCCCCGACCAGCCAGATGTTACTGGCGCCAGCCGCCGCTCTCATCTCGGCATGAGCCTGTCGAACATCTCCGCTGACGAAGCGAATGTCGGCTCCGGCGATTGCAGGAAGCTTGCGAGTGGAGAATATCCATGCGGGCTGCGTGTAGGGCCACGCAGAACCTGACTGCGCGGCCACACTTTCTGCGTTCCTGAGCATCCATTCATAAGTGGCCGAGCCCATCGCCAACGCACCTACGCTAGAAATGAACTCGGGATAGCTGGTGTCATTCAAGTTCCCGAGCGAGAACAGCCAGTCCAACGAGTCGTCCTCGGTCGCAATGAAGCCATCGAGGCTGGCTGCTGCGTAGTAAATGGTTTTCATGTTTTACTGCCGCTCAAATGAAGGATCGTGCGGACGAATAAACTCCGCCTGCGCATGATAGCGCCAGGTCGCTGACACGCCGTGTCATGGAATCGAATTGCCGTAGCGACGAAGTCGCCCTAGCCCAGCTCTCCCCACGCCTGTCGAAACTCCCGATGCGCCCGTAGCACGTCGTCGTCAGCTTCACTCGCGAGCTGCGCTTCCCGGAACCCGGACGCGATCGAGGCAACACGCACCTCCCGCCCCTCGACACTAAACCGAACGCGCCACTCTTTCACCGCTAGTTGCATTCCATCATCGAGCCGACGAATGCGCCGATACGGGTGCGGCTCCGGGCCGAGCGCCAGGGTGGAGCGAATTCGCTCGTCGATACCAAGACCGGTCCGCGTCTCGATCCAATGGGCTTGCTCCGCCGCCCTCGGCGTGAATGTCACTGCGTAGGCAGCGACGGGATCGGCTGGCTGGTCATCGAGCCAGCCATTGCCCGCATCTGGGTGCGAGTCGGTGTAGGCAACGTAGGGTTTGAGATCGAGCACCGGCGTGCCGTCGAGAATATCGGCGTCCAGGATGTGGACATTCAAACCCTCGATCTTCTCCAATCTGACGACGGACAGGCCGATGGGATTGGGTCGATGCGGCGAGCGCGTGGCAAACACGCCCTTGCGGCCCGAAGTGCTTCGCGGCGGCAGCACCTTGGGGCGCCAGCCGGGATTGTGGTGAAACCAGAAAATCACCCAGATCAATTTCCAGCGCGACAGATCTTCGAGCGCGTGCTCGAAGTTGCGACCGGGAAATAACTCGATGTGCGCACTCGCCCCCTGCGCCGCCCGCGGCTGCCGTGCCGCCTCGACTTTGGTGGCCAGTGAAGTGCGAACGATTCCGATGGGCTCGACGACGAGGCGCGAGAGATCTTTATCAAGGTCGGACGACATGGGCGCAGGATACGCCAATGCGTCGTCCGAATGACCGGCAGTCACGTCAGATCGAATTCAAGAACCCGCCATCGACCGCAATCGCCTGGCCGGTGATGTACGAGGCGCGCTCGGATGCAAGGAACGCCGCAAGCGCTGCGAACTCCTCCGGCCGGCCGATTCGCCCGACCGGGATCTTGGGCCCCATGGTCGCGTCGTCCACGCCGAGCTCCGTCAGCCGCTCGGTGGCGGTGTAACCGGGCAACAGTGCATTCATCGTGATCCCGTCTTTCGCGATATCGCGGCTGACAGAATTGATCAAGCCGAGCAACCCGGCGCGCAAGCTGTTTGAAATCACCAAACCTGGCTGCGGTTCGCGCGCGGAGATCGAGGTGATCGCGAGGATGCGACCCCATTTGCGTTGACGCATGTGAGGCAGCACTGCGAGCACGCTTTCCACCGTGCTCATCCACAAGTTGTCGAAACCCTTTTGCCAGTCGGCAGCGGACATGCGCTCGAAGGAGCCAGCCGGCGGGCCGCCGGTGTTGGTGACGAGAATATCGATGGGTGCGCCAAGCGCCTTCGTGGCCTGTGCCACCAGCGCCTCAGAGTTGCCAGGAGAAGAAACATCGCCGGCAATGCCGATGGCTCCGATCTCCGCCGCCGTTGCCGCGATTCGATCCGGATCGCGAGAAACGATCGCAACCTGTACGCCCTCTGCAATCAGCTCACGCGCGACTGCTCTGCCAAGCCCTTTGGACGCGCCGAATACCAGCGCGCGACGTCCGGAAATCTTCAGATCCATAACAAGCTCCAGCGGGAATCAAACGCGAGGATCCGGCGCGACGTGATCGGCTCGGCCTTCCTGAAGAATCATTCGACCGTTCGTCGTGGCCGCGCGCCGGAATTCGGATAGGCGTTGATACTCGGGATCGTTGTACCAGGCTTCGGCCGAAGCGCGGTCTGGAAACTCCAGAATGACCATGCGCTCCGAGAATGCCGCGCCTTCGGACGTCGTCACCTCGTCGCCTCGCGTCAAAAATCGACCGCCATATTTTTGCAGCGTCTTGGGCGTGTGGTCCGAGTACTTTCGAAAGGTCACCGGATCGTGGACCTGCATCGTGCATATCATGTAGGCAGCCATACGCTCTCCTCGAATCCCAAACGCAGTGTACTGCCGCGGACGCAGAAATTTTTCCTAAATGGCCTGTGCTAGGATCCAAAACCCCGAGTGTCGAGGCACAACAATGCACGCCGACCAGGTTCGCGCCATCGTCGATCGATTCGAAGCCGATGTGAAGAATCGCGCCCGCTTCCAGCTCTACCGAATCGACGGCCGCCCGGCGACGCTCGAGGATGCCTATGCCATTCAATCTGAGATCCTGGCGCGTGCGCTGCGTTCCGGCAGCGACAGCGTCGCGGGGTACAAGGTCGGCCTGACCACCGCGAAGATGCAAACATTCTGCGGCGTCGCCGAGCCGATCGGCGGCCGCATCCTGAAGAGCAACGTTCGCGCGAGCGGCGCCAAGATCCGGAAGTCGGAGTTCCATCGGCTGGGCATCGAAAGCGAGCTCGCATTGCGCGTCGGCAAGGCAGTGCCCTCCGATGCCAACGCCGAGGATTTGATCGCGTGTGTCGACGCCATTGCGGCCGCGTTCGAAGTCATCGACGATCGCGACGCCGACTATGACCATCTCGAGGCAAGCTCGATCGCGGCGGAGAACAGCTGGAACAGAGGCATCGTGCTCGGCGAGGCCGCATCGCCCTCCGCTTTCGGCGATCTCCGGGGCTTGCCAGGCCGATTGCTGGTCAATGGCGAGCCGGTGGCCACCGGCTCCAGCGACGATGTGATGAATGGTCCGCTCTGGGTGCTCGCCTGGGTGGCTCGCTTCGCCGAGCAAGCTGGAACGCCGCTGCAGCCCGCTCAGTGGATCATGACCGGCTCCATCATCCCGACCAAATTCGCCGTCGCAGGCGACGCCTACTCGTTCGAACTCGGCACGCTGCCGCCCGTGACGGTGACGATCGGCTGATACAACGCTGCGCTACTTGCCGTTGAGACTGAAGCGCCCCGGGCCGAGCAGCGCCAGCGCGATGGCCGTGAATAGAAACATTCCTTGCAGCTCGAGCGCCCAGCCACCGGTCTTGCCGATGACGGTCAATTCGGCTTGGTGCACCAGGGCGATGGCAAACAACATATTGATTGCTATCAAGCCCGCGCCGATGCGGCAGTACCAGCCGAGCAGCACCAGGATCGGCGCCAGCACCTCGCCCACGTACACGCCATAGGTGACAAAAGCCGGGAGACCGGCTGCAGTGACCGCGCCCGACAGGCCGCCGACACCGCCTTTGATTTTGGCGATGCCGTGCAACAGGATCAGGATGCCCAGCGCCAGCCGCAGAATCAGTTTGCCGGTATTGTCGTTCATAGGAACTCCCGTATTCCGCTTCGGCCCATTGTAGCCCGCGAGCAATGGCTGCTGCGACACTCGGTCGGCGGCGGGAGACAGGATGTCGCATCTTGACGGCATCGGCCAAGCGCGGCTGGCAGCACCTTGCTACAACCTGGACGCGACGAGCTTGTCTTGAGTTTTCGTCTGAAAATCGCTGGCGTCGTGCCGCTCGTGCAACTGATTGGCGGGATCGCCGCTCGTGCGATTCACCATGCGGCCGCGAACGACGGCGGGGCGAGCCAGCAACGTGTCGGCCCAACGGAGCACGTTCTTGTACTCGTGCACGGACAGGAACTCGCCTGCGTTGTACAGCCAGCCTTTGACCATTCCGCCGTACCACGGGAACACGGCGATGTCGGCGATCGTGTATTCGTCGCCGGCGAGATACGCGCTCTGCGCCAGTCGCTTATCGAGCACATCGAGCTGGCGCTTGGTCTCCATGGCGTAGCGATCGATCGCATACTCGATTTTCGCCGGCGCATACGCGTAGAAATGCCCGAACCCGCCGCCGAGGAACGGCGCGCTGCCCATCTGCCAGAACAGCCACGAGAGACACTCGGCCCGGGCTTGCGGCTGAGAGGGCAGGAACGCACCGAATTTTTCGGCGAGGTAGACCAGAATCGCGCCGGACTCGAACACACGTATCGGCTGCGCGCCCGAACGATCCACCAGCGCGGGAATCTTCGAGTTGGGATTGATTTCCACGAACCCGCTGCCGAACTGATCTCCTGCGCCGATGCGAATCAACCACGCATCGTACTCGGCGCCGCTGTGTCCCAGCGCGAGCAGCTCTTCCAACAGAATCGTGACTTTCTGGCCGTTCGGCGTGCCCTGCGAATACAGCTGCAGCGGATGGCGCCCGACCGGCAGCACCTTCTCGTGCGTGGCACCCGCGACCGGCCGATTGATATTCGAGAACTGGCCCCCGTTCGGCTTGCTCCACGCCCAGACTTTCGGGGGCGTGTAGTCGGCAATCGCGTAGTCAGTCATGGGGCACCTTCATCAGCTTGCGCAATCCACAGGCTGAAGAATGAAAGAGCGGGCGCCGCGTTCCAAGCACGGCAATTCAGTCGTGCCGGTCAGGCAAGGATCCCCCTCCTTCCCGGTTAGGCACGAATCTGGCGCCCGCCGAGGCGCCCAGCCACGGACAGTCGGAGTGGTCTAATTCGGCAACAGCGTCCCCGTATCCGCGACCGCAAGCCACTTGCCGTGACGATAGGTGTAGGTCACGCCGGTGAGAGCGCGCTGGTGGTAGCCGTTCGAGGGAATGTCGTAGGTCGTTTCATAGAGGATGAACGCTGTCTTGCAGCCATCGACGACGCGATATTTCTCGGTCCAGGCCCACACGGCCTCACGGTTCTCGAAGTGTGAACGCAAGGCCTCCATGACCGCATCGATGCCGTAGCGGGCGGCGCCGCTGGCGAAGACCGTTACGGTGTCGGAGATGTGCCCTGCCCTGAATGTTTCAGCGTCGTAGTCGCGGAAGGATTCCATGTCGACTCGCTGTGCACGCTCGAATTGACGAGCGCAGCCCGCTGCGACCGCGGGTGCATCGAGTTGTTCGGGTGCGGATCCGTTGTTCGCGGCCCAGGCGCCGACGCCGACCGCGATCAAGCCGAGTGCCAGATAACTGCCGTTGGCTCGCATGCTCTGCTCCTGAAAAAGTGCCCGAGACGTTGTATGTCATCGGGCACTCGGAACTCGCACACGAAGCGATGCTCGGCGATACAAAGCGCTCAGTTTTCTACCACAGGTACTTGGCCTGGAAGTTGATCTCGCTGCCCTCGATCGGACGCGCCAGCAACACGCCGCCGGTGCCTGCCGCTGCGCCGAAGATGCGTGAATTGGTTTCGGTGATGCCGAGCTCATCCGATATGTTGGTGCCGCGCACGGCGAACTGCCAGTTCTCGCCGACGTTCGCGATCACGGCGAAGTCCCAGGTGTAGTACGAGCCCAGTTCTTGCAGTCCGGATTGATCCTGAGTGCGGTCGCCGATGTGGGTGTAGGTCACCTGCGCATCGATGCCGCCCCAGTCGAAGGGGAAGTGATAGCTCGGGGTGAGCATATACCGCAGCTTGGGCTGACGTTGCAGTTGCTGGCCTTCGATCCGCGCGCAGCCGTTGCCGGTCACGACGTTTGTGAAAGGGACGCAAGCGTCGTAGTCCGTGTACTCGCCATCGAGATAGTTCGCCACGGCCTGGAACCTGAAGTTCTCCCACAGCGTGAGCGCGCCGATGAAGTTCAAGCCCTTGGACTCCGAGCCGTAATACAGCCTCGCGCCGGTCGGTGCGCCCAACCGGTCCGTTTGTTGATACTGCAGACCGGTGAAGTCGCGGTAGTAGCCGCTGATGTCCGCATAGATGAATTCGTTCTGGAATTTGAAGCCGATCTCATAGTTGCGCACCACCTGGATGGGCGGCGTGTTGCCAGTGGTACTGCCGCGGATGCCGTTGTCGAAATCGGCAAAGTGCCCGCCACGATTCGCGCGCACATACGACGACATCGTATCGGTGAAGCTGTAATTCGCGCCCACCGTCCACGAGGTGAAGTCCTCGTCGTAATCCGTGATCGCCAGCGTACCGTTACACTGAGGCACGGCATTGTCATAGATCGTCAGCGGATTGCCGTCGAGGTTCACGTTGGTCCGGTTGCACACGCGATTGGTGGCGTCCTGGTTCTCGAAGCGCACCGACGCGTCCAGCAACCACTTGTCGATGCGCCATGAATCGGACAGGTAGATCGCGCGGTTGAACGCATGACCGCGTTGGGCGATGTTGAAACCGCCATAGTCCAGGAAGCCTTGATCGTCGGTCAGTTGAAACGTCTGACCGCCCGAAACGTAGCTCACCGCGATCGGCCGCGCGTTCGGTTCATTCGTCATCAACATGCCAAGGCCGCCCTGGGCCCATTCGTCATCCATCTCGTAGTAGGCCAGATACAGGCCCACCGTCAGCGTGTTGTCCTGGAAAATTTCCTTGCTCAGGCGAAAGTCATTGTTGATGTTCTGCAGTTCCTTGTGAACGAACCACCAGCCTTGATTGATGACATCCTGGGTGGGCGCAACCGCGCCGCCGCCCACGAAGGTCGCGGTCGCCGATCCCGCCGGCAGCAGGAAGCCGTCGAGAGTGGTGGGCACGGTATACAACTTGTCCGCCAGCAGCGCAGGATTGCTGCGCGAGAACAGCGCATTCGTATCCACGTCGCCGGCATTGGCGAGGAACTTGTTGCTGATCGACCAGCCGTTGTCGAACTCATGATCGTAGTTCGCACCCACGAACCACATGTCCGCGCCGCGGCCATCGGCTAGATCGGCAGTCGTGCCGCCGTTCGGATAGCCGGGCAGGCGCACGTGCCGGATCGCTTCACTGTAAAAAGTATCCGTGAGCGGATCGAAGCCCGGATACGCGTGGAAGTTATCGGTGCCGGTCTGGATCACCGGAATCGGCGTGATGAACTGATTCTTGTCGTTCAGATAGCGCGCATACAGGATCAGCTCACCCTTCTCGAACTCGCGCTTCAAGGTGGCGGTCAGTTGTCCACCTTCGTCCGCGGTGAACTCCGGATCGCGCACGCCATCGGAAGTTCGATAGAAGCCACCGACGCTGCCGTACCAGCCTTCGCCTACTTTGAAACCCGTGAAGCCATCGAAACGCCAGAGATTCTCATCGCCATAGGTCAGGCCGAGGCTTCCGGAGGGCTCGTCGGTGCCAGTCTTCAACAGAAAGTTCGCCGTCGCGCCCATCTGGCCGCCGGCGAACACCACCGAAGGTCCGCCTTGCAGGATTTCCACGGCGCGCACCGTGTCGTCGAGACGAATGATGCTGGTCGTTTCGAAGAACGACAGAGTCGGCATGCCATACAGCGGCGAGCCCATCAGCAACGTCGTGAAGAACGGCGCGTCGCCGCCGCTCGGAAAGCCCGCGATCGCGATGTTTGCGCCAGTCTGACCGCCTGAGCTTTCCGGCCACATGCCCGGCGATATCTTCAACAAGTCCGCGGTGCTTTTCGGATTCGACTGGCGAATCTGTTCCTCATTCGCGGTGACAATGTTGTAACTGGCTTCGAGTTTCTTCACGCCACCCAGCGCGCTGCCTGTAACAACTACAGTTTCGAGACCGGACGGCGGCGCTTCCGGCGCCGCCGGTGCTTGTTGTGCCTGAACGAGAACGGGTGTGAACACCGTGGCCACGGTGACCCAACCGGCCCGTCGACGGTAGCAATTCCTGCTCATGATCCCCCCTTCGATTGGCGCGCGTGTAGCGGCGGCGATACGTGTAAACGAGTGATTGACAATGTGGTTTTGTCTATCACCAACAAATGTTGTTGGAAATAGCGTTGTCAACGCACTACGAATGACTACGCGCCAGAGGCGACCGCGGTTTCGGTGGCATCGGCCAGTTTCAAACTCACAGAGAACGTAGCCCCTGCGCCGGGCGTGGCTTCGGCCCACACTTCTCCTTCCATTCGTTGCACGGCCTTGCGGACCAGCGCCAGACCGATGCCGGTGCCCTCATAGCCAGAGGCGTGCAGCCGATTGAAGATCTCGAAGATCTTGTCGCGATAGGCAACGTCGAAGCCGATGCCGTTGTCGCGCACCTTCAGCAGATAGCGGCCGTATTCGATGCTCGATTCGATGCCGATGCGCGGCTGCCCGGTCTCCCGGGAGAACTTCAGCGCGTTCTCGATGAGATTGGTGAGAGCGATCCGCAGTCCTTCGCTGTCCGCCATGACCGGCCGTGAGTCGAGTTCGACATGGACTTGCGCGCCAGCCTCCTTGATCTCCTCCTTCATCGAGTCGAGCAGCCCCCGGACGAAAGCTCGGCAGTCGATGGGCTGCAAGCGCTGCTCGCGATGCTCCAGTCGAGAGTAGTCGAGCAGATCGTCGATCAACGCGGACATGCGCATCGCGCCCTGACGAGCGCGGTCGATATAGCCGTGCTCGATATCGCTCAACTTGCTCGACGCGCTTTCGTCCAGCAATGCACAGAAGCCATTGATCGCCCGCAGGGGCGCTTTCAAGTCGTGCGCCACTGCATGGGCGAAGTTGCGCGACTCACGATATGCATCGGACAGCTCGCGGGTACGTTGGGCCACGCGGCATTCGAGCACATCGGCCAGCTCCCGGTAGCGGCGCTCACTGTCACGCAACGATTGCTCCAGCTCCTTGAAGGGAGTGATATCGACCAGCGAGCCCAGGGCGCGCACCGGCCGCCCTTGCGAATCCAACAACGCCGAGCCTCGTGACAGCACCCAGCGATACGAGCCGTCGTGGTGACGCAAGCGATGTTCCAAGACGAACTCGCGTTCCGGGTGGCGAATGAACTCGTCCAGTTTGGCCATGGCCCTGGCCTCGTCGTCGGGATGCACTCGCTCGCGCCAGGCCTCGAACGTATCCGGCAGCTCGTCCTCGCCGAGCTGCTGCTTCCAGTGCGGGGAGTAGCGAACTGAGTTCGATGAGGGATTCCACTCCCAAAGTCCGACGCTGCCGGCGCGTGCGGTCATGTCAATTACCCGCTCGAGCTCGCTGCGTTGACTGTCGAGATCGTGCAGTCGCTCGTGGGCTCGCCTCAAGGCATTTGCCGAGCTCTCGAGAGCGAACCGCAGCTGTTGTCCTCGCCAATACAGCCAGCCCTCGCGCGAGGCCAGAACGATCGCGAATGCAATGAGCACAACCGTGCGCAAATAGACCGAGCTCTCGCTCGTTTCCCCCGCGAACCAGGTCGCGGACACGGCCACACAAAACAACAGGATCGAGGGCACGAGCGCTTCGATCCAGCCCTGGCTCTGGCGGATCGCCAGCGATCCCATGTGGCCGTTCGCCTTGGATGTCACCTGCGCCTCTGCGCCCCATTGATGAAGCGCAAATGCCAGCACCCAGCCGACGTTGAAGAGCTTCGTCGTGTCGTAGCTCTCTCCGATCAGCTCGCGGGTGTACAGAATTCCCGTGACCATGTGCGCGCCCAGTGAGAGCGTCACCAGCCCGTAGGCCAGCAGGCGATCGCCCCATCGATAGGACCACAGGAAATACACGGCCACGATGAATGCGATCGCAATCGTTGCGTTCTCGATGACCACGATCAACGCATCGCCGATGGGGCCGGGCATCTGCTCGAACGGCCCTGCCAGGGTCGTGACCAGGACGGCCGCGAGACTGCAAAGAATCAAACCCAGATTGGCCACGCGTAGCCAGGTCATCCGTCGCTCCTCCTGCGTGGCGCGCAGGGCGAACAACCCGACCAGCATTACCGGGCCGAACAACAGATAACCGATATCGGCGTAGCTCGGAAAGGGCACTCGCTGCCCGAGATACAACTCGAAGACATTCCAGACGATCTGGCCCAGCAGCCACGCGACGCACGCGAACGCGAAGATCAGCCACGCCACCCGATCGCGTCCGTGCAAGGAAAACGCCGCGCGAAAACTGCTGAACGCGGCCAGCGCTGCAGCGATGGTCCAGACGACGTCATTCACCAAGGTCGTTGTTTTGTCGCTGGCCTGGCCGCTCGCGATGAAAGCCGTGTGCAATATCAGGGCAATAGCCCAGATTTTCACGAGCGGCCTGACACCCTTGGAGCTGCTGTCGTGCTCAATCGATTCCGACGCGGCGGCCGCGTCTGGAAACTTACCCTCACCCGCTACCATTGATGCCAGCTTGCGTTGACGAGTGGCGTACAAGAGTAATCGTCGCGCTCGCCCCCGGTTCCCTGCAGCGCGTTAATCACGATTGTGCTTAGCAGCAGCGTGGCGGACGGACGCCCGCCCGCCAGGCACTGCTCCTATTTATTCTTCCTCGGGCTCCTGGATCGGCGGCAGGTTCGCACTGATGTCCGAGACGGTGTCCTCGCCGGCGATGGCGCAGATCGGGTGCGAGAAATCGTTCGCCAGGCTCGGCTCGGTCACCAGACCGATGTAGTTGATGTTGTCGTCGCCCTGCGCACTGACGCCGGCGGGCACGAAATCCAGATTCAATGTGTGCCGGGTTCGCCACGCGATATTGTGATCGGCGCACGAAGTATCGCCGCTCACGCCGATCGCTCCGATCAACTGCTGATTCTGGTCGTAGAGCGCGAGGCCGCCGCCGAACACATTCACACCGCCGATGCGGGAGCCGACCATCGGATCGTTCGCCAGACCGAAACGCGACGCGTTGCCTTGATAGGCGACCAGCGTGTCGACGGGGTTGCTGTGCTGTAGGCCGTACAGCGAACCGCCGGGCTGCACCGCTGCGTACAGATTCGCTGTGGACAGCGCCAGCGTCGGCAGACTGAAAGCGTTCGCGGTGTTTGCTTTCTGCGCGGAGATGACTCTGCTGCCGGGCCACTGCGAGCCGCGATCGTCGCCGGTGAACGCGACCGCACACACGATGCCGTCCCGACTGACAACCGTGCCCCACATGTCGAGGTTGAAACCACCATTGGCTTGTTCGCGCGCCGCCGTCAATGCCGTTTTCAACTGGGAATACGCTGGCAAAGCCGCACAGGCGCTGCCCTGTCCCTCGCCCTGGGCGACAGCCGTCGTTGTAACTACAGTCAAAGCAGTCAGGCACGATGTCCGTAGAAGAATCGTGTTCATGGCAGGCTCCTGTTGTTGCTGCGGAGTGATGGGACGATCGATCACGCAGAAAGGACGTGAGCGGCGTGGCTGCTACGCTCCGGGTAATCCTGCTGACAAACTCCCAAGGTGCGCCCTGCACATGAACTGAGCGGGCCGAAGAATCACGCTCGGCGATGACCGCCGCCTCTTATACGCCTGGCACTCGCAACAAAACAAACGCGCGTCGACTCGCAATGCCGCTTGTTTACTACGTAAAACGGGAAGGCGTTGAAGTTGTTCTAGGCTAATCCGGTCGTCGTCGCAGCGGCACGAATCGCACCGGCGCCACGACGGTCGAAGTAACCTTACCGACCGCATTCTTTTCCAGCACGCGCAACTGCTGTATGGCGGCGACCGGACCGACGGGCACGACCATTCGGCCGCCGGGCTTGAGTTGTTCGATCAACGGCTGCGGTATGTGATCTGGCGCCGCCGTGATGACGATGACGTCGAACGGCGCATGCTCCGCCCAACCGGCATAACCATCGCCGGCTCGAACAGTAACGTTGTCGTAACCGAGTCTGCGCAGGACTTCGCTGGCTCTTTGCGCGAGCGTGCTTTCGATCTCGATGGAATAAACGTGCTCGACGAGCTCTGCGAGCACCGCCGCTTGATAGCCCGACCCGGTGCCGACCTCGAGCACGCGGTGGTTCCTGGCAGGCCGCGCCAGTTCGGTCATCAGCGCCACGATGTAGGGCTGGGAGATCGTCTGGCCTTCGCCGATGGGCAACGGCGTGTCGTGATAGGCCGAGCGTTTCTCGCTGTCCGGCACGAACTCGTGCCGGGGCACTTTGCGCATCGCTGCCAGCACACGCTCATCGCTAACACCGCGCTCCGCGATTTGCCGACTCACCATCTGGGCCCGCGCGGAAGCATAGTCGTCCGAACCCGAGCCAGCGGCGCCCGCTTCGGGAGCACAGAGTAAAGAGAACATGATGGCTCGAGAGAGCAGGCCGCAAGGCATGCGCGTGAACCTCCGCAGCCGATCATATCGACCCCGGCAGCACGAAGACACCCGCTAAATTCGGACAACTATCGGGGCGGTGCAGGAACGTATTTGCCGCTTACAGGATCGATCAGCTGGCCTCGGTCGCGCAGACGCGCCGCCAGCATTTCATAGGGAAGGTCCTGCACGCGAATTCCCTGCTCGATCGCCAACACCGCCGCCTCGCCCACGGATTGACCCAGGATCATGAAAACCGGCTCCATGCGGATCGAGCCATAAGCGATGTGAGAAGCGGACACGGCAACCGGCACGAACAGATTGGTGGCTTCGGCGGCGCGCGGCACGATGGCGTCGTAACTGATCTCGTAGGTGCGATCGAGGTGGATCTGCACATCGCCTTCGTTGCGCGCAAAGCCGTCCGCATTCACGTAGCGCTGCACGTTGTGCGAATCCATCGTGTACGAGCCGAGCCCGACGGAACGCGGCGTCGGCAGTTGACCTTCCAGGTGCCGCTCGGTCATGACGAAGTCGGACACCATGCGTCGCGCTTCCCGCACATACATTTCGCGCGGCCAATGACCGTTGTCGACGAACTCATCCGCGCACAATCCCCACTCCGACATCGACTGGCGCACATCGGCGGGCACGCGCGGATCGTTCTGCATGAACCAGATCAAGCCCGACTGATAGTTCCTGTGCGCCTCGAAAATCTGGCGGCGTCGTTCGTAGTCGGCAGTCGGATAGTCGTAATTGCCGCCGATGAAATCGGTCGAGATCGCGCCGTAATTGTTGACGTCGGTCTTGTGATTTGGAATCGGGTCGAACTTGCGGAACCTGTGCCGCCAGCCGGCATCGAGATAGCGGCCCAGCAGTTCATATGTCCAGGCGTCGTAGTCCGGCGGCTTCGGCACGGGCGCGCGGTTCGCCGGATCCTTCGTCATGCACAGGCGGAAGTTATACGCTTGAATGCGCTTGTCGCCTGCGCCCTGCTCGCCTGGCGGACCAGACTCGATCAGAGGCACGAGGCCACTGGAGCGATCGCCGGGCTTCACGTACGGATCGATGTTCAACTCGAAATTGTGTTGCTCGGCGTTCGCCGTCTGCACGCCGTTGTAGTCCTCGCCATACATGGCGTTGCCTTCGCGGCCGGTCGTAAAGGTCACGCCAGCCATCGCCATCAAATCGCCCTCGTAGGTTGCATCGACGAACATGCGACCGTTGTAGCGCGCACCGTCGAGCATTTGGATGGAGACGATCTGCCGGTCACGCTTTTCGATGGCAGCGGGATCGAGGCGCAGCTTCGCGTTGAACACAGGTTTGACGCCCGCGTCCTTCAGCCATCGCAAGTAGATCGTCTCGGCGACGTGCGGCTCGAACACCCACATCGCATCTTCCTCGCCTTCGGTTTTGGATTGCGAGGTGGCGACGCCCTTGAAGCCGACGCCTTGGTAGTGCGCCTTCACGTCTTGATAGAAACGTCGCGCCATGCCGCCAATCGCGGCGTGATTTCCCGTGTCCGCCCAGCCCAGGCCGTTGGTCGTCATCCCGCCCACGTGCCCCTCGGGGCAAAGCAGGACAACACTGCGGTCGCGCGACTTGGCAGTGATTGCAGCTGTGAGACCGGCGGGCGTGCAGCCGTAGATGACGAGGTCCGTCCCGGCCGAAGCCGCGACCGGCACGCTGGCATCGCCATGCCCGCCTGAGCCAGCGCAACCGGCAATGCAAGCCAGGGACGCAACGCCGACAACGAACCGGGCAGCTGGATAGTGAGCCATTTGTATCTTGGAGTCAGCGGGCAAGGAACAGGGTTACATCAGAACGTAGCCGCCACGCCGAAGTAGATGCGGCGGTCGTCGAGGTACGAGCTGTACAACCGGCCGGGGTTGGTGCGATAGAAACTGTTGATCTCGCGTGTGAGATTCACACCTTCGAACGTCAGCTGGAAATTGTCGTTGATCCTGAACGACGCCGACGCGTCGACCTGCCCGCGGGCATCGGCGTAGTTGCTGCCGCCGGAGGCAATCGAGCCGCCGTTGGTCATGTACTCGCTGCGGTAGTTGTACGCGACGCGTCCGCTGAACGGGCCCTTCTCGTAGTACACGACAGCGTTCGCGCTGTGCTCGGACGAGTTTGGAATGGGCAGCGTCTGCCCGGTCAGCTCGTCCTTCTCCGGCGTCTCGCTATCGGCATACGTGTAAGTGAACGCGTAACCGAAACCATCGAAGGGCTGCGGCAGCATGGTCAGCGCGTGCTGATAGTTGACCTCGACGCCTTGAATCTTGCCGTCCTTGCCATTCACCGGCCGGCCAATGATGTACGTGTACGCCGCCGGTCCCGTGAGCGTGTTGTTCGGCGCTTCCGGATGTTCCTCGACGACTTCCACCGAGGTCGTGAACGCGGACACGTCTTTATAGAATGCGCCGACCGCAATGAGGCTGGCCGGCGCGAAGTACCACTCGACCGTGGTATCGAACTGCGTGGCGCGGAACGGATCGAGATCCGGGTTGCCCGAGAAGCCCGTCATCGAAACCGGCTGCAGCGAGATGCCCACGCCCGTGCTGGTGAGATCCGGACGCGCCACCACCTTGGCCGCGGCGAATCGCAATCTCAGATCGTCGCGCAGGTCGAAGATGAGATTGAGGTTGGGCAAGGTATCCGAGAACGATTTGCCTGCGCGCGCCTCGATCGCTTGATTGCCGACGATGGTGTAGCCGAACGATTCGCGGTCCACGTTCACCTGGCGCACGCCGAGATCGCCCGTCATCGGCACGCCAAACACATCGCTGCCGAATCTCACCATCGCAAAGAATGCGTCAGTGGTCTGCTCCACCTGGTTGATGGTGGCCTTGGCGCCCGGAGTGTCGAACGAAATCGGCGTCGCGCCGAGCGCGCTGCGGATCTGGTTGAAATCGGCCGACCCTGTGAGCACGCGCCGTGGAAAGCTGCCGCTTTCACCAGGAAACATTCCACCGATGACGCCCGAGTAGTTCAGCCCCGGCACCTCGGTCGCGAGCAACGGGCTGCCCGGCGTCGGATCGTGGCTGGACAGCGCCGGATAGCTCGAGAGCGGATTGCCGCCGAACACTTCGATGTTTTCGGTGCGCGCGCCGACCTTCACGGACTTGAAGAACCCATCGAGCTCATACTCGACATCGAAGTCGGCGTCGTGACCTTTGTTCTCGGCAACATAGTCGACATCGAACGTCGTATAGATCTCGTACTGCGACGGATCGTAGATGTCGTAGTTCGCGTCGAAGCCGTAATTCGGCGAGACGTTCGAGCCGGCGGCGTCGTAGGAAACACTGGCGAGGTTGCCCGCGCGCTGGCGAGCCACGAGCACGTTATCGTTGCCCGAATTGTTGTTGCCGCCGTCACCGCCAAGACCTGCACCGTCGCCTTCGCTCACCGAGGCGTTGAAGTTCGCGGTCCAACGATCCTTGGCCCAGTGGACATTGCCGCTCAGATACTCGTTGTCGGAGTACGAATCGCCGCCGTAAATCAGCGGACGCACGGTGACGCCGGAGAAGTTGCCGGAGACCAGCGTGCCGCTCGCATCGATGACGCCGTTGGTAATGTTGTTGGTGAGAATGGCCTGCTGCGTCGAGCGGAGCCGATCGGTTTCGCGGCGCGACTTCACGCCTTCGAGCGTGAATGTCAGCTCGTCAATCGGACGCCACTGCGCCGACGCGTTCACCGAGTAGCGCTCGTCCTCGTAGGTATTCGCCCAGCTCATCAGGCGCAGGGGCCGGAAGAACGTGTCGTTGACACCATCACCCGTCGCATCGACGTTGGACACTCGAGTCCAGCTGCCGGATTGATAGACATCGCTCGCGCCCGTCGAATTGGAATACGAGCCGCTGAGCAACACGCCGAACTTGCGATCCGCGAATGTGTGCGCGACGAAGCCCGATACCTTCTCTCCCCACTCTTCGGCGCGATCGGCGTACGAGCTCTGCAGTCGGCCGGAGATGACCGAATCGGCCAGGTCCAGCGGCCGCTTGGTGCGCAGGTTGATGACCGCACCCAGCCAGCCTTCGACCAGATCCGCCGACGGCGCCTTGATCACGTCGACACCCGCCAGCAGCTCCGGCGAAACGTCCGACAGATTGGGATCGCCGTTGCGAGCGCTGCCGATGAAGCTCTTGCCGTTGAGCAACAGTTTGTTGAGGCCGAGTCCGCGCACCGTGATGGACTTGCCTTCGCCTTCGACCCGCGTCACCTGCACGCCGGGAATCCGGCTCAACGTCTCGGCGATGTTTTGATCGGGCAGCTTGCCGATATCTTCGGCCGAGATCGAATCCATGATGCGCGTGGCTTCGCGCTTCACTTCGATGGCGTCGGCAATGGATTTTCTGATGCCGACGACAGTGATCGATTCGAGCACAGGTTCCGACGTCGACGCGCTTTCCTGGCCGCCGCCATATCCGCCGCTATCTTCGGCGGGCTGTTCTTGCGCACGCTCCGAAGGTGCCGAGGACGACTGCTGCGCACTCGCGAGCACCAGCACGACATCGGAAGAAGTGCGCTCGTGACGCAACCCTGTTCCCGATAACAGATATTCCAGCGCCTGGTCGGCCGTCATCGAGCCGCGGACGCTGGGCGCCTTGCGATCAGCAACGACGGTGGGATCGAACACCAGTTCCGTTTGAGTTTGCCGGCCGAGCGCCGTCAGCGATTGCGCGAGGTTGCCGCTCTCGATCTCGATCGCTGTTTGCTCGCTCACTTGAGCGAAAGCATTGCTGGCCAGCGCGAGCGCGCAGACGCCACCGGTGGCCCATTGAACCTTGTGCACTCTTCCCCCTTCGCTGCTGACGGCCATACGGCTCTATATTCCAAAGAACGCGTAACGCTGGAAAAACCGCCAGCGTTGTCAGCGGGGAACCAGGGCGAACCGGTCGGCGCCGCGATACTCGATCATGACCGGGTGCAAACTGGTCACGGCTTCCAGGAACTTGCGCTGGCTGTTGGTGCGAAACACGCCCGAGATCGGCAGCGTCGCGATCTTCGGATCCTCGATGCTGATGGTCTGCGCGGAATAACGATTGAACTCCGCGACTGCATCGGCGAGCGACGTGTTGTCGAACTCGATGAGCCCGTCGCGCCATTTCAGCAAACGTTGTTGATCTTCCGCGGCGGCACGTACGACTTCCTCGTCGGTCGCCACCAGCGCCTCCCCGGGATTGAGATGAACGCTTTCCCTGGAATCGCGAGCCGGCGGCGACGCGGACCCGGCGGGCTCGGCATTCTCGACGACGACGTGGCCTTCGACCAGTTGCACCTCGACCCGTCCCTGATCGAGCCGGACGTCGAAGGCGGTGCCCACCGCGACTATCTGCTTGCCGCCCGCCACGACGACGAACGGTCGCGACGAATCCTTCGCGACATTGAAAAATGCCTGGCCGCGCAGGACTTCGACCGTTCGCCGGCGACCATCGAAAACGACATCGAGGTCGGTCTCCGTATTGAGCGTGAGCGCCGAGCCGTCCGGCAATGTGACATCGAGTTTCTCGCCGCGCCGGGTGACGTAGTCCGCCGCGCCCTTCTCATAGAGTGAAGCAGCGGGGGCGTCGTCGCGAAGGACAAACGTCCCTACGCCTGCCATCAGCAACACCAGTGCCGCCGCAGCCGCTCTCAATCCGAACCATGAGCGTTCCGATTGATAACGCAGCGCCGCCCGACGAAGCGCATCCAACGATGCATCTTCGGGCGAGGCATCGAAGACATGCATCGCCGCGAGCGCACGCTCGTAAGCCGCGGCATGCTCCGGAGATCGGGCGCGCCAGGCTTCGAAGGCACGACGCTCTTCGTCGGAGACATTGTCGCGATCGAGGCGCACGACCCAGCGTGCGGCCGCTTCGGCGGAAGAAAGATCTGCAGGGACGGGACGAGCGCGCATCATGACTTCCCGTTCAGACGCAAATCGAGATGAGCCACGGCGCGGGCCATGTGCTTCTCGACCGTACTCATCGGCATTTGCAAACGTTTTGCGATGTCGGCGTAACGCATGCCCTCGAGCCGTCGCAGAAGGAAGATCGTGCGCGTGACCTCCGGCAGTTCGAGCACCGCCGCCGTCGCGCTCGCCAGGCTCTGCTTGCCTGCGAGATCGCGCTCGGGTGTGGCATCGTCCTCGAGGTTCGGCAGCTCGACCTCGATCTGCTCGTGCGCGGACGACTGCCGCACCTGGCGCTTGCGCAGCCAGTCGTTGAGCACGCTCTGCGCGGTCTGGAAGACGTAACCGGCAACGATCTGCGAACCGTCGGCCTGCACTTTGCGCACCAGGCGCACGAACACGTCCTGAACCAGGTCCTCGATGTCGTGCTGTTCCTTGACGCGTTTACTGAAAAAACGCCGCAGCGCCGGGCGAAACTGCCTCGACAACAGCGCTATTTGTTCCGCCTCCGCGCGCTCGCCGCGGCGTGCCTGTCCCGGCGCATCCATCTCGACCCGACTCTCCAACTCGACCGGCGTAGCCCGCCATAATAGATAAGAACGCACGCCGCTCGAAAACCCGCCGCCAATCTGCTATCAAGTGCGCCAAATTCTCCGGCTGCCTAACACGGCAAGATAACTCTCAGCGGGAGCTGCGCGAAACCGGGGAGCGCGCGCAAACGGAATTCATTATGCGATCGATCCGGTCGGGAGCCTGCGTGTTGCTGTGGTTGGTGGCCTGTGCCGCCCACGGCGGGGTCAACAGTTGGTCTGCGCGCGGGCCGTCTGGCGGCTCCATCTACCGGCTCGCCATGCATCCTTCGCAGCCGGATCTCGCGTTCGCAGTAGGGGGCACCGCCGCGCTTTACAGAACAACCGACGGGGGCAGCAGCTGGAGCCAGTTGTTCCAACTCGACCCGTTCTTTGCCAACTACGGCCCGATTCAGTTCGATCCTGCCAATCCGAACCGGATCTACGCCATAGCGGGGGACTCCGGCCTGTGGCGCTCGACCGATGCCGGCGCCACGTTCGTGAATATCAGTCCATACGCGCCTGAAGGCATCAACTACGCAGCTGGTCTGGCGATTTCCGCCGATGGCAATACCATCTATTACTCGACCGACGCACAGCAGTTCTTCCGCAGCACCGATGGCGGCGCGAACTTTTCGGAGCGCCCCGCCATGCCGGCACGCGGTACCAGGCTGGTCGTGGATCCAGCCAACAGCTCGGTCGTCTATGCCGGGTGGTTCAGCACACTGTTGAAAACCCAGAATGGCGGCGATACCTGGCTCACGCTGACGCTGCCCAACGGCAGCAGCGACTTCGCGGTGACTCCGGGTTCACCCAATATTTTGTGGGCAAACACGCCCGGGGGCGTGTATTCCAAGCCGGATGACGGCTCTGCATGGCCGTCGAGCCCCACCCTGCCCGGATACGCCGTACATTCGGATCCCGCCGTTCCATCCACTCTGTACGCCAGCCCGATCAATGGCATCGGCGTCGTGCGCCGCTATTCGGCGGGCAGCTGGACAGATGTTGGCGACTTGCCGGCCCGCATGTATTCCGTCGCCATTTCGGCCAGCAACCCTCAGGTGGTGCTCGCGGGCACAGGGATCGGAGTGTTTCGAACCGCCAATGCAGGCGCTACCTGGACGCGCTCGGACGACGGGCTCAGCGCAGCCCATGTGCGCCACCTGGCCACCGGTGGCGGTCGAGTCTATGCGTCCACGGGAAGAGTCGAGATCGGCATCGGCGATGCGGACGAGGGCCCCCTGCAACGATCGATTGTGACCGCTCCGGGCCTGACGATCAGCTCGCTCGCCGCGCATCCCACGGATCCAAACATCATCCTGGCCGGCACGGCCAGGGGCGTGCGCTACTCCAACAACGGTGGCGCTTCGTGGAACGTGGGCCCTGCCAACCTTGCGCTGACCCGGATCGATGCGCTCGCGTTCGATCCGCAGGATCCGCAGAACATTTATCTGGCCCTGTCTCCGCAAGGGACCTCTGAGGCAATCATCCAGCGCAGCACCGATGGCGGCGCCACGTTCACACCGGTCGGTGGGAGTGGGCTGAACGACATTGAAGCCACGCACCTGCTGGTCGATCCACACAACTCCGCACGAATGCTGCTCACGTCGTTGAAAATAGGCGGCAACAACAACGGCGTCTTCCGCTCGGTCGACGGCGGCGCTACCTGGAACAGAGTCCTGCCCCACAACGCGCCCTTCGACATTGCGATCGATCCGGCCGATTCCAGCCGCATGTATTCGGTGTCCGCCAGCACTCTGAATGTCAGCAACAATGGCGGGGCCAGCTTCGCGCCGCTGCCTTCTTTCGTGGGCTCCATTTATGGCAGCCCCCTCGCGATCGCGCTGGACCCGGCGGCGCCTGATGTCATGTACGTCCTGAGCTCGGGCGTCGCCGGAGATTTGTTGCTTCGCTCTGTCGATGCGGGCGCCTCGTGGGAGCGCATGCCCACCCCGCATCTGTTCCCGTGGTGGTCATCGCGCATGCTGACAATCAATGCCGCCGCACCAACCACGATAATTGTCGCCACCGGCGACGCCGGCTTGCACTCTTTTGAAACCGCACCGGATCTGGAAGTCAGCATCCACGACCACACCGACAATCGCGCCAACGGCGCCCCGAATCGCTTCGACGTGCGCGTTCATAACATCGGTCCGCTGGCGGCGACCGGAGTCGCGCTGGATATCCAGGCGCCGGCCGGCGCGAGCGCTGTGTCGGCGGAATTGCCCGGCGGCACGTGCACGACCGCCGCAACGACGGTGCGTTGTTCGCTGCCATTCGTGAAACTGGACGCCGATGCAACGGCGCGAGTCACTTACACATTGCCTGCAGCGGCCCAATTGAACGTGCAAGCAAATGTGACTGCGCGTGAGCGCGATACGGTTGCTGGGAATAACACTGCGACTGACCCCGTGATTGCCCCCCCGCCCGGCTCCGGCGGAGGTGGCGATAACGGTGGTGGTGGCAGTGGTGGCGGTGGTAGCAGTAGTGGTGGCAGCAGTAGCGGCGGCGGCAGTAGCGGCGGCGGCGGCGGCATGTCACTTCATTTCATGCTCTGCCTTGCGTTGCTGGCTTTGATCGCGCCGCCTCGGCGGCGCTCGCCACGCTGAATCAGGAGGCGTCGATCTCGATCGTGTTGCCGGCCACGACGCGATCTTCTTCGCATTTGACTTTATCAATCGGCGTCAATGTCACCTTACCCGACGCGCGCACGGTGGCGACGCGCGATTGATCGAGCTGGTACTCGCTGTGGAACTCGACCGCGTTCTCGGGAACCACTTCCCACTGGACGCTGTGCGCCACTTCGGGCTCGACTTCGACCGGCGGCCGATACACCCAGCACTGGCCGGGCCTGAGCTCGCTGCGCGAAACCTTCTTCCACTGCCCGGTGGTGCGGCGCTCGACATGTAACACCACCTGCCCGCCCGGTTGCACCTTCATGGGCGATGCCGTTGCTTTCAACTCGACCGTTTGCTGTCCCTCGAGGACATAGACGGTTGGGCCGCGTTGTTCGCCGCAGCCGGCGGCCAGGGCGAGGATGCCGGGAACGAGCAGGATGAATACGGATCGCATGGTGGCTTCTTTACCTCGCCGCTATGGTGACGGAATCATCCGCGGCAGGCCAGCTTGACACTGCCCTTTCACCGATGGCCGTGATACTTCCGGGCCTGCGCCGTATATACCTTTCATGGTCTCGCAACAGATGGACATGGCCAACGCCCGCTCCCGGGAGCCGGCGGACAAAGTGGACTGGGACGCGGTGTACGCGGATCAGCTGCCACGCATTTACAACTATTTCCGGTTCAGGCTGGGTGGCGGAGCCGAGGTCGAGGACCTGACCGCACGTACCTTCGAGAAGGCCTGGTCGGCCCGCGCCCGCTATCGTCGCGACCTGGCCGGATTCTCGACGTGGCTGTTCCGCATCGCCCAGAACGTGGGCATCGACTACTTGCGCTCCCGCCGCCCGCACGCGCCGCTGGATGCCGCCGTCGATCTTGCCGCCGAGATCACGCCGGAACTGGAGGCCGTGCGAGATTCCGATTTGTCACGACTGGGCCGGCTCACCGCCCGACTCCCCGAACGCGAGCAAGAGCTGATCGCACTGAAGTATGGCGCCGCTCTCAACAATCGCGAGATCGCGCGCCTCACCGGGTTGAGCGAATCGAACGTCGGTACCTCGTTGTATCGAATCGTTCAGACGCTGCGTTCGCAATGGTGATGACAGGAAGCAGCGATGAATGACGAATTCTTGAAAGCACTTCGACGCGACCCGCCGCCTCAGTTCGCGCGTCGGCTCAAGCAGCAGCTGCAGGCGCAGGACGCACGAGCAAAGCGGCGCTCCTGGTCGCTGCGGACCCGCGCCCTGGTGTTTCTCATCGTGGGGTCGGCGTTCGCCGGCGGAATGTTAGTTCTTGAAAAGCATTCCTCCGAGCGTGCAGAACCCGCGCAGTCGCAAGCGCAGATCGCCGCTGCAAAGTCGGACCCGGCCGCGTATCGACCGCGATCGCTCGGCCCGGGGTTCGTGCCCGAAGGAAACGACGCGGCCCCGCTTGGCATCGACAACGCACACGAACCGGCAGGCTCGCCCGCAAACACCGGCTTCCCCGCTCAGTCGGGACCGGCAGCAGCAGGTTCCGCCGCGGCTGTACCGAGCCCCTCGGAGCAGACGATGCAGGGCGGGCTGATTCGATCGCAACAGGCAGCGCGTATTGCAGTGTCGCCGCTCACGGATGCGCTGGTACGAAGCGTTATAAACCGTCAGCCACCCCGCAAATCCGGCGCCACGCCCCGTGTAGAGACGATCGAAGCAGACGCGGCTCTTGCAGCGCTGTGCGCACCTGGCAACGCTCGGCAGTTCGATATGGTGGTAGCGTCCCGGCGCATTGCTCATGCTGAATTTGCGACCTGCCGTCGCAATGGCATCGACAGAATTATCGAGTCGAAACTCGGCTATCAGGCGCTGGTACTCACGAGCGGTCGCGACAGCACGCCAATGAAGTTGTCAGCCAGCGATGTGTATCTTGCGGCCGCGAAACGCATCCCCGATCCCCTCGAGCCGGCGCGCTTCATCGACAACTCGAACGTCACCTGGGACCAGGTCGATTTCAAACTCGAGTACCGCCCCATCGCGCTGTTTGGACCCGCTCGCGCCACTCCCCTGCACCAGCTGTTCGCAACGGCGCTGCTCGAGCCTGGCTGCAACGCGCAGCGATCTATCGAAAGGCTGCGCATCGCCAACCCGACCCTGCACGCGGAGCTCTGCCACACGGTGCGTGGCGATCGTCTCTACTCGGAAGTCGAACAAACCGCATCGCTGATTCCACAGAACCTTTGGGCCGACCCGAATGCCTTCGTGCTCGTGGACTACGAGTTCTATCGCGAGAACCGAGACCAACTCTCCGCCAGCGCCCTCGAAGGCCCGGAGCCCTCCACCGCGGCGTTTGCAGACGGCAGTTATCCGCTCGCCCGGCCGATTTATCTGTATGTGGACCTGACACACCTCACTCGCGTGACTGAAGCCTATGACGTCATGCGCGAGCTGCAGTCACTGGAGCGTTTCGCTCGCGGCGGCTCCGGGTTCGTCGGCCTCGAGGAGCATGAAGCGAAGGCACAGCGGTCCCGCCCCTGGCAGACACTTTCCGAGTCCGACCTCATCCCTGAAAGGAGTGTTCCCCGATGAAGTCCCGTTTCCGCATCTTCTCGCACGCGTGCGCTGTTCTCGCGCTGCTGCTCGCACCTCACGCGCAAGCGCAAAGCTCGCCCTCCACCAGCAAAGATGCCGTTCCCATTGCACAAGTGATCGCGGGCACGGCCAAGAAAACCGGCAAGAAGTTTCTTGTCGACCCACGCGTTGCCGGCGACGTGACCGTGATCGGCCTCGATCCCGATGGCCTCGACTATCCCACGCTGCTGTCCGTGCTACAGGTGCACGGATTCACCGCGGTCGACGACGGCAAATATGTCCGTGTCGTGCCTGACGCGAGCGCGCGCCAACTGGCCATTCCCATGCTGACCAACGATGGCTCTTACGCCAGCGCCGAATACGTCACCCGGGTCTTCTCCATCAAGAACGTATCGGCGGCGATGCTGGTCCCCATTCTGCGCCCCTTGCTGCCCCAACAAGCCCATCTGGTAGCCTTGCCCTGCAAGAACAATCTGCTGCTCGTGGACACCTACGCCAACGTGAAGCGCCTGGAAAAAATCGTGACCGCGCTCGATACCGGGGAGCCTTACACGCCCGAGAAATGCGCTTCGCCCGCCACCAAGTCAAACTGAACTGGCGTGTAAGAAAACCCGGGCAGCGCGTACTAACTGTGCATGGACGGACTTTCACCCGATAGGCCCTGGGACGCGCTGCCTCGATCTGCCGAAACCGCCGACGCCGCGGATCGGTTGTTTGCTCGCGCCGTGGCCGAGTTCGGGCCAGCCATTGCACGCATCGCCTACGCGAACGAAGCCAATCGCGAGCTGCGCGCGGATCTCCAACAAGAGATCTATTTTGAACTGTGGCGAAGCTTTGCGATTTTCGATGGCCGCTGCTCGCTCGGCACCTGGGTGTATCGGGTGGCGCACAACATGGCGGCCCGGCACGTCACTCGACGCCAGCGCCTGAGCCATCGCGAGCTGTGCAACCTGGAAGAAATCATCGAGCCCATCGATCCTCACGATGCGGCTCGTCAGCTCGACGATGAACAGCGGCTCGGGCTGCTGAACACGCTGATCGGCCAGCTCAAACCGCTCGATCGCCAGATCGTGCTGCTGTATCTGGATGACCTGGACACCGCACAGATCAGCGAGGTGACCGGCCTGTCCATGAGCCACGTCGGCGTCAAGATCCATCGAGCCAAACGCCTGCTCGTACAGTTGTACGAGGGACATCAGTCATGACCGAGCACAACGACGCTCCCATCAAAGCTCTCTGGCGCGCGCAATCCACGGGGGTACCCGCGATGTCTGTTTCCTATGTTCGCCATCGCACTGGCGAGTTGCACCGAGCCTTTCGCATCCGTAACTGGCTGGAACAAGGCGCGGGCCTGCTGGCGCTGGCCGGGTGCTCGGTAGTGATCCTCTTGGCGCCCCATCCCTGGGTCAAATCGGCGGCGGCGCTGTTATTGATCGGCGCCGCTTACGGCATGTGGCAGTGGCGCCGGCGGACTGCCCCGTTCAGGACCGACCCGTCCGAATCCAGTGCAGCCAGCCTGTCGTTTTATAAGCGCGAGCTGGAGCGCAAGCGCGATATCCATCGAACGCTATGGCGTTGGTACGTGCTGCCTATGGCGCCCGGAGTCATCGCCATGCTCGGCTGGAACTTCTTCGGCGATCCGCAGACTCGAGGAACATCGGCGCCGTGGGGCGTACTCGGCATGCTGGTCGCATGGCTCGTCGTTTCCATGATCTACGAGCGATACAAGGCGGCGCAGTGCCAGCGGGAGATCGACGCTCTGTCGGCGTTGGGGGAACCGGAGCGCTGATTCGGCGCTTCTTGTAAGATCGGCCCATCCTGGCCTGTGGGGACCGTCCATGAAATATTCAGCGCTGCTTCTGACGTTGATGCTGGCGGGGTGCGTAGCGCAGCCGACGGTCAAGTCATGGATGGATCCCAAGTCATCCGTCACGATCACCGCCCAGACCGAACCGCTCGTGCTCATTCGAGCTGAACCAGCACCGAGTCTGAACGCGCGGGACTACGCCCAGCTGACCGCGATCGAAGTAAATCGCATGGGCGAGCGCAAGCTCTACCTGGTCGCCATTCTGTGGGGCGCGACCGAACCGTGGTCCGACCCGGCTGGCGCATTCCAACAGGCGTTCAAACAGATCGAAGTGAACCTGGGCGATCGCACCGTCGCCCTCACGCGCCACCCCGGCGAAGTCTCGGAGCTGGGCATCAGCCAGGCGCTGCCCTTGCCGATTCCCGGATCGAGTCCCATCTATTTCCCGATCAGCCGCGACGAGCTGCGCGCCATCTCCCACTCGACTCGCATCGAGCTCACTGCCAGCGGCAATCCCGAGGCGCCGCGACGCTACGAAGAATGGCAGGACGGCCGCCGCAGCCTCAATGACTTTCTCGGTCAGCTCCCGGAAGGGAGCCGGCCGCAATCCTGACTTGGACGCGCTGGCCCCGGTCTGCAACATCCTCGCGGCATACCTCGCTCCCTGGTGGATTGCAGGAGGCTGGGCACTCGACCTGCATCGAGGCGCGAGCCATCGCGCTCATCAGGACATCGACGTAGCAGTGCTGCGGCGGGATCAGCAAAGCCTTCGGCAATTTCTATCCGGCTGGTCTGTACACAAGATGGTCGATGGACAACAGCAGCCTTGGACGGAGCCTGAAGAGCTCGCGCTGCCGATTCACGAAGTACACGCGGAGCGTAACGGGACACGACTGGAATTGCTGTTGAACGAAGCGTCCCAGACTCACTGGCAGTTCCGCCGCAACCCTTCCATCTCGCTGCCGCTGTCGGCGATGAGTCGCCGAACGACGCGCGGCATCCCCTATCTCTGCCCGCAGGTAGTACTGCTCTACAAAGCAAAGAATCCGCGCACGAAGGATCAGGACGACTTCGAACAAACCTTGCCGACACTACCTCCGGCGGACCGCCTTTGGCTGGCGCAAGCCCTCGAGGTTTGCCACCCCGGGCACGCCTGGCTCCGCAGCCTCTAGCGCTGGATGCCGGGCACGCGAATGGCGCGCTCGTCGCCGATGTCCAGCGGGATGAGCCCGAACTGACGGCGCCACGGCGAAGTCACGTCGTTGCCGAACATCGTCGACCAGTAGCGACCTTCCTTGTCTCGGAACGGCGTGCCGTGCCCCGCGTGCGGAGCGCCGAGCCTGCGCTTGGTGTAGGGACCGAATAGAGACTTCGAGCTGCCGTACATCATGTCGTAGGTTCCATGGGTGCGCAGCGGACCATTCCACTCGGCGCCGGTCACGAAATAGGTGTCGCCAATCTTGATGAGTGCGTTGCCTTCGTAGCCGATGTGCTCGCCGTCGGTATCGACGAGCCGACGCACCGGTCCGTCGAATGCGTCGCGCTTGGCATTCAGCTTGCCGAGATTGCCGCCGCCCCACAGCAGATAAAGATCGCCGCCATCTTCGAACAGGAACCCGTCGATGCCCTGCACGAAGTTTTCGCGCGCGACGTTTTCATACGGGCCTTCCGCTTTGCCCGTCTTGGAGCGATAGATCCAGGTCTTGCCGCCGACGTCACGTTCCATGATGGAGAACGCGATGTAGTAGGTCTGATCGCTGTCCACCCAGGTGATTTCTGGCGCCCACAGCTCTGCAGTGTTCTTGAACGTGCGCCCCAGACCTTTCCAATTGAAGACTGTCGCGCCCTTCTCCCAGGTCTTCAGATCCTGCGAACGGAACAACGTAATGCCGCCGTTGGGATATGCGTAGCCGAATCCGCCTTGCGTGCCGACCAGATAGTATTGACCGTCGCCGCCGAGCGCGACGGACGGATCGCGCATCATCTCACTGGTGAGCAGCGGACGCGCAGACGCGACGGCACTGTTCTCGGTGAGAATGTTTGCTGACTGTCGCAGACGCCCATCCGGCGAGCGCTCGAGCGGCACCAGGCCGACCTGCTCGCAGAACAACGAGAAGTCGTCTTCACATTTCGGGTTGTAGCTCGCGTACAGCGCGCCCTGATCATCCCGCACGATCGAGGATTGACCAGCGTGAGGAACTGCGAGATAGCGCAGGGAGAACGGACCATACGGCGTCGGCGCTTCGGCCATGAACACATCGTCGGTCGGGCTGCGCATCCGTCCCGTGACTTCGTTGGCCAGCAGCACATAGCGGCCGTTGTCCTTGAACATCGCAGCCCCCGCCGAGCCAACGCGCGTTCGCACCGGCCAATCCTTGCCCGGCGGCGGATTGGTCGCAAGCAGCGCTGGATCCGGCTTCAGGAAACGCGGCGTCTCGGCCAGGCGCTGCATGTCCGTCTGCAGCCGCGCGATCATGCCTGCACCCCAGAGCAGATACGCCGAGCCATCGTCATCGATGAACAACGAGGCGTCGGCAGCATTCTTGACGAGACAGGGCGAACCGACGTAAGGCTCGGCTGGCTTTGCCGCCGATCCACGCGCCACGCGAGCGCAGCCCGCCGCATCCGTATAGGTGAGATAAAGCGAGTCACCGTGAACTGCAATGTCCGGCGCCGTGACTCGCTCGCCCTTCGCATGAACGATGCCGAGCGAGCGCCAGCTACGTCGATCCCTCGACGTCCAAAGTTGAATGCCATCGCGTGGCAACGCACGCAGCACCGTGCCCGTCAAAAACCACTCGTTGTTCGAGGAGCGGGCAATCGACGCATCCAGCAACGCGCGCGAAGCGAACAAGGATTCGACTGGCCGCGCGTTCGCCGACGGCATCACCGTCGCGTTCTTATCCTGGGACGGGTGATCGAGAAAGATATCGTCGGCGGGCGGTCTGCGCTTCGTCTGACCGAGTGCGGTCGACGCGCACAGCGCCAACATCACCGCCAGCGCTGCAGCTCGCTGTCCCACTCGAGGTGTCATCAGGGCTCGCTTCGTTGACGTGCGTGAACGGACGTAGACCATTCGTTCCAAAGCTTCGCCATCGTCGCCGCGCGCTTTGGCTCTGCTTTGATCAGATCGCGCGTTTCGGTGCGATCCGTCTTCAGATGGTAGAGCGACCACGGCGCATAAACCTTCGACTTCGGTCCCGGCGCTCGCGCCACCAGTTTCCAGTCGTCGAGAATCACGGCCCGTGAGCCTTCGTGCTCGAAGAACAGCGGCTTGCCACGTGACGTCTTCTTGCCGGCCAATGCTGACGCCAGCGAGATACCATCGATCGGCGGCTGACCCTCGGTGCGTGGCTGCACGCCGGCCAGCTCAAAGAACGTCGGCGCGATGTCCATGATGTGACCGAGCGTGTCCACTCGGGTGCCTGGCTTCAGCTTGAGGCCCTTCGGCCAGCTGACGATGAACGGCGTATGCACGCCACCATCGTATGCTTCGGCTTTCCAATAGCGCCACGGCGTGTTGGCCGCATTCGCCCAGTACGCGCCGATGCCGGCCATGCTGGTCTCCGATCCCAAGGCCGGTTGATCGGCGCCATAGTGAATCTTTCTGCCGTCACGCGTTTCGCTCTGACGATCGTAGCCGGGCTGATAGCCCTGAGTGCCCGTCATCGTTTCCGGCGAAGCGCCGTTGTCCGCGAGGAACACGACCACTGTGTTCTCATATTGGCCGGTGCGTTTCAGCGCATCGATGACTCGTCCGATGCCCTGGTCCATGACATCGATCATGGCCGCGTGCACAGGCATCTTCGCGGCTGCTTGCGCGCGCTCAGCCTGGCTCAGTTGAGCCCACGGCTTCTCAGGATTCTGCGCCCAATCACCGGACAGTTGCGCCTTCGGCGCGGTCTTTGGATCGATGAGGCCGAGCTTCACCTGCCTGGCGTAACGCGCCTCGTGCAATTGTTCCCAGCCCCCGTCGTACCGGCCGCGATACTTCGCGATGGCCTGCTCGGGTGCGTGCAACGGCCAGTGCGGCGCGGTGTAGGCGAGATACATGAAGAACGGACGCTCGTCCTTGGCGAACGACTCGATATCGCTCACGGCGCGATCGCTCAGCGCGTCGGTGAGATAAAAATCTTTCGGCACGGTGCGCACCGGCTCGAAGCCTTCGACCAGCGAGAACGGATCGAAATAGCTGGAGACGCCCCAGATCAAACCATAGTGAGTTTCGAAGCCACGCGCCGCCGGATAGGTCGAGCGATCGCCGAAGTCACGCTCGAGGTAGGCCTGGTGATTGATCCACTTCAAATGCTCCGCCGGATCGGCGAGCGGTGTGGCGCGGGTGAGATGCCACTTGCCGACCATCGCGGTCCGGTAGTGAGCATCTTTGAGCTCCTGCGCCACCGTGCGCACGTCGACCGACATGCTGCCGCCGTTCTCGCCCATGCCCACGCGATGCGCATAGCGTCCGGTGAGCAGGTTGGCGCGAGAAGGCGAGCAGCGAGCCGAGTTGTAGAAGTTCGTGAACTGCAGCCCGCCCGACGCGAGACGGTCGATGTTGGGAGTATCGATCTCGCCGCCATAGGCGCCGACATCGGAATAGCCGAGGTCGTCGGCCATGATGATCAGAAAGTTCGGACGCTCATCGGCGGCCGGCGCCGCCGATGAGGTCTGTGCCCAAAGCGCGGCGCCGATTGCCAGCGCCGCTCCAACCTGCTTGAGCAAGCTCTTCACTGCCATCGCTTACATCCGGACTCGGACGCCGAGCGTGTAGATCGTGTCGTCGTACCGGAAGTCGCGATTGAGCCAATCGAGGTCGAAGTAGCTCTTGTACTGGTTGCGCAGGATGTTGCTGCCGCCGACATCGACTCGGATGGCGTCCGTGATGTCGTAGCCGATGCTGAAGTCCAGACGGCCACCCGGCCGCACATAGTTCAGCGCCGTCGGGATGTACTCCAGATCATTCACGCGATCCGCTTCGATCGGACGGGCGATGTTGGTACCCGTCATATCCGCATCGTAGTAACGCGAACGTGCCGTGTACACCAGACGCCCCGACACGCCGAACTTGTCGTACAGCAAGCCGACGGTGAAGTTGTCCTTGGACACGCCCTGCAGCGGGAAGCCTGCCAGCACATCGTCACCCTTCACTTCGGTGTCCGCATACGTGTAGTTCGCGAACGCACCGAAGCCGGACCAGGCTCCGGGCAGGAAGTCGAAGAACGTTTGGCCGCTCACCTCGATACCCTGCAACGTGGCGGCGCCGACGTTACGCGGACGGCTGATGTTGTAGTCGATGCCATCGATCGTTTCCGTGTTCGGGGCGGTGATCACGCGATCCTTGAGATCGCGGTAGTACACCGCGGCCGACACCATGCTCGGCCCGAAGTAATACTCGAGCGTTGCATCGTAGCTGTCCGAGATCTGCGACTTCAGATTCGGGTTGCCTGCGTTGCCGGAGTTGATCACGGAAGGATTGGTCGCAACGATGTAGTTGAGACCGGGATTCAGCGCGGTGAACTCCGGACGGCGCATCGTCTTCGCGTACGACACGCGAGCCTGCAGGCCGTTGTTGAAGTCGATGCGAGCGCTCGCGTTCGGCAGAACCTCCGTGTCGGTCGTGTCCGCAATGCGCGGAATCACCACGCCGCTCACCACACCGGCGCCCTCGATGTGCCGCTCGGTGCGCGTCGGACGCGCGCCGATCAGACCATCGATGGTCAGACCACCGACCGGGACCGAATAATCCAACTGGAAGTAAGCTGCGTAGGTGTCTTCGGACGCATCGAAGCGACGCTGCGGCTGGAACGCCGGATTGCCCGTCGGGGCACCATAGATCTGGCGCAGGACATCGCGACCCGCCGCCGAGCGCAGGTAATCCGGATTCGGCGTGAGGACCGACGCGCCGTTGTTGATGCGATCGATACCGGGCGAGCGCACCAGGAAGTCAGCCGGCAGCGGCAGACCGTCCAGCGACGTGACCAGGTCGCCGCCAGGCGCCCCCACATTGAGCTGCGCCTGTTCGAACAGCGCGCTGCGATCGGCGTAACGAACGCCAGCCTCGATGGCGCGGATGAAGCCGAACGCGCCATCGAGCTCGTGACGAAAATCGAGCCGCGTCTGCCACAACTCGCCGGTGGATTCTTCGAAGTTCTGGTTCAAGCCATTGCGCAGGAACCAGCCGCCTTCCGTGCCGAGCGGATTGCCGGGGTGCCAGGTCATGCCGCCCTCGTTCACATCGGTGTCGATGTCGACGGTGATGTGTTTGCCGATGTCGACGATGACGTTGGAAAACTCCCGCTCGGACTTCTGGTACGCGGTATCGAACTTCACGCTGGTCGGGCCGTTGTTCCACTTGAAGCCGATCGCGCCGAGATAGTTATCGACGTCCTGCTGCTTGGCCTGCGTGCTCGTCAAACCGCGAACGTTGGAGAAACGCGCGGACTCCATATTGCACAGCGTGTCCGTCGTGAAATTGGGGTCGGGATTGCCCTCTGCGTCCTTCCTACCGAGGTCGTTCAGATTGGGATTGAATCCACCCGGCGTCACGCGCGACAGGAAGCAGCGACTCTCATCGACCTCCAGGCTCTCCAGCTGCGTCTCGGCGAAGAAGAACGGCGTCGCGACGAATGCCGACTGTTGCTCGTCGCGGTAACCCGCATAGAGGCCGTCCATGTAGACCTCGAGGTTGTCGGTGGCCTGCCACTGAATGGCGAGGTTCGCCTGCGGACGCTCGTACCAACCGTAGTCGTTCAAGCCGCCGAATGTATTCGGCGCCAGCACGCCAGTTTCTCCGTGCGGCGCGCCGACCAGGCTGCGGCGCTCGGCGACGAACGAGATCGGCCGATCGAAATCGTTCTTGTACCAGGTCACGTTGAGCAGCGCGCCGATTTCGCCGTTGCCGACATCCCAGCGATCGGTCGCGAGGAAGCCGAACTGCGGGTTCACTTCATCGACGTTGTCGGGATAGTTCGCGCGCGCCGTGGTAACGAACGTGCGTTCATTGAAGTTGAACGGCTTGTGCAGACGCAGATCGGTCACGCCGGCGATGCCGCCTTCGATCAGGTTCGAGGTGCTGCTCTTGATCACGTCGACGCGCGACAGCGCTTCGGCCGGCAGATCCTGCACGGCGAAGCCGCGGCCGGTTGTCGAGAAGATCTCGCGACCGTCCAGCGTCGTCAGAATATCGCCCAGGCCACGGATCAAAACGCCCGTGATTTCGTTATTGGAACCGACGGTGACCTGCACGCCCGGCACGCGCTGAAGCGCCGCCGCGGTGGTCGCGTCCGGGAACTTGCCGATGTCCTCGGCGACGATGGAATCGAGGACCTGCGCCGATTCCCGCTTGATCTCCGCGGCACGCTCGAGGCTCTGACGGATGCCGGTGACGACAACTTCTTCGAGTTGCTCGGCGCCCGCGGCCGGCGCGGCTTCCTGCGCAAATGCAGCGCTCGCCGAGCCGAGCAGCGTCACCGCCGACATCGAATACAGGAATGAATTTCTGAGCCTCATGCTGCCTTTAACCCCCAAAGGACGACGTGATGGCGCGCTCGATGCGCGTATGGCCGGATACTGAAACACACAGCCTAAAATCTGACAAGTATTATTTGTCTTATAAATCCGTTCGAGCTAGTCTTTGCCCGTACTGACGGGGGAACTGCCATGATTGCACTGAAGATTTTTCGACGGCTCCTGTTGGCAGCGACGCTGTTCGCGGCCGCCGCGTTGGCGCGTCAACCGGATCCGCCGGGCCAGGTGCGTCCCGGTGACAAGCCGGTCAACGAGGCCTATCTGTTCGCGCACATGACGCACGCCGACTACGGTCGCCTCTACTACAGCGTCAGTCTGGATGGCCTGCACTGGTATCGCTTGAACGACGGCAAGCGCATCACCGATGACTATCGCGGCCATCCCGATATCGCGCGCGGCCCCGACGGCACTTACTACATCGCGGGCAACGAAAGCGATTCATCGCCGACCATCAACATCTGGTCCTCGCGCGACCTGATCGAATGGCAACGTTTCAGCACCTACACGCCCGACTTGAAAGCAACGCCCGGCTACTCGCAGGCGCTGCAGAGAATCGGCGCGCCGAAGATCTACTACGACGAGCCTTCGAAGCAGTTCGTGATGACGTGGCACACGCCGCATCTGGAAGGCACGCCGGAGGATGCCGAGCGGTACTGGGCGAGCCAGCGCACGCTGTATGTGACTTCCAAGGACATGAAACAATTCTCGGCGCCGCCGCAGCGCTTGCTGCCATGGGAGATGGGCACGATCGACGTGTTCCTGAGAAAGGCCGAAGGCAAGTACTGGGCGATCATCAAGGACGAAACCTATCCGACGCTCGACTGGGTCACCGGCAAGACCATCCGCATCGCCAGCTCCGACAACCTGCTCGGTCCCTACGAAAACCTGAGCCCGCCGCTCAGCCCGAATTTCCGTGAAGCGCCGATGCTGATCCCCTCGCCGAACGGCGAGATCTGGTACCTCTACTACGAGCAGTATCCGGGCGTGTCCTACGGCCTCTCGGTCGCCGACAAGCTCTCCGGCCCGTGGTATCAGATCTCCGGCTACACGTTCTTTTCGACCTGGGACAAGTACAGCCTGCCGCCGAAGGTCCGCCATGGCGCCATGATCACGATCTCGCGCAAGCAATATGACGCGCTGGTCGAGCGCTTCGGCATCGAGCAGCCCGCGCCGCAGCCGACCGCGAAACAGTGAGGCTCGCGGGGCCCAACCTGAACGGGAGCTGATCAGGCTGGGCCCCGACCTTGATTCTGTGCGCAAAAAACCCGCCCCGGGGGCTGTCAAGCGGGTTGGCCCTGCCCGCGCTCTGCCCTACGATTCGCCCCCATGAGCTTGCGACTTTGCCGATGGCTTTCGACCCTTGCGGTTCTCTCGGTCACCTCCGCCCACGCGGCCACGAACGCCCCGTTCGACCTGCGCGGGCCGACGCTCGAAGTCACTGTTTCCCGGGATAAAACCACGCTGCCGATCGCCCAGGTGCCGCACCTGGCCGAGGGCGACAAGCTGTGGATCAAGGCCGATTTTCCGCAGACGCAGTCCGAGCACTATCTGCTGGTGCTCAGCTTCCTGCGCGGCCCGACCAATCCGCCGCCGAAGGATTGGTTCTTCAGATGCGAGACGTGGAAAAAAGCCTGCGCGAAAGGGCTCACCGTCAGCGTTCCCGAGGGCGCGCAACAGGCCCTCATCTTCCTCGCGCCCGAAGACGGCGGCGATTTCAAGACACTGGTCAACGCGGTTCGCGGCCGGCCCGGCGCGTTCGTGCGCTCGACGCAGGATCTGAACCAGGCAACGCTCGATCGCTCGCGGCTGGAGCGTTATCTCACTTCGATCCGCCATCTGAACGCCGCGAATCCGGCGGTGCTCAAAGACACTACGCCGCTGCTGGCGCGCAGTCTCGGCATTCGGGTCGATGAGAAATGTCTCGACCGCCTCCCGCAGCTGCAGGCGCCCTGCCTCATGGAGGGACAGGAAACATTGATCCTCAACGACGGCCACAGCATGTCCATCGTCGAGGCGCTCACGACCGGTCCGGCGAGCGACCTGGTAATGGCGGCCAGCCACACGCCACAAGCGGACTATGGCTACTACAGCCCGTATATTTCTTCGCTGCTGGACCTGGGGCGGCTGTTCGACTCGTTCCGCGTCGCCAACTATCAATACATTCCTGCGCTCGCCACCGCGGTGGACAAAGAGCTCACGCTGACGCTCAACACGCCACCGTCATTTCAGAATCCAAAGTCCGTGCTCGTCGCAGCATTGCCCGCCGTGGAAGATGCTCTGCCGCCGCCGCTGCACGCAGTGAGCCCGAAAGATATTTATTGTGCGCGCAAGGACCGGCTCGTGCTTCCAGTCGAAGGTGCGCCGCTCGTGTTCGCAACCGAATACGCGCACAACACGGTCCTCCGCGTCACCGGCAAGAATGGCGAAGTGATCGAACTGCCCGCGACCGCGGACGCCACTCAAGGCGGCTTCCTCATCGATACCTCTTCGCTCGGTGCCGCGACTCTCACCGACCGCTTCCGAGGCTCGTTGCACGGCTACTGGGGTTTCGACAAATTCGACGGCCCGGGCTTTCAGCTGGTCAACACGCACTCGCAAACCTGGACTCCCGCTTCGCAGGACGACAGCTCGCTGATCGTCGGCCGCGCCAACACCATTCACCTGCAAGCGGGCAGCGTCGCGTGCATCGATCGCATCATGGTGAAAGATCCCACCGGCAAGGAGCTGCGGGTGGACTGGTCGCCGGTCAAGGCGAACGAGGTCGAGATCACCCTACCCTTGCAGCAGGCGCAGCCCGGCGCGTTGACGCTGTTCGTCAAACAATTCGGCTCGAGCGAGCCGCATCCGGTCGAGCTGCGCGCCTATCCCGAAGCCGGACGTTTCGAAAGTTTCACTCTGCACGAAGGCGAATCGCACGGCGTGCTCAAAGGCAGCCGGCTCAGCGACGTGGCCAGCCTGTCGTTGAAGGGGCTCGAGTTCGTTCCTTCGACTGCCATCGACAATCCGCAGAGCGATCAGCTGCAGCTGGAAGTGAAGCTTGCCGAAGGAACTGACGCATCGAACGCGCCGGCGCCGAGCTTGCAGCAAGGTGAGACTGCGAAAGGAAAGGTCACCCTTCACGATGGCCGCAGCTACCCAGTGAACGTCGCAGTAGCCGCGCCACGGCCGCGGGTCGAACTGGTCGGTAAGAGTGTGCAAGTCGCCTCGGGTGGCAACACGAGCAACATCCAGCTCGCGAGCGAGAACCAATTGCCGCAAGACGCGCAGCTCATCTTCTCGGTGCGCGCGAAGTCGCCGGCCATCTTCAGCCGTGAAGCAAACATTGAAGTCGCCAGCGCCGATGAAGCGCTCTCGACCACGCTGAGCTTCGCCAACCGCACCCTCACGCTGGCCGACAGCAAGGTTGCGATCGCAACGTTCGATCCCACCAAGGCCTTCGGGTTCTCCGCGTTCGGACCATTGAAGTTCCGGGTCGTGAACAAAGGTGTCGCGGGCGACTGGCAGCCGCTCGTGACGTTGGTGCGACTGCCTGTGCTGAAGGAACTGGAATGTCCCGCGGATACGACGCAGTCCTGCAAGCTCACCGGCGCCAATCTGTTCCTGGTCGATTCGATCGCCAGCACGCCCGAGTTCAAAGAGCCGGTCGCCGTACCCGTCGGCTTTCCCGGCCGCGCCCTGCCCGTGCCGCGTCCGAGCAAAGACGGGCTGTATCTGAAACTTCGCGACGATCCGAGCGTCATCAACGTCGCTGCTTTGGTTGCCGAAGAGCCGCCTGCTCCGCCGCCGGCGGAGGTCGCTCCTGCTCCGACGTCAGCAGCCGCGCCGGCGGATCAATCCGTGACGGCAGCGAATCCCGCGCCGATTTCCAATCCCTAGAGTCGAAACGACGCAGGAAACCGCCCTCTATGCACCTGCTTGGGCAGCGCCGCGGCCGCGAATAAGTCGAGGAACAACTCACCCTCAGAAGCCCTTACTCGGAGATATGCAACCCTCCACCTGGGCGCTGGTTCCTCTCAAGTCAAGCGAGCGCGCCAAGTCGCGCCTTGCCGGCACGCTTGATGCCGAGCAGCGCCAGCGCCTGTTCTTCGCAATGGCGCGACGAGTAATCCTCGCTTTGCGCGAAAGCCGGAATATCGATGCTGTTGCCGTAGTCACATCCAGTCTCGAAGTGCGCGCCTTCGCCGAGTCGTTGAATGCACTACCGGTCGTGCAGCAGGAGGACGCAGGCATGTCGCCAGCGATCGAAGCGGCCCTGCGAATCCTGAATGGGATGCACCCCGAACGCGTATTGATCGTGGCTGGCGATCTACCCCTGGTCTGCGCCAGCGCAGTTGATGAGATTTTCACCGGCCAGGTTTGTCGCGAGCACGTGGTTGTTGTACCGGATCGTCATCGCGATGGCACAAACGCTTTGCTCTGCTCCCCGCCGCAAGCGATTGCGCCCTGCTTCGGTTCTTCGAGTTTCAGGCGGCATTTGGCCGCCGCCCGCGCCGCGAATCTTGCCACGCGAGTCGCAGAGATCGAGCGACTTGCTCTCGACCTGGATTGCGCCGACGACTTGGAGCATCTGCGAAGCCGCGCAGGAGCACAGCCCTGGGGCCTCTCGATGTCATCTGGGCCAGCCGGCGACACTTTCAGCGGCGCAGCACCTCGCGGGTGATGCGATGAATCTTCTGTCATGCGACGCTCGCCCAAGCTCGGAGCAATGCTACGAGGTGCTGGGGCACTTGGACTGGCGCGAACTCGCACCGCTCGCCAGCAAGCTTCGCAAGCAAGGCTGGGGAACATGCGTCAGCTATTCACGGAAGGTCTTCGTGCCGCTGACACAACTGTGTCGCGACGTGTGCCACTACTGTGCGTTTGCCAAAACTCCCAGTCGTCTGACGAAGCCCTATCTCAGTCCTGACGACGTCCTGCGAATTGCCCGAGACGGGGCGGCACTCGGTTGCAAGGAACTGCTATTCACGCTGGGCGATCGGCCGGAGCTGCGCTATGCGCAGGCGCGCGCAGCCCTGGCGGAGCTCGGCTTTCCATCCACACTTGCTTATCTCGAACACGTCTCGGCGCGAGCCCTGCGCGAGACCGGGCTGCTCCCTCATCTCAATCCAGGGCTGATGGCCGCGGCAGATCTAGCTCGGCTCAGACACGTCGCCCCATCCATGGGCATCATGCTGGAGTCCGCCTCGGAGCGCTTGTGCCAGCGTGGCGGCCCGCACTTCGGCTCGCCCGACAAAGAGCCGTCGAAAAGATTGGCAACGCTCAGTCAAGCTGGCGAAGCTCGTATTCCGATGACTAGTGGCATTCTCATCGGAATCGGTGAAACGCGGCGTGAGCGCATCCATGCGTTGCTCGCGCTGCGCGACTTGTCCGACCGATATGGACACATACAAGAAATCATCATCCAGAACTTCCGTTCCAAACCGGGCACGAAAATGCAACAGGCGCCGGAGCCTTCCAGCAATGAATTGTGCTGGACCATAGCCGCGGCGCGCTGGATATTCGGCCCGCAAATGTCGATCCAGGCGCCGCCCAACTTGTACCGAGGCGACCTCGCGGATCTCATCGCCGCAGGCTGCAACGACTGGGGCGGTGTATCGCCGCTCACTCCGGATCACGTCAATCCTGAAGCGCCCTGGCCCCATCTGCAGCAACTCGCTGCACACACGGCTCGTGCCGGCTGCGAGCTTGTCGAACGGCTTACAATCTATCCGAGATACGTGCAAGCTCGACATGAATGGCTCGCCGACGAACTGCATGCGGCGGTGTTGAGGCTGTCCGATGGCGGAGGATGGGCACGCGTCGGGCGGTGGTGTGCCGGCGCCGCCACAGCCCTACATGAAGACGATCTACGCGACGTGCCGTCGTCAGGACCAGGCACACGATCACGAATAGCTGATCTGGTACAGCGAGCCCGGTTTGGCCATGAGCTCGAAGAAAGCGAGATTGCCGAGTTGTTCACGGCCCGAGGCTCTGACTTCGTGGGCATCTGCCGTGCGGCCGACGAGCTGCGCCACGATGTGGTCGGCAACACCGTGACGTATGTCGTAGCTCGCAATATCAACTACACGAACATTTGTATGTACAAGTGTCGGTTCTGCGCCTTCTCCAAGGGGCGCACGCACCGGCAGCTTCGTGGTCCTGCCTACCTGATCGACCTCGATGAAATCAGCTGCCGCGTGCAAGAAGCCTGGCAGCGCGGCGGCACCGAAGTGTGCATGCAAGGGGGAATCCATCCTTCGTTCACCGGGCACACCTATCTCGAGATCTGCCGCGCGGCGAAACAGGCGCAACCGGAAATTCACATTCATGCGTTCTCGCCGCTGGAGGTCAGTCACGGCGCGCGAACCCTGGGCATCTCGATTCCAGAATTTCTTTCGGAACTCAGGCGTGCGGGCCTGGGGTCCCTGCCAGGAACAGCTGCCGAGATCCTGGATGACGATATCCGCCGCTTCCTCGCGCCCGACAAGCTCAACACACAAGAATGGCTGGATGTGGTCGCTCACGCCCATCGAGCAGGACTGCCGACCACGGCGACGATCATGTTTGGACACATCGAAGGATACGAGCACTGGGCGAGACACCTGCTGCTGTTGCGGCGATTGCAACAGCGAACTGGCGGGCTTACCGAGTTCGTGCCGCTACCGTTCGTGCACATGGCAGCGCCCATGTACCTTCGCGGTCGGGCCCGCAAGGGCCCGACACTCAGAGAAGCCTTGCTGATGCACGCAGTGAGTCGCCTGGCGCTACATCCGCTCGTCCGCAATGTGCAGGCATCTTGGGTGAAACTCGGGCCGAGGTGGGCGCAGCGATGCCTCGAAGCGGGAGCCAACGACCTCGGCGGCACACTCATGAACGAATCGATCAGCCGCGCTGCCGGCGGTGAGCACGGACAGGAGCTCGAGCCCGGGCGAATGCAGCAAATCAGCACAGAGTTGGGACGCCCCAGCCGGCAGCGAACTACGCTCTACGGCCGGGCCTGCGCTGAGCAGATTGCGCGAGCGCAGTCCTCGCGCGCTGATGCACTCCGCGGGGCGACCCGCTTGGCTTGCAATGTGAATGCGCAACCTTGAGTGGAAACGACATTTTTTCGCCGGGTGCTCGCCACACACCGCTACCAATTGCGCCCGGGCGGTTCCCTCGCCATTCTTGCCGGTGACGCTGTCGTCCTGTTGACCGAAGATTCCGCCGATGTTACTCACCGCCACGCAGCAAGCCATTGCAGATTCCGTCCGCGAGTTCGCCCAGGAGCGTATTCGCCCGAATGCCTTGAGCTACGAAACCGCCCGAGCTTATCCATCCGAGTTGTTCCAGGAGCTCGCCGAGCTGGGCTTGATGGGCATGACCGCGCCCGAGGATAAAGGCGGCGCCGGCGCCGACTATGTGTCGTATGCGCTCGCGCTGATGGAAATCGCCGCCGCCGATGGCGCGTTATCCACCATCCTGTCGATTCAAAACAGCCTGATCGTTTCTGCCTTGCTGAAGGATGGCAACTCCGAACAGCAGAATCGCTTCCTGCCCGAGCTGCTCAGCGGCCGCATGATCGGCGCTTTCGCGTTGACCGAAGCGGATGCCGGCTCGGACGCGTCTGCTCTTCGCACGCGCGCGACCAGGACTGCCGATGGCTATGTGATCAACGGCAGCAAACAATTCATCAGCTCGGGAAAGATCGGCGGACTGGCGCTGGTGTTCGCGGTCACCGATCCGGATGCGGGCAAGAAAGGCATCTCCGCGTTCCTGGTGCCGACCGATCGTCCGGGTTACGTGGTCGACAAGGTCGAGCACAAACTGGGGCAACTCGCCTCGGACACCTGCAGCCTGCGCTTCGACGATCTGCACATCGAAAGCTCTCTGCGACTCGGCGCCGAAGGCCAGGGCTATAGGATTGCCTTGTCGAATCTGGAGGCGGGCCGCATCGGCATCTCTTCGCAATGTATCGGCATGGCGCAGGCCGCGCTGGACATCGCGATCGGCTATGCGAAAGAACGTCGCTCGATGGGCAAGGCGATCATCGAGCATCAGGCCGTGGGCTTCCGGCTCGCCGATCTCGCGGCAAAGCTCGAAGCTGCTCGCCAGCTCGTCCTGCACGCTGCAAGCATCAAAGACACCGGTGCTCCATGCTTGAAAGAAGCATCGATGGCCAAGCTCGTTGCCTCCGAAACCGCCGAAGCCGTGTGCTCCGGCGCCATCCAGACGCTCGGCGGCTATGGCTACCTCGAAGAGTTCGGCCTGGCCAAGATCTACCGCGACGTGCGCGTGTGCCAGATCTACGAAGGCACGTCCGACATCCAACGCATGGTCATCGCGCGCTCGCTTTAGAGCGCCAGCTCCAATGGGCGCGGCAGCCCGGATACGGCCGATTCCCGGGCCTGTACACCTTGGCCACGCACGGTGATAACGTAACGGGCGATCGCGGGCATTTCGATCCGGGCGAAACCAGGGGGCACACGTGCGCAGCTACGGCACTTTGGCACTGACACGGAAGGATCGGGTACTGACCATTACTTTGAGTCGTCCCGCGTTCCTCAACGCGGTCAATCTGGAGATGCACGACGAACTGGCGGACGCATTCGACTTTGCGCGCGCCGACGAGCAATCCGACATTGTCGTGCTCACCGGCGCTGGTCGCGCCTTCTGCGCGGGCGGTGATATACAGGATCTTGCGCGCAATATCGCCGACCCTGCGCTGTTCGACCACGAGACGCGCATCGCGAAACGCATCGTGTTGTCCATGTTGGATCTGGACAAGCCGCTGATTTGCCGAATGAATGGTAATGCCATCGGCCTCGGCGCGACGCTGGCACTTTTGTGCGATGTGATCTATGCGATCGACGGTTCGAAAATCGGCGATCCGCATATCTGCGTCGGTTTAGTGGCCGCAGACGGTGGCGCCGTACTCTGGACTCACCGTATCGGGCTGGGGCGGGCCAAGGAATATTTGCTGACAGGTGAGCCGCTCGCTGCAAAGCACGCTGAGCAAATCGGACTGGTCAATCACTGCGTATGTCCCAGCCAGCTGGATGACGCCGTCACAGCGTATTGCAATCGGCTGAAACACGGCTCGATGCAGGCGATTCGCTGGACCAAAGTATTGATGAACGTCGAGTTGAAACGCGCAGTGCTGGCAGTTATGGATGCAGGGACAACATACGAATCGACCACGGCGCGCTCCGCCGACCACCGCGAAGCGGTCAATGCCATGCAGGAAAAGCGCCGACCGGTGTTCTGCACAGACAGCGCCAAGGCCTGACCCTGCAGGTTACTTGCGCTTTTTGCCGCCGACCTTGGCGCAGGTCGGCTAATTTTTCCGGGCGCAGCGCCCCCCTGGAGCGACACTAGCGCGCTTCAAAGCGCTTCGACGATGGTGACGTTCGCGATGCCACCGCCCTCGCACATGGCCTGCAGCCCGTAGCGCTTGCCGCGCTTGCGCAGAGCGTGGACGAGCGTCGCCATCAGCTTGGCGCCCGTTGCCCCGAGCGGATGACCCAGCGCGATTGCGCCGCCGTTGACATTCATCCGGTCCGGATCCGCGCCGGTGGCTTTCAACCATGCCAACACCACCGAAGCGAACGCTTCGTTGATTTCAAACAAGTCGATATCGCCGGTGCGCAGGCCGGCTCGCTGCAACGCGCGCTTGGTCGCAGGAATCGGCTCTTCCAGCATGATCACCGGATCGCCGGCGGTGACGGTGAGATTGTGAATTCGCGCGAGCGGCTTCAAGTTATGAGTCTTCAAGCCGCGTTCGTTGAAAACGAGCACCGCGGACGCGCCGTCGCAAACCTGGCTCGAGTTCGCCGCGCTCAACACCCCGCCTTCCTGCAGAAGTTTCACCGAGCTGATTGCCTCGATGCTCGCATCGAAGCGCACGCCTTCGTCCGCAGTGTGCAAGCTTCCGTCCGCGACTTTCAGCGGCACGATCTCGTCCTTGAACGCGTCGGCTCGAATCGCGGCGATGGCACGCTGATGACTGCTCAGTGCATATTGATCCAGCTGCTCGCGACTGAAGCCATATTTCTCGGCGAGCATCTGCGCCCCCGTGAACTGACTGAACTGCTGCACGCCATAACGCTTGCGAATGCGCTCACTCCAAGGGCCCGTGCCCACGCCCGCTGTCTCGGCCAACGCAACTGGCGAACCCATCGGCACGCGGCTCATGCTTTCAACGCCCGCAGCAATCACTACGTCTTGCGTACCGGACATCACAGCCTGCGCGGCGAAATGCACCGCTTGCTGCGAAGAGCCGCACTGACGGTCGATGGAAACGGCGGGCACGCTGTCCGGCAGCTTGGAAGCCAGCACGACGTTTCGACCGACGTGAAAGCTCTGTTCGCCCACCTGACTGACACAACCCACGATCACGTCCTCGACAGCGCGCGGATCGATGCCAGTGCGATCGACCAGCGCGTTGAGAACTTCACCGCCCATATCGGCGGGATGCCAGGTGGAGAGCTTGCCATTGCGCCGGCCACCGGCCGTGCGCACCGCCGCTACGATATATGCTTCGCCCATAGTGCTTCTCTCATTGACTGCTAACTGAGTTTCAATCGGCAAGCACAGCATCTGTCGCGAGACGATTCTCTCGCAGTGTACGGAATGCCATGCTCTGGACTAGAATTTTCGACATTGAATCACAGGTGTTCGATGAGCCCCACCGAGCCGATGAATTCGTCTGATCCGACGAAGCGCACAGCCACGAACGGCCCACTGCAGGGCGTGCGTGTGCTGGAGTTCGCCGGCCTGGGCCCGGCGCCCTTCTGCGGCATGTTGCTCTCCGATCTCGGCGCACAAGTCATCCGCATCTCGCGGCCCGGTGCACCGGCTCAACCCTTCGACGCGATTCTCGATCGCGGCCGCGTCACGCTCACTGTCGATCTGAAACAAAGCGTCGGGGTCGAGACGTGCCGAGCACTCGCCAAGAGCGCGGATGTCCTGATCGAAGGCTTCCGCCCCGGTGTGCTGGAAAAGCTCGGCCTGGGACCGGACACGCTGCTCAAAGACAATCCCAAGCTGGTTTATGGACGCATGACGGGCTGGGGACAATACGGGCCGAACGCGCACACTGCGGGCCATGACATCAACTACATCGCACTGTCCGGCGCATTGCACTCGATCGGCGACGCTGCGAAGCCGACGCCCCCGCTGAACCTCGTCGGTGACTTCGGTGGCGGCGCTCTGTATCTCGCGATGGGCGTTCTCGCAGCGCTGCTGAATGCGCGCAGCACAGGCGTCGGGCAAGTTGTCGATTGCGCAATGACCGACGGCGCCGCGTCGTTGATGAGCATGATGTTCGCCATGCGAGCCAGTGGCGATTGGCGCGAGCAGCGGCATGCGAATCTGCTCGACGGCGGCGCGCCGTTCTACGACACCTATCGCTGCGCCGACGACAAATGGATCTGCGTCGGAGCGCTGGAAATCCAGTTCTTCACGGTACTGCTCGACAAACTTGGAATTCCGGTGAGCGATTATCCCAATCATTGGGATCCCGCTTGCTGGCCGGGCATGCGCGCGCGCTTCGAGAACGTTTTTCAAACCCAGACGCAGGCTCACTGGTGCGAGCTGCTGGCGAACAGCGATGCGTGCTTCGCGCCGGTGCTGCCCATGAGCGAAGCCATCAACCATCCGCATAACGTCGCGCGAGGCACCTTCACCACCCATTCCGGAATCGTTCAACCTGCGCCGGCGCCGCGCTTCTCGCACACACCGACGACGATTCAGGACAGTGCCCGAGTCGACGTGAATACGCTGCGCGCGTGGCGAGTGCCAAACACTCTCATCGACCAGCTTCTGCCTTCGCGCGGTTTCACCTGATCGCTTCCGGTGGGTTCGGCGATGAGCGCGGCCTGGTCGCGGCGCTGAGCCTGGGCGCCGATGGAATCAACATGGGCACCCGCTTCTGTGCAATCGTCGAAGCGCCGACTGCCGCGTTTCCGCGGCTAGTTACGAAGCGCGATTCAGCGCGACACGGCCGTGCTCGACGAGGAAACTGCTCGAGATCGTCGAGTGGCCGCCCCGCTCCGAAACCTTATCCATCGTCCATACATCGGTTCGCCACGAGTCACGGCCGATGTCGAAGACTTGATAGCCACGGCGTCCGTCGTGGAGCTGGCAATGAGGATTGTCAGCCGGCGTGTCCTTCCAGCCTTTGCTCAGCGGCTCGCCGTCACCACCCGAGCTGATCGACGTGCACACGAACTCCGTTGCGGCAGCCGGCCCCTCCAGCGCACCTTCACGCACCGGCACGACACCCGCGTGATGCTTGTGGACATCGCCGGTCGCGATCACAACGTTCTTCAAATCGCGTTCGACGATCTGCGCGACCAAACGTTCGCGAGCCTGCGGGTAGCCGCTCCACGAATCGACATTGGTGCGTCCAGCGTCACGGCTCGCGGGATAGTTGAAAGGCATGACCATCACCTGCTGTGCCAGCAGGTTCCAACGCACTGACGAGCTCAGTCCGGCGGCCAGCCACTGTTCCTGCTGCGAGCCCAGCATGGTCACCGGCCCGACTGTCTGCGTCCTGCAGCCTTTCGGGGGCTTGTTCGTCTGTGGCAAGCCGCCGTGACGGTATTGCCGCGTGTCCAGCACCTGCACCCGCAACAGATCGCCGTAGTCGAAGCGACGATACATTCTCATTCCAGCGCCGGTCGGATACTGAGCCTGACGCACGGGCATATGCTCGTACCAAGCCTGCATCGCCACCGCACGCCGCAGCTGGAAGACCTCCGCGGGCGAGCCGTCTTGATCGCATTCGCCAAACCAGTTGTTGTCGACTTCGTGGTCGTCGTAAGACACGAGGAACAGCGCGGCCGCGTGCGCAAACTGCAGATCGGGGTCGAGCTTGTATTGAGCGTAGCGTCGGCGATAGTCATCGAGCGAATAGATCTCATCGCCCACGTGCGAACGAACGCAGTTCTTCAGCCTGGTGCAGTCTCGCGGCCGGCCTTCATAGATGTAATCGCCGTAATGAAAGATTGCATCGAGCTCCGACACTTCGCCGAGCCGTCGATATGCAGTGTAAAAGCCCTCTTCGTAGTGTTGACAGCCTGCCACGCCGATACGCAGGCGATCGACTGCGACTCCTGCAGGCGTCGCGGTCCGGGCCGTGCCAATAGGGCTCATTTCGCCGTTCGCGCGGAAGCGATACCAGTAGCGCCAGCCCGGCTTCAGTCCTTTTGCCTCGACATGCACCGAATGCCCAAGCTCCGGCCGAGCTTCGGCGACGCCGGATTTCACGATCCGAGTGAAGCGCTCGTCCTCGGCGACTTCCCAGTCGACGGACACGACACGCATGGGCATGCCACCGTGTGGCTCGAGAGGCGCTGGCGCGAGCCGCGTCCACAACACGAAGCCGTCGGGCCAGGGATCGCCAGATGCAACACCGAGCGAGAAGGGATATTCGCTCGACGGACTGCTGGCCCAGGCGCGTTGACCAAGCCCCGACAGCAGCAGGCCGCTGGAAGCCGCGAGCTTGAGAACCTCCCGGCGTGCAATCGTTCGATGGATCATGGCTTGTAGATGATGTTGAAGTAGAACGTCAGGCCTTTCTTCATCTCGGCGCGACGCATGCTGAGATCTTCGCCATAGCCCAGGTTCAGATTGTCGTCGAGCAGGTTCACGGCGCTCAGCTTGACGATCCAATCGTCGAGCACGCGATAACGAACCGTGAAATCCAATTGTCCCCGCTCTTGCGGGCCACGATGCAGCCAGGGGCTGGCGCCAATGCCGTCGTAGTACTCATCGCCGTAGTTGTACGCGACGCGCACTTCGCCGCCGCGCGGCAGCTGATAGAACAGCGCGCCGTTGGCGAGCCAATCGCGCTGGAACAGCAGACGATCGACATGCAAGGGCGCACCGTCCACGATGTAATCCATCTCGCCCCACATGCGGGACACATTGATCGACGCCCCCAGCTTGCCGGCAAGGAAACCGGGCATGCCGGGCAGGCTGTTTTCGATGTACTGGAACTCCAGGCCGCGCAGCTTCGACTCGTTGGCATTCATCGGCGTGCTGACGACGTACGTGAATCCATCGATGAGCTGCTCCTCCTTCAACTCATAGATGTCGTCCTTGATCTTCTTCATGAAGCCGCCGAGGCTGACCATGCCGCTGCCGTTTTCCGTGTAGTACTCGAGCGCCAGGTCGATGTTGTCGGCGATGCGTGGAGCGAGCGTCGGGTTGCCACGGCCGATGGTGAACGATGTGTCGTTGCGAGTCTCCGCCTGCGCGATATCCTCCGGCGCTGGGCGACCCAGCGTGCGGCTGTAGCCCGCCTTCAAGCGCCACTGATCGCTCAGGTCGTGCAGCACATTGAGGGACGGCAACAGATAGGCATAGTCGCCCGAGTAGTGTTGGAAGGCGTTCTGGAACACGCCGCCCAGGCTCACCGGCACGTCCGCTTGGTAATCCGCCGAGTCCGCGCGCAAGCCTGCGATCACGCGCGTGCTCTCGGTCGCATACGTGCCCGAGACATAACCATAGGTCACCGTCTCATCGTATGAGTAGTCCGAGCTCAGCGAGCTCGACGCCGACGTCGCGGTGTTGACAGTCTGATGCGGTCGAACGTAAGCGTTGTAAGCATCATAGTCGACCCACAGCACCGGATAGCCCCACATCCACGGTGTGTAGTGCGGATCGTAGGCCGCGAGTGCGAGCGAAGACTTGTCGACGTTGTACGTTATGTTCGTGAGGTCTCGCTCCATGTTGAAGTCACGCAGACCGAGACCAGCCTTCAAGCCCCAGCCGAGACTATCCGGGTCGAAGTTCAACGAGTAATCGAGACGCGCTTCGGCCGACTCGCCCTTGGCGCTCGTGGTGATGTCGGTCGCCTGATACAACGAATAGTTGCCCGGCACCATCAAAGCCTGCGGATCGGACAGCGTAAACGACACCGAATCGCCGGAGGTATCGTAGCTCACGAAAGAATTCGTGGGCTTGTATTGGTAGCTGACCAGGTTTTCCGGATTGTCGAAGGTGTTGTCGTTATAGCCCGTCCGGAACTCCAGCCGCGACTCGTTCTGGAACTCGTAGCGGGATTTGAAGATGATGCCGCGGCTCTCCGTCTCGAAGCGGTCGTACCAGAATATGGCGCGCGCATCTGGAATACGCAGCGTGCCGGTGTGCTGCGTCTGGTCGCTCAATCCGGTAAAGGCGCGCAGCGTCGGGCCGTTCGTCGTCTGATCTTCCTTCTGCCGATAGTCATACAGCATCAGCGAGCTGTACCACGACGAGGACGGCGAGAACTCGAGCAGCGCCGAGCCGCCGTAGTTCTCCACGAAACTGGTGAAGTCATAGCTGACGAACGCCTGTGGCGCGGCGTCGTAGCCGTTGTAGTCAGGGCTGATTGGCGTCGTGGCGGCGCCCATGGCCGTGTAATACGTGCGGCCGTTCGGATTGCGCTTGGTTTCGTCATAGGTGCGCTGCTGGTACACGCTGCTGATGACGACGCCGAACTGATCGTTCGAACCGAGCCGCCTCGACCACAGCTGCTTGATGCCGCCGCCCCACGGCGTATCGTCGTAGCCGCCGGGGCTATTGCCACCGGGAACTTTGTCGTAAGTGCTGTAGCTGGCGAACGTGTCGACGTAGAACTTGTCGTCACCGTCGAACGCACTGTAAGGCACGATGTTGATGATGCCGCCGATGGCGCCCGAATCCAGATCGGCGGTGAACGTCTTGAATACTTCAGTAGTGCGCGCCGCCTGGCTCGGAATGAGCGCCAGGTCGATACGGCGCTGGCCGGAGCCTTGGTTGGCCACCGAGATCATGCCGATACCGTCCACCGACACGTAGTTCAGATCGGGCGTGATGCCGCGCACGGCGACGTATTGGCTTTCCTGCTCACCGTACAACACCTGCATCGTGCTCACGCCGGACACGCGACTGAGCGCATCTGCAAGCGACTTGTCGGCCAGGTCGCCGGTGTCGTCCTGAGTCAGCGTGTCGACGATGGTCAGCGAGTTGCGCCGATTCGCGACGGCTTCCTGATTTTGCAGGGCTGTGCCAGTGACAACGACCTCCTCCACCTCGCTCGCCGCGGACGACGTAGCCGCCGCGGCATCCGCCGCAAGCGCCACTCGCAGCATCTCCTTCCGACGCACAATCAAAGCGCGAGAAGACGTCGTTACGACTTCCAACGGCGTGCCGGCAATGAGCATCTGCACTGCTTGCAAGGCGCTCATCTCGCCGTTCAGCGCCGGCGCCTGCTGCCCAGCCACGTCTGTCGGGCTGAACAGAATGTCTACGCCGCTCTGCTGAGCGATGGCGTTCAGCGCCGAGTCGAGTGCCTGAATCGACGTCGAGATGCTGATCGCTTCCGTCTGCGCCTGAGAGGGAGCCGAAAGACCGATGGCAATGGCCGCGACGAGCGCGGGCAGGCCGGAGCGATAAAGAGACAGCTGCATGATGTTCCGAAGTTGGCTGGCCGTGCTGGCCGGTCACGCACTCGACGACGCCGCGTGCGAATTCCTCAGAGGAGTTTCATGAATGTTTTATGACGCCGACCCGCGGGGGGTCAGATGCAGGATCTCGTCGCTCGCTTCGACCTCCAGAGGCAGCATCGCTTTCAATGCTTCGGCGAACGCCGCGTTGTCGCCGACACGGAACGTGCCGCTGATTCGCAAGTCGACCGTGCCCGCATCTTCAAGGGTGAGCCGCTGACGGTCGTAACGGTTCATGATCTGAACGGCCGCGGCCAGACTGTCGTTGTTGAAGATCGCTCGCCCATCCTGCCACGCTGTCAGGCGCTCCACTTCCGTTGCTGGCATCGGCGCTACGCTGGTCGATGTCTCGTCGAACAGATGCCCGGTTGCCAAGGTCTTGATCTGACTTTCGCTCTGGCGCACGGCGCCGGCGCCCGACAGCATCAGGATGCGAGCGGCGCTGCCCTCGCCCGTTTCGATCTCGAAGGTCCCACGCTCGATGCTCAGATGGCAGTTGCCGGCGCGCACCACGAGCGAACCTGTCGTCCGAGCTTGAAGATCGAAGTGGGCACGGCCGCGTTCGAGCGTTGCTTCACATCCGGTGTCTCGATTGCGCACACGCAGTTCCGAGTCCGCATCCAGCAAGACTTTCGACCGGTCGGCGAGCACGAGCGAGCGAAGCTCGCCGACGTCGGTTCGATAAACCTCAGCACCGGCGCTTTGCGCAAAGAATCCGCCAGCAACTGCGGTCAGCGTTGCGCCACCACCGAGAAGCAAGCGTCTGCGTGTAACTTGCATCGGCCGAGGCGCGTGGACCGGAACACGCGCGCCGACCAACTCCCACACTGCTGTCAGTTCTTCGAACACCGTCGCATGTTTCGGATCGACTCGCAGCCACTGTCTGAACCGCACACGTTCGCGCTCATCGCAATCGTCGGCGTGCAACCGGGCCAGCCAGCGAGCGGCCTCCCGTTCGAGCCAGGCTAGTGCGACGCGTTCGATGATGTTTCTCACCACCATCAGAATGCCTTGCTCGCGCGCAGCAACCCCAGCGCGGCCTTCGCTACGTGCTTCTCAACGGCGCTTTCGCTTATGCCCAAGCGTTCGGCGATCTCGCGGTAACGCAATCCATCCAGCCGATGCATCAGCAGAATCTGCCGCGTGCGTGGATGCAGGCGGGACAGCGTGGCTTGCACGGCGCTGAGACGTTGCCGCACATCGAGCATTTCCTCGGGCGTGGGACCTGCATCGGCGATCGCGTTCAAGTCCTCGTCGCCGCTGACGTTGCGGCGACGCTGGCGGCGATGGTCGTCGCGCGCCAGATTGACGGCGATGCGCACCACGAACGCTTCGAAGTTGCGGATGGACGAGCCGCCGTGCTCGGACATGCGAACATAGGCATCGTTCAAGTAATCGCTCGCATCCTGCGGCCGGCCGGACAACGTGGCGATCTGCCGCAACAGGCGGCTCCACACGGCCCGGTCCTTCGCTACGCCAGGCTTCTCGGAAAACATCGCTTCGCCACGAACCCCAATTGCCACTACACCCACGTTGCGGGCGCGCCAGAGTAAGTCAGGCGTTTGACGGTTTCGTGACGGTTGCGCGGCAATCCGGGAACAATTGCCCACACCACGAATTGAACGCGCTAGAGCGTCGCTCTATTCCAACGACAGCCCCGCTCCGCATCTTCAGGACGGTGCGCATGACGATGACGGACGCCCTGCATCTATTCCTTGGCCACAGCGCCTGCGGGCAGGCCGTTCGACGCTTGGACTGGGCCCGCACTCCGCTCGGACCGATCGATGGCTGGTCGCACTCCCTGCGCACCGTGGTCGGCGCCATTCTCGATTCCGCGTTCCCGCAGTGTCTGTTGTGGGGTCCACAACACATCACGATTCACAACGATGCTTTTTTGCCGATCCTCGGCAACAAGCCGCCTGCGATCGGGCAACCCTTCGAGGTGGTGTGGGCGGAAGCGTGGCACATGATCGAGCCCCTCGTGGAGCGCGCATATGGAGGCGAGCCTACGTTCATCGAGGATTATCCGCTCGTCATCCACCGCGGCGGCCGTCTGGAGCAGGCATACTTCACGTTCTGCTACAGCCCGATCCGCGACGACGATGGTCGCATCGCCGGCATGCTGGACACGGTGATCGAAACGACGTCGAAGGTGCAAGCGCAACAACAGGCGAGATTGATCAACGCGGAACTGGCCCATCGCATCCAGAACACGCTCGCCATCGTCAACTCCATCTTCGATCAAACGTTCCGTGCAGCAACCTCGCTCGATGAAGCGCGCGTCACCTTCGCTCGCCGCCTCAAAGCGCTCGGTCAGGCTCACATCGTACTGACGCAGTCGAGCTGGATCAGCGCGCCGATGGCGGCGATCATAGAAGGCGCGCTGCTTCCACACAGCACCGCGCCGGGTGAAATATGCGCACAGGGGCCGCCGGTGAATCTGTCGGCGCGCCAGGCGCTCTCGCTGAGCATGGCGATACACGAGCTCGCCACCAACTCGATGAAGTATGGCGCGTTGTCCATGGCCGGCGGCGAAGTCACGGTGCGCTGGCGGCTCGAGCCGATCAACGGCGACCAATGTTTGCGGCTGCGCTGGACCGAATCGGGCGGACCTCGAGTTGCGCCTCCTGAGCGCCGCGGCTTCGGCTCGCGGCTGATCGAACAAGTGCTGGCCGATGACTTTGGCGGCAAAGTCAGCCTGTGCTACGCGCCGGAGGGCTTGCGTTTCGAGCTGGCCACCAAACTCAGCAACCTGCCCGATCAAGGGGCGCGCATCGGCGTGTAGAAGTCAGCAACAACCATTCTCGCGGGAACGTAATGCCGCGCCGCGTGTTTGCTTTACACGAGCTGGATTCGAGCATTACTGGATGGCCAAGAAGACCGCGAAGAAGACCGACGAGACGCCAACGCCGCTGCTTGCCCATGGCGGCAAGGTGTTGAGCCTGGTGACCGTAGATGCTTACAACGCGGAGATGCGCAGCCCCGAGGGTTTCCTCGGCGATCGCGCCAGTCGCCGCGCCTTCCAGGCCATCCTGGACGATTGGCGCGATCGAGTCAGCCGCGCTGGGGACGATCCGCTGGGCGACGCGCCTAGCGAACAAATCGGTAAGAAACAACTCGACAAACTACTGGTCGAGGGCGACGCCGAAGCCGCCGGCGTGATTCACGGCGCGATCGAGGAATTCGCGCAGGAATTCGCTCAGGTCATCCGGCGCTTCCTGAAACTGAAGGACTGGAAAGACACCGAAGCCCTGGTGATCGGCGGCGGCTTCCGCACCAGTCGCATCGGCGAGCTGGCGATCGGTCGCACCTCGGTGCTGCTCAAGGCCGACGGCATCGATCTGGACATCAAGCCGATTCGCAATCACTCCGACCATGCGGGATTGATCGGCTGCATCCAGCTGGTGCCGTCATGGATCCTGACGGGGCATGACAGCATCCTCGCCGTCGATATCGGCGGCACGAATATCCGCGCCGGAATCGTCGAGCTTCGACGCAGGAAGAGCGCGGACCTTTCACAGGCCGCGGTCAAGCACTTCGAGCTCTGGCGTCACCGCGACGACGAGCCGGAGCGCGAAGACGCCGTCCAGCGCCTGATCGATATGTTGATCGGGCTGATCAAGCGGGCCGAGAAAGAAGGGGCGAATCTGGCGCCGTTCATCGGCATCGGCTGCCCGGGCGTGATTGACGCGGATGGCTCGATCGAGCGCGGCGGCCAGAACTTGCCGGGCGATTGGGAGCACAAGAGTTTCAACCTGCCGGAGAAACTGTGCGCCGCCATTCCCAAGATCGGCGATCACGAAACCGTCATCGTGATGCACAACGACGCGGTCGTGCAGGGACTCAGCGAGGTGCCGATGATGCGCGAGTACGAGCACTGGGGCGCGCTCACGATCGGCACCGGGCTGGGAAACGCCCGGTTTACCAATCGGTTCAGTGAGGATGAGAAGCAAGAAGAAGAGGACGAATCTGAGGACAACGAATAACGCAGCAGCAGCTTATTTTGAGCTGCGCTATGAGCCGTTCAGTAGCTCCTTCGCCGCTCTCTGTCCGGTGCTTAGTGCGCCGCCCACGCTCGAGGACTCCTCTACATCCAGCGCCTCGCCCGCGAAAAACAAGGTTTGCTCCACCGATTTCGCCAACTGCTTTTTAGCCGGGCCGCCGCCGACGCCTGAGTAACTGTAAGCACCGCTCGAATACGGATCGCTCTGCCAATCGTGCCAATAGACCGCTTCGAGCATCTTCCGATAATCGCGCCGCTTGCCGAATATCTCCGTCACACTCGACAACGCCGCCCGCAGAACTTCGTCCGTACTTCGCGAAAGGAGCTGCGCTGCTTTCGGCCCACCACTCCACGCCGTGATTACCGGCGCTCGCACCGGCAGCGTCGTCCAGAACGTCGGGAACGGTGCGCCCTGCGCATGGAAGAACGCGACATCACGATGCCGGCCTTCGTCGATCTCCGACCAGAACGGTCTGGAGAAACACAGCACCAACTTCACCACCGGCCCCATCAACAACCGCGACAGCGGCACCTGCCGCCGCGGCAACGTGGGGGTAAACAGAACACTTCCGGGCGTCATTGCCGGCAGCTGCAACACCGATAGCGGCAACGTGATGATCGCTCGAGCCGCGCGGACAGCGCCGGGCTCTCCATGCCGACTGTACGAAACGTTGACCTCGCCACGTCGCCAGCGCACCTCATGGACCGCACATTCCAACTGCACACACGTCTTCGCAGGATCGAGACTACCGGCCAGCGAATCCATCAACGCGCCATAGCCTCGCTGCGGCCGGAACGTCGGCGCATCCGCTGCACTTCCGCCGGCCCATTCCTTCAATATTTCGATGGCGCTCGCCCGGGTCGAGTCGGCAGCGTCGAACCCTTCCACCAGCATGGTGGCAAACGCCCGGACCGTCGGCGACAACTGCCGTCGATGTTTCTCCAGGAACTCGGCGAACGGCAGATCGACGCGCGGCTTGGGAATGCGCTCCAGCCGCTGCTTCATGGTTTCGAATAAATCTTCGCTGCGTTTCATCCGACCGGGCTGCGGCACGCGATAGCGCGTCTGCACGGTGTCGACCGCGACGTCACCGGCCAAGCGCAACTGCTCGAAGATTGCCGGCGATTCTCCATGGATGAATTCGGCGCCGAGCTCCAGCGGAATCGCCGCGCCGCGCGGACGCACGGTGAGAATGCGACCGCCGATGCGATCGCGCGCTTCGAGAACGCAAACGGATTTGCCGTTGCGACTGAGATGCGCAGCCGCTGCCAGGCCCGCTGCACCCGCTCCTACGACGATGACGTCGTATTCGTCCTTCGCTCTACTCATGCAACCGCTTCAAGGGCTGTTCTGCCGGCCCGCCCAGCACTTCGCCGGTCGGGCGGAAGCGCGAGCCATGGCAAGGACAATCCCAAGTGCGGTCTGCACTGTTCCATTTGACCAGACATTTCAGGTGCGTGCATTGAGGCGCCAACAACGTCAACTGGCCCGAGTCGTCGCGATACGCGGCGACTTTCTTGCTTTGATAGCTGACGATCCGGCCTTCGCCCCTGCCCACCTGGTCGGGCGAATCGAGCTCGGGCCGTCGCAACCGGTCACGCACGAAATAATAGGGGAAGTCGGCATTCTCTTGCACGTACCGCCATGCGCCGCCATGGAATGGCGAGCGTCCGACGGCGAGCAGGCTGCGCCACGGGTTGTCGCGGCCGAGGAATCGATCCCGCGCCATTAGCGCGCTCAGCGTGCCGAGCGTCCAACCGTTGCCACTGAAGCCGGTCGCAACGAACTCCCGTTCCTCGTTCTCGCCGATGAAAGGCATGCCATCATCTGTTTCGACGACTTGACCCAGCCAGCGCCGCTCGACCTGCGCCTGCGGCAGCACCTCACGCAAGCGCGCGGTCAATCGGTCGAACACACGCTCGGGATCGTCTTCCTGCCCGGTCTTGACGTCCTGGCCGCCGAAGATTGCGTACTGATGATCGTCGCGCTGCTCGATGCGCAGGTACTCATACGGATCGCCGGTATCCCAATACACGCCCTCGGGCACCGCACCGTCTGGCACGCGAGCACCGAGCACATAACTCGTATAGAGCGCGAGCTTGGTTTGAAACAGGGTCGCGGTCACCGCACCCTTCTTGCCCATCCGGGGATTGTGAGTGGCGATGACCAGATACTTGCAACGGATCTTGTGTCCGTTCGCGTGCGCCGTCATCGGGTCGCCGTCATCCACCGACTCGAACGCGGTGTTCTCGAACACCAGGCCGCCTTGCTGCTGGATCACAGTCAACAGGCCTGCGAGATACCGACGCGGATGAAACTTCGCCTGCTGCGCAAAGCGCACGCCAGGCATGTTGCTGTAAGCGGTGCGGTCGGCAAAAGTGGCGTCGATGCCGAATGACTGCGCCAGCTCGGCGTCCTTGCGCAGCCCCTCGACATCCTTGGGATCCAATGGCTGACCGATGCGAGCGTGCAAATATCCCGGCACGCGCACGAACTCGGCGTCACTGCCGATCTCCTCGGTGATGCGCTCGATGGCATCGATCGCGACGATACCGCCTTCCCAGAACTTACGCGCCGCTTCCACCCCAAATTTACCTGCCAGGTGATGCAGACGTTCGTCAGTTACGTAGGTGAGATGTGCAGTCGTGCGCGCCGAGTCCGCACTGGCGACTTTTTCGCGCTCGATCAACGCGACGCGAACGCCTTCCTGGCCCAGGAGATAGGCCGTCGTGATACCTGTGACGCCCGCCCCGACGATCAGCACGTCGACATCGATGTCCCGCTGTAGCGCCGGAAATTCCGGCAGCGTGACGTTCATCCAGAGCGACTGATGCGTGGGGGCCGATGACATAGCTCAGGAACGTGCCTGTTTTCGGCAAGTTCCGCGCCGCCGGGCGGCCGTGCGGCATTCACGCACATACAACATCGCAACTCTGTCACCGCTGTAGTGCGCATTGCTTTTAGCAATGCAACTGCAAGGCAAATCAACGTGCAACATGAACTATTGACGCGCATGCGCGCTGTCGCCGCAAGCACGGGTGGTCGAGCGGCACTCATGCTCCGGTCAGGGACAATGACATCAGGGAGCGTGTCGACATGGAAAGTCTGTTTGTGAGAACCGGCCCGTTGCTGGCGCTGACCAGCTACCCGCAGTGGCTGCAGGAAATCGTTTCGGAATGCGATGACGCGCGACACACCGTGATCGCTCACGAGATCTTTCAGCAGATGCACGCCGGCGTGTTGCCGGCGACGGCGATGCGATGCTTCCTCGCCAGTTTCTGGCCGGTCATCGAGCAGTTCCCGCAGTACATGGCGATGAATCTGCTCAAGGTGCAGTACGGCCTCGGCGCGGGACATGCGATGGCGAGGAAATATCTGATCCGAAATATTCGCGTGGAGCAGAATCACGTCGAATACTGGATCGACTGGTCGCAGGGCCACGGCCTGACGCGCGACAACCTGCTCTCGGGCTGGCGTTCCGATTCAGCCGATGCGCTCAGCCACTGGTGCTGGCACACCTGCGAGCGCGACCCGCTGGCCATTGCGATGGCGGCGACGAACTATGCGATCGAAGGCGCGACGGGCGAGTGGGCCGCATTCGTGTGCGGCTCGTCAGCGTACGAAAATGGGTTTCCGGACGACGTGCGCAAGCAGGCGATGAAATGGCTGCGCGTTCACGCGCACTACGACGACACTCATCCGTGGGAAGCGCTCGAGATCATCGCCACCCTGCTCGGCCACCAGCCGCAAGCACGCGACATCGCGAACGTCAGATCGGCGATCGTGAAGAGCTACCACTATATGAGCGCGGCGTTCGACGATTGCCTGACCGAAGACAAAAGGAGAGCGCCGAGGCGGCAGCACCGCCCCGGCGTTCCGGCTTTACAGCTAGCTGAAGACCTCAGTTAGGCGGCTTTGACGCCCGACTCGATCTTCGGCGCATCGGCCTTCGGCAAGCTGAGATCGCCCTTGATGTCGATCCGACGCGGCTTCATCGCCTCGGGGATCTCACGCTTCAGGTCGATGGTCAGCAAACCATTGGCGAGATTGGCGCCAGCGACGCGAACATGATCCGCGAGCTCGAAGCGACGCTGGAACGAACGCCCGGCGATGCCACGGTGCAGATACTGAGTGTCCTCGCTCGCAGCCTTCTCGCCGCTCACCAGCAGCAGGTTGCGCTCCTGGGTGACGTTCAGCTCGCTCTCACCGAAGCCGGCCACGGCGAGCGTGACGCGGTACTGGTCCTCACCGGTCTTGACGATGTCATACGGAGGCCAGTTATCGATCGTAGAAACGCGCTGAGCGTTGTCGAGCAGATCGAAAATGCGGTCGAAACCGACGGTGGAACGGAACAGAGGGGAAAAATCGAATGCAGTTCTCATAGCCATATCCTCAATGAGCGAAATGGAAAACATTTCACGGCCCCGAGTAGCTCAGCGGCCGCGCGAGAGCTATTTAGGGGCGCTCAAATGGGGTTCAAGGGCTATTTTTCGCGGTGTTTTTTGGGGTGTGGGGTCGTGGTCCTCGGAGCCGGCCGGAGCGTCGGCGGTTCGCGCCGCCTCGAGGGGTCGGTGGTCCTTCCGGCGACGCGGACCACCGACGCCTCCGGCAACAACGTGGAGCTACAACTTCCCGCCGACAAAGACCGCCGGATTCTCAGCTGCGCCGCCAGGTAGTCGTCCCGTCCGGCTTGTCTTCCAAAACAATGCCCGCATCAGACAATTGCTGCCTGATCCGATCCGCCTCTTTGAAGTTCCGTCCGGCGCGCGCAGCCTTGCGATCAGCGATGAGTTGCTCGATGTCAGCGTCGCCGAGCGACGAGGCACCGACGCCCTTCTGCAGAAACTCTTCTGGCGCGAGCCGCAACAGCCCAAGCACGCCGGCCAACTTCTTCAGCTCAGCGGCAAGCGAGCTCGCGACAGCGGCGTCGCCGGAGCTCTTCGCCCGGTTGATCTCCGTCGCCAATGTTTGTAACGCGGCAATCGCGTCGGGCGTGTTGAAGTCGTCATCCATTGCCGCTTCGAAGCGCCTCGTCGCCTCGCTCGGCTCGAAGCCAGCAGCCGGCGTCACATCGCGTAGCGCCGTATAGAGCCGACCCAGCGCCGCATCCGCCTGCTCGATCTGCACCAGCGAATAATTGATCGGGCCCCGATACTGGCTCGATACGAGGAAGAACCGCAGCACTTCCGGATCGCGCAGCTTGCCCGAGTCGAGCACATCTCGAATGCGGAAGAAATTGTTGAGCGACTTCGACATCTTCTCGTCGTCGACGTTCACGAAGCCGTTGTGCATCCAGAACGTCGCAAACGTATCGCCCGTCGCCGCGCACGACTGCGCGATCTCGTTTTCGTGGTGCGGGAACTTCAAGTCCATGCCGCCGCCGTGGATGTCGAAGTGCGAGCCGAGCAGATCGAGCGACATTGCCGAGCACTCGATGTGCCAGCCCGGCCGGCCATCGCCCCACGGCGAGGGCCAGAACGGCTCGCCCGGCTTGGCGCGCTTCCATAAAACGAAGTCCGCCGGATCGTGCTTCGCCTCGTCGACCGCCACGCGCGCACCCGCTCGCATATCCTCCAGGTCACGACCCGACAGCTTTCCATACGGCGCAAATTTCGACACCGAATACAGAACGTCACCATTGCTTGCGAGGTACGCGTACCCCTTGTCGATGAGCTGCTGCGTCATCGCGATGATGCCCGCGATGTGCTCCGTAGCCTTCGGCTCGTGCGTCGGGCGCAGAATGCCGAGGCGGTCGTAGTCCTCGTGCATGTATTTGGTGAAGCGGTCCGTCAGCGACTGAATCGACTCACCGTTCTCCGCCGCCCGCTTGATGATCTTGTCGTCGATGTCCGTGATGTTACGAACGAAGACCACCTGGTAGCCGCGGTACTCGAGGTACCGGCGCACGATGTCGAAGGCGACCTTGGAGCGCGCATGGCCGATGTGGCAGAAGTCATAAACCGTATCGCCGCACACATACATGCGAACGACGTTCGGCTGGTGAGTGTGGAGCTCGTCCTTGCGACCGGTCAGTGAGTTGAATATCTGCATAGCCTGATTCTGTCAGACCGCGAGCCGGCGGGCATGCTCGAGACGCGCCTGCACCTCGGCGAACGGCAGCAATGACAGCATGGGGGCCAGTTCCGGCCCGTGGGTGAAGCCCGTCAACGCGGCGCGTAACGGCATGAACAACGCCGGGCCTTTCTTGCCGGCGGCCTGCCCCAGCGCTTTCACGGCCTGTTTGAATTCCGAGCCCGGGTGGCCGATGACCTTCAGCGCCTCGGTGAAAAAGCCCTCGCCCGCTTCGCGGATCGCCGCATGAGCGGCGGGCTCGAATTCGTCGAGCTTGCCGAAAACGACTTTCGCCCAGGTCCGGGCGTCCGACGGCAGCTCGATGTTCGCTCGCACGACGCTGACGAACTGCGCCTGCTGCTGCGGGTCCAGTCCCGGCGGCAACTCGGCTGCAATCCAGTTCACGAATTCTTCCGTCGACAGGTGCGCGACCGTTTCTTTCTGCCAGTGGCGCAGCTGCGCCTCGTCGAACTTGGCGGCGGCGCGGCCCAGGCGGTTCAGGTCGAAGTCCGCGATCAGTGCGGCATCGTCCAGCCAGCCATCGCTCACGCAGGAATGCCCCAGTCGCACCAGATGATTGCGCAGCGCGCCCGGCAAATACCCGTGCTCGCGCAGGTCTCGCAAGCTCGTGTCGCCATGACGCTTGGACAGCGGCGCGCCATCCATGCCGAGCAAGAGTGCGACGTGCGCGTACTGAGGAATTCGCAGGTTCAGCGCCTGCAGAATCAGGATCTGACGCGGTGTGTTGGTCATGTGATCGTCGCCACGCAGCACCAGTGTCACGCCCATCAACGCATCGTCCACCGCATTCGAGAAAAAGAACGCGGTGCTGCCGTCGGTGCGGCGAATGATGAAGTCGCCGATGTCGTCGCTGTTGAAACGCTGCTCGCCGTGGACCACATCCACGAACGACACCACCTGCCCCTCCGGCACGCGAAAGCGCAGCGCTGCGGGCAAGCCTCGAGCCAAACGTTCGCTGCGCTCCTCGGTCGTGAGGTTCCGGCAGGTGCCCGCATAACGCGGCGGCTGACCGGCACCGAGCTGGCGCTTGCGAGAAATACTCAGCTCGGCGGGCGTGCAGAAACACGGATACGTCAGCCCCGCCGCGTCCAGCCGCGACAGATACTCGTCATATATGGAGCGGCGCTGCTGCTGGCGGTAGCTCGCGTGCGGGCCGCCAATGTCCGGTCCTTCGTCCCAGTCCATGCCCAGCCATTTCAGGTCGGCAAACAGCGCGACCATGAATTCTTCGCTGGAGCGCGCCTCGTCGGTATCCTCGACGCGCAGGATGAAGCGCCCGCCGGCCTTGCGGGCCGCGAGATAACTCAGCAGCGCGGTGCGTGCATTGCCTAAGTGCAGGTACCCAGTAGGACTGGGGGCGAAGCGCGTGACGAGCGGATCAGGGGTATCTGAAGCCATCGAATCCGAGGACATTTAAGGACTTGCGTCCATGTAGCCGCGCATTCTATACGGCCGCCGCGGTCAGTGCTGTAAGACCGGGTTTTGATAAGATCGCCGGCCTTATCCCTACGGCGGTCACTATGCGCATTCCTGGATTTGCTCGCCTCCTCGCCCTGTCGGCGGCCCTGCTGTTCGGTTTCTCCTCGCTGGCTCTGGCCCAATCTGCGCCGCGCGTCCGGGTCGAGACGTCCCTGGGCAACTTCGTCATCGAGTTGGATCCGCAGCGCGCGCCGCTGACGGTGGCCTCGTTCCTCGAATACGTGAAAGCCGGCCACTACACCGACACGGTGTTCCATCGGGTGATCGGTAATTTCGTGGTCCAGGGTGGCGGTTACGACGCCAAATATGTCGAAAAGCCCACTCGCCCCGGCACGCCCAACGAGTCCGGCAACGGCCTGTCGAACCGTCGCGGCACAGTCGGCCTCGCGCGCACGGGCGAACCTCACAGCGGCACGGCTCAGTTCTATGTGAACCTGGCCGATAACGCGGCGCTCGATCCGCAGCCCAGCCGCTGGGGTTACACCGTGTTCGGGCACGTCGTCGACGGCATGAACGTGGTCGATGACATTGGCGCCGTGGCGACTGGCACTCTCGGACCGTTCGATCGCGACGCGCCGCTGCAGCCGATCATGATCAAGCGAGTCGAAGTGTTGCAATGAGCGCTGGCGCGCCGACGCTGTTCATTTCCGATCTGCACCTGGATGGCGAGCGGCCCGACATCACGGCGCAATTCCTTTGCTTCCTCGAACACGAGGCCCGGCGCGCGGCTGGGCTGTACATCCTGGGCGATCTGTTCGAGGCCTGGATTGGCGATGACGATCCGGACCCGGATAAACAACGCGTCGTTGCCGCGCTGAAGTCACTGACTAGCAGCGGGGTGCCGGTCTATTTCATCCACGGCAATCGTGATTTTCTGATCGGGCGCCGCTTCGCCAGGGAAACCGGCGTGAAGCTGCTACCGGATGGCACGATGATCGAGCTGTACGGCAAGCGCGTCCTGCTCATGCACGGCGATACGCTGTGTATCGACGATCCGGACTATCAGCGGCTGCGGCGGATCGTTCGAAATCCGCTCGTGCAGTTTGTCTTGCGATGTTTGTCGCTGGGGCAGAGGCAGAAGCTGGCGGCGAAGATGCGGGCGGGCAGCAAGAAGCACATCGAGTCGATGGATCGGACGCAGCCGCAGATCATGGACGTGAATCAAGGGGCGGTGTGTCGCACGTTCGAGCAGGAACGTGCGGATGTGATCGTGCACGGGCACACGCACCGGCCGGCGATTCACGATGTTACGGTCGGCGGCCATGTCGCCAAGCGCATTGTGCTGGGCGATTGGTATGAGCAAGGGAGCGTGCTCAGGTGGAATGAGCAGGGGTTCGAGCTGGCGGGATTGGGACGCTGACGTCGGCGCGCTTCGGATACAGCAGTTTGTTCTTTGCCTGCGTCGCTGGTCCGATCCGGAGTAGGAATATCAGAGGTTCGGTGGGCTGCGTCGCGGGAGCGCCGCCGCAAGGTCGGTGTAGATGCGGGCTCTTCTTCCCTTGCTGAACTTCTTGTCCGTTTGCAGCGCTTGCTTTACTCAGGTTGCGGGCAGGCCGGAGTGGAAGCGGAACTGCGGGTCCGGCGATGTTGCGAGCTCAGCTTCAATAGTTGCCAGTTGCTGCAGGCGAGCGCGCCAGTCGATGTCGTTGGCTCGTTGTTCTGCGAGGCGCAGATACAAACTTTGATGCCTCGCCTCTGAAACAGCGAGACCTGTATAGAAGCCACGCAGCGGCTCGGACAACATCGGCCCCAGTCCTTCGAAGCGCTCGCAGGAGCGGGCTTCGATGAGCGCACCACACAACAACAAATCCAGCAACCTCGCCGGCTCGGCGCGACTGATGGCCGATCGCAAACCTTCTGCGTAACGTGACGGCTGCATGCGTGCGAACGGAACATTCAGCTCTTGCATCAGCTTCTGCACCTGCTCGAAGTGGCGCAGCTCTTCGCGGGCCAAGCGAGACAGCTTGTCTGTCAGCGCCATGTCTTCGGGATAGGAGAAGATCAAGCTCAGCGCGGTGGACGCAGCCTTCTTCTCACAATTGGCATGATCGACCAGCAGCTCGCGCCAGCGCTCGCACGCAACCTCGAACCAACGAGCCGGAGTCGCAGCCAGCAGGACGCCAGCAAAGCGCGTCGGCGCGCCAGATACGCCGGTCTCATCGTGAGCCGCACTATCGGCTGCACGCAACGCTTCTTCGCCACCGTTACGCGCAGCCACAATCTTGTTATCTCTGGTCGCGGCGTTCATGCGTGCGCAGCCTCGAGCTGCTGTATCTCAGCCAACAACTCGCGCGCAGACGCAAACCGCTCCGCCGGCTCGGTGGCCAGCAGCTTGCTCAGCAGCGGCTGATAAATACCAAGCTCCCCGCTCAGTTCGGGGCGCGGCGCATTGCCGTGGAGATAGATCACACCCATCGGCGTCGGCGCGAGGAACGGTTTCTTGCCCGTCAGCATCTCGTAGAAAATCACGCCCAGACTATACAGGTCGCTGCGCTCGTCCAGCGACTGGCCGTGGCCCTGCTCCGGGCTCATGTAGTACGGCGTGCCGAAGATTTCGCCCGTGCCCGTCATCTCCACATTGACCTCGGTGTGTTTGGCGAGCCCGAAGTCGATGATGGCGAGCGAGCCGTCGGCGCGCTCCATGATGTTGCCCGGCTTCAGATCCCGGTGCAGCACACCGACCTCGTGCACCACCTGCAACGCCGCCGCCATTTCCGACAGATACTGCAGCGCCTGCCGCGGCTCGATGCCTTTCGCGATGTGCCCACGCAAATCGCCGCGTTGGAAATATTCCATGGCGATGTAGGCGTGATCGTCGGAAATGCCCAGGTCGTAGATGCGCACCACGTTGGGATGGCGGATCTTCGAGATCAGCTCGTATTCCTGCAGGAAACGCGAGAACTGCATGTGCTGATCGCCCGTTTCCGGCGCATCGCGCAGCACCTTCAACACGACCAGCTCGCCGGCACGCTCGCTCTCGGCGAGATAAACCATCGACGTGCCGCCGATGGCGAGCTCGCGAATGAAACGATGGCCGAGAATGCTCACCGGCCCGAAGCGCGACAGCTGCTGAGCCTGCGCGCTGGTACGCCTCAACGCCAGCTCCTGGCGACGACGCTGAACGGCATCGCGGAGTGAGTTCGCCAATAGTCGATGATCGATGCGCTCACGCACGACACATTCGACAGCGCCTCGTTCGACAACGCGCCCAGCGAGCGCAGGATCGTCGCCTGGCGCGAGATAGATCACGGGCGGAAAACCGGGACGATAGAGGAAGTTCTCCAACCACTCCTCGCCTCGCCCACGCTCGCTGCGGCCGTCGAGCAATACGGCGTCATAACCCACGGCCGTGAACCCCGAGTGCAAGCGCCCGGAAATGAGCGGCGCGTGAATGCGGCACTCGGCATCCGACCAGACGATGGAAATGTGGTGCTCGAGCGCGCGCGCCAGCTCGATGTGATCGGTGACGATCATGAGACGCGGCGCCAGCGTAGCGGACGCCGCTGCGAGCGGTCGGGAGGCCGGGCCGGCAGGCAGAGCCATGATGTCAGCTCACATTGCCGGCCAGTCGATCACACTGCGCGGATGGCTTTCAGCGAAGGCGACGCACGACGCTTTGCCTTGGCCTGATCCGAACGCTCGTCTTCCAGGCGCTGCAGATACGCCGGCGTGATGTCGCCCGTGACGTACTCGCCCGAGAAGCACGAAGTATCGAACTGCTCGATGTGAGAGTCGTGGTGCAAGCATGCGCGTACCAGGTCGTCGAGGTCCTGATAGATCAGCTTGTCGGCGCCGATGGACTTGGCGACTTCCTCTTCGGTCTTGTTGCTGGCGACCAGCTCGGAGGCGGTCGGCATGTCGATGCCATAGACGTTGGCGTGGCGCACCGGCGGGGCGGCCGACGCGAAATACACGCGGCGAGCACCGGCCTCGCGCGCCAGATCGATGATCTGCGCGGACGTCGTGCCTCGCACGATGGAGTCGTCGATCAGCAGCACATTCTTGCCGCGGAACTCGAGGTCGATGACGTTCAACTTGGAACGCACGGACTTCTTACGCTGCTCCTGTCCCGGCATGATGAACGTACGGCCGATGTAGCGATTCTTCACGAAGCCTTCGCGGTACTTCACGCCGAGCAATTGCGCGACCTGCACGGCTGCCGTGCGGCTCGTGTCCGGAATCGGGATGACCACGTCGATGTCGTGATCCGCCCAGACACGCTTGATCTTCTCCGCGAGCAGATCGCCCATGCGCAGCCGCGCTTTGTGCACGGAGATATTGTCCATCTTCGAATCGGGCCGCGCGAAGTAAACGTATTCGAAAATGCACGGCGTATGTTTCGCCGCCGGCGCGCACTGCTGCGAGTACAAGCGACCGTGCTCATCGATGAACACCGCCTCGCCCGGATTCACATCGCGCTCCAGCGTGAAGCCCAGCATGTCGAGCGCCACGCTCTCGGACGCCAGCATGTACTCAGGGCCCTGCGCGGAATCGCGCTTGCCGAGCACCAGCGGACGAATGCCGTGCGGATCGCGGAAGCCGAGCAGGCCGTGACCGACGATCATCGTGACTACAGCGAAACCGCCACGTACGCGGCGATAAACAGCGCTGAGGGCGGAGAAAATGTCCGCAGCCGAAGCACGCGGCGTGCGCACACGCGACAACTCGCTCGCGAGCACATTGAGCAGGACTTCGGAGTCCGAGGTGGTATTCAGGTGACGCAGATCTTCACGCGTCAGGACTTCGGCGAGCTCCGCGGTGTTGGTGAGATTGCCGTTGTGGCCGAGGCAGATGCCGTAGGGAGAATTGACGAAGAACGGTTGCGCTTCGGAGGCGCTATCGCAGCCCGCAGTGGGATAGCGCACGTGGCCGATGCCGACGTTGCCTTTCAGTTTCAGCATGTGCTGTTCCTGGAAGACATCGCGCACCAGGCCGGTCTTCTTGCGCATGAACAGCTCGCCGTCGTGGTACGTCATGATGCCCGCGGCATCCTGACCACGGTGCTGCAAGACCGTGAGCGCGTCGTAGATCTGTTGATTGACCGGACTGTGTCCGACGATGCCAACGATGCCACACATGCTCAGACTCCTGCTTTGCTCAACGCGGAACCCTTCTGAGCCTGCTTATCGAGCACGCTCATGCCGGTCTCCGCAAACGACTGCAGCCAACCCGCCGCTTCCGATGCGTATGGGATCAGCTGCGAGCTTTTCCACCAGCTGGTGCTGGTGAGCTGCACGAACTGTCCCAACAACACGAACACCGCGACGACCACCGCGCCGCGCACGAAGCCGGTGACCAGCCCGAGCAGGCGGTCCACCATGATGCTCAGGCCCGAATGCCTCAGCAGGTAACTGAGCAGGCCCGCCACGATCCAGCCAACGATCAACACTGCGAGCACGATCAGCGTGCGCGCGGCCCAGGTGCTTACCGGTGGATCGCCGACCCTGCCGGCGAGCAGCGGCTCCACCATCGGAGCATAACGCCAGGCGAGCCACAGACCGCCCAGCCAGGCGATCACGCCAATGGCTTCTCGGACGAATCCGCGGATGAACCCCAATAACATCGAAAGAAACAGCACGCCGAGAATCAGGTAGTCAGCACCATTCATAAGCGCAACAACGATTTACGGCCTCGCGACCTGGGGCGCGCGGATTCTATCAGCGCGGCGCAGTTTGGAAACAACGGCCTGCGCACAATCACAAGAGCGGTCCCGCCGGATGACCGCAGCCGTGCTCATTTCACGCGCACAGCCTTCCCGGCCGTTTTTCCTCACGGATGCGCCACCACGGCGGCGCTCGGTATGGAAGCTCTTACCACCTTCAATACCGCGTCGGCGCTGGCGCGATCCTTGGTGGGGCCGATACGGACTCGGTAAAGCGTCTTGCCGCCCGTAGTTACCGGCATGACGAATGCGCTTTGACCCTTGCCGCGCCATTCATTCATGACCCGTTCCGCCGTCGCCTCGCTGGCATAACTTGCCAATTGGACCGCCCAGCCTTTGCCCGTGGGAACGGCCGACTTGGGGGCGACCGGGGCAGAAGCAACGGCTCGCGGCTCCGGTTTGGGCGATTCAGGTTTTGGCTCAGGTTTCGGCGGCGTCTCGCGCGGCGCCGGCTTCGGGGTTTCGGCGGGTGCAGGTGTTATCTGCGCAGACGGTTCAGGGGAAGCCTGAGTCACGGCTGGCGGCTCCGCAGGCAGTTGCGCGGGCATTTCAACCGGCGGTGTTTCTTCAGGCGGTGGCGCGCGGTTGTCCGTTTGCTCGACCGGCGTCGGCGGCTGCGAGCCGGGGGCCTTGTTCAGATCGATGGTGTAGGTCTTGATCGCGGCCTCGCCGCTGCCCTCACCCTCTGACGCCGCCTGCGCCGGTTGCTCGGCGGAATCGCGGCCGGGTCCCGAGAGCATCTCGGGAATCAGGATGATGGCCGCGGCCATCAACACAGCCGCGCCGATCAAGCGTTCTTTAACAGGGCGTTCCACGGCGCGAAGTATAAAAGGCGCGGCGTGCGAACGACACGGCCAACTACATTTAAGTCAACGCCTGAACGTCAACTTCTCGCTTGCAACCATTCCAGCGCCGGGCCGACGGTGAGAAACGAGCCGAATACGACGATGCGATCGCCGGCGCTCGCCATCGTCTGCGCGACTTCGCAGCCTTCTGCGACAGTTGCGGCGGTCTTCGCAATTCTCGCGCCCGTATTGGCAAGTCGCGACGCCAAGTCGTCGACCGGCACCGACCGAGCGCTTTGCAGCCCCACGATGACCCACGCATCGAACGAATCGCGCAGCGTGGTCGCAATGCCTTCGATGTCCTTGTCGCCGAGAATGCCGCACACGGCGATGGTTCGTCCGCTCGAGGGCCGCGATGCGAGTTGCCCGGCGAGCGCCTGTGCCGCGGCGGGATTGTGTGCGACATCGAGAATCCACTCGACATCCGCTGGCTCGCGCCTGCGCACCACTTGAAAGCGACCGGGCAGTGTCACTTTCTGCAGACCCGTCTCGATCGCTTCGCGCGTGATCGGCAGCTGCGACGATAAGCATTCCATCGCGCACAACACGGCAGCCGCGTTGTCGAACTGCAGCTCGCCGTGAAGCGCGGGTCGTGGGAGCTTGCTGTAACTCGAGTGCCGGCCGCGCCAGAACCAGCCTTCGCCCTCAGGCCGCCAGTTGAAGTCCCGACCGAGGCGGTACAACGGTGTGCCGAGATCGCCCGCGACCGCATCGATGGACGCCGGCATGTCGCGCGAGCCGAAGATCGCGGGCTTTCCCGCACGGAAAATGCCAGCCTTCTCGCGACCGATGCTTTCCACATCCGAGCCCAGCCAGTCGCAATGATCGAGCGCAATCGAGGTGACGATGGCTACGTCGGCATCGACCGCGTTGACGCTGTCGAGACGTCCGCCGAGCCCCACTTCGAGCACCATCGCATCGACACGCTCGGTTTCGAACACCAGCAGTGCGGCGAGGGTGTTGAATTCGAAGAAGGTAAGCGTGTCGCTGCCGCGCGCCGCATCGATGCGCTCGAACGCGGCGACCAGCGACTCATCGGACGCCTCGCGCCCGTCGATGACGATGCGCTCGTTGTAGCGAATCAGATGCGGCGAGGTGAACGTGCCGACGCGATAGCCGGCGGCACGAAGAATCTGCGAGGTGAGCGCGACCGTGGAGCCTTTGCCGTTGGTGCCTGCGACCGTGATTACCGGGCAGGACGGCTGCCGCCACTGCAGCCGCTGCAACGTGCGGTGCATGCGCTCCAGACCGAGGTCGATAGCGCTCGGGTGCAGCGTTTCCTGCCAGCGCAGCCAATCGGCCAAGGATCTCATTGCGGAACTGCCACCGTGCCAACGGAAAATATCGGCGGCATCCGGTGACGCCGCCGATCGGAATCAAACGATGCTCAGGCAGCGACCTTGGGCTGCGGTGCGGGCTTGTGCAAGAAGATGGTCAGCAGACCGGCGATGCGCTCACGCATGTCGCGACGGTCGACGATCATGTCCAGCGCGCCATGCTCGAGCAGGAACTCGCTGCGTTGGAAACCTTCCGGCAGCGTCTCGCGCACGGTTTGTTGAATGACGCGCGCACCGGCAAAACCGATCAGCGCCTTGGGCTCGCCGATGTTCACATCGCCGAGCATCGCGAGGCTGGCGGAAACGCCACCGGTCGTCGGGTCCGTCAGCACGGAGATGTACGGCAAGCGCTCCTTCGCCATGCGCGCCAGCGCGGAGCTGGTCTTCGCCATCTGCAGCAGCGACAACAGGGCTTCCTGCATACGCGCGCCGCCGCTGGCCGAGAAACAAATGAGCGGCTTGCGATGCTCGAGACAATGCTCGGCCGCGCGCACGAAACGTTCGCCGACAACGGAGCCCATCGAGCCGCCGAGGAACGAGAACTCGAACGCGCACGCCACCACGGGCTCGCCCATCAACGTGCCGGTCATGACGATCAGCGCGTCCTTCTCCTGCGTGGTCTTCTGCGCGGCCTGCACGCGGTCGCGGTACTTCTTGGTGTCGCGGAATTTGAGCGGATCTTCCGGCTCGATGTTGTCGGCCAGCTCCACCTGCCCTTCCGGATCGAGGAACGCTTCCAGGCGATCGCGCGCGCCAATGCGCATGTGATGACCGCATTTCGGACAAACGTGGAGATTGCGCTCCAGCTCGGCGCGGTACAGGACCGCGTCGCAGGCGGAGCACTTCATCCACAGGCCTTCGGGGACGGAGCGCGTACGGCGCTCGGTCTTGATCCGCGAAGGCATGATCTTTTCGAACCAGGTCATGGTGACAGCCTGAATTTAGAGGGGTGCATCTATACTTGGTCCGGAACCTGCCGGCAAGTTGCCGGAGAACTCGCCGATCGACTGCCAACCCTCAAAGTCGGCAACTTCGTTTATCGGAGCATCCAGCTGCAGCGGCAAACCGGCTGAGGTCAGGGAACTCGACTGCTCCCAGCTTCCGTAGGCGCCAAAACACTGAATTCCGGCTCACTGGGCAGATTCAAGGCCGGGGCATACCGGATGCCCGCCAGGTACAGCCCGTTCGGCACGGCGGTGACGCCGCCCAGCTTCCGATCCTTGTACGCCAGAACCTGCGCGGTCCAGTCCAACGGCCGCTCGCCGGTGCCGATCGCCATCAGCACGCCCGCGATGTTCCGCACCATGTGGTGCAGGAAGGCGTTCGCGCAGACCGTCAGAACGACCAGTTCGCCATGCCGCGTCACTGCGATTTCATGCAGGTTGCGCATCGGCGTCCGCGCCTGGCACTGCGCGGCGCGAAACGAAGAGAAATCGTGCTCGCCGACCAGGTATTGAGCGGCCTCGTGCATCCGCCGCTCGTCCAGCGGCTCGCGGATCCAGGCCACTCGCTCGGCGTTCAGCGCCGGCCGCGGCACGCGGTTCAGAATCACGTATCGATAGCGACGCGCCACTGCTGAGTATCGGGCGTGGAATCCTTCCGGTACTTCGCGCGCCCAGAGGACGCTGACCGTCTTCGGCATGTTCGAGACAGCGCCCAGCATCCAGGAGCGCTCGGTGCGCTCGGCCGGCGTATCGAAATGAACGACTTGCATCGCCGCGTGCACGCCGGCATCGGTGCGGCCGGCCGCAACCACTTCCACCGGATGATCGGCAACCACAGACAAGCCCTTCTCCACCACGGACTGGACACCGCAGGCGTGCTCCTGCGATTGCCAGCCGGCGAAGCTGCTACCGTCATATTCGATGCCGAGGGCGATTCGGGGCATTCAGGAAAGTCGTGTCAGCCGCGAGAAAGCGGCTCGGAAGGCGAAGGATAGCGAAATCAACACCGGCCCCACGAGCGGGGGCCGGTGTCGTACGGTCGACTAGCGGATCGAGTCCATCAGCCGCTGGGCTTCCTGCTTCTGGCTCGGATTACCTTCCGAGAGCACCTCATCGAGGATGCTGCGGGCGCCGTCCGGGTCGCCCATGTCCATGTAGGCGCGAGCCAGGTCGAGCTTGGTGCCGACTTCGCTCATGGTCACCGGCTCGAGCTCGGACAGCTCCATTTCCGTGGTCAGCGCGTGGGTGGCCTGACGCTGCGTGGGCTCGTGATCGTCGCCGCCGAGCGGGTCGCCCACGTCGAGATCGAGACCGCCGCCGCGCGACACTTCCCGCGTGCGCTCGTCGTTGCCGAACACGTCGCTCGAGAAAATATCCTCGTCCTTGCGCACATCACGCACGGTATCGGAGCCCGGACGCGCATCGCTCAGATCCTCCAGATCCAGGTCGATGTCGGTCATCGCCAGCGGCTTCTTCAGCGACGCCGTCGAGTCGATGTCGGGGCGCGGATGCTCGGCGGTGTCGCCACCGGCGCCGCTCAGATCCACTTGATCGATATAGATCGTGCCGGTGCTCTCGATGTCGCCATCGAAGCGCTCCGCGACTCGCGGCGCTTCCATGGTGCGATCGAAGCTGCTCAGCGACGGCGCCAGCTGCGTCATCTCGTCGTCGCGCAACGGACGCACGTCTTCGATCGTGTCCTTGTCGAGGGAATGCGTGTCTTCCAGCGCGCGGCCTTGGTCGAGCGAATCGGCATCCAGGCCCAGATCGTCGATCGACAGCTCGGCGGTATCGCCGGTGCTGGAGCCCTTGTTGGACAGCGCAAGGTCGATCTTCTCGCGCACGGTCTGCGCGCTGCGATCGATCATCGGCGATTCGATGGTCGGCGTTTCCTGCGTGCGGGCCAGCGCGTCGATTTCACGCGTGCGCTGTTCCTGCGTGTCGTCGTCGTTCGGCTCATCGAGCAGGAAGTCCAGCTCGCTGGCGACCTGCGTGGCGTCGTTCGGGCCACGGCGCTCGCCGCTTGCGAACTCCAGATCCAGGCCCTGGCGCTCTTCGCCATTCGGCTCGGCGAACAGATCGACATCGACGCGGTTCTCGCCGCCTTCGAGGTTCACGTCGACCAGATCGACCGGGCTGGCCTCGCCCTGGAACATCTCGTTCTCGGCGGCGATCTGCTTGCCCATGATCGCGACCTTGTCCCACTCGCCGGGCGCCGCTTCGGCACGCGACTCGTACAGATCGCGCGCGGTGTCGAGGAACAGATCCTTGTTGCCCCAGACGAAGTAGATCTCGAGCAGCTTCAACTTCAGGTCGCGGCGCGCCGGCTCGCGATCGATGGCGATCTTCACCAGATCTGCGGCCTGGTCGTACAGACCGTACGCCATGTGGAAGTCGGCCTCGGCGAGCGCGTCCTGCTGATCGAAGCGGACCGCGGACTCGCTGCTCATCGTGTCTTCGACAGCACGAGCAGCGGCCGGAGCCGCGGCAGCCGCAGGCTCGAAGCCACGACCCGGCTCGCGACGTGTGGTCGGAGCGGGCGCGTCGAAGTCCAGATCCTCGTCGAGGTTGGTCTTCACCAGACCAGCGTCGTCCTCGCCTTCCACGAGGAACGCATCGGCGCGACCACCTTTGCTCGACGGCGCGAGCGCACGGGCCGGACGCTCCGACGGCGGCTCGAAGGCGAGCGGCGAATCCAACGAATCGAGCGATTCCTCTTCGGCCTCACGACGGCGGCGCATGAAGAACAAGCCGCCCACGATGGCCAGGCCGAGCACGACCAGCGCCCACGCGTATTCGCCGATACGTTCTGCCAGCGTCGGCTCGGGAGCAGCCGGAGCCTCAGCGCGCGGCGCTTGCGGCGCCGGTTCCGCGGCAGCAGCCGGCTCTTCAGCAGTCGGGGTCGGCTCTTCGGCGGGCGTCGGTGCCTGAGCTTCCGTCGGCGGCGTCTGCTCGACCGGCGGCTGCTCGGCAGGCGTCGGCTCGACATTGCGTTGAGCCTGGGCCAAGCCAGGGTTTTCGACTTCGAGACGACGATCCGAGGCTGCCGGCGCGCCCGGAGCGGCCGACTGCGACGGCTGCTGTTGAGCCTGCGTCTGCGAGCTCGGCGCCGGCGTCGGCGGAGTCGGGGTTTCTTGCGGCGTCACCAGGCGCAGGCGATCGGCTTCGGGCGTGGTGTCGGCGACAACGCCGCCGCTCCACTCCGCCGTCTGCCGCGCCACTTCGGCGGAGGCCTCGTCGGTGGAGATCGCTTCGATCTCGGCCAATTCAGGAATGCGCAGCACGCTGCCGGCGCGCAGACGATTGATGTTGTTGCCGCTGAACGCGTCTGGGTTCGCGCGGAACAACGCGATCATCGTGCGGTTGTTGACGCGACGGTTGCCGGGATTCGCGGCGGCCGCGATCTTCGACAACGTGTCGTTGCGCTGAACGGTGTATTCGCTACCCGGCGATGCAATGACCTGCTGATCGCCCGATGGTTCTTCGGTGCGCTGAGCCGTTGGCTCAGGCGTGCGCTCGGGAGCCGGCGTCGTGGCGCGCGGCGTCGGCGCAGGAGCTTGTTCGGGTGCGGGAGTCGGAGCACGCTCGATGCGACCTTCCGCGGTGGTCGCCGACTGCGGCGTCGTGACCGGAGCAGGCGCCTGGTTCTGCGATGGCATGAACACCGGCGGATCGAGCAGTACGGTGTACTCGCGAACCAGCCGACCTCGGGCCCAGCTCGCCTCGACCAGCAATGTCACATACGGCTCGGTAACCGATCGATTCGAGGTGACCTTGATGGCGGCCTTGCCGTCGCGGTTGCGGCTGACCGAGAAGTCGAAGTTGCTCAGGTACGCGGGACGGTCGATGCCATAGCGGGAGAACACGTCGTTGCTAGCGAGCGTGACCTTCAGGCTGCCCAGTTCCTCCGCGGTCGGAGCCAGCAGCTCGATTTCCGCATCGAAAGGCTGATTCAGGGCGGAATTGAGGCGGATCTCCCCCAGACCCAGCGCATACAGCGTCGCAGGGGACAGCAGGGCGCCCGTCAGCAGCAGGCGCGGCAGGTGTCTTCTCATCAGCACTCCCGGTACGTGTCCCGAAGCATCCTTTAGCTATTTTAGGGAGCTTGCCCCAAGACGTTATGCAACGACCTTATGACAAGCGCCCTTGCTACAGATGACTAGCACGCCGCGCCTCGAAGACCATGAAAAGCTCATGTGCTTCTTGACCTTAGGCGTGCAACTATAGCTTACAAATACTCTTTCACCAAAATCTCGGCGATTTGGACGCTATTTAACGCTGCTCCCTTGCGAACGTTATCGGACACAATCCACAGATTTAGACCCCGGTCGTGACTGATGTCCTCCCGGATGCGTCCCACGAACACCGGATCGGTCCCGGCGGCCTCGGTGACGGGTGTTGGATACCCGCCCGGCTTGCGCTCGTCCATCAGCACCACCCCAGGCGCCTTGCTCAGCAATTCCCTGGCTTCGCCCTCGGTCAGCTTCCGCTTGGTCTCGATGCTGACCGCTTCGGAGTGGCCGACGAACACGCCCACCCGCACCGCCGTGGCATTCACCTTGATGCTCTTGTCTTCGAGGATCTTCTGGGTCTCCCAGAACATCTTCATCTCTTCTTTGGTGTAGCCGTTGTCCAGGAACACGTCGATCTGCGGCACGCAGTTGAACGCGATCTGCTTGGCAATCACTTTCGGGGTCACGGCGCCGCCCTTGAGCAGGGTCTCGGTCTGGCCCTGCAGCTCGTCGATGGCCTTCTGGCCGCCGCCCGATACCGACTGATAGGTCGCCACATTGATGCGCTCGATGCCGGCGGCATCGTGCAACGGCTTCAGCGCCACCAGCATCTGCATGGTCGAGCAGTTCGGGTTGGCGATGATGTTGTGCTTCTTGTAGCCCGCGATCGCGTGCGGATTCACCTCGGTGACCACCAGCGGGATGTCATCCTGATAGCGGAACTGCGAGGTGTTATCGACCACGACGCAGCCGGCCTGGCCGGCGCGCACGGCATGCACCTTGGAAACACTGGCGCCCGCCGAGAACAGCCCGACCTGCGCCTTGCTGAAGTCGAATGTTTCGACGTCCAGCACTGGAATGTCTTTGCCTTTGAAGCGAATGGTTTTGCCGACGGATTTGGCGCTCGCCAGGGGATACAGCTCGCCCACGGGAAAATTGCGCTGTTCCAGAATCGACAGCATGTTGCTGCCGACCAGACCAGTCGCACCCAAAACCGCCACATTCCAACGCTTGCTCATGACTCCAGACTCAGTTGCTCGCCAATGCTGCCATCCCGCCCCATGCCGAATGGCCAGTATTACGTTCAGTAAATAGGGCCGCGCACACTACCTCAATCGCCGCCCGGAAGCAGCGTCCCGAGCGCGAATTTGGAGCGCACGTCGGCATTCTGCGCGCGCTGTCGGAGGTAATGATCGATGAGCACCAGCGCCAGCATGGCCTCGGCGATGGGCGTGGCACGCAGTCCTACACACGGGTCGTGGCGCCCGGTCGTGACCACCTCGACCGGATTGCCATCCACATCGATCGAGCGCCCCGGCACGATGATGCTGGACGTGGGCTTGAGCGCGATGCTCACCAGGATGTCCTGGCCCGAGGAGATGCCGCCCAACACGCCGCCGGCATTGTTGGAGAGAAAGCCCTGCGGCGTGATCTCGTCGCGATGCTCGCTGCCCTTCTGGCTCACGCTCGCAAAGCCGGCGCCGATCTCCACGCCCTTCACCGCGTTGATGCTCATCATGGCGAAGGCGATCTCGGCGTCCAGGCGGTCGAATACCGGCTCGCCGAGCCCCGCCGGCACACCGCTCGCGATCACGTTGACTCGCGCGCCGACGGAATCGCCTTCGCGACGCAGGGCGACCATGTACTCCTCCAGCTCTTCCAACCGCGACGGGTCGGGGCTGAAGAACGGATTGTCGTAAACCGTCGCCAACGACTTCGGCTCGAGCACCAGCGGTCCGAGCTGCGCGAGGTATCCCTGAATGCTCACACCGAGGCGCTCGCGCAGATATTTGCGAGCAATCGCGCCGGCGGCGACACGCATGACCGTCTCGCGGGCCGAGGAGCGTCCGCCGCCGCGATAGTCACGAAAACCGTATTTCTGCTGATAGGTGTAGTCCGCGTGCCCGGGGCGGAAACGATCTTTGATCTTTTCGTAGTCGCGCGAGCGCTGATCGGCGTTCTCGATCAGCAGCCCGATCGGCGTGCCGGTGGTGCGGCCTTCGAACACGCCGGACAGGATCTTCACCTGATCCGGCTCCTTGCGCTGGCTGGTGTGACGCGAGGTGCCGGTGCGGCGTCGCTCCAACTCCGGCTGAATGTCGGCTTCCGACAATTCCAGTCCCGGCGGGCAGCCATCGACGATGCAACCGAGCGCGGGCCCGTGGCTTTCGCCGAAAGTGGTGACAGTGAAGAGCTTGCCTAAGGTGTTGCCGGACATGGGAAGCGCGCGCGTTCGTCAAATTTGAGCAAGCCGTGATTCTACCCACAGACCGCACCGGCCCGCGCTGCGCCCTGCGCGCGATTTACAGACTTTTTTATGACTTTGCGACGAGTTGTTCTCTGGTAAGCAGGAAGACCCCGCCGCCGCCGCGCTCGAATTCGAGCCAGGTGAACGGCATTCGAGGCCGCGCTTCGACCAGCACATCCTCGGTATTGCCCACTTCGACGATCAATATTCCGTGCGGCTGCAGGTGCGCCGCCGCCTGATCGATGATCCGGTGCACGATGTCGAGCCCGTCGCGCCCGCCGTGCAAGCCCATCGCCGGCTCGCGGCGATATTCCTCGGGCAAGCCCGCCAGCTCTTCGTCGCCCACATACGGCGGATTGGAAACGATCACGTCGTAGCGCTCGCCCTTCAACCCGTCGAACACGTCCGACTTCACCGCCCGCACGCGCTCCTGAACGGCATGACGCTCGATGTTCTTGCGCGTCACCGTGAGCGCCTCGGGCGACAGATCTGCCGCGTCGACCTTGGCCTTGGGAAATTCCAGCGCGCTCGCGATTGCGATACAGCCCGAGCCCGTACCGATATCCAGAATACGGCGGACCTTGCCGGGATCGATCCAGGGACGAAAGCGCGCTTGGATCAGCTCCGCGATCGGCGAGCGCGGCACCAGCACACGATCGTCGACATAGAACTCATGGCCCGCGAACCACATGCGATGCGTGAGATAAGCGGCCGGTACGCGCTCGCGAATGCGCCGCTCGATCAGGCCCAGGGCCTTGGTTCGCTGCGCAGCTTTGAGCGTCTGGCCGTACACTTCTTCGGCTTCGTCGTGCCGCAGTCCGGCCGCGAAAAACACCAGCTCGGCGGCCTCGTCGACGGCATTGTCGGTGCCGTGCCCGAACCAAAGCTCGGCGTGCGCAAAGCGTTCGGCGGCGAAGCTGATCAGCTGTGCAACTGTTGCAGGCTCCGGCGCGCCGGCGACCGGCGAGGTCGCTTTCGATCGTGCCGGGACGGCGCGCAGTTTCGGGGTGGACTTCCTGGAGGCGGATTTCTTGGCGGGCATGCGATACTTCGCACCACGAGGAGACAAATGAGTCGAGCAAAATCGATAGGACTCGCGGCGTTGGTCGCTATTGTAGCGATAGCGGCAGGCATGCTGTTGTCGCGCGCGCTGCTGGATCGCTCCGGGGGACCGACCCTGGCCAAGGCCACGTTGATCGATCCGGCCCGGCCGCTGCCGCCGATGGCGTTCGTCGATCAGAACGGTCAGTCGTTCGGGCCGGAGCAGCTGCGCGGCCACTGGAGCATTTTGTTTTTCGGCTTCACCTACTGCCCCGACATCTGTCCAACGACGCTCGCGCTGCTGGCCCAGGTCGAAAAGAAGCTCACCGATCTGCCGGCTGAGCAGCGGCCGCACATCGTGCTCGTGTCCGTCGATGCCAAGCGCGACACGCCCGAGAGACTGGCGCAGTACGTGAAATCGTTCAGCCCGACGTTCACCGGCATCACCGCCGGCGACCAGGCGGCCGTTGAAGAATTCGCGCTCAAGTTGGGCGTGCCGGTGGCGATCTCGGAGCAGCCCGGCGGCAATTACACCGTCGATCATTCCGCGGCGATTTTCGTGGTCGATCCGAACGGCGCACTACGAGCCTTGTCCTCGACGCCGCACGAAGTGTCCATCATTGCCGAAGACTACCGCAGCATCGTCGCCGCCCAGCCAGTCTCATGACAGAAGTCCCCGCCGTCAGTACTGGCGACCGGCTGTTCGCCGCGCTTCAGTACGTCCTGCCCAAACATCTGATGTCACGCGCGATCTATGCGATCACGCGCAGCCAGTCGACGTTCGTCAAGAACACGTTCCTGCGCATCTTCCTGAACCTGTTCGATATCAACATGGCCGAGGCGGCGCAGCCCGATCCATTTGCTTATCGCACGTTCAACGATTTCTTCACTCGCGCGCTCAAGCCCGGCGCCCGCCCGATCGCCATCGAGCAGGAATTCATCGTCAGTCCGGTCGATGGCACGGTGAGCCAGGTCGGCGAGCTGCTGAACGAATCGATCCTGCAGGCCAAGGGCCAGCACTACACGCTGCAGGAACTGCTGGCCGGCGATGAGGAATCCATCACGACCTATCGCAACGGCAGCTTTGCGTGCATCTATCTCGCGCCGTACAACTATCATCGCATTCACATGCCGTACGCGGGCGAGGCCGTCAAGAACATCTACGTGCCGGGCGAATTGTTCAGCGTGAACGCATCGACCGCGCGCGCGGTGCCCCGAGTGTTCGCTCGTAACGAGCGTCTGATCTGTGAGTTCACGACGCCGGTCGGTCGAGTCGCCGTCATTCTGGTCGGCGCGCTGCACGTCGGCAGCATCGAGACCGTGCACTGTGGGGAAGTGAATCCGCCGCCGCGACGAAACAAACGTCCGGAGATCGTCGCCAAGGGTGTCGGCCGCGAGTTCGACAAAGGCGAAGAGCTCGGCCGCTTCAACATGGGCTCGACCGTCGTGCTGCTGTTCGAGCGCGGCCGGATCCACTGGGATTCGTCGCTGCACCCGAACACGACCGTGCAGCTCGGCCGCCCCATTGCTCGAGTCCTGCAATGAACAAGCACTGGCGTCCGACCGCGGCCATTGCGACGCTCGAAATTCGCGCCTCGATGCTGCGAGCCGCGCGCGAATACTTCACGGCCACTCGTGCGCTAGAAGTGGACACGCCGACAATCAGCTCAGCTGCCGTCACAGATGTGCATCTGGCCAGCGTCGCCGCAACCACCATCGGCCGCCAGACCTTCCTGCAGACATCGCCCGAGTACGCGATGAAACGCCTGCTCGCCGCGGGCTGCGGCGACATCTGGCAGATCTGCAAGGTGTATCGCGACGGCGAGAGCGGCCGCTCGCACAATCCCGAGTTCACCATGATCGAGTGGTATCGGCTCGGCATGGACCATCACGCCTTGATGTCGGATGTCGAGCGCTTGATCGGTACGATGCTGCCGCCGTCGCGCGCGTTCGATCGGTCCGAACGGCTCACCTATCGGGAAGCGGTGCATTTGCACGCTGGCATCGATCCGTTCGACGATCCGCTCGCGGTGCTGATCGCACGGCTGGAAAGCGCCGAAATCGAAGTGCCGCGCGATGTGAAGAACGATCGCGACGCGTGCCTGGACCTGATCATGGGCATCCTGGTCGGGCCGCAGCTCGGTCACGATCGTTTGACCTTTATTTACGACTATCCCGCTTCGCAAGCGGCGCTTGCGCAAATTCGCGGACCCGTCGCCTCCCGTTTCGAGGCATATATGGACGGGCTCGAGCTGTGCAATGGCTTTCACGAGCTGGCGAATGCAGCCGAGCAGCGCACCCGGTTCGAACGCGATCTCGCCGAGCGCGCCAAACGCGGCCTGCCGCCGATGCCGATCGATGAACGTTTCCTCGCGGCGCTCGAACACGGGCTGCCGGAGTGTTCCGGCGTCGCCTTGGGCTTCGACCGCCTGGTGATGTGCGCGACCGGCGCCAAACATATCGACGCCGTGCTCGCGTTCCCGTTCGATCGGGCCTGATCAGCGGTCGACCAGCTTCATGAACGTGTCGTTATAGCGCGGACCTGCGACCTGTTCGCCGCCGAGGGCGTCGAGCTGCTGCATCTCCTGCGGCGAGAGCGAGATCGACGCGGCGGCCACGTTCTCTTCGAGATATTTGCGACGCTTCGTGCCCGGGATGGGAACGATGTCGTTGCCTTTCTGCAGCACCCAGGCGAGCGCCACCTGTGCTGCGGTCACGCCCTTCTTCCGGGCAGCCGCCTTCACTTCTTCGACGAGGTGCAGATTGCGATCGTAGTTCTCGCCCTGAAAGCGCGGATCGCGACGACGGAAATCGCCTTCGATCGTCGTCTCCAAACGCGGCGCGTTGCCCGTGAGGAAGCCGCGGCCCAGCGGACAATACGGCACCAGACCGATGCCCAACTCGCGGATCAACGGAATGATCTCTGGCTCGAGGTTGCGCTCCCACAGCGAATATTCACTCTGCAGCGCCGAGATCGGATGCACCGCGTGCGCGCGACGGATATTCGCTGCGCCCGCCTCGGACAAGCCCAGGTAACGCACCTTGCCCTGTTTCACCAGTTCCGCCATCGCACCGACCGTCTCCTCGATCGGCACGGCCGGATCGACGCGGTGCTGATAAAACAAATCGATGTAATCGGTGCCGAGGCGTTGCAGACTTTCGTTCGCGACCTTGAAGACATTTTCCGGACGGCTGTTGACGGCGCCGAGGCGATCCTTCGCGGTCAAATCGAAACCGAACTTGGTCGCGATCACAGCCTGCTGGCGCTTGCCCTCGAGCGCTTTGCCGAGCAGCTCTTCGTTGATGTACGGCCCATACACTTCGGCCGTATCGAAAAAATTCACGCCCAGCTCGAGGGCGCGGTGAATGGTCGCGATGGACTCGGCGTCGTCGCTCGCGCCGTAGACCTGAGCCATGCCCATGCAGCCCAGACCGAGCGCGGACACCGTCAGACCTTGAGAACCCAATTTACGTTGTTGCATGGTGGTGACCTCGATACTCAACGAATCATCGCTGAGCATTATTGCCGATGGGCTGCGGCACAGGGTGCCCGAAGCCGCACGATGATTGCCTGAAAGCGCAACTCGACGCAGCCCGCGACAACTCGCTCGAGCTTACGGGGCGACAGACTGAGTTAAGTCCAGGGCCCGCAACTGACGTTGTACTGCTGCCAGTGCAGGATGCGCCGGCGGCATGATCTTTCTACGCAAAGTCTCGGCCTCGTCGAGCAACACTCGTGCGCCGTCACCGTCACCGGCGTTCGAGCGAATCTCAGCCAATGTGCAGAGTGCTTCGGCCAGTCGTACTGGTTCGTCCTGCTTGCGCAGGCTCGCAACAGCGTCTTCGAGATCCTTGCTCGCTTCCGTGGTTTTTCCGCTGGCGAGATTCAAGCGACCCCGTTCGATAGTAATCATCACGTGACGCCGATCCTTCTGATCGAAGCGCTGAGCCGCAATCGTTTCCGCTTCCGCCAGCGCGACGCGCGCTTCCGCAAATCTTTCTAGTTCGCGCAGGGCTCCCGATTTCTCGAGCAACGAGCTGACCAGCTGTGGACTACCCGGCCCGACCGCATCACGCTTCAGCGCAACCGCCCGATCTGCCTGCTCCAACGCACGCGCGAAATCGCCTGCCTCGCGGTAGACGCCCGCGAGATTGTGGTGCGAGATGGCGAGGTCGAGCTGATCCGGCTCGCGACCCGAATGGTAAATGCGCAGTGCCTCCAGCAGCGCGTTCTCGGCGCCGTCGTAGTCAGCCTTCGCTCGCAACAGCGTCGCGAGATTGTTCTGCGCACGCGCTACCAGGAAATGATTCTTGCCGAGCATCTCGGTCTGCCGCTGGACGAAGCGACGAAACAACGGCTCGGCCTCCTCGAGTTTGAACTGCCGACGCAGGATGTGAGCCAGCGTATTCAGGCCATTGGCGTACAGGTCATGACCTTCATAGACCGCGCCTTCGAGCAGCGGCAAGGCTTCGCGCGCGTAGCGCTCGGCATTCGCGTAATCACCCGACTCGCCGTACGTAAACGCAAGACCTTGCAACACGTTGCCAAGCGTTGCGCGCTCAGACTCGGGCAGCGCTCGCGCGCCCTCCTCGGCTCGCAAGTGATATTTGATCGCGTCCTGAAAGCGCTGTTCGGCGCGCAGGTTCGCCGCGATGGAGTGCAGCAAGCGAGCCCATTCGGCATCGTGCTCCAGACCCAGGCGAATTCGGATCAGCTCGGCTTCACCAAAGGCCTGCTCGGCGAGCGTGAACTTCGACATCGAGTGATGCACATGGCCGAGCGCTTCCAACGCTCGCGCCAACTCGACATCGGTCTCGCCGAACAGCTCCCGCGCGACACTGACTTGCCGCTCCATCAAGCCCAGCGCTTCCGGCATCAATCCCAAGCCGCTGTACGACTGCCCCATCTTGCGCATGAGCGCCAGCCGCAGTCGCGGCTCGTTCGTGAGATCCCGATCGACGCGAGCGGCGGCGGCGTCGAGCGCATCGCGCGCTGTGACTTCAGCGCCGCGCGTTTCGTTCGGATTGGCCCGACGGAACACGTCGATCATGAATTCGGCGACAGTGTCGGCGGCCTTGCGCTCGCGTTGCGCGATATCGCGCTCTTCTGAAAGCCGCTCGGTGTAGAAAGCAATGACAGTGGCGAACATCAACACCGACGCCGCCGCGCCGCTGACGGCCCAGACGTTTCGACGCAAGAACTTGCGGGTGCGATACGTCCAGGTGTCCGGCCGGGCGTGCACCGGCCTGCCATTGAGATAATTCTGAATATCCGCCGCGAGCGCTGCCGCGGACGCATATCGGCGGTTCGGATCGCGGTGCATGGCTTTGAGTACGATGTTGTCGAGATCGCCACGCAATTCAGCAGCGAGTCCGCGTCTGTCCGGCTCGGTGCGAATCCGTGCACTCGGCGGTGCGGGGCTGGTGAGCCCGACGATTCGCGTGATCTCGCTCAACGACAGGTTTGCGAACTCGAACGGGCGCTTGCCACTCAACAGCTCATACATCAACACGCCCAGCGCATAGATGTCGGATGTCGTGCCCACCGGTTGGCCGAGCAACTGCTCGGGGCTGGCGTGATCCGGCGTCAACACGCGGTCGATCTGTTGGGTCATCGAATGATCGGCGCCCTGATCCGCGCTCAGCAGCTTGGCGACACCGAAATCCAGCAGCTTCACAACGCCTTCATCGGTCACCAGGATGTTCGACGGCTTCAGGTCGCGATGGATCACCAGGTTCTGGTGCGCGTACTGCACGCTCGCGCAGACCTGCTGCATCAACTTGAGCTTGGCTTCGGTGCTGAGCCTGCCGAGCTTGCAGTAATGATCGATGCGCGTGCCAGCGATGTGCTCCATCACCAGATACGGCGTGCCGTTCGGCATCTGCCCGCCATCGAGCAGGCGTGCGATGTTCTCGTGCGAAAGGCGAGCGAGAATCTGGCGCTCTGCGCGAAAGCGCCCGGCGAGATCCGTGACAGCGGGACACCACTCGACGACCTTCAACGCCACCGACTGTTGATACTCTTCATCGGCGCGCTCGGCGAAATACACCGACCCCATGCCGCCGCGTCCGAGCAGGCGCACAATCCGATAGCGCCCGATGATCTCTCCAGGCGGCAGATCGCGTCGCACGATTCCGGCGGAATCCGGATGATCTATTGTGGGATCGAGGGCCGCGCTGGGCGGCGCAGGCTCGGGGCTGACTCCCGGCTCCATAGTTCGTCCGCTGATGTTTGTTACTGAGCCTCGCGCAGCGTACACGCGTGGACTGCTTTGCTGAAGAAGCAGGATCACACTGCGGAGTACAATGGGCTCACTTGTAATCTTCGAGCCGCGCCATGCACGAGAGCCACATCGACCCGACCCAACCAAAGTCAGTGCTTTATCGGCAACTAGTCGAGGAGCTGCGCGGTTTGATCGCCGGCGAGCCGGATTGGATTGCGAATCTGGCCAACAGCGCCGCGTTGATCTATCACTCGCTGCCGGATTTGAACTGGGCGGGTTTCTATCTGCTCAAGGACGGCGAGCTGGTGGTCGGTCCATTTCAGGGAAAACCCGCGTGCGTGCGCATCGCGATGGGGAAAGGCGTGTGCGGAACCGCCGCGGCTCAACGCAAGACGCAGGTCGTCCGCGACGTGCACGAGTTCCCTGGCCACATTGCGTGTGATTCAGCGTCGAATTCGGAAATCGTCGTGCCGATGATTCGCAACGGCGAGTTGCTCGGCGTGCTCGACCTCGACAGCCCGAGCCTGGCGCGATTCGATCAGGAAGATCGACAGGGACTGGAAGCTTTCGTGGCGGCGCTGCTCGCCGCCACGTGATCTTTGCTTTCGGCGGGAAACTGCTGACGCTTAGGTGGGCGCCTTGGCGCGAGCGATGTACTCGCCGGTGCGGGTGTCGACGCGGATGTACTCGCCTTCGTCGATGAACAACGGGACGCGCACCGTGGCGCCGGTCTCCAGCTTGGCGGGCTTGCCGCCGCCGGTTGCGGTGTCACCGCGCAGGCCCGGGTCGGTTTGGACAATTTTCAGCTCGACGTGAGCCGGCGGCGTCACGTTGAGCGGCTCGCCGTTCCACAGCATGACGGTGCAGTTCATGCCGTCCTTCAGCCAGATCGCGCCGTCGCCCAGCGCTTCCTTGCCGGCGGTGTACTGCTCGAACGACTCCGGATTCATGAAGGTCCAGAACTCGCCGTCCGTGTAGAGATATTGCATTTCGGTTTCGACCACGTCCGCGGCCTCGGCGGTGTCGCCGGACTTGAACGTGCGCTCGGTCACCTTGCCGTTCTTCAGATTGCGCACTTTGACGCGATTGAACGCCTGGCCCTTGCCGGGCTTGACCATCTCGTTCTCGACGATGGAGTACGGGACACCCTCGAGCAAGATCTTGACGCCCGACTTGAATTCATTGGTTGAGTAACTGGCCATTGGGCACCGCGGCTGAAAGTCTGCGAAAATGGACCGGCCCCGTGATCCAACGGGGTCCCCGGCAAAGGGCGCAGATGATAGCCGCAACCTCCTACGCAAACCAGTTGGCCCATTCGGCCGACCCCATTCCGTTCGCTTCCGCGGCCCGAAAAGGGTCGGATGGACCCGGCTGGCAGCAATTGCTGGCGGACGCGGTGACCGATCCTCAGGAGCTGTGCACCCTGCTGGAGCTCGATCCGGCGCTGGTCCTGCCCGCGGTGGACGCCGCGAAAGACTTCGCTCTGCGCGTGCCCCGCAGCTATGTGGCCCGCATGCGCAAGGGCGATCCGAACGATCCGTTGCTGCTGCAAATCCTGCCGGTTGGCGCGGAAACCGAGGTCGTCGAGGGCTTCGTCACCGACCCGGTCGGCGACATGGACCGCCGTGCCGCTCAGGGATTACTGCATAAATACCGGGGCCGGGCGCTGCTCGTGGCCACCGGCGCCTGCGCCGTGCATTGCCGCTACTGTTTTCGCCGACATTTCCCCTATGGCGAAGAGTCAGCCTTACAACAGGGCTGGCTCGGCGCCATCGAGCACCTGCGCGCCGACCCGACCATCAGCGAGGTGATCCTGAGCGGCGGCGACCCCTGGAGCCTGAGCGATCGCAGGCTCAAGCAACTGACCGATGCGCTTCAGGCAATCCCTCATATCCGCCGCCTGCGCGTCCATACCCGCTACCCCATCGTGCTGCCAGAACGCGTCGATTACGGCTTGCTCGACTGGCTGCAGGGGCTACGGCTGCAGAAAGTAGTGGTCATGCACGCCAATCACGCCCGAGAAATCGACGCCTCGGTCCGTGACGCCTGCGCGAAATTGTCGGCGGCCGGAGTCACACTCCTGAACCAGTCGGTGCTGCTCCAAGGGGTGAACGACAACGTCGACACCCTGGCCGAATTAAGTGAAGCGCTATTCGAGACGCACGTCCTTCCTTATTACCTCCATGTATTGGACAAGGTGCGGGGCGCCGCGCATTTCGACCTGCCCGAAGCCCGGGCGCTACAGCTTCACCGGGAGCTGACGACACAGCTCCCCGGGTATCTCGTGCCGAAGCTGGTGCGGGAGGTCGCCGGCGCTGCCGCGAAGACCGCGGTGGTAGGCCCTGAAGCGAAGTTTTTGTTGGAGCAGAACGTTGGCCGAATCTAGCGCCGTGCCGATGATCGTCCTGACCCGTCATCAGGACAACGTCGAGGCGATCAACAGCAACCTGCGTAATGCCGGCATGGCCGTGCGTTGCAATTGGATCAAGGAGCTGACCGACCTCGGCGAAGCCTTGCAGCAGATCAATGCGCACATGCTGGTCGCGTTCGTCGGGCCGGACCCGGCCGACATGACCAAAGTCATGACGGTGGCCAAACAGTACGGCGCCGATGTGCCGGTGCTGTTCGCGCGCGATCAGGTCGACGAGGAGATCATCTCCAACGCCATGCAACAGGGCGCGCGCGACGTCGTCACGTTGATGAATCCCAGTCGCTTGCGGGGCGTCGTCGCCCGCGAGCTCGAAGCGAATCGCCAGGCCCGCGCGCTCAACAGCACCATCAGCTCGGCGCGTGAGTATCGCGATCAATTGAAATCTTTCATGGCCGGCTCCGCCGACGCCATTGCCCACGTGCAGGAAGGCATCATCGTCGACGCCAATCCGGCATGGCTGGATCTGTATGGATTCAAAGATGCCGATGCGCTGGTCGGCACGCCGTTGATGGATGCGTTCGAAGCCGAAGTGCACGCTGCGCTCAAGGGAGCGCTGGTCGCCTGCCTGCAAGGCAAATGGTCCAATCACACGCTCAAAGCGAATGCGCTGTTGAACGATGGCTCGAGTGTGCCGCTGGAAATGGAGCTGTCGCGCACGGAGTTCGAAGGCGAACCGGCCGTGCGCCTGTGTTTCGCTGCGCGCAAACGTGAGTCCGGCAATCTCAACGATCAGCTCACCGAAGCGCTGGAGCGCGACGCCAGCACCGGCGCCTTGCAGCGCAAGTTCTTCATCGAGCATCTGAAGAAAGCGCTGGCGCAGCCCATCAAGGCGGGCGTGCGCGAGCTGGTTGCGATTCAAGCCGACAAGCTCGACGCCATCGCCGAGGACATCGGCCCGCTGGTCGTCGAAGATTTCATTGCCCAGTTCGCCGGCCTGGTCTCCGAGACGCGTCAGGCGTCCGATCTGGTGGGCCGCTTCGGCGACGGCACGTTGGTGTTGCTGATGGAGCGCGGCACCGCCCGCGACGTCGAAGTGTGGGCAACGAACCTGATCCGCAAAGTCGGCACGCAGGTGTTCCGTCTCGGTGAGAAACAAATCTCCTGCACCTGCAGCGTCGGCGTCGGCCTGATCGATGCCCGCTCGCCCAACGCCAGCAGCGCGATCGCCGATGCGCTGTCCGCTCGCCGTGCTGCCGAAACTGCCGGCGGCGCGCGAGTGAACATCGTCGATCATCGCGAGGAAGACACCAAACGCGAAGCGGCAGACGAGCTGTGGGTCAAGCGCATCCGCGCCGCGCTCATGGAAAATCGCTTCCGCCTGATGCAACAGCCCATCGCCAGCCTGCTCGGCGAAGACAAGGGCATGTTCGACGTGCTGGTGCGCATGGTCGATGAGCAAGGCGAAGAGCTGCTGCCCGGCGAATTCATGGCCGCCGCCGAACGCAACGATTTAATGAAGAACATCGATCGCTGGGTCATCGGCGCATCCATGACCTTCATTGCCAGCCGCCCGGTAAAACAGTTGTTCGTGCGCCTGTCGAAAGACTCGGTGCGCGACAAGTCGCTGCTGCAGTGGCTGTTGAATCAGCTCAAGTCATCGCGCATCGAACCGGGCCGCCTCGCCTTCCAGGTCAGCGAGCAGATCGCGACCGAATATCTGGCCGACACCAGCGAACTGGCGAACGGCCTGCGCAAGATCGGCTACCGCTTCGCCATCGAACACTTCGGCACCGGCCGCGATCCGCAACGACTGATCGCGCATCTGCCCATCGACTATCTCAAGGTCGACGGCACGCTGATGCAAGGTCTCGCCGTGGATCAAGCATTGCAGGGCCGCGTGCGCGAACTGGTCGATCAGGCCAAGGGCCGAAACATCGGCACGATTGCGGAGCGCGTGGAAGATGCGAACACGATGGCCGTGCTGTGGCAGCTCGGCATCGAGTTCATTCAGGGCTACTTCGTGAACGAGCCCGAGCAGGTGGTGATGGGCTAAGGATGGGCAGCTTGAGCGCGCTGCCGCCGGATGATCGAAGGACAGCCTTCGTTCCTTGATTTGCACGCGATATAGTCAGCGCTCGCGGCGACACTTCTCACATTACTTGCCGCAGACGAACACGCAGAAGGTTTTGACATGGACCTGTTCAAGATCACCGCTGCGCGCGCGGCAATCCTATCGTTCGTCCTCCTGCTCTCTGCCTGCGGTGGCGGTGGCGGTGACGGTGGGGGTGGCGGTGGCGGGACCCCGGCACCCGCGCCCTCAGGTCTGAGTTACAGCCCTCCGCCAGGTTTGCGGATGAACACGCCGATGAATTCGCTCTCGCCCTCCGTGAGCGGGACGGTCACCTCGTACAGCGTGAACCCGTCGCTACCCCCGGGCCTGAACCTGAACGCGACCACGGGCGTGATCTCCGGCACGCCCACTGAGCCCGTGGCGCAGACGAACTACACCATCACAGCGCGCAACGCCTCAGGCACATCGACGTTTGTATTGTCGTTGCGGGTATTCACCCTCGCTGTGCAGACCGACAATATCGTTCGTCTGGCCGCCAACGGAGTGTCGATCAACCCTGGCGTCATCGTCCGACCGATCAACATCGATGTGGGCATCCTGACCGCCCGTGCGGTGGACACGGCTGGCTTCATTCTGCCGGAGGTACAGGTGATTGCTGGTGACGATGGCCGCTACACGCTGCTATTGACCAGCAACCCGAGCGTCTCGCCCGGTTCGTTTTCGGGCGCGGTGACGTTGAATTTATGCCGCGACACCGCTTGCACCACCCCGCTGGAAGAGCCGTCCGTGTCGGTGCCATTCGAAGTGCGCGTGCTCGGCTCGAACTCCGAGTGGCCGGGAGATCACACCACCACGCTGACGGCGTGGGAAGGCGTGAGCGACTGGGCCATGTTCCAAGGAAATGCCTCTCACACCGGCTTCGTACCGGCGACGGTGGATCCGGACGCGGTGACGCCGCGATGGCGATCTGCGGGATATCAGGTGCCGAGCACGTGGACGCCCTATCGAGCGAATCTCGCCACCGCGGACGGCTTGTTCTACGCAGTGACTTCGAACTACATGGACGGCGGCGTGCTCTATGCGAAACGAGAGCATGACGGCAGCGAGGTGTGGCGCCGTGCTTTCGCCGATCCGGCGAATCCGCCGGCGGTCAAGAACGGCGCCGTGTATCTGGCAACCGGTCACCAGGAATACACCCAGATGTTCGGCCTTGCCGCGAACGACGGCTCGGTCCTGTTCAGCGCGCCGATGACGTCACAATGGGAGACATACTTCGCGCCCACCATCGGCCCGAACGGCATGGTGTACGCGAACGGTGGCACCTACGGCGGAATGTACGCTTTCAACCCCGCGGGCAACCAATTGTTCTTCGTCTACCAGGCCCAGGTTTCGAACTGGAGCCCGGCAGTCGATGCGAACTACGCCTACTCGTACACCGGCGGCGTGCTGCGAGTCCATGACGTGCTCACCGGCTCTCTGGCTCGCGAAATCGTCGACCCGATGTACATGGAGCACGTTGGGGAACATCTGGGCTCGCCAGTGCTCGGCAGCGACGGTTCGATCACCGTGGCTCACTACTCTCGCGCCGTGCTCGCTTCCTCGACGGGCAACTCTCTGATCAATTTTCGCGTCAGCGATGGCACGATCGCCTGGCGCAGCACTGGGGCGTATCCGACGACGCCTGGCTACCGCGCAGGCGTCGTTTACGCAACCAACAATATGCCCTTCCGGCTGGAGGCCCGTGCCGAAAGCGACGGTGACTTGCTGTGGGAATGGTCGCCCTCGACCGCAGTCGGTGACACCGCCTTCGTCAGCGAGGTCATCGTTACCAACAACCTGGCGTTCGTCAGTACGGATCGCGCCACCTACGCGGTCGATCTCGAGACACACCGGCCCGTGTTCAGCTATCCCGCCGCCGGGAAACTGGCGCTCTCCGCCAATGGTGTGTTGTATATCCAGAACGCCGACTTCCTCACCGCCTTGAACTTGAAGTGACGCAAGCGGCGCTGGAAGTCGTCGATCCTACGCTGGCTCGACGTCCAGCTTATCCACCTTTCTCCAGCCGCGCGGCAACACCGCGCCGCGCTGAGCACGCTCGCCCTTGTATTCCTTGAGGTCGGCGTACTTGATGGTCATCTTGCGCTCGCCGGAATAGACCACCAGGTTCTGCGTCGAGGTGATGACCGCGATGGCGGTCATGGTCTCGTCGCCCTTGCCGGAAACACCGAAGATCTTGTTGCCCTTGCCCTTCGGCAGCTCGGGCAGATCCTTCACCGGGAACACCAGCATCTTGCCTTCGCTGCTGGTCGCGCAAATCAACGCTTTTTCATCGGCTGGCACGAGCGCCGGCGCGAGCGCCTTGCTGCCATCGGGCACCTTGAGCACCGCCTTGCCGGCTTTGTTACGAGAGTGCAGCTCGCCGAGATTCACGACGAAGCCATAACCCGCGTCCGAAGCCAGCACGCACTTCTCTTCCGCTTCGCCGATGAGCACGCCCGAGAACGTCGCACCTTCCGGCGGATCGAGCCGGCCGGACAACGGCTCGCCGTTACCACGCGCCGACGGTAACGAATGCGCGATCAACGTGTACGTGCGGCCGGTGCTATCCAGGAACACTGCCTGCTGCGTGTTCTTGCCCCTCGCAGCGGCGAGGAACGCGTCGCCGGTCTTGTACGAAATCGACGTCGGATCGATTTCGTGGCCCTTCGCGGCGCGCACCCAGCCACGCTCGGACAGGATCACCGTCGTCGGCTCGGTCGTCACCAGCTCGGTCTCGTCGATCGCAACGGCGGCCGCGCGCTCGACGATCTTGGTGCGACGGTCGTCGCCGAATTCCTTCGCGGCTGCTTCCAACTCGTCGCGCACCAGCTTCTTCAGCTTGGCCTTGCTGCCGAGCAGCTTATCGAGCCGGTCCTGCTCCGCCGCCAATTCGTCCTGCTCGCCGCGGATCTTCATTTCTTCCAGCTTGGCGAGGTGGCGCAGACGCGTGTCGAGAATCGCATCGGCCTGGATCTCGGTGATCTTGAAGCGCTTCATCAAGACCGGCTTCGGCTCGTCCTCGCGACGAATGATGCGGATCACTTCGTCGAGATTCAGAAACGCGACCAGCAAGCCTTCCAAGATATGCAGGCGCGACTTCACCTTCTCCAGGCGCCACTGCAAGCGGCGCGTGACGGTGTCGATGCGGTACTTGAGCCATTCCTCGAGCAGATCCTTCAACCCCATCACCCGCGGCTTGCCGTCGAGGCCGATGATGTTCAGGTTGACGCGATAGGTGCGCTCGAGATCGGTGGTCGCGAACAGGTGATTCATCACCTGCACCAGGTCCACCCGGTTCGACTTCGGCACGATCACGATGCGCGTCGGGTGCTCATGGTCGGACTCGTCGCGAATGTTCTCGACCATCGGCAGCTTCTTGGCGGTGATCTGCGCCGCGACCTGCTCCTGGATCTTCGAGCCCGAGACCTGGTAGGGCAGCTCGGTGATGACGATCTCGCCATCTTCCAGCTCATAAGTCGCACGCGCGCGGAATGTGCCGTTGCCAGTCTCGTAGATTTGTTTCAGATCGGCTTTGGGCGAAATGATCTCGGCGCCGGTCGGAAAGTCCGGGCCCTTCACATCCTTCATCAGCTCGCGCAGCGGCGTGTCCGGATCTTCGAGCAACTTGATGCAGGCATTCACGACTTCGCGCAGGTTGTGCGGCGGAATGTCGGTGGCCATGCCGACCGCGATGCCGGTCGCGCCATTCAACAAGATGTTCGGCACGCGCGCGGGCAACAATCGCGGCTCTTCCATCGTGCCGTCGAAATTCGGGACCCACTCGACCGTGCCCTGTCCCAGCTCGGACAGCAGCAGCTCGGAATATCGGGTCAGGCGCGCTTCGGTGTACCGATAGGCGGCGAACGACTTCGGATCGTCGGAGGAGCCGAAGTTGCCCTGTCCATCCACCAAGGGATAGCGGTAGGAGAAGGGTTGCGCCATCAGCACCATCGCCTCATAGCAGGCAGAGTCGCCATGAGGGTGGTACTTGCCGATCACGTCGCCGATCGCACGCGCCGCTTTCTTGTGTTTCGCGGCCTGCCACGAGCCCTGCTCGCTCATGACGTAAACGATGCGACGCTGCACCGGCTTCAAGCCGTCGCCGATGTGGGGCAATGCGCGGTCGAGAATGACGTACATCGAATAGTCGAGATACGCCTTCTCGGTGAACGTGCGGAGCGGCTGGCGCTCGACGCCTTCGAAGTTCAAAGGAGGTTGCGTGGGCATATGTCCAAACTATGTTTTATTGAATGACGGGCAAGCGCGCGGATCAGGGCACGACTTCGGCAAGGTTGCCCTTCGTCTCCAGCCATTCGCGGCGGTCGCTTGCGCGCTTTTTCGCCAGCAGCATGTCCATCGTCGAGTCGGCCTCGTCCTTGGCATCGACGGTGAGCTGCACCAGCCGGCGCGTTTCCGGCGCCATCGTTGTTTCGCGCAACTGCAGAGCGCTCATTTCACCGAGACCTTTGAATCGAGTCACCGTCGGCTTGCCGCGCGGATGCTCGGCCGCGAGCCGATCGATCACGCCCTGACGCTCGGCGTCGTCGAGCGCGTAGTACACCTGTTTGCCCAGGTCGATGCGATACAACGGCGGCATCGCGACGTACACGTGCCCCGCCAGCACCAGCGGGCGGAAGTGACGCAGGAACAGCGCGCACAGCAGCGTGGCGATGTGCTGACCGTCGGAGTCGGCGTCCGCGAGGATGCAAACCTTGTGATAGCGCAGGCCGTCGAGCTTGTCCGAACCCGGATCGACGCCCAGCGCGATGGCGATGTGGTGCACTTCCTGAGACGAAAGCACGTCGCTGGCATCGACTTCCCAGGTGTTCAGGATTTTGCCGCGCAAGGGCATGACAGCCTGGAACTCGCGATCGCGCGCCTGCTTGGCCGAGCCGCCTGCGGAATCACCTTCGACCAGAAACAATTCGCCGCGCTCGGGCTGCTCCGAAGAACAGTCCGCGAGCTTGCCCGGCAACGCCGGCCCGGAGGTCACGCGCTTACGCGCGACGGCCTTGGAAGCTTTCAAGCGAGTCTGGGCACTCTGGATTGCCAGCTGTGCAATCTTCTCGCCCGATTCCGGATGCTGGTTCAGCCAATGGCCGAACTGATCCTTGACGATGCCGGACACGAATGCGGCCGCCTCGCGTGAGGACAGACGCTCCTTGGTCTGGCCGGCGAACTGCGCCTCTTTCATCTTCATCGACAGCACGTAAGTGACGCCGTCCCAGACGTCTTCGGGCGCCAGCTTCAAGCCCTTGGGCAGCAGGTTGCGGAACTCGCAGAACTCGCGGATGGCGTCGGTGAGGCCGACGCGCAGGCCGTTGACGTGCGTGCCGCCCTGCTCGGTCGGAATGAGGTTGACGTAGCTTTCTTCGATGCGCGTGCCTTCATCGACGCGCCAGCCCAACGCCCATTCGACGGCTTCCTTCTCGCCCTCGATGCTGCCGACGAACAATTCCTGCGGCAGCCACTCGCCCTGGCCGAGCGATTCGGTCAGGTACTCCTTCAGGCCGCCTGAGTACTGCCACTCTTCCTTCTCGCCGCCTTCGACTTCCAGCGTGACGTGCAGGCCGGGACACAACACCGCCTTGGCCTTGAGCACGTGCTTCAGTTTCGGAACCGAGAACACCGCGGAGTCGAAATAGCTGGCGTCCGGCCAGAAGCGCACGCGCGTGCCCGTGTTGCGACCGCCGACATCGCCGACGACTTTGAGCTTGGAGGTCGCCTTACCGGAGGCGAAACCGATGTGGTACTCCTTGCCGCCGCGCTTGACCCACGTCTCCAGCTTCTTGGAGAGCGCGTTCACGACCGACACGCCGACGCCGTGCAAGCCGCCGGCGAACTTGTAGTTCTGGTCGTTGAACTTACCGCCCGCGTGCAGCTTGGTCAGGATCAGCTCGACGCCGCTGACCTTCTCCTTCGGATGGATGTCGACCGGCATGCCGCGACCGTCGTCGGCGACCTCCAGCGAGCCATCCTTGTACACCTTGACGTCGATGCGCTTGGCATGGCCGGACATGGCTTCATCGACGGAGTTGTCGATGACTTCATGGGCGAGATGGTTGGGGCGACTCGTGTCCGTGTACATGCCGGGACGCCGGCGTACGGGGTCGAGACCGCTGAGAACTTCAATGTCGGACGCGTTATACGATTGTGCCATCGGGTAACGAGCTGATTTCGTTAGGGGCGGAAATTGGAGGCGGCGGATCATAGCACGCAGGGTCGGCTGTACATCCACCCAGCGTTTTTCTTCAGGGTCGGCGGGGTGCGACGGTGCTTCGCCCCATCGGAGGGCCCAGTGGTCCGCGTCGCCGGGAGCGACCTACCTCCTTCCGGCACCAGGCGCCCGCCGGAGCGCAGCGCGCTCCTCGCGTCACGTCCATGATGAGCCCTGCTGTTTCGGGCCCGTCCCTGTGTCCGAAAAGCTGCCGGAAGGAGGTAGGTCGCTCCCGTCGTCGCCGCAAACGTCAGCTGCACATTCGCGCGTGACTCTCGAGTTAAGCCAGGTCCCGAGCCAGCGAATCGCGCTGAGCCGAACTTAGCTGAACTTCAAAGGTGTACTGCGGATGATCGATGCCGACTTTGACTGGAGAGCCGGACTTAACTTTGGAAGCCATCTCCGCACTCAGCTCGAACCGGAGGAAGTGGACCGACGAGGTCTTCTCGTCGTTCTCGCGCTCGAGGTCTTCATCCGCGATCGCAAATGAGCGATCCAGGCCCTCGACCTGAACCCAGCACCGATCCTCAATCCCCTTCATTACGGCGAGCCGCTGCTTGCGCTCTTCCGGATCCGGAAACTCGATCAGAAACGTCACCTTCCAGTTCGAGCCATCCGGGATCAGCGGGTTGTAAGCATCCAGCTCATCCTGAATGCCAGCCGCCTCGAAGATGCGCTCGACGCGCAGCATCTCCTGCACTTGATACTGAATGGTGAGCCGGTCCTCGAACGCCCAAGTCACATTCGGCCCGATGGCAATCAACCGATTGCGCTTGTGATCGAGCACGCGGTCGCGAAAATCCTTCCTTGCCGTCGAGTACTGTTCGAGGCTCATCAAATCGGCGCGGCTCAAGCGGCCGCGCTGCACGGAATCAGATCCCATAGGCCCTCCGCAACAGAGTGAGGGGATGTACTGGCGGCGTGGCCGTGCCCGCGTCTGCGCCGGGGAGACCGGACTCGATCTGGTGGCCGGCCATCGGACAGTCGCTGGAGTAATAGTCGGCGCCCGAGTCGCTGACGCGCCGGATCACCGGCTTGCCGATCTTCATCGACACGTCGCGATATTCCTTTTTCACCCCGTACGTGCCGTTGTGCCCCGAGCAGCGCTCGATCGCCTCGACCTGCGTCTCTGGCACCAGCATGAGCACATCGCGCGTCTTCAACCCGAGATTCTGCACGCGCAAGTGACACGGCACGTGATAACTGATCTTGCCGAGCTTGTGCGGGAAGTCGGTGCTCAGCAGGTTCTCTCGGTAGCGGGCCCACAGATATTCGAAGGGATCGAACATCGCGTCGCGCACTTTGATGACTTCCGGATCATCCGGAAACATCAGCGGCAGCTCCTGCTTGAACATCAGCGTGCAGGAAGGCACGGGCGTGACGATGTCCCAGCCCTGGTCCACCAATTTCGCCAGTTCCGGAATGTTCTCGTTCTTCAGCTGTTCTATGGCTTTCAGATCGCCCAGCTCGAGCTTCGGCATGCCACAACATTTCTCGCGGCCGGCGAGCCGGACCGGGATGCCGTTGTGCTCGAAGATTGCGGTCAGATCTTCGCCGAGCTGCGGCTCGTTGCGATTGCCGTAACAGGTAGCAAACAACACCACTTTGCCGCGGGTGTCACCGGCCGGCTTCGGGTCGAACGTCGGATGTTCATTCGCCGCGTGGCGTTTGCGATAGGTGTTGCTGTGATATTCCGGCACCGGCGCCTTCGGATGCACGCCGAGCGTCTTATCCAGCATCTTGCGACCGAATTCGGTCTTGTTGATGGCGTTGACCGCCTCGGCCACCACCGGAATGCCGGCGATGCTGCCGACCAGATCGGTCGAGCTCAGAATCTTGTCGCGCGCCGTGATTGGCTTGGAGCCTTCAGGCGCATTGTTGAACTTGAATGCCTTGGCTCTGAGCATCAAGTGCGGGAAGTCGACGTTCCAGGGGTGCGGCGGCACGTACGGACACTTGGTCATGTAGCACATGTCGCACAGGTAACAATGGTCGACCACGTCCCAATAGACCTTCTTGTCGACGCCATCGACTTCACCGGTCGAAGACTCATCGACCGCGTCGAACAAGGTGGGAAACGAATTGCACAGGCTGAAGCAGCGCCGACAGCCGTGGCAGATATCGAAGACGCGCTCCAGTTCTTTGAACAGCGAGGCCTCGTTGCCGAACTCAGGATCCTTCCAGGCGATCGGATGGCGCGTCGGCGCTTCGAGGCTGCCTTCGCGGGCGGCCGTTGTGTTTTTTGGTTCGGACACGCAGTTACCTGGCGACTGGCTGGGACTGAGTGAAGCAAATGAAACGCGTGAAATGAATGATCCGTAAAGCCAACGGCCGGCAGAGTTCTCCCTGCCGGCCGGCTTTATTGAATCAACCGCACTCGCGCTCGGGCGACTACAGCGTGTCGAGCGCCTTCTGGAAGCGATTGGCGTGCGAGCGCTCGGCCTTGGCCAGCGTCTCGAACCAGTCGGCGATTTCCTCGAAGCCTTCGTCGCGGGCCTGCTTGGCCATGCCCGGGTACATGTCGGTGTACTCGTGCGTCTCGCCGGCGATTGCCGCCTTCAGATTCGCACCAGTCGGCCCGATCGGCAGGCCCGTGGCCGGATCGCCCACCGCCTCGAGATATTCCAGGTGGCCGTGCGCATGGCCGGTCTCACCTTCGGCAGTCGAGCGGAATACCGCGGCAACATCGTTGAAGCCTTCGACGTCCGCCTTGGCTGCGAAATAAAGATAGCGACGGTTTGCCTGGGATTCGCCCGCAAACGCGTCCTTCAGATTCTTTTCGGTGCTCGTACCTTTCAGACTCTTCATTGCAGCTCACCTCAATTGCCGGCGGGTAGGAAGTGGCGAAACTCGTTGTCGGTAGGGTTCTGACCTGCGTCTTCAACGAGGGTCACTGAACAAGCTCCATTAGACATAGTCTAATCAATGTCAATCTAGTCCTGGCTGCTCGCGGAGTCAACGCCGCGAGCACGGTCGGGAGCAACTGTCGCAGCCGACCAAGAAGCTATAAGCTTGCCGCGCCGCCAATGACGCCCACGCCCATCGTGACCAGCAAAACCACTCCCGCCGAAACCGCCGTCGAGCCTACCGCCGACTTCGAACGCTCGCTTGCCGAGCTCGAAGCCATCGTCGACAAGCTCGAGCACGGCGATCTGTCGCTGGATGACTCGCTGCGTCACTTCGAGCGCGGCGTACAACTGACGCGCTCGTGCCAGAGTGCTCTCAAGCAGGCCGAGCAGAAAGTGGAGATTCTCCTTCGACGCAGCGGCGCCGAGGGCGAGTTCGCGGCAGCCCCGTTCGATACGGACACGGACGACGAGCGTTAACCGCATGGCGGTCCAATCCAGCGCAATCCAGCCCTCGCCCACCGCGGGCCGGCACCCCGATTTCGCCGCTCAGCTCCAACAATGGCAGGCCCGCATCGAGCGTGAACTGTCGGCCCGGCTGCCGGCGGTCGATGTTCAACCGAACCGTCTGCACGCAGCGATCCGCTACAGCGTGCTCGGCGGCGGCAAACGCGTGCGCCCGGCGCTCGTCTATGCGACCGGCGCGGCAATCGGCGTTCCCGAATCGATACTCGACGGCGCTGCGTGTGCGGTCGAATTGATCCATGCCTATTCGCTGGTCCATGACGACCTGCCCGCCATGGACAACGACGACCTGCGCCGCGGGCGACCGACATGTCACAAACAGTTCGATGAAGCGACGGCGATCCTGGTGGGCGACTCGCTGCAATGTCTGGCGTTCGAGTTGCTCGCCGAGGGTCCCGGCTTGCCGGCCGATCCCAGCGTGCGACTGAAGCTGGTTCGCTTGCTCGCAATCGCCAGCGGCACCGGTGGCATGGCGGGCGGACAGGCGCTCGATCTAGCCGCGATCGGTCGCAAGCTCTCGCTGGCCGAAGTCGAGGAAATGCACGTCCGCAAAACCGGCGCGCTGATCCATGCCTGCGTGATGATGGGCGCGGCTTGCGCTCCACAGCTCCCCGAAAACATCACGCGCGCCTTGGATGAATATGCTCGCGCCATCGGCCTGGCATTTCAGATTCAGGACGATCTGCTGGACGTCGAAGGCGATGTCGCCGTCATTGGCAAAGCCACCGGCGCGGATCGCGCGCTCGACAAACCAACCTATCCCTCTGTCGCCGGCGTCGAACCGTCACGTCAACGCATGCACGAGCTGCACACTCGAGCGCTGTCGGCACTGGCCAGGCTGGATGCCGCCGGCCTGCAGAGCGCGCCGCTCGCCGCGATGTCGGACTGGCTGGTCCTGCGGAAATACTGATCTTGGGCGCCACAATTCATCCATCGCCTGCCCCGACTGCGCCAGCAATCGCCCACCCTGTTTCCTGTAGACTTCGCCGGCCATGAATTCAGCCACGCCTCACCCGTTGCTGGCAGCGATCGGCTCACCGGCCGATCTGCGCAAGCTTGCGGCCAGCGAACTGCCGCAGGTCGCCACGGAGCTGCGCCAATATCTGATCGATACCGTCAGCCAGATGGGCGGCCATTTCGCCGCCGGCCTCGGCACGGTCGAGCTCACGGTCGCTCTGCATTATGTATTCGATACGCCGAACGACCGGCTGGTATGGGACGTGGGTCATCAGGCCTATCCGCACAAGGTGCTGACGGGCCGTCGCGATCAGCTGCACACCATCAAACAAAAAGACGGCCTCGCGCCGTTCCCAACCCGCAGCGAAAGTGAATACGACACATTCGGCGTCGGGCATTCCAGCACCTCGATCAGCGCTGCGCTCGGTATGGCCATCGGCGCCGCTGCGAAGAAAGAAGATCGCCGCGTCGTTGCCGTGATCGGCGATGGCGCGATGAGCGCCGGCATGGCGTTCGAAGCGCTCAATCATGCCGGCAGCCTCGATGTCGACATGCTCGTCATCCTGAACGACAACGACATGTCGATCTCGGAGAACGTCGGCGCGTTCTCGAATTACTTCGCGCGCGTGCTGTCCGGCAAGTTGTATGCAACGCTGCGTGAAGGCAGCAAGAAAGTGCTGAGCCGCATGCCGACCGTGTGGGAGCTGGCACGCCGCTCCGAAGAGCACATGAAAGGCATGGTGTTGCCGGGCACGATCTTCGAGGAAATGGGCTTCAACTACATCGGGCCCATCGACGGCCACGATGTGAACGCGCTGGTCGCGACGCTGCGCAACCTGCGTGGTCTGAAAGGTCCGCAGTTCCTGCACGTGATCACACGCAAGGGCAAAGGCTATGCGCCTGCCGAAGCCGATCCGATCAAATGGCACGGCCCGGGTCCGTTCGATCCCAAGAGCGGCGTGATCTTCAAAGAGAAGGCCAGCGGCCCGAGCTACTCTCAAGTGTTCGGCCAGTGGCTGTGCGATATGGCGGCGGCCGATCCGAAAGTGGTCGCGATCACGCCGGCGATGCGCGAGGGCTCCGGCCTGGTCGAATATTCCAAACGTTTCGCCGCGCGTTACTTCGACGTCGCGATTGCCGAACAGCATGCGGTGACGCTGGCTGCGGGCATGGCGTGCGAAGGGCTGCGGCCGGTGGTCGCGATCTATTCGACATTTCTGCAGCGTGCGTACGATCAATTGATTCACGACGTAGCGATTCAAAACCTGCCCGTGACATTTGCGATCGATCGCGCCGGCCTGGTCGGCGGCGACGGCGCCACGCACCAGGGCAGCTATGACCTGTCGTTCATGCGCTGTATTCCGAACCTGATCGTGATGGCGCCGGCCGACGAGAATGAATGCCGTCAGATGCTGTACACCGCCGTGCAGTCGAATGTCCCGGCCGCGGTTCGCTATCCGCGCGGCCAGGGAACGGGCGCGGCAATCGAACAGACCATGCGTGCCCTGCCGATCGGCAAGGCTCAGATCCGCCGCGAGGGCCGCAGTGGGCTGGCGATCTTCGCCGTCGGCGCCATGGTCCCGCTCTGCGAACGGATTGCCGAGAAGATCGACGCGACCGTCGTGAACCTGCGCTTCATCAAACCGCTGGATGAGGAGCTGATCGTGCGAGTCGCGGCCAATCACCGCGCGATCGTGACAGTTGAAGAGAATGTCGTGGCGGGCGGCGCCGGCTCGGCCATTACCGAATGCCTGGCCGCGCACGGCCATATCCCACCGACCCTCAATCTGGGCATCCCGGACCGCTTCATGGAGCACGGCTCCCGCGAGGACTGCCTGGCAGCAGCCGGGCTGGACCTGGCGTCGGTGGAAAGCGCCATCACCCGCTGGTGGCACGGGGAGAAGCGGTTGGCGGTTGGCGGTTAGCGGTTGGTGAAGACTCCGGAATCTCCGAACTAACCGCCAACCGCGAACCGCCATCCGCTAACCGCTTCATTTTCGGCATTTCAGTATTTCCAGGGCGGGGGAACGGCATTCCCGCCCCTTGATCTATACTGCGGCCGACCAAATCGATGAGCCCTTAGGCCGGTGCTCCGGCCCGGTCCGGAAATCCTGTATGTCGACATTGCCCAAAAGCGTCGCCTCGCCGCCCCCAACCTCCATCGAGGACGTGCAGGCCCGCGCCGATTCCCGCCGCATTCCGATCAACAAGGTCGGCATCAAGGACGTCTATCACCCGGTGCGGGTGAAGGACCGCTCCGCGGGCGAACAGCACACGATCGCGAACTTCAACATGTACGTGGCCCTGCCCCACAACTTCAAGGGCACGCACATGTCACGCTTCGTCGAGCTGCTCCACGGCAACGAACGTGAAATCTCCGTCGAATCGTTCCGCGACATCCTCGCCCAGATGACCGAGAAGCTGAACGCGCAGACCGGTCACATCGAAATGGAATTTCCGTTCTTCGTGATGAAGAAGGCGCCGGTGTCGGGGGTCGAGAGCCTGATGAACTATCAGGCATCCTTGATCGGCGAGCTGCACAACGGCGTGTCCGAGCTGTGGCTCAAGGTCGTCGTGGCCGCCACCAGTCTCTGTCCCTGCTCCAAAGACATTTCCAAGTACGGCGCCCACAACCAGCGCTCGCACATCACCATCAAGGCCAAGGTCGATGGTCACATGTGGCTGGAAGAACTGATCGACATCGCCGAGTCGGAAGCCTCGTGCGAGGTCTACGGCATCTTGAAGCGCGCCGACGAAAAGCACGTCACCGAACGCGCCTACGAGAATCCCAAGTTCGTCGAAGACATCGTGCGCGACGTCGCCGTCCGCATGAACAACGAAGACCGCGTGCGCGCCTATGTCGTCGAAGCGGAGAACTTCGAGTCCATCCACAATCACTCGGCATACGCGCTGATCGAAAAAGACAAGGACGAAGTGGTCGGCCTGTAACGCGCCACTGGACGTTAGCGCCTTGTAAGCCGTTTCCTCACAGGGCATAAACCCTGGATGGACATCTCAGCGCTTCAGAGCCGCCTGCCTGCCATCCGCAAGTGGATCGATACCACGGTCGAGGAGTATCGCCCGACGGCGCGGCCGCTGATCTCGCTGGGGTTCTCGAGGCTTGCGCATTACTTCGATACCGAGACGCTGAAGCGAGCGTCGGTGGTCGAGGTGGATGCGGTGCCGAAGCCGCCGCTCACTGCGCTTGGGCTGCACCAGTTCTCCGAGTTCGAACAGATGAATGGCGCCGGCGTGACGTATGGCGACATCTATTTCGTCGAAAGGTCACGAGCGAGGGATGAGTCGTTGCACTTCCATGAGCTCGTGCACACGATCCAGTGGCAGCTCCTGGGGACCGAACGTTTCATCCTTGCGTACGCGCTCGGCCATCTGGCCGGCGGTGGCTACGAGAACAATCCCCTGGAAGAAGTGGCCCACACGCTCGAAGGGATGTTTGCTCGCGAGCCTCGGCTGTTCCGGGCGGAACCCATCGTCAGCCAGCATCTGGAGCGCGTCGTGCCTTCGTTGATGAAGGCCGCGGGGCTGTAGATGAATCAGCTGGCGCTTTGCAGTCGGCTGATCAAGCTGCGCAAGAACACCTTGTTGAAGCGCAGCTGACACGCCGCCGAGCTCTGCTCCAGCAGCGTCGAGCTCACTTTCATCAGTGTCACACCGCTCAGCGCCTTGATCGTCGCGAGACGCTTGGCGCCGCGCACATAGCTGGTCTCGCCGAAACAATCGCCCGCTTCGAGCTGGCCGACGAGATTGCCGGCGCGCATCACGGCGACGCTGCCGGAAACGATGACGTAGAAGCGATCGTCCATCTCGCCTTCCTTGACGATCTCCTCGCCCTGGTCGTAGTCCTGCCATGTGCTCGCGCGCAGCACTTCGAGAATCTCGGACTGCGAGAAATCATGGAAGAACTTGAGCGTACGCAGAATCGAAAACTGTTCCTGACGATCCAGCTTCGACGTGCCATCGCGCAGCGCCTGGTGGACGCGAGTGAGATCGGCCGCCAGCTCCAGACCGTTGCGATAACGCTTGGCCGGATCCTTCTGCAGCGCCTTGGCGACCGAAGTCTCCAGCACTTCCGGAATGTCCGGGCGCAACGCGTGAATCGGCTGCGCGGTGGCGTAAACGATCTGGTGCAACAGCTTGGAAAGATTGCCGCCGCGGAACGGACGAAAGCCCGTCAACATTTCGTACAGCACCGCGCCGAGCGAATACAGATCGGAACGGTTGGTGATCTCCAACGACTGCACCTGCTCGGGCGACATATACGACGGACTGCCCGCGATGCCTTCGATGCGCGAGATATCGGAATCGGCGACCAGTGCGATGCCGAAGTCGATGATGCGCACGTCGTTGGCCTGCGTGAGCATGATATTCGACGGCTTGATGTCGCGATGAATGACGCCGCGGCTGTGGGCGTAGTGCAGCGCCTTGGCGCACTTGTACATGATCTCCGCCACGTCATCGACGGGCAGCAGATTGTCCGGTTTGCAGTAAGCCGACAGCGTGCGCGCGCCGTGCACGTGCTCGGTGACGATATAGTAGTGGCCGTTTTCCTCGCCGGCGTCGAAGATGGGCAGGATGTTCGGATGCTGGAGCATACCGACCATGTGCGCTTCGGAAAGGAACATCTTGCGCGTGACGCGCGCGCGATCCTCGTCGTGCGACTCGAGGTTGTAGACCTTGATCGCCACGTCGCGACGGTAGTAAGGATCGTGAGAAAGGTAGACGACGCCGGTGCTGCCGCGACCGACTTCCTTGACGATGACATATTTCCCGATCTTCTCGGGAATGCGCTGTTCGCGTGTGGCGCTGCGCTGTGCCATCAGACTGCCCATCTCACTGCTCGGGCTCACTTCGGGCTCACTGACTTGTTCGTCGTTACTACACAGCCCCCCAAGGGCGCCGTGTATCAAAGGATGTGTCGAATACCTAGCAGGATCGCTGCTGCGAAAATGCCTGCAATAACGTCATCAAGCATAATTCCCAGCCCCCCGGAGAGACTGTGATCAGCCTCGCGGATCGGCCAGGGTTTCCAGATATCGAACAGCCGGAACAAAGCGAAACCGGCCACCACCCAGGACGTCTTGGCCGGCACCGTCAACATCGTGACGGCGAAGCCGGTGATCTCATCCCACACGATACCAGGATGATCGTGCACGCCGAGCCGCTTCGCGCTCTCGCCGCACACGTAGATACCGAAGATAGCGGCCAGGATGGCAAAAGCTAGATGCACGGCGAATCCAAACTGCATCACAAAAAGCACGATTGGGATTGCGATCAGCGTGCCCGCCGTGCCCGGCGCGATCGGCACAAGGCCGCTGCCGAAGCCAAATGCGAAGAGATGCACGGGGTGGCGCATCAGCGCCGGATCCGCCGTCCACTTCAGCTCCGCAGAGGCCTGGGTCATGGATCAACCGCCCGTATCGCCCGAGGCGAAATGGTCATACCCGGCTCGCTTGATTCTGAACGGCTGGCCGTTGCGCAAGCACACGACGTCCGTATCGCCCGTAATGACGCCAATTTGCGTCACTCGTTGCTGAAGCTGCAGCGTGCTCAACACGGCGGCGGCCCGCTCGGCCGGCAAAGTGAACAGCAACTCATAGTCGTCGCCGCCGGCGAGGGCGTACTGCAATCCATCGTCTGCTTCGAACAACTCGCGCATGGCCGCGGACTCAGGCAATAGATCGACATTCAGCTGCGCCCCCACTCCACTCGCAGCACATAGTTTCTTCAGATCGGTCAGCAGGCCATCGGAAACATCCATGGCCGCTGTTGCTACGGTTCGCAACTGCCGGCCCAATTCGATTCGCGGCCGTGGCCGTAGGAAACGATGAGTGAGAAACGCTGCGGATTCGCCGCCCAGGATGCGTCGCTGAATCACCCCGAGACCGGCAGCCGCCTCGCCCGGGATTCCTGAAACAAACAACAGATCACCGGGCTTCGCGCCCGACCGCGTGAGCCATGCCTGGGATTCCACCCAGCCACCGACCTGCACGGTGATCACCAACGGCCCGCGCACGGTGTCGCCGCCAACCAGCGCGACGTTGTATTCATCTGCCAGCTCGAACAGACCGGTCGCGAAACCGGTGAGCCACTGTTCATTGGCACGAGGCAGAGACAAGGACAGCGTCATCCAGGCGGGCTCGGCCCCCATCGCGGCGAGGTCGCTCAGGTTCACGGCGAGCGCGCGATAACCCACGTCGGCGGCATCGCTGTCGGCCAGAAAATGAACGCCCTCGACGATGGTGTCCATCGCAACCACGAGCTTGCGGCCCGCGTGCGTATCGAGCACGGCCGCATCGTCGCCGACACCGAGCAAGACGTCGCCTCGCCCGCTGCTGCGCGCAAAATAACGAGCGATAATGTCGAACTCTCCGAGGCCCATACCGAAAGAGTAGCCTCAGTTCGAAGTGGCGGCTATTGCCGTTCGGCGGCGCGGATCTCGCGCGCGGCGCGATCGAGCACGGCGTTGATGTACTTGTGCGCATCGGTGGCGCCGAAGCGCTTGCACAGGTCGACGCCCTCGTTGATCACCACCCGATAAGGAATATCCAGGCGCCGCTGCAACTCATACATGCCGATCATCAGGATCGCGGCTTCGACCGGGTCGAGCTGCTCCAGCGGGCGATCGACGAACGGCTTCAACGCGGTCGTGATCTCTTCATGCCGCGCAATCGTCTGCGTGACGAGCTCGACGAAATGATCCTCGTCGACGCCCGCCGAATCCTCGCTTTCCAGATACTGCTGCTTGATCTCGACGGCGTCCTGCTGCGTCAGCTGCCATTGATACAGCGCCTGCATCGCCAGCTTGCGGGCGAGCGAGCGCGCGCGAGAGCCAGTGCCACGAGCGATTTGTTTGGGTGCCTCGTCAGTCATCAAGCTTCGATCTTACGTAACAGATTGGCGAGCTCGATCGCGGTCACGGCCGCATCGCTACCCTTGTTACCTGCCTTGGTTCCGGCGCGCTCCACGGCCTGCTCGATCGTGTCGGTCGTGAGCACGCCGAACGAGACGGGAATGCCGGTGTCGTTTGCTACCCGGGCGAGGCCGCCAGCGCATTCACCTGCGACATAATCGAAGTGCGCAGTAGCGCCCTTGATCACGGCGCCGAGCGCGATGATGGCGTCATAGCGCTTGCTCAGCGCCAGCTTGCGGGCCACGACCGGCAGGTCGAACGCACCCGGCGCGCGCACGATCTCGATCTGCTTGTCGCTGGCGCCATGGCGACGCAACGAGTCGACCGCGCCCTTCACCAGCTGATCGACGATGAACTCGTTGAAGCGCGATGCCAGGATGGCAAAGCGCAGCTCGCGACACTGCAGGTCGCCCTCGAGGGTCTTGATGGAATCCATGGAATACACGCGGACGGCGCCGGAGATGGGGGGCGAAGTATACGGAAATAGGCCATCCGGGCCTAGGATGCGCTAGGCCCCTCTTTCGCGGATGGCGGTCGGGCGTCGCCTGCTAGTCGTGGACGTACTCGACCACTTCCAGGTCGAAACCCGACAAGCCCTGCATCTGCTTCGGCGCCGACAGCACCCGCATCCGGCTCACGCCCAGATCGCGCAGGATCTGGGCGCCAATGCCGTAGGTTCGCAGCACTTCGGGGCCGACACGACGCGGCGCGCTGGCCGGGTCGGCGTGGTTGATAGCCTGCACGGCGTCCATCAGGTCGCGAGCCGTTTCGTCGGGCCGCAAGATGACGATCACGCCGTTGCCTTCCTTCGCGACGCGGGCCATGGCCGAGCGCAGCGGCCAGCCGAGCGCCGGATCGTGGATGCCCACCACATCGCCCAGCGTGTTCTTCAAGTGCACGCGCACCAGCGGCGGCTTGCCGTTGGACAACTCCCCCGCCACCAGCGCCAGGTGCACGGTGCGATTCACGTGATCTTCGTAGCAGAACATGCGGAACGGACCGAACTCGGTCTGCACCTGCTGCTCGGCGATGCGCTCCACCGAACGTTCCTTCTCCAGCCGGTAGCGGATCAAGTCGGCGATGGTGCCGATCTTGAGATTGTGTTGCTGGGCGAACTTCTCCAGATCCGGACGACGCGCCATGGTGCCGTCGTCATTCAAGATCTCGACAATGGCGGCCGCCGGCTCCAGACCCGCCAGGCGCGTGAGATCGCAGCCCGCTTCGGTGTGACCGGCGCGCGTGAGCACGCCGCCGAGCTGCGCCATGATGGGAAAGATATGACCCGGCTGACGCAGATCTTCCGGCTTCGCGTCCTTGCGCACGGCCGCGCGAATCGTCGCAGCCCGATCGTGCGCCGAAATGCCGGTAGTCACGCCTTCAGCCGCTTCGATGGACAACGTGAAATTGGTGCGATGATCGATGTGCGTCTCGCTCACCATCAGCGGCAGGCGCAGTTGTTTGCAGCGCTCGCGAGTCAGCGTGAGACAGATCAGGCCGCGCGCGTAACGCACCATGAAATTCACATCTTCGGGACGGACGAACTCGCCCGCCATCACGAGGTCGCCCTCGTTCTCGCGGTCCTCATCGTCCATGATGATGACCATCTTGCCGGCACGGATGTCGGCCAGGATCTCATCGATAGTGTTCAGCTTCATGCGACTCTCAAGCAGGAGCGTTCAATCGTTCAAGGTAGCGCGCGATGATATCCACTTCGAGATTCACGCGCGTGCCGGCGCGGTACTCGTTCAACGTGGTGACTTCGAGCGTATGCGGAATCAGGTTGACGGAGAATTTCGCGCCGTCGACGTCGTTCACCGTGAGGCTGACGCCGTCGACGCAAACGGAACCTTTGCGAGCGATGTAACGAGCGAGCTGCTTCGGCACTTCGAATTGCACGCGGATCGAGCGCGCATCGTTGAGGCGTTCGGTGACGCTGGCGATGCCGTCGACATGACCCGTCACATAGTGGCCGCCGAGCGGCTGCCCGGCGCACAGCGCCTTTTCCAGATTGAGTTTCTGGCCGGGGCGCCATTGACCGAGCGTCGTTACGTTCAATGTTTCCAAAGAAGCGTCGGCCGCAAACGCATGGCCTTCGATGCGCGTCACGGTCAAACAGCAGCCGCTGCAACTGATGCTATCGCCGATGGCAACGGACTTCAGATCCAGCCCGGCCGCGCCGATGAGCAATTCAACATCGCCACCCCGCGACGTGACCGCTCGCACTTCGCCAACAGATTGCACTATTCCGGTAAACATCTCGGGAAACCGCTTGTAAACAGCCACTCGCGCACTTTGCAGCAGACTGGACTACTCCGCGCAACATTTCGAGCAGTGGCTGATAAAAAATGACTATCAGGCTGGCGAGCGCCGCCGCAGCGTCAGTCGCACGTCGTCTCCAATCCGCTCGACGGAATGCATTGTATATCGTTGCGCCTGGTCCAGCGCCTGGAGTGCCGCCAGATTCGCCATCGGTCGCGCGTCGGGGCCGAGCAGTACGGGCGCGATGTAGGCGATTATCTCGTCGGCCAGGCCGAGTTGCAGAATTCGCCCGACCAGCGTCGGCCCGGCCTCGACCAGCACGTCGTTACACATCCGGCGCCCCAGCTCGGCCAGTACGAAATCGAGGTCGATGCGGCCCTCGGCGTCCGACTCCGCCACAACCAATTCAGCGCCCGCGTCGCGCAAGTGATCGGCAGCGTTTGCCTGACTGCCGCCGGCCGCGGTAAACACCAGTGTCTCGCCCGCCAACTTCAACATCGCCGCGCCACGCGGCATGCGCAATTTGCTGTCGAGGACGACTCGCAACGGCTGGCGACCGAGCATCTCGATCGACGGGTCTCTCACATTCAACTGCGGATCATCGGCCAGCACCGTCTCGATGCCGGTCAGCACCGCGCTCATTCGCGAACGCAACCGCTGCACATCGGCGCGTGCCGCCGCGCCAGTGATCCATTTGCTCTGGCCGTTTGCGAGCGCGATGCGACCATCCAGACTGATCGCGGATTTCACGATCACCCGCGGCCGGCCCGTGATCATGCGTGTCTCGAAACCCAGGTTCAGCTCGCGAGCTGCCTCCGCAAGCAAGCCAACCTGCACATCGATGCCGGCCGCCTGCAGCTGACGTACGCCGTCGCCACTGACTTTCGGATTTGCATCGAGCACACCGATGACGACACGACGCACTCCGGCGCGAATCAGCGCATCCGTACACGGCGGAGTGCGCCCCTGATACGAATGCGGCTCGAGCGTGACATACACCGTCGCGCCCTTCGTCTCGGCGCCCGCCGCCTGTAACGCCAATGGCTCGGCGTGAGGCTCGCCCCACTTGCGATGCCAGCCCTCGCCGACGATGCGCTCGCCTTGGGCGAGGATACAACCGACGCAGGGATTGGGCTGAGTCGTGTGACGACCGAGCGCCGCGAGCTCGATCGCCCGCTGCATCATTCGTTCGTCGAAAGCGGAAAACACGGCTATTTCTTCTTGGCGTCGCCGCCCGCCCACAGCGGCAGCTGCCCTTCGGTGTCGCGAACGCGGGCACGCATGCGCTCGATCTCTTCGCGAAACGCGTCCACGTCCTGAAAGCTGCGATACACGGAAGCAAACCGCACGTACGCGACTTCATCCAGCGAGTGCAGCTCTTCCATGGCCATCTCGCCAATCTGTCGAGCGGCCACTTCACGCTCGCCGAGCGCACGCAGTTTGTGACAGATGTGCACCACGGCAGCATCCAGCGCCTCGCTCGACACCGGCCGTTTTTCCAGGGCCTTGAGCAGGCTGTTGCGCAGCTTCTGCTCATCGAACGGCGCGCGACTGCCGTCGCTCTTGATGATGCGAGGCATGACCAGCTCGGCGGTCTCGAAGGTCGTGAAGCGCTCGCCGCACTTCAAACATTCGCGGCGACGGCGAATCTGCTGTCCTTCGCCCGCCAGCCGCGAATCGATGACCTTTGTTTCTTCGTGATTACAAAACGGACAGTGCATATGCCGAAGAAACCGCCGAGCTGTTCTTTGTTACTTCGCCTGCGAGTACACCGGGAACTTGCGGCAGATCTCTTCGACCTTGGCCCGGGTCCGGTTGACGGCGGCCTCGCTGCCATTCTCGTCGAGGATGTCGGCGATCCAGTTCGCCACTTCGGTCACTTCCGCTTCCTTGAAGCCGCGCGTGGTCGAGGCCGGCGTGCCGATGCGCAGACCGCTGGTCACGAACGGCGAGCGCGGATCGTTCGGCACGGCGTTCTTGTTCACGGTGATATGAGCACGGCCCAACGCCGCGTCCGCATCCTTACCCGTGATGTCACGGCCGATCAGATCCAGCAGGAACAAATGATTGTCCGTGCCGCCGGACACCACCTTGTAGTTGCGCTTGATGAAAGCAGCAGCCATGGCGCGCGCGTTGGCGACGACCTGCTTCTGGTAAGTGGCGAACTCGGGCTGCAACGCTTCCAGCAGCGCCACTGCCTTCGCGGCGATCACGTGCATCAGCGGGCCGCCCTGCGTGCCCGGGAACACCAGCGAGTTGAGCTTCTTCTGAATCTCTTCGTTTTCGCGAGCGAGGATCAAACCACCGCGCGGACCGCGCAAAGTCTTGTGCGTGGTCGTGGTCGTCACGTCAGCGATGCCCACCGGGCTCGGATACACGCCAGCCGCGACCAAGCCTGCGATGTGCGCCATGTCGACGAGGAAATAAGCGCCGACGCCGTCAGCGATCTTGCGGAAACGCTCCCAATCGATGACGCGCGAGTAGGCGGAAAAGCCGGCGATGACCAGGCGCGGACGATGTTCCTGCGCCAGACGCTCGACCTGGTCGTAGTCGATTTCACCGGTCGCGGGATTCAGACCGTACTGCACGGCCTTGAACAGCTTGCCGGAGAAATTGACCTTGGCGCCGTGCGTGAGGTGGCCGCCGTGATCCAGGCTCATGCCGAGGATGGTGTCGCCCGGGTTGATCAGCGCCAGATAGGCCGCGGCATTGGCCTGCGAGCCGGAATGCGGCTGCACGTTGGCATAAGCGGCGCCGAACAGTTTCTTGGCGCGATCGATGGCCAGTTGCTCGGCCACATCCACGTGCTCGCAGCCGCCGTAATAGCGCTTGCCCGGGTACCCTTCGGCGTACTTGTTCGTGAGCACCGAGCCTTGCGCCTCGAGGACGCGGGGGCTGGCGTAATTCTCGGACGCGATCAGCTCGATGTGGGCTTCCTGGCGGGCGCGCTCGGCGTTGAGCGCGGCCTGCAACTCCGGGTCGAAACCGGCGATGTTGGCGTTGGCGGGGAACATGGATACCTCGGCAGTGGGGGCGCCGATTGTACGGGAAAGCGGCTGGCGGTTGGCGCCTACGACGCTTCCCGATGGGCCGCTTCGAACTGTTCTTCGCTGTCCAGGAAGGACTCGACGACGCGGGTCCAGGCCCGGGCCAGATTGCGGCGGTTATAGCCCCCGCCGCCCATGGCGACGACCCGGCCGTGGCCGAGCTCGTCGGCGATGGCGCACAACCGGGCCGCGGCATGCGCATGAGCCGCCTCGCTGAAGCGCAGATGGGTGATCGGATCCCCGGCCAGGCTGTCGGCGCCGCATTGGAGCAGGATGAATTCAGGCCGGCCGGCCAGCAGATACTCTTCGACGCGCGCCCAGGCCTGGTGATATTCGTCGTCGTCCGCGCCCGGCGGCAACGGCAGGTTGAGCTTGGTGCCGCGAGCCTGCCCCGCCCCGGTTTCGTTCGCATGGCCCGTGCCGGGATAGAGATACCGGCCGTCTTCGTGCAGGTCCGCGAACAGCAGCTCCGGATCGTCCTCGAACGCATAGAACACGCCGTCGCCGTGGTGGGCGTCGATATCCACATAGGCGATGCGTTTGAGCTGGTGGCGCTGTCGCAGGTAGTGAACAGCCACACCGCAGTCGTTGAAAACGCAGAAGCCCGCGGCCCGCTCGGGCGCCGCGTGGTGCAAACCTGCGATGGGAATGAAGGCACGCCGGGCCTTGCCGGCCATGACGGCCTCGACTGCGGTCAGGGTGCCGCCGACGACACTGCTGGCAGCTTCGTAAACGCCTCGGAATGCCGGGGTATCGCCCGCGTCGAGGTAACCATGACCGGTCACCGAGCGTTCACGCACCAGATCGACATAGGCCGGCGCGTGAAACCATTCGAGCTCTTCGCGGGTGGCAGGCCGGGCGCTGGCCCGCAGGACCCGACCGTCCATGCCGCAGTTGTGCAGCTCTCGCATGAACGCTTCGTGCCGATCGGTCCCGAACGGGTGGCCGTCGCCGAAACCATAGCGGGCGATTTCGTCGCCGGAGACGAGCAGGACGCTACGGCTGGCCTCAGTCACGGCGAATTCCCCGAGCAAACATCGAATCCACGCTAAGGCCAATGATGCCGCACTCTACCCGGAACGTCGCAGCCATAGCCATAGCGTAGCCATAGCGGCGCGGGGCAAATTATTGCTTCGGCGGCTTGGTTCTTCGGATTGCGGCCTGCATCAGCACGATGGCGGTGATGGGCGCGGTGAATACCACGAACAGGGTAATCAACAGTTCATGAATGACCGGCCGGTGCGCCACGGCAGAAGCGATCAGCATCGATGCCACCAGCACGCAGCCCACGCCGAGCGTGTTGCCCATGGAAACACTGTGGATGCGCATGAAAAAGTTTGGCATCCGCAGCAGCCCGATTGAGCCCACCAGCGTCAGCAGCCCGCCGACGATGAGCAGCACCGTGGCCGGCAGAGCGATCCAGGCAGGGATTTCCGGCATCATGGCTCGATCACCTCGCCCCGATATAGAAACATTGCCAGCGACGCCGAGCCGACGAAGCCGAACAGCGCAATCAGCATGGCGACCTCGAAGTGCACGAACGACGCCCAGCGCACGCCGAACAGCAACAGCGTCAACATGCCGTTGATATAGAGCGTGTCGAGCGCGAGCACCCGATCCTGCGCCGTCGGTCCTCGCATCACCGCGATGGCGGCATTCACCATCGCCAGTGCGAAACACAACTGCGCGAACCACACCGCCGCATGCAGTACGGTGTTCATTCGAAAATCTCCAGTAGCGGCCGCTCGTAGCGTTGCTTGATCGTGCGGATCCATGCTTCCGGATCCTGCAGATCCAGAATGTGCAATCTCAACATCGATGAATCGTCCGCCAATCCCGACCAGACCGTGCCTGGCGTGGCCGTGACGATCATGGCGAGCACCGCAAGGCCGTGCGGATCGCGCATATCCAGAGGAATGTCGAGAAAGCCGCTTCTCACTTCGCGACCGTGAGTGAGGCCGAGCACGATCCGGCCGACCGCGATGTTGGATTTGACGATGTCCACCAGCACCTTGAACAGCAAGCCGAACCCGACGTGCACGCGCCGAAAGCGCGGCGTGACAGGTCGCAGGTTCTGAAAGCTGAGCACCATGCCGAAGCCCAACACCAGGCCCAGCGCAACGTTGCCCCAGCTCAGCGATTCGGTGAGCACCAGCCACAACACCGCCAGCCCGAGCGGCAACAGCACAGGAATGCGCTTCACGGCGACACCTCCCTGGTGGGCAGAACCGCGTGAATATAAGCGTTCGGCTCGTGCAGCCACTCCGCCGCGGAGTCGAGATAGTTCATCACCGGGCCGGCAGCGATGGTCATCGTCACGCACAGCAGGATCAGAAATGCGACCGGCATGGCCTCGATGAAGCGCAGTCGCGGCGTCGTACGTCCCGTCGACCAAAAGCTGCGCATGCCACGCTTGGTCAACGCGATCAGCCCCGCGAACCCCGCCGCCAGCAAAGAAACAATCAACAACCACGCATCCAGGGAAGATTGATCCATGGCCGCGCCGAGCAGCGCCGAGATTATCGAAAACTTGGCCATGAAGCCCACCAACGGCGGCATACCGGTCGTGAGAAGCGTACAGCTCACGAACGCCATGCCCAGGAACGCCAGCGCCGCCGGAATCGCGACGCCGACCTCGTCGAGCTCGTTGTCACCGACCTCATGAGGCTCACCCGCCATGAAGGCCGTGTAAGTCGTCGGTTGCGGGGCCCTTGTCTCTTCAGTGACTGAGTTGACCCGCAGCCGTTCGGTCATACCGGCGATGAGAAAGAACGCTGTCCCCGCAGGCACCGACGCAATCAGATACAACAGCACCGGCGCGGTCGCCGAGGTAACACCGAGCGCGATGACTGCCAGCAATGTTCCGGAAGAAGCAATCACGGAGAACGCAACCAGCCGAGTCAGCTGTCGCGCCGCGAGCATACCGACGATGCCGAACCACATCGTCGCCACCGTTCCGTAAAACAGCCACGGACCGGCAAATGGCGCCGGCGCCTCGGGGATCGCCAGCAGCGAGCCCATGCGCAACAGCGCGTAGACGCCGACCTTGGTCATGATCGCGAACATCGCCGCGACCGGCGGACTGGCGGCGGTATAAGTCTTCGGCAACCAGAAGTTGAGCGGCCAGATGCCAGCCTTGATCAGAAACGCGATACCGAGGATGCCGACGCCGGCCTCGAACAAACTGCGACGCTCCGGCGCCATCGCGGCCCATTGCACGCCCAGATCGGCCATGTTCAACGTGCCAGCGACACCGTAGATCAGCGCCACGCCGATCAGGAATATCAGCGAGCCCGCCAGGTTCACCGCGACATAGTGCAGGCCGGCCTTCACACGCACCGCGTTCGAGCCGTGCAACAACAGGCCGTAAGACGCCGACAGCAGGATCTCGAAGAACACGAACAGGTTGAACAGATCGCCGGTGAGAAACGCGCCGTTCAGTCCCATCAACAGGAACTGCAGCATCGAGTGGTAGTGCACTCCGACACGATCCCAATGCGCCAGCGAATAAACGTGTACGGGCAGCGCGATTGCGGCGTTCAGCGCCAGCATCAACGCCGATAGGCGATCGACGACCAGCACGATGCCGTACGGCGCGACCCACCCGCCGAGTACATAGACCTCAACGCCGTGCTCGAGCAACCCGGGCTGCGGATCGATCAGCCGGTGCAGCAGGTACGCAGCGATCGCCACTTGGGCAAGCGTAGACAGCAGTGCGATCGACGAGCGCAACACCGTGCGCTGCTGCGGCAGGAACAACAGCAACGCGCCACTGATGAGCGGCAGCACGATGGGCAACACTGGCAAATGGCGAAGCAGAGTGCTCACTCGTCCTTCTCCACGCCGTCGACATGATCCGTGCCGGTGAAGCCGCGCGAGGCGATCAACATCACCAGGAACAACGCCGTGGTCGCAAACCCGATCACGATGGCCGTCAACACCAGCGCCTGCGGGATGGGATCGTCATAGAGCGACGCATCGGCCACCACGTTGGGATCGATCAGCGGCGGCCGATCCAGCGTCAGCCGGCCCATCGCGAAAATAAACAGGTTGGTCGCATAGGACAGCAGCGCGAGGCCGAGAATCACCTGGAAGGTACGCGGCCGCAGTAGCAGCCACACGCCGCACGCACAGAAAATCCCAACCGCGAGGGAATAAATCAGCTCCATCAGCGAACCATCCTCACGCTGGTCAACTCCTCGGCTTCCGCCACCCGTCGATGACTGCGCAACGACTGGTGCGCCAGCGCGATCAACATCAGCGTCGTGGTGCCCACGACGAGCAAATAAACGCCCAGATCGAACACCAGCACGCTCGACAGGTGCAACTTGCCCAGCAACGGTAGCTTGGGCTCCCAAACGATCGCGGACATGTAGGGCAGCGAGGCGAACCAGGCCAGACAACCTGCGCCGGCCGCACACAGCAGGCCTCCACCGATCCAGTATTGAGGATGAATGCGCAGGCGCGACTCCACCCACAACGTTCCGTTCACCAGGTACTGCGCGATGAATCCCGTCGCCATCACCAAGCCGCCGACGAAACCGCCGCCCGGCGCGTTGTGACCTCGTAACAGAAAGAACACCGAGACCACGCCAGCCATCGGCAACAACAGTCGCCCGATGATGGCCGGTACGAGCATCACCCCCTTGGGCACGGCATCGCGCGGGTCAGGCAGCTCACGGCCAGGATCCCGCTTCTGCCCTGACGAAGCCATGACTTCTGGCGCGGGACGGAATCGACGCAGCAGCTTGTAGATCGTGAGCGCGACGATGCCGACCACGGTGATCTCGCCGAACGTATCGAAGCCACGGAAGTCCACCAGAATGACGTTGACGATGTTGTGCCCGCCTCCGCCCGGCAGCGCGTTCTTCACGATGAAATCCCGGATGCCCGGCCCGGCCGGTTGAGTCAGCACCACGTAAGCGAGCACAGCCATACCGACGCCGGCGACGATCGCAAGCGTGGCATCGCGAACGCGACGAGCACGCGCACGCGCCGTATCGCGGTTCTTCAGATCCATCGCCAACCGCTTCGGCATCCAGCGCAATCCGAGCAGCAGCAATACTGTCGTCACGACTTCCACGCTCACTTGAGTCAGCGCCAGATCAGGCGCGGAGAACCACGCGAACGTGAGCGATGTGACCAAACCCGCGCAGCCGACCATGATCAGCGCGGCGAGGCGATGGAACTTAGCCTGCAATGCCGCGCCGATCGCGCAAGCACCACCCACTACCCACAACAACGCAAACGCTGGATCGATTTGCGCCAGGTCGGTGGTGAGATCGAGGTTCAACCGCCCCAGCGTCGCGACTGCAGCGGCTGTGATGACGGCAACGACGATCAACGCCAGCTGCGTCTGCAATCGAGTGGACGAGATGCCGTTCACCAACCGGGTCGCGCCGCGGATCAGTCGCACCTGCAAGACCGAGAATGCACGCTTGCCGTCGAAGCGACGGAACAGCGGTTTCAACACGCCTTCGGGATGACCGAGATGGGTCATCCACGCATGAATCGCCAGGCCGCCGATGAATGCCGCCGCGCTCATCAGCAACGGCATGTTCAACCCGTGCCACACCTTGAGGCTGTACACCGGCATGCGGCCGTCACTTAGAATGGCTCGGGTCGCAAGATCCAGCACCGGACCGATCGTCCGGCCCGGCAACACGCCCACCAGCAAACAGAGCAACACCAGGGTGGCGCTCGGCAGCAGCATCCATCGCGTCGGCTCATGCGGCGTGCGCGGCAGCTCACCGGGGGCGGTGCCAAGGAAGACCTGACGAATCAGACGCGCCGAGTAGGCGACGCTGAACATGCCGGCCAGGATTGCAGTCGCGGGCAACAAGATACGCAACCACAGCGCTTCGCCCGCGAACATGGTTTCAGCGAAGAACATTTCCTTCGACAAGAATCCGTTCAGCAGCGGCACACCGGCCATGGCTGCCGCGGCGACCATCGCCAGCGTCGCGGTAATCGGCATCGCGTGATACAGGCCGCCGAGGCGTTTCAAATCGCGCGTGCCGGTCTCGTGATCCACGATGCCTGCCGCCATGAACAACGACGCCTTGAAAGTCGCGTGGTTGAGCATGTGGAACACCGCCGCCACCAGCGCGAGCGTGCTGTTCATGCCGAGCAGCAGCGTGATGAGCCCCAGGTGACTGATGGTGGAATACGCCAGCACGCCCTTCATGTCGCGCTGAAAAGTAGCGGCATAGGCACCGACCAGCAGCGAAGCGAGGCCGGCGCTGCAGACGATCGCAAACCAAAGATCCGTGCCCGACAGCACCGGCCACAGTCGGGCCAGCAGGAACACGCCGGCTTTGACCATGGTCGCCGAGTGCAGGTACGACGACACCGGCGTCGGCGCAGCCATCGCGCGAGGCAACCAGAAGTGGAACGGAAACTGCGCGCTCTTGGTGAAGGCGCCGAGCAGCACCATGGTCAACAACCATGGATAGAGCGAGTGCGCCCGGATCGTATCCGCCGCCGCAAGCACCCGATCCAGGTCATAACTGCCCGCGATGTGCCCCATCATCAGCACGCCGGCGAGCAAACACATGCCGCCCGCGGCAGTTACTGTCAGCGCCATACGCGCACCGGCCCTCGCGTCAGTGCGGTGATACCAATAAGCAATCAGCACGAACGAGGTGAAGCTGGTCAACTCCCAGAACATCACCAGCTGAATCAGGTTGCCCGACAGCACCACGCCGAGCATCGAGCCCATGAAGGCCAGCAGGAACGAGAAAAAGCGCGGCACCGGATCGGCCGGCGACATGTAGTAGCGCGCATAGACGACCACCAGCGCGCCGATCACGGTCACCAGCATGGCGAACATCCATGCGTAGCCGTCGAGGCGCAGCCCGAAGGTGAGGCCATATTGCGGCAGCCAGTCGACGGCGACCTGCACTACCCTGCCGGCGAGCATGTCCGGATAGTACGTCGCCAGGATGGCCGCGCAGGAAATCGCGACCGCCCCGGCAAGCCATGCTTCCACGTTACGGGCGGTGGCTCGCAGAAGTCCTGCGCCCAACGCGCCGACAAACGGTAAGAGAAGTACGAGGTATAGCGTCATCGGGCCCAATGCTGCACGACTCGGCCCGATGTCGGTAGTATCATTCTGCCCCCTTGCGCGTTTCCGCGCCCGTATCGACCGAGCCCTGCAGAGAGCTTATGGCCCAATTCATCTACACCATGAACCGCGTCTCCAAGGTGGTGCCGCCCAAGCGCATCATCCTGCGGGACATCTCCCTGTCATTTTTTCCGGGCGCCAAGATCGGCGTGCTCGGCTTGAACGGCTCGGGCAAATCCTCGCTCCTGCGCATCATGGCGGGCGAGGACAAAGAGATCGACGGCGAAGCCCGCCCGCAGCCGGGCATCAAGATCGGCTTCTTGAAGCAGGAGCCGGGGCTGGATCCGAACAAGGATGTGCGCGGCAACGTGCTCGAAGGCGTCGGCGACGTGCAGTCGCTGATCGACCGCTTCAACGCCGTCAGCGACAAGTTCGCCGATCCCGATCTCGATCCGGACGAAATGAACAAGCTGCTCGAGGAGCAGGCCAAGCTGCAGGATGCCATCGACGCCAAAGGCGGCTGGGAGCTGGAGCGCACGCTCGAAGTCGCTGCCGACGCCCTGCGCCTGCCGCCCTGGGACGCGGACGTGACCAAGATCTCCGGCGGCGAGCGCCGGCGCGTCGCGCTGTGCCGTTTGCTGCTGTCGAAGCCCGACATGCTGTTGCTCGACGAGCCTACCAACCATCTCGACGCCGAATCGGTCGCGTGGCTGGAACGCTTCCTCGAGCAATATCCCGGCACCGTCATCGCGGTGACCCACGATCGTTACTTCCTCGACAACGCCGCCGGCTGGATCCTCGAGCTCGATCGCGGTCACGGCATTCCCTGGCAGGGCAACTATTCCTCGTGGCTCGACCAGAAGGAAAAGCGCCTCGCCGTGGAAGAGAAGCAACAGGAAGGTCTGCGCAAGACCCTGGAACGCGAACTGGAGTGGGTGCGCTCGAATCCGAAGGCGCGCCAGGCCAAGAGCAAGGCCCGCATGCAGCGCTTCGAAGAGCTGTCTTCGCAGGAATTCCAGAAGCGCAACGAGACCAACGAAATCTACATCCCGCCCGGCCCGCGCCTGGGCGAGCTGGTGATCGAAGCGAAGAACGTGAAGAAGAGCTTCGGCGACCGCCTGCTGTTCGACAACCTGAGCTTCAACCTGCCGGCTGGCGGCATCGTCGGCGTCATCGGCCCGAACGGCGCCGGTAAAACCACCCTGTTCCGCATGATCACCGGCCAGGAAAAACCAGATAGCGGCGAGATCCGCATCGGTCCGTCGGTGCAGCTGGCTTACGTCGATCAATCGCGCCAGTCGCTGACCGACAGCAACACGGTGTGGCAGGAGATCTCGGGCGGCCTCGACATGATCAAGGTCGGCAACTACGAAACCGCGTCGCGCGGCTACGTCGGTCGCTTCAACTTCCGCGGCACGCAGCAACAGCAGTTGATCGGCGAGCTGTCGGGCGGCGAGCGCAATCGCGTGCATCTGGCGAAAGTGCTGAAGAGCGGCGGCAACGTCCTGATGCTCGACGAGCCCACCAACGACCTCGACGTGGAAACCTTGCGCGCGCTCGAAGAAGCGCTGCTGGGCTTCCCGGGCTGCGCCATCGTGATCTCGCACGATCGCTGGTTCCTGGACCGCATCGCCACGCACATCCTGGCCTTCGAAGGCAACTCCGAAGTGGTCTGGTTCGAAGGCAATTACGCGGAATACGTCGAAGACTTCAAACGTCGCAAGGGCGATGATGCGGACCGTCCGCATCGCATCCGCTACAAGAAGCTCGACGCGTAAGGAGTTACCAAGATGGCGCAGACAAGGACGGCTAACGCGTGATCTCGAACGCAGTCATTCTGGTCATCGCCATCTTCGGACTGTTGCTGCTGATACTCGCGTGTCAGCGGCTGTTCCGCGCCCGCTTCCTCGCCGCTGGCGGCAGCGCCTTCACTGGAGCGCTGCTGCTAGCCATCGCCGCTTTGTTGTTCGTCGTGTCCTCGAATCTGCACACCTACGCGCGTTTGACGTTCGAGCGTCCGGTTGCCGAGATCGTGTTCCAACAGCGCGCACCGCAGTCGTTCAACGCCACGCTCACGCAGGTGCCGAACGGCGAGATTCAAATGTTTGTTCTGGCCGGCGACGAGTGGCAGCTCGACGCGCGCGTGCTGAAGTGGAAAGGCTGGGCGAACTTGTTCGGCCTGGATGCGCAGTATCGTTTGGAGCGCGTCAGCGGCCGCTATCGCGACATCACACAGGAACGCACTGCCGAGCGCACGGTGTATCCGCTCGCTGAAAATCCCGGCTTGGATTTGTGGCAGATCACGCTCGACAGGCCCGATCGCCTGCCCTTCGTGGACGCCGTCTACGGCAATGCTGCTTATATGCCGATGTCCGACGGCGCCCGTTACGAGATTTCGATCACCCAGACGGGCTTGATCGCCCGTCCGGTGAATGCAGCGGCCCAGCAGGCCGCCGGCAGCTGGCAATAACCTTCCTTTAGTGCGTTAGCTTTCCGAGCACCGAGCTCAGATCGCTCTGTGAGGGCAGCTTGCCGTCGGGAGTGAGCTTGTCGATGACTTGCGGCAACATGCCCGCGAGCTGATTGGACGCGTCCGATTCGCTGAGCCCGGCGCGTGCGCCGAGGTCAGCGACGTTGCCCGATCCGAGCACCTGCTTCACTTGATCGCCGGTGATGGGCAGGTTCTGGCCGGTCCCGACCCAGGACTGCAATACGTTATCGAGTCCGGCGCCGTGAAAACCTTTGGTGATGTTGCTCATCGCGCCGGGTGTGCCGAGCATGCCGATCACTTGTTGCAACAGACCCGAGTTCACACCCGAGCCCTGAGCACCGGCCTGTCCCTGTCCGAGCATGCCGCCGACCGCACCGCTGATTTGATCCAGCAAACCCATAGCCGAACCCTCCAGGTTGGGAAGAGGGTCGGACTATATGCCCGCGATGCTAGCGGCCCATCCGCAGATGGTGCATCAACCGACCCACACGCGGGCGTTCCGGAAGATGCGCATCCACGGGCTGTCCTCGCTCCATCCATCCGGATGCCACGAGTTCTGGAACGTGCGATACACGCGCTCCGGATGCGGCATCAGCAACGTCACGCGCCCGTCCGGCGTCGTGATGCCGGTGAGACCGCGCGGCGAGCCGTTGGGATTTGCGGGATAACGTTCGGTCGCATTGCCGTGGTTGTCGACGAAGCGCAGCGACATGAGGTTTGCGCCGATCAGCGCATCGATATTGCCGCGACCTGCGAAGTCCGCATAACCCTCACCGTGCGCGACGGCGATCGGCATGCGAGAGCCTTCCATGCCGGCGAAGAACAGCGACGGCGATTTCACCACCTCGACCAGCGACAGGCGGCCCTCGAACTGTTCGGAGCGATTGCGCACGAACTTCGGCCAGTGTTCCGTGCCCGGAATCAGCTCGCGCAGCGCCGCCATCATCTGACAGCCGTTGCAAACACCGAGCGAGAATGTTTCCGACCGATGGAAGAACCTGGTGAACGAATCGCGCAGCTGCGAGTGGAACAGAATGGACTTCGCCCAGCCCTCGCCGGCGCCGAGCACGTCACCGTAAGAGAAGCCGCCGCAGATGACCATGCCGCGGAACTCGTTCAGATCGAAGCGGCCCGCGACCAGGTCGGTCATGTGAACGTCGAACGGTGAGAATCCGGCGCGATGGAACGCAGCCGCCATCTCGACGTGGCTGTTCACGCCCTGCTCGCGCAGGATCGCAACTTTTGGCCGCGCGCCCTTGGCGATGAACGGCGCGGCAACGTCCTGATTCAGGTCGAAGCTGAGCTTGACGTTCAAGCCAGGATTGTTCGGATCGGTGACCGTCTCGAACTGTTCCTGCGCGCCGCGCGGGTTATCGCGCAGCTGCGTCATACGGAAGCTGGTTTCAGACCACGCGCGATGCAGATCGGTTCGCGACTCATCCAACAGCGACTCGCCGCCGGACCGGATGCGCAGACGATCTTCTTGCGTCACCTTGCCGATGACGCGACTCATCGTCGCGAGCCCGTGACGATCGAGGGCGCCAAGCACGGACTTCACGTCGCTGGAACGAACCTGCAGCACCGCGCCCAACTCTTCGCTGAACAACGCGGCGTTCGGATCGCGGACTTCCACGCCCAGATCGACGTCCATGCCGCAGTGACCGGCAAAAGCCATCTCGGCGAGCGTTGCAAACAAACCGCCGTCAGAGCGGTCGTGATACGCGACGATCGAACCCGCAGCGCGCAGCTCGACGATCGCGGCGAAGAAATTCGCGAGCACCTTCGGATCGTCACAATCCGGCGCTTCGTGACCGAGCCTGCCGAACACCTGCGCGAGACACGAGCCACCGAGCCGATCGCGCCCTGCGCCCAGATCGATCAACACGAGCGCGCTGTCGATCTCCGGCCGCAGTTGCGGCGTGAGCGTGCGGCTGACATCGCGCACCGGCGCGAATGCCGAAACAATCAACGACAGCGGCGCGACCATGCGGCGAGCGCCCTTCTCGCCCTGCCAGGTCGTCTTCATCGACAGCGAGTCCTTGCCGACCGGAATCGTAATTCCCAACGCCGGGCAGAATTCTTCGCCGACGGCCTTCACCGTCGCATACAGATCCGCATCTTCACCGGGCTCGCCGCACGCGGCCATCCAGTTTGCAGACAAACGGACCTGATCGAGCGCGGCCACATCGGCCGCAGCAATGTTTGTAACGGCCTCGGCGACCGCCATCCGCCCCGACGCGGGAGCGTTCAGCAGCGCAAGCGGTGTGCGCTCGCCCATTGCCATCGCTTCACCCGTTGCCGATGTGTAATCGCTGATCGTCACGGCCACGTCGCTGACTGGCACCTGCCACGGACCGACCATCGGATCGCGACTGATCAAACCGCCGACGGTGCGGTCGCCAATCGTGATCAGGAATGTTTTGTCGGCAATCGGCGGGAAGCGCAGCAACCGATAAGCGGCGTCGCGCACATCGAGTTTGGAGCCGGTGAAGTCGTCACCGAGCGGCGGCAGTTGCTTCACATCGCGCGTCATCTTCGGCGGCTTGCCGAGCATGACGTTGAGCGGCAGATCCACCGGCGGATCCTTGAGCAACGGATCGCCGACCTTCAGCCAGCCGTCGTCGGTGATGTCGCCGACCACCGAGAACGGGCAGCGCTCGCGCTCGCACAGCTCGGCGAAACGTTTCACATCTTTGGCATCGATCAGCAGCACGTAGCGCTCTTGCGCTTCGTTACACCAGATCTCGACCGGCGACATGCCCGGCTCGACCGAGGGCACGGTGCGCAGATCGATGCGACCGCCGCGACCTTCGCTGTGTGCGATCGACTCGGGGATGGCATTGGATATACCACCCGCGCCGACGTCGTGAATCAGCAGGATGGGATTGTCCTTGCCCATCGCCCAGCACTGGTCGATGACTTCCTGCGCGCGACGCTGGATTTCCGGGTTGCCTCGCTGCACGGAGGCGAAGTCCAGATCTTCCGTACTCGCACCGCTGCCGACGGACGAAGCGGCGCCGCCGCCCAGACCGATGAGCATCGCCGGCCCGCCAAGCACGACGATCTTCGCGCCCGCAGGAATTTCCGACTTCTCGACGTGCATGCGACGCACGTTGCCGACGCCGCCCGCGATCATGATGGGCTTGTGATAGCCACGCAGCGTCGCTCGCGAGCCGGACTTGTCAGCCGCGGCTTCGAGCTCGAACGTGCGGAAGTAACCGAGAATGTTCGGCCGGCCGAACTCGTTGTTGAAGGCGGCCGCGCCGAGCGGGCCTTCGACCATGATGTCGAGCGCCGACGCGATGCGCCCCGGCTTGCCGAAATCGTTTTCCCACGGCTGTTCGAAACCGGGAATGCGCAAGTGAGAAACCGAGAATCCCGCGAGGCCCGCCTTGGGTTTGCCGCCGCGACCGGTCGCGCCTTCGTCACGAATCTCACCGCCCGAGCCGGTCGCCGCGCCCGGGAATGGCGAGATCGCGGTCGGATGGTTGTGAGTCTCCACCTTCATCAGGATGTCGATGGGCTCGTCGTTGAACGCGTACGCGTGCTGATTCACGTCGGCGAACCAGCGCCGGCCAACGGGTCCCTCGATCACCGCCGCGTTGTCACGATAGGCAGAGAGCACGCCTCGCGAGTTCTTCGCGTAGGTGTTCTTGATCATGGCGAACAGCGACTTGGGTTGACGCTCGCCATCGATGATCCAGTCGGCGTTGAAGATCTTGTGCCGGCAGTGCTCGGAATTCGCCTGCGCGAACATCATCAATTCAACGTCGGTGGGATCGCGATTCAGCTTCTTGAAATTGTCGGCGAGATAGTCGATCTCGTCGGCCGACAAGGCCAGGCCGAGCGATTCGTTCGCTTCGACCAGCGCGTCACGGCCACGAGCCAACAGCGGCACGGTGTTCAACCGGCGCGGCGACTGGTGATCGAACAACTGCGCCGCGTCGTCATAGGAGAACACCGCCGCTTCGGTCATCCGGTCATAGAGCGCCGGCGCCATGGCCTCGAGCTCGGCCTTCGACAGCGGCTGCGAGCCGCGCACGAAATAAGCGATGCCGCGCTCGATACGCTCGACGGCCTCCAGGCCGCAGACCTGCGCGATATCGGTGGCCTTGCTCGACCAGGGTGAAATCGTGCCCGGACGCGGGATGACGACGATCAGTTGATCGCTGGCACCCGGCGCCGAGCTCGGCTGGGTCGAGCCGTACGTCAGCAGCGCCTCCAGAACGCGCCGTTCTTCAGCGCTAAGTTCCCGTCGCACTTGAACAAAGTGCGTAAAGCGCGTGGTCAGCGATTCGACCGAGGGGACTCGCGAACGAAGGGCGGCAAGCAGGCGAGCGGAACGGAAATCGGACAGTGCAGGCGCGCCAGACAGTGTCAGCATGCGGTGCGGAGGGGGCAGCGGAACGGGCGCGAATCATACAGGAAAACGGGCCCACCCTGGTGCCCGAAACCGGGCAGACCGCTGCGCTTACTTCTTGTCGCCGGGCGTGTACACGGGCATCGGGAACGGGGTGACGTTCGAGCCCTCGAAATTGCTGATCTTGCTCACGCCCTGCTGCCGCACCTCGTCGATGCGCAGCACCGAGTGCATGGGCAAATAGGTGCGTTTTACGCCCTCGAATTCGGCCTTTACCTTTTCTTCCGTAGGGTCGACCACTACGGCCGAACGCTCGCCGAACACCAGCTCCTCGACCTCCACGAAGCCGAACAACGAGCCGTGGCTGACCTTGCGGGCGTAGATCTCGTAGACCTTGCCCTGGTTGACAAACACGACCTTGAAAATGTGACTGGCTGCCATCTTGCTCTTGGGCCTCGTTGGTAGGCTGCGGGTCCAGGCTATGTAACATTCCTGATCACATTCCTGACGCCACCGCGATCGCTACCGCGTAAGCAATCTCCTGAATTCTCGGTCCATGGCACTGAAACTCCGCATCATCAGCGATCACTACAAGGCGCTCGGCAAGCGCAGCTCGCGCCTGTTCGGCGTCACCGGCGGGCGGATCGGCCGCGCCGCGGACAACGACTGGATCCTGCCGGACCCCGATCGCTACATCTCCAGCCACCACTGCAAGGTGGAGTTTCGTGCCGGTCAATGGATGCTGGAGGATACCAGCACCAACGGAGTCTTCATCAACGGCTCCGATGTGCCCGCCTCGGTCGCGGGCGCCTATGCTCTCAAAGACGGCGATCGGCTGCGGCTCGGCGACTATGAAATCATTGTCAGCGTGGACGAGCGCCAGGACTTCCCCTCGGATGCCAGCGGCCAGATGCCCGCGCCCGCCCGCTCCTCTTCTGGTTCGCGCCGCAGATCGCCCGCGCCGGAGATGGACCTTGGCGAAGAGCTGGACATCACCGACCTGTTGACCGACGCGGCCATCAAGCCGGCCCCTGTGCCAAGCCCTGCCGCCGCCACGGTCAGTGCCGGCAACTCGAGCCCCAGCATGTTCGATCTCAACAAGGCGTTGGGCATCGACCTGCAGTCGACCCGGCCGGGTGTTCCGAACAACAACACCGTGCCCGGCAAGCCCGCGCGCAGTGGCTTTGCTTCGCTGTTGGATGCGCCCGAGGAAATCGAGCAGCGCACCGTCGTGCCCAATGGTAAGCCCGACGACTGGCAGATGCAGACCAAGCCGTACGATCGAAAGTCGTTGCAGGCGTTGACCAATCCCGCGTCGCTAGCTCGTCCGGCCGAGAAGCCCGCTGCTGCGCCGACGCCGGAGCCCCGCACCGGCCGCCGCGCAACCGATGCAGTGCTCGAGCCGGCCAATGGCGTCGAAGCGTTCTGCCGGGGCGCCGGCATCGATCCGGCGTCGATTCCGCTGGAAACCCAGCACGCGCTGCTGCAACTCGCCGGTCAAATGACTCGCGAGGTCGTGCTCGGTTTGATGGATGTGCTCAAGGGTCGCGCCGATCAGAAGAATCGTCTGCGCCTCAGCCAGACGACGATTCAGCCGGCGGACAACAATCCGCTGAAATTCTCGCCGAGCGTCGATGAAGCTTTGGTGAAGCTGTTCGACGGCCATAACAACACGCGTTATCTCGGGCCGGTAGACGCGATCCGCGATTCGTTCGCGGATCTGCGCGCCCACCAGCAATCGTTGTCTGCGGCCATCCAGGCGGCAATCGACGAAGTGATGAATCGCATCGAGCCGGGCGAGCTGCAGGAAAAGTTCGATCGCGGCTTGAAGCGCGGCGCGCTGCTCGGCGCGGCCAACAAGATGAAGTACTGGGACCTCTACACCGAGTTCTATCAGGTACTCAATCAGCGCAACGAGCAGAACCTGCCGACGCTGTTCGCCGAAGAGCTGGCACGCACCTACGCCGAGAAGGCGCAGCAGAAGAAGCGCTGATTCGCAGCTCGACACAAGTCACGCCTTTTGGCGAGCGTATCGAAAGGACCTTGGCCGCTTTCGATCCTTGGATCATTCAGCGCCTCGGCGTCAGCATGCTGTTCGGATTCGTTGGCGCGACGACGGTGCTGGTCGCGCTCGTCGCCGACGCACCTGCCTCACGCTGTGCCGCCGGACCCGAGTCGGTCGCCACCCAGTCCAGAATATCGATGTAGCCGCGGATGTTCTCCACGAAGCGCACCGGCTCCCAGCCTCTCGCATAGCCGCGCTTCACTCGCGAATACCATTTCTCCTGCGTCAGCAGCGGCAAATGCTCGCGCACGTCGTTCCATGCATCCGGATTCTTGCCGTGCATCTGCGTCAGGATGCGCGCATCTTCGAGATGGCCGACGCCGACGTTATAGGCGGCCAGCGTAAACCAGGTTCGATCCGGCTCCAGGATTCGCTTGGGAATCTGGTCGCGCAGCCAGGCGAAATATTTCGCCCCTCCGAAAATACTGTCGCGCGGATCCAATCGATCGTCGATGTTCAGTGACTGCGCGGTTTCTTCGGTGAGCATCATCAAACCGCGCACGCCGGTGTGAGAAGTCGCGGCCGGATCCCAATGTGACTCCTGATAACCCACAGCCGCCAGCAGCCGCCAATCGATACCGACCTCGCCAGCCGCCTCCTTGAACCAGTGACGGTACTGCGGCAAGCGCGATTCGATATGTTCCATGAACACGCGCGCCTGGATGTAGTCGAACCGGTCCGTCGCTCCATAATAAGTATCGAGAATGGAAGCGAGCCGCCCTTCGGCGCGCGCGGATGAGAAGAACGCGGTGACGCGCTTGAGCAAAGTCGAATCGCGCGAATCGACGGCCCACGCCAGCGCCTTGCCCCCGGACAAATCGAAGGCGATCCGAATTTCAGGATGGAACGCGCGACCGATGGCGAATTCGTTCGAATCCGCGACCGTGTAATCGAACTCGCGCCGGGACAATCGATACAACAACTCTTCCGTTTCGACGGCGGGATTCTCGACCCACGACAGATTGGCGTAGTGAACGCGAAGTTGTTCGAGCGTGGCGGCGTGCGCGGTCCCGGCGACGACTTCGATGTGACCGTCGTAGGTTTGGTCGAGCCGTCGCGGTCGCGGATCGCCTTGCCGGAAAATCAGATGCTCGCGCACCTGCTGATAGGGCGGACCGAAGCCCGTTTGCGGCGGCAAGCGCAGGCCACGCGTCAGACCGGCCGCGGCGATGTGAGCCCGGCGTGACTCGAGCTCGCGCATCGCGTCGGCGACGTTGGGCACGGAATAGATGAAGAGCTTGACGCCCAGCTCGGCGGCAAAGCGCGCGGCCAGATCGAATTCGGGCCCCTGCGGACCATCCGCGCCGAGGTAATAGGCGCTCGGCAGGTTGCGGGTCACGACGCGCAGCTCCCCACTGCGCAATATCTGCTCCATGACGCTCGGCGGCTGGGAACACGTGCCCAGCAGCAGCATCGCGATGATGGCGAGGGTGATCTTCAACCCCGCTCCTTAATGGCAACCCGCAAGGCCCGGCATTGGACCCGAAAGCGGCCTCCGGGGCAATGTCGGCAGCTCCTGCACGTCCATGTGCCCGCTGCATCAGGGCCTCCCTGCCCAAGTCAGCTCCTGCACGTCCATGTGCCCGCTGCATCAGGGCCTCCCTGCCCAAGTCAGCTGGCTACTGTGAGCGAAGTCCCCAATCCCTCGATGAGGGTTTCCCCGCGTGCGTCCCGTGGCAGACTCAGCTCATGCAAACACTCGAAGATCTGGCCCGGGCGCTGGCCAGCGGCGCCCTGCGTGCCCGGCAACTCGTCGACGAAGCGCTCGACCGGATCGCCGATCCGGACGGCGAAGGCTCGCGCGCCTTCATGACCGTCGCTTCGCAAACCGCCCGAGCCCAGGCGGACGAGGTGGACCGGAAGCGAGCGGCCGGGGTAGCCCTGCCCGAGTTCGCCGGCATTCCGATCGCGATCAAAGATCTGTTCGATGTGGCCGGTGAGGTCACCCGCGCCGGCTCTCGCATTCTGGCGAACGAGCCACCGGCGCTGCGCGATGCTCCCGTCATCGCTCGACTGCGCGCCGCCGGTTTCATATTTATCGGTCGCAATACCATGACCGAGTTTGCGTTCTCCGGCTTGGGACTGAATCCCCACTACGGCACACCCGCGAGTCCGTTCGATCGCGCCACCGGCCGAATTCCAGGCGGCTCTACGTCGGGCGGCGCGGTCGCGGTTGCGGACGGCATGGCGGCGGCGAGCTTGGGCACGGACACCGGCGGCTCGTGTCGAATTCCCGCCGCGTTCTGCGGCATCGTCGGTTTCAAACCGACAGCACATCGAGTGCCGCGCGATGGCGTAACACCGCTGGCGCATTCGCTGGATTCGATTGGACCGCTCGCAAACAGCGTTTCTTGCTGTGTGACGCTCGATGCCCTCGTGAGAGGAGTCACGCCGCGACCAGTCGCTTCTGCTTCGCTTAGTGATATTCGACTGCTGCTGCCAACATCCCTCGCGCTGAATGATCTGGACGAACATGTGACCAAAGCGTTCGAACGCGGTGTCGATGAGCTGGCGCGTGCGGGCGTTTCGATTTCGCAGCAGCCGTTGCCCGAGCTGATGCGCATTCCAGAGATAAACTCACGGGGCGGGATCGCGACGGCCGAAGCTTATGCGTGGCATCGACCGCTCCTCGAACGCTTCCGCGATCGATACGACCCGCGAGTCGCGAACCGGATTCTCAAAGCCGCCGACTTCACCGACCAATACGTGCGCGAGATGCACGATGCCCGAGCGGAAGTCATTGCCGGTTTCGAGCGAGCCGCCGGCGACGTGGATGCCCTGGTGTTGCCGACCACGCCGATCATTCCGCCGCCGTTCGCAGCTTTTGCGCACGATGCTGACTATGCGCGGCTGAATGTGCTCGTACTTCGCAACCCATCGCTGGCAAACTTCCTCGATGGTTGTGCGATCTCTCTGCCGATCCATCGCCAAGGCGAGCCGCCCGTCGGCTTGATGCTGATCGGACGGCGCGGGACCGATGAACGTCTACTGGCCATCGCGCAAGGCATCGAGGGCGCCCTCGATCGGCGGCGACTCTGCTAAGGTTGAGCTCACTACACATAGGACAGGGGCGTCGGCATGAGATCTATCAGCTGGACGGTCACATTGGCAATGTTTGCACTGGCCGGCTGCGGTTCCGATGTGCCCCCTGCGCCTCCCCCTGACGCGGCCGCCGCCGCACAACAAGCCACAGCATTCGTCGAAGCCATCAAGCCACGGCGTGAAGGCAGGCCCGTCATCGCCGTCGTTGCGCGGAACGAAGGCACTGAAACCACGGACTTTCTGCTGACTCATGCAGTCCTACAGCGCGCCGGCATCGCCGATGTGCACGCCGTCGCCGTGCGCTCCGGCCGCGTCTCGTTATATCCAGCGTTTGAGATCGAAGTCGCTCAAGACCTCGCCAGCTTCGACCAGGCCTATCCCAACGGCGCCGACTACGTGATCGTGCCGGCCATGAACGAGCCGAGGATGGATGCAACCAACGGCGGCGCGATCCTGACCTGGCTGAAACAACAATCGGAGCGCGGCGCACGCATCATTGGCGTCTGCGTCGGCGGGCTCGTCGTGGGAAACGCCGGGCTGCTGGATGATCGTCGCTTCACGACGCACTGGTATTACCTCGACGAATTGCGCGAGAACCATCCGACAGCCGTGTATGTTCCTCATCAGCGATATGTGATCGAGGACAACATTGCCACCACCACCGGCATCACTGCTTCGGTGCCAACGATGCTCTCGCTGGTCGAAGCGATCGGCGGACGCGAGAAAGCACAGGCGCTCGCGACCGAGTTCGGCGTGGAGTCATGGACACCCGTGCACGACAGCTCGCTCTTCGGCCTCAACTTCTCACGCGGGCTGAGCTTTATCCTCAACAAGATGGCGTTCTGGCGCGACGAACCGATGCGCGTCGATGTCGCGAACGGCATGGACGACATCACCCTCGCGTTCACCGCCGACGCCTGGTCTCGCACCGGCCATATCACAGTACAGGCCGCCGCACCGGCGCCGGTGCAACTTCGCAGCGGCATCACCCTCCTCCCGAGCGCCGCCACCACTGATGATGCCGCTGCCCTGCCGCTCGCTCCCGAGCTCAAGCCGATGGAACAACTCGACCGCACGCTCTGCGAGATCGGCTCGCGCTTCGGCACGTCGCGCCGGGAGTGGGTGATGATGGAGCTGGAATATCCCGGCCAGCCGGCGTGCGACGCAAAGCTCTGAAGCTCAATCCAACGTCGTTCGCAAATCCAGCAGCGCCTGATCGAACCGATCGACGCGAATGAACCCTAGGCGGGGAAACTCGAGATCCAGGATCAAATAGATGGACGAGCTCAAGATGGCCGCGAACGCCACCACGTGCAGCCGGCTTTGCGAGGCCGCCTTGGCCATGCTGAAGCCGGCTAACAACGAACTCACCAACACCAGCAATCCCAGCATCAGATAGACCGCGAGCGGCGGATGCTGGCGGGTTGCCAGTATTCGCGTTTGTGCGATATCGAACATCGAATTGACGGCGGGCACGATGCTTGCCACCAATGCCAATTGGGTCTCGGCCTTCAGTGCCGCAGACATGCGGGACCACAACGCGGCCTGCGCATCCTGCGTTCGCTGCAGAGCCTCCCGCACCGCCGATTCATCCGTTACGTTTGCGTAAGTTGCGATGCGCGCGTCGACGTACTGGCGCATCAGCACTCTCAGGTCGTCACGAGCATCAGGTTGCAGCAGATCGAGCCGGAGGTAGGCCGTTCCGATCGCGTTGACTTCTTCCACGATGAGATCGCGTCGATGGTCGAACCGCGCCGCGGCGCCTGTGAACGTGAATGCGAGCAATAGCCCCATCAAGCCGAACACAGCGCCGTCCACGGCGCCCAGCCCAGCGCCGGCGTCGGCATCGCGCAACCGTTCACGCCCGATATGCCAACCGACTCGGAGACAGACGAGCGTGCCGATGAAGAGCGCCAGCGCGAACAGCGCGGATTGCAGAACTAGCATGCGCGCCTGTTGGAGCCGTTGGACTTGGTCATGACTGGTCACGCGCAACGGAGTTGAGGCGAGTAAATGCTCCGGTCGGCTGTCCGAGCATCGTCGCCACGGGCACAGCTTGTGCCTGCATTCCTTAGCTGTGCCCATTGCGCGTATGTGCGCTATCACATCGCCATTCCAGACTGACAATTCAACAGCAGGAGTTCCCCATGGCATACGCCGGCAGCACGGCCCGCTACACCTTCGAGCGCGGCTTTCCCACGCTCGACACCGTGAAACAAGCCTATGACGATGCGGATCTCGAGCGCGCGATTCAGGCCTACAAGTTTTTCTATCCGACCGTCTCGGGTGCGGCCATCGTTCGAGGCAATGAGCAGATCGGCATCGTCACCAACAAGGTCTTTGGCATTCTCGACTGCGCGCCCGAGCAGTTGGTTTACACGGCGAACTCGGATACGCCCTACGGTCCGCTGCTGCTCGATCTGAGCATCGGCCCGCTGGTGGTCGAGCTGGCGCCCGGACCGTTGATCGTTTGCTCCATGGACGTGAACCAACGCTGGGTCGCGGACATGGGTTTGCCGGGCCCCGATGCCGGCAATGGCGGCAAACATTTGCTGATCGGGCCGGACTACGACGGCGCCGTGCCCGCAAGCGGCTACTACGTGCACCGTGCGAGCAGCAATCGCCAGATCGTCGGCGTGCGCTCGCTGCCCGTCGAAGGCGACGTGAAAGGGGCGAAGGAACGAATCAAGACAGTAAAGGTATATCCACTGAATTCGACAACGCCGTGGCAGCAGCCGCAGTGGCTCGATGTCACCGGCAAGACGCAGGACACCACGCCGCTCGATTGGGAAGACAACATCCAATTCTGGGAAGTGCTGCACCAGACGCTCGACACCGAGCCCCTGTTCGAGGGCTATCACAACGAATATGGCGAGCTCGCCGCGCTCGGCATCGAAAAAGGCAAACCGTTCAAGCCCGACGGACGCATGAAATCGATTCTCGAGGAGGCGGCGCGCACGGCCAACTCGCAGATGCGCGTGCAGGCGTTCGGGGATCGTCGGCCGGACCGGCTGCCGTGGCCGGATCGCAAATGGCAGTGGGTGAGCTTGCGTTACGAGGATGGCGACTTCAACACGCACGACCGGCTGGACCTCGAGGCCCGTGAGAAATGGTTCTATCAAGCGATCGGCGCCTCGCCCGCGATGTTTCGACGGGACCCGCAAGCCGGTTCGTTATATTGGCTGGCTCAGAGCGATCAGGCTGGCGCCTATCTCGATGGCGGCAGCACGTACAAACTCAGCGTTCCTCTGCCGGTCCCTGGCAAGCTGTTCTGGTCGGTCACCGTCTACGATACGGACACTCGCTCACAGATCCAGACCGAGCAGCAGAAAGCCGCGCTGCGCTCGCTGTTCGAGCTGACGGACGCTACAGGGAAAAGCGTAGATCTTTATTTCGGTCCGAACGCACCCAAGGGTCAGGAAAAACGCTGGATCAAGACCCTGCCCGGCAAAGGCTGGTTCGCCTATTTCCGCATCTACGGCCCGCAGCGAGCCGCATTCGACGGCACGTGGCGACCAGGCGACTTCGAAAAAGCGCGCTGAGCAAGTCGACGAACCCGTACCGCTTAGATCGTTCCGGACTGAGCACATTCGCCCCGCCGGCCGGGATGCGAATTACTGCTCGTGCGGAATCAAATAAGTGCGCGGCAGCTCATGTTTCCGCAGGTCGGTCGCGATTAAGGTAGCGCCCCTTTCGAAATCCACCTGTAGAGCTGTCATGAAGTCACATTTCATTTTGATTACTGCGATCCTGGCCGCGACGGCGGGCTTCGGCGTTTCCAGCAATGCGATTGCGGATTCGTCTGATGCCCGGGCGAGTGCAACGCTGGGCGATCACCCTGCCGTGGTCGTCGCGCGCACTCAGGCCAAGCGCGGCATCGATCCGAACACATTCATCGTCGCGCATCCAGCCCGCCTGCAGCTGCTCGCTGCTTCGCCGACTGCCAAGGCTTCGACGCAGACCGCGAGCGCGGGTCGCTAACGGTTCATTCGTTCCGCAGCGATGTGATGGGCCGCGCTCGCGCCATGAGCAGCGAATGGCCCAGCACAGTCGCGATCGCCACACTGACGATGAGCACGCAGGCGCCGGCGAACATCCAGGGCTCGAGGTCGATCCGATCTTCGAAGCCCTCGAGCCAGCGCCTCATCAGCGGCAAGGCAATCAAGCAGCCGATGATGCCGGCAGCGGCAGCGAGCTTGGTGAACTGCCACAGGATCAAACGCACGATCGCCGACGTGCCGGCGCCAAAGGCCTTGCGAACGCCGATCTCCAGGCGCCGTTCCTCCGCGGCCGAGGACGCAAGCCCCAGCAAGCCGACAATCGCCAGACTCACCGCGAGCACCGCGAATGCACCGAAGATCCAGCGCTGCCGGACGATCGAGCGGTGCATGAACTCGATGGACTCACTGAGAAACTGACGGTTGATCGGTCTTGGGTCGCCGAGGCGCCGCCACAGATCGTCGATCCGATCGAGCGTCTCCGGCAGCTGCTCGCCCTGGAGGCGCACACACAACAGTTGAGCGCGGGATGGTTCCGCCACGTACACCGTCGAGTACATGGGCTCGGCGAAACGTCCGAGGCGAAAGTCATCCACGACGCCGATGATTTCCATCGGCGAACCCGAGCCGGGGAAAGGATCGCGCCCGATCGCAGCCTCGGCGGACTCGAATCCGAACTCACGCACCGCTGTAGCACTGATGACAACCCGTCGCAGCGCCGTCGAATCGCCGTCGGTGATATCGCCGGGCTGATCGGCCCGAAAGAAACGACCGGCGAGCGGACGAAAGCCAAAGAGCTCGAGAAAGCCCGCATCGATTCGCGCCACTTCGAACGACCGCCGCGTACCGTCTGCCCGTTTAGCGGCCGCATTGTTAGTCACAACGTTGATCGGCGCCGACTGCGTGCACGCCGCGCCGACGACGCCCGGCAGCATGCGCAACTCATCGACGAAGGCCCGCCGGCAGGTGGCATGATGGATGAGCAGCATGTGCTCGCCGTCGAAGCGCTGTGTCTTTTTCAGCAAATGATCGATCTGCTGGCCGGCGACGATGACCGAGACGACGAGCGAGGCCAGCATTGCAAACTGGAAGATCACCAGCGCCTGACGCACTCCCCGGCTCTGCCCGGTACGACTGCGGCCGCCATTGAGGATCGACGCGGGATTCAAGCGTGACAGCAGCACTGCCGGATAAAAGCCGGACAGCAGCGCAGCAAGTAAGGTGATTACCACGACCGCCCCTACCAGCGTCGGGTTTCGCCAATACTCAAAGGTCATCGGCACATCCAGCAAAGTGCGAGCCACAGGCAGCGCCAGCTCGCACAACGACAAAGCAATCAGCATACCGACTGCACTCAAGATCAACGCTTCACCCATGAACTGCGCGACCAGGCTGCCACGACCGGCGCCGGCGGCTTTGCGCACACCCACCTCAGTACTGCGATGGATGGATCGCGCGGTGGTGAGATTGACGAAGTTCATGCACGAGATCAGCAGCACGAGCCCGGCAAGCAAAGGCATCGCATACACCACTGCTTGCCGATCCCGCGAGTAGACCAGTTGGTCGAGCGGAACAGCCCGCAGCTGCACCTTTACCGAGGATCCTTTGAGACCGTAGCGGCTCACTCCGGCATTGAGCTGCTCTATCGTCACCGCTGGCTCGGTGCGCACGAAGCTGAAAGTGCTCCATTCGCCGCGCGCCAGACTCATGGGAGAATGTGCAGCGCTCCCGGCGCCGAACATTCCGATGACGCCATCGCCGGTGATGCGAGTGTTTGCCGGAAGATCTTCGAGCACCGCGCGCACCACCATCGGATGCTTGCGATCGATCTCGAGCGTCTTGCCTACGGCATCCTCGGTACCGAAATATTTGCGCGCCAACGTTCGAGTCAGCACCACCGAGTCCGGCCGGTCGAGCGCGTGCTGCAAATCTCCCGAATATACGGGCATCGGCAAAACGCGAAACAAGTTGCTATCGGCCCAACCTATTTCCTCGAAGCCCTCGACGTCGCCATGTCGCACGACCGGACGCCGTTTCGCGATACGCGTCGCTTCAATCACGCCGTGCACGTTCGCTTCGGTCCAGGGCGCAACGTCCAGCGGCGTCGTCTCCAGATCGAGGGGCGCCAGGCCGGGCAACGTATAAGACAGCGAAATGCCATAGACCTGCCGATGGCCGGCGATCCAGCGATTATAGGAATGCAGGTGATCGAGATAGGCCACGGCCAGAAAGGTGGCCGCGAGCCCTACGGCAATACAGGCAATGCTCACCATGGCGTAGAAGCGATTGCGCCTCAGATTGCGCAGCGCCGCGGCCAGGAAGTTACGAAGCATGCGTGCGACCTACGCGGCCAGCAACGTCTCGCTCACCACCCGCCCATCGAGAAATTTGATCGTGCGCTTTGCATGAGCGGCGTGCGCAAGCGAGTGCGTCACCATCACCACCGTCGTGCCGGCCTGGTTGATCTCACCGAGCATGGTCATCACCTCCGCGCCATTCTCCGTATCGAGATTGCCGGTGGGCTCGTCGGCGAGAATCAATTTGGGATTTGCTACCAGAGCGCGCGCAATCGCCACGCGCTGCTGCTGACCTCCGGAAAGCTGATGCGGCAGATGCCTCGCGCGATGACTCAGCCCCACACGATCGAGCGCAGCCGCAATTCGCTTGACGCGCTCGCCGCGGCTCATGCCCTGATACAGCAAGGACACTTCGACGTTCTCGGTGACGTTCAGATCGTCGATGAGGTTGAAGCTTTGAAACACAAAGCCGATGCCGCTCCGGCGTCGCTGCGTCAGCTGCTTCTCCGAGTGACGCGCCACTTCCTCGCCGAAGAACCAATACGAGCCGCTGGTGGGACTGTCGAGCAGCCCGAGAATATTCAACAGCGAGGATTTGCCGCAGCCCGACGGCCCCATGATGGCGACGAACTCGCCGGCCTGGATCTCCAACGACACATCGCTCAAGGCGCGTGTTTCCACTTCGTCCGTGCGATACGTCTTGCAAACGTTGTCCAGCTTCAGCATGCGTGCTCCTACTACGCCGACACCTACCGCACCAGCTCGATGCGATCGATGCGTGCGAAACCGCTGTAATTTGAAGTGATGACCTGTTCGCCAGCGACCAGGCCGCTCAGGATCTCGATCTGCTCGGCATTGCGCCTGCCGGTTTTGATCCGTCGCCGCTGCGCCTCGCCGAGCTCGCCGTCGAGCACGAAGACCCAATCGCCTCCGGTCTCCGCGAGGAAGGCGCCGGCGGGCAACACCAATGCGGGCGTGTCGTTGCCGAGCGCCAGTTTGCCTTGCAGCCCCTGTCCCGCGAGCAAACCACGCGGCGGCTCCCCCTCGAATGCCAATTCAACTTTGAACGTCCCCTCCGTGACCTGCGGAAGGACGCGCTTCACTCGTACGGTCACCTGCTGCTCATCGAACTCGATCGTCCCCGTCTGATCGACGCGCAGCCGGCCGAGATAATACTCGTCGATGTCTGCAGAGAGCTTGTAGCCAGTGTCCGGCGTGATTTCGCCCAAGCGAGCACCACGCGCCGGATTCTCGCCGACCTTCAAATCGATTGCCGTCATCAGTCCGTCCACTGGCGCACGCACCGTGAGCTGATCCAATTTGTGCCGAGTGATTTCGATGTCCTGCTGCAATTTGCTCAGTTGCGCAGCGATCTGCGGCAGCTGCTGGACGCGCAGTTGATTCTGCTGCTCGTTGCTACGGGCCTGCAAAGGCCGCAGCTTGCGCATGAAGCCGAGCTCGTCGCTCACCGTATCGCTGGCCTCCCGCGGGAGCATGCCGCTGTTCGTCAACGCCTGCCGTCGTTCCAGGGCGCGCGTCAGCCTCGCGATATCGTAATCGATTGATGCAAGCGCCTTGTCGTTGCTCAGCCGGTTCTGTTCCAGCTGGGTCTGATACGCCTGCAGCTGGGTGATCGATTCCACCAGCCGCGCCTCACGATCCAGCACATCCAGCTCGAGCTGCGTATTGGTCAGCTCCACCAATGGCTGCCCGGCGGTCACAACATCTCCTGGTTCCACCAGCACGCGCTCGACACGCCCGCCCTCCAACGCGTCCAAATAGATTACGTCACGCGGCACGACCTTGCTTCGCAGGGGTACGAAGTCGCGAAACATATCCTGCGCTACCGTCGAGATCTCCACATTGACCGCGGGCACCCGCAGAGTCCGCTGCGCCCCGCCGAACCAAGCGCTCAGCATGAATGCAACGAGCACACCGGCCGCGGGAATCGCGATGAGCCGTAGGGTCCTCGGTTTGCGCCACCAAGGCCGCACGATCGCAATATCCATCGCCGCCGTCATGCCAACCTCCGCGCTCAGTGTACGAAACCCACACCGGAGTACAAACATTCGGCTGAACAACGATTTGTGTTGCTTTCGCGCGGCTCGGGCCGGCCCAGGGTGTCCGGAATCGGACAACCGCGGGCCGCTTGTCGAGGCCGCATGCGACGGACTACGCTTCGTGCATGAACAACGATGGCATCGTGCTGATCGTCGAGGACGATGTAGATGTATTGCGAGCCGCACGGCTGGCTTTGCAGCCCCATGTGCAGCGTATCGAGACCGCCACGTCTGCCGACGGGCTACGCGACACTTTGACTGCCACACCCTACGACGCCGTTCTGCTCGATATGAATTTCACTCGAGGCGCGCGCAATGGCGCTGAGGGACTGGATGCATTGGCGATCATCCGGGAAGCCGACCCGACCCTGGCGGTCGTGCTAATGACGGCCTACGGCGGCGTAGCACTGGCGGTCGATTCGCTCAAGCGCGGCGCCGCCGATTTCGTCCTCAAGCCCTGGCGCAACGAAGCTCTGGTCGAAGCCGTGCTCGGGGGGATGGATCTCACCCGCTCCCGACGTGGCAGCGAAGCGCGGGATCTCGAAACCATCGAACGCCAGGCGATCGAAAAGGCGCTGGCTCGCCATGCCGGCAATATTTCTCTCACCGCCTCGGCACTGGGCCTGAGTCGCCCGGCACTGTATCGACGCATGTCGAAGCATGGACTCTAGAGCGACGCGCTCGAGCGGTCTCGCGTTCGGCCTGGCGGCTCGTGCGATCGCTATCGGCGGGCTGACCTGGCTCGCTGCGTTTCTCCTGATGCGGACACAGTTCTACGCGACCCTGACGATCGTCATCGCCGTGCTGCTGCTGATCAGCTTCGAGTTCGTGCGCGCAGTGAAACGGAGTGTCGATGCGCCCGCCGGCGTTTCCACCGAGAGAAGCGACAGCCATGCACAGCACCGGCGGGTCGAATATTTGCAAACACTGCTCGATACCGTCGCCGCGGCACTGATCATCGTCGATTCGAATGGCGGCATTCGACGCTTGAATCGCGCGGCCCACAGCTTGCTCCGGGGAACCGCCACCCACCTGCGCGACATTGCGGAATTCGACGCCGCCGCCGTGCAGACGTTGCTGTCGCTCGTACCTGGAGCACGACAGATCGTGCAGTTCACCGATGGTCGGCATCTGTTGTGCACGGCTGCACAATTCTCGGCGCCGGGCTCCGCACCCGAACGGCTGATTTCTCTGCAACGTGTCGCCGGCGAGCTCGATGCGGTCGAGGTGAAGGCGTGGCAAGACATGGCGCGCGTGATCGCGCATGAAATGATGAACTCGCTGACGCCCATCGCCTCGCTCTCGGAAAGTCTCGAGACGCAACTTCGAGATCAGACCACCGCTGGCACGAGCGATGTGGCGAAATCGATCGACGCGATCCGACGCCGCAGCCTCGGCCTGATGAGCTTCATCGAGCGCTACCGACGCGTGGCCGACCTGCCGCCGCCGGTGATTGAACCCATCTCCGCCGCAACCTTGATCGATGACATCCGCAAGCTCGTGAACGCCGAGGCCGAGCGGCACAACATTCGATTGCTCACCCGAGTGGCGCCACCCGACGCCACCTTCCCGGCCGATGCCGCACTGTTGGAACACTCCATCCTCAACCTGCTGCAAAACGCTCTGGAAGCGACCGAACACACTACCGATGCGAAGGTGATGCTGGAGTGCACGGTGGAAGCCAGCCAGGTCACCATCACCGTCACCGACAATGGCCTCGGCTTGCCTCAGCGCGAGCGCGACCGGATTCTTTTGCCCTTCTATTCCACGAAGCCCGAGGGCTCGGGCATCGGCCTCGCCCTGGTCCGCCAAGTGGCGCTAGCGCACCAGGGAAGACTGGAGATCCGAAGCAACGAGCCTCGCGGAGCGATCGTGTGCATCGTGCTGCCGATGCCGTCGAGCTGACCTGGGGCCGAAAAAAGCCGCTGCGGCAAGGCCGCAGCGGCACAGGTTTCCAACTCTCGCAGGAGATGTATTGGAAATTCTCAGATCGGCGGGGATTACTGGAATGAATACCTGAGCCCCACGCCGAAAGCGCGGCCGATCGCGCCCTGCTGGTGGAACACCGGGTTGTAGTTCAAGCCGCCATACGTGTACGGATCAAACGGCGGTTTCTCATCGAGCAGATTCTTGACGCTCGCGTTGAACTCCCACGCCTTGCCGTACAGATAAGTGGCGCGCAGATCGACGGTCGTGAACGAATCGACTTTGCAGTTGTTGGGAACCGTGCCGTCGGGGTTGTAGACGCCGCAGACTTTTCCGTTCGGATCGGCCACTACATAGGCGCCTTCGCCAGTGGTCGTCACATACGTGCCGTCTTCGTTATCGACCAGCGTCTCGCCCTTGTGATCGATCATCTCCATGCTGCTGACGTAGCTGACGGCGCCGGTGATAGACAAATCGCCGTAGTCCCACGTGATTTGCAGACGCCCGCGATCCGCTGGCGTGCCGCCGGCCGCGCTCAGCACATATGGCCCGTGCGTGCCGGCGTATTCGAGCGTGCGTCCGCCGGCATCGCGCTCGAAGTTCAGTACGTGCGTCCACACGAGCGCCGCCGTCAGTGCACCAGCGCCGCCGAGCTCGAAGCGCTGGCGCACGTCGAAGTCGAGGCCGTCGGTGACGGTTTGGTTCGCGTTGACGTAAGGCGCCGAGATCGTCGCGAGATCGCCGAACTCGTCGTAATAGAGCACCGAGTTCGGCAACAGACCCGGTAGCTGAGAGTTCGGCTCGCCATTGGTGGGCAGGTCGCCGACGACGAGCGCCTGATCCGCTGAGACGATTTCGTTCTCGCGATCGATTCGATAGTAGTCGACGGACAGACTCGTCCCTTGCAGCGGCTCATAAACGACGCCCAGCGTGTATGCCTTCGCTTCCTCGGGTTGCAGATCCGGATTGCCGATGGTGAGGATGCCGATGTTCGTGAACCCGAAAGATGCGCTGTTGCCGCTCTCGGCCGGGCCGGGTGCGCGAAAGGCTTCCTGATACGTGCCGCGCACGAGCAGCTGCGACACCGGCTTCAACGTCACCCCGAGCTTCGGCGTGGTCGATGAACCATAGTCATCGTAGTGGTCGTAGCGCAACGCCGCGTTGAGTCCGAGCCAGGAAGTTACCGGCGCATCGACTTCGGCATACCCTGCGTACACCTTGCGCTCTTTCGAATACGCCGAATAGCCGAGTCCGACGATGTCGCCAACGTCGGTGAAGGGCAGCGGCGGAGTGTCGACTTCCTCGCGACGCCATTCGCTGCCGAACGCCACGCCGAGCGCGCCGCCCGGCAGATCGAGCAGCGAGCCCGAAATGCGCGCATCCATCATCAACACCGAGCTCGTCGGCTCGCGCTCGAGCGTGGGTGATATCGCGCCGAGCAGCGCCTTCGAGTTGAGCGAGGGATCGATGCGGAATTCGCCGGAGTTGATTGCCGCCTGCAGCAACGAATGACGCACGTAACCGGTGCGCGTATCGGTCAGTTTGCTGTCGATGTAGCCGGCGCCGACGTCCCACTCCCACGCCTCGCTCAACTCGCCCTTGAGTCCCACGATGCCGCGGAACACTTCGGACTCCGTCTCGCCGTTGCGGCCGCCGAGACGCGTTGTCAGCAGACTCAGTGTGCGATTCACGCCCGTCGGATTGTCAGGATGTGCGGCGGGCAGCGTCGTGGTGTGGACGACCGGGCTGGCCGGATCCGCGGGGTTGAACACGCCGCTGTCGTTCACACTGCCAGGCGTGCCGATAGCCGTCACGCGCGAAGTGAAGTATCCGAGCTCGGCATAGCCTTCGAGCGAATCGCTGAAGCGTACGCTGCCTCGCGCGAGTGCGTTCAAGCGCTCGACCTCCGGTGCGATCTGGATGTAGTCGATCGTATCGAACACGCACATGCCGGTAGCGCTCGAAGTCTCGGGGCACGGCAGCAGGTTGATACGTTGCTCGAGGGTGCCGCCGGGAACACGGACCGAACCGTACGGCGTAGTGCCGCTGAACGCCGGAACGCCGGGTGAGAAATTACCGAAGCCGGCCGCCGGAGCGCCGTTGCGATTGTCGAAAAAGCCGAAACGGCGCAGATCGTGCGTCCCGAGGAAGCCGCCGCGATCGCCTTGCGCGATCTCACCTTCCCGCAGTCCCTCGACCGCGAAATATGTGCTGTAACGATCGCCGGTCGCGCCGCCCATGACCGAAAGCCGATAGCTTTCGCCATCGCCTCGTTGCGTGATGCCGCTCTCGCCGGAGATCGCGAGGCCGTCGAACTTCTCGCGCAGGATGATGTTCACGACGCCGGCAACGGCGTCAGACCCATAGATCGCCGAGCCGCCGTCCTTGAGCACTTCGATGCGCTCGACGGCATCGAACGGAATCGAGTTCAGGTCGACGAACGTGCGGACGCCGTCGTCGGCCAGTCCATAGGACGCCATGCGCCGACCGTTGAGGAGCACCAGCGTCGAGTTCACGCCCAGTCCGCGCAGGGAAATTGCAGAAGAGCCGACGGCGAAGCCGCCAGTCGCCGCCGTCGGAATCGAGCCCTGGTTGTCCGCCTGAATCACGGTTCGGACGACATCCGCGATGTTCGTCGCGCCCGTGCGCTCGATGTCCGCGCGGTCGACAATCTGCACTGGCGAGGCCGTTTCGTCATTGACGCGTCGGATGCGCGAGCCGGTGACGACGATCTCCTGCATCGATGGGTCCTGCGCGTGCACAGGTGTCGTAGTCGCGGCGCCGGCGCCAGCTAGCAACGCGCACTGAATCGCGAGTATCAGCGGACGAGATTTTGTATACATGCTGCTCCCCTATTTGCGTGGCTGATACACAGGTCAGCGCAAGTGGAGCGCAAATCGGCTCATGCAAATTTTTTTGTTCCTGCATGAGCCGATTTGTCCATGATTTGCGCTTACGTCGGGCCGGCGATCGGCGCCGAGCACCCTCGGGCGCGTCCGTGGCATACTTTCAACGGCTCACTTCTGGCTGGATGCCCGATGCCCACTTCCGCACTCAGCGTGACTCAATTGCTCGCGCACTGGCGCGGCGGCGACGCCGCCGCACTCTCGCAGTTGATGACGCTGCTCTATCAGGAACTGCGCTCTATGGCGCATGAGCATGTACGCCGCGAGCGGCGCGATCACACGCTGCAGGGGACTGCGCTCGTGAACGAAGCGTTCGTGCGGCTGATCAACCTGGAATCGGTGAGCGTGAAAGACCGTGCGCATTTCTTCGCCGTCGCGTCCACAGTCATGCGCCGCATTCTCGTCGACTACGCACGCGCGCGCCTGAGCGCAAAGCGTGGCGGGGAAGCGCAACGGATCTCGAGCGATGCAATCGAAGACGCGAGGCACTCGCAACGCCCGCATGACGAAGCGCAGCCATCCGCAGCTGACGATGACGTGCCGCTGATCGATGCGCGCGCAAGCGAGGAGATCAGCGCACTGGACGATCTGTTGTCACGGCTTGCGATCCTCGACGAGCGCCAGGCACGAGTCGTGGAAATGCGTTACTTCGGCGGTCTCACCGTAGAACAGACTGCCCAAGCGCTGAGCATTTCCGAAGCTACGGTCAAGCGCGAATGGGTGGCGGCTCGCGCGTGGCTGCGGCGCGAACTGGCGCGCGCAGAGCAATGACACCCGATCGCTGGAGTCGTGTGAAAGATCTGCTGTGCGAGGCGCTCGAGCAGGAGCAGCACGCGCGCGAAGCATGGCTTGAACAGGCCTGCGCGGATGATGAAGAACTCCATCGCGAGCTACGCTCGCTGATCGCGGCACACGAAGGACCACCGAGCTTCATCGACTCCCCTGCGATCGAACATGCGCCACTCGCATCACTGGCGCCGCTGGTGCGACCGCAGTGGATCGGACGGACCGTCGGGCGCTATCGCATTCTGGAGGAGATCGGCCGAGGCGGCATGAGCGTCGTATTCCGCGCGGCGCGCAGCGAAGAACAGTTCGAACACGAAGTCGCCATCAAGCTGCTCCACCCGAGCCACGATAACGACATTCTCATGCGACGCTTTCGCGCCGAGCGCCAGATGCTCGCGCGCCTGAGCCACCCGAACATCGCTCATCTTCTGGATGGTGGGACAACCGAGGAAGGCGTGCCCTATCTCGTGATGGAGTACGTCCGCGGCGAGCCTGTCGATGTGTATTGCAAGCGCCGCCAACTCGATCTCGCCGCGCGATTGCGGCTGTTTCACACGCTGTGCGACGCCGTGCATTACGTGCATCGCCACCTCATGGTTCACGGCGACCTCAAGTGCAGCAACGTGCTGGTAAACGAGGACGGCGTCGTCAAGCTGCTCGACTTCGGCATCGCTCGCTTGCTCGATCCGACAGACGGCTACGCGCACGCACACACCACGCGAACGGTGGCGCTCACGCCGGAATCCGCCAGTCCCGAGCAGATCCGCGGCGAGCCGCTGACCACCGCAAGCGACGTCTACGCGCTCGGCGTGCTGCTGTATCGATTGTTGACCGGCGAGCCCGTGTATCGACCGCTCTCCCACGCCTACTACGATGTGGCGCGCCTCATCTGCGAACGGACGCCACGCCGTCCGAGCATCGTCGTTCAAGAAGTCGCGAATGCGCCCGCCACGACCGCACAGCTGCGCGGCGATCTCGACACCATCATTCTCAAAGCGCTGGAGAAGGACCCCGAGCGTCGTTACGCCTCGGTGGAACAGCTGTCACAGGATATTGCCTGGCATCTGAGCGGCTTTCCGGTCCTCGCCGCACCCGACAGCGTCCGCTATCGACTGCGCAAGTTCGTCGGGCGCAATCGCACGCTCGCAGCCGCCGCAGTGATGCTCACGCTCTCGCTGATCGCAGGCATCGTCGCGACCGCCTGGCAGGCGCACCGTGCCGAACGCGAGCGTCAGCGCGCCGAGCGTCACTTCGATGACGTACGCAGCCTTGCGCAGACGTTCATGGTGGACGTGCACGATTCCATCACTTCGCTGCCCGGAACGTTGCCGGCGCGCGAAAGGATCATCAGTCACTCGCTGCGCTACCTCGACGCGCTCGCGCAGGAGAACACCAGCGATCCGGAAGTGAAACGCGATCTGGCGCGGGCCTACGAGCGCGTCGGCGACTTGCAGAGCGACTTCCTCGCCTCGAATCTACAGAACAATGAAACCGCGCTCGCCAGCTATCGCAAGTCATCGGAGCTGCTCACTTCGCTATGGGAGCAGGGAGCACGCGACCATGCACTGCTGCGCGAACGACTGGTGGTGAACCTCAAGCTCGCGCAGTACAGCCAGTCCAATCGGTTGATGGATGATGCCTCACGCTATGCGTCCGAAGCGCTGGCGCTCGCCAGCGCACTGACGAAGCAAGCTGGCGCAACTGCAGATGATTCTCGCCTGCTAGCGAACGTATATGTCGTGCAAGGCGCGCTGCGAGCGATGACCGGCGCGCTCGATGAAGGCATCGAACAAATAAATCGCGGCGTGAGCATGTTCGAACAAATCATCAGGGACGGCGATACGGGCGTCAAAGTTCGCCGCAATCTTGCGGGCGCCCACAGCCGCAGCGGCGACCTGTTGGCGAACATCGGCGGCCAGTATGAGCCGGCCTATGCTTTCCATGTGCGCGCGCTGGAGATCTACGAATCGCTGTCGCGCGATCATCCGCTCGATGCCGAGTTGCGCAAGGAGGCGGCGTACGTGCTGATGGATGTCGGCGAAGCGGCGGCGCATACCGGTCGCGCGCAGGAGGGTTTGCGCAAGCGGCAGGAGGCCGTCGATCGTCTGCGCGCGCTGTCGGATGCGGATCCTGAACGTGAAGAGCTGCGCTTCACGCTCGGGTGGGCACTGGGAGACCTCGCCGATTCGTTGAACGATCACCACCGCACCGCAGATGCCGCTCGCCGTCTCCAGGAAGCCCAATCGCTGCTCCGCGCCCTTTCGGGTGCGCGCGCCGATCGTCTCAACACCACACAGTTCCTCATCGCGATGAACGATATGAAACTTGGCCAGTTGCTGATATCGCAGGCCGACGACGCGAGCGGCGCTCGAGAGAAAACTCTGCTGCGCGAGGCGTGTTCGTTGTTGAACAAATCGGAGCAGGTGTTCGTCGCTGCGAACAGCGATGCAGTGCTCGCCGCCGAAGCTGCTCAGCACCTGCGATCGGTGCAAACGGCGTTACAAAGGTGCGCGAGCACGCCATTGGAGCGAGTCACATCCGCAAGCTCCAGCTCGATTCCGTAGCACAGCAGGGAATGAAGAGGCAAATCGGTGCAATGGATATGCGTCGCACCCAGGCCCCTAGCTTTCGGCGTCATCCCATACTGAAAAACTGAAAGCCCCGCCGTAACAAAACTCAGTGAATTCATCGAATGTACCCGCCAACAGCTCGACGGATCGTGCTGCGACAATCGCCGCGAGGTGCGGCGATGCCTTTGCTGCCTCGAGCGCACGCGCCCACGCCACGGCGTCTTGCTCATCCACCAGCTTATGATCCTGCGAGCCGCCCGGCCGGTAGTTGCGGCGGGCCGCCACTTGCACGCCGCTGTTGGCCGGCCTGACGTAAGTGGTTCCGGCGGGCTGCCAACCGAACGCGTGACCGATCTCCCATAGCAGCTCCCAGATCGGCAGCGGGCAGGAGAATCGGTTCCGTCCCTTGGGAACCCGCGCCTCTCGAAACATTTCCACTCTTGGGTTCAAGTGCGGATCCAAATGAGTTGGCATAGACCGGCGTTGCGGCCTCTGGCAAAACCTGCAGCCGCAGAGCAGGGTTCCATATGAGACAACCCGCCGCAAATCGCACTACACAGATAGCCCTGAAAACCCACGATCGCGAATCGTGGGTCGACCTAGCCGGGCCTTGATCGATTCGGCGCGGGCGTTCCGCGTCTGACCGTTTCCGCGAGCGGTGGTTTCGTCCCGGTTTCCTCGGCGCCATCCTCGTCCTGGTCCGTTTCGACCTGATCTGCCTCCGTGCCTCGTCCTGGGCACCAGCAAGGAGTGACCTTGCCTTCCTTGCGGCGCGCTTCTAGGCCAGGCGCGCCCTTCGACGCACTAGTAACAGCAAAATCAGCCCCGCAGCGCCGATGATCAACGGCATCGGCCTGCGACCGAGCTCGGTGCACATCGACGCCCAGTTCGCTGCCACACGTAACCGAGTTTGTTGGCCGCGATCGAACCGTTGGTCACTTGCACGCGGCGTCTGTGGTGATTGCATGCGGGCTCTCCTGTGGTGATGTGCTCGCCCGCGAACAACTAAGTTCAGGAACACTTCGCAAACGTTATTCGCCAGAAATGGTTCCCGGAAGGGTTCCGGTAGCTCACTCGCACAGGATCTTATTGGCCGCTGGAAAGTTATCGAAACACCCTTCCAACGGATCTAGCCATGATCGGCATGCATGTTCCTAAAGTCGTCTTCAAGACGCGCGTTCGCGACGCAACCATGGACGCCTCGAACCCCTACCGATGGCAAGATCTCCCCAGCGAGGTAGTCTTCGCGGGCAAGCGCGTCGCCGTATTCTCCCTACCCGGCGCGTTCACTCCAGTGTGCTCTACCCGCCAATGCCCCGCGTACGAAGAACTCCATGACGAACTGCGCGCTCTCGGCCTCGATGAGGTGTACTGCGTCAGCGTCAATGACGCATTCGTGATGTTCCAGTGGGCGAAGCATCTATCGATCACCAAGACGCGTTTGCTGCCGGACGGTTCGGGTCATTTCACCCGCCGCATGGGCATGCTGGTCAACAAGGAGCACCTCGGCTTCGGATATCGCAGCTGGCGCTACTCGATGGTGGTGGCCGATTCGGTGATCGAGCAGTTCTTTTGCGAACCGGGCATCAATGACACGGGAAGCGACGACGATCCCTACACCGTGACCTCACCTGAGGTCATGATCGAGTACCTGCGGTCGCGGGCCTGACCTTTCGCCGCCCTACTGCACTCGACTGCACTCGGCGCATATGTACGCTAGCGCACCGAGCCGCGCTCAGCACCGGCGCATCCTCACCACACTGGCAAGAATCTGAGGATCAAGGCATGGGCCGCGACGAGATGGCGTATCGGCGAGCGGGCGAAAACGAGCAGGTGCACACGGGCACACTGAAGGTCGTCCTCGTAGCCCATCAGACTGCGTCGACGAAGCGCGCGCTCTGGCAGCTCGCGAACACTTTGGTGCCGTATTTTCTCTTGTGGTATGCGATGTACTGGGCAATGGCAGTGTCTTTGTGGCTCACCGTTCCCCTTGCAGTCCTGTCCGGCGCGCTCCTCGTGCGCATCTTCATCATCTTTCATGACTGCTCGCATGGCTCTTATCTCCGCTCCCGACGTGCGAACGATATCGTCGGATGCATCACCGGCGCGTTGACCTTCAGCCCGTACCAGCACTGGCGCTGGGAGCACGCCATCCATCACGGCACTGCCGGCAATCTCGACAGACGCGGAACCGGAGACATATGGACCATGACGGTTGAGGAATATCTCAGCGCGTCGCGCTGGCGACGGTTGCACTACCGGCTGGTGCGCAATCCGCTGGTGCTGTTCGTGCTGGCTCCCTTGTTCGTCTTCGTGTTCAAGCAGCGCTTCGCGTCGGCGAAGGCCGAGCTGCGACAACGCCGATCCGTACGGCGGTTGAATGTGACGCTCCTGGCCAGCACGATCCTGCTGAGCTGGATATACGGTGTGGCCTCATATCTGCTGATTCAGTCGATCGCGATGACCATTGCCGGCGCAACCGGCCTGTGGCTGTTCTATGTCCAGCATCAGTTCAAGGGGGTGTACTGGGAACGCAACGACAAGTGGAGTTACACGGCAGCGGCGCTGCGTGGCAGCTCCTACTACAAGCTGCCGAAAGTACTGCAGTGGATCTCAGGAAACATCGGCTTTCATCATATCCACCATCTCAGCCCGCGTATTCCCAACTACAACTTGCAGAAGTGCCATGACAGCGACCCGCGGTTCTCAGAGGCGACATCGATCTCGCTGCGCTCCAGTCTGCAATCCCTGAAATTCCGCTTCTGGGATGAGCAAGGCAAAGAGCTCGTCGGCTTTGCACACCTGCGCAAGCTCGAGACGGAGCGGCGCGCGAACCTTGCAAGATCTGATCGCACCATCGCCCGCTATGTCGAGCTTGGCCTGGAGCGCTCGCCACATGGCTGAACCCCTGCACTCGCCCGTGCGACCATCGCAACCATGAGATGTCCCTCGGCGAAGAAATGCACAGACTCGGCCCGCGACCGCGGCCAGGCAGAGTGAAGCGATGGCAGCCACGTGGCCGCCATGCCTTCCATCGCAATGATGGTTCCGTTACGCAGATGGTTCCGTTACGCACGTTTGCGAGCCGCTTTGGATCGTGAGACCGGCTGCGCGACCGCGCTTTGCAGTTCTTCCGCCTCGGCTTCAGCTGCACCTTCGTCATCCGAGTCCATGGCGCTGTCGTCGTCCGCTGCTTCGACTGCCGATTCCGCCAGCAACTCAGCTTTGCGCTCGGCGAGCTGCGTGCCCATCTCGTCCAGATCGAGATCCGAGCCCTCCAGCAACGGAAACAGTTCGTCCTCTTCCTCCTGCACGTGATGCTTGACGTATTCGGCCAGCACTTTGACCGTCGCCTTGTAGGATTCGTCGCTGACATCCATGGCTTCGATCTTGGCGATCAGATCCTTGGCGGAGGCATGTTCGACTTCCGCTTCGTTCACCAGGTCGACGTCCTCTGCCTCGAGAGCGCCCTTCGCCGCCGGGTAGAGAATCTCCTCTTCGATCTGCGCGTGCACGGTGAGCTTCTGGCAGATTTCTCGGGCGAGCACCTCCTGTTCGGCGGGCTCGGCGGCGGCGAACTCATCGAACAACAATGTCACTTCCTGATGTTCGCTCTTCAGCAGTTCGATGGCGTTGGCCATCTCTGACTCATCTGTTACTTTCGATTTGACCACGGGCTGGCTCCTGGAGGACTGGCTGGCCCATAGAAAGCCGAGCGCTCAAAAGTAGTTCCTCGATGCGATTGGCGAACAGAAATAAAGCCGCGCCCCTTGAACGAAACGTGCTCGGACGCCTACAGCGAAGCGCGCCGCGCGCAGCAATGCGTCTCACACGGATCGTCTCCAGTTGGAATAACCGAGGGGTTCTCGGACCTTTCAGGATTCGATGACAGAGGAACGCTCCGGGCCACCCCGCGTTAGGAAGCGTGGACGTTCCGGACAAAGCCTTGGTCATTGGTGCCTCGACTGGAGGCCTCGAAGCGCTGCGCCCGATTGTGCGAGAACTGCCGGCACGAACCAGCGCCGCGATATTCATCGTGCTGCACGTAGGGTCACACAAGAGCGATCTGCCACGCCTGTTGTCGCATCGAAGTCAATTGCCAGCAGTCCACCCGCGCTCGGGCGAGCCAGTTGAAGCCGGCAGGATCTACGTAGCCCCGCCTGACCATCATATGATCGTGGACTCCGGGCGCATTGTTTTGACAAGAGGGCCTCGGGAGAATCGCGCCCGCCCGGCCATCGATCCTTTGTTTCGCAGTGCCGCGCGCGCCTATGGCGAATCAGCCATAGGCGTAATCCTCACAGGCGCGCTCAACGATGGCACGGCCGGCCTGTTCGAGATCAAAGCTCGTGGGGGTACGACGGTTGTTCAAGATCCGCGCGACGCTCTATGCGCAGACATGCCTCAAAGCGCACTGACCCACGTCGAGATCGATCACATCGCCCCAGCCTCGTCCCTTGGCGCGTTGCTCGCTGATTTGCTTACGCGGCAGCCAGTGACTTCACGACCCATCCCATCACCTGAGGAACAGGAGATGACTACCGAATTCAAACTCGCCCGCCCACGGGCCATGACCTGCCCGGACTGCGGTGGCGCGCTCAGTCAATCGCAGGCAGGACAGTTAACCCGATTCACGTGCCACATCGGACACGCATACACGGCTGAAGTGATGCTTGCAGCTCAGTTCGTCGTAATGGAGCAGTTCATCGAGACTGCGCTGCGTGCGCTCAATGAACGCGCGGCGCTGTGTCACTTTATGGGCCAGAAGGCGGACGATAAGCAACAATGCCGGTGGCTGGCCGCGCACGACGAGGCGTTGAGCCGGACCGCAGTGTTGAAGCAGCTGCTGGAAAGTGAGTGGCTACAGCCAAGCGCCCAGGCTTGCGAAGCGGATAGTTGACGATTGCCGGTACCTCCACTGCCCATGGAAAATGCATGAATCCTCCCAAGCCGGTGAGCAGCGAGAACACTCAGATTCTCCCCACCGAGGAGACTCTCCCAGCGCAGATGGACGGAGAAGCGCAAGAGGACTCCCGCTCCGGGCACCTCATTGCCGGCATCGGTGCGTCTGCAGGAGGCCTGGAGGCGTTCAAAGCGTTTTTCTCAGCGATGCCTCCCGATACGGGCATCGCTTTCGTGCTGGTCCAGCACCTGGATCCCGAGTACCACAGCACGCTTGCGGAGATCCTCGCCGACTTCACATCGATGCCTGTCTATCGGGCAGCGGACGGCACTGTAGCCGAGCCAAATACCGTCTCCGTCATTCCGCCCAATTCGATGTTGAGAATCTCCGGCGGTGTGCTGCGAGTCGCCAAGCTGGAAACGATGGCCGCTCGACGTTCCACAGTCGATATCTTCCTGACTTCGCTGGCGGAAGATCAGGCCGAGAACGCCATCGGCATCATTCTGTCCGGATACGGCAGTGATGGCACCGCTGGCGTTGCCGCGATCAAAGAACGCGGCGGCTTCACCATCAGCGAAGCAGAGTTCGATCACTATGCAAAGCTCGGCATGCCGCGTAGCGCGGCTGCCGGCGGATTCGTCGATCGCGTGCTGAAGGTCGAAGAGATGCCCGCGGCGCTCGTCGAGCTTGCGCGGCTGAAGGCGTCGTTGCCGGTTGCTCACCTGGCGGAAGCCAAGCCCGATGTTGGGCGCCAGCTGAATACCATCTGCGCAATCCTCCATAGCCGCCTGGGACGCGACTTCAGCGAATACAAAGTCAACACATTGGTCCGCAGAGTGCGGCGGCGCATGCAGGTCCTGCGCGTGGCAGACGTGGGTGAGTACATCGAGCTGCTCCGGGCACGCCCCGACGAACCGGAACTGCTGTTCCGGGAATTCCTGATCGGAGTGACGCGATTCTTCCGCGACCCTTCGATGTTCGAGTCGCTCACCGCGACCGTGATCAGAACGCTGGTCGCGGATCATTCCGTCAGCGGCATACCGATCCGAATCTGGGTCGCCGGATGTGCAACCGGCGAGGAGGCCTACTCGCTTGCCATATTGTTCAGCGAGGAGATGCTACGCGCCGAGTCGCGCGTGACTGCCACAATCTTTGCAACGGATATCGACGAACGCTCCATCACCTTTGCGCGCGCTGGTCTTTATACCGAGGCCATCGAATCGGATGTAACGACGGAGCGCCTGCGCAGATACTTTATTCGTGACGGTGCACGCTATTGCGTTTCGAAACAGATACGCGACATGTGCGTGTTCTCGGTGCACGACCTGGTAAAAGATCCGCCGTTCTCGAAGCTCAATTTGGTATCGTGCCGAAACCTGCTGATCTACTTCGGCACCCGCCTGCAGCGGCGCGTGATCGCGACGTTCCACTACGCGTTGCGACCGCACGGCATCCTGTGGTTCGGCCCCTCCGAGGCCGTGGTGAGCAGCGAACGTTTGTTCACGGTCATCGACAAGCGCAGCCGGCTGTTCCGCAGACTGGATGTCGCAGGTGAAGTGCAAGTGCCCGCGCTGCGTTCGCGGCCTACCTCGTCCGTAGCGGCTCGCCCGCCCGAGGTCGATGAACTGGATCGCGAGCTCGTACGGATCATGGACCCCCATACGCCTGCTCACATCCTGGTGGATGCGCACCTGGAGATTCACAAGTTTTCCGGTCCGATCGCCAGATTCCTGGAGCCGGTGAGCGGCGAGGCAAAGCTCAACATCGCCAAATTGCTCCATCGTGCACTCCGCCCATCCGCCGCAACGCTGGTGCGAAGAGCCATCGAGAGCCAGCGCGTTGCCCACGATCGTGTCAACATCGTGATCGCAGGTTCGACCCTGGCGCTCGATCTCATCGCAGAGCCAGTCGCGGTGCTCATCGGCGCAGAGCAGTACGCAGTCCTGATCTTTCGCGAGCGTGGAACTGCGGCCCCGCCCCCTGCTGCGCAGAGCGGCGATGCCAATGCGAACGAACTGGACACACAGCGCGAGCTCATTGCCGCACGCGAGAAGCTGCAGACGATCACGGAAGAGCTGGCGAATGCGAACGAAGAGCTGCAGAGCTCCAACGAGGAATTTCAGTCGGTCAACGAAGAACTGCACTCCACTGTCGAGGAACTGGAAACTTCGAAGGAAGAGCTCCAGTCGATCAACGAGGAGCTGCACACAGTCAATGCCGAACTGAGCAGCCGCGCGGAAAGCCTGCAACGCTCCAACAGCGACCTCAACAATCTTTTCGAGAGCACGTCGGTCGCGACGCTGTTTCTGGACAGCGACCTGAGGATCCGGCGATTCACGCCGACGGTCGGCGAGATTTTCAACATCCGCGACGGCGACGAGGAGCGGCTGATCACCGACTTCGCTTGCAAACTCACCGGTGAGCCCATCGTCGAGACCGCGAGCACCGTGCTGCGCACCTTGATCCCCGTCGAGCGCGAGATCGATTCCGAGGGCGCAAACCAAACCTTCCTGGTTCGCATCACACCGTACCGAGCCACGAGTACCGTGATCGATGGCGTAGTGATCACGATGGTGGACATCTCGGAGCGCAAGCGACTCGAGCGAGACCGGGCTCACCTGGCAGCCATCGTCGAGTCCTCCGAAGACGCGATCCTGAGCCAGGACCTGCAGGGAACCATTACCAGCTGGAATCGCGGCGCCCAAACCATCTTTGGCTACAGCGAAGCGGAGATGCTGGGCAAGCCGATGACCAAACTGCTGGCCAAAAATCAGATAGACGACTGGCCGAAGTATCTTCGACTTCTGCAAGAAGGCGAGTCGATCTCGGATCTGGATGTGAGCCGCACCACCAAGGACCAGAAGACGGTGCATGTCTCGCTCAAGATTTCGCCCATTCGCAATGAGCAGGGGTCGATCGTTGGAGCGTCAGCCGTCGCGCGTAACATAACTGAGCGCAAGGCAGCGGAGGAACGCCTGGGGCTGTTGATGGCTGAATTGGACCATCGAGTCAGAAACATTCTCGCCGTGGTGCGCTCGGTCGTTGGGCAAACGTTGAAGGCCCGGGACGCACCCGATGCCACTTGCCAGGATGTCGAGGGGAGGATTTCGGCGATCGCGCGTGCGCAGAGCTTGGTGACTCGCCACGGCGGGTTTGAAGGCTCGCTCAAGAGCCTCATCGAGACTGAGCTGGCTCCTTTTCGAACCGAATCCAACGTTCTGATCACTTCGGACTTGAGTAAAGAAGTATGGTTGTGTTCGGACGCGAGCTTGACGCTGGGCCTTGCCCTGCACGAGCTCGCAACCAACGCCGCGAAGTATGGCGCGCTCTCGGCGCCAGGCGGACAGCTCGAAGTGATCTGGCGCGTTGCGACCATGGAGCAGCAGACGCAGGTTGAAATCCAGTGGATCGAACGTGGTGGCCCCCCGGTCGCCGTACCCTCGCGACGCGGTTTCGGCACGGTCCTCATCGAGCGCAGCCTGGTACATCGGTTAGCTGCCGTCGTGCAGCGAAACTTCCTCGAGACGGGCATGCATTGCCTCATCAGGTTTGCCCTTGCAGCCGATCTCGGACGCGTGGCCCCAGTCAACTCACAGGCTCGAGAGATATCATGACTCGGCACAAGATCCTGGTAGTGGAAGACGAGCCCATCCTCGCCTTCGATATCGAGACTACGTTGGAAGACATGGGCCATGAGACAGTCGGGCCGGTCGGTCGGCTGTCCGAAGCGGCCGCGCTGATCGACGAGAAGCAATTTGATTGCGCCATCCTTGACGTAAATATTCTCGGCGGACACATCACGTCCCTTGCAGAATCGCTGCTCGATCGCGGCGTGCCAATCTTGCTCGCAACCGGCTACGACAACTTTGCGCTGTCGGAACGCTTGATGCAGTTGCCTCGATTACACAAGCCGTACAGCTCGGAGGAGCTGCAAACTGAAGTGCGCCGCCTGTGTGATCGAACTGAGGCCAGAGCTGCTGAATGACTTCAGGGCTCTGGCATGAAGGTCCCGCGCGACAGTCCTGCTAGCCGCTGCGTCCGGTGCGATTGGCCAGGCGAACGATGGCCTCGGATATCGTGCGCAGTTGCGTTTGCAGATCCTGCAACGTATCAGCAATCCTTTCGAGCGCGATGGTCCGTCTCTCTTGCTGGGCAACTTCTAGCGAATGATCGGCCCCATTTTCGGGTTGGACGTTGCTATCCATCGTGCGCCTCCAGCCAGAGTTTTCCGATCAACAATAGCGGTATCACTACGGTCCAAGTGTCGGGCGTCTGATTGCGCCATGGGACTGGCTGCAGAGTCTAGTTGCAGCAGTTCAGCCGCGGCAGCCCAGCTCGCTCCCGCTCGACCGTTAAAGCAAGGGACTCGTGGCGAGCCCCTCCGAGTGCCGGGTCAACTGCTCCGATCAGTGCTTCGCATGCGCCTGTCGCTTGAGGTCGCGTGCCTGGTCGTGACCCGTCTTCACCGAAGCATAAGCTTGCACGACCGCATCGCGCACGGCGGCAGACAGTTCTTCATCTTTCAAAGCTGTCTCGTATTTCGCCTTGATGAAGTCCTCGCCCCGCTCGACTTCATCGATCACGGATTCGTCGCTGCCGGTGACCGAATCGCGCAGCTTGAGAAACATGCGATGGCCTGCCGCGAGGATGGACCCGTCGTCTTCGGGCGTTCCGCCGAGGCGGCGCACCTGCCCTTGCAGTTGGGTCACCACTTGGCGTCGGTCTTCGGCCCAGCGAACGAATACGTCCTTGTAACCAGATTGCTTGGCCTTGGCCGCGGCTTGGCTGTAGCCATCGGCGCTGTCCAGCGTAGTTTCGATCAGGGTGTTGAGTACGTCGATATCATGCTCTGCAGGGGGCATCTCGAATCCTCCAGACGGGGTTGTTCAATTCAGTACGGTGCGTTCGAGTCGAAACGCGGGCCATCTAAACGCCTGGGTGTTCTAATAGTTCGTGAGCTGTTCGTGCGGTTTGTCCGACACGATGCGCCCTCATCAGCCCGGTAGCGTCGTGTCAGGTTTTCGCGGGACCGATCCGCTGGAAATGGGCGCCATTCCGTTAGCACTGGCAGGCTGGTTCGCCTTCAACAGCATTTCCGCGACTCCGATCCAGAGACACTTGGAAAGTTTGGACAGAAAATCAAACTAAGATACTGCCGTAACGTATAGAGCCCCCAGATGGAAAACACATCCGCGCTTCTGATCCGAGCGATGGCCTTCGCGGCACACAAGCACCGCAACCAGCGGCGCAAGGACGCGGACGCCTCCCCCTACATCAATCATCCGATCGCGCTGGCCAACGTCCTGGCGAACGAAGCCGGCATTGCTGACCCCGTCGTCCTGGTGGCTGCGCTGCTGCACGACACGATCGAGGACACGGACACGACGCACGCCGAGCTTGAGGCTCAATTCGGACCAGCAATCGCCGCGGTTGTGGCCGAAGTCACCGATGACAAGTCCCTGCCGAAAGACGAGCGCAAGCGCCTTCAGATCGAGCACGCGGCACACATCAGCCCGGCCGCCAAGCTGGTCAAGCTGGCGGATAAGATCTGCAACCTGCGGGATGTTGCCAGCTCGCCGCCGGCCGACTGGTCAGTTGACAGGAAGCGAGAATATTTCGACTGGGCACGCTCTGTAATCGACCAGATGCGCGGGGCGCACCCCGCCCTTGAGCAACTATTCGATGTCGCGTTTAGGGAGCGGACGTAGGCCGAAACGCCCAGAATTGGCACTACCGAAACGACCGCGGCCTGAGAGTAGCGCGGGGCTTGGATGGGGCGTTGACTCAGTTCCGCGCTGATCTGTCCTCCAGCAGATCGAGGAGCCGAACGACAAAGCGCTGATCAGTTCGCCGCCGCGCTTGCAGTCGCTTCGCGTGTCGCACTGCCTTCGGTGACAGCCGTCCTTTGCGAGATGCTGGCGCCAGGCCAATCAGATCCGCGACCGGAACATTGAACGCTTTCGCGATCTTGGCCACGATAAGCAGGCTGATGCGGCGCTCGCCCCATTCGTACGCGAACAAACATTGCTGTGAAGCGCCTATCACACGTGCCAGCTCTGCGACTCCATGCGGATGGATGCGCTCATGACACATCCCCCGGAGGCCGGTCGAGCATCACGATCGCGCCGTCCACAATCAGCAGCTCCGCCACGGCATCGGCGAGATCGATCCGTCATCTGACCCAGTGACGACCGTGATGCATTCGGCGACCGCACGGACCTTCTGCAGCTGTCGGAGGACTGCTTGCTGTCGAAGTTGGCGAGACCCATGGCGCCCTCCGCATGCAACTAGATACGCTCGTCTAGATACGCTCGTCGACGTTGAGGCGTTGTTTCAGGGAGGGCGTGACCGGCTTATCGGCCGGCGTGGGGAACGAGCTGCACTTGCCTTAGCCATGGCTTGCACCTCGAATGCAGGTTTTGGTTAGAGCCGGCTCGGTGCTCATCACCGGGTGGGCTCGCCTCTTTGCTTCTGAGATGCTTTGTCTGGGCTTCCGTACGGTTTCCGTACAGAGTGACAAACCTGGAAAAAGAGTGGCGGAGAGGGAGGGATTCGAACCCTCGTAGGGACGTAATGCCCTCAACCGATTTCGAATCGGTGCCGTTGTGACCGCTTCGGTACCTCTCCGTGCGGGGCCGCGCATTCTATAGGAGTGATCCCCGGCTAGAAAAGGGTTTTTCGCTACAGGGCGGCGGCAAAGAATCCATTCCCCGAGTGCCAGGCGAATATTCGAGCCGTGCGCGTCGGTACACTCCCAGTTCGGTCCGCGGTCCTGCCCGAGACCGCCAACTCCCTGACCTGTCGCGAGTTTTACGTCGGGGATGAACGTACAGCGCCGGTTAAGGTCCAAGCAGTGACGCTTTACAGCCTCCCCGGCCCGCACCACACTGCCTGCTGTGAAAATCCCCTCCTTCTCGATGTTCAAGGCTCTGCTGTGCGCCACCGTGGCGTCCCTGGTCATGGTCGGGGGCGTGAGCCATGCCGATCCGGAGGATTTGCCCGACATCGGCAGCCCGGCGCAGGCCATGCTGACGCTGGAGGAGGAATACCAGATCGGCCGCATGATCGTGCGGGGTCTGCGGGACCAGGATCAGATCCTCGAGGACCCGGAAGTCACCGAGTACATCCGTTCGCTCGGCTTCAAGCTGTCCAGCCAGGCTCACGACGGCGCGCAGCGCTTCAACTTCTTCATGGTTCGGGACAACGCCATCAACGCCTTCGCCTTGCCGGGCGGGTTCATTGGCGTGAATACCGGATTACTGCTGAAGACCGAGGACGAGAGCGAGCTGGCCGGCGTGCTGGCCCACGAAATTGCGCACGTTACTCAACGGCACATTGCTCGCAGCATCGCCGCGCAGAGCCGGTCGAGCCTCGTGTCCACCGCGGCCATGCTGGCGGCAATTCTGGTCGGCGCCGCAGCGGGCGGTGGGGATGCCGCGATGGCGGGCGTGGCCGCAGCGCAGAGCCTGGCCATCCAACAGCAGATCAGTTTCACCCGCTCGAACGAGACCGAAGCCGACCGCGTCGGCCTGGGATTTCTGGCGCGCTCGGGCTTCGACCCGAATGGCATGCCCAGATTTTTCGAGACCATGAGCCGTCTCGGCGGCAGCAGCGAGCTGAACATTCCGGAAATGCTACGCACGCACCCGGTGAGCCACACTCGAATCGCCGAAACAAAGGAACGCGCTGCGCAGCTCGACGTGGCTCCGGCCCCGCAGAGCGTGAGCTATGCGCTGACTCGCGAACGCCTGCGCGTGCTCTCGACGCCTGCGGGCGAAGATCCGCGTGCGTATTACGCCGCCACCATCAACAACGAGCCCGACGCGACGCCGGCACAGGTTTATGGCCAAGGGCTGGCATTGATGATGGCCGGTCAACCGGCCAAGGCCGTGCCGATCTTCGAGCGGCTGCGCTCGGCCGATCCGACCATGCTTCAGTACCACACGGCGCTGGGTCAGGCGCAGCTGCAGGCCAAAGATGGCAAGGCGTCGATTCAAACATTGAAGCGCGCCACGGAGCTGTTCCCGCGCAACGTGGCCGTTACGATTCGCTACGCCGAAACGTTGATGCAAACGGGCGACTCCAAGAAGGCCCACGAAATCCTGCTGGATCTGTTCAACACCGTACCGCCGACACCGGAACAGGCGAAGCTCACGGCGCAGGCGGCGAATGCTGCAGGCGACGTGGCCGATTCGTACTACTACATGTCGGAGTACCACATCATGAGCGGCGATCTGTTGCTGGCCGTCAATCAGCTGCAGCTCGCCCTGGCCGTGCCGAAGATCTCCGAAGTACAGCGCGCGCGCTTCGAAGCCCGTCTCGACGAGATTCAGCAAGCATTGCCCAAGCGGGCCGCCCGCCGGCCCATCGAAGCCAGCAACGGCGACGGCCGTCGACGCGCAAATTGATACAATCCCCGCACCCACCGGGTGTGTTCTGGTATAGCCACTGGCCGAGCGAAGCCCGTTCGCGATTGATTTTGCCGGCTCGCGGCGTCCACCTGATTTTGTTTGTTTGAAGGATTCACGACGCATGTCCACGTTACTGCGCGCTGCGCCCCTGTTGCTTACCCTCGCTGTCGCCGGCTGCGCCAGCGCTCCAGGTCGCACTACCAACAAGGAGAGCTTCGAAGGATTCAATCGCGGTGTGTATAAGTTCAACGACACCGTCGACAAGGCGGCGTTGAAGCCGGCCGCCAAGGGTTACCGCAAGGTCACCCCGCAATTCGTTCGCACCGGCATCGGCAATGTGCTGAGCAATCTCGAGTACCCCGGCACCTTCATCAATCAGTTCCTGCAGGGCAAAGTCCTGCTGGGCCTGAAGGACACCGGTCGCTTCCTGCTCAACAGCACACTCGGCGTCGCCGGCATCTTCGACGTGGCCACGCCGCTCGGGTTGGAAAAGAACGATGAGGATTTCGGCCAGACCCTGGCCGTGTGGGGCGTGCCCTCCGGCGCTTACGTGAACCTGCCGCTGTTCGGCCCCTCCTCCGTGCGCGACGCTCCTTCGCGAGTAGTCGACTGGTTCACCACGCCGCTGCAATACACCGACCTGCCTTGGGAAGCGGACTGGGCCCAGCGCATCATCAGCCCGATCCACACCCGCTCGGAGCTGCTGCCTCTGGACGACACCCTACAGCGCACTTACGACCCATACGTCTTCATCCGCGACGCCTGGGTCCAGCAACGCGAATTCAACATCTTCGACGGCAACCCGCCCCCGGAAACGCTGGAAGATGTGATGGGCGAGGAGCCCGAAGAAGGCGCGACGGAAGAAGCGCCTGAAGCTCCGCCGCAGTAAGGAGCGATTGCTGCTCTACTCACGAAAATCCCGGCCTTGGCCGGGATTTTCATTTGGAGGATTCAGGCAACGCGGCTGCGCTCTCGCTCAGCAAACCACGGCGTGATTCGAGCAATCGCATCTTCGACTTCCGCCGTCGAGACGGCGAAGCTGAAGCGCATGTAGTGGTGGCCTTCGACGGGGTCGAAGTCGACGCCGGGGGCGGTGGCGACGCCGGTGTCGCGGAGCAGCGATTGGCAGAAGGAGACGCTGTCGTCGGTGAGGTGAGCGATGTTCGCGTAGATATAGAACGCGCCATCGGGCGGGGCGATGTTGTTCAAGCCGAGTTTGGGCAGCGCCTGCAGCAGCAGCTGGCGATTGCGGGCATAGGTCGCGAGATAACCTTCCAGCTCGTCGCGACAATCCATCGCCACGAGCGCAGCGTGCTGGCTCAGCGACGGAGCCGTTAGAAACAAATTGCTCATGAACGCGCGGGCGCGAGGCAGATGTTCCATGGGAACGAGCAACCAGCCCAGGCGCCAGCCGACCATGCTGAAATATTTCGAGAAGCTGTTGACGATGCGCGCGTTCGGCTCGAACTCCAGCATGGAGCGCGCCGGGCCGACGTAGCTCAGGCCGTGATAGATCTCGTCCGAAATGATCGTGATATTGCGCTCACGACAGACGCGCGCGATCGCGTCCAGTTCGGCAGGAACAATGATGGTGCCGGTGGGATTCGCAGGGCTCGCGACGATCACACCTTGGGGCGCGGGATCGAGTGCAGCCAGAGCGGACGCGGTCAGCTGAAATCGCGACTCAGGCCCGCAAGGAATCTCCACCGGTGTGAGGTGCAACGCGCGCAGCGTGTTGCGATAGGCGACATAGCCCGGACGAGCCAGCGCAATCCGGTCGCCGGCACAAAACGTCGCGGTCAACGCCAGCGTCAGCGCCGGCGAAGCGCCGCACATCAGTATGAATTGTTCGGGCTCGACCGTGACGCCGTAGCTGTCGAAATAGTGCCTCGCGAGCCGCGCCTTCAGAGCGGTGCTCTCCCAATAACCGCCGGGATCGATATCCAGCACTTCATGGGCCCGCTTGATTGCCGCCCGAGGCGCGCCGGTCGACGGTTGCCCGAACTCCATGTGAATGACCGAGCGGCCCTGCGCCTGCAACTGGTGAGCGAGGCGACTGATCGTGAGGGCTTGAAACGTGTCGACTTGGGAGAGCATGCGGGGCACCGGCCTGCTGGCGGAGCCCACATTATGAACCGATCAGGCGGGCTTGGAGCCGTTGCCGTTCAGCAGATTGTCGACTTCGCTGATGCGAGCCAGCGCCGCGATCTGCGGCGGTACATTTTTTAAGTGGATGGTTTGCCGACGGTGTTTCGCCAGCCGCAGCCATTCGATCAGCAATGCCAGGCCGGCGCTGTCGCCTTCGGGCACATTCGCCAGATCGATGTCGAGCGATGAACCCGCATCCTTGAAGGCCGCCTCGCTGCGCTTGAGCAGGTCAGTCGCGGTATCGGCGTCGAGCGCGCCGTAAACCTTGAAGCGCCCGTTGCCGAGCGCTTCAAGTTTGGCGGGACCCGGGGTCGCTGCCGGTTTCGCGTTCATCAGGCCGGATTCGCTTTCTCGGTCGGCTTCTTGACCGTGCCGCTCGCGACCTGCTGCTCCAGACGCTGGATCACCGCCTCGAGGCCCTTCTGGTCGATCTCGGCGCCGAAGTCGGTGCGGAACGACTTCACATACGACACGCCTTCGATCTGCACGTCGTACGCCTTCCAGCCGTTGTCAGTCTGACGCAGCGAGTAGTTCACCGGCACTCGGCTGCCGTTGTCGCGACGAATTTCCGTGCGCACCGTCGCAACCTTGTCGGCCGGGTTGCCCTGGAACGGCAGGATCTTCAGTCGATCCGGCGTGAACTCCAGCAGCGCCTCGCCGTAGTTCTGCAGCAGCGACTGATAGAACGCCTCGACGAAGCGCTTGCGCTGTTCCGGCGTCGCCGTGCGCCAGTGTTTCGCCAGCACCAGCTGCGCCGAGTACGCGGTATCGAAGTACGGCAGCATGTTCTTGTCGACCAGCTCCCGGACCTTGCCCTTGTTCTTGGCGTATTCCGCGCGATTCGCGTCCAGGTCCTTCAGCGTGTCGTTCGCGACCTTGGAGACCAGCTCCTGCGGCCCGAGCTTGGCGGCGTCCTGCGCCTGTGCGGAGCCTGCGAACAGGCCCAGCGCGGCGACCAGCGACAAACCTGCCGCGAGAATGTTTCTACGACTCTGCTTCACGAAGATACTCATTGCTTCGCTTCCTCCGTCTTGTTCTGTCCGCCCTCGGCGCCCTGCTGGGCGTCGTCCGAGTTGTCGCGCTTCATGAAGCTGGCGACCAGCTGATTGATCAGGTTCTCCAGCACCAGCGCGTCCTGCACCAGCGTGATGCGGTCGCCGCTCTTCAGGAACTCCTCGGAGCCGCCGGCCGTGATGCCCACGTACTGGCCGCCGAGCAGGCCCGAAGTCATGATGGCCGCATCGCTGTCATTCGGTATGCGGTTGTAATTGGAGGCAATCCGCATCTTCACAACGGCTTTGTAAACATTCTGGTCGAAGCTGATGGAATCGACCCGGCCCACCGTGACGCCGGCCATCGAGACGGCGGCGCCCGGCTTCAGGCTGCCGATGTTCTCGAACTGGGCGGTTACGTCATAACTCGCGCCATCGACCGAGAGTTCACGGTTGGTAATCTGGGTAACCATGAAGAACAGTGCCGCAAAGCCCAGCAGCACGAACAGTCCGGTCGAGATCTCTACAGTGCGTGTCGAACGCATAATCGCTCCGCAGATCACAGCATTACAGCTGTGATCATGTAATCCAACATCAGGGTCAGCACCGCCGAAATCACCACGGTGCGCGTAGTAGCGCGGCCCACGCCTTCTGCGGTGGGAATCGCGTTGTAGCCTTCGTACACCGCAATCAGGTTGCACGCGAAACCGAACACGCAACCCTTGATCACACCTTCGGCGATATCGTTCAACTCCACACTGGCGCGCATTTGCGACCAGAACGAGGCCGAATCCACGCCGAAGTTCTGCACACCGACCAGTTGCACACCGAAAATGCCGATGGCGATGAAGACAACCGTCAGCAGCGGCATCGCAATGACGCCACCGACGAAGCGCGGCGCGACCACACGGCGCATCGGGTCGACCGCCATCATTTCTATCGCGGTCAGCTGATCGGTCGCGCGCATCAGGCCGAGTTCGGAAGCGAGCGCCGTGCCCGCGCGACCGGCGTACAACAAGGCGGTAACGACCGGGCCCAACTCCTTCACCAAGCCAAGTGCGCCCACGGTCCCAAGCGCATCTTCGGACCCAAACCGCAGCAGAGTGTCGTAGCCCAGCAAGCCGAGCACGGCGCCAACGAACAACGCGCAGGTCATGATGATGACGAGCGACAAAGCGCCGGTATTATGGACTTGCGCGACGATCAGGGACGGACGCAGCAGCGCCGCCGGAATCTGCCGGAGCAGCCGGCCCAGGAACAAGGTGACGCCGCCGACCGTCGCGGCAAAGTCGCCCGCGTTGTCCGCCAGCTCTCGCACGATTTTCATTCTGAGTCCGCCAGCAGCTGCTGCTGATAGTCAGCCGCCGGATAATGAAACGGCACCGGCCCGTCGGGCAGGCCGTTGAGGAATTGGTTGACGATTTCGGACTGGTGACCTTTCAACTCGTTCAACTTGCCTGCCGCAGCTACCTTGCCGCCGGCGATGATATAGCTGGTGTCGGAGAGGTCCGAAAGCTCGTGCACGTCGTGCGACACGACGATGCTGGTAATGCCGAGCGCGGCATTCATGTGACGCACGAGACGCACGATCATGCCCATGGAAATCGGATCCAGACCGGTGAACGGCTCGTCGTAGATCAACACTTCGGGATCGGTCGCCATGGTGCGGGCGAGCGCAACGCGCCGATTCATGCCGCCCGACAGCTCCGCCGGCATCAACTGCGCAGCGCCTCGCAAGCCGACGGCCTGCAACTTGGTGAGCACGATGTTTCTAATCAAGCATTCCGGCAGATCGGTGTGCTCGCGCAGCGGGAACGCAACGTTCTCGAACACGCTCATGTCCGTCAGCAAGGCGCCGTTTTGAAACAGCATACCCATGCGCCGGCGCAGCGCGTACAGCTCACGCGTCTTGAGCGCCGAGACATCGATGCCGTCGAACAGGATCTGGCCGCGCGTCGGCTTGATCTGGCCGGTCATCAGGCGCAGCAGTGTGGTTTTGCCCGTGCCGCTCGGTCCCATGAGCGCGGTAATTCGGCCGCGCGGAATCGACAGATTCAGGCCGGAAAAGATGCTCCGGCCGCCGACCGAATAGTGCACATCGCGAATCTCGATGAGCGATTCGGAAGCGGCGGCGGATTGGGCGGAAGACGCATCGGTGCTAACAGCAGAGACCATTCACGACCCCGGTATGAACACGCGATGCATTGTCTCCGCCCATACTTACGCCAGGCTTAAGCAGCCTGCTCCGAGGCGGCGGTGTAGCTGCCGTTGCGCGCATCGCCATTCAACTTGGCGCGACGAGCGAAGGCCTTCTGGCCAGCAGCGAACTGATCCGGCTTGCCGCCCCACGCCTTCAGCGCTTCGTCCTGCAGAGCGCGGCCGTACGAGAAGGTGAGCTCCCAAGGCAGATTGCCCATCTTGTTCATCAAGCTCAGGTGCTCGGTGGCTTCGGCAGCGCTCTGGCCGCCGGAGAGGAACGCGATGCCCGGCACCGCGCTCGGCACGAAACGCTTCAGCGTGCGCACAGTGGCTTCTGCAACCTGCTGGCGGCCGGCGCGCGCGGCGTTCTTCTTGCCCGAGATGACCATGTTGGGCTTCAGGATCATGCCTTCGAGATGAATGCGGTGTGAATCCAGCTGCTCGAACACCGACTTCAACACGGCGCTCGTCACTTCCTCACAACGCTCGATGGAATGATCGCCGTCCATCAGCACTTCCGGCTCGATGATCGGAACGATGTTTGCTTCCTGGCAGAGCGCGCCGTAACGGGCCAGCGCATGCGCGTTCGCGTCGATGGCGAACTGCGTCGGGATGTCCTTGGCGATGTCGATCACAGCGCGCCACTTGGCGAAGCGGGCGCCCAGCTTGTGATATTCGGCCAGACGCTCGCGCAGACCATCGAGGCCTTCGGTGATCGTTTCGTTGGGGAAACCGGCCAGCGGCTTAGCGCCCATGTCGACCTTGATGCCCGGGACCACGCCCAGCTTGGTCAGGTACTGCGCGAACGGCGTGCCGTCCTTGGTCTTCTGGCGCAGGGTTTCATCATAAAGAATGACGCCGCTGATGTACTTCGCCGCATCGGGCGTGGTGAACAACATCTCGCGGTAGGTACGGCGCGCTTCCTCGGTCGATTCGAGCTGGATGCTGTCAAAGCGCTTCTTGATGGTGCCGCTGGATTCATCAGCCGCCAGGATGCCTTTGCCTTTTGCAACCATTGCACGCGCAATCGATTCGAGCTCAGAGCGATTCATACTGTCCTCCGCCTTCAGGGGTGAGCTTGCGCGCGACGCGACGCTCGCAACAGCGTCGGCCCAAACGGCAAGCCTCAAGTTTTGGGGGGCGTAGGATAGCAAATCGCCTTCAGCTCCGGCCGGTACAAGTGTTGTAGCGGAACGACAACGTTGGACTACAAGGCCGTTGGCGGGTTTCCTGCCGGTAAAATTGACGCAACCCAAGCCCAACGCCGGGTCGGGACGGACAGGACTCTGGCTTGGGGGTTGTATTGGGACTAGAATGGTCCCATATCCTCCACCGAACCTCTCGATGGAATTCCCATGCTTCGCATTAGCAAGCTGACCGATTACGGCACGGTGATTCTTGCCCGCCTCGCAGGGCAACCGGACCGCTTGTGGACGGCGACGGAAGTCGCCGAGGCCACCCATATCGGGCTGCCCACGGTGAGCAAGCTGCTGAAAAAGCTGCAGCGGAGCGGCTTGGTCGTCTCCACGCGCGGCAGCCACGGCGGTTATCAACTGGCACAGGCGCCGGGCGAAATCACCGCCGCCCGGATCCTGGACGCGCTCGAAGGGCCCTTCGCCATCACCGAGTGCAGCGGCTCGCACAGCACCTGCGGGCTCGAGTCGAAATGCTCGGTCGGCCATACCTGGCAGAAGGTCAATGCCGCCATCCGGCGCGCGCTCACCGACATTTCGCTGGCCGAACTGGCCGGCACGACGCACGGCGTGACGACGACCACCGTCCCGCTCACCCGGCTGCTGCGCGCCTCGCACGATTAATTTTTGGGTTGAAGTTAGCAATGGCAAGCAATCCGCAAACCGATCCGACTTTAGAAGCCCTGGTCGCTCAGAAATACCGGCACGGCTTCGTCACGGACATTGAATCCGACACCGTCCCGCCCGGCTTGGATGAGGACGTCATTACTTTCATCTCGCGCAAAAAGGGCGAGCCGCAATTCATGCTCGACTGGCGCCTGCGCTCGTACCGGCACTGGCTGACCATGAAGGAGCCGCAGTGGGCGCACCTGCGCATCCAGCCCATCGACTATCAATCGATTTCCTACTATTCGGCGCCCAAGCCCAAGGCGGATGCGCCGAAGAGTCTGGAAGAAGTCGATCCGAAGCTGCTCGAGACCTACGACAAGCTCGGCATTCCTTTGCATGAGCGCGCCCGCCTCGCCGGCGTGGCCGTCGACGCGGTGTTCGACAGCGTGTCGGTCGCGACCACGTTCAAGGAACGTTTGCACAAGGCCGGCGTGATCTTCTGTTCGTTCTCCGAAGCCGTGCAGAAATATCCGGAGCTGGTCGAGAAGTATCTCGGCAGCGTCGTGCCCTACACGGACAACTACTTCGCGACCTTGAACTCGGCGGTGTTCACTGACGGCTCATTCGTATTCGTGCCGAAGGGCGTGCGCTGCCCGATGGAGCTGTCGACCTACTTCCGCATCAACGCGGCCAAGACCGGTCAGTTCGAGCGCACGCTGATCGTCGCCGAGGAAGGCTCGCATGTGAGCTATCTCGAAGGCTGCACGGCGCCGATGCGCGACGAGAATCAGCTGCACGCTGCCGTCGTCGAGCTGATCGCACTGGAAGGCGCGCAGATCAAATACTCGACCGTGCAGAACTGGTATCCGGGCGATGAGCACGGCCGCGGCGGCATTTATAACTTCGTCACGAAGCGTGGCGAGTGCCGTGGCGCGAACTCGAAGATCAGCTGGACCCAAGTCGAGACCGGCTCGGCGATCACCTGGAAATATCCGAGCTGCATCCTGACCGGCGACAACTCGGTCGGCGAGTTCTACTCGGTGGCCGTGGCCAACAATTATCAGCAGGCCGACACCGGCACCAAGATGATTCACATCGGCAAGAACACGCGCAGCACGATCGTTAGCAAAGGCATTTCGGCCGGTCACGGCCAGAATGCTTATCGCGGCCTGGTGAAGGTTCTGCCGAGCGCCATCAACGCCCGCAACTTCACTCAGTGCGACTCGCTGCTCATGGGTGACAAATGCGGCGCGCACACCTTCCCTTATATGGAAGTGCGCACGCCGACCGCGAGCGTGGAGCACGAAGCGACCACGTCGAAGATCGGTGACGATCAATTGTTCTATTGCCTGAGCCGCGGCATCTCCGAAGAGGACGCGGTGAACATGATCGTCAACGGCTTCTGCAAGGCCGTGTTCAAGGAACTGCCGATGGAATTCGCCGTCGAAGCGCAGAACCTGCTCGCCGTGAGCCTCGAGGGAAGCGTCGGCTAAAAAGCGCCGACGTGAGCCACCGCCAACCCCCAACTGCCAACCACTTATGCTCAGTATCAAGAATCTCCACGCGCTCGCCGGCGAAAAGCAGGTGCTCAAGGGCCTCGACCTCGAAGTGGGCGCGGGCGAAGTGCACGCCATCATGGGCCCGAACGGTTCGGGCAAGAGCACGCTCGCTCAGGTTCTCGCCGGCCGCGAGGGTTACACCGTCACCGATGGCAGCGTCACTTATAAAGGCAAGGACCTGCTCAGCCTGGCGCCCGAGGAGCGCGCGCGTGAAGGCGTGTTCCTCGCGTTCCAATACCCGGTCGAGATCCCCGGTGTGAACAACGTTTATTTGTTGAAAGCCGGCCTCAACGCCATTCGCAAACATCGCGGCGAGTCCGAGATGGACGCGTTCGAGTTCCTCACGCTAGTGCGCGAGAAGATGAAGCTCATGCAGATGAGCGAAAGCTTCTTGAACCGCGGCGTCAACGAAGGTTTCTCGGGCGGCGAGAAGAAGCGCAACGAAATTCTGCAGATGGCGGTGCTCGAACCGGCGCTCGCGCTGCTCGACGAAACCGACTCCGGCCTGGACATCGACGCACTGCGCGTCGTCTCGAATGGCGTCAACAGTCTGCGTAGCCCGGATCGGGCAATCGTGCTGGTAACGCACTACCAGCGGCTGCTCGATTACATCGAGCCGGATCATGTCCACGTGCTCTCCGACGGCAAAATCATCAAGAGCGGCGACAAGTCGCTGGCGCTGGAATTGGAGAAGCGCGGTTACGACTGGGTGAAACAGGAGGCCGCGGCGTGAGTGCTGTAGGCGCCAAGAGCAATGCATCGCCCGTCGACCGGTACAAGGCCGCGTTCGATGCGCGATGGCAAGGTAATGACGAGCTGACGGCGCTGCGCCGTGCGGCGCTCGATCAGTTCCTGTCGACCGGCTTTCCGACGCAGCGGGACGAGGCTTGGAAGTACACGAACCTGCGTCGTCTGGAAACGCGCTCGTTCACGCCTGCAGATGCGTCCGCGCTCGACGCTCATCAGCCCGAATGGCTGACGACGACGGGAACTCGCATCGTGCTGGTCAACGGCCACTGGCTGCCTGCCCTCTCCTTGCAGACCGCACAGCCGCCGGGTGTGACCGTGCTGACGCTCAAACAATGGTTGCAGCGTGAGCCTGCAGCCGTCGCCGCATATCTGAAGGAACACGATCAACTCACCGGCAATGCGCTGGAGCAGTTGAACCTGGCGTTCTTCGAAGACGGCGTCGTCGTGAATCTCGCGGATAACGCGATTCTCGACGCGCCGATCTACATCGTGCACCAGTCGACCAGTGCGGCGGCAGGCTGCATGAGCCATCCGCGCGTCATGGTTCGCGCCGGCCGGAACAGTCGCGCGACCATCATCGAACACTATCTTGGCGCCAACGAGGCGGAATATTTCACCAACGCGGTGACTCGTCTCGAAATCGCTGCCGGTGGCGCCATCACCCACTATCGAGGGCAGCGGGAAGCGCCTCGCGCCTTCCACATCGGCCACATTCAAACGAAGCTGGCGAAGGACGCGCGCTACTCCATCCATGACATCCAGCTTGGCGCAAGCCTGGGCCGGACTGGCATCACTGCGCTGCTCGAAGGCAGCGGTGCTCACGCGGCGCTGTTTGGTTTGTTTACGCCAATGGGCAATCAGCACCTCGACGCGCACACTCGCATCGATCACGTCGCCCCGCACACGACCAGCGAAGAAGACTATCGAGGCATCGCTGGCGGCAAAGGCCGTGGCGTCTTCAACGGCAAGATCATCGTGCGGCCGGATGCGCAAAAGATCGACTCGCGGCAGTCGAGCCGCAACCTGCTGCTCTCGCCGACCGCCGAGATCGACACCAAGCCTGAGTTGGAGATCTACGCCAACGACGTGAAATGCAGCCACGGCGCGACGACCGGTCAGCTCGATGCGACCGCCCTCTTCTATCTGCGCTCGCGTGGCTTGTCGGAATCGAACGCTCGCGCCTTGCTGATCCGGGCGTTCGCCGAATCCATTCTTTCGACCATCGGTCTCGAACCCGTGCGCGCGGCGCTCGAGAAGCAGATCGATGAGCGGTTCAAGCTAGCTAACGAGGCCAAGGCATGAACGCAGCTGTTACAGCTACGCGGAGCGCGACTGCGCTCGATATCGCCGCCATCCGGCGCGACTTTCCGATCCTGCACCAGACGGTGAACGGCAAACCGCTGGTGTACCTGGACAACGCGGCGTCGAGCCAGCGGCCGAAGTCAGTCATCGAAGCGATCTCTCGTTATTACGAGCACGATCACGCCAACGTGCACCGTGGCGTCCACACGCTGAGCCAGCGGGCGACGGATGCTTACGAAGGCGCGCGCGAGACGATTCGTCGCTTCATCAATGCCCGCGACACGAAAGAGATCGTCTTCGTTCGCGGCACGACCGAAGCGGTGAACCTGGTCGCCCAGAGCTTCGCTCGTCCGGGCTTCCAGGCTGGCGACGAGATCCTGATCAGCGCGCTCGAGCATCACGCCAATATCGTTCCGTGGCAGTTGCTGCGCGATCAGGTCGGCGCCGTGCTGAAGGTCATTCCGATCAACGAAGCCGGCGAAGTCGATTTCGTCGAGTTCCAGAAGCTGATCGGCCCGCGCACCAGGTTGCTAGCGCTGGCGCATGTTTCCAATGCACTGGGCACCATCGTGCCGGTGGAGAAATTCATCAAGGTCGCCAAGCAGCATGGCGTGCCGGTGCTGCTCGATGGCGCGCAAGCCATTCCGCACACCGCGGTCGACGTGCAGGCGCTGGGCTGCGACTTCTACTGCTTCTCCAGTCACAAGATGCTCGGCCCGACGGGCATGGGCGTGCTGTACGGCAAGCGCGAGCTGCTGGAAGCCATGCCGCCGTGGCAGGGCGGCGGCGACATGATTCTATCGGTGACGTTCGAGAAAACGACGTTCAATCAGCTGCCGTGGAAGTTCGAAGCCGGCACGCCGCACATCGCCGGCGCAATCGGTCTCGCGACCGCCATCGATTATCTGGAAACGATCGGCATGCAGCGCATCGCCGCCTACGAGAACGAGCTGCTCGAATATGCGACCGAGCGCCTGAGCGCCCTGCCGGGCCTGCGCATCGTCGGCACGGCGGCGGACAAAGCGGCTGTTGTGTCGTTCACGCTCGACGGCATTCATCCGCACGATATCGGCACCATTCTCGATACCGAGGGCGTCGCGATCCGCACCGGACATCACTGCGCCATGCCGGTGATGGACTTCTTCAGGGTTCCGGCGACGGCGCGCGCATCGATGTCGTTCTACAATACGCGCGAGGAAATCGATCGGCTCGTGGCCGCGCTCGAACATACTCGTCAAGTGTTGGGCTGAGCCCCGGACGACGACATGGATCTGAAAGATCTTTATCGCGACGTGATCGTCGATCACAACCGCCATCCGCGGAACTTCGGCAAGCTGCAGCCTGCCGACGTGCACGCCGACGGCCACAATCCGCTGTGCGGCGACCGCTTGACGATGTACGCCAATCTCAAGGGCGAGCACATCACCGATGTGAAGTTCGAAGGCAGCGGCTGCGCCATCTCGGTCGCGTCGGCTTCGTTGCTGACCGAAGCCGTCAAAGGCAAGACCAAGTCGGAAATTAAAGAGCTGTTCGACGACGTGCATACGCTGCTGACCCAGCACGACGCCGTCGTCGATCCCGCCAGGCTTGGCAAGCTCGCTGCGCTCTCGGGCGTGCGCGAGTTTCCGGCTCGCGTGAAATGCGCGAGCTTGTGCTGGCACACGTTGAACGCGGCGCTGGATCGCGCCGCCGAACCGGTGACTACAGAGTAGTTAGTTTCTTTCATGCACAGCCACGACAACGAACCTGTAACTCTACAGCGCGACGTCGAAGCCATCATGGTTCCCGCCGGCATCCCGGTGACCTTGCGCGAAGGCAAAACAGGCTTCATCACTCAGGCCCTCGGCGGCAGCTTCACGGTTTACGTGGAGGGCAACCTGTTTCGCGTCGCCGGCAAGGATGCGGATGCGCTCGGCAAGGAGCCGAGCCTTGCGCCCGAGCTGCCGCCCAACGCCACCGACGAGGACGTGAAGCAACTGGTGTGGGATCAGATGCGCACCTGCTACGACCCGGAAATTCCCATCAACATCGTCGAGCTGGGCCTGGTGTACACCTGTGACATCATGCACACGCCCGAAGGCGATCGCATCGCCGACATCAAGATGACTTTGACTGCGCCCGGTTGCGGCATGGGCGAAGTACTTGTGCAGGATGTCAAAGACAAAGTCGAGCTCGTGCCCACCGTGGCGCGCGCCGATGTCGAGCTGGTGTTCGATCCGCCCTGGAATCAGAGCATGATGTCGGAAGCGGCGCGGCTGCAGACGGGAATGATGTAATGACCTGGCATCCCGTGGCTCCCGCGGCCTCGATCGCGCCGGGCGACTACGCGCAGACCGAGATCGACGCTCAACTGATCGCCGTGTTCAATATCGCCGGCACGTTCTACGCGATCGACGACCTTTGCACGCACGACGGCGGCGAATTGGCCGGCGGTGCGGTCGACGGCGACGTCGTCATCTGCCCCCGCCATGGCGCCCGCTTTTGCTTGCGCACTGGCGCGGCGATGACGCCACCCGCTTACGAGCCTGTGCGGACTTATCCAACCCGCGTCAGTGACGACGGCATGGTCGAGATCGAAACCGACTAAGGAATCACATGCGCCTCACTCTGCTTCGCCACGCCAAGACCGAAGCTCAGCATTCCGGCCAGGAAGATTGGGATCGCATGCTCGAACCTCGCGGGCAGAAAGATGCGCCGGAAATGGCGCGTCGGCTACGTGAGCGCAAGCTCAAACCCGATCTGGTGATTACCAGCCCGGCCGTGCGGGCCCTGACGACGGCGCAGATATTCATGCGCGAGCTGCACCTGGCGCCTTCGAAGTTGCAGCAGGACGAGCGCTTGTATCTGGCCTCGCCGAAGGTGCTGAAGGAAGTCATCCGGGAGCTGGGCGGCACGGCGCAGCATCTGATGATCGTCGGTCACAATCCCGGGCTGACCGAGTTTGCCGATCGAGTTTCGGCCGATCGGGAGATCGACAACATGCCGACCTGTGCGATCTATACGTTGGAGTTCGAGATCGAGGATTGGAGTGAGCTGGAGTGGGACAGCGGCGTGAATGCCGAACTGGACTATCCGAAGAACTGTAGTACTTGTTGATGGAGATTTCTCTCGACGTTCCCTTCGTCCTCGACGTTCTCGCCGAGGAGCAATCGCGAGCCCAGGGCGAGATTCGCGATGTCGGCGTCGTGCGTGCGTACGAGAACTCGCGCCAGCGTCACGACGCTCGGATCGCAGCAGCGCCCGACGTGAGCACTCTCGCCTGCCGCGCCGGCTGCACGTGGTGCTGCCACTTCAGCGTCGATGTTCGTGCAGTGGAAGTCTTCAGCATCCTGGATTTCGTTGAACGCTCTCTGCCGGCCGCAGAGAAGGCCCGCATTTATGTCGAAGTGCGCACGAACAGCGCAGCGTTGCAGGGCATGGACGACATGGAGCGCATGCGACGCAACGTCAAATGCCCGTTCCTGAGCGCCGGCCGCTGCTCCATCTACGAAGCCCGCCCGCAGACCTGCCGCAACTACCATGCTACGGACGTGGTTGGCTGCCAGCAGTCCTACGAAGATCCCGACAACCTGGAGATCGACCCGGAATTTGCGCCGATGGTGTATCAAGCGGGCGGCGCCCACGTCGACGCATTCACGCGCGCGATGCGTGAAGATGGCTACGACACGAGTGTGTACGAGATGAACTGCGCACTCGACACCGCTTTGTCCGAGCCGGACGCGCGCAAACGATTCGAGCAGAAGCGCGCGCCGTTCAAGAAGCTTGCGGGTGACGATGTGCCCGGCGAGTTTGAAGACCTCGCTGACTGAGCGAAGCTCACTCCCCCGCCATCGTCAACAAACTCGCATTGCCACCGACCGCGGCGGTATTGATCGTCACCGTCTGCTCCGTCGCAAACCGGTGCAAATAGTACGGCCCGCCCGCTTTCGGCCCCGTCCCTGACAACCCGCGACCGCCGAACGGCTGTACGCCCACGACCGCACCGATTATGTTTCGATTCACATAAACATTGCCAGCGCGAACGCGCGCAGCGATGTACCTGGCCGTGGCATCTACACGCGTGTGCACGCCGAGCGTCAACCCGAATCCCGTCGCATTCACCGCATCGATGACTTTGTCGAGCTTGTGCGCCTGGTATCGAATCAGGTGAACGATCGGCCCGAACACCTCACCCGTCAGCTGTGAGAGCGCCTCGATCTCCACTGCCGCCGGCGCGAAGAACGTTCCCTGCTCATGCTCGGGCTTCAGCTTATAAGCATGACTCCAGCGCGCCTTGCGCGTGATCTTCTCCGTATGAGTCCGAAGCATCTCGCACGATGGCGGATCGATCACGGGCCCGACGTCCGTCGTCAGCAGCATCGGATCGCCGAGGGTCAGCTCCTCCATGTACCCCGCGAGCAACTCGGCAACGCGATCGGCGATCTCCTCCTGCACATACAACGCCCGTAGCGCCGAGCATCGCTGGCCCGCGCTGTTGAAGCTGGACTGCACGACATCGAACACGACCTGCTCGGGCAGCGCCGAGCTGTCGACGATCATGGCATTCTGACCGCCGGTCTCTGCAATCAACACCGGAATCACACCCTCTCGATTCGCCAGCGAACGATGGATCGACTTCGCCGTCTCGGTCGAGCCCGTAAACGCCACGCCGGCGACCCGTGGATCCGCGACGATGCGCGCCCCGACCGTCGCTCCATCGCCAGGCAACAGATGCAAGACGTCAGGCGGCACCCCCGCCTCCAACAATATCTGCACCGCTCGCGTCGCAATCAGCGGTGTCTGCTCCGCCGGCTTCGCCAGCACCGAATTCCCAGCAGCCAACGCCGCCGCGATCTGCCCCGTGAAAATCGCGAGCGGAAAATTCCAAGGGCTGATACAACAGAACACCCCGCGCCCGCGCAGCTTCAACTCGTTGCTCTCACCCGTCGGCCCAGGCAAGCGAACGCCCGCGCCAAATTCGTTCCTGGCGCGGTCCGCGTAGTAGCGCAAGAAATCGACCGCCTCGCGCACTTCCGAAATACTGTCTGGAATCGTGCGCCCGCCTTCTCGCGCGCAATACGCAATCAACTCCGGCATGCGCTCTTCATAAAGATCTGCGGCATGTTCCAGAACTTCAGCGCGCTCGCTCGCGGACACCGCATCCCACTGCATTTGCCCCGACACCGCCGCCACGAGCGCTTTATCGACCAGCGCAACGTCCGCCTCTCTCACCGTTCCAATCACTTCGTTCCGATTCGCCGGATTCCGCACCTCGACGCCGCGCATCTCCTGCAGCTCACCTTTGACGATCGGCCCACCGACCCATCGCTGCTGAGCCGCTTGTTTGATCTTCGCGAGCAGCGGCTCTCGTTCCGCCGGATCGGCCAGGTTGACGCCCAGCGAATTCAATCTCGACGAGCCATACAACATCCGAGGCAGCGGAATCCGCGGATGCGACACTTGCTTCAAAGCATCCACTTCGAGGACAGGATCGCGAACGATATCCGCAACCTCGTGCTCCTCGTCGACGCTGCGATTGACGAATGAAGTGTTGGCGCCATTCTCGAGCAGCCGCCGCACCAGATACGGCAGCAGGTCTTCGTGCGAACCGACCGGCGCATACACTCGACAGGGAATCCCCAGCTTGTGCTCCCCGACGATCTGCTCGTACAGCTCTTCGCCCATGCCGTGCAGCCGCTGGAACTCGAACTTCCGCCCCGCCTCCCCGGCCAGCTCGATGATGGTCGCAACAGTCTGAGCATTGTGAGTGGCGAACTGCGGGTAGATCTCCGCCCCCGACGCAATCAACTCCCGTGCACAGGCGATGTATGAAACGTCGGTATTCATCTTCCGGGTGAACACCGGATAGCCCGAGAGCCCTCGCTCCTGAGCCCGTTTGACTTCGCTGTCCCAGTACGCGCCCTTCACCAAACGGACGTTCAAGCGCCCTCCGCTCGACTGCGCCAGCTCCTTCAGCCAGCGAATCACATCGATGGCACGCTTTTGGTACGCCTGCACGGCCAGCCCGAATCCATCCCAACCTTGCAGTTCCTTCGAGCGCGCGACGTGTTCGATGAGCTCGAGCGACAGCTCGAGCCGCTCCGACTCCTCTGCATCCACCGTCAACGGAATGTTTACTGCCTTCGCCGCCACGGCCAGCTCGTGCAACCGAGGCGCGAGCTCTTTGAGCACTCGCTCTCGTTGCGAGAACTCATAGCGCGGAAACAGTGCCGACAACTTCACCGAAATGCTCGGCGATGCTTCGATGGCAGAGACCTTGCTCGAATGCGCGCCGATTTTCTGGATCGCCTCGTGATACGCCTTCAGATAGCGCATGGCGTCCCAGCTCGTCAGCGCCGACTCGCCCAGCATGTCGAACGAATGTCGGTACAGCTTGCTTTCGGCGCTGGTGGAGCGGTCCAGCGCCTCTTCGATGGTGCGTCCCATGACGAACTGATGTCCCATGATGCGCATGGCCTGCCGGAATGCCCCTCGCAGCACGGGCTCACCGATGCGACCTGCAATACGCGCAAGTACGCTTCGGGGGTCGTGCATATCGGCATCGCTCGGCCGCACGATGCGCCCGGTGAGCATCAAGCCCCAGGTGGACGCGTTGACGAACAACGATTCGGCGTCGCTCAGGTGCGAAGCCCAGTCGCCCGCTGCAATCTTGTCTGCGATCAAACGGTCGGCGGTGGCATCGTCAGGAATGCGCAGCAGCGCTTCGGCGAGACACATCAGGATTACGCCTTCCTGTGACGACAAGTCATACTTGCGCAGGAAAGCATCGAGACCGGTGCGGCGCGCCTGATAGTTGCGCACGCCTTCGACCAGAGCTTGCGCGCGGCTCGCTATCTTGGCGCGCTGTCCCTCCGACACTCTGGCAGCTTCCGCCAGCCTGCGGACGATCTGCTCTTCAGCGCCAAGATAGTTCCTGTTGATGGCGTCGGCGATGGGCCGCCGAGCATGGTTGTGCTGCTGGGACGACATCATGGTTTATTTCTTTCCCTGGGAAAGCAGGGTATACACAACGCAACGCGGCACCGGCTGTACGTAGATGGCGACAGCCAACCTGCTACCGTGCGCTTGAATTCGGCGCCCGGGACTCAATTCTCCACGGACGAGTGTGCTTGTAGCAGATCCCCGATGGGAGGGTTGTGTGAGCCAGGAAACGACCGTTGTGACCGCGGACACCTTCATGGCCGAAGTGGTCGAGACATCGGCCCGCGTGCCGGTGCTGGTCGACTTCTGGGCGCCGTGGTGCGGACCCTGTAAACAACTCATGCCCATCCTCGACCGCCTGGCCCAGGAATATGGCGGGCGCTTCCGCCTCGCCAAGGTCAACACCGACGAGCAACAGGAATTGGCGCAGCAACTCGGCATCCGCAGCTTGCCGACCGTCGTGCTGTTCAAAGACCGCACCTCGGTGGATCATTTCGTCGGCGTGGTGCCGGAGGCGCAGATCCGGCGCTTGCTCGACAAGCATTTGCCCACCAGCTCCGACGCACCGTTGGAGCGCGCCCAGGCGCTCAAGGCCAAGGGCGATTTCTCGGCAGCGCGCGCCATCATCGACAGCGCCCTGGCCGGCGATCGCGAGAACATCGCTTATCTGACCGAGCTGGCCGAGCTGCGCGCGCTGGATGGCGACGTTGAGGGTGCACGCGCCGAACTGACGCGCTTGCAAGGCATCGAGCCGAATCATGCCGCGGTGAAACGGCTCGCCGCGTTATTGAGTTTCAGCGACGTCATCGCCGCCTATCCCGATGTTCGCTCGTTACGTGAGCGGAATGCGACCGACGCCAGCGATCTCGATTTGCGCCATGCACTGGCCGTGCATCAGCTGTTGGGCGGCGACGTCGAGCCGGCGCTACAAACCTGGCTCGAGATGATGCGTAACCATCGCGGCTACAAGGACGACCTGGCGCGCCGCAGCCTGCTGCAGGCGTTCGAGCTGATCGGCGACGCAGATCCCATCGTCTCGCGCACCCGTAAAGAAATGGCGCGCTTGTTGTTCTAAACCTCTCAGCCCGAAACGCGCGCCGTCTCCTGCAATTGCTTCGACGCTGCGGTTCCCAAATACGCCCGAATCAACAGGCGCGTCACATAGATGAATGGGATGAGCAGGAACGCCATAAGCAGCTTATAGGCATAGTTCACGCTGGCGACCGCCAGGAACAGCGACATCGGCCACTTCTGCGGGCCGATCACGAAAGCGATGTAGAGCACGACGAAGCTGTCCACCAGTTGTGACACCGCCGTCGAGCCGGTGGCGCGCAGCCAGATCCAGCGCTCGCCAGTCAACATGCGAATCCGGTGAAACACGGCCACGTCGATCAGCTGGCCTACCAGGAAGGCCGTCACCGAGCCCGCGATCGTCCACATTCCCTGCCCGAAGATATTGCTGAACGCCGCCTGCATGTCCGGCACGCCGCGCTCGCTGTTGACCGCGACCCAGAATCCCGCCGGCGTCAGCGAGATGGCCATGTACGCCGCGAGAAAGCCGTAGACGATCAGCACGACCGTGAGCCAGGAAATGAAACGCACCCCGCGCGTGCCGAAATATTCGTTGATGATGTCGGTCATCAGAAACACGAACGGCCACAACAGCACGCCGCTGGTGAACGACAGCGAGCCGCTCTGTCCGAACAGGTTCCAGTTCAACGGCTCCAGCCCGAGCGTGGGCTCCAGCGCAAATATCTTCACGCCGACGAACTCGGCGATCACGGCGTTACAGACCAGGAAGGCCGCGAGCACGATGAACAGCTTTGCCGCCCGGTTCTCGATGGGATGTCCTAGCGCGGCCGTCGCGGCCAGGCCGAGGGCCTGCGAGCCCGGGCCAGCGGCGGGCAGCCGAGCGGAGTCTGGAGATGAAACCAAGGTTCACCAGGTGCGATTACAGTTTCGGATCTGTATGAGTATGCACCACTCCACGGGCGGCCTGGGCATGCTGCTCCCGCGTGAACCAGTTATGCTTCAGTTCTTTTCGCACGGTTCTACAAAGTCATGGTCCAGATCACGGGGCTCAATATCTATCCGGTCAAATCTTGTCGCGGTATTGCGCTCACGCAGGCGCGCCTGACCGAGACCGGGTTCGAGCACGACCGCGAGTGGCTGGTCATCACGCCCGAAGGCCGCTTTCTTACCCAGCGCGAACGACCGCAGCTGGCGCAGGTCGAAACCGCCCTCAGCAACGATCGGCTGGTTCTGCGCAAGCCCCATGGCGCGGACCTGAGCCTGCCTCTGAACCTGACCGGCCCCGAACTGGAAGTAACGATCTGGCGCGACAAGGCTGCTGCCTTCGACGCCGGCGATGAGGCCGCGACCTGGCTCACCGAGCATCTCGGCAAGCCGGCGCGACTGGTGCGCTTCGATAAGCGCCACAAGCGTGCGAGCAACATGCAGTGGACCGGCGGCGTCGAAGCGCTCACTCAATTCGCCGATGGCTATCCGTGGCTGCTGATCTCGCAGGGTTCGCTGGATGAGTTGAATCGGCGCATGACGACGCCGCTGCCGATGAATCGGTTCCGTCCCAACATCGTGGTCGACGGCCTGCCGGCGTTCGGCGAAGACAGCGTCGATGAGTTCGTCGCGGGCGACGTGCGGCTGAAGGTCGTGAAGCCTTGCGATCGCTGCGTGATCACGACCACCGATCAGATCACCGGCGAGCGCAGCAGCGACGAGCCACTGAAGGCACTGAAGGAATTCCGCTTCGATCGCAATCTGCGCGGCGTGCTGTTCGGTCAGAACATGATCCTGACCGGCGGCATGGGCAAGGAGCTAAAGGTGGGTCAGCAGTTCGAGGTGACTGCAGGCACGAGCAAGACCAGCATCGGCTGAATTACTCGCCGTACTCGCGCGTCACGGCGCGCGACAGCAGCCGCAGTGTCTGGGTCTCCCAACCGAAGCGGGCTTCGGCAGCAGCATCTTCGCCGACCGCGCTCTGCACGGCGGCGACATGGGGAGCGACGCGACGGATCACCGTGCTCTCCCAGTCTTCGCGCACCAGGGTCTTCTCAGGATCGGCGTCTTCCAACTCGGGATCGATCAGCACCGGGCGGGGCATCTCGATGGTGGCTTCCGGATCGTAGTCGCGCTCGGTTGTCATAATCTTCGACACTCTTCGGCTCGGACGACCCCGCCACCCTAGCCACTTCCGCCAAAGTCGGCATGAGCGGCGGATCACAAGGTCGTCATCTCAGTGAAACTCGCGTACGAAGTCGCGGGACCGCGCACGCTTTGTAGCTAATGCGCGGCGCCGAGCCCAGGTTCCGCTGGACCGGTTACAGGCGAGTGACAGAGATGCGAATAGCTTGCCAGCGACCTTAATAACCAGACAATTGAGCAAACCGATCGGTGTGGTAGTACTGATCGCCGAAGGTTTCCGCGGCCGCGCGAGCACGCTTCATGAAGAAACCGATGTCGAATTCGTCGGTCATACCGATGCCGCCGTGCATCTGCACAGCTTCGTTGGTGGCGATGCGCGCCACCTCGCTGGCCTTCGCTTTTGAGAGACACACCAGCGATGAAGCCGTCGGCTCCTGCGCATCCAGCGCCTGCAGGGTTCGCAGCACCACCGAGCGCACCAATTCGATCTCGCAGAACAAGTGCGCTGCGCGATGTTGGAGCGCCTGGAACGTGCCGATCTTGACGCCGAACTGCTCGCGCTCGCGCAAGTAAGCCAACGTGCGCTCGAAAGCTTCCTCGGCGACACCCAACAACTCTGCCGACAATACAGCGCGACCTGCATCGAGTACGGCGTCGAGGACAATTGCGCCTTTATCGAATGTGCCGATCACATCGGCATCGGTAACCGACACGTCGCGCAAGTCGACGGTCGCGCTGTTGCGGCTGTCGACCATCGAGGAGCGCGTGATGCTGACGCCGCTCGCCTTCGGGTCCACCAGGAACAGCGTGATGCCATCGCGGGCGCCGATATCGCCCGACGTGCGCGCCGTGACGATCAAGCGGTCCGCGATGTGGCCATCCAGCACGTGCAACTTGCGACCGCTCAGCTTGTACTTGCCGGTGCAGCGAGTGGCGACGTGATAGGGCGTGTGACGCACACATTCGTCGCTGGCCAATGCAATCAGCAAGTCGCCGCCGGCAATGGCAGGCAGCAATGTTTCTTTCTGCGCCGGAGTGCCGCCTCTTAGCAACGCGGTTACAGCCAGCACTGCGCTCGACAGCATCGGCGTTGCGCTGAGATTGCGGCCGATCTCGGCTGCGATGAGCCCGGCGCCCACAAAGCCAAATCCCACGCCGCCATGTTCCTCGGGCACGAGCACGCCGGCCCAGCCCATCTCGGCCATTTCTTTCCACACATCGCGACTGAGGCCGATCGGGTCGACATCGTCGCGCAGCTTGCGCAGTTGAGAGACGGGCGCACGCTCGGCGGCAAAGCGCTTCGCGGCGTCACGAAACATCAGTTGATCGTCGGTGAGTACCAGAGTCATGAGCTGCTCCTGATCACGCGCCCGGCAGGCGCAGCACGTTCTTGGCGATGATGTTGAGCTGGATCTCCGACGTGCCGCCCTCGATGGAGTTGGCCTTGGTCCTGAGCCACATCGCGGCCAGCTGCTCTTCGCTATGAGAATCGCCGAACTTCAAGCCTTCGCTGCCTGCTACCGACATGGTCAGCTCGGCGCGCCGCTTGTTGAGCTCGGTGCCGTAGTACTTGAGCATCGACGACATCGCGCCGGTCTCATTGCCCGCTTTCGCTTCATCGGTAACGCGATTCATCGTGAGTGCGAATGCGAGCGCGTCCATCTCGAAGCGTGCGATATCGGTACGCAACGCCGGCTCCGCGAGGCGCCCACCGGCGAGACCGATATTCTTGATCGCGAGCTGACTGAGCGGCGTGACCCGCTGCGTACCCATGCCGCCAATCATGTTGCGCTCGTGGGTGAGCAGATACTTCGCGATGGTCCACCCTTTGTTCAATTCGCCGAGCAGGTTTTCCTTCGGCACTTTGACGTTGTCGAAGAACGTCTGCGTGAACGGCGAGTAACCGGAGATCAAGCGGATCGGGCTGGTCGTGACGCCGGCCGATTCCATGTCGAACAGCACGAAGCTGATGCCTTCCTGTTTTTTGCCGGTGAAGCTGGTGCGGACCAGGCAGAAGATCCAGTCCGCCTTGTCGCCGTAGCTGGTCCAGATCTTCGAGCCGTTGACGACGAAGTGATCGCCGTGATCGTCGGCGCGCGTCTTCAGCGACGCGAGGTCGGAGCCCGCGCCAGGCTCCGAATAACCCTGACACCAGCGAATCTCGCCGCGCACGATCTTGGGGATGTGCTCGCTCTTTTGTTTCTCGTTGCCGTACTTCAGCAGCGCTGGCCCGAGCATGGAGATGCCGAAGGACGTAAGCGGAGGACGGCACTTCAACGCAGCCAGCTCTTCGCGCAGCACGCGCGCTTCGTCCTTGCTCAGACCGCCACCGCCGTACTGCTTCGGCCATTCTGGAACCGTCCAGCCCCGCTCCGCCATCTTCTGCAGCCACACGCGCTGCGCGTCGTTCTTGAACTTGGCGCGCCGGCCACCCCAGCAGATGTCGTATTCGTCGACCACGGGCTGGCGCATTTCGGGCGGGCAATTTGCTTCCAGCCACGCGCGAGTGTCGCGGCGGAATGCTTCCAGCGTCTGATCTGAATTCAGTTGTGCGGACACGTTAGTCTCCATGGCGCGTCATCGCGCGACCGGCGGCAGCAAAGCCCTTGGCATGTTCACCATACTTGATGGCGCGCTGATCGGCGGCATTGCCTTGCAATGCGCGCGCGTACACGCCCTGGGTGATCGCAGCCATGCGGAAATATGCAAACGACAAGAAGAACGGCCAGTCGGCGATGCGATCGCGGCCGGAGAACTTGCAATACAAGCTCAGGAATTCCTGCTCGTCCGGAATGCCGAGCTCGGCGATGTCGACACCGGCGAGCCCGCCGCTGCCGGTATCGCTCGGCGGAATTCGATAGAACATGCAGGCATAAGCCAGGTCGCTCAGCGGGTGACCGAGCGTCGCCAGCTCCCAATCGAGCACAGCAATGATGCGCGGTTCGGTGGGATGCAGAATCGTATTGCCGATCCGATAGTCGCCATGAACGATCGCGGTTTCGTCGCTGGCCGGCAGATGCGCCGCGAGCCAGGCCATCAGCTCGTTCATATCGGCGTTCTCTTCGGTCTTCGACGCCAGATATTGTTTGCTCCAGCGATCCAGCTGGCGCGCCACGTAGCCTTCGGGCTTGCCAAAATCCCCTAATCCGCAAGCTTTGTAGTCGACCCCGTGCAGCTTGGCGGCCACGCGTGCGTAGTCGGTGTAAATCGCACGACGTTCTGGTGGAGTGAGATTCGGCAAATGCACGCCGTTGATCACGCGGCCCTCGACATGATCCATCACATAAAACGGCGTGCCGATGATGCTTGGATCCTCGCACAGCACGCGTGCACGCGGCACCGGCACTTCCGTATCGGGCAGCGCGCGCAGGATGCGATATTCGCGCTCGATCAAATGCGCCGACGGCAACAGCTTGCCCGGCGGCTTTTTCCGCAGGACGAACTTCTTGGTGGGGGTCTGGATCAAATAAGTGGGGTTGGATTGCCCGCCTTGAAACTGACGCAGCTGCGCGGGCTGCGAGAAATCATCCAGGTGCCGTTGCAGGTACTGCCACAACGCCGCTTCGTCGAAACGGTGCTGCGGCAGGACGTCGATCAGAGAAACGTCTGACTGTGATACGGGCCCCGGCATTGCTCATCGTCTCCCTGGTTCGGCCCGTCATTGTATGCGCCAGCCCTCCATGCCGGAACTGCGCGTACGTGCAGAATTGATAGTGTCGTGAACTGTACCGCTGTGTGAAATAAATCTCACACTGGCGTGCGCCCGAGCTCAGAGTGAAATCGTCATCGCGCCGAACACGACGCCGAGATCCACGCCTCGGCCCGTGCCGCTCAGCGCCAATGAGACTTCACCCTTGGTCATCACCTGCGCGCCGGCTGATTTGATCACGCCAGCGTGCGCCTCGGCTGCGACATAAGTGCCCAGCAACTGCGCCGTGCTGCCGACGGCGGAGAACCTGCCCTGGCCATCCTCGATCGACGACTTGCCCACCGTGAGCCCGCCGCCTTTCGCCGACAGCTTCACCTTCAGCGACTGCCCGTTGTCGCAGTCGATCGTGCCGCGGCCGTCGGCAGTCTTGTAGAACGCCGACCAGCCCTGCATGGTGAACTTGAGCGTGCAGCGGACGTTGGCTTCGGGCGCGGCCGGCAGCGGGCCGGCGCCGGCGAGTGCCAGCAGGGATCCGAGCATGAACTTGCGAAGCATGCGCCCTCGCTTATCGATTCATTGGTGATGGAGCGCGGTACCTTGTGTTAGTGGTGCCGATGACCTCGAAAAGTTCCCGGGCGACGGAAATGCTGGATTAGGCAAGGATTGAGCCCGCTTTTACATGCAGCATCGCCGCGAAGCTGGGACAATCCGCCCCTGGAGGTCGATTTCCCCGCCATGACCCAGCCAGGATTGATCCACAGCGGCATCGCCGCCGACGAATTCTTCCGCTACTACGTCGACCGCGCCGAGCCGCTGGTGCTCGCGACGGTCGCGCAGACGCTGGGCTCGACCTATCGCAAGGCCGGCGCCCAGATGCTCATTGCCGGCGACGGACGCGTCGCCGGCCTGCTCAGCGGCGGTTGCCTCGAAGCGGACTTGATGGCGCGTGCCAGCGCTGTGCTCGCTAGCGGCGAGCCCGCCACCGTTCATTACGACACGCGCAGCTCCGATGACGTGATCTGGGGCATCGGGCTGGGTTGCGAAGGCGCGATGACCATTCTGTTGAGCCGGCTGGATCGCGCCAACGACTATCAGCCGTTCAACTTCGCATCCCGTTGCCGCTTCGATCAGATCGAAGCGAGCTTCGCCGTCGTCACTCAGTCGCGTAACCCGAAATATCCTCTGGGTGCGGCGTTCTGGACGCAGAACAAACATTCAGCTCCCGCCCCCGTAGCCGCGGCGATGGCTGTGCCAACGCCGCGAGGTGCGGGGCCGTCCAGTCAGGTCGTTGATGCTGAGGATGCGACGTTCCTGGTCGTGCCGATCGAATTGCCGCCTCGCCTGCTGCTGCTCGGCGCGGGCCCGGACGCCATGCCGCTGGTGGAAATTGCCGGCCTGATGAATTGGCAGGTCACCGTGATCGATCACCGTCCGGCGTACGCCATTGCGGATCGATTCCCCCGAGCCCGACGGGTCTTACTGAAACCATCCGCCGAGCTGCCGCAGGAATTGCATGCAGGACAGTACGATGCCGCGGTCGTGATGAGCCATCACCTGCTGTCGGACCAAGCGTATCTCGCGGCGCTCGCGGACAGCTCAATTCCTTATGTCGGCCTGCTCGGCCCCGCTCCCCGGCGCATTCGTTTGTTACACGAGATCGGCGATAAAGCCGCCAAGCTCAGCGGGCGTCTGTATGGCCCGATCGGCCTCGATCTCGGTGCGCGTTCGCCCGAGACCATCGCGCTGGCCATCGTCGCCGAGATTCAAGCCGTGATGGCAGGCCGCGAAGGCGGCTCCTTCAGCAAGGTAGCGCCGGGCTAGCCACGGCGCAGATCCCGCAGTACCCGCCGGGCATGCTTGTCGGGCCGCCCTTCGGGCGCAGGCGCGGCGAGCCGATTGCGCTCCCGCTGCTGCTCTCGCGCGGCGATGCTTTCCGGCGTCTCTTCATAATGCTGCCGGGCTTCTGGGGCCGGGCCACGCCGAACCGGCATGCCGCGCACGATCACTTCCAGTCGCGTTTCGTCCTTGGTGATGTGCAGCCGGTCGTCGACGTGCAGGACCCGCGAGGGTTTCACGCGATCGCCGTTCACATGTACCAGACCGCCGGCCACCGCTTCGGTAGCCTGGGAGCGGCTCTTGAACAGGCGTGCGAACCACAGCCATTTGTCGATGCGCAATCCGGACTGGTCGCCGGCGGATTTCTCGTCGGTCATGCCGGCAGTGTACGCCGTTAAAGTGACGCGGGTGCACGTAGGGGCATTCATTCGACACCGGGCCATCTGTATCCTCGACTCTCTGTCAGCACTTTCGGGTCGATACTGTTTCAAGGCATGGGCAACAGCGAGCACGTGACAACGGGGGCGACGACCGCCAGCAACAGCGACCAACTCAGCGTCGATCTGCTCATCATCGGCGGCGGCATCAATGGCGCCGGCATCGCGCGGGATGCGGCCGGGCGCGGCATGAAAGTGATGCTGGTCGAACAAGCGGATCTCGCCTCGGCGACCTCCTCCGCCAGCACCAAGCTCATCCATGGCGGCCTGCGCTATCTGGAGTTCTTCGAGTTCAGACTGGTGCGCGAGGCGCTGATCGAACGCGAGCGGTTGCTGCGAATCGCGCCTCACATCATCCGGCCGATGCAATTCATCCTGCCGCACGTGCCGGAGCTGCGGCCGCGCTGGCTGATGCGCCTCGGATTGTTCTTCTACGATCACATCGGCGGTCGCAAGATCCTGCCCGCGTCACGCAGCGTGCGTCTCGCCAACGGCGCATACGGAGCATTGCGGCCCGGACTGGATCACGGCTTTGCCTATTCCGATTGCTGGGTCGATGACAGCCGCCTGGTCGTGCTCAACGCGCTGGACGCGGCGTTGCGTGGCGCGTCGATTCGCACGCGCACGCGTTTTCTAAGTGCGAAGGTCGACGGCTCGCTGTGGCTCGCAACCGTTCAAGACGTGAAGAGCAATGAGACGACGCAAGTGCGCGCCCGCGCGATCGTCAACGCCGCGGGCCCGTGGGTGCAGGAAGTGCTCAAAGGGTTTCCCAAGATGGACAACGAAGGGCACGTCCGCCTGGTCAAGGGAAGTCACATCGTCGTGCCCCGGCTGTACAGCGGCGAGCACGCCTTCATGCTGCAAAATCCCGACGGCCGCATCGTGTTCACGATTCCTTATCAGGAAGCCTTCACGCTGGTCGGCACCACCGACGTGCCCTTCAGCGGCGATGCGACCAATGTCAGCATCTCGCCCGAAGAAGTCCTGTATCTGTGCAGCACCATCAACAGTTACTTCCGCAAGGGCATCGCGCCCTCGGATGTGAAATGGAGCTACGCGGGCGTGCGGCCGCTCTCCGACGACGAATCGAAGAACGCATCGAAAGTCACACGCGACTATAAGCTCGAGCTGACCGAAACGACTCCCGATGCTCCACCGCTGCTATCGGTATTCGGTGGCAAGATCACGACCTATCGCCGGCTCGCCGAAAGTGCGCTCAGCAAACTGCAGCCGCACCTGGATAGCAGCGACCGCGAATGGACCAACAAGGCCGCTTTGCCCGGCGGCGATCTACCACGCGCTGACTTTGCCGCGTTCGCTGAGGGCGTACACAAGCGGTGGCCCTTCCTGTCTGCCTCTCTGGCTCACCGCTTGGCGCGAGCGTACGGCACGCGCGTCGAGAAGATTCTCGGCAAGGCCCAGGCCATGCTGGATTTGGGCGAGCACTACGGCGCCGGCCTCACGCAAGCCGAAATCGACTATCTGGTCACGAACGAGTGGGCCCGCAGCGCCGATGACATTCTGTGGCGGCGAACCAAGCTCGGGCTGCACCTGGACCCGCAGCAGCGGCAGCGAGTCGCACAGTTGTTCGATTCGCAACAAAGTTGAGCGCGGCCTGCGTGGCCAGCTCGACCGGGACTCCGGTAAGCTGGAGTCCGACAAAAGTCGCGCCTTTTGGCGGACGTATCGAAAGGGCCTCGGCCGCTTTCGATCAGAGGATATGAATGAATCGCCGCACACTCATCCGCGCCGCGGTCGGCGCAGGTCTCGCAGCCTTCAGCGGGCTGCCCGCATTCGCAGCCAATAACACATCGCCCGCGCTCGATGCCCTGCTGCAACGACTCGCGGAAGACTACCTGCGACGTAGTCCGGAACAAGCGACCCAGTATGAATTCGATGTCGGCTCGAATGCTGGCCTGCGCTCTCAGCTCGACGACCGCTCGCTCGCCGCGACAGCCAGGGATCATGAATCCGCGACTCGCGCGCTGAGCGAGCTTGGGAAAATCGATCGCACGAAGCTCGATCCCGCCGCACAGCTCGACTACGACACTGCCGTGTTCGTTTACTCGATGCTCAAGGATCTGACCGGGCGCTACGGCACCATGGACATCGACCTGCGTCCAAGCCCGTTCCCCGTCAGCCAGATGAACGGCACCTATTATTGGTTGCCGGAGTTTCTGGGCTCACGTCATCCGCTGCAGTCGGCGCAGGATGTCGATGCCTATTTCTCGCGCCTGAGCGCCTTGGCGCGCTCGCTGGATCAAGAGACCGAAAGAATTCGTCACGATGCGGGCATCGGCGTCATTCCGCCCAGCTTCGTGATCAAACGGACCCTGGCGCAGATCCAGACATTGCGCGATACGCCGCCGGCGCAGACCGCCATGATCGGCCCAGCGATCGAGCGAGCCCAGGCCAAGAAGCTTGGCGACCTCGGGCCGCGTGCCGAACAAATATTCCGCTCGCAGATCGTTCCGGCTCTCAACCGCCAAATGCAGGCACTGGAAGCACTCTCGCCAAAAGCCAAGACATCGGCCGGCGTTTGGGCGCTTCCCGACGGCGAGGCTTATTACGCAGCGGCCGTGCATTCGAACACGACGACCAAGATCGAGCCTGGTGAACTGCACAAGCGCGGCCTGCAACTGGTTGCGGATATCAGCGCGCAGCTCGATCGCAGCCTGCAGGAACAAGGATTGAAAAGCGGGCCAATCGGGGAACGCGTCAAGGCCCTGGATGCGGATCCTCGCTTCCTCGTGCCGGAGAACGATGCGGGACGTGAGCAACTGCTCGCGGCCGCGCGCAACGACATCGCCGCGATCCGCGCACTGCTCCCGAAGGGCTTCAAGACGATTCCGAAAGATGAGCTGCTGGTGAAGCGCATTCCTGTCGCCATCGAAAATGGCGCGCCCGGCGCGTTCTACAGCGATGGCGTCGGCGGCCAGCCCGGCACGTTCTCGTTGAATTTGAAATCGCCCGCTGAGCTGCCGTTGTGGCGGCTGCCGACGCTGGCCCATCATGAAGGCATTCCGGGTCATCACTTCCAGTTCGCCGTGTTGCGTGCGGCGGGCGAGCTCTCATTGTTCCGCCGGCTGGTGCGTTTCTCTGCGTACACAGAAGGCTGGGCGTTGTACGCCGAGCGCGTCGCCGACGAGTTGGGCATTTACCAAAAGAATCCAGCGGGTCGGGTCGGGCTGCTGCAGTCGGAGCTGTTCCGCGCCGCCCGCATCGTGGTGGACACCGGCATTCATCATCATCGCTGGACCCGCGAGCAGGCCGTCAAATGGATGGTCGAGAACGCCGGCGAGCGCCAGATGTCCAGCGAGCGGGAGATCGACCGCTATTGTGTGTATCCCGGCCAGGCCTGCAGCTTCATGGTCGGCGCCACTGGGATTCGCGCCGCGCGCGAGCGGGCGCGCCAGCAAATGGGCAGCCGCTTCGATGTGCGGCTCTATCACGATCTGGTGTTGAGGTCGGGACCGGTGCCGATCGATGTGCTGCACGCCGCGGTGGATCAGTGGAGCAAGTCCGCGCCCGGCCCATAAAACGTAACGCGTGCCACCCCAGGCACAGGGATGTGCCCGCCGCCGCAGGCGGCGAGCGCAGGGGGAAAAGTCGCGCCTTTTCCCCTCTGCGCCACAGCGCGAGTGGCAGGATGCCCGAGTCGCGTTTTTAGAAGCGAAACTGCAACTCCATCCCATACGTTCGCGGATAGGTCAGCGAAACCGTGCGACGCGACCCCACCGGCGTAGGCGTGCCTCCCGTCGAGCTGCCGTAGCCAATCTCGTCGAACGCATTTTTCACGAAGCCGATCACGGTGTAGCGGTTCTCGGCATCGTTCCATAACAGGCGAAAGTCCGCGAGCTCGAACGACGGCGCGGTGTAGATGGGATTGTTCCAGATCGTCGATTGCTGATCGTTGGTATCGGTGTACATGCCGCTCGCGGTGAGCGACCCAGCCGCAAAACCCCACGTGTAGTTCGCACCCACGGTCCACTTGTGCTCCGGCGACAGCGGCAAACGATTACCTACCAGCGTCTGCGCCACATCGCCATTCGGCAGCACACTCACCGGCTGAGCGCCCGACGTAAGTGCTCTGGGATCCGCGTTATCCACGAAACAGCAGCCGCGAGTGATCTCCGTATCGAGATACGAATAACTCGCCAGCAACTGCAATCGGTCGATCGGCGACCAGACGGCCTCCAGTTCCACACCCTGCACTCGCGCCTGCAAGTTCAAGAACCGGCTGGCAGTGATCGTGCCGAGCGACACAGTGAGAGGCGTCTGGAATCCATCGTAATCACTGTAGAACACAGCGGTATTGAGCTGCACTCGATCCGCGATCACCGTCTTCACGCCGAGCTCGTACGAATCGACATACTCCGGATCGGCGTACGGATTGGGCGTCAGGCCATTGGAGCCGAGCCAGCCACCCGATTTGTAGCCGCGGCTGTAGCGCAGATACAAATTCGTGTTGTCGTTGGGTTCCCACTGCAGGCCGGTCGTGCCGGTTACCGCATCCCAATCGCCTGCGAGATCGCGCCGTAGACCACCACCTGGGTTGGGCTGGAGATCGGGAGCGCAAGCGGTCGCGCCGCAGACCTGACTCTGCGTCACATCGAGCGCGAGCGCTTGAGTCTGCGCAAGCACGGCGGCGCCAACCAGCGGACCGAGGGTGGGCACCTGCGTTTGTATGTACGAAAGCGGCGTACCCGCAGGAAACAAATTGATGATCGCATTCTCGAGCGTCGTCCCCGCATCGGCCGCGGCGATGGCAGTACCGGGCGTGCGCGCCACATACCTCGCCATATCGATGCCCGTCTTCTTGTCCTTCGTGTACCGCAGGCCCAGCGTGTAGGTCCACTCCTCGGCGAACGTCCAATCCATTTGACCGAACCCCGCGTAGGAGTCCGTCTCCAGGTGACCGTCCACCGCGAGGAACGCGCCGCTTGGGTTCGACGGCGCACCGAGCGGATTCAGGATCGCGTTGTCGCCCACGACCCGGATGCCCTGCGGCTGGTCCCACTTCTGGCTGTATTGATACAAACCGACGATCCATTGCAGATCGCCATCGCCATTCGATGAGAGATTCAGCTCGTTCGACTGCCACTGCTGTCGCTCGTGATAGTACGTGCGAGCGTCGGGCGTTACATTGAGCGCGTTGAATGACGCCGTGATCGTCTGACTCGGCAGCGGCCCGCTCGGGCCATCGAGATCGACCGACAACGGCCCGCTCGCCGGAATACTGAAGAGGCCGGTTCGCGGCGTGCCATCGCTATCCGATGATGTGAAGTACGTGTACTGCTGGTAGCCGGATAGCAGCTTGAGCGTCGCGCCATCGAAATCCGCTGTCACGTCCAGATGGATGCGGTGCTGGTGCGACAGCGTGCCGGCGGCATCCGAGTTGGTGTCGATCGTGTAGGGATCGGCAACGCTCGGATTGGGCTCGGTGTAGCCGAACACGGTGTTGTAGTACAGCGCCGAGGTGCCCGTTCCTGCCAGTGAAATATTGTTATAGGGCGAGATGACGCTGCCCAGCGTGTTACCCACGCCATAACTATCCTGCCACTCGAACTTCGAATATCTCAGCCGCGCCACCACTCGTTCGCCAAGATCGGCTTCGAGCTGGGCCTCGACGAACCAGCGATCGCTGTCGGCCGTGTCGGCGCCCGGTCCGATGTTATTGATGAAGCCCTCCTCACGACGATCCTTCGACCCACCGACCAGGAAACGGATCGACTCGGTGATCGGCCCACGCAGCAGCGCATCGGTGCGCCAGCTGCCGTAGTTGCCGAAAGTGCCACGCACCTCGCCGTTGAAGTCTTTGGTCGGACGCTTGGCGATGACGTTGAGCGTCCCGCCGATGGAGTTCCGCCCGTACAACGTGCCCTGCGGGCCGCGCAGGATCTCGGTGCGATCGATGAATAGCGACGGCGTCGAAGTATCGGCCATGGACGTGGAAAAAATGCCATCGGAATACAACGCCACGGATGGATCGGTGCCGATGTTATTGGTGAGACGGCCGAAGCCGCGAATCGAGAGGCGGTCGTTGTTGGTATAACTCAAGCTCGGCGTGATGCGCGCCACATCCTCGATAGTATTGACCCCGATCAGATCCCGACGCGCGCTGGTGTAAGCGGAAACGGCAACTGGCACTTCTTGAAGCGTCTGCTCGCGCTTTTCGGCAGTGACCACGACTTCTTCCAGTACTGAACTTTTCGTGTCCTGTGCGTTTGAAATCCCACTCACGCACAACAGGCCGCCCATGACGGACAGCAATCCTCGCTGTGACATCTTCATGAGAACCCCCGTTCGGATGAGCGACATCCGACCATTAATTATGTGTGGAATCGACGATCGCTCTGCGGTCGCATCGATGGTATGAACTGCGCCTTCCTACAGCAACACTCCAAAGCAAGCCTGCAGCACGGAATATATACAAACATTCCTGCGCCCCCTCCGAAGGGAGGGGGACAGGAGTGGTCTTATGTGCCAAAGCGGAACTGCGCTTCGACGCCATACACGCGCGGGGCGGTTGGTGAGGTCGTGAGAGTGCGCACGCCCCATGCGGATTGCGTTGCGCCTACTGCCTCATAACCTTCGTCATCGAACACGTTGCGCACGAAACCGATCAACGTGTAGCGGCCGTCCGGCGCGTTCCAAAGCACGCGCAAATCCGTCTCGTCGTACGACGGCGCGAGGTTGTAGTCGCGCGCGAACACGGAGTAGTACGTTTCGTCTCGATACGTCCACGTGCCCGAAAGCGTGAGGGCGCCCAACGGCATCTGCCACGTGTAGTTGGCGTTGAACGCGATCTTGTTTTCCGGCGAGCTCGGCAAGCGTCCACCGTCGATGCGCTGACCGATTTGCTGACCGGGCACCGGAGTGCCGCAGGGACGCGCATCGGGAGCAGTGGCGCGCGTGTCATCGCCATCGATGAAGCAGCGCGTGTCCTCGATCTCGGTGTCGAGATAGCTGTAACTCAGATTCAGCTGCAGGGCATCGGTGACCGCCCACAACGCCTCCAGCTCCACGCCCTGTGAAACGGCGTTGTCGAGATTGAAGAAGCGCGATTCATTGATGTTGGACACCGGATCGCGGACCGTCGAGGGATACTGCGCATCTTTGTAGTCGTAATGGAAGATCGACAGGTTCGCGGTCAGGCGCCCGAAGAGGGTCTGTTTCAGGCCCAGCTCGTAAGCGTTGATGTATTCCGGCTCGGTGTAGCCGGTGCGGTCCGGTGCAAATGCACCGGCGTTGAAGCCGCCGCTCTTATAGCCTCGCGTGTACTTGGCGAAAGCCATCGTGTCGGAGTTGGGTGACCACTGCAGCCCCGCCGTACCGGTCGTCGCGTGCCATTTGCCGCTGAGCGGGTTACGTATATCGATCTCGCTGTAGTACGCATAGGGAACGCCAGGGACACCGTACAGCGCACGCGTTCGATACTCCTCCGCGTCTTTATTGTCCTCGGTGTAACGCAATCCGATGGTGGTCTTCCAGGTCGGCGAGAAGCTGTAATCGATCTGTCCGAACACGGCCCGCGCATCCGCGTCCAGAAACGCACCGGCAATCTGCAAATTATGGTCGGGATTCGGCGGACCGAGCACCGTCGGCGTCGTGCGAGCCATGCGCGGCGTCGCCAGTTCCGTCTGCTGCGGCACGCGCACGCCGGAATTCTGATTCACCTGCTCGTGATATTGATACAGGCCGATGATCCATTGCAGGTCGCCGTCGCCGGTCGAGATCAGGTTCAGCTCGTTGCTGTAGTACTCCTTGTCCTCCATGTAGAACGCTTCGATCTGCGGGAAGATCGTGAACGGCACGCCGCCGGCCACGGTTCGGTAAGGTCCGCGATCGATGGTGTCGTAATCGGACACTTGCGAGTACGTCGAGCCCGTGTAGCCGCCGACGTACTTCAGATCCGCCCAATCCATGTGGCCGACCAGCTCCATCACATAGGAATGATTGCCGTCCAGATTGGCTCGAAACGGAGTGTCGTTGTTGTACAGCCGATGATTTTCGTTGCTCGGATTGGTTGCGGTGAAGGGCGCCGACACCGGCTGGGTCGGCGTGCCGTTGAACGTGGAGTTTGGAAACAAACCGCCGAAGTACGTCGGCGCGATGTCGTAGGGAGTGGTCGCGATGGTCGAACGGCGCGCCTGATTCCACTCCGCGTGGCTGTATCGGATCCAGCCGTCGACGCGCTCGCCGATGTTGAATTCGAGCTGCTGCTCGACATAGAGATCATCGCTGGCGTTGCCCTCGGTCTCGTCGCTGTTCACATCGCGGAAGAAGCCGCGCCCTTGCCCGCCCTTCGTGCCGGCCGTGCGAAACCGTAGCCAGTCGGTGATGGGACCCGACAGCGCGGCTTCGAAATATCTGGTTTCGTAATTGCCGGCGGTAGCGCGCACTTCGCCCTGAAAGGTATCGGTCGGCCGCTTGGAAATGATATTCAGCGCGCCGCCGATCGAATTGCGCCCGTACAGCGTGCCCTGCGGTCCGCGCAGCACTTCGATGCGATCGATGATGATCGGACGCTTGCCCGCCTCGTAATTGCTCGCTGTGTAGAAGCCGTCCGAGTAAGCCGCAACGCCAGGGTCGGAGCCATAGTTGTTGGTGAGTCGCCCGACGCCGCGCAGACTCATGCGATCCAGCGTGCTCGCGAATGAAAGGCCGGGGGTGAAATCCGTCAGTTCGCCGATGGTGATGACGCCCATGACATCGCGCATCTCCGCCGTCATTGCCGTCACCGCGATCGGCACATCCTGCACGCTTTCACTGCGCTTCTGCGCCGTGACCACGATCTCTTCCAGCAGGTTGTCGACCGCTCCCTGTGCCAGTACCGGACTCGTCGCAGAAATGCTCAACAGGCTGCCGATGGACAGCCACGCTCGTCCTGTCGCCTTCATGAATCCCCCTCGCACCGCTCACGGTGCGGTCCGAATCGTTATTTGGAATCTGAGGTCGCTCTGCAGACATACCGAGAATAAGAATTTTCTTTGTTAGATAGCAATATGCCTGGATAATCCCACTGCTCAGAACTGTACTCAGTCTTCTAGAAAGCTGTACTCCAGGGCGCGGAACCTAGCTGACCTGCTAGCCGTCATCCGCACAGTGGCACAATCCGCGCTTCGGCACGGGCAGCGTGAGGTCGATGTGAAGCAGGACTTTCTTCAGCGATTGACGGCAGAGACGGAACAGCTGCGCGTGCAAGGGCTGTTCAAGCCGGAGCGGGTGCTGAGCTCGCCGCAAAGCTCGTCGGTGCGGGTGGTCGGCGGCGAAGAAGTCCTGAACCTCTGCGCCAACAATTACCTGGGGCTGGCCAATCATGCTTCGGTGCGCGAAGCGGCCCGCCTGGCGCTGGACCGTTACGGTTACGGCATGGCCTCGGTGCGTTTCATCTGCGGCACGCACCAGATCCACAAGGATCTGGAAGAACGATTGAGCCGCTTTCTCGGCACTGACGACACCATCCTTTATTCCTCCTGCTTCGATGCCAACGGCGGTTTGTTCGAAACCTTGCTCGACGAGCAGGACGCGGTCATCAGCGACGCGCTGAATCACGCCAGCATCATCGACGGTATCCGCCTGTGCAAAGCGCAGCGCTTTCGTTATGCGAACAACGATCTGGACGAGCTCGAAACTCGCCTGAAGGAAGCAGCGCACTGCCGAGTGCGGCTGATCGCCACCGACGGCGTGTTCTCGATGGACGGCGTGATCGCGCGTCTGAAGGAGATCTGCGATCTGGCCGATCGCTACGACGCGCTGGTGATGGTCGATGATTCGCATTCGGTCGGCTTCGTCGGCGAGCGCGGCCGCGGCACGCACGAACTGCGAGGCGTGATGGATCGCGTCGATATCATCACCGGCACGCTCGGTAAGGCGCTGGGCGGGGCTGCCGGAGGATATACATCGGGCCGCAAGGAGATCGTCACCTGGCTGCGCCAACGCTCCCGGCCGTATTTGTTCTCGAACAGCATCCCGCCCTTCATCGCCGCGGCGAGCCTGCGAGTGCTGGATCTACTGGAAGCAGACGATAAGTTGCGCTCGCGGCTATGGGACAACGCCGCGCATTTCCGTAAACAAATGACCGCTGCCGGCTTCAATCTCGTGCCGGGCGAGCATCCCATCATTCCAGTCATGCTCGGCGATGCCAAGGTTGCAGCCGAGTTCGCGCAGCGGCTGCTCCAGCACGGTGTTTATGTCATCGGCTTCTCATTCCCGGTGGTTCCCCACGGCAAGGCGCGCATCCGCACACAAATGTCGGCGGCTCACACGACCCAACAACTGGACAAGGCCGTGGCTGCATTCGCCACAGTAGGCAAAGAGCTCGGCGTCATTCGATAATCTGCAGCGCCCACGCTGCGCTTTGCTCAATCGGATCAACACAAGCACACTCTCATGCGCGCACTAGTCAAAGCCCATGCTGCCGTCGGCATTGAACTGCAGGATATTCCCAAGCCGACGGTCGGCCCCAACGACGTGATGATTCGAGTCAAGCGGACCGCGATCTGCGGCACCGACATGCACATCTACAATTGGGATGCGTGGGCGCAGAAGACCATTCCCGTGCCGATGGCCGTGGGCCACGAGTACAGCGGCGAAGTGGTCGAGGTCGGCAGCGAAGTACAAGGCTTCAAGCCGGGAGATCGTGTTTCGGGCGAAGGCCACATCACGTGCGGCTACTGCCGCAACTGTCGCGCCGGACGGCGGCACCTGTGTCGTAACACGCAGGGTGTCGGCGTGAATCGCCAGGGCTCGTTTGCAGAATACGTCGTCATTCCAGCCTTCAACGCGTTCAAATTGCCGGCGGCCATCGACGACGAGATCGCGTCCATTCTCGATCCACTCGGCAATGCCGTACACACCGCGCTGGCATTCGACGTGGTCGGCGAGGATGTTTTGATCACGGGCGCCGGCCCGATCGGCATCATGGCGGTGGCGATCGTTCGTTTCATCGGCGCGCGCAACGTAGTGATCACCGACGTAAATGACTATCGCCTGGACCTGGCGCGCAAGATGGGCGCTACCCTGGCGCTGAACGTCACGCGCGACTCGCTCGACGACGCGATGAAACAACTCGGCATGCAGGAAGGCTTCGACGTCGGCCTGGAAATGTCCGGCAACGCCTCCGCCCTGCGCAGCATGCTCCGCACGCTACATCACGGCGGCAGCGTCGCCATGCTCGGCATCCCTGCCACCGAAGTCGCCATCGACTGGAACGAAGTGGTCTTCAAGGGCCTCACCATCAAGGGCATCTACGGCCGCCAGATGTTCGAGACCTGGTACAAGATGGCCGCCATGCTCCAGAGCGGCCTGAACATCCGCCCCATCATCACTCACCGCCTGCCGGTCAGCGAATATCAGCGCGCCTTCGAAATCATGGGCGCCGGCCAGTCAGGCAAGGTGGTGATGAATTGGGAAACGGGCTGAAGGCGCTACTTCGGCCACACGATGAAGCGCCGAGTCGCGATCTGCTTCGGCTCGGCGCCGGCCTGCTGTAACAATCGATCCAGGTCTTCCAGGTCTCGGGGCGTCAGCACGAGACTCGCTTCGTTCGGTTGATACGTTGTGCCAGCTGCGTACTGCGTGCCATCGCGCGCAAGCTCGATGTGCGTGCCCATGACGGCAGCCACCGGGTGAGTGTTCGCAAACGTCGCCATGCGCCGCACGCTGACGCGAAACGCCGCCCAATCTCTCACGTAGAGGCGGCCGGGATAGACGCTGTCTCCGGTCAGCAGCCATCGCGTGCGATCGTCGTAAACGACCAACGCTTCGTCCTGATGGCCGGGCGCGGGGAGCACAGTCAGTGTGCGACCTCCCAGATCGATCGTGGCCTCGCCGTCCGGCCAACTCGTGAAACCAAAATGCTCTCGCACGGCAGTCGCAGTGGGCTCGACCAGTGTGGCGCCGGGCTTACCACGAAACTGCGCGTCGGCGGCGACATGGTCGCCGTGACTGTGAGAGTGTGTGACCAGGATTTTCAGTTTCTCAGCGCCCCGTTGACGCATGAGCTGTCGAACGGTTTCGTAGAGCGGGAACTGCTCGGGATCTGCCGTCGCCCCGGTGTCCTGAATGAACAGCGTGTGCTCGCCGAACATCAAGTAGATGAAGGGCCCCTCAAAATTCGCGCATTTGTTCTGCCTGAGAATGTAGGTGTCGGGCTCGAACTGAAACGTTTCGATGGGCGGATCGCGATTCTCGGCGCAATTCGCCGATCCATGAATCCACACCTTCTCGCTCAACTCATCGGCGCGTGCCAGGCTGAAAAACGACAGCACGGCCGCCGCCACCAGAATCAGTCCGATAACCGTGCGGGCATGTCGTTCAGCCAGCCGGCTTGAGAACTGCGTCAAGATTCGCTCCATTCGTTCATTCAGGTCACATCCGCCCGCCCCGTTCAGCCGAATCCGAAAGAGCTAGCGGCATCCTCGTTCAGGATTGCCGCGCCGGACGCCCATTGCAAGGGGAAACCTATGTCCTTCAGCGCGATTCTCGAGTTCACACCCTGGCCCACGCTTTCGATACTGATCCTATTCATCGTGGCAGTCTTCGTACTCTTTCTGGCGCGAGATACGGCTCACCAGGCCATTCGTACGGCGACCAGCGCCATAGCGCGCGGCCTGCGACTGGCATCGCATTCGACGACGCATCTCGAGGCGCGGCTCGCGACGCGCAATCGTGACGTTCTGCTGGCGGCGGGACGCGAGGCAAAGGAACGGATCATCGAACGCGAGTTCGAGCGCATCAGCGACAGCGTGCGCAAGGATCTCTCCAACTATCCGACCCTGCACCGGGCGCTGAGCGAGTCGATCCGGCGCATCGAGGAGGATCATCAAGCCGCCGTCGATGTGCCGCCGGAAGCGCCGGGCTGGGTTCGTGCCGTCGATGCCGTGTCGAAGATGGAAGGCAAGAACGGCGCAGCCGCCATCCTCGAGGACATCCATAAATCGCTGGTCAAAGCTCACAAAGAAGCGATGGATACCTATCGCGAGGCCAGCTCCGAGCGGCACGGTCTGCTGCGCAAGATGATGCCGGAGTGGCGCGTCATCAAAGAAACACTCGACCGTGTCATGGCCTCCGTCGAAAGCCTGCTGAACCGGGCCACTGCCATCGATCGGCACATGCAGGACTATCAGGATATCGTGCGCGGCCACGACCGAGCGGTCTCGACGCTCTCCTCCTCATCGGTCGTGCAGTTCTTCGTCTCGGGACTGGTGCTGCTGATTGCGATCGGCGGCGCCGCGATCAACTTCTCGCTGATCGCACGCCCCATGTCGGAAATGGTCGGCGGTACCAGTTATATCGGCTCGTTCCGGACCGCCGACATTGCCGCGCTCGTGATCATCATGGTCGAGATCTCGATGGGTCTGTTCCTGATGGAATCGCTGCGTATTACGCGATTGTTCCCAGTCATCGCGGCGCTGCCCGACAAGATGCGTGTGCGGATGATCTGGATCACCTTCAGTCTGCTCACGCTGCTGGCGAGCGTCGAGGCCGGCCTGGCTTATATGCGTGAGGTGCTGCTCCAGGACGAATTGGCGACTGGCGCGCTGCTGCGCGGGGAAGATAGCGGCGGCCTGCAGAACGAATACTTGTGGATCACCACGGCCGCGCAGATGGGCATGGGCTTCATCCTGCCGTTCGCGCTGACGTTCGTCGCGATTCCGTTCGAAACGTTCGTGCACTCCTCCCGAACCGTGCTCGGCCTGTGCGGCATCGGCCTGCTCAGAGCCGTGGCATTGTTCCTCCGGGTGCTGAGCAATTCCTTCCATCACATCGGCAAGCTGCTGGAGCGTCTCTACGATCTGCCGCTGTTCGTGCCATTGTGGCTGGAAAAGGCCCGGGCAAAAGCCGCAGCCGACGAGGAGCGCGCTCGTGAAATGGTTTCGGTACAGGAGGCACAGACATGAAGGCATTCATCCTGGCCCTGACTGCCCTCTTGATCGGCGGCTGCACGCCGAGCGCGCCACGCAACACAGGCGTCTATCTGTTGCTCGATACGTCCGGCACATATAACGAGGAACTGAACAAGGCCCAAAGCATCATTCTGTACACGCTGTCGAAACTGCAGCCGACGGACTCGTTTGCCGTGGCCCGCATCGACACCGGCAGCTTCAGCGAGAAGGACATCATCGCCAAGGCCACCTTCGACGATCGGCCCAGCAGCGCCAACGTGCAGAAGCGCGCGTTCGCGGATGCCATCAAGACGTTCGTCGATCACTCGAAGGCGGCGAGCTATACCGACATCACCGGCGGACTGCTCCAGGGCATCGAGTTCCTCAACGAGAAGAATTCCGGCCGCAAGGCCATCCTGATCTTCTCGGACCTGAAGGAAGATCTCGACAAAGGCTACGTGCGCGACGTGCCGCTCGACCTGAAGGGCTTCGAGGTCGTTGCACTCAACGTCACCAAGCTGCGCACGGACAACTACGATCCTCGCGAATATCTCGCGCGGGTCGATACCTGGCGCCAGCGAGTCGAGAAAGCCGGCGGTCGCTGGCGAATGATCAACGATCTGGAGCGCCTCGACGGCCTGCTGTGACGTCTAGCGGCTGAAGCGACGCGATGCTGAGATCGTTGTTCTACGGCGTACGGGGCTGGTTCGTACTCCGACGGCGCAGGCTGGCCATGTATTGGGCGCTCCGGGACCGGGGAGACGCCCCGTTCTTCGCATTTCTCAGCCTGCCGTTCATCGCGGTCGGTCTCATTGTCTATTTTGCCTACGCCGCTCGCTCGACCTACGACGGCTCGCAAATCGATGCAGGCAAGCTGCGGGCTCGTGAGATTCGCTGCCTCGCCGAGAACATATATTTCGAGGCGCGCGGCGAGACACTGAAGGGGCAGTACGCGGTCGCGGAAGTCACGATGAATCGACTGGCTTCGCCGTACTTCCCCGACACGATCTGCGAAGTCGTGCACGACACTCGCTGGGATCGATCGCGACGCCAGCTGGTCGCGCACTTCTCCTGGACGGCGCTCAAGCTGCGACTGGAGTCGGGCAGTCCCGCTTGGAAACAAGCAATGGACGTGGCGACGACGGTCTATCACGGCTACTACGAGCCAGTGGTGCCGGACGCTTTGTTCTATCACGCCACGAGCGTGAATCCCTACTGGGCGAGCTCGAAGAAAGTGGTTGCCAGGATCGGCAACCACATTTTTTATCGGTGACGGCCACTGCCGGGCCACATACCCCGATTTTCAGTACGGTGAGGCTTCGTGCGTCACGGCAAGCGGCGCCGTTGTTGCCGTACGGCCACGATCATGCAGCACACGGCCAGTTTTTAATTTCAGTTCTATAGTCGCTTCATCGTGACAGCGCCACATGCGCTCGACGCGCGCGTTGTCGTTCTGATACATTTAAATCGCATAAATTGTTAAGGCGCGCAATCATGCCGCCTCCTGGCCGCAAGAGCTGCAAGAGCTCGTTTCCGGACCCGGCGTCGACCGGGCAACGCGGCCACTTTTCGCTTCATTCCCAGGGAAGCCAATCCCCAACAGCAGTGGAGGCCTCTTCAATTCATCAGGAGAGCATCCATGACCAGCACCTGTTTGAGGCGCGCCCTAGGCTGCGCACTCTGTACGACCCCAATCCTCCTCGTGACAGCGCTTGCCGTGGCACAGGAGCAGAAACAAACATCGGCCGGAGCGCCGTTGGAAGAAGTGATTGTCACCGGTTCGGCCATCCGACGCGTGGAGGCAGAAGCATCCTTGCCAGTGCAAGTGTTGGACTCGCAAGCCATCCAGCGCACCGGCGCCGCATCGGTCGTCGATCTGATGCAGCGCTTGCCGACGATCCAGGGCGCGACCGTTGAATCCGATGCGGTGGGCGCCGCGACGTTCGGCTTTTCTGGCGTCTCGGTCCACAACATCGGCGAGAACCGCACGCTGGTGCTGCTCAATGGCCGGCGCATGGCCCAATTCGGCGGGCAGACGCTGACCGGCTTCGCCGCTGCCGTCGACCTCAACAGCATTCCGGTCTCGGCAATTCAGCGAGTGGAGATTCTGACGTCCGGTGCGTCGGCGCTGTACGGCTCGGACGCCGTCGCCGGCGTGGTGAATTTCATCACCAAAGATAAGACGCTGGATCGCGACGTGTCGGCTCGCTATTACGCGCCCGAGGACGGCGCGCAGGAGCGTGGCGTCAGTCTCAGCGCCGGCATCGGCGACTATGAAAACAGTGGCTGGAACTTATTCGTCGCGATCGCCGGCGACAAGCGCGAAGAGCTCAACTCCGCGGACCGCGATTTCGCCGACTCCGCCATCGTGAATTTCGATTACGTCGGGCAACGGTGGACCTTCTTCAACGGCTCACCAAGAAACATTCCCGCGAATGCGGTCGCAACGACGGGCAACCTGGCCGGCGAGACCGTCAGCCTCGGCTATCTGAGCAGCGGCAGCTGTCCGGAGGGTTCGGCGCCGGTCGGCGCCGCGTGCTACTACGACTACGTCCGTAACATCCAGCTCTATCCCGAGCGCGAGCGCAAGAACGCCAACGCGTCGCTCAATATAAAACTGGGCGAAGCGCACAACCTGTTCGTCGATGCGCTGTGGTCGGAAGCCAAGTCGCTCTCGAAGATCGCTCCAGTGCCCGGCGAACTGGGCGTCGACGTGGGCTCGGCGCTCTACAACCAATATCTCGCGGGCGTCGTTGACGATGAGGGCAACCCGCTATTCGGACCGGCGGACGTGGATGAGGACGGCGTGATCGATCCCATCGTCGCGCCGTATCGTACCTTCGATCTGGGCCAGCGCATCAACGACGATGAAGCGACGTTCTATCACGCCGCGATCGGCATCGAAGGCGATCTCAGCGGCTGGAACTATGACTTCGCGCTGACGCAGTCGGAAAGCGATGTGAAAGGTCACATCGCCGGCTATCCCGGCGCCCTCGCGTTCGACGCTGCGCTGGCGAGCGGAGCCATCGATCCTTCGTCGCCCCGGGACAACAGACCGAAGCGGGCCTCGCCGCGCTCAACGGCATCAACTACCGCGGCTATTGGGACGGCGGCACTTCACGCATGCAGACAGCAGAGCTGCGGGCATCCACTGACTTGTTCGACCTGCCCAACGGCAAGCCAGTGATGTTTGCGGCAGGCCTGAGCCATTACCGGGAAAAATTTCAATCGAAGCCCAGCCAGTTCGCGCAAGCGAATCTGGACGATCCGGTTGCAGGCACTCCCGCCGCTGGCGGTCCGGGCACTGGCGATCAGCGGTTCGGCGACGCCGCCGCGTCCATTCCGTATGGCGCCGACCGCAACGTCACCGGCGTGTTCACGGAGATCAACGTGCAACCGCTGGAGTGGCTGGAACTGTCGGGCGCCGGTCGTTACGACGACTACAGCGACGTGGGCTCGACGACCAACTACAAGGTCAGCTTCCGCGTCACACCGGCGCAGCAGTTCCTGATTCGCGGTTCGTACGGGACAGGCTTCCATGCGCCGACCGTGCCGCAACTCAACGCCTCGCTGCAGAACTACGGCGTCACGGCGAATCCCTACGATTGCACTCCGGACCTGGCGGCCATCGCCTCGAGCCTGGGCGCGATCTGCCGGCCGCCACAAACGCAATATGACGTGTTCGCGGGCGGCAATCCGGATCTGACGCCCGAAGAGTCGGAACAAGCGATGCTGGGCATGGTGTTCGAGTTCTCGCGCGAAGCATCCGTCGGCCTGGACTACTGGTGGGTGGGGATCAAGGACGCCTTCGGCCAGATCGAGGAGACGGAGGCGTTCGCCAATCCGGCGACCTATCCGGATGCCTGGACCACGTTCACGGATATCGGCACCGGCACGACCTACATCGCCTACAACCAAACCAACATCAATACCGGCAAGGAGTATTACAGCGGCATCGACTTGAACGCCGACGCCAGCTGGCAGTTGCCGTTTGGCAAGTTGCGCACGCAACTGGTGGCCACCTACATGATCACCGACAAGGAACAACTGACGAAAGACGGTCCCTACTACCGGAACATCGCCAACTATTCGACGCCGCTGGATGAGGTGACCTTTCGTTGGGTGGGACGCCTGTTGACGACACTGGATCACGGACCGTTCTCACACACGATCACCATGAACTACAAGAGCAGCTACCTGGACGTGGAGACCACGGTGGATGGCATCGACGCCAACGGCGATTTCAACGGCGAGGTCGCGGACGTTCGTCTGGAGGTCGACGACTACTTCACGCTCGACTGGCAATCGAGCTGGCAAATCACCGATTGGGTGCGACTGACAGTCGGTGCGCTGAACCTGTTCAATGAAGATCCGCCGCTGTCGCTGACGGCGAGCAATTTCCAGATCGGATATGACGCGCGCTACTACGATCCGCGCGGTCGGGTTTTGTTCGGACAGGTATCGTTCAAGTTCTGATCGAGCTCACTGGCGGGCCAGGACGGCCCGCCAGTTTTTATTCTCAGGGCGCTGAACACATGCAGTAGTAATACACATTCTTCGGATCGTTGAACCGCGCCAAGCGCGTCAACTCCGCTTCCAACGGCGCCAGGATGCGGCGTGCGTTAGAAAACAATTCGTGCTCCGGCACCAGCGCGCGGGTAACGCGCGCGGCCAGCGCCTGTGAGCGCATGGCGAGCGCCTGGCGCCAGCCCATCGGCGCCTCGATGTAGTGAACCTTGTAGTCCTTGCCCAAGCCCGCCTTCTCCGCGGCGGAATTCAGCGCGTCCTTGTACGAGCCGAGCTTGTCGACCAGGCCGTGCTGAGCGGCGTCGACCCCGGCCCACACGCGGCCCTGCGCGACCTCATCGATATCCTGGAAGGACTTCTCGCGCGCCGTGGCCACGTTGTTCACGAACACGCTGTAGGCGTGATCGATGGAGTTCTGCAGGATCTCCTTGGCGCCATCGTTGAGCGTGCGATCCAGGCGCAGCGAGCCGGCGAGCGGGGTCGTGCCCACGCCGTCGATGGTGACGCCAAACTTCTCCAGCGTGCGCTCGATGGTCGGGAACACGGCGAACACGCCAATCGAGCCAGTGAGCGTCGCGGGGCTGGCCCAGATCTCATCCGCATCCATGGCGATGTAATAACCACCCGACGCCGCCGTGCTGCTCATCGACGCGATCACCGGCTTGCCGGCATCGCGTAGCGCATCGATCTCGCGACGGATCACTTCCGAGGCCAGCATGCTGCCGCCAGGGCTGTCGATTCGCAGCACCACTGCTTTGATCGAGTCGTCGTAGAGCGCGTCGCGCAGCAGACGTGACGTCGAGTCGGAGCCGATCGTGCCCGGCGGCTGCGCGCCGTCGAGAATCTCGCCCGACGCAACCACGACGCCGACGCGATCGCCTTCGAGCAGCGGTTCGCTGGAGCGGGCCGCGGCCAGGTAGTCCCAGTTCATGATGCCGTTGAACGTATGTTCATCCTCATCCTCGCCGACCAGCGCCTTGATCTGATCCTCGAATTCCCGGCGTGACTTCAGCTCGGTGACCAGATTGCGTTCCAGTGCCGCCGTGGCCAGATCGCCGCGATGTGACTTCGCGATCTCGGCGTACTCGTTCGCGTAAGCGGCAATCGCGCCTTCATCGAGCCCGCGCGCCTTGGCGACGCCCGCCAGATACTGTTTCCACAGCGCATTCAGCCAGGCCATGCTCTCCTGCTCTTCCTGCTCGGACATGTCGCTGCGGCTGAATTGATCCGTGAACGACTTGAACTTGCCGGCGCGGAACACGTTCACGTCGACCGACAGCTTGTCGATCACGCCTTTCAGGAACGTGCGGTAGTAACCGAAGCCTTCGATGAGCACCAGGCCGTGCGGATCCAGATAAATCTCGTCGGCCTGCGCGGCGAGGTAGTACTGCGCCTGGTCGAAACTTTCGCCGAACGCAAACACCTTCTTGCCCGCCGCCCGGAAGCGCTGAATCGCTGCTGCCAGCTCCTGCATCTTGGCAATGCCGCCGCCGGCCATGCCGCTCAAATCGAGCACCATCAGCTCGATGCGCTTGTCTTTCGCCGCGGTGTCGACCACATCGACCAGATCGCGCAGCAATGTTTCAGGACGGCTCTGACCGTACGCCTCAGCCACCGCGCGCTCGAACGGATCGCCCGCCAGTTGTTCGACCAGCGCGCCCTGCGGCGAGAGCACCAGCGCCGCCTTGTGAGGAACGATCGGATTGGCCGGCGAAATCAACGCGCCGATCGCCAGGAACAGCACCAGCAGCACGATCAGGTGCAGCACTTTGCGCAGGCCATCGAGACCACGCCAGATGAAGGTCAGGAACCAGGCAATCGCTTTCATGGAGCAGGCGTCGAATGTCGAGTGAAGGGAAAGGTCAGGTCGCGGAATAAGTCAGTCGGTAGATGGCGCCGGCGGTGTCGTCGGAAATCAGCATCGAGCCGTCCTCGAGCACCAGCAGATCGACCGGCCGTCCGAGCACGTCGTCGTCGCGAGTGAAGCCGGTCGCGAAAGGTTCATAACCGATCGCCTTCTCGCCGTCGAGCCGTACCAGGGTCAGGCGATAACCGCTCTTGCCGGCCTTGGCGCTGCGGTTCCAGGAGCCATGCTCGGCGATCAACACCTGATTGCGGTACTTCTCGGGGAACGCCGTGCCGGTATAGAACTTCACACCCAGTGGCGCGACGTGCGCGCCCAAGGTTCGCACCGGCGGCGTCATGCGAGAGCAATCGCCCAGCTTGCCGAAATCCGGATCCTTGGTGTCCCGGCCGTGGCAGTAGGGAAAGCCGAAGTCGAGCCCGGCGCGCGGCGCGACGTTCAGCTCGCACGGCGGCGAATCGTCGCCGAGATAATCACGGCCGTTGTCGGTGAACCAAAGTTCTTTGGTGGTGGGGTGCCAGGTAAAGCCGACCGAGTTACGAACGCCGCGAGCAAACACTTCGTGGCCCGAGCCATCGGCATTCATGCGCGTGATGACGGCGAAGTTCGGCTCGTTACAAACATTGCAGGGCGCGCCGATCGGCACGTACAACTTTCCGTCCGGGCCGAACGCAATGTATTTCCAGCCGTGATGGCGCGCGGTCGGCAGATCGTCGCGCACCACTTTGGGCGCCGGCACGCCGGTCAGCGTCGATTCGATGTCGTCGTAGCGAAGGATGCGATGCACCTCGGCGACATAGAGCGCGCCATCGCGGAAGGCGACGCCGTTCGGCATGTTCAGCTTGTTCGCGATCACCCGCACCGTCGGTTTGAGTCCGGTGCCCGGCGAGCCGCTGATGGCATAAACAGTGGTGCCGCGCGTGCCCACGAACAAAGTGCCCTTCGCGCCCAGCGCCATGGAGCGGGCGGCCGGCACATTGTCGGCGTAGACCTCGAGCTGGAAGCCGGCGGGCAGACGAACGTTCTGCAGCACCTTGTCGGTCGCCGGACTGGCGAGCGCAGCGGTCGCGCAACAGGTCGCGAGCAAGCTGAACAGCAGGCGGGGGAGAGAGGTGGGCATGGTGTCTCCGCTAGGAAGACACAGTTTAACCACCGCGGAGACGAAGCAGTTAGCGCGCGTGAGACGCGCGGCTAACCGGGATGGGAGGGATGGCCGGCGTGTAGCTTTGAGCCAACGCCGACCAGCAATCCGTAGGTGTGAATTACACCTTTTCTTCGATGCGCGCGGCCTTGCCGGTCAGATCGCGCAGGTAGTACAGCTTGGCGCGACGGACGTTACCGCGACGCTTCACGGTGATGGCGCCGATCGACGGGCTGTAGGTCTGGAACACGCGCTCGACGCCTTCGCCGTGCGAAATCTTGCGCACGGTGAAAGACGAGTTGAAGCCGCGATTGCGACGGGCGATCACGACGCCTTCATAGGCCTGCGTGCGCTCGCGGTCGCCTTCCTTCACCTTCACTTCCACGACGACGGTGTCGCCGGGCGAGAAGTCCGGAATTTCTTTGCCTGCGGCTTCGCTCTCGAGCTTTTCGATGATGTTCATGGTCGTACCCATCCGTATTCAAACCGGCGGCGGAGAGCCTGATTACTACTTCGGCTCCGCCAAAAATTCTTTCAATAAGCGCTGCTGTTCGGCCGTCAGCGCCAGTTTCTCGATCAAGTCCGGGCGCCGCAGCCAGGTGCGCCCGAGCGCCTGCTGCTCGCGCCAGCGGCGGATCGCGGCATGATTGCCACCGACCAGCACCGCGGGCACGGCCTGCCCTTCGAACACTTCCGGCCGCGTGTAGTGCGGCCAGTCGAGCAGCCCGGCGACGAACGAATCCTCGACCGCCGACGCCTCATCGCCCAGCACACCCGGCAGTAGCCGGACCACGGCGTCGATCAGCACCAGCGCCGGCAGCTCGCCCCCCGACAACACGTAGTCGCCGATGGACACGCTCTCGTCGATCTCCGACTGAATCAGCCGCTCGTCGACACCTTCATAGCGCCCTGCCAGCAGCAACAGGCCCGGCAACTTCGCCAGCTCCTGCGCCTTCGCATGCGTCAACGGCGCTCCATCGGCGGCCAGATAGACGCTGCGACTGCCTTCGGGCAATCGCGCCTTCGCGGCTCGTATCGAGGTCCGCGCCGGCTCGATCGTCATGACCATGCCCGGCCCGCCCCCGTAGGGACGGTCGTCGACGGACTTGTGCACGTCGGTGGCGAACTCGCGCGGGGTCGTGGCGTTTACCGCCACCGTGCCGCGCTCGATGGCGCGACCCAGGACACCCACTCGAACTGCTTCGGCCACGAACTCCGGAAACAGCGTCACCACTTCGATGCGCATCGTCCGAACTCAATCGTCCAGCCAGTCCACACCCCAGTCGAACACGATGCGCCCGGCATCCAGGTCGACCTTGACGATCCGGTCCTTCACGAACGGGATCCAGTGCTCCTTGACGCCTTTGACCACCGCGATATCGCCACCCGGCGTACTGCGGAAGTGGTCCACGCGACCCAGCGATTCGCCGCTCGGGGTCAGCGCTTCCAGTCCTTCCAGATCGCTCCAGTAAAACTCTCCGGGCGCCGTAGGCGGCAGCTCGCTGCGCCGGACGGCAATCTCGATGCCCACCTGCAGCCGAGCCTCTTCCGGAGTCTCGATGCCGGCCAGCTTGGCCAGCACGCCTTTGGCGGTCATGCGCCCGTCTTCGACTTCGACCGCTTCCCACTGCCCGGCTCGAAGCAGGTGCCAGCTGTCGTAGTCCAGAATGTTCTCGGGCGGGTCGGTGTACGAAGTAATCCGAACCCAGCCCTGCACGCCGAAAGTGCTGCCGATCTTGCCCAGCACTACCCAGCGGTCTTCAGCCTGCGCGTCGCCCATAATCGATCAACACAGGCAGCGCTCAGCGCTGCAAATCAGGCCGCGACAGCCTGCTTACGATGCGTCTTGACCAGCTCGGCGACGCGCTCGGACGGCTTCGCGCCCTTGCCGACCCAGTAGTCGACGCGGTCCAGCTTCAGCTCCAGGCGGCGCTGCTTGCCGGTCGGAATCGGGTTGAAAAAGCCGACCTGCTCCAGGGTCGTGCCGCCCTGACGCATACGGCTGTCGGTGACGACGATGTGATAGAAGGGCGTCTTCTTCGCCCCACGACGGGTGAGCCGGATCGTGACCATGCTGCTAAAGCCTCGAAATCAATACGTAAAGCCGGGCGTCCGGGCACGGGGCACCCGGAAAAGGGCGCGAACTATACTGGATGTATAGGTTTTTTCAAAGCCAAACGGTCAGGTTCAGCCGCCCGGTCGGGGAAATCCCCCGCCGCCGAAGGCGCTCATCAGCCGGCGCAGGCCGCCGCCCTTGGAGAACGTCTTCATCATCTTCTGCATCTGCATGTGGTTCTTCAGGAGCTTGTTGATCTCCGACACGTGCACGCCCGAGCCGGCCGCGATCCGGCGCTTGCGGGAGGCATCGATGGTCTTGGGATAGCGGCGCTCGCCGGGGGTCATGGAGCGGATCATGGCCAGCTGGCGCGTGATCTCCTTCTCATTGCCCTGGGGCATCTGCGCCGCCTTGCCGGCCAGCTGCGCGGGCAGCTTGTCCATGAGCGCGCTCAGGCCGCCCATTTTCTCGACCTGTTGCAGCTGATCGTGCAGATCCTCCAGGTCGAAGTCCTTGCCCTTCTTCAGCTTGCGGGCCAGCTTCTCGGCCTGCTCGCGATCGACGTTCTGGCTGACCTTTTCGACCAACGACAAGACGTCGCCCATGCCCAAGATGCGCGAGGCCACGCGCTCGGCGTGGAACGGCTCCAGAGCATCGGTTTTCTCGCCCGTGCCCATGAAAAGAATGGGCGCACCAGTGATCTGCCGCACCGACAGGGCCGCGCCACCGCGCGCGTCGCCGTCGGTTTTCGTGAGGACGACGCCCGTCAGCGTCAGCGCCGCGCCAAACGCCTTGGCCGCGTTCACCGCGTCCTGACCGGCCATGCTGTCGACCACGAACAGCGTTTCGGTAGGCGTGACAGCGCCGGCGATGTCCTTGATCTCCACCATCATTTCGTCGTCGACGTGTAGTCGGCCGGCGGTGTCGACGATCAGGACGTCGTACAGCGACTGCTTGGCCTCGGTCAGCGCTTCCTTCGCCAGCGTCACCGCGGGTTTCTTGGGATCGGACGGGAAGAACGCGACATCCAGCTGGGTCGCGAGTCGCTCCAGCTGCAGGATGGCGGCCGGACGGTAAACGTCGGTACTGGCGAGCAGCACCTTCTTGCGCTCGTTCTCCTTCAGCCACTTGGCGAGCTTGCCCGCAGAGGTCGTTTTACCCGCGCCCTGCAGGCCCGCCAGCAGAATGACCACCGGCGGCTGCGCGCGCAGATTCAGCGGCCGGACGCCCGCGCCCATCAGCGCGATCAGCTCGTCATGGATGAGCTTCACCAGCATCTGGCCCGGCGTCAGGCTCTTATCGAACTCCTGGCCGACGACCTTGCCGCGGATGGTGTCGACGAAGCCCTTCACGACCGGAAGCGCGACGTCCGCCTCCAGCAGCGCCATACGGACCTGGCGCAGCGTGTCGGCGATATTCTCCTCGGTAAGACGCCCGCGGCCCCGCAGGCTCTCCATGACGCCTTGCAGGCGTTCAGTCAGTTTGTCGAACATGAAATTTTTGAAGCGGTTGGCGGTTGGCGGTTCGCGGTTGGCGGTTAGTTTAAGACAGCCGGAGGGAAATATGGCCGCTGCGCCTCTTAGCCAACCCCCACCCGCTAACCGCCAACCGCTAACCGCGATCCGTTATCCTAGGCGCGTCATCCTTATCTGAGTCTTCCACCTCAGTGTTGTCCATCGTCGTTCTCGCCTGCTATCTGGCATGCGCCGCATGGCTTGCCTCGAGCGTGTATCGCGCCGATGAGAGGGCTGCGCACGGCCGCCGGATCGCGGGCCTTGGACTCGGGGCCATCGCCGTCGCGCTCCATGGCGCCCTGCTCTGGCAAAGCGTGTTCGCCAAACCCGAACTGGCGTTCACCGTCACCGAAACCGCCTCGCTCATCGGATGGCCCACGGGGCTCATAGCGCTGGTGCTCACCTGGGCGCGGCCGCGCTTCGCCGGCATCGGCTCCATTCTCATGGCCATCGCGGGCGTCGTCGCCGCAACTACCGTGGAGGGCAACGCGGGTTACGCGCTCGAACAGCAGAGCTGGGAGATCGCCGCGCACATCGTGCTCTCGACGTTGGCTTATGCGCTTCTCACCATCGCCGTCGCACTCGCCGTGGCCCTGGCACTGCTCGATCGTCGACTGCGCAGCCGGCGGCCGCTCGGCATGCTCACGATCCTGCCGTCGATGGAAGCGCTCGAGTCCGCCACGTTCCAGGCGCTCGGCGCCGGCTTCGCGGTGCTGACGCTCGCGCTATTCAGTGGTTTCATCTTCGTGCGCGACTTGTTCGCGCAGCACCTCATTCACAAGACGGTGCTGTCGTGCCTCGCGTGGGTGGTATTCGCGGTGCTGTTGTTCGGTCGCTGGCGTTTCGGCTGGCGCGGCCGCGTCGCGAGGAACTGGACTTTGAGCGGCTTCGCGCTGCTGGGTCTGGCGTATTTCGGTTCCAAAATCGTGCTCGAGTCCATTCTGGGCCGGCACTGGGGTTGAGGAACGGATTTGAGTCTGCATGCGATCGGTTGGATGAGCACGCTGGTGCTTGCGATCCTCGTGGCCGCGACCATCGGGTTCTATTTGGGCCGCGCTTTCACGCGCCGCCCGCGGGTCAAACCGCGCCGGCGTTCGGAGCAGACGCCCTGGCCACACGACAATCCACGCCGCCGTCTCACCGACAAGTTGCTCGACCTCGACACCATGAAGGTCGACGACATCATGATCCCGCGCAGCGAGATCGCTTACATCGACATCAGCGATGACTGGGACTCCATCATCGATACGCTGCGCTCCACCCCTCACACGCGCCTGCCGGTCTGCGAGAACAACCTCGACAACATCATCGGCATGCTGCACATGAAGAAGGTCGCGCACGCGTTGGCGCGCGCCGACCTCACGCGCGAACGATTGTTACAACTGGCGCGCGAGCGAGAAGGCTACTTCGTACCCGAGGGCACGACGCTGAGCGTGCAACTGCTGAACTTTCAGCGCGATCGCCGTCGGATCGCGCTGGTCGTCGACGAGTACGGCGACATCCGCGGCCTGGTGACACTCGAGGACATTCTCGAAGAAGTCGTCGGCGACTTCACCAGTGCGCCGGGCGCGCTCCATCAAGATATTCATCGCGATGCCGACGGCAGTTTCGTCATCAACGGCGCGATCAGCATACGTGTGTTGAATAAAACCCTCGGCTGGGACCTGCCTACCGACGGACCGCGCACATTAAATGGTTTGATTCTCGAATTCCTGGAAACGATTCCGCAGCCCGGCACCGGGCTGAAGCTCGGCAACCTGTCGGTGGAGATTCTCCAGACCGCGGAAAACAGCGTAAAAACCGCGCGCATCCGCCCGATCGGCTTGCAGGTCGAGCCGACGGCGTCAAAAGGCGTGGCGTAGCGCTTCGTCGAGCCGTTCCACGCCAATCACTTCCAATCCTTCGATCTCACGGCGCGGCTTGTTTGCTTCCGGCACGATGGCGCGCTCGAAACCGTGTTTCGCCGCTTCGCGCAGACGCTCCTCGCCGTAGGGCACCGGCCTCACCTCGCCCGCCAAACCCAGCTCGCCGAAGCAAACCAGTCGCGGCGCGAGCGGTCGATCACGCACGCTCGATACCGATGCCAACACCGCGGGCAAATCCGCCGCGGTCTCTGAAATCCTCACGCCGCCGACGACGTTTAGAAACACATCACGGCCCGCGGTGGACACGCCGCCGTGTCGATGCAAAACCGCTAGCAACAGCGCGAGCCGATTCGCTTCCAAGCCCACGGCGACGCGTCGCGGGTTCATCCCCTGCGCTTCATCGGTGAGCGACTGCACCTCGATCAGCATCGGACGGCTGCCTTCGCGCGCCACCATCACCGCGCTGCCGGCCACGGGCTGCGGATGCTGCGACAAGAAGATCGCGGATGGATTCTTCACCTCGCGCAGCCCCTGCTCCGTCATCGCGAACACGCCGACTTCATTCGCCGCGCCAAAGCGATTCTTCACTGCGCGCACCAGACGGAAGCGACTGCCCGCATCGCTCTCGAAATAGAGCACCGTGTCAACCATGTGCTCGAGGATCCGTGGACCGGCGATCACGCCTTCCTTGGTGACGTGGCCGATGATCAGCACCGACACCCCTGATGACTTCGCAAAGCGCACCAGCGCGGCAGCCGCCTCGCGCACTTGCGCCGCCGAGCCTGGCGACGAATCCACGTCGTTGACGAACATGGTCTGGATGGAATCGATGACCAACACGCGCGCACCCGACTGTTGCGCATGCCCGAGAATGGTCTCGACGTTCGTTTCCGCCAGCAGTTGCAACGTATCGCTGACGACTTCGAGACGGCGCGCGCGCAGGCTCACCTGCTGCAACGATTCCTCGCCCGTGACATAGAGAGTCGGAGTCGCGCGGCTGAGCGCATCGCCCGCCTGGAGCAGCACCGTTGACTTGCCGATGCCGGGATCGCCGCCGAGCAGCGTCACCGAACCCAAGACCAAGCCGCCGCCGAGCACGCGGTCGAACTCCTGCAGGCCAGTCGCGATGCGCGGCTCGCTCGTTTCGGATACCTCGGCCAGTCGCCGCGGCCGTTCCGTGCCGGCCGCCAACGGCCGACGATCCGCACCCGTGCGTGAGGCACGGCTAATACTCATACGTTTGAGCGTGTCGGCGGCGCCGCAGGAGGGGCAGATGCCCTGCCACTGGAGGCTCTCGTTGCCGCACTGATCGCAGACGAAGATTTCCTTGGTTTTGGCCATGGTTCCTTACGGGACGCCGGGCGCCCCAAGACGTTGTATGGATGTGAACTGATCGGCAGCACCGCAGCGCAGAGTTTGCCTCATGCGATTTGTGGGCTAGCAGCCCACCGCGGGTGTGACGCCACCGGCAATTTAACCTATCGTCCTTCGCTATACTCGCGCCGCAATTTCGCCCCACACCGACCAAGTCCTGACACTTGGCCAAGAATCAGCGACCACCATGGTCTTGCGACCATCGTGTTTGTCACGGCCAGGGTAGTCGAACGGTCCGGTAGTGGGTTTGAAGTCTTAGGCGGTACTCAACTCGTGGCGGCAAAACTGGCGCGATTCTCCTGGCTTCCCGGCGGGCTGGCTGCAGCCCTGGTGGTTGCCGTGGGTCATTGGGTCTACTCCCCCGCCTCGCTGCCATTGGAGCTGGGCGTCTACGACCGCATGATGACTTCGGTCGAGGCCAAGCCCTCGCGCGAGGTCGTGATCGTTGCCATCGACGACGCCAGCCTGGCCCAGCTCGGCGAATGGCCGTGGCCGCGCGATGTGCACGCCAGCTTGATCGACAAGCTGAAAGCGGAAGGCGCGCGCGTCGTCGCATTCACCGTTCCATTCGATACCGCCGGTCGCACCAGCGAGCGTGAGAAAGTTCGTGCTGCGCTCGCGTTGCTCGAGTCCAGCAACCTCGGCAATTCCGAGCAGGCCCGCCAGTTGCGCAAGCTGCTCGGCGAGTCGGCCGCGGGGCGCGATCCCAACGCGCATCTCGCCAGATCCATGGCGGCTCACGGCAACGTGATCTTGCCGATGCACATCCGCCTGAGCGACACAGCCGCCGACAGCGATGAGATTCCCGCGCGCTTCTCGCCGGCCAGCGATCCTTCGGCGTTGAATCGCACCGCTCACGCCGACGTCACGATGTTGCCGGCGCCCGTGTTTCTGGCCGAGGCCAGCGGCATCGGCCACACCTATCTGCCGCCCGATGCGGATGGCGTCGTGCGCACCAACCTTGCCGCGGTTCGCGTCGGCGCGAGCCTCGTGCCGTCGCTTTCAGCCGTCATCACCAGCCGCGCCCTGGGCGTTTCGCCCAATGAAATGATCTTTCATTCCAACAATGCGCTGACCATGGGAACTCGCCGGACGCCGCTGGATTCCACTCAGCATAGTCATCCACGTTACTTCCCGCCGAGCGGCGTGCAGGCATTTCAGCAATATCCCTACTGGCAAGTGTTATCGGGTGGCCTGCCGAAGGGCACGCTGCGCGATAAGGTCGTGCTGATCGGCCTGATGAACCATGACAGTGTCGATGAGTCCGTCGCGACGCCCGTGAGCAAGTCCACGCCGCCAGTAGTGGCCATTGCCAGCGCGGTGTCGAGCTCGTTGGCCGCGCAGATGTATTCTCGCCCGGCTTATGCGCCCGTGGTCGAGTGGGGCGTCGTGGTGCTCGTGCTGCTGTTCTCGGCTTTCATGTTGCCTGCCGCCGGCGCAGCGATTGGCGGAATGACCACGCTGCTGTTCATGGTGTTGTTGGCCGGCTCCGAGATCGTCCTGCTGCGCTCGTCGCAGGTCTGGCTGCACTTCACGCTTGCTTGCGTGGCGCTGGCTGCCGGCTATGGTTTGTATCTGGTCGGGGAGTTGATCCGTCGCGCCAACATCAGAGCAGGCGACGGTGCACGCGATCCCGGCGCCAATCTGCGCTCGCTCGGACAGACGTTCCACAAGCAAGGCCAGCTCGATCTCGCGTTCGAGACCTATCAGCGCTGCGCGCTGGATGCACCGACCATGGAACTGCTCTACAACCTGGGCATGGACTTCGAGCGGCGCGCGCAACTTGCCAAGGCATCGGCGGTGTACTCCTATATCGCGACGCGCGATCCCAATTACCGCGAGCTGAAGGTTCGCCGGGCTCGCGTGCGCGATGAGCCGTTGACTCGTGAACCAGCGACGCGCGCATCGATGGCGCGAGAGTCCCGCGAATCGATGGCGCATGAGACGGCGACGCCCGTGCCACCCGTCAAACGCGAGCCGCCGCGGCCCATCCGGCCGCGACAGCCGGCCATCGATTTGAAAGACCACGAAGAAACCGTGCCCGACCTGCTCGACGTTCCCTCGGCGGGACGATCGTCGTCCAAACGCACCCTCGGCCGATACGAAATCGAGCGCGAGCTCGGCAAAGGCGCCATGGGCATCGTCTACCTGGGCCGCGATCCGAAGATCAATCGCGTGGTGGCGATCAAGGCCATTCCGCTGGCGGAGGAGTTCGAGGAAGACGATCTGGCCGAGGCTCGCGCGCGCTTCTTCCGCGAGGCGGAGATGGCCGGCCGTCTGAACCATCCGGCCATCGTCACCGTCTACGATGCGGGCGAAGACAATGGCCTTGCATACATCGCCATGGAGTACCTGCGCGGCCACCATTTGAGCACCCACACCGACGTGAAGCAGCTGTTGCCGCCAAAAAGCGTGATGCTGCTCGTCGCCCGCGTGGCCGAGGCTCTGCACTATGCGCACCGGCAGAACGTCGTTCATCGCGACATCAAACCAGCTAATATAATGTTCAATCCCGAGACGGATGAACTGAAGATCACGGACTTCGGAATTGCGCGCCTGACCGATACAAGCCGAACCAAAACCGGAATCGTCCTGGGCACACCGTCATTCATGTCACCGGAACAACTCGAAGGGCGCACGCTCGACGGTCGCTCCGATCAATTCGCGCTGGGCGTGAGCCTCTATCAGCTGCTGTGCGGTCAACTGCCGTTCCGCGCCGATTCGATGCCGCGCTTGATGCAGAAGATCGCCACCGAGCCGCACACTCCGATTCGCACGATCCGTCCCGACCTGCCGCCGGAAGTCGAAGCCATCATCGACCGCGCGCTGTCCAAATCGGCCGACGATCGCTATGTGACTTGCGCCGAAATGGCCATGGCCCTGCGCGCTGTCGCGGGTCCGCCGGAGAAGAGCGCGGCACGGGCAGAACACGAGTGGTTGCTGCCGTGAGCTGGACACTGCGGACACGGAGGGTCAACTAGGTGGTGCGTGGCAAGATCCGCTCCGTAGGGTTAAGCGACGTCGGTCGCGTGCGTGAGCACAACGAGGACACCATCGGTGTCGACGCCGACATCGGTCTGTTCGTGCTCGCCGACGGCATGGGCGGCTACAACGCCGGCGAGGTGGCCAGCGGCATCGCCGTGAAAACCGTGATGAGCCTGGTGAAGGAAGCAGTCGAGCACCAGGACATGTCCTCCTCCGATCCGGAGACCGGCATGGCCCGCCCGAGCATCGTGTTGCGAGATGCGATCGCGCGCGCCAACAAGATCATCTATCAGACGGCGAAGACCCAGCCCCAGTGCGAAGGCATGGGCACCACCATCGTCGCCTGCCTGTTCTTCGACAATCGCGTGGCCATTGCCCACGTCGGCGACTCGCGCCTGTACCGGCTGCGGGCCAACCGGCTCGAGCAGATGACCATGGACCACTCACTGCTGCAGGAACTGGTCGACCGAGGCTTCTATTCCCAGGCCGAGGCCCAGCGGGCCACGAACAAGAATTACGTGACCCGAGCCCTCGGCGTGGAGCCCACCGTCGACGTCGAGGTCCATGAACAGCCTGTGGATAAGGGCGACTTTTTCTGTCTGTGCTCCGACGGCCTGTCCGACATGGTCGAGGACGATGACATTCACTTAACTATGAGCACCTTTAGTGCTAGCCTTGAAACGGTTGCTAAGCAATTGATTCAATTGTCGAACGACAATGGCGGTCGGGACAATGTGTCGATCATCCTTGCGCAAGTTGTGGACTCGTTCGCAGCGCGGACAGGGGTAGTTGACAGAATCTTGCGCTGGTTCGGCTAGTCACATAGGTCGCTGACTGGCATTACTCGGGGACGAGCAAAAATGGCACGGTTGATCCTCAGCCTGGACGGTCAGGTGATGGCCGAATACAACATGAACAAGGAGCGGTATACCGTCGGCCGGCTCCCCGATAACGACATCCGCATCGACAACCCGGCCGTGAGCGGTCACCACTCGCTGGTGATCAACATTCTCAACGACTCGTTCCTCGAAGATCTGAACAGCACCAACGGCACTTACGTCAACGGCAAGCTGATCAAGAAGCACGCGCTTCAACATGGCGATGTCGTGACCGTCGGTCATCATCAGCTGCGCTTCGTCGACACGCAGAGCTCGGACACCGAGCCGGATGAGTTCGAGAAGACGATGGTGATCACCCCGGGCTCCGCCGTGGCTGCTATCGCGGCGAAGAAAGCTGCGACCGTGTCGCCTCCTCCGCCGGCTCCGGCCCCGAAGGCTGCTGCGGCTCCGACGCCTGTTTCAACGTCTGCTCCGCCGATGACCCGACCGATGCCGCCTGCGGGCAGCAGCACGAGCTCCACCGGCGAGCACCCCGGCATCGCATTGCCGAAGGCCAAGCTGCAAGTGCTGAGCGGCGCGTTCGCCGGCCGCGAGCTCGAATTGAACAAAGCCCTGACGACGTTGGGTCGCCCTGGCGTGCAAGTCGCTGCGATCACTCGTCGAGCGGACGGTTATTTCATCGTCCATGTCGATAGCGGCAAGCCTGGCGATTATCCGTCGGTCAACGGCGCAGCGATCGGCGAGCAGGCCCGTAAGCTCGCGGACAACGATGTGATTTTGCTCGCTGGCGTGAAGATGGGGTTCTTCGAAGGCTGAGCGTCGGCTGATAACGCCGCAATGGTTCTTTGTCCCCTCCTTCGGAGAGGACGCGGCTGCTTAAAACATTGCTCTCAGTAGCCAGCCTATTGCGAGCGGAGACTTTCCAGGCAAAGGTTCAAGCGCCCTTCCACAACAGCGGCACGCGCGAGGTCACGCGACACACGAGCTCATAGCAAGTCGTGTCCGCGTAAGGCGCAAGCCGCTCCGCCGGTAACCCCTCACCCCATACAACGACTTCATCGCCGGCCTTGGCATCGGGCAAATCAGTGATGTCGATGGAAATCATATCCATCGAAACGCGTCCGGCGATCGGCGCTTCCCTGCCACCGACCAGCACAGGCGCGCCGTTGCGCGTGCCACGCGGAAAGCCATCGCCGTAGCCGATGGCGGCAATGCCAATGCGCGACGGGCGCTGAGCGCGCCAGATGCCGTTGTAACCCACCGCTTCACCGACACCAATGTTTTGAACAGCAATGAGCTGAGTCGACAAAGTCATCGCCGGCCGCAAACCCAACTCGGTGGCGGTCTGGTTCGGCATCGGTGACATGCCATAGAGCATCAACCCCGGCCGCACCCAATCCTGATGCGCTTCCGGCCACGCAATCACCGCCGCCGAGTTGGCGGTGCTGCGCTCGAGGCCGAGCGGCCCGACCAGATCGTCGAAGACCTTCAATTGAGTCGCGGTAACGTGGCCCCGCTCTTCCGACGAAGAGAAGTGCGTCATCACCCGAATCTGACTGACCGATGAGCAGCGTTGCAAACGAGCGTGCGCGGCACTGAAATCTTCAACCCGGAAGCCCAGCCGGTTCATGCCGCTGTTGAGCTTCAACCAGACAATGAAGCGATGCGGCCCGGCGAATTGCTCCAGCGCATCGAGCTGTTCGGGAGAGTGAACGACGATCTCACATTGTTCTTTGGCCGCGAGAGCGAACTGCTCGACGCCGAACACGCCTTCGAGCAACAGGATGCGCTGAGTCACGCCCGCTTCACGAAGCGCAACGGCGTCGGCAAGACGGGCCACGCCCAGTCCATCGGCATCCGCGAGCGCGCGGGCGACGCGAATCATTCCATGGCCGTAGCCATTCGCTTTGACGACAGCAATGACCCGCGAGCGAGGCGCCATCCGCCGCACCACTGCCAGATTACCGCGCAGTGCCGCCGCGTCGATGGTCGCAACGGGAAAGCTCACTCAGAAAGGTCCGTCGCCGAACGCGGCCTCGGGGGCGTAATTCTCGAACTTCGTGAACTTGCCGAGGAACGTCAGCTCGATATCGCCAGTCGGACCGTTACGCTGCTTGGTAATGATGATGTCCGCGATGCCCTTGCGCGGCGTCTCGGGGTTATAAACTTCTTCGCGGTAGATCATCATGATGATGTCCGCGTCCTGCTCGATGGCGCCCGATTCGCGCAAGTCGGAGCTCACCGGCCGCTTGTCCGTGCGCTGTTCCACAGCACGATTCAGCTGCGACAGCGCGATCACCGGCACCGACAGTTCTTTGGCGAGCGCCTTCAGCGAGCGCGAGATCTCGGAAATCTCGGCGGTGCGGTTTTCTTTGTTCCCTGGCACCTGCATCAGCTGCAAGTAGTCGACCACGATCAGATCCAGACCATGCTCGCGCTTCAGGCGCCGCGCACGCGCGCGCACTTCGGTAGGAGACAAGGCCGGCGTGTCGTCGATAAAGATGTTGGATGCCTTCATCATCGAGATGGCCATCTGCACCCGCGACCAGTCGTCGTCGTCCAGCTGCCCGGTGCGCAGCTTGGTCTGATCGACCCGGCCCAGCGAGGAGACCATACGAAACGCCAGCTGCTCGCGGCCCATTTCCATACTGAACACGCCCACCTTGGCCTGCTTCGGGCCGAAGGCGGCGTTTTCCGCCATGTTCAGGCTGAACGTGGTCTTGCCCATGGAAGGACGGGCGGCAACGATGATGAGGTCGCCCTTCTGCAGACCTGCCGTCATCTCATCGAGCTTCTTGAAGCCGGTGGAAAGACCGGTGATGGCGCCGGGGTTCTGCGACAGCGTATCGATCAGATCGATGATCTTGCCGACTTCGTTCCGCAGCGGCACGAAGCCCGAGCCGGTCTTGTTACGGCTCTCGGCGATCTCGAACACGCGGCGCTCGGCTTCGTCGAGGATCTCGGCGGACGCGCGGCCTTGTGGGTCGTAGGCGCCGTTGGCGATTTCACCGCCGACGGAGATCAGTTGGCGAAGTGTCGAGCGTTCGCGGACTGCATCGGCATAGGCTCGAACGTTCGCGGCGCTCGGCGTGTCACGAACCAGTTGCGCCAGGTAAGGCAGACCGCCGACTTCGGACAGCAGGCCTTTGCGCTCCAGCCATTCGGAGAGAGTGACGGCGTCGGAAGGCTCACCGTTGGCGCCGCGCTCGGCGATGGCCTCGAAAATGATTTGATGATCGCGGCGATAGAAATCGTCGGCGACGATGCGGTCCGCGATGTTGTCCCAGACGCGGTTGTCCAGCATCAGGCCGCCGAGCACGGCCTGCTCCGCCTCGATGTTGTGAGGCGGGACTCGGATGTCATCCACCGCCGTGTCTCTATCGCGGGCGCGACGCGCACCCGCGAACGAGAACTTGCCTTCGGCTTCGGCCACGGTGGCGAGCCGAGAGTTATTCTTCGCCGATGATCACGACCGGCACATCGACGTTCACGTCGGTGTGGAGGTGCAGCTGCACGACGTGCTCGCCAGCCTGACGGATCGGGCCGTTCGGCATGCGCACTTCGGCACGCTCGACCGTGTGACCGGCCTTCTTCAGCGCCTCGACGATGTCGCTGTTGCCCACCGAGCCGAACAGCTTGCCTTCGCCGCCGGCCTTGGCCGTGAGCGACAGCTTGAAGCCTTCGAGCTTCGCGGCGCGCGCCTGGGCGCTGGCCAGCTCTTCCTTCGCGACCTTCTCGAACTCGGCGCGACGGGCTTCGAACTTGGCGACGTTCTCCGGCGTGGCCAGCGTGGCCTTGCCCTGCGGCAGCAGGTAGTTGCGGCCGTAGCCGGCCTTCACCTTGACCTTGTCACCGATGTTGCCGAGGTTGGCAACCTTCTGCATCAGAATGATTTCCATCAGCCTATCCTCAAGTAAAAGAGGCCTGTTAAGCGCTCTGCGTCCGAGGACGCAGCCAATTGTCCAAAAAGCCCCAGATCGCGAGCATGAGCACCACGATCGAGGTCACCGGCAGCACGATCAGCAATACATAGATCGCGACCAGCCAGTTGCGATCCATCCGACCGACCGCCTTGCTGCGATGAGCGGCCGCCAGCCCCTGGAACGCCAGCGCGAAGAATGCCACCGACGCCAGCGAAACCGTCAGGGCCGAGCCCGTCATGAACGCAGCGATGAACAGCACGGTGGTCGCGATTCCCAGCGCGAGCCCGAGCCGCAACTGCCGGTACTCGACACCAAACGAACCCGGGCTGTCCAGCAGCGACTGCCACCACCGGCCCAGCAACACCGCGCCGAACACCACACCCAGCAAGAGCGCCGCGACGCTGCCCCACATGGTGCGCGCCCAGGTGGCAATGATCACGTCGCGATCGCCTTCAAACCTGAAGCCGGCCCGCGCCATCGCGCTCAATTGCAGCTCGATCTGCTCGCGCCACATGCCGACCGGATCGGGCAGCACGGCGAACACCACCATCAGCAACACCGCCAGGCTCAGCAACGTGACCTGGAATACCAGGTTCAGCGAGCCCGTGTTCCGCAGCAGCCAGGCCAGCAGCACCGGGCCGAAAAACAGCATGGCGCCGCCGAAAAACAGTAAAGCAAGCCAACCCGGCGGTATCGCCGACACCGACGCCACCACCCAGCTGGCCGTTGCGCCGGCGATGAACGCCATGCCGAGCGCATAACGCATATCGAAGCGCAACGCCACCAGTACAGCAATGGCCGCGGCAACGATCAGAAAGGGCAGCGGCAGACTCGGGGAAAGCGCTCCGCTCATGGCGCTCGCAAAGGCGGCGCGCCACGGATGCCCTGTTAGCCAGACAGCAATTGCACGGTGCATGTATCTGCCCCGCCCCATTGTTTCACAGGGTGCGGGGCGTGGGACCCGAAGTTTCTCAGTGCTGGTCGGTGTACGGCAGCAGCGCCAGGTAACGAGCGCGCTTCACGGCAATCGCCAGCTGACGCTGATAGTGCGACTTGGTGCCGGTGATGCGGCTCGGAACGATCTTGCCGGTCTCGGTGATGTAGCTCTTCAGGATGCCGAGATCCTTGTAATCGATCTGTTCGATGCCTTCGGCGGTGAAGCGGCAGAACTTGCGACGGCGGAAAAAGCGGGACATGGTGAACCTCTACTAAGAGTGATTGGACAGATCAGGTCGAGGCGGAGGCGCCTTCTTCCTCGTCGTCACGCGCGAAGCGCTCGTCGCGCTCCTCGTCGCCCTTCGCCATCGGCGAGGCTTCGGTGACGGCCTTGTCCATCTTGATGACCAGGTGGCGGAGGACCGCATCGCTGAAGCGGAACGCGCCGGTGAGCTCGGCCAGCGTCTTGCCGTCGACCTCGATGTTCATCAGCACGTAGTGGGCTTTGTGGACCTTGGCGATCGGGAACGTGAGTTGCCGACGGCCCCAGTCTTCCAGGCGATGCACGGTGCCGTTGCCGGCCGCGATCATGCTCTTGTAGCGTTCCAGCATCGCCGGAACCTGTTCACTCTGGTCAGGGTGCACCAGAAAAACGATCTCGTAGTGTCGCATTGCTGCTCCTTGTGGGTATGCCGCCTGGATCGAGAAGCCAAGTGCGGCAAGGAGTTGAAAGAAACTGTCCGCCCCGCCCGAGGGTCGGGACGCAACAGGGCCGCGGATACTAGCCGAGCGCCCCGCCCGAAGCAAATATAAGGAGCGCTAGCTAGGGGTTTCCCCGAATCCGCCTGCCGGCCCGGCGCTGAATCGTTGCTGGACTGCGTCAAGACAAATCGGCAGCGGCCGTTACAGCCAGCGGCGACGGCTAACCGCCGCTCCTCAGGACTTTACATAGTGAACGGCTCATACAACCCGTGGCTCGTGACGCTATCGTTCGTGGTAGCCGTCTGCGTGTCATACACCGCACTGAACCTCGCCTCGCGCGTGGCCACGGCCCGGCGCCAGTATGTGCGCATGTGGCTCGCGGGCGGCGCGCTCGCCATGGGCGTCGGCATCTGGTCGATGCACTTCATCGGCATGCTCGCGTTCACGCTGCCGATTCCGCTCTCTTATGACATTCCCAAGACGCTGGCTTCGCTGGTCGTCGCGATGCTGGTCTCGGGCTTCGCGCTCAGCATCGCGAGCCAGAAACGAAGCAGCCTCGGCCGCCTGGCCGGCGCCGCGGTGATCATGGGCCTCGGCATCGCGGCCATGCACTACTCGGGCATGGGCGCGATCCGCATCGTGCCTTTCATTACTTATGAGCCGAAGCTGCTGATCCTGTCGATCGTCATCGCCATCGTGGCGTCGTTCGCCGCGCTGTGGCTGTTCTTCCATCTGCGAGGCGGCGCCTCGTGGCGCATCCGCCTGCAGCGATCGATTGCGGCGTTGGTGATGGGCGCGGCCATCTCGGGCATGCACTACACCGGCATGTTTGCTTCGCAGTTCGCGCCTGGCTCGTATTGCATCGGTGCGACCAATACCAGCACCGGCTGGCTGGCGTTGCTGATCGGCGGTTTCGCGCTGAGCGTGCTACTGATCACGATGATTCTGCTGATGTACGACGCGCACCTGGACTCGCGCTCGCGTCAGCATGCTGTCGCATTGGAAGATGCGAATGCGCGCCTGCGCCACCTGGCGACGCACGACACGCTCACCGAATTGCCCAACCGCCTGTTGCTCGATGACCGTCTGGAGCAGGCCATTTCTTATGCCGAGCGCCGCGAAGGGCGCGTCGCCGTGCTGGTCATCGATCTCGACCGCTTCAAGATGATCAACGACTCGCTCGGTCATCACGGCGGCGACGAATTGTTGAAAGAAGTGGCGAATCGCCTGCGCGGCATGCTGCGCAAGAGCGATACGCTGGCGCGCACCGGCGGCGATGAATTCGTGCTCATCGCCGATGAAGTCACCGGTCAATCCGATGTGGAGCAACTCGCGCAGCGCCTGCTCGCCTGCTTCGCCAGGCCCTTCCACATTCTGTCGGTGGACATTCACACCGCGCCCAGCATCGGCATCAGCCTCTTTCCGAGCGATGGCACGCGCGCCGAGGAACTGGTTGTCGCGGCCGACGCGGCGATGTATCACTCGAAGAAAGTCGGCGGCAACACGTATTCGTTCTTTACGCCTTCGATGAACGCATTCGCGCAGCAACGCCTGGAACTGGAGAACGGCTTGCGTCGCGCGCTCAGCAATGGCGAGCTCGAGCTGCACTACCAGCCGAAGGTGGATGTCACCACCGGCCGCATCAGCAGCACCGAAGCGTTGATTCGCTGGCGGCATCCGGAGCGCGGACTGATTCCGCCGGGCGATTTCATTCCGCTCGCCGAAGAGACCGGCTTCATTCTGCAGATCGGCGAATGGGTTCTGCGCGAAGCCTGCCGCCAGGCGCGCCAGTGGCAGGTCAATGGCATGGCGCCGGTGCGCGTCGCCATCAACATGTCGGCAACTCAGTTCCGACAGAAAAACCTGGTCACCATCGTGCAGTCGGCGCTGGAAAGCGCCAACCTGGAACCGACCTATCTGGAAATCGAGCTGACCGAGAGCGCGGTCATGCACAACGCGGCAGCGTCCGCGGAGATTCTCGAACAACTCAGCCGCCTGGGCGTGCACATTTCCATCGATGACTTCGGCACCGGCTATTCCAGCCTGAACTATCTGCGCCGCTTCCCGCTCGACAAGCTCAAGATCGACCGCACCTTCATCAAGGATGTGGTCGCCAATCCCGAAGACGCGGCCATCGTGCAGGCAATCATTTCACTGGCGCACAGCCTGCGATTGAAGGTGATTGCCGAAGGCGTCGAGACCGAGCAGCAGCTGGAATTCCTGCGCTCGCTCGGCTGCGATCAGTATCAGGGCTTCTTTTGCAGCCCTGCCGTGGAGCCGGAAGATTTCGCGGAAATGATGCGCGCCAAGAACCCGGGCAAGTTCGATCCCCTGGCGACCATGAGCCGCCTGTACGTGCCGGTGAAGTCACGCAAGACGGGCACCGCAAGCTGATTTTACTGGCGCTGACGGACGGCTTCGTACAGCAGCACGCCGGTGGCAACCGAAACATTCAAGCTTTCCACGACGCCGCGCATCGGAATGCTGACCAGCGCATCGCAGTTCTCGCGTGTCAGGCGACGTAAGCCCGTGCCTTCCGCTCCCAACACCACCGCAAGCGGCCCAGTGAGCTTGCTCGCATAGAGCGAGTGCGGCGCCTGATCGTCCGTGCCGACGATCCAGATCTCTCGTTCCTTCAACCAGCGCAACGTGCGCGCGAGATTCGTCACCTGAATCAACGGCACGGTTTCCGCGGCGCCCGATGCAACTTTGCGCACCGTCGCCGACAGGCCAGCCGCGCGATCCTTCGGCACGATCACCGCAGAAACGCCAGCGGCATCGGCCGTACGCAAACAGGCGCCGAGATTGTGAGGATCCTGCACGCCATCCAGCACCAGCAGCAGCGGTGGCGTAGTGAGTGAATCGAGCAAGTCGTCGAGCGCGCCTTCGCCGAGCACGCCCACACTGCGGATCTGCAAGCACGCGCCTTGATGGCGCTCGTCGCCGGCCAGTCGATCCAGCTCTTTGCCATCGCGCATCTCGATCTTGATGCCCTTGGCCTGGGCCAGCTTCAATACCTCGGCAATCCGCGCATCGTCCCTGCCCTTCTGCAGGATCAGGAGCGCGGCGCGTTCGGGCCGTTGCTGCAGCAGTGTGCGTACCGCGTGCAGCCCGAAAATCGTCGTCGATTCACTCATCGTCTTCCTCGGTGCTGGTTGCGTCGACGCTGCCACGGTCCGCGCACCATGCGTTGACCGCCGCCCGCCTCGGCCAGCTCGAAGTCGATTTTACGTTCATCGATGACCACATTGATCAGTCGCACGCGCAAATGATCGCCCAGACGGAAAATCCGCCCGCTGCGCGCGCCGACCATGCGATAGCCGGACTTGTCTCGCGAGAAATAATCGGCGCCGAGCGCGCTGACGTGCACGAGCCCGTCGATCTGCATTCCCTTGATCTGCACGAACAGGCCGAAGTCGACCACACCAGTCACCAACGTGTCGAACTCCTCGCCGATCTTGTCGCGCATGAATTCGCACTTGAGCCAGGACATCGCGTCGCGTGTCGCTTCATCGGCGCGCCGTTCAGTGTGCGAGCACGACTGCCCGAGCGTGGACACCATGCCCGTGGTCCATGGGAACGTCTCGGCATTGCCACCTCGCAGGATGTGACGGATGCCACGATGGACCATCAAGTCCGGATAGCGTCGGATCGGCGAAGTGAAGTGCGCATACTCGGACAAGGCCAGGCCGAAGTGGCCGATGTTCTCGGGTTGATACACCGCCTGCGGCATGGACCGGATCACGACGGTCTGGATCAGATGCGCCTCTTCGTGACCGACGGACCGTTGCAACACCTGGCTCAGATCGTGCGGCTCCAGCTCTCGATCCGTGGGCAGATGAATGTTGAAACCCTGCAGGAACTGACGCAGCTGCTCCAGCCGATCCTCTTCGGGCTTGCCGTGCACGCGGTACAGCGTGGGAATGCGATGTTTCTTCAGGAAACGCGCAGCCTGCACGTTCGCGGCGATCATGCACTCTTCGATCAAACGATGGGCGTCGTTGCGCGTCGACTCCACAAACGTCGCAATGCGCCCCTGTGCATCGAACTTCACTTTCAACTCCGGCGCATCGAAGTCGAGCGCGCCGCGGCTCAGGCGCTGTCGGTGCAACGCTTTGAATACGCCATACAAGCTTTGCAGCTGCTCGCCCAGAGCTGTCACTTCAGGCTCATGGGCCGCGGCAGGATTGGCCAGATACGCCGCCACTTTGGTGTAAGTGAGGCGCGCTGCCGAGCGCATCAATCCTTCGAAGAATTGCGCGCGCGTCACCTTGCCGTCCGCGTTGATACGCATCTCGCAGACCATGCAGAGCCGGTCGACGTTCGGATTGAGCGAGCACAAACCGTTCGAGAGCGCTTCGGGCAGCATCGGCAAGACGCGATTCGGAAAATAAACCGAGGTGCCTCGCAGCTGCGCCTCACGATCGAGCGCTCTATTCGGCTCTACGTAGCTGGCAACATCGGCAATCGCCACCAACAATCGCCAACTGCCGCCACGCAACGGCTCACAGTACACCGCGTCGTCGAAGTCGCGAGCATCTTCACCGTCGATCGTCACGAGTGGCAGCTCTCGCAGATCCTCGCGGCCGCGCTTCGCGGCGGCCGACACCGAGTTGCCGAACACTTCCGCTTCGGCAATCACTTCAGGAGGAAACTCGAATGGCAAGCCGTGCGAATGGATGGCGATGTCGGTTTCCATGCCCGGCGCCGCATGCTCGCCGAGCACACGGGTGATGTGCCCGAGCGGCTGCGCCGTCTTGGACGGTTGCTCGACCAGCTTCACCAGCACGACCTGACCCGGGCGCGCCTGGCCCAGATGCTGTCGAGGCACGAGCACTTTGTGACCGATACGCGGATTGTCCGGCACGACGAAACAGATGCCGGATTCGTCGTACAGCCGGCCAACGATCTCGCGTGTATTGCGCTCGAGCACTTCGACGATGGCGCCTTCGGGCCGGCCGCGATGATCGGTGCCGCTGATGCGCACGGCCGCACGATCGCCGTGCATGGCCTCCTGCATCTGGCGTGGTGCGAGGTAGATCGGCGCCGACCGATCGTCCGGCATGAGGAAGCCGTAACCGTCTTTGTGGGCGCTGACCGTGCCTACCGTGAGCGAGAGCCGCTCACGTAAGCAGTACTCATCGCGCCGATTACGGATGATGGCCCCGGACTGCAGCAGCTCCTCCAGCTCCTTGGTCAGCCGTTTACGGGCGGAGGCACCATTGCGCTCGGCGCGTTGGGCGAGCTCATCGAAATCCAGGGGACGGCCAGCGGCCTGCAGCACCTGGGGAATGGCCGGCTGGTCACGGGAGACCCGGGGCCGGGACGGGGCGCCGGTCCGGACGGCCGGGCGCTTGGTGGTCTTTTTGGGTTTACGAGTTTTTTTTCTTAGCTTCATAGGGATTCACAGGGGGAAAACAGGGGCTTGTCATTGACAGCCCTAAAGGGCATCGGTACATTGCGCGCCTCTTGCGGGGCATGCCCCCGCGTTCCCTTCCTTGCCCAGGTGGCGGAACTGGTAGACGCGCTGGTTTCAGGTATCAGTGGAGCAATCCGTGGAGGTTCGAGTCCTCTCCTGGGCACCATCTCTCACTAATAAGAAGAATAAACACGAAGGCGGCAATAGTACCCCATCGGTGGTGACGCGTCCTCACTAGGGCGGAACCATGTTCGCGATTCGGCGCTTGACTTCATGTGCTCACCGCACCGCTGTCATCACCGTCGCGATCGATGGGTTCGCATGTCGCCGTCGCCGCATCCTGAACTGCTGGGCGCACTGTCTTCTGATGGCACGGCACGCTTTCGCGTGTGGGCGCCCGAGGCGGCACGCGTCGAAGTGGTGTTCGCAGACAGCGATTGCAAGCCGTTTGCTCTGACGCGCGAGGACGGTGGTTATTTTTCCGGTGCCACGAGCACGTCCGCCCGGCTCTATAAATATCGCCTCGACGATGCCGGCCCGTGGCCCGACCCCTGCTCGCGATTCCAACCCCAGGGCGTGCACGGTCCATCGCAGCTCGTCGACCCCAGTGCATTCACCTGGACCGACGCGAAATGGCAGGGCATCGGCATCGCACGGCAGGTCATATACGAACTACACATCGGCACGTTCACGCCCGAAGGAACGTTCGACGCTGCCGCGACCAAACTCGAATATCTGCGCGATCTCGGCATCACCGTGCTGGAGATCATGCCGGTCGCCGAATGCCCTGGACGTTGGAACTGGGGCTATGACGGTGTGCAGATTTACGCGCCTTATCACGTGTACGGCGATCACGAAGCATTCAAGCGATTCGTCGACCGCGCACATGCGCTGGGCCTGGCGGTCATTCTCGACGTCGTCTACAACCATCTCGGACCGGATGGTAATTACCTCGGCCATTTCAGTCCGCATTATTTCAGCAAGCAATATCGCACCGACTGGGGCGATCCGTTCAATACCGACGAAGAACACAATGCCGGCGCACGTGAGTTCCTGATCGGCAACGCGTGCTATTGGATCCGCGAGTTTCATCTCGATGGTTTTCGGCTCGACGCCACTCAATCCATTCTCGATTCGAGCAGGACACACCTGCTGACCGAACTGACGACGCGCGCTCGCGCCGTCGCGCAGCCTCGCAGCATCGTCTTCATCGCCGAGAACGAACCTCAGTGCAGCGAGCATCTGCTGCCAGTGAAAGCCGGCGGCTTCGGCATCGACGCCATGTGGAACGACGACTTCCACCACAGCGCGCGTGTAGCTTTGACCGGCAGTCGCGACGGGTACTTTCATGACTACACCGGGCGCGCGCAGGAATTCCTGTCGTGTGTACGCCGAGGATTTCTGTATCAGGGCCAGTGGTACGAGTGGCAGAAAAAAAGCCGCGGCTCGCCGCTTCACGACCGCGAAGCGGCTGCCTGCGTGATCTTTCTGCAGAATCACGACCAGGTTGGAAACACCGCCACGGGGGTACGCATTCATTCCAACTCGGCGGCGCCGCGCTACCGTGCACTGTGCGCACTAACGCTGCTCGCTCCACAGACGCCGATGTTATTCATGGGACAGGAGTTCGGCGCATCGACCACATTCACGTTCTTCGCCGATCACACTGAAAAACTTTCGTGCCAGGTGCACGCCGGCCGCCGCGAATTTGTCGGCCAGTTCCGTGCCTACGCGGATGCGAGGCTACAGGCGTTGATTCCGGATCCCGCCGCCGAGCGGACTTTTCTAGACTCCAAGCTCGACTGGGCCGAATGCTCTCGCAATCGGCATCTGCTGAGCTTGCACCGCGACCTGTTACGTCTGCGCGCTCGAGACCCCGTGATCTCACGACAGGATCACCTCCGCATGGACGGCGCAACGCTGAGCGAGCACAGCTTCGTGTTGCGATGGTTCGATGACGATCACGGTGATCGTTTGTTGATCGTGAACCTGGATGGCGAGCTGAAGCCCGGCTCGATCGCCGAACCGCTACTCGCGCCGCCGCGCGGCTGCGGCTGGCAAACGTTGTGGAGTAGTGAAGCGCCCGAGTACGGCGGAATGGGCGCATTCGAGCCGGTCGCCGATCACGGACGCGGCGCCTGGCGAATCCAGGCGCAAAGCGCCGTGCTGTTGGTGGCGGCGCCCCGCATCACAAATCCCGAGGTACCCGCATGATTCGCGATCGGCAGATCGTACTGAGCTGGAACCGCGACAGCGATCCTTCATTCCTGCGCAGCCGCGAGTGGCTGGTCACGAACGGCTTGGGCGGCTACGCCTCCGGCACCCTGGCCGGCATCCCGGCGCGGAAATATCACGGCCTGTTCGTTCCCAATCTGGCCTCGCCGAAGGGCAGGCACATCCTCATCTCCCGCTGCGATGAATGGGTCATGATCAACAACCGCGAGATGCACCTGGGCGGGGCAGAGTACGAGTCCGAGCGCTTCGAAGGCGAATTGCACTTGTTCCTGAAAGAATTCCGGCTGGACCATCGCATCGCCGTGTGGACCTTCGAGCACGAAGGCGTGGTGTTCGAAAAGTCGGTCACGATGGTCCACAACCAGAACACGGTGTGTGTGCAATATCGGCTGTTGCACGGCGAGGCGCTCGAGCTGCACGTTCGGCCGTTTGTTTCTTTTCGACGCCACGACGAATCGCCGCGCGCCGAGCCGGGCTCCTTCGCGCTCGAAGTGCGCCGCGGCCGGCACGAGGTCCGTCACATCGATTCCGACATCGTCCTGCGCTTCGGCTTGCACCCCGGCCCTACGGCGTTCGTCACCGAGGAGCGCGACGAATCCAACTTCGTGTACCGCATCGAGCGGGATCGCGGCGATCCCGAATTCGAGAGCGCATTCAGTCCGGGTTATCTGCTGGCGCGCGTCCGGCCCGGTCACCCGGCGGTGTTCGTCGCTTCTGTGCACAATTGGGAACAGCTGGAGTTCGACGCGCCGGCAGTCTTCGATGCCGAACGTCAACGCCTGCACCATCTGTTGAGTCTCGCCCCGGCGCTGAGAAACGATCCCGTCGCCGAGCAGCTGGCGATGGCGGCGGATCAATTCATCGTCCTTCCCGGCAGCCGCTTGGAAGAAAGCGTGCTCGCGCAGGCAGCCGGCGGCGAGTTGCGCAGCGTCTATGCAGGTTATCACTGGTTCGGCGACTGGGGTCGCGACACCATGATCAGCCTCGACGGGCTCACGTTGTCCACCGGGCGCTACCGGGAAGCGGGCGCCATTCTCAGCACGTTCTCGCACTATGTGAAGGATGGCCTGCTGCCGAATCTGTTTCCCGAAGGCGAGCGGCAGGCGTTGTATCACACGGTCGATGCGACGCTTTGGTACTTCCACGCGATCTCGCGCTACGTCGAGGCGACGGCGGATCGCGCGCTGGTGAGAAACTTGTTTCCAGTGCTTCAATCCATCATCCGCCATCATCTCGAGGGCACGCACTTCAACATCCACGTCGACCCGAAGGACGGACTGATCTCGGCCGCGGCCGAGGGTCTGCAACTGACGTGGATGGACGCGAAGGTCGACGGCTGGGTCGTGACGCCTCGTCGCGGCAAGCCGGTGGAGATTCAAGCGCTGTGGCACAACGCCCTGCAGCTGATGGCGCAATGGGCCAGCGAGCTGCGGCAGCCGCACGAGCAATACCAGAACCTCGCCGCCCAAGTGCGCGATTCGTTCAATCAGCGCTATTGGAACGAGCGACGCGGCTGCCTCTACGACGTGATCGACGGGCCCAACGGCAACGACGACGCCATTCGACCCAACCAGGTCTTCGCCGTGTCGTTGCAACATCCTGTCCTGTACCAGCGCCACTGGAAGCAAGTGGTCGACGTCATCCGCGAGAAGCTGCTGACCGCTTACGGGCTGCGGACGCTGAGCTCGGATCATCCGGACTACAAATCTCACTATCGCGGCAACCTGCGCGAGCGAGACGCGGCGTATCACCAGGGAACAGTGTGGCCTTGGCTGATCGGCCACTACATCGACGCTTATCTGCGTGTGTATCCGGACCCGACCGGGGCCAGAGCATTGTTGGAATCGTTCCCCGGACACCTTTACGACGCCGGTGTCGGCAGCATCAGCGAGATCTTCGATGCTGAGGAGCCCTACGCCCCAGGTGGCTGCATGGCGCAGGCCTGGAGCGTGGCCGAAGTACTACGGGCCTGGTTGAAAACCAAGCCCGGTGGATCAAGCAGCCGCTGAATCGGCCTGCGCCTGGGCCGCGCGATCTTCCTGACGATACATCGCCAGCAACTGACGGAAGTCAGGCGAGGTCGCGGCGAGCAACGCCGCGGGGCCTTGCGCGACGACGCGCCCCTCGTGCATCACGATCACTTCATCGAAACGATCGAGCAGATGCAGGCGATGGATCGACGACACGATGCACGAGTTCGGCAGGGCCGCGAAGATGTTGTCGTAGACGCGCGCCTCGGTCCTGGAGTCCAGGGCCGCGGTGGGCTCATCGAACAACACCAGATTGCTATCGGCTGCGGCGAGCATGCCGCGAGCAAGCGCGATTCGCGCACGCTGACCGCCCGACCAGTTCGCACCACGCTCTGCGACTGCGGTGTTCAAGCCATTGGCATCCGCCGGGATGAAGTCGCTGACACATGCGGTGTTCATCGCGCCTGAATACTGCGCGTCTGCCGGCGCGCCGGCGTGCGTCGAGCAAAGCGCCAGGTTCTCCGCCAGCGTACCTTCCAGCACTTCGGCATCCTGCGGCACCAAAGTCACATTCGCTCTGAGCATCTGAGCCGCGGACGACGGCGTTACGATCGCCGGACCATTGCGACGATCGATGGCAACGCGATCCGCCTCATACAAACCCGCCAGCACACGCAGCAACGTGCTCTTGCCCGAGCCGCTGCCGCCGATCAGCGCGTAACGGCGCCCCTGCTGAAGCGCAAGCGACACGCCATTGAGTGTCGGGCGCTCGCTGCGTGCACCGGGATGGCTGAAGACCACATCGCGGACCATGTAGTACTCCGAGTCCGGCGATGAAGGCCGCAACACCTCGGGCTCGAGCGCATCAGCCGTTTTGACAGTCGCATCGCGAATCGGATCGGCGCTGCCATAGTCGGCGTGCTGGCGCGCAAAGTTCTGGAAGTTGGAAGCAAACGTGGAGATCACACCGGCCGCCTGCGACGCGTATTCCCACACCATGTACAGGCTGCCGAGCATCAGGGTCTTCTGACCGACGCTCGCGTCCGTGTGCCGCACGGCCAGCCAGGCAAACAGCGCGACCAGGCCGCAGCTGAGCACCTTGCTGCAGACGTCGACGGTGCACCACTTCGCCTCGTTCAACACGATGGAGCGACGCAACGGCGCGAAGATGGCTTCGAGACGCCGCTGGATCAGATCGTTGATGGCCCGCGCCTGACGAAGCGCGAACACGCTGGTGATGTTGCCCAGCGCATCGAGCAAGGCCGCGGAGTAGCGACGCTCAGCGTCGTTCTCACGATGCGCAAGACGAATCATGGCGCGGTCGAATCCGATGACCGATACGCAAATGAGCACGAAGCCGACGATTGCGCTCAGACCGACGTACGGCTGCAACAGCCACAACGCGACGATGGGACCGACCAGCCTGACCGCGCTGCTCAGATAGATGAACTGACTTTGAGTGAACGATGACAGCGCCGAGCTGCTCTGCTGCAGGCGATGGGCCGTGACGCCGGAATGACTGGCTTCATGCCAGGACAGCGGCAAAGACAGCAGTCGCTGCAACAGGCCGCCGGAAACGCGCCGGCGAATCTCCAACGCGACATTGCGCTCGAGCAGGCGGCCCGGGCCGTGGAACACCCAGCTGAGCGCGGTGGCGACCACGACCAGCGCCAGCCACACACCGGCCTGACCGATGCCGGACGCCCCATTCGCTTGCAGGACGTTGATGGCGCGGCCGGCGAAATACGGCACGCTGAGCAGGATGCATTGAGCGGTCAACAACAGGACGACGGCGCCGACCAGGTGCTTACGCCGGCCCTGCGATTGTTCCCAAAGATGCTTGTAGAGATAGAGGATGCCGCCACGCTTTGCAGCCGTGGCCGGGGTGCCCGAAACGGACGATTCGCTCATGCTTGGCTTACATAACCTCAAGTGCCAGGGACGCACTTTAGGGTGCAGCTAAGTACCTCAGTGTGAACGAGTCGACGCTTCGGGCCTAAGGTTTTTGCTGAGTTTCAGACCCGTCGAACTTCAATGTCGCGACATGGCGGCACAGCTCTTCGAGCAGTGTTCGCAGGCGTCGACACACTCCTCCATCCCGTCCAGGTCGCGGCAGCTGGCCGCGCATTCCTCGCAGACGCGCGAACAGGCGCGGCACAGTTCTGCGTGAAGAATAAAGTTGGCGAGCATGGCGTCGGCCGTCACCCGACACAGATCCGAACAGATGGTCATCAAGCGGAAGTGCGCCGGCTCGACGTGCGGACCGCCCTGCTCCAGGCAATGGTTCATGGCCATCGAGAAACAAACCCGGGAACAGCGCAGGCAGTCCTCGATGCATCGTTTCATATCCGTGACCGGATGCTCGCCCGGCGTCTCGGCGATTGTGTTCATGAGTTGATCCTTCGCAACGAGACGGGTCGGGGCGCCGGCGACGCCCCGACCCTCACGGTCAATGCTGAACGTTGGATTCCCGGCCCTTATCACCGCCCCTGGCAGTGGCGGGGCCGGTGGTACCGGTGGTGCCGCTGCCGCTCGCGCTTTGGGATGATTGCGAGCCGGCCTGGCTGCGTTGCTGGTCCTGCACGCGGATACTGTTCTGCACTTCCTTCACGCCGGAGATCCGTTCGGCCAGCGTCTCGGCCCAACGTTTGTCGCTACGCGAAGTGGTCGAACCGCTCAAGGTCACTTCGCCATCCTTGACGCTGACCTCGATGTTGCTCGCATCCAAACGGTCGTCGTCGGTCAGGCAATCGCACACTTCTTCGCGAATACGATCGTCCGAGCGTTTGTAACCACGCGGACCGCGCCCACGGTGCGCGCCGTATTCCTGCTGGCCCCACTGACGTCCCTGGGAACCTTGCGAGCCATATTGGTCCATTCCCTCGCCCTGGCTGCTGTACTCATCACCGAAATAGCCGCTGGGAGTACCGCTGTACTCGCCGTATGCGCGACCGCCGCTCGGCCGCCCAGATCCGTAGCTGCGCATCGGCTGACGTTGTCCCTGACCCTCGCCCCGCTGCCCTTCGTAAACGCTTCGACCTTGGTAGCCGCCCTGGCCTTGGAAACCGCCTTGGCCGTAACGGCTGCGCTCATAGCCGCGATAGTTGTAATCGCCCTGACTGCCGCCACCGCCGCCCTGGCTGTACTGAGTGCCGGCTTCGCCCCAGCGGCCCTGGCCGCCTTGATAACTGCCGCCGCTGCCGCCGTAACCGCGATAATTGCCAGTGCCGCTGCTGCTGAACCCACCGTAATTGGCTTCGCGATCGTATTGGCCGTGCACGTCGCGATTACGCCATTGCTCTTCCTCGCGACCTTGCCAACCGCCGGTCTCATTGCCGTGATGGCCGCGGCCCATATATTCACGACCGCGTCCGTAGCCGCTCTCGCTGTAACGTCCGCTCTGGCCGTAACGCGCGCCCTGCCCGGATTCTCGCTGGCCATACTCCTGATCGTAATCGCCCTGGCCATAGCCGCGGTTGTAACGCGCTCCTCCCTCCTGCTCCGAGCGCCTGCTGCCATAGCCGCCTCTTTCCGTATCGCTGCCGTAGTAGTCGCGCTCCATCGATTCCCGCGCGCGACGTGAATCATCTTCATCCCAATCGCGCGAGCGCGAACGCTCGTTGCGATGTTGATCCCAGTCACCTCGGTAATTGCTGTAAGCCATTGTCGTCTCCTCAGCAAAGAATTGATCGCGGGGTGCCGAAACAATTCCTCATGGCATCGGGAGTTCCGAGTGTCGCGCGCACGCGAAAGCCGCGCGTAAACCAGTTACGCGCGAGTCTTTTCTGACAGAGATTTGAGCGCTGCCCGGCATGGCCAGCGCTCCAGAGAAGCATCAGTCGAAGGGATGCTTCAACACGATGGTCTCGAGCCGGTCGGGGCCGGTCGAGATGATGGAGATGGGCGCGCCCGCCAGCACTTCGAGACGACGCAGATACGACTGCGCGTTCTTGGGCAGCTCATCGAACGTCTTCACACCCGCGGTGCTTTCCTTCCAGCCCGGGTGCTCTTCGTAGATCGGCGCGCAGATCGACAATGCTTCGGCGCCGACCGGCAACAGGTCGCGACGCTCGCGCTTCACTTTGTAACCGACGGCAACGCGCACGGTGTCGAGGCCGTCGAGCACGTCGAGCTTGGTGATGCACAAGCCGGAGATGCCGTTGATCTCCACCGCACGACGCAGGCTCGCCGCGTCGAACCAGCCGCAGCGACGCGGACGACCCGTTACGGAACCGTATTCGTTGCCCTTCACTCGCAAGTGCTCGCCGACTTCATCGTCGAGCTCGGTCGGGAATGGGCCGCTGCCCACGCGCGTCGCATAAGCCTTGGCAACGCCGAGCACGTAGTGCAGCTGTTGCGGGCCGACGCCTACACCGGCGCACGCCTGGCCGGCGATGCAGTTGCTGGAAGTCACAAACGGATAGGTGCCGTGATCGATGTCGAGCAACGCAGCCTGCGCGCCTTCGAACAACAAGCGCTTGCCGCCGCGGATCAGCGCGTTCACTTCGCCGGAGACATCCGCAACCATCGGCCGCAGCTGCTCGCCCAGCGCGAGCGCTTCGTCGAGCGTCTGCTGGAAGTCGATGACCGGCGCCTTGAAGTAATTGCGCAACACGAAATTGTGATAATCGAGCACCTCGCCGAGCTTGGCGGCGAAACGCTCACGCGCGAACAGGTCCTGCACGCGAATCGCACGGCGAGCGACTTTGTCCTCATATGCCGGACCGATGCCACGCCCGGTCGTGCCGATCTTCGCGGCGCCGGCCGCTTCTTCACGCGCCTTATCGAGCGCGATGTGGTGCGGCAGGATCAACGGACACGCTTCGGAAATGCGCAGGCGTTTCGGCACGTCGATGCCGGCGGCCTTCAACTCCGCCATTTCATCCAGCAGCGCCTTGGGCGAGAGCACCACGCCGTTGCCGATGAAGCAAGTGACGTTCTCGTGCAGGATGCCGGAGGGAATCAGTCGCAGGATGGTCTTGCGGCCGTTGATCACCAGCGTATGGCCGGCGTTGTGGCCGCCTTGAAAACGCACCACGCCGGCGACGCGATTGGTCAACAGATCGACGATCTTGCCCTTGCCCTCATCGCCCCACTGGGCGCCGATGACGACAACATTGCGATGGCTACTCATTACGGACTCGGGATGAAGAAAGAATTCTAGGAGCGCACGAAGTACAGCAGCGCGATGCCCGCGCTCATGCTCGCGAGACCGAACCATCGCAGCTGCCGGTCCTGCAAACTGGACAGCGCCTGCATCAGGCGCTTCACCGATTGCGGGCTGAGAAACGGCATTACGCCCTCCAGCACCAGATACAGCGCCAGCGCCGCGAACAGGTCCGACCAGTACACGAGGCCGTCAGCGCCTGTTCGAGCGATTCAAGTACTTGAAGAACTCGCTGTCCGGCGAAATCACCAGCACGTCGTTGTCGGTGCCGATGGCCAGCCGATAGGCCTGCAGGCTGCGGTGGAACGAATAGAACTCGGCGTTGCGATTGTAGGCCCGAGCATAGATGTCTGCCGACTTCGCGTCGCCTTCGCCCTTGATGATTTCCGACTCGCGGTAGGCTTCCGCAAGGATCTCGGTACGCTGACGGTCAGCTTCGGAGCGCAGCTTCTCGGCGTTTTCCTCACCTTCGGCGCGCAGGCGCTTGGCCTGGCGATCGAAGTCCTGGCGCATGCGGCTGAACACCGATTCGCTCACTTCCTCGGGCAGATCGATCTTCTTCACGCGCACGTCGACCAGCTGCAGACCGAGCCCCTTGGTGCTCTCTTCGGCCAGCTTGAGGATTTCGCCGGTGAACTCGGCGCGCTCGGCCGCCACGACTTGTTGAATGGTGCGACGGGCGATCACGCCCTTGATGCCGTCCTTCACGATGCTGCCCAGACGGCCCGCAGCGATTTCCCGGTCGCCGCCCGAAGTCGCCTGGTAGTAAGTCGAGACGTCGGCGATGCGCCACTTGATATAGAAGTCGATGCGCAGGATCTTGCCTTCGCTGGTCAGGAACTGCTCCGACGGATAGTTCTTGGTGTCGATGCGACGCTCGAACTTGCGGATGTTGTTGACCATCGGGACCATGAAATGCAGGCCCGGCGCGTAGTCGGCGCGCACGATCTCGCCGAAGCGGAACTTGATCGCCAGTTCCGTCTCGCGCACGGTGAAGGTCGACATGGCAACCACGAAGGCCACCACTGCCGCCAGAATCAGAATCAGAAATCCGCGGCCGGCCATTAGCGGGTCCCTCGCGTACGGCGATCGCCGGAGACGCTGGTGGCGTCACTGGAGTCGGTGCTTTCCACAGTCATGCTGGGTTCGGTCGTGGTCACGCGGGGTGCGCGACGGTTCTGTTCGAGCAGCTTGTCGATGGGCAGATAGACCAGGTTGCCGGCGCCACCCTGAGTATCGAGCACCACCTTCTTGCTGGAAGCGAGTACGTTCTCGACTGTTTCAAGATACAGGCGCTCGCGGGTCACGGCCGGAGCACGCTCGTACTCGGTCAGCAGCGCGGTGAAGCGCTCGGCCTCACCTTCGGCCTTCGAGATTTTTTGCGCGCGATACGCTTGCGCTTCCTGCACCGCTCGCACGGCGGCGCCGCGAGCACGTGGAATCAAGTCGTTCGAATAAGCCTGCGCAGCCAGCGATAGGCGGTCGCGGTCTTCACGCGCTTTGATCGCATCCTGCTGGGCGGGTGCCACTTCGTTCGGCACCTTCACGTCCTGCAGGTTCACCGCGGTGATTTCCAGGCCGACTTTGTAAGCATCCAGCGTGCGCTGGATCAGCTCCTTGGTGCGGGCCACGATTTCCTGACGACCGCTCTCGAGCACGCCATCCAGCTTGCTGCGGCCGATGATCTCGCGGATCGCGCTTTCGCTGACTTCCTTCAGCGTCTGCTCAGGGTCGTTGACGTTGAAGGCATAGTCCAGCGGGCTCGCCCGGCGGAACTGCACTTCCATGTTGATATCCACCATGTTTTCGTCCGAGGTCAGCATGCGGGTCTGCTCGCTGAAGCTCTCGATGGTTTGGATATTGACGATCTGCTTGGTCTCGATCGGCCAGGGCAGGTGCCAGCGCAGGCCGGGCATGGTGGTCGCGACGTGCTTGCCGAAACGCAGGATGACACCGCGTTCGGCAGCGTCGACCGTGTACAGGCCGCTGAAGGCCCAAATGGCCGCCAGCACCAGCACGATCGTGCCGATGCCGAAACCTCGGCCCGGGCCCGCGCCGCCTAAGGTGCGATTGCCGCCACTGCCGCCGCCGAACAGGCCGGCCAGGCGGCGCTGCAGGTTGCGCAGGACTTCGTCCAGATCGGGCGGTCCCTGCTCGGGCTTATTGCCGCCGCCCCAGGGATTGCGCTTGCCACCGGAGTTACCGCCGGGTTCGTTCCACGCCATGGTTTTGGATGACTTTGTGTCTGAGAACTAAGGATTTATGGGAGGTCTTGGAAGTCGCACCGGCGAGTTGCGCTGGCCGAACCCGAAACGAGCGATTTTAGGAATCGCCCCCGAAGGTTACAAGCTTTTAACCCTCCGCCAGAGCTTCCGGCAACCCTTCGGAGCGGCACAGGTGCTCGAACGCCCGCCGGGGCATGGACACTTCGAGGTCCACCGCACCACTGGGCAAGGCCTGTTCGGCCAGCACGGCCCCAGCCGCAAAGAAGCGCGCACGCGCTCGCCCCTCCTCAGGTTTGAGCACGACATGCCGGTGCACCAGTTCCGGTCCCAGGAATTCGCCGATGGCATCGATCAGCAATTGGGTGCCGTCGCCGGTCTGGGCCGACAGCCAGACCCGACGGGCCCCGCCGTTCTCGCCCCGCTCCACATGCACGGTCTCACCGATCAGGTCAGCTTTGTTGAAGACCTCAATCTGCGGCAGGTCGCCTGCACCAACTTCGCTCAACACCTGGTTGACCTGGGCAATGCGCTCGCTGCGATTGGGATCGGCGGCGTCGATGACGTGAAGCAGCAGCGTCGACTCGCGCGCCTCCTGCAACGTCGAACGGAATGCCGCCACCAGTTCGTGCGGCAGGTCGCGAACGAAACCGACGGTATCGGCGAGCAACGCGAAACGCGCATCCGGCAGCTCCAACCGACGCACCGTCGGATCGAGCGTCGCGAACAATTGATCGGCTGCGTAGGCGCCCGCCCCCGTCAGCCTATTAAATAGAGTGGACTTGCCCGCGTTGGTGTAACCCACCAGGGCAACGGTCGGTATTTCCGCCCGCTTGCGTTCGCGACGCGTGGTCGCACGCTGCGTAAGCACCTTGTCCAGACGTGAGTTGAGCGTGCGAATGCGCGCCGCGAGCAAGCGGCGGTCGGTTTCGAGCTGGGTTTCACCAGGGCCGCGCAGACCGATACCACCCTTTTGACGCTCCAGGTGGGTCCAGCCTCGCACCAGTCGGGTGGCGATGTGTTTGAGCTGCGCCAGCTCGACCTGCAGTTGGCCTTCGAAGCTGCGGGCGCGTTGCGCGAAGATGTCCAGGATCAGTCCGGTGCGATCGAGCACTCGACACTGCATCAGGGCTTCGAGATTGCGTTCCTGGCTGGGCGACAGACCGTGATCGAACACGACCAGGTCCGCACCGAGCTCTTGCACTCGCGAGCGAATCTCTTCGGCTTTGCCGCTGCCAATGAACAACCGGGGATCCGGCACCTTGCGAGTGCCGGTGATGACGGCGAGTACTTCGGCGCCGGCCGAACGCGCCAGCGCCTCGAACTCACTCAGCTCATCCTTACCGGGGGGACCTCCCAGTCCGATACGGACCAGGAGCGCACGTTCGCCGCTGCGAGGACGTTCAAACAACAACGAACTCCACGGTCAGTCTCACTCGCTGGCAGCTACTGACTCCGCGCCTTCTTCTTCGCTCGTCGGCAAGCGGATGGCCCGCGCCGGAACGACTGTGGAAATCGCGTGCTTGTAGACCATCTGGCTGACACTGTTCTTCAGCAAGACGACGAACTGATCGAACGAGTCGATCTGACCTTGTAGTTTGATACCGTTCACCAGGTAAATGGAGACCGGGACGCGCTCCTTGCGCAATGTGTTCAGGAACGGATCCTGTAATGATTGCCCTCTGGCCATCATTTATCTCCTTGTTATGCCTTCGAATTCTTTGGTTGAGCTTTGCCGACTAATGCCGCTTCCCTGCAGCTGAGCGACAGCCTACGGGCACCATCCGGTAACCGCTGCGATGCCGCAGTTTAGCACAGCGATGTTCCCGTCGAAGCTGCCTTTGATTCAATACGCAGCTGCATCAGTGTCATGAGTGAACCGCTGTGCCCGCCCACAACGCTCATCACACTCAAGCAGGTTTCATCACACCATGCCACGAACAAATGTAGCGACGGCATTCTCTATCGGGTCGGCTGCGGTGGAATCAAGGGCATCACACCATTGCATATCATCTTCGGCCCGTAACCAGATCAATTGTCGCCGCGCCAGCTGTCGAGTCGCGAAAATCGCGCGCTGCACCGAAGCAGGTAAAGCCTCCCTGCCGCACAAATGTTCCCAGAGTTGCCGATAACCGACGGACCGGATCGCGGGCAAGTCGGCGTGCAGGTCGCCGCGCTGTTGCAGCCGTCTCACCTCATCCAGGAAGCCCGCCTGCATCATGCGTTCGAAGCGCCGCTCGATCGCCTGGTAAAGCCGTTCGCGATCGCTCGGCGCCCAGGCGAATGCAGCGAACTTCATCGTGGGATCGGCCGGCCGGGTCTGTGCGTGCAGCTCGCTTAGCGTTTTCCCGGTCAGCCGGTGGACTTCGAGCGCCCGTTGTATTCGTTGTCCATCGTTCGGTTGGATTCGCTGTGCGGTCGTTGGATCCAGCGCTGCAAGCTGCGCGTGTAGCGCTGGCCAGCCAGAGCGCGCGGCTTCGGCGTCAATTTGCTGTCGTACGCCGGGATCGGCTTGCGGCATTTCTGCGAGGCCGCGACGAAGCGCACGGAAATACAACATCGTGCCGCCTACCAGCACCGGCAAGTTGCCTCGCTTGCGGATGTCTCCAATTGCATGCAGTGCGTCACGTACGAACTGTCCCGCCGAATACGGCTGCGACGGATCGAGGATATCGACCAGGTGATGCGGGAAACGTTCCAATTCCTCGCGCGAGGGCTTGCCCGTACCGATGTCCATGCCGCGATAGACCAGCGCCGAATCGACGCTGACGATCTCGATCGGATAGCGGGCGGCGAGACGCAGCGCCAGATCGGTCTTGCCCGCGCCGGTCGGGCCCATGATGAGCGGAATCGGAGTGGCTTGCGGGGTCGCGCTCATCGTCCTCGAAGAAACATTCGATCCAGGTCACCCAGGCTCACATACGTCCAGGTCGGACGGCCATGATTGCATTGATCGCTGCGCACGGTGCGTTCCATCTCGCGCAACAATGCATTCATTTCGGGCACGGTGAGATTGCGATGCGCGCGCACGGCGCCATGACAAGCGACCGTGCCCAGCACTTCGTTGATCGCCTCTTCGATGCCGCGCGTCGAACCATCGGCAGACAAGTCCGCACTGATCCGTCGCAACAACTCATCCAGATCTTTCTGTGCAAGGAACGCCGGCACCGCACGGATCTGCACGCTCGTGGGACCGGAGCGCATGACATCGAGGCCGAGCCGATTCAACGCCGGCGCATGTTCTTCCAATACATCCGCTTCCGAAGCCGCGACTGAAACAGACAACGGCACGAGCAGGGGCTGGCTTGCCACGCCGCCGTTTGCGAGCGCCGCTTTCATGCGCTCGTACGTCGTGCGTTCGTGAGCGGCGTGCATGTCCACCAGGATCAAACCATCGGGCGCTTGCGAAAGAATGTAGATGCCGTGCAACTGCGCGAGCGCAAATCCGAGCGGCGGTGTTTCGGGATGCGATTCGACCGCCGGCATTTCCATGTCGACGGCGCCCATCGCCGCGGGTGCGGCACTCGTTCTTTCGAATGCAGGCGGCGAGGGATACGCCGCCGACGGCTGGCGAAAATAGGCTGGCGGCGGGGGCTCGGACACGCGCAGGCCAAGCGTCGCTTGATTCGGGCCACGCATCGGCCACATCGACACGGCCTCGCTCGTCGGCACGAGGTGATTCGCATCGGTCGGCGGAGGCGCAGCGCTGGCCGCGCCCGCATACGTTTCCCGCAACACTCGCTCGACCGTCTTGAACAGGAAGTTATGAATGTGCCGACCGTCGCGGAAGCGCACTTCCAGCTTCGCCGGGTGCGCGTTCACATCGACCTGTCGCGGATCGATCTCCATGAACAGCACGAAGGCCGGATGCCGGCCATGAAACATCACATCCCGGTAACCGAGCCGAATGGCGCTGCTGATCAAACGATCGCGCAGCATGCGGCCGTTCAAATAGAAATGTTGCAGGTCGGGCTGCGCTCTGGCGTAAGTCGGCTGACACAGCCAGCCGGTGAGCTTGCAGCCGGACGACTCGTGCTCGACATACATGGCGTTCGCCATGAACTCGTCGCCGACGATCTGCGCCACGCGACGCTCGCGCTCGAGTTGCGACCTCGCCGCCGGGAAATCGCCCAACGATTTACGGGCCGCAGACAACGAAAACGCCGTCTCGAACTTCGATAGCGCAAGCCGCTCGACCATGCGCGCGATGTGCTGAGTTTCGGTGCGCTCCGCCCGCAGAAACTTGCGGCGTGCCGGCACGTTGAAGAACAGATCGCGCACTTCGACAGTCGTGCCGATCGAATGCGGCGCCGGCTCCAGCTCGCTCAGCAGGCCGTTGTCGGAACTGACGCTGTAACCGACGGAGTGATTCGCACTGCGCGAGGTGATCTTCGTGCGCGACACCGACGCGATACTGGGCAGCGCTTCGCCACGAAAGCCCAGCGTGCCGACCCGTTCGAGATCGTCGATGCTGGCAATCTTGCTGGTCGCATGTCGCGACAGGGCGAGCGCCAGTTCCTCACGCTCGATGCCGCAGCCGTCGTCCCGGACGCGGCACAACTTTGCCCCACCCTCCTCGATCTCGATATCCACCCGTTTGGCGCCGGCATCGAGACTGTTCTCGATCAACTCCTTGAGCACCGAGGCGGGCCGTTCGATCACCTCGCCGGCGGCGATCTGGTGGATGAGTTGCTCGGGCAGGACACGGATCGGCATGGAGAAGCGGTTAGCGGTTAGCGGTTAGCGGTTAGCGGTTGGCGGTTGGCCAAGAGGCGGCTCGGCGAGCCGCGGAAGATTATCGCGCGAAAGCGCGCGTCTTCACTAACCGCCAACCGCGAACCGCGAACCGCGAACCGCTAATGCGCTGTGCTGCCAGCACTTTCGCCGTCAGCGGTGCTCGCGATCACCGTCGCGCCGGACTGCTTCGCGCGCAGATCCGCGACCAGCGTGCCCGGCGGGGGATTGGTATAGAAGTATTCCCGCACGCCTTGATGGATCGCCTCGGCCAGCCGCTGTTGGTGCTTGGGATCGAGCAGACGCGCCTCTTCGGTGGGATTGGAGATGAAGGCAGTCTCCACGAGCATCGACGGAATATCCGGCGACTTCAGCACCAGGAAGCCGGCGTGCTTGACGCCGCGGTTGGTGATGTTGCCGATCTTGTAAAGCTCCTGCATGACCAGCTCGGCCGCATCGACACTGGCGCTCATGCTGGCGCCTTGCGACAGATCGAGCAGCACCGAGGCCAGCACACTGTCCTTGTCGTCCAGCTTCACGCCACCGATCAGATCGGCCGCGTTTTCGCGATCGGCGAGCCAACGTGCCGACTCATCGCTCGCACCGCGAGCGGACAGCACATAGACCGACGAGCCGGCGACCGATCGGTTCGTGTACGAGTCCGCGTGTACGGATACGAACATGTCCGCCTGCTGACGGCGGGCGCGAGCGATGCGCTCGCGATGCTCGACGAACGTGTCGTTGTCGCGAGTCAGTATCGCGCGCATGCCGGGCTCGCGATCGATGCGATCCTTCAAGCGCTTCGCGATCGCGAGCGTCACATGCTTCTCGTAGGTCCCGCGCTTGCCGATCGAACCGGGATCGACGCCGCCGTGACCAGCATCGATGGCGATGATGATGTCCCGACCATGAGCATCGGCCGCGGCCTTGACGACAGAGGGCTGCGAGGGTGCCGCTGCAACCGTGCCCTTCCCGGGCGTGAGATCGAGCACGAGTCGGTGACCGTAGGACTGCTGAGGCCCGATCGTGAACGTATTGGGCTGCGCCGGACCGGTGAGATCGATGACCACGCGCAGATCGCCGTTGGGCTGGACCGCCGCGCGCAGCTGCTTTACGAAACCTTGCCCTTCGGGCAGCAGGCGCTCGCTCTCTAGCGTTGCGGCGGGAATGTCGACGACCACGCGATCAGGGTTGTCGAGGGTCAGCACATTGTGTTCGGCGGGATCGCTCAAGTCGAAGACCAGCCGCGTGCCGTCCGGCCCCGCCCAAAGGCGCACGTCCTTGACGGTGACGGGCTTGGCGGCAGACGCGCCAACGGCGGCCAGGGCCAGGCCCAGGCACGCTGCCAGCACAGAAAGGAATGGAGTTCGCCGCGATCCTCGCATATGGCCGGTAATCTACCGCGCCGGTGTGCAAGTTTTCAACGAAATTATGAAGATAGCAGACGCAATTCCGGTATTGCTGCAACGATGTGACGCACGGCGCTAGCGCCATTCAGGGAATGCGGGGTTATCCTGACCTGTCTTCCCTCGGTTCCCGCCGGGGGATAGGCGATGTCGATCCACAGGTCGGCGGCGGGAATCGCGCCGGCGGCCCGCGACGGCCATTCGATGAGCAGCAGCGCCGATCCCGTCAGCAGATCGCGAATGCCGAGCGGCTCGACTTCATCGGGATCGTTCAGGCGGTACAGATCGAGGTGATAGATCGAGCGGCCCGGGGTCTCGTAAGGCTCGATCAAGGTGTAAGTCGGACTGCGCACGGGCCCGGCCACGCCGTACGAGCGCAGAATGCCGCCGACCAGCGTGGTCTTGCCGGCGCCAAGCTCACCTTCGAGCGCGATGGTGAAGGTGTCGTCGGTGACGTCGACCGCTGCCGCAATCGCCCGACCCAACACCTGCATCCGCTCGGCCGAGCCGACGTTCAGAATCTCTGTGCCGGGTTCACGCACGTGGGCAGATATCCAAATAGGTCCGTAGCCAAAAGTCCGCGCTCGCCGCGCCGGGCAGCCATATCGCCTGCCATCGCGTGCACTAGAACACCCGCGCGAGCCGCACCGGGAAGGTCGGCGGTCTGCGCGGCGATGCCTGCGATGACGCCCGTGAGCACATCACCCATGCCCGGAGACGCCATGCCGGGATTGCCCTGGTCGCAGATGTAGGGCAGCGAGTCGCCAGTCACGACCAGCGTGCCTGCACCTTTCAATACGACGGTGCCATCGAACTTCTTCGCAATCTCGCGGGCGGACTGCAAACGATTGCGTTGTACGTCCGCGGTGCTGATGCCCAGCAGACGCCCGGCCTCGCCCGGATGCGGCGTGAGAATCCAATTCGAGTTGGAGCAAGGCGCATGCGCCAGCAGATTGAGCGCATCGGCATCGATCACGGTGGGTTTGTCACTTTCCAAGGTGATATCGAGCAGTGCCCGGCCCCAGTCGCTCTGCCCCAGGCCCGGACCGATCGCAAGCACGTCGGCGCGCTCGATCATCGCTGCCAGCTCACTCGCACCTTCGACGCCACGACACATCAGCTCCGGACGGCTGGCGGTAATCGATGCGACATTCTCGGGCCAGGTTGCGACCGTCACCAGTCCGGCACCTGCTCGCAAGGCCGCCTCGCCCGCCATGCGCGCGGCGCCCGCCATTCCTAAGCCGCCGCCGATGACCAGCACACTTCCCTGCTGACCTTTGTGAGCCGTGCGACGCCGCCGCGGCAGCAACTGCGCGACGAAGTCTTCATCAATTCGCAATGCTGACGGCGGCACGAAATCGGCCGCGCCCGCCGGCAGATCGAGATCGTCGAATAGCACGATGCCGGTGTGATTCGGCCCTTCGCCGAGATAGAAGCCCAGCTTCAAACCGATGAACGACAGCGTGCGTTCGGCCACGATCGCCGCGCCCCAAACCGCACCCGTATCGGAATCCAGTCCGCTGGGAATATCGAGCGAGAGGATAGGTACGCCGCACTCGTTGATGGCATTGATCCGTTCGATCATGACAGCATCGAGCCTGCGCGACAGGCCAGTCCCGAAGATGGCATCGACGATGACCTCGGCGTGGGCGAGACAGCCATCGCTCCAGGGTTGCACGACACCACCCGCCGCGACGAAATCATCGTGAGCGCGCTTTGCATCTCTACGCAGCTGGGCGGTATCGCTCAATGACACCACCCTGACATCGACGCGCATGGCCTGCGCCAGCCGCGCGAGCACGTAGCCATCGCCACCGTTATTGCCCGGCCCGCACACGACGGCGATCCGCTGCTTCGATGGCCAGCAACTGCGCAGCGCCACTGCGGCCGCTTCGCCCGCTTGGGTCATCAACGTGTACGAAGGAATGTGCAAATCCTCGATCGCGTGACGATCGAGGGCTCGCACTTGAGCGGCGGTGTGCACGGCCAATGGCAGCGGCTTCATACGTCAAAGGTTAGCAAAATCGAGCGGCCGTTCTGCCAGAATCGCACCATGTCCGCCGCCGCCCCGCATGACTACACCGAGCTCGCCAGCTCGATCCGACAGTGGAGTCGCGAGCTGGGCTTCCAGCAGGTCGGTATCACGGGCATCGAACTGCCCGAAGATGAAGCGCGCCTGATGACCTGGCTGGAGCAAGGCCGCCATGGCGCCATGGAATATATGGAGCGCCACGGCCGTCGGCGCGCCCGCCCCCATGAGCTCGTGCCCGGCACGCTGCGCGTGATCTCGGTGCGTATGGATTATTTACCTACGCCTGCGCGGGACCCGGACGAAATTCTCCAGAATCCCGAGCTCGGCTACGTCTCGCGTTATGCGCTGGGACGTGACTATCACAAGGTGCTGCGGCGTCGGCTCGCCAGGCTGGCAGAAACGATTCAGGAGCACAGCGCGTCGCAGTCCCATCGCGTGTTCGTCGACAGCGGCCCGGTGCTCGAGAAAGCGTTCGCGCGCAATGCCGGCCTCGGCTGGATCGGCAAGCACACCAACCTGATCAATCGACGCGCCGGCTCGTATTTCTTCCTCGGCGAGATCCTCACGGATCTGCCACTACCGGTGGACGCGCCGGAGACCGAACATTGCGGGACTTGCCGCGCGTGTATCGATGTGTGCCCGACGCAGGCCATCGTCGCTCCCTTCCAACTGGACGCAACTCGCTGCATCTCGTATCTCACCATCGAGCTGCGCAGCTCGATTCCCGAACAATTCCGCAAGGCCATGGGCAACCGCATCTATGGCTGCGACGACTGCCAGCTCGTCTGCCCCTGGAACAAGTTCGCGCGCTTCACGAGCGAGGTGGATTTCGTGCCCCGCCATGCGCTCGATGGCACCAAACTGGTCGAGCTGTTTGCGTGGACCGAGCAGGAGTTTCTGGATCGCACCGAAGGCAGCGCGATCCGGCGCATCGGCTACGAATGCTGGATAAGAAACATCGCCGTTGCACTGGGTAATGCGCCGACCAGTCCGGAAGTCGTGGCTGCTTTGATCTCGCGCCGGGACGATCCCTCAGCGCTGGTGCGCGAGCATGTCGGCTGGGCGCTCACCCAGCACGCGGCTTAGTTATTGCCCGGACGCTTCGCGCGGACGTTATCGATCAATCGCGCCCGACCGATGCGAGCCGCCGTGACAATCACCAGATCGTTCGACTCGCCATTCGGCATCTGCAACGAATGGGCATCGCGAATCGCGAAGTAGTCCGGGCGGAAGCCCGCTTTCTGCAGCGCTTCGGTTCCTGCCTGTTCCAACGCAGCGTAATCTTTCGAGCCGGACTCGAGCGCGACACGCGCCCGTTCGAGCGCTGCGAATATCTGCGGCGCGACCGCACGCTGCTCCGGGAGCAAGTAGCGATTGCGCGAGCTCATTGCAAGACCGTCTGTTTCGCGCGCCGTCGGCACGCCGACGATTTCGATCGGCATGCACAGATCGATGGCCGCACGGCGAATGATCATGAGCTGCTGGAAATCTTTCTCGCCGAACAACGCCACGTCGGGCTGCACGAGATTCAGCAACTTGGTCACGACGGTCGCCACGCCCATGAAATGGCCGGGCCGGAACGCGCCACACAGAATGTCTTCGAGCCCAGGCACATGAACGCGCGCCGTTGTTTCCTGCCCGCGCGGGTAGATGTCATCGACCTCGGGAGCGAACAACACTTCGACATTCAACGACCGCAGCAACTCACGATCGTCTTCGGGCGTGCGCGGATAAGCCGCGAAGTCTTCGTTCGGTCCGAACTGCAACGGATTGACGAAAATACTGACGATGACGTGCTCGGCCAGCTCGGACGCCTTGCTGACCAGGCTGCCGTGCCCCGCGTGCAGATTGCCCATCGTGGGCACGAACGCAATGCGCTCGCCCTTGCGACGCCATTGCGCCACGCGCTCGCGCAACTCGTGGGGACGCACCACCACTTCTAATGTCTTGGCCATTACTTAAAAGCAGTGCTCGGGGCCCGGATATTCCTTCGACTTCACGGCCTGCGTATAGGCTTTGACCGCTTCCATGGCGCTGTCGCGCCCGGCGAGGAAATTTTTGGAGAACTTTGGTTTGCGGCCCGATGTGATATCGAGCACGTCATACAACACCAGGATCTGACCGTCGGTGTCAGGGCCTGCGCCGATGCCAATGACCGGCACGTGCAATTGTTCGGTGATGTGCTTGCCCAGCGCCGCCGGAATACACTCGAGCAGCACGATATCTGCACCCGCAGCTTCGAGCGCCTGCGCGTCGCGAAGCATGCGTTCGGCCGCCTCGTTCTCACGGCCTTGCACGCGGAAGCCGCCGACTTTGTGAACCGACTGCGGCTTGAGACCGAGGTGCGCACAGACGGCGATGTCGTGGCTGGCGAGGAATTCGACGATCTCGACCTGACCCGCGCCGCCTTCGAGCTTCACCATCTTGGCGCCGCCCTCCTGCATCAGCCGCACGGCGTTATCGAGCGCCTGCTCCTTCGACGCGTACGTCATGAAGGGCATATCCGCGATCAGGAACGGGCGATACAGCCCTTTGGCGACGGCGCGGCAGTGATAAACGATGTCGGCCAGCGTCACGGGCACGGTCGTGTCATGACCCTGAATGACCATGCCGAGGGAGTCGCCGACCAGCACCACATCGACGCCGGCGTCATCCACCAGGGTTGCGAAACTGGCGTCATAAGCGGTGATCGCGGCGATTTTTTCGCCGTCCGCCTTCATCTTGACGAGGGTGCCGACATTGACCGGCGGGCGCGGCGCGTAACGCTCTTGAAGGTGCTTGTACATGGCGGTGAGCTACGGCGGGGCGGGAAGAATGCCCAGGCTCGCCCCGACAGTCAAACTGGGGCGGATGACAGCCTTATCAAGGGGATAGGCAGGCTTAGACGGCGCTCTTCAACGGGTTGTAATAGTGCCGCCCGCGCCGGGTGCGGATGACCTGGTCCAGCAGCTGCCCATAGTCGTGATCGTTGTTGACGAAATCCGCCTGCGCGGCGTTCACGATCAACAGCGGCGAGGCGTCATAAGCATGGAAGAACCGGGCGTACGTTTCCTGCAGCCGCTCCAGGTAATTCTTCTCGATGTTCTGCTCGTACTTGATGCCCCGCCGTTCGATACGCTCGCGCAGGATATCGACGGGCGCCTGCAGATAAATCACCAGATCCGGCACCGGCGCATCGACCGCAAGGCGCGCGTAGACCTGCTCGTACAACGCGAACTCCTCCTCATCCAAGGTCAGTTGCGCGAACAGCTTGTCTTTGTCCAGCAGGTAGTCGGCGACCCGCACCGTATCGAACAAGTCGTGCTGGCGGATGTCCTCGAGCTGGCGCGTGCGCTGGAACAGAAAGAACAACTGCGTCTGCAGCGCCGCCGAGCGCGGGTTCTTATAGAAGCGTTCCAGGAACGGATTCTCGTCGGCCTGCTCGAGGATCAGCTCGCTGCCGAAGCTGCGCGCGAGCCGCCGGGCGAGAGTGGTCTTGCCGACGCCGATCGGTCCTTCGACCACGATCAGACGATGCGGCGCTGGAATGAGAGGCTTCTCGGTCATGTCCACCGCTGAATTGTTCAAGGGACGCCGGGAGCGCCGGTGAGCGGCGCCAATCCGGCGCCTCCGACGCGTGCCGCGAGCTGACTCACGCGGCCATGGCCGGGAACGAGCAGCTCGGGGGCGAGATCGCGCAAAGGATACAGGACGAAATTGCGCTCAGGCAGACCACGATGAGGCACCGTGAGATCGTTTTCCGAAATCTGCGCGTCGGCGTGCACCAGCAAGTCGAGATCGATCACTCGCGGCCCCCAGCGCACGATGGGCTGCGTGCGTCCCAGCTCGCGCTCCAATCTTTTTAATTCCACCAGCAGCTCGCGCGGCGTCAGCATCGTGAGCAAGCCGGCCGCGGCGTTGATGAATTCAGGTTGATCCTGCGGGCCGAGCGGCAGGGTTTTGTAAAGGCGTGAGCGCGCGATGAGACGACACCGCTTCAGCTGCGCGAGCGCAGTGAACGCGCGCTCGATCTGAACCAGAGGCTGATCGAGATTACTGCCAAGCGCTACATAAGCGGGGAACCACAATGCAGGCGCCGTGGAGTTGACGGCGCTCAAGCAGCTGGCGGCCGAGGACGACGGCGCCGACGCCGACGCCGCCTCTGACCACCCGCGGGTGACTCGCCACTGGCATCTTGCTCGACCATGGCCGTGCGGTCTTCGGCAGACTTCGCCTGAATGTCGGTCCACCACTGCGCCACTTCTTGTTCGACTTCACCGGCGGCGGCGCGCAACAGCATGAAATCATAGGCCGCGCGGAACCGCGGATGATCGAGCAAGCGCAACGCCCGACGGCCTTCACGATGCGCAAAGCGCGGCTGCAGGCCGACGATTTCGCGAAGTGGCAACGTGAACCGTTTCGGCACAGCGACGCGCGACTGCTGACGCGCGGTGACTTGATCGCAAGCAGCAAGCAGCGCCTGAATCTCGGCGCCCTGCTCCGCCTGCAACTTCTCGAACGCCTGGCGAATCGGCGGCCACAAGAGCACCGCGAACAGGAACGTCGGCGTGACTGACTTGTCCGCACGCACGCGCTCGTCGGTACCTTCCAAGCCGAGCCGTAGAACGCGCGCGGCTACGCTGTTCGGATCGGCGTTCATCGACGTCGCGAGATCCGGGAACAGGTGTTCGAGGAGGCCCAGATCCCAGAGCAGCTCGAAAGAACGGATCGCGTAACCCGCAAGGAACATTTTGTTCACTTCATCGAACAGCCGTGCGGGCGGCACGCCGTCAAGCATCCACGCGAGCTTCGGAATCGGGTTCGCGGTGTCGATATGAATGCCGAAGCCGAGCTTCGCCGCGAAACGAACCGCGCGCAGCATGCGCACGGGATCTTCGCGATAACGTGTCTCAGGATCGCCGATCAGGCGCAGAACGCGTGCGTTCGCATCCTCGTAGCCGCCGACGTAATCCCAGATCGAGAAGTCGCTGATGTTGTAGTAGAGCGCGTTGGCGGTGAAATCACGGCGCCACACGTCTTCTTCGATCGTGCCGTACAAGTTGTCGCGCAAGATGCGGCCGCGCTCATCGAGCACGCGATGCCCCGCCTCATCGACGCTGTTGTCCTCGTCGATCGGGGTGTGCGCGGCGCGGAAGGTCGCGACCTCGATGATCTCGTAGCCGAAGCGCACGTGCGCGAGATGAAAGCGCCGGCCGATCAACCGGCAGTTGCGGAACAGCTGCTTCACCTGATCGGGATGCGCGTTGGTAGCGACGTCGAAGTCCTTCGGGTGCAGGCCGAGCAACAGGTCGCGCACGGCGCCGCCCACGAGAAATGCCTGGTAACCAGCCTCTTTGAGCCGGTAAAGGACCTTCAACGCGTTCGAGGAGATGTTGGCGCGCGAGATCGTGTGCTGATCGCGAGGCACGACGCGCGGGGCGCTCGCCTCATCGAGGATCTCGGCAGGAGAGTTGTTATCGTTCAATAGCAGCGGACCGTCCGTCGATGTCAAAAACTTGAGCCGCGTAAAACGGCCCGTATAATACCGCGTCTTGTCGGCACGTCGTGCCAGCCTTCTAATACGCTCCCATCGTCTAGAGGCCTAGGACGGGGCCCTCTCAAGGCCTAAACCGGGGTTCGAATCCCCGTGGGAGCGCCACCTCTCTTCGTCAGCTTTCCTGGCACGAGACCTGCCGGTCCGTGCGCGCACGGCCTGTGCCGGGCCGGACGCCCGAATGCCCGGGGCGCATGGAAATGCACTCGACCGCCGCCAGCTGGCGACAAGCGGTAACAGCGCACAGAACCGCTCAGTATCAGCGGCTTTTCGAGCCGTTCCCGCAGGGTCCGTGTGCATAATGCGCGCACTTTCTACGGAGTCGTCATGACGCCAGCGGATCGCCGCATCACGGAGCTGATCGATAAGTGGCTCACCAGCATCGACCTGCATCTGCAGTATGTCGAGTTGAGTGACGCCGCTTATGCGCGCGTTCAGCCCTGGCAGAAGCACGACCGCCCGACTCGCTGGGTCCTCGAAGTGGCCCGCCAGAAGGTGCTGGAGCTGAAGCAGCACTGCGAAACGCGCCAGGCCATGGGCGATAGCAAATTTTCCGAGTCGCTGGAGCTGATGGCGTTCCTCGCGAACCTGGTCGGCATTCAGCATATTCAGCGTTTCGTTCCGCTCGCCGACCCGACCAAGGCCGAAGCGGCGACCGGCAACAGCCAGACCGTCGAAGCGCCGACAGTAATTCGCGCGCCACCCCAGCGGACCCGCACGCCGGCTGAAGAGCCCACCCGCGAGATGCCGCAGCTCAAGGTGGTCAAGGTCAAACAGGATTTTCCACTTTTCGACGCCGAGCCCGCCGCGAGCCGAACCGCGGACAACTTGCCAGCGCCGACAGCGGTGCCGCCGCGGCAGATCCCGTCGGCTCGCCCTGCCCCTAAGATCAACCCGGCCGGCACGCAGCCTGCCAAAGCTGCGCCAAAGGCCGCGATGAAACCCGCACCCGAAGCACCTAAGTCCGCGGCGCCATTGGATTTAAAGGGCAAGATCATTGCCGACGCGGTGCGCCTGCTGAAGTGGGGCAAGCCCTGGCACGAGCTCGCGGAGTTGATTGCCCGGATTGCCGAGCGCCCTGCGGAGGGCGAAATCCGCAAAGTGCTGCGGGCCCATAAAGCCGAGATCGAAAAAGCCGCCCAGGCCTAGAAATCGCGGGCAAAAAAGAGGCCGGATACTTTTGACAGTGATCCGGCCAACAGGGGGATTCGATACCGACCGCGCCATTGTCCCAGGCGCAGCCTGCAAATTCGTTGCACTCTAAACGCGATCCCTTCTTGGGCTGATCCGCGCGTCTCGCTGCAGATCATTTATCGCATTTATTTTGCGATGCCAAAGATACCCGAGATCGCATCGCAACACAAGCTTTGCGTTGCAAAAACTTCCAAAACCGCTCACGCAACGCCTCCACAGGCGAATTGGACCGCACGGACGCTACAAGTTCATTACGACGTTCATTAAGAGATCGTCATGGCCTCGCGCCGGGCGCGACTTGAAAAGAGCGCCGCGCCCGGAGAAGAATCCCCGCCCTCGCGCTGCTCCATAAACATGAACATGGCCGCCCTCGAGGCGCCATCGAAGCGGCGCCCTCGGAACCGGCGGGACGGAGCGCAGTCTGAAGGGACGATTTTTTTTGCAGGCCGATTGTCGAGCATGGACCATCCGACCTCTGAAGACGACCACTGTGACCACTCAAACAGGGCCCTCGTATGATTGAGATCAGAAACCTGACCAAACGCTACGGCGCGCTGACCGCCGTCAATGACATCTCCTTCACCGTCAGCCCCGGCGAAGTGCTCGGCTTCCTCGGCCCGAACGGCGCCGGCAAGTCGACCACCATGAAAATGATCACCGGCTTCCTGGCGCCGACCTCGGGCGCGATCAGCGTCTGCGGCCACGACGTCGAGAACGATCCGCTCGCCGCCAAGGCGTGCATGGGCTATCTGCCCGAAGGCGCGCCGAGCTACGGCGAGATGTCGGTGCGCACTTTTCTGGAATTCATCGCGGATATCCGCCGCCTGAGCGGCGAGCGACGCCGCACCCGCCTCGATGACGTGATCGCCCGCCTGCAGTTGGGCAGCGTGCTCGAGCAGATGATCGAAACGCTCTCGAAAGGCTTCAAACGCCGCGTCGGCCTGGCGCAGGCGCTGCTGCACGATCCACAGGTGCTGATCCTCGATGAGCCCACCGACGGCCTGGATCCCAACCAGAAGCACCAGGTGCGCACGCTCATCAACGACATGTCGAAAGACAAGATCATCGTGATCTCCACGCACATCCTCGAAGAAGTCGACGCGGTGTGTAACCGCGCCATCATCATCGCCGGCGGCAAGCTGCTCGCCGACGCCACGCCCAAGGAACTGGCGGCCCGGGCGCCGAGCGGTCGGCTCGACGACGTGTTCCGTCAGATCACGACCGGCCAGAAGAACGCAGCCTGAGGTGAGCAATGCATAACATCAAAGGCATCTTTCGCCGCGAGTTCAGCAGCTACTTCGCCACGCCGCTCGCGCTGGTCTTCATCGTGTTCTTCCTGATGCTGGCCGCGGGCTTCGCGTTCCAGTTCGGCAGGTTCTACGAGCGCGGCCAGGCGGATCTCGCGCCGTTCTTCTCGTTTCACCCCTGGTTGTATCTGTTCCTGATGTCCGCGATCTCGATGCGCCTGTGGGCCGAGGAGCGCAAGTCCGGCAGCATCGAGCTGCTGATGACCTTGCCGGTCACGACCTGGCAGGCCGTCATCGGCAAATACCTCGCCGCCTGGGCCTTCGCCGGCGTCGCGCTGGCGCTGACCTTCCCGATGTGGATCACCGTGAACTATCTCGGCAATCCGGACAACGGCGCGGTCCTCGCTGGTTATATCGGCAGCTGGTTGATGGCAGGCGGCTTCCTCGCGATCGGCGCCTGCATGTCGGCGGCGACCCGCAATCAGGTGATCGCGTTCATCTTCACCGTGGTCATCTGCTTCGGCTTCCTGCTCTCGGGCTATCCCATCGTGCTCGACCTGGTGTCCGGCTGGGCGCCGCGAGTGCTGGTGGACGCGCTGGCGTCGCTGTCGTTCTACACCCACTTCGAAGCGATCTCCAAAGGCGTGATCGACCTGCGCGACCTGTTGTATTTCGGGACCGTGATCGGTGTCTGGCTCGCCGCCACCACCATCGTCCTCGACATGAAGAAGGCCGACTGACATGACTGCAAAAACACGCAAGACCTATGGCGCAACCGCGCTCGTGGCGCTCGCCTTGTTGTTCATCGGCGCCACGATCCTGATCACTTTCGTCTTCCGCGGCGCGCGGCTCGACCTGACCGAGAGCAAGCTCTACTCGCTCGCGCCCGGCACCGAGAACATCGTCAGCTCGCTCAGCGAGCCGGTGAATCTTTATTTCTTCTTCTCGCAGGATGCGAGCGAGCAGCAGCCGCAGCTGCGCGCCTACGCTCAGCGCGTCCGCGAGCTGCTCGAAGAAATGTCTCAACGCTCCAAGGGCAAGCTGCGCCTCTCGGTGATCGATCCGGAGCCGTTCTCCGAGGACGAGGATCGCGCCACCGAGTTCGGCCTGTCGCCCGTGTCCGCTACGCCGGGCGGCGAACCGATGTACTTCGGCCTCGCCGGCACCAACTCGACCGACGGTCGCGAGATCATCGGCCTGTTCCAGCCGGACAAGGAGGAGTTCCTGGAGTACGACATCGCCAGCCTCATCTATCGCTTGAGCAACGCCAAGCGCGCCAACATCGGCTTGATTTCGAGCCTGCCGGTGGACGCCCGCTTCGATCAGATGAGCGGTCAGATGGCGCCGGGCTGGGCCAGCATCCAGCAACTGCGAGAGACACTCGAAGTGCGCACGCTGCAGCCCGATGGCAATGACATTCCTGCCGACATCGGCGTGCTGATGCTCGTGCACCCGAAGGAGCTGAGCCCGCAGGCCCAGTACTCGATCGATCAGTTCGTCATGCGCGGCGGCAAGCTCATCAGCTTCATGGATCCACAGTCGGAGAACGATACCGCCGGCGCGCAGCCGGGCATGCCGCCGATGGGCAATCGCTCATCGACGCTCGGTCCGCTGCTCGATGCGTGGGGCGTGAAGTTCGATACCGGCCAGATCGTCGGCGATCGCGAGCTCGGCCTGACGGTGTCGCTGCAGCAAGGCCAGCCGCCTTCGCAGCACATCGCCATCATTGGTTTGAACCGCGAGAGCATGAACCCGAAAGACGTGACGGTCTCGGCGCTCGACACGATCAACGTGATGACCGCCGGCGCGCTGTCGAAGAAAGAAGGCGCGACGATCGAGTTCGAGCCGTTGATTCAGTCGAGCACCAACGCTGCGCTGCTGCCGGCGGCGAAACTGATGTTCCTGCCTGACAGCGATTCGTTGCTCGATGGATTCAAGGCATCGGGCGAGCGTTACACCATTGCCGCGCGCATTCACGGCAAGGTGAAGTCCGCGTTCCCGAACGGCAAGCCTGGCGCCGAAGGCGCCGCTGGCGCGCATCTCATGGAGTCGAAGGAAGATGCCAACATCATCCTGGTAGCCGACACCGACATGCTCGCGGACCCGCTGTGGGTTCGGACGCAAAACGTGTTCGGTCAGCGCTTCGCCGTCGCTTGGGCGAACAACGGCGACTTCCTCGCAAACTCCGTCGACAATCTCGCCGGCAGTGCCGACTTGATCAGCGTGCGCGGCCGCCAGAGCTTCTTCCGTCCGTTCACCAAGGTCGACGAACTGCGCCGCCAGGCGAGCGATCAGTTGCGCGCCAAGGAGAAGGAGCTGGATCAGGAGCTGAAAGACACCGAGCAGAAACTGACGGCGCTCGAGGCCGGCCGCGGTGGCAATCAAGCGACGTTGTCGCTCTCGCCCGAACAGGAGGCCGAGCTCGAACGCTTCCAGCAAGAGCGCGTGCGCATTCGTAAGGAACTGCGCGACACCCGCCGCAGCCTCGATGTCGAAATCGAAGCGCTCGGCACCCGGCTGAAGGCCATCAACATCGCGTTGGTGCCGCTGCTGCTCGCGCTCGGCGCGATCTTCCTGGAAATCACCCGTCGCCGCCGGCTCCGCGCCGGCCGCGCCGCCGCCCACACGGGTTGAGAGTGACTGAGGTTAGCTCATGACTTCGCGAAAACTTTCCGTCCTCGCCATCGTTGCAGTGATCGCCGTGCTCGCGGGCCTATGGCTCGCGGGTCGACAGACGTCGCCTCCGGCGACCGAATCCGCGGCCCTGTATCCGGATCTCAAATCGGAGCTGGCGTCGGTCACTGCTGTGCGCATCGTCAAAGCCGGCGGCGCGCCGGCGCTGGAAGTGAAGCGCGGTGACAACGGTTGGACCGTTGCCGAGCGTCACAACTATCCGGCCGACGAAGCCAAGCTGCGCAAGCTGGTTACCGGTCTCGCCGACGCCAAGGTGCTGGAAGAGAAAACTTCCAATCCGGAGAGCTACAAGGCACTCGGCGTCGAAGATGTGAGCGATGCCGCCGCCGGCGGCGTGCAGATCGAGATCGATGGGCCGAAGCAGCCGATCAAGCTGATCGTCGGCAAACAAGCGCAAGGCGCGCAGTCCCAGTACGTGCGTCGCGCTGGCGAGCCGAAGAGCTGGCTGATCAACAAGAGCATCGACACGTCCTCGTCGGCCGATCAATGGCTGCGCAAGGAAGTCATCGATGTTTCTGCCGATCGCGTGCAGTCGGCCGAGGTGACCGTCGAGAAGAGCAAGCCTTACTCTGCCACGAAGAAGACCCGCGCCGATGCGGACTTCACGGTCGAAGGTTTGCCGAAGGGCAAAGAGCTGAGCTCGCCCTCAGCTGCGGATAACTTCGCCACCGCCCTCGCCGGCTTGACGTTGAGCGATGTGAAGCCCGCCAGCGAAGTGCCTGACGCGCCGAGCGCTCGCGCGACGATCAAGACCTTCGACGGCTTGGTCGCGGAACTGACCGGCTGGAAGAAGGACGACAAACATTACGTCGCCCTGAAGACGTCTTTCGACGCTGCGCTCGCCGACAAATTCAAGGTCGCGACCGCGGACACGGAAAAGAAAGATGCGCCGGCAGCCGACGCTGCCAATGACGCTGCCAATAAAGAAGGCGAAGGCACGCCACCCGCTACGGACAAACCTGCTGAAGCCGCCAAGCCAGCTGCGCGCAACGTCGAAGAGGAAGCGGCCAAGGCCAACGCGCAGGTCAACGGTTGGGTTTATGAGATCCCGGCGTACAAGTACGACGCGATCTTCAAGCCGCTCGATGAGCTGATCAAGAAATAACGATGACACCACAGCGGCCCCGGTCCGGGGCCGCTGTCCATCCGCGCGAAGCGCGAGTGACGGGGAGCACGGTGCCCGGAGGACCTCCCCCGCCGTGGCCGTCGCGAACCACCGCCCCTCTTAGCTCCGATTCTTCGGCAGCACCACGACCCGCGTCCGGGTCCACCGATCGTGCCAGGCCAGCTTGTCGCGATCGATCCAGATCCACCAATAGCCCGCGAATGCCAGCACCAGCGACACCGTCGCTGCGGCGAGGCGCTTGAGCACATCGGCCCAGCCCAACCGAGCGCCGTCCTCGCGCTCGACTCGCAGACGCCACGCTTGCATGCCCAGCGTCTGGCCACTGCGCGTCCAGGGCACTCCGAAATAGATGATGATGACCACCAACTCGAGCAACTGAAAGCCATGCTTCCACTTGCTGTAAGGTCCGACTGTGACAGCCTCACCTCCGGTCAGCGGCAACATCAGTGACGTAAGCACTATCAGCACCGCCACCACCAGCAGCAGGTCATAAAACATCGCGCCCAGCCGGCGCAGCACGCCGGCGCTGGGCAGGCGCTCGGTGGGAACGGAATCGGTCATGCTTTAACGAACGCGTGAGATAGCGAAGAAGGTAACGAGGGTCAGCAGCACGGTCGGCAGCCAGGCAATCATGATGGGTGGCATGTTGAACACTTCCCCACCGCTTTCCAGCATCTTCGCCATCAGGAAGAACACCACACCGATCATGATGCCGACGACCGTGCGCGCGCCGGTGCCCGTCGCGCGCATCGGCCCGAACGCGAACGGCACGGCCAGCACCACGATGATCGCAACCGCAACCGTCCTTGCGATGCGCGCCCAGAAGGCAACCTCATACGTGCGCGAATCGAGGCCATTCGCCCGCAGATGCTGGATGTAGCTGAACAAGCCCCGCCCAGTCAGCGAATCCGCATCCAGCACCGCCAGGCCGAGAAACTCCGGTGATAGTCGTGTCTGCAGCCGCGTCTCCGGTTCTTTGCTGGTCACCACTCGCTCATCGTCGATGCGCGATTCGACGTAGTTCTCGAGCTGCCACAGATTGTTCTCGTCGATGCTCGCATTGTTAGCATGCCCGACGCTGCGCAACCGGCGCTGCCCATCGAACTTGAACACATACACGCCGCCGTACCGGTTGCCCGCCGCCTGCTGGCGGACCGAGATCATCATGTCGCCGTCTTTCGCCCAGGCGCTCTTGTTGCCCGCCATGCTGTAGTCGTTGAACTTGGCGAAAGTTTTCATCTGCCGGCCGTACTGCTCCATCGGCGGCGCGATCACCTCGCCGACGATGGCCGTGAAGATCATCAGGATGATGCCGGCGCCGGCCGTCCACATCGCGATGCGCATGGTGGAGACGCCCGCCGCGCGCACGACGATCAATTCCAACGTGCGTGCCAGACTACCCAGCGCCAGCAGCGCGCCGATCAGCGCCGCGATTGGCAACAGATCGAACGCGTATTTCGGCAGGTACAAGCCGACGTACATGAAAGCGTTCGCGACCGTGAAGGCGCCGACGCCGATGTCGTCCTGCTGAGTGATGAACAGATACAAGCCGCTCAGCGCGAGCAGCACGAGCATGACCAGCGCGGTGTTGCCGAGGATCGCCCTGATGACATATCTGGAGAGGATGGACGTCATGCCGGCACCGCCACAGCTCGCACCTTCTTGCCAAACGGCGCCTCACGCCACAGCAACCACAGGCCCAAAGCCACCGCGACGCCGTGGGCCCACCACATCCCCACCCATTCGGGCACACCGCCTTCGATCCACGCGCGCCCCGCCGCCAGCAGCTGCGAATAGATGAAATACACCAGGATCGCGATGCCGATACGCCCGAAGCGACCTTGTCTCGGCCGCAAGCGAGCCAGCGGCACGGCGATGAGCATCAGGACGAGCGCCATCACCGGCGTCGAAATGCGCCATTGCAGCTCGGCGCGATCGCGCGGATCGCCGGACTGTAACAATTCGTTGGTGGACTTCATGCCCGCCTTGCCCGCGCGCCCGCCGATCTCACCGAGCCGGATCGGATAACCACCCTCCGCGAAATGAGTGATCTGCCATTCCCCTTTCCCCGGCACTCCCTTGTAATGTTCACCGTCGTACAGCACGAACATCTGATCGGCTTGCCCGGCGCCACGCTGCTCGGCGCGCGTCGCGACCCAGATCTCCAGCTCGCCTTCGGTCTGCGGATCCTGCGTCCGATCCACGAAAACATTCACGTTGTGCAGGATGCCGTTGTCATCGACGCGCTCGGCATAGAACACCACGTTGCCGCCGCCAAACGTGCGGAATCGACCCGGCTCGAGCAGACCGAACTGCGCATCCTGCAAGGCTTCGGTACGGATCTGCTGGGCGCGCGCGGACGCGGCGGGAATTGCCCAGAACGACAGCCACACCAGCAAAGCGGTAATGAACAAGCCGAGATAGGCGATCGGCCGGTACAAACCGGCAGGTCCGACCCCGCAGGACTGGATCGCCGCCATTTCGCTCTCGTGATACATGCGGCCGAGCGCCAGCATGATGGCGAGGAAAAAGCCGATGGGCACGATCACGGTGAGATAGCCGGCCGAAGTCAGGCCGATCAGCGACAGCACCACAGTTCGTGGAAAATCGTTGGCGGCCGCCTGCGACAGCACCCGCGCCAGCTGATTCGACAGCAGGATGACCAGCAGTACGCCGGTCACGGCCAGCCAGGTTTCCGTAACCTCCTTCAGGAGGTATCGATCCAAGGTTCGCAATGCTCGTTCCGCTTTTTACCCGCAGCGAGAGGTTGGTTTCCGCGGCGGTCAGGCGCGCGGAATGGAGTAGACTACCGTCTTTTTCGCGCCCCTTGCGAGGAAGGTTCATGGAATTTTTCGTCAGCACCGCCTCAGCGTCCCGTCAGCGCACTGATTGCGCCATCGTCGGCGTCTACGACAAAGGCGTTTTGTCGGCCGCCGCCGAAGATCTCGATGCCCGCATCGGCGGCCGCATCGCCAAGCTGGTGAAGCGAGGCGATCTGCGCGGCAAGACCGGCGACGCGGTATTACTCGCCGATCTGTCCGGCGCGCCGGTCGAGCGAGTCATCGTGCTCGGCCTGGGCAATCGCAGCGCTTTCAAGCGCAAGCAGTACCGCAAGGCGCTCGCCAGCGCGCTGGCCCTGTTGTCCAAGACTGGCGCACGCGATGCCATCAGCTATCTCGGCCTGGATGAAGTCGCCGACGCCGATGCGTACACGCAGGCGCGCGTTGCGGTGGAAGCGGTCGCCGCTTCCCAGTACCGCATTCCCGATCACAAGACGAGCAACAAACGCCCCAAGCCGTCGCTGATCAGGTTCGGCCTCGCAGTCGCCAGTCGCGGTGATAAAGGTCAGGCCGAGCGCGGCCTCGCCCATGGTGAGGCGATCGTCAGCGGCATGGCCTTCATGCGCGATCTGGCGAACCAGCCCGCCAATGTTTGCACTCCGAGCTATCTCGCCCGTGCGGCCAAGAACCTCGCCAAGGATCACAAGAAGCTCAACGTGCGCGTGCTGAACGAGGCCGAGTGCAAACGGCTCGGCATGGGCTCGTTCCTGTCGGTGACCAATGGCTCCGAAGAGCCCGCCGCATTCATCGTGTTCGAGTACTACGGCGCGGAGCGCAGCCAGGCTCCGGTGGTGCTGGTAGGCAAGGCGGTCACGTTCGACACCGGCGGTATTTCCTTGAAGCCGCCCGCCGCGATGGATGAAATGAAGTTCGATATGAGCGGCGGCGCGAGCGTGTTCGGCACGATGAAAGCCGTGGCCGAGCTGGAATTGCCGATCAACGTGATCGGCGTCGTGCCGGCTTGCGAGAACATGCCGAGCGGTCGCGCCACCAAGCCGGGCGACATCGTGAAGAGCATGTCGGGCCAGACCATCGAAGTGCTCAACACCGACGCCGAAGGCCGCCTGATCCTATGCGATGCCATCACCTACTCGCGCCGCTTCAAGCCCGAGGTGGTCATCGATCTCGCGACGCTCACGGGCGCCTGCGTGATCGCGCTGGGCAACCATCTCTCCGGCCTGTTCAGCAACGATGACGAGCTCGCGGCCGAACTGAAGGCTGCCGGCGATCGCGCGGACGATCGCGCGTGGCACATGCCGATCGGCGAGGAGTATGGCGAGCAGTTGAAGAGCAACTTCGCGGACTTCGCCAACGTCGCCGGCCGCGAAGGCGGCGCCATCACCGCGGCTTGTTTCCTCGCGAAGTTCACCGACGGCCTGCGTTGGGCGCACCTCGACATCGCCGGCACGGCGTATCAAGCCGGCGCGAACAAAGGCAGCACGGGCCGCCCGGTGCCGCTGCTGGTCGATTACCTCATCAACAAGAAGTAATCGACCTGCCATGAGTCGAGTGGACTTCTACGTCCTCTCCGCGGACGCGCCCGACGCCCGCCTGCGCTACGCGTGCAGGCTGGCCGAGCGCGCCGTCGAGCAAGGCTGTCAGGTGTACATCCAAACGCCCGACGTGCAGCGACTCGACGACATGCTGTGGACATTCAGCGATGGCAGCTTCCTGCCCCACGAGGTCTATCGAGGCCAGGCGGCCGAGCACGGGCGAGTGATGGTGATGGTTGGATCGGAGGTTGGACCGCAGTCGCACCGTGGATTGCTGATCAATCTGATGGATGCGATGCCGCCGGACGTGAATGCGTACGATCGGATTGCTGAGATCGTCGACGTCGACCCGGAAAGGAAGCGCGCTGCTCGCGAACGTTTCAAACAATATCGCGAGCAGGGGTGTGCGATGGAGTCGCACAACCTTTAAGCGGGCGTCAGGGCAGATACGCGGCGTGGTCGATCGTCACATTCGATGCGCCGCGCTCTAACGCGGCTCGAAGCGGCCCTGGCAGCGGCGACTTCTGCAGACCGTGGTGATCGACGTGCACATACACCGTCTCGACCGTCACGATCACCCTCTCGTCGCCTGCAATACGAAACTCCGTCGCCAGCGTGAACGACGTGTTCCCCAAATGTTTCGTGGCGACTGAAATCTCCAGCACCTGATCGTATCTCGCCGGTGCGCGCCACTCGGTAGTTTGCCTGACCAGCTGATAATCGAGATCGCCGGTCTGCATTTCCTTCTCATAGCCGAGCGCCCGAAAGAACTCCGCAGTTGCAAGATCGGTGTAATCGCCGTAACGCGAATTGAACACGACCTTCTGCGCGTCGCACTCGTTATAACGTGTCCGCAGGAAATATCGGAACCGGCTCATCGTCGCTCCTCACTCGCGCAATCGTACGTTCCCAAATCAGACCGGCCGCGGCAACAAGTGCGGCTTCAGCAAGTCCGCGATCCAGGCCATGAACACCTGCACGCGTCGTGACAGATTGCGGCGCTGGGCGTACAGCAACCATACGGGCATCGGCTCCGCGCGCAGCTCAGGCGCGACTTCCACGAGCAGGCCCTGCTCTATCAACATCCGCATGCCCGGCCCAGGGGCCTGGATGATACCCAGACCGGCCAGGCAGCTTTCCTGATAGGCCTCGGCGCTGTTGACGGTGATCGCGCCGGGCATGTCCACGGTGCGGTACGCCACGCCGTCGTGATATTCGAATCCCATCGACTTCGCACCGAAGGTGCCCACATAGTGGATCAACTGATGGTGCGCCAGGTCTTCCACGGTCCGCGGCATGCCATGAGCGCGAACGTATTCGGGACTCGCGCAGTTGGTGACAGCGAACATCCCCAGCGGGCGTGCAATCAGACTGACATCGTCCACCGATCCGACGCGCATCACGCAGTCGAACCCCTCGCGCACCAGATCCACTTTGCGATCAGTACAACTGAGCTCGATCTCGAGTCGCGGATGTTGTCGCAAGAACTCGGTCAGCTGCGGAATGACCGTGGTGCGCGCGATGCCCGTAGGCATGTCGACGCGCAATCGCCCTCGCAATTCCTGGGGGCCTTGTTGAAACATCGAGCGCAGCTCGTCCATATCCGCCAGCAGATCCTTGCAGCGTTCGTAACAGGCCCGGCCGTCCAGAGTCATTTGGACCTTGCGAGTGGTCCGATGCAGCAGCTGCGTGCCGAACTCGCTCTCCAACTGCTGAACCGCCGTGGACATGCTCGCTTTGGGCATGCCCAGGCTTTCGGCCGCCCGCGTGTAGCTGGCGAGTTCGGCAACGCGGACAAAGATCTGCATGGCTTCGAGCTGGTTCATGGGGGGATCTCGGTGGATTGTTCTAATTATACGAACACTGCGCTCAAGATCCGCTGATTTATCCACCGAATCCACATCAATAAGCTGTCCTCCGTCGGTTCGAATCCACCCAACAAGGAGCCAGCAATGAATACCTCGAACACCTCCCCTATCGCTCTGATCACAGGCGGCAGCCGCGGCCTCGGCCGGAACATGGCCCTGCAATCCGCCCAACGCGGCATCGACGTGCTGCTGACCTATCGGAGCAATCGCAAGGAAGCCGAGGCTGTAGTCGCCGAGATCGAGAAGTCGGGCCGGCGCGCGGCGGCGCTGCAGCTCGACGTGAGCGTCGCCTCGACCTTCGATCAGTTCGTGGGCCAGGTCCGCGAAGTGCTGAAGAGCCGCTGGCAGCGTGACCGCTTCGATTTCCTCGTGAACAACGCGGGCATCGGTATCCACGCCGGTTTCGCGGAAACCAGCGAGGCGCAGTTCGATGAGCTCGTCAACATTCACTTGAAGGGACCGTTCTTCCTGACCCAGAAACTGTTGTCGTTGCTGGCTGACGGCGGCCGCATCGTCAATATTTCTTCCGGCCTGGCCCGCTTTGCCCTGCCCGGCTATGCGGCATATGCCGCCATGAAGGGCGCAATCGAGGTGCTGACCCGTTATCAGGCCAAGGAACTGGGCGCCCGCGGAATCGCGGTGAATGTGGTCGCGCCGGGCGCCATCGAGACCGACTTCGGCGGTGGCGCAGTCCGGGACAACAAGCAGCTGAACGACTTGATCGCCTCGCAGACCGCGCTCGGCCGGGTCGGCCGGCCGGACGACATCGGCGGCGTGGTCGCCTCGTTGCTGTCGCCGGAAAATCGCTGGATCAACGCCCAACGCATCGAAGCCTCGGGCGGCATGTTCCTCTAAGTCGCGGTCAAGGTAGGAGCGGGCCGGCAAAGTCGGCCCGCAATCTCTACGGGATACGGCGGCGGTCCGCAGACTGGGGTGTGGCAGCTATACTAACCAGCTGTTTCCACGCCTTCTGCCCCCTCCAGCCGGACTATGCAAAAGACCTACGACCCCAAGGACATCGAGCAGCGCACTTACCAGCGATGGGAGTCGCACGGCTGGTTCAAGCCCTCGGGCCAGGGTGCGCCCTACAGCATCGTCATTCCGCCGCCGAACGTCACCGGCACGCTGCACATGGGTCACGCCTTTCAGCACACGCTGATGGACGTGCTCACCCGCCAGCACCGCATGCAGGGCGAAAACACATTGTGGCAACCGGGCACGGACCACGCCGGCATCGCCACGCAAATGGTCGTCGAGCGACAGCTCAACGCGGAAGGCGTCCATCGCCGTGACATCGGGCGCGAAGCGTTCGTCAAACGCGTGTGGGACTGGAAGGCGCAGTCCGGCGACACGATCTCCCGCCAGGAACGTCGCATCGGCAACTCGGTGGACTGGACGCGCGATCGCTTCACGATGGATGAAGGCCTGTCCGAGGCCGTCACCGACGTGTTCGTGCGTTTGTATGAAGACGGACTGATCTATCGTGGCAAGCGCCTGGTGAACTGGGACCCGGTGCTGCACACCGCGCTGTCCGATCTGGAAGTGATGTCACAGGAGGAGCAAGGCTCGCTGTGGCATTTCCGTTATCCGATCGAAGGCGGCTCGGAACATCTGGTCGTCGCGACCACGCGCCCGGAAACCATGCTCGGCGACACCGCCGTCGCCGTGCACCCCGAGGATGAGCGTTACAAACATCTGGTCGGCAAGCAGATCCGGCTGCCGCTCACCGGTCGGCTCATTCCTGTCATCGCCGACGACTACGTCGATCCGGCGTTCGGCTCGGGCTGCGTCAAGATCACTCCGGGCCACGACTTCAACGACTACCAGATCGGCGTGCGTCACTCGCTGCCGCTGATCAACATCTTCGACGCCAATGCCGCGCTCAACGACGAGGTGCCCGAGAAATATCGCGGCCTCGATCGCTTCGCCGCGCGCAAGCAAGTGGTCGCAGACCTCGAAGCATTGGGATTGGTCGAGAAGATCGAACCTCACAAACTGCAGGTGCCGCGAGGCGATCGTAGCAATGCGGTGCTCGAGCCCTGGCTCACCGATCAATGGTACGTACGCATCGCGCCGCTCGCCGAGCCCGCGATCAAGTGCGTGCAGGACGGCCGCATTCGTTTCGTGCCGGAGAACTGGTCCAAGACTTATTACCAGTGGATGGAAAACATCCAGGACTGGTGCATCAGCCGTCAGCTGTGGTGGGGGCATCAGATCCCTGCGTGGTATGACGATCAGGGCAACCACTACGTCGCTCACAGTGAAGAGCAAGCCAAACAGCAGGCGCGCGCCAAGCTGGGCCGCGATGTGACACTCAAGCGCGACGAAGACGTGCTCGACACCTGGTTCTCCTCCGCGTTGTGGCCGTTCTCGACGCTGGGCTGGCCGCAGCAGACGCCGGAGCTCAAATCGCTGTATCCCACCAGCGTGCTGGTCACGGGCTTCGACATCATCTTCTTCTGGGTGGCCCGCATGATCATGATGGGCCTGAAATTCGCCGGCGACGTGCCGTTCCGGGAGGTGTACATCACCGGCCTGATCCGCGACGAGAACGGCGACAAGATGTCCAAGTCCAAGGGCAACATCATCGACCCGCTCGACCTGATCGACGGCATCGACCTGGAGTCGCTGGTCGCCAAGCGCACCACCGGGCTGATGCAGCCGAAAGACAAGGACAAGATCGAGAAGAACACGCGCAAGCAGTTTCCGACCGGCATGCCCTCCTATGGCGCCGACGCGCTGCGCTTCACGTTCTGCGCGCTCGCGACCATGGGCCGCGACATTCGTTTCGATCTCGGCCGCATCGAGGGCTATCGCAACTTCTGTAACAAGCTGTGGAATGCCGCGCGCTATGTGATGATGAATCTGGAGAGCGCGCCGCCTGCCACCGCCACCGGTCCGGTTGAATATTCCGTCGCCGATCGCTGGATCCGCTCGCGCCTGGGCGCGACGATCGAAGAAGTGCGCGCACGCCTCGCCGAATATCGTTTCGATCTGGCGTCGCAGGCGCTCTATGAGTTCGCCTGGTACGAGTACTGCGACTGGTATCTGGAGCTGTCGAAGCCGACGCTGCAGTCCGAGCAGTCGAGCGACGCGCAGAAGCGCGGCACTCGCGAAACGCTGGCGGTCGTGCTCGAAGCCTATCTGCGTTTGTTACATCCGCTCATGCCCTTCATCACCGAAGAGATCTGGCAGTCGGTCGCTCCCATGGCAGGCATCAAAGGCGAGACGATCATGTTGCAGTCGTATCCCACTGCGGCGGAGTTCTCGCGCGACGCTGCCGCTGAAGCCGCGATCACCCCGATCAAGGCGGTGATCCTGGGCGCGCGTCAGATTCGTGGTCAGTTGGATATTCCTCAGGCGCGCGAAATCGCAGTCGCCTTCCAGTCGCCCGAAGCGACGGACGAAGCCTCGATCCAGGCCAGCCTCGACGTGGTCCGCGGGGTCGGCAAGATCGGCGAGCTGAAAATTCTGCCGAGCGACGCTCCGCTGCCGCCATCGGCAACCGCCAACATCGACCGCCGCACGATCTCATCGCCACTGGCCGGGCTGATCACGGACCCGCAGGCGGAGCTGGCTCGGTTGCGCAAGCGCAAGGCCGGCGTGGAGCAGAACCTCAAAAAGGAAGAAGCCAAGTTTGCCAATCCGAACTTCGTTGCGAATGCCAAGCCCGAGGTCGTCGCGCTGGGTCACGAGCGCATCGCCGAGTTCAGACGTCAGATCGCGCAGCTCGATGAGCAGGAGAACATGGTGAGCCGCTTGTAACAGCGGCTCACGCCTTGTCGGCATCTGGCGAATCTGTCGTGCGCGTTGGCGCGAATGCGAACTACCTACTTGCATTTCACGCCATACTGCCGACACTGGCCGGCGAATGAAGCCGGAGAGCGCATGAATTCCGCCATCCCAACGCTGATCACGCAGGCCGACCCCATCGAGCTGATCGCCGCCACCACGGCGCAGCTCAATCGGGTGATCCTGGGCAAGGAGCACCAGGTGCGACTGTGCATCTCGTGCCTGCTGGCTCGCGGTCATCTGCTGATCGAGGACATTCCCGGCGTCGGCAAGACCACGCTGGCGCACGCCATCGCCGAATCGCTCGGTCTGAGCTATCAGCGCATCCAGTTCACCAGCGACCTGCTGCCGGCCGACATCATCGGCACCTCGGTGTTCGATCGTGAGACCAGCACGTTCCAGTTCCACAAAGGTCCGGTGTTCTCGCAGCTGGTGCTCGCCGATGAAGTCAACCGCGCAACGCCGAAGGCACAGAGCGCGCTGCTCGAAGCGATGGAAGAACACCAGGTCACCGCCGATGGCGCCACCTATCCGCTCGCGGCGCCGTTCTTCGTCATCGCCACGCAGAATCCGGTGTATCAGATCGGCACCTATCCGCTGCCCGAGTCGCAGCTCGACCGGTTCCTGATGCGCATCGAGCTCGGCTATCCCGATGCAACGCTGGAACGTCAGCTGCTGCTCGGTCAGGACCGTCGCGATCTGGTCGCCACGCTCGCGCCCACGCTGTCGCCTCAGCAATTGTTGTTGATGCAGACGATGGTGCCGAAAGTGCACGTCTCCGACGCCTTGCTGGACTATGTGCAGGCCCTGGTTCGCTATACCCGCGAATCCCCGTTGTTCGAAGCCGGCATCTCTCCTCGCGCTTCGATTGGCCTGCTCCGATCGGCGCAGGCGTGGGCTTTGATTCACGGCCATTCCGGCGTCATGCCGGAGGACGTCCAGGCAGTGCTCGCCGCAGTCGTCGGCCATCGCCTCAAGCCGCGCGATGAGGCCGCCCCCAAAACGCCCACCGAAATCGGTCAGTTCGTCCTGAAAGAAGTCGCGGTTCCCTGACCGGTGGCGCCAGTGGTCGCGCGGCCATGAACTTGAGCCTTCATCTCGACTTCGGACTCATGCGACGGCTGCGTCAGTGGTCGCGCCGCTGGGCTCGCAAACGTCACGGCGTCGATCCCGATCCGCTGACACTGCCGAGCCGCCGCATTTATATCGTCCCCACCGGCTTGGGGATTGCGTTCACGCTGATGCTTTTTGCGATGTTCGTCGGCGCGATGAACTATGCAAACAACCTGGCGCTGGGGCTGACGTTCCTGCTCGGATCGCTGGCGCTCATCGCCATGCACTACTGTCATCGCAATCTGTCCGGCATCGTGATTCGTTCCGCAAGCAGCGAGCCGGTCTTTGCCGGCCACGACGCGACATTTCACATCGCACTGGAAAACACGGCGCCGCTGGCCAGGCACGAGTTGCTGGTTTCGAACGATCGAGGCGCAGCGAACCCGCAGCTCGTGCCAGCGAACGGCCGCGCCGTGTTCGATCTGCAGCTGCCTGCCCCTCGGCGCGGCCTGCTGACACTGGACCACTTCGAGATCGTCACCCGGCATCCTTTCAGCTTGTTTCGCGCCTGGACTCACGTGCACATGAATCTCACATGTGTCGTGTATCCCAAACCCGCCGCGCGCGGCCTGACGCCGCCGCCGGTGGAAACCGATACAGGCGGCGCTCAGGACTCGGTGCGCGGTGATGAAGAATTCGCCGGCATGCGTCCCTTTCATCCCGGCGACTCGCCACGTCGAATCGCGTGGAAGGCGTACGCGCGTGAGCAAGGACTGCAGGTGAAGCTCTATGCCGGCACCGCCGTCACATCGCATGTCTTCGATTGGAACGGACTCACCGGTCTCGACACCGAAGCACGCTTGTCACAACTGTGCCGCTGGATCGAAGACGCCTACGCCGAGGGACGCGCCTTTGCCTTGAAGCTGCCGGGCCTGGACGTCCCAGCAAACATCGGTCCCGGCCATCGGCAGCGATGCCTGACTGCACTGGCGCTGTTCGAGCCATGAGCGCCGTCACACTCGACCACCGCCTGCAGCAGCTGACGCCGCTCGGCCAGCGCCTGGTGTGGGTGATCGCGGGGCTGGCGCTGGCGGCCGCGCCGCATTTCGGTCACATCGCCCCATGGACGATGTTGATCGCGGCGCTCGCCGCCGCGTTCCGCATGACGGCCGAGGTCAAACGTTGGCCATTGCCCTCGAGAGCGGTTTGCACCGGCATCGCGTTCGCCTCGCTGCTCGGCGTGCTCGCAGGCTACCGCACGCTCAACGGCATCGACGCCGGCACCTCTTTGCTGATCGTGATGGCGGGCATGAAATTGCTCGAAACACGCACGGTCCGTGACCTCACCGTCGTGGTGTTCCTTTCCTACTTCGCGCTGTTCGCCGCCTTCCTGTACAACCAGAACATGCTCTTGCTGCCGTACATGCTGCTCACGGCGGGGCTGCTGACCATGACGCTGATGCGCATCCATCAGACCGAAGCGATGGCGCTGCGCGAGGCCGCGACGACCACGGCAAAAATGTTTCTACAGGCGCTGCCGCTCGCCGCCCTGTTGTTCCTGTTCTTCCCGCGCCTGCCCGGACAGTTCTGGGCGGTGCCGGCGCGCGAGCGATCCATCACCGGCCTGAGCGAAGAAATGACGCCAGGCGACGTCTCCGACCTGAGCGTGTCCGGCGCAGTCGCATTCAGAGCGAAGTTCGAGGGCGACCCGCCGCCACCGCGCGAGCGCTATTGGCGGGGCCCCGTGATGCATATGTTCGATGGGCGCACCTGGCGCTACGGCGGCGCTTCGCTGACGCCCCAGCAGGTCGCGTCGTCGGGCTCGAGTTATCGCTATCGCATCTCCCTGGAGCCGCAACAACGCAACTGGATCTTTGGGCTAGACATGGCCACCGGCTGGGATCCGAGGCGCGCCTATCGTGCTGAAGACTTTCAACTCCATGCGCGGCAGCAACAGATCTCGGTGCTGACTTCATTCGATCTGGAATCTTCGCCCACGTACGTCACGACAGGCGAGCTTCGCGACGACCTGCGGCGCCTGGATACATACATTCCTCGCAACCGGAACAGGCGCACCATCGAACTGGCGCGGCAGATGCGCGATCGCGCCGGCAGCGACGAGGCCTTCATCCAGTCCGTGCTCACCAAGTTCGGCAGCGAAGAGTACTACTACACGCTGCAGCCTCCGGCGCTGGACTTGAACGCCGTCGACGACTTCCTGTTCAACAGCAGGCGCGGCTTTTGCGAGCACTTCGCGTCGGCCTTTACGACGATGGCGCGCAGCGTCGGCATTCCCGCCCGAGTCGTGACCGGCTATCAAGGCGGCGAATTCAATCCCATGTCCGGCTATCTGGTCGTGCGTCAGTCCGATGCGCACGCCTGGTCCGAGGTCTGGCTGGAAGGCCGCGGTTGGCAGCGTATAGATCCGACCGCCGCGATCGCCCCGGAGCGCATCGAAAGCGGATTGGACGCCGCTATTTCAGCCGAGGAAGAAGTCCCCGGCAGAATGCTGCGCCAGAGCGCGGTGCTCTCTAAGCTGCGCATGACGTGGGATGCGGCAAACACGTTCTGGAACGATCAGATCGTCGAGTTCGGCGAAGCGCAGCAGAACTGGCTGCTGGAGCTGTTCAACATCAAGAATCCGCGCTGGCAGTATCTGGGCATCGGCCTGGCCATCACCCTGATCGGATTCTTTGCGATCCTGTCGGCTTATCTCGCGTGGAAATTCAAGCCTCGGTCGCGCGACCCGGTTGCACACGTTTACGAACAGTTGTGCCGCAAGCTCGCGAAGCTCGGTGTGCCCCGGCTGCCGCACGAAGGACCGAATGACTACGTCGCACGCGCCGCTCAGGCGCGGCCGGAATTGGCCGCGCAGCTGGCGGAAGTTCGATCGGTGTACGTGGGTTTACGCTACGGCCCGATGCCGCTGCCGACGCAGCTCAGCCGGCTGAAGTTTCTGGTAAACCAGCTGGAGGCGTAACGCCGCGCGCCGCGCGTGCTGCGATGACCAGCACGATCGCGCCGCCCGCGAACAACAGCGCCACCGACAGAATCGCCATGCGCGAACTGCCCGTGAGCAGCGCCGTGAATGCCATCAGCAGAGGGCCCAGCACTGCGGCGAATTTGCCCATCATGTTGTAGAAGCCGTAGAACTCGCCGGCCCGATCCGGGGGAATCAAACGACCGTAATACGAGCGACTCATGGCCTGCACCGCGCCTTGCACGCAGCCGATGGCGGCCGCCATCAAATAAAACTCGGACACCGTAGTCATGAACACGGCGTAAAACGTCACGGCGGCATAAACGCCGATGCCGACGAAAATGCCGACCAGCGGACTGATGCGATCGCCCATCGCGCCGAACAACAAAGTCGCCGGGAAGCCGATGAACTGGATCATCAAGATGCCGGAGATCAGGCTGTCCGCCGGGAATCCCAGCGCCAGGCCGTAGTCCACCGCCATCTTCATGATGGTGTTCACGCCGTCGATATACATCCAGTAAGCAAGCAGGAACAGAATCACCGGACGATAGGTGCGCACTTGCTTGAAGGTCCGCACCAGTTCTCGGAATCCTTCGAGCAACGCGCTGCCAGCAGCGACGGGCGCGCGCTCCGCGGTACGCGCGTACGATTTGAAGATGGGAATCGAGAACAGCGTCCACCACACTGCGACCGATACGAACGATGCACGAATTGCCGCTTCGGGGCTCGCCAGACCGAACGCCGCTGGTTTTGCAAACATCAGCACGTTGATGGTGAGCAACAGCGCACCGCCCAGATAGCCCATCGCGTAGCCGAAGCCCGAAACCGAATCGAGCCGCTTGGCCGGCGCGACCTTCACCAGCATCGAGTCGTAGAAAATCAATCCGCCCCAGAAGCCGAGCGAGGCAATGGCGAACAACACCGCCGCGGCCTGCCAATCGCCGAGGCCCACAAAGGCGAGCAGCGCCGTCGGAAGTACGCCGATGGCAGTGAAGGCCGCCAGGAAACGTAGATGATTACCGCCGCGATCGGCCAACGCGCCGAGCCAGGGCGCCATGATGGCCAGCACGAAACTCGACACGCCGTTGGCGATACCGAGCCAGAAGGTGCTGGTGGTCGCATCCTGCCCCGGCGTGAGGAACTGTTTGAAGAACAGCGGGAAGAACACGACCATCACCGTGGTCGCGAACGACGAATTCGCCCAGTCGTACAACGCCCAGGCGAACACCTTCTTGGTGATGAGGGGTGACTTCATGCCTTCCTGATTCGTCACGCAGCCGCCGCCAGATGCTCGCGCGTCTCGCGGAAGTCGAGATCCGGCCAGCGCTCCAGCGTCAGTTGCAGGTTGACCCGTGTCGGCGCGAGATAGACCAGCGCGCCCGAATGATCCAGCGCCAGGTTCTCGTAAGCCTTGGTGCGGAACTCCTCGAGCTTCTTCGCATCCTTGCCGTACACCCAGCGCGCGGTGTAGACGTTGACGTTGTCGAACGACGACTGCACGGAATATTCGTCCTGAAGACGGAACGTGACCACATCGAATTGCAGCTGGCCGACGGCGCCGAGAATCAAATCGTTGTTACGCAGCGGACGGAACACCTGCGTGGCGCCTTCTTCGCACAACTGATCCAGGCCCTTCTGCAGCGCCTTCATGCGCAGCGGATCGCGCAACACCACGCGACGGAACATTTCCGGCGCGAAGTTCGGGATGCCCGTGAACATCAAAGACTCGCCCTCGGTAAAGGTATCGCCGATGTTGATCGTGCCGTGATTGTGCAAACCGAGAATGTCGCCGGCGAACGCTTCGTCGGTGTGCTGACGATCGGCTGCGAGGAAGGTGAGCGCGTCGTTGATGCGCATTTCCTTGCGAAGCCGCACATGGAACAACCGCATGCCCTTGGTGAACTTGCCGGAGCAGATGCGCATGAAGGCGATCCGGTCGCGATGCCCCGGATCCATGTTCGCCTGGATCTTGAACACGAAGCCGGTGAGCTTCTCTTCCAGCGGCTTGACGACCCGTCCGGTCGTCTCGCGTTGTTTCGGACCTGGCGCATGCCGCACGAATGACGCCAGCAGCTCGGTCACGCCAAAGTTGCTGATGGCAGAACCGAAGAACACCGGAGTCTGCTTGGCCGCCAGATATTGCTCGAGATCGAACTCGGGCGCTGCGCCGCGCACCAGCTCCACTTCATCACGGAACGACTGGGCACGCGCGCCGAGAAATTCGGTGGCCTCGTCGCTGTCGAGCTTATCGATGGTCGCGTGCGTGCCGGCGCGGCCCTTTTCGCCCGCCTGATAGATATAAATGCGATCTTCGATCAGGTGATAGATGCCCTGCAGGTCGCGGCCCATGCCGATCGGCCAGGTAATGGGCGCGCAGGAGATCTTCAGCACCTTCTCGATTTCATCCAACAGCTCCATGGGCTCACGGCCTTCGCGGTCGAGCTTGTTGATGAACGTCATGATGGGCGTGTCGCGCAGGCGCGTGACTTCCATCAGCTTGATGGTGCGCTCTTCGACGCCCTTGGCGCAGTCGATCACCATCAACGCCGAGTCCACCGCCGTCAGCGTGCGATAGGTGTCTTCGGAGAAGTCTTCGTGGCCGGGCGTATCCAGCAGGTTCACCATGCGGCCGTCGTAGGGAAACTGCATCACCGAGGAGGTGACCGAGATGCCGCGCTGCTGTTCCAGGGCCATCCAGTCCGAGGTCGCGTGCCGGGCCGCCTTGCGGCCCTTCACCGTGCCGGCCAGCTGGATTGCGCCGCCGAACAACAGCAGCTTCTCGGTCAGCGTGGTCTTGCCGGCGTCCGGGTGGCTGATGATGGCAAAAGTCCTTCTTTTGCTTATCTCCCGGGCACTTAGACTGTTAGCTAAATCTTCTGACATGGGTGGAATCAGGCGCAAGCGATGCTGACAAAGTTGCGCATGATAGCCCACAAGTCCCTGGGCGCACGCCCTCGTGGCGGTCAGGGATTGGCGAGCACGCGTTTGTAGACCAGCGCGTCTTCGCGGCCGCCGGCCGCCTGGTAATAGGCCTTGCGGATGCCCACTTTGACGAACCCCAGCGACTCGTAGAGCTTGATGGCAACGGGGTTCGACGGGCGCACTTCCAGGAACACGTCCTGCATCTCGGCTTCCTTGGCCCGGCTCAGCAGGAAGTCCATCAAGCGCCGGCCGATGCCGACGCCGCGCAGATCGTTGCGAATGCAGATGTTGAGGATGTGGGCTTCACCGGCGCCATACGACATGATGCCGTAGCCGGCGACCTGCCCATCGAACTCGACGACGCGGCACAAATAGCCGACGCGCACGCAATCGTGAAAGACGCCTTCGCTCCAGGGAAACAGGTACGAGGCCCGCTCGACGGTCACGACCGCAGGAACATCGACGAGCGTCATCGGCCGGAAGCGAACCGCATGTGACAGCGCGCTACGGTCGAGCTCGGCGCTCACGTCGTTGCCCCACTTTGCAACGTCTCGAAGGTACGCATGGCCAATAACAGATCGGCCCATGATTTGCGCTTCTCCACCGGACTGCGTAACAGATAAGCCGGATGGTAGGTGACCACCATCGGCCGGTTGGTTGCAATACTATGCACGACGCCGCGCAGCTTGCCGATCGGCGTGTCCACATCGAGCAGGGTCTGGGCGGCAATGCGCCCGACGCACAGGATCAACCCTGGGTTGACCAGCTCGATCTGCCGATACAGGTAAGGAATGCAGGCGCGCACTTCTTCGGGTTTGGGGTCGCGGTTGTTGGGCGGTCGCGATTTCAAAATGTTCGCAATGAACACCTGTTCCCTCGCGAGCCCAATCGCCTTGAGCATGGAGTTGAGCAACTGACCGGCGCGCCCCACGAACGGTTCGCCCTGGCGGTCTTCGTCCGCGCCAGGCGCTTCGCCGATGATCATCCAGCGGGCGGTGCGGTTACCGACTCCGAAGACACCATTGGTACGCGTGGCGTGCAATGGGCACTTCGTGCACGAGCGCACCGCGGTTGCAAGCTCTTCCCAACCCAGCTTGGAAATGCCGGTGTCATCCTCGGGCAGAGCGGACTTGAGTGCGACGACCGGCGGCGCCTGAACGGTCCGGACCTGCACGGGAGCCAGCGTTTCCGCCGGCAGAACAGACGTGCGCGCGCTGCCGTCTCGACGTTCCCAGACGTCGATATCGAGTGCCTTGAGGTAGGCCAGGCGGCGGGAATCCATGCGGGACGATGCGCTGTAGATGGTTATGGGTGGAGCTTACCGAGACCCGCCCGAGTAGACCATCAGCAATCGCTACGCAACTTCGGCCGGGCGCTTCTTGCGAGTCAGTTTGCGCCACACCCAGTGCAAAGGGGCCGACGCTGCATACAGGCCGAACAGGGTGAACAATGAGACGGGCGCCAGCGAGACCAGCACATAAATCAATGGGATCAGCGCGGCGTACACCCACGGGATACGGCCCCGCATGTTGAGCTCTTTGCCGCTCCAGTAGGAGAACTTGCTGACCATCAAGGCGCCGATGCAAATGGTGATCGCGAAGGCCAGCGCCAGCGCCGGCAGCCCGGTGACTGGGAATTCGCTGACCAGCCAGATGAAGCTGGCGACCGCGGCCGCCGCCGAGGGGCTCGGCAACCCCTCGAAGTAGCGCTTGTCCGCCGTCGCGGCGCGGGCATTGAAGCGAGCCAGGCGCAAGGCCGCGGCGACTGCAAAGAAGAAGCAGGCGAGCCAGCCGAACCGGCCCCAAAACTTGCCGTAATCGTAGATGCGCTCGATGCCCCACTGGTACACGACGATGGCCGGGGCGAGACCGAAGGCGACCATGTCGCAAAGACTGTCGTACTCCTTGCCGAAGTCGCTTTGGGTGTTGGTCCAGCGCGCGACGCGGCCGTCCAGGCCATCGGCGATCATGGCCACGAAGATGGCGATGCCCGCGTTCGAAAAGTTACCGTCGATGGCGGCGACGATGGCGTAGAAGCCGCCGAACAGCGTGCCGGTGGTGAACAGGTTCGGCAGCCAATACACGCCACGACTCGGCCGCCGGGTCTCGGCCGGCTGCTCAACGTCGCTGCTGTGGTATTCGGCGCTCATGGTTTCCGGCGTCCTGTTCAGGCGGGGGTCTGTTTGCCGATCCTTGGAACGGCAATGCAGAATGAATGTGTTGACGCGAGCCAGGTTCCGCCCCCCCGCGATCGGTGCGCAGGATGGACGGTGTGACGTGCTCGATCTATCGCTGTTTCCGCGCATGATATTGTGCGGCCCGCAACGCGCACAACATACACGGTCGAAGAGTGACTGCACCGCGCAGCTTTCTCCTTACACTGCTACTGACCCTGCTTGCCCTGCCCGCCTGGGCCGATCGGCAACAGGACCCTGCGCTCGGCAAATTCCTGGCAAAGACCCTGAAGGAAGCCCCCTGCTTCGAAGACGAGTTCGAGAAGAAGGTGTGGCTCGCGGCCATGGAGCCGAAGCTGCTCAAGCTGGTCAAGGACCAGAAAGAGCGTGGCGAAATCCTGCACCACGTGTTTTGCGAGGCTCGACGCCTGCAACTACCGCCCGGCCTGGTGATGGCGGTGATCGACGTGGAAAGCCGGTTCGATCGCTGGGCCGTGTCCTCGGCCGGCGCCGTCGGCCTGATGCAGGTGATGCCGTTCTGGCCCAATCAGCTGGGCATGACCAACGCGGAGTTGGTCCGCACGCCGCAAAACGTGCGCATGGGGTGCACGATCCTCAAGTTCTACCTGGACCGGGAAAAGGGCGATTACACCAAGGCGCTGGCTCGCTATAACGGCAGCGTCGGGCGTCGTAACTACGCCGACCTGGTGCTGGTGCGACTGGCCAATCGCTGGCAGTACCACTGAAGGAATAGCTGTTGGGGTTGGGCGCTGGGCTGAATTCAGCGTTGGCCGAAGCCGACCGGCAGGTCTTCGAGTTCCTCGAGCGCCAGTTCCTGAACGTCCACCTGCCGTACGTCCGAGGCAGGCGATCCTCGCCACAACCAATCGAGCAGTCCCTGCACTGCCTGGGGCTCGCCGACCGCCAGCACTTCCACCCGGCCGTCAGGCAAATTGCGGGCAAAGCCGGAGCAGCCCAGCTCGGTGGCCTTCTGCCGGGCCGAGGCGCGGTAGAACACTCCCTGAACCCGGCCGGAAACAAAACAACGACGTGCGATCAGAGTCGACATCGCGGGATGGTAACGCCAATGAATCAGCTGGCGCCGTTGCGGTCGTCGGCTGTGCGGGTGGAGCTGAGTGCCTCGGCGGCCTTGCCGCGGGCGGCGATCGCATCCCGGCGGGCTTGTTTGTAAGCGCGCTTCTGCAGGTTGCTTTCAGCGCGATTCAACAAGGTCTCGGCCTCGATCAGGGAAGCAGGCGCGCTCGTCGATGGACCGGCGGCTTCACGCGCGGCCTTGATGGCCTGGCGGGCGTTGCTCATTTCCTGCACCGGAGCGCCCGCGCACGCGGTCATGCCCGCGCAGAGCACGAGTAACACCAGACTACGAAGGGATGACTGACTTACCATGGCGATTTTTTCAATCGACCGTAGCAATCGCAATCTACACCGTCAAGGAGCGCCTGAATACAATGCACACGCCTCGACTGCGAGCTTCGCGTTGCATTCCACCCACATGACGCGCGCAGCGATGATTTTCCGGAGCATCCGCGCGCATGGCTGAAATCCTTGTTTTGTTTTATTCACGCAAAGGCATGACGGCCGAGCTGGCCCGGCAAGTGTGTCGGGGCATCGAGTCCGTGCCCGGCGCAAAGGCTAAATTGCGCACGGTTCCGCAGGTCACCGCGGTGATCGAGCAACCGCAGCCGGCAGTGCCGAGCGAAGGCCCGCCATTCGCCACGCACGACGACCTGCGTCAATGTGACGGTTTGGTGTTGGGCAGCCCGACGCGCTTCGGCAACATGGCCGCACCCATGAAGTACTTTCTGGACGGCACCAGTGCGTTGTGGGCCAGTGGCGCGCTCGCCGACAAACCGGCCGGTGTGTTTACTTCCACGCAGACCATGCACGGCGGCCAGGAAACAACGCTGGTCAGCATGATGATGCCGTTGATCCATCACGGTATGTATATCGTCGGCCTGCCTTACACCGAACCGGCGCTCACCCACACTCGCTCCGGCGGCTCGCCATACGGCGCCAGCCACGTCGCCGGCCTCAGCCCCGGCAAGCTCACCGACGACGAACGTTTGCTGGCTTCACTGCTGGGCAAGCGAGTCGCCGAGCTCGCCGTCCGGTTGTCCTCCGAGCGTTGAGAGAATCTCATGATGAACTCAGACATGATCGCGCGAGTCCGAATCGCAGTCGTCTCGACCATCGGCATTTTGATTGCAGGGCTGGTGACCTGGCGGGTGCGGACCGGCTTTTCGATCGGCGATGCCGTGCTCATCGCTGCACTGACATTGCCTTTGTTGATCGCGTTGCCTCGCGTGTTCGCAGGCCATCGACGCACCTACGCGTGGCTGTCGCTGGCGGTCACACCGTTCCTGATCGTGGCGACCACCGAAGCCGTCGCCAATCCCGCCGGGCGGGTCTGGGCGGCCCTGTGCCTGATGGTCGCTTTCCTGTTGTTTGTTTTGCTGATCGCGTATCTGCGAGTGACGCGCGGAGAAGCTTAAGGAGCGAAGCGCCGCTCCAGTACTTCTTTCACGAAGCGCACGGTCAGCCGACGTTGCGCCACCAGTGACGCCGCATCGAGCTCATCGAGCACTGCATAGAGATGTGTCATGTCACGCGGCAACCGTCGCAACATGAACTGCGCCGTGTCGTCGGGCAATTCCAGTCCGCGCAGTTGTGCCCGCAAGCGCAACGCCGCGATCTGCTCCGAATCCTCCAGGGGCTGCAGCGTCAACACCAGTCCGCCATTCAGTCGGGAGCCGAGGTCGCGCAGCTTGAACGGGAGCGCGGCCGGCGGCGCATTGCCGGCGACGAGCAGCTTGCCGCCGCGCTCGTCCAGCTCGACGTGCAGACGAAACAACGCCCGCTCCCAGGGCTCGCGGTCGGCCAACACTTGCGCATCATCGAGACAAACGATGGCGAGCTCACCGAAACCGGCCAGCAATCCTTCGCCCAGCTGGATCACTTCAGTCAGCGGCAGGTAGGCAGCCGTGCGTCCATCGCGGGTTGCGCGGGCGCAGACGGCCTGTAATAGATGAGTCTTGCCCGTGCCCGTCGCGCCGTGAATCCAGGTGCACGTCGGCGCCTGCGGCCGCTCGCCTCCCTGCAACGACAGCAGCGCATCGACGACCGGCTGATTGCGGCCGGCGTAATAACTTTCGAACACCGAGCTGTCCGGCAAGCGGATGCCCAGCGATAACTGCGGCGATCGAATCATCCCGTGAGCCCGCGTTGCTGGCGGCTCGCATCGACCGCCTTGCGCGACCACACGACGACGTAATCGATGCCGCTCACCACGGTCGTCACAAACACCAGCGCGCCCAGAATCGTCAACGCCACCTCGGGGCACCATTCGCCCGCTCTCGCCGCCACGGCCAGCAGCAGATAGGCGATCTGGCACAGCGTGTTGATCTTGCTGATGACGGTCGGATTGCCGTGCGGATAACCATACAGCGCGTTGTAACCAATCGCGCCCGCAGTGATGGTGACATCGCGCAACACCGCGGTCGCCGCAAGCCACACCGGCACGATGTCGAGCACCGCAAGGATGATGAACACGCTCACCAGCAGGATCTTGTCGGCGAGCGGATCGAGCACCTTGCCCAGCTCCGACATCCAGCCACAGCGCTTGGCGAGAAAGCCGTCGAGCCCGTCGGTGAAGCCGGCAAACGCGAACACCCAGAGCGTGAGCTTGTATTCGCCGGCGTTCAGCAACCAGGCGATGGGCACGACCAGCAGCATGCGCAAAATGCACAGGGCATTTGGAATGTGCCGCATGGCCGCCGCCTGTTATTTTTAGGAGTGGCTCAGGGGCGGTACCGGAACGACAGCCGCTCGCCCATCGGCGCGGCGCCATCGTCTTGCGATACCAACCGGCTGTCGAGTGCAATCGCACGACGCAGCGTCGCCGCGTCGCCGCGCACGGCCAGCTTGAAGCGCATGGTGTCGCCGGACACCTGCTCCAACGCCACGGCACGCACCAACGTCATGCCTTCCAGATAATTCAGCGTGCTCGCGTAGGCGTCGAGATCGCCGATGCCGGACACTTCGACGACCACATTGCCCAGCGAAGAAGCCGACGCGGCAAATACGCGCGCGAAGGTGTCGGCCGCCAGATGAACGCCCTCGTCCATGCCGCCGCTGGCCTGTGACGAACCTTCGCTCGACACCAGCGTCCAGCGCACCGCACCGCCCTGCGCACGACCGAGCAACGCCGCGTTCGCGCCATAGCGCTCAGCTTCCTGAAGGGCGGACGCCTCATCTATGCCCTGCGGCGCGACGGCCGGCCACTTCAATGGCAAGCCGCGCTCGCGGGCAACCTTTTCCAGGATGTCCTTTTGCGCATTTGGCTGGTCGCCGCTGATCCAGTAGCTGTAACCGCTGGGGTCGATCACATTCAACAGCACCAGCGTCGCGGGACGCTCGCGCCCCCAGATCGGCAGGCCCGACTCCTGCAGCAGCCGGTCCACCGAGACGCTGTCGAAGCCCACCTGCAGAACATTGTCGACGGTGAAGCCGAAGCGTTGAACATATTTACGGGGATCGTTCAGCGCCCCGCCCAGGCGGGCCGGAGCGTCGCGCTGACCGCTGACACGCACCACCACTGTCTTCAGCGCATCGACGAAAGCGGCGTCACGCGCGTTGTTCAGCACGGGCTGGTCGGTTTCGTACAGGTTCCCGAGCGTCACGGCGCCCACGGGCATCGCGCCCGCCACCAGCGCCCACGCCATGCACAACGACAACCCGCGGATCAACGCCTTTGTCCTACTCATCAGTCAGAGCCCATCCCTTTAAAAACTCATTGCCCAATAAATCAAATCAGGGGCAGGTCCCCTCATCGAGCAACGACGTGTAAAATAACACACCCCCCATCGACCAATTTTGGCCATGCAACCTCCCGAGCCGATCACCTACAAAGACGCTGGCGTCGATATCGAAGCCGGCGATGAACTCGTCGAGCGCATCAAGCCCGCGGTCAAACGCTCGATGCGGCCCGAGGTGCTGGGCGGCCTGGGCGGTTTCGGCGCGCTGTTCGAGATCCCGCTGGACCGCTACAAGAAGCCGGTACTGGTGTCGGGCACGGACGGCGTCGGCACCAAGCTGCGCCTGGCTATCGAGACCGGCCGTCACGCCACCATCGGCATCGATCTGGTCGCGATGTGCGCCAACGACGTTGTCGTACAAGGCGCCGAGCCGCTGTTCTTCCTCGACTACTACGCCACCGGCAAGCTGAGCGTCGAAGTCGCGGAGACCGTGATCAAGGGCATCGTCGAGGGCTGCATTCAGGCAGGCGCGGCGCTGATCGGCGGCGAGACGGCAGAAATGCCCGGCATGTACGCGGATGGCGACTACGACCTGGCGGGCTTCTGCGTGGGCATCGTCGAGAAGGACGCCATCATCGATGGCCGCAATACGCGCCCCGGCGATGTGATCATCGGCCTGCCCTCCTCCGGCCCGCACTCGAACGGCTATTCGCTGATCCGCAAGCTGATCAAGACCAGCAAGGCCACGCCGACGACCAAGATCGACGGCGGCCTGCTGTACGACGCGCTGCTCGCGCCGACGCGTATCTATGTGAAGCCGCTGCTCGAGCTGGCGAAGATCGTGCCGGTGCGCAGCTTTGCTCACATCACCGGCGGCGGTCTCACTGAAAACATTCCTCGCGTCATTCCGAACGGGTTGGAAGTGATGCTCAGCGCGCAAACATGGCAACAGCCCGCGGTGTTCGACTGGTTGCAAAAGGCAGGCAGCATTCCGGCCGCCGAGATGTATCGCACCTTCAACTGCGGCATCGGCATGACGGTGTGCGTGGCCGCCGAGCACGCCGACAAGGCGATGCGCTCGCTTACCGAACACGGTGAGAAGCCGGCCATCATCGGCGAAGTGCGCCGTGGCGACGCCGGTGTCGTCATTCGCAGCTGACGCCAGGGAATGACATTCGTTGCCGGCGGCGAGCCGCTCAAGAAATTACCCATCGTCATTCTGATCTCGGGTCGCGGCAGTAACATGCGCGCGATCGCGGAGCGGGCGGCGAATGGCGAGCTGCCCGTCGAAGTTCGCGCTGTCATCAGCGACAAGGCTGACGCTGCCGGCCTCGCGATCGCCGCCGCAATGAATATTCCCACTCGTTCGCTGTCGGCGAAGGAGTTTGCGGATCGCGCGAGTTATGACCAGGCGCTTGCCGCGCTGGTGCAAAGCTTCGAGCCCGAACTGGTCGTGCTGGCGGGCTTCATGCGCATCTTGAGCCCCGGATTCATTGCCGCCTTCGCCGATCGCACCCTCAATATTCATCCGTCGCTGCTGCCTCTGTATCGCGGCCTGCACACCCATCGACGTGCGCTCGAGGCCGGCGACATCCTGCACGGCTGCAGCGTGCACTTTGTCACGGAGGAACTTGACGGGGGGCCGCTCGTTATTCAGTCGCAGGTTAAAGTCCTGCCTGGCGACAGTGAAAGCAGCCTTTCAGCGCGAGTTCAGCAGCAGGAACACAGGATCTATTCGCAGGCCATCGACTGGTTTGCCCGCCGCCGACTGCAGTTGCGCGAGCAGCGGGTCTGGCTCGATGGCCGACCGCTCGACGCTCCGGTGATCCAGACCGCGAGCGACTGACGAGGTACCGAATGCGGCGACTGGCTCGGTTGACGACGTTTCTATTCGCGACACTGCTGTTCGCCACTGCGGCGAGGTCCGACGCCATTCTTCCCAAACCCGTCACCGCCACCTACGAAGTCACTTATCGCGGCATGCGCGCCGGACAGCTGACGTTCAAGCTGACCCGGGACGATGCGACTGGCCGTTACACGTATGAAACAACGGCCGCCCCTTCGATGCTCGCGCGCTTTGTGATCAGCAGCGCCGCCGTCGAACGCAGCGTGCTGGAAATCGGCCCGGACGGCGTGCGCCCGCTCGAATGGTCGTTGGAGGATGGCAAGTCGAGCACCGATAGGGACGGCCACCTCAAGTTCGACTGGGACCGCAAAGTCGCGACCGGCGAGATCGAAGGCGAGAAGATCGAGCTGCCGCTGGAGCCCGGCCTGCAGGATCGGTTGTCCATTCAAATCCACGTTGTGACATCGCTGCTGCGCGGCCAGGAGCCCGGCCTCATTCCGCTGATCGACGACAACCGCATCAAGCGCTACAGCTACGTAAAGAAAGAAACAACGTCGATCGACACCGCCCTCGGCAAGCTCGACGCCGTCGTCTACGAAAGCACCCGCGAAGGCTCGAACCGCCAGTCCCGCTTCTGGCTCGTGCCCAAAATGGAATATCTCGCCGCCCGCGCGGAGCAGATCCGCAAAGGCAAGGTCGAGACGGTGATGGTGCTGCAGTCGGTGCAATAGGGCTGCGCCGGGCACGAGTTTCGACTACGTACCCATCAGGTGTGGTGCGCCGGAACTTGTTTGTTTACGGCCCATTGGACAGGCAGATCGTCTGGAGATATGCCATGGCCACCGTCGTTCACGAGCACCTCGATGTCGTCCCCGTCTCAGGCTTCAAGATTTCCTGGGGTGGAATCTGGGCTGGTGTGCTCACCGTCATGGGCACATTGCTGTTTCTAACTACACTCGGACTCGCAATCGGCATTTCCGCCGTCGACCCCGGGCAAACCGAGGCCGACACATTCGGCACCGGCGCCGCGATCTGGAGCGGTTTGTCTCTTTTGATCGCGCTGTTTGTAGGTGGAATGGCGGCGACGCGGCTGGGCATGGTGTTCGACAGGGCCGCGGGCGCGTTCGAAGGCGCCTTGGTGTGGGTACTGAGCTTTCTGGTCGTATTGTGGCTGGCGAGCAGCGGCGTACAGCTGGTAGCCAATGGCATATCCGGGCTGTTCGGCGGCATCGGCCAGACGATCGGGGCGAGCATGGCAGGAATAGAGGATTTGTCTGCGGGCGATGTGCAGCGAATCCGTCAGCGTCTCGATGACCCGCGCACGGCTCAGACCATTGCAGGCGCAACCGGCATGTCGGAGCAGGAAGTTCGTTCGCAGCTCGCCGACGTATCGCGCCAGGTCGAGGCGGCGGCGAATGATCCGCAGGCCGCAGCGGCAGCAGTACGTCAAGGCACGGCCCAGATGATGGAGCGCGCCCGCGCCCAACTGCCAGCCATGGCGGAACGCGCTCAGGATGAAGCAACCAAGGCTGCGTGGATTACCTTCGGCGCGATGCTCATCTCGCTGATCGCGGCCATTGCCGGCGCGATGGTCGGTCGGCGTCGAGTGGTGCAAACACTCGCCCACTCGGATGTGCCTTCCGAAATTGCGGACGCGAGCCTCGACCCGAGCTTCCGCGGCGAAAGAGGCAGACCTGCGCGCTGAGAGCCACGCAGGTCCACAGGCACGTCAGGCGCGAGGCAGCGTCACGCCCTTCTGGCCCTGATATTTGCCGCCGCGGTCCTTGTATGAGGTCTCGCAAACTTCATCGGACTCCAGGAACAGCATCTGCGCGACGCCTTCGTTGGCGTAGATTTTCGCGGGCAGCGTAGTGGTGTTGGAGAACTCGAGGGTAACGTGGCCTTCCCACTCCGGCTCGAGCGGGGTGACGTTCACGATGATGCCGCAGCGGGCGTAAGTGGACTTGCCGAGGCAGATCGTCAGCACGTTGCGCGGAATGCGGAAGTATTCGACGGTGCGGGCGAGCGCGAAGGAATTCGGCGGGATGATGCAGACATCCGAAGTCACATCGACGAAGCTCTTCGAATCGAAGTCCTTCGGGTCGACGATGGTCGAATTGATGTTGGTGAAGATCTTGAATTCGTTCGCGCAACGCACGTCGTAGCCATAGCTCGAGGTGCCGTACGAAATGATCTTGCCATTGTTGGCCGTGCGGACCTGTCCCGGCTCGAAGGGTTCGATCATGCCTTGCGCAGCCATGCGACGAATCCAGCGATCAGACTTGATGCTCATGATTTCCCGAAGTGATTGATGACTAACGACTGGTGACTGACGACGACCGTTCAGGTGTCTTCGACAGAGATATTTGGGAACGCCGCGGCGGGCTGCAAACCCGTGACCACCAGGCGGGCCGCCGTGCGGCGCGCGAGATCGATGTAGGCACGGCCGAGATTGCTGTCCGGTTCGGCAACCACGGTCGGCCGACCGCCGTCCGCTTGCTCTCGAATTCGAATATCCAGCGGCAACTCTCCCAGCAATTCGACGCCGTACTGTTCCGCCATCCGCTTACCGCCGCCCGCGCCGAAGATATGTTCCTCGAAGCCGCAGTTCGAGCACACGTGCGTGCTCATGTTCTCGACCACGCCGAGCACCGGCACTTCGACCTTCTGAAACATTCGCAGGCCCTTGCGGGCATCCAGCAGCGCGATGTCCTGCGGAGTGGTCACGATCACGGCGCCGCTGACCGGTGCGCGCTGAGCGAGCGTGAGCTGCGTGTCTCCCGTGCCCGGCGGCATGTCGACGATGAGATAGTCGAGATCGCCCCAGCGCGTCGCCTCGAGCAACTGCAGCAGCGCCTGCGTGGCCATCGGCCCGCGCCAGACCATGGGCTGCTCCACGTCCACCAGAAAGCCGATGGACATCACCTTCAGGCCATAGGCCTCCGGCGCAAGCATCGTTTTCTCATCCGGGCTGGTGGGCTTTTCGCGGCTGAGGCCCATCATTTGCGGCTGACTCGGGCCGTAAATGTCGGCATCGAGCAGGCCGACTGCCGCGCCGTCGTGCGCCAGGGCCAGCGCCAGGTTCACTGCGGTCGTGGACTTGCCCACGCCGCCCTTGCCGGAGGCAACCGCGATGATGTTCCGGATCCCCTGGATGGGCTTCAGATTCTTCTGCACCGAGTGCGAAGCAACGCGCCAGCTGACATCGACCTTCAGCTGTTTCAGCCAGCCCAGCGAGCGCGCCCGACGCTCCAGTTCGGCGGCCAACTCTGTACCATAGCGGCCGGCCGGAAAGCCCAGCTCGACGCTCACCGCGGCGTCGCCGTTGCCGACTTGGACGGTCTTGAGGGAACCGGCGCGCTCCAGCGTCAGACCGAGATAGGGGTCCACGTAGGCGCCCAGGAGCTGGCGCAGCTCGGATTCGTGCACAGTAGTTTCGGAGCTCATCGAATAGCCCAGCTGAGTGGGTCGCGGATTGTAGCGGATCTGGCCTGAAGACTCGGCCCCGCGTGCGGCTTTCGACCGATGGCGCCAGGACCGACCTAGAGAGGAAATGCCCGACCTGAACTTGCTGCTCGTCAGCCGTGGCATAATGCGCGGCAATATGCAGTGCGCATGGCAGCTGCGCCACTAAGAAACGGATACCGGACTTCTAGATGAGTTTTTTTTCCGATCTGAGAGCAGAGCGCCTGATCGCCGAGATCCGCCAGATCGGGGACCCGCTGCATCCGGATTCGCAAAAAGCGCTGCAAAAGCTCGCGAAGATCGGTCCGGGCGCCATCCCCAAGATCCTGGACACGCTAGCCGTCGCCGATCGCAAGGAAACCGCGGTCTACACCGACATCCTGACCCAGCTGATCGACAACAAGAGCTTTGCGATCCTGGCTGAAGGCATGGCCGAGGGCAGCCCGCGCACCGTCCAGGCCATCGGCCAAGCGCTGGCCGCCAGCCGCAACTACAGCGCCAACCTGCTGATCGAGCTGCTCGGCCGGGCCGAGATGCCCAAGCCGACCATTCTCGAAGTGATCGCGAGTCAGAAGGGCCGCTTCACCGTGCGCGACCTGCTGCAGCACGCTTACAGCCAGGAGGCGAACGAAAAGGCCGCGCTGTTCAAGATCGTCGCCGAGCTGGCCGATGAGTCGGCCCTGCCCGAGCTGATCAGCCGCATCGAAGGCAAGGACTCGACCGCCCGCATCCACATCATCAACATCCTGGCCCGCTTCAACCGGCCGGAGGTGTCGCAGGCCATTCAGACTCAGCTGCGCGACCCGAATAAGATGATTCGGCAAGCGGCGCTGAACGCGCTGTCGAAGATGGATGGCCCGTTGAACATCGGACCGATCTGCCAGCTGCTGCGCGATCCGGACCTGGAAGTCGCCAACCGCGCCATCGACGTGGTGGTGCGCGCCAAGGATCCGGACACGATGAAATATCTCATCGAGGTGCTCAAGGACGAGAACGAGTACGCCCGCCGCGCCGGCGTCGAAGTGCTGAACCATCTCGGCACCGCCAACGACATCAAACATCTGTTGCAGGTCATCAAGGATGACGACTGGTGGGTCCGAACCCGCGCCGCCGACGCGCTCGGCAAGATCGGCGGCCCGCGCGTCGTCGATGCCGTGATCGAGCTGATCCGCGATGAAGATGAAGACGTGCGGCGCGCCGCCATCGAGATCCTGAACCAGACCAAGGACGAGCGTGCTATCAACTTCCTGATCGAGGCCACCAAGGACAAAGACTGGTGGGTCAGCGAGCGCGCCGTCGATGCGCTCGCCGAAATCGGCAGCAAGAAGGCCATGCCCGCGCTGATGGATCTGCTGAAAACAGATAACACACGCTCGCTGCCGACCGTCGTGCGGGCGCTCGGCAAACTGGGCGACACGCGCGTGATCGAACCGCTGGTGCAGCTGTTGGATCGGCCGGAAAAGGAAATCAAGGTCGAGGCCATCAATGCCCTCGCCCGTCTCGCCGACGACAAGCGCGCCGATGCCGTGCGCAGCTACATTCAAGCCGCAGGCTCGAGCGCGAACGATCCGACGATCGAGTCCGCCGCGATCCGCGCGATCGAAGACATCGACCTGCGCTACTCGAGCACCGCCGTCGCTGCCGCCATCAAGGCCAGCCGCACCGGCTCCGAGCCGGCACGGAGCCCGGGCCGGACCATGGGTGCAGAACCGGCGCGCACGCTGCTGATCGATCGCGGCGACGTCGATCAAGTGATCAAGAAGGCCGAGGAATCGGCGGCGGCCAGCGCCAAGCTCGATATCGGCACGCTCAAGCCGGGCGATGTGGTTGAAGGCCGCTACAAGTTCATCGAGAAGATCGGCAAGGGCGCGTTCGGCACCGTGCTGTTGATGGAAGATACGGTGGTCGAGGAGCGGCTGATCCTCAAGTTCCTGAACCCGAACGTGGCGCAGGACGAGGAGATGATGAAACGTTTCGTGCACGAGCTGCGCTACTCGCGCAAGATCACGCACCGGAACGTCATCCGCATCTATGACTTCCTGTACATGCGCGGCAACTACGCCATTTCGATGGAGTATTTCCCCTCGCACACGCTCGGCAGCGAAATCGTCAACGAGAAGCCGCTGCCGTTGCCGCGCGCCATCAAGTACGGCATCGATATCTGCACCGGCATGACCATCGCGCACCAGGCCGGCATCGTGCACCGTGACTTGAAGCCCGCGAACATCCTGATCAACAACGAGGGGCTGCTCAAGATCGTGGACTTTGGCGTGGCCGCCGCGCAGAAGGAAGGCGATACGCAGCTCACCAAGACCGGCTACGTGATCGGCTCGCCCAAGTACATGGCGCCCGAGCAGATCCTCGGCAAGAAGGTCGATGAGCGCGCCGACATCTACAGCGTCGGCGTGATCCTGTATGAAATGGTCACGGGCGTGCCGCCTTACAGCCGCGGCGACCACATGTCGGTCATGTACCAGCACGTGCAGGGCAAGGCGAAGTCGGCGATCGAGGTCAACACGCAACTGCCCCGCCCGCTGTCCGAGCTGGTCAGCAAGGCCATGTCGGTGGACAAAGCCAAGCGCTACCAGAGCATGGACGAGCTGCGCGAGGCGCTGGAAAAAGCCCTGACCTGATCCCCTGCCCTGACGGATTTTTGACGGCCCGCCGATCAGCACGGGCCGCCCGTTGGTCGCTTGCAGTGGCGGCGACCCGCCCTTACACGGTAGGCTCCCGCCCGCCACGGCACCTCAGTTCTTCGCATGGCCCGAATAGACGCCTTTTTGAAGCTCGGCACCGACCAAGGCTGCTCCGACATCCATTTCGCGGTCGGCCTGCCGCCCATGTTGCGAATGCATGGCGACCTGCTGCCGATCAAGTTCCGCGACCTGAGCCAGTCCGAGCTCGAAGGTTACATCGTCGAGATCATGAATCGCGGCCACCAGGAGCAGCTGCGCCGAGGCCATGACGTCGACTTCTCGTACGTCTCCGGCACTGGCGGGCGGTTCCGCGTCAACGTCTTCCGCAAGGAAACGGGGGTGGGCGCGACGTTCCGAGCCATTCCGTCGGACGTGCCGACCATCGACCGGCTGGCGCTGCCGCCCATCGTCAAGAAGCTGTGCGACAACCACCAGGGCATGATCCTGGTCACCGGCTCCACCGGCACGGGCAAGTCGACCACGCTCGCGGCGATGATCGATTACCTGAACTCGACGCGCCGGCTGAACATCATCAGCCTGGAAGATCCGATCGAGTTCGTGCACAAGAGCAAACAAAGCCAGGTCATCCAGCGCGAGCTGAACACGCATCTGCCGTCCTTCTCCGAAGGCGTGCGCGCAGCCATGCGTGAGGATCCAGACGTGATTCTGGTCGGCGAGTTGCGCGATGCCGATACCATCCGCTGGGCGATGACGGCGGCGGAAACCGGCCACCTGGTGCTCGGCACGCTGCACACGACGGGCGCGGTGAAAACCATCGATCGTATCGTCGACGCGTTGCCCGCCGATGAGCGCGAGCAGACCAAGGCGTTCCTTGCGAACAGCCTGCTCGCCGTCGTCACGCAGGTGCTGGTGAAGACCGCCGATCAGCGTGGCCGCAAGGCGATCTGCGAAATCATGGTGGTCACGCGCGCCATCGGCAAGCTGATCATGACCGATCAGACGCACCAGATTCCCTCGCAGCTGCAGATGGGCAAGGACTTGGGCATGCAGATGCTCGACCAGTCGCTGCTCGCCAACGTGCAGGCCAAGGAGATCGATCCCGACGACGCCTATGTCTACGCGAACGACAAGAAGCTGTTCGCGCGCTTCGTCACTGATACCAGCGTACTGCCCAAGCTCGACCTGGCGCCGAGCTGATCTATGAGCACAGAACCCAGCCAAGCCGTAGCCGGCGCGACGCAGAGCGCTTATGTGCCGCGCAAGATCGACGAGTTCCTCAAGGAAGTGCTGAGCAAGAACGGCTCGGACCTGCACTTCATCGCCGGCGACCCGCCGCGCATTCGTTTATATGGCGAGCTGCACAACCTCCGGCCGGAGCCGCTGACGGCGCAGTTCGTCGAAGAAACATTGAAAGAGATCATGCCGCGCGCCGCACTGATGCGCCTGGAAGAAAAGCACGGCGCCGACTTCGCGTACATCATTCCCGGCGTCTCGCGCTTCCGCGTCAATGTCATGCGGCATTTGTATGGTCTGGGCTGCGTGTGCCGGGCCATTCCTTCCAAAGCATTGACGCTGGACCAGCTCAATGCGCCGGATGCGATCCGCAACCTGTGCAAAGTGAACAACGGCCTGATCCTGGTGACCGGCAAGACCGGCTCCGGCAAGTCGACCACGCTGGCCGCGATGATCGATGACATGAACCTGCGGCTCAAAGGTCACATCCTGACCATCGAGGACCCGATCGAGTTCGTGCATCAGCGCAAGAACTGCCTGGTGAGCCAGCGCGAGATCGGCACGCACAGTCCGTCGTTCTCCGAGGCGCTGCACTCGGCACTGCGTGAAGATCCGGACGTGATTCTGGTCGGCGAGTTGCGCGACTACGAAACCATGAGCATTGCGGTGACCGCCGCCGAGATGGGCATTCTGGTGATGGGCACACTGCACACCAACGGCGCGGCGCCGACCGTCGATCGCATCGTGAACGCGTTCCCGGCAGATAAGCAGTCGCACGTACGAGCGATGCTCTCGACCTCGCTGCGAGGTGTGATCTCGCAGCAGCTGATTCCCCGAGCGGGCAAGCCCGGCCGCGTCGCGGCCCACGAGATCCTGGTGAACACCCCGGCCGTGGCCAACCTGATCCGCCAGGGCAAGCTCGACCAGCTCGAGAACGCCATGCAGAGCGGCGCGGCACACGGCATGCGCCTGATGGACAGCGCGATCCAGGATTTGCTGGACAAGGCCATCATCAGCGGCAAGCACGCCTACCAGAAGGCCATCAACAAGGCGAAGTTCGAGCAGTTCAAGGACATGGGCTGACAGCGGACAGCTGCCAGCCGCGCCGGATCGTTCCACATGTGGAATCGTTCCACATGTGGAATAATTTGGCTCTTTGCCGCTGCCCTCCCGCGCCTAAATGACTGCCGCACCTCGTAATTATTTCGTCACGACCGCCCTGCCGTACGCCAATGGACCGTTCCACATCGGTCACATCATGGAGTACATCCAGGCCGACATCTGGGTGCGGTTCCAGCGCCTGCAGGGCCACAAGGTCCACTGGATGGGCGCGGATGACGCTCACGGGGCGCCCATCATGCTCAAGGCCGAAGCCGAAGGCATCACCCCGGAAGCGCTGATCGCTCGCATCGCCGCCGGCCGCCCGCAGTCGCTGAACGGGTTCCTGCTGAGCTTCGATCACTGGCATTCGACTCACTCGCCCGAGAACACCGAGTTATCTCAGGAGATCTATCGCGCGCTCCAAGCCAACGACCTGATCTACCGCGAGCCGGTGGAACAATTCTTCGATCCGGTGAAGAACATGTTCCTCGCCGATCGATATATCAAAGGCGAATGCCCGAACTGCCACTCCAAGGATCAGTACGGCGACGCCTGCGAGGTCTGCAGCTCGGTGTATTCGCCCACCGACCTGATCAATCCCTATTCGACGCTGTCCGGCGCCAAGCCGGTGCTGAAGTCGTCGGATCATTTCTTTTTCAAGCTGTCCGACCCGCGCTGCGTCGAACTCCTCACCGAGTGGACCCGACGTTTGCAGCCTTCGGTGGCGAACAAGGCCAGCGAATGGCTCACCGGCAAAGGGGACCGGGAACTGGGCGACTGGGACATCTCCCGCGACGCGCCCTACTTCGGCATCCCGATTCCGGACGCGCCGGGCAAGTATTTCTATGTGTGGCTGGACGCGCCGGTCGGTTATCTCGCGTCGTTGAAGAACTATTTCACGACCGGCAAGGCGAAGGCGAACGGCGAATCGCGCACGTTCGAACAGTTCATCACGTCGGATGACGTCCAGCAGATCCACTTCATCGGCAAGGACATCATCTACTTCCACACGCTGTTCTGGCCGGCGATGCTGAAGTTCGCGGGCCGCAAGGTTCCGGACAACGTCTATGTGCACGGCTTCATCACCGTGTCCGGCCTGAAGATGTCGAAGTCTCGCGGCACCGGCCTGAGCCCGGTTCGCTATCTCGAGCTCGGCATGAATCCCGAGTGGCTGCGCTATTACCTCGCCGCCAAGCTCAACGCGTATGTCGAAGACATCGATTTCAACCCCGATGATTTCGTCGCGCGCGTGAACTCCGACCTGGTCGGCAAGTACGTGAACATTGCCAGCCGCTGCGCCGGGTTCATCACCAAACGTTTCGGCGGCAAGCTCGGCGCGCTCGATCCAGCCGCGCAACAGTTGGCGCAGGATTTCGTCAGCGACAGCGAATGCTGGAATCGCATCGGCGAGTTGTATGAAGGCCGCGAGTTCGGCAAGGCGATGCGCGAGATCGGCTCGTTGCTCGATCGCGTGAATCAATACATCGACTCCGCCAAGCCGTGGGAGCTGGCGAAGGTCGCCGGCGAAGAACAGCGACTGCACCAGGTGTGCTCGACCGCCTTGAACTTGTTCTGGTACCTCACCGTATTGCTGGCGCCGGTGCTGCCGGAGACTGCGCGCAAGGTGCAGGGCTTCCTGCGACTGAGCGATGCGCAGATGCGCTGGGGTCAGCATCAGTGGCTGCCGGAAGGTCACGAGATCGGCGCCTATGAGCATCTGCTCCAGCGCGTCGATCCAAAACAACTGGTCGCGCTGTTCGATAACGGCGAGCCGGAAGTAAAGCCAGCCGCGAAGGCCACGACCGTCGCGTCCACGACGCCGGCCAAACCGGCCGAGGAAACTCCACCGGTGGGCGCGCTGGCCGAAGTCACCGTCGAGGATTTCGCGAAGCTCGATCTGCGTATCGCAAAGATCGTGGCAGCTGATGCCGTCGAAGGCGCCGACAAACTGCTCAAGCTCACGCTGGATCTCGGCGAGAGTCAGCGCACGGTGTTTGCCGGCATTCGCTCCGCGTACACGCCGGATCAGCTGGTCGGCCGCTTCACGCTGATGCTCGCCAATCTGAAGCCGCGCAAGATGCGCTTTGGAATGTCCGAGGGAATGGTGTTGGCGGCGGGTCCGGGCGGCAAAGATATCTTCCTGCTCTCGCCGGATTCCGGCGCGACCGCAGGCATGAAAGTGAAATAGCAACGCGGCGGCAGCGCTCTAACCATGTCCGCGCTCTTGCTCATTCTGCTCAGCGCCGTCCTGGTGAACGTGATGGCACTGACACGCATGCCCTCGTGGCGGCCGTTCGAAGCCGTCACGGGCACTTTGCAAGGCGCACAGGGCTTGGCAATCGCTTCGCTGATTGCGATTCCGGTCGTGGCCGCAATCGCCTGGTCGCTGTCGAGCTGGCTGCTGGAGCCGAACGCGCTGGGCTACCTGCGAACGTTTGTATTCGTGATCGTGGCAGTGGCGGTCGTGCCGCTGGTTGAGTTCGCCCTGCGGCGTGACGGCCGCCTGCAGCCGCAGCGCCCCGGTTTCACCCTGCTCGTAACAACGAACTCCGCCGTGCTCGGCATCGCGCTGATGGTCGACGCACGGATGCAGAATATTGTCGACGCCGTGGCATTCTCCATTGCGATGGCCGTGGCATTGGGCTTTTTGATGCTGGCGTTCGCGGCCATGCACGACCGGTTACAACATGCCGACGTGCCCAAGGTGTTTCGGGACGCACCGCTCGCGCTGGTGAGTGCTGGCATCATGGCGCTGGCGTTCATGGGGTTCACCGGGCTGATTCAGGAATGACGAACTCGCGATGATTACCGCGCTCGTCACAATCGTCGTCCTCGCCGCGCTTGCCGGCGTTGCGAGCGTTGCCACTGCCGGCGCGCCCAGAGAAATCTCTCTGGCCGATCGCATCGACGCGCTGCTGCCACAGACACAATGCCGCCGCTGCACCTTCGAAGGCTGCCGGCCGTATGCGGAAGCCATCGCGCGAGGCGCGGCCGATATCAATCAATGCCCGCCCGGCGGCGAACGCACGGCGAAAGCACTGGCCGGCCTCATGGGCGTCGAGCCCAAGCCGGTGGGCAAGGAATTCGGCGTCGTGCCCGACCATCCGGCGGTCGCTTTCATCGAAGAGGACGCCTGCATCGGCTGCACCAAGTGCATTCAAGCGTGCCCCGTCGATGCCATCGTCGGCGCTTCACGCCATATGCATACGGTGATCGCGGCGGACTGCACCGGCTGTGAGTTGTGCATTCCACCCTGCCCGGTCGATTGCATCGTCATGCGACCGGCGCCCGCGGTTGCACGATGACCGCCCGAGAATTACTCGCCGGCGGTCTGCGCATCGAAGCGCACAAGCAGCGCTCCACCAAAGCCCCGATCCGCGCGGCGAGTCTGGTCGAGCGCTATGTGATTCCGCTCGATCAGCACTCCGGCCTGCCAGCCGTGCCGCTGGTGAAGCCTGCCGATCGCGTCCGCATGTGGCAACCGATTGCGCAGCCTGCGCCGGGCATCAGCGCCTGGTTGCACGCGCCCGTGTCTGGCGAAGTGATCGCCATCGAGCCTCGGCCGGCGCCGCATCGCATGGGTGCGCCGACGCTCAGCATCGTGATTGCCAACGATGGTCGCGACGAGCGATTCGACAACGCCGCGGCCATCGTTTCGTTCGAACAGATCTCGCCGAACGAGGCCTGCGAGCACATCGCTCGCGGCGGCATCGTGGGCTTGGGCGGCGCCGCGTTCCCGACCGCGAACAAACTCGAAAGCTCGTTGTGCGAGAACGGCCCGCAGCTGCTGCTCAACGGAGCGGAGTGCGAGCCGTACATCAGTTGCGACGAAGTGCTGATGCGCGAGCGCGCCGAGGACATCGTGTTCGGCGCCCGGGCGTTGCTACACGCGCTGTGCTCGCCGAACTGCACGATCGCGATCGAAGACGATGTGCCCGAAGCGCAGGCCGCCCTGCGCCAGGCCGTCGACAAAGCCGCCGATCCCAGAGTTCGCATCAAAGTCGTGCCGGCCATTTATCCAGCCGGCGGCGAGCGACAACTGATCGCAACGGTGTTCGATGCCGAAGTGCCCCACGACGGCTTGCCCGCGGACATCGGCGTCGTCTGTCAAAACGTCGGCACCGCGGCTGCCATCGCTCGCTGGATTCGCGATGGACAACCGTTGGTGAGCCGCATCGTCACTGTTACCGGCGACGGAGTGAGAGAGGCCGGCAACTGGGAAACGCGTATCGGCACTCCCTTCTCCAGTCTCATCGCCGATTGCGGCGGCTACACCGAGCGCATGTCGCGTCTCATCATGGGCGGCTCGATGATGGGCACCTCGTTGTCTCACGACGATCTACCCGTCGTGAAAGCAACCAACTGCATCATCGCGGCTTCCGCTCTCGATCTTCAGCCCCGCGGCCTGGAGATGCCGTGCATCCGCTGCGGCAACTGCTCACAAGTATGTCCTGCTTTCCTGCTGCCTCAGCAATTGCACTGGTACCTGCAACCGTTCGACGGCGGCCAGCTTGCCCGTCACGGCCTGCTCGATTGCATCGAATGCGGCTGCTGCGACTACGTGTGCCCCAGCCAGATCCCGCTCGTCGAGCGCTTCCGCGAAGCCAAGCCGCTGCTCACCCGCGAGCTCGACGCTCACCTCTCCGCCCACGCCGCCCGTGCCCGCTTCCTCGCCCGTAACGAACGCCTCGCGCGCCTTGAAGCCGAGCATCGTGCGAAACTGGCGGAGAAGCGTCGACCCAAGAACGAACCCACTTCATGACCTTCCCCACCGCACCGGCTCCGCATGTGGTCGCTCATGACAGCGTCGGGCGGGTCATGCGGATTGTTATCTATGCATTGCTGCCGACGGTGGCGTTGCACGTAGTGTTCTTCGGCGCGGGATTGCTGGTGCAGATTGTGCTCGGCGCGGCGACGGCGCTGATCTCAGAAGCGCTGGCGTTGCGCTTGCGGCGCAAGCCGCTCGAGCCGTTCTTGAAAGATGGCAGCGCAATTGTGACCGCGATGCTGCTGGCACTGTGCCTGCCGCCGCTGGCCCCGTGGTGGCTGGTGGTAAGCGGCACGGCATTCGCCGTTTTGCTGGCGAAACATTTGTATGGCGGCCTGGGCGCGAACCCGTTCAATCCGGCCATGGTCGGTTACGCCGTGCTGCTCGTATCGTTTCCCGTGCAACTGTTGCAGTGGTTGCCCCCCGCGGGCATGGACATCGAGCACGTCAAGTTATCGATTGGCGAAACGATCCAGGCGATTCTCACTGGATCTCTGCCATCGCGGCTCACCTGGGACGCAGTAACGTCGCCGACGCCGCTCGATGCGCTACGAACCAATCTGAAGATGGGCATGACGATGGCCGAGGCGCAAGCGGCGCCGATCTTCGGCACGCTCGGCGGTCGAGGCTGGGAATGGATCAACGTCGCGACGCTGGCCGGCGGCCTCGCCTTGCTCCAGTTACGCATCATCCGCTGGCACATTCCCGTTGCCATGCTCAGCGCCATCGTCGTGTGTGCATCGCTGATGTACATGATCGATCCAGGCACGTACGCGGGCCCGATCTTCCATCTCACGTCCGGTGCGAGCGTGTTGGGCGCTTTCTTCATCGCCACCGACCCGATCTCGGCAGCGACCAGCGATCGCGGTCGTTTGATCTACGGCGCCGGCATTGGCGTGCTGACCTATGTCATCCGCACCTGGGGCGGTTATCCGGATGGCGTGGCCTTCGCGGTGCTGCTAATGAACTTGTCAGTGCCGCTCATCGACCGCTACACCATTCCGCGCATCTATGGCCACGCCCGCTGACAAGCGACACATCGCCGCACCTACGGCGACGCTCGCGATCATCGCGGCGGTGCTCACGGTCGGGTTGGTCACGTTTGCGAATCTCACGCGCGATCGCATCGCTCGCAACCAGCAAGTCTGGATCAAACAACATCTGGATGCGCTGGTGCCGCCAAAGAGTTACGACAACGACCCGCTCGTCGATATCACGGAAGTCATGGCGCCCGATCTGCTCGGCGCGGCGACACCGATCATCGCATATCGCATGCGCAAAGCCGGACTGCCTGTCGCGGTTGCCCTTCGACCGGTTGCACCGGATGGCTATCGCGGGCCGATCGAGTTGCTGGTCGCCATCGCGCCCGGCGGCCAACTGCTCGGCGTGCAGGTGATTCGTCACAATGAAACTCCCGGGCTCGGCGACGCATTCGAGAACCGCGATGCCGGCTGGCTCGGTGAGTTTCGCGGACTGTCGCTAACGAAACCGCCGCAGCAACGCTGGACCGTGCGTCGGGACGGCGGTGACTTCGACGCGTTCACCGGCGCGACGATTACGCCGCGCGCCATCGTGAAGGCCGTACGCCGCACGCTGGAGTTCTATCAAGGCAATGAGGATCGTTTGTATCAGGACGGCAAGCCGCAATGAGCGTACCGTCGCCAAACGAGAGCATCGAAGGCCTGAGCGTCAGGCCGGGCGCCGCGAGCAACCTCCCTCCGCCTCCGGCGCGGCACCGCGCGTTCGGCAGCACGTTACAGCTGCTTGCCTTGTGCCCTTTGCTCGCGGTCAGCGACACCGTGGTCAAAGCGCTTGGCTTCAGCACACTGGTGCTAGTGATCTTTCCGCTGGCGACGCTCCTGCTCAGCGCCCTCCGCCGCTGGCTCGCTGACTCGATTGTTCTTCCCGCCAGCCTGCTCGTCACCGCCGGACTCGTGACAGCGGCAGAACTCTTCATGCGCGCGTGGTTCCACGATCTCGGTGCATCGTTCGGCGTGTTCCTGCCGTTGGTGGCCGTGAATATCGTTGTGATCGATCACATCCAAGCACGCGATGTAAGCCGCGGCACGGCGCTCATCCGCAGTGTGCGCATCGCCCTCGGCATCGCATTGACATTGATTGCACTAGGCTTCGCTCGCGAACTGGTGGGCCGCGGCTCATTGCTCAGCGGCGCAGCCACGCTGTTCGGCAACTGGGGCGAGCACCTGGAGATCAAAGTCTTCAGCGTCGATATGGGCTTCCTGCTCGCCATGCTGCCGCCGGGCGCATTCATTTCACTGGGCCTGCTGATCGCCGTGCGCAACTGGATAGCCAGCCGCAATCCCACCGCATCATGAACCGAAAAAAGATCGCCGCGATTTTCGAGCGCCTCAAGGCCGCCAATCCCAAGCCCACGACCGAGTTGGAATATTCCACGCCGTTCGAGTTGTTGATCGCGGTGATCCTCTCGGCGCAGGCCACGGACAAGAGCGTCAATCTCGCCACGCGCGAGCTGTACAAACACGCGAACACGCCGCAGGCCATGCTGGCGCTCGGCGTGGACGGACTTTCGAAGTACATCAAGACCATCGGCCTGTTCAACACCAAGGCGAAGAACGTGATCGCCACCTGTCGCATCCTGGTCGAGCAGCACAGCGGCCAGGTTCCCGAATCGCGCGAGGCGCTGGAAGCGTTGCCCGGCGTCGGCCGCAAGACGGCGAATGTCATTCTGAACACCGCGTTCGGCCACCCGACGATCGCCGTCGACACCCACATCTTCCGTGTCTCGAATCGCACCGGCCTCGCGCCCGGCGACAACGTGCGCACGGTCGAAGATCATCTCTTGAAGGTCGTACCGCCGGAGTACGCACACGACGCGCATCATTGGCTGATCCTGCACGGCCGCTACACTTGCATCGCACGCAAACCGAAGTGCCCGGAGTGTGTGATCCTGGATTTGTGCGAGTACAAGGAAAAAACGCCCGCAGAGCAGACGAAGGAACGACATAGCATGTTCGCCAAGAAGCCCAGAACCGCCGCGCGGCCGCGGAAGAATTCGCGCCCGAGATCATCGATCAAAGCACGAGGAAGCGTATGAATCTGAATCCGCAAGGGATCTATCGATCGGCCCTGCTGCTGACCGTGTTCGCCCCACTCGCACCGGCTGCCACTGACGCACCGCTGCCGCTTCCGAATAGCGCAGGCGTGTACCGGTTGCCGTACGCGGACGGCACTCGCATCAAAATCTTTGACGATGCGAACACGCATCGACCGATCGGTCGCATCGACATGACGGGCACTGGAGGCAAAGCGCCATACCGGATTGTCGCCGCTGCTGCGGGCAAGGTGGTGGCGATTCAAGACAGCTACGGCGAACAACAAAGCGGCCGCGCTGCCGCGGACTGCCGCAACAACTTCATCTGGATCGCGCACGACAACGGCGAGTGGACCAACTATTCGCATCTGCGGCGGGGCTCCATTACCCAAGGCGCCAAACTGCGCGTCGGCGACCAGGTCGAGGCGGGCACGTACCTGGGCGAGGAAGGCGCGGTCGGTTGCGCCATGCTCGACCATCTGCATTTCGAAGTGGCCGTGCCGGATGCAACCAACCCGATCGACGCGGGCGGTTTTCTACTCGACAATGACAACAGCAAACGAGAACGCAATGTGCGCTTCTGCAACGTTGCGGGCGCCGTGCTCAAAGATGCGGTTTACATCGCTGAATCGTGCCCGGCGCAGTGAATAGACGCGACCTTCTCTATCGAGTCGCGCTCGCCACGGCGGCGACTCACATCTCAGCATTCTCTTCAGCCGAAACACCGCGCAGCTCGTTCACACGAGCATCGACAGCCGAAGAAGTCACCGCCGGCTTGAATCTCGCCGGCAAGACCGCCGTGGTCACCGGGTGCAACTCCGGTATTGGGTTCGAAACGATGCGCGTTCTCGCCCTGCGTGGCGCTCATGTCATCGGCACGGCTCGCACGCTCGATAAGGGCAAGGAAGCTTGCGCAAAGGTCAGCGGCAAGACGACGCCCGTCGCGCTGGAACTGGCGGATTTCGGGTCAGTCGGCGCCTGCGCGAGCACCATTCGCGCCATGAACGTCAACATCGACATGCTGATTCTGAATGCCGGCATCATTCTCGACGACTGGCAGCAGGTGAATGGCCTGGAGAAGCAATTCGTCGTCAACCATCTCGGCCATTTCATTCTCACGCAGCGGCTGCTCGATCGCGTGATTGCCGCTGAGCAAGGCCGTGTCGTGACTGTCGGCAGCGGCAATCACAAACAGGCGCCGCAGGGTGGCATTCAGTTCGCCGACCTGTCAGGCCGCCACTGGTACAAGAAGGGCTACCACCACTCCAAGCTCGCCAATGGTTTGTTCTCTCTCGAGTTGTCACGACGCCTGCGAGACACTCGCGCCACCTCGAATTGCGTAACGCCGGGCCCGGTGGACACAAACATTCGCCGCAACCTGTCAACCTCCAGCGCTCCGCCAAACATGAAGACACCGGCGCAAGGCGCGGCGACCGTGTGTTATGCCGCGACCAATCCTGCTCTCGCCAAAGTGACGGGCGAATACTTTGCCGACTGCAATCCCGCCCCGCAAAGCGCCCAGCAAACGGACCGCGCGATGGCCGCGAAGCTGTGGCAGGTGTCGACAGAACTGACTCGGGCGGTGGCGTCGCCCGATTCCTGACAGGGATGCACACGCCATAGCGGAGTACCCTGGCCGCGACTCGAACCGGCTAGAATCGCCGCATGCCGATTTTCGACACCCAATCCCGCGATCAGCTGCGCCAGATGTACATCGATGCCTGGCGCAAGCATCGCGAAGGCGTCCCGATGCAGCCGCTGGAAGCGCAGATCGCCGACGTGGTCGCGCTCCATCCTGAATACCAGGCGGCGCTGGAGCGCCCGGACACCGTGCTCGATCGCGATTACAGCCCCGAGAGCGGGCAGTCCAACCCGTTCCTGCACATGGGGCTGCACCTGGCGGTCCGCGACCAGATCGGCACCGATCGCCCGCCCGGCATCCGGGCCGCCTTCGAGGCCCTGGCGGCGCGCCTGAGCTCGCCGCACGACGCCGAACATCAAATCATCGAACGCCTGGCGGAGGCGCTGTGGGAAGCGCAGCGCGCCGGCCGTCCGCCCGACGAGCAGGCCTACTTACGTCGCATCCGGGAGCTGGCGGGCCTTCGCATAAAGTGATGCCTGCGTTCGCGGCCTGCGTGCTGGCCGGCCCTGGACGCCGATGGTAGATTCCGCCCCTCTCGATCTGCCCAAGTAAGCCCACAGGGGCGCCGCCGCCGCAACCATGCCGACCATCAAGCAAGACGATGTGATCCAGAGCGTCGCCGACGCCCTGCAGTACATTTCCTATTACCACTCGCCCGATTTCATCCAGGCCATGGCGGCCGCTTACGAGCGCGAGGAAAGCCCGGCCGCGAAGGACGCGATCAAACAGATTCTGGTGAATTCGCGCATGTGCGCCGAAGGCCACCGGCCCATCTGTCAGGACACGGGCATCGTCACCGTGTTCGTCAAGGTGGGCATGAACGTGCAGTGGGCCGACGCCACCTTGTCGCTGAGCGACATGATCAACGAAGGCGTGCGGCGCGCTTACAACCATCCGGACAACATGCTGCGCGCCTCGATCGTCGGCGATCCGTTGTTCGATAGAAAGAACACCAAGGACAACACGCCCGCGGTGATTCATATGGAAGTCGTGCCCGGCGACACGCTCGACATCGCAGTCGCGGCCAAGGGCGGCGGCTCGGAAAACAAATCCAAGATGGTGATGCTGAATCCGTCCGACTCCATCGTCGACTGGCTGGTGAAAACCGTGCCGCAGATGGGCGCCGGCTGGTGCCCGCCCGGCATGCTCGGCATCGGCATCGGCGGCACCGCCGAGAAAGCCATGGTGATGGCCAAGGAATCGTTGTTCGAAGAAATCGACATTCATGAAATCCGCGAGCACGGCCCGAAGGACAAATTCGAAGCGCTGCGCCTGGAGATCATGGACAAGATCAACGCGCTCGGCATCGGCGCGCAGGGCCTCGGCGGCCTCACCACCGTGCTCGATGTGAAGATCAAATATTATCCGACGCACGCGGCGTCATTGCCGGTCGCGGTGATTCCGAACTGCGCCGCGACTCGTCACGCGCATTTCGTGCTCGACGGCTCGGGCCCGGCGAAGCTCGATCCGCCGGATCTGGAACTGTGGCCGAAGCTCACGTATCAAGCGTCAGCCGAATCGCGCCGAGTGAATCTGGATGCACTGACGCGTGAGGACGTGGCGTCGTGGAAGCCCGGCGAACGTTTGCTGCTGTCGGGCAAGATGCTGACTGGCCGCGACGCCGCTCATAAGCGCATCAGCACGCTGATCGAAAAGGGCGAGCCCTTGCCGCCGGGCCTGGATTTCAAGAACCGCGTGATCTACTACGTCGGCCCCGTCGATCCCGTGAAGGGCGAAGCCGTAGGCCCCGCCGGCCCGACGACGGCAACGCGCATGGACAAGTTCACCGACATGATGCTCGGCAAGACCGGCCTGATCGCCATGATTGGCAAGTCCGAGCGCGGCCCCGAAGCAATCGAGTCCATTCGCAAGCACAAGGCGGCGTACCTGATGGCGGTCGGCGGCTCCGCGTATCTCGTGTCCAAGGCGATTCGCTCCAGCCGCGTGGTCGCATTCGGCGATCTCGGTATGGAAGCGGTCTATGAGTTCGAAGTGAAAGACATGCCCGTGACCGTCGCGGTCGATGCCCGCGGCGAATCGGTGCACGAAACCGGCCCGGCGGAATGGAAGAAGCGCATCGCCGGCATTCCCGTGAAAGTCATGTAAGGAGCAAGGCGGTGGAAGGACCCGTGCAGATTCAATACGCGATTCTGTTGCCACCCACCGCCCTCGCGCTGCTGACGGGCCTGGTCTTCATAAAGTTATATCAAGACCGCATCGCCGAGATCCGCGCCCGTCGGATTCATCCGCAGCAACTGGCGACCGCCAAGGCCGCGCACGAGACGCTGCAGAACGTGGCGGCCTCGGACCACTTCCGCAACCTGTTCGAAGTGCCGGTGCTGTTCTATGCACTGTGCGGCTTTCTCGCGATCACCCGGCTCACCAACCTCTTGTTGCTGGCAGGCGCCTGGGGATACGTCGTGCTGCGGACGGCGCACACGTACGTGCACCTCACCAGTAACAAGGTCATCCGACGCTTTCAGTTGTTCTTCGCCAGCAGCATCGTGCTGTACGCGATGTGGCTGCTGTTCGCCGTGCGGCTGCTCACTGCATGAAGCCGACCTTCACGTCCTGTTGAGACAATAAGCGGACCGGCACGGACGGCGCGCGCCAGATATCGGCGCCATACTCTCGAATCGTTCGATCGGAAGAGAACTTGCCGCTGCGCGCAGCGTTCAAGACAGACATGCGCGTCCAGCGATCGATGTCTCGATACGCGTTGCTCACCTGCAGCTGACACTCGGAATACGACTCGAAGTCCGCGAACACCAGGTAAGGGTCGTGCCAGAGCAGCCCATCGGTCAGAGCACGGAACAACTCCGTGTCGCCTCGCGAGAAGAAGCCGCTGTTGATCAGCGAGATCGCCTCCTGCAACTCGGGCGTCATCTGCTCCAGCGGCCGATAGCCACGAGCCTTGGTGTGCGCGACCTGCTCTGCCGTCAAACCGAAGAGGAAGAAGTTCTCGGCGCCCACCTCCTGGCGGATCTCGATGTTGGCGCCGTCCATCGTGCCGATGGTCAAAGCCCCGTTCATGGAGAACTTCATGTTGCCCGTGCCCGAGGCTTCCTTGCCCGCAGTGGAGATCTGCTCGGACAGCTCCGCCGCTGGATAGACGCGCTGCCCGTTGGTGACATTGAAGTTCGGCAGGAATACCACTTTGAGTCGATCGTTGACCGCCGGATCGCGATTGACCACGTCCGCCACGGAATTGATCAGTTTGATGATGAGCTTGGCGATGTGATACGCCGGCGCTGCTTTGCCGCCGAAAATGAATGTGCGCGGCTGCATGTCGGCATTCGGATCCGAGCGCAGTCGGTGATACAAGGCAATGACGTGCAGGATGTTCAAGTGCTGGCGCTTGTATTCGTGAATGCGTTTGACCTGCACGTCGAACAGCGACTGCGGATCGATCGCGATGCCATTGCGCTCCTTCACGAACGCCGCGAAATCGACCTTGTTGGCCTGCTTGATCTCACGCCAGCGCTGCCGGAAGGACGCATCGTCCGCCAGCGGCTCGAGCCTGATCAGCTGATCCAGATTCTTGACCCAGGAATCGCCGATGGCGTCAGTGATCAGGCTGGTCAAGCGCGGATTGCTCAGCGCCATCCAGCGACGCGGCGTCACACCGTTGGTCTTGTTGCTGAACTTGTGCGGCCACATTTCGTAGAAATCTTTGAGCACATCGTGCTTGAGCAGCTCGGAGTGCAGCTCGGCCACGCCGTTGATCGTGTGACTGCCGACGCACGCGAGGTGCGCCATGCGCACATAGCGTTCGCCGTGCTCATCGATCAGTGACAGCCGCACGAGGCGCGACTCGTCGCCGAAGAAGCGGATGCGCACCTCATCGAGAAAGCGCGCGTTGATCTCGTAGATGATGTCCAGATGCCGCGGCAGCACCGACTTGAACAGTTCGAGCGGCCAGCACTCCAGCGCTTCCGGCAACAACGTGTGGTTGGTGTATGAGAAGGTCTTGCAGGTAATGTCCCAGGCCTGATTCCAAGGCATCACGTGATCGTCCACCAGTAGTCGCATCAGCTCGGCGACCGCGATTGCCGGATGCGTGTCGTTGAGCTGCACGGCGAACTTTTCGTGGAAGCGCTCGAGCGGCAGCTTCTGCACGCGCATGATCCGCATCATGTCCTGCAAGGAAGCGGACACGAAGAAGTACTGCTGCTCCAACCGTAACGTCTTGCCCTGGATCTGCTCGTCGTTCGGATAGAGCACCTTGCTCAACGTCTCGGACCAGACCTTTTGCCGGACCGCGCCACCGTAGTCGCCGCGATTGAAAGTAGAGAAATCGAACGACTCCGGCGCCTCGGCCTTCCACAGCCGCAAGGTATTCGCGGTGTTGTTTCGATAGCCGAGAATCGGGGTGTCATACGGCACACCGACGACGACCTTGCCCGGCACCCAGCGAATGCGCAGCCGCTCGTGCTCGTCGCGATACTGTTCGGTGTGGCCGCCGAGCCGCACCTCGACCGCCCACTCCGGCCGCAGGATCTCCCAAGGATTGCCGAAACGCAGCCACTTGTCGGTGCGCTCCATCTGCCAGCCGTCGACGATCTCCTGATGGAAAATGCCGAACTCATAACGAATGCCATAGCCCAGCGACGGTATTTCCAGCGTCGCCAGCGAGTCGATGAAACAGGCGGCGAGGCGCCCGAGGCCGCCATTGCCCAATCCCGGCTCTTCTTCCTGACTCAACAAGGTATCGAAATCCAGGCCCAGCTCGGCGATCGCTTCTCTGACCTGTGCGTAAATACCGAGATTGATGAGATTGTTGCCCAGGTGCGGCCCCATCAGAAACTCGGCCGAAAAGTATGCGACGGTGCGCGAGCCCTGTTTGGTGTATGCCGCCGCCGTGCTGATCCAGCGCTGCAACAGCCGATCGCGCACCGCACAGGCCAGCGCCTGGTAGTAGTCGTTCTGAGTAGCGAGCGCAGGAAACTTGCCTTGCACGTAAAACAGATTGTCCAGGAAGGCGCGCTTGAACGCCTCCTTGGTGAGCGCCGTGCGCTCGTCCTCGTACGCTTCGTTTTCCACCGGCTTCATTGAAGTCGCCATAGCAATTCCTGGGTCTGCAGACGTTGTGCATCGTGCAAATATCGTGCGTGGCTGGACAGCTGTCGGTATTCGCAGTCAGCGGGCGCCGACGGCAACGTACGCACCGCGTTCTATCAGCGCGTCCGTCCACCCGCCTCTTTTGAGTGCAGCCTAAGCCGCCGCCTTGGCGCGATACGCGGAGAACATGGAGAACACCCACGGCCGGCATGCCAGCAGCAGCGCTACGCTGGTCTTGTCACGCGCCGGCAATTGCACGTCGAGTGCGGCGAGGTCGGCAAAATCCGCCGCCAGCTTGTCGATCTTCTTGAGCAGGATGCGCACCGACGCCGGCGACAGCTCCGCCGAATGAAACGACAGTGCCTCGCTGCTGCCGGTGAACGGCCCCTGCAGAAACTCCGCTCGCACCTGGCGCTCATATAACTTACGCACCGGCCCATCCGGGCGCCACGCAATCGGCAGGCGCGCGTGCAGGCGAATCCTGCGCTTCACGTCGATATCGATGAGCTGCGCTTCGACGAGCCGGTCCAGCAGCATTCGCATGACGCGAGCGTTCAGACCGAGCCGGCGCTCGGCCGCTTCCACCGACCTGCCATTCAACAGCAAATAAAACAAGGCGAGCAACGATGCATCGCTTGCCAAAGTGCGCTCCTGCTCCAGCGACAGACTGAAGGTCTGCGCTTCGCGCGTGCCGGCCGCCATGCGTACCAAATCGGCGACACTCATATCGATGGCGGCGCACACGCGCTCCAATCTCACCAATGTAAAAGATTCATCGGAGAACAAACGTTTCACCGACGATTCGCTCAGCCCCAGTGCGCGCCCAAGTTTGTGGTACGTCATACCACGCGCGCGCAAGCAACGCTTCAAAGTTCCCAGTAAGTTCTTGGTCTCATTCACTGCAACAAATCCCGACAGAGCCAATACCGCAGTGCCTAGGGTACCGTAATCCGGTACTTCGGTTTTCAAAGCTTGTTCGACACGCTCAGGCCGCTAAGGTGTCGCCCCGTCGGCATATCCGGTCCAACGACGGTGTGCAGGCAAGTCGAACAAACAAGAGGAATCGATATGAAGGTGTTTCACGCGTTACGTGCGATGGCAAGGCCGGCATTGCGCTGGTCCGTGCCTATGCTCGTCATCGCCGCGCCGGCGATTGCCGCGGCTGACGATGTCGGCCACTGGTACATCACTCCGCAAATCGGCGGGATTTCCGTCGACAACGACCGGCCTCTGCAAGACAAGGATTGGTTGTACGGCCTGGCCGTCGGCAAGGTCGTCAATCAAGGCTTGAACGCCGAGTTCAATCTCAACGGCTCGCAGATCGGCGGCGGCCCCGGTCGCAGCGATCTGAGCCTGTATGGCGGCTCGATCGACCTGCTGGGCGTGATGAATCGCGGCGGTGTCGTGCAACCGTTCCTGACCGCCGGCCTCGGCATCGCACAGAACGATCGGCCGAAGAGCAACGGCGGTGACGCAACGGACTTCATGTCGCAAGTCGGCGTCGGCATGTTCATCAAAGCCTGGGAGAGCAGCGACGGCTCGCGCACCTTCTCATTGCGTCCTGAGCTGAAGGCACGCTGGGATGACGCTGGCGCCGAAGGGCATCTGCGTGACTATCTCGGCCTGCTCGGCTTCCAGTTCTCTTTCGGCGCGCCGCCACCGAAACCGGTTGAGGCCCCGCCGCCCGCTCCGCCGCCGCCGCCGCCTCCGCCGCCGCCCCCGCCGCCTCCGGGCGATCAGGACAAGGACGGCGTGCTGGACAACGTCGACAAGTGCCCGGATACACCTCCTGGCGTTGCCGTCGACGCGTACGGCTGCACGCGCAAGGGCTCGATCACGCTGGAAGGCGTGACGTTCGAGTACAACTCGGCGAAGCTGAAGCCGGAGTCGCGCACCGCTCTCGACGCCGTGGCTGCGGATCTGAAGAAATATCCGAAGCTGAGCATCGAGCTGCAGGGCCACACGGACAGCGCGGGCTCGGATGCATACAACCTGAAGCTGTCACAGCAACGCGCTGACTCGGTCCGCACGTATCTGCTGGACCAGGGCGTGCCCGCCGGCGGCCTGGTATCGAAAGGCTACGGCGAATCGCAGCCGATCGCTGACAACAAGACCGAAGAAGGTCGCGCGTTGAATCGCCGCGTGGTGATGTACGTAATCAACAATCCAGGCGACGTGGACGTGAAAGGCCAGGGCAAGGTCGAGCAATAACGTTTCTTGTGAGACCACAGCGCCTCCCCGTCCGGGGAGGCGCTTTTTCATGCCGTTGGAAACTGGTAACCCACGAACTGCTGTCGCAGTTGTAACTTGCTGAGCTTGCCCGTCGCCGTCAGCGGCAGCTTCTCGACGAACACCACGTCATCCGGGATGCACCACTTCGCGACCTTGCCCGCGAAGAACTGCAAGAGCTCTTCCGCAGTCACCGACGCCCCCGGCTTGAGCACCGCGACCAGCAACGGCCGCTCCTGCCACTTCGGATGTGGAATCGCGATGGCGGCCGCCTGCGCCACGGCCGGATGCGCGACCGCGAGATTCTCCAGCTCGATCGAGCTGATCCACTCACCGCCCGACTTGATCACGTCCTTGGTGCGATCCGTGATCTGCAGATAGCCCAATGGGCAAATGGTCGCGACATCGCCGGTGTTGAACCAGCCATCGCTCTCGAACACATCGTCGCCGCTGCGCTTGTAGTAGCCGCCGGCAACCCACCAGCCGCGCACCTTCAGCGCGCCGAAGGTCTTGCCGTCGCGTGGCACTTCCTTGCCATCGTCGCCCGCCACTTTGAGCTCGACGCCGAACACGGTGCGGCCTTGTCGAGCCCGCAAGGCAGCGCGACGCTCTTCGGGCAAGCTGCTCGCCTCGGGCGACAGCGAGCGAATCGTGCCGATGGGACTGGTCTCGGTCATGCCCCAGGCCTGCACGACTTCCACCTCGTGGCGTTCTCTCAGTTGATCGATCAGCGCGAGCGGCACCGCCGAGCCGCCGCTCAATACATGAGTGAGGCTATCGATGCGCTTGCCCGTCTTCTCCAGGTACGCAATCAGCCCCTGCCACACCGTCGGCACGCCGGCCGAGAAGGTCACTTGCTCTGCTTCGATGAGCGATTGCAACGTCTCCGCATCGCCCATCTTCGCGCCCGGAAAAACCAGCTTGGCTCCCACCATCGCGCACGAATACGGCAGGCCCCACGCATTCACATGAAACATCGGCACGACCGGCATCACCACCTCGTGCGCCGATAGCGACATCGCATCCGGCATCGCCGAGGCGTAGCAATGCAGAACGGTCGAGCGATGACTGTAGAGCACGCCTTTCGGATCGCCGGTCGTGCCCGACGTGTAGCACAGCGAGCTCGCAGTCCGCTCGTCGAACTCGGGCCACTCGAAGCTGTCGCTCTCGGCGGCGATGAAAGACTCATAACTGCGAGCGCGAGGCAGCTGAGTCTGCGGCATGTGGGCATCGTCGGTCATGACGATACAGCCTTCGAGCTTGGGCAGCCGCGACTGCAGCTTCTCGACCAGCGGCACGAACACAGGATCGAGGAACAACCAGCGGTCCTCGGCATGATTGACGATGAAGACGATCTGATCTTCGAACAGGCGCGGGTTGATGGTGTGACAGACGAAGCCCGAGCCGGACACGGCGTAGTAGATCTCGAAGTGCCGATAATCGTTCCAGGCCAGCGTCGCCACCCGATCGCCCTGCTGCAGGCCGAGTCGACTCAGCGCATTGGCGAGCTTCCGGGAGCGCGCGAACGCATCCCGATATGTATACCGGTGGCGGGGATTGTCGGCGGTGATCGAAACGATCTCCCGCCGAGGGTGCTGCAATTCTGCATGGCGCGCGATGCCGCTGATCAGCAGCGGCCGGTCCATCATCTGTCCGAACATGACCGTCCCCCGAACGATGCTCATGTAGTATCTAAAGAGATACCACAAATATCGCCAGGGTGAACTTTCCGGTTAAAAAAGTATCACTGAGCGGCACCGGCGCCCGTGAACGCCGCAGGCGTCGCCACTGCCGGCAACGACTCAGCGGCAATAACCGCCGGCACCTGCGTCGGCGTCATCTGCACTGGCACGGTCATCGGCGCAGGCTCGATCGGAGTCGGCGCATTCCCGAAGCCGAACTCGACGACGATCCGCGCGATATGCGGATGCTCGCTGCTCCACTGCATGAAATTCACGCACACGGCCTTCAGATCCTCGCCCTGCGCATACTCGAACGAGTTGCCAGTGAAGCGTGCGCCACCGAGATCCTGCTCGAACGTAACCTGATGTTTGTCCCAGGGGTACTGCATAGCATCCGGCTGCGCGAACAACTGGATGCGATCGACACGAGCGTACGCCGGTATCGTTCCACACAGAGCAATGCGTTGAGCTTCCTGCTCGTTGCAAGCGTTGGTCACACCACCTGCGCGACAGGCAGGAACATAGACAACAGACTCCACACTGTCGGCGACGCTGTCCATCGACGCCGGCAACGTCACTGCACTGTGATCCATAGCAGGAGCCTCGAGTGCAGCTGACGCTTCAGTGCGCGCGGCCTCGCGCTCGGCTGCAATCAATGAGCGCAGCTCCTTCAGCTCGCCACGCATGGCGCGCATATCTTCAGACGCGCGCTCTTTGATGAACTCGGAGTAGAGAAATCCGCCGGCCCCGGAGGCAACCATCAACGCGAGTACCGCCAGAACCGACCGCAGCGCGGAGCGCTTCTTCGGCCGCACGTCGACCTTGCTGCTACGTTGCTGTTTGAAGCTGCTGAACAGCTGAAACAAGGCGGTGGCAACGGTTGCCAGTGCACCGATCATGGCCGCCAGAATGGTCTCAGAAACATCCATCGAAGTCCCTTGACGTTGAAGCCACTGTCTTGCGCCCTTCCACCGAACCTGCGGAAGCGCGCGAAGCCCTTCCTTATGTCTGGTCTGCAGCAGGACTGTACTGCGTCACACTTTGCAGCTCTGCCAAACAGTTGGCAGTTTCGGACGGGGAGCTCGTACGGATGCGAGCTGTTCAGCGTGCTCGTTCAGCTAAGCCTGCGTTATGTCGGATGAGCTCGAGCAATGCCCCAGCTCAGATCGGCTTGATCGCAACGAGCACCTCCCCTGCCGAGACCGCGCGGCCGGCGGCGCTGCGGATTTCGACGATCTCGCCTGATTGATCGGCGATGATCGGAATCTCCATTTTCATGGCTTCGATGACCAGCAACTCATCGCCAGCATCGATCCGTTGGCCCACGGCGAGCGATTGTTTCCAAACGCTGCCGGTGACCGGCGAGGTGATCGCCTCGCAGCCGGCAGGCACGGCCTGTGCGCTGGATTCGTTGATCACGGCAGGTTCTGTGTCGAAGGTGAGCTGGCCGCTCGCGCGCCAGCGCTCTCTTTCGGCTTCAAACGCCGCTTGCTGTCGAGCTTTGAACGCACCGATCGAGTCGTGGTTGTCGGCCAGGAACTGCCGATACTCGCGCAACCTCAGCATGCTCTCTTCCACGCGCAGCTGGAACTTGCCGCGAGGGAAGTCCTCCCGCATCTGTAACAGCTCGTCCGCCGACACCGGATAGAACCGCAGTTGATCGAAGAAGCGCAGCAGCCATTGTTTGCCGTCCTTGAAATCCCGGGTTTGCCGGTGACGATTCCACATCTGCACCGTGCGCCCCACGAACTGATATCCGCCCGGCCCCTCCATCCCATACACGCACAAGTAAGCGCCGCCGATGCCGACGGCGTTCTCCGGCGTCCAGGTACGCGCCGGGTTGTATTTGGTCGTGACGAGACGATGCCGGGGGTCGAGCGGGGTCGCGACTGGCGCACCGAGATAAACATCGCCCAGCCCCATCACGAGATAGCTGGCATCGAAAACGATGCGCCGAACGTCATCGATGGATTCGAGCCCATTCACGCGACGAATGAACTCGATGTTGCTCGGACACCAGGGTGCGTCCTTTCTCACCGACTGCACATATTTGTCGATGGCGACGCGCGTTGCAGGATCGTCCCAGGAGAGTGGCAGGTGAACGATGCGGCTCGGCACCTCGATGTCGTCGACCGCGGGCAGTTCATCTTCTGCGCAAAGCAAAACGTCCGACAACGCGCGCTGTGAGATGACGCGACTGTCGAAGTGGACCTGCAGTGAGCGGATCCCCGGCGTCAGTTCGAGCACCCCGCGAATTCGCTGCCGCTGCAGCCAGTCCATCAAGGCATGCACCCGGAAGCGCAGCTCGAGATCGAGTGCGAGCGGGCCATACTCGACCAGCAAGTAGTTGTCGCCAGCCTGGCGGTAGCAGACAGCGGGTATTCCGGTGGTCGACCCAGGGTGAGTGTAAAGAACAGGCGTGGTCGAGCCCACGCATCTGAATCTGACCTTGTCGCCGGGCCGCAGCTGACCAACCTTCCACAACTCGCTGCTGATGATCGTCGCCGGACAGACAAATCCGCCGAGGCTCGGCCCGTCCGGTCCGAGGATCACTGGCATGTCGCCGGTGAAGTCGATTGCGCCGATAGCATACGCGTTGTCGTGAATGTTCGAAGGATGCAGCCCCGCCTCGCCGCCATCAGCCCGTGCCCAAGTGGGCCTGGGCCCAATCAGGCGCACGCCGGTGCGGCTGGAGTTGTAGTGCACTTCCCATTCGGCGGCGAAGAAGGTCTGAATGTCCTGATCGGTAAAGAAGTCAGGCGCCCCATGCGGACCGGACATCACGTCGATCGTCCACGCGTTCGAATAGGCGGGTATGCGCGACGGTGGTAACGAAGCACCAACCGCCGTCAACTCAACGTTCTCGTGCAGCCGTAACGTATCGCCGGCGCGGAGCGCGCGACCGGCGTGGCCGCCGAACTGGCCGAGCGTGAAGGTGGCCCGGCTGCCCATATAGGTCGGCACATCGAATCCGCCACGCACGGCAAGATACGTGCGCTGCCCAGCGCCTTGAATGGAGCGCATCTTCAACACGCTACCGGCAGCGACGTTGACTGCGGTCCAGTACGGCAGGGGCTCGCCATTCAACTCCGCCTGCATCTGCGCGCCACCTAGCGCAATCACCGCCGCTGCGTTGAACTTCAGCGTCGGTCCGCTGACCGTCAGTTCCAGGCCCGCAGAAGATCCGGTATTCCCAACCAGCTCATTCGCGAGCCGAAACGCGAGGTCATCCATGGGCCCCGAGGGCGGCACGCCGATATCCCAATAACCCACGCGACCCGGAAACTCTTGAATGCTCGTGTGCGTGCCCGCCTGAATGACTTCCACCGTCGTGGGCCGATATTCGAATCGAGCGAGAAAGCGCGTCGTCTGCCGCCCCTCGCGAAACACCTCATCTGCAATCACGTGCCGCAGGTACGCGAGGTTCGTCTCGATGCCATACAACTGCGCAGCCTTTAGCGCATCCTGCAGCTTCTGCAGCGCCTCCTCGCGATCCGACCCGTGAGAAATGATCTTCGCGAGCATAGGATCGTAGTGCGCCGGCACTTCCGTGCCCGTCTCGACCCAATGATCGACCCTGACGCCGTCCGGCCATCGCACATGTGACAGCAGGCCACTCGACGGACGAAACTGATGCGACGGATCCTCCGCATACACGCGAACCTGGATGGAATGACCGCGCGATTGCACCCGATCGCCAATCAGGTCCGGCGGCTCACCGGCGGCGACCCCCAGCATCCATTCAACGAGATCGACTCCAGTGACCTGCTCGGTGACGCCGTGCTCGACCTGCAAGCGCGTATTCACCTCGAGAAAGTAGAACTGGCCACTCGCGTCGTCGTACACGAATTCGACGGTGCCGGCCGATTTGTATCCGACGCTCCGACCGAGGCGTTCGGCGCACGCAAATAGGTGCAGTCGTGTCCGATCGTCGAGCCGCGGCGCGGGCGCTTCTTCGATGACCTTCTGATTGCGTCGCTGTACCGAGCAATCTCTTTCGCCGAGCGCCACGACATTGCCGCAACCGTCGCCGAAGATCTGCACTTCGATATGGCGCGCCTGCTCGACGAACTTCTCGATGAACACGCCGCCCTGACTGAAGTTGCTTGCGGCCAAGCGCTCTACCGTGTGATAGGCGGCAGCCAACTCCTCGGCACTACGACACAGCTGCATGCCGATGCCACCGCCGCCCGCAGTGCTCTTCAACATCACGGGATAGCCGATAGCAGCAGCCTCCAGAACAGCGTGTTCGGCGTTCCTCAACAACCCACTACCGGGCAGCAGCGGCACTTCCTGCGCTTGAGCCAGCTCGCGGGCCGTGTGCTTGAGTCCGAAGCTTCGCATCTGCTGGGCGCTCGGCCCGACGAAAACGATCCCCGCGGCTTCACACTTTTCCGCGAACGCCGCGTTCTCGCTCAAGAATCCGTAGCCCGGGTGGATCGCCTGAGCGCCGGACTCGCGAGCGGCGGTGATGATGCGATCCTGCTGGAGATAACTTTCGGCAGCCGGCGCCGCGCCGATGTGAATGGCTTCGTCGGCCATCGCAACGTGCATCGAATGACGATCTGCCTCGGAGTAGATGGCCACCGAGCGAATGCCCAGCCGCCGCAGGGTACGAACGATCCTGCAAGCAATCGCGCCACGATTCGCGATCAGCACTTTGTCGAACATGATAACGCCTTCGACCCGCCCGGCGGCGCCGGGCTGCCCTGTGCCGGGTCGTCCCGGCGTTGTCATGAAACTCGCGGGTCGTCCCGCAAGTGGCGACGTGGGCGTCGCCTGCCGTCAGTCCCAGACCAGCACTTCGACCGGCGTCGGGTTATAGCCGTTGCACGGGTTGTTCAACTGCGGACAGTTGGAGATCAACACCGTCACATCCATCTCGGCGCGCATCTCGACATAGCGGCCGGCAGCCGAGATGCCATCGGCGAACGTCAGCTTGCCTTGCGGCGTGACCGGCACGTTCATGAAGAAGTTGATGTTGCTCGCGAGATCGCGCTTGCCGATGTCGCGGTGATACTTCGCGCCCCAGTGTGTGAGCGCCAGCAGGAAGTTGTCGCGACAGCTGTGCATGTGCCGCTTCTCAATTGCGTACCGAACCGTGTTGCTTTCCGCCGAGCACGCCCCACCCAGCGTATCGTGACGGCCGCACGTATCGGCAACGATCGTCAGCATCGTATTGCCTTCGTTGGACACCAGCTGCGTACCCGCCGTGAGATAAATGTTTCCCTGGGCGCGAATCGTGTCCTGAGCGCTGTAACGCTCGTCGAGCGAGGCGCTGCTATAGAACAACGTGTCGACGGCTTGATTGCCTTCGAGATCGACGATGCGGAAGTGCTGCCCTTTCCTGAGGCTGCCCATCCAGGGCTCGCCGGCGGGAATGACTTCCCGGCGCACCGCCTTCGCCGCATCCAATGAGCTTTCTTTGAGTGGCATCAGCGGTACCACACTTCGGTGTTGCGAAAGCCGCGCTCATTCTCGGGGCAGCGCGTGCGACAAGGATCATTACGCGGAGCCGGACGCGAGTGCCACGTCGTCAGCCGCACCTCCTTGGGCTGATACTCGGTCGCGGGATCCAGCGGATGCTGACAGGCAGCCAGCACCACCAAGGTGTTCATCTCGAAGCGCAGATCGATGTAGCTGCCCGCAACCGAGTTCCCCACATGGAACTTGAGATTGCCCGCGTCATCGGCCGTCACTTTGCTGAAGAAATTGATGTTGGCAGCCAGGTCGCGCTTGCCCAGGCCGTACTTGCCCAACTCATTGAGAAAACCGTCGTAAGCGTTGCGGTGATACTCGTTGCGACGTTCCTGATAGCGAGCATCGCCGTACTTCGAGCTGACCATGGAAGCGTTCGTCACACCGCATAAGGTGTCGTGCCAGCCGCAGGTGTCGTCGGTAATGGAGCACATCACTCGGCCCATGTCGGAGTAGCACACGCAGGCGCGGGTCAGGAACGCGGTGTGCTGGGCCTTGAGCGTGTCGGCCATGTTGTAACGCTCGAGCCGGTCCTCATAATTATAGAACAGCGCCGAGACATTGCCGCCGCCGGCCACGTCGGCGAGCCGCAGCGTCGTACCCCGCCGCAACAGCCCGGACCAATGGGCCCCGCCGACGACGAGTTCGTCCCAAAGCATCCAATACGGCGCGCCTTCGGCCATTCCCACACCCATGAACAAGTCGGCGTTGACTTGGAAGGGGCAGAGCAAGGAGCGTACCAAGCGCGCTGCTCGTGCATTTCAGCGCCACATTCACTTTCCGGCGCAGCTCTCCATCGACTCGAACGCACTGCTTGAGTGCGACTATGACAATTCGGCGCGCCATTTGAATGCATTCGCAACCGACTCGCACCAGGGATGTCGCGTCAAATGCAGTGACCGACGACCGGCACGTCATTTGCAAACTTCAGCATTGCAATTTGCCTCTAGGGTTCCGGTCGCTCGCGATGCTGGTCCGAGAGAGGCAGTCCAGTGACGAGGCTGGATACACGGCGGGATAAAAGCCCGGGAGGTTTGCGCGCTGGCAGGCGGCCTCCCCATTTATTCTGGCGGGATGCGTCTTCCGGCACTCGGTTCGAGTGACCTGTCAAATAAGAGGAGACGCCGAATGCTTTCCCACGCTCATTCGCTTGCTGTTCGCACGCTCCGGGTCGCGCTGCTGACCCTGACGCTGCTGGCGCTGACGCCGGCGGCGCACGCGGCCGAAAAGAAATCATTCAAAATCGCCTGGAGCATCTACGTAGGCTGGATGCCGTGGGACTATGCCGCCGAGAGCGGCATCTTGAAGAAGTGGGCGGACAGGTACGGCATAGCCATTCAGCTCACGCAGATCAACGACTACGTCGAGTCCATCAATCAGTACACCGCCGGCGCGTTCGACGGCTGCGTGATGACCAACATGGACATGCTCACCATTCCGTCCGCGGGCGGCGTTGATTCCACCGCGCTCATCGTCGGCGACTTCTCCAACGGCAACGACGGCGTGGTATTGAAAGGCAAAGGCAAGACACTGGCCAACATCAAAGGCCTGCCGGTGAACCTGGTCGAACTGTCGGTGTCGCACTATCTGCTGGCCCGGGCGCTGCAAACGGCGGGCATGCAGGAACGTGACATCAAGGTCGTCAACACATCCGATGCCGACATCGTCGGCGCATACGCCGCCGCAGACACGAAGGCCACTGTGACCTGGAAGCCGCAGCTCAGCGAGATCCTCGCGGCGAAGGATGCGCAGCTGGTGTTCGACTCCAGCAAGATCCCGGGCGAGATCATCGACCTGATGGTCGTGAACACCGCAACGCTCAAGGACAACCCGAAACTGGCGAAGGCGTTGGTCGGCGCGTGGTATGAAACATTGCAGCTCATGGTCGCGAAGGACCCGAAGGCGCTGGCTCACATGGCCAAGGCATCCGGCACCGACCTCGCGGGATTCAACAGCCAGCTTGCGACCACGAAGATGTTCTGGACACCGGCGGAAGCGCACACGTTCGCAACCAGCCCGACGGTGATCAAGACGATGGACCTGGTGCGCAAGTTCTCGTTCGATCACGGCCTGCTCGGCGAAGGCGCGAAGACGGTCGACGCGGTCGGCATCGAATTCCCCGGCGGCAAGACGCTCGGCAATGCGAAGAGCGTGAAGATGAGATTTGACGCGAGCTACATGAAGATGGCTGCGGACAGGGCGCTGTGATAAATCACAGCGGCCTTCGGTCGAACACGATCGCGAAGCACGGCGAGCCGAACTCATGCCTCGGCTGGTAAACCTCTATCCTTCTCGCGGTAGCGCGCTGGCTCTCGGCGCGTTGCCGTTCTTGATTCTGATCGCCGCTTATCTATTTGGCTCGGCCGCCCGACTCGCCGAGAACCCCGACGACAAACTGCTGCCGGCGCCCAGCGCCTTCGTCGATACGTTGAAGAGCTATGCCGTCGAGGAAGACAGACGCAGCGGTGAAGTACTGTGGTGGTTGGATACGGGCGCGAGCATGAAGCGCCTGCTGATTGCGCTCGCCATCAGCGCATTCATCGGCATCGTCGGCGGTCTCGCCATCGGCGCCCTGCCGGTCGTGCGTTCGTTATTGGGTCCTTTCGTGGCCGCGTTAGCGATGATTCCACCGCTGGCCATTCTGCCCATTCTGTTTATCGTCCTCGGCCTGGGCGAGGTCGCGAAGATCGCATTGATCGTGTTCGGCGTCGCCCCCTGCATCGTTCGCGATGTCTCATTGCGCGCCGGCGAGCTGCCGAAGGAGCAGCTCATCAAAGCGCAAACGCTGGGTGCATCGAGCTGGCTGCTGTCGACGCGCGTCATCCTGCCCCAACTGTGGCCGCGGCTGATCGACGCATTGAGGCTGACACTCGGCTCGGCCTGGTTGTTCCTGATCGCCGCCGAAGCGATCGCATCCACCGAGGGACTCGGCTATCGCATCTTCCTCGTGCGCCGTTACATGGCAATGGACGTGATCCTGCCGTACGTCATCTGGATCACGCTGCTCGCCTACACCATGGATTGGCTGTTACGACTGGCGCGGGCGAGATTCTTTCCCTGGGCGGAGAGCCGCTGAGCATGGCCTGCGTCACCGTCAAACATCTGTGGAAGGAATATGGCGACCAGGTCGTGCTGGAGAATCTGAACCTGCACGTCGCCGATCGCGAGTTCGTCACGATCATCGGCGCGTCGGGATGTGGCAAGACCACGTTCCTGCGCATGCTGCTCGGAGTCGAGCAACCCACGAAGGGTCAGCTGCTGATCGATGGCCAACCGGTGCCGGCCGAGCCGGGCCCGGACCGCGGCATCGTGTTCCAGCGCTACTCGCTGTTCCCGCACTTGAGCGTGCTCGACAATCTCATGCTCGGCTTGGAGTTCTCCGGCTCGCGCTGGCTGGGCAAGCTGTTCGGCGCGAGGCGGCGCGAGGCGGCGGAGAAGGCCGAGAGCCTGCTCGAAGCGATCGGCTTGCACACCGCACGCGACAAATATCCCTCGCAGCTCTCCGGCGGCATGCAGCAACGACTGTCCATTGCGCAGTCGGTGATTCGCGAGCCGAAAATCCTGCTGCTCGACGAGCCGTTCGGCGCTTTAGATCCAGGAATCACGGCCGACATGCATGAAATCATCCTGCGCCTGTGGCAGGCGAACCGCATGACCATCTTCATGATCACGCACGATCTGAAGGAGAGCTTTCAGCTCGGCACGCGGCTGCTGGTGTTCGACAAGCGTCGTCACGACCCGCACGCGCCGGAACGCTATGGCGCGACTGTGACGTACGACATCCCGCTGAACCGGAAAAAGCACTCGGCGCCCACACCGCCCCTCACAGCCGAGCTGGTGCGGTAACGGCCGCACTACCGGATTGCGACCGGCCACTCATTCCGGGAACCCCCTACTCAACTCGCCGCAACACGCGCCGTTAATACGGCAAACGATGCAGTCACTTCCCCTGTGACGGCCAGATTCTGTGTAATTGGAGCGCGTGTAATGTCTGGAGCCTCGAAGTCAATTCTCGCCGTGGACGATTCCGCGTCCATGCGGCAGATGGTCCGCTATACCTTGGAAGGGGCCGGCTACGAGGTGGTTCAGGCTGCCGACGGCGTGGAAGCCCTGGACCTCGCGAAGACTCGCGGCGTCGACCTGGTGCTCACCGACGTCAACATGCCCCGAATGGATGGCATCACGCTGGTCAAGGAACTGCGCGGCCTGGACAGCTACAAGTTCACGCCGATGCTGGTGCTGACCACCGAGTCCGGCCCGGAAACCAAGCAGCGTGGCAAGCAGGCCGGCGCGACCGGCTGGATCGTCAAGCCGTTCAATCCCGATCAGTTGCTCGCGACCATCGCCCGAGTGCTCTGAAGCCCGAAGCCACGAGCCGCGGTGACCGAAGTCCATGCTGCCCAATTCCATAGAAATCGCCAACGCCGAAGCGGCGCCGCTCGCCGATTGGACGCCCGAACAACAGATCGCGCAGATGCTCGAGCTGTGCGAGGCCCAGGTGGAATCGGCGACCTGCGAATCGGACCTCGCGGTCGACTCGCTCGTCAAAGCATTCTCCGGCCTGGCCGAGACCGCCCGCGCCATGAAGGCCGCGGCCGCCAAGTTCACGCCCGAACAGCGCGCAGCGCTCGGTGATCTCGATCTGAAGAAACAGATGGAAGCCATCGAACGGCAGATGACCTCGGCCGTGGTCGCGTTCCAGTTCTACGACAAGCTCACGCAGCGGCTCGGCCACGTGCGCTACAGCCTGTCGACGCTCGCCCTGTTCGTCTGCGACCGCGCTCAGGCGACGCAGCGGGACCAGTGGCGTCGTTTGTTCACGACGCTCAAGCGCCTGTATCGCACCGAGGAAGAGAAACAGATCTTCCAGATGATGGTGGAAGGCGCGTCCGCCGATGAAGCCCGCGATCATATTCACCAGAGCACGCAGACCATCCGCGTCGGCACCTCCGGCGACATCGAGCTGTTCTGATCTTTGTTTGCGACAGCGCCACGGCCGAGCCGTGGCGCTTTTTTATTTCCAGCGGATGTTCCATAACGCCCGCGGCCGCCGGGGCTTTGCGATTTTCCCTGCAAATATTTCCGACCTGTGACGTTCGCTTAAATATGAAGCTGAGAAGCGCGTCGCGTTTCCAGGTTTTTTGCGGCGCATTTTCCGAATCGGTGTGATCTGACGCACGGTGGAGAATCGTCAACGAGCTATTGTTGCCACCGTCGATTGGCTGAAGCGAGCGGCAGGATGTAGCAAGGGAGCCCATCATGGTGATCAAGTCACAACAAATCGTCGGCATCGCGGGTGCATTTGCGCTCGTTGGCGGGGCCTTGTGGGCCTCTTCGGCTCTGTTCAGCCCGCCCAAGGACATGCCCAGCGTCGAAATCAGCCAGGTGCAGGAACGCTCCTGGGCTGTCGAGATCACCGACCTGGGGCCGGTCGAGCCGACCCCGGAGAAGCGCACCGCTGCCAATCGCTAGGACGGCCGTCATTCGGTCGGCGTAATTTCGCCTTCGCCGACCTTCTCGATCATCGTCTTGATGCCGTTCTCGAAGCCGGGCCCCGAGCCGTTGTAGAACAAGTACACCGGCTTCTCGTTGCGTAACAGGTCGATCGCGTTCTGATAGTGGTCGAGGTGGTAGTACAGCACCACCTGGCCTTTGGTGATCGTGTCCGCCGGCAGCGTCGTCCCGCCGGGCAGAAATACCAGCATGCCGATGTAATTGCCCGCGCCCTTCAAGGCGATGCGCGGCGGATAGGCGTTCGCCGAATAAAAGACCTCGTACGCATCGATGCGAGTCAGCGACATTGCCAGCGGCTCCTGCCAGAAGTGATAGGGCGCACTATATACGACTGGCGAGCGGCGCCAGCTACACTGCGTGCATGAGCACGATTTATCTGGTCCGTCACGGACAGGCGTCCTTCGGCACCGACAACTACGATCAACTCTCCGCCACCGGCCGCGAGCAGGTCGGCCAGCTCGGCAGCTACTTCGCGGGGCTGGGCGAGCGCGTCGATCGCATCTATTCCGGCAGCCTGCGACGGCAGACTGAAACGGCCGAAATCATTGCGGAATCCTTTGCAGACGCCGCGCCGCCGATTGCGCTCGAGCCTGCGTTCAACGAATACGACAGCGACCTCATCCTGCACACGTTCGCAAAGTCGCTGACGCCCGAGCAACTCGCCGAGGCAGGCTGGCCGGGATTGCGAACCGACCGACGCAAGTTTCAGTTCTTCCTCGAGCGCGCCGCCCGCGCGTGGGTCGAAGCTCAGATCGAAGCCGAAGCAATGACCCCGTGGCGCAGCTTTCATGGTCGCATCGTCGCCGCCATGGAAAACATCATGCGCAGCGAAGGCCGCTCGAAAACATTGATCGTCAGCACCTCGGGCGGCGTCATCGGCACCCTCGTGGCGCACGTGATGGGCTTGTCGAATCACATCGGCATCGAGCTCAACTGGGCCGTTCACAATGCGTCCATCACGCGGCTGATCTACAGCGCCGAGAAAGTGTCGCTGTCTCTTTTCAACGGCCTGCCGCACCTGGATCGTGCAGAGCTGCGACATCTCATTACATACAGATAGATCGCGCACTATTTTGGACGCGAGAAATCGCGAACCAGCACGCGTTTTACATTTCAAGGTTGCTGCGTCGCGAGCCGTTATCTGTCTGACAAGCTCGGCTCGAGGGACAGCAATCCATGGTCAAGGCAGCGGTGGTTCGTCATATGTCCTCGGTGGAGGACTATCGCGCCCGCCTTGCCAACTTGCAGGGCTCGTGGGACACGCTGTCGTTGTTGTCACATCTGCGCGGCGACGGCGCCGACATGAGCACTACTCGGCAGGCCTTCGAAGGCCTGGCCAACGACCTCGTGCACAGCCTTAGCGAGGAAACATATAAGAAAGCGATGCTGGCGCTGAAAGCCCGCGGCCAGATCGCCATCGACGTGATCGTGCGCAACTTGTTCGAGCGCACCGCTGATATCGGCTTCCTCGCCATCGACGATGACATCCGCGAATACCTGCGACAACGCCGCGCAGACGCTTCACAGACCAATAAGCTGAGCGATCGCCTGCGCGCAAGATTTCGTGAGTACGTCGGCAAGTATTCGGTCTACCACGATGTCGTGCTACTGGATGCGGACGGTGCAGTCCTCGTCCGACTGGACGAGCGCCATACCGTCGAGCGCACTTCGCACGAACTGCTGAAACATACGTTGACGACTCGTCAGGGCTACGTAGAGACGTTTGGCCGCATGGACCTGCTGCCCGACTCCGATCGCAATCTCGTCTATTCGTTCCGTGTCGGCGACGGCTCGCGCGTGGCAGGCGTGCTGTGCCTCGGCTTTCGTTTCGAAGACGAAGTCAGCGGGATCTTCGCGAAGCTGCGCGCCGAAGAAGATTGGACGGTGTTCTGCTTCCTCGATGAACGCGGCACCGTGCTCGCCAGCAGCGATGCCTGGCAGGTTCCCGTCGGCGCGCCAATGCCCGTCGTGCTCGATGCTGGTGGTCGCATCATTCGTTTTGCGGGCCGCGAATATCTCGCCATCACCTGCCGCACCCAGGGTTACCAGGGCTACATGGGGCCTGGCTGGTACGGCCATGCGATGCTGCCGGTCGAGCATGCCTTCGACAATCAGGCGGACCAAGCCTCGAGAACGATCCCGGGGGAATTGCTCTGCGCGCTGCGCGAGAGCCAGACCATCTTCTCTCCTGCCCTGCGCAAGATTCCTCTGCAGGCCGACGCCATTCAGCGCGAGTTGAATCGCACGGTCTGGAACGGCAACGTGCGCCTCGCGACCAGCACGAACACCGGCAGCGATTTCACCAAAGTCCTGTTGCGCGAGATCGGCAACGCCGGCCGCCGCACGCAGGACACATTCGAGCGCTCCATCGGCGAGCTGCAGGAAACGGTGGTGTCGTCCATCCTCGATGACGCACAGCTGCTCGCTTCGCTCGCGGTCGATGTGCTCGATCGGAACCTTTACGAACGCGCCAACGATTGTCGTTGGTGGGCGCTGAATGGCGCGTTGAGCCGCTATCTTGCGGACGGTGGCGGCGACCGCAACGCGGCCGAGATCCTTCGCCACATCAATAGTCTGTACACCGTCTATCACGACATCGTGCTGTTCGACGCTGCAGGCTGCATCGTGGCCGTCTCCAATCCTTCGCATGCCGACAAGGTCGGCAGCACGATCGACGAGCCATGGATCGCGGCCACACTAGAACTGCGCGACTCGCAGCAATACGCGGTGTCGGCCTTCGCTCCAAGTGATCTCTACGCGGGCCGACACACGTTGATTTACGGCGCCGCCCTTCGCAATGAATCGCGTCGCGTGGTCGGCGGCATTGGCATCGTGTTCGACTCGGCGCCGCAGTTCAAAGCCATGCTGAGCGATGCTCTGCCTCGCACCGAGGCTGGCGACATCGTCAACGGTTGTATCGGCTTGTTCGTGGACTCGCGCATGACCGTCGTCGCGGCCACGTCCGAGTATGAGCCCGGCGATACCCTCGGCCTGTCGCGCGAGATGCTGAGCACGAACGCGCCGCAGACCGTTTGCATGAACGGCACTCACTACGCGATCGGTGTGCGCAAGACCTCCGGCTATCGCGAATACACCGGCATGGGGGTGTTCGGCCTGATCCTCATTCCGTTGGGTGCGGCGATCGAGCGCACCATCGTCCGGCGCGCCGAACCGCAAAGCCATCGCCGCGCCGTCGCGCAAGAGCCCATGATCGATATCGCGACGTTCTATTGCGGCCAGCAGCGACTCGGCCTGGAACGCAACGATATCGTCGAGGCGATGGACGGCGCCCAATTGCGCCCGATTCCGGGCGCTCCTGCCTGGCACGCCGGCTTATTGATGTATCGGGAGACACCGATCCCCGTGATCGATCTCGGACAGCTGCTGCACACGGGCCGGGCCACCGAGGCGCGCAACGTGATCGTCTTGCGCGCGGTGGAGTCAGGACAGTTGTTTGGTTTGCTCGTCGAAGAGCTGGCCGACATTCCCGAGATCGCGCTGAGCCGCCTGCTGCCGGTGGGCGATTTGAATGTTCGTGGCGCGGCCATTCTCGACCGCGCGGTTCGCCCGGAGCACGCGGATGAGCAGGTGCTCATGCTGCTGAATACCGAACAGCTGCTGATTTATGCCGGCGCGGCCGGCTTCAAGTTGTCGCAGCCGATGGCGTCGGTAACTCCGCTCAGAGCCGCGGGCTGAGTCGCAACTGACGGATCAAACCAGCGTAGTACGCGTCCTTGCTCGCGTTGCGGGTGGTCTCCAGCTCGAACTGCTCCTCTCGCAGCAGCGCCATGCGTGTTGCTTCTTCGGCCTTCGGCGATGACATGAACGCCTGGGCCCGGCGCAACGCCTGGCCGACATCGCACTTGTAGAAGCGCTGGGTGGCAAGCACCTGGCGGGTTTCTTTGCCGGTGCCGCGATTCGAAATCCACAGCGAGTTCACCGTGAGCTGGCCGTTCTGCACACTGAACTCTTCATCGGCGCCGACCAGCGCCCGGCGCACGAACACGTTCGGCGCTTCGGGGGTCAAGTTGATCGATGCCTGGTTGCCGATGCGACGAGGGTCCGCCTCGGACAGGACCGTGAATGCAGTGACCTCGGAGTCCGTCGCCGAGTACTGCACGATGGTTTCGCCGGCGCCGGCATCCTGACTGCACCACATGCCCTCGAGCGCCTTCGCAGATCCGGAGGTTGCGTGCGCAGCCTGCGTGACCAACAGCGTCATCAGGGCGGTCGAGAACATCGAAACGAACAACTTGGCGTTTGACATGTAGCGAATCGCAGCTCGATCGTTGGACGGCATCAGTCGGAGCAATTTGTATGCCGACACGCGCGGACCCTTGTGACGCCGATGGATTGCACAGCCGTCAACAAACCGACGCCGCCAATTTGATAAGAACATCGACACCCGTTCATGCCCGCAGACCGCACGCCAAACAGCCCTTCCGGGAGTATGCTCGACGCCAGGCTTCGTTCGGGCTCTCGCCATGGATCGTCGTCGCACCGTCCTGCTGATTCTCGGGCTGATAGTTTGCCTGGGTCTGCTGAGTCGTTGGGTCATGCGCCCCGACGCAGTCGACGCACCCCCGACGCCCTCAAGCCCGGTTACACAGGCCGCCCCACTGGCAACCGAGCCTGCGGTCGTCGAGCCCCCTCCGCTCGCTGCCGAAACCCAGGATGCGGTACCGGTCGCGGGACCCGAAGTCTTCCGGGGCCGGGTCATCGATGCGGTCAGCCGCCAGCCGGTGCGTGCGTTCCAGCTGGAATTCCACCCGCACTTTCAGCCCGGCTCGCCAGCTCCGGAAGCGCAGTCGTATCGAACCAAGGACGGGCGCTTTGCAGTTCGGGGACTGCCGGACGGTGTCTGGACCATCTACACGACGGCCCGCGGCTATCAGCGTTTCGAGCTGGCCGACCTGAGCATTTCCAGCAGCAAGGCGGTCGAGGAGATATTGATCCCGATGCAAGCGGGGCTGGTGCTGCGGGGTCGGGTCTTCGATGAAACGACGAACGAAGGCGTGGGCGCCGCGAAGATCAGCTTTCGCGAGGCGCACGTGGGGCGCTATGAAGGCAACTTCCGCAATCGGCCTTCGACAACCTCCAAGGCCGACGGCTCGTTCGCGCTCGACGGCGTTACCCCCGGATCGGTGCGAGTCGCCATCGAAGCGCAAAACTATGTCTCGCGTGAGCTCGACGTATTCATCCGTCCGAAAGCGCCACCTCTGGAAGTTGCGTTATCGACGGGCGGCACGATCACTGGCTATCTCGCGGGCGCTGACGGCATTACGCCGGTCGCTGGTTTTGCCAGCCTCCGGCATCTGGAGGAGAACAGCACCAAAGCGCGTCAGTCCAGCAGCGCCGGCGAGTTCACGTTCAACCGCCTGACCGCCGGCCGGTATGAACTCGTCGGCCGCGGCGGATCGTTGAGCGGCAAGCGGGAGATCACGCTATCTCACAATGAGCGGCTCGCAGGTGTCGTGTTGGCGATGAGCGCGAATCACAACATCAGCGGGGTCGTCTCTGGCTTGCGGCCTGAAGAGCTCCAGCGCGTGAATGTGTTTCTATTTCGCGAAGGCGGACAGGACGTACACTCACCGCAATCCACCGTGGATGCCAACGGAGCTTACGAACTTACCGGGGTCTCGCCCGGCCGGGTGCGGATCGTTGCCAGCATCGGCGCCGGGCGGAAGGTCACCAAGGTCGTAGAAATGCCTGAGGGCAGCGACCTCGCCGTGAACATCGAATTCAAGCGCAGCTTCAGTTTGACGGGACGTATCACGCGCGGCGGCAAGCCGGTGGCTGGAGCCGCGGTGGAGCCGAACTCACTGACCGCAAGCGCAGGCGAGTTTCTTACGCAGGGTGCAGTCACCTCGCCGGAGGGCGACTATGCTTTAGAGTACCTGCCGGACGGGGAATATTCGCTCATCGTGGGGTATTCGTATGTCACCCCGTCGGTGCGAGTCTCCGAAGACACGGTGTTCGACATCGAAGTGCCCGAGTCTCAACTGGCCGGTCGAGTGCTCGAAGAAGGAGGCAAAGTGCCCGTGGTCGGCGCCGTGGTGGGTCTCATTCCGGCTCAGCCTGGCGGCAATGGGCGCAGAAACTGGACCGGCGGCACCTCCGATCATTTCGGGCAATTCTCGGTGCTCGGCCTGCAACCGGGCGATTTCCTGCTGACCGCGTACAAGCCTGGCTTCGAGTTGTATCGCGTACCGTTCGCGTATGGCTCGCCTATCTCGGACATGGTGATTCCCCTGCGCCGCGGCCGAGGCGTGGAGGTTCGAGTGCGTGATGCAGAAAGTGGCAAGACGGTGAGCACGGCGCGTGCCCTCGAACTACTCAGGGGTTCGGCCGGCATTGTCGTGCACTTGAGCCCCGACCAGAACGGCGTGAGCTACCTGCCAGGCGGACTTGCGGGCAGCTCGCTGAGGATCAGTGCCAATGGCTACGCCTCGAACGTCATCAACGACTGGAACGGTCAGCAGCTGGAAGTGAGCTTGCAACGACAGTCCGCGCAATGAGCTGCGTCAGCCCGCTTTCAATTCAAAACGTTCGCTGACACCCGTGGTGGCCGATGGCGAGACCCAGACATCGAACTCGCCGGGCTCGGCACCCCACTGCATCTGTGAGTTGTAAAATGCGAGCTGCCGACGAGTCAGCGTGAACTGCACTTCGGTGGATGCACCCGGAGGCAAACGAACTTTCTTGAACCCCTTCAGCTCCCGGATCGGTCGCGTCATGCTCGCCGCGCGATCGCGAATGTAGAGCTGAGCGACCTCCTCGGCCTCGCGTTCGCCGATGTTCGTGATTTTAGCGGTGATGGTCAGAGTTGCGTTCCAAGCCAGCGACTCGGCGCTGAGCTGCGGCCGTCCGTACTCGAATCGTGAGTAAGTGAGACCGTGGCCGAACGAATACAGCGCCTCGTTCGACACTTCGCGATAACGCGCTTTGAACGCAGGCCCTTCGTCGCCTTGCGGCCGGCCCGTCGTGCGACGGTTATAGAAATACGGTTGCTGGCCCGAATCCTGCGGAAAGCTCACCGGCAGCCGACCGCTCGGGCTGTAATCGCCGAACAGCACATCGGCAATCGCGCTACCCGTCTCCGTACCGAGGAACCAGGTGGTAACGATCGCCTGCGCTTCACGCACAGCGCCCTCGAGTGCGAGCGCCCGGCCGTTTCGTAACAGCACGACCAGCGGCTTGCCGACTTTCGCGACGGCTTCTACCAAATGCTGCTGGGGCGCAGGCACGATGATCTGAGTCCTCGACTGCGCTTCGCCCGACATATCCTGCCCTTCGCCAATCGCGAGCACGACCACATCGGCTGCGCGAGCCGCGGCGACAGCGGCGTCGATGCCGCCGTCGATCGGCTTCTCGATCCTCGAGCCAAGCGTCACGGTCAACAGCGACTTATCCGCCAACGCCGCACGCATGCCCTGCTCGACGCTGACATCGTGATCGGGCTTGGCCCAGGGCGCCCACGGCCCGGCGAGATTCAGCGTGTCGTTGGCGAAAGGACCGATGAGCGCGATCTTCCTGCCCGATTTGGGCAGCGGCAGCAGATTATCTTCGTTCTTGAGCAGCACGATGGAAGCACGCGCACTCTCGCGAGCGATGGCCCGCAACTGCGGCGTCATCGTGTTCTGCTTCTCGACTTCAGGGTTGAGCGAGCGATACGGATTGTCGAACAAGCCGAGCAAATGTTTGGTGCGCAACACGCGTCGCACCGATTCGTCGACGACTGCCATTGGCAGATCGCCGCTGGTCACCAGATCGGGCAGATAAAGATTGTAGAGATCGCTCTGCATGCTGATGTCCACGCCGGCGAGGATGGCGAGCCGCGCCGCTTCGCGATCATCCTTGGCAACTCCGTGCATCACCAATTCCTTGTCGGCGGTGTAGTCGGACACCACCATGCCGCGGAACTTCCATTGTTCGCGCAGCAGTCCAGTCATCAGCTCGCGATTGGCCGACATCGGCACGCCGTTGATGTCGTTGAACGAGCTCATCGTGGACAGCGCGCCCGCATCGAAGGCAGCTTTGAATGGCGGCAGGTAGACCTCGTGCAACGTCTGCTCGGACATCTCGACAGTGTTGTAGTCCATGCCGCCCATGGCCGCCCCATACGCGACGAAATGTTTGGGGCAGGCCAGCAGACTGTCCTCGTCGGTGAGGCTCTTGCCTTGAAAGCCTCGCACCCGTGCGGCGGCCAGCGCCGATCCCAAAAAAGGATCCTCCCCCGACCCTTCTGCCACGCGGCCCCAGCGCTGATCCCGACCGATGTCGACCATCGGCGCAAACGTCCAGTGCAGACCGTTGGCGGTCGATTCGATAGCGGCGGCGCGTGCCGTGCGCTCGGCCAACTGGAGATCGAAGCTCGCAGCTTCGCCCAAAGGAATGGGAAAGACCGTGTAGAGACCGTGCAGAACATCGGCGCCGAAAATCAGCGGGATCTTCAGGCGCGATTCTTCGACGGCGATGCGTTGAATGGCGCGGGCGCCGGCGGCGCCGAAACCGTTGAAAACGCCGATCAACCGGCCTTCGCGTACGCGCTTCGCGAGATTGTCGTCGACCGGCGGACCGGCCTCGGGATTGATCTGCGTCTTGGGCGTCAGACGCGTCATGTCGGAGAAGATGCTGAGCTGACCCGCCTTCTCCTGCAGGTTCATTTTCGCGATCAGCGCTTCGATGTGTTGTTCGGCGCTCTTGCTGAGCGAGCTCGCGCACGCTGCCCGCTCGGCTAGAGCGAGCAGCGTGAGAGACGACGCACCGAGTAGAAATTTCCGACGAGTAAAGGCGCTGGCGGCTGGATTCATCGAACCATTATGCCAGCTTCACTCCTTGCGCCGACAAAGGCAGCGAGCGCGTGGGCTTGCCGTCGATCTGCGCCAGCGCATTCGCCAGCGCCGGCGCAATCACCGGCGTGCCCGGCTCGCCCACGCCCGTGGGCTTGTTCCTGGACGGCACGATGTGCGTTTCGACCGCCGGCATCTCGTTGATGCGCAGGACCGGGTAATCGTCGAAGTTCCCTTGTTCGACGCGGCCTTCCTTCAACGTCACCGCGCCCATCAGCGCAGCCGACAATCCGTAGCCGATGCCGGATTCCATCTGCATGGCGACGATGTTCGGATTCACTGCAATACCGCAGTCCACCGCGCACACCACGCTGACCAGCTTCGGACCGTTCGGCGTCTTCTTCAGCTTCGCAACCTGGCCGACGACGCTGTTGAAGGACTCGTGCAACGCCAGGCCGTAGATCTCATCGGCGGCGCGCTGCTTCTTCCAACCGGACTTCTCCGCGACTAGATCGAGCACGGCCAGATGACGAGGATGTTTCTCCAGCAGCGAACGCCGCAGGGCATACGGATCCTGCTTGGTCTCGCGCGCGATGTCGTCAAGGAAACATTCGGTGGAGAACGCCGTGTGCGTCGAACCCACCGAGCGCCACCACAACACCGGCACCTTCGGCTCCGTAGTGTGCAACTCCACCTGCAGATTCGGAATGTGATACGGCAGATTCTGCGCGCCCTCCACCGAGGTGAAGTCGATCTTGCTCTTGGTGTCGAAGAACGTGCCGCGCGTGATCGACTGACCGACGATGCGATGCTGCCAGGCGACGATCTTGCCCTGCGCGTCCACGCCGGCCTTCAGCCAATGAACATACATCGGCCGGTAATACCCGGCCTGCATGTCATCTTCACGCGTCCAGACGAGCTTCACCGGATCGGGCGTGCCCATCGCCTTGGCGATCGCCACGGTTTCCACCAGATAATCCGACAGCGGATTGGCGCGACGGCCAAAGCTGCCACCGGCGTAGAGCTGATTGATCTTCACATCCTTCGGCGCGATGCCCAGCAGCTTTGCGATATTCATCTGGTCGGCGGTCTGGAACTGCTCGCCGTTCCACACTTCGCACGAACCCTGGCCGAGCTGCACGACGCAGTTCATCGGCTCCATCGCCGCATGCGCCAGATACGGGAACTCGTAGGTCGCCTCGAAGGTGCGAGCCGCCGAGGCAAACGCCTTCTCGACGTCGCCTTCCTGTTTTGCGATGTCGCCGGGTTGTTTGCTGAGCTCGCGATATTCCTTCAGCATCTCATCGGAGCTCTGCTTGAAGGCGTTCGACTCGTCCCACTCGACGCTCAGCGCGTCACGGCCCTTCTTCGCGGCCCAGAAATCAGTGGCGACGACGGCAACACCGGCACGAGCCGGCGTTTCGAACGCGACCACTGCCTTCACGCCTTTGATCTCCTTGGCCTTGCTGGCGTCGAAGTTCTTCACCTTGCCGCCAAAGCGCGGCGCATGAGCGACGACCGCGGTCAGCATGCCCGGCAGCTTGAAATCCTGCGTGAAGATCGCCTTGCCGGTCGACTTCGCTCTGCTGTCGACGCGCGGTGCGCTCTTGCCGATACGGTTGTAAGCGGAAGGATCTTTCGGCTTCACCTCGGCCGGCACCGGCAGCTTCGCCGCATCTGCCACCAGCTCACCGAAGCGCGCCGACTTGCCAGACTTGTGCTGAACGACACCCGCTGCAATCGTGATCTCGCTGGCGGGCACGTTCCAACGATTGGCCGCTGCCGTCACCAACATGGCGCGCGCCGTGGCGCCAGCCTTCTTCAACTGATCGTATGAATTCGCGATCGCGGTGCTGCCACCGGTGCCCTGGAACGGACCGAACGCGAGGTTGTTATAAAGTTTCGCGTCGGCGGGCGCGCCCTCGACCCGAATCTGATTCCAGTCGGCGTCGAGCTCTTCGGCAACGATAGTCGCCAGGCCCGTGTAGGCGCCCTGCCCCATCTCGACGTGCTTGGACAACACGGTCACGGTGCTGTCCTGGTCGATGCGCACGAATGCATTCGGCACGAACGTGCCGGCCTTCGTGGCATCGGCTGCGTTGGCTTGCGCGCCACCGGCGGGCAGCCACATGGCGACCGTCAACACGGCGCCGCCTTTCAGCACGTCACGACGAGTTGCGTGGATCCTTGCGTCTTGTTCGATTGCGCTCATGTTCGTCTCCTCAGGTCGTCAACGAGCCAGCGGCGCGCTTGATCGCCGCGCGAATGCGCACATACGTGGCGCAACGACACACATTGCCCGACATCGCTGCATCGATATCCGCATCGGTGGGCTTGTTGTTGGTGACGAGCAGAGCGGTCGCGCTCATGATCTGTCCCGACTGGCAGTAACCACACTGCGGCACGTCTTCGGCGATCCATGCATCCTGCACGGCCTTGCCGACCTTGGACTGACCGACGGCTTCGATGGTCGTGATCTTGCTCGAGGCCACCGCCGATACCGGCAACACACAGCTGCGAGTGGCATTGCCGTCGATGTGCACGGTGCAGGCTCCGCACAGCGCCTTGCCGCAGCCGAACTTGCTGCCCGTCATGCCCAGATGATCACGCAACACCCACAGCAACGGTGTATCGGGCTCGGCGTCGGTCTGGACCTTCTGGCCATTGATATCGAGCGTGATCATGGAAGACCTCGGTTGGCGTCTGGCTACCTGGAAGCGGGCTCGAATCTTACTCCGGCGCGACTGCAGCCGGGTTGCACAATCCTGCCCGATTCCGCACAGCGCATCGGCGAAAGTCGAGATTCATCAAGACGTGGATGAGCGACGATCTGACCGATTGCTCCATCCCTGCGATGTGCGTAGGCTCGCCCTCCACTTCCAGATCGAGAGGAACAGCATCGTGCCAATGGATGTCCGCGCCGCCGTCGTGCATGGCCCGAACCAGCCGTTCGTCATGGAAACGCTGCAACTGGACGGACCGCGCGAAGGCGAAGTCCTGGTGCACATCAAGACCACCGGTCTGTGCCACTCCGACCTGCACGTCTACGAAGGCAAGTTGCCTTGGGCGTTTCCTGCATTGCTCGGCCATGAGGCCGCGGGCGTGGTCGTCGAGTGCGGTCCGGGCGTCACCAAGTTCAAGCCGGGCGACCACGTCATTCCATTTTTGATTCCTCACTGCGAAAAGTGCGGCTACTGTCATTCCACCAAGACCAATCTGTGTGTCGAAGCGTTCTCGCGTTTGAAACCGGGCGAGTCGCGCTTCTCCCTGAACGGCAAGCCGGTGACGCAGCTGTGGGGGCTCGGCACCTTCGCCGACTACTCGGTGTTGCCCGTGAACATGCTCGCCAAGGTGCGCGATGACGCGCCCTTCGATCCGATCTGCTACATCGGCTGCGGAGCCACTACAGGCTTGGGCGCCGCGTTGTTTGCAGCCAAGGTCGAAGCTGGCAGCTCGGTCGTGATCTTCGGGCTCGGCGGCATCGGGCTGAATGTCGTGCAAGGCGCTCGCCTGGCAGGCGCGAAGAGAATCATCGGCGTCGATACCAATCCGGCCAAGGAGGCGATCGCACGTCAGTTCGGCGCGACGGACTTCGTCAACCCCAAGACTGTCGAGAAGCTCACCAGCCACTTGATGAAGCTGACCGCGGGCGGCGCGGACTACACCTTCGAGTGCATCGGCAATCCGCAAGTCATGCGCCAGGCGTTTGAGTGCACCAATCCGGCGTGGGGCACGAGTTACGTCGTGGGCGTCGCTCCGCAGGGCGCGGAGGTCACGTCATATCCGGGCCATCTGATGATGGGCCGGCATTGGACCGGCTGCTACATGGGCGGCGCGCGTGTCACCAAGCTGCCGGAGATCGTGGACTGGTATGTCGATAAGAAGATCGACCTGGACTCGCTGGTCACGCATCGGCTCAAGCTCGAGCAGATCAACGAAGGCTTCGAGCTGATGCGCAAGGGCGAGTCGATCCGCTCCGTGATCGTGCTCTGATCTATTCCAGCCACGCGCGCGAGAAATACAGCTCGCTCGCGCGTGGCGAATCTTCGGTCCGAAAAATAATCATCCCCGCGACGTGGCGGAGGTCCAGCTCGCGCGTGCTCGGACCCGCCGCCACATCCTGCAATGGAATGCGAATGATCTGGCGTGTCCGAGGCGCGAGCTCGAAGCGCCTGTTGAATCGATCGCTCCATTCATTGTTGTGAGCGGCGTCGTGCACCCTGAGCACGAGCTGCAGCGGCAGTGGCGTTGGATTGGTCAGATCGACTGCCAGCGTCGAATAGCCGCTCCAATCCGGTCGCAGCTCGATGAAATCCAGTCCGGGGAAAGCAGTGTCGAACAATTCGACGTGCATCGCCGCCTCGCCCTCTTTGCTCGCCCACGGGGTGGGCAGTTTTGCGGGCGAGAATTTGGCCCACTGCTGCAGGATGAAGTAGCGATCGTAGCGCTCGGTGAAGTCCGCCAACACCGGAAAGCGCGCATCTCTTTGCTGATACTTCATTGCCGCTCGCGTCACCGGCGCAACCGCGACGGCAAGCGCCACCGTGCCGATCATTGCAGCGGCAACTCGAACGGCGCCCGGGTGCGTCGAGGCGCGGACTCGCGAATCGAACGCGGCAAAAATGCCCAGCAGCGCGAGCGCGCCGACGACATCGTGTAATGCGTCTTCCACCGAGGCATCGCGCCCGGTAAGGATTTGTAGCAGCTCGGTCAGGATGCCCAGCAGCAACGCCGCCGCCAGCGCCAGCGCATACTGGCCCGCCAGGCCCACGGAGGCGAAGCGCGGATGACCGCGAACGAGGAACAATGTCAGCAGGGAAACGCAGCCAAAAACGGGCGCGTGCGCCGAGTTGTGTAATGTCCTGATCCAGCGCGTATCGCCCTGGACTGGCGCGAACACCACCGCCGCCAGCAAAATGCCAATCGCCAACAGCGCGATCCAGTAAGCGCGCTTCACCGGAGCGATCCGATATCGTGAACAATCCAGCCAGTCCGCCACCTGCCATCCCTCGTCACGCGGCCAGCGTGCTCCTGCTGCGTGAACAGCAGGGCGCGATCGAAGTCCTGTTGACGCGTCGACACGAAAACCTTGCGTTCATGGGCGGCATGTGGGTGTTTCCGGGCGGCACGCTGTGCCCCGCCGATACATCGGCGCAGTCGCTTGCGCTGATTCCCGAGGCTGCGCGCGCCGGCTGTCATCGCCTGAGCGATCTCGAAGGCAATGCGCTGCCGACGACTACGTGTTTGGGGCTGGCTATCGCGGCGGCTCGCGAGACGTTCGAAGAAACGGGCGTGCTGCTGGCGACGACTGCGGAAGGAGACCATTGTGGAAGCGAGCGACTGGCGCGACTGCATGACCGACAGCGCGCAATCGTCTCACAACCCGAGCTGTTTGCCACCTCGTTGCACGAAGAACGCCTGCAACTGGATGTGCGCCGCCTGGTCTACTGGTCGCACTGGATCACTCCATCGACGGTGCCGAAGCGATTCGATACGCGCTTCTTCCTCGCCAGCTTGCCGCCGGAACAGAGCGCGACCGTCGATAGCATCGAAGCAACGGAGCTGTGCTGGATGACTCCAGCAGCACTCATCGCAGCCTCTGATGACGGCACGATGACGCTTTCGCGACCGACGCTTTACAACTTGATGGAGCTTGACGCCAGCGTGCGACAGCACGTTTCCCTAAACGCAATTCTCGCTGCTGAAATGCAGCGAGACGTCGCGCCGGTGTTGCCCAAGATACGCAAAGTCGAACGTATGATCGTCATGCCATGGGATGCGGAATATCACGTGTTGAGTAGCGAAGGCGTGTCGCCTGATATTTCTTATCCGCAGCGCTTGCGCTCGCTGCCCTCGCGCACGAGCAGCGAGCGTTGACACAACAAAATATATGAATGCATGTCCCTTGGCGCCAGACTAGAGTCCTCCGGCACGGACAGCATAAGCGCGATCGCAATGAGCGCGCCGTGAGGTCAGGGAAGCTCACCAGGAGGTTTGCAGGATGTCTCGACGGCAACGGCTCCATGTTGCGGGCGGTACGTATTACGTCGTTCAACATGGCAACACACATCATCCGATCTTTTCTCAACCCGAGGACTACGCGCTGTTCGAGCGCTTGCTCGCGACCGGTCTGCGTCGTACCAACGCCCGCGTGCACGGCTATTGCTGGACACCGCAAGCCATTCATCTGATCTTGCAGATCGACGAAATCTCAGTGGGCCGCATCATGCAAGGCCTCACCAGTCGCTACGCACGCAGCATGCATCGTCGCATCGGCGAGTCCGGACATTTTTTTCGGCAGCGTTATAAAGCGGTATTGATCGACCCGAAACATTACCTGCTCAAGCTGCTGCACTACCTGCACCACATTCCGGTATTGGGCGGGCTGGCGGAGCATTCCGGTGCGGCTGAACACACCAGCCATGGCACGTATCTACGCCAGTCCGCCACCCCTTGGCTGACGACGCGCACCGCGTTACGGCTGCTCGAGCTCAAAGACGGCGGCACCGAGTACGAGGCATTCATGGCTCGTTGCCCCGAACCCGAAGACGTCGTCCAGTTCGAGCGCGTCGGCTCGAACGATCTGCGCGTCATCGGCAGCACCGAGTTCCTCGAGAACCTGCCTCGCAACTCGCGCACCTATCGCAGCAAAGCGTCGCTCGATCAGATCATTCACACCGTCACCTGTCGCATGGGTGTGGAGCGCGACCTGGTGCTGTCGAACTCGCGTCAGCGCGAATTCACCTTGGTGCGTGCATTGATCGCGTGGTACGCGACAGAACGAGGTGTAGCGACATTGAGCGAGGTGGCGCGCTGCCTGCGTCGCGATCCATCGACCCTGTCGATGGCGATCAGTCGCTATCGCACGCGTCGGCCGGAGCTGTTCAAGATCACGGCCATGCACGACATCTCACCGCTGGTGCCGATAGGCGGCAGCGCCAAGGTTCACTATTGGGATGGCGCCGCCGAAGCCCGCGACGGCGACGATGAGGACCGGCAGGCAATATAGCGAGGGAGAAGGGGCAGTGACGTGAAGGCGTGTCGAAAGGGCCTCGGCCGCTTTCGACCAGAAGAATGGGGCGTTGCTGTGCTCGGCAACGCCCCGGCTGGCGGGCCAAGCCACGCTTTGCGCACGCGGGAGGAACGGCCTCTATCCTTGAGCTGCCGATGTCGGCAGTTCCTCCCGCTGCGAGACGTTGCGCGAGCGCTGCGGCCGCCAGCACGGCGCCGCTCGCAGCATTGGCAAGCGCCAGCGGCAGTCGTTGCTTCGCAGACTCCCCGGCAGCCGGCCAGAAAAGCTGCAATACCTCGCGCACGGCTTGCAGTAGCTGGCAGATTCCCTTCGATGCGCTCTGAGCTCAACCATGGTCACCCTCCCGGCACCGAACCATGCCACAGCGCTTCAGCTCCGGCGGGCGCGTGCGGCTAGTGCCTCGACAATCGAGGCAATCGAGTCAGTGACAGGCGTTGTGCTTTTTGCTTCGTGCGCAACTCACGGCGGTGGCGATTTTGAGGGTTGCTACTTAATAGGAAACGGCAGAAAGACGGACGGCTTGCGGAATTCCGTAGATATATTTGGCCGTCCCCTCAAAGGTATATTGACGCCGGCACGCAAACCTTGCAGCGTTAGCAACGCTGGAGGACTGTTGCTTCATCGAGGGAAAGATCATGACGGACAAGCAAGAAGGAATGGAGATCGAATTACTCGATCTCGGCGATGCGACGATCGAGACCAAGCAGTATGGGGCGTACCCTCAAACATTCGACTCCATCTTTGTATTGGGGGAAAGAGTGCCTTGACGGGAGGTCCCTCAAGGACAACCTATAGTCAATGAAGTGGGCCATTGATGGGCAGGGCTCGCGCGCAAGCGCGTGCCCTGTTTAGAAGAACCAGCGATAGCAGATCGATCTTTCTGGGACGATTTTTGGCAGTCTGGCCATGCACACTGAAAAAGCGTACTGGCTGCCGTCGCACGTGCGGGCGTGCTCGACAGCAACTGGCACTGTGTTACTGGACCTGCAGCGCAATCGCTATTTCGGCGTTGGCCGGAATGAAACCATCGCGCTCCGCTCACTCGCGGGAAACTGGCAGAGTCTCGCACCTGCTCCGGCCACTTTCGCCAGCGACGCCGAGCCGCTGCCCATTCAAGAAGCCGTGAGCATCGCAGACAAGCTCGTTCAGGCGGGGCTGCTCAGTAATAGCGCTCCCGAGCCTGCCGCATTCACGATCACGCAAGTGGACTTGCAGAGCCTGCTCACCAGCGTCGGCCACGAAGTCGATCGCAAATCGGCGATTCGCTGGCGCCACATGGTCAGCTTCCTGCGCGCTTGCACGTGGGCGCGCCGCTCGGTGCGATCGCGAAGTTTGTTTCTCGTGGCCGAGGACATCGGCAAGCAGAAAAATGTCGCTGGCGCGCCATTCGACAACGATCGGGCGATCGAGCTGGTCGGCATCTTTCGCCGGCTACGGCCTCACACGTTCGCGGCGCGCGATCAATGTTTGTTTCATGCATTGGCGCTAGTGCGTTTTCTTGCTTACTACGACGTGTACCCGACGTGGGTGATCGGCGTGCGCACCAAGCCATGGGCGGCACACAGCTGGGTACAGCAAGGGACACTGCTGCTCGACGCCAATCCCGAACAGGTTTGCGAGTACACGCCGATTCTCGCGATCTAGGGAGCGTGGCGATGTTTCGATATCTCGGGATGGTGTGGGACGACTCGAGCCCACAACAACAAGAAACAGCTCAGCTGATCGCCAAACGTCTGCGCGAGCTCTCGCCTGCATGGCGAGAGGAATTCTCCGCGGCCGGGATGCAAGTGTTTTGCGCGGGTGCTCGCGACCCAGCGCTCCAACTGCACCGGGTCGGCGACCAGGGCGGCCTCGTCATCGGCTCGCTGCTGGCGCGCAGTCGGGATTTGTTTTCTCCCGCGCCGGCCGAACTGCTCCGCTTCGACGCGGCGCAGAGCCGATCCTTTGTGCAGAGTCGCGGCAAATGGCTGATCGATCATGCCTGGGGCGACTATGTCGCCTTTGGCCACGACGCCGCCGGTGGTTACAAGTGGGTGCTGAAAGATCCGACGGGTCTGCTGCCCTGTCTGCGCACCGAATTTCGCGGCGTGAGCGTTTTCTTTTCACGCATCGCGGACTGCCTCGATCTGCACCTGCGCTTTACCGTCAACGAAACTTTCCTGCGCTCGCTGATGATGCTCGGAACTACTTTCGAGGACGCATCGTCGCTCAACGAAGCGTCCCCGGTGCGCCGAGGCGAGTGCATCGAGTTCGAGCGAGACAGCTCGGGCTGGCACAGCAGTCGCAAGCTGTACTGGACGCCAGTCGATTACACCGGAGCCGAGGATCTCATCGAAGATCCACAAACAGCCGCGCCGGCCATGCACAGCGTGATCAAAGGCGCCTCTGCCGGCCTGGCGCGCCTGCACCGTTCCTTGTTATTGAGATTGTCGGGTGGCCTCGACTCCTCGATCATGGCCGGCTGCCTCAAGGGCACGACCGAACGATTCACCGCCTACACTTATTTCAGCCCCGTCGGCCGTTCCGACGAGCGTCCCTGGGCGCGGCTCGCCGCCGCGCACGCCGGCTGCGAGCACATCGAGTTTCCGCTCCAGGCTCTGGATATGGACCTGACCCTCGGGCTGCGCATGCCGCCGTCTCCCGAGCCCTCGCCGCTGCTTGGCTTCATCCAGCGCAACACGGTCGAGCGGGGACTGATCGAGCGCACGCAAGCCACCGCCATCTTCAGCGGCGACGGCGGCGATTCGGGCTTTTGCAGCGACTCGGTGGTCTTTGCGGTGCCGGAGTTCTTGCGGCAGCATGGCGTCACCCCTGGCCTGTTCCGCCTCGCCTCGCAAGTCGCGCTGCTCACGGAAAAGTCCAGCTGGACCGTGCTCACCGGCGCTGTCCGCAGGGTCATGGCCAAACAGAACACCGGCATGCCGCGCGATCGCGTCCTCGCTGCGAGCCAGTTGGTCAGTCCCGAGATCAAGCACGCCTTTGAAGGCCACTACAGCGTGTCGCATCCCTGGTTCCAAGGGCAGCGCCGCGTGCCCTGGGACAAGATCCGACGCATCGGAACGTTGATGATGGCGCCTGATTACTACTCCGTCGCGACACCGGCCGATGCGCCGGTACCCGAGATCGTTTCCCCACTGTACTCGCAGCCGGCAATCGAGCTGTTGCTGAGGATTCCCATCCACACTCACTTTCATCGCGGGCGCGATCGGGGGCTCGCGCGACTGGCGTTCGCGGCGGAAGCGCCCGAACCCATCCTGCGGCGCCTGTGGAAAGATCGCGCGCCGGGCTTTCACGATCAGCTGCTCGAACGCGAGCGGCCGTTCCTGAAAGAAACATTGCTGGATGGGGTGCTGGCGCGCAACGGCCTGCTGGATCGGCCGCTGCTCGAGGAAGTGCTGTCGCCCGGCCCGACCAAGAACACGGTGTTTCCGGGCGAAATCTTTCGCCACCTCGATTCGGAGCTGTGGGCGCGCCATTGGCTCGGCAATTCGCAATCCCAACCGAAGTGAAGCTCAGAATCCTTTGGACAGTCGCAGATAACTGAAGCGGCCGATCAAATCGCCCTGCGACGAATCGAAGCCCAACGCGAATCCGATGTCGGAAAACGGCGCCAGCTCGTCGAATACATTCTTCACGCCCAGCTGCAGTTTGAAGTCGTCCCACAGCAGATTCCGCCCGAGCAACTCATCGATCGCGAAGCTCGCCTGCACATCCACGATCGCGCGCTCAGGCAGGCGCCGGCCGGTCAGTCCGGCAGTGCCGACATCCAAGTATCCGGGCGACCAATCCATCGTTGTGGACAACCCCACACCCTTGCGCTTCCAGCCCAAGCTGCCGACGACGCGCCACCGTGGTATGGATCCCGCCGGATTCGCAATACCGACGCGATCGACGGTGGGCACCCCGGGCGCCTCGACGCTCGTGAATTCGTCGATCCAGGTAGCCGACAATCGCGGCGTGAAATCGCCCCAGCGCGTGCTCAGCTCGTACCTCGCCTCGACGTCGATACCGCTGGTGCTGAGCCGTCCGAAATTCATTCGCGATATATCCAGCTGCAGCAGCCGGCCCGGCATACCGGCAGCGATATCGGCCTGTGTCGGCGCATCGCGCAGAATGCGGTCGCGAAACGACTCCTCGTTCGCAAGCAGCGACGTGAAATGCAGGAATGTCACGCGATGCTCGGTCTGGATCCGCCAATAGTTTGCGAGCAGCCGCAGACCAGGCAGCGCGCTCGGCGTAAGAACGAAGCCCGTCGTCATCGAGTCGGCCTCGATCGGCCGAAGATTCGGATTACCGCCCGCGACGAACGTTACCGGGCTCAACGCATAGTTGCGGGCGGGATCGCGGACCGACGCATTCGTCACGCTTGTGCGAGGAGCGTGCAACTCGAATAGCGACGGCGGGCGAAAGCTCGTCCCATAGGAACCGCGCAACAACACGCCCTCGGCCGGCCGCCACAGCAAGCCGAATTGTGGATTCAGCGAGCTGCCAAAATCGCTGTAATCGTCGACACGCGCGGCCAGCGTCATGGACAAGACGTCGCCATGACTCGATGCCGCGGGCCCGATTAGCGGCACGCGCAACTCAGTGAAAGCCGCGCGCACGTCCCGGCCGTTATTGACGGGCAATGTGCGGTCGTCATAGACCATTTCTTCATCGCGCCATTCGCCGCCCACCACCGCTTGCACGGCGCCCGCCGGCAATTCGAACATCTCGCCTTGCAAGAACGCCGACAGCTGGCGGCCGCGCGACAAGTGCCTGCTCTGTTCTGGATCGACCAACGAAGCCAGCAACTCATGGCTGCCCGCGGGCCCGTCGACGAAAGGATTCAAGGCACGCGCCGGATCTGTTTCCGCGAGCGCCGCATCGAGGCGCGTGGCACTCAGATCGATAGTGCTCAGAGCATCGTCTGTCTCGGTACTGGCGATTGCCGCGACTTCCCACTGCCACCTGGAACTCAGCCAGCCTCGCAGCCCGAACGCGCCCCGTAACCAATCCATATCGTGCTCGAAGCGGCGCGGCTCGAGGCCATCCAGAATGAAGTCCACCAACACCGGCTGGCCAAATGGATTGAAAGGATTTTGCGCCGGCACCAGCGCGCTCTGGACGGGGTAAGGACCTTCCTGTGAATTCACCCGTCGGTTGGTATAGAGCACTTCGGCGAACGCCATCAGATCTGGCGTCATATCGTACTCACCGAACACGGCCACGCTCCGCTGCTCCGCTGCGGGCACTATGGACAAAGCGTTCAGCGTGCTGGTGCGATTGCGAACGCCAGCGGTCGCGACGAAATCTTGTGGCGTGAGCCCGATGCCGCTACTGCCTTCGGGCACCATCGCAAAAGACGAAGACAGTCCTGGCAGGTTCGCGCCACTCAATGATCTCACGGTGCCGGGCACGCCGGCCGCCGATCGATAGTCCTCGCCGCCATAGCGCGTGTAGTCCTGATCGCGCCACAGCTCGCGCTCGCCCCCCAACAGGGAATCACGTCGGTAGTAATCGAAGATCATCGAGGACCGCAGACGCTCGGTCCGGTAGCCCAGGCTGAACGAGGCACGCAACTGATCTGCGCCGCCACGGGCGCCGCCGTACTGAACATCGAGCACCGGTTGCGGGATCTCTTTCTTCAACACCACATTGATCACGCCGCCCATGGCGTCTGCGCCGTAGATCGCAGAGGCCGAATCTGACAGCACTTCGATCCGCTCCACCGCAGCAAGCGGAATGCTGTTCAGATCGAAGGCATTGAGCGTCAGGCTGTTCGAGGTGGGCACGACGCGCCGGCCGTTGATGAGAATCAGCGTGGTGTCGACGCCGATACCGCGCATCTGCGAGTACTCGGCGCCATTGGTGTAATAGTGCTCGGCGCGATTGAACGGCTGTTGCGGCAAATAGCGCAGCACATCCGGAATCGAAGCCGCACCGAAATCGTCGATCATCCGGCGAGTGAACACCTGCACCGGCGCGGGCCCTTCGCCATTGCGATCGATGCGCGAACCGATGACGATCACTTCGTCGACGCGCTCGATGTCGGGCTTCCCGATGATCGCATTCGAGCCCGCGCGCCCGACGACCGTCAAACTTTCTTCCGGGGGTTGCTGCTGCTTGCGCAGATAAGGCTGTCCTTCGGCCAGCCGGCTTCGATCTTGATCGGAGCCGCTCACGCCATTGCGAGGCGCGCCGAGCAGTGACGGCGCCATGACGACGAGCGAGCGCTCATTGGTCCGCCGATAGGTCAATCCGCTCTCTGCCAGCAGCCGGGTCAATGCGACTTCTGCGGTGAACTTGCCCCGCAGCGGCCCTACCAGCCGGGCCTGATCGGTTTGCGCGTCCGGCCAGAAGCTGATCAGCAGGCCGGTTTGGGTGGTGAAGTCTTTCAACGCCTCGATGATGGGCAGGCGTGGAATATCGAGCACGTATTCCGGTGCGGCAGGCGCCTGTTCGCGGGCGTGTTGAGCGAGCGCCGTCTCGGGCCACACACAGCCGGAAAGAACGGCCGCCACGACTCCGGCGATGACCTGTTTCGCGACCATCTTCCCCAGCAAGATCCGTTTGACACCGGGGACTGACCCCGCCGCTGAATGAATACGAATCTACCGTACCGCGTTGCGACGCGCTGTGACTTTGTTACTTAGGGAGGCACCCGGATCGAAAATATATCTTTATGCGGATGCCGGACCGATAGCGATCGGTTCAGATCGGATTTGGATTCACCGACGGCGGCGCCGCGGCGCTTGACTCGCCGATCTCCGCCGACTCGGAAATTTCGGCATCGGGCCGGCGTAGCTCGATGCGCAGGACGTTGGGATCGTCTCGCACGACCGCGATATCCGGATTGGTCGCCAGCGCGGCGACGAACGATTCAGGATCGGTGGCGCTGCCTCGGAAAAACGACAGTCGGCGTGCGGCGATCGACGGCTCGGCGACCGAGATCTTCAGCCGATTGAAGCGATTGAAGTCGCTGGCCACCGCGCCGACCGTGGTGTTCTGGTAAACCAGCCAGCCTTCGGCCCAGGCCTGCTCGTAATTCACATTCACCTTTTCCTTGGCGACGGGCTTGGCGCGCGTGGACCGCGTGATCGAGACTTGATCGCCCGCGGTCAGCGCGACGCCCCCGGTGGTTTCGGCAATCTGTGCGGGAGCTACCGACAGGGCGCCACGAACGGCATGGCGACCATCGCGATAGAGCGCGACCGTGCCTTCCGTGACTGCAACGACATCTTTTCCACCGAGCCGCGAGACACGAAACTCCGTGCCAATCGCCAGCACGCCGACCATCTCCGACTCAACATAGAACGGCCGCGCGCGATCCTCCGCGACGTCGAACATCGCTTCGCCGCGCACCAGGCGGATCGTGCGGTGATCGTCACCAAACGACACTCGCAACAGCGAGTCGGGCCCCACGCGAACTTTCGTACCGTCGGTGAGCGACTCCGTACGCCACTCGCCCAGCTCGGTTTCGATGGCCCGATCGAGCCACGCCACTTTCGCCATGAAGCCCAGCAAGAACGACACTGCAAGACCGGCGACTGCAGCCGCCACCTTCCACTGCCGGACAGGGCGCCGCCGGGGCCGGATCGAAGAGTCGTCCATCAAATCGAGCCGCATCGAATCGGACCCGCCCCACGGACGCTGCTCGTCGAGATCGACGACATTGGAGCTTGCTCCGCCCGCCATCTCCCTGGACTCGCCTTGGAGCTTGGCGGCGCGCAGCACCTGATAGACCTGCTGGATGCGGAGCAATTCAGCGATGTGAGCCGGGGACTGTTTCAGCCAGCGCACATTGCGCTCGCGATGGCGCATTCCCATGCGATCGTCGCGCAGCCGTACGAACCATTCGGCTGCTTCGTTGCTCAGGGACATTCGGGTGACCTGTTCCTGGCCGTCGTCGTTCAGGCTTCCTTGCATGCCATCATCCTCATCGCCCAGGGGCCTGGTCACAGGTCCTCCAATCGCAACTGCATGCGCAACGTACTGTAGGCACGCGTGAGATCGCGCAATACGATCCGGTACGTCAGCCCCCTCAGCTGAGCGATCTGCTTATAGGTGAGGCCCTCGTTCACGTGTAACAACAAAACCTCGCGTTGCCGTGGCGGCAGCCGGTCGACGGCAGCCTGCACGTATTCATTGGCCCGCGTCCTGGCGAAGGTGTTTTCCGGTTCCTCGCCGGCCTCGATCTGCAGTTCCTCGAGCCAGCTATCGTCATGCGGCTTGCGGACTCGGGAGCGCTCGCGCCACTCGTTGGCGACATTGGCCGCGATCCGGAACAGGTAGCCCTGCGGGTTGTCCACGGCGACATCGTCGCTATAGCGCAGCAGGCGCAGGAACACTTCCTGGGCAAGGTCGTCGATGTCCCCCGGCGGCACCGAGGCACGGTTCCGCAGCCAACTGCGGATGGGCTTGCGCCACTTGCCAAACCACTCAATCAGCCGGCCGTCGCGGTATTCACGCGGACGGGACGCGGCATTCGGAGCTTCGCCGTGCAGTTTTTCAGGGCGCAAGTCGTCCTGGTCGCTCCGTTCATCCTCCTCCCTGGACGAATTCCAACGATCTTGGTCACCCGACTGCTTGTGCCGATCGATCACTGAGTCAGAGCTAGCTGGCCGAGAGAAATTTATCCCTCGCCTGTTTGACTGGCTTACGGAGGCGACTCATCCCCTCCACATTAAGTTGAACGGCGCCTACCGCCGCTCCAGCCGCAGGGCGTGGGTGCTGGTTTTCCCTGGATAGCCCTCGTACCAGCGATTGATCTTGCTCACGAACTCTTCGGGCTGGCTCGGCCGGAAGCTCAGCAGGTTCACCCGCAGCCGTAACACTTGAGGATCGTCGACGATCACCTGCGAATCGTTCAGCAGATTCAGCTGCGCGACGATGTCGCCGACACGCTCGCCTTCGTACTCGTACCAGTCACGCAGCCACATCAACTCGCGATCGGCATCCACCGAAACCGGCGTGCTCACTCCGGTCGATGACAGCACTACTTGCTGATTCGCAATCGCATGCACCATGGGCTGCACACCCCCGCGAACCGCCGTCGCGGTCACCGCAACCTTGCCCTCGGCCACAGTGACGAGCACGCTATCGCCCAGATCGGACGTTGAAAAGGCGGTGCCGACGGCGCGCACCGTGCCCTCATCGGTGGACACGATGAACGGCCAAGCCGGTTGCTTCGCCACTTCGAACAAAGCCTGGCCGCGCACGAGCGCGACCCCGCGCATCTCCTCGGTGAAGTGAAACCGCAGCTTGGTGTGCGGGCCGGCATACACCACCGTGCCATCCTTCAGGAGTTGTTTTTCCCAACTCCCCGAAGCAGTGCTGATGACCCGGTCAGTGCCGACCACGCTCACCCACAGAGTCGCGATCACAGCGAGCACGACACTCCCCGCAAGAGCGAGCCTCGTGAGATTGAAGCGTGAGCGCGCGACGGCTGGCTGTTGCAACGGTCGTGGGCGCGGACGCACCGTGTCCGCATATGAATCGAAATCAACCACGTTCTTCGGCAGATCGCGCCGAACGCGCTTTTTGAACGCGCCTTCCAGAAACGCATCCATCAAACAAAGGCGGCCCAGCTCTTCGACGTTCGCGCGCGATTGCAGCCAGACGCGAAACTCACGCCGTAAATCCTGGTCCAGCTCACCCAACTTGAGCCGCTGGTGCCATTCCACGGCCTGTTTGATCACAGCGCCCTGTTCTGGTGTTGGATTCATGGATCCCGGTCCCCGCTGGCTGCCGCAGCAGCTCACCGACGCCAATTCTTCCGTCGTGGACTGGTAGAGCCCGTTGACTCACCAGTCGTTGCAGCTTACGTGTGAAGCAAGCCGTGGAGTCTCCCGCGCCTAAAAGAAGACCGGGCGTAAGCAGCACTCCATCCCTGGGGAATGTGACGATGTTCAGGAAAAACGCCGCCGCAAAGCAGCGTTTTTCCGCTCCGGCGATTACTCGGGTAGTAGTCGAATGACGCTCGCGCTTTCGTAAGCGACCTGCACGTCAGGACGCGCCGCGAGCATGAGCACGAACGTTTCGGGATCGTCGAGCTTTACTGTCGTGAAAGGCATGGCAATCGCACCGATGGCGGGATCGGTCATGACCACCTTCAAGCGATTGCGACGATTGAACTGTTCGATCGCTTCGCGCACCGTCTCGCCGCGAAATTCGTAGTAGCCCGTGGCCCACTGCAACTCACGCGACGCATCGACTTGTTTGACCGGCTGCACGCCGGTGTCCGACAAAATGATCTGTTGGTCTTGGACCAACTCGGCCAAGTCGGCGCTGCGATCGATCGTAACGATGCGAGCGTCGTTGTGTTTGCTCACTGCAACTTTGCCGTGAGCGACCGTCACGACAGCGGTCGATGCATTCATCAACGACACACCAAACTCTGTACCGACCGCGCGCACGTCGCCAATTTGCGTCGTCACGACAAACGGACGATCGGGATCCTTCGCAACTTCGAAGACCGCCTCGCCTTCGCTGAGCACGATGGTGCGGCGGCTTGCATCGAACGACCAACGCAACCGGGTATTCGGCCCGATGCGCAACACACTGCCATCGCTGAGCATTGCCCGATCCCATTGGCCCGGACCGGTGGCGATGCGCGTATCGAAGTAGGTGGCCTTGACCGCCCATCCGGCAACGACGGTGAACGCAACTCCCGCGACCACTGCGGCAACTTTCATCAGGCGCGCACGTCGGCGCTTCATTCGCAGCGCCTCTTGATGTACGACAGTCAGACCGCGCGGTCCAAACGGAATCACATTCTCCGGATCGGTGTCCGGCGCCGAGCGCATGTGCAGCTTCGCTTTGCGTCCGTAGCCGTGATAGCGATAGATATCGAGCAGGGCTTCGACATGACGGTCGGACGTCTTCAGCCACGTCAGATACTCGCGCCGCTCGTGCGGCGACAGATCGTTCGCCACCAGACGCACGAACCAACCCGCCGCCTGCTCGCTCAAGAGCGCGTCGATCTCGGATTCGCTGTCTTGTTTCATACCTCTTGCCCTCAATGGCCTGCTCTTGCTAGAGGTCTTCAGCCTTCAACTGCATGCGCAGCGTGGCGTAAGCGCGGGTCAGATCCCTTAGAACGATCCGGTAGGTCACATTCAAGCGATCGGCGATTTCTTTGTACGTCAGACCCTCGTTGACGTGCAGCAACAGCACTTCGCGCTGCCGCTTCGGCAAGCGATCGACCGCGGTCTGCAAGTGCTTGCTGACGCGGTTCTGGAAGGCAGTGTTGTCAGGCTGATCGGCCGGATCGATCTGCAGCTCATCGAGCCAGCTCCGATCGTGCGGCTGGCGCACGCGCGAGCGATCTCGCCATTCGTTAGCAACGTTCGCCGCGATCCTGAACAGATAGCCTTGGGGATTCTCGACCGCGATGTCGTCGCTATATCGTAGCAGCCGTAGAAACACTTCCTGCGCAAGATCATCCACTTCTGCGCGCGGCACGGAGGCGCGACTCGAAAACCAGCTGCGAATCGGCTTGCGCCACCGGCCGAACCAGAGTGCGAGGCGATCGTTACGGGTTTCCATCAATGTCGCGCCGTCCTGCTCGGCGACATCGGGCTGCGGCGCTTGCGCGAGCACCCGCTCGCGGCGCTCCTGGTGCTTGTGGCGGTCGATCACTAGATTTCCCTATGTTTCGGCAGCACGACCCGCCTGCTGCAATTATCTCACCCGCTAATGCAAGTGTGCCTGCGCGCGGCGGCGTGCGTCATTAGGTACTGACCGGGAGCGAGCCCCATGCTAGCCCCCGGAGGCCAAGAATGCCTCCGGAGGGCGCAATGGCATTATTTATTTTCGGCAAGAAACGGCCGAAATAGCAGCTCTTTGCAAATTGCCGACACCAGTTCACGACGCTTCTGGTGATATGTCTGCAGCGCGAGCTGCAATTGTTCCTTGTTGTTCTCGCTGTACAGCTGACGTAACCGCGCCAGCTCATCGAACGCATCTTCGATGATCTCGCCCTCGATCATGCGTGCGTGGTGCAACCGATCGTTGAAGTTACGAACGATATCCGCGAGCTCGCCGATGCCCGAGCGCGTCGCGATGCGCACGAACAGATCGTCGACGGTGCGCGTCAGCTGATCGGGCTTGTCCGACAACGGCACCGACGCGAAGATCTTCGAAGTCACTTTCGAGTCCTCGTCGAGCGACGCCCCCGCATTCCACTCTCGAATCGCCGAGTCGAGCAATGTTTGATTCAGCGTGTACAGCCCGCGCAATTCATCTTCCGATGCGGTCTTGGCGAAGAAGCCCCGCTTCGGCGCAAACACGATCAATCGTTCCGCGGCGAGCCTCGTCAACGCCTCTCGCACTGGCGTAGTACTGACGCCGAGTTCTTCGGCGAGGGTACCGATCTGCAACAACTGCCCTGGCGCGAGTGTATGAGCCAGCAGCAACGACTTGATTCGATCATAGATGCCTTCCACGGCGTGATCGCTGCTGGCCTTGCGGCTGCCGCTCTCGTCGCGTTTCAACACAAAGATTCGCTTGCTTGGATCCGTCGAGAGCATGGTGCGCCCTCCGTAGTTGACCTGAAGATGAAGCCCTTTTGAGACGTCGAAGTCCCACCCTGGTGTTCTGTCGTCACCCCTACCCCCCGGCAGCGCGATTCTGGTAATGCGCCTTCAGAATTGATGTGCGAGAGAAATCTTCGGCGGGCGCCGTGGATCCGCGAGAGCAGGCGCGAGGCCTCAAGTCGAACAACTCGAATCGATGCATGGCCGAATCCCTCAACCACTACCCGCTGATGACGCCGAAAAATCCCTTTAGATCAGGTGGCTGCAAGCCAGGCCCGTCTATCGACGCCGCAATATTCCCGGTAACACTGGTTGCCGCCGATGCAATGTGCGGCGCGGCATCTCAAGCCATACGCAGCGATACAGGGTCGGCAAAAGCTACCAGAGCCCGCCGTGATGCATCGGCGAAGTAACGGCAAATTCGGAAAGTGCCTAGAGATGAACTCTCAAAGAGGGCCGGTCTTAGCGACTTTTTAATTCGACTTTCGAGATGTGCTAAGAAACGGCGATATCAGGCGGCCGCCGGCTCGACTGTGAGCACGATTTTCCCTCGATGCGCGCTACTTTCCATATACGCATGAGCCTCATTCGCACGTTCCAGCGGAAACACGCGGTCGACGATGGGCTTGATCTCGCCACGCGCCAGCAACGGCCAGACCGCTTCCAGCAAGCGGGCCTTGATGAATCGTTTGAATGTCACATCCCGCGGACGCAGTGCCGAGCCCGTGATCACCAGTCTGCGCTGAAGAACACGCAGCAAGTCAGCCTCGCCTTTGATGCCGCCTTGTGTGGCAATGATCACCAGCCTGCCCTCGACGGCCAGCGTAGCAATGTTTTTTGACAAGTAACTACCGCCCACCATGTCGAGCAGCACATTGACGCCGCGCTTGCCGGTTTCTTCAGCGATTACAGCGACGAAATCTTCGGTCTTGTAGTTGATGGCGCGCCTCGCGCCGAGCTGTTCGCAGAAACGACATTTGTCGTCGCTGCCCGCAGTCGTGAACACGGTGTGACCCAGCGCTTTTGCAAGCTGAATGGCGGACACACCAATCCCACTGGAACCGCCGTGCACCAGCAACGTCTCGCCGGGCTGCAGACGCCCGAACTCGAACACATTGCTCCACACGGTGAAATACGCCTCGGGCAGCGATGCCGCTTCGACCATGCCGAGCGTGCCAGGAATCGGCAGCACTTGCGCTTCGTCCACCGCGCAGTATTCAGCGTAGCCGCCGCCTTGTAACAGCGCGCAGACCTTGTCGCCGACTTTGAATTCGCGAACGGCGGATCCGACTGCCGCCACGACACCGGCGCATTCCAAACCAGGATGGCTCGGCGCACCGGGCGGCGGCGGATAGCCGCCCTTGCGCTGGAGCACGTCCGCACGATTGATGCCCGCCGCCGCAACCTGGATGAGCACTTCGGTCGGTTGCGGCGTCGGCGTGGGACGCTGCGCGACGACGAGTGCCTCAGGACCACCGGGTTGTGGAACATCGACGATCTTCATATCTGCACCTCAACCCGGTTCGTCATCGCTCGCGTGCGTCAGTTCTTGACGCCTTCGGTCCGCAGGTCGGCGAGGCCGTCGAGATCCACCTGCTCCGCCACCTCACGCAGCTCAGCCACACTCTCCGCTGCGCCTTCGACCTTCACGGTGAACCGATCGCCGACTACCACGGTGTACTGCCCCTGCGAGGCATTGCTGTCCCACTCTTCATGCATCAAACGATCGTCCTCGCGAAAAGTTTTCTCGTGGCGACCATTTTCCTCCCGCTCGCCTTCCACGCCGGCCCAGCTGGCCAGGCCCAGCAAGCCCTTGGCATTGCCGGCGTCGGTGATTTCCAGCCGAACCTCCCGGCCCGAATCGTTGGAGTACGTCGCCGTCGCCGTCGAGACCTGCAGCCCGAGTGCGCCACTGCGCTCGGCGGACAGGCTCGAGCGATTCAGGCCCGCGAGCTCCTCGGGAACGAAGGACTTCAAGCGATCCGGCGTCAGTGACTCCACCTGCTGACCGCCGCCGAGCGCGGCGCCGAACACGGCCTTCATCGCCTCTTCCTGAGCCGCTTGATCGCCCGACTTCTGAGCCTCTTCGAGCTTCTTGTTGGCGGCTTCCATTTCCTCGCTCCACTTCTGCATCTTGCCGAGCGTGCTGTCTTCGTCGAACTGCACGTCATCGTCGCCGCTCGAAGAGCTGTAGGTCGCGCCGCTCATCATGCTGCCGACGCCTGCGATACCGCCGACCACCACGCCGACGATGGCGCCCACCACGATCGCAATGATGACGATCACGGCGGTATAACCGGCCGCCTTTTCCGGCGGACACTTCATCGTCTGCGGCAAGCCGAGATACATCAAATAAATGCTGTAGATGGCGCCGGCAATCATCAACAGCATGCCCAGCCAGGGAAGGATCTGCGCGATGCCTGCCACCCAGCTGGCGGTGTACGCGTACACGACGACCTTGAATGCCTGGATGCTATTTTTCTGACCGCCGAAACTCGGCGCCAGCGCATCGACGATCAGCGCCAGCACATAGAGCATCGCAAGCGCCAGCACATAGCTCATGACCATCGTGGTCAGGCCTGCGCCGATGCCGATGCGGACCGTGCCGGCGAACATGACCGACGTGCCGATCACGCTCATCTTAAGGAAAGTGAAGATCGCTGGAATCGCGGCCAGCCAGATGGCGTAGCCCTTGTACAGGTCGGCGACGGTGGTCGGCTCGCCGGCGATCACCGGCCACTCGCTTTTGGGGGACAGCAAAATGGCTTTGGCGCGAGCCATTAACTTATTGAGATCCACAGGGACTCTCCTGATTCGTAGTAAGAGGTTGGCGCTGGAGGCGATGCAGTCCCGCCGGCGACTCCGACCGGTGCCAATAAGTATCTAATTTATCTAGGAAATTAGCAATTACTGCCCCGCTCTCACCCGTGCTTGAGCGAATTCGAGGCAGGCACTGTATGTGCTTCGAGACTGCAACCGCACACATCTATGTATGCCAGAAGGTTCGCGGTCGCAGCACTGACCTAAAGGTCTAGCGGGGCAACTCGGTGGCCAACTCTCGATAACGACAATATGCGTTCGCCAATTCCATCTGACGCGGCGTATTGCAGGCAGGCTCGAAGATCGCCGGCGACGACGCCAGCACGCATACACACTTGGCTCGCGACACCGCGACATTAAGCCGATTCAAGCTGTACAGGAACTCCATGCCCCGCGGCGCATCGGCGTGCGATGACGTCGTCACGGAGTAGATGACGATCGCCGCCTCCTGACCTTGAAACTTGTCAACCGTGCCAACACGGGCTTGCGGCAAACGGCGTTGAATCTCGAACACCTGCGCGTTGTACGGCGCAATGATCAAAATGTCCTCGACAGTGACCGCGCGACGGCGACCGTCGCGATCGATCCATGTGGCGCCCGCCGCCAATGTTTCTTCGACCAATCGCTGAATGGCTACAGCTTCCTCCGGTGCGATATTCTGATTTCCTTCGTGCACCACCGACAGGTATCGCAGGCCCGTGCCGCGGATGCGTCCCTGCGAGTTTACTCCTTGATGTCCCAGGCCCACGCGACAGGCGAGCCGGCCTTCATAAAAGAGCTCCGACGTGAACGAACAAATATCGGGGTGCAAACGCCAGGTCTGCTCCAGAAACATGCCTTGCTCCTTGCCGATGGTCGCTGCGCCGTCGAGTATGTGTTCGAGCGCCGACACGTCGGTGCCTTCCGGATGACTGCCTTGAATCGGTTGCTCCAACTGCTGCGGGTCGCCGAGCAACACCAAGACTCGACCGGCTTGCGACACGGCCAGGACATTGGCCAATGACATTTGCGCGGCTTCGTCCACGAACAGCGTATCGACAATCTCGAACGCATCCGGGCGCGACCACAGCCATGCCGTTCCGGCGAGCACCTGACACGACGTGCCGATCGCCGCGAGCGCCTTCTCGTTATCCGTTTCGAACCGGATGCCGCTCGCATCGGCGGTCTTCTCAGCAACCTTCTGCAAACACTGAATGGCAAGACCCGCAAGAGCGGCCTGCTCCACTACCTTGTCGAGCAGATTGCGGATGACTTTGTGACTATTCGCCGTCACGCCCACTTTCTTGCCCGCCTTCACCAGCGCGCAGATCATCTGGGCCGCGGTGAACGTCTTGCCCGCGCCGGGCGGCCCTTGAATCGGCAGCACTCCGCTCGCCAGCTTGGTCGAAACTCGAACGGCGGCATCGCTCGCTGATTCAGCATCCTTTTGCAGTGGTTCGTTATCCAAGCGCGGCGGGAACTTGAGCAGAAGATCTCGCGCCGCCTGATACCCGCCCATGCCCGTGATGCCGTGCTCGGCGACATGCGCCGCAAGCCGCGACAGAGAATCTGCCAGCACTCCCGTCCGCACGACCTCGTGCGCAAACGCCGCTCGCGGGTGAACACCGATCGTGTCGCCGCGCTTCTTGATATCTATGGTGCCGCTTGCGAGCGAAATAGCCGCGACTGTTCCCCACTCCTGCTCCTTGCTGAAATGCAGCTTGTCACCCTCGCTCAGTTCCAGCTCTTGCGGCGGAAATCGATACCGATGAATAGGCGCTCGCGCGGTTCCACCGACATTGCCCTGATACTCCAGTCCTGCGATGCCAGCACGCTCGTCCAGCAAATCCCCGGGCGTGAGATCGGCAAGCCGAAAGAACTCCCACCACGCGGACTTCTGCTCACGCCGATGCCAGTCGAGCGAATGCGCAAGAATCCAGCGCGCCTGCTGCTCTGTCGTCCGCTCATTTGCATCCGAAGGTACATCGGCAGTGAGACGATCCACCAACGCCGCAACTTGCCGCTGACGCTCATCCAACTCCACCGGCGGCTCCGGATTGCCCGCCACCGGCCGTGAAATCGTAGCCCCGCGGGCAATCGTTTCGACCCTGATCTTCTCCAGCCAATCCCGCAGCCTCTGCGCCGAGAGACAATCGTCGCGGTTGTAGCGGAGCACGATGTCTTTGCTCTCGTCGCTGATGGCCGCTGCGTCGTTGAGCTCGAGGCGTGCCTGCAACTTCGCCAACGCGCTTCTGACCTCGATCAGCGGCACGCTGCGATTGAAGTCGTAGAAAGGCTCGAGGTTCTTGATCGAGTACCTTTCCACGCTCGCGCGAATGCTTTGTCGGGCAATGGTGTAGAGATCGACGAACAGCGAGCCGCGCAACATCCGATCGATCTCATCTTCACGCGTCGCATATCGCCCCATCAGCCGCTTCAGCGCGCTCGGCTCATAGGGCGCGTAGTGATAGATATGAAGCCCGGGGTACTGCCTCCATCGAGCCATCACGAAATCGACGAAATGCTCGAACGCCCGACGCTCTTCGGCCCGCGAGAACGCCCACTCCGCGACATAGTTTCGCGTGCCAGCGGCATCCGCGGTCACATAGCCAAACAGAAACTCCAACCCCTCCTCGCCGACGAACGGATCCGCCTCGAGGTCGAGAAAGATGTCACCGGGCGAGGGCTCCGGCAGCCGATGGAGTCCGACATTCGGCGTAAGCGGCAGTGCCTCATAAATCGGCTGTGCACTCTGCCGCCCCTCCGACTGGACCCGCGCCTGCTCGCGACTTCGCTCGAATGACTGCGCCACGCCCCGCTCGGGCTTCCAGGGCAACGGGACCGGCAAATGCGCCAGGCCCGTCAGTGTGGTGATGTTGTGTCGAGACAGCTCCGCAATCTGCGTCGCCGAGATGCCGGCCACGAGGCACAAATGATCGTCCCGCCGCCGCCGCGCGTCACATTCCCGTCGCCAACGGCAAATGTCGCAGTGATCTTTAGGCTTTGGATACGTTGGCGCGCCATCCGTTTCCGCCAGCGCTGCTTCCAACGCCTTGCGCACTTGCCGATAGTAGGCTGCGTAGGCTGCCGTCCTGTAACTCACCGGCTCGAAGCCGCAGCCGGGCGTGACGACACGCATGCGCTCAGGCGTCCGCCCTTGTGCGTTGGCCAACAAATCCGAGTACAAGCACAGCTGCAACACCGTGCCGCCCTTGGTCTCGCGCGCCAGCTTGGTATCGACAACTTCATACGACCAATCGCCGAGTGCACTCGCTGCCGGCACGCGAAGGAGCACGTCCGTGCGCCCGCTCCAGACTCCTTCGAGAAACGCTCCCTGCACGATGACCTCGGCTCCGGTGCGCATGGCCATCATTGTTTGTTCTACCTGTGCCTGCGAGACACCGACGCCTTCGATCTCAAAGATCTTCAATCCGAGCGAGCGCAAGTGATCGACATACGCGCGCTCGTGCGCGGCGCCGCGTTCCCACAGCACTTCGAGCGAGGGATCCCACACATCGGGTTTCGACAACGCACCGCTGGCAACCTGCGCGTCGAGGTGCGTCAGATGATGGCAATTGAGGTAGCCGACCAGATCCGAAGCGCTGAGCTGCAGCGCATGACCGCGTTTGAGCAAGGCGAGCCCTTTTTGCCGACGCTTGTTAGACGAGCCGCGACTGTACACCGCACTTCCGGCACTGCGATATCGCGGCGATCGAAATGGACGGTGGCGCGATCAAGGGAACACACGGCTGCCCCACGCCCCGGTTGTCACTGAAAAGGGAAGCTGGCCGCATTGACACCGGTTCGATCTGGCCGAGCGGAGGCTTCAATGGACCTCGGATTCGAGACGTGCGGCAACGCAACGTTGATTGTCTACGACGGCGGCATTCCAGTGCTCGTCACCGATCCCTGGATCTCGGGGGCGCAGTACTTCGGATCCTGGATGCTTCCTTATCGCTTCACACCCGAACAGTCGGAAGCATTTGCTGCGACCCAACATGTCTGGCTGTCCCACGGGCATCCGGATCATCTGAATCTCGACTCTCTCGCACAGTTCCACGACAAGACTGTGCTCGTGCCTCGTCACCATGGCGGGCGGATCATTCGCGACCTGACTGCCGCGGGCTACCGCGCCCATGAGCTTGCAGACGATTCTTGGCTGCAAATTTCACCGCACGTCAGGATTCTCTGCTGCGCGGATTGGAATCAGGACGCGGCGTTGCTCATCGCGCTGGGAGACCAGTGTGCCGTCCTGAATCTCAACGATGGCTCCGCGCTGGGCACGCGGGCTACGTTGCAAGCCCGTCTGCAACCGTTCAAGCGTCGGTTCGTGCTCAAGCTCTTCAACAACGGCACGGCCGACATGATGAACTTCTTCACCGAAGACGGGCAGCGGATAGAACCGCTGCCCGCCGACTCAAAGCCGCTCGGCTACTCCTACAGCGGGCTGCTGAAGAACTGGTCCGGCACTCACACGGCGCCATTTTCCTGCCACCACGTGTTCGCGAGGACCGATTCGCGCTGGGCATCGGATTATGAGATTCCCATCGAGGCACACGGCACCTGCTTCAAACGCGAGCGCGGAGAATTCATTCCAGGATACTTTTCGTACGATGTGACCAAGGACTGCATCTCCGAAACTCCGATGGAGGCTGCACCCCGGATTTTTCACGAGCCGAACGAGTTCGGCGATGACTGGTCGGAACCGCTCGATCATCAGGACGTGCAAACGGTGCGCGCGTACTTCCAGAAATTCGATCACCTGCGACAGAAATTCCAATTCATCGATGTACGCGTCGGCGGCCAGGACAACATCGTGGACCTCGGCGGCCCGAAGGGCCGTGGCATTACCTTCGAGGCGCCCCGCCACTCTCTGATGACCGCGATCAACTACGAGATCTTCGATGACCTGCTGATCTCCAACTTCACGAAGACCGTTCTGCACGGTGGCGTGCGCTCGCTCTACCCGGATTTCACTCCCTATGTCGCCAAGTACGGCGACAACGGCCGCGCTTTCACCGTCGGCGAGCTCCATGACTACTTTCGCGCCTACCGCAAAGACTCTGGCTTCCACGGATGGCTCGACCAAGTGCGCCTGGACTCCTCCCGGAAGCTTCGCCGAACGTTCCTTGCCGCGCTTCAGTCGGCAACGCCGGAGCTATACAAGATCGCACGACGCAGCTATCGGCGCTTCACGGCGTGATGAGGCGCGTCGTCTGTATCTGTAGAAGGGAACGCAATCGGAAATCGCACGACCGGTGCGACGGGATCAAAGGAGCTTTGCAGCCCCTTTCTCCCTAAAAAGGCTGCAAATGCAGACGCTCAAACGGCGCTGGTTCTAAGATCCGCAGCAGACCTCATCCATGAGGCCCGCTACAAACCACCAAGGGCGAACCAAGCACCTAGGTCCTGATGATCTTCTCGGTCTCTGCTCACGTTGACCGGGCCACTCATTGAGCTTAACCCCCCTTTTTACTGATCGTAAACTATTATTTTTGAGCTCCGGAAGTTGTCTTATTGTTGTTAACTAAGAGGAAGCGTTATCTACCGACGGGCAGGAGGATGGTCATAAATCCTTGAAGGAACCGTCATGAAACAGAAAACAGAAGAGCGGAAGGACGAGGAGGTTCAAGGGATTGAAGTGATCGATTTGGGTGATGCGAGCGCGGAGACGAAGCAGAATGGCTTCCCTCAGATTCCAGACAGTTGCTGCACGCTTACATTTGATTGGCTGAGCGAATAGCCAAAAAATCCGTTCGGGCCCGCGCTCAAGATAGGCGGGCCTTCCGGGCCAATTCTTCGACCTGATTAAAAGCTCTTGGTGACGCGCAAATAAGCGAATCGCTGTTTCAGATCCGCTTGCGATATATCGAAGCCGAACATCAATCCGGCATGCGCAAAATCCACATCTTCATCGAAGAGGTTCAATGCTCCGGCCGTGACCTTCATGCCCTCCAAACAAGCTGCGCCGAACAGTCGGTCCATTTCCAACCACGTCTGTAAATCGATGACTGTGCGGGATGGTAGCCGCCGATCGAGCGGCCCGGTCGGATCTGAATCCTGATAGCGAGGCGTAAAAGTCGCTGTCGTGGAAACGCCCCAGACACTCCCTTCCAAGGTCAGCGCGCCTACCAGGCGCCACTCGGGAATCGTGCCCAGATAATTCGCAATGCCGACGCGATCCGGCGTCGTGAGCGGCGCAAAATCCTTCGCAGAATACTCATCCACCCAGGTGGCCGACAGCGACGACTGCAGGCGGCCCAGGCTCGTCGTCAAGCGATATGAAAGATCAAGGTCGATACCGCTGGTCTCCAGTCGTCCGTAATTAAGTAGCGAGGCATCTACTGATTCAACTGCACCAGGCCAGCCAACGGACCTGTCGGCTTCCGTCGGCGCTGAGCGAGTGACCCGACCCGGCACCTCTTCTTCCAGTTTCTGCACATTAAGAGCAGGCGTGAAGACTCGGTCGTCCATGACCACCCGCCAGTAGTGAGCTCCCCAATGCAGCCCAGGCCGGTCGCTGTCTCGATAGGCGACCCCTGTGGTGAAGGAATGCGCTGATACATTTCCAAGGTTGGGGTTGCCTCCGTATATTAGCCTGACTTGGGATATCGAGCCGCCGCGCCGACGGTCGGCGAGCGGGACCAAACCCTCCAATCTCGGGAAGGACAGCTCGGCCAACGACGGCGGCCGAAAGCTCGTCCCATAGGCGGCCCGCACCAACCAGTCCTGGGTCGGACGCCACACGAGGCCATACTGCGGGTTCACCGAGTCTGTTGCGTGCTCATAGAAGTCTGCTCGCAAAGCCAGTTTAAGCGCCAGCTGCTTGAGTAGTGGCAATTTGAGCTCGGCGAATTCAGAAACGATGTCGCGCTCATTCTGCAGCGGCGACGTGTCAACGGCTTTCACCTCTTCTCGCCGCACCTCTCCTCCGAGGACAAGCTCGCTCATGCCGCCGGGCATGCGAAACAGCGAGCCCCGCAGGAATCCTGCGAGCAGCCACGCCCGCGAGGAGTAGTCGAATTCTTGATCACGCGCCAGGGACGACAACAATGCATCGCTCCCCGCAGGACCATCTGCAAACGGATTTAGCGCCGTTTTCGGATCGGTCGATCCTAATGCCGCCTGAACACGCGTCAGATCAAGCTCGTTGGTCATCACGTCGGCACTCTCGTCGCTGCTGGTCAGGGCCAACTCCCAATTCCAACGATTTGAACCGCCGCGAGCCCCAAGCACGAATCGCGTGGTCTGCGCTTCCGTCAAGTGTGATGCGGGCTCCGTTCCGGCCAGTGAAAAGTCCACTCTGATCGCCTGGCCAAAGGGATTGTATGGATTCTCGGCGGGAACGATCTGCCCCGTCACGGGTGATAAGGGGCCTTGGCTCACGACTTCCCTCGCGCTTATCAACATCTCGCCGAAAATGGCGGAGCGCTTACCGAGGGAGAGTTCGGCCGAGCCGACGGCGGACAATTGTTTTAGGTCAGGCTCGATAGACAGGGTTTGCCGGGCAGTGTAGCGACTGACCTCTCCAGCTGTTGCCAGGAAATCTTCCGGCCGAAGACCGATACCCGTACTCCCCACAGGCACCGATGCTTGCGAGGTCGGCAACCCCGGAAGCGGTGCACCGGTAAGCGAGTAAACATTGGCTCGCGGCGCCGCAGTTGTGCGATAGTCTCTACCGCCAAAGCGCCGGTAATCCTGGTTATGCCAGATGTCACGCTCTGCACCCACGAGCATGGAGCGATCGAAGTAATCGAGCGTGAGCGAGGACCTGAAGCGTTGCCCGGAAGTGCCCACGGTGCCCGCGATGCGCCGCTCGTCGGCTCCCCCAGCCGCACCCCCGTAGTGAAGATGAACATCTGGCGCAGCACCTGCCTCCTTGAGAATGATATTAACGACACCGCCGATGGCATCGGAGCCGTAAATCGCCGAGGCCGAATCTGACATGACTTCGACCCGCTCCACTGCTGTGAGTGGAATCATGTTCAGGTCAAAGGCATTCAGACTAATGCCGGTCGCACTCGGCTGCGCTCTGCGCCCATTGATGAGCACCAGCGTAGTGTCCACTCCCAGCCCGCGCAGCTGAAAGTGCTGAGCTCCGCTTCGCTGAAAGAATGGTCCTAATGAAAACGGCTGCTGAGTCAAATAGGTCGCCACGCCGGGCAGCGAGGAGACGCCCATGCGATCAATCTCCTCCCGGTCGTACACACGAATCGGCGCCGGCCCCTCCCCGCCTCCGAGCCGCGTGCCCGTCACCTCGACCTCCTTCTGACCACCGTCCCCTTGCGGCCGCACGATGCCCGGATAGATACGAACCGTATGATCGCCCTGCCACTCCGTAGCAAGGCCACTACCCTCTAAGATCCTTGCGAGCGCAGCGCGAGCCGACAGGCGCGCGCGAAAACCCTGAATGCGCAGGAAATCGACTTCCGTCGCCTGCATGTCGACAGTGAATTGAACGTCGGTTTGCTGGGAGAACTGCTTGATTGCCTCGATGAGCAATCCGGCGGAGATGTTTAGTTCGTATTCATTACTTGTCGAATCGCCCAGAGCCCATAACAGCGGTGCCCATCCGCACAAAAGCACGATGGCCAGCGTACTTGGAACGTGCCAGCGGCTGAGAGCCACGATGGCTCATTCCGACCGCAGCTGCAGCATCTTATGTTCGCGGTCTTCGCTCACTGCAACCCCCTTCTGATTTTCCATCGCGTCTCTGAAGTTTTCGACTGAATCGATCCGCATGCGGGCATAACGAACCTTCTTCTCCGCCACAGCGGGATCGACGATGCTGACCTGAACCTCATGGCGGCGATTGAACTGCTTCACCATCTCTCGGACGGTGGCGCCTTCGTCGAAGTGGACCCAACCTGTGGTCCACTCCAGTTCGGCCTTGGCATCGACATAGACCTTGTTCTGTTCGGAAACGGGCAGCGACGTTTCGGCGACAGCGCGCGGCGCGACATACAGCTGTTCGTTGTGAGCCAGCATCACAGCAGTTGAATCCGTCTCGCCGTGCTTGATCACTTTGACGACCCCTTCTTCCACGATCGTCGTGACACCAGCATCCAGATCGATATCGACACTGAAGCGAGTGCCCACAGCAATGATATCGGCCAACGGCGTCCGCACGATGAAGGGCCGCCGCGAATCTTTGGCCACATCGAAGGCCGCCTGGCCATGATTGAGATAAACGATGCGCTGCGTGTCGGTGAACTCGACCTTCAACTGCGTACGCGCATCCAGGTGAATCGAGCTGCCATCATCGAGCGACCTGTGTTTCCATTCACTCGCAACGGTCTCGAAGACGCCGTTGGAACGATCGAACACTGCATCACCCAGCCAGGCCGTCCCAACCATTGTCACGACCGCAGCCGCCACTTTCCAAGGCAACTTGGCGCCTTCCTTGCGCTTGACCTTGTCGCTGACCGTCCTGCTGGGCTGATAGTCGTATTGCGCCGCGCCGCCGAAATCGACTTCGACGACATTGGACTCGTTGAGCCCTTTGACCGCCTCGCGCAATCGCTGCCGGCAGCATTTCCCATCCAACTTGGAAATACGCAGGATTTCCGCAACGTGCTCGGGCGACTGCTTCAGCCACGCCAGCAGCAGCTTGCGATCGTGGCGAGACATCGAGCGCTCGTCGGAGCAGCGGATATACCAATAGGCAGCTTGTTGGCTCACCATGCGTTTTCGGTCCATTGCTGTTGGCACGTTGCGTTCCTCTTGTGTGTCCATCACTTGAGGTCTTGCGGGTCCAGCCGCGTCCGTAGCTGGCTGTAGGCACGGGACAGATCACGCAGCACGACACGTGGCGACAACTCGAGTCGCTCGGCGATCTGCTTGTAGGTCAGCCCCTCGTTCACTCGCAACATAAGAACCTGACGTTGCCGTGGCGGCAGCTTGTCGACGGCGGCCTGCACGTTCGCATCGCTGCCGGCCTGGCCAACAGAATTCTCCGGTTCCTGATCGGGCTCGATCAGCAAGTCTTCGAGCCATTGCTGATCGTGCGGCTTGGAAATCCGTGCTCGCTCGCGCCATTCGCTGGCGACGTTGCCCGCAATGCGCAACAGATATCCCAACGGGTTCTCGACCGCCGTCTTCTCGCTGTAACGGAGCAACCGCAGAAAAACCTCCTGCGCGAGATCGTCCAGCTCAGCGGCGGGGACCGAGGCGCGCCGGGACAGCCAATGTCTCACCGGTTTGCGCCAGTCCTTGAACCACTGTGCGAAGCGATTCTTTGAATTGCCCTGATCGACAGACTCCGGCGTCTCTGAAGCCACAGTTTCTCGTCGCGCGTCGACAGCGCGCGCAGGCGAGGTCATCTTGACTTCCCCATGACTCTGGTGATCGATCACGAGCATTCCCTAAGCGACGTGTCTTGCCCGACCACTCTTATGCATCGCGACCTACTTGTATCCTGTCGTCGACGGGCTATGCAAAAGGGGTTTCCACTGGGGTGGACCGGTCATGGCGCAGAAATTAACCCTGGAGGAGCCACGCAGTTCGTGGTTCCGTTCAGGCATTCATTTGCGATGAACTGCGCTAGGGATAAACGGCATAAATGAGCGCAGTTGTTTCCTCACAAGAAACGCGCTCGAGGGCTTGTCCCAGAGGACAAACCCTTGCCATGAATGTTTCCAATCGATGACGCTTTGATTAAACGTCGTCAGTGGGCGGGGCGTGCAGCCTTCTTCGGCACGTACAGATCGGTCAGCGTGCCTTCGTACGCTTCGGCCGAGAACATCACCGTCTCCGACAGCGTCGGATGCGGATGGATGGTCAGACCCAGGTCGGACGCATCCGTGTTCATCTCGATCGCCAGCGCGATCTCGGAGATCAGATCGCCGGCGTTGGGGCCGACGATGCCGCCGCCGATAACACGATGCGTGGCGGGATCGAACAACACTTTGGTCATGCCGTCGTCGCGCCCGAGCGTGAGCGAGCGGGCATTGGCCGACCAGGGGAAGCTACCCTTCTCGAATGCGATGCCCTTGGCCTTCGCTTCGGTCTCGGTAAGGCCGACCCACGCAATTTCCGGATCGGTGTAAGCGACCGACGGAATCACGCGCGCATCGAAGAAACGTTTCTCTCCATGGGCGACTTCGGCCGCGAGCTTGCCTTCATGCGACGCCTTGTGAGCGAGCATGGGCTGCCCGACGATATCGCCGATCGCAAAGATGTGCGAAACGTTCGTGCGCATCTGCTTGTCGACCGGAATGAAGCCACGCTCGTTGACGACGACGCCGGCCGCTTCCGCGCCGATCTTCTTGCCATTCGGGCTGCGACCGACCGCGATCAGCACCTTGTCGTAGAGCTGCGGCTCGGTGGCCTGCTCGCCCTCGAACGTGACGCGAATGCCTTCCTTGAGCGCCTCGATCTTGGTGACCTTGGTCTTCACCATGATCTTTTCGTAACGCTTGCCGATGCGCTTCTCGAGCGGCCGCACCAAGTCGCGATCGCAACCCGGGATGAGCCCGTCGGTGAGCTCGACGACGCTGACCTTCGTGCCCAGCGCGTCATACACACAAGCCATTTCCAAACCGATGATGCCGCCGCCGACGACCAGCATGCGCTTCGGTAGATCCAGCTCGAGCGCGCCGGTGGAATCGATGATGCGCGGATCGTCCGGCAAGCCCGGCAACCGAATGACTTCAGAGCCAGCCGCAATGATGCAGTTCTTGAACGAGATCTTGCGCGCGCCTTCGCCCGGCGCGTTCTCGCCTTTCGACAACACCGTGGAGAGCGGAGTCATATCGGTGTTCGCAATCTGCATCTCGTGCGGAGAGACGAACTTGCCGATGCCGCGGATGACCTCGACTTTGCGCTGTTTTGCGAGGATACCGAGACCGCCGGTCAGCTTGCTGACGACCTTTTCTTTCCAACCCTTCAGCTTGACCGCGTCGATCTGGGGCTTGCCGAAGGTAACGCCGAAGCTCTCCATCTCGTGCGCTTCTTCGATCACCTTCGCGGCGTGAAGCAGTGCTTTCGAAGGAATGCAGCCGACGTTGAGACACACGCCGCCGAGCTGCGGCCAGCGTTCGACCAACGCGACCTTCATGCCGAGATCGGCAGCCCGGAACGCAGCGGTGTAACCACCGGGGCCGGCGCCAAGCACGACCATGTCGAAGTCGTACGTGCCACCCGATGCGTCCTTGGCAGGAGTCGGAGCAACTGCTGGCGCATTCGCAGCTGCCGCCTTCGCTCGTTGCTCGCGGACAATCGTGTCCGTGAACGGAACGTCCTCTTCTTCCTTGGCAGGCGCAGGCGCTGCGGCCTTGGTTTCCTTCTTCGCAGCAGGTGCTTCTTTCTCAGCCGGCGCAGCGGCAGTGCCCGCGGCTTCGACCTCGAGAATCAGGCTACCTTTGGAAACGCGGTCGCCCTTCTTCAACGAGATCGACTTGACGACACCCGCCGCGGACGACGGCACATCCATCGTCGCCTTCTCGGTTTCGAGCGTGACCAGCGGAGTTTCCAGCGCGATCTCATCGCCCGGCTTGACGAGCACATCGATGACTTCGACTTCTTTGAAGTCGCCGATATCGGGAACATTGACTTTGGTCACGGCACGGCCTCGATGAGCCCACGGACATCAGCGAGCTTCTCCGCCAGGAAGGTGGTGAAGCGCACGCCGGCGGCGCCGTCGATCACGCGGTGATCGTAGGCCAGAGTGAACGGCAGCATCAGGCGTGGAACGAACTGGCCGTCTTGGTAAACCGGCTTGAAACTAGACTTCGCGACGCCGAGGATCGCCACTTCCGGCGCATTGATGATGGGCGTGAAGCCCACGCCACCGATGCCGCCGAGGCTCGACACAGTAAACGTCGCTCCCTGCATCTCGGTGATTTTCAGCTTGCCATCACGCGCCTTCGCAGAGAGGTCGGCGAGCTCGCGCGCGATCTCATATATATCCTTCTTGTCGGCGTCCTTGATTACCGGCACCACGAGGCCGCCCGGCGTGTCCGCCGCGAAACCCAGGTTGATGAACTTTTTGAGGATGAGGTTCTTGCCCGAAGACTCCAGCGAGCTGTTGACGTTCGGGAACTGCCGCAACGCCAGCACGCAGGCACGCAGCACGAACGCGAGCGGCGTGAGCTTGATGCCCTGCTTCTCGGCCTCGCCCTTGAGCTTCTTGCGCGTTTCTTCCAGCTCGGTGATGTCCGCCTCGTCCATCTGCCAGACGTGCGGAATGTTCAGCCAGCTCGCCTGCAAGTGCGGACCGGAAATCCTCTGGATGCGGCTGAGCGGCTTGACCTCGATCTCGCCGAACTTGGAGAAATCGACTTCTGGAATCTTCGGCAGCGCACCGCCCCCGGCAGCTGCACCGCCGCCAGCAGGCGCACCTGAAGTGAGCGCTTGTTTGACGAACGACTTCACGTCCTCGGGCGTGATGCGACCTTTCGGTCCCGTGCCCTTCATGCGACTCAGATCGGCGCCGAGCTCACGGGCGAACTTGCGAACCGAGGGGCTCGCGTAAGCGCGAGCGAAACCGGCTTCGTCGATCTGCGGCAAACCTTTCGTCGCGGCCGGAGCGGGAGCTTCAGGCGCTGGCGTCGGCTCCTTCTTCGCAGGCGCTGCGGCGGGTGCGGCGGCTTTTGCGGGCTCAGCGGGCGGAGCTTTCGGCGCTTCCGGCGCGGCCTTCGCAGCCGGCGCGGCGCCGCCTTCGAGCACGCCGATCAGTGTGCCCTTGGAAACACGATCGCCCTTCTTCAGCGCGAGCGACTTGACCACGCCGGCGGCCGTGGATGGAACATCCATCGTCGCCTTCTCGGTCTCGAGCGTCAGCAGCGGAGTGTCGACATCGATGCGATCGCCGGGTTTGACCAGCACGTCGATGACTTCGACATCTTTGAAGTCACCGAGATCGGGCACGCGAACTTCGCCGCCGGCCGGGCCACCACCCGAAGCGGGCTGGCTCGGAGCTTCCGCCTTCGCAGGCGCACCGGCATTGCGGTCCGATTGTTCCTTGCTGATCGACGGCGTGGAAACGGGCTCTTCGACCGCTCCGCTCGTCTTCTTCGCGCCAGCGGGAGCTGCAACGGCCGAAGCGGCGCCACCTTTGGCTTCGATCTGACCGATCAGGGTGCCCTTGGAAACACGATCGCCCTTCTTCAAGGCGAGCGAGGTGATGACACCGGCGGCCGTGGACGGCACATCCATGGTCGCCTTCTCGGTCTCGATCGAGATCAATGGAGTGTCGACGTCGACCTGATCGCCGGGTTTGACCAGGACGTCGATGACCTCGACGTCCTTGAAGTCGCCCAGGTCCGGGACTTTGATATCTGTTGCCATGCTTGCTTGACCGGGACCTTACTGCGTGACCGGATTCGGCTTGTCCGGATCGATGTTGAATTTCTTGATCGCTGCTTTGACGGTCGCCATGTCGAGCTTGCCTTCATCCGCAAGCGCGCGGAGCGAGGCCACCACGATATGCGCGGCGTCCACTTCGAAGTGGCGGCGGAGTTCGGCGCGTGAGTCGCTGCGCCCATAACCATCGGTGCCCAGCACGACGAAACGTCCGGGGACCCACTGACGTATTTGATCGGCCACGATGCGCATGTTGTCCGTCGCCGCGATGAACGGGCCGGTGCGGTCGCCGAACACCTGCCGCAAGTACGGCACGGCCTGCGGCGCATCCGGATGCAGCATGTTCGTGCGTTCGATATCGAGCGCCTCACGCCGCGCCTCGGAGAAGCTGGTCGCGCTGAACACGTCGGCCGGCACGCCGTAATCCTTCTCGAGTATCTCGGCAGCCTTGATGACCTCCCGAAGGATCGTGCCGGACCCCATCAGGTTCACACGCACCTTGCCCTTGCCGCCGGACTGCAGCAGATACATGCCTTTGAGGATGCCCGCCTCCGCGCCCTTCGGCATGGCCGGGTGCGCGTAGTTCTCGTTCATCACCGAGAGGTAATAGAAAACATCTTCCTGATCGGCAAACATGCGGCGCATGCCATCCTGAATGATGACCGCGAGCTCGTATGCGAACGTCGGATCGTAGGCGATGCAGTTCGGAATCGTGCTCGCCGCGAGATGGCTGTGACCGTCCTGGTGCTGCAAGCCTTCGCCCGCGAGCGTCGTGCGCCCCGACGTGCCGCCCAACAGGAAGCCGCGAGCCTGGCTGTCGCCAGCGGCCCAGATGAAGTCGCCAACGCGCTGGAACCCGAACATCGAGTAATAGATGTAGAACGGGATCATGTTGACGTTGTTGTTGGCGTACGCGGTACCGGCCGCGATGAACGAAGCGAGCGCGCCGCCTTCGTTGATGCCTTCCTCGAGAATCTGACCTTTCTTGTCTTCCTTGTAGAACATCAGCTGATCGGCGTCCTGCGGCGTGTACAGCTGGCCCGCCGAGGAATAGATGCCGACCTGGCGGAACATGCCTTCCATACCGAAGGTGCGCGCTTCGTCGGGCACGATCGGCACGACGTTCTTGCCGATGTTCTTGTCCTTCACCAGCATCTGCAGGATGCGCACGAACGCCATCGTGGTGGAGAACTCACGATCGCCCGAGGACTGCAGCAGCGAGTCGAAGGTTTCCAGCGGAGGAATGGTGAGCGACGGCGCATTCGAGCGGCGCTGCGGCAGCGGGCCGCCGAGGCGTTCACGACGCTCGCGCAGATACTTCATCTCTTCGCTGTCTTCCGGCAGTCGCTGGAACGGCGACTTGGCGAGTTGCTCGTCCGGAATATTGATGTGCACGCGCTTGCGGAATTCCTTCAGCGCTTCGTCGTCGAGCTTCTTCTGCTGGTGGGTGATGTTCTGGCTCTCGCCCCACTTGCCCATCATGAAGCCCTTGACCGTCTTGCACAGGATGACGGTGGGCGCGCCCTTGTGATTCACGGCCGCGTTGTACGCGTTCCAGACTTTCTTGTAGTCGTGGCCGCCGCGGTTCAGGCGCCAGATGTCGTCGTCCGACATGTTGGCGACCATTTCCTTCAGCTCGGGATATTTGCCGAAGAAGTTCTCGCGCGTGTAAGCGCCGCCCTTGGCTTTGAAGTTCTGATATTCGCCGTCGACGCATTCTTCCATCACACGGCGCAGCAGGCCCTTGGTGTCCTTCGCGAGCAAAGGATCCCAACGCGAGCCCCAAATGACTTTGATGACGTTCCAGCCCGCGCCGAGGAAAGCGGCTTCGAGCTCTTGAATGATCTTGCCGTTGCCGCGCACCGGACCATCCAGGCGCTGCAAGTTACAGTTGATGACGAACACCAGGTTGTCGAGCTTCTCGCGCACCGGCATGGTGATCGCGCCCATCGATTCGGGCTCGTCCATTTCGCCGTCGCCGAGGAAGGCCCACACCTTGCGGTCGGTGACCGGCGCCAGGCCGCGATTCTCGAGGTAGCGCTGAAAGCGCGCCTGATAGATCGCCATCATCGGGCCGAGACCCATGGACACGGTCGGGAACTGCCAGAAGTCCGGCATGAGCCACGGATGTGGGTACGAGCTCAGTCCCTTTTCCGGGCTGGCCACTTCCTGACGGAAGTAACGCAGGTTCTCTTCGGAGAGGCGCCCCTCGAGATACGCGCGTGCGTAGATGCCCGGGGCAACGTGGCCCTGGATGTACACCATGTCGCCGGGATGCTTCTCGGACGGCGCGCGCCAGAAGTGGTTGAAGCCCACTTCATACATGGTCGCCGACGAGGCGTAGCTTGCGATGTGGCCGCCGTATTCGGAGCTCTGCCGATTGGTGTGCACCACCATGGCCATCGCGTTCCAGCGGATGAAGGCTTCGATGCGCCGCTCGATGCTGCGATCGCCCGGGTATTCCTGCTCCTGCCCGGGTGAAATTGTATTTACATAGGCCGTATTGGGCTTGAACGGCAGGTAAGCGCCGCTCCGGCGTGTGAAATCGATCAACCTTTCGAGCAGAAAGTGGGCCCGGCCGGCGCCTTGCGCCTTGATCACCGAGTCAATCGATTCGAGCCATTCCCGGGTTTCTTCGGGATCGAGATCATCAAACCTGGAGGGTTCGGACATGTCGGGTGTGCTGCAAAAGTAGGCCGCGTATCATCGGAGTTTGAGAATTTTCGGTCAAGGAACCCTGTAGGTAATCAGCGTGGTGGAATTGCTTCCCGCAGAGCGCGACATCCGTATTTTTCAGCGTCGCGCGCAGCTGAGCGAAAGCTCAATGCAAAAACACGATGCCTGCATCGTCGTCATCGATAAGCAGCAGGCCGAGCAGCGCTTGACCAAGCTGCCCTACGGGGCGGCCTGGCAACGGCTGTATCGCGAAGCCAAGGCACGCGGACCTGTATCTATCCTCAGTGCGCGAGTGGCAGCCGATGCATCACCTATGGTGGTGGCGCTTGCAAAAGCTTCAAGCTCGCAGTTCGAGCGCCTCTCGCTCGCGAGCCGCATCTGGAAGGAGTTAGCGCCTGCTTCCGGCGCAAAAGTGCTGCTCGCAACACAGGGGCTCGATACCACGGCGAGTGCAGCGATGCTCGAAGCGCTGACGGCCGCTGCGCTGGCCGCGACTGCGCCGATGCCGGTGATCAAGTCGAAGACGCCCAAGGCGCCAGAACCTCCGCAACTCACCCTGAGCGGCGATGGCCCGGAGATCGATGCGGCGCTGTCGATCGCGATCGATCGCGGCAATCATCTGGCGCGCTGGCTGACCACGCTGCCGCCGAACGTCCTGCACACGGCGAGTTATCGAAAAGCGTTGCGTGACCTCGCGAAACGCGAAGGCTGGGCGTTCTCCTTCCTCGACGAGCGCGCGCTAAAGAAACTGAACGCCGGCGCATTTCTGGCGGTAACGCGCGCGAATGAGCATCGTGAAGCGGGCATCGTACGTCTGCGCTATCGCGCACGCGGCGATGCCGCGCGCAAGAAATTGGCGCTCGTCGGCAAGGGTATTTGTTTTGACACGGGGGGTATTAATTTAAAGCCCCACAAGAGCATGTATCAGATGCACGAAGACATGCAGGGCAGCGCCGTCGCCGTCGGCACCCTGCTCGCGCTGACTCGCCTCAACGTGCCTTATGACATCGACTGCTGGCTCGCGATCACCGAAAACCAGATCGGCCCCAACGCATTTCGCCCGCAAGAAGTCGTGCGCGCAGCGAATGGCACAACGATCCAAGTCGCGCACAGCGACGCCGAAGGTCGCATGGTGCTCGCTGATACGCTCACCATCGCTGCGCGCGAGAAGCCGGATTTGATCATCGACTTCGCGACCCTTACCGGTGCGTGCGTAACAGCACTGACGGAGCGCTATTGTGGTGCGTTCACGAATCGGCCGGAATGGCACAGTGCTATCGAGGCCGCGGGTCGTAACAGCGGCGAGCGCGTGTGGCCGTTTCCGATGGATGAGGACTTCGACAGCGATCTGGAATCATCGATCGCCGATGTCCTTCACTGCACGCCGGATAGCAAGGGCGATCACATTTTGGCGGCGCGATTCCTGAGTAAATTCGTGCCGGCGGAGATCCCGTGGATTCACATCGATCTCGCCGCCGGCAACCGCCCCGGCGGACTGGCGCATGTGCCCACCGACTTCACTGGCTTCGGAGTCCGGTACACGACTCAGCTCTTGCTTGAGCAGGACGTACTCGCCAGCGCACGCACGAAGCGCGCGCGCAAGGAGTGATTGTGGCGACTCGTAAGGCGTCGTGCTGTTGTGGCCAGCTGAGCATCGAAGTCGACGGTGAACCTCGCGGTGTTGGCGTCTGCCATTGCCTGGCGTGCCAACAGCGGACCGGCAGCGTGTTCGCTGCGCTCGCCGGCTTCTCGGCGCCTTTCAGAGTTTCAGGCAAGGCGACCGAGTATGTGCGCACCGGCGATCAGGGCGCGCAGTTCCGGTTTCGGTTTTGTCCGGTGTGTGGCTCGACGGTCTTTCACACGGAAGAAGGTGTTGAGGGCGGAGTCAGTGTGGCCGTGGGCGCGTTTGCGGATCCGAACTTCCCACCGCCGGAGGCTTCGGTCTATGACAGCCGGCGACACTCCTGGGTGCAGTTGCCGGCGGATGTGGCTGCCTTCGCGAAGGATCCGGACTGAGAGCGAACTCTCAGCGCTGGAAATTTGCAGAAGCGCCAACTGTCAAATTACTGCTCGAGCCGGCTCGCGCTCACGCTGCAGGTCTTCGTACCAGTCGCCCAATGCATTGATCAGCGGGACCAGCTTGCGGCCAGCCTCCGTCAGCTCGTACTCGACGTGCGCGATCTTTCCAGGCACGACAGTGCGCGTGATGACGCCTGCGCCTTCAAGCGCTCGCAATTCATGCGTCAAGATGCGATGAGAAATTTTCGGGTTGTCTCTGCGCAGCTGTGCGAAGCGTTTCTTACCGTCGATCAAGTAATAGACCAGCAACGTACGCCAGCGCCCGCTCAACAAGCGCATGGCGTCTTCGATGGGACAACCAGAAACGGTAGTTTTCATAGCAGTAACAAATTTGTGCCCACTCAGGGGCTCCAGTCACAAATTTGTTCGTAATTTACAGTGCGCACGTGCTCAATAACATAGGGCTCCCTGCTACATTTCGGAGTTCATTCATGGAGCCCGTGCTGTTGTATGGCATCCCGCAGGGATGCTCGTTCGGATCGATCGTTGCGTTGGAATGGCTGGGCCAGCCTTACCGGCTGTGCAGGATCGACATGCTGCGGGACATGCAGTCGCACCTGTACGCGCGATTCCATCCAGATCGCAAAACGCCCGCCTTGCTGCTCGAGGACGGCACGGTGCTCACGGAGAGCGCCGCCACACTGCAAAACATTGCCGCGCGCGGCATCCCCAAAGGCTTTGGATTCGCCCAAGGCACGCGTGAGTTCGATCGCCTCAATCAGCGCATCGCGTTCTTGACCACGACCTATTTCGCCGCGTTCGGGCCGCTCTGGCATGCGTACAAGATGGATCAGAATTCTCCGGTGCCAGGTGTGCTACGTGAGGTCGGTCGGGAGACCGTCGCCAAAGCCAATGAACAGCTGGAATCGATGCTCGCGAACAGCGAGTGGCTCATGGGCTCGCGGAAGTCATTGGCCGACGCGTACTTCATTGGCCTCGCGCGCTGGGGCAAATACCATCGCGTCGTCGAGCCGGGACAGTATCCAAACGTCGATCGACTCATCCATCGTCTCGAAGCGGATCCCGCGGTGGTGTTCGCACATGCCATCGAAGATGAGCGTTCGGCTGCGAGTAGCGGCGGATTCCGTGGGCACATTGCGCTGGAAGAATTGAGCCACAGGCTTGCGGCGTAACTGGTCAATCCTTCGGCAGCAGCTGCGGATTCCAAGCCACTTCCCACAGATGTTTGTCCGGATCCTGGAAATAGCCGGCGTAGCCGCCGTAGAAGGTATCGTGCGCGGACTTCACGATGGTCGCGCCGGCATTCCAAACCTGATCCATCACCGCATCCACTTCCGCCTTCGAGCTCACATTGTGAGCGAGGCAAAAATCAGTCGGGCTCGGTGCGGACACGGGCAACCCGCAATCGTGCGACAGGCTCTTCCGCGGCCACAGCGCCAAACGCAGGCCACCTTCGAGTTCGAAGAATGCGACCGCGCCGTACTCGAACTCCTTGCCAACGATGCCCTCGGTCTTGAACCCGAGACCGCGGCCATAAAACTCGACAGCGCGCTCCAGATCGTCGACGCCAAGCGTAATGAGCGTGATGCGAGGTTTCATGTTTCATCCTCCAACGTCGGCCAGGCAAGGAACAACCATGCTGCGCACCCTGGCGCGACGATGCTGCTGACTAAAGCGAGTTGATCGCCGGTCCATAGGTTCGGTAGCGCCGTGGGTGCCATTCAGCGCCGCGAAAGTTCATACTGCCGGCATGACAGCCTCTTCGACACCGCTAAGCATAGAAGTTAAAAGCGGCCTACGCGTGTCAGCTTTACTGCAACTTCCGCCACAGGCCCGCGCTTGTTTCGTACTCGGTCATGGAGCCGGCGCAGGAATGGCGCATGCTTTCATGACCGATCTCGCCAACGCACTCGAGGCGCGCCAGATCGGCACGCTGCGTTACAATTTTCCTTACATGGAGAGCGGTTCGAAACGTCCCGATCCGCCAGCACTTTGTCATGCAACTGTGCGCGCAGCAGTAGAGGAAGCACGCAAGCAAGCGCCGGGCGTGGCATTGATTGCGGGAGGCAAATCATTCGGAGGTCGGATGACCTCGCAGGCTCAGGCGGCGAAACCGTTGCCCGAGGTGCGCGGCTTGGCATTCGTCGGCTTCCCGTTGCATCCGGCGAAAAAGCCATCGACCGAACGCGCGACGCATCTGTCGGACGTACAGGTTCCAATGCTGTTCCTGCAGGGTACGCGCGATGAGTTGGCTGATCTGACGCTGCTCGAGCCAATCGTGCAGAAACTCGGCCCAGGCGCGACGATGAAACGCATCGAAGGCGCGGATCATTCCTTCCACGTGCTGGCGCGCTCAGGTCGCAACGACCGCGAAGTGATGGCAGAGCTCGCGGATACGATCGCGAGCTGGGCAGCGAACCTCTAGTCGAAAGGGCCTTGGCCGCTTTCGACCCGAAGACATCAGCCGATCGCCGCCTTCATCGAATTACAGATCTTGCAGAACAACTCCGCCGTCTTCTGCGCATCGTAAGCCGCGGAGTGCGCAGCGTTCGAGTCCCACTCGATGCCTGCGGCCTGCAGCGCCTTGCCGAGCACAGTCTGACCGTAAGCAACGCCAGCCAACGTCGCTGTATCGAAGCTCGAGAACGGATGGAACGGATTGCGCTTGATGTCCGTGCGCGCAATCGCCGCGTTGATGAAGTTCAAATCGAAGTACGCGTTGTGACCGACCAGGATGGCGCGCGTGCAATCGTTGTCCTTCATCGCACGACGGATTTCCTTGAACAGCCGTGTTAGTGCTTCTTTTTCCGGAATGGCCGGACGCAGCGGATGAAACGGATCGATGCCCGTCACCGCCAGCGACGCCGGCTCGAGATTCGCGCCGGCGAATGGCTGCACGTGATAGCGCCAGCTCTCGCCGGGCAGCAAGCTGCCATCACCCTGGATTTCCAGCAGCACCGCTGCGATCTCGAGCAGCGCGTCGGTGTTCGGGTTGAAGCCGCCGCACTCGACATCGACCACCACGGGCAAAAAGCCGCGAAAGCGGCGAGCCATGGGCAACTTCCCGTCAACCTCGACACCGGCTACATCGCTCAAGACGGAATTTCCTCGGCCAGCTGCCAGGCAACGCTCTCGCCCGCACGGAACGGCGTCAGCTCATCGTTACCAAATCGGTATACGGCCGGCGGTGTCCATGACGTGCGATTCAATGTGATCTTCGTAGTATTGCGCGGCAGGCCATAGAAATCAGGCCCGCGCTCCGACGCGAACGCCTGCAGCCGATCCAATCGACCCGCCGCTTCGAACGCCTCGGCATACAGCTCGATGGCCGCATGCGCGGAAAACACACCGGCGCATCCGCAAGCATTCTCTTTCGTGTGACGCGCGTGCGGTGCGCTGTCCGTGCCAAGGAAGAAGCGAAGATCGTCGCTAGTCGCCGCTTCCACGAGCGCCTGACGATCATGCTCGCGCTTGAGCACGGGCAGGCAATAGTTGTGAGGCCGAATGCCGCCCTGAAAGATCGCATTGCGGTTCAACAGCAGGTGTTGCGGCGTGATGGTCGCGCCGACGCCGGCGCGAGCGCCTTTCACGAACTGCACGCCCTCGCGCGTCGTCACGTGCTCGAACACCACACGCAACTTCGGGAACTTCTCCACGATGCGAGACATGATGCGGTCGATAAAAACCTTCTCGCGATCGAACACGTCGACGGTGTGCTCCGTGACTTCGCCATGCACCTGGAAGACCAGGTCGACTTCCTGCATGGCCTCGAGCACTGGAAAGACCTTTTCGATCGCGGTCACGCCGGCATCGGAATTGGTCGTCGCGCCGGATGGATATAACTTCGCGCCGATGATGAACCCGCTGGCCTTGGCTGTGTGAATCTCCTTCGGCGACGTCGAATCCGTGAGATACAACGTCATCAACGGCTCAAAGCGCAGACCCGCAGGCACCGCCTGCAAGATGCGCTCGCGATACTCAGCCGCAGCCGCCACCGTCGTCACCGGCGGCTTGAGATTCGGCATGATGACCGCGCGCGCGAACTGGCGGGCGGTGAAGGGAACGACGCTGGCCAGGTGGGCGCCATCGCGCACGTGCAAATGCCAATCGTCGGGACGAAGCAGAGTCAGCTGGGTCATGCGGAGAGTTTAACGGACCCGAGCGGAGGAAGTTGGGCCCGTGATGCCCTCCGCCCGGGGGCGGAGGGCAACAAGGAAAGAATCAACCGGTGGCCTTGGCCGCCTCGCCGATGAGCGTCTGCAGCTCGCCGCTCTTGTACATCTCGATAATGATGTCCGAGCCGCCGATCAGCTCGCCGTTCACGTAAAGCTGCGGATAGGTGGGCCAGTTGGAGTATTGCTTCAGCGCCTCGCGCAGCTCCGGATCCTCGAAAATGTTGACGTGCGCGAACTCGGCGCCGACAGCGCCCAGAGCGCGCACAGCGGCAGCGGAGAAGCCGCACTGGGGAAAGTCAGGCGTGCCCTTCATGTACAGCACGACCGGGCTGGAGGACAGCTGCGACTTGATGCGTTCGATGACGTCCATACAAACCTCGAATTAAAGCCAAAGACGGTTCACGGGGCGGCCTGGCTGCGCCGCTGGCGTGCCCGGTCGACGACCTGGCCCCGCTGCTCCTCCGTCATCCGCGACCACTGAGCGATCTCGTCAAGGGTACGCCCACAGCCAACGCAGACCTGCTGTGCATCCAGTACACAGACCTTGATACAGGGAGAAGCAACAGCCGGAAGTGGGGGCGGCAACGTCATGACGGAAGGGGCTGACAATTGAATTATGGGGATGCCTCCCCTATTCTTCAAACGCTTTTTGCTGACAAATCCCGTAGTCCCCGGACTGGCAAGGTCGCATCGGACGCGGCGACAAGAACGAATAACCGGCGGGTTTAGCGAGGAGTACAGGTCATGCATCCACTGACTACGGTGCGCGGGGCCATCATCTCGGCCTTTGTGCTTGCCATTGTTCTCTCGGTCATCCTCACCACCACGTTGGTCGGCGCCGACGGGCTGGGCCTGCACCATACGCGCATCGATCGCTGGCTGCACATCGTCTCAGGGGTGATGTGGATCGGCCTGCTCTACTACTTCAACGTCGTTCAGGTCCCCGCGCTGGGCGATGCCACCGCCGATAAGGGCGGCCCGGGTGGCGCCGGAATCACGAAATATGTCGCCCCGCGTGCGCTCTGGTGGTTCCGTTGGGCCTCGGTGGCGACCTGGGTCACCGGTGCGTATTTCCTGCTGTTCGGCTATGGCAGCCCGGTAGCCATGCACAAGGCCTTCCTGCTGCAGGAAGGTTTCGTGACCATCGGCGTAGGCGCCTGGCTGGGCACCATCATGCTGCTCAATGTCTGGGGCCTGATCTGGCGCAATCAGAAGAAAATACTCGGCATCGTCCCCGCCACCGACGAGGAAAAAGCCAAGGCGCGCAAAGTCGCTCTGTACGCCTCACGCGTGAATTTCATCCTGTCCGTGCCGATGCTGATGTGCATGGGTGGCCAGAGCCACGGGTTACCTTTTTAAGCCCTAGCCTCGCGAGTTTTGGCAAAACCCAGCTCTGGCTGGGTTTTGATAGTCTTCGACGTCTCGCGTTCGAGGACTCAATCATGTCGATTGCCCCGCCCAGCTCGGAATACATCACCCGCACCGTCAAGATTGCGCTTGAAGAAGACGTCGGCACGGGCGACCTGACCGCGCAGTTGATTCCGGCCGATCGCGTCTCGAAAGCCACCGTCATCACGCGCGAGGACGCGACGCTCTGTGGCCGCGCGTGGTTCGACGAAGTGTTTCGTCAAATCGATCCCAAAGTGCAGGTCACTTGGAAAGCGGCAGACGGCGATCGCGTGCGCGCCAACCAGTTACTTTGCGAATTGTCCGGCCCCTCGCGCTCGCTGCTGACTGGCGAACGCACGGCGCTGAATTTCCTGCAGTGCTTGTCTGCAGTGGCGACCGAGACGAGCCGCTATGTCGAAACGCTGAATGGCACGCAATGTCGAGTGCTCGATACGCGCAAGACGATTCCTGGCCTGCGACTGGCGCAGAAGTACGCCGTGCGATGCGCGGGCGGCACGAATCATCGCATCGGTTTGTTCGATGCCATCCTCGTGAAGGAAAATCACATCGCAGCGGCGGGCTCGATCGCGGCCGCGGTGACCGAGGCGCGCAAGGTCAACAGCAAGGTGATGGTGGAAGTCGAGGTGGAGAATCTCGACGAACTGCGGCAGGCGCTGGCCGCGAAAGTGGACCGCATACTGATCGACAACTTCTCCAACGAAGACATGAAGACCGCGGTGCGCATCACTCGATCGCACGAAAACAAGGGCATTGAGCTGGAGGCGTCGGGCAACATGTCGCTGGAGACGCTCCGGAGCGTGGCAGAGACAGGAGTCGACTACATCTCCGTGGGGGGGCTCACGAAGCACGTAAGAGCCGTGGATTTATCGATGCGCTTCGCCTAGAACGCTTCGCCGCCCGAGGCGAGCTTCATCACTCGCTGCGGCGTCGCTATTCCGTAGCCCTGGGCGTAGTCCACGCCGATACTGCGGAGCATCTCGATGATCTCGACGTTCTCGGCAAACTCGGCAATCGTCTGCTTGCCGGTGAGGTGACCAATTTCGTTGATCGAGCGCACCATCTCGCGATCGATCGGGTCGTGCAGGATTTCTTTCACGAAGCTGCCGTCGATCTTCAGGAAGTCCACCGGGAAGTGCTTCAGGTAACCGAATGACGACAGGCCGGTGCCGAAGTCGTCGAGCGCGAAGCGGCAGCCCAACTCCTTCAGCGCGTGAATGAAACGGTTCGCCTGCGAGAAGCTGGCGATGGCCGCGGTCTCGGTGATCTCGAAGCAGATCTTCGAGGCGTCGATGCCGCTGCGATGGAAGTGATCGATCACGAACGGCAGGAATTTGTCGTCGCCCAAGCTCTGGCCCGACAGGTTGATGGAGCACAACTCCAGCTTCTCGCGCTCGTCCGCTTCGGACACCAGCCAGCGCAGCGCGTGCTCGATCATCCACCGATCGATGTTCGGCGTCAGGCCGTAGCGCTCAGCCGCGACGATGAATTGATCCGGCGCCACGATCTTGCCTGCCTCATCGCGCATACGAAGCAGCAGCTCGTAGTGCAGTCCGTGCGCCTCCTTGTGCTGGAGCGGCTGAATGACCTGACGGAAAATCTCGAAGCGATTGTCTTCCAGGGCATTGTTGATGCGTGCAGCCCACTGCATTTCGCGGCGACGGCGCATCAAATCGATGTCGTTTTCCTGGAAGCTGTAGATGCGGTTGCGACCGCTTTCTTTGGCAGCGGCGCAGGCGCTATCGGCGGCAGAGATCAGTGAAGCAACGTCTTCGTTCTCCGGCGACAGCGGCACGACGCCGATGCTGGCGCCCAGACGGAACGTGCGCTCTTCCCAAACGAACTTGTAGTTGCGAATCGCCTCGCGAAGCATCTCGGCGTTACGCACGGCTTCTTCGAGCGAGCAGCTTTCGAGCAGCACGCCGAACTCATCGCCACCCAGACGCGACACCGTGTCGCGCCAGCGAATCTTCGACTTGAGCAGTGCGCCGACCTGGCCGAGCAGCGCGTCGCCCGCGCTATGGCCGCAGTTGTCGTTGATGATCTTGAACTGGTCGAGATCGATGTGACACAGCGCGTAGGATGCCTCGCGAGCCTTGGCGCTCTTCAGAGCCCGCTCCAGCCGCGACTCGAACTCGCGACGATTGACCAGGCCCGTGAGAATGTCGTGGCTTGCGTGATAGGAGAGTTTGCGATTCAGCTCGCGGCTCTCGCTCACGTCATGGAACACCAGCACGCCGCCAGACACATTGCCCGCGCCATCGCGAATCGGCGAGGCGCAGCTCTCGATATAGAGCTCGTTGCCGTCGCGACGAATCAGCAGCGTCGGGCGAACCGACTTGATCGCGCGCGTGCGCCGGATCGCGACCGCCAGCGGATTCTCCAGCGGCTCGCAGGTCTCTTCATGGAAGCTGCGATAGATCTCGTCGATGACGCGACCCTGCGCATGCTCGAGCCGCCAGCCGGTGAGCTGTTCGGCGACCGGGTTCAGATACTCGATGCGGCACTTCGAATCGGTGGTGATCACGCCGTCTCCGATGGACTGCAACGTGATCTGCGCGCTCTCCTTCTCCTTGAACAGCGCCTCTTCGTACAGCTTTCGCTCTGTGACGTCGAGATCGACGCCGACGATGCGCCGTGCGCGGCCTTGCTCATCGAGACGCGCCTTGGCGCGACTCTCCACCCACAGCCAGACGCCATCGCGATGGCGCAGCCGGTGGACGCTTTCGAACAAGGGCTCTTTGCCGGACAAGTGATCGCGCAGGGCCGTGCCCACTCGCACCGTGTCATCCGGATGTAACAATTGTTGCCAGTCGACCAGCGGTTCCGCTTCGTCGTCGCTGTAGCCGAGCATGGCTTTCCAGCGCGGCGAGAACCACGTCTTCTGACTATCGACTTCGAAGTCCCACAAGCCATCGTTCGCGCCGTGCAACGCCAGCTCATTGCGCTCTTCGAGCTGATGGAAGTGCTTCTGGTAGCGCAACCTTTCGATGCCACTCGAATAACTCGAACCGAGCAGCTTGAGCATCAAGTGCAGGTTGGCATCCCACGAATCGCGCGGCAGCGTCGAGCACAGCGCGATGAAAGCCTGAACGCGCCCCTGAATGGCCACGCCGACGATCAACGCGGCGCCAATATGTAAAGACGCAAAGCGCGCTCCCTCGGCCGCCAGCTCGCGCCGAGGACGAGAGGTATCGCGAATCTCGACGATGCGCAGATGACCCAGCTTGCTGCGAAGATACGGCAAGCGCTCGAGCGGCTCGCCGTGGAACACGATGGGATTGAAGGTCGCGAACAGGCCGCTCGCCGCGACCACGTGCTCGATGCTCTTGTGAGCTTCATCGAACGTCGAGATCACAACTGCATCGAGGCCGGCCGATTCGCGCAGCGCCTCCAGATTGTGCTTCAGCAGCGGATCGTCGCGCTCCGACGTGAGATTCTGAAAATCGATGGACGCCTTGGTGAGCAGAACGTCCAGGCCCACCTTGGTGTTACGGCGAGGACGCGCAGTAAACAGCGTATCGCCGCTCGGCGCGGAGATCAGCGGTCCATGCTCTGTCGGATTGCTTGCCACTTGCGACGTGCGTCAGCGGGTGGTGGGCGCCAAGCGGCAGTTACGCGGACTCGTTGGACCGCGATTGGTATCGTTCATTCAGGGCACCCTCCCGAATCGAAACTTTCTTGCGCGTCGCCGGCACTGCACTGCTGAGCGAATATGAATAGCAATGCGGCGATCGTCCGATTGTGGCACAGCAAAATATGCGATGGAAAGCAGGCTGCCAAGTGTCGCACCCAACTCTCGACGCCAAACAGCGACATTTCTCTGTGCAGGCCGTACGCAATCCGACGGAATCCCCGTCAGATGCAGACCTCATTCGTGGGGCAGGGATTCCCGGATGCGAATGTGCGGCGAGTTCCTCAGGATCAGCCAGCGCACCCCGAACAGATCCACGATCCCCACCCATAATCGATTGCTCAACCCGTACTTCGAGACCCCCCGAGTGCGGGGCCGATGGCGCACCGGCACGGAGATCACGCGGGCGCCGGCGCGTTGATACAACGCCGGCAGGAAGCGGTGCATGTGGTTGAACCAGGGCAGCCGCATGAACGTGGCCCGGTGCATGAGCTTGATGCCGCAGCCCGTGTCGGGGGTGCCGTCGCGAAGCAGCCCGCCGCGTACACCATTCGCAACACGCGAAGAAAACCGGCGCAGCCAGGTATCTTTTCGTGTGGTGCGATTGCCCATCACGAGCCGCAGAGACTCATCGCCCGCGGTCACGGCCTTGATCATTTCGGGGATGTCGGCCGGGTCATTCTGACCGTCGCCATCCAGGGTCGCGACCCACTCCGCGCGCGCCGCTTCGACGCCGGTGCAGACCGCCCGGCTCTGGCCGCAGCGCTGGGAATGCTCCAGCAGACGGATTTCGGGGATGCCCTCGGCGCGGGCCGCCTTGACGGCCGCCACAGTGCCGTCGGTGCTGCCGTCGTCCACGAAAATGATCTCGAAGGGCTGATGGTTGGCCAGGGCGGCCTGGATTTCGCGGGCCAGCGGCCCGACATTGTCAGCCTCATTACAAACTGGAATGACGACGGAGAGTTTCATGCGCGCGCAGATTATAGACCGGGCAGGTAGGACGTCTGGCCGGGCAAAATCAATCGACTTATCCTGACCCCATGAACGAGCACCGGCACGGGCACGAGCATGGCCATGATCATGCGCACGATCATGACCACAGCCACGACCATGATCACGACCATGCCGCGGGCGCCAGCGGCAAGGTCCTGGGGATAGCCTTCGCGCTGACCGCATCGTTCATGGTGGTCGAATTTGCTGGCGGATTGCTGGCGCGCTCGCTCGCCCTGGTCGCCGACGCCGGCCACATGCTCACCGATGCCGCCGCCCTGGCGCTCGCCTGGGCAGCAGTCCGAATCGCCACCCGCCCGGCCGATGCCAAGCGCTCCTTCGGCTATCAACGGCTGCGAGTGCTCGCCACTTTCGTGAACGGCTGCGCCCTACTGTTCATCGTCGCCTGGATCGCATTCGAGGCCATCGCGCGCCTGTTGAACCCAGTGCCCGTGAACGCCAGCGCGATCCTGTGGATCGGCGCAATCGGTTTCGCCTTGAACCTGCTCGTGTTCGCGATGCTGCGCCAGGGCGACTCGCACGACATGAACGTTGCGGCCGCCACGATGCACGTGCTCGGCGACCTCTTGGGCTCGGCCGCGGCCATCGTCGCGGCGCTGGTCATTCTGTGGACCGGCTGGATGCCGATCGACCCGTTATTGTCGTTGCTGGTGAGCGCGCTGATCGTGAAAACCGCGATCTCGCTGGTGCGCCGGTCAGCGCACATTCTCATGGAAGGCTCGCCGGAGTGGCTGGATCAGGGCGAGCTGCGTCGCACGCTCGAGCAGAAGATCCCGGCGATCCGGGACGTTCACCACGTGCACACCTGGTCGGTCGGGCCGCACGAAACATTGCTCACCATGCACGCGCTGGTGAATGGCTCGGCGGATCAGGCAATGGTGTTGAAAGACACCAAGGCGCTGTTGGCGGAGCGCTTCGGCATCACGCACGCGACGATTCAGATCGAGGTGGAAGACTGCGTCGACAAAGATTGCGCGGAGGAGCCGCCGATCAAGCGCGCTCGCGGTTAACGCTCGTGCAAAGCGCGTTCGGCGATTTTGAAGGTCTCGTGCAGGCGCCGCTCTAGTTCCTTCTGCGCGGCCTCCATCTCTTCTTCAGTCATCCGCTTCGGCGGAAAGTAAGGCTCGCCGATCGCGATGCGCAGGCGCGCGAAGGGAAACGGGATGACGAACTTGTCCCACGTCCTGAGCAACTTCGCGGGACTCGCCGCATAGGCAATCGGCACGACCGCCTTGCCGCTGATCTGCGCCGTGAAGATGGCGCCAGGCTTCATGACGAAGCGCGGGCCGCGCGGACCATCGGGCGTGATGGTCGGCGAGATGCCTTCCTTCACGATCGCGTTGTAAACACCGCGAACCGCACGCACGCCGGTGTATGAGCCCGAGCCGCGCACCACGTGCGCGCCGTACATCTCCGCAAGCATGGTCGGCGCCTGGCCATCTACCGACGGCGAAATCATGAAGCCCGGCTTCATGCCTTTGATCTTGCTCGAGCAGATGAAGCGCGCGGCCATCAGCAAATGCTGATGCCAGAACACCGGCACCACCGCGCCCTGCTCTTTCAGCAATGTTTCCAGCCGATCCAGGTTGACGATCTTCAGCCGGCTGGTCCACCACAGCACTTCGAGAATCAGCGCGCCCAGATAGGTGGCGAGCCGATAGACGAACATGCGCCCCGCCGTCAGCTGGCGCTGAGATTTGGTCCGCGAGGGCCGCGGCGGCGGCGCGCTTTCTTCTGCTGACATCCCTGCAAGTTTACCGAAAGGCTAACTGCCCTGCTGCAGCTGGGCGGTCAGCTCGATTTCCTTACCCTCACGCCACACTTTCAGACGCACGGTATCGCCCGGCTTGTAGTCATCCAGTCGCGCGGACAACAGCGCGCCGCTGTCCACTTCCTTGCCGTCGACTGCGACGATCACATCGCCTGGAACAATCGTGTTCCGGCGCTCGACGCGAACCCCACGCAGCCCGGCACGCTCGCCAGTCCCGCCTTGCTGAACCCTGAGAACCGCCGCGCCGCGTACACCGAGTTGTCGGGCAACTGCGCGACTCAGCGTCTCATCGACGTCGATGCCGAGGCTCGGCGGAGCGTAACGACCTGTGGCGATGAGCTCCGGCACGACACGGTTGATCGTGTCCACGGGCACTGCGAAACCGATCCCCGCGCTCGCGCCCGACGGACTGAAGATTGCGGTGTTCATGCCTATCAATCGACCGGCGCTGTCGAGCAGTGGCCCGCCCGAGTTGCCTGGATTGATTGCGGCATCGGTCTGGATGAGATGTTGAATGACGCGGCCGTCGTCCTCGCTGAGCGAACGATCCAACGCCGACACGATGCCCGTCGTCAGCGTCCAGTCGAGCCCGAAAGGATTGCCGATCGCGAATACCGACTGCCCGACCTGCACGTCGCCGCTGCTGCCGACGGGAATCGGCGCCGGCGCATCCTTGGCCGCGACAATTTTCAGGACCGCAATGTCATGCGCCTCACTGCCGCCGACGAAGGTCGCTTCGAAATCGCGACCGTCGGCGAGCTTCACCGTCGCGCTGCTGCCGCCTTGGATGACGTGCAGATTCGTGACGACATGACCTTGCTCATCCCAAATGAAGCCCGAGCCGGTACCTCGCGGCACTGTCATGACATTCCGCGTCCAGTAGTCGAGCACGCGCTCCTGGGTCGAGATGAACACCACTGACCCCTTGGCCGCTTCGAACAAACCGATGATGGCCTGCTCGTTCGACATGAGCTCGGGCCGGGGCACGACGGCTCGAGGGGCCGCGTCTGCCGTGACTCTGCGTACCGTGTCGGATGCCAGATACCAGGCGCCGTACGCGGCCAGGGCGATCACGACCAGCCGGGAGACATTCCGCCAACGCGAGCGTTCGGAAGCTTGCAACGTCATGAGGCGTAAGTGCTTGATGGGAAATGGTGCCGACTCGCGGAATCGAACCGCGGACCCACGCATTACGAATGCGTTGCTCTACCAGCTGAGCTAAGTCGGCACCGAAGAACCGATGCGGCACCGGGGAGCCCCGGTGCGGCGGGGTGCGAAGTATAGGGGAAGAAGTTGCGAGCGAACAGGCGCTGCAACGAACTTGACGACTAGGCCGAAGGCGTCTCGACCGGACGCTTCTTGCGCAGACGGATCACGACCTCGATGGCCTCGGCTTCCATGCCCTCGGGCAATGTCGGGAAACGGCTGAAGGCGATGTCGTTCGGATCGATGTCCCGCAGCTCACCGGTTTCCAGGTCATGGAAATGGTGATGGGGAACGATGGTCGAGTCATACACCGAGCGCTCCGGATCCAGGTGGATCTGGCGCACCAGCCCGCGCTGGGCCAGCACTTTGAGCGTGTTGTAGACCGTGGCCTTGGAGACGCGCTCGCCACCCCGACGGATCTCCGCCAGGATCTGCTCGGCCGTCATGTGCGTCGGCGCCGCCATCAGAATCTCGGCAACACGCACGCGCTGATGGGTAGGCTTGAGGCCGTGCAGGTGCAGCTGCTCGATGATCCGATCGCGCGTCGGACCCTCCGCGCTGACCGCGGGGCCCTGCTGAGGGCTGTACTCGGAAGTCACTTAGGAACCCGCCACTGAAAAATCCGGGCAAATACCCAGGGCAATCAACTTGGGACCGAGCATACCTCGGCATGCGCCTGGAGGCGAGAAACTAGGTAAAAAAGCCTCGAAATCGACATTTGGGGGCTGGGGCGGGCTCCTATGGTGGGCGTCCGTGTAGCGAAGGATCGCGCCCATGTGTCCCCCCTGTCCTCCATCCAGCTCCCGCCCGACGGGCTTCAGTCTGCTCGAGTTGATGGTCACGCTTTCGATCGCGGGGATTCTGCTGGGGCTCGCGGCACCCTCGTTCCGCGGGATGATGCTCGACTCGGAACGAGCCTCGGTAGTGAACTCCTTCGTCCATAACGTCTACCTGGCTCGAAGCACCGCGACCCTGCAGGGACATACGGTCTCCATCTGCCGTTCGATAGACGGCGAGACCTGCAGCAACGCCACCGCCAACTGGCAGGAGGGCTGGATCGTGTTCGTGAATTCCGATCGGGACGAGCCGCCGATGCGCGATGAGAACGAACGGATTCTCGCCGTTCAAGCACCCTGGCGCGGCGGAACGGTCACGTCGAACCGGCGCAGCTATTCATTCAATCCCTATCAATATGGCGTCAACGGCACGCTGGTGTTCTGCGATGGTCGCGGCCCGGCGCAGGCGCGCGCCATCATCATCAACATCTTCGGCCGTCCGCGCTTAGCGACACGAGACGCCGAGAATCGGCCTTTACGGTGTCCCAACGGATAGCCATCATGCGCGCGTATGGGAGGACCAATTACGCCCTCGCGCGGCGCTTACCGCGAGCGTGGCTTCAACATCGTCGAGATTCTTGCCGCCTTATTGGTCATGGCTGTGGCCATCGTCGGCATTGCGGCCCTTTACTCGGATCAAACTCACATTCCCGCAGACGCGCGCCTGCCGCTGCAAGCGGCGGAGCTTGCTGAGCAAATGGCTGAACGCATTCGCACGACTCCCGAGGGTCGAGACGGCTTTGCGACGACGGTCGGCGTGATCTGCAGCGACAAAGCGAAAACGCGAACGCCACAAGACAAGGCCGCACAGATCGCCGCGTGTTGGGAGGACGAGGTCGAACGCTCATTGCCCAGCGGCCTGGGCTCGATCTCACGGGATACGTCGATGACGCCAGCGAGCTACGTCGTCGCCGTCAGCTGGTCAGCGCCCGGCACGGGAGCGGCGTCGTATGTGACGCGGGTAGAGATCAGATAGCGGGCCGCTGTTTTTCTCTCAGCTCTCTTGGCAGGCTGAACACGACATTCTCCACCTGCCCTTGCAGGTTCTCGGGGAGTTGACCGCCCCATTCTCTCAGCCGCGCGACCACTCGTTCGACGAGTACTTCCGGCGCCGACGCACCCGCAGTCACACCCGCGACGCGCTTGCCTTCGAACCACTCGCGCTTCATGTCTTCCGGACCATCGATCAAATAGCCGGGGATACCCGCCTTCTCCGCGATCTCGCGCAGGCGGTTCGAGTTCGAGCTGCTCGGCGAGCCCACCACCAGGATGATGTCGCAACGTTCGACCAGGCGCTTCACTGCGTCCTGACGATTCTGCGTGGCGTAGCAAATATCTTCCTTGCGCGGCGTCGTGAGCGTCGGGAAGCGACGTCGTAGAGCATCGACCACTTTCTGCGTATCGTCGACCGACAACGTCGTCTGTGTCACGAACGCCAGCCGATCCGCATCTTTGATCTCGAGCCGGTCCACATCCTCCGGCGTCTCGACCAGCACGATGCGACCGCCGAACTGAGTATCGAACTGCCCCATCGTGCCTTCGACTTCGGGATGACCTTCGTGACCGATGAGGATCACCTCGCGGCCTTCGCGCGCATAACGCGAGACTTCCATGTGCACCTTGGTCACCAGCGGGCAGGTCGCATCGAACACTTTCAAATCGCGACGACGCGCTTCTTCTTGAACCGCACGCGCCACGCCGTGCGCGCTGAAGATCACGGTCGCGTCGTCCGGCACTTCATCCAGCTCTTCGACGAACACCGCCCCCAGGCTGCGCAAACGTTCGACCACGTAGCGGTTGTGAACCACTTCGTGCCGCACATAGATCGGCGCACCGAACAGCTCGATCGCGCGCTCGACGATGTCGATGGCCCGATCGACACCGGCACAGAAACCGCGGGGGTTGGCGAGGAGAATCTGCATCACTTGCTCGATATTACTTGGTCGGCGCCTGGGGAGTGCCGTCGGCGGGGCGACGGTCCTGCCCGCTTTCGAGGAACGCATCGATGAGCAGACAAGCGGCGCCGATGGAGATCGCCGTGTCGGCGATATTGAACGCCGGGAAATCCCACGTGCGCCAGTTGAAGTAAATGAAATCCACGACGTAGCCGTGCATGACGCGATCGATCACATTGCCGAGCGCGCCGCCGAGCACCAGCGACAGCCCGATCGCAAGAACGGTCTGATCCGCGCGAATGCGCCGCAGCCAGATCATCAACGTCAAGCTCACCACCACCGCGAGCGTGATGAAGAACCATCGCTGCCAGCCCGATGCCTCCGCCAGGATGCTGAACGCCGCGCCGGTGTTCTCCAGGTACACGATGTCGAGGATGGGCAGCAGCGAAATGCTGTCCTGGAATTTCACGGTGCTGATGACCAGCGCCTTGGTCGCCTGATCGAGGATCACCACGAAAAAAGACAGCCACAGCCAGTTGCTGCCGCCGCGCGTGGGCGTGAACCAGACTTTCGCCAAAGGGTTGGTCATTGCATCGACCTCAAGTAAAGCGCCGCTGTTCGCCGGGCCCGTCTACGTTGGTCACGCAGCGGCCGCAAAGTTCCGGATGGTTCGGGTGCTGCCCCACATCCGGACGCTTGTGCCAGCAGCGCACGCACTTGGTCGCCGTCGTCGGCTTCACCGCGATCCAGGTCGTGTTGCCCTCGCCCTCCACCGCCGCCACCGCATCGGCGGGCCGGCTGTCGGCGGAATGCGCCCGCGCAGCTGAAGTGATGAACACGAAGCGAAGTTCCTCGCCGAACGACTGCAACGTCTCCAGCAACGGCCCCTTCGTGTACACGTCCACTTCCGCATCGAGCGGCGCGCCGATCGAGCCCGCGTTACGCAGCTTCTCGAGCTCACGTGAGATGGCGCTACGAACATTGAGGATCGCATCCCAATCGATGGTGGGCGGCTGCGTCAGCTCTTTCGGGAACTCGAAGAAGGTATTGAAGAACACCGACTCGCTACGCGCACCGGGCATGTAACGCCAGATCTCCTCGGCCGTGAACGACAGGATCGGCGCAAGCCAGCGCGCCAGCGCTTCGGCGATATAAAACATCGCCGTCTGCGCCGAGCGGCGCGGCAGACTCTTCTTGCCCGTCGTGTACACGCGGTCCTTGGTGATATCGAGATAGAAACCACCCAGGTCGACGCTGCAGAAGTTGTGCACTTTCTGATAGATGAGGTGGAACTGATAGCTGCGATACGCCGCGATCACTTCTTCCTGCAACTGGTGCGTGCGCCACACGGCCCAGCGATCGACCGCAACCATCTCCGACACCGGTACTTTGTCCGTCGCCGGATCGAAGCCATCGAGATTGCCCAGCAGGAAACGCGCCGTGTTACGGATGCGCCGGTACGACTCGGCGACGCGCTTCAAGATTTCATCCGACAGCGCCATTTCGTTCGCGTAGTCGGTGGCCGCGATCCACAAGCGCAGCACGTCGGCGCCGAGCGTGCCGATGACCTTCTGCGGCACGACGACGTTGCCGAGCGACTTGGACATCTTGCGCCCCTTGTCGTCGATCGTGAAGCCGTGCGTGAGCACGGCCTTGTAGGGCGCGCGATCGTGCTGAGCAACCGACGTGAGCAGCGAGCTGTGGAACCAGCCGCGATGCTGATCCGAGCCTTCGAGATACAAATCGGCGGGATCTTTCACGTCGGGGTGCATCTTCGGCACACAGTGGTGAGCACTGCCGGAGTCGAACCAAACGTCCATGATGTCGGGGACTTTCTCGTATTCCGCGGCCTCACCGCCCAGCAGCACCGCCGGATCGAGATCGAACCAGGCGTCGATACCGCCCTGCTCGACGAGCTTCGCCACGTCTTCTAGCAATTCGACCGTGCGCGGGTGCAATTCGCCCGTCGCCTTGTGAGTAAACAAAGCGAGCGGCACGCCCCACGCGCGCTGACGGGAGATACACCAGTCCGGACGATCGGCGATCATGCTGTTGATGCGGTTCTCGCCCCAGCCCGGCACCCACTTCACTTTCGCGATCTCGCGCAGCGCGCCTTTGCGCAGCCCCGCCTGTTCCATACTGATGAACCACTGCGCCGTTGCGCGATAGATCACCGGCGTCTTGTGACGCCAGCAATGCGCGTAACGGTGATTGAGCTTGGTCTCGTGCAACAGAGCGCCGCGCTCTTTCAGCACTTCGATCACATGTTTGTTCGCATCGAAGACCCGCTCGCCCTCGAAGATCGGCGTGCCGGCGACGAAGCGGCCGTCGCTGCCGACCGGGTTGTAGACCTCGAGCTTGTACTTCAAGCCGACTTCGAAGTCTTCCGCACCGTGGCCGGGGGCCGTGTGCACAGCGCCTGTGCCATCGTCGATCGTGACGTGATCGCCGAGGATGATTGGCACGACGCGCTCGTAGAACGGGTGCTGCAGCTTCACGCCTTCGAGCTTAGCGCCCTCGACCTCAGCAAGCCGCGTGACGTTCTCGACGCCCGCGCGCTTGGTCACCGCGTCGACGAGCGAACTCGCCAGCACCAACAACTCGGCGCCGGTGTCGACCAACGTGTAACGAAACTCGGGCCCGAGCGCGACGGCCTGGTTGGCAGGCAGCGTCCAAGGCGTCGTCGTCCAGATGATCACGCTCGCAGGCGACTTCAACCCAGGCACGCCGAAGCGCTTCGCAAGATCGGCAGAATCCTTGACCGCGAAACGCACATCGATGGCCGGCGAGACTTTGTCTTCGTACTCGACTTCCGCCTCGGCGAGCGCCGAGCGGCAGTCGAGACACCAGTGCACCGGCTTCAACCCTTTGTAGACGTGACCGTTGCGCAGGATCTCCGCGAACGAGCGCAGCTGTTCGGCCTCGTACTTCGGCGCCATCGTGATGTACGGGCGATCCCAATCGCCCATCACGCCCAGACGTTTGAAGTCCTCACGCTGGCCATTGATCTGTGACTGCGCGAATTCGCGGCACGCCTGACGGAACGCGCGAGGATCGAGCGCCTTCACTTCCTTGCCACGCGTCTTCTCGATCTGATGTTCGATCGGCAGCCCGTGACAATCCCAGCCGGGCACGTAAGGCGCGTCGAAGCCGTCCATCGAGCGCGACTTGACGACGATGTCCTTCAAGACCTTGTTGATGGCGTGGCCAAGGTGAATCGCACCGTTCGCGTACGGCGGACCGTCCTGGAGAATGAACGTGGGCCGGCCCTTCGCGATCTCGCGCAGCTTCTGATACGTCTGGGTTTCTTCCCAACGCTTGAGAATGTCCGGCTCACGACGGGCAAGGTCCGCCTTCATCGGGAAGTCGGTCTGGGGCAGGTTGATGGTTTGCTTATAGTCCATACGGGAAAAGCGGTTAGCGGTTGGCGGTTCGCGGTTGGCGGTTGGTGCAGACGCGGCTACGCCGCGCGCATGCGGCCGGAATTCGCAAGGTAATCATGTAAGCGTTCATACAAAAGCATCTCTCTTCACTAACCGCGAACCGCTAACCGCCAACCGCTAGTATCTGCCGCGCCTGCGCGGCGTCTCGATTCATCTGCTCGATCAACGCATCCATATCGGCGAACCAGCGCTCCGCGCGCAGGTAGGCGATGAAGTCAACGTGCACGTGCTGGCGATACAAGTCGCCCTCGAAGTCGAACACGTGGGCTTCCAGCAGCAGTTCCTTGCCGTTCACAGCCGGACGCGTGCCGAGGCTCGCAACACCCGGCGCATCTTTCAGTCCAGCGCCCGTCACTCGAATCGCGAATATCCCGGCCAGCGGCGTCGCGCGCCGGTGCAAGCGCAGGTTCGCGGTCGGAAAGCCCAGCTTGCGGCCCAGCTTCTCGCCATGAATCACCTTGCCGGTCATCCGATAGGGACGACCGAGCAGCTTCGCCGCCTTCGCCATGTCGCCGATCGCCAGCGCCTCACGGATCCCGGAGCTGCTGACGCGCTCACCGTCGATCTCGAAGGCCGGCACCTCGGTGACCTCGAAGCCAGCTGCCGCTCCAAGCGCGCGCAAACAGGCGATGTCACCCTGGTTGTCGCGCCCGAAGCGGAAATCGTGCCCTACTACGATGTGGCGGACGCCGAGCGCTTTTACCAGTACCTCGCTCACGAACTCTTCGCGGCCGAGCCGACGCATGCGCTCGTTGAAGCGCAGGCAGACGAAACGGTCGACCCCGTAGCGCTCCAGCGCTTCGAACTTCTCGCGAAACCGGGTCAGCCGGGCCGGCGGCGTGCCTTTGGCAAAAAACTCGCGCGGCGTCGGCTCGAACGACATCAAGGCGGCCGGAAAGCCGTGCTCCGCGGCGCGCTCGCGCAGCACGCGGATCATCTCCTGATGCCCGACGTGGATGCCGTCGAACGCCCCGATCGTCAGCACGCAGCCCCGCTGCCCGGCACGCAGGTTATAAAGGCCCCGAATGAGCTCCACCGCGGCCCTCGTGCTCCGCAAGTCCAAGGATTAAGGTGAACCGACGGTCCACATGAAGTGAAGCATTATAGGGAAGTCGCGGGCGACTGCAGTCGGAACTGGCCGGCGCGTACGCCCATCACCCACAACGCCGCAAAATAAACCCCGATTCCGCCGACCACCAGTCCGGCCAGCCACACCACGCGCTGGAGAGTCGGGGTGACCAGCCAGGTGGCGATATCGCCGCCGAACCACCACAGGAACGCGGCCATGAGGGCGCTCGCCAGCGCGATGCGGATCAGCAGACCCCGCATGGCCTGGCCGCGCCGGAGGACCTGGCTGCGCAATAGCCCCAGATAGAGCAAGCCGGCATTCATGATGGCGCCGACGCCGTTGGTCAGGGCGAGCAGCGTGTGCGCACCCGGTGTCTTGAGGTTTCCGGTCAGCCATAGCGCGACGACCACAATCACATTCAGGACCATCGTCACGCCGAGCGCACGCATCGCGACCTTCACCGGACCTTTGGTGTTTTGCTGGGCGTAGTAGCCGGTCGCGAGCACCTTGATCAGGCTCCAACCGAGCAGCGCCAGGGAAAAGGCCATCAGCGCCATGCGCGTCATCACAACGTCTGTGGCCTTGAACTGGCCATAGTGCAGCAGTGCGACGGTCAACGGCCCCGACATCGCGAACATCGCGACGGACGCCGGGATCACGATAAGACAGACCAGACGCACCGCCCACGCGAGCGTCGCCGAAAATTCATCCGGTGACTTGCGCGCGTGCTGGGACGACAAGCTCGGCAGGATCACGGTGGCAAGCGCAATGCTGAACACGCCGAGCGGAAACTCGACCAAGCGGTCCGCGTAGTACAGCCACGTCATGCTGCCGTCCGCCAGCAACGAGGCGATACCCGAGCTGATCATTACGCTGAGCTGCCCCATCGATGAGCCGACGATGGCCGGCCCCATGAGCCGGGCAATGCGCTTTACGGCCTCGTGCTGCCAATTCCAGTGCGGACGACGGATCACGCCGAGCTTGATCAACGCCGGGATTTGAATGATCAGCTGGATCACGCCACCGACGAACACCCCGACGGCGAGCGCCACGACCGGCGTCTCGAAGTACGGCGATACATACGCCGCGAATACGATCAAAACGATGTTCAGCACCACCGACGTGAATGCCGGCAGCGCGAACTGTTGATAGCTGTTGAGCACGCCGCCGGCGAGCGCAGTCAGAGAGACGAACAGCAGATAAGGAAACGTCCAGCGAAGCATCTCCACGGCAAGTCCGAACTGGCCCACCTCTTTCGTGGTGAAACCCGGCGCGCAGACGGCCACGATGACCGGCGCGGCGATCACGCCGATCACCGAAACGACGGCGAGAAATGCGCCCAACGTGCCGGAGACGGAGTCGACCAGCTCGCGCACATCTTCTTTTGAGCGATTCGCCTTGTACTCGGCGACCACCGGCACGAAGGCCTGCGAGAACGCACCTTCGGCAAACAATCGTCGCAGCAGGTTGGGGATCTGATTGGCGAGGACGTACACCTCCAGATACACCGCCGGGATCATCACGGCCTGGACGACGTCCCGCACCAGCCCCGTGATCCGGGACAGCAGCGTGGTAATTCCGACGATGGCGGTGCTACGAAAAAAGCCGCGGCTCATGGGTGGCCGGGCTCGAGCGAGGTGGGCGAGGCTGGGGTCATGGGGCGGCAATGGTACCGGACGTCAGTCAGCGCTGACGGACTTCCAGCCTCGCTCCGGACTATGGCGAACGACGGGCGATAAGCGTCCGCTGAGAGGGCAAAATCAGGTCAATGCTGGCGGCGATGGCCTGAACTGGTCAAAATTCGTGGTTCGGAAGCACTTTGCCCTTGCCTTACGGCTGATCGGCCGGCAGAATTCGCGGCCTCTTTTTTGGAGCCTTCACGACCGTGGCCAATATCAAGTCCGCCGAAAAGCGCGCCCGCCAGACCGTCAAGCGCCGTGCCCGTAACGTGGCTGGCCGCTCGAAGCTGCGTACTGCCATCAAGGGCGTCGTGAATGCGGTGGAAGCCGGCGACAAAGAAACCGCCGTCGCCAAGTTGAAGGCCGCCGGCCCGATCATCGACTCGGCCGTGAACAAGGGCCTGATCCATCGCAACAAGGCTTCTCGCCATAAGAGCGCCTTGAATGCGCGCGTGAAGGAAACGTCGGCCGGCTAAGCCGACAGCTGAACTCGAATGCAAAAAAGCCGGGCTTTGCCCGGCTTTTTTATTTGGCGCCACCGCTTGGATGGACGTGTTTAGCCGGCCTCCGCCTCGCTCGGCGCGTCGATCTCTTCCAGCCGCTTCATGATGGACTCGCACAGCTCTTGCGTACCCAGATGCGCGAGCCCCGAGATCCGATACACCGGCCCCTTCCAGCGCAGCCGACGGACAATGTCCTTGCAGACCTTATCGGCCTGATCCGCGGGCAACAGGTCCACCTTGTTCAGCACCAGCCAGCGCTCTTTCTCCGCCAACTCGGCGCTGAACTTCTTCAATTCGGCGATGATCGAGCGGGCATCCTTCACCGGATCGGCCTCCGGATCGGGTGGGCTCACGTCGATCAGGTGCAGCAGCACTCGGGTGCGCTGGAGGTGCTTCAGGAACTGAATTCCAAGGCCCGCGCCTTCGGCCGCACCTTCGATCAGACCCGGGATGTCCGCCATGACAAAGCTGCGATGGACACCGACTCGGACCACACCGAGGTTCGGGTGCAGCGTTGTGAACGGATAGTCGGCAACTTTCGGCTTCGCCGCCGAAACCGCACGAATCAGCGTTGATTTACCGGCATTCGGCAATCCGAGCAGCCCGATGTCGGCCATGACTTTCAGCTCCAGCCGAAGATCGCGCTTCTCGCCCGGAAGACCGGGCATCGCCTTGCGCGGCGTGCGATTGGTGCTGGATTTGAACCGCGTGTTGCCCCAACCGCCCTTGCCGCCCTTGCCGACCAGCAAGCGCTGGCCCGGTTCGGTGATGTCCCCCAGCTGCTCTTCCGTGTCCACATCGATGACCACAGTGCCAATCGGCACTTCGACGATCAGGTCGGTGCCACTAGCGCCGGTGCAGTCATTGCCCGAGCCTGCGGTGCCATGCGGCGCCCGGAAGGCGCGGTTGTAGCGAAAGTCGGCGAGCGTGTTGATACCGGCCTTGCCGACAAGATAGATGTCCGCGCCCTTGCCGCCATCGCCGCCGTCGGGGCCGCCGAACGGAATGAACTTCTCGCGACGAAAGCTCGCGCAGCCGCGCCCGCCGTTACCGGCTTGAACCTTGATCGTGGCTTCGTCGACGAAACGCATGTTGCTAGTTTGGGTGCGCGGAGGGCTTAAAAAAAGAGCCCCGGCGCGGGCCGGGGCTCTTTCGGTCTTGCGAAAGCGCTGTCCCGATTACTCGGAGACGACACTCACGAACGTCTTCTGCTCGACGCCGCGCTTGCGGAACACCACGCGACCTTCGGTCGTCGCGAACAGGGTGTAGTCCGTGCCGGTGCCGACGCCGTCACCGGCGCGATACACAGTGCCGCGCTGGCGGACGAGGATGTTGCCGGCGATCACGTGCTCGCCGCCAAACTTCTTGATACCGAGTCGCTTGGACTCTGAATCGCGGCCGTTCTTGGTACTGCCGCCTGCCTTTTTATGTGCCATGGCGTGTGCTCTCCAAAATCAATAAAAGGGTTAGCCGCCGACGATGCCCGTCACCTTCACTTCCGTGAACGGCTGACGGTGCGTGCCCTGGCGCAGGTAATGCTTGCGGCGACGGAATTTGACGATGACTTTCTTATCGCCCTTGCCGTGGCTCTGCACGGTGCCAGTCACCTTGCCGCCGCTCAGGAACGGCGCGCCGATCTTGACCTGATCGCCCGAACCGACCAGCAGCACCTTGTCGAACTCGACATTGGCGCCAGCCTCGGCATCGAGCTTCTCGACGCGCACGACCTGGCCTTCGCTGACGCGATACTGCTTACCACCCGTGGAAATGACGGCGTACATGTTTGACCCAAGCTCCGGGGACCGGGAAGACCCCGGCTGAAAAGGGCGTGAAGTGTACGGAGCGGACGGGTTCTAAGCAACAGCCGAAGCCGCATCCAGGCCAAAAACTGCCTCGAAATGCCCTTCCGAGGGCTTTCCCGTCGGAATTCGTCTCATGTTCGCGGCGGCGAGCACAGGCGCGGCCGGGCACTTTACACGCAGATTTCATGCCTTTCACGGCCTCATGAAGGCAGTGAACAGAACTAAGTCTGTGACATGCGACAGCTTGCGCCCGTGATGGGCTACCATTCGCGCGTCCGGCTATTTCCCCTTGGAATCCATGAGCTTCGAGTCCGTCAAAGCGCTGGTCGAAGACGACCTGCGACAGGTCGATGTGGTCATCCGCAATCGTCTCGCCAGCGACGTAGTCCTGGTCAACCAGATCGCCGAATACATCGTCGGCAGCGGCGGCAAACGCCTACGGCCCTTGCTGGTCGTGGTCGTCGCTCGTGCCTGCGGCTATCGGGGAGCGCTGCATTCCGAAGCCGCGGCGATCATCGAGTTCATTCACACCGCCACCCTGCTCCACGACGACGTGGTCGACGGCTCCAAACTCCGCCGCGGTCGCGATACCGCGAACGAAGTGTGGGGCAACGAAGCGAGCGTGCTGGTGGGCGATTACGTCTACTCGCGTTCCTTCGAAATGATGGTGTCCCTGGAGAGCATGAAGATCATGGCCGTGATGGCCAGCGCCACCAACAAGATCGCCGAGGGCGAGGTGCTGCAGCTCCTGAACGCCAACGACCCGGACACCACCGAGGAGCGGTATTTCGAGGTGATCTATCGGAAGACTGCCAAGCTCTTCGAAGCCGGCGCGCAGATCGCCGCGCTCCTGGCTGGCGCTTCTGTTGAGGTTGAAGCCGCGATGGCGGCCTACGGCCGCCACCTGGGCACGGCCTTCCAGCTGGTCGATGACGTACTGGATTACCGGTCAAACAGCGCGGAACTGGGCAAAAACCTGGGCGATGACCTGGCCGAGGGCAAGCCCACCCTTCCTCTTATATATGCGCTCCGCACCGGGACCGAGGAGCAGCGCGTGCTCATCCGGCACAGCATCGAGGAAGGCAGCATCGCTCGACTCGCAGACATCACCGCCGCAATTGAATCTACCGGGGGCCTTGCGTACACTGCGCGGCTCGCGCGGCGGGAGGCCGCCCTCGCCATCGACGCAATCGCCGTATTGCCCGACTCGGCGTATAAGCAAGCCTTGCGCGAATTGGCGGAGTTTGCGGTGGGGCGCTCCTACTGATCCGCCAGCCCAGTCCTTCTTCGGGGTGTAGCTCAGCCTGGTAGAGCGCTACGTTCGGGACGTATAGGTCGCAGGTTCAAATCCTGTCACCCCGACCATTCAAAACATTCGATTTTTTTCTCGGATCAATGCTGGGGTTCCGGCGTAACTCTGCTCGGGGTCCGAGTGGGGTGTTCGGCGTTCTGGCGCGACCTGCGCAAACTGACACCCGCCAGCTTAGTTCCGCGCCTGCGGTGCGCTGCCTTGCCGCTGTTCTTATTGCGGCAAGGGCTCCTCTAAACGCAGTGTATTCAGCACGCGGTCAAGGCTTCGCCGCCATCTCCTCAGTCATTTTTGACAGCAAGGCTTCCAGCTCTCTCGCGACGTCGTACACGTTTGCCGTTGTTCTTCGTAGCCCTTCGATATCAGCATATGGCGTCATCATATTCTTTGAATCTTTCAACATTAGAAAGGCAAGACCCTTAGGCTTCCCTGCCTCAGGCTCCCCCTCATAGACGACGACCATGGGTCCATGCGCAATAATGTTCCGGACTCTCATGATTGCTTCTGCTTTTTCCAAGGCGGTCGTCAGTTCGCTTTTCAGCCCGCTCGAAAGCGCGGACTTGCCCACGAGCTGAACCAGCTTGCTTCTCCTTCTTGCAAACATGCCATCTCGGAGTTCTTCAATGGGCGGTCGCTCCCCTTCCGGCATCAGCTCTTGAATCATGACATCAATCAACAGCTCGATTGCCCCGCCGTTGATTATTATTGAACCAATCTCACACTGATAATCATGCATTCCCTCCGCGTTGGTCACAAAGCCACGCAGGGCATCTCGAATCGTCTTGTTCTCCATACTTCACCGGTACTTGATTCACAGGCGATGAGCGCGCCGCTGGGGAATCTACCACGCTGAGGGCAATCCGCTCCGTTTCGAAATACAGGTGATGCGCTCCCTCCGTGTACGTGATCGGCGCGTTCGGAGGGCATCCGCAGCCCAGGACAACTGTAATCACCCGCCACGGCCTCCCATCTGACCCATCTTCCTACTTCCGCAACTGCGGCGCGCTGCCGGCATTGCCGCTGTTCTTGTTGTGGTCCTCCGGCACGTCGAGGATTCGACACAGGAGTCGTGCCTGATATGAGATGCTTGGCTGCTGGCCATAGGTTGGCTAATACCGTAGCCGCACTCCTCAGCGGGTACATGCAAACAAAAGGGCTCGCGCTCGGACGGCGCAAATCGATCCCGTAAGGCAGATAGACAACTGCGCCGAGCTCAACCTGACGGTACTGTGCGTGGTCTGCGGCCGGTCGAATCGACCGCTCTATTCGCTGAGCAATAGACACGGGCCAGCACTTCCACCGAAGAGGCACCGAGCCTATCGATCGCCGTCAGGTACCTCTCACGGTGAATTTATGGCGCGGCTGGCGATGCGCAGGATCGAACTCTCGCTGCACCGAGTCGCGATCATTCCGGCCGAGTCGCGTCCATGTGGTCTGCGTGTTGGGCGCCGTGGTTGTTCCGAAACCGTGCGGGAGACTAAGCCCAATGAGGTCCGTGATTAAGTACCGGTCGTGGAAGTCGTCCCATAAGAATACGTCCACCGAGATGCCAGCCGCCTTAGCCACGGCTTGGATGGACGGTTGCAGCGCCGCGACCACCTCCTTCACCTTAGGGCGCTTGTCGTTGCCGCCGCCGTACCATGCCACGCGATGTATTTCGACGAGAGGCTTCATTGAGCGGGCTTGGAGACTCACCAAGATCTTGATCAGGTCACCGTACTGGTGATGATCGGTGAAGTCGATAAACGGATCGATGAAGGTTAGCGAGTTCGCGTGTTGCAGGACCGAAGCGAGCGCCGCTTGGTACTCCGTGAGCGTACGGCCCAGGCGCAGCGACGGACTGCGAGCTATCCACCAGGGCGCACTCGTCAGGCGGTTCACCGAGCTCACAGTGTCGTTGCCGGCATGTGGCGCCGCCGTCGTTTCGGTTGCGATCACGCCGGCGAGCGGTCGTGATGCATGACTGCCGAGCGCCTCTAGGCACCACTCGGCATCTGTCTGGGGTGCCGTCGCTTGCGTCGCATTCACGAGCACGCTTCGGTTCTGCGCGCGCAACTTCTTGAGAAGTTCCTTGCCTCGCTGGTGCCACGGGCGCGAGGAATCCTCGAATATCTTTGCCCATTCGCCGCTACGCAGGTTCCGCACGAGGCCCTCGTGCAGGAGCACATCCTTGAGCGCCTGAAGGTACAGCCCGCATACCTCTTCGCTGTTGTAAGCCGCACTGTCGAAGACGTCCGGTGTGATCGCGTACTCGGCGAGCAGGGCCATCAGAGCACCTCCCGCAGACCCTCTTCGAAGAAGCCGCCCGGCCAGGCCTTCACGAGTTCGCCGCGTTCATTGAGCGGCATCTTGCGTGTGATGCTTCGCTCGCTGTCCTTCTCGACCAGAACGACGGACACGTCTGCTGGCGCAATCGGCCGCAAGCCCTCAGCAACCGTACCTTCGTGCGTCTCACGCATGCGCCGCATCACGCGGAGCAGGAGGTGTTCGCTGTGAGTTTCGACGAGGGTGATGCGTCGCTGCCCTTCGCGACCTGCGCCGTCGAGGAGCAGGTCTCCCAGCCCGACCTGCACTGCTGGGTGCACATGGATCTCGGGCTGTTCGACGAGCGTGAGACCGCCACGTCCTTCGATGGCCGCCACGACTATAGGGATGAGCTGCGAGATACCGGCGCCTACTTCGGAGGGGAGTACGAAGGAGCCCGCACCGGTGTCGAGGAGGAGCCGTCGGACGGTCCGATCGACGTGACCATCGGACAGCTCTTCGGCGTCCGCGCCTCCGTCGAACAATTGCTGGACCACGACCTGGCAGCCGGCGCCGAGTTTTCGAAGCCACGTATTAGTGCGCTCGATGAGCGTGAGCCGGTCGGCAAGGAGCAGGTCCCAGGAGGCAAGGCCGTCAGCCCAGCTCGTGATGCGGCCCGCGCGCTCGTAGAGAAAACCTCGCGGCGGGATCGTGCGCAGCGGGCCGATGTACTGGGCGCCGCGCAAGAAGCTCGCAAGCTGAGATGTTGTGCCAAGAACTACCATCTCGAGGAAGGTGCGAACTTCGCGAGCCGCGCGCTCGCGAAGTTCGATCGATGCCTTCAATGAAGCGATCTGCTGCTTCGTCTCTTCCGACGGCGGCCTGAGGCTCAGCGAGATGAGCTCTTCCTTGTCACCCTCGATGTCGCCTGCCACCACTACTCGAAGAGGTTCATTTGGAGCGGGAAGCGCAGAGGTGCGCCCGCGAGCGAGCGCGAACACGGGTAGAAATCGTCCGTCTCCGAAGCCGCTCCCATCAACGAGTCCTGCGCCCGCTCCGCTGCTACTGCCGTATTCGCCGTCTTCTATCCCGAGCGCGCGATGGAGCACTTCCTCTGGAATGGCGATCTGCTCCCACGTCTCGGTAACCTCTGAAGGCGCATGCTTCGCCGAGACCGGCTGCTGCGAACCATCCACCTCGATCGTCATCGCGCCGGATAGCTCGCGAGTCTGCCTGGGCAAGACTGGGTGGCCGAGATTCACGCGAGCATGCAGCGGTTCGCCGTCGCGCAGCGTAGCTCCGCTTTCGAGCCACACGAGCGGCTCCACATCGCCGTTCACGCCGAACACGACACGTTTGACGATGGGGCCGCGAAAGCTCGTGGTCGTGACGAAGCGAATGGTCAGCTCCAACCATGCGCTGTCCACGTCGTCGTCGAGGTCGGGGAACGGGAAGTCGGTGAGGTCGCGCCCGAAGCGCTCGAGACCTGCGGGCGTGGCAAACTCTGCTCGCAGAACGATGGCGCGCTCCGTTTCGTGCTTGTGGACGAGACGAGCGAAGCCGCCGAGCTCCAGAACGTTGCCGCCCAGCTCGGTTCGGTCAACGTCGGCCTCGCCACGCTCGATGAGCTCGTGTAGGTACACGAGCGCTTGCAGGATGCTGCTCTTGCCGGCGCTATTAGCACCGAAGAGCAACGTCAGCGGCGCGAACTCGATGCGTTGACGAGCGGAGATGCCCTTGAAGTTCTCGATTTCGAGAGAGGTCAGCACGGGCCCTCCAGCGAACCGGAGAACGAGCGGGCGACGAGGGAATTGAAGAGGTCTTGGGAGAATTGTAGCGAGGCAGCGAGGCGCTCCTGGGCCCTCACGACCTTCCAACGAAGCTCTGCGAACTCCTGCTGCCGCCGCAGTGGTGGCAACGGGAGCGGAAAGTCTAGGATGGTGGCCTGGTTAATAAACGGTAAGTCCAGCCGCATCACTGATTCTCGCAGCGGAGAGCTTTGAAGCGCCGTAGTTACGTACACGGGGTCCAGAAGATCAGGCCGGTTGATCGTGACGACGATGGCGTTATCGGTAACCCACGCCGGCCCCTCCGTCATTCGCGTGATGCCGCACTGCTGTCCGACACGACCAACCACAACCACCGGGTCGTTGTACAAGGCCTTGGTGGCCCACCCATTGATGCCATTTCCACCATAGATCGGGATGCCAGTCTCCATTTCGGCCAACACCGGTTTGCTGGACTTCCCGCTTGCAGCGGAAAGGAAAGGCCGAAGAGGCGCAAACGGCCAAGGAGATCGTTTCGCGCGAATGTCGCCGAACATCTCCAAAAACGTCGAGCACAGCAGTTCCTCGGCGAGCGCAATGGCCTCCTTGCACTTGCGACGGATGGCGTCGGCCTTGTCGAGGATGTCGGCGATGCGGCGCTGTTCTTTCGGCGACGGAACCGGCATCAGCATTCGCGCTACGTCTTTGGGGTAAAGATGAATTCCTTTGACGAGATCGCGCAACCGACGACGGGTCCCGGCTGACCGAATCCAATAGTGCACGAAGCGGGCGTCGGCACCGGTTGGTCGGACGATGAGCCATTCGCCAGTTGCGAGGGTGTTCTCTACGCCCTCGAGCGCGAGCGCGATCTTCGACGCAACGTAGTCTGCATTGTGAGCCGCGTTCAGGATCAACGTGTCGCCACGACGAACCAAGCGCTCCCTGAACTGCTCAGCGAAGCTTGAATCAACGAACGACTCGTGGCAACCACGAAACTGACCGTCTTCGTCGATGTCGCGGATTTTGAGCACGGGGTGGCCTGCGGTTCGTTGGTCGCCCTTGGCCGGTGTCTTCCCGTTGAACACCTGAGCTACGCGACCGAGTTCGACAACGCTCATCATAGCATCGCCTCCAACTCGCTCAGGTCCTTAGCGATCTCCGATTCAAGGGCACGAAGCTTGGCGACAATTTTCTTCGGCGGGTCGTACTCGACAGCTTCGTGCTTCGCTTCTTTGTAACGATTGATCGACAGGTCAAAGCTCTTCCTTTCGATCTCCTCCACCGGCACCATGAAGTGCTTCGCCGTGCGGTCGATGTCTTTCTTTGCGCTGCGCTTCCGCCAGCGCTCGAGTGCATCGGGCAAGTCGTTCTCGCCGACCGGATCGCGCTTGTCGTCGAGCGAGTAGCCGTCGGCGTCGACGTCGTAGAAGAAGACGTGATCCGTCTTACCACCCTTAGTGAACACGAGGATGGCGGTGGATACGCCCGCGTAGGGCTTGAACACGCCCGAGGGCAGCGCGAACACTGCCTCGAGCTGGTTGTCCTTTACCAGCAGCTCTCGGAGCGCCGCGTGAGCCTTCGACGAGCCGAAGAGTACGCCGTCCGGAACGATGGTAGCGCTGCGGCCGCCCTTTTTAAGCATGCGTAGGATGAGCGCCAGGAACAGCAGCTCGGTCTTCTTTGTCTTCACCGCTTGCGTGAGCGTTGGATGAACGTCGCCCTCGTCGAGGCTGCCCTTGAAGGGCGGGTTCGCCAGGATGACGTCGAGCCCGCCGGTCGCCTGCTTACTGAACTTCTCCGGGAACGAATTCGAGAGCGTGTCCTGATAGTGGATGTCTGGGTTGTCGACGCCGTGGAGCATCAGGTTCATCGACGCGATGCGGAGCATGGTCGCGTCGAAGTCGAAGCCATGAAACATCCCGTTCTGGATGTGGTCACGATAGGGCTCGAGGAGATCGCCCGTGAAGATGGCCTCCCCATTCTCTCCCCTCAGCTTGCCTTTCGACGAGGTATGGGTCTCGAGGAGGTACTGCATCACTCCCACGAGGAAACCCGCCGTGCCGCACGCCGGGTCACCGATCGTCTCAGTGGGCTTTGGCTCGAGCAGCTCGACCATAAAGCGGATGATGTGGCGTGGCGTTCGAAACTGGCCGTTGATGCCGGCCGTCGTCAGCTTGCTAAGCAGGTACTCGTAGAGATCGCCCTTGGCGTCGCCGTCGGTGATCGGCAGCTTGTCAATCATGTTCACGGCCGAGACCAAGAGGCTCGGCTTGTGCACCATGAGCTGCGCGTCCTGCATGTACTCGGCGAAAGTAGTGCCTCCGTTGAGCTTGCGGAAGTGTGGGAACACCTCGTCGCGCACCACGCGCAGGAGCTCGCCCGCGTCCTTCTGCTTGAAGTTCTTCCAGCGACGCGGGTCGTTCGGGCCATTGAACCGACCCCTGAATGGCTTCTTTGTGCGTGCAGCGCGCCGCTCGCCGGTTGTCTCCATGACGTCGAGCAGCCGCGCGAACATAAGAAATGAGATCTGCTCAATGACTGTGAGGGGATTGGTTATGCCGCCGGTCCAGAACTCGGTCCAGAGCTTGTCGATATCGCCTTTCTGTTGTGTCGTCAGTGTGCTCATAGTGCTTGACTCGCGGGCGGGAAGTCCCTCGAGGTCGCCCGCTGGGGTTCGAAGACGCTCAGGATGGCAAGAAGCTCATCGACGTCTCCAGGATTAGTGAAGATACCGTCCATGCTTTCTGCGTGGAGGGTCGTGAACGGGGGCTCGTACAGACGCTCAAGCTCGATGCCGCCGTTCTGTGCAATGTAGTTCTGCAAGACCTGCAGAAACCGCAGCTGCTGCGAGGATAGCCGCGGGTGCTTGTGAACGAAGTCCGTGAATGCCTGCTCCACCGCCGCCGCAGCGAGCCCCACCAATCCACGAAAGACCGTGAGCAGCGACCGCCGTGTTTCCGGGTCGTGCCCAGCTAGGTGCTTAACGTTGGCCTTATCGTCGATCTGCAACACTAGCTTGGCCAGCTCTTCGAGCTCGCGCTCCTGCACGGGCTTGCCTTCGCGAATGTGCTGCAAGATGACGTTGTTCGAAAAGTGCTCCTTAAGCACACGCTCGACGCGCGAGCGGTATTCGACGAGGTCGAGCCCCTCAAGGCGCGGGATATATGCCTCCGCGATGTGGCCATCGTCAGTCACGTCGAAGACCTGCGGCGCCACGCGCGTGGTGGTAGGAAGCTGCTGGTACTTCATCACCGAGCGAAGCTCCCTCCTGAGGCCTTCGAGGTGGTTGACCTCCACGCTCGACCAGAAGTCCTTGCTGCGAACCTGTTTGATGGCGTCGGCCTTAGCTTTCACTGGCTGCAGGTTCTTACTTAGTAGCTCCACGGCCTCTTCGACACGACCTTTCAGGTCCTGCACCTTGGGCGCGCTCGGTCCGCCTTTGAGCAGCTCCACTTGGAGGCGCGTCATCAATAGGTCGAAGCGGTACGCGTCCTCGTCGCCGCGGATGCTGCGGAGATATTGTAGTGGGGCGACGATCGATAGCAGGTCGGCCTTGGTGGCAGCGGCGAAGTGGTGGATGCGATCAGCGTCCGCGAGCTGTTCCAGCTCTTTCCACTTGTCTCGCGCGTCGATTGCGTTCGTGTCTCGCACCGCGCGGATGTCGCCGAGCACTTGCTGTTGGGCAATCCCGATGGCGGCCTCGTCCATCTTGTCAATAGCCGTCTGGAGCAGCTCCACACGTGCCTCGAAGAGGTGCTGGAGCAGCGACTTCTGCGGGGCTGGCTGCGCCTCCTTGTACTTTTCGTCAAAGAACCAGAAATTCTGCCAGTGGTCGAAAATGAGGAACTCTGTCTTGTCTTTGCCCGGCCCGAATAGGTCTTTGCGCAGGCGTGTGCCACGGCCGATCATCTGCCAGAACTTCACATACGACTTGATCGGCTTGGCGAAGACGAGGTTCACCACCTCGGGCACGTCGATGCCGGTGTCGAGCATGTCGACCGAGATGGCGATGGTCAGCTCGCTCTCGACATTCTTGAAGTCGTCGATGAGCTGATCGGCCTTGGGCTCCTGGTTGTCGATGACGCGGCAGAAGGTCGAGCCGTACTGCGGATATAGCTCACTGAAAACCTCGGCGAGGTGCACCGCATGCAGGTGGTTGCGCGCGAAGACAATGGTTTTGCCGACATGCTGGCCCGTCGCCTCGCGGAGGCCGCCCTCCATCAGCGACCGCCAGATGGCGCGCGTGGTGTCCTTGTTGAAGAAGTACTTGTCGAGGTCTCCACTGTCGTAGTCGACGGACTGCGCTTGCGGGTCCTGGTCTTCGAGCTCTGCGCGCTGCGCCTCGCTCATCTGTGAGTAGCGGAAGCCGTCGCGCGAGAACTTGGTGCTCACCTGCATCACGCGGAATGGCACGAGGTGGGGCGGCTTGGATTCGATCGCCTGCTGGAAGTCGAATGCTGACGTCGGGTCACCGTTCTCACAGGCGAACAGGTCGTAGGTGTTACGTTCGATGAACTTCACCGGCGTCGCAGTGAGGCCGACCTCGAGTGCATCGAAGTACTGGAAGAGCGAGCGGAACTTCTTGTAGATGCTGCGGTGGGACTCGTCGGCGATGATCAGATCGAAGAAGCCGACGTCGAAGGCCTCGTAGGCTTTCATCATTGCCGGGTACGTCGCGAGGTAGATGCGCTTGTCGCGATCGTTGGCGGTCGAAGCGTCAACGATCACGCGCGGTTCGCCCGGCAAGAACTCTTTGAAGACGCGGTCAGCCTGGCGACGCAGCTCCTTGCGATCGCAGAGGAAGAGGATCCGCTTAACCCAACCCGCGCGCATCAGCACGTCACACAGCGAGATGGCGACGCGCGTCTTGCCAGTGCCAGTGGCTTGCACGACGAGCGCCTTGCGAAAGTTGCGCTCGAATCGCTCGGTGACGCGCTTCACCGCTTCGAGCTGATACATGCGGTTCGCAATGGCGAGGTTCGGCTCAACGTGGGCAAGGACCTTCTTACCGTGCCGCTGATGGACGAGGTACTCAAGACTGTCCTTTGAGTAGAAGCCGTAGACCTTGCGGTACGGATCCTTCTGCGCGTCGTCCCACAAGAAAATGTCAACGCCGTTAGTAAAGAAGATGACCGGGCGCATGCCGGTTTCTCTCTCGAGGGCGTCGGCATACTGGCGGGCCTGCTCGCCGCCTTGGCGCGCATCTTTGGCGGTCTTCTTCGCCTCGATGACCGCTAGCGGTTTGCCGTCGTCGCCGTAGAGCACGTAATCGGCGAAGCCGTCACCGGTGGGCGTGGGTAGCCCCTTGAGCTTCATCTCTTGCTTAACCTGCTCGGTGTTCGCACCGAGCGCACCGACATTCCAGCCCGCCGCGAGGAGCTGTTGGTCGATGAGACGGCGTCGCGTGAGTTCCTCGTTGAAGTGGAGGAACGAAGCGACCTTCTGGCCTTCGTTCTTCAACTTTTCGAGTTCGGTGGCGTGCTCCGTCGCTGCACGTTCGGCATCGAGACGCTTTTTGGTCTCGGCGTCCAGCGCGGCGAGCACCGACTCGTACTTCGCCTCTGCAAGGCGAAGCTTCTCGAGAGCATCCCGCGCCTTAACGGTGCTCGCAGCTTCCGGCGGTGGAGCAACGAACTTGGGAACAGCGTCGAGCTTGCCACCGTCGATCTGCACATGAAACCAGCGCGCGATATCGAACAGCTGCGCGAGGCACTCGAGCGAGAGCTGACTCGTAATCGGCCGCCGAGGATGAGCGGCGTGGTTCCCCGCCTTGCGCACTGCATGGAGTTTGTTCTGGACAACCTCGGGAACGGCCTGGCGGAATGAGGTCTCATTCATCAAATCGTTGAGGTTGTCGGAGAACGGTGGGCGCAGCCGATAGCGAACGTAGATCTCCGCCACTGCATGCTCGACGAAGCTGCGCTGCTTGATCAGCGAGCTTGCGGGGTCTTCGTGCGCGTAGCGCTCGGCAAAACCTGCGAGGTCAGCCAGAACCGCACGGCCCGCCCGGAGGAACTCGAAGTTCTCGGACTTCATGTGCGGTACGTTCTCCTTAGTGACGTTGGCGAGCATGCCGAAGTCCATTTCAAGGTTCGTGCCATCAGCTCTGCACCTCGTACTTGGCGAGCCAGTTTGAGAGGGTCTGGTAGCTGGGCAGCCCCACGAGCTCCGCGGCCTTCGTCTTGTTACCGTGCGCTTCGTCGATTGCTCGCCCGAGGTAATGGCGTGCCACTTCTTTCAAGAGATCCGGGAGGTTGAGACCTCCGCCGAGTGGGCGCCCGAGGACTTCCTGCTTCGACGCTGAAGGGCTCACCGGGAGGAGTGCTTCGCGCACATCTTCTGAGGAGATCACGGCCGCGTCACTCCAGATGGCCGCTCGCCGCAGGGTGTTTAAGAGCTCGCGAACGTTGCCCGGCCAAGGATGGGACAAAAGAAGGTTCCTTGCGCCAGCAGAAAGCTTCTTCTCCTTGAAACCAGGTTCGGCACCCAACTCCAGGTTCACCTGCCCTAATAGATGGTCGATCAGCACACCGAGGTCACCCGACCTCTCTCGAAGTGGTGGGATCTGCAGGACGGCGACGGCAAGCCGATAGAAGAGGTCCTCGCGGAAGCGACCGGAGGCAATCTCTTCGGTGAGCGTGCGGTTCGTGGCGGCAACGATCCGAACGTCCACCTTGGTGGACTTACTGGAACCCAGCCGTACGACCTCGCCCTCTTGAATGGCGCGCAGCAGCTTCACCTGGGCGGGCCCTGGAAGTTCGCCCAGCTCGTCGAGGAAGAGTGTGCCGCCATCCGCCGCCTCGAAGTGCCCCTTGCGCTGTTGGACGGCTCCCGTGAACGCCCCCTTCTCGTGGCCGAACAGCTCGGACTCTACGAGATCAGCCGGGATCGCCCCGCAGTTCACGGCGATGAAGGTCCGGTCCCGGCGTGGGCTTGCGCGGTGAATGGCGCGCGCGAGCATCTCCTTGCCCGTCCCCGACTCGCCTTCAATCAGTACCGGGACGTTGCGGATGGCAACGCGCCGGGCGCGCTCGACCAACCGAGCCATGACGCGGCTCTTGTGAATGACATCGACAAACTCGGGGGTTTCCGGAGGTTCAGCGCCGCTTATTTTGCGCAAGCGTTCGTCCGGCGCGCGCAGTAGGTCGGGCAAAAACTCCGCGGAGAGATCGAAGGGCACCGAGGCGGTGCGCACGCCGTGTTCTCGCGACGACTCAATTAGCTCAGCGGGGAAGCGCGTCTTGCCAAGGATAATCCACACCGCTGCCATCGCGGGCGTGCCAGGGCTCAGATGCATCGCAAGCTCGGTCTTGCCACGCCGCTCACCGAGGGCGTGCTCGATGCCGCGGACAGCGGCTTCGTAGATCTCGCCAAACTGCGTCGGCCCCGAGAGTTTTTCCGCGAGCGCCTCGATACGCACCGATGACCGCCCACGCAGCCACCTCAAGTAGGGCTGGACCAGCTCGTATTCGTAGTCGGAGAGCAGGAAGGCCTCGTCGAAGGGCCGCTGCTCGATGGCTTGCGCGATCGGACCCAATCCCACGAGCTCGCCCTCGGCGGGAGCCCGGAGGTCGGTCTTCCCGATCCATGCCATGAGGACCTTACGCATCCAGGCAGAATATAAAACTTCTTATCTACTAACAAGGAGACTTGTATGCGACAGATCAGCATGACAATGACAGCGCACATCGGCATATGGAAGCATGGAGTGATGTTCATCTCTGCAGAGCCGGGCGGATGAGCGCAACCGTTAGATCCGCGAGGTTGCCGAAGATAATCACAGGATGCGCTCACTAAGCTGCCGGCGATCGCGAGCGAGTTGCTCAATGCTCGATCCTTAACGCGGACTAATTGGTGGTCGCGATGAGTTAGTCCACTCGAACCGCATTTGCTTCGTCTCGCCGCCTGCGGTGGTCGATGACCCGGTCCTCAACCGAATGATTCCACAACCACTTCCCAACGCTCCGGGATTCTCCCGGTCCAGCAAATTCAACAGTGGCAGGACCTCTATCCGCGATCTCTCAGCGATGCCTCTTCCCTCGAAATGGTCATGCCGGATCTGGGTGCTGACTAATTGGCAAGCCGAAGCCATCGTCCTCTAGGCCGGTCAGTATACGCGCTTCAGCGGCACGAGCTGTTTCGAGTCAGAATCAGCTGGTCATATGCTCGCGCTTCCGTCTCTTCGAGAAGGTCGCTGGTATACGACCGCCTCGTCGTCTTCACTTCCTCGTTGATTACCGTTGACTCCAAGACTTACGCCTAAGCGGGGCCACGTTTGAGAACGGCTAACACCTCATTGGTCGCGGAACTCGGGACTTGAAACAGGGTAAGCGTCGACCGGAGGGAGTTCTTCGTCTGCGTACTTAGATCGTCGCGATCAACCTCGCCTAGCCACTTGACCTTGCGAAGCAATGCAACCCCGCGATCTTGCGGATCCAACTTAGCAACGAAGTCGCCTGTGACTTTGCCGATCGCGTATTTGCGAGCCGTTGGGTCGTACGTTATGCAGAAGTCGTCGATCGTGATTTCATTTATGAAGCGCCACACCTGAGAGGCGCCCGAAATGATTGTGCCCTGCTTTAAGTCCGGCCGGACTCGCGCGTAGATTTCTGCCAGCTCCTTCCTGGACATTCCGGGTTGCGCATTTATTAGCTCCGCCCAGCCTATCGCGATAATTCCGCGGTCCTGAAATGCATCGTAGAGGCGACCGCCATCACCCCTAGCCATCCACATCTTCTTGTTTGTCATTGCGACGATTCTGACGAATCCGCCAGTGCAAGCTTATTGATCTGGCTAGCAAGATAGGCGGAATCGTGGGAGATGTCGACCTAGGAAGTGGCGCTCCGATATGGCGAGGAACTCCTCGAGTGCGCATTCGCCACCGCCGCCCCGACATGTATGCCAATCGGCGTTGTGGGCTTGCACTGGCCGCAGATCGAACGCCTTGGCTGGATGGAGCCCGAGGAAGCCGAGCTAAACACGGCGCACGTTTGAGGCTGGCCGAGACGCACTTTCGGCCACATAATGCCCCTCAGAAACATTGCCCGCGACTCCGCTCTCGGCAAGCGAAGTGTCCGACTCCTGACGTAACCCTCTACTTGAATCTGACCCGCCGGGCGATCGCAGATAGAGCACATATGGAGTCACCCCGACCGCTCAAAACATCCAAGATTATTCTCAGCTAGTTGCCGGGGTGCCGGAGAATTCTGGTCGGAGTCCCGGCGGGTGTTCGGCGTTTCCGTCGCGACCTGCGCAACTGGCACCCGTCAGCTCAGTTCCGCGCCTGTGGCGCCCTGCTGGCGTTGCCTCTGTTCTTATTCTGCTCCTCGAGCACATCGAGGATCCGGACGACGAAGCGCTGCTGCGTTTTGGACAGCGCCTGGAGGCGCTCCGCGTGGCGCATCGCTCTCGGCGAAAGCCGTCGCTTGTGCACTGGCTCTGGCGCGAAGCCGAGGAACTGGTCGATGTTTAGGCGGAACAGCCTCGCGAGCCGTTGAAGGATGAGGACGGAAATCCGCCTGTCCCCGATTTCGTAAGCGAACACCGCCTGCTGAGACACACCGAGCGCGCGTGCCAGCTCCGCTTGCGTCATACCTCGTGACTTGCGCAGCTGCGTGACGCGCTTTCCGAGCGCGGCGAAATAAGCACGACTTTCTTTCTTGATCTGCGGCGACTTCGGTGATGCGGGTTGCGTGTCGCTCACGTGCGCGCCCTGCCCGCTCTACGTCAAACTTCCGGAGTCCGCGCCGCCCGATCCCTTGCTCGGTGGCGGGCCGAACTCGCCAGCCTTAAAGCGCCTGACGATCTTCTCGAGCGCATCGACTGACTCTGCGATCAGCCTCGCGATGACCTGGGCCACGTCGGCGTGCATTGTTCCATCATCGTCATCGGAATACAGCAAGACGTCGTACAGAACCCTCGCCATCCCTTGAATCTGCATGAGGTTGGCGCGTTCCGCTTCGATGAGTTCTTCGAGAGAGCGGCCGGCGGGAAGTGCTTCGTATGTTTCCTTCTCCGCCATGAGTTGTTACCTCTTGCGGAGCGGTGAACTGCACAACCGCTCGATGGCTTCTGCGCCGCCGATCAGGCGTTCGTGGAGAGCCGCCTGTCCTTCGTGACATTGCTGAGCCGCGTCGCGAAGGCCGTCGGCGGCGAAGAGCGCTTCGGCGACGTCGTCGTTCGCTTCGCCGGCGCTTGAGCTTGGGAAGAACTTGCTACGGGTTAGAAGGATCGCGTGTATCAGCAGGCGGGTGCGACGGAGTAATGCCATGTCACCCTGGGATCGGCACCATGCCTCGGTCTGCCGCACGCTCGCCAGCAGCGCGTTGAGGCCCATGCTGAGGACGACCATGTCTTCGCGGCTGGCGCGAGTCATGGCGCGTACCTTGTGCGGGGCGCGCTACTGCATGAACTGGGCTGGTCGGAACGATTGTTGGAAGCTACTAGCGAGTACTTTCGAACGCATTCTCGCCACTGATTCATGGCCGCGCCCCGCCTGATGAAGTTCGGTGGAGCACGGCGAAGCCGTTTGTTCTGTTAGGTACACGCGCACATACCCGCGCAAGCGCCGGGTGCGCCATAATGAAGGAAGCCATAACTGCCTCTTGGTAGGCGTTGTGGTTAGGCCCTCGTTGGTGTTGGTAGCACCGACGGGGGCCGCCCTCGGGCGGATCACTGGCCGCGGGATGACACTATTCCGATCGCGCGTTGGAGTCCAGACAATCAGCGTCAGTTGGCACAACGCAGGAACATGCAACAAAAGCCGGGCGTAAGTGGTTGCTGCTCCCGCAGGTCTGCATAAACTCCAAGTTCTAGCGATCAACGTCACTTCCGCTTCCGGCCCGGCCAGCAGCGGACATAGCGTGGCAGTCGCGATCGAAGAAGTCGGACCTGAAAGTCTTCCCCGAGGCCCCGGCCCCGATGCGCGCGGAACTCTGCGTAGCCCTCGGCGACTCAGTGCTGTACCTGGCGCAGGCGTTCGGAGATGTCTTCCACGCCCGCAAGCCTCCATACGCTGTCACGGAGAACGAATTTCCAGCCATTCGTGTGCTTCACGAATACTGCGTGCTCTTTCACCACTTCAAAAGGTATCAGTGCTGCGCGCATCACCGAGAAGTCCTCATTGAACAGGACGCCGGCTAAGAAATCGAAATGCGCGCTTTCCAGATTGCGTATCGCGCTCAACTGTCGCGATCCATTGTGCGGGGTTATGCGCCGACACTTGACTTCAATCTTACGCCCCTGAGGATCAACACCGTCGTAGCCTGCGGTAGAGGCCGTGTTGAGCGTCAACGACAGAGCCTTTGCGACAAGTCCCTCTGCGATGTCTGCGCCAGGACCGTTTGACGACCGGACGAGATCGCGTCTCCGCATCTCCGCCATAAGCTCGGCGTACAGTTTGAGCAGGTGGCGATTCGACAGGCATTTCAAATCGTTCATGGTTACCGCTCCCAAACGGTGGAACCGCAAGAGACAGAAATCTCGAGCCGCTTTGCGCGAGCTACCTTTAAGCCGAGTATCTCAGGCGGTTGGACATTCCTTGAGCGGACGCGGGATTGCAGTCGGGCATCTAGAAAAGAATACTCCATTGGGGATAAAAACCCCTCGCCTTAGCCAATACCTCTTGCAGCGTCAGTTCTCTGTGCTGCCCACTGATCACATTGACGAACACGAATCGGAACTGCTTCTTGAGACTCTGCGCAACGAGCAGCTCCGCCGTCGTGAGCGCGAAGAAGTACTTGTTGAAGTCCGCCCCGATTGACCTCCTATTCGTTGATTTGATCTCGTAGAGGATCAGCGAGTCGAGCTCCCGTTCGATCGACTCCTGATCGTCGAGATCGACCTTCACTGCATCGCGAATCCTCACGACGTCATACGCCTTGCCATAGACGACGCATCCGCGCTTAGCGAACGCGATCACGATCTTCTTCTTCTGAGCAGCCGTCGGCGTTATATAGCCGAGTTTCAGGCGAGTCAGTATCTGGACCGCACGCCTTGCCGTGGTGTTCCCCTGGCGAAGGGCAGGGATCAGATCGCCCGCCGCATCCGGAGCGGTTGTTCGCTTCCGTGCCATGGATTCAGCTTCCTGTCCGCTCGGTTCGCAGTGAAGTGCCCAGCGCCCTTGCCAGGCAGGCGAGAAGATCCTCGCCGGTCTTGCGTGCCTCGGCTGCAACACTTCTTTGAACCTTCAGCGAGGGCAACGGCATTTGGAGTGACAGAACGTTCTCCTTCCTCAGATTCGGATACACGCTTCGCTGCGCTCTCATCTGGAGCAGCTGCTGGCACGACGCCGAGTGGATATAGGCGACTAGAAAATCTGGGTCCAGTGTCGACGGATCCGTTCTGACCACATAGATCCCGATGCAGGCGATCGCAGGTTGCTCGAGCATGTTGAATACGACCGCTTTGCCGATCGTGCCGGAGCGCGATACCAGCACATCGCCCGCTTCCAAAAGACACTCGGCAGAACCTTTCACCTTGTCGGGCAGAAACCAGAGCGTCGGCTCTTTCATCTGACAATTGCCGTAATCCGAGATTCGCAGATACCCGATCGACTCTGCGGGCCGGGCTCCCGACTCAAGACACTTGTTCTTCACGTAGAGCCCGACGCGCAAGCACGCATGTCGTTCGAGCAGAACGATACGCTGCTGCGCGCCCAGCAGCTTGCCGAGCTCTGTGTCGAGCCAACTCGGCCGCTTGAGCGCCTGCCGGCTCAGCTCGATCTTCCATCGCTTGGCGGAGAGCTGCGTCCGGTCGAGAAATTCGAATTCGCAGGGGACGCCATCGCCCACGCCCTCGACGCGAGTGTGAAAAAGGTGGCTGATCACCTGAGGCTCCGCGGCTCTTTCAAATCGCACGGCGGGCTCGCGGGCGCTGTCCAGCGCCGAGGCATCGATGATCTGAATCGCACCCTCCGCTCCGTGATAAGCGAGGCTGAGAATCGCCGCCCGGACCTTCGGAGCCTCAGGAAATATTCCCAGCGGTAGCAGAATGACTGTGTCGAGAATCCCTCGTTCGATAAGCCAGCGCCGGAGCGGCGCAGCGGATTCGCGCGTAAGAAAGCCCGCCGGCACGATGATCGCGGCGCGGCTGCCAGGGCGCAGTGTTTTCACGATGCTTTCGAGGAAAAAAGCTTCCGGCGCGCTGACGCTCGTGGCATCGCCGCCGCTGCGCTGGCGAATAGCTCGCGCCATTGTGCGCCCAAACGGGGGATTGGTTAGCACGAACTCGAATGGCTTCGTTGCCAGACCGGAGTCTGCTTCATCGTCGTCCTCGCTGAGGACGTAGCGCGTCAGCCCGACCAGGAACTCGTGATTGTTGAGACGAGCATCGTAGGGAAGATCGCGCTCCTGATTCTTCCCGTCGATCACAACAGATGCCATGTGCTCGGCGACGCGTGCCAGGAAGAGCTCCGTGCTCATCGATGTGTCGGCGCCCCGGATGGCGCAGTTCGGCCCTGAAACGTCACGAACCAGTTTGCGCACCCATTCTCGTGGAGTGAAGAACTGCCGCCCTCTATTCCCCAGCTCAGCGCCGACGGCGTCGAACAGCTGAAGAAGTCGGGAAGGCGTGGCTTTCTCATCCTCGTGAGGAGTGAATGAATAACTGACGTATTCGACGTCAGCCGCTCGCAGGCGGGCCACGCTAGACACGGCTTCTCCGAGAATCTTAAGTGCGCCCGCATGGCGCGAACCCGATGCCTGGGCGGCCCGAGACAGCATTACACCGAGTTTCTCCAGTTGCGGCCTCAATGACTCCGGGCCGTACCAGTTCTGGGGGTCAAGATTCGAGAAGAGAGCGGTGGCGAGATCCGCTCTCTCAGGTTCTCCATTGTGCGCCGTTGGGTGGAGGTCCAGTGCTTCCCGCTTCTCACTTGCCCACTCAAGCAGCAGCATGACGCAGAACAGTTCACGCATCCGCGTCGTCGAGACTCTGCGGCTCTCGAGCCCTGAAATGAGCTGTTGGACCAGTGACTCGTGCTTCGCACGTTTGGACGATGCTGAAGATCCGGGCAAGTGCAGCTGCTCCGTCATTCGATAAGGATCTTGTCGCACGGCGAAAATCTCAGGGATAGATCTTTCTTTGCCCGAGCAAGTCAATTCGAGCTTTCGCCTTGAGGTTTCCTGGGTGGCGATGCTACTCATGCTAGGCGCGGCTGTCATCACCCAACTAGGGACGAACGACTTGCCTCTTGCGAGAGCGAACGCCCGCCTCGGGCCGATAGCGGCCCCGCATCGCCATTCCTGCGGACATAAATTTAGCCTAATCCTCGATGATCGGAACATCCACGTTCGCCTTGAAGCTCTCACCTAGCGAAGGAGCGATCTATCCTTCTCACGCTGCTGACCCACTAGCGCCATTAGCTCATGCGCCAACCTCTCCTTCTCAGTGCGCGCGGGCGGCATTTGGTTGACGAATCGCGCAACATCGTTGGCAAGCTGATGCTGCCCCTCGACGACCAAAAGATTCCGCACGGTTTTCCATCCGCGCAGGACTTCAATTCTGGATCGCTGGAGCTGAGCGGCACCGGATCTATCTAGGGATCCTGCTTTCAGCTCGCGCACGACATCGCCCAGTCGCGCGGCCATGTGCGACGACTCGCCCCTCTGAGCTGCTCTGAAAATGGAGTCCAACTTCGGCGTCCGACTTTGCCCACGAACATGTCGTTCCGTGGCGTTCGCCTCAACGCCATGCGCTCGAAGCTGACATGCAAACTCCTGCCTCCAATGTCGCAGAGTCGCCTTGCGAATATTGAGCCGTACGCCATCTTCGCCGAGCGCTTTTACGACCACATGCACATGCGGGTGCGGCTCATCCGTATGCAACACCATCGCGTATCGATGTTTGAGTCCAAACTCCTCACGAGCGAAGTCGCGGACGGCTGCTAGTACCTTCTGTGGCGGCGTGCCCGCCGGCATGGAGAAGATCAGCCTGTGAACAAGCTTCGGCGGCTTTCGCCGATTCATCGCGAACAGGTCGAGCCGCTTGCGATCCTCCTCTAGATCCAAGTCCCAATCGTCGACCAGATGCCGACCTACTCCCCGACCGGTCAAGCGCTGGCCGTCGTCGGTCTCGATCTCCAGCTCGCCTCGCCTGCCAATGTAGCTGAAGTGAGCATTGACGCCTCGACCCGTGGTCGAACCCCCACCGCCCGTGACCTTGACCACCACTTCGGGCGCTCGCGAGACCGTCCGGTGGATCTGTGCGATCTGAGCGGGCGTCAGCGCAATCCGAGCGCCCGGACCTGCACGGCCATAGCTGATGATGTCGAGGATCGGCCGACCGGCCTCAAGTCTGATCGTTCGCATGGCCTGCCTCCCAACTCCTGGTGTTGGCTTTGATCAGCCCCTTGATGTGAGCGCGCATCGCTTCGCATACCTTGAGCATCATTTGCACAACCTGCCCGCCGGGGGAGACCGAGCCCGGTCGCTGGTGTGCCAGACGAGCCAGCTGGTTGAGGTTTCTACCGATCGCACTGAGCTCGGCGACAGAGCGCTTGAGCTCCATCAGCTCCGCCTTGGGAAGCGGCGACAGCGTCCGCAGATGGGCGCGCACCAGGACGGAGACGTACGTAGCCGCCGGCATCTGCCGAGCTGCTGCCCTTTCTGCCAGTAACAACTGATCGTCCGGGTGCAGTCGGACACACAGCCGAGCGCCTCGCAGGCGTCGCTCTGGCGACTTCAGAACATCGGCATCGTTCACGCCGCCGGTGTGTACGGCCATATCGACGAGCCGTTTCAGCAACGCCGACTCGGTCATCTGCTGCTGTTCCGCAAGGCTGCGGAACCGGGCTTTCGACTCCGGGGAGACGCGAGCAGCGATGACGTGCGTGATTCCCATGCACCAGAGTGTAAACAAAAGCAGCCGCAGGCCAATCCTGCAATTGGCCGCTTTGTTGATCGAAACTCAAACATTCGCAGTCACTGATTCCAGCGGAGTGCGTGGCAGTTCGAGGAGGAAGAGTTCGACCGTTGGCGATATTTGCTATTTTTATTGAGGTCAGTGATCTTTGGCCTCGGGCGCGTGTGCTTTATGGTGAGACTGAGACTTCGGTGCGCATGAGGTCTCGAATATATCGCCGGGTGTGCTCGGCCGTTAGTGGGCGTACTGTCTTGCATCCAAATGCAGACGACGCGACGCCTGTGTATCGATCACCCAGAACGCTCCTCTCGATCTTGGCCCACCACCCCGCCGGATGCCTGCATCACCGGCCACACTAGGAGCCGCTCGCGCGAGGGAGAGACCCTGCCCAGTCACGAAGACAGCTGCGGACTCGTTCTCGCATCGTGGCCGACGGGCGCTGTCCAGGCGATGCCCATCTCTACGGGTCCAGTTGTGGGCTGGGCGGCGGCAGGAAGCCGTCCGCAGGCGGCTCTGTCTCGCTTTCCCACAAGCTCACCCGATCTCACCGTCCTTATTCGTCACGGCGTCGGAAGACTATCGAAGCAGCGCGCGAGACGACTCGCCTGGAGCACGCAATCTGATCTGCCGGCAGAGACGTGGATGGTGAAGACGACGCCAACATATAAAACGGTCGCGCGACAACTTGCGACGGCACGCGACCGTTTGGGATAGCCACCTATCCGTCACAAGCCATACTCCGCGCGTGCACGTTCGACGAATCGAGCGACGCCCTCTTGGCCTTGCCCGCGCAGCCACCGGATAAAAGCATCAACCTCGAGCGGTGGTAGTTCCCGGTTGTCGTGCCCAAGTGCCGCCGTCACTCCTTGGGAGTGAGACAACCGACGTTGCACATTCGCAAGCCGCTCGCGGGCTACGCGGCAGTAATCGCGCTCCAGCTCAACGCCAAGGTAGCGTCGACCATTCAAGGCAGCGGCCACTAGGGTGCTACCGGAGCCAGCGAAGGGATCGAGGACCAGTTGCCCAGGCTGCGAGAAGGCTTCGATGAGCGGCGTCAGAATCTTCACCGCCTTCTGCGTCGGATGATCCTGATTGCCCGAGTACACCCAGGGCTGGATGTCATCAATTGGCTGCCCCGGCACCTTTGGGGATCCCTTGGCCAGCACGTACGCCTGTTCATGGCGGTAGTGGAGATAGCGTGTGCGCGACGCGTAGTCCTTGGCCCAAACGATGTGACCGATCGGCCGAAACCCAGCGCGGCGCCAGGCTCGGAAGAATGCATCCACCTGGCCCCAACCGTAGAAGGAGATGCAGATGCTGTTGGGCTTCAGAACTCGGTACAGATCTGTAAATGCACCCAGAATGCGATTCGGATCATCGTCGTTCGCAATCGTCCGACCTTTGCTGTCTTGATAGCGGACACCGTAGGGCGGATCGGTTACCACGAGATCGACGAAAGAATCCGGCAACCGCCGCAGTACGCGAGTGCAATCACCCTGAAGAACTTCGTTGACCGGGAACATGATGGCATCTCCATTGGCATCGGCGGGTTTGCCGATGCGCTCTCCCGATCACGGCGCGCGGAGCGGTCAAGCGAAGACCGGCGGGACCGTCGAATAAATGGAGGGGACCCGCGTCCGCGGGGAGGCGGCCGTTTATGCGGCGAAAGCCCGCCGGGCTTTGCTTGACGGCGAGCACACCGTGATAGCATGGAGAGCAAGGCAAACCATCCCGCCTTCCTGCTTCCTAATCGTTAGACCAAAACAAACAAGCGACAACTGAAATGAAATCTGGAGTTGCACAGCAATGGGTGATCGAGTCCTCCTGATCGATCTGGAGAATGTTCAGAAGTTCCATCTCTCCGCACTTCCCGGCGATGTTCGCGTGCTAGTGTTCTACGGCGCGGCGCAGACGAAGCTGCCGGATGAGTTGGTCATACAGGCACAGCCACTAGGGACACGGCTCGCATGGATCAGGATTTCAGGCAACGGACCGAACGCACTCGACTTCCATATTGCGTATTATCTCGGGCTAGAGCTGACCCATCGACCTACTTCCGACTGCACGGTGCTCTCTAAGGACACTGGCTTCGATCCATTGATTCGACATCTCGTCGAACTCGGGCATAGGTGTCGTCGAGCAAACTCACTGAGGTCAGCATTCCCCAGAGCGGCGATCCCTCCGGAACCCGAGCAGGATAATTTCGGGCGATTGATATCTCTCCTGACCAAGGAGAAAGCTCGCCCGACCAGGCGCAAGGGGCTCGCGAATAAAGTTAAATCCTGGTTTCCCAAACTAGGCGACGACGTCCGATTGGCCCTAGTGCAACGGCTATTCGAGGAAGCTCATGTGCGCGAACTGGATGGGGCACTTACGTACGCCATTTGACGCATCAATCAAGGCGTACGTTGAGGAGTTCCGGCCGCGTCAGAGAGGAATTCTTTTCCGAATCCGCGCTAACTGCCATGAGTCGACTGTGATTCAATTCGGTGGAAATCCTGCGCGCGAGACTTCCACCATTTCGCTGGTGGCGCTCATTGGCCCCTCCCCCAGCTGCTTAAAAACCTTGTCCAAACTCTCTTGCGCAATACCCGCCTCTCGATGAGCGTGTGCTGCGGCATCCATAATCATGCTAAAGATTGGGGGCGCAGAGGAACGCAAAGCACCGAAGGCGAGCTCTAGACCTGAGCTGATTTTCTTTCGGGCGCCGGGGTGCAACATGAGAAGGATTGCACCCATGACGATCGAAGCCTTCACCCAATCTGGCGCTCTAGCGATCGATTGACCCAGATTTTTAACTCCAGAAATTATCTGGCCGATCACGTGGAAGCCGAGCAAGCCCAGCGTGATTCCCCCAACCTTTATATTCCACTCAATTGCCGCTGCGCGAGAGTAATCTCTTAATGAGAACACGCAGTCGATGGATATCCTCTTGCCGCCCATTTGAGAGATGTGCCGATCGTTACTTAGAACTCCTTTCGCGCCAACGGCTTCCGCCAGAGCAAGAAACACAGCGTCGTCAGGATCTACCCCAGCCCTATATGGCCGAATTCGGTCCTCATCAGGATCCAGCACGTTCAGATGCTTTTGGTAAGCGGCCCAGCCTTCCAGCATTCGACTTCGGTCGATATCTTCCTCAGCTGAGAATCGGTCGATGTGCCGACCGACCTCTTCATACAGCTGGCTTGGCACATAAACCTCCAACGTGCCGGACTCCACAACTTCCAGCAACGCGGTACGAGCCACCGGCGACTTGCGTTTAGTTGCCAACCAACGTACATCTCGCAGAATTATATTGGCGTCCACCACTAGGCGCATCTTGAAGATACGACCGAGAAAGCCCATCTCTTTCCACAGTTCGATGATCCTTCGGAGCTCCACAAGCTTGTCCGATGGAACGAAGTAGGAAGTTGCATCGTGCTTCTGCATCCGTGTTACGCAACTCTCTGTTTGTTACGGAGCGATATAGCGGCTGCGCCGCGCGCTACTCTGCTGTTCGCGCCACGCCCTGAAAAGCCACCTGTTTCATTGTTAAAGCACGGCTTCTCGCAGGGAGATTGCTAGATCACCGTTAGTCTTGCTGTCGTTTCCAGCCACAATCACCGCTGCGCTGTGCGCCTCATCGTGGCACATCACCATTATCCCAAACTCACGCCATTCCATTGCTACCCAAGTGCTGCCGGTAGCAACGATCTTGCCTCGCCGCGCATGCATTTCCTCGCCCGCTTTGCGCCTACACTCCTCCACGGAATTCCTCGCTTCCCCGGATCCACGGACGCCACAAATATCAGCGGCGCACTTCCCGTGTCTCTTGGTGCTTGTGCTGCGATCGGCGCGGCGGGGTCCGGGACTCGGTCAAGGGAGCGTTCCGCCAGGAGGGTCACCGCTATCGAGGACGCAGCAGTAATGACAGCAACGAGCACGGCCTGTTTCGCTTGGATGCGAGTGATCTCGAGCTGCTTCTGTTCTGTCACACATCCTCTCTGAGCGCCTGGGGGCCTCCACGCCTACTAATCGATCCGAAACACCGGTGCCCAGCAAACGCACCTGAGACTCCCGGCGACCTATGTGAAGCTCTCTATGGACGCCAGACCACCAGCAAGGGCATCATCCCGCCGCCTCTGCGGTTTGATATGCGCACTGTACTTGAGCTTCGCAGAGCTAAAGAAGCCCCCACACTCCTGTCGCAAGTCGCACCCGTCGCACTCCGGCATATACTCGTTCTTCCAATCAGAGATGCTGCGAACCGCGAACCTCCGAATCTCGGGATCAAGCAAGCAGAGCTGATGGTTGTAGATGAGAGCTTTGACGCGCGCAGCGTGTAACGTGTGTACTGCATCGGCCAGCTCAGCTTGATAGTCCACCGGATCTATCCACAACTCGGATAGATTGGCCTTAGTGAAGCCCGTCATCTCCAGACCCATGAGCGCCACCTGGTCCACAAACTGCAGATTGCGCGCGATAAATCGGGCAAGCGCCGGCAATCTCGCGTAGGTAGCTGCGTGAACGACCACCCGAACCTCAACGCGAACGCCGCACCGTTTCAGGTTGAGAATCCCGCGGACGGTCTCGTCGAAGGCACCGTCGGCCTGCACCACATAGTCGTGCAACGACGCGATATCTGAGTAGAGCGGTATGCCGATCATCAAATCCGGATGATGCAACGCTGCGAGCGCCTGCGCGAGGCTCAGCTGCTTGAAGTTCCTTCCGTTGGAAAGGATGTGAACGCCGGTATGAGGGAGGTTCGACTTCAGAGAGCGCACCAAGTCAAACAGCCTGGCGCCCAGTAGGGTTGGCTCACCGCCGGTGATTCCTACCTCTCGAGTACCAGGATCAAATAGCGGAATGGCATCCAGCAGCTCATCGACGAGGTGAGAATCATCCACGTCCCTGGGCGGCTGAGAGCACATCAAGCAAAGGCTATTGCACCGCTCGGTGACCAGCAGGCTGTTGGTGCTCGCGTTTCGCCGATAAACCACACGTATATGGAGATCGGGCGTCAGCCGGATAACATCGCCATCCCCCAAGTAGAGCAGCGACGGATCAATTAGCAGCGCGCCGCATTGGTGATCCGAAGCGAATGGGCTATCAGGCCTGACAAGAACAACACCGAAACCCTTTGGAATGGAAGCCCAATCAACGGGCAGAAGCAGAGCCGCATTCTCTCGCAGCACCGCCGGGAGCTCCGCATCGGTTGTGACCCGAAAGGATCGTACGCGCTCCGGCCGCATCAACCCCAGCGGAATGTTCTGCTTTGCGGAGAGCGTCAACAATCGAAAGCCCACCTAAGCAGTATCGCCTTATCGGCCAGGCTGTCCTCCATCAATGCAATCAGATGTCGAAATATGGCCATATTGCGTGCGCAGTACCCGCTGAGAGCCTTATTTCCCATCATGTCGCGCTGTGTTGCATGGTGATAGACAGGATCCGCGCCACAGTACGGCACGAATGCGCACTCGGAGCACAGGGGCGCACCTTCCGCCACTCCCGCCTCCAGCGCGTCAAGCAATGTCGTCGACAGCATCATCTCTTCGTATGAGTTCACGCCCAGCCGGCCGAGTCGGAACGACTGATCGCCCATCTCTGCCAGCATTCGCGACTCATCACTTGCGTAGACCGCTCCGTCGTAGTTATAGACGATCGCGCTTATTCCCAGACCTGTCGGTGACTGAAGGTCAACATAGCCAGGGTTCTGCGGCGTCAGCATCTTTCTCAGAATGATCGCCGCATAAGTCTCGCGGATCGAGTAGCCATGCTTGTTCAGCTCGAGGATGTAGCTCAGCCCCTCTCGATAGAAAGACAGCCACCGCTCCGCGTCGTATTTATCGACCTGGCCCGTTGTGACAGCAAATCCGTAGGGACTCAGTGGCCGGAGGAAAATGCTACGGAAGCCCAGCCGCACATACTCGTCGATGATTTCCTTGACATACGGGAGGCTTCTTTCGGTCGTCGTCATCAGCGCCGACACGCGATCTCGGCCCAACCGATCTTGAATTCTTTTGATCCCACGGATTGTCAGCTCGTACCCATTCTTCCCTGGTTTTGGGCGATTGCGATCGTGAAGACTCGACGGCCCATCAAGAGACGTACTGAGATAGATGCCGTGCCGATCGCAGTAGTCCAGGATCTCGTCGGAAATCAAGCTCAGGTTCGAAGCAATGACGAACTGCAGGTTCCGCTTCTCCTGCACGTTGCGCGCCTCAGCCATTTCCACGACTGACTTGATCCGATCGAAGGCCAGCAGCGGCTCGCCGCCCTGGAACTCAATCTTGATCGCGGGCGCCGGGCTACGAAATGTCATTTCGACCGCAGCGGCTGCAGTGTCGTCGCTCATATCGTAAGCAGAGCGGTCCTCGGTCTGCCGCGAGACCTGGCAGTACGCGCACGTGTAGTCACAACGCAGCGTCACCACAAACATGTGCAGCGACGTAAACTGCGACACTCGCGCCAGCTTTGTCCGGTACTTCAACGCGAGCAGATCGAGGGCTACATCAGAGTCCGCATCTCGTATGAAATGGCGGCTCTTGAACTCATCGTACAGATCTGAGCCCTGCGGCACCCGGTGGTGGATCAGGTCGTTGAGCTGGTCGCGCTTGACTACCAGATACTCTCCGACCATGTTTGAAATGACATATCGCTCTTGATCGAGAGCGGTGAACCTGAGGGGCAATAGGCGGTACCCCGCCATCTCCACAGCCCGAAATGTTTCGACAGCTGAGAATCGCTTCGCGAGAGCCATCTAGGCTGAGATCAATTTGGAGTTGGAGAATGCGTGAGCGAGAATCAAGTTGCGCTCATTCTCCGTTTCTTTGGCAACTATCGCTCTGAGGTGCTGATCTAGCACCTCATTCCTGTACCTGCCTTCGAAATCGTCCGCGCGTAGGGCGTATGAGTCATTCAGAGGCGCGATCTCCACAGCGATCTTGGCCTCGGCAAGCCGGAAGTTGAAGCTACATACGTCCGTGAACTTCAAAGCAGCCCGCTGAAGCACCTCTACAGGGTAGATAGCTCGATCAAACTCGATGCTCAGCATGCAGGCTCCGTCCCACGCACAGTTGACTCCCGGCCGTGCTCGATTAACCCGCGTATGACTGATGCGAAGAGTGTGAGCTGTGGGATGCGTGCGACTCGTGGGATGCGTGAGACGAGTGCGACTGATGAGATGAATGCGAGCGGTGCGCTGTCATCACGGAATCCGTGCCTGAAGCGGGCTCGATGACAAAATCTTTTGCTTGGGGCTGCTCCGCCACGATCGGGGTCAACTGCGCCTTTGGATCAGCGGCAGCTCCGGCCGGTGACTGCGAAACAAGGATTGCGGCAGCAAGTGCCAGCGTGGAGGTTAGAAACGCTCTTTTCTTCTGTTCGCCCATGGTCACTCCCTGGTGCAAATGTTTTTCTGATATTCCGGCGCTTGTAAAGCTTACTCACAAGTCGCTGGGAGTCAATGACAGCCGCAACATTTCTAACGACCGGAGTGAAATGCTGGAGAACATCGCGACGCAGCAGACACCTTTTATGTAATGCACGAGCCGGCATGACCCGTTGACCAGTTCACTGGGTGCTCACGCCGGTTTCGTCCCGCGACATCGCGGATACGAACCGCAGCCCCAGAATGAGAGGCCAGCATGAGGCCCTCGTGTCGCCTTTCTTAACACCATAGCGCCTCCGCATAGCGCGCAAGCGGGATCCACAGTGGGAGACTCCCGCCTGCGTCTCGTTGGGTCCATGAAAGGTTCTGGCTCGCGGGCCAGCGCGATCATTTCAGCTAGTGCCGGACCGTCGATCAGTTCAATTTCGGATTTGCGCGCAAAATCACGCGCTTCATTCGTATACTCACCCGAGACAACGAAGAACCCACCGGAAGCATCGCTGGCCGCGATCACACCGTAGAGCTCCCGAATCGGCCTTACGCCGACTTTCGCTTGTTTCCACTGCTTGCATTGTACGTAGTACTTCGCGCCGTCCTTTCGGAGCACCAGATCAATACCGCCATCCTGGCCATCCACTGCATTCTCGATGACTACATAGCCGCGGCGGCGGAATGCCTCGCCAACGATCGATTCGAACTGGCGCCAGGAAAGCTGCCGCACCTGTTCGAGGCACGCGAGATCGTTGAACTTCCGCTTGATGACGAGAGCTCGGATGAAGCTGAGCAGGCCGATGAGCAAAAACAATCCTGCGAAGAGTGCAGCACTATTCTTCGACACCATGCCGATGCCGGCCATGTTCTGCTCGCCTGCGAAATAGTGAGGCAAAGCAAACGCAAACAAGGCATATACGGTTGCGGCGACAACCACACTGATCCACCACGGGAGCACCAAAAGCACGTCTGCCAGTGATTCACGTCGCTTCGACATGGACGGCCCCTCTGTAACGGTTGAGAGTTTATTGAGTCCTGTTGGAATAACTGTGAAACGGGTCGCCTAACGATGGCATCGAAGGTACAGAGCACGACCGGGCTGATACGATCACGTTGCCGTGGACGATATTCCATATCCCTGGTCGGCCGCGGCGACCTCGGCGAGATCGTGGCGGATCTTAGAGCACTCGCAGCATCACTGATCCGGTCACGCCAGGGGTGAAGCATCAAATTAGCAGCACCCACGCGAGTGAGACATCACCAGCAGCAATCGGTTGCCGACCGTCTCGTCTGTTTGAACCAGCGCGACTATTTCGCCCGATGTTGAGAAAACAGGTTTAGGCAACCTGTAAACCGGACCGACGCAGGACCATCGCAAGTCCTTGGATCCTCGGGTCATTCGCAATACACTCGAAAAGCGGCTCACTTACATGGGTGCAACCGAGCGGGACGGTTTGAGAAATAAGTAACGCAGAGCACGGATATGGCACGAAGAAGAAAAGGCGACTCAGGGGGAGCCGCAACGGTCGTCGTCGGCGCGATTGTCTTGGCGATTGCCACAATTCCTAAAGAACTCTGGGTAGTCATAGGAATCGTAGCCGCCGCAGCCCTAATTTTTTGGCTCATTTCCAAGAGCAAAAGCTCCTCCTCGTCACAATCTCAGGGCTATGCCCCCGACGCCCCAATGCGGCTCGACGCACTACAAACGTACCGTGGCACCCGCCCGGCGCCCCACCCACCAAAGGGACGCGCGATTCCAGCTTGTTGGATTCCCGCGAACCAGGCAACGACCATTGCCGGAACTACGGTCCGAGGCGGCATGCTGTATCTGGGATCTGATCTGCGTGCAGCCAACGGACAGGTCGACCCTGCCCTCATCGATCCACGCTACCCACTGTCAGCTGATGTGCCGGAACTTGCCACGCGACAGATGGACTATTGGCCAAGCTACACAGCCATCTCCGATTCCGCACGCCGAGCATATATTGAGTGGCTGGCGACCGGCCGAAGCGATCCGACAGCAGACATCGGCTACGTCTTCCTCTTTTTCTACGGCCTGGAGAGACGGGCCCTCGTCGACGCGGCGTCAGATCCGGCGGCCAAGGCAGACCTACCGGCGATCGAGGCCGAAGTTCGTCGACTCATCGCGATCTATGGGCAGAATCGCTCATTTCGGCGATATGCATCGTCGTTCATTGAGTTCCTAGCACCGCACCGCCTCGGAGACTCGCCTGGCGACCAACCACCTCCGCCATCCAGAGACTTCTCTGTAGAACTGCGGCTTGGCTTAGGCCGGATGGCAATGCGAGGAAAGCCCGTCCCGACATCGTGGGCCGTGGCCTGGGCACTCAGCGATCCTCGTCTAAAGCTTCCTAAAGCGCTTCAACGGTGCCCTCTGCAGTTCGAGACCCTTTTCGCGAAGCTCTATACAGAGCAATTCGGAGAGGGCATCAAGTTGCCCGTCAATCGCACGAAGATTCGGTTGAGTTATCGGCCGGCCTCCAGTGGCTTTGGTGGAAGTGAGCTCTCAGTCGATACAGACGGCATTCCCGATATAACTGCGGTCGTGGCACCGCTCAAGAAGCTAGAAGCCTTGATCGAGAAATGTGCTAGTGCCTTAGCACCCTACTCGCGATTCGTAGGGAAGAACCCCGCTCAGGCGACATCCCTCGAAGCAGCGCTATTACTTCCAAGAGCACTGTGGCCGGACGCTACGGCCGCCGCTATGCAGGGCCTCAACGAAAAGATTCAAGACGGCCTGCGAGTAATGACTATCGGAGAGCTAGTCTCCTCTCTCGGCGGCTCAGCCTCGCTGACGCGCGATCGTCTTCGCTCACTCGCCCACGCGCTCGAAGAGATCAACGTCGGTATCGAACCTGACATTCTCGGCGGCGCGCGAACTCCGAAGGCGGACGATCAAATCATTCTCTTCCGCTGCGCGCGAGAAGACGCAGCATTGCGGCAATCCGGCTCCTATCAAGCCGCCTCCGTCACGCTTGATCTGGCATGCAGTGTGGCGTCGGCAGACGGAAATCCTCACCCGAATGAATTGCGTCTCCTGATGAAGCAGATCGATAGTTGGGTGCAGCTATCCGAGCCCCAACGCAAACGACTCAGAGCGCGACTCCGAATGGCCATTGAGGCCCCGCCGTCTCTCGCAGCACTGAGGGGAAAACTCGACATTATCCCAGCAGACGCGAGACGCGCCCTTGCGCACCTGCTTTCGACCCTTGCGCAGGTTGATGGCACTGTATCCCCCGCCGAGGTGCGTCTGCTCGAACGCATCTACAAGGCGCTCGAGGTTGATGCGCAAGCACTGTACACCGACCTGCATATAGCAGCGGGGGCCCCTAGTGCAACCAATACTGCAGCCACCACTACGACTCCAAGCAGGCACGTGACCGGCGGCCTTTCACTGGACATGGCGCGCATCGAGGCGCTCCAGCGCGAGACCGAGCAAGTCGCAACTCTTCTTTCAAGTGTGTTCATCGACGCACCAGCCTCAGTTGAGTCCGAAGAGGAGCAGGATGAAATGAAGCCTGTCTCGGAGCCGACTCTCTTAGGGCTGGATCCCGAGCACAGCACGTTCCTTCGCCTACTACTGACCCGATCCTCGTGGCAGCGGCAAGATCTTGTTGATGCGGCGGCCGATATGGAGCTAATGCTCGACGGAGCGCTCGAGCGCATCAATGAAGCCTCCTTCGAACAATTCGATGAAGCTTTGATCGAAGGAGATGACCCAGTGGAGATTTCGCGCGACGTCTCGGAGAAACTCGCCGCATGACAAAGATCAAATCGAAGGAGCGGGATACCGTTGTCCAGGCTCTACGCGCTGGCGTCGTCCCGCGAACCGGCCAACATCTCATCCAAGTCGGACGAGCCCGCGAAATCGAAACGCTACTGCGGGATATCGAACGTATAGCAGATGGAGGCACAGGGTTCCGTCTTGTGATCGGAGAGTACGGTGCGGGTAAGACATTCTTCTTGAACTTGGTGCGCGCCATCGGCATGGAGAAGCGCCTTGTTACAGCGCACGCCGACCTAAATCCGGACCGTCGGCTGCAGGCATCCGGAGGTCAAGCACGTTCGCTGTATGCGGAACTGATGAAGAATTTCTCGACGCGGACCAAGTCGGATGGCGGGGCACTGCCGGGCGTTGTTGAGAAGTTCGTAGCGCAGGCGAAGACAGAATCGAAAACCTCGGGCAAAAGCACTGAAGACATCATTCGCGAGAAGCTGGCCAATTTGTCAGAGATGGTAGGAGGCTACGACTTTGCCGAGGTGGTAGCCGCTTACTGCCGAGGGTTCGAGGAAGGGAACGATCGACTTAAAGCAGATGCCATTCGATGGCTTCGCGGTGAATTCACAACCAAGACAGATGCCCGATCCGCGCTGGGAGTAAGGACGATCGTCGACGACGATGCATTCTACGATCAGCTGAAGCTGCTAGCGCGATTCGTGCGCCTTGCCGGATTCTCGGGACTACTCATCTGCCTCGATGAAATGGTGAACTTGTACAAACTCGCCAATGCTCAAGCACGCAATGCGAACTACGAGCAAATCCTTCGCATTCTGAATGATTCGCTGCAAGGCTCAGCAGAAGGGCTCGGCTTCATTCTAGGCGGCACACCCGAGTTCCTCTTGGACACTCGCCGCGGCCTTTACAGCTACTCTGCGCTGCAATCACGGTTGGCCGAGAATACGATCGCTGCCCGAGCTGGCATTCAAGACTTCTCGGGTCCGGTGCTCCGGCTAGCTAGCCTTACCAACGAGGACTTCTTTGTTCTCCTTCAAAAACTAAGACATGTCTATGCAAGCGGAGAGGAGGCGAACTACTTGGTACCAAATGAGGGCCTGGTTGCCTTCATGCAGCATGCATCCAAGAGACTCGGGGAAGCCTACTTTCGAACACCGAGAACCACTATCACGGCTTTCCTCAACCTCCTTGCAACGCTCGAACAACATCGCGACTCGAGCTGGCGCGAGTTGCTGGATGTCATCGAGGTAGATGAGGACACGGGTGGCGCGAGCGAAAGGGTGACTGAGGATGACGAGCTCGCGTCCTTCAAGCTCTGACGATTCTAGCTTCGACCTCCTTCATCCCAGCATTCAGCGCTGGGTGTGGTCAAAGGGCTGGACATCACTCAGGGATGCCCAAGAGCGGGCTATAAAGCCGATCCTCGAAGGTCAGCGGGATTTAATCATCGCTGCAGCCACTGCAGCTGGAAAAACAGAAGCCGCCTTTCTACCAATCCTAACGAGAATTGCAAACGCCGGCGAGGAGTCCGCACTCGCCATTTACACCAGTCCGCTAAAGGCGCTGATCAATGATCAGTGGGGGCGACTGGAGCAGCTCTGCGAATCCTTAGAAATTCCGGTCATTCCATGGCATGGCGACATCTCTCAAAGCAGGAAGCAGCGCTTTCTACGTCATCCGCGCGGTGTTCTTCTCATCACTCCCGAGTCTTTGGAAGCGATCTTCGTCAGGCGAGGCAGCGAGGCGCCGCGCCTCTTTGCGGAGGTCATGTATGTAGTTGTTGATGAGTTGCACGCATTCATTGGCACCGAGCGCGGCAAGCAGATGCAATCGTTACTCCATCGAATGGAGCATGCCGCAACCAAGCGCATACCACGGATAGGGCTTTCGGCGACGCTCGGAGACATGAATCTTGCAGCCGCATACCTGCGACCCGGCAGCCCCAGCAGCGTTGACCTGATCGTGTCGAAAGCGGGCAATCAAGATTTACGCGTGCAGGTGCGTGGCTATCTTTCCCCTGCCGTCATCGAAGACCCTGAAAACGACAGCGAGGGCGAAGACCGACTTCTCGGCGCCGAGTACGCCATTGCAGATCACCTCTACAATGTCCTGAGAGGATCTAACAACCTAGTATTCCCGAACTCGCGCAAGAAGGTGGAGTTCTATACAGATGCGCTAAGGCGCAAATGCGAGTCTGACTCTGTTCCCGTCGAGTTCTGGCCCCATCATGGCTGCCTCTCGCGCTCGATCCGAGAGGAAACTGAAAAAGCGCTTAAGGCCGGAGATCGGCCGGCCACCGCCGTTTGTACCACGACACTAGAGCTTGGCATCGACATCGGCGCCGTCAAAACTGTAGCGCAAATTGGGCCCGGCCCCTCCGTCGCGTCCATTCGTCAGCGCCTTGGTCGGTCCGGGCGGCGTCCCGGCGAGCCCGCGATACTCCGGTCGTACAACATTGAGCAATCTTTGACCGACCGGTCCTCTTTCTCAGATCGACTTCGAGAGTCGCTGGTGCAGTCGATCGCGATGATTCGCCTGCTGCTGCGCGGCTGGTACGAGCCACCGAACGCGGCTGGCTTGCATCTATCAACTCTGGTCCAACAAATTCTATCGGTTATTGCTGAGCGCGGCGGCGCACATGCCGGGCCGCTCTACAGATTGTTCGTCTTGGAAGGACCTTTTGGCGGCCTGACGCAGCCAGAGTTCGGCGAACTACTACGCGGCCTTGGGCTAAAAGACCTAATTACCCAGGATCGCACCGGCCTCCTGCTTCTCGGCCAAACAGGTGAGCAACTGGTCGGAAGTCACGATTTCTATGCAGCTTTCACTTCTGAGGACGAGTGGCAGATCGTGTGCCAAGGACAGACCATAGGCACCCTACCGATAAGTTCTCCGATATTCGTTGGAATGAGGCTCATCTTTGCCGGCCGTCGATGGCTAGCCACCTCTGTTGAAGATGAAGCTCTTATTGTATGTGTTGTCGCAGATCCCGGCGGCATGCCTCCATCGTTCGGCGGAAGCAGAGCAAGCACGCACGATGTAGTTCGCTCGGAGATGCGAAGTGTTCTCGCAACAGCTGACCAAGTCGGTTTCCTCGACCAAACCGCGAACGCACTACTCGCAGAAGCGCGGCGCCAATACGCAGACCTCAATCTATCCAGCGAGATCGTGCTAAGGAGCGGGGAGGCGATTTCGCTTTTCACATGGCGAGGCGACCCTACGAATGACGCGCTAGTGCTGATACTTCGTGGCCTTGGGATCGAACGAGTGGAGAACGAAGGCATTTACCTGATAGTCGAGAAGTACGGAATCGACAGATTGCATGACGCACTCACGGACATTGCAGAGCTTACCGATGTCGACTACATGCGCCTACTGACGGACGTCTTCAACATGCGCAGGAGTAAATGGGACTGGGCGCTGCCCGATTCGTTGCTCAAGCAATCGTTCGCTTCATTGCATCTATCATTCAGCGGGGCACGAACGGCTGCCCGTGAGCTCGTATCAGGAACGCGGAGGTGACATGCGATTAGCGAGATTCCGAATCCAAAACTATCGATCGATTCGCGATTCCGGCGATATTCGCATCGAATCACTGCAAGCTCTCGTGGGAGAGAACAACTCAGGAAAGAGCAACTGCCTTCGCGCCCTCCACTGCTTTCTGACCAGCGGCTCAGGCGGAATGGAAATCCGGGATTTTAATGACCGCGATTCGCCTTGTGTGATCGAGTGCGAATTTGGCAGCCTCAATGAAGAAGAAGCCAAGCGCCTCCGTCCTTACCTAATCGGTGACAAGATCATTCTCCGAAAGGAGCTACGAATTCACGACGACGAAGCTAAGGACCGCAAATCAGTGAAGGCGGAGTATCACGGATATCAAGCTGAACCTCGTAGTCCTTGGCTCTCGATCGCGAAGATGGAGGCTGAAAACGCTCGCCCCAAGTGGCAGGAGGTCGCCGCGGAGCATGGCCTTATTGACTACGTTCAAACGCCAGAAGGAAAGGTCACTAAGACCAGCTACAAGGCTGGACTCGAGCGATATCTCTCCGAACACAACGTGGAATACGACGAGCCACAGCTTGGTACGACGCATGCGCTGGGCATTCCTCAGAACCTTCTTTCCGCGTTGCCGGAGTTATACCTGCTTCCCGCGATTACCGACTATTCCGAGGAGATCGATCGGCGCTCGTCGAGCACGGTATTCAGGCGCCTTATGGCAGATCTTTCAGATCGAATTATGAGCGCGGACCCGAGGCACAAGGAATTGGAAGAGGCGCTCGGCCGTGTGCACGCGTTACTGAACTGTGTTGGTGATGATGGAGGGACCAAACGGTTGGAAGCATTGGGCGGTGTTGAGACATCTCTTCGCGACGTGATGAAGAAGCTCATGCCAAGCGTTTCCTCCATTAGACTTGAAGTTCAGGTAGATGCCTCGAAGGACATCTTCGCACGCGGAGTGACCATTCGAATCGACGACGGGGTTCTAACGGACGTTGTCGATAAGGGGCACGGAATGCAACGAAGCGTGGTGTTCTCGCTGCTGCAAATGCTAATCAGCTCAGCGCATCAGCGGTCGGTGGGTGATCGCAGACCGATCATCCTCGCGATTGAAGAACCAGAGCTCTACATTCACCCTCACTGCCAGCGGCTGATTTTCCGCGTCCTTCGGGAGTTCGCCGGCGTTGGCGACGACGATGCCGAACCGACCGGCGATGACCAGGTGATCTACACCACTCATTCACCAGCCTTTATTGAGGTCTGGAACTATCAGCGCATCGGCCTTGTTCGAAAGCCCGATCTTCCCACCGGCACTGTGATCACTCAGGCCGCCCGTGGAATTCTCGGCAATCCGGATGAGCGAAAGGTCTTCAAGATGCTCACGTGTTTCGGGCTCAAGCACAACGAGGTTTTCTTTGCCCGGGAGGCCATCCTCGTCGAAGGGCCGGAAGACGACGTTGGGGTAATAGCCACCGCCAGGAAACTTGGCAAGATCAATGAGCTGCCGGATGAGATCGGCGTCTCCGTTGTGGTTACTGGTAGCAAAGGCGAGATCCCGAAGTTTCAACGGATACTCAACGCCTTCGGCCTGAAATACGCGGTCATGCTCGAGCTAGACGGAAAGGACGAAGATCACCCCCAGAACGCTCCGATTCTCAACGAACTGAACGGGAACCGCGTAGCTAAAATTCCTAGCAAGCTCGAAACACTGTTGGGGTTGGAGAAGCACTTTGATGACCAGCGGCACGCCAGGCAATTCTTCTCTGACTCGAACAACATCAATAACGACATGGAGTCTGTGGTCGCACAGCTCCTGCCTTGACGGTTGCACGAGTAGGGTCAAATTGCAGGAACTCGTCAGCTGGACCCATACTGACCTTACCGCTGTAACGGGAACGCAAAGCGGATGGGGTGAGGCCAGCGAAACTGATCTCACCCGCAGTACCGAACAACTGCGCCGCGTTGGTCGGCGAGGAAGTTGAGGAGGACCCGTCCTCTACGATCAATTGGTTCTGCTCTTCAACAACGGAGAATGTTTATGCCAAAGATAGTTCATGAACCTCTACTCAAGCAGTCACAAGCCACGTAGCCATGCCCGACCATCCCGATTTTCTCCGCTCACCCAAGAACGTTTCGGTGCTGATCCGCGCAGCTCAGGATTCGAGATTCTTGGACCGCAGGGTTTCCGGCCGAAAGCACTGCAGGATCAGCACCAGGCGGTCGCCGAGGTCACCCTTCACCCTGGAGTTCCGTCCGCGGTCGTTGCCAGTTTCGAGACCGCCAAGAACCTGAACCTCTTCTCGTGGTTTGTGTATCGGTTTCATTCAGCCGCTCGAAGTCACGCATATCAGAGTCTCGAGCTCGCGCTCAAGATTCGCTTCAAGGATGACCTTTACGCGCAGGAAGAGCGGAAGCGCCGATCATTGTACGAGAGCAAGATCAAAGGCGATCAGCAGAATGCCAAGCCGTATCAGCCGCTGGACAAGGAGAAGTTCCGCCCGATGCTGCATGCACTCCTGGGATTCGCGATTGAAATCGGCGCTGTGAAGAACGAGAACTTCAGCGCCTGGCGGCTAAAGGCCCGACTTCGAGCGCAATCCCGGAGGAGCATTGAGACAATTGATAAAATGAAGGCCTTGGGCCTCTCGGAACTCGAGATCGACGACTCGCAGCTCGAGATCAACGACAAAGATCGCGATCACGACTATGTCGGACAGGTTCTCAAGAACATTCCTTTTCTGAGAAACGAGCACGCGCACGGCACAACCGCGCTGGATAACCAATCGCTGAGCGCACGACGCCTGGTGGCGGAGATCATCAACCAGATTTTTCCCGACGCTGCGCAATTCATCGACAGGGACTCCGCCGCCGCGGCGTCCAATCCCGATTGAGCCGATTCGGATCGAATCCCGTCGAATCGAACACACCGCCTGCTGCTTCCGGCCACCTCGATGGCACCCGGCCCCGAAAGGACCGCTGTCGCGACACTCACCTGAGCCCTTGCAATCGCACTCCGACGGAGCTAACACACCCTCTGTTTTTATCAATTCTCGTCAATTTCTCCGCCTGACATTCCCTGGCGGATGGGGAATGATCTTGTTCGGGTGAATGGTCCCCAAGCTGAACTACGCCTGTACAAAGGCGGCGAAACTCGAGCCAAATGCCGATCCAATACGCCGAATTTTCCGCGAAACTCCCCCTGGGCTTTTCCTGACCACTGAGGAATGCTGTGCATGGGTGGAACGTCGCCCCCGTTGATCATCGCAATCACATCAGGAGTAACGATCATGAACTCGTATTCGTCCCGATCGCTCCGTGCGATACCCACTGCACCCGCGGCTACGCGCCTGGCCGGCACGGCTGGGCACGGCGAGAGCCACGCGCTCGCCGGCCGTGCGATCGCGTCAGTTCCTCCGGCACAATCGCAAGTACCGCACGATGTACAGCCGACGACACCGATCCGCATGCTCCGGCTCTCTCAAGTCGCAGCGATCACCGGCTTGAGCAAAACCAAGATCTATCAACTGCAGATTCAGGGCGACTTTCCAATGCGAGTGCAGCTATCTCCCAGACGTGTCGCATGGGTGGAGTCGGAGGTGCAGGCCTGGCTTGCCGCACGCATCACATCCAGCACGCCTCTGATTGAACGCTGACTCGGTCCCTCCGTCATGACCCGTCAGCTTCAGCGCTCGGCAGCGCCGCGTCGTTGCGGCCTCCGAGCGGTCTTTTACTCCCCGACCGGATTGCGCCGCTGACGCCCAGGAGATGCTACTCTGGGCCATTAGCGCCGCGAGCATGCTCCTCCTACGCCGCTTCGGTCGGCTCCACGATCACATAGGCGTTCGCGTCCGACTCACGCCATAGGCTCGCAGCATCAAACTCAGCGCCGATAAGATCCTCCGCCCAGCGCTCGAGCACTTCGCGCATCTCCTTCACATAGCCATATCGGTTGTAGATCGCCGTGACGCTGCCATCGGCGTGGCCCAGAACTCGCTTTATCAACTGCTCACCACCAACACCCAACTGCTCCGCAATCCGAGTCGCGACGGTGCGTCGCAAGTCGTGCGGAGTCCACGGCACCAAACCTCGCTCGCCGGACACCGCCGTCACGGCCTGCATCATTCTGCTGTGCCCCTTCGACCATCCAGACACCGGCGCGAGACCGTCGGTGCCGCTGAAGACGAAGTCGCCCTGTCGTCCAGCGTAGTTCGCCAAAGTGTGTTCGAGTATCTGAACCGCGACCGGCACGAGCGGCACCACATGCACGTGGTCGCTTTTGTATGCCTGCGCTGGAATGACCAGCAGGGACTGCTTGAGGTCAATATACGACTGCCGACATCGCGCCCACTCGCCCGGTCGGCAACCCGTTAGCATGATCAGGCGATAGAGCGGACCGAACGGATAGCCGAGGGTCCCAGCGGCTTGCCAGACGACCTGCGCTTCCTCCAGAGACAGCACGCGCTCCTTCTTCCTCTTCTTTGGCAGGTTGTCCTCCATTCCCGAAACTGGATTGTCCGCGCGCTTCAGCAGCCGCTCACGAATGCCCCAGTTGATCATCTTACGAAGGACAGCAACTACGCTTCTCGCTGCTTCGATGCCACCGCGACGGCGCGTCTTTCCTTCACGAGTTGAAGGCACCTTAACCATGGCCTTCTTCATGAGGTCGCGCACCTGGTCGCGAGTGAGCATGTCGGCCACCACCCGGCCCACTCCTTCTATGATGTGAGTCCGGATGGCCATCTCATATCTGGTCCCAGCGCGAAGTCGCTTGAGATGGACGTAGTCGGTAAGGAATCTTTCAGCTAGACCTTCAACAGTGAGCCGCCCGGTCGCTACCCGCTCGAGCGCTTCAACCGGACTCTCACCGCGCCGCGCCTGATCGATAAACGTGTTGGCCTTTGCTCGGGCAGCGTGCAACGAGACCTGCGGGTACGAGCCGAGTGTTAGCCGTCGCTTCGGGCCCATCAGCCCGTGACCCCGATCGGTGATGCCACCTTCGCCGAATACGCGGATCATCAACGACCATGTCGCGCCCCGCGTTTTTCCAATTCGCAGTGTGAGTCCAGGCACTGCGCCGTCAGGCAACTCGACGCGGCCGGCCCGTGGTTTGGCCAATAGTGCGCGTATCCCTACGTCTGTGAGCTTGTTCATAAGCCACCTCGCTCCTGGGGTGTCACCTCAAATTCGTGGGTGCCAGCCTCGATTTGCGGGTTTTCAAACCACCGCTCCGGGGTGCCACCACAGGGTGATACTTTGCTCGTCTCTGCCTGAGAAAGCGAGCACGTCCGTGAACTACGAAAGACGCGCAATGCCTATATTTATAGTCTTTGCGGCACTTCCTCACGTTCCCTTAGAAACGCCGGAAGAAAATTCGGGACACATAGCACTTCTATAGAAGCCTGCGAAGTAAGCTTCAAACGTATCGATCGTTAGTTCATATCTTTCGAAGGAAGTACTTATCAGGAATGGCCAGCAGCGCAAGAATATCGCTTGCGCGCAAGACGAAAGACCCATCGTTCAGTTGCCACGGCAACGGCAAAGCGACCGCACGGGATCCTACAGCGCACGGGACCTGCGAGAGTGCGTGCATCAACGTCGCGTTTGATGGCGCCGCAGAAAGAACCCGGGAAGCTATCGCAAACTTTGCAGTGAACTCAGCGAGGCTTAGGCGCTCGTCACGCCTTTGCTAGTCTCCCGCCTCTCACGTAAGACCTCTAAGGCAAGTAAGCCGAAGGACTTTCCTGTGCCCGGCCGATGCGCACTCACGGGGATTCCTGCGGTTTCATCCCGCCATTGCTCAAGATGGAGCTCCGCGTTATTACGAGGGATAAGGGCTGCGAACCTGAAGAACTTCTCCTGGTCGGTCAACCACAGACCGCTGTACAGATCGCCATCTTGTTCCGAGACTTGACTGACCTCCACGAGAATCCCATGCAGCGGCGACATCGACTTCGCATGCAAGATTTCGATCAGCCACGAGAAGTGCAGAGGTTCTGCTTCGAATGTTGAGGCGAGAGTAAAGATTCGATCCTTCGTTTCTCGATTCTGCTCTTGAACGTTTCGCCGACCGATTGCCGCCATGCTAATTCCCCGAAAGGCTAACCTGCCGCGTGCTCAGACATTTGGATATACCGCCGTCTCCACGAATTCTTGTTCTTACACACAGTGAACTGCGCATCAGAAGCTCCGACTGCCCTCCGAGAACACACCATGCTTCTCGACATGTTCGTTATAGGCAGCGATGGATTCGCGATTTTCTTCACGCCATTGGCGATCCTGCGCGTCCCGCAATTGCTCGATCAATGCCTGCTCAAGGATGGCAGACAGATTGATTTTCGAAGCGCGGGCAGCATCGAGCAGGTCGCGGCGAATATCGTCATTAGTGGCGCTCTTCTGCAGAGCACAGGCGGAGCCGACATTCCTCCGCCTGTCTCGCATAGGCCGTGCCGGGCTGCGCGTCATTGGCCGCGTCGCTCACGCCACTGCCGCTGATCCGGATCCCAGATGCCAAGACCTGCCTGATCAGCAATGACCGGATCGGCAAACGAGATTACGCGGTCCAGCACAGCAGCGAACTCTGTTGGTATGGTTGTCTCAAGTCTCTGCTTTCGCAGCCACGCACTCCACCGTGCCTGGCCGAGTTCGGAGTATCCAATTAATACGGCAGCCAATGGCGCGAGAGCAAGCTTCCGATGCTGTGCTACACGATCAAGAGATGCTCGGAAGGTTGCTCCATCCACTGGATGCCGCATGGCCAGGGCATATACGTCCACGAAGTCGCGCCATCGAGTGTTGGCAGTGCCTCTAGCAATCGCTGTTGCAACTTTCTCGGCGAGCACCATCTCCAACGGATATCCGCGCACCTGCAGAGCACCATCTAGCAACCGCGGCAGGTTGACGTGCTGCGGCTCTGGCCAGATTGGATCGCCAACGTTCACATCCACGTGGAGCCGAACCGTAGCCCGTGACAGCGTTCCGCCGAGCGTCACGCGTATGCCGCTGTAATCGTCTTCTTCTCTAATCGACTCGGCGGTCGCCTGCTCGGGGTCGAACGCAATACCATCGGCCAGCGCGATGCCAGCAATCTTGCGAACAACATTCAGTATTTCGGCCTCCGTGTTTCGGAGCGCAGTCGCCGCCAGGTCGATGTCTCTTGTTGGGCGGCGGGCGTCGAGAGCTGCGAGTAGCACGCCGCCTTTGAGGACGAGTTTCTGCCCATACTCGGACCGCGTCAGGCGATCGAGAAAGCACTCGAGCGCGTATAGCTGTATGAGTTCATCTGTTGGCCGCCCGGTTTGTCGCGCTTTGCGCTGGAGATCAAGATAGCGTGCACCGGCAACTGACGTGCGATCCACGGGACTCATAGAACGACTTCCAATGCGGATCGGACAGCTTTCTCCGCGCCTCGAAAGTGTTTCGCCATCGCGAGAAGCGCAGCAGGCTTCGAACCTTTCCGCGCAATCCAGCGACGGAGCGCGTTCCACGCGACATCTGCCCCTTCCTGATGTCGCAGTCGAATGACGTCGACGAGCGTGCGCTCCGGAGAGTAGATGCCGATAGAAAGTCCATCGCCGATACTGAGTTCATCTCGACCCAGCTCGAATGTCTCCCGGGCGAAGACATGAACTTGGATCGTCTCGCGCAGCGCTGGGGTGCGACTGCCTCGAGGTAATGCAATGTCGATGCGCGGCGGAATGATGTCCGTCAGTCCGTGGCGAGCAAGCGCAGTGACCAAGCAAAGCGTGCCTCGGGGCGCCCGATGGGCAATCTCCAATAGATCCTGATCGACCTGGGGTGCATCAGCCCAGCGATACAGCCCGCGGGCGACCTGATCGATGAGCCCTTGAGAACGATAGGCATAGAGCCGCTCGGCCGAGATACCTGCGGCCCTGGCTTGCGTGTAGGTGAAGGCCGGCGGCAAGGCCTTTCGCCCTGGAATGGTTGCTTTACGGCTCATCCGATGAAATCGTACACAGGAAACCGCATCCTGTCTACGATTTCATCGGGACCCGATCCCACAGGAGGCCGACGATGTCAGCAGCAGAGTCCAGCCAGTTCCCGGGGCATCTGACAACTGATCCTGCTCTTCGGCAGGAATTCCGGGCGACCGTTGTGGCTTGCTTGCTCCCGCCGGATTCGGGAATTCCTGCCCATGTTGAGACCGGCCGTCCACCTTTCCCTGCCTCCGATGAGACCCGGCCGCCCGTTCGCAGCTAGGTGTGCGTATGAAGTCGGCCAGTTCCGCCGCTGGACGGCTCACGTGCGCCGCGCGTGCCTGCTCCAACTCATAGACCACACCGATCGAAAACAGAGCATCACAGTCTCGGCGAAACTCGCTGAGACGGATCCGGACGCCTGTAGAGAGCTGTCCCCATGAGCCCCGCCAGTGCCACACCCGCCCGCGAGTAGCTGAACAGATTCGCCGGCTATCCTGCGAAACGCATCAGGAACGCGCCTCACCGACGGCGGCCATATCTCTTGCAATCGCCCTCCGAGCAGAGCTAACACACCTCTGTTTCTATCAATTCTCGTCAATTTCTCCGCCTGACATTTGCTCGCCGACCAGGAATGATCTTTGTTCGAGTGACAAATGCCGACTGAAGATCACCGCCCATGCAACCACGCCAATACATGCATGACCCACCAGCCTAATTCGCCGAATTTTCGGCGAAACTCCCCGCTGACATTTCACGTCCGCTGGGGAATGCTGTGCGTGCAGTGAAGCCACGCCGCTCGGTCATCGAAATCAGACCAGGAGTAACGCTCATGAACACGGATTCTTCTCGACCGCTCCGCCTGATACCCGCAACACGATCGGACACACCCGTTGCGCCAGTGTCCGGTCGAATCGAGGTTCGCAGCCTCGCCGGTCACATGATAGATGCACAGGCTTCCACACAGCCGGACGTGTCTAGCGATGTGACCCCTACCGCGCCAATCCGCATGCTCCGACTCGCTCAGGTAGCGAGCATGACGGGATTGAGCAAGGCAAAGGTCTACGCGCTGCAGAGTCGGGGCGACTTTCCACAGCGCGTGCAGCTCACAGCTGGGCGCGTCGCGTGGGTGGAAGCTGAGGTGCAAGCTTGGCTGGCAGCGCGTATCGCCGCGAACACGCCACTAACTCGGCGCTGAACCGATCGCTCGGAACTAACTCTCTTCGCTCGGTGGCGCCGCGCCGTCAAGGCCGCCGAGCGAGAGTTTCCAGCAGTCGCCAGAAATGCGCCACACGCCTTCACGGCGCGGACAGTGCCGAGCGGACCATCAAAGCGAGCCAGCGTACGCGTTGCTCACGAGACGCTCGTCTCCTCGACAATCACGTACGGCACCGTCTCGGGCTCAGAGAAAATGCTCGCGGGATCGAATTCCCCGCCCATAAGATCCTCCGCCCAGCGCTCGAGAACCTCGCGCATTTCCTTCACATAGCCATATCGGTTGTAGATAGCTGTGACGCTGCCGTCGGCATGCCCGAGAACTCGTTTGATGAGTTGCTCGCCGCCGACGCCGAGTTGCTCCGCAATCCGAGTTGCAACTGTTCGGCGCAGATCGTGTGGTGTCCAAGGCACCACGTCGCGCTCACCACTCACAGCCGTCACGGCGCGCATCATTCTGCTGTGCCCCTTCGTCCATCCGGATACCGGAGCTAGACCGTCGGTGCCACTGAAGACATAGTCACCCTGTCGTCCAGCGTAGTTCGTCAAAGTGTATTCGAGAATCTGAACGGCGACCGGCACAAGCGGCACGACATGTACGTGATCACTTTTATACGCTTGCGCCGGAATGACCAGCAGCGAATGCTTGAGGTCGATGTATGACTGGCGACACTGCGCCCACTCGCCAGGTCGGCAACCCGTCAACAGGATCAGGCGATAGAGCGGACCGAACGGATAGCCCAGCGTCCCAGCGGCATGCCAAACGATCCGAGCTTCCTCCAAAGACAGCACACGCTCCTTCTTCCTCTTCTTCGGCAGGTTGTCCTGCATCCCCGCGACGGGATTGTCTACGCGCTTCAGCAGCCGCTCACGAATGCCCCAGTTGATCATCTTACGGAGGACCCCCATCACACTTCTCGCGGCTTCGACACCACCGCGACGGCGCGCCTTTGCCTGCCCGGTAGGAGTTACCTGAACCATGGCGTTCTTCATGAGACTACGCACCTGGTCACGAGTAAGCATGTCGGCCACCACCCGCCCCACCTCCGCGACAATGTGAGTCCGAATGGCGATCTCATAGTTGTATGCGGACCGCAGTTGCTTGAGATAGACGTAGTCGGTGAGAAACTTCTCGGCCAGACCTTCGACGGTGAGCCGGCCAGTAGCTGCTCGTTCCAGCGCTTCCACCGGGCTTTCACCGCGCCTTGCTTGATCGAGATATGCGCTGGCCTTAGCCCTCGCGGCATGCAAAGAAACATGCGGGTATGTACCCAGCGTGAGGCGCCGCTTCGGACCCACCAGAGCGTGGCCTCGATCGGTGATTCCACCTTCACCAGCGATACGGATCATCAACGACCACGTCGCGCCCCGCGTCTTCCCGATTCGAAGCGTGAGTCCGGGCACTGCGCCGTCGGGCAATTCGACGCGACCGTTCCGTGGTTTCTCCAGCACCGCGCGTATCCCTACGTCTGTGAGCTTGTTCATGAGCGACTCACTCCTGGGGTGTCACCCCAAATTCTTGGGTTCCAGCCACCGATTTGGCAGTCTTCACCGCCGCTCCGGGGGTGTCGCCCTGGGGGGCGTTCCTGCCAATTTCGGCTTGAGCATGCATGAACGATCCAAGAAAGGGAACATCGAGAAACGCCGCTTTTTATAGACTTTCTCGCACCTCCCAAGAGACATACATAACCGCTCGAGAATTCTTCGGGACTAGCAACTCGCACGTACAAGCTCCCGCGAGCGTACCAATCGCAGGTTCAAATCCTCGCGTCGACTAAGATGCGCTGGCGCTCTATACCGACCGATTTCGTTCGCCATGATCGTCGTATCCACGCCTGCATCGCTTCCGACTGCCACGACATGCGTGCGCCGAAACTCATGTCAACTGCTCCAGTTCAAGGCAAGCACGTCAGGATGATCTTTGCATTGGCTCACCCACGCCATTCCGCCGTCCATAAAGTAATGTGGCAAGGTGCAGCTCGAATCAATCTGGAAGATGACATCCATTCGTCGGTCGCAGCGAGGACAGGCGATGTAGTCGAGATTCTGAGGCCAATCGAGCCAGCCTCCCAGCTTGTCTCCCGCCAACGCGAAGCGCTCCGACTGATTGATCATCAGACACTCTTGCGCATCGCTCAGCTGATTGCCGTGGAGCGGTCGGGAATCTGCGGCACCTGATGCACGATCAAGGGCATGTACGCCTGATCACAGTTTGCCGGCGTCAACGCGACGACCTTGGCCATGAAGTCGATGGTGGCTGAATCGCTCAGCGCGACAGCCTGCATCGGGCCGCGACGGCCCGATGCAGACTTGCACAGCGAGACCTACTGCATCTTCCGGCCGTGAGCGCGCAGGATCTCTTTGACCCGCTCCACCGGCAGCGCATCGACCGTCACCCAGCTCCGCTCGACGGTGTTGAAGCTACGTTCGGTGCGAGCCATCAACATCGAGTTGTAGATGGCCTCTTCGGCCGACTCGATGGCAGCTTGAAACAGCGGCGAGATCTGATCGTTCGGCAGATCCTGGATCTCAGCAACGGCCGCGCGGACGGCGGGTGTTCGACGCACGCCTGCCGCCGTCGAAAAGCTGATCGCGTAGTCGCCCGATCCATTGGAGAACGATGAGCCAGTGCGAGCCAGACCGGCAAGCGTGCGATTGCCAAGGCGACGTAGATTACCTGGCGACAATGGCGCATCCGTCGCTACGACGATGATGATCGAGCCATCGGAGCTGCTGTCATTGAGCTCCTGCTTCAAATAGTATTGGCCCAGCGCTTCGCCGATGGGCACGCCGTCCATCTGCAAGATGCCGCCGAAGTTAGATTGCACCAGCACACCCACCGTGTAACCGCCGAGCTTCTTCGGCAGCACGCGGGAACTGGTGCCGATGCCACCTTTCCATCCAAACGCGACGGTGCCCGTGCCCGCACCGACCGATCCTTCAGCGACCGCCCCGCTTCGTGCGCCGGTGATGGCTTCGGCGATGATCTCGGCCGTCAACGGTCGCGAGCGAATGTCGTTCAATCGGCTATCGTTGGTTTCTCCGACCAGCGCATTCACGGAGACGACGCGTTCGTTGCCTGGATACGCGAGCGTCCAGTTCACGATGGCTTCGGCGGCCCGCGGCACGCCGAGCGTGTTGGTCAGCACGATGGGCGTTTCAATTTCACCCAGTTCGTCGACCTGCGTCGACCCCATCAATTTTCCGAACCCGTTGGCGACGACGACGGCGGCCGGCACCTTGTCCTGAAACAAGTTGCCCCCGTGCGGAAGAATCGCGGTCGCGCCCGTACGGATGCTGTCGCCCTTTCTGAGCGTGACGTGCCCGACCCGGACGCCGTCGACATCGGTGATCGCGTTGTATGTTCCCGGCTGAAGCACGCCAGGCTCGATGCCGATCTGTCTCGCACGCACGCTAGTCGGATCTTCAGCCGAAGCAACACCGACGTAAGTCATTGCACCTATCGCCAGAACCCTCATCCAACTTCGCATCGTTGCTCCCTCGTTCGTCCCATCAACGAAGGATCCGTGCCCCCTCGATGAATGGCTTGACCTGCAGGCTAGTGTAGATCGTTTCGGGAACAACCACCGAGCCCTCCTTCATCACCAACCGCAGGCGACGCAGGGCGCCGATGTCCCGCGTGGGATCGCCGTCGACCAGCAGAAAATCGGCGCGCTTACCGCGTTCGATCGTACCCAGCTGCCGCTCGAGCTTCAGAGCGCACCAGCGCAGCCTCGTGCGGCAGGATCTCGCGAGCAAATCAAGTGTTGAGCGCTCTGTCCAGGATGCGGACAATAGCGTCAACAGGCTCGCGAGATACAGCGATTCATGCCCCGGACGGCTGCGCGGATATTTTGCACGTGGACTCAGGGGTTCCCGCGGCTGCTTCGTCACGGTTAGCTTGGACAGCACGCCGCGAAGGTCTCCGACGCGCGTATAAATGAGCGATCTGCGCTTCCGGGATTTAAGCCGATGGCTCGTCTCGGTCCATAACCGGGCCTTTCGACCAGGAGATATTCGACTATGAAGCTATTGGCGTGCATATTTGTGTTCGTGGCCGCGGCCATCTGCGGTCGCGCCGGCGCCGATTCGTGCGCCGATCTAGCGCCCTATCAGAAGGCGCGTGAAGTCATCGAAGACCGCGATCGCATCCTCACGCCCAACGGAGTGCAAGAGAGTTTCAAGACCCGCATCGGCGGCATCGAACAATGGTTCAACGTGCGCGGCACCGATCGCGCCAATCCCATCATTCTGTTCGTGCACGGCGGCCCGGCATCGCCGCTCATTCCGATGTTGTGGCAGTTCCAGCGCCCCATCGAGGAGTACTTCACCGTCGTGAACTACGACCAGCGCGGTGCGGGCAAGACTTATGTCGAGGATCATTCCGACGCCGTTGGCGATAGCTTGCACATCCCTCGCTACATCGACGACGCCATCGAAGCCGCCGAATACATCCGCCACCGCTACGGCAAGAACAAGATGATCCTGATGGGACACAGCTGGGGCACGGTCATCGGCATGGGCGCGGCGCTCAAGCGGCCCGATCTGTTTCACGCGTACGTGGGCATCGGCCAGGTGATCAACACTCACGACAACGAGCGAGTGAGTTTCGATTACGGCATGCAACAGGCAATCGCCCACGGCAACACGGCGGCCGTCGATGAGATGAAGACTATCGCCCCCTATCCTGGCGATAAGCCCATCACCCGTGATCGCATCATCATTGCCAGGAAGTGGGCGCAGTACTACGGCGGGCTGACCGCGTACCGCAACGACTCCAAGTATTTCTTTAGCGCGCCGCTGCTCTCGCCGGAGTACAGCGCGGCTGATGTTTGCGCTGTCGATCAAGGCAGTCTTTTCACACTCGGACGCGTGCTGCCCGAATTCCTCGAAGTCGACTACAAGAACGTCACTCGCTTTCCGATTCCGGTCGTGATGTTCATGGGCCGGCACGACTACACCACTCCCTCCGAACCGACCGCGGCGTGGCTGGCCAAGGTGAAGGCTCCATACAAGCAAGGCGTGTGGTTCGAACACTCCTCCCACATGATTCCGTGGGAGGAGCCGGGCAAGACGGTGCTGAGCCTCGTGAAATACGTGGCCCCGCTTGCCAAAGAAAAGCCGCAACGCTGACGGCGTCGTCAATCCGAGAAGCCGTCGCAGTTCACGTTGCGCGCAATCCAGCGACGAAGCGCTTCCCACGCGACATCGGCCCCTTCCTGATGTCGCAGCCGAATGGCATCGACGAGCGTGCGCTGCAGAGAGTAAATGCCGATACAAAGCCCATCGCCAATGCGGAGCTCATCTCGACCCGTGCGAGAAGGCATGTATCGCTGAGCGACGAGCGCACCGCAACGTTCTGCGGATGCCGTATCCTGCCTATCGGCGGTGCGGTCATCCGCGACGCGTAATGAACGCGAAGTCTTGCCGGCGGAAGCTCTTGAATAGAAGTAGCAGCCCGGACAGGGACAACCAAAGCGCGGCGAAGCCGATGGTGATCACGAGTGGATTGTTGAAGTTGTCACGCCCCCGATAGTCCATCGTGTGCAGCATCCAGAAGAAATCGAACAGCCGCCAGCTGTCGCCGCGCGTCTGGACCAACCGGCCGTCGTCCGCGGAAAAGTAGAGCGTTGTACCCCGCTCGTCATCAAAGCGCGCTTGCCACGTCGCACCCGAATCTCGCGTCTCGATCGTTTCATTCGGGTGAAACGTCACGGACGCGAGTCGGCCTTTGCCGGCATACTGCTCCTGCGCCAAGTCGCGGATCTCGGCCTCCGAGAGGTTCGTGACCTCACCGCTGACGGCGTCTCGCAGCATGACACCTTGCGCCGTTTCAACGCGCCAGACCCATCGGTCGAGCACTGAAAAAAGACGGATTTCGAGAATCTCCTTCGAGTCCAGCTCACCCAACCAACTCGCCGGCTCAACGAACGATGCAGACGCTGCTAGCACTTGCGCCTGCGGATCACGCACGCTGTGCTCACCCGAGACGTCATGATGATTCAGCCATGCGAACACGAGGCCGCTCACCGCCCAGAGCAGCACCTGCAGGCCTACGATGAGGCCGAGCCACTTGTGGAGTTTTCTTAGGAATCGCATCACAGTGTTCCGATTGAGGAATTGGGCCGCCGTACTGGCGTCTTCCGACGGAAGCTGAAGTACAGGAGCCAACCACCGCTCAACACCGCGACCACTCCTGCCGCCGTTGCTGTCCGCAATAGCGCATTGTTCATATCGGTCCGAGTGTCGAAATCCATGATGTGAAACATCCAGAGAAAATCGAACCATCGCCAGAAACGGTGGCGCCGCGTCACGAGCACACCTGTGTCCGGATCGATATAGAGGCTCGTTTCCGACCAGTCGTCGAAATCTCCACGCCAGATCGGCAGAGGCCGAGTCTGAATTTCCAGAGGTGCGTCGCGCTCGATCAGCGTCAGTGTGGTGAGCTTGCCCGCGCCTGCGTAGTACTCGCGGGCAAGATTCGACACGGCATCTTTCGGCAATGGCGAGAGCACCTGCCCGGTCGTGGAATCGACGAGTGCTTTACCGGTGCGCGTCGTCACTTCGTAGACGGGAGCGATCACGCCTGGCAAAGCACGCAACGACACTTGAGTGACGCCTTCGAACCGATTCGCCACGGCGGCAAACGAAACCGGAGGGGGTTTCGCCTCGAATGGCACGCGAACGTTGCGCACGAGCGGGTCGCCGTGAATGAAATCGAGGTCGACCACGACCATGTAGAAGCCGCTGAGCGTCCAGAGCACGAGCGGAATCCCAACGATGAGACCGAGCCACGTGTGAATTGTGCGTGAGAGTAGTGCGGGACGCATGGGGTCTCGGATGCGAGTGATGTCTCGGCGGCGGGATCAACGCCCACCGCCACCCTATTTCGTTATGCAGATTGCAGCTGGCGCGCAGGTACCAACACCTCCCGAATAGGTCACATCTAGCCGAAACCCACGCGCAGCATGCGATCTATCTGACTCGAACACGGACCAGCGGTGCAGGAACAGCGCAAATCCCTTCACCCTGACCACATTATTCCCTGTCACTCCACCACGCATCGGGGCCTCCAAATTGCTGGGAACTAGTTGCCGATGAACCCGGAGTAAAGCCCACTCCATCCCAAAGCCCCCCCTCACCATCAAGCAACCGCAGCCGCAAACTGCGCAAACAGATCACCAGGCAACGCGTGATCTAGCTTCCAGGTGATCGCCATCGGGAGCTCCCCAGTGTGACTAACATAGGTCGCCGGCCCAAGGAACCAAAAGGCGCGATCATCGCGGCGCAATCTCGCGAAGAGATGGACACTCGTGCCCATAGACACATGTTTCTGGTATCGCTGACCAGTTTCGCTCGACTCACGAACCGTAGATTGCGATTCCCAATGAATTAGATCGCGGCTGATCGCGTAGTCCTTGTAGCGCGTCGTCGGGGAGAACTGTCCATCGGTTTTGTCCAGCGTGAACACGAAAAGATCAGCGCGCGCATCCCGGACGAAGCGGACACCCTCTCTCCAATCTGGAGGGATAGCAGCATCACCGACGCCGAATGCGGACAGGATCTCCGTTCGTGTGTAACGAGCATGGACCCGCAACGGCACTTCGGCCTTGTTTGCAAGGGAATGGTGAACGTGATTAACCCTCTGACGGAGCACTCCCAGTATTTCTCGGAGCTCCAGGACGATTTGAGGATGTTCCCAAAGAAGGCGGGTTGCTGCCTCCAGAGTCGTATCCCGTTCAGCCGCTGAGCCGGTGATTGAGGCCACCAGCATTCGAAGGAGCCGCTGATCGTGAGTCGACAGAGCATTGGCGGCCGGCGGACCGGAGCTCAGAAACTGCTGATATGTGTCGATGCGGTTGAGATCATCTATATGAAGCATTCGGCCGCACGCCCGACGGAGCCCATCATTCTCGGGCCCAGCTCCTGCGATAGGCAACCCAGCGGACTCACGCAGTTCCGACCACGAGCGTTTTCCTTCGTAAATGTCTTCTAGATCCAAGCCGGAACGGCCAAGGTATTGGCCCAGGGTTACATCGGATTTGCCGCTCTGCATGGAGCGCAACTCCGCAACCTTCGCCGCCCATCCGCTTGGAATAGCTTGCTTGATGCTCGCGAGCACGATATCTGATGCGACCCGGTCGAGTTGCATATGACAGCCTGCGGGCAAGAATGGAAATCCGTTCTGGATCTGCCCGATGATGTCAGCCCGCGAACCGCCAAGCAGAGCTCGAAATCGTTGGTCGAATCGAAACTCCTTGCGATGTTGGCCAACAAAATCTAATACGGTGCATGCGGATTTTCCGGGATACCTTCTCAAGCCACGTCCCAGTTGCTGGAGAAACAATGTTGCACTCTCCGTAGGGCGAAGCAGCAGCAGCGTGTCAACGGCGGGAACATCAATTCCCTCATTGAAGAGGTCGACAGAAAACACAACGTTAGTGCGACCGGCCTCGAGGTCTTTTAACGCTTGCATCCTTAGTCCTGAATCGGTCTCGCCAGAAACTGCAACTGATGGAATCCCGATCCGGTTAAATGCTCTGGCCATAAAGTGTGCGTGCTTGATGCTGACGCAGAACCCGAGGGCACGCACTCTTGAAACATCGGCGACATGCTCGTTCAGCTGCTTTGCGACCAAGCTTGCTCGTAGGTCATTCCCGGTCAACACATTAGTCAGTTCATCTATGTCGTAACCCCGCCCGCGCCGCCAAGGAACATGACGCAAATCCACTCCATCGTGAATACCGTAATACAAGAATGGACATAAGCGATGCTGCTCGATCGCATCCCAAAGACGCAGCTCCGCGGCGATTCGGTTGTCGAACCAGTGGAGTAGAGGCAGGCCGTCAGCGCGCTCCGGCGTCGCAGTGAGACCCAATAGCTCCACGGGCTGGATATGCGAGAGTAACGATGAATAGGATCTGGCCGCGGCGTGGTGAAACTCATCGACGATGACCACGTCAAAGTGATTTGGAGACAAATCAGCAAATCCCGTGGCGCTCAGGCTTTGAATGGATGCGAATACGTGCTCGAAGCTCGATGGACGCTTACCGCCAACCCAGAGCGCACCAAAAGAGTGATCGCGCAGGGCAAGGCGGAACGTCTCCAGACTCTTTTGCAAAATCTCTTCTCTGTGGGCCACGAACAGTAGGCGAGAGCGTGGCAGACGGAACTTCAATTGAACGTAGTCGAGCGCAGCCATAACCGTCTTTCCCGTCCCGGTCGCAGCTACAAGAAGGTTTCGATGGTGCCCGAGCTGCCGAGATACCTCGATTTGCTCCAGTAACCTCTCTTGAAAGGGCTGTGGCATGAGCTCGATTGGACTCAATGCCAGCGAGCCACCCTTCCTGGATTCCACTTTCAGCCTCGCTTCGAACTCAGCGCGAACGTACGACTCAAAGTCGGAACTGCTCCAATAGCTTTCGAATACCGCGCTAAGTTTCTCGATGACCGACGGGTTGCGGGCGCCGGAGATGCGTACATTCCACTCAAGGCCATCGTGCTGGGCTGAATGGGTCAGATTTGAGGAACCGATGTATGCTGTGGAGAATCCGGACTGCCGCTCGAACATCCAGCCTTTCGCATGAAGGCGCGTTGCCGTGATGTCATATGAGACTCGTACAGTTGCGCCGAGTGCGACGAGTGCGTCAAGCGCACGGGCCTCGGTTGATCCTGTATAGATAGTTGTCAGGACACGCAACGGTTTGCCGGCGGCGCAATGCTTCTTTAAGGCCTCGATCAGTGGTCTAAGCCCGCTATAGCGGATGAAGGCCATCACGACAGAGATCGCGTCGGCGGATTCAATCTCTGTAACAAGCTGGCTTCCAATTCTTGGCTCGCCCGGCGCGTTTGTTAACAGCGTCGTATCAAGTAACGGGATAAGGGGTCCGGCAACAGCTTCGGCCGTGCCATCTGGGTTACGGCGGGCGATCGATTGAAGGACCTCCCCTGTCACAATCAGTTGCTCGGGCTCCACCTCGGCCTCTGCGACCACTTTGTGGATCTCGGCGACGAGGTGACGCGCAAGAGCGAGTCCGACTTTGGCACGTTCCTTCTCGTCAATCGTGCCAATGGCTCTCGCGATCAGTCGCGCAATGTGCAGGGAGATCCGGTCTGGCGCATCCGCTGCTCGCAACAAGCCTTTGATTGGAACCAGGCTACGATCAAGCTTCGCGATCGTCTCGCTTAGGGCCTCGGTAATGAGCGTGTCGTAAAGGCCCGGTCTTGTGTTGCTCATGGGTTCGATTCTAGTTATTAGAGGGCTGAGAACTCCAGCATTACGACGGATCAGATAGTCAATACTCGATCCGCCGGTTCCGACCTATACGGGCCGAGAAGGCCTCGCGCGTCGGCTTTACTGTATGTGCCTTCCGCTGAAGGGCTAGCCTGATGATCTTGCTGTAATAATCGGCTTGTGACGCTCCGTACCGTACGAGCCATCCACCGATACTCCAACAATAGCGCGAGGCCAAAGAACGCGAGACTGTTCATCGTCCACCCGTGGACAGCGGGCTCATACTTAGAGATTAAGGCCACCCCGAGCAGGGCAATACCGACTAGCGAGGTTCGGAGACCCTCGCCACCGCCGATCATGCCCAGCCGCGAAACCACTTTCGTCGACTGAAGCTTGAGTCGCTCGCAAGCGAACTCCAACGTCGAAGTCTCAAAGTGCTCGAGCGCAGCGATCAGTTCATGCTCACGATCTAGTGCTTCAATGATTCGATCCACATGCTCTACAAACGGACGCCGCGTTGTCCGGGCAAACTCGATAAGGATCACGACGAGACCAGCTAAAAACACCACGAGACCGAGAATAGACAGTGACAAATAGGCAAGGTAGAACCACGATGTCGTCGCGCCACCAACCTGCCGCAGCACCTCTCCCGCTACAAATAGGCAACCGCCGATCATGGCAGCCCATCCCGACAAGCGTTCCAATTTTGTCGATGACGGCCTCGACGACTTGTATTTCTCTGAGTGGTCCCTAACCAGGTTCAGAACCTCTGAAACGCTAAGCCAGGGTGAGTCACTTGTCATAAAGTTGCCTCGTAATCTTACCGCCGTTTGGTTGACGGCATCATCTATAGTAGTCGAGGCGCGCCGTGGACACGGCCAGCTAGTTCTCCAACAAAAAAAGCATCGCACTTACTAATTGGGACATGTCGTCAGCCACCAGGCCGTTCTAGGGGCCGGCCAACCCGCCAGTTATGCCCGCCGCGAGCTGTTCAACTTCCGATGCCGCAACCAAGACTGTCTACTACGACACCGTCGTATACGACGGAATCAGCCCCTAATCCTTGTGCATAATTGTGATTGTTCGTGACCGTCACACCGTCGTGTGGTGCCTCTTCACTCAAACACCTCCGCCCCCTGAATCACCCTCCTCCCCTCATCCAACCCGCCCACCACCAGCACCTTCCCACTCCGCAGCGGTGTCACCGTATGCAGGAACCGCGTTCTCGTCATAACCGGCCCATCCCGACGCCCACCATCAACCGCCACAATCTCCGTCGTATCCGTACCTGCTCCCGACATCGAGTGAGTTCCGCCAGCGATGAGCAATCGCGAGTCCACCAGCCTGCCTACGCCGAATGACGCCCGCGGTGTTGCCATCGAAGCAAACGAAGAGAACGTACTCGCCGCAGGGTCGAATCGAAGAATAGAGTTCACCGGCTGATCATCCGCATCCACCCCGCCCAAGATGAGCACGCCGCCATCAATCATCGTATGAGCGACATGCCGCGCCCTGGCACCAGGCTCAGCCGCAGGCAGCAACGTCGACGTCGCAGCAACTGGATCGTACAGTTCGGGCGGCGCAGGCTGGCCGTCAACTGTGTAGCCGCCATAGATGAGTACACGGCGTTCGTTGATGCGAACTGAAGTGTGCTCGGCACGGGCAACCTGCAGCGGCCCCGGCAGGAGAGTGAACGTATCGTTCGCTGGATCGTAGATCTCGACCGTGTTGTCCGGGATCGCTCCTTTCAATCCGCCGGAAATCAGCACGGTGCCGTTTAGCAGAAGGCTCGCGGCAGCAAACACGCGCTCTCGTTGCGGAGCGTTGGGCAGCGAGCTACTTGCTCCAGTATCACCATCGATGAGCTCGGCGCCTGGGGAACCGGTCAAAGCACGAAGGCCGCCGGCGACCAGCACGTCGCCATCGAACAACGTCACAGAGACGAATCCCACGCGACCGGTGGCAAGCTCGCCGATCTGAGAGAATCGCTCAGTACCGGGATCGAATGCCCAGACGCTGCTGGGGAACACCGAGCCATTGTCTTCGCCGCCGAAAATGATCACGCGCCCGTCCTGCAACGTCGCCGCGGCGTGCTCAGCTCGAGCGAAAGGCATCTCGATGGCACGCATGTGTTCGCGATAGCTGACGATAAGATCGAGATCGCGTGATACCGACTGGCCGCCGTTCGTAACAACCAGCTTGTAGCGGATGTTCTGCGTCAGTCCGCTGATCGTGACGGGCTGCCCGCTCTGCACCGGAACATCGTCCGGCTGGAGAACTCCGGTCCCGTTCGCAAAGACGGCCGTCAACTGTGCGCTGTCACCGACGTGATAGGCGGAGCGATCGGACGTGAGTTGAGTGATCACCGGGCCACTAGGCGGTTGCGACGTGCTACCGCCGCCTCCGCCGCCACAGCCGCTAAGAAAAACGCCAATGATGAAGATCGCCGCCGCTCGACGGTTGTGTGCAATCACGTAGCCGGTCCGCTGAGTGAATCAGCGCGCGAGAGTGGCAAAGCCTGGCAATGAGCCGCATCCGACGAACGGGCTATTGCCTACGCTCCTAATGTCGAAAAGCACTCAGTGCATCGGATGGTTGGCTCAAGAGCGGGGAGACTGGACGTCCTCAGCCTGCATCGAACGCCGCTGCCCTGACCGGGCAACGGCCTTTCTCCCTTGATAACTCAATCCGCACTACTTCGGCCTCTTCGCCCTCAACAAATCCTTCGTCTCCTCCTTCCCAACATGCGGATTCGGATGTCGCTCCATCGACGACCACTTGTTCTGCTTTGACAACCCCGGTGGCGTTCTCACTTCCCGCACCGCCTCCGCGTCGCGGCTCTTCTTATCCTCCCGAGCCTGCGCTGTCTCCGCAATGCCCGCCCCAGCAACCAACACGCATCCAGCTAAAGCCATCACTCCACAAAACAGCTTATTCACGCGCTCTCCTTGTCGTTGCCACCCGAGCGCAACTCTATGAGTGAATGCGACGCGACATCTGTGAGTTAAGACATAAGCGCCGCGCTCCACGCGAGGGAATTTCCACTAGGGGTGTAATCAGGGGTGTAATCGCGCGCGACAACGAATTGGAATGTCTAGTAACAATGGAGCAGCTCACCTCGCAACACGCACTTGTCCGGCGGACCGTACTGACGCCAGTAACTAAACAATCCAAGCCGCGTGACGAAATTCTGAAACCGCGGGGAATCGCGGAATGCGTGCATTTCCCTGGTCCACAGTATTCCCCAACCGTTGCCGATCGTTCCGTGGGCTGCAAGGCGATCGACGATCCGCTGAGCGAGGTCGTGAGCCACATCGACTGCACCGAGCATGGTGAACCAGACGATCAGTCTTTGCGCCACGCTTGGTTCCAGCTCTTCCGGCGACAGTTTCGCCTCCCACGCCTGCAGCGCTGCGACGGCCCGATCATTGCGTGACGGCTCGGATTGCGCTCGATAGAAAGATTGAATGGCCTCGAAACCGCCCGCTTCGCGCGAAGCGGGCGACAGCGTCTCGGTCAGCTCCTGTGCCGCTTCCTCGAAGCGTCCTTCGAGCATCGCTAACTGCGCACGGGCTTCTCGTATTGCCGTGAGACTGCGCGGATAACCGTTCGCAACGGCCAGGTCGATCCATTTGCAAGCTTCCAAGCCATCGCCATCGAGCAGCTTCTGAGCACCCAAGTGCAGCGCGAGCGCCGGCGCCGAGGGCGTCAGCTCATAGGCCAGTTGAATCTCGCCCAACGCCTTGCGCTGATGACCGGCCTGTCGTGCGATATAGATCGCATGACACACGAGAGCGTCGGGATTCCTGGCGACTAACGACAGCGCCCGGCGCAATTCAGTCTCCGCTTCGAGCCAACGCCCGCAACACGCATTGATCAGTCCGAGCACCCCGTGTGCTCTGGATATCGATGGATCCAGAGCGAGCGCATGTCGGGCGTCGCGCTCCGCATGATTCAACAGCATCAACGCGCACCCATCATTTGCGGCGCGGTGAGCCCGCGCCTCAGCGATGGCGTACCACGCGCGGGCGAAATCCGGGTCACGCGCCAGTGCGCGATCCAGAGTCTGTATGGCCGCTTCCAGATTGTCCTCGGTCGGCTGAGCACGCAGTGCCATTGCCTGCAGGTAGAGGTGATACGCCTCGAGATCGCGCGTAGGTGTTTTGCGCCGGGCGGTTCCCATCACGAAACGGCTCGCCGTTGCGTCGACAATGGCGACGGTCAATTCGTCCTGCACCCTCGCAAGGTCGTCGCAGCTGCGCTCGTAGCTCTCCGACCACAAGTGATGACCGGTGCGCCCATCCACCAGTTGCGCGGTAACCCTGATGCGCTCGCCGATGCGACGGATGCTGCCTTCCAGCACCGCTTCCACATCGAGCTCGCGTGCGATCTTTCGCACATCCACATTCCGGTCCTTGAAGGCAAAGGTGGAGGTTCGCGAGGCCACTTCGAACCAGCGCACGCGCGCGAATGTGTTGATCAACTCCTCCGCCATTGCTTCGCCAAAACGATCGGTCGCGGGGTCTCCAGTCAGGTTCGCGAATGGCAGAATCGCCAGTGGAATGCGCGTATGCGTACGAGCGGCAGGACGCGCCGGCTCATTCGAGTTCGCAACCGATGCGACCTGTGGCGATTCGTCCGACGGTTCGGAGACGGTCTGCACGTCGGCGACGAAGCGATAGCCGCGCCCAGGCACGGTGACGATGAAGCGATACTCTCCCGGACTTTCACCGAGCACTCGTCGCAGCAATGAGATGTTTTGATTGAGGCTGTTCTCTTCGACGATCACATCCGGCCAGATCGCACCGATCAGCGTCGCCTTGCTCAACAATTTTCCGGGTCGCTCTACTAGATACAGCAGCGTATCGAATGCCCTAGCGGTTAAGGGCAGCGCCCGATCGCCATTCTTCGGCAGCAGCAAGCGCCGCGCCGCGTCGAGACGAAAGTCTCCGAACTCGTAGGTAAACCGGCCGGCCGCCATAACGAGCCATATAAACACAAGATATGAGGATCTCTCGCAAAGCCTGGCTTCCGTACCCCGGCGGAATTCTAGCGCCATGCTTCGAGCCATCAACCGGATTTCCCCTACAGGTCAGCTCCGCGGCGTGCGTGCAATTCACAAACGTTCAGAGTATTTGCAAAGCCAATTCATACCGCGACTCGCACGCTACGCCCCGACTCCGCCACACCAAAGGGGAAAAGCAATGAACGCAGCGAAATCGAAATCGGCCGTGAGCTTGACTCTGGCCGCGGCACTCGTCGGACCATTCGCCGTAGCGCACGCCGATCGAGTCGGGCAACTGGAAGGCACGCCGAAGATCGTCGTCAACTACGAGGATGTGGATATCTCCAATTCGCAGGGCCTCGCGACTCTCTATTCCCGCATCCAATACGCCGCAATGGATATCTGCGACTACGATCGCTTGCACAAGGAGCTCTCGAGGCAGCGCCGTCCGGAAGCGTGCTATCGAGCCGCGGTCGACGATGCCATCAAACAGGTCAATCAACCCGTGCTCACGGCGTATCACCGCACGAAGTCCAAGTCGATCCCGGGCTGAGTGGATGGGCGAGCTGAACAGCAGCGGCGGATGACGAAGCGTGTCATCCGCCCGGCGTCCCCGACGTGCGTGATACGCTTGCTCAATGAGCAAGCTTCGCATCGGTCTTCTCGGCGCAGCCCGGATCGCCACTCCCTTCATCGCCGGCGCCAAACTTTCTTCTCGCGCGGAAGTCGTGGCCGTAGCGAGCCGAGATCGTGGACGGGCACAAGCCTTGGCGGACACGCACGGCGTGCCGCACGCGATGACGTATGAGCAGCTGCTGGCGGCGAAGGAGATCGACGCCGTTTACATCCCTCTGCCGAACAGTCTGCATGCACCTTGGTCCATCGCGGCCGCGCGTGCCGGCAAGCATGTTCTGTGCGAAAAGCCGCTCGCCCTGTCCGAAGCAGAGGCGCTTGAAATGTTCTCGGCAGCCGACGCCGCGGGCATCGTGTTGCTCGAGGGATATCCGTTTCTGTTTCAGCCGCAGACGCTGGAGATCGAGCGACGCATCCAGGCCGGTGAGATCGGCCGGGTGCAAACCATTTTTGCGACCTGCGGCTTTACCTTAAGCAATCCCGATGACTTCAGGCTCGATCCCACGATGGGCGGCGGCGCTCTGCTCGACGCGGGCTGTTATCCGGTCAGCCTGATCCGTCAGATCACCGGCGCCCGGCCAACGCGAGTGACGGCAACGGCCCAGTGGCATCGAGGTGTCGATCAAACGCTGGCAGCCACTCTCGAGTTTGCGAGCGGCACGATCGCTCAGCTGAGCTGCAGCTTTGCGAGCGGGCTGGTACGCACGGCGGTGATCGCCGGGTCGGACGGCATCATCGAGACGGACTACAGCAATCACACGATCCGCTCGCCCGCGCCGACGTTCGGCCTGCGTCGTGGCAGCGATTGGCGGCGGCCGACGGAAGCCATAGCCGTGCCTCGCGAAGACGGCTTTCGCCTGGAAATCGATGCGTTCGCTGCGATGATCGACGGCAGCGAGCGCGATCGCCACGCCGCGCGACGTGCCGCAAGCATCGATGTCGCGTGGACCTTGGAGGCCATTCTCGCCCGGGCACGAGCCGTATCCTCATAGTCTCGTCAGGTGCTCATCGCAACGTGGATGCGGCATTCCCTGAGTTTTTCAAATAAAAAATAGTTGTGCCGCAGGGCACTTCAGTTCCCCATCGAGCGTCCGCTACACGACTTCAGAGTCAGCACCAGTGCGTGCTGTTGGAGTCAAAGGTCGATGTTCAACGATATGAAGGTAGGCACTCGCCTGGCGATTGCCTTCGGTGTAGTGCTGACGCTGCTGGTGGGCGTCGTCATGGTCGGCGTCAGCCGCATGGGCCACATCAACGAGAGCCTGCGGGCAATCGCGGAAGAAAACGTCGTACAGATGCAGCATGCGCAAGAGGTCCGCGCGGCCTCGTATGCGGTGAGCTCGTCGATCCGAAATCTGATCATCGTGAGCGATGACGAAGAAATGAAGGCCGAGTACGCGAAGCTGCAGGCGCTGTTCGAAAAGGCGCGCCAGGAGAGGGCGGCGCTTGCCGAGATGTTCGACACGATCGACGGCACCACGGCGCGGGAGAAAGAGCTGTTTGCGAAGCTGGAAGAGCTCAGCAAGCCCCTCCCGGCGGTGATCGACAAGGTCGCCAAGCTGGCGCTGGCAAACAAGAAGACCGAAGCGATTCAGCTGTATATGAGCGAAGCGTCCAAGCCGAACTCTGCGGTGCGCGACGCCGCCGAGGAACTCGTCGAATACGAGAACGATCTGAACGACGAGGCCGCCGCTGAAGCGGTGCAGACTTACGAAGCCGCTCGCAACATGATGATCGTGCTCGGCGCCATCGCCGGTCTGCTCGCGGTTGCCGCTGCCCTGCTGGTCACCCGTAGCATTCTGAAGCAGCTCGGCGGCGAGCCGTCGTATGCCGCGCAGCTGCTCACGTCGGTCGCGAACGGCAACATCAATATCGAAGTGGCCACCAAGAACGGCGACAACAGCAGCATGTTGTTTGCCGTGCGCAATATGATCGATCGCCTGAAGCAGGTGATCTCCGGCCAACAGCGCCTGGTCGAAGCCGCCAACCGCGGCGACTTCAGGGAGCGCGTGGACCTGAACGGTCTGAGCGGCTTCCAGAAGGAGATGGGCGAAGGGCTCAATCAGCTCGCGACGACCACCGGCCAGAGCATCGACGACGTCGTGCGCACGATGCGCGCGATCTCCGAAGGCGATCTCACCAAGACGATCGACAAGGACTATCAGGGCGCTTACGGCGAGATGAAGGAATACGCCAACAACACAGTGCTGAAGCTGTCGATGATCATCAGCGAGGTCAACAGCGCCACGGATTCTCTGTTGAGCGCCTCCGAGCAGGTCAGCACGACGGCGCAGTCGCTGTCGCAGGCTGCGACCGAGCAGGCCGCGGGCGTCGAGCAGACCAGCGCCGCCATCGAGCAGATGACTGCCTCGATCGCTCAGAACACCGAGAACGCGAAGGTCACCGACACCATGGCCTCCAAGGCGTCGTCGGAGGCGAGCGAAGGCGGCGAATCGGTGAAGGCCACCGTCGCCGCGATGAAGCAGATCGCGCAGAAGATCACGATCATCGACGACATCGCGTACCAGACGAATCTGCTGGCGCTCAACGCCGCGATCGAGGCGGCGCGCGCCGGCGAGCACGGCAAGGGCTTTGCGGTTGTCGCCGCTGAAGTGCGCAAGCTCGCCGAGCGCAGCCAGGTCGCCGCGCAGGAAATCGGCACGGTGGCGACAGGCAGCGTGGAACTGGCGGAAAAAGCCGGCGCGCTGCTCAGCGAGATCGTTCCGAGCATCAAGAAGACTTCGGATCTGGTGCAGGAAATCTCGGCGGCTTCGCAGGAACAGTCTTCCGGCGTCGGCCAGATCAACTCGGCAGTCACGCAGCTCAACCAGACGACGCAGCAGAACGCAGCGTCGTCCGAAGAGCTCGCCGCCACCGCAGAAGAAATGAGCAGTCAGGCGAGCCAGCTGCAGCAGACGATGTCGTTCTTCCGGACCGGCTCCAGGGGCTCGCAAATCACTGCTCCGGCTCGCAAGATGACGGTCGCCAAGGAACAGCCGCGCAAAGTCGCTGCGGCCGCATCGGTGATGGGAAATCTCGCGGTCTCGGGCAACGAGCCGGACGCGTCTCAGTTCGCGAAGTTCAACTAACGAGCAGCGCGCATGACTCAGGCCAGCTCACATCGGGCGAGAGAGGCAACATTGCCGCTGGCGCCCGGCGCGGAAGCGCAGATCAATCAATATCTCACATTCATGCTGGGCGCCGAGACTTTCGCCCTCGGCATTCTCGCGATCAAGGAGATCATCGAATACTCGAGCCTCACCGACGTGCCGATGATGCCGCCCTACGTCCGCGGCGTCATCAATCTGCGTGGCGCCGTGGTGCCGGTGATCGATCTTTCAGTTCGCTTCGGCCGCGCCTCGGCGCCCGTGACCAAGCGCACCTGCATCGTCATCATCGAAGTCATGGCGAACGAGGAGCGGCAGGTGATCGGCATCGTCGTCGATGCGGTGAATGAAGTGCTCGACATCCCAGCTTCGGATATCGAGCCGCCACCGGCCTTCGGCGCAGGCATCCGCACCGACTTCATCCTCGGCATGGGCAAGGTGCACAACAAGTTCGTCATCCTGCTGGACGTGAATCACGTGCTGGCATTCGATGAGCTTGCTGGTTTGGCGATGCCCGCCGCCTGAGGCTCATTTGCGCTTCGACGCCACCGACCACGCCGGCGGATCGCTGGCAGGGAACGATTCCCAGCCGGCCTCCTCGACCGGATCGTAGGCGTCGACCTCTTGATTCTGCTCGGCGGAGTCATCGGGCGTGACCTCGTCACGAGGGGTCTCGGACATCGTGCTCTCCTGCAAACGCTGCCAGCGATGATCTCGCAGTGTTCGCACCGGGTCTTGGATGAGCGTGCCGAAACAACGACGTACACCAAAAAGTACTCAAGCCACCGCTTTGTGCCTGCTTCCCGGTCGCAGGCCTGCCGTCTAAGCTAGCGAACATGGCATCCCCAAAGCTCGCTCCAGACTGGGACATCGCTCAGTGGTTCAACGTCGACGCTCCGCTCGACCTTCGCGCGCTGCGAGGCCGGGTCGTGGTCGCCGGTGCGTTTCAGATGCTTTGTCCCGGCTGCGTCTCGCAAACGATTCCGCAGTTGCGCCAGGCGCACGCGTTGTTTCCCGAATCCGAAGTCGCCGTCATCGGTCTGCACACCGTGTTCGAACATCACGCAGCGATGGGTCCGACGGCGCTCGAAGCATTCCTGCACGAGTACCAGGTCCGTTTTCCGGTCGGCGTCGACCGTACGAGCGGTCGCGGCGAGCCGATCCCCTCGACCATGCGCCGCTATGGCATGCAGGGCACGCCGACGCTTCTGCTGATCGATCGCGAGGGACGGTTGCGACGGCAAACGTTCGGTCACATTCCCGATCTGCAGTTGGGCGCCGAAATCATGGCGCTGATGCGCGAGCCTGCAAACATCGACGCTGTCAGCACGGACGATCGGCAACGGCGCAATCCGCAAGCGAAGTGCGATGCCGACGGCTGCGCCATCCCGAACGAATCCGAATAGCGCGACAGCGCTGGCCAATCGCCCGGAGATATAGTGAGCCGCAACATCCCTTAAGCTCACCTCCGGTGATACATGCCCACCCAGGCCGCGACGCGAATCGTCGAATTCAGCGCCGCTTCGCTGACAGACCCGCTGCGCATACTCGCGTCGATGTCGCACGATCTGCAGACGCCGCTGACGCGCCTGAAACTTCGCGCCGAGGCGATGGCCGACTCCATCGAAAGAAACAAGCTGATCGCGGATCTCGAGGAGATGGAACACCTCGTTCGGCAAGGAATCGTGTATGCGCGCTCACGTCACGGCGCGGCTGTAACGCTGCGACGTATCGATCTGGATGCCTGTCTGCAAAGCCTGGCGAGCGACTATCGGGACATCGGCAAGGCGGTCACGCTTTTCGGGCGAATCGGTACGCCGTGGATCACCTGCCAGCACGCACTACGACGCACACTGATGAACCTGATCGACAACGCTTTGAAGTACGCTGGCTCGGCCGAGCTGTGTGTGAGACGCGTGCCGGGCAACTCGATCTCGATCGTCGTCGCCGACCGCGGCCCCGGCATCCCGCCCGCGGAGCTCGCCTCTGTCATGCAGCCGTTTTATAGAGCGAGCTCATGCGTCGCCGGCGTTTCGGGCGCGGGACTTGGCCTGTCGATCGCGCACGAGCTCGCTACGTCGCTGGGCGGAGCACTCAGCCTGGCGAATCGTGAAGGGGGCGGTCTGTTGGCAACGCTGACTCTTGCGGCATGCCCCGCGTCTCCGGCAACGCCAGCGCGCCGATGATCACCAGCGAGAATGCGGCCGTCGCAAGCATGCCGATGGAACGGCCCAGCGGAACATCGAGCCACGACGCTGCGACCAGCACCGGGAAGATCGAGCCCAGCGCGCGTCCAAAGTTGTAACAAAAGCCCTGCCCCGCTGCGCGCAACTCGGTGGGGAACAGTTCGCTCATCCACGGGCCCAGTCCACTGTAGAGCCCCGCGGCAAAGAAGCCCAATGGCAAACCCAGCGCCGCAGACGCCGCGTTCGATATCGGCAGCTGCGTGTATAACAGGGCGAGCACGCCAGAGAAGATAGCAAACATCAGGAACGTGACGCGCTTACCCGCAGAGTCCACCAGGCACGACGCGACCATGTATCCACAGAACGCACCGAGAATGATGATGCTGGTGAACGCGCCAGTGCCGATGAAAGACAGCTCTCGCTCGGTGTGCAAGTACGTCGGCAACCAGATCGCGATGGTGTAGTAGCCGCCATGGGCGCCCGCCGCGAGCAGGCACGCATAGAAGGTCGCCGATCGGTAAGGCCGCCCGAAGATTGCGAACATCGATGCATGCGAATCATGCGTCGACCTTTTCGCTTCCAGGAACACGCTCGACTCAGACACCGAGCGACGCACATACAGCGCCACGAGCGCCGGCAGCAAGCCGGTGAAGAACAGCACGCGCCACGCGATAGCTTCGGGCAGCTGAGTAAACAACAGCGTCGCCAGCAGCGTGGCGGCGCCCCAACCCACCGCCCATGCGCTCTGGATCGAGCCCATGACCCGACCGCGATAGCGCGACTGAACCGCCTCGCCGATCAGAATCGAGCCGACCGCCCACTCACCGCCGAATCCCAAGCCCTGCAGACACCGGATGACCAGCATCTGCTCGAAGTTCTGCGCGACTCCGGATAAGAACGTGAACACTGCAAACCACAGGATCGTGATCTGCAACAGGCGCGCGCGGCCGAAGCGATCGGCGAGGATGCCCGCAATCCAGCCACCGACCGCGGAAAAAACCATGGGCGCGGTGGCGAGAATGCCCGCGTCCGTCTTGGAGAGGCTCCACAGCCCCATGAGCACCGGCATGACGAACGGATACAGATGGACGTCCATCGAGTCCGCGGCATAGCCGGTGAAGCAGGCCCAGAAAGTGCGGCGATCTTTGGCGGTGAGAGCGTTGAACCAGCTCGGCATGAATCCTTGCCACGACTAGCAAAGGATTCACCAGTTTAGCAGTCGCGCGTGGCCGACCGGGTGAACATTCGCACTTTATTCAGATCGCGGCCCGCTCGTCGCGCACGCCCGGGGCGCCCGTGTACACTGCCGCCCGCAGCGACGGATCGACTGCCTGAAACTTGCGGAATTGCGATGGCGTCATCCCGGTGATGCGGCGGAACGTGTTGGCGAACGCCGACGGCGTCTGGAAGCCCACCGACAGAGACACGTCGGTGATCGAGACCGTTGGATCGGTCAACAGCTGTCGTGCCCGCTCGATTCTCAGTGCACTGAACGCCGCGAACGGCGTGCGACCGGTCGCCAGCCTGAAGGCCGTACAGAAGTAGGCCGGGCTGAGGCCGAGCTCCGCGGACGCTTCGGCGAGGCTGATGCCCTCTTCCAATCGATTGCTCATATGATTCATCACGCGGCGAACCTGCCAGGCTGCCAATCCTCTGCCCGACACCAACATGCGCTCGCCCGCCGCCGTGACTCCGCCGCGCTCGCTATCTGCCATGAACATGACACCGCTCCTGTCCGATCCTGGCCGGCAGTCTCGCAGACACCTCGCGCCCCTGCTGTGAGGTCTCGGGAGTCGGCGTGAGATCGAAGTCATGAGCGGCAGGATCGTGCCCCCGATCGACACGGCGGTGGCCTTCGGGCCCTACGTTCTGAAGCCCCGTCAGCGACTGCTGACTCGCCATGGCGAGCCCGTCGACCTGGGCGGGCGTGCGCTCGATCTGTTGATGGTGCTGATCGAGCGGGCCAACGAGACGGTCAGCAAGCGCGAGTTGCTGGCGGCCGTGTGGCCGGACGTGGTCGTGAGCGAAGAGAGCCTGCGGTTTCACATGAAGACGCTGCGGGGCGCGCTGGCGGACGGCGATGACGAGGCGCGCTACATCACGACTCAGGTTGGACGGGGTTACTGCTTCGTCGCGCCGGTTCGTCGCCATGATCCAGCTCCAGCGATTGCCGAAGTCCGCGAACCGGCCCCGCTGGCAACGATGCCGTTACGCAGTTCATTGCCGACTCGGCTGCGCCGGATGCTCGGCCGCGATCAAGACGCTCGACTGCTGTCAGCGCACGCCCTAGCGGATCGTTGTGTCACTGTGGTCGGGCCGGGCGGCGTCGGCAAAACGACGCTGGCGGTCGCGGTCGCGCACGATCTGGAAAGCACTTTCCCGGGCCAGGTCTACTTCATCGATCTGAGCGCGTTTCGGAATGCGGCCCTGACTTCGACGGCCCTGGCCTCGGTGCTCGGCATGTCCGTGCCGACCGACGATCCGACGCCGAGCCTGCTCGCCTTCCTGCGCACGCGGCGCATGTTGCTGGTGTTCGACAATTGCGAGCACGTGATCGACGATGCCGCACGACTGATCGAGTCCATCGTTCATTCCGCGCCGGAGGTTCACGTCCTCGCCACCAGCCGCGAAGCATTGCGAATCGACGGCGAGCACATTTATCCGCTGGAGCCGCTGCAGACGCCGCCCGACTCACCGGAGCTGTCGGCCGGGACGCTGATGCAGTACTCGGCCGCGCAACTGTTCATCGATCGCGCCAACGCCGGTGGCTGGCGGCACACGCCCAGCGATGCGGACGCGCGCATCATCGGCAGAATCTGCCGCAAGCTCGATGGTGTCGCGCTGGCGATCGAATTCGCAGCCGGCCGCGTCGCCACGTTCGGCCTGGGTCAAACGGCCAGCTTGCTGGATGAAACATTGGGCCTCGCCTGGTCCGGCCGCCGCACGGCTCAGCCCAGACAACAAACGCTGGAAGCTACGCTCAGTTGGAGTTGCGCCCTGCTCCCGCCGATCGAGCTGCGTGTGCTCTATCGGCTCTCGATCTTCGTGGGACACTTCTGCCTGGAAGTCGCGCAAGTGGTCGCAGCCGACGCCGAAGTGGACGCAAGAAGCGTGATCTCAGCGGTCGAGGCTCTGCACGCCAAGTCCTTGCTGTCTCTGAGCAGCTACGCCGGACGAACGACTTATCGACTGATGGAGACGACTCGCGCGTATTGCATGGAGCGACTGCAAGCCGATGAGCGAGAGCATCACGAACTCGCGCTCCGCCATGCTCGGCTGTTCCAGCGGCTGCTCGAATTTCCCGAGGACTGCTTCAAGGAAAATGCCCAAACCTGGCGCAGCTACCTGGCCGAGAACCTCAGCAATGTTCGCGCGGCGCTCGAATGGGCGTTCTCGCCTCGCGGGCATGCGCCGATTGCAATCTCGCTGGCGCGAGTCGCGTCCCGACTGTTCCTCGAGCTGTCGCTGCTCACTGAGTGCCGGCGCTGGTGCGAGCGGGCCATCGAGTCGATGACCGACGCCCAACGCGGCGACGCGCCCGAGCACGAGTTGCAAGCGGCGTATGGCCTGTCGGTGACATTTACCTTGGGCAACACGGACGCCGCACGCATCGCCTTCGAGCGTGCGCTCGAAATCGCGACCGCCTTGCACGACTCTCGCAATCAAGTGCGAATGCTGGCTCGCCTGCACATCTTCCACGAGCGTCTGGGAGATTTCGCGGGCTCGCTCGCGAAGGCTCGACAGGCGGCTCAGATCGCCGCTGAGCTCGGCCAGCCAGAACAGCGGGCCGTTGCCAGCTCGTTGCTCGCAATCTCGTTCCACCTGATGGGCGATCAGGCGCGCGCGCGAGCGGCGTCGGAAGCGGCTCTGAAACTCAGCGCCCCGTCGGAGCGCTGGCAGACCATCGATGCAGGATTCGATCATCGCAATCGATCGCTCATCACGCTGGCTCGCACGTTGTGGCTGCAGGGGTTGCCGGATCAAGCACGCGCTCGCGCGGCCGCTGCCGTCAGCGAAGCGGCCGGCCTCGAACATCCGGTCACTCACTGTATTGCGTTGATCTGGGCCGTGTCCGTCGATCTGTGGAGCGGCGATCTCGAACAGGCGGAACGTCACATCGACGAGTTCATCGCCGAGGCCGAGATTCATTCGCTCAGTCCGTATCTCGCCGTCGGCATGGGCATCAAAGGCGAGCTTGCCATCCGCCGCGGTCAGGCCGAGGCGGGCGTGCCGGCGCTACGCGAGTGTCTACGACGGCTGCACGCCGTTCGCTATGAGCTGCTGACCACTCATCTGAATCTGTCGCTCGCGGAAGGTCTGATTGCGATTCAGCGTGCCGCAGAGGCGCGAGAGCTCATCGAATCGACCATCGCACACAACGAAGCAAGCGGCGAGTTGATCGCGCTGCCGGAGCTGCTGCGAGTCAAAGCGGGCCTGCTCGAGGATGGCGAGGCCGAAGAGACGTTGCGGAACGCACTGGAGCACAGCCGGCGGCAACATTCCCTGTCGTGGGAGCTGCGCTCAGCCATGGACCTCGCACGGCTGCTCGCCAAACAAGGACAAGTGGGCGCTGCGTACGATGCGCTCGCGCCAGTGTTCGCCAGGTTCACCGAGGGTTTCGGCACTGCCGATCTACGCGCCGCTCGACTACTGCTCGATCAGCTATCCGCAAACGTCACTGGCGCCGAAAATCGATAACCGCGGCCCGTGACGTTTTCGATGTATTGATCGCCGGCGCCGCTTTCGCCCAACGCTTTCCTGAGCGCTGAGATGTGGACACGGAGTGTCCCTTCTTCCACGACCATGTCGGGCCAAACGTGCGCCATCAAGTCGCGTTTCCTAACAACCTGCCCGGCCTGCGTAACCAAGGCGCCGAGAACCTCGCGCGCCCGACTGCCCAAGCGCACCGGCGTATCGCCGCGAAACAGCCTTCGCTGGTCGAGCTCGAAACGAAACGGGCCAAATGCTGTCGTCGTCATAGGCCTGCGATCTGACGGCAGCAGTGTGTCTGCAATGTGTCCAATTTGTATCGAAGGCACGTTCAGCGCAAGAACGCCGCCAGTGCGCGAAGGACGTCCACGTCGGGATCCGAGCGGTCGGAGGTCGATTCGCAGAAGATGCCACCGAATTTCTTAGTCACCTCCGCGGTGAGTGTCGCAAGCTCACGCTCCCGTTCGGGCCATCCCAGCGTGAGCACATCGGCGCCAGCGGCGCGCAACGCGGATATCATCACGGTCAGCTCGCTTCTAACCAGAGAAGGATTGAATTCACCTCGGGCGATGTCGCTGCCGCCGGCGGCAACGATGGCAAGGTCAGGCTTCAGCTCCAACGCGCGCGTCAGCTGCGTGATGCGCACCTCCGCCGCGAGCAGATTTCGGCGAGCGAGATCGAATGCAACGAATTCCGGCTGGACGCGGGTGAGCGCTTCGCTGATCCGATCGACCCACGACATGTCGCTGTCGCCCAGAATCACCAGGCGTTTCCAGCGTGCGCCCGCGAGCATCGAAGCTGACATGGAGTTCTCCGCACGAATTGCCGGCGCATGGAAGCACGCGCCGTAAGAGTTGTTGCCACACGCTGCAACACTTAATAGGTGTTGCGAGTCCCACTTCAGGCGCGGCCTGCTGCAATCCGGCGCGATTCGACGTACACTGCCCGCCTCTGGATGCAAATCCAGAGTTCTATGCGCCAATAAACAACCTCTGCATTTTCTACTTGCTTCTCCTGCAGACGCGCACGCCTGTGCGCGGAGGTTGTTATGTCTCCAGTTATCGTGGCGCGCGACGTCGCGTACGAATTCTCCAATGGGCGCGAGCTGTTCAAGCACCTGAGCTTCACCCTGAATGCCGCGCGGTCGGCATTGGTCGGCCCCAACGGCGTCGGTAAAACGTGCCTCGCCCGGCTGCTGGCCGGCGGGCTCGAGCCGACCCATGGCGCCATTCAACGCGATGGCGCCGTCGCCCTGTTTGCTCAGCGCGAGCCACCCGAGCCGATTGCGGTGGCTGACTATCTTGCGTCCGTCGATCAGTGGTCGCTCACGCGAGACCGGCTGCTGACAAACATCGATCAGCAAGCGCTGTGCACGACACTGAGCGGCGGCCAGTGGATGCGAGTGCGGCTGGCACGCGCGCTGGACGAAGGCTTTCTGATTCTCGATGAGCCCACCAATGACCTGGACCGCGAAGGCCGTGAGGCGGTGTTCCAGTTCCTTCGTTCGCATGCCGGCGGCGTGCTGCTGATCTCTCATGATCGCGAGGCGCTCGAGCTGTGCGACGAGATCCTGGAGCTTTCCAACCTGGGCCTGATGAAGTTCGGCGGATCGTGGTCGGAGTACGTGATCGAGAAAGATCGCGAGCGTGCGCGGCTCGGCGCGGCCCTCGACCAAGCCAAACGAGAGCGCGACGCTGCGGTCGTCCATCGCGTAGAACAACAAGCCCGGCAGGAAAAGCGCAACCGTCGAGGGCAGGCTGCTGCCGCCCGCGGAGGCATTCCCAGAATTCTCGCCGGCGGCCGCAAGCGCGCGGCCCAAGTTACGACGGGCAAGCGAGATGTCGCTCTGGTCGAGCGTGCCGGGGCCGCTGTGACCACGGCACACGAAGCGTTCGCGGACTTGAAGGTCGATCCGGTGATGTATGCGGACCTGATGGGACAGGAACTGCACTCGCAGAAACTCATCGCCGAAGCTCGCGGCTTCAACATTCGCTTTCGCGACTGGCTCTATGCGCACGATCTCGACTTCAGCTGGCGCGGCAATGTCAGGTTGGCTCTGCAAGGCCCCAACGGTTCGGGCAAATCCACCCTGCTCAAGGCCCTGACCGGCGCGCCTTCGATCTCGCGCGGTGAGTTGAATCGGGGTCAACTCGTGACGCTATATATAGATCAACGCTGCAGCGTGCTCGACGACACATTGAGCGTCCTCGACAACGTCCGCGCCGTGGCTCCAGGCAGCGAAAGCGAGATCCGCACTCATCTCGCCCGCTTCCTTTTCACCAGGGATACCGTCTTCCAGAAAGCCCACTCCCTCAGCGGCGGCGAACGCCTCCGCGCCACCCTCGCCCGCGGCCTCCTCGCCACGCACAAACCCGAACTGCTCCTACTCGACGAACCGACCAACAACCTGGACCTGGCAAACATCGAGTTCCTGGAAGGGCTGATTCGCGAATTCCACGGCGCACTGATCGTCGTCTCGCACGATCACAGATTCCTGGCGAACTGCGGGGTGACGGCGGGGTTTGAGTTGCCAGCTCGCTGAGGCGCGCGGATCAGAGGCCGCGCAACGCCCGGCGTGCGCGTCACGCGGCATGGACGCCGCGGCATACGGCGCACGCCTGTTCAGTCAAACAACGAGCTATTCACCATTTTGGGTTGATCACATCGAACATGATTGCGAGGTGACGGATTTCCGACATGGAGCTGTCGATCGAGGGCGCCGGGTCGAGGCCGCATCAGTTTCCACGCCTTGCTGGGCCATGTCCTGCGAGGCACAAGCCCGCGGCCGCCGCCCTAGACCTCAAACCCCAGAAACGCGAAACCCCGCTTGTGGCGGGGCTTCGTCAGTCCGGATCCTCTTACCAAGCACCGGGGCGGACCTCGTCAGAGGCGGGCGTGCACCGGGCCGGCTTTTGTGCACAGGGGGGTTCTACGGCGGCCAATGAAGTAGAACAAGCCAGTTAACACACCCTATCTCATTAGTTGCGCCCTCCGTCCTGCCTGCACCATCCCTCCCGCCAGTCTGCTACTCTGTCTATCCGTACAGTAACCCAAGCAGGGGACGATAATGAGCAATGCGAAAGGGCTGTCCGAGTATCTGGTTATTTCCAAAGGATACTGGGACGAAGATAAATCCCCGGAGCAGATCCAGGGCGCGATCGATGCCTTCTATAAATGGCACGACGTGCTGGTGGCGCAGGGCAAGATGATTTCGGGGCAGCGGTTGCAGCCGGCGAAGATGGTGGTTTCCAAGCACGGCATCACCGACGGGCCGTTTGCCGAAACCAAGGAAGTCATCGGAGGGTACTGGCATTTTTTAGCAAGTAGCCTCGAAGAAGCGGCGGCGCTGGCCGCGCAGAATCCGACGCTGGCGTGTGGGCTGAGTATGGAGATCCGGCCGATCGAGCCCACCAAATGTTCGGCGTTCGACCAGACAACCGAGACGCCGCACAGTCGCCGCAAGTAACAATCGCGGCGCATTCATAACGTGCTGACCACATGCCCGCCATCGACAGTGATGACACTGCCGGTCATGTAGCGCGAGGCGTCGCTGCACAACAGTAACAACGCGCCATCCAGATCGGCGGGCTCGCCGAGATGGCGCTGTGGAATACGTCGGACCAGGGCTTGTCCGGCGTCCGTCTCGAAGAACGCTGAATTCAAGTCGCTCGCGATATAACCCGGTGCGATGGCGTTGACGCGAATGGAATATCGCGCCAACTCCAACGCCATCGTCTTGGTCAGCTGAATCAGCGCCGCTTTGGAGGCCGCATACGGCGCGACCATCCCGGCCTGTCGCAACCCCAAAATCGACGCCACGTTCACAATGCATCCGCCGTGCCCCGCGGAGCGCAGATAGCGAGCGACCGATTGGCTCATGAAGAACGCGCCACGCAGATTGGTGTTGATGACGGTATCCCAATCGGACTGCGTCTGATCGAACACCGGCTTGCTGACAGTGACGCCCGAGTTGTTGATGAGAATGTCCAGGCGTCCGAAGCACTGCCGTGCCTCCTCCACCGCACGTTCAACGGAATCCGCATCGCCGGAGACATCCAGAATCAGAGGCGCCGCCCGACCGCCCGCAGCAACGATCTCTGCTACCAGCGCATCAAGCAACGAAGCCCGCCTCGCCGCGACGACGACACTCGCACCAGCTCTCGCCAGGGTTTGAGCGAAATGCCGACCCAGGCCGCTCGATGCACCCGTAACCAGCGCGACCTTGCTGCTGAGATCAAACACCGAGTCCAAAGCTCGCCTCATCCATACTCATCAGCGACGTGCTGCCATTCCGGATACTGTGCGCGTGCGCGTGAATCCTCGGCAGCATCTTGTCGAAATAAAACTGCGCCGTTTGAATCTTCGCTCGATAGAACGCCGACTCCGCATCGCCGGCGTCGAGCCGCTCGTGCGCGACCACCGCCGACAGCGCGAGCACATAACCAACGCACACATAGCCGGCGAGCATCAGATAATCCACAGCCGCCGCGCCCACACTCGCCGGATCCGAGCGGTGCTGCTCAGCAACGGCGTCCGTAATCTCCCGCCACAAGCTCACGCCGTCCGTGAGCGCCGCCGCCAATCGCTGCAACGATCGCTGACGTTCAGCTCGCGTGGCAAGCGCAAGGATCTCATCAGTGAACCCTTCGAATTCCTCGCGCAACGGACCGAGCAGCTTCCGACCGAGCAAATCCATGCCCTGAATACCCGTTGTGCCTTCGTAGATCCGAGTGATGCGAACGTCGCGCACGCGCTGCTCGAGCCCCCACTCTTTCATATAGCCATGGCCGCCCAGAATCTGAATGCCCAGATCCGTGGCCTCCGTCGCCCACTCGGACAACGCGCCCTTCGCAATCGGCGTCAACAACGCAAGCCGTTGCTCAGCACGCGAACGCACGTGAGCGTTCGGGCTGTCGGCGAGGTCGACCCATTTTGCGCAGTAGAGCACGAAGGCGCGGCCACCTTCGGCAATCGCCTTCTGCGTCAACAGCATTCGACGGATATCCGGATGAACGATCAACGCCGCCGGTCGAATCTCATCGGCCGGCGCATCCAACGCCCGCCCCGCCAGCCGCTGCTGCGCATACGCCAACGACGTTTGAAACGCGCCTTCGGCGTGCGCTTGTGCCTGCTGGGCCGTACCCAGCCGGGACTTGTTGATGAATACGAACATTGCACTCAGGCCACGCCCCGGCTCGCCCACCAGCCAGCCCTGCGCACCTTCGAAGGCCATGACGCACGTAGCGCTGGCCTTCAAGCCCATCTTGTTCTCGATGGACAGGCAGCGCACCGAGTTGAGCGAGCCCAACGCACCGGACGCGTCCGGCACACGCTTGGGGACTGCAAACAACGAAATGCCTCGCGTGCCGGAAGCCGCACCGGGCAAGCGCGCCAGCACGAGATGCACGATGTTCTCGGAGAAGTCCTGCTCACCCGAGCTGATGAAGATCTTTGTGCCGGAGATCGAGTAGCTGCCGTCGGCTCGCGGTTCGGCCCGGCAACGCACCTGGCCAAGGTCCGAGCCACAGTGCGGCTCGGTCAGGCACATTGTGCCCATCCACTCGCCGCTGATCAGCCTGGGAACGAAACGCTGCAGCAACTCGGCATCCGCGAATCCGAGCAACGTCTTGATCGCGCCGTCGTTCAACAGCGCATACATGCACCACGCGTGATTCGCAGCCTGCATGAACTCCGAGACGCAGAGCTTGAGCGAATATGGCGCCGCTTCGCCGCCATACTCGGCCGGATTGCCAAGCCGGGGCCAGCCCGCCTCGACATACTCCTCGTAGGCGTCGGCGAAGCCGCTCGGCGAACGAACCTGCCCAGCTTCGAAATGCGCGCCTTCTTCGTCGCCGACTTGATTCAGCGGCACGAGGACATCTTCCGCGAAGGTTGCAACAGCCTGCACCACTGCATCGACTTCTTCTGTCCCAAGCTCCGACTCCAGAGCGCGGTAGTGAGCAGCGAAGTCGAGCACCTCGTGCACACAGAAGCGCACGTCGCGAAGCGGCGCCTTGTACGTTTGCATCAGTGCTCCGCGAAGTGGCCGAGCACCGCCTTGGTCTCGAGGAATTCCTTGAGACCTTCCTTGCCCCATTCGCGGCCGTTGCCGGACTGCTTGTAGCCGCCGAACGGTGCATTCATGTCGAGCGCAGCACCGTTGATATGAATCATCCCGGCCCGCAGTTGCCTGGCGACATTCCGCGCTCGCTCCAGGTTGCCGGAGTGCACGTAGCCGGCGAGCCCATACACCGTGTCATTCGCGATGCGCACCGCCTCTTGCTCATCCTGGTAGGGAATCATCACGAGCACCGGGCCAAAGATCTCCTCGCGCGCGATCGTCATCGAGTTGGTGACATCGGCAAAGATCGTCGGGCGCACGAAGTAGCCGCGAGTCAGCTCGTCCGGACGTCCGAGTCCGCCGGTGACGAGTCTCGCCCCCTCATCGACGCCTCGCTGAATCAATCCCTGGATCTTGTCGAACTGCGCTTTGCTCGCCACGGGGCCCATGGTCGTGCCCGACGCCTTCGGATCGCCGATGACGCAGCGCTCGGCCACGCTCTTGGCGATGCGCACGGCTTCATCGTAAAGCTTCGCCGGCACGAGCATGCGCGAGGGCGCGTTACACGATTGGCCGCTATTGATCAGCATCGGCATCACGCCGCCCTTGACCGCCGCCGTCAGGTCGGCATCGTCCAGAATGATGTTGGCCGATTTCCCGCCAAGTTCCTGTGACACGCGCTTCACCGTGTCCGCCGCCATCTTGGCCACCTGAACGCCGGCGCGCGTCGAGCCGGTAAAAGAAATCATGTCTACGTCCGGGTGCCGCGCCAATGCTTCGCCCACCGTCGGGCCATCCCCATCGACGAGATTGAACACGCCCTTCGGCACAGCCGCTTCCTCGAGGATCTCGGCGAACACGTGCGCACACAGCGGCGCGATCTCGCTCGGTTTCAAAACAACCGTGCAGCCGGCTGCGAGGGCGGGCGCCACTTTGCAGGCGATCTGATTGATCGGCCAGTTCCAGGGCGTGATCAATCCGCACACGCCGATGGGTTCGCGACGGACCAACGTACCGTTCATTTGCTCTTCGAACTCGAACGTCCGCAGCGCACTCAACGCCGCCATGAAATGGCCGATGCCCGCGCCAGCCTGGACCTGCACCGCTAATCCCAGCGGCGCGCCCATTTCATCGGAGATCACCTCGCCGAGGCGCGGCAAATGCTTCTGCATCACCTCGATGATGCGCTGGAGCAAGGCAATGCGCTCTTCGCGAGATGTCTGTGAGAACGACGCGAATGCAGCCCTCGCTGCTTTCACGGCCCGATCGACGTCCACGATCGATCCGAGACTGATCGCACCGACCGGTCGTTCCGTCGCCGGACTGACAACTTCGAGATCGCGAGGGCTGGCCGGCGAAACCCAGGCGCCGTCGATATAGAACTTGCGGAAGTCGTACATAGGAAGTCCCTTACTTCGGTGGCATGCGCTGCGCGCCGTCGAGACGAATGGTCTCGCCGTTGAGGAATGGGTTCTCGGCGATCGAGATCACGAGTTGCGCGAACTCCGGCGGCCGGCCCAGGCGGTTTGGAAACGGAATGGACGAGGTCAACGCAGCTTGTAGTTGCTCATTGAGCTCGCCACCGAGCATCGGCGTTTCAAATACGCCGGGCGCGATAGTCACGACCCGTATGCCCACGCGCGCGAACTCACGGGCCAGCGGCAGCGTCATGCCTACGACACCAGCCTTCGATGCCGAGTACGCCGGCTGTCCGATCTGTCCGTCGAACGCCGCGATCGATGCGGTGTTCACGATCACGCCACGCTCGCCACCATCGAGCGCAGGCGCATTCTGCATGCGCGCGGCAGCGAGGCGAATGATGTTGAACGTGCCGACGAGATTCACATTGACGATGCGCGAGAACTCCGCAAGCGCCAGTGGCCCGTCGCGTCCCACGGCCTTTCCCGGCCTGCCAATGCCGGCGCAGTTGACGATGACGCGCGCGACGCCGTTATGTTGTTCGGCAGATTCAATAGCCCGAGCCGTGCTCGTCTCATCAGCAACGTTACAAACCTCGGCGTGACAGCCGAGCGTCTTCGCCTGCGCCGCCAGCGTGGTCTCGTTCAGGTCGAGCAACGTGACCTTCGCTCCCGCTTTCAACAAGGCGGCCGCCGTTGCGGCGCCGAGGCCGGAGGCGCCGCCCGTGACAATGGCTGCATGACCCGCTAGATGCATTCGAAGACTCCGATTAACTCGTATGAGGCGGCTGCACGATGGCCTTGATCGCCAGGCCGCTGGCGCACGCCGCGGCCGCTTCGTTCAATTGCGCCAGACTGAAATAGGAAACCAGGCGATCGAACGGAAACGTTCCGTCGCGCCACCAATCGATCAGTTGCGGAATGAATCGCTGCGGGACGCTGTCTCCCTCAGTAACACCGCGCAGCGTCTTCCCGAACAGAAATCGATTCATGTGAAGCTGAACTTCGGCTTGATGGCCGGCGACACCGAGCGACGCACACACGCCGCAAGCTCGCAAACTATCGACCGCCTGCCTCAGCACCGCAGGCGCGCCGGTGCACTCGACGCTGTAGTGAACGCCGCGGCCTTTCGTGGCAGCACGAATCGCCACGAGAGCGTCTTCAACTTGCGTATTGATAGTGAGCGTCGCGCCCAACTCTGCAGCGATTCCCAAGCGTCCCGCGTTCTTATCGATTGCGATGATCGTTGCGCATCCGGCGATGCGCGCCGCCATGATCGCGGACAAGCCGACGCTGCCCGCACCGAAGATCGCGATGCTCTCGCCGCGACCTGGCTTCAGCGCATTGATGACGGCTCCCGCACCCGTCTGCATGCTGCAGCCGAGCGGCCCCATCAATTCCAGCGGCACATCGGTCGGCACGCGGATCGCATTCGACTCCAGCACCAACGCATGCGTGGCGAACGCACTTTGCCCAATGAACCGCGCCGATAACGGCTGGCCTTGCCGATCTCTCGCGAGCGCACTGCCATCCACACGAACGCCGCCGAAATTGAGGCGGGCGTTGCGCGTGCAGTAAGCCATCCGATCGTCCTGGCAATACTCACAATCGCCACAGTATGCATAGGAAAGTACGACGGCATCGCCGGGGCGCAGCCGCGTGACGCCCGCGCCCACTTGCTCGACGATGCCCGAGCCTTCGTGGCCCAGAATCGCAGGTAATTTGAACGGCAAGTCCTGGTCGCGAGCACTCAAGTCGGTATGACACAGTCCGCAGCCGACGATGCGCACCAGCACCTCGTGCTGCCGAGGCGCGTCGATCTCGATCGGTTCGAGATCGAACGCACCCGGGCGACGGACGACAGCGGCGGTGGCAGCTCGCATGCGGCTTTCGACAGCGCACGTCCGCCTAGAACGACATCCGCAATGTCAGGCCGTATGTCAGCGGCGCCGAGACATAGCCGTTCGCGTCCGTTCCTTGCAGCGGCGAGTTGAAATGCTGAGTCACATAGCGCTGATCGCTGCAGTTCTGGCACCACGCCGTGACCGACCACGAGTTGTCCGAAGCTTTCAGGCCCAGGCTCAGGTTCAGCTCCGTCTGCGCCTCACGCATGAGGTTGTTGGACGTGTTCGTGAACTGATCGCCCGTGTAGGTCGCGGCCACGCGACCGACTAGCGAGAGGCTGTTGCTCAACGGCTGATCGAGACTCAACGACGCATTCGCCGCGAGATCGGGTGCCTGCGCGAAATCACGACCCGACAGATTGAGGATCGATGCCGACTCGCCGAACTCCGCCTCCGCGAGCCACGTGGCATCGAGCCCCAGTGTCAGCGTATCCGTCAGCGTGAAACTGTTCTCCGCTTCGAGGCCGTACACCGTGGCTTCCGGCGCATTCACGATGGTGAACTGCGTGCCGAGGAACTGCGCCACCTGCAGGTCTTTCATCTCATCGTAGAACGCGGCGAAGTTGCTGCGGGCACGACCGTTGGCGTATTCGGTCTTCAAGCCGAGCTCGTAGCCGTCGACGTACTCCGGCTTGTAGCGTGGATCGAGCGGCACGGCGCCAGGCACTTCGGCGGGATTGTTCAGTCGCGTGCCTGCAGCCGTGTTGTCGATGTTCACGCCGCCGGCCTTGAAGCCGCGGCTGTAGCTCACATAGCCCATCACATCCGACGTGAATTGATACTGCAGACCGAGCGTGCCGGTGACCGCATCGTCTTCTTGCTTGGCGCTGTACTCGGGCCCCGGCTGCACGTTCAACAACCGGAACGCGGCGTTCGGCAGCGGCGTGAAGAAGAAGCGCTCGAACGCGCCGGTCTTGTCTTCACGCGAATATCGAGCACCGACGATCAGCTTCAGCGGATCGCTGAGCCCGATGCTCCAATGCGTGAACGCCGCGTACGAACGGCTGCTTGCCGGCAGAACCGCATCGCTCCACAACCCTTCCGGCGCGGCCGAGGTGCCGGGCGGCAGCCCTGCCTGCGCACCGAACAGCACATCGAAGAACGCCTGCGCCTGATTGCCCCACAACAGCTGATGCGTGGCGTCGATGTCTTCATCCGCGAAGTACGCGCCGAACACATAGTCGGCCGAAGCCAGCGTGCCGTTGTAAGTGAGCTCCTGCGAGAAGAAATCGGTGCGGAAGCTTTCGTTGATGGTGAGGATGTTGGCGCCGGTGAAATCGGCGTCCATGCCGTCCTGCTGAATCTTCCAGCTGCGGTACGCCGTCACCGAGTGCAGCGAGTTGCCCTTGCCCAGCTCCCAGTCGGCCTGCAATACGACGCCTTTATCAGTGAGATCCTGGATGGTGTCGTTGCTCAGCACCTGCTCATAGTCGTCGAAGTCCGCAGACGGCGGACTCAGCCCACGACCGACGGTGAGAAGGTTGATGAAGGGCTGCAGCGGTCCATCCACATCGTCGACCTGCCCGTAACAGCAGTTGCTCTTCTCCTCGGAGTAGTCGGCGATCAGTCGCAAGGTCAGCGAGTCGGTCGGCTCGACCAGCAGTTGCGCCTTGGCCGCGCGTGGCTTGCGTTCGTTGTAGGAGTCGCCCGTGTTCGGGTTCTCGATGAAGCCATCGGCTTCCGACCACAACGCCGCGACCCGAGCCGCCGCCCGATCGCCCATCGGAATGTTTACGGCGCCACGCGCGAGCATCGTGTCGTAGTTACCGTAAGTCAGCTCGAAGTTCGAATTGAAGTCGCCCAGCGTCGGTCGGGTGCTGTTGATGAGCAAAGCGCCGGCGGACGTGTTCTTGCCGAACAGCGTGCCTTGCGGTCCACGCAGGACCTGCAGGCCATCGATGTCGAGCCAGTTCTGCAGGGCCTGACCGGCACGAGTGCGGTACACGCCATCGACGAACACGCCGACTGCGCCTTCGAAGGCGCGGCTGTTGCCGACCGTGCCGATGCCTCGAATACGGATGTTGGCGCTGTTCGCGGCGCTGTTGCTGCTATCGAATGAGATGCTCGGCGAGATCTGTTGCACGTCGCCGATGTTTTCGACTCGCGCGGCTTCGAGTGTTTCCGCCGTCACTGCGGTCACGGCGACCGGCACTTCTTGCAGGTTTTGCGCTCGTCGCTGAGCGGTAACGATGACCTCTTCGGTGTGCGCCCCTGCGACGCTCTGGTTCGTGTTCGCGACGGTCGATTCCTGCGCGCCCGCGGTTCCCGCCATGGCCAGCAGGACCGCCAGCGATCCACCCACCCGCTTGTACCCCAACTCGATAGTCATCCGATTTTCCCCCCGACTCTTATTGATCAGGCTGCATGGCCCCCGGATACGGCGGCCCGTTCTGACTCAAGGATGGGCCCGGGGCGGGTCGGCCCGACTCGTCGGAACTGACGATCTGGCGTCAGGTGATCAGGTTCAACTTGCGGGCCACGGCGATGGCCTGGGTGCGGTTGTGTACGCCGAACTTGGCGTTGATGTTGCGCAGGTGCGTACGCACCGTGGTCTCCGATACGAACAAGCGCCCGGCAATCGCCAGATTCGACAGCCCCTCCGCCAGCAGCCGCAGGATTTCGAGCTCCTTGCGGGTCAGCGCCTCGGTGGCGCCGGGCGCCGGGGCCGGTGCTTCGACCTTTTCGGCGCGCTGCCCGGCGAGCCGTTTCAGGTATTCGGCCAGGTTGGCCGTTTCGTCGAGCTCGTTCTGTTGAGCCAGCGACAACCGCTGCAACAGCCGCTGCATCGGCTCGCCTTCGTCGAGGAAGATCCGCACGAACCGTTCGCGCGCACCCAATCGGAGCGCATCTCGAGCCATGCGCAGCGACGCCTTTGCGTTACCCGCCTTATCCAGCGCGAGCGCCAGCAGGATGCGCAGCTTCAGGGCGCGGCGATGACGCTTGGCGTTCTCGGCGCGCTCGAGTTCCTGTTTGAGTTGATTGACCGCCTCGTCCGCCCCGCCGCTGTGAATCATCAAGCGCAGCTGGCCTTCCAGCAACGTGTCCATGTCGTTGCCAAACAGCGCGCGGGACATCACCGGCGTCCAATCCACCGCCGACCGTGCCCTCTGCAACGCTTCACGTGCGCTCTTCACATCATTGCGCCATAACGACAGACGCGCCCGCTCCAGCTGTGCGTTCGCCACCAGGCGTGCGAGGCTCATGCGATGGCCGAAACATTCCATTTCGGTCACGGCCAGCAGCGCGCGATCGTGATCGCCGGCGTGATGGGCAATGCGTGCCAGGCTGCGATGGCCGCAGATGAGATGATCGGTCATTCCCAGTTCCTGCATCAGCGGCACATACACGCTGAGCAAGCGCTCCGCCTCCGCCAGCTCGTCCTGCTCATAGAGCACTTCGGCGAGCAGGATGCCGGCCATGGCATTGCCATTCGTATCGATCAGGAACTTGCGCGAGCCGACCGCGGAGGAATGTTTGAAGCGCGCGGTCGCCTGCCTGAGCCGGCCATGCAGCAGGTCAATGGCGCCTTCCACACATTGAGCGAAGATGGTCATGAACGGACCGGCCGGCGCATCCTGCTGAACCCGGCTGCGATCAAGCAGCTCGCGCGCGTTGGTGTACTTGCCCATGATCATGTGCAGGTTCGCCAGCGACGTGCGCAGGATGCTGAAAGGAAACACCTGCTCTGCGGTCACCTGCTCGAGCGCGCCTTGAGCGGCGTCGTATGCCTCATCGAACCGATCCAGCATCGTGAGCAACATCGGGCGCAAGGCAAGCGCATGCACTTCCAGCTGCGGCGGCAGCGGGCCTTGCGCCTCGATGCGCTTCAACATCTGCATGGCCTCCTGCCCGCCTTTCGTGAATGACAACGCCCAGGCGTGCATCAAGCGCAGATGCGGCCAGTTCGCGAGCTCCTGTGGCGGCACCAAATCCAGCAATCGCGCCAGCAGCCGGATGCGTCCGCCTTCCAGCAATTGCTCGGCGATGCGCTCCAACATCGGCAGTGCATAGTCGAAGTCCGCCGAGGCAAGCGCATGCTCCACGGCCGGCACGGGGCGATTCTGCGCGTCGTACCAGCGAGACGCGGCACGATGCAGATCGGGAATGTCCTGCGGATACAGGCGCTCCAACTGAGTGCGAAGGAAGCCGGCAAACAGGCTGTGATATCGGAACCACTCGCCGTCCTCGCTGATCCGCTGCACGAACAGATTCGAGCGTTGCAACGACTCGAGAATCTCGCGACTGTCGCGTTGACCGCGCACGGCGTCGCAGAGTGGCGCGTTGAAATGATGAAGCACGCTGGTGCGCACGAGGAATTCGCGCACGCTCTGACTTTGCTGAGCCAGCACTTCCTCGGCCAGATAGTCCGCAACCAACGCATTCGAGCCGGAGAAGTGCGACACCAACTCGACCGAGCGCTCGCTGCGTTCGAGCGCGAGCGACGCCAGCCACAACGCAACCGGCCATCCTTCGGTAGCGCCTTGCAGCCGCGCGATGTCGGCGCCGGGCACGTTCAATCCACGCTTGTCTCGCAGATAGTCGCCAGTCTCGGCGACCGAGAAGCGAAGCTGCATCGGATCGATCACCAGCAATTGACCGCGAGCGAGCAGCCGGGGCGCACCGATGTCCAGCATCGTTCGCGACCCAATCACGACGCGGCAGCCCTCGGGCAGGTTCTCGATCACCTGTCGCAACACCGCCAGCGACGCTGCGTTCTGTAACGACTCCGCGTCATCGACGAACAGCACGAATGGGGCCGGCGTGCAGGCAATGCGCTCCATCAGGTCGAGCGCGATGACACCGGCCGCGACATCGTTCTCCGGCTCCGTGCCGGGCGCGACGCCACTGAGCAACTTATCGAACGACGCATCGAGGAACGCGAGAAAGCGCCCGACATCGTTGTCAGCCGCATCGACGGTGAGCCAGGTGGTAGTGACGCCCTGGGCGCGCAAGCCGTCCATGACTTGCAGCATCAACGTGGTCTTGCCGAAGCCCGCCGGCGCTTGAATCAACACCACGCTCTCGCCGCCGGCACGGCACAAACGCTCCTGCAATTCCTTGCGCGGAATTTGCGAGGCCGGCAGCGTCGGCGGCGTGGTTTTCGCCAGCAGCAAATGATTGCGCACGCCCGAGACGAAGTCAGAACGATTTTTCGGCAATCCCACGTACATCTATCGACCCGCGGCCGCCGGCTCAGCGCTCGGCGCCCAACCCCCTCATGAATCGACTGTGCTTGATTCTTCCTCCGCCCAGTTGAGCGGGTTTGGCCGCGGCTGCAATCGTCAGATCCGACGAAGTGTCGAGCCGGCCGCCGCCTAGAATACGGGATCGCTCCCTCCAACGTACCGTCTCGAGGAATCGATCATGTCCGAAGCTTACATTGTTGCTGCCGTTCGCACCGCAGGCGGACGCAAAGGGGGACGCCTGTCCGGCTGGCATCCCGCCGACCTCGCCGCCCAGGTGATCGACGCGCTCGTCGCCCGCGCCAAAGTACCGAGCGACGCCGTCGATGACGTCATCATGGGCTGCGTCAGCCAGGTCGGCGAACAAGGCTTCAACGTGGCGCGCAATGCCGTGTTGTCGTCCTGCTTGCCCGAAAGCGTGCCCGGCACTTCGGTCGATCGGCAGTGTGGCTCCTCGCAACAAGCGATTCATTTCGCGGCGCAGGCCGTCCAGTCCGGATCGATGGACGTGGTGATTGCCGCCGGCGTCGAGAGCATGACGCGCGTGCCGATGGGCCTGTCGGTGTCGCTGCCCCAGAAGCACGGCTTCGGGTTTTATGTCAGCCCGGGTATGCAGGCGCGCTATCCGAACGTCGAGTTCAGCCAGTTCCTGGGCGCCGAGATGATGGCGCGCAAATATGAACTGTCGAAGGATCAGCTGGATGAGTACGCGCTGAAGAGTCATCGGCTCGCGATCGCGGCGACGCAGGCAAAGGCATTCGACAACGAGATCGTGCCGGTGCAGATCCGTCGTGCTCCGGTCACCATGCCGAGCGGCGAAGTCGTGACGCCCGCAGCGACCGAGGATTTGCACACCATCGACGAAGGCATCCGCTTCGATGCCAGCATCGAGGGCATTCGCGCCGTGAAGCTGCTGGCCGAGGATGGACGCGTCACCGCCGCGACGGCAAGCCAGGTCTGCGACGGCGCCGCCGGCGTCATGATCGTCAACGAGCGTGGCCTGAAGAAACTCGGCGCAACGCCGCTCGCCCGCATCCATCACATGAGCGTCATGGGGCACGATCCCGTCATCATGCTGGAAGCGCCCTTGCCCGCAACTCAGAACGCGATCCGGAAAGCTGGCATGAGCATCAACGACATCGATCTGTTCGAGGTCAACGAGGCCTTTGCGCCGGTGCCGCTGGCGTTCTTGAAAGTTACCGGCGCGGATCCGCAGCGCCTCAACGTGCACGGCGGCGCCATCGCGCTCGGTCATCCGCTGGGCGGCTCGGGAGCAAAGCTTATGACGACGCTCGTACATGCGCTCCATCGTCGTGGCAAACGTTACGGGTTGCAGACCATGTGCGAAGGCGGCGGCATGGCGAATGTGACGATCGTCGAGCGCCTATAAAATCGATGTGAAGTCGTGAACTCAGCTCGGGCGGCTCCAGCCGCCTGAGCTGCTCCATTCCGCCCAGCCATCCAGCGCCTCGATCCGCTCGCCGCTTGCGCGCAGCGGATTGATCTCCAAAGACACCAACTGCGGACCCAGCGCCAGGGCCGCATCGCCAATCGCAACGATGACGTTTGCAGCGGCGAGACGGTCGACGGCCGGCGTCCCGCGGAAGCCATCCAACAACGCCTTGCCTCGCAGCTCATCCAACATGGCGAGCGCGTCGGCCTGCGAGATCGGTAACAAGCGCAGGCTGGCATCGCGCAGCGCTTCGACCCAAATGCCGCCCAAGCCAATGGTGATCACCAGGCCCCATTGCGGATCGCGCATCGTGCCGACGAACAGTTCAACGCCGGCGTCGCGCATCGGTCCGACCGAGACACCTTCGATGCGTGCATCAGGCATGGCCCGTCGCGCACTCGCGATGATTCGCTCGTACGCAGCCGCGACGTTTGCATCGCCAGTAACATCGAGCTTCACGCCGCCCACTTCGGTCTTGTGAGGAATGTCGGGAGAGACGATCTTCAGCGCGACTGACGATCCAAGCGTACGCGCATGGCGGATCGCTTCTTCTGCGCTGTTGACCACCTTGGCAGGCACGACCGGAACACCACGGCTCTGCAAATATTGAAGCACCTGGCGCTCGGACTCCGGTCGCGAGTCGGCCACAGATAGCACACCCGCGGACATTTGCCCGCTTCGCGGGCTGGACGAGCCAACGCCGGGCAGCGCGCACCTGTCATTCGCCGAAGGCCGCACCTCACGCGAGCGTTTCGACCACTCGAGGGCACGCGCCACCGCTCGGATGCCGTGCTCCAGACCGCATGGAAGATAGTTGCAGCCAGTAGCTTCGATGATCTCTTCGCTCATCTCTGTAAAGGGCCGCACAGTGTGACTGATCAGCAACGTCGCACGGTCGGCTCGGGCCTGCGCCGCCGCCACGCCTGCGAGCAGCTGCCGCAGCAGCTTGCTGTCATCAGCGGCTGCCGACGCCACATCCAACACAGCGAGGACCGCGGCGAACTCAGGCTCCGCCGTCATCGCATCGAGTGATTTCTCGAGCAACGATGGATCGAGCAACGCGCCGCCGGTGACGTCCAACGGATTATGGGGCGTCCCAAAGTTCGGCAGCGCAGCCGCAAGACGCGCCGACGCTGGCGACGACAACGATGGTAAGCTCACACCGGCGTCGGCCGCGCGGTCCGCGGCTATTTCGCACAAGCCACCGGACAGGGAGATCAATCCCAACCCGCCCTCGGGCAGCTTGCCCCAGCGAGCCAGCACCTCTGCGGTGAGAATCAAATCTTCGAGCGACGTCACGCGCACCAGCCCGAAGCGACGACAAACGGCGTCGAACACACGATCGTCGCCGACCAACGAGCCCGTGTGTGCCTGCGCCGATCGAACCGTGACCTCGCTGCTGCCGACCTTGAGCACCACGACGGGTTTGCCCGCTTGCGACGCTCGCAGGCAAGCGCGCGCGAAGGCAGGAGCGTCGCGCACCGATTCCAGGAATAGTGCGATCGAACGAGTGGCGGGATCGTCGACGAGATAATCGATGACCTGCGCGACACCGACGCCCGCTTCGTTGCCGGTAGACACCATGTAAGTGAGCCCGATGCCCTGCCACTGCGCGAAGTAGGACATCTGCGCCGCCAACGCGCCGCTTTGAGAAACGATGGCGACCTTTGCGGCGTGAGCACGTTGCGGCCGCAAGCTCACTGTCCACACCGGCGCGTTGTTGGTGTAGTTCACGAACCCCAGACAGTTCGGCCCCAGCAACGAAATGCCGAGCTCGCGAGCCAGATTCATCAGTCGTTCCTGCAGCTCACGACCGGCGGCGCCGGACTCGGCAAACCCGGCGCTCAGAATGATGGCATTGCGAATGCCCGCGGCACTGAGCTCTGGCAAGGTATCGAGCAGAGTTTCGGAGGGCACCATCAGCAGCGCGACATCCACCGGCTCGCCGATCTCACGAATCGAGCTCACCGCGGGATGCCCCAGCACCTCTCCGCCCTTGCGATTGACCAGAAAGATTTTTCCGTCGTACCCGAGCGTGCGCAGATTCGCGAATGCAGCGCGGGTCCAGACGGAACGCTCCGTCGCGCCCACCAATGCGATGGAACGCGGCGAGAACAGTGCAGCTAGTGGATGTGACATGCAATCGTCGATCGTCGTCTCAGGATTCCCAGATCACCGGCTGCGCCAGCTCGCGCCACTGCGTGGCCCGTGCGAGATAGCGGTCTTCGATCTGGCTGCGACGGATCTTCATCGTCGGTGTGAGCAAGCCGCTCTCGATGGTCCACGGCTCCTTGACGACGACCAGGTACTCCACCTGCTCGTGATCTTCCAGCGACGCGTTGACTTGCTCGAGCAACGTCGCCAGCTCACGATCGAGCTGCGTGTGCGTAGCCGTGTCTGCCTGGGCCTGACGATATTTGTCCGCCGCCACCATGAGCAGCGCGAAGGGCTGCGGCTCGCCGTGACCGGTCACACAAATCGCCTCGACGAACGGGTGCGCTCCCAGCCGGTTCTCGATCGGCACTGGCGCGACGTACTTGCCTTTGCTCGTCTTGAATAGTTCCTTGACGCGGCCAGTGATACGCAGCCGGCCCGCTTCATCGAGCTCACCGCGATCGCCGGTGCGGAAGAACCCGTCAGGTGTAAAACATGTCTGTGAATCTTCTGTGGCCCGGTAGTAACCGAGCATCTGCCCGGGGCTTTTCACCAGCACTTCGCCGTCCTCGCCGAGACGGCATTCGACGCCTGGCAGCGGCACGCCGACATAACCAGGCCGCACATCATCGCGAGGGCTCGCATGAGAAGTCGCGGCATTCTCGGTCATGCCATAGACCTCGATCAGATCCAGCCCCAGGTCGCGATACCACGAGAGGATTTGCGCCGGCAGCGGCGCGGCGCCCGTGAATCCCAAAGTCGCGGCGTCGAGCCCCAGACCCGCCAGGATGTTGTTCTTGACGATCGGGCCCTGCACCGGATCGGAAAACAATAGCTTCTGCTTCTCCGGCGGCACCTGTTGATTCACCGCCTGATAGAACTTGGTCCACAACCGCGGCACAGAAAAGAACCGAGTCGGACGCGCGCGCTTGAGGTCCTGCGCGAATGTTTCCAAGCCGAGATTGAAGAACGCCTGGAAACCGAACACCAACGATGGCACTTCCAGCGCCACGCGCTCTGCGATGTGCGCAAGCGGCAGATACGAGAGCATCCGATCCTCGGTGCTCGTGCCCCACAACGACTTCGTGGTCAGGCACGGCGCGATCAAGGAGTGAAAGCTGTGCATCACGCCCTTCGGCTGGCCCGTCGTTCCGGAGGTATAGATGATGGTGGCCAACGCGTTCTCGTCGCGCTCGACGGCTTTGGGCAGCGGCTCGCGGGCGGCAATGAGATCGCCCCATCGCGGGCTGACGGTCGCAGGAGACATGGGCAGGCCGATCTTGGGCAGCGTGGCCGGCAGCACGCGCTGCACGTCGTTCCAACTATCGGTCACGCCATCCACTCGCCCGATGAAGATCAGACGGGCATCGCAATGACGCAGCACGTACTCCGCGGTTTGTGAGCTTGCGCTCGGATACAAGGGCACACTCACATGGCCTGACATCCAGATCGCCAGGTCCGCCATGATCCAGTGCGCGCAGTTCTTCCCATAGATCGCAATGCTGCTGCCCGCAGGTAATCCGAGCGCATGCAGATGCGCCGCCATGCGCCGGGTTTCGTCCCATACGCGCGCCCAGCTGTATTCGACGACCGTGCCATCCGGCAGCGGCTGCGTGAGATAGGTGCGGTCGGGCGTGGTGCGGGCCCAATGTTCCAGACGCTCCAGCATCACAGCGTCCTCGCGATCAGTTCCTTCATGATTTCGTTGGTGCCACCGTAGATGCGGCTCGCGCGGTTGTCGATGAAGGCGCGTGCGATGGGGTACTCCAGCATGTAGCCGTAGCCGCCATGTAACTGCACACACTCATCGACCACGTGACACACGAGCTCGGATGCCGTGAGCTTCGCGGTCGCCGCCGCTTCGGGACTCAGCTGATTCTGCAGCACCAATTCCAGACAGCGATCGACGAACACTTGCGTGACGGCGATCTGCGCTTTCAGCTCCGCGAGCTTGAAGCGCGTGTTCTGATATTCGGCGACCGACTTACCAAACACCTTGCGCGTGCGGGTGTAATCGATCGTCCATTTGAGCGCGGCCTCGGCTGCCGAGATCGAGAGAATGGCGATGATCAGCCGCTCCCACCCCAGCTCCTTCATCAACTGCGGAAAGCCCTGACCTTCCACGCCGCCGAGCAGATTGGAGCGCGGCACGCGCACGTTCTCGAAGAACAGCTCGCACGTGTCCTGCGCCTTCATGCCCACCTTCTTCAAGGGCGACGCCTTGGTGAACCCTTTCCGGCCGTTCTCGACCAGGATCAAGGAGGTGTCCTTGGAGCCCGAGCCCGAGTTGCCGGTCTTGGCCACCACCACGACGATGTCGGCGAGATAGCCGTTGGTGATGAAGATCTTGTTGCCGTTGATGATGTAGTCATCGCCATCGCGCTCGGCGCGGGTCTTCACCGCCTGCAGATCCGAACCGGTGCCGGGCTCGGTCATCGCGATGGCGCCAACCGCTTCGCCGCTCGCCATCTTCGGCAGCCAGGCGTGCTTCTGCTCTTCGGTGCCGAAATTCAGGATGTAGTTCGCGACGATGTCCGAGTGCACCGCGAAGCCCGGCCCGGTCACACCCGCATAGCTCTGCTCTTCCATGAGCACGGTGCTGTACAGGCGGTCTCCGCCCATGCCGCCATATTCCTCGGGCACGGTGAGGCACAGAAATCCCAGTTCGCCTGCACGCCGCCAGACATCGCGGTCTATATGCTGCTGCTCCTCCCAGCGCGAGTGGTGCGGCACGCACTCTTCTTCCAGGAAGCGCCGGACATTCTTGCGGAACTCATCGTGATCGGCAGTAAAGATGGTGCGAGCGAGCATGATTGCCTCAGTAATACTTCCGTCGTTCACGCGCCATGGCGCGCATCGCTGGCGTGGCTCGATATTGCGGCCCGAGGGCAGCGTAGCGCTCCGACAGCTCGACCACCCGTTCCAGGCCGAGCCAGTCGGCGTACTTGAGCGCTCCCCCCAGGTACGAAGGTAAACCCACGCCGAGCAGTAACGCCATATCCAGTTCGGCGGCGCTCGCCACGACTCCCTCCTCCAGGCAGAGGGCCGACTCGACGATCAGCGGCAGCATCATGCGCTCGACGATTTCCGCATCGCTGAACGAGCGCGGGCCTTCAGCTTGGACGTCCTGCAACAGCACGCGGGCCACCGGGTCCGGATGCTTCACCGGCTTGCCCTTGGCGCTGATTTCGTAACGATAAAAACCGAGGCCGTTCTTCTGCCCCAGCCGGCCGTGCGCGACCATGAGCTGCAAAGGATCCTTCCAGGTCCGGCGCAAGCGTTCGGGGAAACCGGCACAAATGATCTCCGCCACGTGCACGCCGGTGTCCATGCCGACCACGTCGTTGAGATACGCGGGTCCCATCGGCCAGCCGAACGCTTCCATGGCGGCATCGATCTGTTCGTAGTCCGCGCCGTCCGCGAGCAAACGTCCGAACGCCTGCATGTATGGCGTGAGGATGCGGTTGACGAGGAAGCCCGGGCCGTCGCGCACGACGATGGGTGTTTTGCCCATCGAGAGCGCGTAGCTCACCACCGTGCCGACTGCCGTATCGCTGGTCTTCGCACCGCGAATGACTTCGACCAGCGGCATCATCGGCACCGGATTGAAGAAGTGCATGCCGACGAAGTTCTCGGGACGCGCGAGCGGCGCGGCGAGCTCGTCGATGCGCAAGCTGGACGTGTTTGATGCAATCACCGCATCCGGTCGGCCCGCGTCCTCCAACTCTCGCAGCACCCTGTGTTTGATCTGCAGATTCTCGACGACGGCTTCGACGATCACATCGGCCGTATTGAAGTCCTGATAGGTCAGCTGCGGGACGATCGAGGCGAGCACACCGTCCGCCTTGTCTTGGGCGAGCCGGCCCGCCGTCACTTGTTTGCTGAGGAGCTTGCGCGCCTCGCCGATGCCCAGATCGAGCTGACCTTGCGCGATGTCCTTCATCACCACCGGAATGCCGCGGCTCGCGCTCGTGAACGCGATGCCGCCGCCCATGATGCCCGCGCCGACCACGGCGGCTCGCTGGACTCTGCGGCCGCTGCTCGCGTGGCGCTTCGCTGCTTTCTTGACCAGCTGTTCGCTCAGGAAGATCTGCACCAGCGAACCGGCCGCTTGCGTCTTTGCGATTTTCGCGAATGCGGCGGCCTCGAGCGCGAGCGCGCCGTCTCTCTCTAGTGGCATCGCCTCCTGCAACAACTGCAACGCCGACATCGCGGCCGGCTGATGCTTCGGCATGCGCGCGACGAGCGTGCGTTTGGCTTCTTCGAATATCGCATTCGTATCGACACCATCGGTTCGAACCGGCCCGAGCTTCGCCGACCGACGAGCGCGCCAGTCGAGTTCGCCGCGAGCTGCGCGACCCAGCACGTCCAGCGCCGTATCGCGCAACGACTCTGGGACTGCAACGAAATCGACAACGCCTGCCTTCTCAGCCGCCGGCGCCTTGGAAGGCTCGCCGCCGAGAATCCAGCGAAGCGCCACTTCGATTCCCGCCACGCGCGGCAAACGAACGGTGCCGCCGAAGCCAGGAAACAAGCCGAGCTTCACTTCCGGCAAGCCCACCTGGGCGTCCTGTGCCAGCACGCGATAGTCCGCTGCGAGCGCCGCTTCCAGTCCGCCCCCGAGCGCGAAACCGTTGATCGCGACTACCACCGGCACCGGCAATCCTTCCAGCGCATGAAATACGCGATTGGAAGCCATGTTGCTCGACATGACTTCCTGCTGCGGTTTGCTGAACAATGCACCGAAGCCGCCGATATCGGCACCGACGATGAATGACTGTTTCGCACTCGTGATCAAAACACCGCGCAGCCCTTCGTGAGCGGCCGCGGCCGTGATCGCTTGCTGGAGTTCGCTGACAGTGCGCTTGTCGAATTTGTTGATCGCATCTTCTTTGCGATCGAAACACAGCTCGACAAGCCCGTCCTGGAGCGCACTGACGCGAATCGACTCGCCCTGAAACATTGGAATCCGCCTCTCCTCGCGCTCGCGCGCCCGATGTATTACTAGTTGAAACTCGCGGTGACGTGCCGCAGCCGCTCGCGGCATTCGCTCACCATGCGCTCGATGAGCTCGGCGCACGTGGGAACGTCATCGATCAAGCCCACCACCTGGCCGGCTGCGATCACTCCGCCATTCGGATCGCCCGCGATCAGTGCTTCACGCCCGCGCTGGCCCGCCACCAGATGACGAATGTCTTCGAACTGACAGCCCTTTGTTTCGGCCGCGACCACTTCTTCGGAGATCGCATTTCTGAGCACGCGAGCGGTGTTGTGCATGGTGCGAAAGATCAGGCGGGTATCTCGCTCGCTCGCCGAGACCAGCGCCTGTTTGATGTTGTCGTGGATCGGCGCTTCGCGGGTCGCGCAGAAGCGAGTGCCCATGTTGACGCCGTCGGCGCCTAGCGTGAGAGCCGCGGCCATGCCACAACCGTCGCCGATTCCGCCCGAGGCAATGATGGGCACCGACAATCGGCGCGCCGCTGCCGGAATGAGCACCATGCCACCGACATCATCGTCACCGGGATGTCCGGCGCACTCGAAACCGTCGATGGAGATCGCGTCGGCGCCGTGCTTCTGCGCCGACAGTGCGTGTCGCAACGACACGCACTTGTGAATGACTTTGAGCCCGGCGGCCTTGGCGATTGCGATGAATTCGGGCGGCACCTTGCCGGCTGTTTCGATCGCGGCGACCTTGGCGCGCACGATGGTGTCGAGATAACGATCGTACGGCGGCGGATTGATCGAAGGCAGCATGGTGAGATTCACGCCGAACGGCCGATCGGTGAGCGTCCGACACTTGCCGATCTCGTCCCACAATGCTTCCGGGGTGGGCTGGGTCAGCGCCGTGATGATGCCGAAGCCGCCGCCATTGGAAACCGCGGCAGCCAGCTGCGCCGTGCCGACCCACATCATCCCGCCCTGGACTATTGGGTACGCGATGCCCAGCATTTCGGTGATGCGCGTGCGCAGAGGATCCCCCGGTTCGTATCGTTTCGGTGCGATCAAGCTAGGGGTCGGGGGAGGAGCACGCCTCGTCGGTTCTGACGATTTTCGGCGCTGGGCCCGCGGGCAGGATGAGTCGCACAGTAAGGCTCGAGCATGGCAATCGTTCCACCGCACCGAATCCCCGTCATCGTCGGCGTCGCCGACGTCATCGACCGCCCAGCAGACCTGGCGCAAGCGCGCGAGCCAGCGGCGTTGATGGCGGATGCGCTGCTCGGCGCCTTGCAAGACGCCGCCGGTTCGGCAGCACCCTCGTTGCTCGACGCGCTGGATTCGCTGGACATCGTCGCCGAGCATTCCTGGCCGTATGCCGAGCCTTGTGACGTGGTCACCGCCCGACTCGGTCGTGCGCCGAAGCGTTGTGTGTACGGTGTCGCAGGCGGCGAATCGCCTGTTCGTTTTATTCACGAAGCAGCACTGCGCATCGCCTCCGGAGACAGTACCGTCGCGGCCGTTGTCGGCGCCGAGTCGCAACACTCCGTTGCGGCCGCGAGCAAACAATCGGTTCAGTTGCCCTGGTCGCCTCGTGGCGCGAATGCCGGGCTGCTGCGAGGCAAGGATTTGTGTCATCCCGTCGCGATCAGGCATGGCATGACACAGCCCGTCCACGTTTATCCCTTCTACGAAAACGCGGCCACGGCCTCGTGGGGACAAACGCCCGCCGAAGCGATGCGTGAGTCGGCGGAACTGTGGTCGGATTTTTCCAAAGTCGCTGCGGAAACGCCGAGCGCCTGGCTGAAGCAGGCCTACTCGGCCGATCAACTCGCGACACCCTCGCCAGACAATCGTCCCGTCGCGTGGCCTTACACCAAGCACATGGTCGCGAATCCATTCGTGAACCAGGGCGCCGCGGTCGCGCTGACTTCACTGGCGAAAGCTCGCGAGCTCGGCATTGCCGACGAGCGTTGTGTGTTCATTCACGCCGGCGCGCGAGCGATTGAGCCAAGAGATTATTTGCAACGGGACCAGTATCAGCGCTCGTACGCGCAAGAAGCCGTGTTGGAAGCTTTGCGCGACGTGGCCGCTCGCTTCGACGCCGTCGAGTTGTACAGCTGCTTCCCCATCGTGCCCAAGATGGCTCGACGCGTGCTCGAGCTGCCGGCCAAGGCGCGGCTGACTTCAATCGGCGGACTGAGCTTCTTCGGCGCACCGCTCAACAACTACATGACGCATGCGACCGCAGGGCTGGTGCGCCGGCTGCGGAATCAGCGCGACGGATTTGCTCTGCTTTACGGCCAGGGCGAATTCGTCACCAAACATCATGCGTTGCTACTGAGCTCGTCACCGCCACAGCACGAACTAGCAGCCATCGATGACAACGTGCAGGCACGCGCCGATCGACTGCGGCGGCCGGTGCCGGAACTGATCGATGATTTCAGCGGGCCGGCGGCATTGGAAACATTCACCGTCGTTTACGGCCGCGGCGGCGAGCCGGACTTTGGCACGGCGATCGCCCGCACCGACACCGGCCCCCGCCTGATGGCGCGCGTCGCGCCAAGCGATGCCGCCTCGCTGCAAGCGTTGACGAGCCTGTCGACGACTCCCATCGGCCGCGTGGGCCAAGTGACGACCGGCGCGGACAACCTTCTCCACTGGACTGTGACATGAGTGAACCGGTACTCCTCGAGCATCGCGGCGATGTCGCCATCGTGACATTGAACGTGCCGGAGAAGCGCAATGCCCTGGGGGTCTCGCTATACCGAGCGCTCTCGCAAACATTGACGTCGCTGCAAGACGATCCGTCAGTTCGTGCGTTGGTTTTACACGGCGGCAAGCACTTCTGTTCGGGCGGGGATATTTCATCCCTGGACTCGGCGCCGCTCGCGATGCGCTCGGCAATGCACGTCGGCCATCGCGCCGTGCGCGCGTTGATTGGCGGTCGATTGCCCGCCGTGGCGGCTGTCTCAGGCAGCGCATTCGGCGCAGGCTTCTCGCTTGCGATGGCCTGTGACTTCGTCATCGGCGATCCGTCGACCACGTTGTGCGCGGCGTTCGGCAAAGTGGCTCTCACGCCCGATTACGGATTGATGTGGACGCTGCCCCAGCGCATCGGCATCGGGCGCGCGCGAGAGCTGCTGATGTTGTGCAGGCAGGTCGGCGCCGAAGAAGCGTTGTCGATGCATTTGATCGATCGCCTCGTGGGCCCGGGCGAAACGCTCGACGCCGCGCTACAGCTCGCCAAAGAGCTGGCCGCCGCTTCGCCGGGCGCGATTGCGACGACCAAGGCCATGTTGTCTCGTTCGCCCTTGTCCCTGGACACGATGCTTGCCTGGGAAGCGGATACACAATCCCTGCTAGCTCGAACACAAGACCTGCAGGAAGGCGTCCGCGCCTTCGCCGAGCGGCGGCCGCCCGCATTTCGTGGAGAGTAACGCGATGTTGAACGCGGCAGCCGATACCATGCGCGCCGAAATCGAGACCGTGCCGCAGTACTGGCCGCGTCTCGCCGAATATCTGGCGGGGCTGGGCATGCAGCTGGATCTCGACACGCCGCCGCAGCAGTTCGCTGGGGGCTTCGCGAATCTGAACTACCTGATCAAGCTCGACGGCCAACCGGCCGTACTACGCCGACCGCCGAAAGGGCCGCTGCCGGCAGGCGCATACGATATGGCGCGCGAGTTTCAGATTCTCTCGCGGCTGTGGCAGAAGTTTCCGCTCGCGCCGCGTGGCCTGCACCTTTGCGAAGATGCGCGCGTCATCGGTGCGCCGTTTCAGATCGTCGAGTATCGAACGGGCATTTCGTTACGCGACTCGCTGCCTGCCCCGCTCGCCGGCGATGCGACGATCGGCGCCTCGCTCGGCAACACGCTCGTCGATATCCTCGTCGATCTGCATCGCGTGGATCCGGTGAGCGTGGGGTTGGAAACATTGGGCAAGCCCTCGGGCTTCCTTCAGCGCGCGACCGAAGGCTGGATCAAGCGGGCAAGCGTCGCGGTCGATGGGTGGGGTACGCCGACGGCACTGCAACTGATCATCGAGCTCGCACACTGGTTGCGTGAGAACTGTGTTCCGGACGCCAGTCCGACACTGCTCCACAATGATTTCAAGCTCGACAACGTGCTGCTCGACCCTACGACGCTGGCTCCGCTTGCGGTGCTGGATTGGGATCAAGGGACTCGTGGCGACGGGTTGTTCGATCTCGCGGTGCTGCTGAGTTACTGGACCGAGCCTGCCGATCCGGCAGCGATGCATCAGATGGCGCAGATGCCGACGGCCAGTGCCGGCTTTCCGACTCGACAGCAGGCCGCTGAGCGCTACGCGTCGGCGCTCGGCCGTGATCTCTCGACGTTCAGGTTTCATCGCGTGCTTGCTCAGATGCGCACTGCCGTGATTTTTCAACAGCTGCACGTTCGGTGGCGTCGCGGTGAGACTCGCGATTCGCGGTATGAGCGATTTGGTGAGATCGGGGAGGGGCTGCTGCAGTTCGCACGCTCCATCGCGCGGGGCGACGTGTTTTAGGAGCCCGCCCACCCGCCCTTTCTGTTGGCGCTGCGCGCGGCCATACGGCCTATTCTCGCTCCGGTGCGCAGCGAAGTGTTCTAAGAGCCCACCCACCCGCCTTTTTTCTTTCTTTTGGCGCTGCGCGCGGCCATACGGCCTATTCTTGCTCCGGCGCGCAGTGAAGTGTTCAAGAGTCCCACCCGCCCGTATTTCTTTCCTCTTCTGGCGCTCCGCGCTGCCCGGCCGGCCCGTGCCGGACCGGCGGCGCAGGAACTTGGGGGCGCAGCGCCAAACAAAACGCAAGCGTTCCTGCTCCGCGAAGCCCCGGCCGGCGCGTAGCGCCAAACAAGAACAAATATAGGGCGGGTGGGTGGGCAACAAAATCGCGCGGGTGGGCAGGTCTTCAAAAACCACCGCGTAAGCGACCCCAAAAGGATCGCCTACGCGGGGCGAAGCCCAACGCTACAGCGTCTTCATATACTCGATCAGCGCCCACCGCTCCGAGTCAGTCAGCGACTGCGTAAAGTCGTGACCGCCGTTGCCGTTGCCGTACAGGTAGCTGTTATAGACCATGCGCGACTTGATCTGCTGATCCGTGACCGGCGGCGGGACCTGGTACGCCAGGTTCAGATACTGAGCCGCCACGTTGTCCCACATCGAATAGATGATATCGATGGTCGCCATGCCGGCCGTGCAAGGCAGGAACGGCGAGGTGAAGATGTTGTTGCTGCAATTCACCGACGTGTACTTCCAACCCAGCTTCTGCCAATCGTAGGACGCGAAGCTGTAATCGTAGCCGGCGTTCTTGCCGAACACGCCAGGCGCAGTGTACGGACGCTTCCACACCTTCGGACGATCCGCCGGTTTCAGCACGCCCCACAAATTCGGCACGCTGCCGTTGTGGAAGTACGGAGCCGTCGCCCAGGCACCATACAGCGGCGGTGCGATGTAGCCGATCGGCTCCTCCCAGATATTGGGTCCGAGCGGCGAATAGATCGGCCCACCATTGTTATAGATGGCGCGTGGCACGCGACGCAGCTCGCTCTCGACGATGCTATCCGATGGGTAGCCAGTGAAGTCCGGGCTGAGACTGTTGTACGCCCACCAACTGCTGTTCCAAGCCCGGCGGCTGCGCTCGTCCGCCATCAGCTTCATACGCTGCGGATCGGTGCGGATCGTTTCGATCGGTGTCACCACGGCGGCGACGCCCTTCAAACGAGGATCGGGCAGATAGTTGGGGTCTGCTGCATGCCGCGGCGAATAGACGCCATGACAGCTCGCGCACGATCCGTTGCCAGGTGGCTTGGGAATGGCCCCATTCACGGTACCCGCCCACAGATCGCGCTCGTGATAGATCACCGCGCCCTGCTCCGCCAGCGCCGTGTTGATTGTTTTTGGATAGGTCGCCGGCGACAGCGAGATCAGGAAATTGTTGATGTCCTCGAACTCATCTTCGAGGTTACGGCGCATGGTGGCATCGCGGAACAGATTCGCGACACCGAACGCCATCTCCGAGTGCACGTTGTCCGATGACAACGAGCCATCCCAGAACTGGCGTGTCTTGAACGCTCTCGCCCACCAGGCCGGCGCCTTGGTCATGCCTCCATGCGGACTGTCGGCGACATACTCGAGCGGGCTTGGCGCGAACGTCAGGGTTTCCATGTCGAACAGTGCGGGCAGCAGCGAGATCAGACCGATCGCATCCGAGCTGCCGCGACCATTGCTCCAGGGAATAGGTAACAAATTACCCAGCGATGTGATCGGGGTGGTCCGGAACAGATCCGATGCCAGCAATCCGGCATCGTTCGCACTGTTGGGCAGACCCCACTTGAACGGCGCTTCGCTTGCGGTGCCCAGGCGAGAGTCGTGACATGCCGAGCAGGACGCGCCGATCAGGCCCGTCCACTTGCCGTTGTCGTCCTTGCCTTGAATCAGGCCCAATGGCAGTTGGCCGCTGCCGCCATTGGTCTGGTTCGGATCCTCGCCCGGCAGCGGATAGGGATTGCGGAACGGCGCAGGATACAAACCATAACGCTTGGCCACCTGCTCTTCGAAATCTGGCGGACGCACCAGATAACCCCATTGCTGGTAGATGAAGTGATAGCTGACCGCCAGCGCCATCGGCAGGAAGAACTGACGCTCCTCGAGATTGATCCGTCCGCGAGTGGCGCTCGCGCGAAACTCCCCGCACGTCCTCGGCCGTGGCGGCAGACGATTCAGGAACGGCGGCGGTGGATTGTGTAGATCGACGAAAGGAGCGTTGAACTGAATCGCCGCGTTCGGATTGGTATTCACGGCCGCTGTCACCAGCGAGCGCGGATCCACCGGCAGCGGCGTATTGTCCGGCTTGCCATTACAGCCCGCCATCAACGGCGAGCGAATCGATGCCTGATCGAGCAACGGCAAGGCCTGCCCGTTTGCTCCCTGAGCGATCAACAATATGGGCGCAGCCGCGAGCACGGCCCACGCCCTCCCTAGTCTTAGGCGTCTCATGATTCCCCCTGTACGGCCCAGCGAATGAGTTCTGTACAGGGTGAATCTAACGACGCGGTCCGGGACCGGCTTCGTCGGAAGGGACGATTTCGAGGATGATTTTCGGCGCGCGTGTCGTCAGCCGAGCGTCAGCGCCTTCAATTGCGGGAATGCTTTGCAGCCCATCGCGAAGTATGTCACATCGCGTTCCGTGCCAATGGAGAGGTAACCCAGATGATCGGCCGCGGCGAGTGTCGAGGTGCTGCCGGCGAATGGGTCATAAACGATGCCGAGCCCCAGAGGCAGTGCCGCACGCACGACCTGGCGCAGGAAACGTTGCGGCTTGAGCGATGGATGAGGAGCAATCTCGCGCTCGGCGCCGCGCGTCGGCGAACAGGTGATGACGTCCTTGAAGGGTTCTTCGCCTGAGATTCGACGCAAACCCCCGGTGCCCCACTTGCGCAAGTTATCCGCCGCGGTGCCTTCGAACGGTTTTCTGAACACGCCCCACGGCTCCCAGCACGAGCGGGCCATCATCGACACGTCGGAGAATTCTTTTTCCGCGCCTTTGGGGCGGTCGCCACCACGTAAAGTCTGCACGAGCCGGATGACTTCGCCGCGCTTTTCAAAACCGGCACGTTGGAAGGCATGAAACGTCATCGTGGACAGCAAAGGATTGGACGCGAGGAACACGTGTCCGCCAGGCACGAGCGCACGATTCAATCCGTAAGCCAGCGCCCCGAAGAAGTTATATAGCGCGCTGACTTCTTCCTGCGAGAGCACTGTGAAGCGCGGCAGGGGGCTGCGCTTCGCGCCATCGAAAGACGGAGGGATGCGCCACACGCCGCCGCGACCTGCTCGCAGCTTGCGATGATCCTTCTCCTCGAATTCGACGATGCCGTAGGGTGGATCGGTCACCACCGCGTGGATAGAGTGCTCCGGCAGCTCGGCGAGCCACTGAACGGCATCGGCCAACACTCCGGTGGCCCGCTCGGAAAGGTGCTGGCGGCGCTGCTCGCCATGCTCGCGTACTCGTTGCCACAGCTCGTCTTGACGATCGACCAACGCGGCACGCCAGGACTTCGTGCGGCCGGAGTCGGAGGCGACTGTTTTCATGGACGGCGATTGTATCCGAACGTATCCGCGGCCGCCGTGGAAACGAAGCAACACGCAGCCGCGGGCCAACCACACACGCCGGATACACACCGCCGCTGCAATGAGCGCCCGCTGATTTTCATAGAGGAGCGCATATGATTCGTCGTCCGTTACTTCGTTTCCTGGCCGCGGCCGCATTTCTCGCCCATGTGCCGTTCGCTTCGGCGAGCGCCGCCGACACTACGGTCGTGCTGGTGCACGGCGCGTTTGCCGATGGCTCGAGCTGGAACAAGATCATTCCGAAGCTGCAGGCTCGCGGCCTGAAAGTGATTTCGGTGCAGAATCCGTTGACCTCGCTGGCGGACGACGTCGCCGCCGCTCGCCGCGCCATCGACAACGCTTCGGGCAACGTGGTGCTGGTCGGCCATTCCTGGGGTGGCACCGTGATCACCGAGGCGGGCAACCACGACAAGGTGAAAGCGCTGGTGTATGTCGCCGCGTTTGCGCCGTCCAAGGGCGAATCGAGCGCCGATCAAGGCAAGAATTACGAAACTCCGCCGGGCATCGCCAAGCTCGTAGCCGACCCGGCGGGATTCCTCTCGCTGCCGGCCGAAGCGGTCGCGAGCGACTTCGCGCAGGACGTAACGCCAGCAGAAGCCAACCTGATCGCGATCACTCAAGGTCCGATTCGTGGTGCGAGCTTCGATGAGAAGATCACGGCGGCTGCCTGGGAAACCAGGCCGAGCTGGTACATCGTGGCGAGCAAGGATCACATGATCCAGCCGGCATACGAGTCCAAGACCGCGCAGAAGATTCATGCGAAGGTGACGACACTGCCGAGCAGTCACGTGCCGATGGTTTCCCATCCCAAGGAAGTCGCGGACGTCATCATCGCCGCTGCGACCAATCACTGACCTGCGACATGAGTCACCCGTTCTCACACACCCGCCGCGGCTTTCTCGCGACGACTGCAGCCGCGGTCCTCACATCGAAGATCGCACTCATGACAACTGCGCACGCCGCCAATCCGCCCCTGGTTGCAAACAAGCAGATCAAGGCGGGTATGCTGAGCGTTGGTTACTCCGAGACCGGGCCGAGCAACGGCCCGGCCGTCCTGTTGCTGCACGGGTTTCCCTACTCCATCGACAGCTACGTCGATGTCGCGCCGATGCTCGCAGCACGCGGCGCTCGAGTGATTGTTCCTTATCTGCGCGGACATGGCTCAACGCGCTTTCTCGACAGCACAACGCCGCGCGCCGGTCAGCAAGCTGCCATCGGCGTTGACGTGGTCGACCTGATGGATGCACTGAAGATCGAGCGCGCCGTGCTTGCGGGTTACGACTGGGGTGGACGCGCGGCCTGCGTCGCAGCCGCGCTGTGGCCAGAGCGTTGCAGTGGCCTCGTGTCCGTGAATAGCTATCTCATTCAAGACATCGCAAATGCCGACAAGCCGTTGTCACCGGCCATCGAGTCGGGGCTGTGGTACCAGTACTACTTTCAAACCGAGCGCGGCCGCGCCGGTCTGACCGCCCATCGTCGCGAGATCGCGAAAACCCTGTGGACCCGCAACTCGCCGAACTGGCGCTTCGATGAAGCCATCCTGGCCCGACACGCCGCGGCTTTCGACAATCCGGACTATGTCGATGTGGTGATTCATTCCTATCGGCATCGACTCGGTCTTGCGCCGGGATACGCGCAGTACGAGGCCGTTGAGCAGCGCTTGGCAGCGCTGCCAGCGATCGGTGTGCCGACGATCACGCTCGATGGCGCAGCGGACGGTGTGGTGCCGGCGACCGACGGCACGGCCTCGGCGAAGAAATTTACCGGGCCGCGCTCACATCGCATCATCGCAGGCGCAGGTCACAACCTGCCGGAAGAGGCGCCGAAAGAGTTCGCTGCCGCAGTGTGGGAGCTGGTCACCGGCGATCGGTGACCGGGCCTCGCCTTACCAGCACGCGTCGTCCTTGGGCTCGCGGCCGCCCCTCTGATCCAGGCTCAGCTCGCCGCAGTGACTGGGATCGGTGTCTTTTTGGGCGTCGGTGGGAATGGCGCTGACGGTGTACGAGCGCGAATTCTCGCCGATCTCCGGCTCAGGAAACGTATAAAAGCGATTCAAGTCGCTCTCCGTGCGGCAGGCGAGATCGGGCTTCGCGCCTTCATAGCTGAGATTCGTCGTGTAGTAGCGCTCCATGAAGTTCGCATACTGCGACAGGCACGCCGCGGCGGCCTTGCGGTGGGTCTTCGCGACGTGCGACCGATACGACGGATACGCGATCGCGGTGAGGATGGCGACGATCGCCATGACGACCATCAGCTCGATCAACGTCATGCCGGTCGCGCGTCGGCCCATCGGTTCATATCTCATAGTCATTGCCTGCAAGCTCAGTTCACGATCTCGCGCCAGCTCATCCGGCCGGCGGCGGTGGCGGGCACCTGGAATCCCAGCTGATCCATGACGCCGCCGGTGGTTTGAAAGTCGATCTCGCTGCCGACAATCGTCGTCTGGCCAGCGATGGCGTTGCCGATTGCGACACCGGAGACCACGAGGACCTGCGAACTGTTCGAGCCGGACTCCACCGGCATGTGGTCCACCTCGGTGTATTTGCCGTCGCGGCTCACGTCGAAGAAGGTGTCAGGCAGACGCGCGCCGGTGAATGGATCGATCGCCATGATGAAGCCGGTACCGGTCGGCTTGCAGATGTCGGCCGCTTCGGGAATGCGCGTGGTTGCGAGCAACGCCGTGCCCACGAACTGATTTGGCACGATGACGCGCTCGCCTCGCGGCGCGCGCCCTGGCGAAACCAGATCCATGTACCAACCGCGCTTGCCGGCCAGATCGCCGACCGAGCCGTCCTCGACGGCTCGCAGCGTCAAGTCGTCGCGTTTCGACTCGGCGATGATGTTTCTTTGCACCAGGTCGCTGCGCGTCGCGGTGCTGGCATTGTTGTCCTTGATGCCGTACCAGGACTGCACCTGCCGGTCGTTCAGATCGGCGGCATTCAAGTAACGTCCGGTGCCGAAGAATACCCAGACCGCGCCGGTCGACGGATCCCGACCAGCGATCGGAGCGGCGGTGATCGGCTGAGCATTGCCGCTCGGATCGCGCGCCTGGAACATCTTGGTTGCGCTCGGCTTGCTGGCGAGGCCGGTGAACTTCCAGAGATTGCCCTTCAGATCGCCCGCGTACGCGACATCGGAAATGCGGTCGCCATCAACGTCCCGGGCCAGCACCGCGCTGAGTGCATTGCCGCCGGTCGCACCAGTGTCGGCTGTCGTCACAGCACCGGTTATCGCATCGATCATGATGAGCTGCGCCGAACCTGCCGACGTGGCGTGCCCGTTGCCCAGGATCACGCGCCATTCGCCGTCGGCGACTTGAGCAATGACGGGACGGCCGATGTTCTTGCCCAAAGATGGAATGTCGGCGCCGCTCTTCTCCCACAGGAATTTCACGCTGTCCGGATCGGTGACATCCAGCGCGAACACTCCTGGACCGCCGCGCCCCATAGTGCCGACCAGAATGGTTTTCCAGCCCTTGTCGTAGACATCGGTCACGACCATTTCGCCGTCGACGAAATAGCGATGCTCGTAGGCGGGATCGCTGTATGAGCCCAGGCCATTGACGATCGCGCTGTTGGGCACGAAGGCATAGGTCTCCTGGCCCTGCTCGGCCTCGACGGCGCCGGCGTCGAACCCGTGCAACATGCCGTCGTTCGCGCCCACATAGATGACGGGAGTTCGATCGGCTACGTCCTGCGCAAACTTCGCGTAGGATGACGCGCCGGTGAACGAAGCGCGCTCATACAACGCCGCATTCGGTGCAGCCACGTAGACCGGGCTGGAATTGACGATGTCGCCGAGCAAGCCGGTACGCGTTCGCAAGGCGCCATTTGCCTGCGATTCCTCCTTGCTACGATCGCCTAGCAAGTAATCCACCACGTCCGCCGATCCCAGCGCAGTCCTCTGGGTGGATCCCAGGTTGTCCCAGTTGAAGGCAGCGTACTTCGCGTCTGCGTTGTTGCCTTGTGGGTTGTGGACATAGATCCGCCGCGTCGTCCAATCGCGCGCGGTCAGTTTCACACCGGCAGACCACAGCGGGCTGCTCGAGACCCTGCCTTTGTCATCCAGCTCGTACGCACGCAGATCGCCACGCCACGTGCCGTTGTAGAACACCGCCTGGAAGAGTTGCGTATCGGTTTGCAGCTGACTCGAGGTCGAAGACAACGCAGTTCCCGCGCCCTGTGTTTCGGCGGCGATCTTTGCGAAGGCACGCGTCAGGCTTTCGACCATCTTGTCCGCTTCGCTCGCGACATAGAAATTTTCGGGCCGCAGGTCGCCGGTCGAGAGCGTTTCGCCACTGCTCCACAACGTGGTGTCGAGCGCCTTGGTCTGCTGGTACGGCTCGTAGTCCTCCGGCACGTTGAAGCCGCCATACTTGGCCGCGAGCCAGTATTGATTGCGTGCTCTGGGCTCGAGCACCTGGGCCTCGCGCACGTCCACCCAATAGGTCGAGACCGTCTGCTTGTCGTCCAGATCCGGCCGCAAATCCCGGGTGTGCGAGTCGTAAGCGAGGCCGGCGATGAACGCGGAGTTCTCGCGACCGGTAAAAGGCGTCGGGATCGTGATGCCTTCGAGCTGCGCCACCTTCTGCGTCGCCGTCAGTACGTTCACGGACTTGTCGGAAGAAACGGCGCCCGGGCGGGTCGGCTCGTCGGTCGTGGTATTGCTGCCCGGCAGATTCTTGTCGCGGTGGGTGTTCACATCGCCGATGCCGAGCAGCGCGTTGTTCTGGCAGCTGTACTGCATGGGATCGTCCCAGTCGGTGATCACGGGGAAGCCGTCCGCATGGTTGAAGCGCTGCGAGGAAGTGCCGCTCAGCGCGCTGTATTCGGACACGTTTCCCTGGCCTTTCAGATAACGAATAGCCGCGTAATAGAGCTCGCTCACCGGGTCGTAGCTCTTGTGATCCTGCGTGGTCATCTGGCCGAATCGGTTGATGTAGTTGATCACGCCGCTGTAGTTGATAGCCTGGCCGACCACGCCCGCCGTCGCGGCAGCATCCGCTGCATCCGGGTTCTGCACCAGGATGCCGGTGCTCGGATCCCACTCGCGGTTGCCGTTCGCGACCAGCAGATTGCTGGCGGGATCCAGCTTGTATTCGCCCACGAATTTCTGGCGGGCGCGCAACACGCCGCCATCGCGCAGGATGCTGCTGTCGTTGAGGTAGCCGAACACGCTGTAGCGGATCCGGCTGGAATATTTCTGGATCAGGCCTTCGGGCTTCCAGCCCGAAGAGTACTGCACGCAGTTGCTCTCGACGCCGATGTTCGAGTCGCACACCTTCACGCGGACGCTGACTTCATAAACCTTAGAGCCGTCGAGGGACGTGTGCGTCGATGGATCGTAGGCAACGACGGGATCCGAATTGAGATTGCCCGATCGGGTGAAGCGCATGCGGTTGCCGAGGGTCCAGATGCGATAGGTGAAATCGCTCCAGTTGGCCGGGGTTGCGCCACTCACCAGGCTGGAACCGCTGCCGCTCGCCGGGATGCGCCGATTCGGAAACAAACTGTTGGCGCCATTGCCGTCGTAGCGCGCCTTTTCCAACCAGGTCACGCCGGCCTCGTCCTTCACTCGATGACCGCCGGTCAGCGCCTTGCGAAACGGATCGATGGTCTGGGTCGTCGCCCAGTTCAGATAGTTGCCGCTCCACTGCTGCAAGCTGCTGCTACAGGTACGGGTCGTGGTCTTGCCAACCGGATAGAAATATCGATTCGTTTCAGTCGTGCTGTATGAATACTTGTAACATTTGGCTGGATCGAAGTAGCCGGTGTAGGCACGCGCTACGTCGTAGTTGCCGAGATTCGCCATGCTGTCGAGCGTCGGGTACTCGACCGATGGCACCAGCAGCAGATTGCCGGGAACATTGCCTGCGACGGTGAGCGGTGACTGCGCGACCGTGTTGCTCGCCGTTTGACCGCTCGCGGCGCCGGCGAGAACGGTCAGAAGCGTACCCGCCAACGCGTAGCGAAGTTTCACCAACACCGGCATGACGACCTCGATTTGCGCCACGTCAATACGCACGCTTGACGGTGGATTGCAGCACGACAATGGATCGGTCGGCGGCGTCGGCGGGAGCGCTGCTGCGCGCGGTGATTCGATAGTAGGCGACGCCTTGATACGTAGTCGCGCCGTACGCGGCAGAGTCGGCATTCGCTTCCAGATCGAAACTGCTCTGGGCGGGGCCCGTGCCCATGAACTGGATGAAATATTCCGGCGTGCCCGGCGTCTTGCCGCTGTTCACAGCGTGATCCCGGTCGACAGCGACCCAGTTCGCGCTGGTGCCGGTAAAGGTGTTATCGGGGATCACCGGGCAAGTCACACCGGTCACGGCCCGGCAATCGACACCTCCCAGAGCGTCGATGCGGCCATTGGCCAGGATCGCGACTTCGGCTGCACGCAACGCCGATTCGGCGCGCTGAAACGCGAGCGAGCGATCATACATATTGGCGCTCATGTGCTCCTGCAGACTGGTGCCCCGCACGGCAGCGAGTCCGATGAGCGTCGCCACCACGAGCAGAACCAGCGAGACGATCAGCGCCACACCCTGTTGATCACGCCGCGCAGTCCTCATGGCACGCGGTTCCTCAAAGTAATGACATTGGTGAAGGTGCGCTCGAATCGCCCGTTGTTCTCGCTGGCATCGGTCGACAGGCGCGGATCGGCGCTGTGCAACGTGAGCGTGATCATCACGGCGTTGACGTTGGTCCAGACACCGACCGCCGTGGCCGGGCCGAATTCGGTCTCGCCCGCCTCGCGGTAGGAGATCTGCATGTCGGTGACGCCTGCGACGATTTCTTCGGCGGCGCCGCTCAGCGAACGCCGGAACAACGATCGGCCGCCTTCGGCGGGACGCTGGTTGTCGCCGATGTACCAGTCCACCGCCTTCAGGCGCGACAGCTGCGAATTCGGCCCGTAGCTGTAGACGTTGCCATTGGCGTCTTTGCTGGCGCAGTCGACCGGATAACCCAGACCTTTGGAGCAGTTGCGCGGGTCGCCGCTGTTCTCGGCCCCGTGCCCCACGGTCACGTTGGCGCTGTTGTAATTGGTGATCTTGAAAATCGCCGCGTGGTCGAAGTCACACACCATCACGATGTCATCCTTGGCGATCGCGGTGCTCTGCACATTGATCTTGAAGTTTGCCGAAGTGGCCTCGTGCTTGACGACTGTCAAGCCAGTGCCTTCGATACCCTGCAATTGGATGGAGTCCGTGCCCTCGATGCGATTGTTTGGCGGCGCGCCGGCGCCGAACTCGACGGCACCGTCGTCCTGCGCGCCCTCGAAGCCGCGAATGCCAAACCAGTCCTGCCACCACAGCTCGCCCGAGGGCGATTGCAGAACATTCGCAACCCGCCCACTACTATCGCAGCCAGTGACGCCCGCCTGGCGCACGTCGCGCGCCAGCAGTTCAAACGCGGTGCGTGCGCTTTCCTGAATTTGCGACAAGCCCTCGTTGGCTCGGTAACTCTGTCGGTTCGCGAGAATGACACCCATCGCGCCGCCGATGATGACCAGCCCAAGCACCATCGAGATCATCAACTCGACCAGCGTGAAGCCGCGCTCGCTCACAACTGCACCTCGGTCGTCACTTCCTGTTGCCGAGCCGTCTTGCGTTCCGTCGTGCTGCCGACCGAACGCTCATCGGACCAGCGGACCGTGATCGTGCACACCCCGGAGTTCGCGCCGGTGCTCGTGCACGCGACGACACCGTTCGCGCCCGGGCCCAAGGTGTTGAGCAGATTGGTATGCCAAGTTTCCAGGGCGCGTTCGGCGAAGGTCTCGCCGGTGAGGTCCTGCGCCTTTGCGGAGTCGAAGTCGAAGTCGCCGGCGAGCGCTGCGGCTCGATCGGCGCGCATTGCATCCACGATGGAATGTGTTTCCACCACGGCCATGCTTCGCTCCATCGCGCCTTGATTGTTTCGCAGACTGTACATCTGCAGCCCGGCAAGGCCGAGCATGCCGATCGAGAGCACCAGCAGCGACACCAGCACTTCGATCAATCCGACGCCTGCCTGCGCGCGAGGTCCGCTCCTCATGCCCCACAGTCCTCGTCAATCGATTCCGTGGACAGGCGGCTGCCGCGCCCCAACGTCACTTGCCTGCCGCTGCCATTGCGCGGTGCGCAGATAGTGATGCGACGATCGGCAACGAGAGCATTGCCGCTGTAAGCCAGGCCTTCCGGCCGGAACGTGACCAGATCTTCAGTCAACGTGGAGCGCACGCTGATGCCGCCCGAGAACGTGTTCACCACGCCGCGGCGAATTACATTGCCGCCGGCGCCGGTCGTGACGATCCAATGCGTCCAGGGCCCCGTCGCGAGCTCGCAATCCTCCGCCTGTTCCGATTCGACACGACAGAAGGACACGCGGACGTTGCGCTTGATCGCCTCGGAGCGGGCGAGATTGAGCGCGGCGACCACTTCGTTCGATTGCGTCGTCAACCGGCTATTGACGGTCATCTGAGTGAAGCTCGGCACCGCCAAGGCGAGCGTGATACTGGCGACGGCCACGGTCACCAGCAGCTCGATCATGGTAAATCCCGACACGGGTCGGTTGGCGCGGTTGATTGGAACGGTCGTGAGCATCGCGAGCAGCCGCATTGATCAGGCAACAATACGCAAAGGATAGGCACTTGCTATCTGCAATTCGCGAATTGCATCGCAAGTGCCCACATGCAAATTGCCGCAGGCAGGACCGTATTACGCGTAAGGGAAGCGCAATCGCTGTACGAGCGATGCGCTGAGCGCTGCTTGAGGGAATGACTATGCCGTCGCTGCGCATGAGTCGCAGCGACGGCGAAATGTATGTAATTAGGTAACGAGCAGTTTGTGCACTGTCGGAGCCGACCTACAGATAGCTCGTGACCTTCGGCTCGTGAAACCAGTCGTAGTCGCGACCGTTCTGATATTTGATCGGCAGCGCGGCCAATTCTTCATCCGAGACGCCATCGAGACACGCGATGTTGATGGACACGAAGGCGCCGCCGATCTCGGGCACATCGCCGCGACTGAACGAACGCAGCCCGCAACTCTTGCAAAACAGCTGGTGCCCCTGCTTGGAGCCGAACTGGTAATCGCCGAGCTGTGCCTCGTCGGTCAGCAGCCGGAAGGCCTCGGGCTTGATCACCGTGCCCCAATACCGCGTCTTCTTGCAGATCGAGCAATTGCACCGGCTGGTGCCCTGGCTCAGGTCGATGTCCGCTTCGTAGCGAACGGCGCCGCAATGGCAGCTGCCCTGGTAGGTTTTCAACATGGGTCGGCTCTCCGTGAGGTGAAACGCTATGCTTGCCGGCAGTGTAGTCGCCACTGCTGTCAGATCCTGTCAGCAGCCCTCCTGTTCCGCCAATGAATAAGACTGAACGCCTGTTCGCCCTCATCGATGTATTCCGCCGACACCGCCGGGCGGTCACCGCCGCGGTGCTCGCCGAAGAAATGGACGTGTCTCTGCGGACCATCTACCGGGACGTGCAGACCCTGGTCGGCCTGGGCGCACCCATCGATGGTGAGGCCGGCACGGGCTACCTGCTGCGCCCGGGATTCTTTCTGCCGCCGCTGATGTTCGACCCCAGCGAACTCGAAGCGCTCAGGCTGGGCGCTTACTGGGTGGAGCAACAGGCCGATGCCGGGCTGGCGCGTGCGGCCAGCAATGCCATCGCCAAGATCGCGATGGCCACCCCGGACGACCTGCGCGACCAGATCGACTCGATCGGTTTATATGCCTTCCCACAGCCGAACGAGCCCACGCGGCTGGCCGTCCTGCCGCTGATTCGCGAAGCCTTGCGCAAGGAAGAAAAGGTGTCGATCGTCTACCAGGGCCCGGACGGCGCGCGCAGCGAGCGGACGGTTTGGCCGCTGGTCATTGCCTTCTATCATCAGCCGTCGTTGGGCGCGTGGTGCGAATTGCGCCAGGACTATCGCACCTTTCGCGTCGATCGCATCGCAAGCGCAGTGGCCACCGGCCTGCCGCTGCCGGAGCGCAGGACCACGCTGTTCAAGGCGTACCTGGAGCACATCTTCGCCACCTCAGGGGAACCCTGAACCGCGTAGCCAACGGCGTCTTCATTGCACTTTTGCGAGCCACTTCACTCAAGACTCGCCGCGCCGCTTCGATTAATGCATATCACGCCGTGCTTCTCAGCGGCCGAAACCGGCGGCAGACAGAATCAGCGGCGAACCGAAGTTCGAGTGTGATGTGTTGTGACGACTGGCACAGATACTGACCCTTGGCGCACTAAGTACTACGACAGCCTGGGCCGGCTGGAAGAGCAGCAGCTGCAGTTTCGCGCCATGGAAACGGCGCTCAAGCGGCTGGTCGGCCGCCTTTGCACAGCCGCGCTCGGCCTGGCGCCACCGCTGGATGAGCAGCTCCGCAAGCTGCAGGCGGTCATCCGCCGCGAGACCACGGCGGAAGAACTGGAAAAGCTCACCCCCGCGCTCACCGACGCGATCGGGGCCCTCGATCATCCTCTGCCGCCATCCCCGACAAACTCATCGAATGGTGGGCTCGCCAACGAGGAGCGCCTGCGGTCCATTCTCGGCGCCCTGCTCCTCGAGCTACGGCGCGACGCCGAGCTGATCGAGCAGGCTGATGCGTTGGATCAAACGCTCTCGGCCGCGCTGACCAACGAGCAACTGCCCGACGTGCTCACCTCCCTGACCGAGATGGTCGGCAAGCGCATCCAGCACATCGAGCGCGCCAAAGAGGAAATCGAAGGGCTGCTCGGTCACATGGTGGGCAAGCTGGATGAGATCGGCCAGTTCGTCGCCGAACAACACCAGCACCAGGCGCAGTCGCAAGCCAGCAGCGAGACCTTGAACACGCAGCTGGTCGGCGAGATCCAAGCCATGGGCGAGACCGTCGAGACCGCCAAGGACCTGCAGCAGATCCGCCAGCAGGTCCGCAGTCGCATGGATGCCATCGACCGGCATCTGCAAAACTTCCGGCAGCGTGAAGCCACCTTCGCCGCAGCCATCAGCGCTCGCAACGAGCAGATGCGCTCCCGCATCGTCGAGCTGGAAACCGAAGCCAAGCGGCTGCAAAGCCAGTTACAGGCTGAGCAACGCGCCTCGACGCTCGATGTGCTCACCGGCATTCCGAATCGCCAGGCCTACGACAAGCGTGTCGATGAGGAACTGCACCGGCTGCGTCGTTTCAAACAAGCGACCTGCCTGGCCGTGTGGGACGTGGATCATTTCAAGCGCATCAACGATACCTACGGTCATCGTGCCGGCGATCGCGTGTTGCGCGTGGTCGCCGACTGCTTCGCCAGCCGGATCCGCTCGACCGACTTCATCGCCCGCTACGGCGGCGAAGAGTTCGTGATGATCCTTCCCGGCACGCACCTCGAAGATGCCTTGCGCTTCAGCGAGCGTATCCGTGCGGCCATCGCCGAGATCGGCTTCCACTTCCGCGGCACCCCGGTATCGATCACCGTTTCGAGCGGCATGACGACACTGTCTCCCGACGACACCGCCGGCAGCGCCTTCGACCGCGCCGACAAAGCGCTGTATCGGGCCAAACAAGAAGGCCGCAATCGCTGCGTGACCCTTTGAATACAGGCGGCGCCGCCATCGACGCCGCCTGCGAGGGTTACGGCACGATCATGAAATCGGAGACTTCTCCGCCCGTCACCAGCGCACCATTCATCTTGGTCGCGATGGTCGGGGCATCGATCTGCACTCGATACAGTTCGGCCGCCGCGCTCGCCTGATCCGCCGTATAGATCATGCGATCGCCGGCGTGGGTGTATTCGAACCACATCACGCCCGACGCCGACATCGGCGCACTCAGTTTCGTCGCCACACCGGCGCTGGCGAAGTCCACTTCATACAGCTCATACACACCGGCCGTTTCCTGGTTGGCGTTATATGAAATGCGCGCGCCGTCCGGGCGCAGATCGAAACCCACTACACCGCCGCCCGACACCATCGATGCACTCAGCCTGGTGGCCATCCCAGGCATCGAAAGCTCCGCGCGATACAACTCCGGGCGACCGGCGGTGTCCTGCTCGGCGACGTACACGATGAAGTCACTCTGCGGTCCGAACTCATACATCGTCGTGACACGGCCGCCGGCGACCAGCGGCGGATTGACCTTGGTCGACACGGCGGGTGCGTCGAGCGCCACCGTGTACAACTCCACGACGCCATCGGTCGTTTGATCCGCGCAGTAAGCGACCCGAGCCGAATCCGGCGCGAATTGGAAGCGGCACACATCGCCGCCCGACACCATTGCCCCGTTCAACTTCAAGCTCGCGCCGGGATTCGACACCGCGACGGTGTAGAGTTCCAGCACGTCGTTCGTGTCCTGGTCCGCGACGTAGCCGATCTGCGCACCGTCGGGGCTGAACTCGAACTCATCGTAAACATCACGGTCGGCGCCCATCTGGGGAGACACCCGTTGCGCCACACCGGGGTTCGAGAGGGTGGCGATGAACAGTTCGTACACGTCCACGGTGTTTTGATCCGCGCGATACACGACTCGCGAGCCGTCAGGGCTGAACTGATAGTTGTCGCGAACCCAACCGCCGCTGACCAGCGGCGCATTCACCTTGGTCGCCACCCCGGGATTGGCGAGATCCACCAGGAACAGCTCATAGATCTCGTCCGTCACGTCGGCGCGATACACGACCTTGCTGCCGTCGGGGCTGACGATGAAATCGAGCACGTCCCGGCCCGACTGCAATGGCGCGTTGAGCTGGGTCGCCACACCCGGGCTCGCGAGGTTCACCGCATACAGTTCATAGCGGCCCGAAACGGAACCATCGGCAACGTAGATGGCAGTCTGGCCGTTCGGCGTGGTCGCATATCGATCGACGCTGCCGCCCGCAACCAGCGGCGCACTCAACTTGGTCGAGCCGGTCGGGTTGCTGGCATCCGCCAGGAATAATTCCCAGATGTCGTCCGAGTCCTGGTCGGCGATATAGATGACCGGGTTCGGCGAGCCCGAGTCGGAGCCGGTGCCGCCGCCGCCCGGGCTGGGAGTGCCGCCGCCCGTGCCCGTATCACCCGAGCCGCCAGAGCCGGAACCGCCGGTGCCCGTACCGCCCGAACCGCCGCCGTTGCCACCTCCACCGCCGCCCCCGCAGGCGGCGAGCATCAAGGCTGCAATCGTCGTCGCGAGCACTCCGCCCCGACGTAACAAAGTCTGCGGGCAGCTACTTGTATCGAAAGTCATGGTCGCTCTCCACTGAAGTTTGAGTCGTACTAAGATGTCGGCCGGAATCGAGTGCGCTCGCTCCAGCTCCTGTTGACCCATGCGCAGTGGTCGGCCGGATTGGCTCACGGGAAATAAGAAAAGTGACGCGACATGTCCGGCAGTGATGTGACCCGCCTGCTCGATGCGGCCGGCGGCGGCGACAAAGACGCTCTGGAGCGGCTCTATCAGGCCGTCTATGACGAGCTGCGCCTGCTCGCAGAATCCAGCATGCGCAAGGAACGCTCCGGCCATACGCTGCAGCCGACCGCGCTGGTCAACGAGGTATACCTCAGGCTCAATCCCGGCTCGGGCGAGTGGCAAAACCGTCGACACTTCTTCGGCGCGGCGGCGCAAGCCATGCGCCGGATCCTGGTCGATCACGCCCGCCGCAAGTACGCCGAGAGACGGGGCGCCGGTCATGAGCGCGTCACCTTGTCGGATTTAGATGTGAGCGCCCCCGAAGACGATCTGGACGTGCTGGCGGTGAACGACGCACTCGATCAACTCGCCCGCGAAGATGCGCGCCTGTCCGAAGTGGTCTCGCTACGATTCTTTGCCAACATGAGCATCGAGGACACGGCGCGTGCGCTGGATCTTTCCCCCGCCACGGTCAAACGCGACTGGACTTTTGCTCGCGCGTGGCTGTGCGAACACATCCAACAACACCGCTGATACCTGCAGGTAGATCGCATGAGTCTGCAAAGCGAGCGCGAGCTGTTCGAGGCCTGCGTCGATCTGCCCAAGACTGCAAGGGCGCAATGGCTCCACGAGCACTGCCCCGATGAAGCGAGCCGCGAGCGCATCACGCGTTTGTTAGAAGCCCACGACGCGGCTGAACGAGACAACGCACTGGAACGACGCGCCCATTCGCCAGCAGAGCGCGGCGAGCGGCGCATCGGCCCCTACAAATTGCTGGAGCGTGTCGGCGAAGGCGCGATGGGAGAGGTCTATCTCGCCGAACAAGTCACGCCCGTGGTCCGCCGCGTGGCGCTCAAAGTCATCAAGCCCGGCATGGACTCGCGCGAGGTGATTGCCCGCTTCGAAGTGGAGCGCCAGACGCTGGCGTTGATGAGCCATCCCAGCATCGCTCACATCATCGATGCCGGCACGACGGAATCGGGGCAGCCGTACTTCGCAATGGAATATGTCGCCGGCATCCCGCTCAATCGTTACTGCGACCAGCACCGGCTCAGTATCGATGCACGCCTGCAATTGTTCCTGCAGATCTGCGATGCCGTTCAGCACGCGCATCAGAAAGGCGTCATTCACCGTGACTTGAAGCCGAGCAATTTGCTGGTCAGCGAGCTGGATGGACGGCCAATGCCGAAGGTCATCGACTTCGGCATTGCGAAGGCGGTCACGCCGGGAACGCAGGCCAGCCGCGCTCACACCCGCATCGGGCATCTCATCGGCACACCGGAATATATGAGTCCGGAGCAGGCGCAGCTCTCGCCGCTCGATGTCGATACGCGCTCGGATGTTTATTCGCTCGGCGTAGTGCTCCACGAGCTGCTGACTGGCACGCTGCCGTTCAAGATCGCGAATCACGAATCGTCCCCCGCGCAGCTGGTGCACGAGCTGCTGACCTTCGATCCGCGAGCGCCGAGCACTCGAGTCAAGACCAGCTCGCAGGCGCTCGCCAATGCCGCGGAATATCGCCAGCTTACGACTCGGCAATTGTCGTTGCGCCTGCGAGGCGATCTCGATTGGATCGTGCTCAGAGCGTTGCAGAAGGACCGTAACAATCGCTACGGCTCGCCCGCGGAGCTTGCGGCAGACGTGCGCCGGCACCTGGCGAATGAGCCAGTTGTGGCCGGGCCGCCCTCCGTTGCGTATCGAATGCGCAAGTTCGCCGCGCGCCACAGTCTTGCGCTGGCACTGATCTCCGGTTTGTTCGTATCGCTGGCGGTGTTCGGCGTCATGATGGCCTACCAGGCGAAGGAAATTGCCCACCAGCGTGATGAAGCTCGCTATCAGGCCCAGCGCGCCGAGGCGTCGAATGAATTCATGAGCCTGATGCTGGAATCCGTCGGCCCCGAAGGGCGTGCGCTCACGCCCATCGAGCTGGTCGACACCGGCCTGGAGCTGCTCAACAAACAATACGGCGACGATCCACGCTTCGTTGCGCGCATGTTGCTGCAAATGGCCCGGCGCTACATGGACCTTCACAACACCAACAAGCAGCTCGAAGTGCTGCACCGGGCAGAAAACATCGCTCGCGATCTCAAGGATGACGAGCTTATCGCCGCCGTGCAGTGCGCAGCCGTCGTCACAGAGCTGGATGCCAACAACTATTCGGAGGCCGAGCGCCGGATGAAGCTCGCCCGCGAGGCGATGCAGCGGCTTGGTCATACACCGGTGACCACACGTGTCGATTGCTTGCGGGCTGAAGCGGACATCGCGCACATGCACCGCGACCGCGCCGGCGCGATCGCGAGCTTGAAAGAAGGAATAGCGCTGCTGGAGCGCGCCGATGACACACGCGGGCTGCGATACAACGGACTGCTCACCGACTTGGGCGGCATCTACTACAACACCGCCCGCTACAAAGAAGCCCTGGAGCTCAACATACTCACGAGCGACGCGCTCGATCGCAATGGCCGTGGCGGCACGCTGGCCAAGGCCACACTGATGATCAATCGCTCCTCGCTGTTGTATCGGCTCGGCGAGATCGAGAATGCCCGCAAGGTCGGCGAAGAGGCGATCCAACGCATCCGATCGTTGCGAGGGGCGCAGCCCATCCCCATCGCTTACGGGGTTTCTTTTGGCACGACGCTGCAACGGCTCGGCCGATGGGACCAGGCCTTGACGGTGCTCGAGGAAGCCAGCTCGCAGGCCAAGCTGCTCGACAGCGAATTCTTGAGAGCGAACGCCCAGCATCAGCTGGCCCGGGCGCTGATGGGCAGCAAACAATTCGAGACGGTCGAAGCAAAGCTCGCCGATGCGGAACGGATCTGGATGGCGAACGAGACCGGCAATCGCGACCGGCTCGGCGATCTGCTGCGCACTCGCGCGGAGCTGGCCATGGCTCGTGGCGACTACGACTCCGCTCGGCAATTCATCGATGCAGCGCTGAGCAAGCTCAGCTATGCCCCCGGCCAGGATCTTTCCCCTGGCGCGAGCGCGGCGCTGACCACTGCCAGCAAGATTTATCTGCAACTAGGCGACATCGACAAATCCGTCGCTTCCGCCAGGGAGGCCCTGGCCCTGGCCGAACGCGTCGCTCGCGATCCGACGGGCAGTGCCGATATCGGCGATGCCCTGCTGGCGCTGGGCCATGCCCAACAGGCACAACGAGATCCGGCCGCGACCGCAACCCTGGCCCGGGCAAATGAAACATTACGTAAATCTTTGGGCCGGTCCTGACAGATACAAAACAGTTGTGATCGAAATATTCCATTGCTAGACTCGCCGCCGGTTTGAACTTTCGTCAACCACCGAATTCATGCACCTGAGACACGGCAAAGCCCTCGAAAACACGCAACGCGCTTTGAATCGCGGCGTGTTCGGCTGCCCATGGCATTCAGGTAGCAAGTAACGTCTTCAGGGCTCCTGCCCCGAAGGCGCTAGCCGGACGGGACACCAGGAGCCAAGCCGCACGAGACCTCTCTCGGCGCCGGCCAACCTCCTCCCAAGTGCCTCGACCGCGAGGTTTTTGTTTCAAGTACGCACGAGCGTGAGGCTAACCCTCGACTCGCGCATTTGTTTCGACCGCCGGACCAGGAGGAGCAACGATGAGTCCGCACATTCTCGCGCTTGACATCGCCGGCGCTCCGCACCGGTGGGTAAGCGTTCGCCAGGCCGCGCATTACTACGCGACCGACATGATCGCGTGGGCCGCCGGCCAGCACGAGTTCGTGCTCCACGGCGGCATGCAACGTGTCACGGGCCTGCAGTCGATGATTCGCGCCAGCTCGATCATTGCGATCAAGGGCCGGGACTTCATGGTCCGGCACTTCGATGTGGTGCCGACCTTGAACAAGGACATGCTGCTCGCTCGCGACCGATACACCTGCGCGTACTGCGCTCAGCGGTTTCGCGCCGACCAGCTCGATCTCGAGCACATCGTGCCGAGGTCCAAGGGTGGCGCGGACTCGTGGACGAACCTGGTCGCTGCCTGCAAGGCGTGCAATCACCGCAAGGCGGATCGCACGCCCGAGGCGGCGGGCATGAAACTGCACTATGTGCCGTACGTTCCGAACCGATATGAGGCGTTCATTCTGAGCAATCGCAAGATTCTGGCCGACCAGATGGAGTTCCTGCTCCTCGGCGTGCCGCGCAATTCGCGAGTGCACTTGAACGCGTGAAGCATGGGCGGCTGGATATTTCCAGCCGCCCCTGTGCGCTATTGTTTGATCTGTCCGACGACAATATCGATATTCCAGCCATTCGGCTCCGCATACGAGACGACGCCGTTCTCGTGAAGACGCAGACGCGCGCGCGCATTCACCCCTGGATACCTCGCGGCTGGCTGATAGTCCGTAAGGTAGGCCACACGGCGAATCAAATCGGGGTGTGACAGAAGCAGATCGGCGTGCCAGTCCCATGGCATCGCTGCGCCAATAGCAACCAGTGTCGCCCCCATCGCATGTAACCACGCACGGAAACCCAAGCGATGGGAGCGCTGGTCCGTATTGTTCGCGCGCCCCGAGGCGATCCATGGAAATGAGGAAAGCAGCGACATGATCATCGAAACCAGCAATAGCCCGACGCTCAGGCTCATTGCTCCCAGCGACAAAGTGAGAACCCACAGCGCGGGATATAGCTCCAGAGCAACAAAAGCCACCGCTATATCGAAGTCTTGCGGCGGCAGGCCGATCGCGACCGCCGTGAAGTGACGAGAGATAGGCACCGCAACAAGGAGGATCGTGGCGTGCAAAGCGACGATGGCATACCTCCGCACAGGGTATTTCCAAAGCGCCCGTAGCTTGGGCACCACCCACGTCAGAAAGGCAGTCGCGAACGATGCCGCAGATATACACAGCGCCACGTTGCCAATCTGCAGCGCGGCTACGCCGCTCATAAAGATCGGTACACACGAGACAATCATGCTAATGACCGCGACTGCGTATAAGCAGTTGGTCAGGCTCAAAGCCTTGGATTCTTCCTCTCGAAACATCTGCGCCATGGATCCCTCGCGACCCGCCCTTCCCACCGGAAGAATTTCATAGTTGTGGAGCAATGGTAAATATATGACTTGCTTCTCATACAAGGAGCCGCCCCGCCCGCCATCCTCTCGCCATGCGTGGGATCGGACTCATCGCAGGCGTGCTCTATCTGATGCTGTCCATGGCAGCAGCGGCCGCCGACCTTGCCGAGGAGCAAATCCGAAAAGCCCTGATACAGCAAAGCATCGCCGCGTATCCGGGCAGTTGCCCCTGTCCTTACAACGTAGACCGGGCAGGCCGGCAGTGCGGACGGCGGAGCGCTTACAGCAAGCAAGGGGGTTATAGCCCGCTGTGCTATCCCGCCGATGTCACGCCGGAGATGGTCGCTCGCTATCGCAACCGGTAATGAGCGCAGGGACCTCCCATCTACCCCCGCGGGTGTAGAATGAGCCCCATGAGCACCTCCTCCCAAATCTTCCAGTTCGAAAAGGATTTTGCCGGCGCGCTGTACTGCATACCCATGGCCGTGCGGCGCAAGCTCGATTTGTGCGGCGTCAAGGTGTCGTTGAAGCAGTGGAATCGTTTCGCACTCGATGAGCGTGAGCAGATGGTTGCGCAGAGCTGCGAGACGGCGGGCGAGATCGACGATTACGGCCGCTATGTCATGAACGTGATCGAGCGGAGAACGGCCGAGCCGGCGCAGCTGCTCGAAAGAGACAATGGCGCGCAATGGAATGACACGAGCAGCGTGCCTCAGCGCGTCGTGGATTATTCGATCGAGCGTGACGTGACTCCGCCGACGCCCGCGCAATGGGCGAAGCTGAGTCCATTACAGCGCTTCGCCATTTTCAAACTGACGCGTCCCGGTCACACCAACGAGAACTTCGTGCCGGCGATGCGTGAGTTCGGCTTGATTCAGTAGCAACTCAAGCCTTGGCCGCCGTTTGCTCAGCGAGCTGCTGAACGGCGGTTCGAACCGGCCCTTCGAGATCCATCCCGCCGGTGTCGTTGTAGTAGCCAATGATCCGCGAGCGCATTCGCGGATCCCAGAATTTCTGGATGTGCTGGCGAATGCTCGCGGCCGCGACGCCCTGGTCCTGCTCGCTTGCGAAGAAGGCGCCGATGTCATTGGCCATGCGAACTAAGTAGTCGATGTGCATAGGAGTCGCGAAGGATGGGCGTAAACCACATGTTGGTGCTCACGCGCGAAACCAATCAATGTCAGCCCTGCAGCCTCCGCCATGCGAATAGCAAACGCCGTAGGCGCTGACACAGCGGCGAGCAGCGTGCCGCCGACGGTGACGGCCTTCTGCACCATTTCATAACTCGCGCGGCTCGTCACCACGAAGTATCCATAGCTGAAGTCACCACCCGCGCGGATCACCGCACCGATGACTTTATCCAACGCGTTGTGCCGGCCGACATCTTCGCGCACCAGTTTGATGCCCGACTCCGGCAGCACCCAGGCAGCCGCGTGAACACTGCCGGTGCGCAAGTTGATCTCCTGACGATCTCGCAGATCCCGCAAGGCGTCGTGGAGCGATCGCGCATCCACCTTCACTCCGCCCTGCACCGGTGCCGGCTGGCGAATCGCGTCTTCCACCGTTTGCGCACCACACAGACCACAGCCGGTGCGACCGGTCATATTCCGTTGTCGCCGCAGCAGTTCGGACAGCTTCGATGCGGTGATGCCGATGCGCACTTCCAAAGTCCCGTCATCTCGCGTCGACGCCTCGACCGATACGATCTCTTTGGGCGAATCGACGATGTTCTCGCTCAACGTAAATCCAACCGCGAGATCTTCCAGGTTCGCCGGCGTCGCAAGCATCACCACGTGCGGGACGCCGTTGAACACCAGCGCGACCGGCAATTCTTCGGCGACGTGATCGGCAACGCGCTCGACATCGCCATCGCGCCAGCGATGCACCGTGACTTCACAGCTCGTCGCCGGCGTGGAACTGCGCTCAAGCATGCACGCCAGCTCTCCGCCGAATGCGCGTGTTGCGCTCGGTCAGCTCGCGATAGCGCTTCTGCCATTCCGAGGGCTGATTGACCTTCACGACCTGCACTGCCGTCACCTTGTACTCGGGACAGTTCGTTGCCCAATCGGAATTGTCGGTGGTCACGACGTTCGCGCCGGACTCCGGGAAATGGAACGTCGTATAGACGACGCCTGGCTGCACGCGATCGGTCACCTCGGCACGCAACACCGTCTCGCCGGCCCGGCTGGCGATGCCCACCCAATCCCCGTCGAGAATGCCGCGCACATCGGCATCGTGCGGATGGATCTCCAACCGATCTTCGTCGTGCCACACGACGTTGTGAGTACGCCGTGTCTGCGCACCCACATTGTATTGAGTGAGAATCCGCCCGGTCGTCAGCAGCAACGGGAAGCGACTCGTCGACTTCTCGCGGGTCGGCACGTAGTCCGTCACCCAGAACTTGCCCTTGCCCCGCACGAACTGACCGATGTGCATCGTCGGCGTGCCGGCCGGCGCCGCCTCGTTGCACGGCCACTGGATGCTGCCGAGCTTGTCGAGCTTCTGGTAGTTCACACCGGTAAAGGTCGGTGTGAGCAGGGCGATCTCGTCCATGATTTGCGACGGATGCGTGTAGTCCATGGGATAGCCGAGCGCTTTCGAGAGCAGCACCGTAACTTCCCAATCCTCATAGCCGCCGAGCGGCTGCATGACCTTGCGCACGCGCCCGATGCGCCGCTCCGCGTTCGTGAACGTGCCGTTCTTCTCCAGGAACGACGAGCCGGGGAAGAACACGTGCGCGAACTTCGCGGTCTCGTTCAAGAACAGATCCTGCACGACGACACATTCCATCGCGCTCAGCGCCGAAGTGACATGCGTCGTATTCGGATCGGATTGCGCGATGTCCTCGCCCTGAATGTAAACAGCGCGGAAGCTGCCATCGAGCGCCGCTTCGAACATGTTGGGAATGCGCAGCCCCGGCTCGGACTGCAGCGGCACTCCCCACTGCGCTTCGAACGTCGCACGCACGGCGTCATCGGACACATGCCGATAACCGCTGAACTCGTGCGGGAACGAGCCCATGTCGCACGAGCCCTGCACATTGTTCTGACCGCGCAGCGGATTCACACCGACACCAACGCGACCGAGGTTTCCGGTCGCCATCGCAAGGTTCGCGATGGCCATGACCATCGTCGTTCCCTGGCTGTGCTCGGTGACGCCCAGGCCGTAGTAGATCGCGCCATTCGGTGCAGAGCCATACATCCGGGCGGCGCCGCGAACTGCCATCGCAGGCACGCCGGTGACGGCTTCCATCGCCTCTGGCGAATTCTTCGGATCGCTGACGAACGCCTTCCACTTCTCCCAGGACTCGGCTTCGCAGCGATCGGTGATGTACTCGCCGTGAGCCAGGCCCTCGGTCACGATCACGTGCGCAATCGAGTTCATCAGCGCGACGTTCGTGCCCGGCTTCAACTGCAGGTGATAGTCCGCCTCGATGTGCGGGCTGCGCACGAGCTTGATTTGCCGGGGATCTATGATGATCAACTTCGCACCCTGCCGCAGCCGGCGCTTCATCTGCGAAGCAAATACCGGGTGACCTTCGGTGGGATTCGCGCCGATCAGCATGATCACGTCGGTGAACATCACTGAGTCGAACTCCTGCGTGCCGGCCGATTCGCCCAACGTGTTCTTCAGGCCGTAGCCCGTGGGTGAGTGGCACACACGGGCGCAGGTGTCGACGTTGTTGTTGCCGAACGCCGCACGCACCAGCTTCTGCACCAGGAATGTTTCCTCGTTGGTGCAGCGAGAGGAGGTGATGCCGCCCACGGAGTCCGGGCCGTACTGCGCCTGGATGCGTTTGAACTCGGACGCCGCGTAGCTGATGGCTTCGTCCCAGCTCACTTCGCGCCACGGATCGGTGATCTTGCTACGGATCATCGGCTTCGTAATGCGATCCGCGTGCGTGGCGTAACCATAAGCGAACCGTCCCTTCACGCAAGCGTGGCCATGGTTCGCATGACCGTCTCGATACGGCACCATGCGAATGACCTGCTCACCCTTCATCTCGGCCTTGAACGTACAGCCGACACCACAGTACGCGCACGTCGTTGCAACCGCACTCTCGGCTTTGCCGAGTGCAAGCACCGATTTTTCAGTGAGCGCCGTCGTCGGGCACGCTTCGACACAAGCGCCGCAGGACACGCATTCGGACTCCAGGAACGACTCCGACTGACTTGCGGAGACTTTGGATCCGAACCCGCGGCCTTCGATGGTCAGCGCGAACGTTCCTTGAACCTCATCGCAGGCGCGCACGCAGCGAGAGCAGACGATGCAGGCGTCCTGGTTGAAGACGAAGTAAGGATTGCTGTCGTCCTTCTCCGAGTGCTGATGATTGCAGCCCGCGGGCACGCCATCGACCGCCGGCAATGCATAGCGCGATTCGGTGACGCCCGCCGCCGCGGCCATTTCGTGCAGCTCGCAGCGGTTATTGCTGGAACGGCACTCGGCCTCGGACGGGTGATCCGATAGGTATAACTCCAGCACATTGTTCCGCAGCTGGCCAAGCTTCTCGCTTTGGGTGCGGATCTTCATGCCATCCGCCACCGTCGTCGTGCACGATGCCGGATAACCTTTGCGACCTTCGATCTCGACCAGGCACAAGCGGCACGAGCCGAAGGCTTTCAGCGAGCTCGTCGCGCACAGTTTTGGAATTTGATTTCCGAGCAGCGACGCCGCGCGCATGATGGACGTGCCATCGGGCACGGTCACGGTGAAGCCGTCGATCTCGACGGTCACTTGTTTTACCGCCCCATCGGCGGGGCGCGGCACGGCCGGTGTGCCTGGATCTATGTAATCGAGTGCGTGCATGGCTTGAACTCCGGCTACTGCACAGTCTTGCGAAAGTCTTCGGGAAAATATTTGAGCGCGCTCTGCACCGGGAATGGCGTCATCCCGCCCAGGCCACACAGCGAGCCGTGCAACATGGTGTCGCACAGCTCTTCGACCAGCTGCAAATTGCGTTCGCGATCGACGTTGGCGAGCACGCGATCCATCAACTCCACGCCTCGCGTCGAGCCGATACGGCACGGCGTGCACTTGCCGCACGATTCCTTCGCGCAGAACTCCATCGCATAACGCGCCATGCCGGCCATATCGACCGTGTCATCGAACACCACGACGCCGCCATGACCGAGCAACGCGCCGATGGCGCTCAGCGCTTCGTAGTCAATCGCCGTATCGAATTGCGAGGCTGGAATGTACGCGCCGAGCGGCCCACCCACTTGCACGGCCCGAATCTCGCGCCCTGAGGCGGAGCCGACGCCGTAGTCATAAATCAGCTCACGCAGCGTGAGACCGAACGCCCGCTCGAACAAACCGCCATGTTTGATGTTGCCCGCGAGCTGTAATGGAATCGTGCCGCGCGACTTGCCGGTACCGAAATCTTTGTAGAAGTCGGCGCCCTTCGCGAGGATGACCGGCACCGAGGCCAGCGATATCACGTTGTTGACGATGGTCGGCCGGCCAAACAGCCCTTTGATCGCCGGCAACGGCGGCCGCACACGAACCTCGCCGCGCTTGCCTTCGAGGCTTTCGAGCATCGAGGTCTCTTCGCCGCAAATGTAGGCGCCGGCGCCCAGCCGCACCTCCAACTCGAACTGCTTGCCACTGCCGAGAATATTGCCACCCAGATAACCGGCGGCGCGAGCGGAAGCGATCGCTTCGTCCAACGCCCGATGCGCATGCGGGTACTCGGCACGTAGATATATGTAACCCTGCGTGGCGCCGACTGCGATCCCCGCGATGGTCATGCCTTCGATGAGCGTGAGCGGATCGCCTTCCATCAGCATGCGATCGGCGAAGGTGCCCGAGTCGCCTTCATCGGCATTGCAGGTCACATATTTTTGCTGAGGTGGCTGGTCGAGCACCGTCTTCCACTTGATGCCGGTCGGAAACGCGGCGCCACCGCGGCCACGCAGGCCGGACTGAGTAACGGCATCGACGATTTCTGATGGCGACAGAGCGAGCGCGCGCTTCAACCCGGCATAACCACCGTGCGCAACGTAGTCCTCGACGGAAACTGGATCGATGACACCGACGCGTGCGAATGTCAGCCGCTGCTGGCTCTTCAGCTCCTTGATCTCATCGGTGAGCCCGAGGTGCAGCCGATGCGGCTTGCCGTCCAGAAAGCCTGCATCGAACAGGCTCGAAACATCTTGCACGGTTACCGGACCGTATGCATGACGGCCTTCGGCACTAGCAACTTCGATCAACGGCTCCAGCCAGAACAAACCGCGCGAGCCATTGCGGACCAGCTGGACGCGCAGTCCGCGGCGCTGAGCCTCGCGATCGATTGCGGCAGCTACTCGGCCCGCGCCGAGCGACAACGCGGTTGCATCTCGGGGAACGTAGACTTTGATATTCATGACAACGGTGCGATCAGCGCGTCGAATGAATCTGGTGTGACACGGCCGTGCAGCTCGCCGTCGATCATCACGGCCGGACTGCAGGCACAGTTCCCCAGGCAATACACAGGCTCGAGCGTGTAGCGGCCGTCGGCAGTCGTGCCGTGCAGCTCGACGCCGAGCTTGCGTTGCACATGTTCCGTCAGCTTCTCACAGTGCATGGAGCGGCAAGCCTCCGCCTGGCACACCTGAATGACGTGCCGGCCAATCGGCGCTTGCCGGAAGTGATGATAGAAAGTAACGACGCCATGTACGTCGGCCCGAGACAGATTCAATACTTCGGCGATGAGAGGAATGGCTGCAGGTGGCACATATCCGAGGCGATGCTGAACCTCGTGCAACACCTGCAGTAGCGGCCCGGGCCGGCCTTGGTACGTCGCCAACGCGGCCTCGACCTGTTCGCGTGACAGGTCGTCCAGCGGATCGCGGAGCGCCCGATCTGCACTCATATCATCACCCCCCACCAGCCTTCGGCGAGTGTGACACCGTTGTGCAGAATCGACCACCGCAGCCGCGTCATTCGAGCGGCGCGCTGGCTGAATCGTGCGAATGAGCGCGGTTACTATCGATACCGGGCCATTGGGACCGGCCCTCATCCTGGTACAGGAATGCCAGCTCGTTGGCATCGAACGATTCGAAGAATTCGTCCGAGGAGATCCGCTCGAGCGACTGCTGGCCGGAGAAGCCGGGAAAATCAATACGCAAGATGCCCGGATCCTGCTTACTGCCGGTGCTTTTCACATGGGCAGGACAGCCGCCGTGCTTCTCGACCCAATGGCGCGGATGGTCTCGTGATCGACGGTAGCTTCAGCGGATGCCATGACTGCACTCCTTCGAAACATTGCGTCTCGGTAACGCATCGCCTTCGAGTGAGATCCATGCCCATGAAATCGCGACGGGGTAGCCCCGATAAGTAGGCCCCTTCGTTACAGGCCGGATCCGCGCCCGGCTTTGCTCGCCAGCACGCCATCGCCGTGGAGTTTGGTTTTGAGACCGCTGCGCTTCAGGCGAGTGGCCACTTCGGTGGGCACGTCGCGGCCGGTCGTGAGTTTGTTCGGCGCGCCGGTGTAATGAAACATTCGCCCGCCACGTTTCAACACTCGCGCGAGCTGATCGTAGAACGATTGTGAGTACAGCTCGCCGGCGATACCAAAGCGCGGCGGGTCGTGCAGGATGGCATCGAACGACGCGTCCGGCAGCTCGGCGATCTTTTCCGAAACATCGCCTTGAGTCAGCGAGAGCGCGCCGCACGTTTGCGGCGACCAGGGATTCAGACTGCGCAGCCAGATGACATCGGGATTCTTTTCGAACGACACAATGCGCGCCGCGCCACCTTCCAGACACCAGGCCGCGAAGTAACCCAAGCCGCCGCAGGTATCGAGCACCACTTTGCCGCGAGGCTCGATCAAAGCAACCTTCGCTTGCGCATCCTGATAGGGCGACAGTCGCTCACTTACTAGCATTTTGATGCCGTCGATCTCGAAGGTGGGCGTGCCCCACTCGGTCGGCACCAGCTTGATGAGCGATGAGCTGTAGCGAGATACCGGCGCGAACTCGCCGTCTCTCCAGTAATAAACCGTGCGCTCCTTGCACTTCTCCAGATACGGATAGCGCTGCCCCTGCCAGGTCCAGCCGGAGTCGTCGAGCGCCACTGTCGTCGTCGTGCGATCCAGATCCAGCGAGCACGACAGCTCGGCAACACCCGCGCGTCGCGCCTTCTGCAGCTGGTCGTGAACCTTCAACGTCAGCAGCGGCCCCGGCGTTCGTCTCTCAATCGATTCGGTCATGCACGCCATGATACCGAGCCGGCCGCGCCTGCGCCGTAAAACGCCAGCGGTGTCTGCAGAGAGCGCCCGCACCTGAGCGCGAACGCCCCCTGCCCCTTTTCGCTACGGCATCTTTACTTTCATCGGCATCGGCAGCGATGCCGTGCGGCTCGGCATCGGCGCACGATCCGGCGGCGCCAGCCCCGTCACCAACTGATCGATGCGCACCGACTGACCCGTCTTGAAACATTGGTTGGCTGCGGCGCCCACGAGCATGGAGTAAGCGCCGCCGCGCTCGTCCGATGCACGCTTGTACTTATCGGCCGGCGCATCGCCGAATATCTCAGTCAGCATCACGTCATCGCCGCCGCCGTGACCGCCCGTTCCGGTCCAAGGCTCGATCTCACGCGGCGCGCCTCGCAAGGGAATGATCCGCGTCGTCACGCCATCATCCTTGATCTTTCCCTGCGTCTCGTCGGCGCCGGCGACGCCCGCCTGCTCGACGATCGAATGCTCGATACGGCCCTTCGTGCCGTTGAACGCGATGTGATAACCCTCCCAGGAGTTGAACGCATTCAGCGAATAACTCAGCGTCGTGCCTGTGTCGTAGCGAACCACGACGTTCATCGTGTCTTCGATGTTGATTTCAGGCCGCCACACGCACTGGTCACGGAAATAGCCGTCGTGCTGCTCATTGTCCAGGTACAGCGCCTTCAGCCCGGGATCGGCGGCGAGGTCGAAATAGAACGTGCAGGCAGCCTTCTCGGGACAGGTCCGGCAGCGCTCATGCGGGCCTTTCAGTCCCATGCGCTTGGCCATCTCGGGCGTATAGAACTCGCGCTTGCCAACCGCGACGACCGATTCCGGTTGCGCCCCGAGCCACCAGTTCACCAGATCGAAATGATGCGTCGCCTTGTGAATCATCAGGCCACCGGAAATGGCTTTATTGCTGTGCCAGCGGCGGAAGTAGTCAGCACCGTGCACGGTGTTCAACAACCAATGGAAGTCGACCGAGAGAACCTCGCCGATCTCGCCGCTCATCAGCATGTCCTTGATCTGCGTGCGCGGCGGGGAATACCGGTAATTGAAAGTCACACGCACGTGCCGGCCGTTGCGTTTGCAGGCATCCAGAATGGTCTGCGCCTTCTCGGGCGTCGTGGTCATCGGCTTCTCGGTGATCACATCGCACCCGGCATCCAACGCACGCACGATGTAATCGTTGTGAGTCGCGTCCGGGGTCGTGACGATCACGGTCTGCGGCTTGGTTTCGCGAATCATGCGATCGAAATCCGCCGCGCTGTAGGCCTTGGGCTTGCTCGCGCCGGTCGCGGCAATCGTCTTCACCGCCAGGGCTGCCCGGCCCGCATTGTTATCGCTCACTCCTACGAGTTCGTTGGAGTCACGAAATTTACCGGTGATCGCGTGCGTATACATGCGTGAGCGCGAGCCCACTCCGACCACGGCGAAACGCTTTCTGGGCGCAGCGGCGTAAGCGGTGCTCGCCAAACCGAGCGCCACAGCGCCGGCCGACTTGAGCACGGTGCGTCGATCGAGGCCGACAGGATCTTGGTCATTCATGCATGAAACCCCTGGAAAATAAGTATTTTGTCGCGGTCCACGCGCGCCGCGCCGGAACTCCAGCGAGCACTCTTGCAGAAATATTTGTCTGCGTAATGCATTCGCCTGAATCGATTGTCGCCGACCGGGACGGAGTCATGAGCGCTGTGACCGGCCTCTAGCCAACTTCAATCAACTATGATAATTCTCGCTCATTGCCGGTCACGACGGCAAGCAATGATAGCGGTAACTCGCAAGGGGACGAACACACACGGCTGGCACCGGCTAGCAATCATCAAAACGATTCAAAACCGCTCACGCCGTCGGCGCGGGCGACCAACAAATTCTTCATAGGGGGCTATGAAATGATCGGGAGATTGAAACATCGCCGGCGAGCGGCTGCGCTCGGCTTCGGTGTGGTATTCGCGGGTTCCACTTTGGGCACAGCTGCACTGGCGCAAGACACGCAGCGTGCGGAAGTGGAAGAGGTACTGGTGACAGGCTCGAGAATCGCGCGCGAGGGCATCGACACCTCGACGCCGGTCAGCGTCATCGGTGTGGAAGAAATAAAACTCTCCGGCGCGCCGAACGTCGAAAAAATCCTGAGCGACGCGCCTCAATTCGTGGCGTCCACCAACGGTGGCGCCTCAGCAAACACGGTGCCGGGCGGCACCGCCGATGTGAATCTTCGCGGCTTCGGCGCATCCCGCAACCTGGTGCTGGTCAACGGCCGACGCTTCGCGATCTACGGCCCGGAACAGGTCACCGACCTCAACACCATTCCGACCGCGCTGATCGCACGCACCGAAGTCGTCACTGGCGGCTCCTCCGCGGTGTACGGCTCCGACGCCATCACCGGCGTCGTCAACTTCATCATGCGCGATGACTTCGAAGGTGTGGAAGCAACGGCGCAAACGAGTTACGACAGCCCGACCACGACGCCGACTTACAACATCGACCTCACCGTCGGCGGCAACTTCGCCGAGGGCCGCGGTAACGCAGTCGTGTCGGTGAACTATCTCAATCGTGGCTCCATCACTCGCGGCGAGCGCGGCGAATGGGCATACGACTCTCTGTCCGACGGTTGCGTGACACCGGCATCTGCGAGCCGCGATCATGCGGGCGTTCCGGTCGCTGTGCCCTCGGGCTCGACGTGTCGTGCTGCGGGCGGCGTGCCGGGACTCATCGCGGGCGGCAGCGGCGATATTCCAAACGGCCGCTTCACCGGCGTGCCGCTCTTCAATTCCGCCACGTCGACCGCCGGTTTGAATGACGCACTGGAAGCGGCGGGCCTCACCGGCATGGGCTCGCGCGGCTTCACGTTCAACGACACAGGCTCAGCAGTGCGCCCTGCCCTCACACCGCAGGACGACTTCAACCTCGGCCCCGACAACTATCTGCAGGTGCCGCAGGAACGCTGGATGGTGAACGCGTTCAGTCATTACGACTTCACCGACAAGGCGACCGGTTATCTGGAGTTCCACTTCAGCAACAACCGCGTCGATCAGCAGCTGGCGCCGACCAACATCAGCGGTCCGTTCCTGTTCAACATCAACAATCAGCATCTCGCAAATGTCGATGGAATGAACGAGGTCCTGCGCCAGTTGGATCTGGCCGAGACCGGACCGACCACAGTGACGACTGGCTCGAGCTCGCGCGTCAACAATCCGAACGATGGCTTCGCGGTGATCAACGTCGGCCGTCGCCTGGTCGAGGTCGGCCTGCGTGAAAACGTGTCCGACCGCAATGTGTGGCGCATGGCATTGGGCGTGCGTGGTGACATCGGCGATGTCTCGGAGAATTTCCTCAGCAACCTCGCCTACGATGTCTATTACACCTTCGCGCGCACCGAAGAGACGAGCCGCCAGTCGGGCAACGTTTCTCGCAGCCGCTTCCAGAGCGCGTTGCTCTCGAGCGGTGGCGCGGCCCCGCTGCTGAACATCTTCGGCCAGAACATATCCGATGCTGCCGTGGATGCGATCGCGATTGGCGCGACCAACTCAACCGAAGCGCAGCTGCAGGTCGCCGCCGCAACGCTGTCCGGCCAGATCATCGATCTGCCGGCCGGTCCGCTGGCCTTCTCGCTCGGCGCAGAGTGGCGGTATGCATCCTCGCAGTTCGTGCCGGATGAGTTCCTGCGCTCGGGCGACGTAGTCGGCTTCAATCCTGGCCTGCCCACCGAGGGCGATGTGACGGCCAGGGAAATCTTCGGCGAGTTGCGCATCCCGCTGCTCGGCGGCTTGCCGTTCATCGACGATCTCACGGCGAACGGCGCGTTCCGCATGTCCGATTACGATCTGGAGGGTGTGGGCAAGGTCTGGACCTATCTCTACGGTCTCGACTGGCGCTTGAACGAAGACATTGCTTTCCGCGGGCAATTCCAGCGCGCGATTCGCGCACCGAACGTTGCAGATCTCTACGGCGGCCTGCGCCAGAGCGTCGAGCCCGCAACCGATCCTTGCTCCGACAAACAACCCGCCTCCGGTCGAACGGATGAAGTGCGTGCGCTGTGTGTCGCGAGCGGGGTTCCGGCGTCGTCGGTGTTTACGGCGGGCGTGCAACCGAACACGATCATCCCGGCATTGTTTGGCGGCAATCCCGAGGTGGGCGAAGAAGAGTCCGACACTCGCACCTTCGGCATCGTCGTCACGCCGCAGATTCTGCCGAAGCTGGCCGTAACGTTGGACTACTTCGACATCACGCTGGATGGCGCGATCGCGCAACTCGGCGGCGGCCTGAACAACACGTTGAACCTGTGCTTCAACGTCATTCAGGACATCGACAGCGAGTTCTGCCAGGCCATCAATCGCAATCCGGTGACGGGCGAGATCAGCGTGCCGTACTACGCCGAGATCCGGCAGGCGAACACCGGCGGACTGGCAACCTCCGGTTACGATCTGTCGGCTCGCTACGGCTTCGACTTCGGTTTCGGCCTGTTCGGCAACGGCAGCACGTTGAACATCAGCACGGCGTGGACCAAGACCAATGAGTTCACCTCGACGCCAGTGCAGGCGTTCCCAAACGTGAAGAACCGCTGCGTCGGTTCCTATGGCACCACTTGCGGCGAGCCCATCCCCGAATACAAGGGCGTGACTCGCTTCACCTGGGCGACTGGGCCGCTCAGCCTGAGCTTGCGGCATCGATTCATCGACGCTGTGACGGTGGATCGTTATCTGCTGCCGACGCGTGCGGGGACGACTGCGCCGGCCTACGCCGACCTGGTGAATCCGCGCCTGGGCTCGCAGAACTATCTGGACTTCTCCTTCTCTTATGACTGGGGCCAGCAGGTGGAATTCTTCGGCGGCGTGAACAATCTCGCCGACGACGATCCGCCGGTGGTCGGCAGTGCGCAGATCCGCGCCAACACGTGGCCTGCGACCTACGACTACAACGGCCGCACCATGTTCATCGGTATGAGCGTTCGCACGTTATGATCGAAAGGTGGCGGCGTGACGGTGCCCCCCATGCTGTCACGCCGCCACAGGGATCTGCAGGAAATATGAAGTCGGTTGCCCTCGCTCTGAGCAGCGCTTTCCTTCTGGCCGCGACGCTCGTCGATCCGACGAGCGCCGCACTCGCCGATGCGGCCACCTCGTATCGCAATCCCATCCTGCACTCGGACTACTCGGATCCGGATGTCATCCGAGTCGACGACAGCTACTACATGGTGGCGTCGACATTTCATTTCTCGCCGGGCGTGCCGGTGCTGAAATCCAAGGACCTGGTGCACTGGACGCTGCTCGGTCACGTGCTGCCGCGGCTGGATTTCCATCCCAACTACGACCTGCCCGGTCCGGTGGAGTTCGACGACACCACCGAGCGCATTCCTTTCAACACCAGGATGGGCCACCGCTACGCCGCCGGCGTCTGGGCGCCGTCCATCCGTTTTCACGAGGGGCGCTTCTACGTGTACTTCGCAACGCCCACCGAAGGCGTGTTCATGGCTAGCGCCGCGCGTGCCGAAGGACCGTGGAGCGCACCCGTCAAAGTCATCGACGAGCCCAATCTCGAAGATCCGTGCCCGCTGTGGGACGACGATGGCAACGCCTATCTGGTTCATTCGCGCGTCGGCGCTGGTCCATTGATCCTGCGCCGGATGAGCGCCGACGGCGCCAAGGCGCTCGACGCCGGCAAGGTGATCGTCGAAGACAAAGTGCGATTGCCGATTCTCGAAGGCCCGAAGCTGCTCAAGCGCGATGGCTACTACTATATCTTCGCGCCCTACGGTGGCGTCGGCGAAGGACCGCAGGCGGTGCTTCGATCCAGGAACATCTACGGCCCGTATGAGATCCGCACTGTGCTCTCCAAAGGAACGACACACGTGCAGGCGCCTCATCAGGGCGGCTATGTCGAAACACCGTCGGGCGAAGGCTGGTTCTTGCACTTCAACAGCACGGGTGCGTATGGGCGCATCGTTCACATGCAGCCGGTGCGTTGGGAGGATGGCTGGCCAGTGATGGGCGAGTTGTTGCCAGGCGCGCCGAACGGACAGCCCGTGCTGTCACATCGCGTGCCCGACGTCGGCAGTAAATTCGAGCCGGTGCAGATTCAAACGTCCGATGAGTTTTCGGACGCGAAGCTCGGCGTGCAGTGGGAGTGGAATCACAACCCGACGGACGCAAACTGGAGTTTGAGCGAGCGTCGCGGCCATCTGCGACTGAAGGCGATGCCAGCGCAGAACTTCGTCAGCGCCCGAAACACTCTGACTCAGGTACTGCACGGTCGCTCGTCGCAGGTCACGACGCGAATTCTGGCGAGCGAGATGCGCGACGGGCAGAAGGCCGGGCTCGCCATGTTTGGCAAGCGCCCGAGCTGGATCGGATTGACGCAGCAGTCAGGCAAGCGCCATCTCACGTTCTCCTACGCCGGTACGGACACGCTCGGCGATGTCGTTGCGGCCGATTCGCTGGTCTTGCGGGTGAACGTCGATGATGAGTTCGCCCGCTACTCCTACAGTACTGACGAGGGCAAGACGTTCAAACCGTTCGGCACGCGCGCGAAGCTGATGTTCAGCTGGTGGAAAGGCGCACGGCCCGCGCTATTTACGTTCACATCCAATCCGACCGGCGGCGGCATCGCGGACTTCGACTGGGTGCACGTCGAGGACACGAGCATCGATCGGCAAGCACTGGTGACCCGAAACCATCCCACGCTGACGAGCATCGACCCTTCCTCGCCGTTCATGGTCGGCAATGGAAACGTCGCGTTCACTGCCGACATCACCGGACTGCAAACCTTCCAGGAACAATATTCGTCGCTGACGCCGCTGCTGACGCAGGCGCAGTGGGCGTGGCACAGCTTTCCCAATCCCAAGCAGTTCAAGTATGAGGACAGCCTCACGACCATCGACGTTCGCGGGCAGCCACAGCAATACCCGTGGCTGCGCGATTGGTCAGAAGCAAAGCGTCCGGAGATTCAGTGGCTGCGCGAGAACCCGCATCGCTTCTCGCTGGGGCGTGTGTCGCTGCACTTGCTATCGAAGAACGGCAAGCCCGCGCAGTTCTCCGATCTGAAGGCGACTCGACAGACGCTCGACCTGTGGAGCGGTACGCTGCGCAGTCACTTCGAGTTCGAAGGCCAGCCGGTCGATATCGAGACGAGCGTTCATCCGCGCCTCGACATGCTCCATGTGAGCATCAAAGCGCCGACGATCGAGCCTGCACGGCTCGGCGTCGATCTGAAGTTTCCGGGCGTCGCCGCTCAGCTCAATCCGAATCCGGCGGATTGGGAGCATCCGGAGCGTCACACGACGGAAGTGCTCGGCAAGAGCGCACGCCAGATCTCCCTGCAACGTCGCCTTGACGACACCCGTTACTTCGTCACGGCCGCGAGCGATGAGGATGCGAGCTTCGAACCCATCGGCCCGCATTCGATGCGCGTTCGCCCCAAGGCTAATGACGGCGTCTTCCGCTTCAGCGTGCTGTTCTCGCCCGAGCGGCATCAGCAACCGCTGCCGTCGGCGTCGGAAACACACGACTCTGTAGTCACGCACTGGAATTCTTTTTGGAACAATGGCGGCGTGATCGATTTCTCCGGCAGCACGGATCCGCGCGCGAAAGAGCTCGAGCGGCGCGTGGTGCTCTCTCAATATCTGATGGCGCTGAACGGCGCTGGCGCCTTGCCGCCACAGGAAGAGGGCTTGTTCTCCAACAGTTGGAACGGCAAGTTCCACATGGAAATGCACCCCTGGCATGCCGCGCACTTCGCACAGTGGGGTCGGACGGAGCTGCTCGAACGCAGCATGCCCTGGTATCAGCAACACTTGCTGCAAGCGAAGGCGCGCGCGGCTTCGCATGGCCTGAGCGGCGCGTGGTGGCCGAAGATGGTTGGACCTGAAGGGCGCGAAAGCCCGAGCACCATCACGCCCTTCCTGATGTGGCAGCAGCCGCATCCGATCTTTCTCGCGGAGCTGATTTATCGCGACCGGCCCAACCCTGTTACCCTGGCGCAGTATCAGGAGCTGGTGTTCGAGACCGCCGATCTGCTCGCATCCTTTGCTCACCATGACGAGAAGACCGATCGCTATGTCCTCGGTCCGCCGCTCATCCCCGCGCAGGAAGTGTTCCCGCCGCTCACGACGTTCAATCCAACGTTCGAGTTGGAATATTTCCGCTTCGGACTGGCGACGGCGCAAAGCTGGCGCGAACGATTGAAGCTTGCGCGCAAGCCCGAATGGGATCGTGTGCTACAGAAGCTCTCGCCGCTGCCGCAGCGGGACGGTTTGTACCTGGCGGTCGAGTCGTTTCCTCAACAGTGGGAGCAGGCGCGCAGCCCCAAGTGCTCCAACGGCAACACGGCCGACGAATGCTGGAATCGCGATCATCCATCCTTCCTCGGCGCGCTGGGTTTGCTGCCGGGCTCGAGCGTCGACCGGGAAACCATGCGTCGCACGCTGCGTGCGGTGGAATCGCATTGGGATCTGCGACAGACGTGGGGATGGGACTTTCCGCTGCTCGCCATGACTGCAGCGCGCCTGCACGAGCCGGACAAGGCCGTCGACTTCCTGCTGTCCAGCTCGAGAAATTTCCAGTTCGGTGTCAGCGGCATGACGCCGCGCGTGCATCTGAATGAGCACGCAGCGGATCTCGTGCCGACAGCGGCTAGCAACGCTAACGCAGATGCGGGTTATCGCCGGCTCGCGGAAACCTACTTCCCGTCCAACGGTGGCTTGCTGCTCGCTGTTGGATTGATGGCGGCGGGCTGGGATGGCGATCTCACTTACCTGCCCGGCTTCCCGAAGCAAGGCTGGCGGGTGCGAGCCGAGGGCTTGCGGCCGCTGCCTTAGGGCCGGCCGAGCACCGCGCGCTCGGGCGACAGGCGAATCACCAGATCGGCGCGCCCGGGCATTTCGATCAAGATGTGACGCGTGAGCCGCTCGTAGTGCTGAATGAAACGCACCAGCGCCGCATCGCTCATGACGCCTGATTTGTTGCCGGATTGATCGCGCAGCTCGTGCTCCTGCTGAGTGCGCCACTTCAAAACCACGTCGAACGACGGCGCCGCGAGCAGCACCAGGAAATCGATCTTGCCGAACAGGCGCTGATATTCGCCGCCGAGCGCATCGTTCACATAGCGCCGCCAGCGGCCATCGACATCTTCATTCGCTTCGAGCGCATTCACCGGCTGATCCAGGGGCCCGAGTGTCTGCGGCCGCGCGCCGACGCACCAGCCCTCGAACAGCACCAACTGCACCGGCGCTTGGACCGAATCCCACTGCGCCTTCGGCCGACGATCGTCGATCGACTTGTCGAAGCGAGGCAGCGGCACTTGCCCGCCGTGGCCGAGCGCACTCAACGTTTGGACGCCGAGTTTCGTGTCGTGCGTCCCGGGCACGCCACGCGTACGAAGCAGCGGATGCACGTACTTCGCGAGCGTCACTCGCTCGGCGAGCGGCAAATACAAATCGTCGAGGGAAAGATTGGCGACCGTCAGACCCGCCTGAGTGAAGCGCGTCGTGAGTGTCTTGCAGACGGTGCTCTTGCCGCTGCCCTGACTGCCGCACACACCGACCACGAGGGGATGGCGCGAGCGCGCAGACGCCAGCTTCGCGCGGATGGCGTGCTCGATGATGTCAGCGGCAGATTGCGATTCAGGCGACACGGTTCGGTGGCGTTCGGCCGGCGAAAAAGCTGTCCAGATTGTCCGCCATCTGCATGCCCATGGCAGTACGCGCTTCCAGCGTTGCGCTGCCCAGATGCGGCAAGAGCACGACGTTTTCCAGCTCCCGCAGCGCCGGCGACACCGACGGTTCGCGCTCGTAGACATCCAGCCCCGCAGCCGCGATCTGCCGTTGCGCTAGCGCGTTCGCCAGCGCCTCCTCATCGACCACACTGCCACGCGCCGTGTTGATCAGGATGGCGGTCGATTTCATCCGGGCCAGTGTGTTCGCGTTGATCAGGTGACGCGTGGCCGCACCGCCCGGACAGTGCAACGAGATCACGTCCGATGCCGCTAGCAAAGTGTCCAGCGTTGCGTGATGTTCAGCGCCGAGCGCGCGCTCGTCCTCAGCGCTGGCCCGACTGCGCGAGTGATACGCGATGCGCATTCCCAGCGCCGCTCGAGCGCGACGGGCAGCTTCTTTGGCGATGCGACCGAAGCCCACCAGACCCAAGGTCTTGCCTTTCACATCGGTGCCGAGCAGTTGAGTCGGCGCCCAGCCCGTCCACTTGCCTTCACGAAGCAGACGCTCGCCCTCGCCGGCGCGACGAGACGCCATCAGGATCAGCAGGATCGTGAGCTCTGCAGTCGCGTCGGTCAGTGCATCGGGCGTGTTGGTCACGACCAGATTCGCGGTCTTCGCCGCTTCGAGATCGACGTGTTCGTAGCCCGCGCCGAAGTTGGCGATGATGCGCGTCCTCAATCCGGAATTGAGCAATAGCGCGGCATCGAGCTTGTCCGTGATCGTCGGCGAGAGCGCATCGAAGCTGCGCAGGGCCATCAACAACGCTTCCCGTCCGAGCGGACGATCGTCGGGATTTACGGTCACTTCATAGCTGGCGCGCAGACGCTCCAGCACCGACGCAGGCAACCGACGGGTTATCAGCAGACTCGGACGGAACATGAGAATCTTCCTTGTGGATCATGACGCGAGAATCGAGCGATCGATCTCGCCCACGTTGCACACGCTGGTCAACGCCATCGCCACTCGCATTTCCTTCGCGAAAATGTCCAGCAACTGACTGACGCCGGCGCCGCCGTTCGCCGCGAGCGCGAACACCCAGGCACGACCCAGCATTACACCTTCGGCGCCCAACGCCATCAGGCGTACTACATCGAGGCCGGATCGGACGCCGGAGTCCGCGAGAATCGTCAGCTTGCCTTTCACTGCGTCGGCAATGGCCGGCAACGCGCGAGCCGATGACAGCACGCCATCGAGCTGACGGCCGCCATGATTGGAAACGACGATGCCGTCGGCGCCGATTTGCGCGGCCGCGATTGCATCTTCGGGATCCAGAATGCCTTTGAGGATGAGCGGCCCGTCCCAAGCCTGTCGCAACCAATCCAGATCGGTCCAGCGAATCGAGGGATCGAAGTTCGCGCCGAGCCAGCCCATGTAATCGCCGAGCCCGCTCTTGGCTCCGAGCACCGATTTGAGATTGCCCAGCGAATGCGGACGGCCGTGCAAACCGACATCCCAGGACCAACCGGGCCGCCCCATGGCTTGAAGCACTCGACGCAGCGGCGCGTAACGCCCCGACATGCCCGAGTGAGCATCGCGATAACGAGCGCCGGGCACCGGCATGTCGACGGTGAACACCAACGCCTGAGCGCCCACTGCTTTCGCGCGCGACAGCATCTCCCGCATGAATCCACGATCTTTGATCACATACAGCTGATACCAGATCGGCGCCGGACAATTCTTCGCGACTTCTTCGATGGAGCAGATGGAGACGGTCGAGAGCGTAAACGGAATGCCAGCATTGCAAGCCGCTCGAGCGGCTTGCACCTCGCCGCGCCGGGCGGACATGCCCGAGATGCCGACCGGACCGAGCGCCACGGGCATCGACAATTTGCGGCCGAACAGCGTCGTGCTCAGGTCGATGTTGGAAACATCGCGCAGCACCCGTTGCCGAAGCGCGATCTCGGTGAGGTCGCTGACGTTCTTGTTCATGGTGCGCTCGTCATAAGCGCCGCCATCGATGTAATCGAACAGGAAGCGGGGCAAGCGGCCGCGAGCCGCCCGATGGAAATCTTTATAGGAAGCGAGAATCATGCGGTCAACCTGTCCTCCGCGCGGCCTGGATTCGATTTCGTATATCAGCCCCCGCGCTTAATATATCAGACGGCCGACGCCGCGTTGGCGCACCTCCCCGCTCCCGTTATTCCTGTGTCGCTCGCGGAAAGTCAGTCGACACACTCAATTCGCGCCAGCGCTGCAGGTCAGCCAGCTTCGCGCGATCCGCCTGTTCGATCACGTTCACAGCATCGCTCCCCAGCGGCAGTCTGAAAGGCGGCGCATCCATAGCAGCGATTTGGAGGATGACTTGCGCGGCGCGCTGCGGATCGCCTGGCTGACGACCGTCGTACTCGCGCTGCGCCCTGGCGGCCGCGCCGACGACTGCGTCATATTCAGCGCGCCCGGCCTGAAGCACGGTCGACGATCCCGCAAAGTCGGTGCGAAAACCGCCCGGCTCGATGACCGTGACCTTGACGCCGATCAGCGCCATCTCCCTCGCGAGGACTTCCGAGAAGCCTTCCACGCCCCACTTGGCCGCTGAATACGGTGCACGGCCTGGCGCGCCGATGCGGCCGCCTACCGAGGAAAACTGGATGATGTGGCCGGCGCGCTGTTGGCGCATCACGGGGATCGCCGCCTTTGTGACGATGATCGTGCCGAACAAATTCGTTTCGATCTGCCGGCGAAAATCCGCAAGCTCCGTGTCTTCGATCGAATTCACGTTGCCGTAGCCCGCATTGTTCACGAGCACGTCGAGTCTGCCGAAGCTGTCGACGGCGAGTTGAACTGCAGCCTCCGCAGCGGCCGGGTCGGAGACGTCGAGAGCCGCCGTCCGCACCGCCTCGCCATGACGCTCCACGAGATCGCTCAATGAAGAACGATCGCGCGCAGTCGCCACCAAGAGATGGCCAGCGTCGAGCACGGCTTCGGACAATGCACGCCCCAAGCCGCGAGAGCTGCCAGTAATGAGCCATCGTTGTTGCATGGAGATCACCGTCGGTTAGCGCTTGGGAAATTCGGTGAAGACGTAGTCGCGATTCTTCACGATCGTGTGACAGGCGAAGCCGCACTTGGCATCGTTTCCCTGCGGCGGGCGATCCGAGGTGTTGCTGGGCCGGAACGCGTTCGTCGCCTCCTCGAACTGGAACGCGGCATAGCCCCAGCCGCCGGAGTCGGCGAAGCGCTGCTTGTCCTTGAGCATGAAGTCGACATCATGGAGCGCACCGGCAACCAGCGGCGCGTTGGGATACGACGTCTTCGAGGCGATCCAATGGATCTTCGCCATCTTGGCGCCGTCGGGAAACGGCTTGCCATTGCCGGGGATGCCGGCCTCGAAGGCCCGGATCATCGCGGGATTACCGAGAATCGCCGCGAGCTTGTCACCGTTGTGACTGAGCGAAATCACCTGCCACTTCTCGTACCCCTTGAACTCCGAGAATGACAGGCCGCCCGGCACCTTCAGGCTGTAGCGATCCTGACTGGCGAGCGCCGCCGTTGTCAGCGCGACCAATCCTATCGCTACACCTGCCGCCATCAACCTGTTGTTCCGCTTCATCGCCACTCCTTACGTTGGGAAGTCATGGCGACGATGCTGCGGTGGCCGGGCACAAAAAGCCCGTGATGGCTCGTTAGGAGTTGTTAGCTCCTCGACTCATCTCGGGTACTCGAGGCTGGGGTACCAGTCGGACTTGCGGCCTTCCGGCGTCATGTCGAGCACGGTCCAAAGCGGCATGAGGTCGGGCGCGCCGCGCGGATCCTGGCCGGGATCGGCCTGTTCGAAGCCCATCTCGCCCGCCCAGAAGTGCCGAATGACGCCATCGCGCTTCGTGAACACGTTGATCGCGGCGGTGTCGGCGAACTCGGGCGTGTTCGCGAGATAGTCCACGCTGTATTCGCGGCTCGTGTCCGAGTAGAGCTTGAGATTGCGCCAGCCGCGCTCCTTCTTGAACGCCGTCAGCCGCTCGATCGGCGACTGCGCAATGACCGCGAGTGCGACGTTCTGCTCGATGTCCTGTGCTTCGCCATCCCAGGCGCTGAGCAACGACGTACACATCGGACAGGGCCGTGCGCGCTCTGGACCATACATGTAGCTGTAGACCACCAGCGTCTGCTTGTCGCCAAACAGCTCGGCGAACGTGACCGGGCCGCGCTCGCCCTGAAACTGGTACTTCTTTTTCACTTCGCCGCCCGGCGGCAGTGCGCGACGCAGCTCGGCGACGCGCTCGATGTGACGTCGCAGTTCGATTTCCGCAGCGAGCAAATCAGTGCGGGCCCGACGATATTCGGCGCTCTCGTTCGGAAAGCTGATCTTGTTCCTTGCCGCCAGCTCCGCGGCCGGGACCAAGGGCTGAGTCGATGTCTTCGTCTGTGCCTGGGCCATCTGAGTCTCCTTGGAAACAGGACAAGGATGGACGCCCAAGCCTGCCCCAGGCGCCTCTCCTGTTCCACCGTATTGAGCCAAGGACGAGCCACATCGGGCAGTTCCGACAGCGCCGGCCAATTTTTTTTCGGACGGTCAGTCGTGCGTCTGACCCCAGAGCGGCGTTGCGACCATGGACTCGCGCTCGCTGAACCGCTCGAACCAGGACGCCAGACGCGGCCGGCGCCGGAACGTCGGCAGTTCCCGAAATTCCAGCCAGCTCAAGGCCGTGGCGAGTGCGATGTGACCGATGTCGACGGCGCCGTCGGTGTCGAGCTCCCGCTCCAGCCAGTCGTAACTCGCCAGCAATTTTTCCACGTAGCCATCGCGCAACGCGGGATAACGCAGCTCCTTCGGCCGGCGCTGGGTTTCCCAGCGAATCGCGATGCCGGCATCGGCCAGCCCCTGCGCAACGGCCTGCACTTGCAAGGCCCGCCAGCGCGCCTCGCCTTCGGTCGGAATCAACTTCCGGCCGGTATGGAGCGTGTCGAGATAGGCGCAGATCACGTCCGAATCGAATAGCGCAGGCAGGCTCTCTCGCACCAGCACCGGCACCTTGCCGAGCGGATTGGCGGCGAACACCGTTTCATTCCGCCGCAGCGGACTGGTTTCGTGGTGAATGACTTCGATCCGCTCGGCCAGACCCGCTTCGTGCGCGAACACCAGCGCCTTGCGGGCATAGGGAGAGTGAGTCTGATACAACAATTTCAAAGTCCGGTTCATTGACTGGTTCACCGCGGTTGTGACGTGGGCTACGATGTTAAAAGTGCGGCGGCGCGCATCGGCCGCGATTCCACCAGGCTCGATGCAGTTTTTCCGCTCGTCATTGCCAGGGCCAGGGCCTGTTAACACCCATCATGGATCTGGATCGTTTCGACCGTCAGCTTCTGAACCTCGTCCAGGCGGACTCCGCGCAAACTGCCGAGCAATTGGCGGAGCACGTCGGCCTGTCGCCTTCCGCAATTCAGCGGCGGCTGAAGCGGCTGCGCGAGCAAGGCGTCATTGCTCGCGACGCGGCGATCGTCGATCCGCGCGCTATCGGGCGGCCCACGTTCTTTGTCGTGTCCCTGGAGATCGAGCGGGAGCGGCCGGAACTGCTGGCCCAGCTGCGCGAATGGCTGACCAAGCGCGCCGAGGTTCAGCAAGCCTTTTATGTCACCGGCGAGACCGACTTCGTGATCATCGTCACCGCGCGCGACACCGAGGCATTCGATGCAATGATGTCGCAGCTGGTCCAGGAAAATCCGAACGTGCGGCGCTTCACCACCAATGTGGTGCTGAATCTGCTCAAGCAGGGGCTGACGATTCCGGTGCCGCTGGACGACACATAGCGGTTCAACAGCAAAGCCACCGCTTCTATTGCGGCCAACCGGCGCGTTGCGCGGCCATACTTGTTGCATGCAAGAACTGAAGAAGCTCTGGGCGCTGCTCTGGCCGGACGCCCAACCCACCTCATTACTCGAGTTACCGTCACTCGCCCGGCTGGCCGGCGTCGGCCGCGTATACGTCAAAGTCGAGGGCGAACGGCCGCTCGGCAGTTTCAAGTCACTCGGCGGAATGATCGCCGGCGTCCGCGCGCTGGCGGCAGCGAGCGGCGTCACTGATGCACGAAATCTCTTCTCCGAGAGCACCGAGACCGCACGAAAGCTGCCTCGATTGATTTGCGCCAGCGAAGGCAATCATGGGCTGGCCGTCGCGGCAGGCGCAAACAAGGCCGGGACCCAGGCGATGGTCTTTTTGCCAAGAGAGGTCAGCCCCCTGCGCGCCGCGCGAATCGCAGCGTTGGGCGCCGAGATCGTACGCATCGAAGGCACTTACGACGACGCAGTAGCCGCCGCTGAAGCGGCGGCGGCAAGAGGCGAGGGTTTGCTGATCTCCGATACTTCCAGCGCTGCGGACTCGCCCATCGTCAACGATGTGATGGCGGGTTACGGCATGCTGGCGGACGAGCTCATCGAGCAGTTCAACGATCGGTCGCGCGCACGACCGACACACTTGTTCGTGCAAGCCGGGGTCGGCGGTCTCGCTGCCGCCATGGCCGATGGCCTGCAATCGTTGCTCCGCGCGCCGACCAAGTTTCTCATCGTCGAACCCGACGCCGCGCCGTGCGTCGCTCGCGCACTGCAGGCGGGCGAACCGACGCTCATTGAAGGCGATCTGCACACTTCGGCCTCGATGCTCGCGTGTGGCATGGCCTCGGCTCCGGCATTACGAATCCTGCAGCGTCATTCGGTCGCCTCCGTTTTGGTTTCGGATGTTCAGCTGCGTGTGGCCGCAGCGGAATTACGCAGCGCCGGCGGGCCTGAAACCACCGAGTCCGGTGCGACGGGCCTCGCCGGTTTGCTGCAAGTCGCTGCACGTCGCGAACTGCGCTCGCAACATCAACTCGCTGACGACAGCGTCGTACTGCTCATCGCCACCGAGAGCGCCTGAAACACCTGTCTTGACATGCAACCTCATGGTTGCATAATGATGCCATGGATCTGGACGCTGCGTTTCGCGCATTGGCGGACAGCAGCCGGCGCGCGCTGCTCGATCGCCTGTACGAACAAAACGGCCAAACCCTCGCGCAGCTGTGCGAAGGCCTGGACATGAGTCGTCAGGCCGTGACCAAGCACCTGGTGATCCTGGAGCAGGCCAATCTCGTGGTCGTGCAATGGCAGGGCCGCGAGAAGCTGCACTACCTCAATCCCGTGCCTATTCACGAGATCGCCGAGCGCTGGATCCGCAAGTACGAGCGCGGCCGCCTGCGCGCGCTCGCCGATCTGAAGAAACGATTGGAAGGAGACGACGATGAGTAGCAAGTTCGTCTATGTCACCTATATCCGCACCACCGCCGAGAAGCTGTGGGATGCGCTCACCCAGCCGGAGTTCACGCGTCAGTACTGGGTCGAAACCTGGCAGGACTGCGACTGGACCCAGGGCGCTTCCTGGAAACTCATGATCCCCGATGGTCGCGTCGGCGACAGCGGCAAAGTGCTCGAAATCGACCGCCCGCGCAAACTGGTGCTTCACTGGCACAACCAGTTCGTCCCTGAACTGAAAGCGGAAGGACCGACACGCTTGACCTATGAACTGGAGCAGCATGGCGACGAAGTGAAACTCACGGTCATTCACGAGAGCGACGTGCAGGACTCCAAGACCATCGACGCCGTCTCGAACGGCTGGCCGGGCCTGCTCGCCAGTTTGAAAACTCTGCTCGAAACCGGTCGCCCGCTGGCCAGCACGACGCGCTGGCCCGAGGGCCTGTGACCTGACGGAACTTTACGTTCCATTGCTTTCTTGTTCGGACTCATCGAGAGCTGTTTTGCGAGCTGCGCCATGAGTCCACGGAAAGAGTTCCCTAAACCGCCCTTCCCCAAACAATCCCAGTCCCTGCCCGGCTCGAGCAAGGCGATGAAGCCCGAGCCGGACTACGGCGAGGACAGCTACAAGGGTGCGAATCGGCTGACGGACAAGAAGGCGCTGATTACCGGCGCCGATTCGGGCATCGGCCGTGCAGTCGCCCTCGCATTTGCGCGCGAAGGCGCCGATGTCGCCGTCAGTTATCTCAACGAGCATGAAGATGCGAAGCAGACGCAGCGCCTGGTCGAAGCGGCCGGGCGCAAGTGCGTGCTGATACCGGGCGATATCGCGCAAGCCGAGCATTGCCGTACGCTGGTGAAGAAATCGGTCGAAGCGTTCGGCCGCATCGATATCCTGGTGAACAACGCCGCGCACCAGATGACATTCGACGCGTTGGAAAAAATTCCCGACGAGGAATGGGACAAGACGATGGCCACCAACCTTTCGGCCATGTTCTACATCACCAAGGCCGCCATGCCGCACATGAAGGAAGGCGCCAGCATCATCAACACAGCATCGATCAACGCCGATGTTCCCAATCCCAGCCTGCTCGCCTACGCAACGACCAAGGGAGCGATTCAGAATTTCACCGCTGGACTAGCGCAGTTGCTAGCCGAGAAAGGCATTCGAGCGAACACCGTCGCACCGGGGCCGGTCTGGACGCCCCTGATCCCGGCGTCGATGGACCCGCAGAAGGTCAGCGAGTTTGGATCGCAATATCCGATGAAGCGACCGGCACAACCGTGCGAGTTGGCGCCGGTGTATGTGATGCTCGCGAGCGATGAAAGCAGTTACGTCTCGGGAGCGACCGTCGCCGTGACGGGCGGCAAGCCTCTTCTTTGATAAGCAGACTGCCGCGCCGCGCCTCGTCACGAGGCCATGTTCACCACGACCTTGATGCAGTCGTCTTCCTTGTCGCGGAACATCTGGTATGCATCCGGCACATCATCGATGCCGATACGGTGAGTGATGATCATGGTCGGATCGATCTCGCCGTTCTCGATGCGAGCCATCAGCGGTTTCATGTACCGCTGCACGTGAGTCTGGCCGGACTTGATCGTCAGCGCCTTGTTCACGACGGCGCCGAGTGGAATCTTGTCCGCCAATCCGCCGTACACGCCCGGAACCGAGACCGTACCGCCGTTGCGACAGGCTTGAATCGCCTCGCGCACGACGCCCGGCCGCTCGGTTTCCAATCGCAACGCCTGCTTCACCTTGTCGTACGCGTGCTGGACACCGTGCATGTGCGCCTCCATGCCCACGGCATCGATGCACGCATCCGGCCCGCGGCCGCCCGTCCATTCCCGTAATGTTTCCAGCGTGTCCATTTCCTCGTAGTTGAGGATCTCTGCGCCTGCTCGGTGCGCGAGACTCAGCCGCTCAGGGAATCGATCGATAGCGATGACCCGGGACGCGCCCAACAGCTTGGCGCTCATGATTGCGAACAGGCCGACTGGCCCACAGCCCCAGACAGCCACCGTGTCACCTTCCCGGATGTTGCAGTTCTCCGCGGCCATGTAGCCGGTGGGCAGGATGTCGCCGAGAAACAGCGCTTGCTCATCGCTCATCGCATCCGGGACCTTCATCGGCCCGACATCCGCGAACGGCACGCGCACATACTCGGCCTGCCCGCCTGCATAGCCGCCCAGCAAATGCGAGTAACCAAAGATGCCGCAAGGCGAATGGCCCCAGAATTTTTCCGCGAGCCGCGCATTCGGATTGGAGTTCTCGCACAGCGAGTACATTTCCTGCTCGCAAAAGAAACAATTGCCGCAAGAAATCGGAAACGGCACCACGACGCGATCGCCGCGCGAAAGATTCGGCACGCCGGACCCGGTCTCGACCACTTCACCCATGAACTCGTGGCCGAGAATGTCACCGCGCATCATGCCGGGTACGTAGCCGTCGTAGAGATGGAGGTCCGAGCCGCAAATGGCCGCTTTGCGCACCTTGATAACAGCATCGCGTGGATTGATCACACGCGCGTCCGGCACTTCCTCGATGCCGACCTTGTGCACGCCTTGCCAACAGACTGCTCTCATGACTCCTCCTTGCCGAACATGCGACCGATCATGCTGCGCTTTCCGGCCGGCTGGCCCTGGGTCGTCGCGATCTCGCCGGTCTCGATCAATTGTTTCAAGCGCCGCAGGTCTTCGGTGACCAGGGACTCCGGCGCCATCGCCACCAGTTGCGCGGCTTTCGCAGCGGCGGGCCCGCCCGGCATGCCGTAATAGATTTCCACTTTAACCTGCGTCCCCTGGCCGCCCGGCCCGGGCTCGAAGCGCACGCTGCCGACGTGATTTATTTCCGAGCCGGCGACGGTGCGCCATGACATCAGCCTTCCCGGCTGATCCTCGACGATCTCCGACTGCCAGCGCAGTTGCACGCCGCCAGGCAGGCGAGCCGTCCATTCCGATCGTTGCTGGGCCACTTCCGCCACGGATTCCAGGTGGGACATGAAGCGCGGCAGGTTTTCCAGCTTGCGCCAGAATGCATACACCTGATCCGGCGGACTATTGATCATCAGACTGGCGTGCACCGGAACGTCCTGTTGCGCCTCGGCCATGGAAGATTGCAGTTCCACTTTGCTCGCGTACAGATCGAGCGCAGTAACGCCGGCAACTGCCGTTGCCGTCGCCGCCACGCGCGAGGGATTCGAATCCGGCGAGCGCAGCGATGCGCCGAGCAACGCGAGATCCATCACATCGCCGACGACGCGCGACATCGCAAACGTCGCCGGCGCACGACCCGACAGCAAACCGACGCCGCTCACGATCTCGCGCACGCCACACATTCGTAACACAGTGCTTTGTTCGCCCACACCGATCATGCGCCCCATCGCTTTCGGTGCCAGCAGCTCTGCCATGCCCAGCCCGACGCTGAACCAGCCGAGCGAACGATCGAGGACTGGCTCGCGAGTCATTGATGCAGCCATGGCCATGCCTCGCTAACCCTGAACGGGACGCTGCGAACCGTCGTCGGTTCCCGCAACATTGTCGCTTCCGAAACGTCGCGCGCCGTTGCCGCCGCGACGTTCCAAGGACGATGCAACCGCCTCGCGCAGATTGTCGTACTCGCGTCGGCCGGCTTCTTTGGCGCGGGCTACGGTGCGGTCGTGTACGGGCCCGACCCATCTGTTCTCATATTCCGTCATGGGCAGCGCAGCGCCGATCAATGCGCCGGCCGCCAGCGCGAGCGCACCGAGTGCAATCGGCTGTTCCTGAACCAGATCGTCCAGGCGTGAGCGCACTTCGCGCGAGCGGACTTGTACGGTTTGCATCGAACCCGACAACCGGTCCGAGACCTGCCCCTGCACCCGACGCGCCCTGCTGCGAACCTGGTCAGCCGCATTCCTCACGCGGCCACGAGCTGATCTGTCCCAGCGCTCCTCATCGCGCCGCCATTCGCGCTCGCGACTCATATAATCCTCGTAATCCTCGTCGTCGGAGCGCGACTTCGCCACCGAAGCCACCAGCCAGATCAGCCCGGCCGCCGTGAGCACCACCGGCACCGGGTTTCGCCGCACGGTGTCCGCAGCCTCCCGCATCAGCTCCGAGCCCGAGTCTCGAATGAACTCCACCGAGCGATCGAGCAACTCGCCCGAGGAAAACTTGCGCTGGATCTCATCGAGCGTTTGATCCAGATTTGCCCGGATCTGCTCGCCGCGCTGCTCCAGATCGGCGGCGCTACGCTTGTCAGTTGTGCCGTTCATCATGTCCTCCGCGCGACCACGGTCGCATCTTTTTGCAGCGATTCTTGAGTGCGATCGAACTGCTCGCCCAGATGTGACCACTTGCGCTTGCCCGCATTCAGCAGCACGAACCCGGCGACCAGCAATACGATGCTGACCAGCATCGCCGCCAACCACGGGCGCATCACTTCAGCGAGCGCGAGGATGACGGTTGCAACCAGCGTGAGCACGCCTGCCAGCAGCACGCCGGCCGCGATCGCGAACGGCGCGACGCTCAGTTTTACATCGCGCAACGCTGTGCGAGCTTCGGCTTTGGCCAGCGCAATTTCGTTTCTGGCGAGCGCCAGAGCTTCATCCATCAAACGACTGAGCAGCCCCGTCATGGACGCATCCGTGGGGCCACTGGGTATCGGGGAGGACGCCATGACTCAAACTCCCCTGCTTCCATAGGTGTCGGGCGTGGCCGACGCTCGATAGAACGCGGCACTTTGTTCTTCGCCTGCCTCACCCAGATCCTCTTCATATAAAGCGTCCAGGTTGCGCTCGGAGGCCTTCATGAAGCGCACGATCGCGACACCGAGCGCGGCGCTGCCGAGCAGGAACATTCCGGGATGCCGGACCGCCAGCTGCCGCACCTGGTAGTACAAATCTTCGATGCTGTCCTCGCGCAAATGCGCCGCGAGGCCACTGACGTTGCCCGAGAGCTTCGATGCATAGCTCGCAATCGTCGGCTGGGACTGATCCAGCTTTGAGCAGGCCGCATCGATGGCGTCGGCGATATCCGCGATCTGATCCGCGGCGGCGCGCTTGCCGCTCTCGATCCTCTGCTTGCCGTCATCGCGCAAGCGCTGTTTCAAGTCGGCAGCACGGCCGCGCGCTTCTGAAGTGCTTGTACTGTCGGTGGATTCGGTCATTGCCCTCTCTCCGGTTGAAATCTCATCAAGATGCCGATTTTTAATCGCGCGGCGACAAGAAGGTTCCGCCTGGATTGGACGGGCGCCGAGCAAACAACAGTGCCCACGATCCGCCGACAGTGAAATCGCGGAATCCGCCCGCTGGGCTGCCCCGCATACGCATATTCCAATCGCACGCTGTGCACCAATTCGCTGCCGGCCGCTGGACGCGGCTGCTGTGAGCGGATCGCACCCGCCCCCTCGGGATTACCTCGTAGCGAGTTTGTGATTTCCGAGATTCGGGGCGCGCGGCGGGGCGCAGGCGAGACGCTGAACGAGCGCGGTCAGCGCATGAAACACCCGCGAAACATCTGTTTTGGCGCGGGCGTCGACATTCCTTTTGCGTTTTTACCGGTTCAACGCTCAATTCCAGTCGATATAAATTCGTTTAGATGCTTGCCCTGCAGGGAATATTTCGGTAGTAGCCGGTGAGCGAATGATACGTTTTGTCACCAACCGTCACCGTTATATACAAACACGTAGTGTTTATTTGGTACGATAGCGCCATTCCGTTCCAAACATGGTCATTTCGAATCTTCCCATCACATCCCCGCGCATTCGAGAACGGACCGAAGTTTCATAAGCGGCCACCAAAGTCAAGCCGATGCTGAGTGTATCGACTCGACGAATCAGACGAGTTCACGACCGCGGAACTCGTCGCGGCGGCCGCGGATTCAAGCGGCGTTACCCAGAGGACTAACCATGGCAACTAAAGCAAAACGTTCGAAGACTCCCGCTAAGAAGAAGAGCTCCAAGGCAACTTCCCGCGTTCGTTGGACGAGTCAGAATGACCGCGAAATGAAGGCGCTGATCAAGGAACAGACTCCGGCCCGTGCGATCGCGAGCAAGCTGAAGCGCACCGAGGCGGCCGTCCGCCAGCGCATCCACAAGCTCGGCTTGTCGCTGCGCTCGTCGAAGAAGAAAGCCCGCCGCTAATCCGGAATTTGGGTTGAAACATTCGGGGCCAGCGGGTTTTGCCTCGCTGGCCGCCGAATGATTACAAACCCTTAATAATTCCCAACGGTTTGACCGCCCCCGCCGCGGCGCTTTATAGTCGCGGCCATGATCCGAATCAGCACACGCAAACAGCAACAACCGCGCTTCATTGCGGCGGTTGCGCGTGCGTGCGTTCGGATTTCCTCGGGCCGGTTCTAAGCCCAAACTCCAACAAACATCCGCAACCCCGCCATCCGGCGGGGCTTCGTCGAGCTTCGCTGGCCACCCTGTCAGGAGCTTGACCATGATTCATTACATCAGCGACAGCGAAATCGAGCGCATTGCGCTCGGCGTCATCGACCGGACTTTGCCGAAACCGGAGTGGACGCACGCGGCCCACTTCGCCGCGGCTCTTTGGGTTTTGCGACGGCCCGGCATGAACGCCGAAGCCGAGATGCCTAAATTGATTCGCGCGTACAACCTCGCGACCGGCGTGGAGAACACCGATTCGAGCGGCTATCACGAGACCATCACTCTGGCCTCGCTGCGAGCCGCGCGCGATTGGCTGGAAAAAAGACCGGAAAAGGCGCTCCACGAAGTGCTGAACGGGCTGCTCGCGAGCCGTTACGGACGCTCCGACTGGCTGCTCGAATACTGGTCGAAACCCGTGTTGTTCTCCGTGATGGCGCGACGCGCGTGGATCGACCCCGATCTCAAGCCGTTGCCGTTTTAGGGCCTTCCAGCTCGAGCACGCGGACAAACATTCGCCGCAGCACCAGGATGCTGAGCGAACCTGCGACCGCGACCAGCACATGAAGCATCCAGAACATCATCGGGCCGAGCGGCTCATAGAAGCGCGCCAGCCAGCCGCTGGCGATGCCGCCGACGAACAGGCCGAGGTAATAGGAGCCGACCATCATGGCGTTCACGGCAGGGGGTGCTGCGCGCGAGACGAGCGCGAGTGCAATCGGCGCCACATACAAATAGGAAGCGGCGCAAACGAAATGGAACAGGATGGGCCAGCCCACCGGCACCCGGCCGGCGCCCGCCAGCCATTGTCCAACGCTCAACAACAGACACGCGATGGCGAAGAAAGCGCAGCCGAGCGCGATCTTTCCCAGATCGCTCGGCTCGGCGCCCCGCTGCGCCTGGCGACGCCACAGGAACATCACCAGCGGCGCGAACAGCAGCACCGTCAATGAATCGAGCGCCTGGAACCAGGTGACGGGCAGCATCCAGCCGAACGGCAACGAGCGATCGACGTGGTCGCGCAGCCACACCGGATAGGTATTCCAGACCTGGGTCTGCACCGTCCAGAACAGTGCAGTGATCGCGAGCAACAGCAGTATCACCAGGACTTTGCGCAGATCACCGGGCTGCATGCGCGGGCGATCGTGAACTGGAGCGTCACGCGGTCGATCAGCCGGCAAATATTTCGCACCGGCCAGATAAATGACGATTCCGATCAACATGCCGATGCCGGCGGCGCCAAATCCGTAGTGCCAGCCGTAGAACTCACCCAAGGTGCCGCACACCAGCGGCGCGATGAACGCGCCTACGTTGATAGCAGTGCAGTAAGCGGTATATGCGCTGTCGCGGCGACGATCGTCTTTGCTGTAGAGCGCGCCGACCTGAGCGGCAAGATTACCTTTGAGCAAACCGGAGCCGACGATCAAGGCGGCCAGCGCCGGCAGGAAGGCTGCTTCGAACGCCATCAGGAAGTGCCCGATCGCCATGGCCGCTGCGCCGAGCAGCACCGCCCGACGTCTTCCCATGACGTGGTCGCCGAGCAGACCACCGAAAATGGGCACGAAATAAACCAGGCCGATATACAGCCCGAAGATCTGGGCCGCGAGCGCTTGTGTGGACAACGTGCCGAACACCGCCTCGATGGCGGCGCGCAGGCCGGCGAAACCGGCCACCTGCTCGACCACTCCGGGCTGCAGCAGATATCCCGACATGTACAGCACCAGCAGCGCCTGCATGCCGTAAAAGGAAAATCGCTCCCAGGCCTCGGTGAAGGCGATGTATGCCAGACCGCGCGGATGGCCGAAGAATTCGGCACTGGCCGCCGGTGCTGCGACCGGCGATGAGGCCTCGGCGATGGTATTCAACGGCACCCCTTACTCGCAGAATTGACCGATGTTGTCAGCGTCGCCACCCGGGTTAGGAGTGCCAAAGCCAATCGCCTTGGTGCCGTTTTCGCACCGGCCGTGACACAATCGAGGTTGATTCGGGACACGATTTGAAGAACGCTTCCATCCCCTGGGGAGGAGGCGCCGAGTTTATAGACGATGAGCGAGGAAAAAATCGCACACCAGCCGGCGGCCTCGCTGCCGTCGCGCAAGGCGCTGCCCCCTTTCGAAGCACTGCGAGCATTCGACGCCGTGGCGCGCCTCGGCGGTGTCCGTAAAGCCGCCCAATATTTGTGCCGCGACCATGCCGTGGTGAGCCGGCACCTGCGCGCCATCGAAGATTGGACCGGCACCAAGCTGATTCAACGCACTCCCGGCGGCGCAGTGCTGACCGAGGACGGCATTCGATATCACAAGCAAATCGCCACCGCCATCGACTTGATCGCCGGTGCGACCGTCGATCTGATGAAACGCGGCGACGATCATCGCCTGCACATCCGCTGCATGCCCGGCTTCGCGCTGCACTGGCTGTCGAGCCGGCTCGGCGAGTTCGAAAAGGCCAATCCCGGCATCGATATCGAAGTCCGCCCGCTCGATCGACTGCCCGACGTGCTCGCCCACCACACCGACGTCGAGATCCGCCTGGTTGCGCCTTATGCGGACCGCATCGAGCTCGCCGCCGAGCTGCGCAGCGCCGAGATCGTCCATACACCGGTGCTCGCCGTCGCCAATCGTGAATACCTGGCCCGCTCGGCGCCGATCAACGAGCCGCGCGACCTGCTGACCCATCAGCTGTTGCACGAGGAGAACTTCAACCGCTGGCGCAACTGGCTCAGCTTTCACGGCATCCATGAGGATGTGGAGCTCAGCGGCACGCGCCTGTGGCAAGGCCATCTCACATTGGACGCGGCACGACACGGCCGCGGCATCTCACTGACCAACTATGTGATCGTGGCTGATGACCTGGCCAGCGGCCGCCTGGTCGATGTCGGCGAGGGCAAGCCGGCGTTCCAGCCGCTGGCCGTGGGCATTTATTACTTTATCGCGCGCGAGAAGCGCTGGGATTCGCCGGTGATCCGCAAGTTCCGGCAGTGGATGATCGCCACCCTCAAGAAACAGCATCCACACTTAAAAGCGGGCGCGGCGTGAGCCGCGCCCAAAAGCAACGTTACCCTAACCCAAACTTCTTTGCGGTTTCGTCGAGCGCCTTGCGCGCCTTCTCCGTCAACTCATCGACCTGAGCTTTGCTGATGATCAGCGGCGGGCTCAGCACCATCGACTGATACACCGCTCGCATGATCAGGCCATTGTTCGCAGCCACGTCGCGGCAGAAATTCGCCGCATCGTCCTGCGTCGTGAAGATTTCACGAGCCTGCTTGTTCTTCACCAGCTGAATGGCCGCGATCAGACCGACGCCACGAATCTCCCCGACGATGGGGTGCGAGGCCGCCAGCTCCTGCAGGCACTTGCGGAAATACGGCGCAATCTCTTCGCGTACGCGCTCGACCAGGCCTTCCGAACGCATCAACTGAATGTTCGCGATCGCAACGGCGCACGACGCGGGATGACCCGAGTACGTATAGCCGTGCGCCAGCGCGCCGCCTTCGTTGATTTCCTTCCAGATGCGATCGTGAATCGCGACACCCGCGATCGGCAGATACCCCGACGACAGGCCCTTCGCCATCGGCATCAGATCCGGATCGATGCCATAGGTCTGCGAGCCGAACCACTGCCCGGTGCGTCCGAAGCCACAGATGACTTCATCGGCAACCACGAGCACATCGTATTTGCGGCAGATCCGCTGAATCTCGGCCCAGTAACCCGGCGGCGGCTCATACACGCCACCGGCGCCCTGCACCGGCTCACCGATGAAAGCCGCGACATTGTCGGCGCCCAGCTCGAGGATTTTTTCTTCGAGCAGACGCGCCGCCTTCACCCCATACTCTTCCAGGCTCAGCCCCGCACCCTGCGTGTAGTAGTGCGGATGAGCGATGTGAGCGAACTCGGGCAACAACTGTCCATCGAGCGCGTGCATGTGCGACATTCCGCCGAGGCTCACGGCCGCAAGCGTGCTGCCGTGATAACCGAGGTTACGCGCGATGAACGTGCGCTTGGTCGGCTTGCCCTTCACGCGCCAGTAGTGACGCGCGAGACGAATGACGGTGTCGTTCGCCTCCGAGCCCGAGTTCGTATAGAAGAAATGCTTCAAGCCCGGCGGAGTCACCTCCGCCAGCACCTTGCCCAACTCGATCTGCGAGGGCGTCGACGTTTGGAAGAAGCTGTTGTAGTACGGCAGCGTCTGCAGCTGCTGAGTCGCCGCATCCACCAGTTCCTTGCGGCCGTAACCGACGTTGACGCACCACAGGCCCGCCATGCCGTCGAGGATCTTGTTGCCGTCGCTGTCCCACACGTACGCGCCTTCGGCGCGAGTGATGACCCGTACGCCCTTGCCGGCCAGCGCCTTCTGATCGGTGAAGGGATGGACGTGGTGAGCCACGTCCAACGCCCGATAATCCTGAGTGCTGCGAAACGTCTGCGCCATTGCCTCTCCACGATTGCCGCTGCCCGGGCCGCAGGCCCGGGCAGCCAATGATCAGAACTGATACCCGACCTTCACGCCCACCTCACGCGGCCGCGTGCGATTGGCGTTGGTCCACGCGTGATACGGATCGATCCACTTGTTCTCGTTGGTCAGGTTGGTGCCGAACACCTCGACGCTCGCCTGACCGATCTTCATGCCCAGGCGCGCCGCGAGCAGCGCGATGTCATCGGAGAACTGCGGCGTGTTTTCCAGCGGGAAGCTGCTCAGGTCGATGTAGCTGACCTTGTCGCGGTAGCTGTAGTCGACCCGGAAGAAGCCCGGCATGGTCGCGCTCCAGTCGAAGTCGTAGTTCGCGCCCAGCGTGTAGCTGAACTCCGGCACGTAGTCGACCGGATCGCCCGGCAGGTTGGTGGCGCCGAGCGCCTTCACCTCGGTGATCTCGCTGTCCAGATAAGTCGCCGTCGTGTTCAACGTCAGCCGCTCGATCGGACGGAACGTCAAACCGACTTCGACACCCTTCACTTCGGCCTTGCCGATGTTGCTGGTGATCTGATCGGTGGTGCCGGTGTCCGCGTTGAACACCAGGCCACGGCGCAACATGTCCTTGTAGTCGCTGTAGAACACGGCCGCTTCGTACGCGAACACGCCGCCGCCCACGATGCCCTTGCTGCCCAGCTCGTAGCTGATCAAGGTCTCGGGCTCGAAATTGTCGGCTGGGCCGCGGTTGAAGCCGCCGCTGCGGAAGCCGCTGCCGACGCTGGCGTAGATGTTGATGTCTTCGGTGACCTTCACAGACGCGAACGCGCGCGGATCGACCGAATCGAACGAATCCGTTTCTTCGGTGAGGCCATCCCACGACTTCTGATCGTCCTGGAAGTAGCGCACGCCGGTGCCGAGCTCCCAGCGCCCGAAGCGGAAGGAAATATCGCCGAACAGCGCATACGACTCGTACGTGTCGCGATCGTAGTACTCCAGGCCGCCGAAGTAGTCGCCCGCGAACAGCGTGTCGTAGTACGCGGTCAGCGAGTTGCTCATCGAGCGGTAGAAGCCGCCGAAGGTGTAGTTGAAGAAATTCTCGCCAGCGGAGCTCAGGCGGAGTTCCTGCGTGAACTGGTGCGCGCGAGTGTGGCGATCGTCGGTGCCTTCCAGCGCACCGCCGTACACCGTCTCCGGACCGCCGATATACGAGGCCGGGTACTGGTGATCGTGATCGATGTACGTGGTGGAACTGAGCAATTCGGCCGGACCGAAGTCGTACTTCACATCGAGGTTGTACAGGTCGTACTCGAACTTCTTCGGCACCAGGCGACGCGCACGATCGACGGCGACAGTGACGGTGCGATCCGGCTGCTCATAGCCGAGCCCCAGCTCGCTCTCGTTGCGATGGATCATGATCATGCCCTGCACCGACAGCGCATCGGTGGGCTTCCACAGCGCCTTGGTGCGCACGATGCGCAGGTCCTGATTGTTGCCGTCCTCGATGCCGGCTTCCGGCTGATCCTGCCAGCCGCCGCCTTCTTCGGCGTGGGCCGCGATGCGAATGCCGAATTTGTCGGTAACCAGCGGCGCGTTCAACACGCCGGTGATGACTTCACGCGAGTCGCCGCCGCTGATGAAACTTTCCTGGGCCGCGATGGAGCCGCCCCATTGATCGAGCTCCGGCGACTTGGTGATGTAGCGGATCGCGCCGGCCACCGAGCCCTGGCCGTACAGCGTGCCTTGCGGGCCCTTCAGCACTTCGACGCGCTCGAGATCGACCGGACGCGCATCGAGCTGGTCGAAACCGCTGAGCGAGAGCGGCGCTTCGTCGAGATACACACCGACTAGCGCATCCGTGCCGTATTGGTTGCTCAGGCCGCGCATGAAGATCTGATAGCTGCCAGGGCCGTCTTCGCGCAGCGCCATGCCGGGCACCGCGAACGCGATGTCTTGGATATTGGTCAAACCCTTCTGCGCAATCTCCTCACCGCCGAGCGCGGTGATCGCCACCGGCACGTCGACCAGCCGCTGCTCGCGCTTCTGCGCGGTCACGATCACCTCTTCGACCACCAGTTCCTGCGCCATTGTGCTGACCGAGGTGGTTGCGCCAACCACCGCCAGTGCCGTGATGTACTTGAGTCGCGTCGCCATGTTGCCTCCCAAAACTTTGATCCCCAGGGTCAAGCCGTTGTGTTTATGTGTCTGGTTCGCTACGTCAACGCGTCGACCGCGCTGTTGAAGAAATCGTTGTCCGGAATCGCCTCGGCGCCCTTCGGTTTGGAGCGCGAGCTCAGTACCGCGACGATCACCTGCTCGCGCGGATTGATGTAGATGTATTGACCGAAGATGCCGCGAGCACTGAATGCGCCGTCGGCGAACGAGCCATTCGGTCGTGCGACGGGCCACCACATATAACCGTAATCGACGCGCGCATTACCGACCTGGCGCGGCTGAGTGGCTTCGACGATCCAGTTGTCCGGCAGCACGCGCTCGTTGCCGATGACGCCGCCGTTGGCCATGAACAAGCCGAAGCGCGCGTAGTCCCGCAGCGTCGCGTTGATGCCGCTACCGGCCACTTCCAGTCCGCCCGGCGCTTCGAGCCACCACGTGGCGTCCTGTTCCATGCCGACTTTGGACCAGATCTTCTGAGACAAGTAGTCCGCGCACCAGATGCCAGTGGCTGCGCGCACCAGTGCGCCGACGACGTGAGTTTCGCCGGTGCTGTAATTCCACACGGAGCCTGGCGCGGACACCCGCGGCTGGCTGGCGAGAAACTTCATGATCGCGCCCGGCTGCTGAGCGATCTGCAGCTCGAGCATGCGACGACGTTCGGAGCTCGGATCGGTGTGCGTGTCATCCCAGTGCACACCCGAGGTCATCTGCAACAGATGACGAATCGACACGCCGTCGTAACTCGTGCCACGAAGCTCGGGGAGATAGCGCGTGAGCTGCTCATCGACACCGCCAATGAGCTTGTCTTGGATCGCCGCGCCGATGAGCGTAGTGCTCACCGACTTCGCCATCGACATCGAGATCCAGCGCGTGCTGGCATCGGTGCCCAGATCATAGTGCTCGAGCGCGATGCGGCCGCGCTTCATCAGCAGCAGGCCGGCAACGCGATTGCGCGAGAGATAGTCGGGCAGGTCGTACTCCACGCCCCTGGAGCGCACGACCAGATCCTGCAATTGAATGTCGGCGCGCGGCAGCTCGTGAACAGGACCGCCTCGGGCGATCGTGCGCGTCGCGAACTCCCACTGCGTATCGCGAAACAAGCGCAGTTGGGCGTCGGGGAGCAGCTTGCCCGCGTAGGCATCGCGGGCCTGGCTGGCGGCGGCCTGAGGTTCATCCGCACGTCGGCTGCGGACTTCGGCGTCGCGATGCAAGGTGAAAATTCCTGGATAACAGCGGTGTTGCTGTTATATCGCCAGCCCACCGAGGCGCACAGTTGCCAATGCTGACGGCGTCGGTGAGCTGCGATCACCAGGAGCGGACGCCCTGGTGAGTCAGGATCACCTGACCCCGATCTGCTCCCAATGGCCAGGATTCAAGATCAATTTGCCGTCAGCAAAACGCACATTGAGCGGATATCGGCCCGGCACCGTGAAGTCACCCTGTGCGACCGGCTGCAATTCCACGGCCGCTGCCTTCTTGATGGCGAACGCATCGCGAGCACCGCTTGCTTGCGCCACCAGCTTGCCGCCCTCGGTGGAGACTTTCACGCTGACGATGTCGCTGAACTTGTACTCGCCGGCGTACTTCTCCAGATCGGCGGCCGCGACTTTGAAGCGCTTGTTCGGCTGGAAGGCCTTGGGCTGTTCGGGAACCGACGCAAGGATGGCATCCCACATCACTTCGCTGGCAATGACGCCCAGATCCACGGACGTGAGCGCACCCGGGGTCTTGTCATCAACTTCCGCAGTCGAGATCGCGTAGAGCACGTCGCCGTCGTATTCGGTCGCGAACGGCTGCAGCCCGCGCGCCATCGAAGTGTGAACCTGCACAGCGATCCGCTGCAGCAATGCCGGCTCCAAGGTCTGGTTCACGACGACCAGGCTGACCGTGGTGTTGCGGGCGGCTTCTTTCGGAGGCTGCCAACCGGGCTTGCGGCTGTCTGGCATGCCGGCGAGCAGATCGGTGGGACGCAACGGCTGCGGCCAGTTCGCACCGGGATTGCACGCAACTACTTTGCCATCGCGATCCGTCACCACCCCGAATGCGTTGACGACCGTGAACGCGGCGATCTTCACCGGACCAACCTGACGGAACGCACCGCCCTGACCGGAGTGCACGTTGCAACCGAAGAACTGACCGGTGCGCGCCGAACGCCCCGCGCCTTGAGCACCTAAAGGAAACACACCGGGTTGCGCGGCTCGCAACGCTGCTTGCGCCAGCCGCTTGTCGGGATAGATCTCGTTCAGCCGGCGGTCGCCAAAGTCATAAATGATCGCGCCCACGGACAACCCGATGTTGTCCCAGTTGCCACTGCGCTCGCCGTCGTCTTTCAGCGCCGTGTTCACGGCGGTCGTGGACTCGAGGCCATACCACGAGCCGCCTGAGAACACGACCGTGTCCACCTCGGGCGCGTTATAGCCGAGACGCAGATAGTCGGTGTTCACCGTGCCGGGACCGCCGCCGCGAACATCGACTGCTCCGTACACGCGACGCGCGAAACGAAACACCGTGACGCCGGTCGGGCCCTCTCCATACTCGCCGGTGCCGATCTTGAGCATGGGCCAATCGAACTGAAGCTTCTTGTCGCCCGCGTTGACCACCGGCTGCAGGGAGTCCTGCGGATCGGCGACGGCCGACGCCGAAGTGACGGTGACAGCGGCCAGCAGCAGGGCCGTCATGGATTGGCGCAACGTTCGCATCGGGGTGCAGCTCCGGGCATTTAACACTGCAGCCATTGAAGCACAGGCGCGAATGACCCGGGCGTGCCATCAAGGACGCCGTTGGTGCGCCGGACACACCTCCCCTGGACCGCCGATTATCTCACCGGCTGCATATCTCCCAGCACCGTCGGAATCAACTCCGAGACGGTCGGATGAATGGGCACCGCCCACTGCTGCTTCGTGTACGGCACATCTGCGTTCATCACATCGATGATGCCGTGAATCGCTTCATCGCCGCCGACGCCGAGGATCGATGCGCCCAGAATGCGCTTGGAGTCGGCGTCGGCGATGAGTTTCATGAAGCCTTGCGTTTCGCCCTTCTCGACGGCGCGGCCCACTTTGCTCATGGGCCGCGTGCCGATCAGCAACTTCTTGCCGCTCGCGCGCGCTTGCGTTTCTGTCATGCCGACCCGGCCCAGCGGTGGATCGATGTATAGCGCGTAAGCGGGAATCCGCTGGCTGACACGCCGGTCCGCACCGTCGAGCAGATTCGCCGCAACGATCTCGAAGTCGTTGTAGGACGTGTGCGTAAACGCGCCGCGACCGTTGCAATCGCCGAGCGCGAACACACCCGGCACGTTGGTCTGCAAACGATCGTCCACCTTGATGTAACCGCGCGCATCGACTGCGACGCCCGCCCGGTCGAGGCCAAGATCATGCGTGTTCGGCAGGCGACCGACGGCGAGTAGCACGTGACTACCCACGACTGTAGGTGCGCCTTGCGTGCAACTCACGTGAACTGCTACACCCTCGGCGTGTGGCGCGAGGCTGATGCATTCGGCATGGGTGCGGATTGCGATGTCCTCGTTTTTCAGGATCTCGGCAATCGCGAGCGACACATCTTCGTCTTCGCGGCCGATCAGCCGCCCGCTTTGCTCGACGACGGTCACTTTCGAGCCAAAGCGCCGGAACATCTGCGCGAACTCGAGACCGATATAACTCCCACCGACCACCACCAGATGCCTGGGGACGAAGTCCACCTGCAGCATCGTGGTGTTGGTGAGAAACGCAACGGTGTTCACGCCCGGCATGTCCGGCACATTCGCGCGACCGCCGACATTGATGAAGACATTCGGGGCGGTGAGGGCCTGCTCGCCGACTCGAACCGTGTTCGCGGCTTCGAAGCGCGCCTGGCCTTCGATCACTGTGCAGCCGGGCATGGATTTCAGCCAGCTCTCCAAACCCGAGCGTGCGTCGAGCGTTACCTTCGCGGCGCGTGCTTGCACGCGTTTCATGTCGACGCTGACGGACGCGCTCGTCTCCACGCCGTAATCCGCCGCTCGCCTCGCAATGTGGGCTGCGTAGGCGCTGGCGACCATGGTTTTGGTCGGCATGCAGCCGGTGTTCACACAGGTGCCGCCGAACAGCTTGCGTTCGACGATCGCGACCTTCTTGCCCGCCTGCGCCAAGCGCGCCGCCAGGAATGGCCCCGCCTGGCCCGCGCCGATGATGATGGCGTCGAAGTTCTGTGTCATGGCAAAGCCAACACTATGAGCCCCGCTGCGGCAATCGCAACCGCATCCTCAATCAACGCCGCCGGCCGATCCTTCCCGAACGCCGCCGCCATCTTGGCTCTCGCAGCGCTGCCGCCGAGTGTTCCGATGATTGCACCGATAGCACCGACGGTCGATCCAACCCACAGCGACCCCGCCGCCACTCCGATCGCGCCCCCGGTCACGACGCCCATCAGGATACGCGTCCCGAATTGCACGGGAACTTTGCGACTCGGTGTCGTGGGGAGCTGGTCGGTGACCAATTCACCTATTGCCAGAACGAGGAAAACCCAAGGCGTCCAGCGATAACCCAGGAAGGCGAGCCAGGTGCCGCTCAGATTCAGCAGCCCGTAATGAGCCGCGAACGAAATCGCCGCCGGCGCCGTCATGGCGCGTAGCCCGGCGACGATGCCAATCAGCAGAGCAAGGAAATAAACCATGATCCCTCGTCACGCTTTGTTGTGATTGACAGCATCCTAATCCAACAAAGCGCGACCGGGAGAGCCGTCGCAGCATAAAGGCACGAATATTCCAGGCGGGCACGGTGATACCTTATTCGGCGACCGTAAACGACGTGCGGCCCAGACGGTCGACTTCCAACTCGACGTGCATGCCCACATGCAGCTCGAACGCCGCCATCGCGCCACCGGCCATGACGATGTGACCCGCTTCCAGCACTTCGCCACTGATCGCAACCAACCCCGCCGCTCCCACGAGCGAACGAACCGGATCACCCAGGATCGCTGCCGTCGAGCCAAACGAATGCGCGCGACCATTCACCATCACTCTGATGCCGAGATTATCGAGCGGCTGATGCGGCGAACTCCACGGGCCAATCGTGAGCCCCGAGCACGAGCTGTTATCCGCAACGACGTCGGTCAGCGAGAACCTGAAGTTCTGATAACGCGAATCGATGATCTCCAGCGCCGGCGCCACCGCCTCGAGCGCATCGCGTGCTTGCATGGCCGTCACGATGCCAGACAGCGGTTTGCGCAACAGAAACGCCACCTCCGGCTCGACGCGGGGATGCACGAAACGTTTCCTGCTGATCGTGCTGCCGTCCTCGACGATCATCGCGTTCGTCAGGCGGCCCCAGATGAGATCGTGCACGCCCATCTGTTCCATCTTGGCCCGGCTGGTAAAGCCCATGGCCACGCCGATGCGGCGCTCGCCTCGTGCGAGGCGTCGCTCGATGCTTTGCCTCTGGACCTCGTAAGCCTGTTGCAGCGTTAACGCTTCCGTGGCTGAAATTTGCGCCACCGCAGTGGCATTGCGAACCGCGTCGTCCAACAGCCTCGCGAGACGGGGAATATCTGCAGTCATGCGGCGACCTCTTTGGTCTGCAGGCGCGCTTTCCGGTCACGCGATTCAGCACGATGACGGCCTCGGACGCAAGCCATCAAGGCCCTGGTCAATAGTAAACACGCCGAGCCGGCGCGCACGGGCCAACCGTTACGGGCGAGACTTGCCGGCCCGACGACCGGTGACGCTGCGGCTTCTGTTCTTGCTCGGCAGATCTTCGCCACGACGCGTCAACGCAGCACGCACCACGTCGGTGGTTCGTTGCAGGTGCAGCTCAGTCAACCGGCAAGCACGCAGTGTCTTGCGACCGAGTACGGCCTCGACAATGGCTTCGTGCTCATCGTGCACATCGCGCTCCACGCTCGCCTCGGCGAGCGAGATCATTCGATAACGCTCCGAGTGATAGTGGAGCATGCTGCGCAGACGGATCAGCCATTTCGAGCCGCACGCCGAGACGAGCGCTTCGTGAAAACGGCGGTTGGCGTTCTCCCAGCGCGTGAAGGTCGCAGCGTCACGTTCTTTCAATTGATCCTCGAGCGAGGACAGCTCCTCATAAGCTTGATTGACTGCGCGCTCCCACTCGAGGCCGCCCTTCTCGATGGCAAGCGACAGCGCCTGCGTTTCGATCAGCAGGCGCGTGCTCATCGTGTCCTGCAGTTCGTCCAGCGAAATCTGCGACACCCAGAAGCCGCGCTGGCCCTCGGCCTCGGCCAGCGCATCGCCGGTCAATTTCACCAGCGCCTCGCGCAGCGGGCTCAGGCCCACGTCGTAGCGTTTGGTCAGCATTTCCATCGCGAGCTTGGTGCCAGGCGGCAGCGCTCCGGAAATGATGTCCCGGCGAATCTGCTGATACGTCTGGTCGGCGATGGTCTTCGCGACCGTGGTGTTGTCGTTATCCGATTCCCTCTTCATTCGATCCCCGCTGCAACCGCCGTATTCTCTGGTCGAAAGCGGCCGAAGCCCTTTCGACACGGCCGGCCAAGGACGCGACTCTTGCCGATCCGCTAAGCTCTTGGTGAGCGTCAAAGCCACGGCCCGGCCACTGATGATAGCGCTAGCAGCATCATAAAACTCAGGGGCGTTGCCCGTCACGATTCTGCCGGTGTCGACGAAGAGCGGCGCCTCGTGGGTCGCGTTCGACACGCTCAACCCAGGCCCGCGCGGCTCAGCGGGCCAGGGATCGTGGAGGTAAAAGCGAGCAGGCCAGCGAAACCTCAACACGGTGCCCGGAGGATCTGCCCCGCCCTGGCGATGCGAACCGCTGAGCCACTTCCTCTTATCTTTGCGTCCGAAACTCGATGCCAGCTCTCGTATCCTCCGGCCCGCGCTGGGCCTGCACAGACAGATCGCGAGAGAGCTTGTAACGCAGAGTGATGACCTCGCCCGGCTCAAACAACCCGACTCCGTAACTCAAATACACACGCGGCGACAAATACTGCCCAACCGTCAACGCCGCGCCACCGAGCATCTCATCATCCTTCACCGCCAACTCATCGGCGCCCAGCCGTCTGCCCAGGTTCTTCGCGAGCAGGCCTCCGGCAGCGGCACCCAACGATCTCGTTGCCGCCTGCACGGCGTCACCCTCACCCGACCCTGAGCCGATGTCATCTAACGGCTTGCCCGCAACGATGTATGAAAGCGCATTCGCCTGACTCATCGGCGGATCCGAGAACACGGTGAGCTCCGGGCTCTGCGCGCTGCCGCGAATTCTCAAGCCCGCGACAACTTCGTCCACCTCGCGCGTTGCCTCGATTCTCAGCCTCGGATTGTCGAGCGGCGTCGATGCGTAGAGCAGCTGACCTTGCTGAATCGTCAGGTCCTGCCCATACGCTTTATAGGTTCCCGTAACGTTCACATCACCGGACGCCACCGTGTCCGTCCCCGGCCTCTCACGCACATCGAGTTGTCCCGTCACCTTCGCGATCAAGCCAAAACCGGTGAGATTGACGGCCTCTTCCTTGAGCTCCGTCCTGCGCTGCTCTTCCCCGCCCAAAACGATCGTAATGTCCGCGTACAACGGAATCGCCTCCTCCGCCGCTTCTTCCTGCGTCTGCGCGTCCACGACAACCACGTCCGGCGAGGCAGCCTGCGCTTTATCGCCGCCCCTCGGCAGCTTCTGCAAATTCACATCCGCCGAGGGAATCCTCACCTTGCCCGACAGCGTCGTCCGCTCCTCGTTACGCACGACATCGATATCCGGTGAGATGAGCACCTTCGCACCCGGGATGTCGGCCGCGAGAAAACGATTGCCCTCGACTTGCATGTTGATGACTCCGCTCGTCGACGCCGTGCCCGCAAACTTCAGCGAGCCTTCGCCTGAAGCGACGCCGCCCGACACCTGAAACTCCGTCGTCGATTTCGGCCGCACATCGACGCGGCCGTTCTTCAAGTGCAATCCAACCGCAGGAATATCCGCGGCCAGCTCCGCCGCCGTGACCTCGCCCGTGATCGCTGGCTCCTGCAGCGAGCCCGTCACGCTGCCCCTGGCATCCATGCGTCCGTGCACGTTTGCGAGCTGGGGCGCGAACACTGCGAACGGTGCGAGATCAGGCAGACTCGCGTTCATGCGGGCATTGATCTGCGTATCGCCCTGATTCAGCCCGCGGACCTCACCCTCGCCTTGCAGCGAGCCATTCTCCATCAGACCGGTGCTGATCGAAGCTCGGGCGTCCGCGCCGGACAGGGTTGCTTCGACCTTGAAGTCCCGATACGTCAACAATGTTTCTTCTTCGGCGGGCTCCGACTCGCCATCGACCACCAGCGTGCGCGACATGCTGCCGGAGGGCGAGCGGATCGACGCGTTGCCGAACAAGTTGCCGTCGGCGTCGCGACGGATGTCGCCCTGGCCTTGGATCATTCCTTTGAAGCGCAAGGGCAGATCGCCGCTGGACATGGAGTTCGCAAGCGCGAGCGGCACGTTGGCCAGCGAGTAACTACCTTGCATCGAGCCGTCCGGCTGCATGCCGCCTTGCAGGCACAGCTCGATGTCACGATCGACGAAACACGCGCGCGACACATCGACCGCCGTCTTCTGATCCTGCGTCTTCATGACGATGTTCGCCGGCTCACGCAAGCTCAAACGAGCGGCATCCTTCACGTCGAGCACCAGCCGCTGTACCGCGCCGGACCAACCATCGTCCCGGCGACCTCCTTGCACAGCGACGGAGAACGCGAGCGGCTTGCCGGTCGTATTCACTTCAGCGCGATGCTCCGCCGAGTTGCCGGATGCGTTCGCTTGCAACGTCTCAAATTCGAGACCTGCAGCCGACAGCCCTTCCATTTGCACCTTCACCGCGCCTTCCGGATCTAGCGGCTTGTTCACGTCAGCGTCCAGCGTGATTCCCTGCAGACGCATCTCATTCATGTGCAGCTCATGACCACGCGCATTGCCGTTGATCGCCACCTCGGGCCACTTGCCGAGCACTCGAAAGTTCGCCGCCAGTTCGCCGCCAGAGTCAGGCACCCAGTCATTCAACGACGCCACATTCACTGCGATGGTGGCGTTGATCTTCTCGCCCTTCGCCGCCTCCACCCGCAACGAGCTCTGGCCCGAGTTCAACGCGAGCGTGCCGGCGGGCAAGTAAGGCGCGGTGAGCGTCATATCCGCATCGCCCGAGATCTGGCGACCGCGTAACCGGCCACGCAACTCGCTGAGCTTCAACGTGGCGTCCGGCCCCTGCTCGGTCATCTTGCCTTGCGTGGCCAATTGAAAACGCAGGCTGCCCGGCCACTCGACCGCGAACGCGCCGGGATCGAAGTCTTTTCCTTGCGCATCGACGACCCACGCCAGTTGCGGTTTCAAATCGACTTTGCCGGTCGCGGCGAGCCGGCCTTTCGGCTGCACGATGTCGAACTGTTGCAGCTCGACCAGCTCCGGCGTTCCGCGCACTTGCAACGCAATGTCCGCCTGCTGCTTCTGCGGACCCAACGTGAGCCGCCCCTTCGCGTTGTACAGCTTTGGATTGCCATCGAAGTCCAGCTCGCCGTGCGTGTACAACTCCTGCCCGACCCACGCGGATGGCACGATGACATCCCGCCACCGCGCGCTCGCCTTGCTGATCCAAGATTCTTCCGAGAACTGAATATCGGCATCGGCCATCAGCTCGCCCGCCGTCGCGCCGATCTTCAACAGCGTCTCCAACTGTAACCGCTCCTCGCTACGCGTGAAGCGCACCTGTTCCAGCTCGAGCGGCTCGTCGTTGAGCGTCACCCGGCCGGAAACGACACCCTGATCGAATGTTCCTTCGCCGTGCAACGATGCCGCGAGACTATGGAAACTCGAATCCGGCATCAGCTCCTCGCGAGGATCGAAGCGCGGCACTTCCAGTTGCAGCTGCCATTGATGATCGGCCGCTTGCGTCACTTTCGCGTGCAAGATCGCTTCGAGCGGCGCGGACAATTTGGTGCTGAGGACCGCATCCGATTCGTTCGCCGAAGCGAGCAAGGTGCCGACGAACTTCTGCTCGCCCGCCGTCCATTCGAATCGCCCCCGTCCCTCGCCCAGAAACGCATCGTTCTGCGCGACACGCCCGTGGAACGTTACGAAGCCCTGCGGCGATTGCACGTTCAGTGTTCTCACGGCCAGCGCTGCCTCGGTCCAGCGGCCGGCGAACGTCGCTCGTGTGATCTCGACGATCGTTGCTTCCGGATTTCGAAGCTTCACATTCCTCGCCAGGAACGAATCGACGGCGATATCGATCGGCGGCTTGAGGGTGAACGGCTTGGCGGGCTCCTCGGGCGGCGGCGGTTGCGTTGGCTCCTGCATCAGCACGTCGACGCCACTCACGTTCAGTCGATCGACGTGCACGAGCCGGCGCCACAGAGCGTTCAGCACCAGGTCGACCTCGAGCGTCGCGACCGCCGCGTCGATGCCCGCCGCCGGATCTCGATAGTGCAGATTGGTGATGCGCAGCGGACCGGCAATCGACCCGTCGATGGCGCCGATGGCAAGTTTCTCGCCCATGATCGCCTGCGCGCGTTCGGCGGCGAACCGCGTGCCCGACTGCGTGTTGAGGATCCAGGCAATTGCACCGACCGCGAGCAGAATCAGCGCCGCGATGACGATGCCGGTCCAGGCCAGGGTTTTCTTCAGCACGCTCATAAATCCGGCCCGATGATCAAATGAACGCGCCAGCCGCCGTCCAGATCGGTGACTACCGGCTGCGCGACGTCGAGCCGCACCATCCCGATCGGCGATTTCCAGCGCACGCCGATGCCCGCGCCCACATTCATGTCGAAGCTGGACTTGAAGGCGTCGCCGGCATCGACGAACACCGCCGCGCCCCAGTTCTGCCAGAAGAAATGTTCGTACTCGACGCTGCCGGCGGTCAGATATTCGCCGCCGATGACGCCGCCGCTGGCGTTGGTCTCGCCGATCGCTTGATAGTCGAAGCCGCGAATGGATCGATCGCCGCCGGCGAAGAAGCGCAGCTCCGGCGGCAGCGCATCGAAATCATCCACGACCATGGCGCCGAGCGCGGCGCGAAGAATCACGCGGCCGTCATCAGTGACTTTCTTCAGCCACTTTCCCTCGGCGCGTACCTGCGCGAAGGTCGTGTCGGAGAGCACCTGTTCGAAGCCGAAGCGCAGGCCGTACAGCAAGGAATATCCCGAGGTCGGAAAGTAGATATCGTTGGCCTGTTTCCGGGTGAGCAGGCCATCGGCGTAGAGCAGGCTGGTCTGGCCGCGCTCATCGGCGATCTCGAAATCGCCGTTCAAGTACTGCAGGCCCACGGTGCGAGTGAAGCCTTTCCAACGATCGGCAACCTGCGTGGCCGCGAGCCGGAACATGCGCGAAGTGCTGGTGTCGGTCTCTTCATCGCGATAACCGAGACCGAAGGTGTAATTGCGCGGCCGCGGGCCGGGCCTGGGAATCTGATATTTGACGCTGTACTCCTCCAGCCGCCCCGAATACTCGATCTCGCCACCCAGCTTGTGGCCGCGCTTGTTGAGCCAGCGTCGCTGCACACCGAGCTTGGTGCCGGGACCGGAGTCGGTGCCGAAGTAGATGTTCGCCGTGTACAAGGTGCGCTTGGCGGGAATCAGCATCACGTCCACGGGCACTTCGCCGTTCGCGGCATGCTCCAGGTCGGGCGCGACCGCCACCGATGTGAAATAGTCCGCATCGACCAGCGACTGCTGCAAGGCCAGCAGCTTGTCCGCCGAGTAATACTCGCCGTCCTTCCACAACTTGTATTTCTGCAGGAACGAATCCGGGAACTGGGTCTGCGAGAAGCGCAGCGCGCCGAGCCGGTAGCGCGGGCCCACATCCCACGCCAGGTCGATATCCGCCGTGTTCGCACTGCGAACGACTGACACTTTATGGCGCACCAGTTGCGCGCCGAGAAAGCCGTCGTTGGCGAGCGCCGCCGAGATCTGATCCTTGCTGCGCTCGTACTTGGCGTGATCCAGTCGCTCGCCGTGCCTGGGCTCGAACCTCTCCACCGCCTGTCTGACCGGGTCGAGCGCGGTGGCTTCGGGTGCGACTTCGATGCTCTTTTCCTGAACGATCACCGGGTCGCCGGCTTTCACATCGAAGACCGCGTGAAATTTACCGGGCTCGGGCCGCTCCAGCCGGCCCTCGACGCTCGGGTTGTAAAAGCCGAAAGGCTCGAGCGAGCGCACGATCTGCTCCTTGCCACGATCGAACAGGCGACGCGCCTGCGCGGCCGACACGTCGCGCTCTTCGTATTGTTTCAGCTCGAGGTTGGCGCGCGCCGATTCGAGCATATCTTCCTCGAGTCCGTTGATGGTGACGGTGACCCGCTCGGCGAGCGCGGTTGCGGTACAAAACACGCACAGCGCGGACAAGCCGGCGCCACGCAGAATCCGCAGATTTGTCATGGACCGGGCAGCCGGGAGTGGGGTTCAGATCTCATTCATTAGGGACGTTTTAGTGCCCGTGTTGTTCCACGGGTCAGTGTCGGGAAGTCGCGGCGCCGGGCGCTTGAAAGCCGGCCGCCCACGCCCGACAATCCGCACGCGTCTACAATCGCATCAGCAGGTAATCCGATGACAATCTCAAGAATTCTCGCATCCACCGTTCTGCTCGGCGCGCTCAGCGTCTTCGCTCCGCTCACTCACGCCGCCAAGACCTGCGAGCTGGCCATCGAAGGCAACGACGCCATGCAGTTCAACAAGCAGTCGCTGGCCGTGGCCGCCGATTGCACCGAAGTGAAGCTGACGCTGAAGCATTCGGGCAAGCTGCCCGCGGCCGCCATGGGCCATAACTGGGTGTTGACCGAAACGTCGGTGTTTCAGGCGGTCGCCACCGCCGGCATGTCGGCCGGTTTGCCGAACAACTACGTGCCGAAAGACGACAAGCGCGTCATCGCGCACACCAAGGTCGTGGGCGGCGGTGAGAGCACCAGCATCACGTTCCCGACCACGGGCTTGAAGAAAGGCGGCGATTACACCTTCTTCTGCTCGTTCCCCGGCCACTGGTCGGTGATGAAAGGCAAGCTGACCTTCGGTTGAACCCGTAGCACGGCGACGCCAGCCAGGAACAGGCTGGCGCCGCCGATGACCAGGGCATAGACGGGCTCGCCGCCGAGGAACGTCCGCAGCAGAAAGCCGAGCACGCTGGCCGCCAGCAGCTGCGGAATCACGATGAAAAAATTGAAGATGCCCATGTACACGCCCATCTTTTCGGCGGGCAGGTTGTCGGAGAGCAAGGCATAGGGCAGCGACAGGATCGACGCCCACGCAAAGCCGATACCGATCATCGCAACCAACAGCCATTGCGGATCGCGAATCGCCGCGAATGACACGAGTCCCAGCGCGCCCAGCCACACATTGATCATGTGGCTCACGCGCAAACCCCAACGCCGCACCATGAACGGAATCACGATGGCCGCCAGTGCCGCGAATCCGTTGTACGCCGCAAACAGCACGCCGACCCAGTTCGCCCCTTCGTTGTACGCGGCCGACTGAACGTCACTCGTGCCGAAATGCACTTGCGTGACAGCCGCGGTCGTATAGATCCACATCGCGAACAAGGCAAACCAGGAAAAGAATTGCACGACCGCGAGCCGGCGCATCGCATCGGGCATGTCGTGCACATCGGTCATGATCGCGGTGAATACGTTGGTGGATCGCGAAGCGCTCAGCACCAGCAAAGCCACGCCGTAAACGGCAATGCCGCCCGCCAGCAGATATAGCTGCCGATCCCACTGCAACAGGGATATGGCGAGCAGCCCGACCACGCCGGCGCCGAGCCAGACTGCGCCATCTCGTCGCGACCTTGCGACATCGAGCGGCCGCTGGCGCACCACGCCGGCGTCATCGAAGTTCTTGAGCTGATCGGGGGGATATTCACGCGTGCTGAATACCGTCCAGCTCACCGCGCCCAGCAGCATGACGCCGCCGAAGTAAAAGGAATATTTCACCGTGTCGGGAATCTCGCCGGGCCCGGCGGTGTTGTCGACACCGAGCCGGGTCAGAATCCATGGCAGCAAGCTCGCGATGACGGAGCTGACGCCAATGAAAAAGCTCTGCATCGCATAGCCCGCCGGCCGCTGCGGCGGCGGGAGCTGATCGCCGACGTAAGCGCGAAACGGCTCCATGGAAACATTGATGGACGCGTCCAGGATCCACAGCAAACCCGCTGCGATCCACAGCGTCGGAGAATTCGGCATGAACACGAGGGCCAGCGTCGCGGCGAGCGCGCCGAAGAAAAAGTACGGTCGCCGGCGACCAAGGCGAGTCCAGGTCCGGTCGGAGTAGTAGCCGACGATGGGCTGCACGATGAGCCCGGTCAGCGGCGCCGCCACCCACAGCATGGGAATCTCATCCAGTTGCGCGCCGAGCGTCTGGAATATGCGGCTCACATTCGCGTTCTGAAGCGCGAAGCCGAACTGGATGCCGAGGAATCCGAAACACATGTTCCAGATCTGCCAGAACGACAACACGGGCTTCTGCATGCGACTCATGACTCATCTTGCGCCGCGCACACCACGTAGCTCAAGGGCTCCAATGTCACTTTGTAGCTGCCCGGCGCAGTCGGGCGTGGAGCACAGGGTCCCTTCAACGAGCGAAAGGCGCGAGTGCGAGCATCGACCTCCACGTTCGCCTGCAATGGCACGGTCGACGTGTTGAAAGCGACCAGGATCTCGCGCCCGGTCCGCGGGTCGAGGCGCGACACGGCAAACAGCCCGGGCTTTTCTGAGTAGTTGCGCACGATCTGCTTGCCTCGGCGCAAGGCGGCGTTCTCCTGGCGCAGCGCCGCCAGCTCGGCGATCGCCACATACAACGGATGATCGCGATCGAAGTTGCCGAGCGCCGTCGTTGCCTTGGTTCCGAGCAAAACGTTGTCGTTATAGCTGGCAACGCGGCTGGGAAACATGTCTTCGCGCGCGTCCTGATCGGAGCCGTCGCCCGCGAATCCCTGCTCATCACCTGCGTAGATCACGGGCACACCACGCAAGGTGAACATCATTGCGTGAGCGAGCATCGACCGTTTCAAGACGCCGGCATCGTCGCCATCCGTCATATTGGCGCGCGCGTAGTGCCCGAAGCGGCCGATGTCATGATTGCTGATGAACGTCGGCAGTTGAATCGCCGCCTCGTCGCCCCCTTCGTAAAGCGCATCGCTCCTGTAGAGCCATGCGAGCTTGTCCGTGCCCGCACTCTTCGTGAGCGTGTCGAGCACCGTGGCGCGGAAAGCGAAGTCGAGCACGCCGGGCAATCCATCGACGCGAGTGCTCCAGGCGAGCGGAACGACATCGCCGGTCTCCGCAAACACTTCGCCGAAGATGTGAAAGTTTGAGATGCCGCGCGCGTGCGCCGTTTTCAGCATCGCGGGCACGAATGCCTGCCAGAACTCCGGGTTCACATGACGGGTCGTGTCGATGCGAAAGCCGTCGACGCCGAACTCCTCGATCCACCGCTGATAGATCTCGATGAAACCACGCAACACCCGCGGATTCTCGGTCATGAGATCGTCGAGCCCGACGAAGTCGCCCATCATGCTGTTTTCGCCGCGGAACGTGGTGTTGCCGCGGTTGTGATACCAGATGGGATCGTTGAGCCACTCGGGAACCTTCACCTTCGCTTCGGCCGGGCGAATGAACGGCTCATAGGCATAGTCGGTGCGCGTCAGCTTTGCGAAGTTTGCTTCGGTCTGAACGCTCTCGCCCAGAAAGCCTTCGTTGATGGCCGAGCCGTCGGTGCCGCCGGCCCGGCTATAAGGATAGTCGGCGCGCGAGCGGTAGACACAATCGCTTTGCGGACATTGCCGATACGAGATCACATCGGCCGTATGATTGGTGATGATGTCGAGATAGACCTTCATCCCGCGCGCGTGTGCGGCGTCGATGAATTCCTTCAACTCTTGCTGCGTGCCGAAGTGCTCGTCGACGCGCGTGAAATCGGTGATCCAGTAACCGTGATAGCCGGCCGACTCCTGGCCGGGCGGTCCTTGCACTGGCTTGTTCTTATAGATCGGACCCAGCCAGATGGCAGTGGCGCCCAGACCCTGGATGTAGTCGAGCCGCTTGATCAAGCCACGCAGGTCGCCGCCGTGATAGAAACCTTTGTGCGTGGGATCGAAACCCGTCTTGAGTCGATCGCCCTTCAGCCCGCCGCGATCGTTCCGGGTATCGCCGTTCTCGAAGCGGTCCGGCAGCAGGAAATAAATAACCTCGTCCTGCGGCAGCCGCGAGCGGAATGCAATCGCGTCAAATGTTTCTGCGGCCAGCGATCCGGACAAACACAAGCACAGCACGGCGAACCAACGCATCCTGATCTCTCGCTCGAATGACGTCGCGGGGCGGACTGAGGGCAGAACGCCCCATCATCCCCTTCCCGGGGGTGGGAAGGAAGGGGATGTGGGGCCACGACAACGATCGCTCAGAGCCGATAGTTGATGCCGAGCAGATACTGCCGGCCGTATTCCTGGAAGTCCTGCAGACGGGTCTCGGACACCGAGTACGCGATGTACGGCTCGTTGGTGAGATTGTTGACCTGCAGGAGAATGGACAGACCCTGCAGCGTGCCGGGACCAAATTCGTAGCCGAGCTGCGCGTCCGTGATCCGGTCGCCCTTCACGTATTTGAAGGCGCGATCGTTGGCGAAGTTGGTCACCTCACCGATGTACTTCGAGCGCGAGCGAGTCGCCACACGCGCCGAGAAGCCCGCGTTCTCGTAGTACACCGTAGCATTCCACACCGTCTTCGACAGGCCCGGCAGCGGAATATTGCCCAGGCCGTTGCCGCCGGTGAACTGATTGTTCGGCGGATCCTCGATGGTGATGCTGCTTTCGGTGCGCGACACGCTCAGGATCGTGCCGAAGCCGCTCAGCACATCGGTGAACAGTTCGCCGGTCAATGCGACGGACAGCTCTAGACCTCGCAAGTTGCCGCCATCGCCGTTCACCGGCCGCGTGAATCGGCCGCTGGTCGGAATCACGATATCGGGATCCTCGAAGTATTCCGGCGGCAGGGTCGCGAGGAAGTCTGAGAAGTCGTAGTCGGCGATGGTCTGGCTATAGATATAAGTCTTCAGGTCCTTATAGAAGCCCGCCAACGACATGTACGCGTTCGGTCCAAAGTATTTTTCATACGAAAGGTCGTACGCCACCGCGCGCCAGGGATCGAGACGCGGATTGCCGCCCGAGCCGCCGGGCAATCCGGTTGCGGCGTCGTAGCCGATTTCGCTGGACGCCTTCAGCTGATCCATGCGGGCGCGCGCGATTTCTTTTGCGACGCCGACACGGACCGCTTGATCCGACGGCAGCATGAAGGCGAAGTTGATCGCGGGCAGCACATCTGTGTACTTCTTGCCATCGCTGAACGGCACCGGGTCGCCGTTCTCCAGGCGCAGTGCGTCGGAGCTTTGATCCGTCTGCACCACCTGCACGCCGACGTTGCCCTTCAACGTCACACTCGAGGACAGCTCGTGATCGAGCTCGCTCTTCACGTAACCGGTCGTCACCTTCTCGCTGACTTCCCAGTTCTTGCCGACCAGATATGCGAAGCCGTCGCGATCCGGCGTGCCGTAGTCGATCGGGTTGTAGAAATCGGCCAGCACGCCCATTACATCCCACGCGAGCGCGCGGCCGGCATTCGCGTAGCCGAGATTGGTCGGCGCGAGCAGATGGTCGCCCACCTGGTAGTACGCGTTGTTTCGAGTCGAGAGATTGGCCTCGGGCTGCACCTTGTCCTTGCTGCGATCCGAGTAGTTGGCGCCGACTGCAATATTCGCCAGCCAGGCATTGTCCAGCTCGCGGATCACATCGACGCGCCCCGACTTCAGCTCGTCCTCGATGTGCGGAATCTTGCTGTAGCCCGCGCCGTAGATCGTGGGACCGACCCGAACGCCGTTGGGATCGGCGTAGTTCATGTTGAAGCTCAGCGTCGGCATGTCGTCGCGCGACAGGCTGAAGAAACCCGAGTCAGGAATGTTGGAGGTGCCGCCCGCCACGAACTGACCGTTGGTTTCGAATTGTTCTTCGTCGCGCTCGGCCTTGGAGTAGCTCACATCGGCGATGAACGTCCAGCTGCCGGCGAACCACTTGTTGTTCCAGCCGGTCGCGAAAATCTCGTCCTCGGTCTTGAACAGGAAGTTGCGCGCCAGCGGCACGCGATTGAGCAGCGTGCCGCCGATCACGGTGTTGTCCGCGATGATGGGATCCGCAAAGCCCTGACCCTGGATGGGATAGTTGCCCAGATTCACTTCCAGGCTGCGTGCATTGTCCGTCTGCTTACGCTTGGTGTAGTACAGATCGAGCACGGTCTCGTAGCTGTCGCTCGGCCGCCATTGAATCGCCGCCATCGCGCCGTCGCGGCGGTTCTCGCCCATGTCGGAACGGATCTTCATGCCGTTCGTGACATACAGACCGTCCGCCACTTCGGGGTGATAGTTGAACGCGTCAACGTCCGGATCGTTCGCGTGCCACGGTTCGTAGGTGCCGGCGCCCTGGATCGCCAGCGGCGATTCCAGATGCGCGAAGCCGAAGGTGACGCCTAGCGTGTTGTCGAGGAACTGATCGATGTAGGAGAAGCTGGCGCGATAGCCCTTGTCGTCGGAGTCGGCGCCCATGTCGTTCTGCGAGTTCATCTCGCCGCGCACGTTCATGACGATCGCGCGGTCGTTCACATCGAGCGGACGCGTGGTGCGCAGATCGATCGTGCCGGCGAGGCCCTGACCGACAAGCTGCGCATCGGGCGTCTTGTATACCAGCACCGAGCTCAACAGCTCCGACGGATATTGATCGAACTCGATGCTGCGATTATCGCCGGTGCTCACCTGCTCGCGGCCATTCAACAGCGCGCTCGTAAAACCCGGATCGGTGCCGCGCAAGCTGATTGCGGACGCACGACCTTCAGCGCGTTGCGAGGTCAGGCCAGGCAGGCGTGACAATGAGTCGGCGATGCTGGTGTCCGGCAGCTTGCCAATGTCTTCGGCAGAGATCGCTTCGACGATGCTGCCCGAATCGCGCTTGAGCTCGATCGATTCTTCGATACCCGCCCGGATGCCGGTGACGACGACCGTCTCCAATTCGCCGCTGTTCGCCGCCGTTGTTTGCGCATGTCCCGCGGCTGCAAACAGCAACGCCATACCGATGGCCGTGCCGCCGCCCAGACTACGCGTCACCGCACGCGACAGTCGCTGGTTCGAGATCGTATTCATTTTACATTCCCCCATGTTTCTGCCGGCGCGCCGGCTTGAAATAATCCTGCTCGCCAAGGTGCTGGTCATTTTTTGCGATCGTAGGTCCGCGACTACTGCGGAACAACGCTATGCATACGTATTCATGACGGAACCCGAGCGAATACGACGCCGTGCCCCGGCAACGTCAGGCGCTCGTCATGCAACTCGCCCGTCAGAACGCCAACGCTCTCGACTTGCTCCGTCCCTGCCGGTAGCTGCACGGCGGTCTGCACCGCTTCAGGCGACAGATTGAAAACCGCGAAGATGCGTGAATCTCCCTGGGTTCGCGTGAATGCCAGCAACGGCTCGGGCACATCGATGAACTTGATATCGCCCCAGCGCAGCGCCGGGTGACGACGACGCCATTGCAAGAAACCGCGAGTCGCGTTCAATGTCGAGTGCCTGTCGGCGAGCTGCGCTTCAACATTGCAGTTCCGATGCTCGGCCGCCACGGGCAACCACGGCCGCGCCGTGCTGAAGCCCGCGTGTTCGCCGCCGTTCCATGGCATCGGCGTACGACAACCGTCGCGCCCTTTGAAGTTCGGCCAGAACGCGATCCCGTACGGATCGCGCAACGATTCGAATGGCACACTGGCTTCGCTCAATCCCAGCTCCTCGCCCTGATACATGCAGACCGAGCCGCGTAGCGAACACAACAGCGCGATCAGTTGATTCGCCAGATACCTCGAAGGACGCTCGCCGCCCCAGCGGGTCACTACACGGCGCACGTCGTGATTCGAGAACGCCCAACAGGGCCAGCCATCGGTGAGCCTGGCTTCGAAGCCTTCGACCACCGATCGAATGTGCCGCGCCGAATATTCTTCGGACAACAGTTCGAAGCTGTAGCCCATGTGCAAGCGATCGGCGGTCGTGTACTCAGCGGTGGTCGCGATCGAATCCTCGGAGGAAATTTCCGCCAAGGTCACCGCGTGCGGATACTCATCGAGCAAGGCGCGCAGCTCGCCGAGAAATTGCAGGTTCTCCGGCTGCGTGTTGTCGTAGCGATGGTATTGATAGGCGTACGGATTCTCCGGGCTGAAGCCGCGCGTGGTGCGCTCGTGCACCGGCTTCGGTGGATTGTCACGCAGCGCGCGGTCGTGGAAACAAAAATTGATGGCATCGAGCCGCAGCCCATCGACGCCCTTGTCCAGCCAGAAGCGCACGTTGTCCAGGACGGCGCGGCGCAGCTCGGGCTGATGAAAATTCAGATCCGGCTGCGACGACAGGAAATTGTGGAGGTAGTACTGGCGCCGGCGCGGCTCCCAACGCCACGCGACGCCGCCGAAGATCGACAGCCAGTTGTTGGGCGGCGTGCCATCGGGCTTGGGATCGGCCCACACATACCAATCGGCCTTGGGATTGTCGCGGCTCTGCCGGCTCTCGCGAAACCATTCGTGCTCGATCGAGGTGTGACTGAGCACCTGGTCGATCATCACCTTCAGGCCCAGGCGATGCGCCCGGCTCAGCAACTCATCGAAATCGGCCATGGCGCCGAACAAGGGATCGACGGCGCGATAGTCCGCCACGTCGTATCCGAAATCCGCCATCGGCGACCGAAAGAACGGCGCGATCCAGATCGCATCGACCCCGAGCTCGGCGACATAGTCGAGACGCTGGACGATGCCTGGCAGATCGCCGACCCCATCGCCGTTGCTATCGACGAAGCTGCGCGGATAGATCTCATAGATCACCGCGCCACGCCACCACGGCGGTACTGACATCGGCTCGCATCCCCACTGTTCTCGGACGCGCAGAGATTACCTTCAGCACCCCGTCGATCTCGACAGCCTGCATACGTATTCATTGCAGACCGGCAGGCAAAAAAAACGAGCGACCCTCAGTCTTGGGGGTCGCTCGCGCTTCTGACGATTCGCTATCAATCGTCAGTCATCGTGCCTTCAGACTCTTACACTGCTTCTGACCTTGCGGTCGCAAACCCGAATGGGAGAAAACTATTCCCAGTAGCGGGGTGAACGGTAGTAGTCGAAGGCTCGATCCCGATAAGCCCGGCCATCGTCCTTGGTCAATTCCGACAGCGAATCCGCCGGCGCAGCCTGTAACTGTTCCTTGGTGATGTTCACCACGTAGCCGCTCTCGTCCTCTTCGTACTTCAACATGCTCCACGGAATGGGATGGTACTTCTCATTCACGCCGAGCAAACCGCCGAAGCTGACGGCGGCGAACATGATGTTGTTGGACGTCTTGTCCAGCACCACGTCCTCGATCTCGCCGATCTTCCTGCCAGCCGGATCCTTCACCGCAGTGCCGATGACCTTCTTGGCTCGAATCGCTTTGGTGTGTCCGCTCGAAGTAGGCATGACTCGCTCCTCTGCTCCATCGATTGAATTCTGCCTTTGGCAGTTCAATGAGTGGAGCCCCGCGGAGTTCCTGCGAAGTATCTGGCGCGCAGTCGGTGCGGGCCGACGGAGAAGTTACACGCCCTTACAGATAACTGAGCCACCAGTCGCGCCGCTCCCGCTTTACACGAGCAAACCACGACGACAGCGGATAGAGCATCAGCACTACGGCGAGCCAGGTCGCGTAGACGACGGGGAGCTCGTAGCCCTGCCCGGTCGGGGCGCCTCCGAAGCGCGACAGAAAATCGAAGTAGTACGACACCGACAGTCCGCCGAGCACACCGATCAGCAAGGCGACGCTGTGCGCCAGATAAATGTGCAACACATACGTGAACAACGAGGTGCGACCGAACGCCAGCAGGAATCTATGCAACCGCCCCGTCAATCTATCGAGGGCGAGAAACAGCAGCATCGAGACGCCGAGCGTGACCAGCACATACATTAGCGACGGTGGATACTTCGACACGTTGATGAACGACAGCACCGTCATGACCGCGCTCGACTGCACCGACCAGGGCGCCGGATCGCCGTAGCCATTGACCGCACGCAGGACCACGAACGCGGCGAGCAAGCTCAGCGCCAGCAGCAGCACGTTGCGGCGTCGCTGCTCTGGCTCCTGCCGGAAGATGAATCCGAGTCCGTAGCCCAGGCACATGACACCGAACCACGGGATCACCGGATAGGGAACGAAGCCGCGAAGAAACAAGGTCGGCCCCGGCTGCATGGTGAGGAACCACGCCTGCGTCCAGGCGCCCAACTGCGCCGCGTCGATCGCCGACGCCACGAACTGATGGCCGACAACAATCGCCCCACCCAGGCCGAGCACCGCGGCCGCCGGCAATCTCACAACCAACGACATCAGCACCATGCCGGCGCCGATTGCCCAGATCACCTGCGCGAACGCGAGCGGTGGGCCCCAATTGAAGCCGAAGCCGATGATGGTGAACTCGAGCACGATCAACCACAGCCCGCGCGTGAGCAGGAATCGGCTCAGCGCCGCCGGCTCTTTGCCGTTGGCCCGCTGCATGAAGATCGAGACACCGGCAAGGAACACGAATGTGGGCGCGCACAGGTGGGTAACCCAACGCGTCATGAACAGCAGCGGACTGGTCTGAGTCAGATCGGTCGGGTTGAAAACCATTGCCGGCGCATGCACGTAATCACGAACATGATCGAGCACCATCAACACGATCACCAGGCCGCGCAACAGATCGATGGCATCCAGACGCAACGCCCCCGCCCGGGTCAGCGCAACTTCTTTCGCAGCGGTTGCTGTTGAACTTTCGCCGGCGCCGACGAATTCGGAAGGCACAACGGGGGCTAGGGCGCGTTCGTCCATGCTGACTCCAAGGGGTCTTACGCATTCCCGGACAGAATTGCCGGGGTACGCATTGGCGCATATTCCACACTTCCGCTGCACCTACTTTGGTCAGCGCCAGCGCCTCGCGCAAGCCATTGCGCGTTGCATATGTTGCATATGTGGCACTATCGCCGCCCGGTTGCTCGAGAGATGGTTTATCGATGCTGTTCCAAGACGCCACGAATGACTGGCCCGCCGCCGTTGATGTCCTCAATGAGCGGGGCCGCTCGCCGTTCGTGCTGATCTGCGAGCACGCCTCCAATCATATCCCAGCGGAGTACAACAAACTCGGACTGGACGACAGAGAACTGACCCGTCATATCGCCTGGGACATCGGCGCGGCCGATGTCACACGTGCTTTATCGAAGCGCCTCGATGCGTCGGCGTTCCTCGGCGGCTATTCCAGACTGCTGATCGATCTGAACCGTCCGCTGCACGTAGCCGACAGCATCCCACTGCGCTCGGAAGCCACGGCCATTCCTGGAAACCTCTCGCTGGATGCGGCGGAGAAGGAACGGCGTCGCCGGTTGATGTTTCATCCTTTTCAGGATCGTCTCCGCCAGCACCTCGAAACGCGCAGCGCCGACGGCCGTCGCAACGTGCTGATTGCGGTCCACAGCTTCACGCCCGTTTACCTGGGGCAGCACCGTGCGTGGCACGCGGGCGTGTTGTTCGACAAAGCTGCGTTACTCGGACAGGCCCTGATCGCTCAACTCAGCCGGGATCCGCTGCTCAACGTCGGCGCCAATGTTCCTTATGGCGTGAGCGCCGATGCCGACTATGCGTTGGTCGTGTACGGCGACCAGCTGGACAATCCGGCCGTGCTCATCGAGATCCGCAACGATCTGATTGACGATCCTGACGGGGTCGAGACCTGGACGCGCAAGTTAGAAGACGCCTTGCGCGCCGTTGAGCAGTTGAGCTAGCGCGCGAGGTACATTTCGCGCCCACCGACCACGGTGCGCACGACCTTCACGTTGATGATCTGCGTCGCCGGCACGGCAAACAAATCCTTCGACAGCACGGCAAAATCGGCCAGGGCGCCCTGCTTCAACACGCCGACCTTGCCTTCCTGAAATCCTGCCCAAGCGTTTTCGGCCGTGTATGCGCGCAGCGCCTCCGCAACAGTGATCTTCTGCTGCGGCAGCCAGCCATTCGGATTTGCGCCGTCGGCCGTGCGCCGCGTGACGGCCGCATAAATACCCGTCAGCGGATCGAGCGGCGCCACCGGCCAGTCGGATCCGAATGTGAGATGCGCGCCGGAGCCGATCAGAGAACGAAACGCATAAGTGCCCTTGAGCCGTTCTGCACCGATGCGCTTCTCCGCCCAGCGACCATCGTCGATCGCGTGTGCGGGCTGCATGGACGGAACCACGCCCAGCGGCCCGAATCGTTCGATGGCGGCCGGCGTGAGGTGCTGAGCGTGCTCGATGCGGAAGCGCCAATCCTTCTTCGGCCCAACCTGCTCCACTTTCTCGAACGCGTCGAGCAGCCAATCGTTCGCGCGGTCGCCGATCGCATGCACTGCGACGTGCAGACCCGCCTGGTTGGCAGCCGTGATCGCCGCGCGCAGTTGCTCGGGATCCACCATCGTCAGGCCGGTAGTGTTCGGTGCATCGTCATAAGGCTTGTGAAACCAGGCGGTGGTCGAGCCGAGCGAGCCGTCGACAAAACCCTTCAATCCGCCCCAACGCAGCCACGCATCGCCCGAGCCGTTGCGCTTCTTGTATTCGGCTGCCTTCTGCCAATCGGCCAGCGGCGCAAAGGAATAAATGCGCAGGCGCAGTTTGTCGCTCGCCCTGGCGCGTCGATACAGCTCGATCACTCGCCAGTCTTCGATGCCGCCCATGTCGTGCACCTGCGTCACTCCGCGAGCCACGGCGTGCTCCATTGCACTCTCCAGCCCTGCCGCCAGTTCCTGATCCGAAAGCGGCGGAATCGCCTTGGAGACCAGGTTCATCGCGTTGTCTTTCAGAACGCCGGTCGGCCGACCATTCCTATCGCGAACGATGGTGCCGCCTTCGGGATCGGGGGTTTTCTCGTCGATGCCCGCGAGCTTCAGCACCAGCGAGTTCGCCAGCGCCATGTGGCCATCGAGGCGCGAAATGAACACCGGCGTAGTGGCCGTGTCCTTATCGATCCAATCGCGCGTCGGCAACTCGCCGCCCCACAGCTCGTGATCCCAATTGCCATCCTTGACCCATTGACCCTTCGGCGTTTTCGCCGCGGCTTGCGCGATTCGCTGCGTGAACTCCGCGCGAGTCGCAGCGTCACGCAGATCGACCTGCGCGAGCGCCATACCCCCGTTGATGAAATGCACGTGGTTGTCGATGAAGCCAGGCACCACGAACGCACCCTGCAGATCGATGGCGCGGGTCTTTGCGTCCGCGAGCTTGCGGACCTCGGCGGTGCTGCCGACGGCGACAATGCTGCCGTCATCGATGGCGATCGCTTCAGCTTTCGGCTGCTGAGGATCGCCCGTCCACACGTTCGCATTGAAGTAAACAGCATCGGGCGCGGCTGACGCCACGCCGCTCGCCGATTGCAACAAGAGCGCGGCCACCGCGACGTCGATTATTTTTCTCAGCATTTCGCTCCCTCGCCATCGCCCTGACAGCTGCCGTTACTGAAGCCCCGCTAACCCCACAGCGCCGGTGTCGGCCAGGACATCACACCGGTGCGGTCGTACTGAATCGGATTCGCCCAATCTTCGGCCTGCAACAGCGGACCGTCGAGATCCACGACTTCACACAACTGCGCGAGCACCATGCCTGGGGCCATGCCGACAGAGCCGGTGACCATGCAGCCGACCATCAATCGCAAGCCCTCAGCGCGGGCTGCGTTTGCAAGCTCCAGCGCGGCCGTCAGTCCACCGGTCTTGTCGAGCTTGATATTCACGAACTCATAGCGGCTCTTCAAGCGCGGCAGATCGTCGATGGTGTCGATCGATTCATCTGCGCACACCGGAATCGGCGAGCGACCGACGACGAGATCGTCATCGCCCCCCACTTTCACCGGCTGTTCCAGCAAGTCCACACGCAACTCCGCAAGCTTGGGGCCCAGGGAGTACAGCGTCGGCACGTCCCACGCCTGGTTCGCATCGACGATCAGACGGGAATTCGGAGCACCCCGGCGCACCGCGGCGACGCATGCCAGAGGGTCCTCTTTGTTCACCTTGACCTTGATCCAGCGATAGTGCGTCAGACCGCGAGCGGCTTTCTCGTACCCTTCTATGGAACGAATGCCGATGGTCATGGCGCTCGCGATCTCGCGAGTGTTGCCGACACCCGCCAGATCCCACGCGCGGCGCCCCGTGCGCTTCGCTTCCAGGTCCCACAGCGCGGCATCCACGGCGTTGCGAGCGCCACCGATGGGCAACAATTTCAACAACTCGGCGCGCGTGATACCCGCTTCGATCTTGCTGCGAACGGCCTCCAGTTGCGCCAGCATCGAGTCCGGCGTTTCGCCGTGATAATCGACGCCCGCCGCTTCGCCGCGGCCCAAGTGCGGCCCATCCTGCAATTCGACGATGATGACGTCGCTGGTCGTGTACGAACCGCGCGCGATGACGAAAGGCTCGCGCAACGGCCAGAGTTTCTTTTGAACGGTGAGCTTCACACGGACTCCTGAATCATCCCGCGGGACTGGGCGAACCGTAAGGATACCGAAAATTTCGAACCCACTCCGGGTTGGGGGCCTGCTTCCATGTTGTCGTCGATTTCAACCCGAGCCATCAACGGAAACGGCGATCGGCCACGAACGGATTGGTCTGGCGTTCCTGCCCGAACGTGGACAGCGGCCCGTGGCCCGGGACGAAGCGCACGTCGTCGCCGAGCGGAAAGAGGTTCTCGCGGATCGATTTGACCAGTGTGTCGTGATCGCCGCGAGGAAAATCCGAGCGGCCGATCGAACCGGCGAAAATTACATCGCCGACCCAGGCGAATTTCTGTCTGGCATGAAAGAAGATCACGTGGCCGGGCGTATGACCGGGGCAATGCCGCACCTCGAGCGTCTCATCGCCAACCGTGACCTGATCGCCCTGCTCCAGCCAGCGATCCGGCGTAAACACCTCGGCCTGAGGAAAGCCGAAACGCTGTGTCGCCTCGGGCAACTGCTCGATCCAGAATTGATCGTCCCGATGCGGCCCTTCGATCGTCAGGTTGCGCAGCTTCGCCAGCTCCGCCGTCGCCGCCGCATGATCCAGGTGGCCGTGCGTCAGCAGAATCTTCTCCAGCTGCAAGCCTTCGCGATCCACTTCCGCCAACACCCGATCCAGATCTCCGCCCGGGTCCACGACGGCCGCGCGCTTGCTGTGCTCGTCCCAGATGATGGAACAGTTCTGCTGAAACGGCGTGACGGGGACGATCATGGCTTTCATGGGCCGGCATGGTACCCCATCGGGTAGAATCCCGGCCCATGCCGATTCAAACCCTTTTTCCCACCTATATTTACAGCGCTCCGCTGCAGCGGAGCGATTGGCGCAAGTTCAACAAGCAACTGTTGCGCGAGTGTCTGCAACTGCAGCTCGACGATGAAGCCGGCCAGAAATGGTCGGAGAAAAACTATCCCGGCGGTTACACGTCGTATCACTCGGCGCACCGCATGCAGCAGGTGTCGCCGACCTTCCAGCAGCTGGAGAAATATCTGCGACGGCACGTGAGCGCGTTCGTGAAAACGCTCGAGCTCGACATGACCGGTCGCGAGCTGGCAATGACGGACTGCTGGGTGAACATCATGCCGCAGCAGGTCGCGCACAGCATGCACTTGCACCCACTCTCGACCATCAGCGGCACGTACTACGTGCAGACTCCCAAAGGTTGTGCCGGCCTGAAGTTCGAAGATCCGCGCCTGGAAAAATTCATGGCCGCGCCACCGCGGCGGGCCGATGCGAGCCCGGCGAATCGTGCCTGGTCGGTAGTGCCCGCCGAAGCGGGCAAGGTCGTGCTCTTCGAGAGCTGGCTCCGCCACGAGGTGCCGGCGAATCCGGTCGTCGGCGAGCGCATCAGCATCAGTTTCAACTACAACTGGTTCTAGCCGAACACGGCCGGCAGCTCCCTCAGCACCCGGTGCACGAACTGCACGCAGATCGAGCCCTCACCGACACCTGAAGCAACACGCTTTACGCTGCCGGAGCGCACATCGCCAACGGCGAACACGCCGGGCAAGCTCGTTTCCATGATGTACGGCGCGCGGCTCAACGGCCAGCGCGCCGCCGTCAGCTCGTCCTTGCTCAGGTCGGCGCCGGTGCGCACGAACCCCTTGTCATCGAGGTTCACGCAGTCCTTCAGCCATTCGGTGTTCGGCGCGGCGCCTGTCATTAGAAACACGTGCCGGATGGGCCGCCGCTCCTGCTCGCCCGTGCGTGCGTCGGTCCACGTCACATGCTCCAGCTCGTGCTCGCCTTCCAGACTGACGATCTGCGTGCGCGTGTGCAAAGTGATATTGGGCGACTCTTGAATACGCCGGATCAGATAGTGAGACATCGTCTCGGCAAGCCCTTCCGAACGCACCAGGATGTGCACGTGCCGGCAGCCGCCTGCTAGAAACACCGCCGCCTGGCCTGCGGAGTTGCCGCCGCCGACCACGATGATTTCCTCGTTCTGGCACATCTTGCCTTCCAGGTGCGTGGCCGCGTAGTACAAGCCCACACCGGCATATTTATCCAGGTTCGGCAGATCGGGTTTGCGATACTGCGCACCCGTCGCGATGAGCACAGTGCGAGCTCGCGCGATGCGGCCATCGGCCATCTCGACCCGATACGGCCAGCTGTCGCAATGCAACGCCACGGCATCGCATGCGACGTGAAACCTGGCGCCGAATTTCTGTGACTGCACCAACGCGCGACCAGCCAGTGCCTGGCCGGTAATGCCCGTTGGAAATCCCAGATAATTTTCGATGCGTGAGCTGGTGCCGGCCTGGCCGCCGGGAGCGAAGCTGTCGATCACCCGCACGTCCAGCCCTTCCGACGCGGCATACACCGCACCGGCCAGGCCAGCGGGGCCGGCGCCCACGACCAGCACGTCGTGAATCGCCTCGGGATCGATTTCCGGATTGATCTCCAGGAACTCCGCCAACTGCCGCAAGCTCGCCTTGCGCAAGGCGCGCCCGCGACCGATGACCGCAGGAACATCCCCCGCAGTGAGTCCGGCGCGTTCCAACAATCCCGCCGCTTCCGCATCCACTTCGGCATCGAGATAAAAATGCGGATGCGCATTGCGGGCCAGGAACTCGCGCAGCATCAACGTGTGACCGCAGTAACGCGAGCCAATCAGCGTCATCGCGCTGTTCGGCGAGGAGATCAATCCCATCCGGCGCAGGATGAACGCGCGCATGAAGATCTCGCTGAGTTCCGCATCTGTTTGCACGACGACGCGCAGATCGCTGTCGGTGACGACCAGCACCTCGCCCGCTTCACTCACTTCGACCCGCGCGAACCCGGGCGTGCCTCGCAGCGTGCTCATCTCGCCAGCGAAGTCCCCCGGGACGAGCGGCCTGATCACTTGCTCATCGACGCCAGGCACCGTCACCTTCAGGCTGCCGGCGAGCACGACGATCATCTTGCGCTCGTGATCGCCCGGCTCGATCAATACCAATCCTTTGGTGGTCGGCAGATGCACGCCGTGCGGCTCGAGGCGCGCGATCTGCGCCTTCGTGAGCTTTGGAAACATCTGCTCCGCGCGCTTTTCATACAGCTCGTTTGGCATGGCCGCACCGTGTTACTTGGCGAGGAGCGCGGCCACTTTGTCGAACAGCGACTGCATGCCGGCGGACACGTCGTGAATCTGGCCGTTCACGAAGATCCCGGGCGTGCCACGTACCCCGCTGCGCCGGCCGCCATCGATGTGCTCGCGAATGCGCTGGCGGTAGATCTCGTCGTCCATCTCGGCGGTGTAGCGCGCCATGTCGAGATTCAGCTGCTCGGCATAGTGCTGCAATTGATTGGACTTCAGGTGCAGTTGATTGACGAACAGCAGGTCGTGCATCTCCCAGAACTTGCCCTGCGCGGACGCCACCTCTGAGGCCTCCGCGGCACAAAGTGCGTGCGGATGGACCTCTTCGAGCGGGAAGTGGCGGAACACGATCCGTACCTGCTCGGGAAAGCGGCTCAGCAACAGCTTCAGCGAGGGCGCGGCCTGCTTGCACGTCGGACATTCGAAATCGCCGTACTCGACAACGGTGACCGGCGCGTGCGCGGGCCCGCGCGAGTGATCGATCGCGGTGACTGGCATCACCAGGTCGTGCTGCTGATTCATGCATCCTCCTGCGCCGGCCGGAAGCCGGCAACCAAATCCGATACTACCGCCGATCGCGGGCGCCGGAGCTTGAATCTCAGTGCTTTTCGGTTGGGGGCTGTGCTGGGCAGGACCGGCGTCCATACCAGAGTAAGGCTGCGCGCATATCGGTAATTTGTGGCGAGTGAGCCGGAAATGCGAGGCTTTTGGCGCTGCCCTTGGTGCTTACATAGCGGCATGGACGCCGCACACAAACTGGCAGCTGCACTCATCGCAGGAGCTACGCTCGTCGCACCGGCTCTCGCGCAAGCAGCTCCGCCGCCGCTCTTACTCGCCAACGACTATGACGATGCGGACGTAGACCTGTCGCGCTACTGGGTCAGCGAGAAATACGACGGCGTCCGCGCGTATTGGGACGGCACTCACCTGGTCACGCGCGCTGGCAATACGATTCATGCCCCAGAATGGTTCACGCGCGATTGGCCCACCGAACCGCTCGATGGCGAACTTTGGGCAGGCCGAGGGCGATTCGAGCAAGTCACCGCAACCGTTCGCGATCTCGATCCCGACGACAGCGCCTGGCGTCACATCCGCTTCATGGTCTTCGATCTGCCAGCGCACGGTGGAATTTTCAGCGCGCGGCTCGAGACGCTTCGATCTTTGCTCGCGTCGACTCACATCGACTGGCTACGAGAAGCAACACAATCACGCGTTACAGATGACGCCGCACTCCATCATCAATTGGAGACCATCGCCGCGGCCGGCGGCGAGGGGCTGATGCTGCACAAGGAAGATTCGCTCTATCGCGCCGAGCGCAACGACGACCTGTTGAAATTCAAACCTTATCAAGACGCCGAAGCACGAGTCATCGCGCACCTGCCCGGCCAAGGCAAATATCTCGGCATGCTCGGCTCACTGCTCGTACGCACCGTCGATGGCATCGAATTCCGTATCGGCACCGGCTTCACCGACGAGCAGCGCCGTCACCCACCGCCTCTCGGCAGCTCGATCACGTACAGCTACCACAGCCTGACTGCCCGCGGCATTCCGCGCTTCGCTCGCTTTCTACGCGCGCGACCGCCGGAGTAACGGCTGCAGGATGCGGATTGATTTAATGTACATCTAGATGCACATTCGGCGAATGGAGCAAGGCTATTCCATCGCCGAAGCCCGAGCCAACCTGCCCACCCTCTCGAGCAGGTGGAGGCAGGCGTGACCGTCGAATTAACTCGCAGAGGCAAAGGAGTCGCAGTCATGATCTCAGTCGCCGAATATCGACGCCTGCACAACAAGCGCACGACATTTCAGGATGCCTATCAGAAATTCCTGAAGAAATATTCGCTCGCGGAAGTAGGCTTGGAGCAGGATTTTGCTCGCAAGCTCCGCGATCGGAGCCCCGGACGCAAAGTCGAATTTTGAGTCGGCGCCGTGCTGCGCTACTTGCTGGACACCAATGTAGTGTCGCAGCCCATGATGAAAGCGCCTTCACCCAGCGTCATGCGGAAGCTCGCAACGATCGCGGACGAGTGCGCGATCGCTGCGCCGGTTTGGCATGAGCTGCAATTCGGCTGCAGGTGCCTGCCAGCGGGGAAGCGTCGCGACGCTGTGCAAGCCTACCTCGCGGATGTGATCAATACCTTCGAGATACTGCCCTATGATGATCTGGCGGCGAAACTGCACGCGATCGAGCAAGCGCGCCTGCGGGAGCTAGGCACACCAATGCCATTTGCCGATGGTCAAATCGCCGCCATCGCGCAAATGAACGAGCTCGTGCTCGTGACCGACAACGTGCGCGCCTTCGCGCCCTTCAAGGGGCTGGCGGTAGAAAACTGGGCTTAGTCTCACGCCGGGTTAGAATCGCCCATCTTCCGCACGCAGGATGGCGCCGTTGCAGCTCTCACACGTCGACTCGGCAATCATCGGCGTCTGGCGCTGGCAGGCGGCGATTGCGACTTTGATTGTCGCGGCTCCGGCGTTCGCGCTCAGCCCCTCCATCCCTTTACTGTGGCCGCTCGCGCCGACACTGATCGTCCTCGGCGGCGGCTTTCTGACGTGGTGGTGGCCAACGCTTGCGTATCGACACTTGCGTTTCGGTGTCGACGAAACGGGCATTGCGATCGAAAGGGGCGTGATCTGGCGGTCGCGCGTTGCACTCCCGCGCGTTCGCATACAACACACCGATGTCTCGCAAGGGCCGCTCGAACGCCGGTACGGCATTGGCACACTGAAGATGTACACAGCCGGTAGCAGGCACACAATGATCGAGCTGCCCGGATTGCGGCACGAAGACGCCCTCGCTCTGCGCGACGCGTTGCTCGCCGAAGGAGCCGGCAGTGGCGTCTGACAGCAACTTTCAGCCGACGCTTCGGCTGCACCCGCTGTCATGGGTGTTCGGCTTGAGCACCGCGATCAAACAAATGGTGCTGCCGCTGATCGCCCTGCTCTTCTTCAACGTGCGCGATGACACGCCGGGGCCGTTCGGCCCCTGGATCGTGCCCGCCATCGTCGCGTTCGTCGCGATCCGCGCCGTGTGGGTCCAACTCACCTTCCGCTATGGTTTCAGCCCGACCGGCCTGGTCGTTCGCGAAGGAATGATCTTCCTCAATACGCGCTACATCGAGTACGCACGCATCGAAAACATCGACACGGAACGTCGCTTGTTACATCGCCTGCTCGGCGTCGCCGAAGTGCGCGTGCAGACATCCACCGGCGGCAAACCGGAAGCGCTGATCAGCGTACTCGATCTGGCCGCTGTGCAAGACATGCGCGAACGAGTCTTCTCAGAAGGCAAACCCGCCGAGCAGGCGGTTGCAGCGCCCGCCGAAGACACACTGCTTCACTTGGATATCGGCGAGCTCGTGCGTCACGGACTGATCGACAATCGCGGAATGATCCTGGTCGCGGCTGCCTTCGGCGTGCTGCACGAGGCGGGCGTGTTCGTGATCAACGAAGAATTGTTCGATCGGCTGCTGCGCTCGTCCTCGGCGGCCGGAGTCGCGGCACTCGGCCTGGTGGTGCAGATCGGGCTGGGCATTCTCACGATCCTGGGCGCCCTGATCGCCGTCCGCATCCTGTCGGTGATCCTGGCGATCGTCACCTTCTACGATTTCAGATTGACTCGGTTGGCCGGCGATCTGCGCGCTCGTTACGGGCTCTTCACGCGCGTGGCCCTGACCCTGCGAACGCGGCGAATTCAGGCCGTCCATCAGAACGAATCGTTGCTGCACCGCTGGTTCAAGCGCGTGTCGCTGAACGTGGATCTCGCCGGCGACAGCGGCGTTGGCGAGGGCAACGGCGACAATTCACGTAGCAAGACACGATGGCTCGCACCCGTTTGCCCGGCAGACGCTGCCCCCGCACTGATCGCCGCGGCTCTACCGATGCTGGATCTGAACGCCGAACCCGACTGGCAACCGCTCGCACCCGGCGCACGAGGCCGCATCTTTCGCAAAGCGCTGCTGTGGTCCGTTGTGATCGTGACCGCACCTGCCATCTGGTACCTGAATGCCGGCGCGATCGTCATCGTGCTTGGCTGCATTCCACTGGCCTGGATGCACGCTCATTTGTACGTGAAGAACACTCGTTGGGCGCTGGCGCGAGACGCTGTGCTGTTTCGATCTGGATGGCTGAATCGCCGGCTGTCCATCGTGCCACGCAATCGAGTGCAGACCCTGAGCATCGAAGCGACGCCGTTCGATCGACGCAGTCGCATGGCGAGCATCTACGTCGATACTGCCGGCGCCAGCGCGATGACGGCGGGAATCAGGATTCGCTATCTGGGCGCGGACGTGGCGGAGAGATTGGCAGCCGCGCTGTATGGAACGGCCGGCGCAGCGAGGTAATTGCTTCAGTCGCGTGCGAGCGATAACACTCGCGAGAACGGCGAATCGGTCCTGCGCCACAGGCGACGGCGCAGCGACGCCATCGCGATGATCATGCCGGGCAGGATGCCGCTGAGCGCGCTGTACAGATAATTGCGATCGGTCACGTGATCGGCCTGCACCAGCAGCGCCAGCCCCAGCAGCGTACCGAACACGGCGCCTATGAATGACACCTCGAACCTGAACCTGCCGGCGGCTATCCGCCAGCGACGCGTTACGTAATCCATGCTGCTGGCCCAGACCGAGCCGCACAACATCATCACCAGGCCATTGCTGAGGCCGGACAACTTCTGCGCGACGACCAACACCAGTCCGATCCACATCACGGTCGCGATGAACGCCGCTATGACGTGGCTGCGATAGCGCGAGCGGAAGAACGTCTCGCAAAACTCCACCATCAACGCCGTGCCTATGCCGACCGCAATGCCGGAGGGATACATCCATTCATGAATGCGCCCGATGCTCAAACTGTCGAAGTAGGCGAACAGCGCCCCGGCAACCGTGCCCAGCGCGATCGAGCGACCGAAGGCGTTGAAGATTGCGCCAGCCGCGTCGTCCTCGCGGCGCGCGACGATGCGACTCTGCAATTCACGCAGCGATTCGAAGCGAGCATCCGCGCGTGGTGACATCGCTCGCATGATGGCGCGAGCGATCTGACGCGGAATGTCGCGACGGACCTGTTCGATCGGCTGCACGGCGCCCATGGGCACGCGGCCAGTCAACAATTCATACATGAGCACGCCGAACGCGTATTGATCGGCACGCCAGTCGACTTCCTTCGCATCGGCGTGCTGTTCGGGCGCCATGTAATAGGCGGTGCCCAGGTTCATGCCGGTGCGGGTCAGCTCATTGTTCTGATAGGCCCGCGCGATGCCGAAGTCCATCAGCTTCACGACGCCGCTGCTGTCGATCCACACGTTCTCGGGCTTGAGATCGCGATGAACGATGAAACGATGCGCATGGCGCAGCGCTTCGAGCAACTGCTCGCCGATCGCGGTCGCTTCTTCGACGGGGAACGGCTTGCCGGTCGCGAGCTGCGACTGCATGCGACGACGCAAGCTCACGCCGCGCAGACGCTCCATCGTGAAGAAGTAGCGGCCGCTGGCCACGCCCACGTCGAACACGCGGACGATGTTTGGATGAGCGAGCTTGCAGGAAACCTTGGCTTCGGACAGGAAACGAGTGCGAGCGGCATTGCTCGACAGCAACTCGTTGCGCAGCACCTTGATCGCGACTTCTTCGTCCTTCAGACGATCCCGAGCCGCAAACACGCGACCCATGCCGCCATCGCCGAGCACTGCCTGAATCTCATAACGCCCCTGGAGCACGACGCCCGGGCCGATGACGACATTCGAGCCCTGATGAACCTGAGTTTCCGGCTCGGCCACGTCATCCATGCGCATCATGGTGACGGCTTCGCGATTGACCTGGCGGGTCGCAGGCTCGGTGGCGCTGCGCGCAGTCTGATAGGCAGCGACCAGTCGGGCCAGATCCTGTTGGGCCGATTCCTGGGCTGCCGGAGTTTCAGCGTTGATGAGCTTGTGCTGGAGAACCGCCAGACGATCCGTATAGTTTTGCCATAACGTGGCAGGATCGTCGGCTGACTCCAGCCCGAGCAGCATCAGAGCATTCTCCAGACGGCTGGACATAGTAGTTAGCGCTTACTTCCGTGCAAAAACCAAAGCAACGATTCATCCCGGACTTTTGTAATCCCGCGTTTCGATTCCGGGGGGGACACATTGCACTAGGGCTGACTGCTTGAAAAGTGCCTCCACGAGCAGACACTGTCCATGACAGCGGAAACCTGATAGCACCGCGCCCGGCGAGGCTGCGTCAGCCGTCTTTTCGACCGATTATCGGCCTCGCAACGCCAGTCGTCGGCCGGCGAACTTTCGGCAACTCTGCCGCGATGTCAACGTTCACGCGCGCTGTCGCCGATCGCCCACTGCGATTGCGCAAAAGTTAGCGCCCGTCCCCGGCTGTTGCAACATAACCGCGAACGATGAACGAGCCTGGAGTTTCTATTGGCCGTGCCGGCGATGCTTGCAACGCATGGCCCATTGATGACGGGCGTGCAGACGCTCCGCTTCGCTATCGGCTTCGGGCGGCAATTTGCGAATCGCCTGCAAGGCGGTGGAATGCGCGATGGCCACTTCGGGGTCGGTTTGTAACAGCGCGCGATAGCGCTCCAGAAAGGCCTGTTCGACCGGCGCCCCGACCCCCGACAGCAGTGCAACCGCATGGGCCCCGATCGCCGCGATTTCGGACACGGGCAGATCGCCCTCGTGCAGGGCGTGATCGACGTCGGCGATCAACTGATACAGCGGCCGCAGCCACTCCCATTGCGGATCCTCCGTGATCTGACGCAACAGGGCCAACGGCGACTGCTGACTGCCGAACTTGCGCTCGACCGCGATCACCACTCCCAACAACCCGCGCAGCGCCCGGCTCGCATCCTCCAACGCTTGCAGATCAGGCGAATCGGCTCGAGTCATGGGCAGGCTCCGGTCGGGGGATCGCTATCCTGCGCCCATCCCCCGCATTTTTCACGTCGACGGCGCGCTCTGCGCGATGGGCATTATGGACACCCACCGGGCATTATGGACACCCACCAGGGCTCACATGGCAGGGCTCACATGGACACCCACCAGCTGGCAGGGCTCACATGGACACCCACCAGCTCATGGGGGCTCATTATGGACACGGCTCATCATGGACACCCACCAGGGAGCGGGGGGCTTACATCACCGGGGCCATATGGAGGGCTATATGGACACGCACCAGGGCTCACATGGACACCCACCACGATCTCTCGCCTTAGAGAGACCCTCGCCCGCATGGATGAAGCCTATGTAGTGGCGAGAGTAAGCAGGTCACCGCGCCCAGTTCCCCCTAGCGCGGCAGCTCCTCCTTCGCAGCGATGGGGCCGGGCGAGGGTCTTCTCTTTCACTCAGGATCTGGCACGTCGGCGCTTGGGCGCCGCGGCTCCCGCCCGACCGGCATCACTGACCCGCACTCGAACCGCGTGCGTGGACTTCACTTCTTCCAGCACGAAATATGTTTGCGTGTGACGTACGCCGCGCACGTTGACGATCTTGTCGCCGAGCACGCGCCGATACTCATCCATGTCCTGCACGCGCGTCTTGATCAGATAGTCGAAGCCGCCTGCGACCATGTGGCACTCGACGATCTCTTCCACCAGCTGCACGGCTTCCTTGAAGCGTTGAAATACGTCCTGCGTGGCGTGATCGAGCGTGACTTCGGTGAACGCCAGCATGCTCTGCCCGAGTCGCTTCGAGTTCAGGTGCGCGTAATAGCCGTCGATAAAACCTTCACGCTCCAAGCGGCGCACGCGCTCGATACACGGCGTCAGCGTGAGATTGACGGTGCGTGCGAGTTCCGCGACGGTCAGCCGTCCGTCGGCCTGCAATAGCGACAAAAGCTGGCGGTCGACGCGATCCAGTTCACGACTCGGTGGATTGCTGCTCATGAATATCCAGTAACTCCTGCTGTTCTGGGCCGCTCGTTTGGCAGACTTTACTGCTAAACACTCGGTATCGTAGCGCAATATGCTTCGGGACAGGCGGAGCGGACCAGCACCCGCTTCGCTACCACCATAACTCCAGCGAACCTTCTGACAGCAATGTTCGACCATCCTTCGTTCGACCAGCACGAGCGCGTGGTCTTTGCGCACGATGCTGCCACTGGCTTACACGCCATCGTGGCTGTCCATTCTTCGGCCAGAGGCCCCGCCGCCGGCGGCTGCCGCTTCTGGCACTACAACTCCACGCACGACGCCGTGGCCGATGCCCTGCGTCTGTCGCGCGGTATGCGCTACAAGAACGCGATGGCGGGCTTGCCGCTCGGCGGCGGCAAGGCCGTCGTGATGCTGGACACCCACCGGCCGAAAACGCCGGCAATGCTCGAAGCCTTCGGCCGGTTCGTCGATTCGCTGCAGGGCCAATACATCACCGCCGAGGATGTCGGCGCGTCGGTCGCCGACATGGAAATCGTGGCTGTCCAGACGCGTTACGTGAGCGGATTGCCGCGGACCGCAGTGACGTCGGACGGCAATCCCAGCCCGAAGACGGCGCTCGGTGTATACCTCGGCATCAAGGCAGCGGTGAAATTCAGACTGAAGAAGGACGAGCTGCGCGGCTTGACCATTGCAGTGCAAGGCTTGGGCGGCGTGGGCTACGAGCTGTGCAAGCTGCTCGCGGCGGACGGCGCGAAACTGCGCGTCGCCGATGTTCGCGAAGCGGTGACTCAAAAGGCCGCGGCGCAATTCGACGCTGTCGTGTCCAGCCCGGATCGGGTGCTGTTCGAGCGCGCCGATGTGATCGCCCCCTGCGCTTTGGGCTCGGTCTTCGACGCCAACACCATCCCGAAATTGCAGACGCCGATCATTGCCGGCGCCGCGAACAATCAGCTCGCGACGGCGCAAGACGGCGCACGCCTGCACTCGGCCGGCGTGCTGTACGCCCCTGACTATGTGATCAACGCGGGTGGCATCATCAGCGTTGGTCGTGAATATCTGGGCGGCGCGACGGCCGACTCCATCCTCGCCGAAATCCACCGGATTCCCGTTCGACTCACCGAAATTTTTGCGCGTTCCAGCGCGACCAATCGTCCCACCAGCGAGCTGGCGGACGAGATGGCTCGTCAGCTGCTTGCGGAGGCCCGATGATGCGATCCCGTTTGCACGTTCCGAGACCGCCGGCTCGTCCCGGCGAGAAACCGGACTTCAGTTATGTCGCGGTTTCTCCGGCGGGCACGGCTGCCCGGCCCGATCCGAACGCGCCGTTGAACGAAACCGAATTTCTCTCCCGGGAAATGGTTCGCGTGCTCGATGACAACCATCGCGCGGTCGGCCCCTGGAATCCGCACCTCGCCGCGGCCGATCTCGAGCTCGGCCTGCGTCACATGATGCTGACGCGCGCGTTCGATGACCGCATGCATCGCGCCCAGCGCGGCGGCAAGATCACGTTCTACATGAAATCCACCGGTGAAGAAGCGGTCTCGGTGGCCGCCAACATGGCGCTGAAGCCCAGCGACATGATGTTTCCTGCGTATCGCAACCAGGGCCTGCACATCTCGCGCGGTCTGAAGATCGTCGATCTGATGTGCCAGCTGCTGTCCAACACCCGCGACATGTGCAAAGGCCGCCAGCTGCCGGTGATGTATCACTCGGTCGAAAGCAATCTGTTTTCGATCTCCGGCAATCTCGCCACTCAGTTCCCGCAGGCGGTGGGCTGGGCAATGGCCTCGGCCATCAAAGGCGAGGACCGTATCTGCGCGACGTGGCTCGGCGATGGCAGCACCGCTGAAGCGGATTTCCATTACGCATTGCTGTTCGCGCAGATCTACAAAGCGCCCGTCATCCTCAACGTCGTGAACAATCAGTGGGCCATCTCCACGTTCCAAACGTTTGCTGGCGGTGAAGGCCGTTCGTTTGCTTCGCGCGGTCCGGGCTACGGCATGCCCGGCATTCGCGTCGATGGCAACGACTTCCTCGCCGTCTATGCGGTGACTCAATGGGCCGCCGAGCGCGCGCGCACTGGCGCCGGCCCGACATTGATCGAGCTCGTCACCTACCGTGCCGCGCCTCACTCGACCAGCGACGATCCGTCGCGCTATCGCCCCAAGGACGAAGAGAAGAGTTGGCCGCTCGGCGATCCGGTCGCACGTTTGCAAGCCCATCTGCGCTCACTCGGCGCGTGGTCCGACGAACAGGAAAAGGCGCTCGCGCAGGAATGCGAGGAGCACGTCAACCAGGCGTGGAAGGAGGCCAACACCTACGGCACGCTCACCGACGGTCCGCAGCTCGATCCGGCAATCATGTTCCAGGATGTGTTCAAAGAAGAGACGCCGAGCCTGGCACGCCAGCGCATGCAGCTGGCGCAGGAACTGAAGGAGCGCGCGCAGAAATGACTCAGATGAATATGATCCAGGCGCTCAACTCCGCCATGGATGTGATGATGGCGCGCGATCCGGGCGTCGTGTTGATGGGTGAAGACGTAGGCTACTTCGGCGGCGTGTTCCGTGCGACCGAAGGACTGCAACGCAAGTACGGCGAGCATCGCGTGCTCGACTCGCCGATCGCCGAGGGCGGCATCGTCGCCACGGCCATCGGCATGAGCATCAACGGATTGCGCCCCGTCGCGGAAATTCAGTTCGCCGATTACATCTATCCGGCCTACGACCAGATCGTCAGCGAGCTTGCGCGCATTCGGTATCGCAGCGGCGGCGACTTCTGCGCGCCGGTGACGATCCGTACGCCGTGCGGCGGCGGCATTCGCGGCGGCCAGACTCACTCGCAGAGCCCGGAAGCGTTGTTCGCGCACGTGTCCGGCTTGAAGGTCGTGATGCCGTCCAATCCGTACGACGCCAAAGGGTTGTTGATCGCGTCCATCGAAGAAGACGACCCGGTGATCTTCCTGGAGCCCAAGCGACTTTATAACGGCCCCTTCGATGGCGATCCGAACAAGCCAGCAGTGGGTTGGAACTCGCACGCTCGTGGCGACGTGCCGGAAGGCCATTATCGCGTCGAGCTCGGCGTCGCCGACATCGTCCGCCCGGGCAGCAAGCTCACCATCATCACCTACGGCACGATGGTGCACGTCTGCCTCGCCGCCGCTGAAAAGGCCGGCGTCGATGCGGAGGTCATCGACCTGCGCTCGATCGTGCCGCTGGATGTGGAAACCATCGTCAATTCGGTGAAGAAGACTGGCCGCTGCATCGTCGCGCACGAGGCAACGCGCTTCGCCGGCTTCGGCGCCGAGGTCCTCTCGACCATTCAGGAAGAATGTTTCTGGCACCTGGAAGCGCCGGTCCTGCGCGTCGCCGGTTGGGACACGCCATATCCGCACGCGTTCGAGTGGGAATATTTCCCTGGCCAGGCGCGCGTCATTGCCGCCATTAAAGCAACGATGGAGGCGTCATGAGCCGTCATGTGGTGAAACTGCCGGATCTCGGCGAAGGTACGACCTCTTCCGAAATCGTGGCCTGGAAGGTCAAGGTCGGCGACCAGATCGCCGAAGACGATCCGATGGTGGAAATGTCCACCGACAAGGCCGTCATCGAGATGCCCGCACCGGTCAGCGGCAAAGTGGTTTCGCTCGGCGGCCAGCCGGGCGATCAAATCGCCGTCGGCGCCGAGTTGCTCGTGCTGGAAACGGATGCGGGAGCTGCTGCAACTGAAAGTGCGCCGGCCGCTGCTCCGACTCAATCTGCGCCCGCCGCTTCAAACGCACCCAAGAAGACGCCCGCCGCTGCGAACAATGGCTCCGTGGCTGCGACGGCTGCAGCCAAGCCCTCAGGCGGCCGAGTGATGGCATCGCCTGCGACGCGCGCACGCGCCAAGCTCGCCGGCATCGATCTCACGACCGTCAGCGGCAGTGGCCGCGATGGCCGCATCCAGCGCCAGGATCTGGAAGCCGCGATCAACGATCGTCAGGCCGGCAAAGCGCCTGCTGCGGCATCTACGCCGAGTGGACGCCAGGTGCGCACGGGCACCGAAGAGATCCGCATTCTCGGCGTGCGTCGCGTGAGCGCGCAACGCGTGGCGGATTCGAAGAGAAACATTCCGCACTTCGCATATGTCGAAGAAGTCGACATGACGGAGCTGGAGCGGCTGCGCAAACATCTGAACTCGCAGCTGCCGAAGGGTTCGCCCTCCTACACCTACCTGCCGTTCCTCGCGATGGCGCTGGTGCGGGTCGTCGAGCAGTTCCCGAAAGTGAACTCGCGTTACGACTCCGAGCGCAACGTTCTCGTGCGTCACGATGGCGTGCACATCGGTGTCGCCACTCAGACCAACGATGGCCTGAAGGTGCCGGTCGTGAAGCATGCCGAATCGCTGTCTCTCAAAGAGCTCGCGGCCGAGATCCGCCGTGTCACCACCGCTGCGCGCGAAGGCACCGCGAGCCGCAACGAGCTGCAGGGTTCGACGATCACGATCACCAGCCTCGGCAAGCTCGGCGGCATCGTCTCGACGCCGATCATCAACGCGCCTGAAGTGGCAATCGTCGGCATCAACAAGGCGGTGGAACGGCCCATGATCGTCAATGGCGAGATCGCGGTTCGCTTGATGATGAACCTGTCCTCCTCGTTCGATCACCGCTTCATCGACGGCTACGACGCTGCCGAGTCCATCCAGGCGCTGAAAGAAAAGCTCGAGCAGCCGGCGACCATCTTCATTCGCGATTGATGTTTTCCCCTAAGAGGCGGGCGTGTGACCTGGGTCACATCGTCCGCCTCGCAGGCGCCGGGCGCTGCGCCGCATGACACGATTTCCTGCTGCCTGCTGAGTCGTTTGCGAACGGCTTCTCACCGCACGGTCAGCCGTCAACTTACATTTGCCGTATTCCCTGGATTCGTCTATGGACTCGGCAGCCAGTACCCTCCGCCAGTTTCTGATCGAAGCGCAGCGACGCATCGGCTGCCATGCGGTCGCATTCGCTTCTCCTACGCGCGATGAATTCCATTTCCATTGCCGCAGCGACGACGCGCGTGAAGTGGAACAGATGCTGCGCGGGATTGCCGATACGTTCCTGGCGCAGATCCGCGAGACCAACGCTCCGGTGATTCGCAACCGCGTCCGTTACGAGAATGGCGGGCCGATGATCGGACGTTTCCTGGTGGCGCCGGTGTTCGAGTCGTCCGGCGAGCTGTCCGGCATCGCGATGATGTATCGCCTCGCCACGCAGGACTCCTTCGAGCAAGACGATCTGAAGAAGGGAGCACAGCTGAGCCTTCAGCTCGCACGCTTGTTGTCTCTCCCCGCCGATCCTGTCACTGGGCTGATCGCGCGCGCCGGCATCGAAAAGCTGGTCGATTGGCGCTCGAGATCCCTCGGCGAGCGCGCCAACTCCAGCGTGCTCTATGGCGACATCGATCAGCTGCACGTCGTCAACGACATGTTCGGCTTCGAAGCGGGCGACCGCGCCATCGCAGTCGTCGCGAATGCTCTGGCCGCAGCGCTTGCAAACGAAGACGCGGTGCTCAGCCGTTTGTCCGGCGATCGCTTCACCATCTTCCTGCCCGACTGCCCACTGCCCCAGGCGCAAAAGATCGCCGCGCGACTTCGCGAAGCGGTGCAGGCACGCTCGCTCATTGTTGGCGACGACTCGATTCCGCTGTCGATCAGCTTTGGCGCAGCGGCGTTGACGAATGGCGAGCGCAGCTTCGACCACTCGCTTGCCGGCGCCGAAGCCGCCTGCAAAGCCGCCAAGGAACGGGGGCGCAATCGGGTAGAGGTCTACGAGATTTCGGACACCAGCATCATTCGCCGGCGCGATGACATTTCCATCGTCGGCCGGCTGCGCAGCGCACTCGAGGAAGGCCGATATCAGATCTTCGGCCAGCCGATCGCGTCGCTATTGACCCGCGACTCGGTGCACCGCTACGAGATGCTGCTGCGGATCATCGACGAGAAAGGCCGCCTGGTGCTGCCATCGTCTTTCATGTCGTCGGCCGCGCGCTATCAGTTGATGCCTCAGATCGATCGCTACGTCATCACCGATGTGTTCAAACATCTGCGAGGCGCCAGCGCGCGACCTGGCTTCAGGCCGCTGCACGTTTCCATCAACCTGTCCGGCCCGACGATCGCTGACGAGGGTTTCCTAGACTGGCTGCAATTGCAGATGGACGAGCACGGCGTGAGCGGCGAATGCCTCACTTTCGAGCTGACCGAGACTGCCACCATCAACAACATGGCGCACGCTCAGCTGCTGATGAGCACACTCATCGCGCGCGGCTGCCGTTTCGCGCTCGACGATTTCGGCACCGGCCTGAGCTCGCTCACGCACCTGAAGAATCTGCAGTTCTCGTCGCTGAAGATCGACGGCTCGTTCATCCGCGACCTGCTGCACAACGAACGCTCGCAAGCGCTGGTCGGCGCCATCGCCCAGCTGGCCGGCGCGATGGGCATGGAAACGATCGCCGAGTACGTCGAGACGCCCGAGATCTGCATGCGCCTGATCGAGCTGGAAGTCCAATACGGCCAGGGCTACGCCATCGGCAAGCCCCGGCCGCTCAACGGCATCCTCGCGCCCGCTGCCGGCCTGCTGCACGCCAGCTGACGCGTTTGCGCTAAGCTAGCAGCACTCATTCAAAACCAGATGGCGCTGCTATGCCTTGGCCGGATCCGATTTCCTTGCACGGGGACCATGTATTTCTCGAGCCGCTGACCCTGGCCCGGCACGATGAGTTCGTCGAGGCCGTGCAGGACGGGGAGCTGTGGAGGCTGTGGTACACCTTCATTCCCTCGCCTGAGCAGATGAAGTCCGAAATAGAGAAACGCCTCGAGCAGCAGCGCAAGGGAACGATGCTGCCGTTCGCGATCGTCGCCTCGGACACGGGCAAGGCGGTCGGCATGACGACTTACATGAACATCGACGCCGAAGCACGCCGCGTTGAAATCGGCAGCACCTGGTATCGCAAGCAAGTTCAGCGCACGGCGATCAACACCGAGTGCAAGCTGATGTTGTTGACGCATGCGTTCGAGAACCTCAACTGCATCGCGGTCGAGTTCCGTACGCACTTCTTCAATCATCAAAGCCGCCGCGCGATCGAACGGCTCGGAGCAAAGCTCGACGGTGTGTTGCGCAACCATCGGCGCTCGAGCGACGGCACCCTGCGAGACACCTGCGTGTACAGCATCATCGCCAGCGAATGGCCGACGGTGCGCTCACACCTTCGCCATCAACTCGCAACCCGCGGCGTCAAATCTCCTTGAGATTGACGAGGAACTGCGCTCGCCGCTCGGCATAACCCTGAGCGGCTTTCATCAGGTTCTCTACGTCCTCGTCGGTGAGTTGGCGCGCCACTCGTGCGGGGGCGCCGAGAATCAATGAGCGGTCGGGAAACACCTTCTTCTCGGTGACCACGGCACCCGCGCCGACCAGACATCCCTTGCCGATGACTGCGCCGTTGAGCACGACGGCCTGAATGCCGATGAGCGAACCGTCGCCGATCGTGCACCCGTGCAGCATCGCCTGATGGCCGATCGTAACGTTCTCCCCGACGTTCAGTGTGATGCCAGGGTCGGTGTGGAGTACCGCACCTTCCTGCACATTGGAGTTCTTACCGAGGGTGATGACGTCGTTGTCGCCTCGGATCGTGGCTCCGAACCACACGCTGACGTTTTCCGACAGCACGACGCTGCCAATGACACTGGCGTTGGGCGCAACGAACACGCTTCCGTGGACGGAAGGAACGCGCTCGCCGTAGCGATAAATGGGCATGGATGAGCTCCGCGGGATCAGATGCTGGTTGCGGCGGGCATTGTAGCCGCCGGCGCGGTGGGGATGTCAGGCGTCAGCGGCCTTCCGCCTTGAGTTGGACACCCACCTTCGCTCCCTCCCCTGCCTTCAGTTGGACACCCACCTTCGCTCCCTCCTCTGCAATCTCCGCGCACTCTCGATACAACGCGCCGTGGGTGTCCAGGGCTTGCGCGCAGAAGCGCATCAACGCCTCCGTCGCGAACTCGATCTCCTGGCTCGACCACCTTCGCAGCAGCGTGCGCTTGTAGTCGACCAGGTAGCTTCGCAGGTACCACTCCGGGCTCTCTTGGACATCCGCCTGTGCGGACACTTTATTCAACAGCTCACCGATCAATTGGATGGGGTCTGGCATACCGACCATGATACAGGGAGTTGCCGGCCGCCGTTTTCCGCGGAGGCGTCGCGGACGACTAGCGAATGACTCGGGCGATAGCCGACCGAACTTGAACGGCCGAACTTGGACACCCATCTATTTCCATTGGCTGCTTCCAACCGACCGCCCTGACATTTCTTCCCGGCTGGCTTTTTTCCTGGACATCCACGCCCGCCTCAGTCCAGATCCCCAGGTACGATTCTGGTCCTATTCTCTAAATACTTGCCGAAATGCCCAGTTATTCAGCATCTACGACATGACCCCGCATTCGATGATGCGGGTCATGGGCTATCCGCGTAAATCGCTCATCTGCCTTGAGGATACGCCGTACTACCACGTCGTCGCGCGATGTGTGCGTCGCGCTTGGCTTTGGGGGTACGACACCTATGCAAGCAAGGACTACTCGCATCGCAAAGCTTGGGTCTTGCAGCGTCTGCGCTATCTCGCCGACGTGTTCTCGATCGACCTGTGCGCGTACGCCATTATGAGCAATCACTATCATCTCGTGCTGCGAGTGGATAGCACGCGGATGTCGCGCCTCAGCCATGACGAGATCGTGACGAGGTGGACTCAGCTCTTCTGCATGCCACCGTTGATCCAGCGTTGGCGCGATGGCCGCGCGAGCACTGCGGAACGAATGATCGCCGAAGAGTTGATCGAGCGCTGGCGGCTGCGACTGATCGATATCAGCTGGTACATGCGTTGCTTGAACGAATATCTGGCGCGGCGAGCCAATGCCGAGGATGAATGCACTGGTCGGTTTTGGGAAGGCCGATTCAAATCGCAGGCGCTGCTCGATGAGACCGGCTTGTTGACGGCCATAACGTATGTCGATCTTAATCCAGTACGTGCCGGCATCGCGACGACGCCTGAGGAGTCCGAGTTCACTTCGATCTATGCACGTTTGCAACAGCTTCGGCATGAACAGGCGGCGCGGGCGCGGAAGAGACAACCGCCACGGGTACCAGCGCAGCCGCCATTGCTTGCCTTTGGCGGGGCGGGCAATTCGAATGCTGCAAGCATTCCGATGAGGTTCCAGGATTACTTGCAACTGCTGGACTGGAGCGCCCGAACGCGTCCTGCTGGCAGGAGGGGCGCCACAGGGCAGGATGTGCCCCATGTTCTCGCTCGATTGCAGATCGAGCCTGAGGCGTGGCTGCGAACGATGCGCTCGGGCGGCAATCTCTTCGGACGCGCCATCGGTCGCATCGAGCGCATGCAATCTCACGCCAGAAAGTTGGGCCAGTCCTGGATACGCGGGATCCACGCGGCGCGGAGGCTACAGCAAGCGTAGTTCCGGCCACGCCCGCGCTTCAGTTCAATCGCGAACTCCGCACCAATGACTATCCCTCAGCTCATCGACGTGGAGCGATGGGCTGCCAGCATCGGCGCTTTACGTCGGTGGGTGTCCAAAATTGGGAGCTTAAGAAAGTCCGGAGCTTTGGAATCGATCGGTGTGCGGTGTCCGGTGTCCGAAAAGATGATGGGGTGTCCAAATTAGGTACGGAAGGATGATGGGTGTCCGGAGAGGATGGATCTGTTGCCTTAGGAACTCCTCCCCCACCCCATCCCTTCCCCATACAACTCCCTTCCTCTGGGACCCTTGTCATGCGCACTCCTACAACATCCGCGACCGCATCATTCACCGCTTCCCTCGTCGCCACGGCCTTTGCAACGGACGCTGCCGAAGTCACAACCCAGATGACGCAGGACCAAGGCTACGGCGCGAACCCCGAGCTGCCCGCGCCAGAGAAATCTCTCATTCCCACTGTAAACGTTGCTGAAGCAAAGCCGTGGGCCGCCGACCAGGCGCCGACACCAGCGAAAGGTCTCGCCGTTTCTCGGTTCGCGTGTGGGCTCGATCATCCGAGGTGGTTGTATGTGCTGCCGAATGGCGATGTGCTCGTTGCGGAGACCAATGCGCCGGAGCGGCCGGAAGATAGCAAAGGCATCAAAGCCTATTTTCAAGACAAGGCCATGAAGAAGGCGGGCGCGAAAGTGCCGAGTGCCAATCGCCTTACGTTACTTCGCGACGCCAACAGCGATGGCAAGCCGGAGCTGCGCACAAAATTCATCGAAGGCTTGAATTCTCCGTTCGGCATGGCGCTGGTGGGGAACGATTTCTATGTCGCGAACACCGACGCGGTGCTGCGCTTCAAGTATGAGATGGGTGTCCAGGAGATCAAACAGCGGGGCATGAAGTTCGTCGATCTGCCCGGCGGCGAGTTGAACCATCACTGGACCAAGAATCTGATCGCGAGTCCGAAGGGCGACAAGTTGTATGCCACGGTTGGCTCGAACAGCAACGTCGCGGAGAACGGCATTCAAGCCGAGGAGAAGCGCGCAGCGATTTGGGAGATCGATCGAGCCACCGCCGAAACACGCGTGTTCGCGTCGGGGCTGCGCAATCCGAACGGCATGGACTGGCAGCCGCAGAGTGGCCTGCTATGGACCGTCGTGAACGAACGCGATGAGATCGGGCACAACCTCGTGCCCGATTATTTGACGTCAGTTCAGGACGGCGGCTTCTACGGCTGGCCGTACAGCTACTATGGCAAGAACGTCGATGAGCGCGTCAAGGAGCAGCGTCCGGACCTGGTCGAGAAAGCGATCGTGCCGGACTATGCGCTCGGCTCGCACACGGCTGCGCTGGGACTGGTCTTCTACAACGGCGACCTGCTGCCGGACAAGTATCGCAACGGCGCATTCATCGGTCAGCACGGCTCATGGAATCGCGAGCCGCGCAGCGGCTACAAAGTGATATTCGTTTCTTTCGCGAACGGCCGCCCGATCGGCATGCCCGAAGAGGTCCTGGGCGGATTCATCGGCTCCAAGGGCGAAGCACGCGGCCGACCGGTTGGAGTGGCGGTCAGCCGCGAGGGTGCGTTGCTGGTTGCCGACGACGTCGGCAATTGCATCTGGCGTGTTACGCCGGCTGCGTCGCAGGTAAGCCAAGCTGCAGACGCATCTGCTTCCGAAGCAAAGTCACGCTGATCACCGCCTGCAAGGCACTCGCTGCGATGGACAGATACCAGACGTGCTCGATCTGGTAGCCCGGCTGCGACGTGAGCCACATCAGCGGCGCGGCATACACCAGCAGTCGCGAGGCCGAGCTGAGCAGCGCGGGCACTGTGTTGCCCAGCGCCTGGAACAAGCCCGAGCAGGTGAAGATCAGCCCGCTCATCACGAAGTTCCAGGAGATCAGGTGCAGGAACAACGCGCCGACTCGGATCACTTCGGGGTCCTTGGAGAAGAACGCCACCAGCGCCTCCGGCCGCCACTGGCACAGCACCATGATCGCCAGCATGATGCTCACGCATTGCACGGAGGCAACACGAAAGGTCTCGCGCACGCGCTCCATGCGCTTGGCCCCGTAATTCTGGCCCGCGATCGGCGCGACCACGAACGCAATCGCCATCGCCGGCATGAAGATGCCTTGCATGATGCGCGAGCCGATGCCGAAGCCGGCCTGAGCCGCCGCGCCGAAGTCACGAATCGCCCAGTAAGTGATCGCGGTGTAAAGAAACATTAACGCAAACTCGCCGCCTGCCGGCAGGCCGACGCTGAGCATGCGCCGCCATACCGCGATGCGCGGCTGCCATTCCTCGGGATGAAAAGAAACGTACTTCTCCAGCCGCCCGAAATAAACAGACAGCAGCACCACGCCGGCAGCAATCGAAATCGTGCTCGCCAGGCCCGCACCGGCGACGCCCATGGCGTAACCCGTGCCCCAGCCGGCGATGAGCACCGGAGCGAGCGCGGTGTTGAGCAGCACCGTCAACACCTGCACGACCATGGTTGGCTTGACGATGCCCGTGCCACGCAATGCCGAGGACATGGCAACTAATGCGAACTGCAGAGCCAGGCCCGGGAAGAACCAATACAAGTAGGCTTTGCCGGCCTCGATCGTCGCCTCGTCCGCCGCGACCGCGCGCAGGTAAGGCTCGGCCATGAGGTAGCCGACGACCAGGACGAACAAGCCGCACAGGGCCGCGATGACCAGCGACTGGTTGAACACCAGGTTGGCATCCTGCTGATCCTTGCGCCCCACCGCGTGCGAGATCAGCGCCACCGTACCGACGCCGAGCACTTGAGTCAGAGCCAGCACGATGAACATGACGTTGCCGGCGGCGCTCACGCCCGCGACGGCCGCGTCACCCAACGCGGCCACGAAGTACAGATCGACGAAGTAATACAGGGTCTGGAACAGCATGCCCGCCGCCGTCGGCACCGCAAGCGAGACCAGGTGCCCGGCGATGGAGCCTTGTGTGAGATCTTTCATGCGCTGTCGGTCATGCGCCGCCCATTCGGGCCGGCCACGGATGCTTCAGAACTGGGGAGGCGCGTATTGTGCTTGAAGTCGGGCCCGGTTGCGGGCTTGTATGCGATTTTTGTCGTCCCCATAACCGGGTGACCCGACTGATCCGGTATCAGACCTCATGAGCGACTCGACCGCTGCCTCCGCCTCCAGCATCCATCTGGTGTGCGGCCATTGCGATTCCGTTGTGCGAATTCCGGCTGACCGCCTCGAGCAGGGGCCGAAGTGTCCGAAATGTCATCACGGGCTGTTCGAGGGCCATCCCCTGGCGCTGACCGCCGCGGCGTTCGAGCGTCACTTGAGCCGCAGCGACCTGCCACTGATCGTGGACTTTTGGGCGCCCTGGTGCGGCCCCTGCAAGATGATGGCTCCGCATTTCGAAGAAGCGACCCGTCGCCTGCAGACCAAGGCGCGTTTCGCGAAGGTCAACTCCGACGACGAGCCGTCACTGTCGGCGCGCTTTGGGATCCGAGGTATCCCGACCCTGATCGTGTTCAAGCAGGGCCGGGAGATCGCGCGTCAGTCCGGCGCGATGGATCTCGGGGGATTGCTACGCTGGCTGCAACCCCACGTGCAGTAGGTCAGCCCGACACGCTGGCCCACAACTCTTCGATCTTCTTGCGACCGGCGGCATCCGGCAGGCGGCCGCGACCGGCGAGCTGATTATCCTTCAGGTGCGTGATCTTGGTCGTCCCCGGGATCACCGCGGTCACGGCCGGGTGCGAGATGTTGTACTTCAAGAACAACTGCGCCCAGCTGGTCACATCGTAATCGGCCGCCCATGCCGGCAACGGCTTGCCCGCAACTTTCGTCAGCACGCTGCCGCGACGGCCGCCTAGCGGCACGTTGGTCAGCACCGCCACGCCCTTCTCCTTCGCGAGCGGCAGAATCTTTTCCTCCGAACCGCGATTGTCGATCGAATAGTCGACCTGCAAGAAGTCGAGCTTCAGCTCGTTGAGCGCCTCGAGCACCTTCGGATACTGATCGTCGGTGGACGTCGTGATGCCGATGTAACGAACCTTCTTGGCTTGTTTCCATTCCTGCAGCTTCGGAAACAGCACGTCGATGGCGTTGAAGTTATGAATCTGCAGCAGGTCGATGCGATCGGTCTGCAAGCGCTGAAAGGCCAGCTCCAGTTCGCCATCGCCCGCGGTCGGCTCGCCGCGAATCAGCGTCTTGGTCGCGAGGAAGATCTGATCGCGATTGCCCAGCTCCTTGAGCAGCTTGCCGATGACGACTTCGGATTCGCCATAGCCGCGCGCGGTGTCGATCACTTTCGCGCCGAGCTTGGGGAAGTTCTCGAGCACTTCGCGCCGCGCGGCGAGCTCTTCGGGCGCCGTGACGCTGTATTGATTGGTGCCAAGGCCAACCACCGGCAGCTTCTCGCCGGTCGAAGGAATGGGTTTGGTGATCGCAGGCAAGCTGTCCGCCGCCTCGGCGATCGCGCCGCTCAATGCAATTCCGACGCCCGCGGCGATGCCGCCGTGAAGAACTTCCCGACGCGTGAACACTGAACTCACAACGGCCTCCGAAAAATGATTCTTCCCCAGGCAGCCACACTGACGAACTTCGACTGACCCCACGATGACTCGAAGCTGACAACAGGCTGACGTCGGACTCGCAATCTGAACGCTGGAGGAGGAGCGCGTTTATGACTTCGACGCACAAACGTTGTCAATAACATCGACGTAACACTGCATCCGACCTCTATTGCGTTACCGAATATTGGCATCGAGAGCACCGCACGCTCCCTCCTTATTCACCAGAGGTCGAAAGTCATGAGATCGACGAGAACTTCAGCGGCATGGGCCGCAGTGGCGGTCGCCACCACGCTGCTCGGCGTGACGATGGTCAACGCGCAAACGCAAACCAGCGTCGTGCCGACGAGCGGCGTCGCGAAAGGCGTTACGCTGCCCAACTCGAGCCTGTATGCGCTGACCAGCGACAACTCGCTGTACATCCTCAAGCCCGGCGCCACTTCGTATGTGCGCGGCGGCCGCGTCGACGTGTCCGACGGCGGCAATCTGATCGGCATCGACTTCCGCCCGGCCGACGGTCAGCTGTATGGCCTGACCGATCGCGGCGGCTTGTACACCATCAACCTGGCGTCGCGGTACTTCGGCGCGAGCACCAAAGTCAGCCAGGTCAATCCGCGCTTCAGCGGCGGCTTCGGCGCGTTGGTCGATTTCAATCCGGTGCTGAATGCATTGCGCATCACTGGCAGCAACGATCAGAACATCGCAGTCGTGAACGACGCCAACGGCGGCAACTTGAACACGACCGCGGTCCAGACCAGATTCACTTATGCGCAGGGCGACGTGAACTTCGGCAAGGATCCGGAGATCGTCGGCGGCGCGTACAACAACAATTTCAACGGCGCGACCGCGACGTTGTTCTACCTGGTCGATCACGACCTGGACACGCTCGTCACCATTTCCGGTAAGAACGCCACCGGCAGCTCCAACACCGGCGCCGGCCTGTTGCAGACCATCGGCTCGTTCGTCGATGAGTACGGCAATGCCCTGAACATGTCGCCGACCACGGATTTCGACATCTACACCGACGCCTACGGCAACAACTTCCTGGTTGGCCAGACCACGCGCCTGCTGTTCTCCATCGATCTGACGCAGATCGATCCAAACCTGCCCCTGGGCAGAACGCAGAAGGTGGTCGTCAGGCGCGGCCAGCCGGCGGCGCTGCCGGGCTCGACCGCGCCTATCACCGGCGGCGTGTTCGACATCGCGGTCGTGCCGCGCCGGTAACTGTGCCGACTGCCAACCTCTGGTGAATCCAGGCCCGGACGCCAACACGAATTTGGGCCACTGACAATCTTCGTTTTCCCGGAAGCCATCGTCGCGGGGCTCGCGGCGGTGGCTCTTTTTTTAGGGATGGCCCTTTTTTTATAGATGCGACTAGTAGGATCATTGCGGTCCGTTCATTTTCGGGCAGCACAAGGACCTTCGATGCGCACACGACTGATAACGACAACATTGCTGGCAGCCCTGCTCAGCAGCGCCACCTTCGCCGGAACACCGCAAACAGAGAGCTGGAACGCACTCAACGGCGCCCGCTCGCAGGTCAGCGCCGCCACCAGCATCTCCAAAGAGCGCCTGGCTCGCATCGATACGTTGATGCAACAGTATGTGGACGAGAACCTGATCGCCGGCGCGGTCGCCTTGATCCTGCAGAACGGCCAGCCCGTGTACCAGCACGCCGCCGGCTGGGCCGACAAGGAAGCCGGCACGCGCATGAGCACCGACACCATCTTCCGGATCGCCTCCCAGACCAAAGCGCTCACCAGCGCCGCCGTCCTGCAATTGCAGGAACAGGGCAAGCTCGTGGTCTCCGATCCCGTCAGCAAGTTCATTCCGGAATTCGCCAAGACCACGGTAATGGTGAACGGCAGCGCCGTGCCCGCGAAGCGGCCCATCACATTGCGCGACCTGTTGACTCACACGGCCGGCATCTCTTACGGCACCAACCCGGAAATCGCCAAGCTCTACAAGGAAAAGGGGCTCGGACCCGCAGCGGGCATAGGCTGGTACACGGCCGATAAGAATGAGCCGATCTGCACGACCATGGAGCGGCTCGGCTCGCTGCCGTTCGTCGCGCAGCCGGGCGAAGCCTGGGTGTACGGCTACAACACCGACATTCTCGGCTGCGTCGTCGAGCGCGCCTCGGGCATGGCGCTGGATGAGTATCTGCGCAAGAACATCACCCAGCCGCTGGGCATGAAGGACACGAACTTCTTCCTGCCGAAGGATCAGCGCAGCCGGCTGGCCGCCGTGTACGGCACGGGCACGAATGGCAAGATCGCGCGCTCCGCAAACGACGCTAAGGGGCAAGGCCACTATGTCGACGGGCCTCGCCGTAGTTTCGCGGGCGGCGCCGGGCTGCTCTCGACCGCCGCAGACTATGCGCGCTTCCTCGAGGCACTCCGCAATGGCGGCACACTCGGCAACGCGCGGATTCTTTCACCCCGCAGCGTCGCGCTGATGACCACCAATCAAATCGGCGACATCTACAACAAGCCCGACATGGGATTCGGTTTTGGCTTCGAGACGGTCGAACGCTTCGGCGCCAACGGCATGGAAGCGCCGGGCGCGTTCGGGTGGGGCGGTGCTTACGGCACCAACTATCGCGTCGATCCCACCTCGGGCCTGGTCGTCGTGCTGATGATTCAGCTCATGCCGAACGGCACCGACTTCCGTGAGAAGTTCGCGAGCATGGTGTATCAGTCGCTACTGCCTCAGTAGTAGCGATTACGCGTCGGTCGCGAACATCGTGATCAATGTGAAGAGTGCAAAAGCTTGCGCCACCGCGCTGACGGTGGCGCTGGCTCGTTCTTGCCGCAACGCGCTTAGCGTTGCGGCAAAACCCTCAGCAAGATCCACCTTGGGCTGCCAGCCCAGAACTGCTTGAGCTTGCCGCGAATCGAACGCTGCATCGTTCAGATAGAAATCCATGCGGCGGCGATAGATCGGCGGATTGATATTGAGCACCTTGCAGGTGTCTTCGACCAGGGCCGCCAACGCCAGCATCGGCTTCAGCGGCAAGCGAGGGCCGAACACCGGGCGGTTCGCGGCCCGCGCAATCGTTTCTAACATTTCGCGCAGCGGCACGGCTTTCGGTCCCGCGACGATCAATTCCTGATTCGCAGCCGTCGGCGCCGTGCACGCCCGCAGGAACGCATCGGCCAGATCGGTCACATAGATCATGTGCCGACGTCCATCGCCCGGACCGAACAGCGGGAAACGCCCCTTCTGCACCGAGCGGAACAGTTTCAACAATCGCTCATCGCGCGGTCCGTAGACGGCGGTTGGGCGGAGAATGACGTACTCCATGCCAGCCGAGGTCGCGATCTCTCGCACCTGTTCGTCGGCCGCAAGTTTACTGCGCTCGTAACTGTTCCAGGGCCGGATCGGCGTGCTCTCGTCGATGGTGCCGGCGACGCGCTGGCCATAGATGCCGGCAGTCCCGCACTGGACGAAACGTTTGACTCCAGCCTCTGCCGCGGCGCGCGCCACATTCGACGTGCCCTCGACATTCATTCGCCGGAAATAACTTTCGTCGGCGCCGGACTCGCGGAACGCGGCGGCAAAGTGGCAAATGCTGTCCGCGCCTTTCACCATGTCGGCAAAGGACTCCGGCTTCAGGACGTCCCCTCGCCGAAGCGATGCGCCGTGTGCGCGTAACCGTTCTATCACCGCTCGGTGCTTGGCTCCGTCGCTGCGATACAGACCGATGACTTCATGGCCGTCCGCCGTCGCTCGCTCGACGAAATGCGCCCCAATGAAACCCGTGGCGCCAGTCACGAAAATCCGCATACATCCGCCGATATTGTTACAAATGCATTTGCAAAAGTTATACGCAACGCATGCAAATGCGTGAGCACATAGATTCGTTCCAGCGTCGGCCAAGTTTTTCTGAACGACGCCGCAGTGGCGCCGAGCGCGCAAAGCACCACACCCGTTGCCATTTCATCACAACCGTATTACATGCTCCCTTGGCCTAAGTCGTTCCGGAGTGACTCATGAACAACAATGCTCCCGGCTCCTTGCGTTTGGCCGCTGGCCTGCCCCTGTTACTGATGACTGCGCCGGCGCTGGCGCAGTCCGCTGGCGAAGGCGCCAAAGAGATCGAACAGGTCATCGTCACTGGCACGCGCGTCGCGAACCGTTCGGCCTTGGACACCGCGGTCCCGGTCGACGTCGTCAGCGGCGAACAATTGCAGAATTTAGGTGTCTCCGAAGTGAGTCAGGCGCTTTCGGTCACCGTTCCTTCGTTCAACTTTCCCCGCCCCGGTCTGAACGATGGCACCGATACGGTGCGCCCGGCGACCTTGCGCGGGCTCGCGCCAGATCAAACATTGGTGCTGGTGAATGGCAAGCGCCGGCATCAATCCGCGTTGATCAACATCAACAACAGCATCGGTCGCGGTTCGACGGCGGTCGATCTGAACACCATTCCGAACGCGATCATCCAGTCCGTCGAAGTGTTGCGAGATGGCGCATCGGCGCAATACGGCTCGGACGCGATCGCCGGCGTGATCAATCTGCGACTGCGCACCGACAACGACGGTGGCGATGCCGGTGTGACTTATGGATGGCGCGAGACCAGTTATGACGTCCTCGTTGGCAGTCCGCCCACGAATCCTCCCGGCGCAAATTTCTCATCACCGCCGAGGCGCAGTCGCGACATGTCCGACGGCGAGACCTTGACGGTGTCGGCCTGGAAAGGTTTGCCGATCGGCACGACCGGCTCGGTGGTCATTGCCGCCGAATACAAAGATCAGGAACACACCGAGCGCGGCGGTTACGACATGCGTCGACAATATCCGCTGGTGAACGGCGCCTACGATCCACGTGAAGTGACTTTCGATCGCTACAACTCGTGGTATGGCGAGCCGGAGCTCGATCAGAAGACGGTGTTCGTCAACGCCGAGTATGAGGTCGCAAGCGGCGCGAGCATCTACGGCTGGGCGAGCTGGCAGGATCGTGACGCGGTGTCGGCAGGCTTCTATCGAATCGCCAGCGACGATCGCAACACCATCCAGATCTATCCCGACGGGTTCCTGCCGCTGATCGCACCGGACGTCGTCGACATTTCGGCGGCCATCGGGACGAGCTGGCGCCTCGGCGAATGGGACATGGACTCGTCGCTGACCTACGGTCGCAACGAAATGGACTATGAGGTGAGGAATTCGTTGAACCGTTCGTTCGGCACCGCCAGCCAGACCACATTCGATTCCGGCGGCTTCGACTACGATCAATTGACCATGAACGTTTCCGGCGTGCGCACGGTCGAGGTTGGCCTCGCCTCGCCGCTCAACATCGCCATTGGCGTTGAAGCACGGCGCGAGACTTTCAGCATCCACGCCGGCGAGCCCGCCTCGTATCTCAACGGCGGCGTCCGCCTGGCCAATGGCAATCCGACGCAGTCGGGCGCGCAAGTGTTTCCTGGCTTCCGGCCCGAGAACGAAGTCGACGAAGACCGCACTGCTGTCGGCGCTTACATCGATCTGGAAGCAAACATTACGGAGAAACTCCTGACATCGGTGGCGCTGCGCGGCGAGAGCTATTCGGACTTCGGTGAGAATCTCGCCGGCAAGCTGTCGTTGCGCTATGACTTCATCCCGCAGTTCGCCATGCGCGCCTCGGTGCAGAATGGTTTCAAGGCGCCGTCACTGCAGCAGCAGTACTTCTCGACCACCTCCACCAACTTCATTGGCGGCTTGCCGTTCGACATCGCGACCTTCCCAGTGAACAACCCGGCGGCGATCGCACTGGGTGCGCAACCGCTGGATGCGGAGGAGTCGTTGAACTACTCACTGGGCGCCGTCGCGCGCCTCGGCGACCTTACGATCACGGTCGACGCCTATCGCATTGATATCGAAGATCGCATCGTGCTGTCGGAGAACCTCACGTCCACCGATGTCGTGAACTATCTCACCAACCTCGGCTTCATCGGCATCGGCGGCGGCCGCTTCTTCATCAACGGCGTCGATACGACCACCGAAGGCGTGGACATCGTGATGAGCTATCCTTGGTCGACGGACGCTGCCGGACGCTTCGACTTCACGGTCACGGCGAACTTCAATTCCACCGATGTCACCAAAGTCCCGACGACGCCGCAGCTGTCGGCGCTGCCCACGCCGCCCATCCTGTTCAATCGGTTCAACGTGTTGAGCTATGAGGAAGGCACGCCCGAGAACAAGTTCGCCGCAGCCATCAACTGGACGCTCGGCGGCTGGGGAGCCACGCTGCGCGCGACCCGGTACGGCGAAGTGTTGTCGCCTGACCCGAATCCGACACTGGACTTCACTTTGTCGGCGACCACACTGGTGGACCTGGAAGCACGGCTCGCAATCACCGAGCACCTCAAGCTGGCGCTCGGCGCGGACAACATCACCGACGAGTATCCCGATCCCCTGCCGCCGCAGAACAATCTCACCGGCACGCAGTCGTTCTCGAACTACTCGCCGTTCGGCCGCTCCGGCCGCTTCGTCTACGGGAGAGTCAACTACTCGTTCTAGCGAGTAGCCACTGCGACGGCGGCGCAAGCCATCGCGGCCCCGGTGCCACGATTGATTCTGCGTACCGCCGTCGCGCTCTTGAATACCTGGCGAGCACGAGCCGCGAGCAATACGTAGGCGCCCAGCGTCAGCGGCAGCAGAATGGAAATCGCCACGACCATCTCAGCAAAGCCGAGCAGCGTCAGCTTTTCGAGCTGCACGACTGTCGGCAGCAGCGCCACGAAGAAGATCATGGTCTTGGGATTGGCGAGTGTCAGCGCCAGACTACCCAGGAACAGCTGCAACGGTTTCTGGCCCGCCTCGATGTCGGGCCCTTGATCCGAGACCGGCGCCGCGGGCGCGGTCCACAGTTTGTACGCGAGATACAACAAGTATGCTGCGCCCGCGTACTTCACCACGACGAACACCGCATGCGCGCTCTGAGCGAGGGCCGCAAGACCCGTTGCCGCAAATGCAAACCAAATGAGATCGCCGACCAGAAAGCCGGCGATGAACGCGGGCGCGCCGCGAGTACCCTTCGCCAGCGAGCGCGCGATGACCGCTGCGACACCTGGCCCCGGCGTGGCCACTGCCAGCATATAGATCGCGGAAAAAACCAACAGACCGTACAAGGACATAATCGCTTCTCCTGCCCGCCATCATCGTTCGAGCCATCCATGCCACGATGTTCGCAGCAATCCCGTATTGAGAATAACCCGAAACACTTCGACGCGCAGTGATCGGCAGACGGATCTTGCAGCCGCGTGATCGGGCCGCTATCGGATATCCGGTGGTGACGCTTGCCTCACGCGGGAATATTCTTTTGTTCGCGGGTGACATTGATGCACTCGCGGATGCGAGAGATCGCGTCATGGTGACAGAAGGAAGTGGGGGAAAGATGACCATGAACAGAGTAGCTAATTTCTCAGGGACGATGCTGACGCTCGGAGCTGTCGCAATCAGCGTCACGCTGGGGGGCTGCAGCACGCGCAGCGAATCGTTACCAAAATCCGTCGTCCAGTCGTTCGAGCAGGCGTTCAACGCGGACGATCTCGACGCCACCGTGGCGTTGTTCGATGACGATGCTCAGATCCTGCCGGAGCACGGCCCGATGATCTCCGGCCGCGAAGGCATCTCGGCGTTCCTGAAAGATCAGATGACGCCGGTGGTGTCGTTCAACACCGAAGCCGACATGAGCCTGATCCGCAACGACATCGCGATCGAGCAAGGTCATTATCGCGTGCGCGATGTGCGGCGTGGCTCGGATGTCGAGGAAGGCAAATACATGCACGTGTGGCGCAATCGCGGCCAGGGCTGGAAGCTCTATCGTGTGATGTACAACACCGACGTTGCGACGTCTACGGCCGTGTCTGTCGCGCAGGCGGCGGAGCAGGAGGGCACCGGCTGACCGGCGCCTGATGAATGACTACATCGGACCACCCGCGATGTCGGTATTGACGTCGATCGAGGTGGTCCGGGACAGCGGCTCACCGTTGTAGAACACCGCCGCCTTGATCACGGTCGCGCGCGGCACCTGGAACACATCTGTGTAGGCCGGCGACTTGGCAGTCGGCTCCGTACCATTGATGGTGTAACGAATCTCGCCGAGCGGCACCTGCTTGGCGAGCTCGACCGAGATGCGCCCGCCCGACTCGCCGCGCTTGAACGCCATCACGCGAAACGCCGCATCGCTGTAGCGGACGCCGAGACGCGAATAGCGCCCGAGCATCGCCACCATGCGCGGTTGAAAATCGGGCCAGCGCAACTCCGCTGACGGCGTCCAGCCGATTTCCGCCAACGCCGCCGCGCGAGGAAAGGTCATCTGCTCGATGACTTCTTCATTGCCATCGGTGCTGGTCCATACATTGGCCTGCACGCCGATCAGGCGGCTGCGATCCTGCGCCGACAATGCCGACGGCGCGGGATCGAAACGGTAGACGTCGCCCAGGCTGAGAATCTCGCCGGACTTGCCGCGATCGTTGGGCGCCGTGCTCTGCGGACGATCGAAGCTTAGCAGCGTCGCGGACGAGACAATCACTTCGTAGCCGGAAGCGACCGCGCCCAACGCACCGTCCAGGCCGCGCGCCGTCATGATTATCGAGTCCGCCGGCACGCCGCCGCCGAAGATGGCATCCCAGCCGACGATGCGACGCTTTTGTTTCTGCGTCAGCTCGCTGATGCGCTCGAAGAAGTATCGTTGCAGCCGGACTTCGTTGACGATGCCCAGCTCGCGCATGCGCGCCTGCACGCTGGTCGATTGTTTCCATTGATCCTTGGGCACGTCGCCGGCGCCGATGTGGATGTATTCAGCCGGAAACAGCGCGGCGAGGTGCGCGAACACGGCGTCGAAGAACGCAAATGTTTCCTCTTCGACGTTGTAGAGATTCATGCTGGCGCCCGGCGAGTCCGCCGCACGCAGCATCGGATACGCCGTGACAGCGGCGGTCGCATGTCCGGGCATTTCGAGGCCGGGCACGACCGTCACATTGCGAGCCGCAGCGTACTCCACTACCTCGCGCACATTCTCGGCCGTATACGAGCTCAGGCCGCCAGTCAGCTTGGGATATTTCGGAATCTGCAGGCGCCACGCCTGATCGCCGACCAGATGCCAATGCAGGACATTGAGCTTGTGGAGCGCCATGAAATCGATGTAGCGCTTGATGAACGCCACCGACTGGTACTGGCTCGCGGAATCCAGCAGCAGGCCGCGCCACCGCATGCGAGGCTGGTCGTCGACGCGGATGCCGGGAATACGAATCTCCTGCACGATGGTGGACTGCTGGGTGGCCAGCTGCCACAGCGTCATCGCACCGTTGAACAAGCCACGGGGATCCGCCGCCGAGATCAGGGCAGCCTTGGACGAAACGTCGAGCTGGTAGGCCTCCGGCCCCGCGCCGGGCGGACCACCGCCTAATGTGAAGACAACGGCTCGCTTCGCCCCCTCCCCGGCCGAACCCTGAACGATCGCGGGGCGCAAACCGCGCGTGCGCTCGATCAGCTCACCAAAGTAGTGCGCAACGTCGCGCGCCCGGGCATCGCTGTAGACGATCTGGGTCTGTGCATCGATCGTCAGCGAGCCGCCCCGAGGCTCAACGCTGGCCGGCCAGGGGATTAGCGATATATCGGCAGAGCGCTCCGCCCCCAGCGCGCCAGCAGCCAGGCAAAGGAGCAGCGAAACGGCAGCGACCAGACGGATCATCATTATTCTCCTCCCTCGCCAACGGCTCGAAGCGACCGGCGACTCGTTCGTCCGCCGTCCCTGATGCAGGAGGTATGCCCATCGCGGCTCCACACAATTCTTATGTGGCGGCCACGCCGGGGCGTGACTCTAATAGTGGCCGCAAGGGGGGATCAATAAGATGCTTGCCAAAGCCGCGATTCGGACCGTCGCACATTCAGCATGGACTGTAGTGATAGGGGCACTGACCCTGTCGTGCGGCCCAACCCAGGCGCAGGAAGGCACGAAGCCGCCGGTTGCTGCCGATTCCGCCGCCCTCGCCCGCGCGCAGGCGGCCATGGAAACGCCGCATCCTGGCAAGGCTGTCTACGAGCAAAGCTGCGCCGCCTGCCACAATCATCCGGAAGCCACGCGCGCCCCGGCGCTGGATGCGCTCAAGGCGATGCGCTACCAGACCATTCTGTATGCCTTGAATGAAGGCAAGATGAAGGTCCAGGCGTCGGCGCTGAGCGGGACGCAGAAGGCCGCGGTGATCGATTATCTGGTCGGCCGCGAAGCCACCTCGGATGAATGGCTCACCACAGCGATGTGTTCGCCCGCGCGCCGCAAGGTCAATCTCGATGCGCCGGCGACGGTGACCGGCTTCGGCTTCGATCCCAGGAATCATCGGCGCCTGACCGCCGCCCAGGCCGGGCTGCGCACCACCGACATGCGCAACCTCGAGCTGGCCTGGGCAATGGGCATCCCCAAGGCCACGCAGATGCGCTCGCAACCGGCCGTCGTCGGCACGACCTTGTTCCTGCCCGTCGCCGACGCGCAGCGCGCGGTCGCCATCGATATCTCGGGACCGCCTTGCGTGCAATGGGTTTACTCGCACGAAACACCACTGCGAACCGGCGCCGCCTTCGGCCAGCTGCCGAACGGCCGCAAAGTCGTCGTGTTCAGCGACCTGGCGTCGAAGGTGCACATGCTCGATGCCGCGACCGGGCAACTGTTGTGGCTGCAGGCAGTCGGCTTGTATCCGTTATCGCTGACCACCGGCACGCCGGCCATTCACGGCGATCGCGTCTACGTGCCGATTTCACAATATGAGATCTCGCTCGGCGGCAACGACAATCACGAATGTTGTCGCACGCACGGCGCGGTGACTGCACTCGATGCGATGACGGGCAAACAAATCTGGACCGCGCACACGATGGAAGAAGCGAAGCCCGTGCGCGATCGCGGCGACGGCAAGATGATCTACGGTCCGTCGGGCGCGCCGATCTGGACCTCGCCCGCGATCGACGCCAAACGCGGTGTTCTCTACGTCGGCACGGGCGAAGCAACTTCTGAGCCTGCGGCACCGACGACGGACGCGATCCTCGCGATCGATCTGAAAGACGGCCGGATCCGCTGGTCCTTCCAGGCCACCGAGAACGACATCTTCCTCACTGGTTGCGCGCGCAATCGCAATGGATTGAATTGCCCGAAGAGCTCCGTTCATCGTGACGTGGACTTCGGCGCTTCCGTGATCGTCGCGCAACGTGCCGACGGCTCCGACGTGATTCTCGCGGGCCAGAAGTCAGGCACGGTGTGGGCACTCGATCCGGATCGAGATGGCAAGCTGGTGTGGCGCCAGGATTTCGGTGAAGGCTCGCCGCTCGGCGGCATCCACTGGGGCATTGCCTATGACGGCACGCGCGTGTTTGCTCCGATCAATCGGCCGTATGCCTCCGCCGCAAAAGCGGATGGCTCGCAGAAGCCGGGTCTGAACGCAGTGCGCGTGGACACCGGTGCAGTTGAGTGGACCTATACAGCAACGCCCGATTGCTCAGGCAAGCGCGCCGAGTTGGTGAAAGCCTGCGCGACCAACATTGGTTTCTCCGGCGCGCCCACTGTGATCGATGGCGCAGTCGTCAGCGGCAGCCTCGATGGTTTCCTGCACGCGTTCGACGCGAAGACCGGCGAGTTGCTCTACAAGTTCGATACCGCGCGCAGCTTCGATACATTCAACGGCGTGACTGCAAGCGGCGGCGCGATCGACAACGCGACGATCGTCGCGGCCAACGGCATGCTGTTCGTGAGCTCGGGCTATGGCTTGTTCGGGCAGATGCCCGGCAATGTGCTGCTCGCGTTCAAGCCGAAGGCGAAGCAGGCGCCAGCGACAACATCGCCCTGACCGAATCAGTCGCCGAAGAAACGTCGATACAACATCAGGAACTGATCCGCCGCGAGCTTGAGATTGGTTTTCCAATCCTGGCCCGAGGCGTGATCGGCGCCGTCGGTCACATACTTCACCGCAGTGAATGCGACGCGCTCGAGCAGGCACACCTTGGCGAGCGCGTAGCCTTCCATGTCCATGACATCGCATTCCATCGCGATCTCGCTCATGACGAACGAGTCGCCGCTGCCGCACGCGCCGCCCGGCAGCTCAGGAAACAGCCGCGGAAATTCCAGGCGGGGCGGAATATCTTCGTACGGCGTGACTCCGAGCGGCACACCGAGGCCGGTCACATCCATGTCACGCTGAACAAAGGCGTGACACTCCAGAATGGTCCCGGTGCGATGACGGCGGCTGCCCACCGTGCCGAAGTTGATCACTTGCGGCATGGGCACGCCGGCGCGCACGTATTCGGACAGCCGTCGCGTCAGGCTATATGTCGCGTTGACTTTGCCTATACCGGTATACAAGACCGGGATGCGGGCGCGCTCGAACACGCCCTGGCTTTCCAGCGGCAGTGCCATCACGATCAACGGATCCGAATAGTCCTGGTTGTGTACTGAAGCCATAGCGGCCGGATCATAGCAGCAGCCCGCGTGCTGCCGTGTGGGCTGTGCCATTACAATGCCGTGACAGAAACAACGGGGAGCACCATGTCCTTCTGGAACCGCCGCAAGAGTCTCGAGTCCGTCAGCGCCCGGCAGACGCACAGCGCGCTGCGGCCCACGCTCGGCTGGCTGCATTTGATGAGCTTAGGGATCGGCGGCATCGTCGGCACCGGCATCTATACGCTGATCGGCGTCGGGGCGGGGCTCGCTGGCCCTGCGGTCATCGTCTCGTTCGTCGTCGCCGGCCTGGTCTGCGCCTGCGCGGCGCTGGCGTACACCGAGATGTCGACGATGATGCCCATGGCCGGCAGCGCCTACACCTACAGCTATGTGGCGCTCGGCGAGTTGCCGGCGTGGTTCGTGGGCTGGACGTTGATCCTCGAATACACGGTGGTGTGCAGTGTCGTCGCGGTCGGCTGGTCCGGTTACGCCGGCGGCTTCATCCACGCATTGGGCATTGGCATTCCGGACGCCTTGCTCGCCGGCCCCGCCGCGGGCGGCGTGATCAACTTGCCCGCGATCGTGATCGCCCTGGCGGTTGCCGGACTGCTGGCGGTCGGCTCGCGTGAGAGTGCGACGGTCAATCTGGTTCTCGTGTTCGTGAAGCTGGTCGCGCTCGCGACGTTCGTTGCGCTGGCGATCCCCGCGTTCGATGCCGGCAACTTCGAGCCGTTCGCTCCGCACGGCTTCGGCGCGACGGAAATCGATGGCGCCAAGTACGGCATGATGGGCGCCGCGGCGGTGATCTTCTTTGCGTTCTATGGCTTCGACGCGGTGTCGACTGCGGCCGAAGAAGCAAAGGATCCGGGCCGCGATCTAAAGATCGGCATCATCGGCTCCATGGTCGCCTGCACGATCATCTACATGGTCGTCGCCGCCGCCGCGATCGGTGGCTCACGCACCGAAGCGCTGGCAGCCAGCGGCGAGCCGCTCGCAATGGTGTTACGCAATCTGGATCACCCCGTCGCGGCCAAATTCATCGGCCTCGCAGCGATCGTCGCATTACCCACGGTGATCATGGCGTTCATGTACGGCCAGTCGCGCATCTTCTTCGTAATGGCCCGCGATGGGCTGCTGCCTCAGCGCCTGAGCGTCGTCAATGAGAAGTCGGGCACACCGGCGCTGATGACGATGGTCACGGGCGTGATCGTCGCAATTATCGCCGGCTTCCTGCCCCTGCAGCGAATCGCCGAAGTCGCCAATGCGGGCACGCTGGTGGCCTTCATCGCAGTGGCCGTGTGCTTGCTCGTGCTGAGAAACAAAGCACCGAACGCGCCCCGACCGTTTCGCACGCCGGCGGCGACCGTCGTTGCCTGGGCCGCGATTGTCGGCTGTGCGTATTTGTTCGTGAGCCTGCCCGGAGTGACCAAATTGACGTTCGTGATCTGGAACGCCATCGGGATCGTCGTTTACTTCGTGTATGCGAGGTATCAGAGCGCGCTGGCGCGGGCCTAGGGATAGTGGACGTCCATGAGAACAAGAACGGCGAGTCTAGCGGCAGCACTCTGCGCTCTTTATGGATGCGCCTCGACACCCCTGCCTGAACCCGCTTTTCTCGAGGTTTATACGGGCACTATCGATGGGGCAGCTATGAAGCTGGAACTGCTTCGAGAGCTCCCCAGGGAGCCGAAAGCTGGTTGGTTGAACACGGTCGAGCAAGCATCCGCCGATGGCAGGTTTGGCGCAACGAGCCGCAAACCTGTCAAGTTCAAACTCGAACCAACCTTCATCGCATTTCAAGCGCACCAAGACGGACAATTTCCCGGCGCCAAGTACTACTGGCGCGACGGTTCTCTCGTTGTTTGCATGTTGAGGCTCAGCCCCGGCCGCATCAACGGCTCCGACAGCGTCGTGCTGGGTGGCGACTATAGCCAGTGTGCAGCTATGTCAAAGGCTTCGCAGTAGCAGAGCTCTATGCACTCGCAGATGTTCTAGTTGTGCGCTTCTGTTCGTGCGCGCGTCCAACGACTGGTACCGGAAAGCTCAGCGTTAGGAGAGCACAAGAACGTGGGTCGAAAGGCTATTCAAGACTTCGCAAATACTCTCTGCCGAATGCTCGTCGGATGGCGAATGGCAGAAGATCTTGAAATTCTCGCCGACCTTCCGGACGGCACTCTGAGCATCGATGCCTTGTCCGGCTCAGCAAGCCACAGCGTGAACGGCCTCATCAACCTTCATATCGCAGGTGAGCTCCAAACGTGGCTTCAGCAACGGCTTTCGGAGTCGAGGATTGAGCCGTCAATCATCGTTCAAGCAAAAGTCACTGCCGCTGTCCGCACCGATCGCATAGCCACCAACCGAAAGCGAATCGTGTCCTTTGACTTCACCGTCGACTCAGTCATTTCCACGACGGACCGCGAATACCGCGGCAAGCTCTGCGAAGTGCATCAGTGGCACTCGAGAGCGCCCTCTAGCATTCCGCTGCCTTGCGGCCAGCCAGCACAGGCGCCTGACCCGGGCGTTCTCATTCCTGATGCCAACCCATAGTCCGCATGCCCCACAAAACAATGCTACTTGGACTCCCTGACGGGCCTCCGGGATCGTCGGCTGCGCGTATTTGTTTGTCAGCCCGAGCCCGCAAGGCGTAACCAAATTGACCTTCCTGCTCTGGAACGCCATCGGCATCGTCGCTCCAGCTGGAGTGTGCCCGCCCTAGTCGGCGTGTCGGGCACGTTCACGTTTGCACTCCAAAAAGGCGCTGCAAACCAGCGCTGGCATCCACGCCATAGAACACCGCGCCGACTGGGACGCGCCCCGCTACTGCAGACGCAACCGACGCAAGACCCGCACCGCCGAACCCACCACAGAGTTCGATGAGTTCCACCCCTTCCGCGACCAATTGCTTAGCCACACCGGCTGCATCATCGATGGCCGGCACGCCGACACACACGAGCGTTCCGATCCTGTCGATGCGCTGAGCATCGCTGGGATCATCCAGGGTATAAATGAAGCCCCATTTCATCTGGTTCTCCTCTCTATACAGCCAAGCCCCACGCCGGCGGGTTGGACAACATCACTCGGCCCGTCAATATATAGTGGTTATGAGTAAGGAAAGTCGAATGAGCCCAGAGGACGCCGAGCAACTCAACGTTCTGCTGTTGCAAATCCAAGCGAAGCTAAACCAGAGCGTCGGCTTCATTCGAGATCACGATTCGACCAAAAGCTTTGAGAGTTATCAGCGAGTCGTCGCCGAGATCATGGCAACGGTACAGCTCGATATTCAGGAACGTCTTTGGCGTGACTACCCGCAGTTGCGGCCTGAATTTCTGACGGGCCCTATCGGATCGATCCCAAGATCTATGGGCCGCCGTTCTACGAGCCGGGCGATGCGAAGGATGCATAATGAGCCGGATTGTGGCAAGAATTGACCCCGACTTTCCGGCAATCCAGCGCAAGACGGCGCGCTACGAACGAAAGCTTGAGCAAGCACTCAATCTTGCACGGAAGCGTGATCGGCGGTGCGGCGAAGTCCTGAAGAGGTATATCGGTCATTGCTTTCGAGTGCGCCGTTTCAAGGTGGGCGCTATGAAATCTTCTCCGAGAAAGTACTCGACGAAGCGGTTCGCGATAGACGCCGGCTTTGCTTCCTAGACCCGCGATGGCAACGAGATGAAATTGAACTACTCACTTTCCAAGGAACAGCTCCACGCATTCTCCAAGGTTTCGTGCCAACGCTTGGCGGTAAGCCGCGGTGCAAGAGCGCTCCTCATGTCGCTGAATATTCTCGCATGGGCTGCCATTGCATTCGGAACGGCAGCTCTCGTCGGCATATACCAAGAGGCGCCTCGATTTGCGTCCGAGTTGAACTCACTCGTCATTCCATGGGGCCTGGCCGTGGTAGCGCTAGTCACCTCGTTGGTGTATCGGCAACGCCTCCAATTTAATTCCGTATTCGCAGACGATAGCTGGCCCCGCGTGTATCAATCGGTGTCCGCTGGCCCTGGTGGCATTGAGATCACAGCATCGGGGGTATACACCCGTTACGAGTGGCGTCGCTTTGTCGAGGCACTCGAAGATGCCGCGGCGATCTACCTCTTCTTGGATGCAGCCCACGCGGTGATAGTCCCCAAAGCCGCTTTTGCGTCGCCTGACGAAATGGAAATTTTCTTGTCTTGGGCGAAGGACTCTAACAAACTTGCCGGACCGGACGCGGGAGGACCGGGCGCGTGAGCAATAGCGTTACCTCGTCAGAGTCGCTATGGCATCCCTAATCACTCATCCCGTTGTGCCGCTCGCTGTGGCCGCCGCCGTGGGGCGCGGAGTCATCTCGGTGCCGTTGCTCATCCTCGGTATCGCTTTCTCGATGTTTCCTGACTTAGACGGCGTCACGTTCCGCCTGGGCATTCCTTACGCCTCACCTTTCGGGCACCGCGGGTTTTCGCACTCCATCGCGGTCGCCTTGCTTCTGGCCTCGATAACCGTGCCGCTCTCCAGAGCGCTCAAGGCGGCGCCGCTCGCTGTGTTCTGCTTTCTGGCAATAGCCATGGTGTCTCATGGCGTACTCGACGCCTTCACCAATGGCGGCCACGGGGTCGCCTTCCTGTGGCCGTTCAGCACCGAACGCATCTTCTTCGATTTCCGCCCCATCGAAGCGTCACCGGTCAGCCTGCGTCGCTTCATGTCAGCGCGTGGCCTGCAAGTATTGGAGTCCGAGTTGATTTGGGTTTGGATGCCGGCGCTTGCGTTGGCCGCAGTTGGTTGGTGCCTTCGAAGGCTCCTGCGAGCTCGCGCTGCGCGCCCGACGCTTACGAAAGCGAGGCACCTTTGCCCGCAGCTCAAGCTGTTTGTTAGGCTGAAGAGATGAAGAAGGACGGTAACATCGACTACAGCGGCTACAGTCTTCCGCAGCTCAATGAAGCACTCTCATTGATAAATCGGAACAAGTATCCCCTCAACCACGAGAGGCTCCTGGGAGAGATCGCTGCGCGCTCGAAGTCGCGGTCATCACAGCCTGGCCCGGAGCAAGCAATCGCAACGACGCCAGATTCGGTCACACCGCCGAGCACGGATCCCACATCGGCGCTGGCGCACAAGCCAAACTCCGTTCCCTTGATCACGAGAGCAATCAATATCCTGGCGTCGTTCGGCCTTCTGGCCTATGGCGCCTACGGCGTATACATAAACGATTTATATCTTCCAGCCAAAAAAGGGCCGGGCGTACATCTGCACGATAGCGCTGCGCTGGTAATGTTCGCTGCGCTGATATGTGCGTGCTTGAACATGATGTCAGTGGTCCTTGATCACCACGACAAGCGGAATAACGAGCACGAGTATCGGGCGTTTGCCATGGGACTGAAGTATTTGGGGTGGTTGCTCTTCGCCGGCTCTCTGCTGATGCACATACCCGAGTGAGATCAACGTCTATTCCGCCGACGCCGGCTTCGCCGAGTAACGAAACACGTACTTCATCGCGTCGCCGAGCGTGCTGCCCCACACTCCCCAGTTGTGCGCGCCGTCGACGATACGCAATTCCGCCGGTTGCTGATTCGCTCTGAGCAGCGAATACAACTTCGTGGCGTCTGCTTCAATCATGAACTCATCGTCGTCGCCGGAGTTGATGTACATCGGCACCGGGATCTTCTTCGCCAGGTAGCTCTGCCACAGCGACGGATAGTTCAAGCTCTTCCACACCTGCTCATCGAACGCGGGCTCTCCGAAGACCCCTACCCGCCGTGCGCTCGACTTCGGCGGCGGCTGTGGATCGTAAACCGCCGGCGACAACAGCGCGGCGGCCGCGAACATCTCTGGGTGTTTCAGGACGAAACGCAGCGACCCGTAGCCGCCCATCGACAGGCCGCCGATCAGCCGGCCCTGTCTCGATCGCAACACCCGCAGATTCTTTTCCACCTCGGGAAACAGATCGCGAATCACCGCAGTTTCCATCTTCTCCTTGCGATCGACGAACCACGTCACGCCGGCATCGGGCATTACGATTACCGCCGGCGGCATGTCGCCGCTTGCGATCAAGCCATCGGCAACGGCCTGAACCTTGCCCTTATCGACCCAGTCGTGACCGGAGCCACCGTTGCCGTGCAGGAGATACAGCACGGGATAGCGCAGCCGCGAGGTCTCGTATCCCGACGGCAAGTAAACCTCGTACTTCCACTCCCGGCCGAGGGCGTTCGATTTGAACTCGCGAGTGACAACGTCGCTCGCGAATGCCGCTGAGGCAAGCAGCAGTGCGCACACCGCCAGTAACAGGGATCGCCACACTCGATGGAGTTGATGCATTACTTCGCCGCCGCAGCCTTCTCTTCTTCGCGCGCCCCGGACAAGATTCCCGGCAACGCGTAGTTGCCCTCGTGGCAAGCATACTCGTAGATGTTGCCGTTCGCCGGGGCGAACGGCAGCTCACCGGTGATGCGCTCGGTGAAGGTCGCCGGATCGTCGATCGTGAAGCGATACACGATCTTGTCGTCCGCCACTCGCGTAAATCTTTCCGTTATCACCGCCTGCTCCGATGAGCCTCGGAAGCTCTGCTCCTGGCGAAAGTTGCGCGTCTCGACCACGAGCGTGTCGCCTTCCCAGCGCCCCACCGAATCGCCCATCCACTTCCGCACCGAGCTCGGCACGTGCTTGTCATCGATGCGGATGATACGCGCGTCGTGAACCATCTCGACCAGGATCATCACGTAGCCCGGCGACTGCACGATCTGGTAGTAGCTGTTGTACATGACCGGCAGCATCGGCGGTCCCGATGCGTAACCGAACGACAGCAAACATCGCTCACCGAGCGCCCGCCCCTCCGGCCCGTCATTGGAACGGCCGATCTTCGTCGCGGTCATCCGCTGCTGCGCAGCTTCGGTGAGCGGCGGCACACGGCCGTTGAGCGGCTCGATGATCATCGAGGTTCGATACTCTCCGTCGATCTGCGCCACGCTCATGCCGCGATCGGTCCAGAACAAGTTGTAATTGCCAACCGGCGGCAGCGACGCAGCCGCTTCGATCTTCTTGTCAGGATCGCTTGGCTGGGCGTCGGCCTCGACCGCCGCGATCGCTGCTTTGCTGATTGCCGCCGCCTCTGCATCGGTAAATGCACGGCGTGTCCCAAGCTCCACCGCACGCTCCATCGGTGTCGCCGTTTGATTGGTCCAGACACCTTGCAGATCCGGCGTGCCGTCCGCGAGCCGCGGCGCCTGATAGCGACGGCTGGCGCCGTCCGCCGAGTGCGCCGTCATGGCTGCCACTGCAAGCGCAATGGCAAGTCCGATCGGCAGTCCCTTGTTCATCCCCCACCTCGTCGATTTGTGACGTGGAACGCAGCTGTCGCTGAATTGTATCGATACGTCAACACGACCCCGTCGCAGGACACGCACAAGAATTATCAAGAAGGCGTCGCCCGCGACGAATTGACCCCGCTCGCGCGTGGACAGCGCGCACATCCCAACGCACACTAACTGAGCCCAATTCACTTTGTCGGCCAATCGGTTAAACGGAATTCACATGCGCAACCTTCATCGTGCCGGGATCCTGCTGGCGTCGTTCTTGCTGAGCCCGCACGTGCTGGCCGCAGCCGGCGTCGCGGACAATTTTCGCCTGACGGATCATCGGGGCGTCTCCCACGAGCTCTACTATCTTTCTGACATGAAAGCCGTGGTGCTGCTCGCACAAGGCAACGGCTGCGACGCGTCCCGCCAGGCAGTCACCGCCGTGCAGGCCCTGCAAGGCAAATACGAAGCGCAGGGCGTGACATTCCTGGCGATCAATTCGAATTTGAGCGATTCGCTGCAAGCGGTCGCCAAAGAAGCGACCCAGGCCGGCATCAAGCTGCCCATCATGCTGGATGGCGCGCAGCTGGTCGGCGAATCGCTGAACCTGAGCAGCAACGGCGAAGTACTGGTTCTGAATACGAAGGGCTGGAAGATCGCTTATCGCGGCGATGCCGGCGGTGTCGCTGGCGCGCTCGACGCGGTGATGGCCGGCAAGCCCGTGCCCGCCGCCACTGCCGCCAAGGGCTGCACGATCAAGATGCCCGAGCGCGACAAGCGCAGCGCGCACGCCAATATCTCCTACGAAAAGGAAGTCGCGCCGATCCTCATGGACAAGTGCGTCGTGTGTCATCGCCAGGGGGGCATCGGCCCATGGCAGATGACCAACTACGACATGATCCGCGGCTTCTCGCCGATGATTCGCGAAGTCGTACGCACGCAGCGCATGCCGCCATGGCACGCCGATCCGCACTACGGCGTGTTCAGCAACGATCGCGGCCTGAGCCCGGCGCAGGCGAAGACACTGGTCCACTGGATCGAAGCCGGCTCGCCGCGCGGCGCGGGTGCAGATCCGTTGTTGTCGCAGAAGAAGGATTGGCCGAAGTGGGAACTGGGCGAGCCGGACCTGGTGATCGAGCTGCCGCCGTTCACGACGCCGGCGACAGGCACGATCCCCTATCAGAACATCAAGCTCGACAACCCGCTCGATCATGACGTTTGGGTGCGGGCCGTCGACTTCCTGCCAGGTCAGCGAGCGGTGCTTCATCACATCATCGCGTCGGCGGGCGGCGAGGTTCGCGGCAACATCAGCTTGAACAACTACGTCCCGGGCGCGCAGCCGCTGCAAGTACCGAAGGACAATGGCATTCTCCTGCCGGCGAAGGCGAAGCTGCACTTCCAGGTGCACTACACGCCGAATGGCCAGGTGCTCACGGACGTGACCCGCATGGGTTTGTACTTCATGAAGGCTCCGCCGAAGTACAACTTCCGCAGCATGATCTTCGTCAACGCCAAGCTGAAGATCCCGCCGAACACCAAGTATCACGTGGAGAAGGCCGAGCGTAAGTTCGATCAGGATGCGGTCATCTTCAGCCTGCACCCGCACGCGCACTTCCGCGGCAAGTCATCGAGCTTCGTTGCGCACTACCCGGACGGGCGTGAAGAGACGCTGATCAACATTCCGACCTACGACTTCAACTGGCAGTCGACCTACGATCTCGCGAAGCCCCTGACGGTCCCGGCCGGCACCCGCATCGTCTACACACAAGTGTTCGACAACTCGGTGCAGAACAAAGCGAACCCGGACCCGAACCGCGAAGTCACCTGGGGTGAGCAGACCTGGGAAGAGATGGTGTTTGGCGTGATCCGCTATCGCAACGTCAAAGAAGACCATACGCAGCCGAAGAGCGCGGAGCCGAACCAGGCCGAGCTGTTCAGCGACATGCCCAAGACCTGATCGCTGCAAGCGAGCCGGAGGCAATCTCCGGCTCGCCTCCCTCGCCGATAGATTTCGTTACACTCGCCAACGTTTCTTTGCAGTCGTAACGAGCAGCGTCGAATCTCTGACGCACTCCTCGCCTTGTCGCCGATCCGCGAATTTTGCGCACGGCTTGTAACTGCAACTTGCAGAGCTAATCTTTCTTTCATCATTCTTCACAAACGCGGCGAATCCGTGCATCATGTGCGTGCGGTTCGAGAAAAACAGCCACTAAAACGCCGCTTCCCTACAGCAAAGAAACATTTAGCGCGCGCGTACGCATCACAAAACGCGCAGCTCATTCCTGAGCGCGAGGCATTTCACTCGTGCTGAAAAACGCATTGGCTCGTCTTCCTGCGCTGCATACAGTGCGCCCCGTTCAAACGTATCCGTTGCACCAAGGAGATTTGACGATGCGTATGTTGGCGATGGCGAGTGCGATTGCGGTCTGCACTCTGGCGACGAGCAACCTGGTTTCGGCGGCGGCCCCTTCGTACCTCGCCCAGGCGACGCTCGCTACGCCGGTGTCGGCTGCGACCGAAACCGAAATCTCCGGCGTGACGTGGCGCTGTGAAGGCGACAAGTGCGAGGGCAAGGGCGACCGTCGTGGCAGCCTGGACTCGTACATGAAGGAATGCCGCAAAGTGGCGGAAACGCTGGGCAAGCTCACGTCCTACGCGAGCCGCGGCCGCGACATGAGTGCGCGCGACGTGCAGAGCTGCAACAAGCTGGCCGGCAAGGCCGAGTGATCGTTCGATCGGCGTGAGTTTCGCGCGGCCGGGCAACGCAGCCCGGCCGCACTTCGGAACAAGAACGACGCCTAGCTGTCAGCGCGCGTCAGGCTGACGATCTTGCCATCCATGATGACCACGAGCATCGGCAAAGATCGGGATGAGTTCCGGTAGATCCAGCGCTCTGTCACCGTCTGCGCTCCCGTCTTCACACGCCCGCCGTTGACGGTGGTCATGAAGACGTCGTCCTTGGTGACTTCCCGGCTTTGCGGCTCGCCGCACTTGCTGAGCAACTCGCCCACGGTCACGGATTCGCTGACGACCCATTTGCCACAGCGCATGGAATCGGCGCTGGCAGCCACAGGTGCCGCCAGCGCCGTCAGACAGATCAGGCTGTATAGACGGTTACCCAATCGATATTTGATCCCGGATCAATCGTCGCTCGCATACCGATCCCGATCGTCGTCGCGCGAGCGCATCTCGCGCTCCACGTCCAGGTAGGCCTCAGTGACTGGCCGAAACTCCTGTTCCGCTTCCCGGCTCTGCGAACGCTCCACTTCATCTCTCATCGCATGATAGCGCTTTGACACGTCGCTGAAAGCTTCTCGCATATCTTCTTTCGAAGAACTGCGGTCCTCCACGGTGCGACGGAACTCACGCGCCTCTTCCGCCAGCTCCCTGGCATCGCGCTGGAATCCCGAACGCGCATCATCATCCTGAGCCTCGTCGTGAAGAGCATTCGCGTTGCGCTCCAGTCGACTCGCCGAACTGCTCAAGCTGCCGCCGGTGGTGGCGCAGCCGCCGAGCGCCATCAATCCCACCGTCGCGGCTATCAACAGATTGTTCCTCAATGTCGTCATTGCCAACTCCCGCCCCTCGCTCGGGCACCAATGTGAGTTAGCTGAGAAACGGACTTGACACCGGGCCGGTTCCGCCCTCAACGCGGCAGCACGCCGATGCTGCGATAGAGCGCGTCCACTTCGTAAACTTTGCCGTCTTTTACGACCAGGTCGGTGTTTCTGATATCGCTGATCCGGCGCGCCGGGTCGCCGTCGACCAGGATCATGTCCGCAATTTTTCCAGGCGCGATCGCGCCCAGGTCCGCCTCGCGCTCGAGCACTTTCGCGGCGTTCAATGTCGCGATACGCAATGTCTCCGGCGCCGAAATGCCTGCCTGCACATACAACTCCAATTCACGGTGCAAGGTGAAACCCGGCAGGTCGTCAGTGCCCGCAACCAGCGTAATCCCCGAGTCATAGAGCAGCTTGATCATTCGTAACAACGCGTCGGCCGAGTCGCGATACTGCTGCTCGCTGCCTTTCGGAATCGGCAAGCCCCCCGTGAGCAGCGAGCGGCGGATCTGCGGCGGCAACCGGCCTGCGATCGGCGCATAGCCGGGGCCGACGGTGCCGGGCTGGCGGGTCATCATCGTGTTGAACACGGTCACGGTGGGATCGAGCACGACGTGCTTGTCCTTCATCAATTGCACGAAGGAGCGCACTTCGGAGGAGTTGAGATCCAACTTCGACCCACGCTGCGCCACCGATGTGAAACGTGCGGGCGTACGCGTGTCCTGCACTTCATCGAAGAAGAAGTTCAGGAAAACGAAGTTGATGTGCTGCATCTCATCCGCGCCCGCTTCGATGAACTGGCGCGCGGTCATGTACGCCGGCACATGACCGCCGACGCGCAGCCCTTTGTCGTGCGCTAGCTTGGCGATGACGGGCACCAGCTCCGGCTTGACCGAGCTGTAGATCTTCACGCCTTGATAGCCGAGCTTGGCGTAGTTATCGACTGCCTCGCGCGCCTTCGCTTCGTTGTCGACGAGCACCTTCGTCGGACCGGCAAACGGACCGGGACCTTCGATGATGCCGGACATGAAGATGCGCGGGCCGAGCTCCTCGCCCGCATCGAAGCGACGTTTGAAACCGAGCAGTGCATCGGGATCGTTGGCCATGTCGCGCACCATCGTCACACCAGCCGCAAGGTGCTGCACGCCCTCGTGCTCACCGAGATGCACGTGCATATCCGCCAGGCCCGGCAAGAGCGCACGCCCGCGCGCATCGATCCGTTCGGCCCCAGCGGGAATCGCGACTTTGCCGTCTGCGCCGACCGCCTTGATGCGATTGCCTTCGACCAGAACAGTCGAGCCCGGAATGGACTTACCGGTCTGCGAGTCGAACAGATTGGCGTTGACGATCGCGAGCGGCCCCTTCGGCATCCTCGTCAGCGCACGCGCGCTCTCCTGCATGCGCACGTTGGCGCGCTTGTCCTGCAACTCCATGAGTTCTGAGACGCTCGATTCCCAACCCTCGAGGATGAAGGAGGACCAACTACTCACAGCTGCGAAGAACGCACCGTTCTCATCGAGCCAGATCGTTTCCGGTGCGAAGCCAAGACCGGAGATTTCGTAACTCATGACTCGGCGCGTGCCGGAGGCGGACTTCAACGTCACCTCATCGCCGCGCTGCGCAGTCGCCTGCCCTTCAGGCAGTAGCGCCAACTTCTGCCCTTCGGCTTTCAATAGCGCGTTGGCGAGCAGCGCCCCTTCTTCGGGGACGCTTTGCAAGCTGACATAGAACGCCGGCGCCGTGAGTTTCTTCTCGCCGCTCTCTGCATCGTTCTTCCAACGCGCGACACCCTGTTCGAGCGTGAACGTCTCCTTCACCGGCACCTTCAGATAGTCGTTGCCACTGGCCTGCACAGAGACCGGCAAGCCTGCTTCGTTGACCTTGATCCGACTGACGATCTTTGGCCCACGACCGCGGTCGGTGAACTCGTATGAGACTTCACGCGTGCCGTCGGCAGCGACGTTCGTTATTTGTATACCGGCCTTGTTGCCACCGAGGATTACGGTGTGCCGGGTTTCGGCAGCGAGCGCGGGCAAGGAGATGAGAGTGGCAAGGAGAGCAACCAACGCCATTGAGCGGGTCATGTCGAGGCTTCCGTGACGGTTTGGAAGGGGCGGAGTCTGCCAAGCGGATCTCTTGCCGCCAAGGCACTCAGGAGGTTTAGCACGGGAAGAGGAGGAAAGTTACAGCCCGAAAGCTACGACTCTCCTCCTACGCCAGCCGCTCAGTCGCGCCATCGCCAGCGACAGGGCGGGGTATCTCTTCCCGGCAGCTTTGCGGCACAGGGATGGGGCCGCAACAGCAGGGCTCATCATGGACGTGCGGCAAGGAGCGGAATGCGCGACGGCCGGCGCCCGGTGCCGGGAAGAGATACCCCGCCCTGGCGATGCGAGCACCAACGCCTCTTCTCTTAGAAGTCTTAAGAAGGCTTAGAGCGCAACCGCCAACGACACCAGATAAGCCCGGATCTCCTCCGCCTGAGCCGGCGTTAGCGTCGAGCCAAACCCCACCATCCCCTTACTCGCACGCACCCCATCAATCACGATCGACTTGAACGTGTCGCGAGAAACGATGGCGGTCGAGTAACGCAAGTCCGGGATCGCCGTCTCACTACGCGCATTCATTCCGTGGCACACGGAGCAAACGTTGTCGTACGTACGCTGCCCCGATGCAACATCGCCTTCCGCGTTCGCCCTGCGCACATCCGGCGGCTTGCGCACGTTGTTGGAGATCAACGCCGGCAATTCCGCCTTGCCACCCATCTTGAACGTCACAACACGACCATATTGGCTACGAGGCTGCGACGCGCCAAGAACACCAGCAACCGCCACACCGCCGATGCCCGCCAACGCCGTCACATATTGCTCGCCATCCAGTTCGAACGTCACCGGGCCGCCGAGGATCGCGTTCTGCACATCCTGCGACCACAAGCGCGCGCCCGAATCGGCGGCGTACGCGTTGAACATGCCGTCGACCGAACCCTGAAACACCAGCTTGCCACCGGTCGTGAGCAAGCCACCGTTGCCCGCACGCGGATAATTCACTCGCCACACTTCACGCTGAGCCACGGGATCCCACGCGAGCAACATCGCTCCGCCTTTGCCCTTAGCTGCGTCGGCAACCGTCTTCGCATTCGCGGGGTCGCGCGAGATCTGAATTCCCGTATTCCAAGTGCGATCGCGGAACTGAAACCCGTCGTCGTGTTTGTAATAGCTCGACGCTTCCAACGCCGGGATATACGCCAGCTGCGTCTGCGGGCTGAAAGACATCGGATACCAGTTGTGCGCACCGAGCGGCCCTGGGGACACCATCGCCGGCTCTCGCAGATAGCGCGCCTCGGGCACCATGCCGGGCCGGCCGGTCTTCGGATCGAGCCCCGTCGTCCAGGTCACGTGCACATAGTTCTTGGCGTGAATGAACTCGCCCGTGGCGCGATCGATCACATAAAAGAAGCCGTTCTTCGGCGCCTGCATCAGCACCTTGCGGGCTTTGCCATCGATCGTGAGATCGGCCAGGATGATGTGCTGAGTCGCGGTGAAGTCCCACGACTCCGCCGGCGTCGTCTGGAAATGCCACACGTACTCGCCAGTCGACGGGCGCAACGCCACGATCGAAGACAAATACAGATTGTCACCTTCGCCCTTGGAGCGGATCTGATGATTCCAAGGGCTGCCGTTGCCGACGCCGATATAGAGAAGATCGAGCTGCGGGTCGTAGGCCATCGAATCCCACACGGTGCCGCCGCCACCGTACTTCCACCACTCGCCGTGCCAGGTCTTCGCAGCCCGCTCGAGCGCCGGGCTTTCGAAGCCATCTTTGGGATTGCCCGGCACGGTATAGAAACGCCACGCCATCTTGCCGTCGTTCGCATCGTAGGCAGAGACATAGCCGCGCACGCCCATCTCACCACCACCATTGCCGATGATGACTTTGCCCGCGATCACGCGGGGCGCGCCGGTGATGGTGTAGCGCTTGGTGGGATCGGTCGTCTGGACGGACCACGCGAGTTTGCCGGTCGCGCGATCGAGCGCGATCAAACGTCCGTCGAGCGTGCCGACGAACACACGATCTCCCCATGCAGCAACACCGCGATTGACGACGTCGCAGCAGGCATCGATGGCCTTGGCGCCGTCGACTTTGGGATCGAAGCGCCACAGCTCGCGACCGGTGCGCGCATCGAGTGCAAACACCTTGCTCCACGACGATGTGACATACATGACGCCGTCGATCACCAGCGGCGTCGCTTCCTGGCCGCGCGTGGTGTCGAAATCGTAGAACCAGGCGAGCTTCAGCTCGTTGACGTTGCCCTGGTGAATCTTCGCCAGCGGACTGAAGCGCTGTTCGTCGTAAGTGCGGCCGTGCGTGAGCCAGTCAGCGTTGTTGCCAGGAGCAGCGAGCAGGCGGGCGGCATCGACGTCGGCGGCGCCGGCCCAAGTCGAATGAGCAAGGACCGCGAGAATCGCGCCCTGCAAAACAAGCTGTACCGCGCAACGGAATGGCCGCATCGAATCCCCCAGTAGTTGTCCGCGCCTTGGCCGGCGCGGTTGGGGGAATCTTATACGTGCGGCCCCGGCGGATGCTCCTCAGAAACGACGAGGAGACTTATAAGAAACGTCAGCGCCCGGTGCTGCTCAGCGCAGCGACTGGCGCGCGATGTTGAGCGCCGCCTCGAGGATCTCCTCCATGCGGTCGGCCTTGTTATAGGAGGGCAGGTACACCCACATCTTCACTACGTCGAGCGACGGCTCGGCAGGCGTGTCCTTCTGCGACTGCGCGCCGACTTCGACCGACAGCGCCCCACTGCGCAGGAAACTGATCGACATCACTTCCAGCTTCATTGCCAACTCCATGCCACGTTATCGTTGATTCTATCGACGGCGCCGGCGCTCAGAACTGGGCCTCGAAGCTGAAGCCCATGAAGTTCACGCCGCCGCCGGTCTCACTGAACAGCCCGAACACGCTGGAGCGGTGCCACACCAGGAAGCCCACCGACGCCTCTTCGATGGCACCGCCGAACAAGCCGTGCAGCGGCTCGAACTGGCGCAGCGGCAGGTCGATGGTCCACTCCAGATAATTCATCAACTTTTCCGACTCGGCGCCATCCTTCTTGGCGAAGTCCCGGACCTCGCTCATCGGAATGCGCGACACGTAGCTGAGTCCCTCACCCAGCCCGAGCCGAACCTGCTTGTCGGTCCACGGCAGCTCCCAGCGATAGTGCGCCTTGATGAACGCCGTAAGGCCGTAGCCGTTCTCCTGGTAGCCCTGCTCATCGAACCACTGCACGCCGACGTTCGCGGTCATCTCCAACGGCAACGTAAACAGCGTGTCGCTGTACTGGTAGCCATAGGTGGCGCCGATCAGGTAGTTCGACTCCGGCGACTCCTGGTAGTCGCCGATCACCACCGTCGCCAGATCGGTCTCGGACGACTTGTTCCAGTGCACGCGCAGACTCTTCTCGCCCTCGGCGTGAGCCAGCGGGCTCAGCAGGGCGGCAGTCAGTGCAATGGCGGCGAATGAGCGGCGATACACGTTAGGTTTCCCTCGGTTGGCGCTAGGCAAATGGCGAAAGACGAGACCGGGAATGACCGGCCGGATCTTAACTACTGACACTCTCAGGCGCTGTACGATGAAACCTTAAGCGACAGTAGTTTGGCGCGGACAGGCGAGCACGAATGTGACGTGGTCGCCATTCAGGCCGTCAGGCTTACAAAAGTTACGTATCCGGATACATTCAGGTCGCAGGCGAGCGCGGTCCGGTCCGCTCGATGTGCGCAAACTCCTTCAAGGCGCGCACCAGCTCGGCCGCCCTCACCGCCTCGCGCCGTGAGCGCGCACAGATCGTTGGCACTTCGCGCTCCAGGAACTCCAGATCGCAAGCGGATTCCATCTCGCGTAAATCCGCGAGCTGGGCAGCGGCCGGTGTGTGCGTGCTCCGAAGCGAGCTGAGCGCATCCCGGTATCCATGGAACAGCTGGCTGAGATCCTCGAAGGCGTCGCTCAGAAACTGAACACCATCGCCGACGTTCTGTAGCGGCCGATCCAGCAGATCGAGACTGCGTTCCAGCCGGGTGCGCGCCGCAATCTCCTCGGCCAACTGCTCTCGCAACTGCTCGATGAGACGCTGCGCGTCCGGCAGAGATGCCAGGTCTTCCGGGGCTGGGGTGAACACCGACGACGCCATAGGTACAGATTCGCTCTTGGCGGCCGCCTGGATAATCAGGCGTTCGATTATTAGCGGGCCGACGAATGTGTAATGGTTCCGTTGCCCGCGAGCTGAGCCTTTGCGGGCGCCATCGACGGGCTCATCATGGCCGGCATGAGCAAGCATCGCAATCCGCAAGCCGAGCAGATGGCGGACGAATCGATGGTCCGCAACCTGCGTGCACAGGCCGAAGCGATCTGGCCGCAGGAACAATCATTACTGGCGCGTTACCACGAGCCGTCACACATTGCTGACATCGGCTGCGGCAGCGGGGAAATCACCAGCCGCCTGGCCGCCCGCTATCCGCAGGCGCAGATCGTCGGTGTAGATATTTTGGAAAGCTCCGCAGCTCATGCGCGCCGAGTGCACGCGGCGCTCGCCCCCCGGGTCCGCTTCGAACAGGGCGACGCGTTCGAGTTGCGGTTCGGCAGCGGTCAGTTCGATCTGGTCGTGTGCCGGCACATGACTCAAGCCGTGCCCGAGCCGGAGAAAGTCATTCGCGAATTGAATCGCATTTGCAGTCCGGGCGGCTGGGTGCACGTACTGAGCGAGGACTACGGCATGCTTCATATGCCGGCCGGGGCGGTGGATCCGGATCGGCTGTGGCACGAGGGCGTCGTCGAATATACGCGCCGGACTCACACCGACGCCCGCATCGGCCGCCGCACCTGGGCGATCATGAACGACCTGGGCTTGCAGGAGTTGCACGTCGACTACGTGGTCGTCGACACGGTGCGCGTGCCCCGCGAGACGTTCGCCACCATCATCCAGGCGTGGCGCGACGGATACACCGAGGTCCTTGCTGAACATAGCAAGCTGACCCTCGAGGAGGTGCGTGCGCTGTTCGATCAGGCGATCGACGCGATTCTGGATCCGCGTCAGTACGCGGTGTGGCACATCCCTGTCATCAGCGGCCGCAAGCCCGCCTAACGCTGCCAACCGTAATCCAGCTCGAATCTCAGGCCGAGCACGTAGGAATCATCGAGCGTTACATCCGTGCCTTGGACTCGTTCTGCCGGCGTCGACTGTGACAATGCCGTCGGCGGCTCATCGCGATAAGTCAGCTGCCAGGCGTAGCGATGGCGGAAGCCAGGGAGCTCGACGCTGCGCTGCCCGTCGCGGGCATCGTAATCGGCAGCATATTCGGCCACGGTCGGGGTCGCATCGACCGCTTCGCCTTCGACGATGGAAACTTTGTAGGAGGGATAGAGGCTGCGCAGAGCCTTGACGACAAACGAGGTGGCGGCATCGACCGCCGCTGTCACATCGACGCGGCCGGTGGGTGTTTTTTGTGACGTCCGCTCGCAGTCTTCGCACGCCCGGGCGAGCGGACTGGCCATGAGTGCGACAAGAAAAAAGGCCGCCACTTGCGCGGCGGCCGAAAAGCGGTCCATCTCTCACCACTCCCACTCGAATGGCTTTATCTAACGACGCCATGCCGAGGCCGCTCAAGCGCCGGACCGTGCATCCGACATCAGGCATTCCCTGATGCGCCCGACAGTGATTGCGGAGAATCGCGCTCGTCATTGTGTTGACAACGCAAACTGGCGATGGACAATCGGGCCGAGGCTGCTGCGGTTATTTTCGAGTTTTAGGGCTGAACTTCTTTCAACGGAGAGTCGAATCAGCAAAAGCAGCCGGTAGAAGGTAAGCAGGATGGCACAGCACACCCCGGGACCCTGGATCGTCAGTCTCGATCCACGTTATCCCAGCGAGCCGTGTATCGACGCGGTCATCGACGGTGTCGTCTGGCATATCGCGCTGTGCCACAACGCCGCGGGCCCCGACGATGGCAGTGCCGAAGCCAATGCCCGCCTGATCGCCGCCGCGCCTGAATTGCTTGCGACGGTGAAGGACGCGTTGCCGCTGTTACGCGCCGACCAATCACGATATGAGGCCGCGCTTGCCGTGCTCGCGAAAATCGACGATTCGCTGCCGCAAAGCTCAGAAAATCACTAAGACTGACCGCGGCGCAGAACCCGACCTTCGAAGCTGAAGAACGGTCAACGTTGGCCGTCTCGCGCACGGCTTCTGCAATACTCCCCGCTCACGGCGATCGTTTCGATCATCAAGGAAAGGCGGGACGCGATGAAACCGGGCAACGCTGCGTATTCGATTCACCTGGGTGCGGCAATTTGCATGACACTGGCGTCGGCCGCAGCCCTGGCAGGCAATTACAAAGCGCCTCGCACGACGGACGGCCACCCCGATCTGCAAGGCATCTGGACCAACGCCACGCTCACGCCGGTCGAACGTCCCAAGGCGCTGGGCAATAAACTGGTGCTGAGCGAACCCGAGGCGCTGCAGATGGAAAAGCGCATGCAGGACTTCGCCGCCGAGTCCGACCGCCCCAGCGACCTCAACAAGGAACTGCCGAAGGGCAGCGTCGGCGGTTACAACGTGTTCTGGTTCGATCCCGCCAACAAGGTCGCGAATGTCAAAGGCGAGCGGCGCAGCTCGCTGATCGTTTATCCCGAGGATGGCCAGGTGCCGGCGCTATCGGAACCCGGTCAGCAGCGGCTCGCCGCACGCACGGCGCGTGCCGCCCAAGGCGCATTCGACGGCCCGGAGCAACGCGCAGTCGGCGAACGCTGCCTGTTGGGTTTTGGCAGCAACTCGGGACCGCCGATGCTGCCGGTAATGTACAACAGCAACTATCAGATCGTGCAATCCGCCGACGCCGTGCTGATTCACGTCGAGATGGTCCACGATGCGCGCATCATCAGGCTCGGCGGCACCCATCCGCCGGATCACGTCCGAAAATGGATGGGCGACTCCATTGGCCGCTGGCAAGGCGACACGCTGGTCGTGGAGACGACCAACTTCAATCCGGCTCAGCCGATTCAGATCGGCCAGGGCGCGAGCTATCGCCTTATTCCCGTGTCACCGAAGCTCAAGGTGACCGAGCGCTTCACGCGCACCGAAAAGCAGACCATCCATTACGAATTCACGGTCGAGGATCCGGACACGTTCAGCACGCCGTGGCGTGGCGAGATTCCGTTCCACTACACCGACCAGCCCATCTACGAGTACGCCTGTCACGAAGGCAACTATGCGCTACCCGGCATCCTTGCCGGTGCGCGTGAAGAAGAAAAAGCCGCAGCTAACTCCAAGGAATAAAGCAAGCAGCGAATTGTAACCATTCATCGGCGCTTCAGAGTTAGAAACAACACCGATAGGCAAACGTCGCTCCGATGATGCTGCGACCCTTTGCACCGGTCGCGCATCCAGCAGCGAATGTCGCGACCGCTCGCTGCCTGCCTGTTCGCATGTGCCTTACTGGTAAATCCACTCGGCTCGGGAAAGCTACGCGCGCAAGGCATAAGTAGCGCATCAACCAGCGCTCAATTCGTCGTCGGCGAGATTCGCATCGAGGGGTTGCAGCGAATCAGCGAAGGCACGGTCTTCAACTACCTGCCCATCAACATCGGCGACTCGATCGATGGCCGACGACTGGCCGAAGGAATCCGGGCGCTCTACGGCACAGGCTTCTTCAAGGACGTGGAGCTGCGGCGCGACGGCGGCGTATTGATCGTCGCGGTGCTCGAACGCCCCACCATCGAGAGCTTCGAGGTCAAGGGCAACAAGGACATCAAGACCGAGGACCTGGAGCGCTCGCTGCGCAATGTCGGCCTGTCCTCGGGCAAGACGTTCGATCAGTCCGTGCTCGATGAAGTGCGCCAGTACCTCACCGAGCAGTACTTCTCTCGCGGCAAATATGCAGTGAAAGTCGACGCGCGCGCCGACGAAGTGCCGGGCAACAAGGTCAAGGTCGCGATCAACATCACCGAAGGCAAGCGCGCGCGCATCCAGCAGATCAACATCACCGGCAATCACGCCTTCACGGACGAGGAACTGCTCGAGCCGTTCGAGCTGAGCACGCCGAACTGGCTGTCCTGGTACAAGCAGGACGATCGATACGCGAAGGAAGCGCTCGCCGGCGACATCGAGAAGCTGCGCTCCCATTACATGGATCGCGGCTATGCCGATTTCGCCGTCACGTCGTCGCAAGTGGCGATCGGTCCGGAGAAGGACGAAATCTACGTCACGCTCAACGTGCACGAAGGCGAGGTCTATCGCATCTCGCAGGTGCGGCTCAGCGGCGAGATGGTCGTTCCAGAATCGGAGCTGCGCCGGCTGGTCATGATTCAGGCCGGCGACTTGTATTCATTGCGGCGAGTGACGCAGTCCACCGAAGCCATGACCTTGCGACTCGGCCTCGATGGTTACGCTCTTGCCAAAGTGGATGCCGTGCCTCAGATCGACCCGGACACCAGACAGCTGTCGCTCGCGCTGGTCGTCGATCCCGGCCATCGCGTGTATGTGCGTCGAATCAACTTCAACGGCGCCACGAGCGTGAACGATGTGGTGTTCCGTCGCGAGATGCGCCAGCTCGAAGGCTCCTATCTTTCGAACGCCGCGGTCGAGCGCTCGAAACAGCGCATCCAACGCCTGCCCTTCATTCAAAAAGTCGACGTCGAGACCACGCCCGTGCCCGGCACGCCGGACCTCGTCGACGTGGATTTCAAGATCGAGGAAGGTTTGCCGGGCCAGTTCGGCGGCGGCATCGGCTACTCGGAATCGCAGTCGTTCATCCTCAACGGCAACATCGTCCACTCCAACTTTCTCGGCACCGGCGAACGCGTCGCACTCGAGCTGAACTCCGGTAGTTACACCAAGGCCTACGATCTCTCGCACACCAATCCGTTCGTGACGCTCGACGGCATCGGTCGCACCACGAATCTTTCCTATCGCAAGGTCAAGCAGCTCACCTCCGCCTCCTCGGACTTTTCCACCGAGACCTGGCTGACGGGCATGGACTTCTCCTTTCCGCTCAGCGAATACCAATCGCTGCGCCTGGGCAGTAGCTGGCAGTCCGCCGAGCTCGCGACGACGGTCTACAGCTCGCAGCAGTTCCAGGACTGGGTACAGGCCAACGGCTCGCCGTATGAGAAGGAGTCGGGCGTCTACGAAATTCTCGGCACCCAGTACCAGGTCTTCGAGCTCAATCTCGGCTGGGGTTACGACAGCCGCGACCGGCTGATCTTCCCGACCCGCGGCGCGAGTCATCAGCTCTCGTTGAGCGCGACTCCGCCGGGCAGCGACATCGAGTACTACGTCGCAAGTTACAACTTCAAGCAATTCGTCCAGCTGCCCTATTTGAGCTGGATGCCGCTGAGCATCGGCTCACGCGTCAGCTACGGCACGGCGTTTGGCGACACGACTGCCTTGCCGCCGCAAAGAAACTTCTTCGTCGGCGGCCCGGGCACGGTGCGCGGCTTCAAAGAATCGTATCTCGGCCCGCGCGACTCGCTGGGCAATCCTTACGGCGGCGATTTCTCGATCACCGGGCAGATCGAAGCCATCTTGCCCATGCCCGAGAAATTCAAGAACAGCGCGCGCCTCAGTTTGTTCTATGACTTCGGTCAGGTCGCCTATCTCGGCGACACGAAGTTCACCGATAAGGGCGGCTTCCCGATCGAGTACGACTTCGACTGGAACCACTTTCGCACCTCGGTCGGCGTCGGCGTGGAGTGGCTCGCGCCGCTCGGCCTGTTCCGCTTCAGTTATGCAGTGCCCCTCACCTTCCGCAGGAGCACGGAGTTGAATTATGGCGATGAGCTCGAAGGCTTCCAGTTCTCGATCGGCAATGCATTCTAAGGAGCACGCGATGCGCGCATGGATCAGGGCTGGCGGCGCCATCACTTTGGTGGGCCTGCTCACGGCGTGCAGCAACGGCTCGCTCAACGAAGACGAGACCACATTTCACCTGCGCAGCCTGAACCTGGTCGAGAACTCCCCCACGCTGCAAATCGATATCGACGACACGACGCTGGCAAGCGCCGCCTATGGCGGCGCCACCAGTTTCTCCGCCGGGCATCCCGGTCAGCACACGCTCAGCTTCAGCGCGCTCTTGCCCGCGGATTTGGACGACGATGATGACGACGACGAGTCCGAGACCCCGGTCAGCGGTGCGTCCGCGTATACCTTCCTCGCTGGCACGGAGTACACGGTCGTGGCCTATGGACGCATGGAAGACGTCCACACCTACATGATCGAAGGGCTGGATCAACGCGAGGATGTCGATGACGACAAACTCGTCCTGCAGTTCACGCACGCGTCGCCGGATACGCCGGCAGTGGACGTGTATGTGACGGCGGTGAAGGCTGGAATCGCATCGAGGTACTACGTCGATACTTTGTCCCTCACCGAGACTACGTCGCCGCTCGAGCTGTCTTTGGTGCGCGACGACGACGATCTGGATGACGATTCGACGCTGACCGCCGACGTGCTGGTCGAGCTCTTGGCCGCCGGCACCAGCGATGTTCTGTATCGCTCCGAGTCGCTGACATTCTCCGAGCAGAATCGGATCATGATGGCGATCGCCGATACCAACGGCCCCACATCGACGGCGACCAAACTGCTGGTCGTCGGCAGCGGCGAGGCGCGTGACTATCGCGACGGCGCAGGACTCAAGTTCGTTCACATCTCACACGATACGCCGCCGCTCGATGTGACTGTCGGCTCGGGGCTGGCCGATCCGCTGGCACAGAACGTGGGCTTTCGACAGTCGACGGACTATCTGCCGATCGACCAGGGCGAAAACGGCTTGATCGCCGTGCCGGCAGGCGTCAGCTCACCGTATGTTTTCTTCGAAGAGTTCGCCGCAGCCGCGGGCGGGCACTACACCGCGTACGCGATGGGCCCGGCATCTGTTGTGGACGCTGTGGTGCTTTCCGCCGACGCCCGCAGCGTGCCGACACAAGCGAGCTTTCGATTCCTGCACGGCGCAGGCAGCCTCGAAGATGCCGAGCTGCTGGATTTGTATCTGCGCTTGCCCGGCGAGACGGTGGACTTCGAGGACGACGACACCGTGCCCACTGCCTCCGCGCTGGCCTATCAGAACCCTTCCAGCCAGTTCACCCTCAAGGCCGGGGACTACGACGTTTTCTTTTATTTTGCCGGCACGTCGACGCTGGTGATGGGACCGAGCCGCTTTCACGTCGACAATGGCGATGTGAAGACACTCGTGCTGCTCGACAACGAGGGCGGCAGCTTGGAACTACTGCCGGTCAGCGACGCGGCCACCGCGAACTAGTCGACGAACGCGCCTTCCGCCATAGCGGTCGGGTGAACGAAATCAGCCCAGAAGCCGTATTGGTCGCGGAACGGTGTGCGATCATATTTTTGCTGGGGCCGCGCCACTGCTATTGGCCGGCCCCCTTTGCCGCCCAGGACGTCCATGGCCTGCACCGCACCGTCGGCCGGCGTAGACTCCGACGCCGACCCATCGAATGGAGCCTGAAACATGAGACTGATCCTCTCCTGGCTGATCCTCTCCCTGGCAGTCTGGTTGACGGCGGCTGTCCTGCCCGGTTTCCATATCAAAGGCCCCAAGAGCGCCGTGCTCGTCGCCGCCATCTTCGGCGTGCTCAACTTTCTGCTGGGCTGGCTGCTGTTCGCGATCTTCACCGTCGCGACGTTAGGTCTCGCGTGGCTGCTCGCGTTCATCACGCGCTGGATTATCAATGCGATCCTGCTCGTGATCGTGGACAAGCTGACGGATCACCTGAAGATCGATGGGTTCCGGTGGGCGCTCGGTGGGGCCTTGGTGATGTCGCTGGTCGGCACGTTGGGGGAATGGCTGGTGAGAAGGATGATCTGAATGGAATGCCAGCTATCGCTCGCGGTGCATTTGTTGACAATGATCTGAATAGTGGAGCAGCATGACTTCGGGCCACACGGCAGTGCCCACGCACGAGATTGCCGCAAAGTCGCGGACAGACTTTCAAGGAGAAGGTCATGGCAGGACTCGTTTTCTCCACTGCGCGCGCGATGTTCTTTTTGCCGGTTCTAATCGCCTGCACCGTGGGCGCGACGCAGCCGGCGCATGCTGAAGCAGGCGATTACAGCGCCCTGCAGACGATCTTGAATCTGGTCTCCCCTCCGCCCGCCGACAACCCGGTGACACCGGCCCAGATGCAAGGGCCTTATCCACTGTTGTCGAATCCTTCCGGATTCAGCGACGGCTTCAGTCCCGGCGCCTACTATCAATGGCAGACAGTCAAACTCGCGCCCTCGACCGGCGCGGTGTGCGGCAACGGCTCGCAATATAAATTTTTCGTGAACCGCGTGCCCAACACCCGGAACACCATCATTTACATGGAAGGCGGTGGGGCGTGCTGGGACTATGCAAGTTGCAGCGGCCAGACCGGCATCCGTGGCGCTCGCAATCCGAATGGCATTCCAGACGACTATATGAGTTTGCTCAGCCCTGCGAGCAGCCTGGTCAGTCCCTTTGTCGTGCGCGCGCACCCGTGGTCGTCGGTCAAAACCCAGAACTGGAACATGATCTATGTTCCTTACTGCACTGGAGATGTTTATAGCGGCGACAGAGTTGCGGTCTACAACGATCCCACCGGGCAGAACACTCCGCTGGTGTGGCACCACAATGGAGCCCGCAATACCCGCGCCGTCCTCGCGTGGTTGAAAAATCGATTGCCCCGGCCGACGCAGATGTTATCGACGGGCTGCAGCGCCGGCGGCATCGGCAGCCTCAATAGCTACGCGACGGTCCGGCGCGATATGGCTCCGACTTACGGGTATCTGATCAACGACTCCGGCCCTGCGTTCTCCGCACCTGTCGGCGGCAATCCCGCTCAGTATCCGTCGGTGCCGTTACACACTCAGATTCGCTCCGCGTGGGGATTGGATCAGGGGCCGATGCCGTATCTGGCATCGGTGCTGCCCGGGTTCGATAGCAACAATTTCGGCACCATTTATGCGGCGCTGGCCGCGAAGGCGCCTAACGATCGCCTCGGCCACACGCATTTCTGGCAGGACCTGAATTATTCGTCGTACTCGTACGAGCGCTTCTTCCCGGAAATCGTCAACGCGCCGAGCCAGGCTGCCAAAGAGGCGCTGATCCACGCCAAGTGGGGCACGGATACCGAACGTCTGCGACAAACATTGCAAACGCTGCCGAGTTTCGGCGGCTACTTTCCGCAATTCCGCGCCCTGAACGAAAGCCACTGCACGACCATCGTCGATTTCGAGAACGGCGACATTCAAGAGCGCTCGCTGGAACTGCGCAACTTCATCGACAGCGTGCTGGACGGCGGCGGCGCCGTACTGGACGCGTCCGAAGCCAGCGATCAGGCCGACCGAGCCAAGCCACCCAACCTGATTTATCAACTGATCGAGTCGCTTTTATAGGCGAGTCGATGCAAGCTCGATGGACAATGCTGATTGCCCTTGCGCTGGCCGCGGTGGCCCTTGGATGGGCACTGCATTTGGGAATGCCAACAGCGGAGCGAACGAAGCCGACCGACGCGCGCGGGATCCCCGGTGAAGGGAAGGAGCACCGGGATGATTCCTCCCCTTCGCCTGCACCTGCTCGTGCGGACGCGACAGCACACCCGAGCGAGAATACCCGTCCTGTCGATGTTCACGAACGCGCAAGATTCAATGAGCAGGCCCGAGAATTTTTCGCGCAAGTCCCAGCCTTGTCCCCCGAGCAGGCCCGTCAGCGAGCATCTTATATCTCACAGGAGCTCTCTCGCATCGAACAGGCTGGAGGCTTGTCCGCGGGCGAAACGTTCCTGCTTCGCGCAGGACTGATTCGAGCCACGGTTGCCGATGAACAACAACAAGTAACGCAGCTACACGCACTCAAGCAACGTTACGAGGCAGATACCCGCCAACGCAACGCACAGGCAACTGCGCAGCCCGATCCGATGTTTGAACTGTACAAGGTTCGGGAGAGCCAGATCGTCGCCGAGACCCTGTCGCTCCAGACCATCCCGAACGGCCTGAGCCGCGACGAATACCTCCGACGCCGCTTGCAGGCCGAACGTGAGCAACTGCTCGGCGATGCCGAGCGGCCTTGATGAGAAACCAAACTCCCCAGCGCGGAATCGCGTTCGCGCCCCGAGCTGTCAACAGAGCTTAGGGCTTCTCGATGGGGCCGATCGGAAACGCGCAGACATCCGGAGGATCCGGAGGATGGAAGATGGTGTGCACGCACTTGAATCCTATCGTCTGCGCTTTAACGTCGTATGTCATCGGCTTGCCCGTGTACGGATCACGGTACTCGGAGGCATTGATGACTTGGCTCACCTCAGTTGACGCCGGACGACGTTCAATTTCCGACTGGAGCAACACCAGCAAGATTCGACCATTCTGGTCGTGCACGCGAGCTGGAAACTGCGCCGCGTCGCGCCCCTCACTCAGCGCGAGCCTGCCACCCAAATTGTAGAGCGGCGCAGGAAACAGCCGCAGCTGATACATCAGCGGTTCGTATGCTTTCTGGCGGTAGTACTCCTCGGCACTCAACGACGCACGATGCAGCATCGGGACGACATTTACCATGTAGTCTTCGTTCGATGTGGCGTTTTCCTGCGACATCAGTTTCATCAGCCAGGAAGCGCGCATGAGGATTGGAGGCTCTCCGCTTAGCAACGCGATTCGAGCCTCCGAAATCAACGCCTCTGCGATGTTGCTTTCTTCTCGGGTCAGGGGGCGCAGGAACGCCTGGATCTGGCGATGGTCACTTTCTGTCAATTCGCGATGTCGCATCAGCGTTGAAAGAAAGTCGAGATCGTTTTGAATACCTGCGAGGGACACCATCTTTGTCGCAAGCGTTTCGCCCTCTCGTAGCGCCCTGAGCCAGAACTTAAAATCCTGGCCCGCTTTACTGAGAAACTCTGGGATGGATTCCCTCTCGTAGCTCTTCGCCAGGCGCAGCCGTCCGATAGCCGTCAATGCTTGGTATGGAGGCATGGGGGAAAACACGTCGCGCTCCTGGCTCTCCTCGAAACGAGGCTGCTCAAGCAGCAAACTGTAGCGCTCGAACAAGGCGCTCAATCTGGGCGTCGTTACATCGGCGCGCGCCATCTCTGCGATGAGTTGTTCCGCACAGTTCAGGTATCTACGAGCATTACACGTCAGACTCTTGAGCTCCTCCTGCCAATCCTCGTCGAGTTTTGATCCACCAAGAATAGCCTCTGACTCCTGCGCAGTGAGCGCGATGCTTTGCCCGCGCTCGTGTTTCACTCGAAGGACTTCTAGGATCTTCCGCCCAACGAGCTGCGGACTCCGCTCTTGCGCCGCTGCAAAGCCGAGCGCCAGTACATAGGCGTTCCCTTCCATGGAAACCGACCGAAGCTCCCTCATTGAGACCAGCTCAGGATGGAGTGGCTCGTCGAACCAGGAAATATTGATGAACAGCGCCCAGACTCCCAGGAGAACCATTCCTGAAATGAGCGCCTTGAAAACGATGCCTAGATTCAGACGCGCCAGCCGTGCGGTCATTCGGGTTCGTCCTCGTTTGTCTAAACGTCCTTGCTTTCGTCATGCCTTGCGCGACGTTAGCTTGGTACGCGCATTTTCGGCGCGCGGTCGGGTGTCGGCTTGCTATGCCGAGCTTCTCCAGAACCGCTGATCTTCTGCACGTCATAGTAGTTATTCTGGCCTTCATCGACATGGGTGCCGATGAGGCAAAACCCAGCGTCCTCCAGGGTTTGGACATACCTCACTCTACCTAGCGAGCGACATTCTTGGCCAGTGCAAGTGTCCCGCCACACTCCTGTTTGGATCGGCGCAGTGAACAGGAAGCGACCGCCAGGCAACAGAATCTCAGACACGCGGCGCAGGAAGGCCAACTGGCCGGCTTCTTCCAGGAGGAAGAGCAGCCCGATGGCTACGGCTGCACCGAACTCCTTCCCGAAGTAATCACTTTCCAGGGCCAGCGAGCATCGAGTTGGAACGTTGGGAAATCGCAAACGGAATTGCTCGAGCAGCGTAGGAGACGCATCGATGGCCCAAAGATTGACGCCGCTGTCCACTAACACTCGACTAACGGGATATCCGCCACCACAAGCGATTTCGATGACGTCGGCGCCGACCGGCAGTTCCCTGGCCCAACGAGCAACGACATCAGCGCCGATTGTCGACTTGTCTCGCGCATCGAGAAAATCAAGCGCATGCATTTCATAACTGCTTGCTGACTTCATGTCGTTCGCTGTTCTCTTATGAGACGGCCAGCCGTCGGATCGGCATTGCCGAAACGGCGAATACTATGGCAAGGTCCACCGCAACCAACTCTCACTTGGGAGATCGCCATGCTGACTCCAAGCGATTTTCACGGCGTTCGATATCAAGTCACTGATGTCGGCCGGTCGGTCAAATTCTACGTCGAGCTGCTTGGTTTCAAGGTGGAGCGCCAGCAGCTGCCGGCGTTTGCCAATGTTTCGCTCGGCAGCCTACACCTTCTCTTGAGCGGCCCGGGGGCGTCGGGGTCGCGCCCGATGCCGGATGGACGTGTTCAGGAACCGGGGGGCTGGAACCGGATAGTGCTGCGCGTGACAAACTTGACCGACATTATCGAGGATCTCAAGAAAAGCGACGCGCGCTTTCGCAACGAGATGGAAGCAGGACCTGGTGGCCGGCAGATCCAGCTACTCGATCCTGACGGCAATCCGATCGAGCTCTTCGAGCCCGGGCGACATTAGTCGTTACAAGAACGTGTACGTCAGCCCGATCGAAATCATATTGAGATCGTCGACGTCGCTCAGATCGAACCCTTCATACTCGGCACGGACGCTGAGACTCAAGAAGCGGAGCTGCGCGCCGACGCCGTAGGCGAAGTCCGTACCGTCACTCTCGAGCCCGCCGCTGAAGTTCGAATCCCAGTTGATGCCGCCGAGCTTTCCGAAGATATCCACCGGACCAAGAGCGAAGAAACCGACGGCGAAAGCGGAGACGCCGTCGGCTTCCGCTTCGAAGCGCTCCCCGAGGACGGTGGCGTCAGGGTTTCCAAAGTCGACGTACGATGCTTCCACCGCAAACCAATCGAGCGGCCGAAATCCCGCGATCACCTTGAACGCCGTGTCATCCCCATCGAAATCGGCTGCACTCAATCCGGCGAGATTGTCCACCTTGAGATTGGCTTGACCGACCGACCCACCCAAGTAGATGCCGTTGTCAGCAGCAAACACGGAACCGCTGGCAGCAAGCAGAACGATCGCGGCCACAATCGATTTAGTCATCGCGAGTCTCCGTCAGCAGGGTTGACGGATAGAGTACATGGTTCGCACCGGCAGGTGCGGTGGCAAGTCATGGTAGGGGCTAGGGGAATTTCGTTCGGCCTACCCCCTTTTTACAACCACTCCATGTCATAAATGTTTCACACCACCTGCACGCGCCCACCGAATCCAGTACGAAACAGCGCTTCGTGCGCAGCGTGATCCGGGTCGTAGCAGCAGTCGCGAACCAAACGTACGTCATAGTCAGCATCGCTCGCCCACGTGATGCTCGAAAGAACGACGCCAGTGGTGCTGATTCCGGCCATGACGAGGGTGCGGATGCCGCGGGCGCGAAGGTCGGCATCCAACGAGTTCCCATAGAACACGCTGGCGCGCGGACATTTATAGAAGACATCGTGCGGCTCGATCGCGAGCCCTGTCATCGGCTGCGAGTTACGGAAGTAGCCGCTTGGCACGATCGATGAGATCAGGCGATTGTGCTGCGAGGCGTGCTCGTAATTTTCGCCCAGGAAGAAATTAGGAAACAACACCGGCCGGCCAGTGACACGCCAGCGCCGGATCAAGTCATTGCACTCGTCCAGCAGGGGCGACGGTTGCTCGCCGAACAGGATGTTAAAAACATCGGCCTGGTAGTGCATGACGACAAGCGCCGATTGATCGATGTAGCTTCCCTCGAAATCAAGCGACATAGCTGCCCCTCTTCACTCGCTCGCCTAGCGAGTATCTTGCTTCATCTTGCGATAGTCGATCGGTCGAATCTCCGAGATCAAGCAGCGTTGTCCGCGGCCGACGATCACCGAATCGCCTCGACTCAGCGTCGAGCCTCGGGATTTGATAGCGACGCGATTTGCAAAAGGCAGGTCGTTGCACGGCCCCGCGACGGTGAGGAGATACGCCTCGGTCGGCCCCGTGAAGATAACCAGGTTGTCGCGTCCCAGCGCACGCCAGCCGTCGTATCGACCGAGATAGCTGATCGAGGTGACCGGTTCACCCGCGTATTGCAAATAACGAGCGAGATCTTCCTGGTCGCTGGTTCGCTTCGGGATGTCGGCGCAGGCGCCGACGATGAGTGTCGCGAGAACGGCAACGATGTTCCGGTAGCTCAAATCGCTCCCCAATCAAGAAAGTGATAAGGCGCCAGCAAGTTCCTCGGAGGTGACCCCATCCACCTCGACGGTCTTACGCCGACTGGTGAGCCCAGCAGTAATGCGGACGCGAGATTTAGCAACGCTGACCTGCTCCGCGACGAACTCGACCAACGCCGCGTTGGCGGCGCCATCCACCGGTGGCGCCGCCAATCTGATTTTCACGCAACCATCGTGCATCCCCGCGACGACGGTCTTACTCGCCCGAGGCTGCACATATACGTTGATGCGAGCTGAATCGGCCATCGACACTCAACGTTTCAGCTGCTGGGCCAACTGGCCGGCGATGCGACGCGTAACGTCGTCTTCGTATCGCTCATCGAAGCCAGCCAGCAACAGACGAGCGATGCGACGATCGCCGGCGTCCCGGGCGAGCTCGATCAGCTTGATCGTGTCCTCGCCTTTCAGCGGCTTGAACTTCACATCCGCCTTCAATTGCGTTCTTGCGATATTCAAAGCATCGCCGGTCCGGCGGGCGGCCAACAAATGCGGGATCAGCTCCTGCGCCAGCCGATGAGCCAAGCGCTGGTCGGGCCACTGCGATGCGCTTTGAAACAAAGCCTGCAGTAGCTCGCCAGGCCGCGGGCTGCTGCTCAAGTGTCTTTCAATGGTACGCCACGCATTGCCGTACGCACCGCCCCGCCACTCGGCGAAGATGTGATCGATGAGGCGATCGATCTCACGTTGACGCTCGCGATCTTCTTTCGCCGCTGCTCGCTCGGGTGAGTGCGACGGCTCGAACCCCAGCTCGGCGCGGCGCACATATAGAACACCGCCGATCATCGCAAACGACGCCAGCCACGCGAACATCAGGATCATGACCCGCACCATGTCGGGCATCGGAATGGAAACAGCGAACGGGAGCTCCGCCATTGGCAGCCAGGTAACCAGCGCCGTCGCGAGCCACCACGCACCGGCGAGCAACGCGAGAATCAACAGATAGCTGCCGGGGACGCGAACGATGATTTGCAGCAGCTTGAGCGGATTGAGCGACTCGAAGAAGCCGTCCAGGACCTGGGTCATGACGATCGCCGGCACCAGCAACAGCCCGATCGCACGTAGCACGCCGACCGCGTCGGCCCCGAGCGCCGGCTGCAACATGCCAGTGAGCAAATAGAACAGGCCGACGATGGCCAGCAATCCCAGCGGTCGGGATTCGTTCGCTGGATTCACCATCTCATAAGACAGCACGGGCGGCTCGTTCAGGCCGTCGGCGACCTTATCCAACAGAGCGAAGCCGTATTTGAAGAACCACGAGACCACGATCAGGGCGAGCGGCAGCCCCATCAGCCCGCCCCGGGCGGACAGCAGCAACAGGAAGCTGAACAGCACGATCAGGATGAGCGACGCGCCGCGCAGCGGAATCAGCAGGTATTTGAGCGTTTCCATCGCATGCATGCCGCGACTGTAGTCGCGCGCCTGCGATGGCGGCAAGGTACGGGTTATTTGTGCTTTTGCTTGCCGACCCGGCGCTCATTGAGCCGTTCGGTCAACTCATCCACGTGCCGAGTGACTTCGGTCAGCGTGCCGGCGCGCAAGCCGGTAATTTCGTTGTCACCCTGGGTGATCACATACTGGTGCCAGAGACCCTCGCCGCCTTCAGGCGCAGCGGTGGGTGTCACGGAGCGACGTACGAAGGGCACCTCGAGCCACGTTTCAGTGGCGCCGGTCAGTTTCATCGTAGCTCCTCATAAGCAGGGAACGGCCCCGCGACGCTAACGCGTCGCGGGGCCATTAGATCACCAGCGACGCGGACCGCCGCCGCCACCGCCGCCACCGCCGCGGGGCTTGTCCTGCGCCTCGTTGACCTTGAGCGGACGGCCGCCCATGTCATGGCCGTTCAGGTTCTGAATGGCGCGAGCCGCATCGGCCCGGGGCATTTCGACGAAGCCGAAGCCGCGAGGACGGCCGGTTTCGCGGTCCATGATCAGGGCAACGGATTCAACGGTGCCATGCTGCGCGAACAGGTCGCGCACGGCGTTTTCATCGGCGGAAAAGGGCAGATTGCCCACGTAGATCTTACTCATTCAATACTCCAACAAGACGCGAACCCGCCGGCATCGAGCCGACACTCAACGCGCTCCCACCCATCCAAAGCAGGAACGCCTAAACAGGCCGCAATACGGGCTGTGCACAACGCACGACCCACCATGGTTCTCGGCAACGATTCGGTTTAGGTTGAGTTGGTCGCGCCAGAATGGCGCCGGCGAAGGCATGGATGAGGAAATCGCCGCGGACCAAAAAAGATAAAGAGAAAGGTTACGAGCCGTAGGCACTATACACGTCCGCAGGCCCGCATGACGAATATTTTAGATGAATCTACGGTAGGCGGCGCCCGACCCACGGGCCTGGCGCCGCCACGGGTCAGGATCAGGCGGCGAGACCCTGCGAGCGCAGATACTCGTCGTAGGTGCCCTTGAAATCGGCCAGCTGACCGCCCGGCCGCACCTCGATGATGCGGTTGGCGACGCCGCCGACGAACTCGCGGTCGTGCGAGACGAAGATCACCGTGCCGGGATATTTCTCCACGCCGATCTGCAGCGACTCGATGGTTTCCATGTCCATGTGGTTGGTGGGCTCGTCGAGCAGCAGAACGTTCGGCCGCTGCAGCATCAGCTTGCCGTAAATCATGCGACCCTTCTCACCGCCGGACAGCACCTTCACCGACTTGCGCGTCTCCTCGCCGGAGAACAGCAAACGACCCAGCGTGGCGCGCACGATCTGATCGTCGTCGCTCTTGCCGCGCCACTCCGACATCCACGTGAACAGATCCACTTTGTGGGCAAACTCCGCCTGCGGATCCTGCGGCATGTAACCGACCTTGGCGCTCTCGACCCAGGTGATCGAGCCTTTGTTCGGCTGCAACTCGCCGGCCAGCAGGCGCATCAACGTGGTCTTGCCGACGCCGTTCTGGCCGATGATTGCGATGCGCTCACCCGCCTCGACGTTGAAATTCACGTTGTCGAGCACCGGCGTCTGCGCGCCGGGATAGGTGAAGCTCAACTCCTCCACCGTGACCGCGTTTCGATACAGCTTCTTCTCCTGCTCGAAACGAATGTAGGGATTCTGGCGCGAGGACGGCCTCACCTCTTCGATCTTGATCTTTTCGATCTGACGCTGACGGGACGTCGCCTGGCGCGCCTTGGAGGCGTTCGCCGAGAAGCGACGCACGAATTCCTGCAGATCGGAGATGCGCTCCTTCGCCTTGGCATTCGCTGCCTCCACCCGCTCGCGCGCCTGCACGGAGGCGAGCATGAAGTCGTCGTAGTTGCCAGGCCAGATTTTCAGCTGGCCGTAGTCGAGGTCGGCCATGTGCGTGCACACCTGATTCAGGAAGTGACGATCGTGGCTGATGATGATCATGGTGGCGTCGTACTGATTGAGCACGCTTTCCAGCCAGCCGATGGAATGGATGTCCAGGTTGTTGGTCGGCTCGTCGAGCAACAACACGTCGGGCCGTGAGAACAGCGCCTGTGCAAGCAGCACACGCAGCTTCCAGCCCGGCGCGACTTCGCGCATCGGACCGTTGTGATACGAGGGATCGATGCCGGCGTCTTTCAAAATGCTGGCGGCGCGCGCCTCGGCGTCATAGCCGCCGTATTCCGCATATTTCGCTTCGAGCTCCGCGGCGCGCATGTAATCCGCGTCCGTCGCATCGGCATTCGCATAGATGCGATCGCGCTCGACCATCGCTTGCCACATTTCCTGGTGGCCCTGCATGACCACGTCGAGCACGCGCTCGTCTTCGTAGGCGAATTGATCCTGACGCAGCTTACCCAGGCGCAGTCCGTTCACCAGCATCACTTCGCCGGAGCTCGGCTCCAGCTCGCGGCCGAGGATTTTCATGAACGTGGACTTGCCGCTGCCGTTCGCGCCGATCAAGCCATAGCGGTTGCCGTCAGTGAACTTGACTGAGACCTGCTCGAACAGCGGCTTGGCGCCGAATTGGATGGAGACGTTGGCGGTTGAGAGCATTGGCGCGTATTGGAATTGGGGATAGCTAAAAGAGGGTTCAAAGTTGTGGCGACGGCCGCCGGATCAAGAGCAGCGACAGCAAAGTCAGCGCGCCCGCGGCCGTGAGGTAATAGCCGACATACGCCAGGCCATAGTGCGTGGCGAGCCAGGTGGCCACGTACGGCGCGAGCGAGGCGCCGACGATGCCGGCGAGGTTGAAGGTCAAAGAGGCGCCAGTGTACCGGACCGAGGTCGGAAACAACTCTGAAAGTGCCGTACCGAGCGGACCGTAGGTCAGGCCCATCAGGCCGAGCCCCAAGGCGAGGAATATGACCACACGCAGCGGCGAGGCGGCGCTGAACAGCGGCGCGAAGAACAGGCCGAACGCCATGATGCCCAGCGTCGCGGCGATCAACATCGCGAAGCGCCCGCGCCGGTCGGCGATCACCGCGGAAACCGGGATCGTCAGCGCAAAGAACAACACGCCGATCATCTGCAGGATCAGGAATTCCTGGCGCGAATAGCCGAGCGCGCTGGTGCCCCAGCTGAGCGAGAACACCGTCATCAAATAGAAAATCACAAACGTGGCGGTGGCGGCGAACGTGCCGAGCACCAATGTCACAGTGTGTTGGGTCACCACGGTCCACATCGGCAGACGCACACGCTCGTTATTATCGATGGCCCGCTGAAATGCCGGCGTTTCGTGCAAGCGCAGGCGGACATACAAACCGACGAACACCAGCAGCGCGCTGGCCACGAACGGCACCCGCCAGCCCCACATGAAGAACTCCGCATCGCTCAGGAATTCGGTCAGCAGCAGGAACACACCGGTGGAACAAATGAACCCCAGCGGCGCACCGAGCTGCGGGAACATGCCGTACCAGGCCCGTTTGCCCGGCGGCGCATTTTCGGTCGCGAGCAGCACCGCACCGCCCCATTCGCCGCCCAATCCGAGGCCCTGGCCGAGGCGACATAAAGCCAGCAGCGCGGGCGCCCATACGCCAATCGAGTCATAGGTCGGCAGCAAGCCGATGAACACCGTCGACAGGCCCATCGTCAGCAGCGCGGCCACCAGCGTCGCCTTGCGCCCGACGCGATCGCCGAAATGGCCGAACAGCGCCGATCCCAGCGGGCGCGCGAAAAACGCCAGGGCGAACGTAGCCAGCGACTGCAGCGTCGCCGAGGCCTGATTGCCCGCTGGAAAGAACAGCTGCGGGAACACCAGCACGGCCGCCGTCGCGTAGATGTAGAAGTCGAAGTATTCGATGGTGGTGCCGATCAGGCTGGCAAACAGCACCCGCCGCGGCGAGTTGCCCGTGCCGCTCGACGCCGACGTCTGAGTCATTAGCTTTCGGGGACGATTCAAGGAGTTTTTCGGGCGCGGATTCTCGCATGAAAAAGCTCCGAAATGGGCTATCCGGGGTTCACCGGTGCAACCCCGGGGAACCCCGCGTTCAGCGCCGACGCCCGGCGGTCGCTATAGGTCAGCGAGACAACTAAAAGGATCAGCAATGACTGCTCTGGCTGCGGTCTCACATAATGCACATCGACCGCAAATACGGTGAGCATTTCGCCCAGGAAGCGAAGCAGGAACACCGCAAGGCGGGCTGAGCGCCAGCCCTATCGGCCGAGGCAAACCGGCGCGGGCGTGCCCTAAGATCCGCACTCCCGCGCCCACCCGAAGGTCCTCCATGCTCGCCCGATCGACGCTGTCGAGAATCGTTTGGTTGTTCCTGATCGGCACTTCCTGGGCTTGGGCGGCACCCGCCCTCAAAGGGCCGGCGACGGCGAACATCGGCGCGCCCGTCACCATCACGTTCACGGGCAACACGAACCCGCGAAACTTCATCACCATCGTCGCCAAAGGCGCCCCCGAAGGTCGCTACGACGAATATGGCTACGCCGATGCGTCCGGCAAGGTCGAGTTGCACACGCCGACAACGCCTGGCGATTACGAGATTCGTTTGCTGTCCGCCGACAGCCCCTACCCCACGCTGGCTCGTGCACCGCTACAGGCCACTGCAGTCACGGCCTCCTTCGAAGCCCCACCGCAGGTCGCTGCCGGCTCCGAGGTAAGAGTGAAATGGACGGGGCCGAACAACGAGCGCGACTACATCGGCATTGGCAACGCCGAGCACCCGTATATCGTTTACGAGTACACGCGCTACGGCAATCCAACAACCCTGCGCGCTCCCGATGCCAGTGGCGACTACGAGCTGCGCTATTTCCTGGGCAATGGCGACAAAGTCATCGCCACGCGCAAGCTGACCATTGGCGCCGTGACGGCTTCACTGCAGGGGCCGACGGAAGTCGTTGCCGGCAGCACGTTCGCTGTGACCTGGAAAGGTCCCAACAATCCGTCCGACTACATCACCATCGTCCCGAAAGGCGCCGGCGCAGGCGCCAGCGGCAACTATCAATACCCGTCGCGCGGCAATCCGGCAGAGCTCCGTGCGCCGCTGCAGGCGGGTGAATATGAGTTGTGGTACGCCACCGGCCAGTCGCACACCACCCTCGCCAAGGCAAACATCCGTATCACGCCAGCCAAACAAGAGCCCGGCAAACTCGTGGTAACCGCGCCGGCCGCTGTCGCGAGCGGCGGTGGCATCGAAATCATTCTCGATGCGTCGGGCAGCATGCTGCAGAAGATCGGCGGCCAGCGTCGCATCGACATCGCGAAACAAACATTGAGCAAGCTCACCTCGAGCGGCATCCCGGCCGGCACGCCGTTCGCATTGCGAGTCTTCGGTCGCGAAGTGGACTCGTGCCAGACCGATCTGGATATTCCAGTCAGCCCGCTCAGCGCTGCAGCCGTCGACGCAAAGATCAAAGCGCTGGAGGCGAAGAACAACGCGCGCACGCCGATCGGTGCGTCGTTGGAAAAAGTCTCATCCGACCTGGCTGCCATCAAAGGCGAGCGCCTGGTCGTGCTGCTCACGGACGGCGAAGAAACCTGCGGCGGCGATCCCGCCGCGGCCATTGCGGCACTCACCAAGGCTGGCACCACAGTGCGTGTCAACATCGTCGGCTTCGCCATCGAAGATCCGAAACTGGCTGTCACATTCAGCCACTGGGCTTCGCTCGGCAACGGCAGTTACTTCGACGCCAAAGACGCCGCCGGCTTGAGCAGGGCACTGATGCAGTCGCTGCGTCCGAGCTTCGAAGTGGTGACTCCACAAGGCCAGGTGATCGCGACCGGAGTGACGGGCGGCGACCCGATCGCCGTGATGCCCGGCAACTATTCCGTGCGCATCAAGGGCCAGACGAGTCGTACACAGTCGGTCTCGATCGAGTCGAAGGCTACTGCCACAGTGACGCTTTAGGCTGTTGCGCGAGGCCGGCAAAGACTTGCTTCATTCGGTTCACGCGCGAGATGTAGCCCTGCACGGAATGATCGCCGCAGTGCTGACCGGGGCGCGGCCGGAAGCCGCGCCTCGCGAAGGAGGCGCCCGCGCCAGCGCCGCAAACGTGAATCACCGCGGCCAGATCCTGCTTTTGTTTGAGCGTCGCGGAACGGATGCCGTGCTTGGCGAGAATGACAGCGATGCGGCGATCGAGATACGCCGATGTCATCTCGACCGCATGCGACGGAATGACGCGCAGGTACAGACTGTTGAACCAGCACGACTTGAAGTCGTTCCACGGCCCCTCCTCCACGACCTTGTGGTCGTGAATGCACAGCCGGCTGGTCTCCTCGAACGTGCCATCGGTGATCTGATACATCCCGACCGCGCTCGAGGCCGGCCGATAGATGTCGAACGGCTTGTGCGTGAACGTCCAGCGCCAGTAGGTGCGCACGATGGGATTGCCCGAGCCCTCGACCTGTGCGAGCGCGGCCAGTAATTCTGGACTGATGGTGGCGGTGGAATGTTTGCGGAAGATGGGCTCGTACGACGTCCAGGTCTCGCTGGGCGATTTGTAGAGCGTGCCGCTGACCGGAAAGAACAACTCGGTGGGCTTGCGCACCACCTGATAGATGAAGTTGATCGCGAACCAGGTGGACACGGTCAACAACGCCACCACGACCAGCTGCAACGTGAACGGCGCCGAACGCAAAATGCGCAGCCACCGCTTGCGGGTGGCTGCGCTCGGCAGAAACTTCGCTATGCGCCAGCTGCGGCGTTTGCCGCGTGGCTTGCTACTGCGTCGACTGCTGATCAGCAGACTCCTTGCTCTCCGGCTTGTCCTTGCCCTTCTTCTCGTCGTCCTCCTTGCCAGTCGGACCGCCCACGGCCGCCGCGTAGTTCGCCTTGAGGTAGTCGCTGATGAGATCGGTGGTTCGTACCAGCATCGCCTTGTCGGTGGCGCCGTACGAGAAGGCCGCACCCATCGCGTTGGCGTGCTGGTAGAACTCCGGCTCGGCGATCACTTCGCCGGTGGCGGCATCGCTCAGCTTGACCGTCATCAGCACGGCCGTGCCGCCTGAGAACGCGCCGGTCCAGAAACGCTTCTTGCCGCTGACGAATTTCACATGACGAACCGCCGGCTCGATCCTGAGCGTCTTCGGCGGCGAGTTCTTCGCTTCCTTCGCGTTCCATTCGGTCAGCACTGGCGGCACGCGCTCGTCGAGGTTGACCTGCAGGCGCTCCTTGGCTTCCTCGTTCACCTCTTCGCCGGCGTACGGCGCACCCATCGCGATCGGCGCAATCTCGAAGCGATCGAAACTATTCAGCGCCGCCTTCGGCGGCGGATTGGTCACTTCCCGGGCCTCGACGTACTCGCCCGCTTCGCCTTCGGCCCACGACTGCACCGGCTGCAGCGCCAGCGCCATCATCAACACTGCAATTCGACTGACTCGCATGAGAACTCCACAAGAGCTCAGCGGGTCGAGCCCGCCGGCCACAGATAGTTATGGAACCACGCAGCGATTGAGCTGCGCAATGCTTCCTGGCTTCCTGAACTGGTCCAACCGTGCGCCAGTCCGGGCACAAGGAGCAGTTGCAGCTGTTCCGTGGCAAGTGCCTCGCGATAAGCAGGCAGCAATGCGCTATGCAACGTGCTGGCAACCTCGGGCGTCAGCATTGCGTCGTCGTTACCATGGATGATGAGCAATGCCGGTGGCGGGTGACCTGTGGCGATATCCTTCGCGCGACCCGCAGCATCTGAACGCTGCGCGAGTCTACGCGCCGCACCCGTCCAGTTATATGACCCTTTAGTGGCACGCTCATAAGCATTGACGGACGCGCTCAAGCCTGTTGACGCGTTCAACGTCACGGCGGCGCCGATCCGCACATCCCTCTCGGCCAGCGCGTAGAACACAGCAGCGCCGCCGGCCGAGAATCCAAACAGTCCAATGCGCTCGCCTCGCTTCAAACAATTGCGTTCCTCGAGCGCACGAACCACGGCGGGCAACTCTTTAGCGGCACCCATCACCGCCGGCTCGAACACCAACGTCGCGAGATCCTCTTGCTGTCGGCGCGCCAACTCGTTCGAGCCACCAGCCGGCGCACGCGCACCGAACAACGGCAAGCCGAGATACACCTTTACCGCCGGCACATCATCCAGCGGCAATGCTTCCATCAACGCCTGTTCGCTCGCAGGCGGGCCGAAGCCGTGCCACAGCACGATGGGTGATCGACCGATCTTCGATGGAATGCGGACCAGCGCCGGCGTTTCACCCAGCGTGGTCTTGATGACAACCGATCCGGCCTCTCCGACACGCGTCGACGTGCAGTCGAAGTCCCTGTTACTGAGCGCACTCGCCGGACTTGCAATCGCGAAGCTAAAGCTTGCGAGCGCGGCATAACCTATACGCATCATCTTCTCCGCATCGGCTGATGCGAATCAGTATAGCGGCGCTGGCTCGCGGCCTGTGGAGGCGGGATAGCTAATCCGTAGCTTCGGCCGGTTTGCGCGCCGGCGCGTCGGCGAAGACCAGCCTGAACACCACGCCGCCGCCCGGACGCGGATCGTTGTTGGCGCCGGAGCGAACGCCGGGCGAAAGCTCGCGCGACACGAACATCGAAATGCCCGTGCCTGCTTTGCCCGCCGACAGGAACGGCTCGAACACGCGTTTGGAATCGGCGGGACCGATCGCGGAGCCGCGATCGATCACGTCGAGATAACGACGCTGCGTAGTGGCGCTGCGGCCGACCCGAATCTCGATGGGATCGTTGGCATTGGTGGCGCGCCCGTATTTCAGGAGATCGTTGCACAGGGTCCACAGCAGCTTTTGCAGATGAGCGGGATCGGCACGCACCGGCACGCTTTCGCGCGGCGCGCTCAATCGCAAGGTATCGGCGTCGATGTCTTCGGTCTGCCAGAACTCGGTGAGAAACTCTTTGGACCACGACGCCAGATCGACGCGCTCCAGCCGCACCGACTCGCGCTTACCGTACTGGAGCGCGTTGCCAATGATGATGCGCAGGCGCGGGTCGTTGTTTGAAAGCATGCTTCCCGGCGGTCGGGTCGGCTGCTGTTGTCGCCGGGGTTGAGCTGCGGTCGTAGCGGGAGCGGCAGCGGCCGGTGACGGCGCCGCCGGTTTGGGCGGGTTCTCCCAGGGAGAAACTTCTTGAAGCGCGGCACGGAAGGTGTTTTGTCGCGCGATGTTTTCTCTCAGTGTATTTGCTCGATACGCCTCCTCCTTGTTGGTGCCCGTTCGCTGTGGACGGGCTGGCTCGACGCGCGGTGCGCCCTGACGACGCGCACCTTCCCGATATGATGAATCTTCAAAGGGGTTGCCGCGGGCGCCGCTGGTGCGTAACGCACTAACCGGCGACAAGGCGCCTGCATACTGCCCGTTCTCATAGGAGGGCTCACGCAACGCACCGGCCGCATAGGGACTTTCGAACGCCCGCTCTCTGGTCACATCGCCACGAGCGCTCTGAGTGCGCACCGGAGCCGGCGGAGCAGCCGCACGCGGCACCGCTTCACGCGGCGCCGGCACCTGATTGACTTCCACCGTCGCAGGCACCATCGAGGCGGGCAGCCACGACGCCATGCGCGACTTGTCCTCGACGAAGATCAGTGCCGGGCCTTGCGTGCTGTTATCGAGCGATACGAACTTCAGTTGCAGCCGGCGCTCGCCGTCGAAGCCCATCATGGTCGGCGTACTGCGGCTCTCATCGCAAAAATAACGTCGCCAGGTGTCCAGCAAGTTGGCGAGCCGGGAGGACACGTCGCTCAGCAACGAGCCTTCGGCGACACTGCCGCCCTGGAGCAGCGTCGAGGCGGTGTCGCTGATCATCGAAACCTTGTTCTCGCCATCGACGATGAGCACGCCCTCGCGCAAGTGCTCCGAAAGCGTTCGCTGCAGCTCGGTGAGCTCGATGTTGGCGGCTTCGCGTTGGCGGTTGATCTCCTCGTTCTGCCGCATGATGCGTGCGAGCTGCGAAATGCCGAGCGCGATGATGATGGTCAAGGCGCCGGAGATCGCCGCGGTCGTGACGTCGCTCATCGCGTCGACATTGGCGAGCATCGAGATGACTGGCTGAACGAGCATGGCAAGCGAGGCCGCCACCGCGATCGCCATGGCCAGCCGCCGGCGCAGGATGAAACTGGCCGCACCGATGGACAGCACCACCAGCGCCGAAATGCCGCCGTTCACGCCGCCGCTGGCGTAGGTGAGCAGCGACAGCACCAGCACATCGGCGAACACGCCGGTCCAGGTCTGCAGCACGATATCCGGCGAGCGCCGCCGGATGCTGCTGATCGAGATCACGGCATACAGGAAATAGGCCGTGGCCGCGCCAGCGAATAGCGCAGGGTCGAGCTGCCCGAAGGCCTCGGGCATGATCGAGACGAACAAAACCGCGAGCGATGACGAGGCGAGCAGCCGCAGCCCATTGACGAAGCCGAGCACGCGCCACGACAGCTCGGCCGTCGATACAGGCACAAAAGTCTCCGGGCTCGATGCCACCGCGCCCTTTCCTCCCATTGGCAAGGCGGGGATTCGCGGCCCGCCGAGGTCTGGTTTCACCGTGTGAAAGCCAGGCTCGATAATTAAAGCGCGGGATCGAGTTGCTCGCCACAGTCGCAATAACTGCCGGGATCTCTCATTTGCACTGGACGCTCACCGCGGGGAACGCTAGCGTACCGGCCCGTTTTTCCTGCACCAGCAGAGGGATGTATGCAATTGAGGCTCCTCGTTGCGCTATTGGCGACCGCCACACCGCTGACCGCCGCGCTCGCCGATCCACCGGATGCGCCCAACAAGATCTTCCAGGGCCGCGACCTGTTCGGCCTGCAATACGCCACCGATCCGCAAATCCGTCCGGACGGTCGGGCCGTCGCCTATGCGCGTCACTCGTTCGACATCATGACCGACCGCGGCCGTACGTCGATCTGGCTGGTCGATACCGAGACGGGGGCACAAGCACCGGTGGTCGCCGGCGCCGGCTCGCACAGCTCCCCGCGCTGGTCACCCAAGGGCGATCGGCTCGCCTATGTCTCCAGCGCCGAGGACGGCCGCCCTCAGCTGTTCGTGCGTTGGATGCAAACCGGCCAGACGGCGAAGCTCGCCGAGCTGCTCGACGCGCCGGACTCGCTGACCTGGTCGCCCGACGGCAAGTGGATCGCGTTCACCATGTTCGCGAAGGACGAGAAGAAGCCGCTGGGCGAGGCGCCGCCGAAGCCGGAGAACGCGCAGTGGGCGCCGCCACTGGAAGTGATCACCGATATCACCTATCGCGCCGACGGCGCCGGCTATCTCGAGCCCGGCTACACGCATGTTTATGTGATCGCCGCCGACGGCGGCACGCCGCGTCAGCTGACCTTCGGCGCCTTCAACGAGGGCGGTCCGCTCACCTGGGCGCCGGACGGCAGCTACATCGTCGCGACCGGCAATCGCAACGAGAACTGGCGTCGCGAGCCGGTGAACACCGAGCTGTATCGCATCGCCGTGGCCGATGGCCAGATCACGCCGCTGACCCAGCGCGCCGGCCCGGATGGCTCCGCCCGGGTTTCTCCGGACGGCAAGACCATCGCGTATCTCGGCTTCGAAGATAAGTTCATGGGCTACCAGAACGTCGAGCTGCACGTGATGAATGCCGACGGCAGCAATCAGCGCTCGCTGACTGCGTCGCTCGATCGCTCGATCGACGACGTGCAGTGGGCGCCCAATGGCCGCGACCTCTATGTTCGATATGACGATCACGCCGTGACCAAGGTGGCCCGCGTGGCGCTCAATGGCAAAGTCACGCCGGTCGCGCAGGGATTGAGCGGCGCGTCGCTCGACCGCCCCTATACTGGCGGTGAATTCAGCATCGCGAACGACGGCACGATCGCGTTCACCAGCGGCAGTGGTGCCCGCCCCTCGGATGTTTCTATTTCACGCGGCGGCCGCAGCAAACAACTGACCGATCTGAACGCAGGCTCGCTCGGCGGCAAGACGCTGGGCCAGGTGCAGCCCCTGGAGGTGAAGTCCTCGTTCGATCAGCGCCCGATCGACGCCTGGCTGGTGCTGCCGCCGAACTTCGATCGCAACAAGAAATATCCGCTGATCCTGGAAATCCATGGCGGTCCGTTCGCCGCCTACGCCCCGGTGTTCTCCACCGACTACCAGCTGTATGCCGCGGCCGGCTATGTCGTGCTGTACACCAATCCGCGCGGCTCAACGTCGTATGGCGATGAGTTCGCGAATCTGATTCATCACAAATATCCAGGCAACGATTACGACGACCTGATCAGCAGCGTCGACGCGGCGATCGCGCAGGGCTTCGTCGATCCCGACAATCTGTTCGTCACGGGCGGCTCGGGCGGCGGCGTGCTGACAGCCTGGATCGTCGGCAAAACCCCGCGTTTCAAAGCGGCCGCCTCGCAGAAGCCGGTGATCAACTGGACCAGCCTGGTGCTGACGACCGACGGCACGGCGTTCATGACCAAGTACTGGTTCGGCAAGACGCCTTGGGAGGATCCGCAAACCTACTGGGCGCGTTCGCCGTTATCGCTGGTGGGCTCGGTGAAGACACCGACGCTGGTGGTCGTCGGCGATCAGGATTTCCGTACGCCGCTCAGCGACTCGGAGCAGTACTACCAGGCGCTGCAACTCGCCGGCGTGCCGACGGGTCTGGTAAAAGTGCCCGGTGCCTCCCACGGCGGTTTCACGGCCCGGCCATCGCAATCGGCCGCCAAGGCCAGCGCCATCCTGGCCTGGTTCGAGCGCTATCGCGGCAAGTAAGCCGACCTCCAGTAGTATTTCGGGCACATGGATGTGCCCCGCCGCCCTGGCGGCGACTCACGAGGAAAAACCACGCTTTTTTCTCGTGAGCGCGACCGTCGCGACAGGAGGTCCGATCGGTCGCCCGAAAAGGTAGATAAAAAAAGGGCCGGACATTGTCCGGCCCTTTTCATTTCCAACTTCAGCTGCGTTCTAGCGAACGCTGCCGCGGCGGAACAGATTGACGATAGCGAGCAGAATCACAGCGCCCAGTAGCGAGACCAGGAAGGTCGCAACCGAGATGCCCTCGTTGATCGTTCCGACTCCGACCATCGGCGAAATGATGAAACCCGCCAGCAAGGCGCCGACGATGCCGACGATCACGTTCAACAGAATGCCTTGCTGCGCATCGGTACGCATGATGATGCTGGCCAACCAGCCACACACGCCGCCGACGATCAACCAAACGAGAATACCCATAATCCCTCCTCCGGGGCGTCGTAACCACTATCGACGACGAAATGAGGGGGCACGACGGTTGGTTCCGTCGAGCACAGCGTTTTAGTCGGTAAAACGGGACACGAGCCGGGCAATTACCGCTTGATTGGGTTGATCCGGTAAATAGCGCACGGCAACCGTGGTGCCGACCGCGGGCAACGATGCTCGCAGTTCTTCGGCCGGCCGCCGGTCGATATGACAACCGCGCACCGTATCCATCCCAGGCGGCTCGAACTCGAAATAGATGCGGGCGAAGGCGCCACGCAGCTTGGGCCGCCAGATGTGCAGGATGCGGCCGTGCGCGACCTGGCCTCGCTTCAAGATTTCCTGCTGTTCTTTGACGGCGCGCGATACCGACAACGACGACAAAATCGCTGTGACCATGGCGCCCGAGATAAAGGCGATAATGGGTATCAATTCTGCGGACATGTTCGATCCAAGGAGGAAGGTGGCGTGCGCAGGATGCGGGAGCCGCATTGCGACGTTCAGCGCAATACATCACGAATTGGCGCCGATTACCTTTAGGCGGATCCTGAATTGCTGGCGACGCCAGAGGTTTCCTACAAATTAATGTTTGTTGAGCCAGGCGCCCAGGCCCTGGGCATTCAACTCGATGTCCGTCGCCAGGACCTCGCGTAGGAAAGATTCCGGCTGCCTCGAGCCGGACCGCCGCAGCTCGGCGATATAGATGTCGGCAAACGCCCGCTTCAGCTGCTCGTGGCGATCGGACACCAGCGCCAGCGACCGGGCCGCCTCGACCATGGCATCGACCTGCGAAAGAAATTGCACGGACAGCTGTTCTGGGTTGGCGACCGCGCCAAAGTGCGTCAGATACATCTGCAGCGGCCGCTGCGCCAGCAGCCGCTCGATGGACTCGTGCAACGCTTCCTGATCGAACTGCACCGGCGCGGTGGCCGGCACCACATACGGTCCGTTCGACGTGTGCAGCTCCGGATAGGCGATGCCGAAGGTGTCGCCGGTAAACCAGCCGCGACTGGCTTCATCCCAGATGCAGTGGTGATGTTTGGCATGGCCCGGCGTGTCCATGAAGCGCAACGGCCGCCCGCCCAACATCACGACCAGGCCATCGCTCGTGGTTGTGACCCTTTGTTCCGGCACCGGCACCAGCTCGCCGTAATCGCGATTGGCCACTTCGACGCCATACACGGCCCGCACACCTTCCATCAGCGCCGTTGGATCGATCATGTGACGTGCGCCGCGCGGATGAATCAGCATCCGGGCGTTTGGCAATTCGCTCATCAGGAGCCCTGCCCCGCCGGCGTGATCCAGGTGCACATGAGTTGGAATCACATAGTCGACGGCGCTGCGTTCGATGCCGGCAACGTTCAGCGCGGCCAACAATCTCGGCACAGCATTGTTCGGTCCGGTGTCGATATAAGCAGCTCGACCGTTTTCGACGACCAGATAAGCGGCATCGAACTGCGGCCGGACAAAGCCGGTGTCGATGACGAAGATGCCGTGATCCAGAGCTTGGCAGAACTCGGCGGTCGGCGTGCTCATGATAGCTTGGCTGAGCTGCCCCCGTGCTGCTCGCTCGGCGGCGTGTGCTCGCCGAGCATCTTGTCCAGAAGACGGCTGACATGCTCGGGCGACTTGGTACGGCGAGCAAAGATCGAATACACCGCCGGCACAGCAAACAACGTCAGGACCACAGAAACGATCGTGCCGTAGAACACCACGATGCCGATGGGAATGCGCTGCTCCGAGCCCGCGCCGGTCGCGAACAGCAACGGCAACGCGCCGAACGCCGTACACAGGCTGGTCATCAACACCGGGCGCAGGCGCGTCTCGGCGGCTTTCACCACGGCCTCGGTGAACTCCAGGCCCTGATCGCGCAGCTGATTGGCGAACTCGACGATCAGCACGCCGTTCTTCGCGGCGATGCCGATGAGCATGATCACAGCGATCTGGCTGAAGATGTTGATGGACGCGCCATACAGCTTCAGACCGAATACCGCACCCAGCAGCGCCAGCGGCACCGTCACCATGATGATGGCCGGGTGCACGAAGCTTTCGAACTGCGCCGCCAGCACCAGGAACACGATCGCCAGCGCGAAGAAGAACGTGAGATACATCTGCTGGCCGGCGCGCATGTACTCGCCGGACTCGCCGTCCCACATCACCGTCGCTTCCGGCAGCTCGCGAGCCGCTGTCTGCTGGAACCATTCGATCGCTTCGCCCAGGGTGTAGCCCGGCGTGAGATCGGCCCGAATCTCCACCGAGCGCAGCCGATTGAACCGCGGCAGCTGCACGGCGCCCGCCGTCTCCTCGATGTGCACGACGTTGGACAGCGGAATCAGCGTATCGCCGCGAGCCGAGCGCACCCGAATGTTCGTGAGATCGGTGATGGTCTCGCGCGCTTCGTCGGCGGCTTGCAGGATGACGTTGTATTCGCGCCCCCGATCGACGTACGTCGTGACGATGCGCGAGCCGAGCACAGTTTCCAGCGTGCGGCCGACCGTCTCCAACGACACGCCCAGCTCGGCCGCACGGCTGCGATCCACCGACACGCGCAATTGCGGCTTGCGTTCTTTGTAGCTGTTATCGACGTTGCGCAACCCAGGATTCTGGCGCGCCAGGTCCATCATCTGGTTCGACCACTTCGCCAGCGTTTCGTAGTCAGGACCGCCGAGCACGGCTTCGAACGGACGCCCTGAGCCCCGCCGGCCCAAGCTGCCCTGCTGGTTTGCCATGGCGCGCACGCCGGGCATGGTCTTCTGCGCTTCCGCGACGATCGCGTCCGCGATGTTCTGTGCCGAACGCTCTCGATCGTGCCAGTCGGTCAACATCATGAACACACGCGCGGAATTCACGTCGCCGGTGCGCACGTCGCCGCCACCGTTACCTGGCACGCGCAGCAGGATGTGCGCGATGTCGCCATGCGTCTGCTTCTCTTTCATGGCGATGGCTTCGAGCTTCAACGCGTATTGATACATGTGATCGAAGCTGGTGCCTTCCGGCGCCTCGATGGACACGCTGACACGGCCCGCATCGGCGAGCGGCGTGAACTCCGACGGCACCGAGCGGAACGTGAGTGCGCCGAGCACGACCAGGGCACCCACCGCACCGACGATCAGCCACGGCCGGCGAATCAGCGAGCGCAGGCGTGCGTCATAGACTTCGGCGAGCTTGCGGAAGAAACGATCGACCATTCGAGCGAAACGATTCCGATGCGCGTCGGACTCGGGCAGTTTCGACGCGAGCATCGGCGTCAGTGTCAATGCCACCAGCGCCGAGAACAACACCGAGGCCGCGAGCGTGAAGCCGAACTCGCTGAACAGACGCCCGATGTCGCCAGGCAGGAATGAAATCGGAATGAACACGGCCGCGAGCGTCAGCGTCGTGGCAATGACCGCGAAGCCGATTTCGCGACTACCGGTCACTGCGGCCACCAACGGCGGCTCGCCGAGCTCGGCGCGACGATGCACGTTCTCGAGCACGACGATGGCGTCGTCGACCACCAGACCGATCGCCAGCACCAGGCCGAGCAGCGTGAGCACGTTGGCCGAGTAGCCCATTGCATACATCACTGTGAACGACGCGATGATGGACACCGGAATCGTCACAGCCGGAATCAGCGTTGCTCGCAAGCTGCCGAGGAACGCGTAGATCACGGCGAGCACGGAGATCAGTGCGAACACGACGGCAATGATCACCTCACGCAGCGCCGCTTCGATCGCGAGGCCGTTGTCGACGCCGACCTCCAGCGTCGTGCCGCGCGGCATGGTGTCCTGCAAGTTCTCGATCTCGGCTCGTACGCCGCGCACGATGTCCAGCGTGTTCGCCTTCGACTGCGCTTCCACTGCCATCGATACGCCGGATTGACCGTCGAAGCGAGCCGTGGCGCGATCGTTTTCCGCAGCCAGCTGCACCTTGGCCACTTCACCCAACCGGATCAGGTGACCGTCGGAGCCACGCGTGATGACCAGATCGCGAAAGTCCTGTTCGTCATCCAGGCCGACCAGCGTACGCAACGTGAACTCGCGGGTCTTCGATTCGATGCGGCCGGCCGGCAACTCGACGTTCTCTCGCCGTAGCGCGTCTTCGACATCGGTGACAGTCAACTGACGCGCAGCGAGCGCCTGCCGATCCAGCCAGATGCGCATGGAGTAGCGTCGTGCGCCGTTGATGGAAACTCGCGCCACGCCGGGCACGGTCGACAGGCGGTCGATGAGATTGCGCTCGGCATAGTCGGTGACTTCCAGCGTCGACATGGTGTCGGAGCTGAACAGGATGTACATGATCGGATCGGCGCTGGCATCGGCCTTCAACACTTCCGGCGGATCGGCCTCTTCCGGCAGATTGCCCAGCACGCGCGCCACGCGATCGCGCACGTCGTTTGCCGCGCCGTCGATCTCGCGATTCACATCGAACTCGATGCGCACCGAGGAGCGCTCGTCTTCGCTGTCGGATTCGATTTTGAGAATGCCCTCGATGCCGGCGATCGAGTCCTCGATCACCTGCGTGATCTTGGTCTCGATGACCGCGGCCGAGGCGCCCGTATAGGTGGTGGTGATCGACACGACCGGCCGATCGATATCCGGATATTCGCGCACCGCCAGGCGCTGCAGCGACACCAGACCGAAGATGATCAGCAACAGGCTGATGACAGTCGCGAAGACCGGGCGGCGAACCGACAGCTCGGACAGCTTCATGGCTTAGGAACTCGTCTTCTGTTCGGCCTGCGCCTGCGACTGTTGCCCCTGTTCGCGCACTGGCCCGCCATCACGCAGATTCTGCGTGCCTTCGATCACCACGCGCTCATGTTCCTTCAACCCTTCGACGATCTCGACCAAGCCCGGACGACGCTTGCCGAGCTTCACTTCGCGACGTGTCGCCTCGCCGTTCTCGACCACGAACACGAACACGCGGCCCTGCTCCGGCACGATCGCGCTTTCCGGCACCACCAATGCCGGCGACACCTCGCCCTGCAGCTTCACCGTCATGAACATGCCGGGACGCAGCTCGCCCTTGGGATTGGGCAACTCGGCGCGCACGGCGATAGAGCGGCTCACCGGATCGACTCGCGAATCGATCTGACTGACCTTGCCGTTGAACTCGCGTCCGGGCAGACCGGCCGTGCTCGCGGTCACCGGCAGATTCTTATCCAATGCATACAAATAGGTTTCGGCGACGGTGAAGTCGAGCTTGATGAGCGACGTGTCGTCGAGCGTCGTGATCACCGTGCCCGGGCTCACCAGACTGCCGACGCTGACGCGCCGAAAGCCGGTCTTGCCATCGAAGCTGGCGCGAATGATGGTGTCTGCGAGGCGCGCCTTTGCCACATCGACGCGCGCCTGATTGCCCTTCAAGGTCGCTTCGATCAGATCGAGCTGCGACACCGACAGCGCCTGCTGCGTGTACAGGTCACGGCTGCGTTTGAAGTTGTTCTGACTTTCCGCCAGCGCAGCTTCCGCCTCCGCCAGCGAGGCGCGGGCTTCGGCGCCGTCGAGCTCGACGAGCACAGCGCCCTTGCGGACCCGATCGCCCTCTTCGAAACGAATCGCGGTGACGGTGTTGGAAGCTTTTGAGGTGACCTCGACCGACTCGTTGGCGCGCGCGGTGCCTACCGCCTCGATCTCCACGCCCAACTGCTGAATCTTCGCTTCGGCGGTGATGACGCCGATGGTCTCCGGCCCGACCGCCTTGCCCGGCCCGGCCTGTTGACGCGAGCAGCCCGCGGCCGCGATCAGGAGCATCGCGCACAGGGCCCACTGCGTGGGGGCGGGATGGCGGGGGCGTCGATCTGGCATGAAAGCTCTATCCGTTCGTCGTATAGCTAAATGACACCGCGCGCGGCGACATGCAAACGCGCCATGGTAACCCGCTGCCCCGATGACCCGGGGCTAACTGATAAACCTTTAATGGTCGTCAGTAATTTTATGCGGCGAATCGTGACGCGAAGCTGACGACTTGCTGAGCGAGCAGCTCGAACTGCGTCTGGATCCGCTCATCCATACATGAGCCGGACGCATCGAATAACGGGATCGCGGTATTCAGGGTTACCCCGAGCGGCGTTGGCCAGCCTCGCAAGGCGTGCACGATGGTGCGCACCGAAGTCAGTGTCGTCCCGGCACCTTGCCAGCCATATGCCGTCACGATACAGCCCACCGCGCGGCCATCGAGATAGGGCCGCGGCTCATCTCGCAGGTCCTCGAGCAGATCGATGGCGTTCTTCAGCAGCCCGGACATGCCGGCGTGATAGGCGGGCGTGGCGATAATCAGGCCGTCGGCGTCGCGGACCGTGGCCACGAAGCGCTGCTGCTCCGGGGTTCGGGCGGTTTCTTCGGGGGAGTACAGCGGCAGGCAGGCCAGCGCCGTGCCGGGAATGAGCTGCACTTCCGCGCCCAAGCGCTCGGCCGCCGCGAGGCACGCTGCCAGGGCCTTCTCGGTCGATGAGCCAGCCTTGGTGGTGCCGCCGATACCGACGATACGCAAACGCGGAGCGGAAGGATTCGGCATCGAAGCTGGGGCTCCAGGAACGGGAGCCTCACCATATCACCCGACTCTTATTCTTTGTTGGTGACCGCCGCGGCCGGCAGGGTGAAACGGAAAATCGTGCCGCGGCCGGGCTCGCTGTCCACCGTGACCTTGCCGCCATAGCGGCGCACGATCCGGGCGACGATCGCGAGCCCGATGCCCACGCCCGGAAACTCGGACGCGCTGTGCAGTCGTTGGAACGGCTCGAACAAGCGCTGCGCGCGTGACATATCGAAGCCGGCGCCGTTGTCTCGCACCGAGAACACGATGCCGCCGGTGGCTTGCGTGCAGCTCACTTCGACGCGCGCGTTCGGTATGCGGCTGGTGTATTTCCAGGCGTTGCCGAGCAGATTGCCCAACAGGCTCTTCATCAAGCGCGGGTCGGCGTTGACCACGAGGTTCGGCTCGATCACGGACTCGACCTTGTGCCTCGGATACTGCTGGCGCAGATCCTCGACGATGTTTCGAGCCAGTACCGAGATGTCGACCCGCTCGTTCAACAGCTCCTGGCGCGATACGCGCGCCAACGACAACAAGCCGTCGATGATTTCGGAGGAGCGCGTGACATTCGACTGGATGCGATCGATGCGTTGCGTGATCACGTCGGTCATCCCTCGACCGATGTCATCACGCAGCAGGCCTGCCTGGCCCGCAATCGTTCCCAACGGCGAGCGCAGATCGTGAGACGCCGACGCCGTGAACGCTTCCAGCTCTTCGTTGGTGAGCGCCAGCTGTTGATTCGCTTCCTGCAGCTCGTTGGTGCGCGCGGCAACGCGACTCTCGAGCTCGGCATTGAGCTGACCCAGATTGGTGTTGGCCTTCTCCAGCCGATTGATGAAATGCCGGAGCAACACCGTCATCGCGATGAACAGGATGGAGATGCCGACCAGCACGATCGTGAGGCCGCGCGTGCGCTCGTGCCATTGATACAGAATGGCTTCTTTCTCGCGGCTCGCCGAGACCGCGAGCCGGTAGCCGCCGAGACGGCGGATCGCATACACCCAGGTGCCGGTTGCGAACGGGCTCGGCGCTTCGACGAAGCCGCCCTCTTCCGACAACTCGACGCTGCCGCGATAAACGTCGGTATTGCGGACATTGATTTGTTTGGTGTGCGCCAGCGTCGGCGTGGGCACTCGCAATAACAAATCGCCGGCGGTGGACGTGACACTCAACGCCCCGCCACGGATCGCCATTGTTTCGTACAACTGATCGAGCGCATCGACGCCGAGCAGCGCGCCGGCCCACACCGTGGCGCCGGTGCTGTCGACGGTGCGAATCGCGATGGGGAAGGCGCGCTGAGCCGATTCGACGGGATCTTCGATCGTCTGGCCGATGAATACGCCGCGCGTATCGTCGATCGCCGGCTGTATCCAGCCTGGCGGCGCATCGAGCGTCTGCGTGTCTCGATTGCGGACGGCTGCGACGAATTTGTTTGGAGTCATCACGAACAGTGCGCGAACGTATTCGCCACTGCTGAGCTCACGCGCCAACAACTGAGCGGCCGCGGTCGCTGGAATCTCCGCCATTCCGCCGTTCGAGTCGATGGCCTGCGCAGCGGTCCGCGCCGCGCCGAGGCTGTCGTTCAAGACCGCCTGCAAATGAACATACATGCCCGCGGCGAGCGCACTCAGCTCGTGACGGGCGGATTCGAGTGTTTCGGCCTTGTCGCTATAGACGCGCCACGAGGCATAGCTCCAGAGCGCCGCAAGAATGAGAACAGCTTGCGCGACCACCGCTCGTTTCACGAGCATCGGTAGTGCGCCGTCGATGAATCCTCGCTGATGCGTGCTTCCTGCTACGCGCTGCCAGTTGTCCGTCATGAGTTGCCCGTGCGGGATCTTCTTCGCGCCGGCAGTCTCTCACGCGAGGACCGGCGCCCGCCACTGACATCCAGCGGTTACCGGTCCTCGAAGTCACTCGGACACTCAAGGAATTGTCAGGCCTGTGAGCACGGTCACATATTGGCCTGCGCACCGCCCGCGGAAATTTCCGCATCGGGCACGCTGCGGACGATGTGTCCTTTGAGTCCATAGAACACGATGTAGGCGTAACAGATGGCGGGCACGAAGAACGATGCGAGCAGGCCGATGGTGTCGGCGAAGTATCCCTGGATCACCGGCACGATGGCGCCGCCGACGATGGCCATGCACAGCACGCCCGAGCCTTCGCCGGTGTGACGGCCGAGCTTCGCGACGCCGAGCGTGAAGATGGTCGGGAACATGATCGAGTTGAACAGGCCGATGGCCAGCACGGCCCACATCGCCGTCTTGCCGGCCATGCCCATTGCGATCAGCAGCAGCGCGATCGCGCAGGCCGCGTTGAACGCGAGCACGTGGCCGGGTTTGATCTTGCGAAGAACGACCGCGCCGATGAAGCGGCCGACCATCGCCCCGCCCCAGTACAGCGACAGATACCGGCCGGCGGTGCTTTCATTCAGCCCACCCACCTCCGGCTGCGCCATGAAATTCACCAGCAAGCTGCCGATCGCAACCTCCGCGCCCACGTACATGAAGATGGCAACCGCCCCGAGCACCAGGTGCGAGTGCTTCCAGACGCTGGGCACATTGTGATCGTCCGCCGCCGAGGTCGTCGCATCCGTGCCGTTCACCACCGGCAGCTTGAACTGCGAGAACACGATGGCGATCAGGAACAACAGCGCTGCCAGCACCAGATAAGGGCCCTGCACGGTCTGGATTTCCTTTGCCGTATCGACCGCCGTGCCCGCGGTGACAGCCGCCGACAGAATGAACATCGAGCCCAGGAACGGACCGACTGTCGTGCCCAGCGAATTGAATGCCTGCGTGAGATTCAGCCGGCTGGCCGCGGTGTCGCTCGGCCCGAGAATCGTGACATATGGATTCGCGGCGACCTGAAGCAGCGTGATGCCGGAGGCCAGAACGAATAACGCCGCCAGGAACAGCGGATACGACTGCATCGAGGCCGCCGGATAGAAGCCCAGGCAAGCCACACCGGCCGTCGACAGCCCGATGATGATGCCGCGCCGGTAGCCCAGCTTCTCCACCAGGTAGCCCGACGGCACCGACATCACGAAGTACGCCCCGAAGAAGCTGAACTGGATCAGCATGGCCTGCACGTAACTCAACGTGAAAATGGCCTTGAGGTGCGGAATCAGGATGTCGTTCAGCGAGGTGATGAACCCCCACATGAAAAACAGGGAAGTCAGCACCACCAGTGCAGGCAGGTAGCTCGGCCGTGCGCCGCTATTCGAATTCATTCTCTATCCCCCGGTTGCTGCCGTTGCCGTCGATCTAAGGTGACAACGTTGTCAGCATGCCAGAGAGACGGGCTGGTGGGAAAGGGGGCGACGAGTTGATATCGCTAACTCAGCGTTTTGGCGTTCATGAGCCGCCCGACTCCGCCTCGGCGGCCTGCTGCGCGAACAGCGACTCGCGGACCAGTGCCGGCGGAATGGAGCCGACGCTCAGCAACCGGTCGTAGAACTCGCTCGGCGGATTCGGCTCGCCGTATTGCTTGATGTAATCGGCGCGGATCTGCTCGATCTCCTGCATGCCGATCAGATAACCGAGCACGTACGTCGGCCGCTCGATGTACATGTTCACGTCGAGCCCGGCAGCGTAACGATCGAAACGCACTTTTTCGGAAAGGAACGTCACCGCGTCGTCGAAGCTCATGCGACCGGTGTGCAAGCTCACGTCGAGGATCACGCGGGCCGCGCGCCACAAACGATTGCGCAGCTGAGTGAGCCGCACGTCGTCGCCTTGCAGGAAGCCCTGCTCGAACATCATCTCTTCGGTGAACAGCCCCCAGCCTTCGGACATGATGGATTCGCGCACGATCTTGCGAAGCAGCCGCGGGCTTTGCTGACGCTTCAGGCCATCGACGTGATGGCCCGGATAGGCTTCGTGCACGGCAATGATGGGAATCCATGCGTTGTGGTGCGAGCGCAGCCGGTCCTCACGTTGCTGTGCCGTCATCCAGTCTTCGATGGGCGTGAGCACCAGCTTGCCCTCGAGGTCCTGGCCGAACGCATCGACCGACTGGAACGTGCCAAACGGCGACGAGCGCCGCATGGCCGGCGGGGTATCGATGGTGATGACGCGCTCGCCGGGCGGCAATGTGACGATGTGCTTCTCGATCACGAACGCTTTGGCCGCGTCGATCTTGGCTTGATAGGCCTGCTTGATGCCATCAGCCGCCGGGTGATCGTCCTTGAGCTTCTCGTAGACCTCGGTCCAGTGCCTGGCCTTGGGATCGATCCGTTTCGCGACTTGCTGCGCCAACGCTTCAGTTTCCTCGAACGCTTGCTGGCCGCGAGCCAGGATGGCGTCGGCATCGGCGTTCATCATCCAGCGGTGCTGCAGAACGTAGTCGTAGTTCGCTTTGCCGAACACCCACGAACCAGTCGAGCGTGGCAGCAGGTCGTCCTTCAGAAATTTCAAATAATCATCGAGCGCGGTGAGCGCCATCTTGGTGGCAGCGTTCAAGGATTCCTTAGCATCGCCCGCTTGCGCAGCCAGCGTCGGCGCACTCTCCCGCAACAGCTTGATGGTGCCTTCGGTCTTGAAGATCGCCGACTCGGTGAACGTGCGCGGCGGCGTTTTCAAATTGCGCCGGGCGTGGTCCAGTCGCGTCGGCAAATCGTTCAGCACCGCCGTCAATGACGTCGCCCGCTCCTGCGGCGTGCCGGGCGCCGTTGGCTCGAGCCCACGCCCGATCTCCGGCGCCGGAACATACAACGCCGGATCGTTCTCCCAAATGCGCCGTGCTTCGGCCGTGTGAATCGAGGAATCCAGCAAGCCGATCATCAAGCGCCGATCGATATCCTCGTCGAGCGACAAGCCGTCTTTACTCACTTGCCGGACCTTCTCCAGCAACCGGCGCCGCACGTCGATTTCCTGTTGGAATCCTGCAGCGGACACGTCACGCCGCCCGCCCATCTCTTCCTCTTCGGGCCTTTCGATTTGCGCGTACTGCTGAATCAGCGGCTCGAGCGCGGCCGCTGCCGATGGGCCGGCCGCTGCCGCCGGCGCTTCCTCTTTACGCGAACAGCCGGACAGGACGCTCAACGCAAGGGCTGCGCCGATCAGGCCCACCCGGCGAATGCCGCTCATCGAGTAACTGCGTGTCATGTTGAGAATCTTCGACTCACGGAACACCGAGTTTACTTCCTGGCCACCACCTGGAAAGCACGGCCATCGGCAAGCGCGGCAGCGGCTGCACATCGATGTGCCGTAGTCGCCTCGCTGAGGACAGTGCTGCAATGATGGACCGACTGCAATTACACCGGCTGCGTGCGTTCGTTGCTTCAGCCGCAACGTCCGCGCACGAGTGCGGCGAGCGGCACGGGCTTCACTGGCGCTTGTGCCTGGAAAGGCCCGACTTCGTTGGGCTGCAGACCTCTCGTTTCGGCGATTACGCGCGCGACGTTGTCGCCGCACAGTCGGCCTTGGCAAAGGCCCATGCCGACTCTGGTCAGCAGCTTGGCGGCATCGGCAGAGAGGATATGTTCGTTATCTGCGAGAGCCCGTTGCAACTCGCCCAGCTTGATGGACTCGCAGCGACACAGGATGGTGTCGTCGCTCATTGCTTGCAGCGCGAGGTTCGCGGGAGGCTGAGCGAGTTGCTGGAGCACGGCGGCGAAGTCTTGCAGGCGTGACAAACGTTTCCTCGCGACCGCTGCCAGGTTGCGAGCTCGATTGTCGTCGATGCGGCCTAGCGAGCGCAGGATGCCAACCGCCGCGATGCGGCCTTTTTCCAGCGCGGCGTCGGCGCCGTCGACACTGGTGATCTCGCCGGCCACGAACAGGTTCCTGATGCTCGATTCGAGCCAATCGTCATGACGAGCCACCCAGCCGCCGGCGTGATCTTTCCAATGCATGTCGGCGCCGGCCTGTCGCGCCAATTCTGATGAAGCAAGAAAACCGTGGCAGACGCCAATGCGATCGCACTCGAAGACTTGGGTTTTGTGACGATCTGTAACGCCGCTTGGATTGATCTCGGCGATCGTCGCGTTCTCCACGGCGTTCGCGCCATCCGCTCGGACGATGGTGTGGCCGAAGACGACTGGCACATCGGCTCGGCGCAGTCGGCGCAGGATTCGGGATGTTTCCAGTAGTTGCCGGTGATGTCTGAGCGCCACGAACGGATGGCGCAACATCCGCCAGGCTTGTTGTCTTCGCTGCGTGAACACGACGGCTGCGACGTGCGCGCCCGCAGTCAGCAATTGATCGGCGACGACGAGTTGCAATGGATGACTGCCCGCGAGCACGAAACGGTTGCCAGGCACGAATTGCTGGCTCTTCACGAAGCCCTGAATCGCACCAGCCCCCATCACGCCCGGCAACGTCCAGCCCGGAAACGCAAGCGGACGCTCGTAACAGCCTGGCGCCAGCAGCACGGCATTCGCGCGCAACAGGTAACAACCGGCCGGCCCTTGGATCCAGAGCTCGTGCGCACCACCGCCCGATCGCCTGTACGGCGACGGCCGCATGATCCCAAGCACCGTCGACTGGAACCGCCAATCGATATGCGGCTGCTCGCTCACCGCATGCAGCGCGGCCTTGACCCGGTCGTACAGCTTCGCCGGCAGCCAATGCGCAACGGAAAAACTCTTCGGCGGCTGACGAAGGATCTGACCACCCGCGCGCGGCTGCTCATCGATGACAGTCACACCGACGCCATGCTCGCGAAGCACCGCCGCGGCGGCCAGGCCGGACGGGCCAGCGCCGATGATGGCGACCTCGCAAGTCGCATCACTCCCTTGCTGATCGTTCGCCGCCATCAATGACCTTCCGGCACAACGAGACGCAACCCAGCACGCACCGGCGTCAAACACGCGCGAACGCGGGACGAAGCGCCCTCGCCTTCGTCCACTTCGACCAGGCAATCGAAACAAACGCCCATATTGCAAAAGGGCGTGCGCAGTCTGCCAAAGCTATCGCGCGATGTGGTCAGCACGCCGGCAGCAATCAGCGCAGTCAGCACCGATTCCCCTACATAGGCCTCGACCGCCCGGCCATTGATGAAAACGGTCACCGCCGCAGGTCGCGCGACACCCACCGTGATGCGCTTACTCACGTTCGTTCCTTTGCCGCGAGCTGCGCAGGCGCGTGAGACAACTGCGATGATGATGTTGTTGGCTCATCACACCGACGCCATGAAATTATTGATGTGACTGAAGCGCGCCGGACTATACAGATCGATGCTCACCGACGGCCGTCCATCCAGGATCAACTCACTCACAAGCCGAGCATATGTCGGCCCGTGCGTAAACGCCGCACCACCCGCTGCGACGAACAACCCCGGCGCTTCCGGCACCGCACCGAGCAACGGCATCTGATCAGTCGTGATTCCAGTAATTCCCGTCCACGAACGTAACAAATGCAAACCGCCAATCGCCGGCACGAGCCGCGCAGCCAGGGTTAGATTCGCCGTCACATTCTCGACCACGGGCTCTGCGCGCCGACGCGCACTCATCGTCGAGCCCTCGCGCGAAAACCGGCTCGGCCAACCACCGCCTACCAAGACGTTTCCAGCTGCTACTTGTTTGAGCGTCAGCCGCTGACTCGCGTGCTGCACGAGATGCGGAATCAGCGGCGCCGCGCGCTCAATGACGTTAATCGACAAGGGCACCGCAAAAATCGGCAAGTGCAAATGCGCGAGCGCGCCAATCTCACCAGCCCAAGCACCGGCCGCATTGAGCACAGCGTCGGCACTCACTTCTCGAACAAGTCCTTCACGATCGACCAAGGTGACGACCCACTGAGCGCCATCCCGCATGAGCCCCGTCACCCGAGTCTGCGACTGAATAGTCGCTCCCAGACCTTCCGCACGCCGTGCAAACGCCGGCGCGACCAACCGAGGGTTCGCATGACCTTCGTGCGGAAAGTAACCGGCGGCGATGACGCTCTCAGCCAGGTACGGAGCCATCCGACGGACTTCCGCAGCCGACAGCAACTGGGACGCCAGCCCCCATTTCTCCTGCAGTGCCTGCCTCCTTTCCAGCAGCGCCACATCAGCCTCCGACTCAGCCACGATCAAGCCGCCGTGCATGCCGACTTCGAGGTCGGCCTGCAACTCGGCTTCCAGCCCGCGCCAGTCTGCAAGCGCGACCAGGCTCAGCGGAATGATCTGGGCGAACTGCGACGCCAACTCGTCGCCATAGCGGATCAGCCGGTACTCCAGCTGAAAGTGCAGCGAGCCGGCATTGCGGCCGGAAGCTTCGCGATTCAGATCGCCCTGCTCGACCAACAGCACGCCGGCGCCACGCCGCGCGAGGTAATACGCTGCCGCGCAGCCCACCAGGCCGCCGCCGAGCACCACCACGTTGACGCGTTTCATTGTTCTTCAGGGCTCCGAGCCGACCGTCCAGCCGGTTGGCTGCCTGTCGGGGAAGAATAGTCTGGAGCTGATTGAATCCGGGCGCGACCTCAACATAGACTCGACTTCGTTGCGTTTACTGCAATTATCGGAGAGAACGCATGCACGGGGAAATTCGACTGCGCTATTTGTACGAGGCAGCGCGGCTCGGGACGATGCGGGCGGCCAGCGATGAGCTGAATGTCGCCACCTCATCCATCAGCCGGCAGATTGCCGCGCTCGAGAAGGAACTGGGCATGCGCTTGATCGAAGGCGGACGCCGCAAGATCAAGCTGACAGAAGCGGGCAACGCCGCCTTCGCTTACTACCGCGAGATGCAGGCTCACGAAGAAGTGTTCCTGTCGCGGGTTGCGGAGTTGCGAAGCATTCGCAGCGGCACCATCAACCTTGCGGTCGGCGAGGCGTTCATCAGCGATGCGTTCAGTGAAGTCCTGCAGGAGTTCATGCGCCGCTTTCCAGGGTTGACGGTGCGCGTGAAGATGAGCGGCACCAACGACGCGGTCGCCCTGGTGCGCGAGGACGAGGCTCACTTCGGGCTCATTTTCGACGTGCCCAAAGACCCGAAGGTCCGCGCGCGGCTAACGCTGTCACAACCGTTGAAGGCCATCGTACACCCCAAACATGAGTTGGCCGGCCGCAAGAGTGTGAAGCTGGCGGAGCTGAAACAGTACAGCATCGGCCTGCCGGAAGATTCGTTTCGCATTCGTCAGATCGTGCGCGAGGCCGAGCATGCCGAAGCCGTGTTCCTCGAGCCGGGCCTGATCGCCAACTCGATGATGCTGCTGAAGGACTTCGCCAAGTGCGGCCGCGGCCTGACGTTCCTGCCGGAGTTCCTGGCGCAGCCGCAGTTGAGCGAAGGCAAATTGATCGCAATTCCCATCGAGAATCCGGTGATGAACTCGACGCGCATCAGCCTGATCACGCGCACCGGCCGGCAAGTGCCGAACGGCGTGTATCGATTGATGCTGCGGATCGAGGCGCACCTGAAGAGCTTGATCGCGTAAATATAAGGAGCGACTCGGGCATCCTGCCACTCGCGCTCAGGCGCAGAGAGCAAAAGGCGCGACTTTTGCTCCTGCGCTCGCCGCCTGCGGCGGCGGGCACATCCGTGTGCCTGGGGGTGGCTCTAGACACAAACACTGGTGAAAAAGATTCCCAACTTTCGCTGGGTGATCGTGCTGCTGCTGTTCGCGGCCACGGCGATCAGTTATGTCGATCGCCAGGTGCTGACCGTGCTCGCGCCGACATTGCGGGACCAGCTGCAGATCAGCAACACGGGTTACGCATCGATTCTCACGGCCTTCCTGCTCGCGTACACGTTCATGCAGCCGGTGACGGGCTGGCTGATCGATCGCATCGGCACGCGGCTGGGATTCGCGCTCATCATGGCCTGGTGGTCGATCGCTGCCGGACTGCACGCGGTCGCCGGCAGCGTCGCCTCCTTCGCCGCCTTTCGCTTCTTGTTGGGCGCTGGCGAGGCGGGCAGCTGGGCCGCGTGCGTCAAAGCGGTTTCCGAATGGTTTCCGCAGAAGGAGCGCGGCTTTGCGACTGGCCTATGGAGCGCCGGTGTCAGCGCCGGGCTCGTGATCTCGGTTCCAATCGTCGCATGGATCAATGTCGCGCTGGGCTGGCGCTGGGCCTTCATTCTCACGGGGCTCGTCGGTCTGGTGTGGCTCGCCGTCTGGATGTGGCTCTATCGCTTGCCAGGCGTGCATCCGGCCGTCACTGACGAAGAGCTTCGTCACATTGGCGACGAGACGGTCGCACCTGCCCAGCGCACGCCCTACATGAGCCTGCTCCGTTCTCGCAACGTGTGGGCTGTGATCGGTGCGCGCGTGCTCGCAGATCCGTGGGTTTGGTTCTACTACTTCTGGATTCCCGAATATCTCACTCGCAGCGCTGGCTTCACTGCGACGGATATCGGCAAGTACGCGTGGATCCCGTATGCCGCGCAGGGCGTAGGCATCGTGCTGGGCGGGGCATTCTCTGATTTGTTGTGTCGGCGCGGCCTGAGCGTGATTTCTGCGCGCCTGACAGTGATGCTGATCGGAATGTTGCTGATGACGGCCGGCATCGCTGCGGCGTTCGAACTGAGCATCACGCTAATTTTCGCCGGCATCAGCACCGCGATGTTGGGCTTCGGGCTATGGGCGCCGAATATGATGTCGTTGTGCGCCGATGCTTTTCCGCGCGATTCGGTCGGCTCAGTGGTGGGCTTGGGCGGGATGGGCGCCGGAGCCGGTGGCATGGTGGTTACCATGGCCACCGGCTGGACACTCGATCATTATGGTTACGCACCAGTCTTTCTTGCGGCTGGTGCTATTCCCCTGTTGGCCTTCGCCGTGCTTTTTACTCTCCTAGAGAGACCGAAAGCAAGTGCCGCGAATCCGATTGAGTCGGTGAGGCTTCGCGACAACGCAGGACTTTGAGAATGACTCGCACTGGCGCGGCGACCAGAGTCCGCTGATTTCATTCCGGGACCGCGGCAGTCGCTTCGATCTCGACCAGGAAATCAGGTAGCGCGAGCGCGGCCACACCGATGAACGTATTGGGCGGCGGCGTGGCGCCACCGAAAAATTCGCCGACTTCGCCGAGCACCGGGCCGAGCTTGTCCGGCGTGTGATTCACGACGTAGGTGCGAATTCGAACGATGTCTGCAGGGGTGCAGCCCGCCGCCTTCGAGACGGCCTTCAGATTGGCCAGCGCCTGTCGCGTTTGCGCAGCAATGGGCGCGTCGAAATGCGTGCCGGTGTGCTCACCGCAGGCGATGTTGTTCCAGAACCAGGCCGGGTCCCGTTCGTCGTAACGGGAGATTTCTTCCAGCGAGAACGGCTTGGAAGGCGAACTGCGGCGGCAATGACTTGCCCCCTATGTTTCCTTATGCACTGAGCTTTCCGAGCTGAATCAAAATCTGCCGCACGGCGCGCACGCCTTCGGTCTCGAGCGGCAACAACGGGCGTCGCGGATAACCGCCGGGCAAGCCCAGCTCGTTCAACGCAGCCTTGAAGATTGCCTGCGCCGAGCCGAAGCGCCCTGTGTAATCGGTGTTGAACCACGCGCGCATCAATACTTCGTTTCTTTCGCCGAGCCGGCGTGCGCGCGGGATGTCGTTATCCCAAATCGCATTGAAGTAATCAGGCAGCTCGCGACCGAGCACCGCGCCCGCACCCATCGTGCCGTCGGCGCCCTGTTGCACGAGCAAGATGCCCAGGTCATTCATCGGCACGCCAAACACGCGGACCTTGTCTTTGAGCGCGAAGAACACATCGACGAAGTGGCGCAGATCGGCGGTCGAGTTCTTGATCGCGACCACGTTCGACAACTCGGCAATCTGTTGCAACAGCTTCAGCGACATGTCGACGTTGGTGCCGGGCGGCCAGTTGTATACGCAGATCGGTAACGACACCTGATCGTTGACTTCACGATAGAACGCGAGAATCTCGCGATCGGTCGGCACCATGTATGGCGGCGGCGTGACCAGAATGCCGCTGAAACCATGATCCGCGGCGAGCTTCGCGTGGGCCGCCACTTCTTGCGAGGTGTAGCCGCTGCAGCCAGCGATGAGAGGAATTTTGCCGCTCAGCTTGCGTCCGACGGCCTGCATCAGCTGCTTGCGCTCGGCCTGATTGATCGTGAACCACTCGCCCTGCGTGCCGCCGACGATGATGCCGTGCATGCCTTCCTGGTGCAGCCAGCCCAACAGCCGATCCAGGGCGTCGAGATCGAGCGCTCCGTCGCCGGTGAACGGCGTTGTGATCGCCGGAATGTATCCACGCCACTGGACCGAATGCCTGTCCATACTGAAAACCTTCTAAGCTTCGACGGCTGACACGCTAAGAAGAATGCCAGGCCGATTCAATAGTCCCATGCGCGCCATTACGTTGCGTTCACGGCAACGGCTGGTCGTGACGCACCACCTGACCGCCCTTCATGACGAAGTTGATGGTGCGCAATGCGGCGATATCCTGCGCTGGGTTCGCATTCACAGCGATGATATCGGCGTAGTGACCGGGCTTCAGCGAGCCCACTTCCTTGTCCATCTCGAGCATGGTCGCGGGTTTGAGTGTCGCGGCCTGCAGCGCCTGCAGCGGCGTCATGCCCGCGGTCACATAAAGCTCCGCCTCGCGCACCGTCGCGGTCGTGCCGGCGTTGGGCTCGAAGGGAAATTGATCCGTCCCGAGCGCAATGTTCACGCCGAGCTTCACCGCGGTCTGCAACATCTTGAGATGATCGACACGCGTGCTCTTCACTCGCTCCAGATACCACGGCGGCGAGCCGATCTTGCGGAAGAACTCCATCGCACCTTCGTCCGTGACGACCGCGGTAGGCACGAGCCACGCGCCCTTCGCCTTCATCGTGCGCAATTGCTTCTCGGTCAGGTGATAGGCGTGCTCGAAACAATCGATGCCGAGCTCGAGCGCCTCGTCCGCCGCCACCGGCGAGCCGTTGTGAGCTGTGACTTTCGCGCCGTTGCGATGAGCGACTTCGATGACAGCTTTCATCTCATCGTGCGTCATGGTCGACGCGGCGATGCTGCCGTGAGAATCGGAGATGCCGCCGGAGATCGCGACCTTGATCCACGTCGCACCGTTCTTGATCTGCGTGCGCACCGCCTTGGACAGTTCGGCGACACCGTCCGCTTCGACGAAGCCATGTCCGCCCGTTGTCGCGATGATCGCACCAGCAGTTTGAATACGAGGACCGAGCGCCGTGCCGCCATCGATCGCAGCCTTGAGCGCAAAGTCACTGCCATGCTCTTCGCCGACCAGACGGACTGTCGTGACGCCTGCGTACAGCGACTGCCGCGCGTTGTCCGCCATGCGCAGCACGAGCTGCATCTCCGTCTCGTTCTCGAGCGCCGCACCCGCGGGGCCCGGCAACTTCAAGCCGAAGTGGGTGTGCATGTTCATCAAGCCGGGCGCGAGCCACTTGCCGTCCATGCGGATCTTTTGCACATCGGCGGGCAGATTCACAGTGGACGCGGGGCCAACGGCCTTGATGCGATCGCCTTCGATGAGCACGACCGCATTGGGAATGACCGAGCCGTCTTCGACATTCACGACCGACGCGCCCACGATGGCGATCGCCCCCGCCGGCGGCGTCGCCTGAGTGAAAACCGCAGTAGGCACGGCCAGTGACACGGTGGGCACGAGCGACGCCTTCAACAACAGCACAGCCAACAGCGTCGAACGCTTACACCATCGCCACATAGTCCTTTTCTCCATTGGTCGTCGTAGCCGTATCATCGAAGCCGCCGCCACCGCAGGTCAATCTGCGCACCGGCCGAAGTTTGTTGCACTGAGCGCAACGACGCGACGGCGCCGCCTGCATTGAACCCACCCGACGCCGGCTGCAAGCTCGAAATCGCGAACCAAACCCGCGGGTGAGCATGGGCGCGCGACACTGGTCCTCGAATCTGCTGTTCCTGATCATCGCCATCGGCACCGAGGCGGGCATCGCCAACGTCTGGAAGTTCAGCTATCTGGCGGGGGCGAATGGCGGCGGGTTGTTCGTGGCGCTGTATTTTCTGGCGTTGTTCCTGATCGCGATCCCGGCGCTGATGGCGGAGATGTTGATCGGTCGTCACGGCGGCAAGAGCGTCGTCGGCACAATGAATGTGCTGGTGACGCGGGATGCCATTGCACCGTTCTGGAAATCGTTCGGCGCGCTGGCGACCGCGAGCGTGATTCTGATCCTCAGCTACTACTTCGTGATTTGCGGCTGGATGCTCGACTACTTCTTCTTCGGACTGCGCGGCGGCTTCAAAGAGATCGATTCTTCGGGAGCTGCGTCGGCATTTCAGCAGATGCTGTCGAGCCCAGCGCGCATGCTGCTGTTCTCGGGGATCATCATTGCGACGACGGCTGTGGTGATCGCGCGTGGGATCAACAAAGGTATCGAGCGCGTATCGGGCGTGCTGACGCCGTTACGGTTTGTGATTTTGTTCGTGCTGCTGATCTACTCCGCGATCTTTGCCGACTTCGGACGGGCGGCGAGCTTTTTGTTCAGCGTCGACTGGAGCAAGTTCAGCGCTGGCGTGGTCGTGACGGCGTTCGGTCAGGCGTTCTTTTCTCTGGGCATCGGTGTGGGCGTCATGATGATGATGGGCGCGTACATGAAGCGCGAATATTCCATCACTCGCGCGGTGTTCACCGTGGCCGTGGCACAGGGATTGGTGGCGCTGATCGCGGGCATGTCGATCTTTCCGCTGGTGTTCACGTACGGGTTGGAACCGACGCAGGGGCCGGGGCTGATCTTCGTTACCCTGCCGGTGGCATTCGGGCAGATGCCCTACGGGCAGATCTTCGGAACACTGCTGTTCCTGCTGCTCTCGTTTGCGGCCCTGACTGCGACGATTGTGATCCAGGAGCCGATCGTCGCGGCGCTCGAGGAATACACGACCTGGTCGCGCCCGGCGCTGGCATACTCCACCGGGCTCGTCATCTGGCTGATGGGATTCGTCACGGTGCTGTCGTTCAATCATTGGAGCGACGTGCATCCGCTTCGCTGGCTGGGAGTTGAATCGACGCGCACGCCGTTCGAGCTGCTCGATTATCTGACGTCGAATTTGATGATGCCGCTGGGTGGGTTGATGGTGGCGCTGATCGCCGGGTGGGCCTTATCGCGTGCGGCCGTGAGGGATGAGCTTGGGCTGGGAGATGGGACTGGGTTCAAGCTTTGGTACGCTGCGACGAGATATCTGGTGCCGGTGGCGATACTCGTCATCTTCTACTCGGTGCTGTAACAGGAAGAGCCGGTCAGACCGGCTCTTCGGGAATCTCAGTCATCGCCGCCTTGCCGATTGACATACTTCTCACAGGACGACGATTTTTTGCGAGCATCCAGCGCAATCGTCGTGACGGCGCCTTGCTCGACAACGATGAAGCCGAGAGCGTGCGCGATCGACACAAACTCTTGGTAAAACTGCTCCCCGGTAAGCTCGGTCTGCCAAGACGCAGTGACTAGCGCGCACACCCCTTGACCGACAACCAAGGTGCGACCGCTCAGCTGGGCAACGACCTGAGCCATCGAGGAAAAGTCCACATCCCTGAAATCGGGAGCGACCTTCGATGGCCTGCGCGCAGGAGGAGCCGTGCCATCTGGGGCGATGAAGCGATTCGTTGGCGAGGGCTCCTGCCCCCATGCCATACAGGCCAAAGTCATTGCGACTGCGGCGGTGGCAACTTTTGTTCCGTACTTGGACATGCCGATGCCCTCCGAGGCGATAGTGGCCGTCAGCTCAAGATACTATGACAAGAGCGTGTGCAGCCGAGTTCAAGTCTCGGCGGCCGGCATGGGCTCGCGCGTGTAGCAGCCGCGAAGACGTCTATCGCAGTGCTGGACTCGCCTGCTCGAACCAACCTGCCCCGCTCGGCATAGCCGCTGTGTGAGGATGCCGCCCGCGGCCATCGAGATAGATCTCTGCCCAGATCTCCGTGACGATGGCGGTCCATAGCCGCATCGCCGTTTCCGGATGGAAACCGCGCGTGCACGCACGCCGGATGCGGTCGATGTCCGCGCAGTGAAAGAAGCCGCGGCGCTTGATGCGCTCGACACTGAGGAACTGATCGGCCAGCAACTGGAGCGTGCTTGCGAATTCACCGCCTTGCTGCATTCGCATGAGCTCCTTGGGCGCTTTGCGCAAGGAATCGGCCATCCATGGGCGCATCGCCTGTCGCAGGATGTACTTCTGCTGACCATGACGGATCTTGAGGTGACCTGGCATCGTGAATGCAAATTGAATCACGGCCTTGTCCAGGAACGGTGAGCCGTAATCCAGTCCGTAGGCCTGGAAGGGACGCTCGATGCGCGCGAGCGTCCGGCTCGTCGGCTCTTGCCCGTCGAGCATGAGACAGCGATTGATGAACTCCGGCCCGGGCTCAGCGAGCAACTCTGGCTCATAGGCGCGCTCGCAGTTGAGGACAGCGGGTGGAGGCGACAAGCCGCCGCGATAGTAAAGAGCCGTCATCAAGCGCGCGAGCGGACGTGAGGCCGCCTCGCCGGTCTGGGTCGCCTCGAAAAATGCAAGCAGATCCTTGCGAAGGAACGGCAGCACCTCGGCCATCCACAACACCTTGTGTCGCGGCATTCCGCCGAACAGGAGATCAGCGCCCATCCCCGTGAGCAGAAAATCGAAGCCGCGGTCGCGTGCCAGCTTGGCCAGGACGAGATACTGAAAGGTCTCGCTGCGGCCGATGGGATTCTCCAGGTACCACACCGCCGCTGGAAGCTTGGCGATCAGCTCTGCGCTCGGCACGACGATTGCGTGATGCACGCCGTCCAGGCGCTCCATGACGCTTGCTGCTCGCCGGACCTCTGGATCATCGGGCCCCTCACCGGCCGTGAACGCGACGAGTTCGGCGTTTGGTGCGCACCGGCGTGCGAGAAACGCCGTGCTCATCGAGTCGATGCCGCCGCTCAGTGCGAGCCCGATGCGGGATCGACCGCTCACCAGCGGCATCGTCGCCTGTTCGAGCTTGCGCCTGAGCTGCGAACAGGCCTGCTCCTGCGTCATCGGATCGACCGCCAACCGCACATCGGGCATGCGATCGTCCGCCGCCGTCGTTCCATCCCGGCGAAAATGGATCACGCTTCCTGGCGACGCTGCAAAGACATCTTTGAGCAAGGTTTTGCCCGCCGGCATCGCCTTGTACATCTGCAAGCAGCGCACTGCGTCCAGATCCGCCCTTGCCGGAACCTCGTTGATCGCCAGCAGGGCTTTGTATTCCGTTGAGAAAGCGAGCCCGCCGCTGGGCAGCCGACACCAATGCAGCGGCTTCAGGCCGAGGAAGTCTCGTCCCAACAGCAGTTGCTGTTCGGCGTCGTCCCAGACGGCAAAGGTGAAGGGGAATGTAAGCCGGTGGTCAAGTTCCTCCGCGGATCTTGAACGCATGAGCGTCTCGAGCACGCGCGAAGTAGAGCCCGGCGAGAGTCCCTCGGGTGCGTCGACTACCATCGCGAGCGCGCCAGCGATGTGAGGTCGTTGTGGACTCTTCGCCACTTGCCCCAGGTAGACGCCTCGAGCGACTTCATTCCAGCTCGCGTGACCGCCGCGATGCGTCAGGCGCCGGCCCATCTCATCGAGCTCACCAGCTGTCACGGCGCCAACGGCGCCAAATACTGCAGGCATAACTACCCTCGCCGATTTACCCGCTCGAGTGCGTAGGCGCTGGACGTGAGGCGTTGATGTGCACGAGGTGCACATCAAGCGTCGTTGCAAGGTCTTGCGGCTCCGCATTCGTGGCGAGCTGTCCATTCTCCAGCGTCGCCAAGGGAACGTCGGCGCGCGGCTCCAGCGGCTCTCGTTCGTTGCGGGCGAAGACGTCCGCCGCTTGTTGCGTGTTCTTCAGGTAGCCGGTGTCGGCATACCACTTGAAGGCGTCCCTGACGCCCGCCTCAAACGAAATGCTGGCGTCGAAGCCCAACAACCGTTGCGCTTTCGTGGTCTGAAACCAGAACGATTTGCGGAAGAAGTCGAGCCGACGCATATGAAGCGGCGGTCGAATTGCAAGCGGCCTGCAAACGCCCTCGGTGATCCGAGCAGCAACTGCGAGCGGCAGCATCGGGATGCGAATGCGTCGCGCCGATGTTCCTACAGCCGCACTCACCGCGTCCGTCATCTCGCGCGTAGTGACCGGCGCCGGCCCGGCAAAGACGAAGGTTTCTTTGCTCGCTGCCGGGTGCTGGACTGCAAGCAGCAGTCCACGCACCAGGTCGTGCACGTGAATGGGCTGGTGCAGATTGCGACCGTCGCCCACCAGAATCGAGACGCCGCGACGCGCAGCCTGGAATAGCTTCAGCAAGCGAAGATCTTCAGGGCCATAGGTTTCGCTGATCCTCACGATGGTCGTTTCAATGCGGTCGCTGAAGGAGCGCACCACTGCCTCCGCTGCCGCTTTGGACCTTCCATAAACATTGTCGGGCGCGAGCGGCGTTTCTTCCGTGATCGCAGCTCCATGAGCTGCCCCGTACACGCCGATGGTGCTGCCATAGAGAAGGCGAGACACTCCGGCCCGTACGCAGGCTTCGAGGAGAATCTGCGTGGCCTCGACATTGACTGAGTAGAAATAATCGTCGCTTACGCCGACGTCGTGCTGTGCCGCCGCGAGATGGATGACGGCATCCCGGTCGTGGACCAGCAGCCGTGCGAACGAGGGGACGCGCAATGAGCCATCCGTCACGCGGATGCCCGCCGCCTCGAGGCGGTCGGCCCGCTGTTGCTCTGCTGCGTTATTCAAAAGGCCGGTGACGACGACATCATGTCCACGAGCTCGCGCCTCTCTCGCGAGTTGCGAGCCGATGAATCCCGTGCCGCCGGTTACGAGTAGTTTCATGGTCGTTGTCCCACGCTAGGGTGCAACCGTGCGCAATACATCTGAAACGGCCGCCGGCGACTCCTGCCGGAGCGCGCGAAGGGCGATCACGTTCATGCGGTAAGCATTGCAACTCCCGTACCATAGTGGAAATCCGTGCAAAGGGCTGCCGACGCCGGCCCTGGCGCAGGCCAGCCGCTCACGTCATGTCACCTTCTTGCAAAGATTGCTGAAGAGATTACAAAGGCGGCGCCAGGGAACGGCGTCTACTGGAATTTGACCGTCAAATCCCCACAGGCATGTCGGGTGCGATCAAACTCGTAGACGCGCTAATTCTGCAAGCACGCCGGGCGCGGCCGGGCCAATGAGGATATGAACGCTATGAGTCATCGGCCGTGCAATGCCTCGTACGCCTGCAAGCTTGGCAACATCAGCTGAAACGGCCGCGTCATCGCGAACCGTGAAGCAAATGCGGCTAGCAGCCGCTCGCATGTCGCGAATGTTCTCGACACCACCCAGCGATTGCAGCAATTGTTTGGCGGAGAGACTGCTCGCGGCAATCGGGGCACCGACATTAGATGCCGACGATGGGGCTGCAACGCTTGCTGGGAGTCTCAACCCAGCACGAATAGACGAAGCCAGCTGATCCGCGACGGGACCCACGACGACTTGCAATGTTTGCTGTGACGGCCGCACCAGGCCGCGGGCGCCGAGCGACTTCAGCGCTGCTTCATTCACCGCCTTTTGATCGGCGATCGACAATCGCAGTCGCGTCGTGCACGCATCGACAGCAACCAGATTGCCGGCGCCGCCGAGCGCCCGAATCCAACCTTGAACGGCGTCGTCCTGCGTGCCGGCGTCGCTGCTTGCGGTGGCCGTATCCTCCATCTCACGACCCGGCGTCGCGAGATTGAAACGTGCGATGAAGAATCGGAACAGGCCGTAGTAAAGCGCGAAGTACACCAGACCGATCGGCAGCAGCAGCAGCGGCTGCGTCGCCTTGCCGAAGTTCAAAACGTAGTCGAACAAGCCGGCGGAGAAACCGAACCCCAGCCGGACGTTCAGCAGATCCATGGCGGCCATCGCGACACCGGTCAACACCGCGTGAATGCCGTACAACACCGGTGCCAGGAACATGAAGGAAAACTCGATGGGCTCGGTCACGCCTGTGAGAAACGACGTCAGGGCCATCGAGAAGAACATGCCGCCCACAGCAGCACGCCGCTGCGGAAGAGCCGCTCGATACATCGCCAGGCACGCCGCCGGCAAACCAAACATCATCACAGGGAAGTGGCCAGACATGAAGGCGCCCGCGGTCGGATCGCCAGCGAAGAAACGTTTCAGGTCGCCGGTCACCCCGTGGTAATCGCCGAGCAGGAACCAGGCAACGTTATTCAGGATGTGGTGCAGCCCGGTGACGATGAGCACGCGGTTCAATACACCGTAGGCGAACACGCCGATGGAATCGGACGCCAGGACCGCTTCGCTCGTCGCATCCATGCCGCGCTCGAGGACGGGCCAGCCGAAGCCGAACGCCAGCGCAAGGACGATGCCGGCCGTGCCGCTGGCAATCGGCACGAAGCGCCGGCCGCCGAAGAACGCCAGATAGGCCGGCAGACGAATGTCGCTGTAACGGTTGTACAGATAGCCTGCGACCAGACCATTGAGCAGTCCGGCGGGCACACTGAGCTTCGCAAGCTCACGTTCGCGAAACGCCGCGATTGCGAAGTCGCGTGCTTGCCCAGCCAGCTGCGCCGTTACCTCCGGCGGCACGGAGATCAGGACCTCAGCGCCTTTCGTTGTCACTAAATACCCAACCACGCTAGCCAGCCCCGCCGCGCCGTGATTCTCACGCGCGAGACCGACGGCGACGCCCATCGCGAACAGCAAGCCGAGATTGGAGAAGATGGCGTCACCGGCGGCGGCAATCGCGGGAATATCGAGCAGGTCCTGCTGTCCCAGGCGAAGGAGCAGCGCCGCCACCGGGAGCACGGCGATCGGCAACATCAGCGCGCGGCCGATGGACTGCAAGCCGGCAATTATATTTTTCATCACACCACCCCTGCGCAAGCTCAGCTATTCCGCGGCCAGCAATCCTCGCGCCGGCGTCATAGCTTCATTAGCTAATGCACGCACTGCTTCTGCCGTATCCATCGCGAGCGCACGTTCTGCAAGCGCGCGACAGGCGTCGACGGTCACCGTGCGAATCAAACTCTTCAGTTGCGGCACCAGTGTGGGCACGACCGAGAGCTCTCGCACACCGAGACCGATGAGAATGGGCACGGCGGCCGGTTCGGACGCCAGGCCGCCGCACACCGCAACCAGCTTGTCATGCTCGCTGGCGGCGTCGACGGTCATCGCGATCAAGTTCAACACCGCCGGGTGCAAGCCGTCGATGCGGTGAGCGAGCTCGGCGTGACCTCGATCCATCGCCAGCGTGTATTGCGTGAGATCGTTCGTGCCGATGCTCAGGAAATCCACTTCGCGGGCGATTCGACCGGCGATCACCGCGGACGCGGGCGTCTCGATCATCGCGCCAACTTCCACCGCCGAGGCGATTCCCAACTCACGACGCACTTCGTCGAGCATCCGGCGAACCGCGCGAATCTCGGCCGGATCCGTGATCATCGGCAACAGTACACGGCACTGCTCGACAGGCTGCACTCTGAGGATGGCCCGCAGCTGGACTCTCAGCAGATCCGGGCGCCACAAACTAGTACGCACGCCGCGCAGACCCAGCGCCGGATTTTCTTCTGCCGGCAATGGCAGGTAGGCAATTGGCTTGTCGCCGCCGATGTCCAATGTGCGAATGACGAGCGGCCGATTCTCCAGTGCTTTGGCGATGCCTTGGTACTGCTGGAGCTGTTCCTCTTCGCTCGGGGGCGCATCGCGTTCGAGGAACAGGAATTCGGTGCGGAGGAGCCCGCAGCCTTCTGCGCCGTGGGCAACGGCAACTTGTGCTTCGGCGATTGAGCCGAGATTGGCGAATACTTCGATGCGCTCGCCATCGGCGGTGCGACAGTCGACGTGCGCCGCCGCCCGCTCGGTTTGCTGGCGCTGCTTTCGCTGCGTCAGTGTTTGTTCTGCTGCGGCTAGAGCCACTTGATCTGGAGAGATCGTGAGCGCGCCCTGCTCGGCGTCGAGCACGAGCCAGGCGCCGTCCTCCACACTCAGCACGGATTGGCCGAGTGCAACGAGTGCCGGCACGCCCATCGCGGCCGCCAGGATCGCAACGTGTGAGGTTGGACCACCTGCCGCCAGACAGATGCCGGCGAGTTTGGTGGCGTCGAGAGAAACGAGTTGGGAAGGTTTCAGATCCTCGGCGACGAGGATGGCGCGATCCGGGAGTTGCGGAATTGTAGCCGGCGCCTCGCCGCTGAGGGCGAGCAGGACCTGAGATTCCAGATCGATCAGGTCGTCGACTCGCTCGGACATGCGAGGGTCGCCGAGCGCGCGCAGTGTGTCTGCGCTGTCCCGTACGGCGCGACGCCAAGCGAACGCCGCGCTCTTGCCACGAGAGATGGCGCGTCGAGCCGATGCGACGAGTTCCCAGTCGTCGATGAATTCGAGATGAGCGGTGATGACTTCTTTTGCCGCGCCTTTCGAATGCTGTGCGAGTTGGTTGAGCCGAGTACGCACTTCCTCGCGCGCGCGCTCGAATTCGGCGCTCTCGTGTGCGATGCCTCGACCGGCTTCGACGACGACGATCTCGGCGGCTTTGAGAGTGACCGCACGGCCGACCGCGAGACCGCGACTGGCGATGACGCCACGCAGCCGGTTGGAGCCGGCAGCCGGCGACGCTACGGTTGAGATAGCGCCCTGCCCGACCGCTGCGTTATTAGTCGACGCTGCATGCGAAACCTTGGCGTCGCTCGCATGCGGTGCTTCCTTGATCCCCAGGACCAGTTGCTTCAGCCGCTCGAGCACAGCGACTGCATCAGCGCCGCGAGCGGTCAGCGTCATCTCGTCGCCATGCTTCACGCCCAACGACATCAGCGACACCGCGCTTCTCGCATTGGCACTGCGACCGTGCGCTGACACTGCGATCTCCAGTGCCTGCGTCTTGGCGAAGTTCGCAATCAACGCCGCCGGCCGCGCGTGAATTCCGTGCGCCAACGGCACGGTGAAGCTCAACGTCTGTTCCTGCTCCGTGCCGCTCGACACCAAAGCAACGTTTGCGCCCGTCGCGACCACATCGAACAACGCATCGCCGACTTCAACCGCCACCCCAACGCACGCATTGGCCACCGCAAACCGATCGCCATTGGTAATCAGCAGCGGCGTGATCAAACTCTTCGCGCCCCGAGCCAGCACATCGAGGTCGAACTTCAATAGCGGCTGGCCGCGACTGACTCGCGCACCAGGTTGAACCAAAGCATCGAATCCATTGCCACCGAGCGCAACCGTATCGATGCCGACGTGCAGGAGGATCTCCGCACCGTTATCCGCTCTCAACGCCACCGCATGTTTGGACGCAGCGACCGACACAACCTCACCATCGCAAGGTGCGTACAGCGTATCGCCCGTAGGATCAATGGCGACGCCATCACCCAGGAAGCGCTGCGCGAATACCTCATCGGGCGTTTCGCCGAGCGACGCGCACCAGCCGCGCAGCGGCGAGTGCAGCTTCAGCAGATTTGCAGAACTGCTCATTCCGTCCCCGCCACCGCAGTGGTCTTCAATTCGATGGCATCGATGACCCAGATCGGGTCGATGCTCTTCCGGGTGAACGTGAGACACAGGTCGTGCCTGCCCTCGCGCGGAGTGATATCGGCCGCCGGCAAAGTCGTCACTGCGAAATTACCAATCGCCGGCGCCAGCGGTAGCACGGCGATGCGCTCGCCCTGGCAATCGTCGAGGCGCACTTCCAGCTCGCCCGCAGGCGTCGCCGGCTTGTGCAAAGGAATCTCCTTTACCGCCGCGCCGATCTGAAAATTGAAGGGCACCTGGCCGACGGCAGCCACCAACGTATTGACCTTGGAAAGGTCCGCGCCTTTGAACAACCAGCAAGGATCCATGATGTCGACCTTGAAGACTGCGCGCTCGCCCGCGATCGGTGCATCGTCCTCCAACGACAGCGGGATCTTGTCCGTACACAGCGCCATCTCGTGACTGATGCGCCGGAGCGGATCCACAGGTCTCGGCAACGGCGCTTCAGCGAAACGAACATCGAGCAGCCTGTAACGCTCGAGCTGCGCCGGCAGCCTTGCGGAGAACCCGGCCCAATCCTGGGTCGGCGACCAACCGACCTCGGCAATGGCGGCCGCACGCGGGAAGGCCATGAACTCGACCCGATCCGGTGTACGAATATGTTCCGTCCAGATATTCGCCTGGACACCGAGGATATGTTTACGCTGCGCTTCGCTGATCGCCGTCGGCGCGGGATCGAACGAGTAGACATCCTCGACCGTCGAAATCTCGACGCGACCGGGTGATCTCGGCGTATCGAAAGGCCGTCGATCGAAGTACAGCGTCGGCTGCGGCGACAATACCGTGTTGTGCCCCGCGGCTGCGGCTGCAACGGCTCCATCGATGCCACGCCATGACATGACGGTGGCGTTCGGCGCCAATCCGCCTTCGAGAATTTCGTCCCAGCCGATCATGCGCCGGCCTTTGGCAGTCAAGAACTTTTCCATGCGCCGGATGAAATGGCTCTGCATCTCATGCTCGTCCTTCGCGCCCAACTCGCGCATGCGCGCCTGCACACGACGCGACGCATGCCACTGATCCTTGACTGCCTCGTCGCCGCCGACGTGGATATATTGTCCCGGAAACAGCGTGACGACTTCTGCGAGCACGTCTTCGAGAAACTGAAAGGTCGATTCCTCGACATTGAATAGATTGGGATAGACACCCCAATCGGCTGGCACATCGGCCGACGGCCGATCGATCACTGCCAGTTTCGGATACGCGGCGATGGCGGCGCTGGCGTGACCGGGCATGTCGATCTCGGGAACGATGGTGATGTTGCGGGCGGTCGCATAGGCCACGATCTCCTGCACTTCCTCCTGCGAATAGAAACCGCCATACAAGCGCGGCTTGCCGGTGGCTGGATCGATATCGGCAGCAGCCGCAGGCCCCGCCGGCACACGCCATGCCCCCACTGCCGTGAGCCGCGGATATTTCTTGATCTCCAGACGCCACGCCTGGTCGTCGGTGAGATGCCAGTGCAGCACATTCAGTTTATGCAGCGCCATCACATCGATGAACTTGCGGATGAACTCGGGCGGTTGATAGTGACGCGCCGAGTCGAGCATCAGGCCACGCCAGCCAAAACGCGGCGAATCTTCGATAGTGACGGCAGGAACGGTGAAACCGTTCTGCTGCTTCGACAACAGCTGCCACAGCGTCACTGCGCCGTAGAAAAGGCCGCGAGAGTCGCCGGCGGAGATGACGATTCGTGAGGGGGAAGACAACAGCGAATAGCCTTCTGCGTCGGCCGAGCTCTCGCCGGCCGTCAGCTCGAAACGAATGACATTGGCGCCTGGTGAACTCCCGCCGGCGCCCAAGCCGATGCCGTAGGTCCTTTGCAACAAGTCGGTGAGATAACCACCGAGCCGCTGGCCGTCGACGCCGTCGCCGAACTCGAGTCGAGTGTTCTGCGAGAGCTCGAAGACGCCGCTGCCAGCCTCGACTTTGCGAGGCGCGGGAATGATGGAGATCTTCTCCGACACCGCCGGCGTTGAAGGCTGCGGCGCCCGGTCGTCGCAGGCCGCCAGCACGAGAGCGGCCAACGCCCCCAGGACGGTGCGGCTCGCAACAGTCATCCGTCTTTGCTTCATGCGTGAGTACTCGCCGGCTTCAGACGACAGGTCTGCCGTTGGACACGAGCTTGGATCAGGGCCGCGGATGTTTCAATCCGCGGCCTGATCCATGCGGAGGGCTCGATTACAGAGAGAAGCGCACTCCGGCGAAGTAGCGGCGGCCGTTCTTGTACAGGTTCAGCAACCGGCTCTCCTCGCCCGCGTACTCGTAGTGCGTCTCGTCCAGCATGTTGAGAATCTGAGCCGTCAGCTCGATATTCTCGGTCAAGCGCCAGCCGAAAGCGGCGTCGAGCTGTGCATACTCGTCGGTGGTCACCGCCACGCCATTGCGGCCAATCTCCCGGAAGTACTTCGAACGCCAGCCGTAGGTCAGGCGGGCGTTGATGGTGCCGTTGTCGTAGTACGGCGTGAGATTGATGGTGTGTTTCGAGCTGAACGGAAGCTGCAAGCCTTCATCCGTGCTGCCATCGGCATAGGTGTAGTTGGCCTGCAGACCGAAGTCGCCCCACAGGTTGGTCTGATACGTCAGCTCCGAACCCTGGATTTCGCCGCCCGCACCATTGCGCGGACGAGTGACGTCGAAGGTCTCGGTCTGTCCGGAGTTGGTGTCGAACTGCAGCTCGGGCGAGGACTGGCCGACGATGAAGGAGCGCACATCCTTGTAGAAGAGCGTCACCGCGAACAGGCCCTCATTGCCCAGGTACCATTCGGCCGACAAGTCGAAATTGCTGGCGCGGTACGGATCCAGATTGGGGTTGCCGCCACGGCCGGAATTCGTGGTGTTGTCCAATTCCAGGAACGAAGCCAGATCGGCGAAGTTGGCGCGAGCCATGGAGCGTGACGCCGACAAGCGCACCACCACGTCATCCGCCACGTCCATCGCGAAGTTGAAGCTCGGCAGCCAGTCGTTGTAATCCCTGGAGAAGGAATTGGGCACGAAGACGCCCCCACCTACGCCGGTAAAGCCCGAGCTGGACTGATCGGTCATCACATAGCGCAAGCCGAGGTTGCCGCGGAAACCCGCGCCGGTGAAGTTGAATTGCGTGTACGCGCTGGTGATCTCTTCTTCCACGTTGAACATGGCATTGGGGAACGGCGTAAATACGCCGACGCCCAGCGGCGTGACCGGGGTCGTGAACGGATTGACCAGCGGCGCACCCGCCACAAAGCTCTCCAAGGCGCCACGATCCACCGTCATCCAGCGGTCCAGGCCGGAGTTCGCGTCCGCACCGTCCAGCATGTTGCCAGGCGTCAGCCCGCCGGCGAAGTCATCGAGGCCCTGTCCGGCCAGCGCGCTGGCGGCAATGTTGCCAAGACGCGAGTCCTGATCGGTCTTGTGCTCGCGATATTTCGCACCCACCAGCCACTGGTTGATCGGACCCCAGCTCAGGTCGCGCGTGAAATCGGCCTGCACATACTGTTCTTCGTCATGCGTCGGCTGCTGACGCGACTGGCCGAAACCGATGCTGGGCAGGGACGCCGGATTGGCAGGATCGTTGTCGAAAGTGACTGCCGCGCGCTCCTTGCCGATGTCGTAGGAGAAGCCGCCCAGGCCCTCGTACTCGAGGAAATACTGCTGCTGAGTACCGCCGTCGGCTTCAGTCGTGCCGATGGTGCCGCTCGCGCTCCAGCCATCGCCACGCCAGTCAGCCTTGAGATCGACTGCGTACGTTTCCACTTCCGAGCGTCGCGAGATCGCGTCGAGCAGCGTCAGGCCGTTGGAGAAATCGGCGCTGGTGATCAAGCCATCGTTGACGGTGGCGCGAGTGAGGTTCGGCGCCGACAAGCCGTGGCCGAAGAAGGCATAGCGGCTCTGGTTGTAATTGTCGTATTCCGCTTTGACGTACAGGCCAGTGAGATTCAGCTCGAAGCTGTCGCTCGGCTTCACTTGCAGGCCGATCGTGCCGCTGGTGCGAATGCGGTCCTGTTTGAAGAGCGCCGCGTTGATCGCGTTGGGGAACACAGCGGAGCGATCCGCCACGACACTGGCCGGCATATTGGCGCCGCCCGCCGTCGGATAGCTGAAAGTCTCGATGCCATGACGCTCCAGTTCCTCTTCGGAGCGCAGCGCCGTGACGATTACGCCGAAGGTGTCGGCATCGTTCTTCCAGCTGTAGAGCGCGGAGTAGTTCGGCTTGCCCTCTTTGGCCCGGTCGTTGTACGCATAGTCGAGCGAGGTGCGCAGCGTGCTTTCCGGCAGATCGAGCGGCCGATGCGTGTTGAGAATCACGGTGCCGCCGATGCTGCCCTCGTCGATGCGCGCTTCGGGGCTCTTGTAAACCTCGAGGCTCGAAACGATCTCGGGTGCGAGCAGCGTGTAGTTGAAGGTGCGGCCCGGCGAATCGAGGATGAACCAGTCGGCGGAAGCGACCGTCTGCCCGTTGAGCAGCGTGCGGTTCAACGCCGGATCCGTGCCACGGATGCTGACCCGTTCGCCCTGACCGAACTGGCGATCGATGTTGACGCCAGGCACGTGCGACAGCGACTCGGCCGCGTTCTTGTCGGGGAACTTGCCCATGTCTTCGGAGGAGATCACATCCACGATGGCGCTCGCCTCGCGCTTGGTCTCCACCGATTCGCGCAAGCTGCCGCGAATACCGGTAACAACAACCTCCTCGACCTCGTTGCGATCGGTCGTCTGCGTCTGCGCGACCGCGGCCTGCTGGAACAGCGCCAGCGTGACGGCGGCACCGATCAAAGTCGTGCTTCTCTTGCTCATCGCTCCCTACCCCTTGGTTGTGTTTTGAATCGGACCAATATGGGTCCAATATAGTACCAGTCTGAGCAAAAAGCCAAGCCCCGCTAGTACCATTAGTTTTTGATCGGGTTTTGTAGCGAAAATACAAAGGGTTGAGTGTTCAGACCGGCATAACCACTGGGCTATTGGTATTGCATTGGTAATATTCCAATGGCATCTTCCTACCCCAGAAGTGCACCACAACAGCAAGCTCCAACCGCGAGGACCTTCGGTTTGACGCCACTCTCCGAGCACCTGCAGCCACTCGATGAAGCGAGCACCCTGCCGCTGTATCAGCAGCTGCAGCGCAAGTTGCGACTCGCGATCGAAAACCGCGTTCTCGGCGCCGACGATGCGCTGCCGCCCGAGCGCGATCTCGCCGAAGAGCTGAACGTTTCGCGCATCACCGTGCGCAAGGCCATCGACGGACTGGTCGAGGAGGGCCTGCTGATTCGCAAGCAAGGCTCGGGCACGTTCGTTACCAATCGAGTCGAAAAGAATTTCGCCAAGTTGACCTCGTTCTCCGAAGACATGCGCGCCCGCGGGCGCAAGCCCCGTAGTGTTTGGCTCGATCGCGCGGCCGGCACGGTCACCCCCGGCGAATCGCTCACGCTGCGCTCCAGCCCGGGCACGCCCGTGTATCGATTCAGTCGAATTCGTTACGCCGACGATGCGCCGATGGCGATCGAGTACGCGACGGTGCTGGCCGACTGCCTGGCGTCGGTCGAGGCGGTGGAAACATCGTTGTATGAAGCCCTGGAGCGCACCGGCAACCGCCCCGTGCGCGCCTTGCAACGATTGCGTGCTGTTCTGCTGACGGCCGAGCAGGCGCAGTTGTTGAAAGCACAAGAGAAGGATGCGGGCTTGCTGGTCGAGCGTGTCGGCTTTCTCAAGGACGGCCGCGCCGTCGAATTCTCACAGTCGTTCTACCGCGGCGATATTTATGATTTCGTCGCCGAGCTCAGCGCATCCTCATGACCATGGGAACGGACAGCCGCATGTTCAGCGAAGCCGCGCAGGCGCCCAGCGTGGTGCGCGGCCAGCTGGAGAACAATGCGGTCAACGTGCGCCGCATCGGCGCCCTGTTGAGAGAAATGAGCCCGCGCGCAGTTGTGACTTGCGCGCGCGGCAGCTCGGATCACGCGGCGACGTTTGCGAAGTATTTGATCGAGTCGCACACCAAACTGTTGACGACGTCAGCCGCGCCTTCCATGAGCTCGTTGTACGACGCGCAGCCGGATCTGCGCGGCGTCGTGTTCCTCGTGATCTCACAATCGGGCAAGAGCCCCGACCTGCTCGCCTCCGCGGAGAACGCCAAGCGCAACGGCGCGTGCGTGATTGCCTTGTGCAACTCGCCGGCTTCGCCACTCGCGCAGCTCGCTCATCACACGATTCCGCTGAGCGCCGGGCCGGAAACGAGCGTCGCCGCAACGAAGTCTTACATCGCGTCGCTCAGCGCCATCGTGCATCTCGTGGCGTGCTGGACGTCGGATCAGTCGTTGATCGACTCGCTCATGCACGCACCGGAGCAACTCGAGCAAGCCTGGCAGCTCGACTGGACCGCGGCCGTGCCGATACTGCAGCGGGCAAACAATCTGTTCGTGGTCGGCCGTGGCTACGGCCTCGGCATTGCGCAGGAAGCGGCGTTGAAATTCAAGGAAACCTGCGGCCTGCACGCCGAGGCGTTCAGCGCCGCTGAAGTGAAACATGGACCGATGGCCCTGGTCGGGCGCGGCTTCCCCGTGTTGATGCTGTCTCAGAACGACGAGAGCCGCAGCGGCGTCGAAAAGCTAGCAGCTGACTTCGTCGCAAGAGGCGCGGACGTGCTGCTCGCTGGCCCGCAAGTGACGGGTTCGATCTCACTGCCGACTGTCTCTGCGCACGCAGTGATCGAGCCGCTGCTCATCGTGCAGAGTTTCTATCGGATGATCGCATCGCTCGCACCCGCCCGCGGCTTCGATCCCGATCGTCCGCCGCATCTGAACAAAGTGACCGAGACGCTCTGATGACGCTCGCGCTGGTCAATGGCCGCCTGCTGCGCGACTCGGGATGGGTCGAGGATCAAGTGGTGCTCATCGAGGGTGCGCGCATCAAGCAGATCGTGCCGAGCGATGCCCAGTGGCGCGCCGATATCACTTACGACCTGCGTGGACAGACACTCCTGCCCGGCTTCATCGACGTACAGGTCAATGGCGGCGGCGGCGTGCTGTTCAACGACGATCCGAGCGTCGCGTCGATTCGAGAGATCGGTCGCGCGCATCGACGCTTCGGCACGACCGGATTTCTACCCACGCTGATCAGCGACGATCTCGACGTGGTCTCGCGCGCCGTGAAAGCGGCACAAGACGCAATCGAGGCTGGCGTGCCGGGCGTGCTGGGCATCCACATCGAAGGCCCGTTTTTGAATGAAGCGCGCAAGGGCGTGCACGACGAGACTAAGCTGCGCTGGCTGAACGAAGATGCGCTGGGCCTGTTGACGTCACTCAAAGGCGGCAGGACGCTGGTGACGCTCGCCCCCGAGCGCACCACTCCGCAGATCATTCGCAAGCTCGCCGACGCGGGCGTGATCGTCTCCGCCGGTCACACCAATGGCACGTACGACGAGATCCGTACCGCGCTCGATCATGGGTTGACCGGCTTCACTCACCTGTTCAACGCGATGTCACAACTCTCCGGGCGCGAGCCGGGTGCGGTGGGCGCAGCGCTGGACGATGAAGGCAGCTGGTGCGGAATCATCGTCGACGGTCATCACGTCGATCCAGTCGTGCTCAAGATCGCGATGCGCAGCAAGCGCCAGGATCGTTTCATGCTGGTGACCGACGCCATGCCGACGGTCGGCGCGCCCAACAAGAGCTTCAGCCTGCAGGGCCGACCGATCTCGGTCGCTTATGACAACATGCTGGTGGACGAAAACGGCCGCCTGGCCGGCTCCGACATCGACATGGCGACTGCGGTTCGCAACTCCCTGGAAATGCTCGACGTGGATTTACCGCACGCCGCGCGCATGGCCAGCTTGTATCCCGCCACCTTCCTCGGCCTGGAGCGTGAGTTGGGCCGGCTCGAGCCCGGCTATCGCGCCGATCTGGTGCTGGTGGATGCGGGTCTCAACGTGCTCGAAACGTGGATCGCCGGGCAAGCCGCGCACTGAGCCACTATCTGCAGGACCGCTGCTGAAGCGGTACGATGCTGCCCCTGAGCTGCAGGGGGCCTGATGCGCGGAAAAGGTAAAGCCACGTCCTTCGACATTGCCTATCGGGCGGGTGTGTCGCAGCCCACCGTGTCGCGCGCCTTGCGTGGCAGCCCGACAGTCAATGAGCAGACGCGCCAGCGCATCCTGCAAATCGCCCACGAGCTCAACTACAAGGTCGACAAGAACGCCTCCAACCTGCGCAATCAGCAGTCCGGCACGCTGGCGCTGCTGTTCTTCGAAGACCCGACGCAGGACGACTCGCTGATCAATCCGTTCTTCCTGTCCATGCTCGGCTCGTTGACTCGCGCCTGCGCCGTGCAGGGCTATGACCTACTGATCTCGTTCCAGCAGCTGTCCAGCAACTGGCACGTCGAATACGAGGACAGCAAGAAGGCCGACGGTCTGATCCTGCTGGGCTACGGCGACTATCTCGAATACGTCTCGCGCCTGGAGCTGCTCGTCGAGCAAGGCACGCACTTCGTGCGCTGGGGTGTCGTGCTGCCCGGCCAGCCCGGCGTGACGATCGGCTGCGACAACTTCCAGGGCGGCCGCGACATGACGCGTCATTTGCTCGAACAAGGCCGAGGCAACATCGCGTTCATCGGGCACGCGTCCGAGCACTATCCGGAGTTCCTGGAAAGATACAAAGGCTATTCGGAATCGCTGCGAAACGCCGGCGTGCCAGTGCAACCCGGACTGCAGATCGATGCGTTCACGACCGAGCGCGCCGGCTACGACGCGGTAAACGCGCTCATCGAGCGCGGTATTTCATTCGATGCGTTGTTCTGCGCGAGCGACTTGATTGCGATCGGCGCAATGCGCGCGTTGGTGGACCGCGGCGTGCGAGTGCCGCAGGACGTCGCTGTAGCAGGCTTCGATGATATTCCCATCGCGAGCTTCACCAACCCCAGCCTCACGACCGTGCAACAGGATACGAAGGCAGCAGCGACGTTTCTGGTCGAGAGCCTGCTTGCGTTGATTCAGGACGAGCCGGTGCAGAGTCACACCATCCCGGCGAAACTCATGATTCGCCAATCGACGCGATCAACCTGATCCGCGTAATCTCCGACGGCGCACCGAAGCGCTTTGGCGGTCCCCAATAGCCTGTGCCCCGGCTGGTGTAGACCCATAGCGAGTCGAGCCGATCCAATCCCGCGGTAAATGGCTGCTGTAAGCGAACAAAGAAATTCCACGGCCAGAATTGACCGCCGTGCGTGTGCCCGGACAGTTGTAGATCGAATCCTGCCGCCGCCGCTTGAGGCGCCGAGCGCGGCTGATGCGCAAGCAATATCTTCGCTCCCGCATCCGACGGCGCATCGGTGAGCGCCGCGGCCGGATTGCTGCGATTGGCAGGATCGAAGTGATGCGCACTGAAATCCGTCACGCCCGCGATCACCAGCCTGGCCGCGTTGTGATCGACGACCACATGTTCGTTCATGAGTACGCGCATGCCGAGACGACGCAGCTCTCTCGTCCATGCGCGCTCGCCGGAGTAATACTCGTGATTGCCCGTGACGAAGAATGTTCCGTATCTGGCGCGCAGCTGCGCCAATGGTTCGACGTGCGCTGCCAGCTCTCGCACGCTGCCGTCGACCAGGTCGCCGGTGATGGCGATCGCGTCGGCGTCCAATCGGTTGACTGCGGCAACGATGCCTTCGACGTAGTGGCGACGGATCGTCGGGCCGACGTGAACATCACTGATCTGTGCGATCGAGAAACCGTGCAGCGCCGGCGGCAAATTGGCGATGGGCACATCGACGTGAACGACGCGCGCCACGCGACGCGCGTTGCTGAATCCAATCAGCGTCGCGAGCACCGCGGCGCTAACGACAATCCATGCAGATGCGTTTTGCAATCGTGCGGCAGCCGCCGCGGGCGTGAACAACGCCGCGATCAGCAAAGCCAGATCGCGCAACAGGGTGAATACAAACAAAGACGAGAACAGCCCCATCGCGATGAGCGCGGTCCATAGCAAAGCATCGGCGCCGTCGGTATTCGTTTGCCTCGAGCGCGCCGTGAGCCCCATCGGGATCACGATCCAGGACGCGAGGAGCAGCAGCGCACCGATGACCTGGCCGACCCCGCCGATGGACAGGGCCGGCAACAGCCGCACGCCAATGTATACATGCAACAGGCCGAGCAGGCCCAGCATCATCAGGAAACCGCGTCGCAAGGAGTCCGCTCCAGCCGCGTGCACCCGAGAGTACAGCGGTCACTATATAGAGCTGGCTTTAATGGCCTCTGGGCGGAGGGATTACAAGGCCGGGGCCGATCAGGACACCTTGATGTTCAGCCAGGCCCGGGCGAAGCGCAGCTCGCGGACCACCGCGTCAGGGCGCAGATCCAGCAGGCGGGCCGTTTCCTTGACGCTGACGCCGGCGAAGTAGCGCAGGTCGATCATGCGGGCACACAGCGGGTCCATGGCGTCCAGCCAGGCGATCCAGGCTTTCACGTCGGCGAAGGTCACCTCGGTGCCGCGCACCCGCTGGTTCAGATTGGCCGAGCCGATCACCAGCCGACGCACCAGCGGCGCCACGAAGAACAGAAACCGCAGCCGCTCGAACCCCTCGTGGTGACCGCCGAAACGATTCACGAACAGCGTTTCCAGCGTAACGCGCAGCCTGGATGAGCAGTCCGCGGCGTGCTCGCAAAGCTCCTCCCGAGTGGACGTGGACAGGCTTGCCAAGACCCGGGCGGCCAGGCCGGGCATGGAAACAGGCGTGGAAGGAATGGCGTCTGCCGTGCTCATTGGCCGGACCTTGCTACTTACCACTATATGGACTGAATCGAGGCTCCGAGTCGTGCGCTCGCGCCGGGCAATCTCTTATTCAGACGTGGCAGCTCAGCAAAAACCTCAAGCAAATGTCACATCTTTCGTGCTAGCACAGCAGCCGTTATTTCCCGCCGAGCAATTCTTTCCGCACATCCAGCAGCAGCAACAAGAATCGATGGAGGTGGCGATAGACGTTGTATTTCGCTTTTACTCGAATGCCTAACATCTGCTCGAGCGCCTTGAACAGGTGATGGGAGAAGATCAGGGTCACCTCATCTGGCTCACACTGCCAGTCGCCGATCAGCCCTCGTTCGTGCCACCCGCGCAATGACGCTTCTACGTCGGCGAGGATGAAATGAAGATAGTTGAACAGGCTGATCCGCCACTTGTACCAGACGAATTCGCTGTAGGGATAACCCCAGGCGTCGTAGGTCTCGCGCCAGGACCAGGCGTGCGGCATATCAGCCGGCGACTGCAGCCCGCACCGCCGGCGCAACTCCCAATCCACCTGCAGGCCTTCAAAATCTCTGTAAAGAAAGCGGCCCAGCGGAGTCAGGTCCGGGGCCAGCATCAGCATGAGATCTTGGGCATGAGCCTCCAGTATCAAGCCAAGGCGCAGACTCATCCCCAACCATAACCTGGCGAATGGGGCGCAGAGCACCTCCTCCACCAGTTGCCGCGGCGGCATGCCGCTGCGTTCGAGCAGAGTCAGCAACAGTGGCACGCGAGAGCCACTGCCGCCTAGCAATGAAAACACCGGAGCGACCAGGATCCGGCCTTGCTTGATCTCTTCGGGTATCGAGCGAACGATGGCGCCGCTATCCGGCAACGATCGCGGCACAAAGCCTACCGACTCCGGCAGATAGTCCAATGTGGCCGGAAGATCCGCTCGCGCACTTTGCATGAGCCCGGAGAAGCCCACGCTGCGGCCGACTGTTTTCAGGTACAGGCGTCGGTCCCCGAACATCGGAGACCGCAGCGATGTCTTGACGAAAACCGCTGTAGCCGGCGCCTGATCGTGCCATGCCAACAGAGTCCTGGTACTCGACGTCGGTACGGCCCAGATGCACGCGCCCTGCTTCGACGCCTCCACGGCATCCACATCTGACAGGAACTTTCTGTAGTGATCCAGGGACGATGGATGAATCGGGAACAGCACACGCTCGTCCAAACCCTGGCCGGAGAACAGTTGCAATTCGCCGCCGCCCGCAGCTTGCCCGCCATAAACCTGAAGATATCTGCGCCGTATCCAGAAGCAGGACAACCTGAAAGCGCCGCAATTCTGGGGCAAGTACCGCGGATCGAAGGCGGGATCGCGGGACCTGTTCTGGAACAGATCCACCTTGTGCAGATGAAAGCGCTCCAGCGCCAGCCATTGCTGCAAACCGGGCGGCAATTGACCGATGACGTCCTGATCGTGGATGGGCAGGGCTGACATCGATCGCTCCTTGTCGATGCATCAGAGCCAATGACAGGTAGCACAGACCCGGGCGGCAGTAAACGCGAGCAAGTGAATGCAAATAATCAAAGACTGTCACCATCGTCAGTGGAGCGTGAAGCACCCCCACTGCACGAAGCCAATCCGGGCGGGACGCGACAGTCATCGGGCGCAACGTGAAATTCATCTCGGTTAATGTCGTAAGCGGACGTGCTGTCAGACATTTGACCTTGTAGCGCAGCGATGCACACGAGCATACATCCGGCGGTAATACGCTCATGCATTCGGGGGCGATGGGTGTCCAGGGGTTCGCCCAATGGTTCGTAATATCCCGCCGAAAGGACCTCTGCAGCGGTGCCGGGGCTTGTAGCCGGATGACTTTTGCAAACATCCTCTGCGCGCCATCCATGACGGGTGGCAGCAAGCAAAGGAGTAGCAACATGGTCAAGCTGGGAAAAGTGTCTAAGGAAACCAAGGGCGTGAAGGTCGTGATCGTGGGAGAGAGCGTCTCCCAGTTCCAGTATCCGATGTAATCCCGGTTGGCATTGCCAACAACGAGATCGGGCGGGGCGCACTGCTCTACAGCAGCGCGCCCCGCTCGCCAGGACGGCACTCTCGCGCAGGTTGCTCATGGCCGAATATTTTCTTCCGCCGCACGTCCACTTTTGCCAGCGTGGCGATGACCTTGTGTTTCTCGACCTGAAGCAGGACGACTACATGCTGATCAACGGAGCGACTGCGGCGGCCTTGCAGGCACTCGCTCCGAGCGGACGACTGGACGAGTCGAAGCCGGAAGCCGCCGATGCTTTGCAGGAACTGCTGGCGGGCGGACTGCTGGTCACCGATCCGAGCCAGGGCAAGAGCATCCGCCCGACACAGGCGGAAGTGGCGATGGAACCCTTGATCGATCCCGAAGCCGTGCCGCGAGTACGCCTGCGCATCTCGCACTTCTACAAGTTCATTGCCGCATGCACTACCGCAGCAGCGCGACTTCGCTGGCAACGCATCGACAAGACCGTCAAAGCCGTGGAGCTGCGCAAAGCACGTTACAACTCGAACGGCACGTTCGACGTCAACGCGGCTCGCGAGCTGACAGCGGCGTTTCAAACTCTCAGATCTTTGTTCCCGCGCGACTATCTCTGCCTGTTCGACTCGCTCGCCCTGCTCGAATTTCTCGCCCGCTACCGGATTTTTCCCACCTGGATGTTCGCGGTCCGGCTCGAACCGTGGAACGCGCACTGCTGGGTGCAGCAGGGACAGTTCATTTTCAACGAAGACGTGGAAACGGCAGCCGGCTTCACTCCCATCATGACAGTCTGAAGCCAGGCACGCGCAACCGCCAAGGACACGGCCATGCAGCGCTATCTCGCCCTGCTCTGGGATCCGCTCAATCTCGAGAGCGTGCGAACATTTCAATCTTTCGGCCTGAGTAGCAGCACCAAACCCGCCGGGTGGGTCACCGCCTGCGACGCATCGGGAATGTTCGTGATGCACACTGGAATGCGGCGGGGTGCGGCCGAAGCGTATCCATTGCCCCACGGCGGCGGCGTCGTACTGGGAAGAATCTTCGACCGTCGTCATGGCGACTACACGAGCGCTTCGCAGATCGTTCTGGATGGCGCGGCGGCTGCCGGGATCATCGATAGCGGCGGCCAGCATCTGGTCGATCGCTACTGGGGCACATACTTCGCCATCGTTCATGAGGCGACCGCGGCCAAGTATCACGTGTTCCGCGATCCGCTCGGCAACATGCCCGGCTATCACACGCACTTTAAAGGCGTCGACATCTTCTTTTCTCACATCGACGATTGCGTTCGCCTGCTGCCGATCCGCTACAGCGTCAATCGTCAGTTTCTCGCTCGCTGGCTGATGTTCGGCAACCTGACGCTCGAAGCGACTGGCCTCGAGGGCGTGGCGCCCGTGCCGGCCGGAGATCGCCTCACATTCTCCCAGGGACGCATGACGCGCTCCGTATTGTGGGATCCGATCGCGATCGCGAGCACGAGGGACCTCGAGCAGTTGGATGCAGCCGCAACTGCGCTGCGCGCAGCCGTACAGGACACCGTCAATGCATGGGCCTCCTGCTACGAGAGCATCACACTGCGGCTTTCCGGCGGACTCGACTCTTCCATCGTCGCAGGATGTCTGGCGCACGCAGCGTCGCCAGCGCGGATCAGCTATCTGAACGTCTGCATTGATCTCGGTTCGAGCCAGGAGAAGGTGGCGATGCCGGGCATAGACCGGCGGACCACGGAGAAAGTTCGCGCGATCATTGGAACTGGAGACGAAAGGCACTTCGCTCGCTTGGTGGCCGAACGATGGCGAACCGAGCTGATCGAACGGCAGCGAGAGCTCGCCCTGGATTTGACAAGGATTTGGGACACCGCACCGACGGTCAGCCCCAACCTGTATTTCACTGTGATGGAGATGGAAGACATCCTGCTCGACCTGATCAAGAGCCGCGGGACTCAGGCGTTCTTTTCGGGGCAAGCGGGCGACTCGGTATTCCAAGCCACCGTCCAGCCCCTGCCAGCCATGGACCAGGCGTACCTCCACGGCTTGAGGCCCGGCCTCTGGGAACAGATCCTCGCGACCTCCCGGCTCAGCAAGGACTCGGTATGGTCCGTGTTCGGCAAGACCGTTCACCACGGCCTGCTACGTCGTCCCTATGTCAGTCCTTTCGCGATTTCGAATCTGCCGACGCTGGTGAGCGCCGAACTTACCGCAGGCCTGAGCAATCAGGATTTCGAAAGCGAGCAGTCGAAACGAATTTCGCGCTCATCGCTGCCTCCCGGCAAGAAGGATCACGCCAAAGGCCTGACCTGGTCGGCTTGGTACGATTTCGTTTTCGACAGCGGCAGATACACTGACCACATCGATCCGCTGAACGCTCAGCCAGTATGGGAGACGGCGTTGCGGATTCCGACCAGCACGATGCTCACCGGCGGCATAAGTCGCGGGCTGGCACGGCGCGCTTTCGCCGATCTGCTGCCCGCCGAGATCCGCAAACGCCAGGTCAAGGGCACGGGCAGTTCGTTCTATCAGCAAATCGTCAAGCGCAATCGAGCGTTGCTTCGGGAGCAGTTGCTCGAGGGCTTGCTGGTGAAAGAGGGCTACCTGGACCGTGGCCGGCTCGATGCGTGCCTCGGCGCGCCGGAGCCTTCGCTCACGGTCCCTGCCCCAATCCTGTTGAGTTATCTGGCGGCGGAAGCCTGGTTACAGAAGTGGACCAGGATCGCCCGGACCGCCGCCACGCCTCACTCCTTGTCGTTGTCAGCGCAATAGGCGCGGAGCGAACGCGGATTGAGGCACTGCAGATCGCGCAGCGCTCGCCAGCGTCGATACTGGTCGGCCTTGGCCCCGCTCGGATCTTCGTAGTCCTGCAGCCAGAACCGATACCAATCGAGATTGCGATTGTAGATGGCGTAGCGATGCGCCGGCTGCCACTTCTCGTGGTATTCGTCCGGGAAGATGAATGCCTCGAAAGCTTTCTTCGCATCGCTCAGCCGGCGTTGCAGGCGCATGATGCCGGCTGACTCTCGATCTGCGATGTGCATCAGGATCGGCGCTTCGATCGAATCGAGGTGGTCGGCGAGATCGACCTGCCTCCAGTACTCGACGGACTCGGGAAATTTCCAGCTTATTCCCGCCCGCTCCATCGTGGCGAGTCCGTGGCTCGTTATGAGGTAGTACTCGATCTGCGACCAACCTGGCCCGCTCACTGAAACCGCGGACAAACGATCGTACTTCTGCAGCGCGTACAGAGACGCGAACGTTCCCTGACTCAATCCACCCATGCCCACGCGGCTGCTATCGACCCACCCGCGCGCCACGGCTGCGTCCAAGGCACGCATCGTCGATTCCAGGAGCATGGTCATGTTGGGAAACCCAAGCTCGGCGGAATGCATCTTCTCGAACAGGGTGTCTGAGTCCGCGGCCCCGATATCGCCCATCGGGTAGGGAAAGCCCGTGTCAAGAACAACGAAGCCGTTAGCTGCATAAGCCAGCAGCGGCTGCTCGTCGCCCACATCCCCTCGAATGAAACCGTGCGCCATATACGGGGAAATGATCACCGGATACTTCTTCTTCGGATCGAAGTCCGGCGGATAGACGATGTAGCCGAAAGCTCGCTTGGGATAGCCCAAACCCACGGTGTCCGGCGGCGCATCCCACTCGAAACGTTCGATCCTGGGCAAGCGCAGATTTTTGAATTCGGGATTGAAATCTGCCAGAACCGAAACGCGCCCGGCGCGGGTGTCGATGCTGGCGATGTGCGCGGGCTGAGTTCGCGTTTCGCGCACGCAGATCAGCCGCCGCCCCAGCAGTTCGCACTCCTTGAAACGGTCACCCAAGACACGCCATAGCGGCTTCACGACACCGCTCGCTGGAGTCCATGAATAGAACCCCTGGTCGGTGAGATTGATGCCCTCTTCCCGCCAGAAGATGACCTGCCTGCCGTCCTCGCTCCACCAGACTTTGGAAAAGAACTGCGCGGTACATTCGTCAGCGGTACACGCGATTGGCTGCGAACCATCAGGGCGTAACGAGGCCGTCAAACGTAGCCTCGGCAAAATGCCGCGCTCCGAGGGGTCGACGCGGGCGAGCCAGGCTAGAACGCCATTCTTGCCGACGACCGGCGGCGCAGCCGAGCCTCCCAACTCCTCGATCTTCGGCGGTTGCGAACGGTCGCGGCCCCAAGACCAACCGCGCCGCACCCCTTCCTCGAATTGTTTCTTCCCGGCGGCATCCGCCACGCGTTCGTCATGGCCGTTGCTGGCGACGGCCCAGACGGTCAGATCGGTCTCGACGGGCCGTTCGGGGGCCGCTCGGTGGATGACCTCGGTGTAAAACTGAAACTCATCCAGCCGGAATCCATCGCGGCGACCTTGTTCGTCGCGAGCGCGCTGTGATGCGCGAGTGCTGCCGACAGTAAAGAGCAAAGTGCGCCCGTCTTCGCTCCAGACGAAATCGCGCACATCTGCATCGTTGCGAGTGAGCTGCTGCTGAACCTTGCCGTCGACGCTGCTGCGCCAAAGCTGTACTTCGCCATCCCGCTGCACGGTATAGGCGATCCACTGACCGTCGGCTGACCAGCGACTTGGCGAACCGGCGATTTCCCCTCCGCGTCTGCCAGTCACGCCTATGGTCAACCGCGCTTCGCCGCCATCACCCGCGGCGGTCAGCGCGCCATCGTCGGTCGAACCGATGAACCATCCGGTGCGATAGTCGTTCGCGACCGGATCCGCCTGGCGTATCAACACCGCGAATTTTTTTCCGTCGGGCGAGAGGCTGAAGGAATCGATATCGCGCAACGCGATGAGATCATCCGTCGTGATGAGCCGCTTCGGGCCGTCCGCCACCTGCGGGATGGTCAGCGATGCGGTTTGGTGATTGGAGGACTGGCTCCAGGCCGTCATTGCGACGGCCTGGAGGGACAGCGACATGGCAAGAAGCCAACCGGCCGTGACGCGAGCGTCACGGCCGACACAAGAGCGGGTTACCACGTCTTGGTAAACTCCAATGCGATGAAACGGCCCAGCGGACTGGCGTTGGTAGGATCGAAGCCCAGGTCGAAACCAGGCGAGCCCGGAGGAGAGATCACTTGCGTGCTCGGCGGATCCTCATCCAACAGGTTCAGCACGCTGGCGCCCACCGTCACTCCAGACAGGAACCCGCTGCTGAATCGATTCGAGAAGGAATAGGCCACGCGTGCATCCACCGTCGTATAGGCGTCGACCGACACCGGGATCATCAATCGATTGTCCGTATACGAATCGGTGTAGTTCACGAACGCATTCGTGCTCCATCCACCGCGCTGCCAGCTGGCCATCGCTCGCATGCGCAAGTTCGGCGCATTGCCGAATGTATCGTCCGTTTCAAACGGCGCGCTCGTCGTGGTGATCTGCTGCTCGATCTGCAGCACGTAGGTCGCGTCGATGCCGAGGGCGACATTGGACGAGCCAACGCCGAAATCGTAGCGCGTGGAGAAATCCACGCCGTTGGTGTCCACCAGGCTCAGGTTGCGCCGCCTGCCGTCCACGATGACATCGATCGACGCCGGGTCGAAATTCGGATCGAAAGTGAAGTCGATCGGGCTGAGCGGGATGAAGCCCACCGGGCCGAGCTGGGCGATCGCGATGAACTGATTGACCTGATCGACCGTCGGATTGCGAATGAACAGGCTGCCGAAGGAGGCCGCATCGCCGAGCGTCACCGAAGGCAACGGTGGATTGGTGATCCGGTTGCGATACCTGATCTGGTAGTAGTTGAGGTTCACGGCCAGGCCCTTGACCGCTTCCGGAGTGAACTCCAGGCCGAACGAGGAACTGGTCGACTCCTGGGGTTGCAAGCCATTCACGTCGATGCCGCTGACCTGCAGCTGGTAGTTGAAGCCGCCCGGCGCCAGCGGGTCCTGCGCCAGAACTGCCGCGCCGGAATTGGTGCCGAAGCTGTATTCGATCAGGTTCGGCGCCTTGTATGAGGTGCCGTACCTGGCGCGCAGACGCAGCCCGCCGACCGGCTCCCACATCAAGCCGTACTGCGGGTCGAAGGAAGAACCGAAGCTCGAATAGTCGTCGTAGCGTCCGGCCAGCGACACCTCGAGCCTTTGCACTCCGGCCACCGCATTGGGATCGCCGACCAGCGGAATGTACAGCTCGGCGAACGCCGAACTAACGTCCTGATCCGTGTCGGTGCTGCTGATGAGCATGCCGCCGAGTGCGTTCATATCCTCATAGGTCTCGGAACGATAATCGGCGCCAATGGCCATGCGCATGTTGCCGCCTGGCAAACCGAGCACCGTACCGTCCGCCTTGACTCTGCCCGCCTCGCTCTCGAACTTCGAATCGAACGAAGCCTGTCCGAGGGTGCCCCCTCCCCGTACCACTTCGAGATCGTTGCTGCCAAACGAGCCGGACAGCTCGAGCTGCCAGTCCCCACCCAGCGCGAAGTTCAGCCCCAGCGTCGCATTGAGCTGGGGATTGTCCACGTTGTTAGGCGTTTCGTTGAACAGAGGCGTAACGCGCCCTGCCCGATTGAAACTATCGCGCTGCGAGAAGAGCACGTCGGCAAACGCGGTAATCGATCCGGAGAGCTGCTGCTCACCGGTGAAGACCGCCGAGTAATTCTCCTCTTCCGGCAACAGCCCGGGGGCCGCGACATTGGCGGGAATGTAGTCACGATCGCTCGTGAGCAACTCGTCCCGCTGGTAATACTCCAGGGACAGCAGGACGTTGCCCGAATCCCAGGAGTTGCCCAGCGCCTGACTCACCCGGTACTCATCGGTGCCGTCGGCGAAACCTGCGCGCAGCCGGGTTTCAGCCCCTTCAAAGTCGTCTCTGAGAATGAAGTTCACGACGCCGCCCACCGCGTCGGAACCGTAGATCGCCGAAGCACCGTCGGTCAGAATCTCGACCCGCTCGATCGCGGTCAACGGCAGCGCGGAGATATCGGCGGCGGCAGATTTAAAGCCGGGCGCCAGTCGACGGCCATTCAACAACACCAGCGTGGTGCCTTCGCCGATGCCGCGAAGATTGATGGACGAACCCTGTTCAAAGGCACTGCTGACTTGGCCCGTACCGTTCGATTGCAGTCCGCTCTGGTTCGCGAGCGCAAAGTTCTGCGGCAGCGATTCGATCAGCTTCGTCGTGGTGCTGAAGCCAGTGGAATTGATGTACTCCCTGGACAGCACTAGAACAGGCGCGGTTTTGTTCTCGACGCCGCGGATGTTCGTGCCCGTGACGATGATCTCTTCGATATCGAGCAGCGGCTTGCCCTCGACCATGCGGGTCCGCCGACCAGTGTCGCCGGTCTCTGCCTGAGCCAGGCGAATGCGTCCATCGGCGCCATAGCTGGCACTGGTGGTTATCGAAGGATCCGTGCTCGCCAGCTGAATCGTGACCGTTTTGTCGTCGAGATGACGATAAGTCAGGCCGGTGCCTTCCAGCACTTGTTTCAACGCCTGCTCGGTCGTGGCCTTCATCTTCAGCGGCGGCGCCGACTGTTCGTTGACCAGCTTCTTATCGAAAATGATGTTGCTGTCGGTCTGAGCAGCGATCTCCCGCAGCGATTTCGCCAGCGGCTGCTCGGGCAGATCCCATTCAGTCATTGCTTGCGCGTTGCCTGCAGTCGCAAGAATAGCCAGCACACTCCCTGTCAGTGCTGCTGCGCGTGGCGCGCAGCGGGCGCTGCTATGAAACATCCGATTGTTCGTGCTCAAAGTGATCTCCTAACCGATGAATCCCCAATCCCCAGGTCCTGAACAAATGTCAGGATTTTTGACACATCGTTAGTTCGACGTTGCAGCCGATGGAAATCCTCACTGAACGGGTTTGCCAGACAGAACTATCTCATCGCCGCGCGTGGTGACTGTCAGACCATAAGCTTGTGCGACAGCGTTGGCGAAGTGCGTGGAGTCGCCCGCTTGGAATAAACCATTGATGGGAATCGCGGCCGCCGCCGGATCGGTAACGATCAATTTGGTTTCGTTATATCTGTTCATCTCGGCGACCGCGGTTTGCAACGGCGTGTCATCTAATATGACCTGGCCCCGGCGCCATGCAGTCGTCTTGTCGATGGAGGGTGTATCGAGTTTAGTCGCCGCACCGCTGCTGAAGGTGAGTCGTTGGCCGGCTGCAAGCTTGAACTGGCCGCCGCCAGCTTCCGAAGTCGTCGCGGGTGTTTGCTCAATCGCGCCCGGCGCATCGATCGTCGAGTGAGGCTGCTCGGGCTGTACTGGCAGCACCGGCGAGACCAGCACGCTGCCTTCCACCAACGTCACCGCGAGCCGCTCGGCTTCTCTGCGCACTACGAATGAAGTGCCGAGCGCCTTCACCTGGCGATCGCCCGCTACGACGATGAACGGCCAGTCGCTGCGCTTGGCGACGTTGAACAACGCTTCGCCCCGACGCAGCTCGACGCGGCGCGCGCGCTCGTCATATTTCACGACGATGTGCGTGTCCGTATTTAAAAATACGCGAGTGCCGTCCTCGAGTACCAACTGGCGCTGCTCCCCGACCGCAGTGGCGACGACACCCACGTATTGAAACCAAACAATTCCGACGACGGCCAGCGCCAGCACGCAGGCGAACGCGACCAGTAACGCTCCGCCCCGGCGCGGCCGATGCTCGACGTGAGTGAGCGGGCGAAACGGCACGACACTGCGCAGCTTCTCGGATTCTTCCCACACTTCGGTGGCCAGCTCGAACGCGCGTGCATTGTCCGGATGCGCGTGCAGCCAACGGCGCAAACCATCCTCGACGGCACGGCCCCGCGCGTCACCGTGCAGCTTCGCGATCCATACGCTGGCTTCGGCGAGTCGCTCCGGCGGCACGGTCTGGCTGGTTGATGCTTCCGTAGGGCTCATTCTCGTTGTCGTTCGATGGCGAGAATCGTAACGGCGCTCGCAACATGCTTCTCCACCGCGCTGACGCTGATTCGCAAGCGGCGCGCGATTTCGGCGTGACTGAAGCCGTAGAGACGGTGCATGAAGAAAACTTCCCGTGTCCTGGGATTGGCGCGATCGAGCGCATCCCGCATCCTCATCAGACGTTGCTCAGCGGCAAAAACCTCATCCGGGGTGGGCTCGAGATCGGGCAGCTCGAGATCTTCGATCGGGTCGGCCTCGTAACAGTCGAGCCGCGCGTGCCGATGTTGATCGACGGACAGATTGATTGCCGTACGGGTCAGGAACGCTTCCTGATTCTGGACCTGGCCGCCCTGACGGGTATAAGCGTGCAGCCGTAGCACCGCTTCCTGCACCAGGTCTTCCGCCTGTTCCGGCGTAGCGCCGCGCCGGCGCAATAATTTCTTCAGGCCACGCAGCTGCCTCAAGAGCACATCCATATGAAGCCTCGACTGTGAGCAACCAATGTCGCCACCGGCATCCCTGTTGGTTCCCGCTGAACCCTGAATCGCGCGGCATATTGCTCGATTCGACCCACGCGTGACAACGGAGTCTTTCCGAGCCCAGTTAATGCCGGAATAAACAAATGCGCGCGCACCTGCAGCATCGATTCGGTAATAATCGGCAGCTGAACCTACCGCACGGTATGTGCCCGAACCAATAAGGAGCTACTGCTAGTGAGTACCTGCTTCGTAGCACGAGCGATTGCCTTGACAGTGATTGGCCTGGCGAGCACCTCGCTGTACGCCGCCGAGCGCCGGGCGATCACACACGAAGATGTGTGGCTGTCGCCACGAGTCGGCGCCCCTGCCGTCAGTCCCGACGGCAAGCTGGCAGTGTTCAGCGTGACCGAGCCGGCGTACGTCAACGATCAACAGGTGAGCGACCTATGGCTGGTGGCCACCGACGGCAAGAGCTCGCCGCGCCGGCTGACTCAAACCCGCGCGTCGGAATCAGGCATGGCCTGGAGCGCGGATAGCAAGCGCATTGCCTTCGCCACGAAGCGCGATGGCGACGACGTCAATCAAATTTATATCCTGGACATCGAAGGCGGCGGGGAAGCGCTGCGAGCGACAACGATCAGCACCGGCGCGCGGCTGCCGAAGTTCTCGCCGGACGGCCGCAGGATCGCATTCACCAGCGACGTGCCGCCGGAAAGCCGCAACGACGAGGACAGCAAGCGCATCGTCGCGGAAGAGAAGGCGCGCAAATATAAAGTACGCGCCTACGATGGCTTCCCGATTCGCAATTGGGACACGTGGCTGCCGGAGAATCGCGAGCCGCACGCCATTGTGCAGACGATCGGTGTGAACGACGCGCGCGATCTGTTCGCCGGCGCCGAGATGATCAAACAGCCCGGCTTCGGTGGCCGCAGCACCCAAGGCGCGAGCGAGCTGGATTTGCTGTGGACCCCCGATGGAGAAGGCTTGATCTTCGCCGCCTCTCGCAACGCCAACCGCGGCGCCTTCGATTTCACCAACACGGAGCTGTGGCAGGTCGCCGTCAGCGGCGGCGAGCCGAAGCGTCTGACCGGCAGCGACGATCTGAAAGGCGGCGATGGCTGGAGCGAACCGGAGTTCAGTCCTGACGGCCGCACTCTTTATGTACTTCGCGAAGTGCGCGGCAAGACGGTATTTGGCCCGACGCATCTGTCGTCCTTCGATTGGCCTGCAATGAAGCGCCGCGCCGATATCACATTGCCCGCCGAGCGGGACGCCCTGAACTTCGTGGTCGCGCCCAACAACCGCGACGTTTATCTGCTCGCCGAAGACGCCGGACATTCGAAAATCTATAGCGGCAAGAGCAGCGGCGGCGAAGCGACGCTTGCGTTCGATATGAAGGCTGGCGGATACGGCAATCTCGTGGGCGCCGATCGTTCCGGCGCGCCGGTGTTGATTGCGAACTTCGACAGCGCCGTCAGTCCGTCGGAAGTCGTGCGCATCGACCTGCAACGTGGCAATCATCAGGCACTGACCCGCTTCACTGCAGACAAGATGGCGCAGCTCGATCTGGCGCCGGTCGAACATTTCTGGTTCGACAGCAAGCGCGGCGCGCGCATCCACAACATGATCGTCCGCCCGCCCGGTTTCGATCCCGCGAAGAAATATCCGTTGCTGGTCCTGATGCACGGCGGCCCGCACACCATGTGGCGCGATACGTTCTTCCTGCGCTGGAACTTTCACCTGCTCGCCGCGCCCGGGTACGTCGTGCTGCTCACCAACTACTCCGGCTCCACCGGTTTCGGCGCCGCGTTCTCGCAGGCCATTCAAGGCGATCCCCTGCAAGGCCCGGCGCTGGAGATCAATCAAGCCGCGGACGAAGCGATCGCACGCTATTCATTCATCGATGGCACGCGGCAATGCGCCGGCGGCGCGAGCTACGGCGGCCATCTGGCGAACTGGATGCAGGCGAGCACCACTCGCTATCGCTGCCTGATCAGCCACGCCGGCCTGATCAACCTGGAAAGCCAGTGGGCGACCAGCGACATCGCCTATCCGCGCGAGCAGAACATGGGCGGCCCGCCGTGGCAGGAAGGCGTGGACTGGAACAAACAAAATCCCATCCGCTATGCGACCGAATGGAAGACGCCGGTGCTGGTGACGGTGGGCGAGCGCGATTTCCGGGTGCCGATGAACAACACGCTCGAGTACTGGAGCGTGCTGCAGCGTCAGCAGGTCGAGAGCCGCCTGTTGATCTTCCCGGACGAGAATCACTGGATCCTGCAAGGCGAGAACAGCCGGCAGTTCTTCAACGAAGTCCACCGTTGGCTGGCGCGCTGGCTGAAGAACTGAACGGCACTTGAACGCCGTCACGCGCCGGCGCGTGACGGCGACATCCCACCGCAGCGCTGTTGCCTCGGGTGCGGGAAGCTCAGTAACGTTAGCGACTCCACAACAGGAGAATTTGCAATGTCTACACGCCGCCAGTTTCTGAGTCAGTCCACCGCTGCTCTTGCTGGATCGACCCTCCTGGGTGCGAGCTCCTGGTCCGCGCTGGCGGCTGCGGCAAGTGAGCGCACTATGTTGAAACGAACCATTCCTTCCAGCGGCGAGACCGTGCCGGCGATCGGCATGGGCACCTCGGGCAGTTTTGAAATCACCCCGGGCAGCCCGGAATACACTGCGCTCAAAGAAGTGCTGAAGCGCTTCTTCGATGCCGGCGCGACTTTGATCGACACCGCACCGACCTACAGCAACGCCGAGGACATCCTTGGCCCACTGCTCGCCGATGCCAAGCTGCGACCGAAAGCATTCATCGCCACAAAGCTGTCCGGCGTCGTCGGCCGCGACAAAGGCCTCGCGCAATTCCAGAAGACGCTCAAGTCATTGCGCACGGACAAGGTCGAGCTGCTTCAGGTCCACAACCTCGGCGACTGGAAGACTCAGCTGGCGCTGGCGCGCGAGCTGAAGGAACAAGGCAAGGTGAAGTACACCGGCATCACTCATTACCTGGACTCCGCTCACGATCAGCTCGCCGATGTCGTTCAGGAAACCAAGCCGGACTTCCTGCAGATCAACTATTCCGTGACCAACCGTGGCGCCGAACAACGTTTGTTCCCCATGGCCAAGGACCTGGGCGTCGCGGTGCTCGCCAATCGCAACTTCAACGACGGCAAGCTGTTCAATCAGGTGAGGGACAAGCAGCTGCCCGGCTGGGCCGGCGAAGTCGGCGTGACTTCCTGGGCGCAAATGTTCCTCAAGTTCTGCCTGAGCCACGAAGCCGTCACTGCCGTCATCCCGGCCACCGGCAAGCCCGACCGCCAGTCCGACAATCTCAAAGCCGGCTACGGCCCGCTGTTGTCGGCCGCGCAGAAGAAAGAACTGATTCAGCTGGTCGGCTGATATCGCAATCCGGCTGCTGCGGGCGATGAATCCCGCAGCAGCCTCGTCTCAGCTCTTCGTCTTATCGGTTGCCGCGTCAGGCTGCGCCATCGGCACCAGTGCCGTGACTGTCAGTTCGGGTGTTGCAAAGGACACCTGGCGCGGGATGCACTGCACGCGATCGGCCTGGATCTTCACCGAGAGCTTCGGCAGGACGTGGTCGCGCAACCCTTCCATCAGCTCGCAGTCGCCCGGCTCGAGATCGAGCTTGCGGTCGCGAGACAGCTCGACGGTTTTCCATTCGGCGAGGAATGTTTCATCGAGTTTCGCGGCCGCAACCCCAAGCCGCTCGAGCAACTCGTCACGACTGGCTTGAGCGGGCGTCTTGGACAGATCGGCCACCGGCACAGGCGTCGCGGTCGTGATGGTGATGAAGAAATTCCGCGACGGGCGACTGAACGTACAGCCCTGCGCAGACACGCGCGTTTGTTCGTGTGCGCCAAGCGCCCGCAGGATTGCTTTGATCCGATCCTCGGCCGCGTCGCAGTCATACGCGGTCGTGAAGCCGGTATAGCTGTAACGAATCTCCTGAGTCTTCCAGCCGGCCTGAACCGGCGCTGAATCTTCGGCGTGACTCGCGAGCGGCAACAGCAGACCGCCGCAGCACGCCGCGAGCAACGTGATTTTCGATGTGTGGGCTGCGTCTCGCATGGGAGCTCTCCGAAACACCCTATCCGTTATCGGGCCTGTATTGCTTGGACGAATGGCGCATCGGCATGTTCCCGAGCCGGGCGCCGCGCCGTCATGAAAAGTCGTTCATGATCGGGCTACGAGCCTCATCGACTCGTGAATTCCTGGCGTTGCTCCAGCAGGAATGGCCGGTCGATCTGTTCGGCGTACAGGGCGACATCGCCACGCGTCACACCGCACTCCGTGTAATGTTTCTGCCAGTCATTCACGACGGCGACGACCTCGCGCACCTGCCGGATCGCTGCATCTTTCTTCAGCGAGAAGAGCGGCGCCATCGATAGTGCATTGGCGAGCGTCGAATCGGCCTCGTCCTCGCCGACTCGCATCTGCTGAAAGCCCAGCGCCTGCCCGGAAGGCAGCACATCGTACGCCGGCGACAGTCGGTACTGCTGGGCGTCGGTCGCGATCAGGGCGTGATTCTTCTCATGATCGTCGGTGTTATCGATGAGGATGTTGAACACCATGCGGCGAAACAGCTCGTGCATGTCGCGCTCGTTTTGATCTTGTTCGACGACACCGCGCCGGCGTAGCAGCTGCGCGAGCTCGGGATAGCCAAATCGCTCGGCCGCGGCTCGCAACGCGACGCTCGCGGAGAGACAGTGCAGCCTCGCGCCTCGCTCCCGGTCGAATCGTTTGATCGCGACAGCATGGCCGTGCGTGAGGCGCACCGCCTGCGTCTGCGCAACTCGAATGTTTGCTTTCTGTGCGAGCAGCATGGTCGCGTGCTCGATCAATGGCGTGTCCGCCGGCTCGCCATCCGAGAACTTGATCACCCATTGCTCGCCGGCGATATCCAGCAAAGCCTTGGGGCGCGCACCGCCGAGCGTCACGCCGGGAGAGATCAAACGTTTTTGCGATTCCGGCACCGGCTCGTTGTCCTGCACTTTGCGGATCAGCTCGTAAATGGTGTCGGTATCGGCCAGCGCCGGCAGCGGCCCGAGGTGCCTGGGCCGATACTCCTCCGCGGACGTAGAGACACCGAGCGCGCCGAAGCGATCGTCGCCGGCAAAATACAAATACTCGAGCAGCGACAGGCGCGGCGGCTTGTCGAGAAAGCGAATGACGCGCTCGCCCCAGCGATCCGGCCGGGCATCGTCCACCGCGCCAATCGCGATCCCGGACTCGGTGGGCAGCAGTTCCTCGTCAATCAGCGGCACGTCCTCACTGAGAGGAAAGCCTCGCTCCAACCATTCCGGCGCGTACCGCAACGACACGCCGCGCGTGGTTCTCACCAGGTGCAACTCGCCTATCAGCACTGGCTGTGCCGGCTGAGTGACCAGCCACAGATAGAGCTGGTCGGTCGGTTGGTAAGCTGCCGGCTTGCGCGCGAGACTCATGAGCGCTCCTGCTTCTTCGGCCGTGTGCCACGAGCCAGGCGGGCTTCGACCGAAGCCGCGGACCGGACGGCCCGTCGTTTCAGGGCGCCACGCACGTCGCTCTCCAGTGCGCCCTTGTCCTCGGCTGGCGCTGCGATTGCAGGCAGGGCACTCACGCGCCCCATCAGCCACAGCGCCGTCGCGTAGATTCCCACGCTCACACCTGGATCGCCGCGCTCCATCCGGATCAAGGTCGGCACCGAAATACCCAATCGCTTGGCCCAGGCGCGCTGGGATTCCCGGCGCCGGACCCGGGCGATCGCCAGGTTTTCGCCCAGAATGTGCAGCGCCTGGGTGGCGGCCGGGGGCAGGGACTGCAGTGCTTGGGGGGTGCTTGGCATAACATAGAGTTTACCAATTTGACCGTTTTGGTCAACTCTATGTTAGTCCTGGGTTCTTCGACAGGGCTTGCCTTGGAATCCCCGCAGGCCGCCCCCACCCCTGCGGACCAGCCCGAAAAAGCCCGACGACACATGACGCCCGAAGACGCGCCTTCCAATCTGGTCGAGGTTTTTCGCTCGCTGCGAATGCCCGATTGCGACCAGCAGACCTTGATCCTGTCGGCGGTCGGCATTCATTCGTGGACCGTCGTGCGAGGCGGTGTGTTCGTGGTCGTGGTGCCGGAAGAATCGGCCGCCCTGGCCATTCGCCACCTCACCGAAGTCGCGCAGGAATCCAGGGCTCCCGTTCACATCCCCAAGCTGCCCAAGCTGCAACCCCGCGCCTGGACCGGATCGATTCTCTACGTGCTCGTGATGATGGCAGTCGCCTATGCGGCGGGCATCGATGCGCTCGGTTTCGATTGGCTCGAGGCAGGCGCATTGCACGGCGGGATTCCAACGACGCACGAGTGGTGGCGGGTGATCACTGCGCTCACGCTGCACGCAGATGTGGGCCATTTGCTCAGCAATCTCGCGTTCGGCACGGTGTTCGGTTTTCTCGCGTCACGCGCATTGGGTGGTGGCGTCGCATGGGCCAGCATTCTGATCGGCGCGATGATGGGCAACGGGTTGGACGCCATCGTGATGCCGACCGAGCAACGCTCGCTGGGCGCATCGACCGCAGTGTTCGCGGCGCTCGGCATATTGAGCGCGTACGCATGGTCGCTGGAGACGGAGAGCAATCTGCGCTGGGCGAAACGGCTCGGCCCCTTGATCGCCGGCGTGATCCTGCTCGGCTTTCTGGGCGCCGGCGGCGAGCGCACCGACGTCATTGCGCACGTGACTGGATTCTTCAGCGGCTGTGTGCTCGGCGTCGCGCTCGGGAAAATTCCCGAGCGCCGCTTCGATTCTCCCGCCCTGCAGCTTGCCGCCGGCGCATTCACCATCGCGGCCATTGCCGCCGCGTGGTTGTGCGCAATGCGCTGAGGACTATTCCTCGAGCTGGAAATTCAAACGCAGCCGATAGCGCTGGTTCTTGCACTGGCTGCTCATGATCATCGCGCCAACCGCCTGCACCGCGCCTTGATCCAGGCGAGGCGACAGGCTGCTCGCGATCACCTTGATTTCGGTGGGGCTGGCGGCCTTGCCCGGCACGGTGAACTCCACGACCACCGGGCCCTGCTCATCCGCCTCGCGCGCCTCCTGGGGATAGAAGTCGGAAATATTCACCGGCTTCACTACTTCATATTTGCAGCCCGCTTGCGTGTCGAGCGGCGGCAGCGGCGGACGCGGCTTGCAGGACGCTTCGAAGGTTGCCGCGTTCACGCCCTGCGGCGCCATGCTGGCAATGACCGCACGAACGGATTTCTTGAGCACCACGGCCTGCGCCTCGGGCTGCGCATTGCCTTTCGCATCGGCACCTTCGTATTTGATATAGGCCTTGCACTCCAGCTCCTGCTCGGAGCCATTGGTGACGAACACCGTGCGCCTCACGCAATGCTTGTCGCCTTCCCCGCAGTAGCGCGGCGTGTCGTCGCGAATCAGCGTGTAACTCCACGCACCACCCTGCAGCTCGAACGAATAGCCATCGGCTTCTTTCACGATGTTGCTCGGCATGGGCGTGCCGCCCGGAGCCGGTGAGGGGGTTCGACTTTTCGCCGCAGCCATGTGCGAGCTGCAATCCGCGGTCTTGCCCCCGGCGCCGCCCTTGGTTTTCTGAAACGCCTCCACCTGAGCGTTGTAGCAGCCCGCCAGGCCCGCCAGCTCATCGGTGGTCGCGTTGTGCGAGTCGACATATTCCTTGACCAGCTTCTGACGAGTGGCCTCGTCCTTGCCCACCGTCGCCTGGCTGGCGTCGCCCTTGATACAGCGCAGGTACTCGCCCATCTCCTGATCGAGCTTCACCAGCGTCTGGGCCGCCGCCTTCATCTCCGCTTCGGTCGCCGTTGCGCCGTCCGGCACGGTGATCTTGAAATTCGGCCGCGTGCAGGCCGCGTAGGCCGAGCCGAGCGGCAGAGCTGCGACCAGCCCGATCGCCGAGAGCGCCGCCATCTTCGAAGCAATCACTGCGAATCGCATATCCCCACATCTCGAAGCTTTCGATGCTCAGATTGTCCGCGATGCGTAGCGGCGGCGCCAGCGGCGAGTCCCTGACTGAACCTTCGCGCCCGGAGCGCCTCTATTGGCTGGGGACTGGCCACTATTCGATTGGATCAATTGGGGATTCCGTGGCGGCGAGGGACTTTGTGCAGGATGACCGCACCGCTCGGCCGGCGATCTTCACGCTGGTCATGGCTGCGCATCTGGCGGTACTGCTCATTCCGTGGGAGGAACGCGTCCGAGCCACCGACACCACCGCCCGCGGCACTTTGCTGCTGATTCCAGAGCGCAACTACATCCTCCCCGACGAGTCTCGGGCGCCCTCAGTGAAGCTTTCGGCGGTGAATGTCGACTCTCCGTCTGCGCCTGGTCTCGCTCCGATGTATTTGCCGCCCGAGACGCCGACCGGATCGGCCCTGGCCCTGCCCGACTGGAAACAATCTGGCGCAGAGGCCGCGGCGGACGCCGCACGAGACAATTATCGAGCTCTCGGCCCTCGCCCCGAAGAGCCGCAGGTAAAGCTGCCCGCGCCGCCATTTCGCCCACCGCCGCGTCACAAGTATGGCGAGTCCGACGTGGACGAACTGAGAAACCCCATCCTGTGGCTCAGCGAAAACTGCTGGCTCCGTCCGAGGAATTTCGCGGCACAGCCGGACGATCCGTTCGCGACCGTTCCGATGACATTCTGCAGCTTTCCGTTCGGCAAGAAAGCGCCGAGAGGCGACCTCTTCGAGCATCTGCGCAAGACGCCGCCCGTGCCGTAGTTCGTGTACTCTCAGCCCGATCATGAGCCGCACGGACCGTGTAACTGTCGATGCAACGCTGCGCCAGGCATTGGCGCAGGGCCTGGCTGCGACCGAGTTGTGGTCATTGTTGCTATCGGTGTTGGAGCAGCGAGCCGCGCAGCGCACACCTGCGATGGTTCGTCAGCAATGGGAGAGCGATCGATTCGTGCAGCCGTGCGCAGTGAATCAGCGCATCTCGAACGAACTGGACTCGCACCTGCTCGCAGCCGCCGTCGATTTCGAAGCGCTCGAGCTGTCCCCGCTCGCGCCGCTTGCTTCGTGCTCGAGCGTCGCGCTCACCAGCCAGAACAGAATTGTTTCCACCGCGCGCGGCACCGAGGTGGTTTCCGATCCGACCAATGTGCTCGCTCTCGAATGCGCCAGGCGACTAAGAGAAGCGCCGGGTGCGACGATCAAACTCACGACCAGCCATCGTTGCGTGCGCGCGCAAGCGATACCGAAACGCCCTGGATTCGCGGCGCACTTTCGAATGTTTTGTCTGGCGTCGGCCGCGCACGAGCGCAAAGATCACGGCTTCACAACCGAAGCGCTGATCGAGCACATCCGCACACACATCGCGGCACTCGACCGCCTGGAGCAGCACGGTTATCGCTTCCCCGACCGCACACTACGCTTGCTCTGCACGCCCGAGCGTGCGCACCTGGCGAAGCGCATTGCCGAGTCGATGCCCGAAATCGCCGCGACCGTGGCGCCGCTGGAGCACAAGTACTACGACGGCCTGAGGTTCATGCTCGATGCAGGCACGCCGGACGGCAACGCAATCCCATTGATCGACGGCGGCGCGTTCGACTGGCTGCGCAAGCTCACTGACAACCAACGAATGGTGTACGTCGCAAGCGGCATGGGCTCGCAGCTCGCGGCGCTACTTTTTCGCCGCGTCGCTCAAATTGCCTGAGACTCAGGCGCGGCGACGGAACGGCGAAGTTGTCGCGGTCGCGGCGCGTTCGGCGGAAAGAATCGTGTTGTGCAGGAGCATGGTGACCGTCATCTGCCCCACGCCGCCCGGCACCGGAGTGATGTACGACGCCTTCTCTTTCACGCCCTCGAAATCGACGTCGCCGACGATGCGGCCATCGGGCAGCCGGTTGAATCCCACGTCGATCACGACGGCGCCGGTCTTCACGATCTGCGGCACGATCAGGTTCGGCACGCCCGCCGCGACCACCAGGATGTCCGCCAGCAACGTGAAATGCCCGAGGTCGCGCGTCTTCTTGTGACAGATGACGACCGTCGCGTCCTGCTGCATCAACATCAGGGCGGTGGGCTTGCCGACGATGTTGCTGGCGCCGACCACGACCACGTTCTGTCCTTCGACGCGAATGTTTTCGTGCTCCAGAATCTTCTGCACACCGTACGGCGTGCACGGCGAGAACACGGTGTTGCCGGTGACCAGGCCGCCCATGTTGTACAGATGGAAGCCGTCGACGTCCTTCTCGACAGAAATCTTCTCCAGCACGCTCGACACCCGGATGTGCGCGGGCAGCGGCAACTGCACCAGGATGCCGTGCACGGTCACGTCGTTGTTGAGTCGGTCGATGTGATCGAGCAACTGCTCTTCCGTCGTGCTGGCAGGCAGCTCGACCAGCTCGGAGCGGATGCCGACTTCCTTGCAGCCCGCGATCTTGCCGCGGACGTAGGACTGCGAGGCCGGGTTGTCGCCGACCAGAATGACGACCAGCGCCGGCGTCACGTTGTGACGTGAGCGCAGCACATCGACGCGCGCGTGATATTCCGCCCGCAGTTTCTTCGCAATCGCCTTGCCGTCGATGATCTTCGCAGTCACTTCAGTACCACCGTCTTGCTGCCGTTGGTGAACACGCGGCGCTCGGCGTGCCACTTCACGGCGCGATTCAATACCACGCTCTCCAGATCCGAGCCGATGCTGACCAGCTCTTCCGGCGCCATGGTGTGATCCACGCGCGCCGTTTCCTGCTCGATGATCGGGCCTTCGTCCAGATCCGTCGTCACATAGTGCGCCGTCGCTCCGATGAGCTTCACGCCGCGCGCGTGCGCCTGGTGATAAGCCTTCGCGCCTTTGAATCCAGGCAGGAACGAATGATGGATGTTGATCGCCCGGCCGGCAAAATAGTCGCAAGCGCGCGGGCTCAGGATCTGCATGTAGCGCGCCAGCACCAGTAGCTCGCCGTCGACCTTTTCGAACAGCTCGATGATGCGCTCTTCCTGTTCGGCCTTGCGTCCGTCGATCACCGGCAAATAGTGATACGGCACGCCGTGCCACTCGCTCAGGCTGCGCATCTCCTGATGATTGGAGACCACCGCGACGACTTCAATGGGCAGCGTGCCGGTGCTCCAGCGGTGCAGCGTGCTGTTGAGACAGTGACCGTGCTTCGACACGGCCAGCACGGTCCGACACTTGCGCTGGGCTTCGTGAAACTTCCAGCGCATGCCGAAGCGCTGGGCAACTGAATTCGAGAACAGCGCGTCCAGCTCGCGCAGCGACGGCGCACCGTGGCCATTGTCATGAAACACGGTGCGCATGAACGACGTGTCCGAAATCGGATCGTCGTAGTGCTGGGCCTCGGTGATGAGGCAATTGTTCGCCGCGAGGAAACTGGCCACGGCTGCCACGACACCGGTGGTGTCGGGGCAGGCCGTGGTCAGAACCATGCTTGGCGGCTTCGCCATCGGTTATCAGTAGCGGTAATGATCCGGCTTGTACGGACCGGCCTTGTCGACGCCGATGTACTTGGCCTGTTCGTCGGTCAGCGTAGTGAGCTTCACGCCGAGCTTGGCCAGCTGCAGCCGCGCCACTTTCTCATCCAAGTGTTTCGGCAGCACGTACACACCGACCGGGTACTTCGCCGTGTGCGCGAACAGCTCGATCTGCGCCAGGGTCTGGTTGGCGAAGGAAGAGCTCATCACGTACGACGGATGACCGGTTCCGCAGCCCAGGTTAACCAGGCGACCTTCCGCCAGCAGGATGATGCGCTTGCCGTCCGGGAAGATGATGTGATCGACCTGAGGCTTGATGTTCTCCCAGGTGTACTTCTTCAACGACGCCACGTCGATCTCGTTGTCGAAATGACCGATGTTGCAGACGATCGCATTGTTCTTCATCGCCTTCATGTGATCGTGAGTGATCACGTGGAAGTTGCCGGTGGTGGTGACGAAGATATCGCCGAGCGCGGCGGCCTCTTCCATCGTCACGACGCGATAACCTTCCATCGCCGCCTGCAGTGCGCAGATCGGGTCGATCTCGGTGATCAGCACCGTGGCGGACAACGCCCGCAGCGCCTGCGCCGAGCCCTTGCCCACGTCGCCGTAGCCGGCCACGACCGCGACCTTGCCGGCGATCATCACGTCGGTGGCGCGCTTGATGCCGTCGACCAGCGACTCACGGCAGCCGTACAGGTTGTCGAACTTGCTCTTGGTGACCGAGTCGTTGACGTTGATGGCCGGGAACGCGAGCTTGCCTTCCTTCGCCATCTGATACAGACGCTTCACGCCGGTGGTGGTCTCTTCGGTCACGCCCTTCACGGCTTTCAAGCGAACCGAGTACCACTTCGGGTCGACCTTGAGCTTGGCCTTGATGGAGTTGAACAGGCAGATTTCTTCTTCGCTGCCCGGGTTGTTCAACACGCTGATGTCACTTTCCGCACGCGTGCCCAGGTGCAGCAGCAACGTCGCGTCGCCGCCGTCGTCGAGGATCATGTTCGAGTAGCCGCCGTCCGGCCAATCGAAAATGCGGTGGGTGTAGTCCCAGTACTCGTCCAGCGTCTCGCCTTTGTATGCGAACACCGGCGTGCCCTTCACGGCGATCGCCGCGGCGGCGTGGTCCTGGGTCGAGAACACGTTGCACGAGGCCCAACGGACCTGCGCACCGAGCGCTTGCAGCGTCTCGATCAGCACGGCGGTCTGAATGGTCATGTGCAGGGAGCCGGTGATGCGGGCTCCTTTCAAAGGCTGCGACTTTGCGAACTCTTCGCGGATGGCCATCAGACCGGGCATTTCGGTCTCGGCGATCAGGATTTCCTTGCGGCCCCACTCGGCCAACGACAGGTCGGCAACGTGAAAATCGCCGCTGGAAGCAGGCTTGGCGACTGCGCTCATATGAATCTCCGTCAATGGTTGGAGGGCGCCGTTGCCTAAAGGCTGTGCGAGCCGAGCCTGGCAGGTCTCGGAAGAACTCCGGACTGCTGCAGCGCCCCTCGGATCGCGGAGCCGGGATTCTAACGTAAAACGCCGGGCGCGACGATGAGTCACGCCCGGCGTTCGAGGCAGTCGAGTGGACTGGTTAGGCGTTGGCCGCGCGCTTTACGCCCGCTTCCGCCGCCAGCAGCTCGGCCTTGTCGGTCTTTTCCCAGGTGAATTCCGGCTCGCTGCGGCCGAAATGGCCGTAGGCGGCGGTCTTCTGGTAGATCGGCCGGAGCAGGTCGAGCATCTGGATGATGCCTTTGGGGCGCAGGTCGAAATGTTTCGCGACCAGCTCTTCCAGGCGCTCATCGGACACTTTGCCGGTGCCGAAGGTGGTGACCATGATGCTGGTCGGCTTGGCGACGCCGATGGCGTACGACACCTGCACCTGAGCCTTGGTGGCCAGCCCCGAAGCGACGATGTTCTTGGCCACGTAGCGGGCGGCGTAAGCAGCCGATCGATCCACCTTCGACGGATCCTTGCCGGAGAACGCGCCACCGCCGTGCGGAGCCGCGCCGCCGTAGGTGTCGACGATGATCTTGCGGCCGGTGAGACCGGCATCGCCCTGCGGACCGCCGACCACGAAGCGGCCGGTGGGATTGATCAGATAGTTCACTTTCTTGCCGATCATTTCCTTCGGCAGCACCGGCTTCACGATCTCCTCGATCACCGCCTCGGCCAGCTGCTTGTGCTCGATGTCCGGGTGGTGCTGGGTAGACAGCACGACCGTGTCGATTTCTTTCGGCTTGCCGTCGACGTAGCGGATCGTGACCTGCGACTTCGCATCCGGGCGCAGCCAGGGCAGCTTGCCGTTCTTGCGCAGCTGAGCCTGACGCTCGACCAGGCGGTGCGAGAGATAGATCGGCAGCGGCATCAGGCCGGCCGTTTCGTCGCAGGCGTAACCGAACATCAGGCCCTGGTCGCCGGCGCCCTGATCCAGGTCGATGCCGCGGCCTTCATCCACGCCCTGCGCGATGTCTTGCGACTGCTTGCCGTACGCAACCAGCACCGAGCAGCCTTTGTAGTCGATGCCGTAATCGGTGTTGTCGTAGCCGATGCGCTGAATGGTGTCGCGTGCGACGGCCTGGAAATCGACGACGGCGCCCGTCGTAATCTCACCTGCCAGCACTACCAGGCCGGTGGTGCACAGCGTCTCCGCGGCGACGCGCGAGTACTTGTCCTGCGCCAGGATGGCGTCCAGCACGGCGTCGGAAATCTGGTCCGCAACCTTGTCCGGATGGCCTTCCGAAACGGATTCGGAGGTGAAGAGGAAGCTGCTGCTGCTCATTAAGAAGGTCCTTTGACTTGAAACCGGATGCTAACCCGCCCACGGTTACAGCGGGGTACCAAAATTCTCCCGATAGCGGGTAGCAAATTCGTCGCGAGTGAACCGATGGTTCTGCGTGCCGCGGGACTCGATCTTGATCGCGCCCAGCAGCGAGGCAATCCGACCGGTCGTTTGCCAATCCAGTCCGTGAATGAGGCCGTGAAGCAGACCCGCGCGATAGGCGTCGCCACACCCGGTGGGATCGACCACGGCCTTCGGTTTGGCCGCCGGGATGAGGATTTTGCCGTCTCGCGTATGGATCTCCGAGCCCTCCGCGCCCCGCGTGACGATCAACGCCTGGACGTGGTTGAGTATTTGGGCTTCGCTCCAGCCGGTGCGCTGCTGCACCACCTGCCACTCGTAGTCGTTCAGCGCCAGATAAGTGGCCTGCGAAATGAAGGTCTTCAAGTGCTCGCCATCGAATAGCGGCATGGCCTGGCCGAGATCGAAAATAAATGGAATGCCGGCGGCAGCGAACTGTGCGGCGTGCTGGATCATGCCGTCACGGCCATCGGGCGCGACGATGCCGACTTTGATCGGCTGATCGGCCTGCCGCGCGACCTGCGACACTTCATTGACATGCGAGTGCTGCATGGCGCCGGGATGAAAGGCCCAGATCTGATTGTCATCGAGGTCAGTCGTCACGAAGCCCTGCGCCGTGTGCTCGCTCTCGAGCACTCGCACGTAGTCCGTCGGGATGCCGTTCTGCTGCATCCAATCCAGGTATAGGCCGGCATCGCGGCCGACCGTCGCCATGAGGTATCCCGTGTCGCCCAGCAGCTTGAGGTTATAGGCGATGTTGCCGCCACAGCCGCCGTATTCGCGGCGCATCTGCGGCACCAGGAACGACACATTCAGCATGTGGATTTTGTCGGGCAGGATGTGATTCCGGAACCGGTCCTCGAACACCATGATGGTGTCGAACGCCACCGAGCCGCAGATCAGGGCCCGTCCACCGGCCTGTGCACGCTGTGTCAAACGCTGTTCTCCTGGGAATGCCTTGATGTATTGGCTCACGTCGGCAAGTGGCGACTTGCGCACTGGCGAGCCGCCGCGATTGTAGGCGTCCGCTGCCCGTCCTACTACCTGACAATTCCATCGGGCCGGACTCGACCGATGCGCCGACGAACGGCGTAATGAATGGATTCGGCGGTGAACCCGTAGGTCGGTTCAAGCGTTATCGGAGATCCAAGGCGGGGTCCCCCGCCCCCAGGGGAGTGACGGATTGATCAACGTGGAGCCTCGCAGCCGCTTCGACCGCTCGAACAGGCACGGCTCGTCGTCGGATGGCGACGGCTCGGCTGGCGCTGGCGCCGGACCCGAGGCGCATCCGGCGTCGATCCTCATCGTCGAGGACGAGGGCATCGTCGCGCAGGACCTCATGGAAGCCCTCACTCGCCTCGGCTACCGCATCAGCGGCGTAGCGAGCGAAGGCGCTCAGGCCGTGGCCATGGCTACGCAATTGAAGCCCGAGCTGGTCGTCATGGACGTGAGCCTGCGAGGCGAGATCGACGGCATTCAAGCGGCGCGCCTGATGCACGAGCAAGCGCACGTGCCCATCATCTTTCTGACCGGCCATCGGGACAGCGAGACACTACAGCGCGCGGTGTTGACCGGCCCACTCGGTTATCTGATCAAGCCGTTCCAGGAAGACGAGCTGCGCTGTGCAATCGAGGTCGCGATTCACAAGCACCGTTCCGAGCAGCAAGTGCGCGAGCGTGAAGAAGAGCTGCGCCGAAGCGCCGAGCTGCTGCAGAACCTGTCGCTGATCGATGAGCTCACCCAGCTGCGCAATCGCCGCGGCTTTTTCGAGCTGGCCCAGCAGGCGTTGAAAGTCGCCCAGCGCGAGCATTACGCAATGGGCCTGTTCTTCATGGACCTGAACGGCCTGAAGCGCATCAACGACACGCTCGGCCACCAGGCGGGCGATCAGGCGTTGCGCGACACCGCCGAAGTGTTGCGCGATACATTTCGCAGCTCGGACATCCTGGCACGCATCGGCGGCGACGAGTTCGTCGCCATGGCTCACGTGCACTCCACCCAGGACCTGCACGCGCTGGCGAACCGCCTGCGCGATCATCTGCAGATCTTCAATCAGGCCCACCGCCGTCCGTATCCGCTGAACATCAGCGTGGGCATGACGTTGGTCGACATCCCCACCGAAGAAGACCTCGAGTCGCTGCTGGCGCGCGCCGACGCCGCCATGTACGAAGAGAAGCGCGCCGTCTCCAGCCGGGCTTGAGCCTCCGCAGGGAGGACCGGGCTATCATGAGCGCCTCGATCCGCGCCTCATGAGACCCGCCGATGTCGAATGCAGCTGCCACCGATGCTCCTTCACGGTGGCTGGATACCATTGCCGCCAACGATCCCGAGCGCCTCCTGCTGGAGACTGGCGAGGGACGCCGACTGAATTATGGTCAAATGGCCGCGCTGACCCGGCGGCTCGCAGGATCGCTCGCGACGCTCGAGGTGAAGCCGGGGGACCGCGTCGTCGCCCAGGTCGAAAAATCTCCCGAAGCGATCGCGCTCTATCTCGCCTGCCTGCAGCTTGGCGCGACGTTCGTTCCTCTCAACACCGCTTACACCTTCGCCGAGCTCGAATATTTTCTGGGCGACGCTGCGCCAACCGTCGCGGTCGTGCGGCCGGCCGATCGCCAGCAAGTGCAGGCGATCGCGACCGCCTGCGGCGTCAAGCACGTAGAAACATTGGACGATCGCGGCGGCGGCTCGCTGCACGATATCGCCGGCCCGGCGCCTGAAAGCTCGGCGCACGCTCCGGCCACGCTGGCGGCATTGCTCTACACCTCTGGAACCACCGGCCGTTCCAAGGGCGCGATGCTCACGCGAGCGAACCTGTCGTCCAATGCGCTGACATTGGCACAGGCGTGGCGCTTTACCGCCAGCGATGTGTTGTTACATGCCCTGCCCATCTTTCACGTACACGGCTTGTTCGTGGCCATCAACACCGTCCTGGCGTCGGGCAGCTCGATGCTGTTCCTGTCGAAGTTCGATGCGGACCAGATCGTACGGTTGCTGCCCCGAGCCACCGTCATGATGGGTGTGCCGACGTTTTACACACGCTTGTTACAACATCCCGGCTTGCACCGGGACGCAGTCAGCAATGTGCGCTTGTTTGTTTCGGGTTCGGCGCCGCTGCTGGCCGAAACGCACCGTGAGTTCCAGGCGCGCACCGGCCACGCCATCCTGGAACGCTACGGTATGAGCGAGACGCTGATGAACACGTCCAATCCCTACGACGGCCGTCGCATTCCCGGATCGGTCGGGCCGGCGCTGCCGGGCGTCGAAGTACGCATCGCGGATCCAGACAGCGGCGCGCCCCTGGTCGAACCCGACGCCATCGGCATGATCGAGGTCCGCGGCCCGAATGTCTTCTCTGGTTACTGGCGCATGCCGGAAAAAACCGCGGCCGAGTTTCGCCAGGACCGTTTCTTCATCACCGGCGATCTCGGCAAGCGCGATGCGCAGGGTTATGTTTACATCGTCGGCCGCGGCAAGGACTTGATCATCACCGGCGGCTACAACGTCTATCCCATCGAGGTCGAGCTGGAAATCGATGCGCTGCCCGGCGTCAACGAAAGCGCCGTCATCGGCGTGCCGCACCCGGATTTCGGCGAAGGCGTCACCGCCATCGTGGTGCCCAACCAGCACCAGACGTTGGACGAGGCTGAAATCCGCAACGCGCTCGAGCAGCGGCTCGCAAAATTCAAATTGCCCAAGCGCATCGTGTTGGTCGCCGAACTGCCTCGTAACACCATGGGCAAAGTGCAAAAGAGCGCGCTGCGCGAGCGCTATCGTGATCTTTATAACTAATCAGGAATCTTCCGCATGACCGCGACTCTGATCGATGGCCGCGCCGTCGCCGAACGACTGCGTGAGCGCGTTGCCGCCCGTACAGCCGAACTTGCGAAGCACGGCGTGATTCCCGGCCTCGCCGTCGTGCTGGTCGGCGACGATCCGGCCAGCCAGGTGTATGTCGGCAGCAAGACCAAACAAGCGGCCGCCGCGGGGTTGAAGCATTTCGATCATCGCCTGCCGGCGACCGCCAGCACGTCGGAGCTGATTGCGCTGGTCGAGCAATTGAATGCGCGCAGCGACGTGCACGGCATCCTGGTGCAGCTACCGCTGCCAGCCGGCGTGGACAGCGCGGCGGTGCTCGCCGCCATCACCCCGGCCAAGGACGTCGACGGCTTTCACGCAGTGAATGCTGGCCGACTGGCGCTCGGCCAGGACGCAACCGTGCCCTGCACGCCGCTCGGCTGTTTGATCCTGATTCGTGAAGTGACGCGAGAGCTCGCTGGCAAACGCGCCGTGGTGGTGGGCCGCTCCAACATCGTCGGCAAGCCCATGGCGCAACTGCTGTTACAAAACGACTGCACTGTAACGATTGCCCACTCGCGCACGCGCGATTTGCCACAGCTGTGCCGCGAAGCCGAGATTCTGGTTGCGGCGATCGGGCGGCCGAAAGCGATCGCCGGCGACTGGATCCGGCCGGGCGCGATCGTCATCGACGTGGGCATCAATCGCGTCGCCGGCCTCGATGGCAAGAACAAACTGGTGGGCGACGTCGATTTCGAAGCGGCGCTGTCACATGCGGGTGCAATCACGCCCGTGCCTGGGGGCGTCGGGCCGATGACCATCGCCTGTCTGCTGATGAATACGGTAAACGCCGCGATCCGCTCGCGGGCCGGCGCGCTTGGCCCGCTCATCAGCCTGAATTAATCGGGCGCTAACGTCGTGCGCGGCGGGAAGCCGCGCCTTTCCCGGCGCTCACTCTATAGAGATTTATTCGGCCTCTTCGACGCTGTCGCCGCCGTTGCCGATGGTGGCCGACAGCTTGTCGATGATGGAATAAAGCGACGAGCGCTCCGCTTCGTTCAAGGTCAGCAGCATATCTGCCTGACGTTTGCGCGCCACGGGCAGCACCGCCTTGTACAAGGTCGTGCCCCTGGGCGTGATGGAAACCATCACTGGCGCTGCCAGCGCTTCGGTCGAGCGCGAGCCGCGCTCCTTGATGGTTTTGGTTTTGGTCAGTCCGCGCGTCGCCATGACTCGCAATGTCCGGCTCACCTGGCCCTTGTCCATGCCGCTGCGGGCCGTCACTTCCGAGAAGCGCATCGGGGCAAAGCGCGCCACCAATGCCAGCAAGCGCCACTCCGGCAAGCTCAAATCGAACTGCTCGAGATAGGGCTTGGTGAGATTGGTGCGCAAGGCGTTCGACAGGCGCGTCAATCGAAACGTGAGGAAGTCCTCCACGTTCAGATGCGAGCCACTGCGCGACACCGCCGTCCAGGGCGAGGTTGTTTTGCTCGTCGACCGCTCACGCGGCTTCTTCTGCGAAGCTTTCACTGACGTGCCAATTCGGGTTTGCCGAAGTGATTAGGAAGGACGCGGATTCTGCCGCAAGCAATCGCCTTTGAATAGAACATCGCACCTAACAATCTTGTAAACATGTGTTCCTCGACACGTCCGTGCGTTATGCAATCACCAAAGCAAACGCTGAACGCCGCGTGAATGTTTCTGCGCGAGAATTTGCCGTGTTTTCTGGGTCGGCAGAACGCGGCTCACCGGCGCCGTACCTGACAAATTTTGTCCATTTGTTACGCGCCACACGCTATCTGCCTGTTTGCACGCCGCGTATTGCAAGTGACGTTTCGCGGCCACGCAGGCATGTGAGGGTGGAAAGAAAAAAACTGGTGCGGCGATAAAAACGGGCTGCTATGTTCCCGCGCGCTCCTAAGGAGCGGTGCATGCAACAACCAGAAGCCCAAGCCCGCGTCATCGAAGAGTGGTTCCGGTTGCCGGAATCGCGCCGGTTGCACGCGACCGATGCAGTCGCATTCGCCTTCAGGCTGTTACAGGACCGTCCGGAGATGTTCGCGCGCCACCGCGAGCGCGATCAGGTCGATTACGACGTCATCGTGGAATGGCTGCTGCCTTATCTGAACAGGCAGCCGAACTGATCGCCAGCGTCACGCGCCCTGCAGGGCCTGACCGATGCCGCTGACCGTCGCCAGCAACGCCGACAACAGCTCCCGATCTTCCCGCTTGCCGGCGCGCCAGCGCCGTAACAGATCCACCTGCGTCAGGTGCATCGGATCGATGTACGGGTTACGCAGCATGATGGAGCGCTGAACCGTCGAGGCGCCCTCCAGCAATTGCTGACAACCACGGATATTCAGCACCTGCTGGCGCGCCAAGTCATATTCGGCGCGCAGGATGGGAATGAAGCGACGATATTTTTCATCCACCAGCTGCTCGTAAGCGCGCGCGATGTCCACGTCCGCGCGCGCCAGAGACAATTCGATGTCATCGACAAGATTCGTGAAGAAAAACCAGCTGTCGTGCATGTCTCGCAGGACAGCGTCGCCGAGCGTGCGCGACGCCAGCGCCAGCGCCGAGCCGGCGCCGAACCAGCCGGGCATCATGTAACGACACTGCGACCACGCGTGCCACCAGGGAATGGAACGGATGGCGCCGATGCCGACCCGATCCAGGCGCGACACCGGACGCGAGCCGAGCTGCATGCGCTCGATCACGTCGATGGGCGTGAGTTGACAGAAGAAGTCGTGGAACTCCGGATCGTCGAACACCAGGCCACGATACACGCGCGAGCTTTCCTCGCTCATCAGCTCCAGCGCCTCGCGCCAGGCCGGCTCGACCCGCTCCGGCGGCATCACGCCCGCGCGCGACAACGACAGTGCATTGAACGCCTGCTCGAACACACGCAAGGCGATCGGACGCAGGCCGTATTTCTCGTTGATCAACTCGCCCTGCTCCGTGATGCGCAATCGTCCACGGCGCGCGCCGTTCGGAGCGCTCCGGACCAGCACTTCGGTACGACCGCCGCCCCGATCGATGCCGTCGGCCTGACCGTGAAAAAGTGTCAATTCGATGCCGGCGGCGTCGGCGGCCGCAAATAACGACTCCTGCGCCTGACGGATCAGCCAGCGTGCGCGCACGATGCCGCTTTCCTTGTTGCTGGCCGAATAGCCGATCATCACGTACTGATGGTTGGCGCGTCCTTTGAGGTGACGCTGGTAAACCGGCTCTTCGAACAGCTGCTTCATCATCTCGCCGCAGCGTTGCAGCGACTCGGCCGATTCGAACATCGGCGCGACATCGGCTGGCACATCGCCCGTGCGGCGATCGGCGGTATCGGCCCAACGCGCCAGCAACAGCAGGGACAGCACGTCGTCGATGCCCTGGGTCGAGCTGACGACATAGGCTCCGATCGCCTCGTCGCCGTAGCGGTGACGACAATGCGCCAGCGCTTCGAGCACCCACAGGCTGCGCTTGCCGCTCGCATCGAGCACATTGCTGGGGCCTTCGTCCCGCTCGAGCGCATCTCGCAAACGATCGGTGCGCTCCGCACTGGTGCGGCTGGCCCAGCCGGCATCGTTGAAACCCTGGCCGATGACGGCGCGGTGCGCAGCGGCGTTCTGGCGAATATCCAACGTGGCCAGATGGAAGCCAAACGTTCGAATCCGGCGGATCAGCCGGCGCACCTGAAACAACCCGGCGTGCTCGCCCTTGTTGGCGCGCAGGCTGTCGGAGATCAGACTGATGTCGCCGAGGAACTCGTTGACGCTCTCGTAGTGATTGGCGCGCCCCTCGTAAGTCGCGCGCAACCGCTCCATCACCTGCCCCAGGAATACCCGATAAGGCATGCGGTCATGGCGGGCCGGGGACAGACTGCCTCCGCCCGCGTGCAGCAGCACCGAATATTGATCGAGGCGCGCTGTCAGCTCCGGCGAGATGCCGACGCGCGATGCGCTCTGCGACAACGTTTCCGCGAGGCTTTTACACTCCAGGAAGTAGTTATTGACGATGACCTGCTGATGACGCGCCAGGGTCTCGCGCAGCGTCTTGGCGTGCACGTCGGGATTGCCGTCCATGTCGCCGCCGACCCAGGAGCCGAAGCGCAGGATCTCCGGCACCTCGCGCTCCCGCGCTTCCGGCCCGTATGCCTGTTCGAGCGCCGTTTCGATTTCTTCGTAGAAGGTCGGCACGATCTTGTAGAGCACTTCGGCGATGAAGAACAGCACGTGCTCGCGCTCATCGGCGACCGTCAGCCGCTCGCGTGAATTCTCCGCCGTCTGCCAGCCCGAAGTGATCTCGTTACGGATGCGATCCCACAGCACGCGCGTCTCATTGGCGCTGCGTGGCAGCCCGAGCCGTTGCAACAACAGTTTTGCGATCTTCTGTTGCTTGCGCAGGATGGTGCGACGGGTGGATTCGGTGGGATGCGCCGTGAACACCGGCTCGACCCACATCTGCAGCATCAGGCGCCGAACGTCCTCGAGCGACAAGCCCTGTGCCTTGAGCTTGTTGACGGCTTCGATGATGCCGCTGGGTTGAATCTTGCCTTCGTTTAAATACTGGCGGCGGCGGCGGATGCGATGGACCTTCTCCGCCATGTTGACCATCTCGAACCAGGTCGAGAAGCCGCGCACCAGGTCGCGTGCCTGCTCCGGCGGCACGTTGCGGGTCCGCTCGGTCAATTCACGGCCGCTGGCGGTGTCGCCTTCACGGCGCGCGATGGCCGATTGCCGGTCGCTCTCCACGGCTTCGAACAGAACGTCGCCGCCCTGCTCGCGAATGACCTGGCCGACCAAACCGCCGAGCATGTGGACGTCTTCCCGCAGCTCGGCGTCTTTTTGCGGAAAGCTGATGTCGGAGCGAGGCATAAGGGGCGCGGAGTTTAGCAGGGATGCCCGCGCCCGGCGCTCAAAACACTGTTGGCATCAGGCAACGCGTGCTGGAAAAGTCTTCAGCAGCGACTGTTTACAAGTGCTGCAGGCCCCAGGCTCGAGCCGCGGCAAGGTGCGGTCCGCGGGAATCCCCAGCGTCTGCTGGGCGTCCTCGATTTCCTCCCAGGTCCCCAGGCGAACCTGGATCCGCCGGCACCACGAACAACAACGCAGGCTGCGCTCATCGCGCGGATAAGCCGGATCGAGCAAAGCCACCGCCGGTCGCGCCTCGCTCCACACCGGCTCGCACACATGACGGATGGAGCCGTCGGCCAGCGGCGTCAGCTCGATGTCGATGAGCCGGCGCTCGTCGACCCGATCGGCGCGCGTCGGCACGAACACACTGCCGCCAACCGCTCGCACGCGGGCGTACAGCAATTCCCACAGCTGCCGCACGACGCCCTCGGAAATGCGATTCCAGATGGGGCGGCCGAGCACATCAGACAAGCCCGGTCCGAGGCCGCGCGCCGGCGCCATGAAACGGCTCCACGCGGGATTCACGAACACGATGCGGTCGCGTGCATCGATGATATAGACGGGGCGGGGATCCGCCAGATCGTTGACCATAAAACCTCACGACGGCGGGTAGCTGAACAGTGACGAAAAGCGCCGTCGTGACAAATCACATCATCGGCCCGGTGTCAGACTCGGCCCATGAGGCTGGCCCTGAATGCCGCCCCCGCCCGAGCGCGCTATGCGGCTGATACGATCGCCACCTCGCACCGGATTTGTGACGCAGCCAACTTAAGTTTTTGCTGCGCCCCGACGCGGCATATGACGAGAAGCACATGACTTTGACAGGACAAATAGCGGTTTTTCTGGGCGCCACGGTGCTGGCGGTGCCGATGTTCCGGCGCCTGAAGCTGAGCTCCATCCTGGCGTATCTTGCTGCGGGCGTGGCGATCGGGCCGTTCGGGCTGGCGGTGATCGACGACATCGAAGGCGTCATGCACCTCGCCGAGTTCGGCATCGTGCTGCTGTTGTTCGTCATCGGCCTGGAATTGCAGCCATCGCGTCTGCGCGCGCTACGACGCTCGATTTTCGGACTCGGACTCGCGCAGGTCGTCGTCACCACGTGCGCATTCACAGTGCTCGCGCACCTGCTCGGGCTGCCGATGAATGCTGCGTTCGTCACTGGCTTCGCACTGTCGCTCTCGTCCACGCCGCTGGTCTTACAGTTGCTCGCCGAACGTCACGAACTGAATACCCGGCACGGCCGCCCTGCGTTCGCCATCCTGCTGTTTCAAGACATCGCAGTGATGCCCGTGCTGGCCATCCTGCCCCTGCTGGGCATGACCGGCGCCACGCAGTCGCTCGGTGCAACCGTGCTCGGCGCCGTCAAAGGTCTCGGTGTGCTCGCGCTGCTGGTATTTGGCGGCCGCTATGTGCTGCGACCGGTGCTCAGATTCATCGCCGAAACAAAAGTCTCCGAAGTATTCACGGCTGCGGCGTTGCTGGTGGTGATCGGCACCGCCCTGCTCGTGGATGCGGTCGGCATGTCCATGGCCCTGGGTGCTTTCGTCGCGGGTCTGCTGCTCGCCGAAAGCGAATATCGCCACGAGCTCGAAGCCGACATCGAGCCGTTCAAAGGCTTGCTGCTCGGCCTGTTCTTTATTTCCGTGGGCATGACCACGAACATCAGCCTGCTGCTGCAGCACCCCGTGTTGATCGCGAGCCTGGTCATCGGTCTGCTCGCCATCAAGGGATTGGTGTTGTGGATCGTTGCGCGGGTCGCGCGAATCTCGGCGCGAACTGCTTCACCGTTGGCCGTTTCGTTGGCGCAAGGCGGCGAGTTTGGTTTCGTGCTGTTCGCGCTCGCGGTCAGCTACGGCGTCATGGAACGGAGCCTCGCGCAGATCCTGGTGATCGTCGTGACCATCTCGATGGCAATGACGCCGCTGCTGATCAAGCTGCACGCAGCCCTCATCGAGCCGCTCTTCAGCAAGGGCGAGCCGCCGCGGGATTTCGACACCATCGACGATCACAACAGCCGCGTGCTGATCGCAGGCTTCGGTCGCGTCGGCCAAGTCGTCGCTCGCGTGCTCCGCATGCGACGCATCTCTTTCACCGCGCTCGAATCGAGCGTCGCGCAAGTCGACTTCGTGCGCCGTTTCGGCAACAAGGTTTACTACGGCGATCCGTCGCGGCTCGAATTGTTGCAAGCGGCCGGCGCCGGGCGCGCCGAGATCTTCGTGCTGGCCATGGACGACATCGAAGCGTCGGTGCGCACCGCCGAGCTCATCCAGAAGCACTTCCCGAACCTGAAAGTGTTCGCGCGCGCCCGCAATCGTCAGCACGCGATCCGCCTGATGGAGATGGGCGTGCGTTATTTCATGCGCGAGACGTACTTCTCCAGCCTCGATATGGCGCAGAACACGCTGGAAGCACTAGGGCTGTCGCGCGCCGAAGCGCTGGAAAGCATCCGACGTTTCGATGCGCACGACCGCAAGCTGCTGGAACAGCAACGATTGGCCGGCGACGACGAGCAGAAATTGATTCAGACGGCGCAACAGGCCGCCCGGGAACTGGAAGCGCTGTTCGAAGAAGACGTGCGCGGCGCGGACTCCGCCCCGACCGAGCGGGATGAAAATCAGGCGACGGCCTGAATGCCCCGCCCTAGTTGCCGACTTCGTCCTCGCCGTCGACCTGGAAGTCGCCGTAGAACTCTTCGACACAGCTGCGGCAGATGGTGGCCGCCGGCGCTTCGATCAGGCCCTCGACTTCAAACGGACGCTTGCCGCAGAAGGAACATTTCAAGCCGGCTGTTTCGGAGTCGTAGTACGCCAGCGCTTCTTCGAGCGTGATATGGGTGTCGATCCAGCGTTCGCTGACGCCCGGATAGATGCGCTCGAAGGCCTGCTTCGCCTGCTCGACGGTTTCCGCGTCCGAGATGCCGAGCGAAATCCATTCCTCGTCGCAATGGAGCACCAACGGAGCGGGCTGCGAGCCCAGCCCCACCGCGATCGCCAGCCGCGGCACCTGAGCAATCATCGCCTCCTCGGTGAACAGGGAGCCGACGTGGCAATAGGGAATGTCGTCCACGAACGCATACGACACCACTCGCGCGGCGTCGATTACGGGCGGGGGTGGGTTGCGGTGGTCGTTGCTCATGCGTGCGGATATGGGGACGCTGTCAAAAATAGGAACGTCAGAAGCGCGAATAAGATCCGTCGATTCATTACAGGCGTCCGGGGCGATCCGGCTGTCACGGTCGCCGCGATCCTATTGTGTGTCTTCCGAGCCGCCGAAGGTTTCACTTAACCTGTGACATATCGGCAGGACATACATTCCGGCACGCATGCTTCCCGGCAACGTCGTACTTACCCGCGCAGACACGTCGGAACAGATCGCCACGGCGCGCGATTTATTTCAAGAATACGCGCTCGCTCTCGGCATCGATCTCGAATATCAAGGATTTGCCAGCGAGCTCGCGGCGTTGCCGGCGCCATATGTGTCGCCGCGGGGTGCGTTGTTCATTGCATACGTGGATGGGGAAGTGGCCGGCTGCGCGGCGCTTCGACCATTGGGTGACGGCGCGGGGGAAATGAAGCGCCTGTATGTGCGTCCCGTCTTTCGGAAAGCGGGCGTGGGCCGCTGTTTGGTAAAAGCCATCGTCGATGCCGCCCGGCACGCAGGCTGTCACACCCTCCACCTCGACACCCTGGCAAGCATGACTTCGGCTCAAACGCTGTACCGGCAGCTCGGCTTCATCGAAACGCCGCCGTACAACGACAAATATCTGCCGGGCACGCGCTTCTTTGCGCTAGCCCTGAAATAGAAAAGGCCCCTGCCGCAATGGCAGGGGCCTCGATCGTCGCAGTCCCCGCTTATCCGGGGAAGAAGTCGATCGGCTTGCTGACCGTCATCGTGCCAACGTCCTTCGCTTCGAAGCGGAACGACTTCACTCGGGCCACCAGCTTGCGCTCCAGCTCGGGGTCGTTGAGCTCGCTGGACAGGATTTCGCAGCGCTGCACCGAGCCGTCGGGCGCAATGGTCAGCTCGAGCACGACCTTGCCTTGCAGCTCAGGCTTGTCGCGCAGGGCGCGCTGATACATCGAGTCGATGGCGCCCTTGTTGCGGACAAAGACCAGCGCGATCTCTTCTTCGCTGCGCGAAGCCTTGCCGCTACCGCTGCCCCGCTGCACTTTGTCCTGCGCCTGCTGAGTGAGCACCGACGACGTTACTTGTGTCGTAGTGTGCCCTTCGAGCGCACCCTGGCCGCCACCGTAACCGCGACTCAGTGCGGCCGTGTTGATGCCGCCGCTGCTCGCGCCAACCTTCGAAGTCAGCAGCGAACGTTCCGAGCGTGTCGACTCACCGACCTTGCCGCTGAGGTTCTTGGTCTGCATGGCCTTGTCGGCCACCGACATGTCACGCAGCTCGGCAAACTGGTCCGCCACGTTCGCCATCTGCTTCTGCGCACGCTCACGAGCGGTCGGCTGCGGCTTGGGCTCGGGCTTGGGAGTCTCCACCGGCTTGATCGGCTCCGGCTTCTTCTCCTCGAGCTTCGGCGGCGGCGGAGGCGGCGGTGGCGGGGCCTTCTTCTCGATCACCAGCTTGACGATGCGATCGGGAATGTCCGGCGCCTTCACCAAGGTCTTTTCCGGCACTGGAATCAAAGGAATCAAGATCGCGAGGATGGCGAACAGGATGAAGGCGTTGCGCACCACCTTGCGGAAGCGCGCTTCGACCTCCTCGGTCGGCGACCAAGGCAAGTCATATAAACGATAGTAAGGGGCGAGTGTGCTCATGAGTGGCCGGCTCCTCAGCTACCCACGGCATTCGACGCCGAGGCATTGAATGCCGCCGTGCGCCCGCTTGCGCTCGGGCTGACGGCATTCGCGCCTTCGCGTTCGACCACCGCCAGCGATACCTTGCCGTAATCAGCATCGGTGCAGGTCGCCATGATCTTGCGAAGCACGCTGTACGGCGTGTTCTTGTCGCCCATGATGGTGACTTCGCGATCCTTGACCTCCTGCTTGGCCGCGTCCACCAGCACGGTGTCGGCCTGACCCTGCAGCGCCCGCTTCAGCGGCTGAATCACCGCCTCCTGCGAGTTGATCACATCGGTGACCTTGGCGATGGCCTTGCCATCCACCAGCAGATCTTCCTTCGTGATCATCACCACCACGCTCGGCCGCGGCTTCTTGTCCGAAAGCGACTGGGGAATCGCGATCGACTTGGTGTTCGGCAGGATGTCCACGTCGGAGTTGTGCACCAGCAAGAACACCGTGAGGATCATCAGCATGTCGATGAACGGCACCAGCGTCATGTGGCCGCCGGCTTCGGCGCCGCCATGCTTGCGACTGCGATGTCGTTTGATTCGATTGATCATGTCGGCGCGTCTCCCACGGACACATCCGGGAACAGCTCGCCGTAAGTCCAGCTGTTCTCGGCCACGCTGAAGACACGCACCGTGTCCATCACCTGCACCAGCGTGTCATAGGCAATCTCCTGCTCGAGCAGGATGGTCGCATCCGTCTTATCGGGATATTTGGTCTTCACCAGCTTCAGGTAGTCCTGCAGCCCGACCAGATCGTAGGCGCCGCCATTGGTCGGGACGCTCTTGAGCAGCCCGGTGCCGCGATCGGCGATTTCGATCTTGTCCTTGCGAATGATGACTTCCAGGTTCAACCCCTCGGGCAGGTCCGGCACCGCACTGTCGGCGCCCGGCAGGTTGAGCTCCAGAATATTCGTCTTGGTGAACACCGCGGTGAAGATCAGGAAGAACACCATGATGATCATCATGTCGACCATCGGCACGACGTTGATCTCGTGCCGGCCGCGATAGCGCGCGTGATTGCGCGCTACCCGCCGCTGTGCCTTGGACTGAGCCATTGTCTATCCCTTTAACGGACCGCTGTGGCGTTCCAATCTTTCTCAGGCCATTCCGTGAGCCGCGCGACCGCGCGGCTGCGGGGCGGCCAGATCGTCGTTGCCGACTTCCACGTCCTGACGGCGCTCGACGACCGAGTTCATGAACTTCACCGAAGCGATCTCCAGGCTGTCGATCATCTTGGTGGTCTTGGCTTCCAGGAACATGTGCGCCAACAACAGCGTGATCGCGACGAACAGGCCCGACGCGGTGTTGTTCATGGCGACCGAGATGCTGGCGGCCAGCAGGCTGGCCTTTTCCGCCGGATTGGCCTGGGCGATCGAGGCGAACGCCGCGATCAGGCCGATGACGGTGCCGAGCAGACCGGTGAGCATGCCGATGTTGGCCAGCGCCGAAAGATAGTGAGTGCGCTTCTCGGCGCGCGGAATGATTTCGAGCAGGCTCTCGTCCATGGCCTTTTCGACGTCATCGCGCCGGCGGGCGCTGGCGAGGCGAGCGATGCCGTAGTTCAGCACGGTCGCGATCGACGCCTTGGACTTGGAGGTGATGGCCACCACCTGCTTGAAGTTGCCGCTGTTGATCAGCGGCACGACCTGCGCCCACAGACGACGGTTCTGGGTCGTCTCGTTGGTCAGGAAGATGAAACGCTCGATGGCGATAGAGATGCCGATCACGAAGATCGCGGCCAGCGGATACAGGAAGAATCCTCCCTCGCGGAAGAAATTCACCATGAAATGGATCAATTCCATCGTCGTAAGACTCCTATGCGGTGCGGTAGACCAAGGCGCCGCTCATTTCCGGGCGAGCGCTCAACTGAATAAGTGAATAAGGCGCGCTTTATCGCCTTACATAAATACTGCCTGCTGCGACCTACTTCTCAGTGCTCGGAGGTGGCGGAGCCGCCGCGTCGGAGCCGCCATTGATTGCACCGTAGTAGGTCACCTCTCGACGAAAAACGTCACGATCGACCGGCGTCAGTGCCTCATCCAGCAGCGTGTTGAACGGCTGCGCGGGCAGATCGCCAAGATCGGATTTCTTCCAAGGCACCACGTACATCACCTTCGGCAGCTCGCGATTGCCGGTCACAGTCGTGGTGTCGAGATCGAGTCGATCGTTGCGCACGACTGCACGCGGGCCGCCAGCGCGTTCCGACGAAGTCGATGGCTCCGCTGACGGCGGCGGCGCTTCGGCAGCCGCTGACGATTGCGATACGTTCGTCGTCTTGCTGGTGTCCACAGCGGGACCAGCCGCGGTCGCTTCTTTAGATAACGTGCCCTGCTCCTCGGCCGCATACACGGCCGCCGAAGCAAACATCAGTAACAGAGGCAGAGTGAAGCGCATTGTGCTCATGGTGCTCATTCGCCAGTTTGGGCACTTCGCGGATCGGCGCCGATCCGTTTCTTCAGTTCGGTCACCCAGCCGTTGACCTTCGCGTCCGGCGCGCTCGCTGTCGCGAGGTAACGCTCATATGCTTCGAGCGCACGCTGCGGTTCCTGCAGATACAGATCGCACAGCACACCCAGATTCAACCAGGCCAGCGCATAGTTCGGATCGATCTGCACCGCGCGCGTATAGGCATCGTTCGCATCCTTGAACTTGCCCTGTTTGCGCTGGACGATGCCGAGTTGATTGAACGCCGCGGCGTTGTTGCCGTTGCGCGCGATCGCGTCGCGAATGGCTTTCTCCGCCTCGTCCAGCTTGCCAGCCTTGGCGTGCAGGATGCCAAGATTCAGTAGCGGGCCGGAATACGATGGATACGCAGTCGCGAGCGCACGGAATCCCTGCTCAGCGGTTGCGAGATCGCCGGAGCTCATCGCTTGCACGGCGCGCTCGAACTGTTGCACCGCTTCGGGAGGCAGCACCGGCTCGACCGGCACGCCCGCAGCGGCTTCGGCCGCGGCTTTCTCCTGCTGCGCGTCCGAACCTGTCGGCGCAGAACCGCAGCCTGAGAGCAAAAGACCGAGCAGCGCGCCGACGATCAGCCCACGCCAATCACGTCCTTCCGAGTGAGTGCTGTCAAGGCAACGTCGGCACATAGTCTTCACTGATCTCGGTCTTGGCGTAGCGCGCCGGCTTCAACTTCGCCAGCACATCGAAGCTGCGCTGGACCCATTGATCGTAAACGCCGTCGCCGGTGCGCTGCGCATTGGTCTCGTGCAATTCAATGGCCTTTTCCTCGAATGGGAAGGCCTGTTCCTCGAGCAGCACGTCGTACTGTTCCCTGGCCTCCTCATCCAGATTCTTCGGCCGCTCCGACGCCATCAGGTCGGCGCCCAGCTGGCGATACAGCTCGCCCATGCCATAGGTGGCCTGCGTGGTGACCTCGGCAACACCATAGTCGAGCGCCTGACTGTAGATCGCCAGCGTCTTTTCCATGGCGTCGCGTTTGGACTTCAGCGACTTGTTCAGCGGCGCAGTCAGCTTGATCGACTTGAACAACGCCACCGGCACGTCGGCGGTTTCGATGGTCGCCTTCGCCGCGAGATATTTGCTGCGATCGGTGCGCGCCGCGCCGGCTGTTTTGTCGGCGCGAATGATCTCATCCAGCCACTGCGACCGGACCTTCACGTCGTTCTGCGCCTTCGCCATGTCGGCGAGCTTCTGGCGCGCGTCCATCGCCGGATCGAGCGGCGACGGATATTGCTTCACGTAGCTTGCATACAAACGTGCCGCATTGGTCGGCGAAGCCGCTTTGTCATAGAGCTCGGCCGCCTGCCACAGAGCAGCGCGCCGGATTTCGACCGGCTCCTGCTCACGCGCAGCCACACGCTCCAGCTCGGCAGCGGCCTGCGTGCCACGACCCAGTTCGAGATAGGCGACCGCGAGCGAACGCGTCGCATCGGGCACCAGCTCGTGATTGGGATAGTTGCGACGGAATGTTTCCAAAACCTGCGCGGCCCGCTCCCACTGCTTACTCTGCAACAGGATGCTCGCGGCGTCGTATTCCGCGTTGGAGCGCGCCTTCGAGTTCGGAGCCAGCGCCGCGACCCGCAGGAAGTCGTCGACCGCACCGGTCGAATCGCCCGCCGCGCGCTTCGCTTCCGCTTGTTTGTAAATCGACGCAGCGATGCGCTCTTCGATGTTGGCGCGATCCGGGTCGTTGGCAGGCAGGAAGCCCTGCACCTTCACATAGGCCGCTTCCGCCTCGCCGAAGCGACCGCGATCGAACAGCGAGTGCGCCAGCAGCGTGGTCGCCGTGCGCGCAAGCTTGCGTTCGACCGGAGGATTGCGCTCCAGGATCAACGTCGACACTTCGATCACGCGATCGAAATCGTTCAGCGCGAACAGATCTTCGTCGGCCTTGGTCTGCACGCGGGCCGACTCCGGGTGCTCGGGGAAGCTGGTGGCAAACATCAGCGCGCTCTCGATGCCCTGCTGATGCCACACGGCCTTGGACTGGCCCTGAAGCGTCGGCTCGTGCTTCTGATAAGAGACCAGCGCGGCGTAACCGGCAGCCGAGGACTTCGGATGCGCCGGATAGTCATACGCCGCCGTTTCATACTCTTTGGCCGCCTCGGCGAAGCGCCCGGACTCGAACAACACTTCACCCAACACGAAGCGATTCGCCGGCGCTTCCGGATCTTGCGGGAACGAATCGAGCATCGCGCGATACCAGCGCGCCGCAGACGCATAGTTCTCCGGCTTCTTATCCTTCTGCGCCAGCGCGTAGTAATACTCCGCGAGGTCCTTCTGGTTGGACTTCAACTGCGCAGCCACTTCGGGCGCATCTGCAACCGTGCGCTCGCGCCAGAAGGCGGAGCCGAACGCGTAACGCTCGACGAAAGCCTGCTTGCCTTCGATGACCAGCGACGCCAGGCGGCCCTTCTGGTAGGCATCGATGGTCCGCATCTGCAACGACGGCGCATAACGATCGTCGGGGCGCCGCTTGGCGAACGCTTCGAACGCCACTGCCGCGTCCAGATAACGTTCCTTTTCCAGATAGAAATCGCCGAGCGCTTCATACACCAAGTGTGCGTACGGCGGATCGCCTCGCTGCGCCAGCGTGGCATCGAGCGTCGCCGGCCCGTCGAGATCCGAAAAGCTGATCGCCATCGCGCGCAACGCATCCGACGTGAGCTCGCGCTCCGGCCGGCTCAAAGAATCTCGCGAACGCAATTGACCGTCCCGCACCAGGATCCGATCGAGCAGCCGCATGAACGCGGAGACACTTTCCTCGCCGAGCGATTGTTTGAACAAGGACCAACCGAGCTTGTAGAGGCCCTGCTCGAAGAAGCCCGTATCCGCACCCGGCGTGGTCACCGCCACGTACGCGTTCTCGGCCTCGCGATACCGACCCAGGCTGAACAGGATCTCGCCGCGACGGAACTGCGATTCAATCAGCCATGGGCTGCGCGGATAAGTCGCCACCAGCTGGTCCAGCACCGTCAGCGACTTCTCGAGCTGGCCTTTCGCTTCATAAGCACGCGCCAGCTGATACATGACGACGTCGTTGCGCTCGTAGTCCGGATAGGACTTCAGCAGTCCTTCGTACAGCTGCACGGCTTCGTCGACGCCGAGGCCGCCAAAGGCACCTTCGGCCGTGCGTGCGCTCTCGTCCTCGACCTGCAGATCGCCGAGACGACGCATGGCTTCGGCGCGCAGCTTCTCGTTCTGCGATTCCATTTCGAGGAAGCGGCGGTACTGCTCGATCGCCTGCTGCATTTTCACGTCGCTCGGCGGATCGCGATTGACCTTGACCTCTTTCTTCTCGAGATCGCGGATGGTTCGCGGCGCCGGCTTGATTGGCGGCAGCTCTGCGGCGCACGCCGGCATCGCAATCGCACTGGAAAGCGCGAGGGTGACCAGGATGCGGAGCTTATTGGATCCGCTCATTCCGCGCCTCCCTTGTCGACGCCACCCTCACCGGTGGCGTTGCTGCCCGTCGCCGCCTTGTCGTAGATCGACGCCAGCGCGAAACGTGCCTGCAACGAATAGGAGGCGAGGCGCTGCTTTTGCGACTCCAGTTCCTTGATCGCAACAGCCGCCAGATAGCGGTTCTGAGCCTGGGCGGTCGCTTCCAAGCGCGCGCTCAAGCCGTCGATGCGCGGCGGCAACGTAGCCACACGGCGTGCAAACTCCTCAGTACGAGCGGGATAGTCACCACGCGCGCGCTCGACGAGCACCGACCGGCGACGCGCTTCTTTATAAGCGACATCCAGCTCACGCAGTTCCTTGCGGGCACGCCACTGGCGGGCCTTGAAGCTGCCATTGAAATCCCACAGCAGCTTGCCGCGGATCAGGCGCGCCTTCTCCCGCATCTCCTGCACCATCGGATCGTTCTGGTCCGCCTTCGCCAGCACCGCTTCGATCTGCTGCACCTTGGACCATTGTTCCTTTTCGCGCGACGTGGCGAGCGCAGTCACATCGTCGTCACGTTCGGTCGCGGCCAGGCGCGATTCCAGCTCGTTCTTGTGCGCTTCCATCGCGTCCAGATCGACGGTGTCGAGCGTCTTCTGCAAGCCCGGCAGACGCTGATCGTAGGCACGGCGGCGCGTGTCCACCATGTCTTCGAACGCCTGCACGCTCAACGCCCAGGTGGCGAGATTGCGCTGCATGAGCCGCAGGTCGCGATAGTTCTTCAGGCCTTCCTGGAACTCGTGAGTTGCCAGCAGGTGATAGAGATAGCGGGTCTCGGGCGCGTCGGGGAGATTCTGCAGCTGCCAGTACCAGCCGACCTGATCGGCCTTGTCGTTCTCGACGATGGCGTCGAGCAACTTGCCGTCGCGAATCGCCTGAATGGATTGATCGATGCGTTGGGACTCGGCCGCGAACGCCTCAACCGCGGTTACATACTGTTCCGCCGCCTGGCCCGTTGCGTCGAGCTGCGCATATGCATAAGGAATGGCGAGATACGACTCCTGCACCGCTGCGTCGAGGATGTCGCGATCGCGCAGTTCCATCCACGGCGCGAGCGCCTTGTTGAACTGGTTCTCCGCCGAGTCCGCCCAACCCACTGCAAGCAGCGCCTTGTTCGACTGCGGGCCTTCCAGCCGCACTCGTTGCAGCACCTTTTTCGCGTCCTCGGGACGATTGGCCTTGAGCCAGGCGAAACCGAGCGCGAGGTTGGCTTTATCGCGCAACGCCGCAAGCTCTTCGGTCGGCACCGCGATCTGACCGACTTCGTTCAACAACTCGGCCGCTTCCTCGACCCGCTCCTGGCGCACCAGCGCAACACCGATGTTGAAGCGTGCATACGACGACCAAACATCGCCGCCCGCGCCCACCGGTTGCCACCGCTCCAACGCGCGGATCGCTTCGTCGTAGCGGTTGAGATACATCAACACCTGCGCTTCGAGCAGATGACGCTCCGGCTCGAGATCGCCGGGCAACGCGCCACGGATCGACGCCAGCGCAGTCGCCGAGTCTTCCAGGTAGTTGCGCTGATACCAGACCTTCGCGAGATAGAACCAGGCGCGGTTGCGCACATCGAGCGGCACGTTGTCGTTCAGCAGCGCTTTGAAGATGCGTCCCGCCTCTTCATGCTGACCGAGCGATAGATACAAGCCGCCTTTGAGCAGCTCGGCCTCGACGCCGTGGTGCCCGATGCGATTGAAATCCTGCGAGGCGCCGAGGCGCGTCAGCGCCTGCAGATAGTCGCCCTGATAGAAATAAAACAGCACGTCGCCCCAGTGCAGATCGCGCACGACCTGCGGGGTGCCGACCAAGGGCCGCGGCTCGGGAGCCTTGTTCTCCTTGGCGGCCGCGACGTTGGTCGCGCCTAGCGCGAACAGCATCGCAACCAATAATTTGTTACATCGGCCCGGCACGGGTTATTCCCATTCCTTGACGATGAACTCGGGCTGCGCCTTGACGGCCTTGTCGCTGATCTTCAGCTCGACGTATTTGGCGCCCACGCCTTTCTCGAGCTTGATGGTCGCGCCACGGCGATAGTCGCGCTGGTTCGGGCCCTGGCCGGTGAACAGCGCGATCAGCTCGTGCTCGCCCGCCTTCAGGTTGCCGATGAACACGCGGTGCACGCCGCCCCTGAGCAGCGCCTGCGCCTCGCGCTCGGTGTACAGATAGTTGGCGACTTCCTTGTTATCGAGCTTCAGGGTCACCGAGTCGAGCGCAAAGAACTCGCCCACGTCCATGGAAACGAACACCGCCACTTGCGTATTGGCCGGGAACAGCAGCTCTTCCTCCAGCACGAACAGTTCTCGGTTCAGGTCGAGCACTTCCTTCTTCAGCGCCTGCACTTCTTCGTCGAGGCTCTTGAAGTTGTCGCCGCCTGCCGGCGCCGACGGGGCTGGAGCTGGCGCGCTCGTGTCGGTCAGCGGCGCAGTGGTCGAGTCTTGGGCAGTTGCCAGCCCCGCTGCGAACAGCAGGGGCAACAGCGTGGCAGTTATTTTCAGGAGGCTCTGACGCAGCATGGCAATGTCCGGCAAATCCGTGGAGGGTGCTCGAGAGTTCGATACGAGTTCGGTGCAGTGGGCGAAGCGGATGATCCGTTGGACACGAGTCACTCGTTCAGCAGTTCACGCAGCTTTTCGGTGTAGCGCGTTTCATATCCGGCCTTGTAGCCCTCGGAGATGTAGCGCACCACACCTTCGCGATCGATCAGTACGGTCAGCGGCATGGTGCTCGCCTGATAGGCACGGCTCACTTCCTTGCGAGCATCGAACAGCACCGGATAACTGACGCGCAGCGTCTTCGCCATTTCACGCGCCGCGTCGACATTGGTTTCCTCATCCAGGTTGACGCTGAACAGGACCAGGCCGGCGCGGCGGTACTTGCCATAGATCTCATCGAGCAATGGCATCTCCTGGCGACAGGGCCCGCACCAGGTTGCCCAGAAGTTAATCAGCACTACTTCGCCGGAGTGTTCGGACAGGCGCATGTTCGCGCCGTCCCACGAACGCAGTGCAAAGTCCGGCGCGGGCTGGCCGACTAGTTGGGTTGCCGGCACGCACACAGCGGGCCCGAGCAGCAACAACGCCAGCAATGCAAAGCGTGGCATCCGTGCGGCAGCCTGGAGCGGCAAGCGAGCTTGTGAGGACTGTGACATCGAACTTTTATTCGTCGCCGGACACGCGGTGAGGCAGCCGATCGGCGCCTCCACAATGAATGAGAGGCCGGCGCTGGCAACCCCGCTGTCCTAGGATCAATTCCCTTAGACCGGTGGCTTTGCGTCCCCACCTTTCGGTGAGTTTGCCCTTGCTTAAGGTGGCCCCTGACACGAGCGTGGCTACACCTCTGACAACGCCAGCTAGGGTGCTATACGCAGCGCAAATATGTCAACGAACGAAGTGTGATGCCAGCGGCGCAAAAACGCGACGGGCCTGTGACTTGCCGCACATTTCAAAGGTCTGTCGGTAGGCGACGACAACGCCGTCGACGCCTTGTATCCGTACGCAGACGACTGACAGCCTGCCTTCCCACCCTGTGTGCATCGAGCGGCAAACAGCGTGCGACCGGTGGGAGGGAACCGGTCGCACGCCAGTGTTGCGCCGGTAAGTTAGATCGGCGCTTTCAGAGCTTCGTAGTCAGTCGATGCGGCAGTGGCCTTCCACATCGCGATCTGCTCCGCAGTCACGGTCGAGACACTCGAGCCTGCTGCCGAGGTGGTTGTGTCGGAAGGCAACGTGATCGGCTGCTCGACCATCGCGGCCTGCTCGTGGCCGTACAGAAACGTGCTGGCCACTGCGGTGCCGAGCGTGAGCAACATGGCGGCGCCAAGGGCGATACGACGCTTTGTCATCTCTATCTCCAACGCGAATTCAAACTTGCGAATAGGATTCGTTTGTTAAGCGAGCACCGGGCGTTTGCCGCCGGTGTCACCATCGGCCAGGTTCAGCACCGGGCGCTTACCGCCGGTATCGCCATCGGCCAGCACCGGACGCTTGCCGCCGGTGTCGCCGTCAGTGAGGTTCAGCACCGGGCGCTTGCCACCTGTATCGCCGTCCGCCAGCACCGGGCGCTTGCCACCCGTATCGCCGTCGGTGAGGTTCAGCACCGGACGCTTGCCGCCCGTGTCGCCGTCGGCCAGCACCGGGCGCTTACCGCCGGTGTCGCCATCGACGATGTTGAATACCGGCCGCTTGCCGCCGGTATCGCCGTCGGCCAGGGTCAAGACCGGACGCTTGCCTCCGGTGTCGCCGTCGGTGATGTTAAATACCGGGCGCTTGCCACCCGTGTCGCCATCGGCCAGGACCGGACGCTTGCCACCCGTGTCGCCGTCGACAATGTTAAATACCGGGCGCTTGCCGCCCGTATCGCCGTCCGCCAGCTGCGCGCCAGAGCTCGCGTTAGAAGCAAACAGAACGCCCGCCACCGCCATCGAAATTGCAAATACGTTACGCATGACAACAACCCCTCCCGGGAAAAGTGCTAAAAAACGCCAGTCGCACTGGCTCGATCACTGAGTTAAGCGATGTCCCCTTGAGAATCCCGTCACAGCCCCCTGGACAAGCGGAAGAAAAAAGGAACAATCAGTACATCGCTCAACCGCAATTTCGGGACATCCCGCAAATCAATCGGTTGGGCCGGATTCAGGGACGGCCGTAAGGCGGTTTTGGCTTAGCGACGCGGTACAGCCGGGGCGCCAGGTGAGAAACTGTCGCACTCGAGCCCGTAAACTAGAGAACCCGTCGAAAACGCCGTGGCGTTTTTCGGTTGGAAGAACAGACAGGCCCCGAATCGGAGACCCGCAACTGAGCAACACAATCGCAGCGGCCATTCCACCGCCCGACCGCCAGGCAGTGACACGGCTGTTGTCTGCGTGGCAGTCAGGGGACACTCGCGCCCTGGAACGACTGACGCCGCTCATATATGAGGAGCTGCGCAACCGGGCTCGCCGCTATATGAAACGCGAGCGCCCGGGCCACACCCTGCAGGCCACCGCCGTCGTGCACGAGGCATTCGTCAAGCTCGTCGAGATGAATGTCTCGTGGCAGGACCGTGCTCATTTCTTCGCTGTGGCCGCGCGGCAGATGCGCCGTATTCTGGTGGATCACGCCAAGAGCCGGTTTCGTGACAAACGCGGCGGCACCACCACGGGCTCGCTGAACGACTTCGACATGGACGTGCTCGATCTCGGCCCCGCGACCGCGGGCGATATCGACGTGCTGGAAATCGACGAGGCCTTGCAGCGCCTGTCCGGCAACAATCCGCGCCTCGCGGAGATGGTGGAGCTGCACTACTTCGGCGGCCTCACCTATCAGGAGCTGTCCGAGACCCTGAAGGTGTCCGAGGCCACCGTCGACCGGGAGATCCGGCTCGCGAAGGCCTGGATCCTGCGCCAGATCCGACCGCAACGGAATCGCGAACCCGAAGCCTCATGACGACCGGACAACCAGGGAAGACAGTCGACGATCGCTGGGAGCGGTTGCAGGATCTGTTCTCCCGCGCCGTCGAGTTGCCGGAACACGAACGTGAAGCTTTCATCGGCGCCGAGACCGGCGACGACAAAGACCTGAAAAACGAGCTGCTGGAGCTGCTCGCCTGCGATGTCGGCCAGTCCACCGGCCCGCTGACCCACGCCCTCGGCGCCGCCATCGACGCCACCACCCGCGACCGGCGCAAAGCGCTGGTCGGCCGCGTCATCGGCAATTACAAACTCGCATCCATCCTCGGCCACGGCGGCACCGGCACCGTTTATTTAGGCGAGCGCGCCGATCGCCAGTATTCGGCGCAGGTCGCGGTCAAGATCGTCGACAACGCCCCCATTCATGGCGACCTCGGCCTGCGGTTTCGCGCCGAACGGCAGATTCTCGCCAGCCTGAATCACGCCAACATCGCCCGGCTGCTCGATGCCGGCGAAACCAAGGACGGCCAGCCGTACCTGGTCATGGAATACGTGCACGGCGAGCCCGTCGATCGTTATTGCGATCGCCAGCAGCTCGATCTGCACGCGCGGCTGAAGTTGTTTCTGGAAATTTGCAACGCCGTCCAGTACGCGCACCAGAACCTGATCGTGCATCGTGACCTGAAGCCGGCCAACATCCTGGTGACCGCCGAAGGCTCGCCGAAACTGCTGGATTTCGGCATCGCCAAGCTGCTCGATACCGGCGATGCGGCCGCCATGCTGGCGCTGACGCGCATGAACGACCGGCTGCTGACGCCGGAATACGCCAGCCCCGAACAGATCCTCGGCCGTCAGGTCACCACCGCCAGCGACGTTTATGCGCTCGGCGTCGTTTTATATGAATTGCTCACCGGGCTGCGGCCGTACACCGTGCCCTCCTCGGCCAGCCAGCTCGAGCTGGAACGTTCCATTTGTATCAGCGATCCGCAGCGCCCGAGCACCGCGGTCAAGAAAGCGATGGAAGCGGCCGAGGCCGCGGAAGGCGAATCGGCCATCGCGGCCATCGCGCTGGCTCGCGGCCTGCAGCCGGATCGATTGCAGAAGCGCCTGCTCGGCGACATCGATGCCATCGTCATGCGCGCGCTTCGCAAAGAGCCGCAGCATCGCTATGGCTCCGTCGAACAGCTGGCCGCCGACGTGCGCCGTTATCTGTCGGCCGAGCCGGTCGTCGCACGCCAGGGCAACTGGCTGTATTACTCGCAGCGTTTCGTGCGTCGTCATGCGTTCGGTGTGTCGGCGGGCGCGTTTCTCATCGTTGTCATCGTTGTGTTCGCCGTCGCGATGTCGATTCAGAACCAGCGCATCGCCGCCGAGCGCGACCGGGCCGCGAACGAGAGCAAATCGGCCCAGGCCGTGTCCGAATTCATGCTGGATGTGTTCTCCGCGGCCGAGCCGTTCAAGGCGCAGGGCAAGGAGATCACCGCACGGCAGCTGCTCGAACAGTCGGGCATGCAGGTGCGAGCCGATAAAGGCATGCGCCCCGAGGTTCGCGCGCGGCTGCTCGCCTCCATCGGCCGGGCGTTCCGGCGCAGCGGCGATCCGGAACGTTCGCTGAGTTATCTGGAAGATGCCGTACACCTGCGCCGGCAAATGCCGAACAGCGGCGGCCTGCCGGCTGCCGAAGACATGTCCGAGCTCGCAATCACGCTGCGAGCGCTGGGCGACATGAACGGCTCGGCGCGCGTCATCAACGAAGCGTTGGCCCTTTGCGATCGCATCGGCGGTCAACGCACTCCGACCTACGCGACCTTGCTGACCAATCGCGGCCGCGTGGAATTTGCCAGCGGCGATGTCAGCCGCTCGCGGCAATCGTTCGAACACGCGTTGGCGTTGAATCGTCAGGTGCGCGGCCCTAACGATCAGGAAGTCGCGGTCGTGCTGCTCGACCTGTCGCTGGTGTTCATGTGGATGGACGACATTCCGTCGGTGGAGCGCGTGACGCGCCAGGCCGTGGATATCTTCCGCCTGACGGCCAACGATCTGCATCCCGATCGCGTGCTCGCCGAAACGCGGCTCGGCGAAGCGTTGCTGATGCAGAACCATATCAACGAAGCGGGCGTGATGTTCGAGAGCACACTGGAGAAGCAGCGCATCCTGTTCGGCAACAACAGCCGCCAGGTGGCCGAAGTGCTCGACTCGCTGTCGCAGATTCGTCGAGCGCAGGGCCAGCTGGCCGAGTCGGAACAGTTCGCCGCCGAGGCGCTGAGCTCCGCAGTCAACGCGCTCGGCGCCGAGCACGCGTACACGCCATATTTCCGCACGGCCTATGCCTCGGTGCTCATGCGTCGCGCGAAGTACACAGAAGCCGAACGCGAATTGCGTCATTCGCTCGACACGTTGGCGAAGACGCGCCCGGCCGATCATCAATACGTGTGCTCGGCCGAGCATCTGCTCGGTGAAGTGCTGCTCGAGACCAACCGCCTGGCGGATGCCGAAGGGACGCTGACGGCGGCGATGAATCGTTGGAAGCGCACCGATGCGCCGGCCTGGCGTGCCGCCCGTTCGGCGAGCGCGCTCGGCGAAGTGTTCTACAAGCAAGGCCGCATGCGCGAGGCGGAACAATACTTGACGCGCGCGTACACAGAGCTCGCCGCCGACGACAGCGCCGATCGCGACGTGCGCATCAAGGCGCGCCAACGCGTCGAGCACTTTTATATCGCCAATGGTCAGCGCGAAAAGCTCAACGACCTGATGCTCGCCACCAGCGGCGCCGCGCCTGCCAAGACGCCGCAAGCCCGCTCGAATTAAATCGCCAAGAATCCGCCTCGGGCTTGAACCCACCGCTTCTGTTAAAGTCTCATTACGAGACTGACTCGTTTGTAGGAGTGACGCCAACGATGCGCACACGATCCAACCTGTTCGCGACCAAGCTCGCGGTGCTTCTGCTTTCCTGCGCCATGACCGCCGGTGCTGTTGCTGGCGAGCGCCAGGAGGCACGGCTGCTCACCTCGACACAGGTGCTGAGCGAGCTGATGAGCATGCCCGAGCAAAATATTCCTACCTGGTTGATGGAGCGCGCTTACGCCGTTGCCGTCATCCCCACCGTCATCAAGGTCGGTCTCGGCATCGGCGGTCGTCGCGGCAAGGGCGTGTTGGTCGTTCGTAAGGACACCGGCGCGTGGAGCAATCCGATTTTCATCAACCTGACTGGCGGCAGCTTCGGCTTCCAGGTCGGCGTGCAGTCCGCCGACGTCGTGCTCGTTTTCACCTCAAAGCAAAGCATCGAAGGCATCGTCGGCGGCAAGGTCACGCTGGGCGCGGACGCGTCGGTCGCGGCGGGTCCGGTCGGCCGGCAGAGCTCGGCGGCAACCGATATCGGGCTGACCGCGCAGGTGTATTCATATTCGCGCGCCAGCGGCTTGTTCGCAGGTGTCGCGCTCGACGGCTCGGCCATCACCATCGATAGCTCCTCGAACGAATCGTTCTATAAGAAGCCCGGCATCCTGGCCAGCGAGATCATCCGTGCCGACGCGCCGAGCGCACCGGCCCCGGCGGATCAGTTCGTCGCAGCCGTGCAGCGTTCGGCCAGCGGCAATGTGCCGGCCGCCCCGGCGACCACCCCGCCGCCCGCGACCCCGACTCAACCGCCGGCTTCCACGGCCAGCAGCTCGGCTCCCAGCGGCGTGCAGACCTACCCCCTCGAAGACCCTCAGCCGGGTCAGGAACCGCCGCAGTAACATTGCAGTGAATCTGCGCCGCGAGCGAGTTCGAACTCGCGGCCAGATCCCCCATCTAATCCGCTCGGAGACAGCGGGTATCCGCAGTCCCCAGTTTGCGGACACGGGCCATCCAGATATGATCCGCGCGGCCCGACACGGCAGTCGGCATGTCATACAGCGCAGCGAGATTGCAATGAAATCAACCCAAAAATTCCAGCGCAGCGGCGGATTTACGCTCATCGAAATCATGGTCGTCGTGGTGATTCTCGGCATCCTGGCCGCGATCGTCGCGCCGAACGTGATGCGTCGAATCGACGATGCGCAGCTGACCAAGGTGTCCAGCGACATCCGCACCATCGAAACCGCGCTCAACCTGTATCGCATGGATAACTTCCGTTATCCGACCACCGAACAGGGCATCAAGGCGCTGTACGAGAAGCCCAACGATTCGAGCGTGCGCAACTGGAAGCAAGGCGGCTACCTCGACTCGACTGCGAGCAAGGATCCCTGGGGTAACGACTATCGCTACGTCTACCCGGGCACGCACGGCAAAGAGTTCGACCTGTTCACCTACGGCGCCGACAACCAGGAAGGCGGCGAGGGCCTGGACGCCGACATCGGCAACTGGGTGAGCGATAAGCAGCAGTAACGCGCCGAAAAGCCGACTTACGACGGCGAGGTCGGCTGGTTAGAATTCGGCGCCATGAGCGCCTATACCGAGAGCGCGCCGTCGCGCACTGAAGTCGATGCCTTGCCGGGCGCGACCGTCATCGAGTTCGGCACCAACTGGTGCGGCTTCTGCTCAGCCGCCCAGCCGCACATCGAACAAGGCCTGGCCGCCCATCCCGACCTGCGGCATCTGAAGATCGAAGATGGCCCCGGCCGACCGCTCGGCCGGTCGTTCCGCGTCAAGCTGTGGCCCACGCTGATCTTCATGAAGGACGGCACTGAGGTCGCGCGCGTCGTGCGCCCCAGCTCAGCCCAACCCATTCGCGACGCTGCCAGACAAATCGATCCCAGCGAGTAAGCGCACGCCGCGCATGTGAGCACCGCGCCCTCATCCGACGTCCAACGTTACCTGCCGTGGCTGGTCGGCGTCGTGCTGTTCATGGAAACGCTCGACTCGACCATCGTGAATACGGCCGTGCCGAGCATGGCGCGCAGTCTCGATGTCACCCCGCTCAGCCTCAAAGCCATTGTCACCAGCTACATCCTGGCGCTAGCGGTCGGCATTCCCGTGAGCGGCTGGCTGGCCGATCGCTTCGGCACGCGGAAGTTGTTCATCTCGGCCGTCGCCATCTTCACGCTGGCTTCGATCATGTGCGGCCTGTCGCTGAACGCGCCGATGCTCGTCGCCGCTCGCATCCTGCAAGGCCTCGGCGCCGCGATGATGACACCGGTTGGACGGCTCGCGATCGTGCGGACGTTTCCGAAATCACAACTGCTCGACAAGATGAACTTCGTGATCATCCCGGCATTGATCGGCCCGCTGCTGGGCCCGACGGTCGGCGGATTGATCGTGCACTGGTGGTCGTGGCGCGAGATCTTTTTCGTCAACGTGCCGGTGGGCTTCGCGGCGCTGTGGCTCAGCCGCCGTTACATGCCGGAATACCGCAGCGACTCGCCCCGACCGCTCGATGTGATCGGCCTGGTGCTGTTCAGCTCGGGCGCGGCGCTGTTGTCATGGCTGCTCGAAGTGTTCGGCGAGCATCGGCTCGATGTGACTTCGAGTGCGATTCTTTTCTTGCTGTCGTTCGCGCTGCTCGGCGCTTATGGGTTGCACGCGAATCGCACCGAGCATCCGCTGCTGAGTCTGCGACTATTCCAGGTGCGGACGTTCCGGGTTTCGGTGCTCGGCGGGCTCGTCACGCGACTCGGCATTGGCGGCCTGCCTTTCCTGCTGCCGCTGTTCTATCAGCTCGGCATGGGCATGCCGGCGTGGCAGTCGGGCCTGATGATGATGCCTTCGGCCATCGCCGCGATGACTGTTAAAGCGATCTCGCCGCATCTGCTGCGACGCTATGGCTATCGACGCATTCTGATCGTGAACACGATGGTGATGGGCGTGATCATTGGCTTGTTCGCGCTGGCCGATCAGAGCACGCCCATCGTCGTGATCGTGCTGCTGAGCTTCCTGGTGGGATCGGGCAACTCGATGCAGTTCTCCAGCATGAACTCGCTCGCCTTCGCCGATATCGACGCGCGTAACTCGAGCATGGCGAACACCATCGCCAGCACCACGCAGCAGCTGTCGATGAGCTTCGGTCTGGCCTGCGGCTCGTTGCTGACGGGCTGGTATTTGGGAGGCTTGCCACAGACCGATCAGATCGCGGTCACGAACGCGCTGCACGCGGCGTTCATTACTTTAGGCGTCGCAACGATCGTGTCGTCGCTCAGCTTCTGGACGTTGCGCGCCGGGGATGGGCACGCACTCACGGCTAAGAATGAAACACCGGTCGCGACGCGCGAGCCCGTCACCGACTGACGGACTCGCGCGTTTGTATCAGCGAGCGAGGTCCTTCAACACGCTGTTCCAATGCGCGAGTGCGCCGTCGATGGACGACACCGGCACGCGCTCATTGAGACCGTGCGAGAACTCATCCGAGTCCTTCATGAACAGGCCCGACACGCCGTAGCTCGGCACACCGTTCGCACGGAAGTGCATGCTGTCGGTCGCGCCGGCCGACATCGACGGCACGATCGACAAGCCCGGATAGTTGGCGTGCACCGCCTTGGTCACAGCGGCCATCACATCCTTGCGCAAGGGGGACGCGTCGCTCGCAACCGAGCCGGTGGTCACCTGCGTGATCTTCACTTCCGCATCGGCCGCGACTTCGCCGAGCGTCTTCTGCACTTCCGCCACCGGCGTGCCGGGGAAGATACGGCAGTTGATGTTGGCAACCGCCTTCTGCGGGAGCGCGTTCGTGGCGTGGCCGCCTTCGATCATCGTGGACACGCAAGTGGTGCGCAGCTGGCCGATGTAACTTGGGTCATCGGACAAGGTTGCGATCGCCTGTGCGTCCTCTGGGTTCGCCAGATACCGTTTGACGGCTTCGGCCGTCGGTCCGGACAACTTCGGCAGGCTCGCTTTGAAATAGGCCGTGGTCAGCTCGTTGCGCATGACCGGAAACTGATACTTGCCGATACGATCCAGTGCTGCGGCCAGCTGATTGATGGCGTTCACCTTGCCCGGGCGGCTGGAGTGTCCGCCGGGATTGGTGACGGTCAGCTTGAAGTCCGCATAGGTCTTCTCGCCCGCCTGCAGGCCGTATACAACCGGCTGGCCCTCTTCGGAGAGCAGGCCGCCGCCGGCATCGCCGTTCAACGCCAGCTCCGCATCCTTGAACTGCGCAGCAAGCTTGCGCGTGCTGGCCATCGACGTTTCTTCGTCGCCGGAAAACGCCAGGATCACGTCGCGCTTCGGCTTCCAGCCCTGGCGCTTCAGGTTCGCCATGGTCGCGACGATCATGGACACTTCGAACTTGTTGTCCACCGAGCCGCGGCCGAACACATAGCCGTTTTCGAGCACCGGCGTGAACGGATCGCGCTGCCAGTCCTCGCGCTTCGCTTCGACGACATCCATGTGACCGATGACCAGCAGCGGCTTCTTCTTGCTGTCGGCGCCTTTGTAGCGGGCGACGAAGGTAGCCGTGTTCGCAACCGGCTCGATCTCGATATCGCCAGGCGCATAGCCGGCTTCGACCAGCACGCTCTTCAGATACTCGGCATAGGCCGGCACCTGCCCCGCGCCCTCCACGGTCCGGAAACTGATCGACTTCTGCAGGATTGCCAGCGCCTGATCGTGCAGCGCCTGATCCACCGCCGGCTTGCCGGACGCCGTAGCCCCGACCGCAAAGCTCATCGCGGCACAGCCGATGAGCGCGGCGACATAATTCTTCAGGAGCGAGCTGGACTTCACTTCGAACCTCATTCAAAACGCCATGGCCATGGCAAGCGCGCATTGTGGCCACGGCGCAGCCGTTTAGAAAGAGGTTTGCCCGCTGGCGGCCTTGACGACAGGCATGGGCGCGGATGAAACGTTTTTAATGCGAGCGTATTGGATACAACGTTGCCCTGGGGCGCTACTGCTGCAACCAGTGCCAAGCTACTGTAACGCGATTCCCGGCGGCATCCCTCACGGCCGTGCCGCGCACGACATCGCCGATGCGCGCCCCCAGTAGAGCGTTCTCGACGAAGCGTCGCGACTCGTTCGGATCGGTGATGATGTTTCGCCGCCCTCCGCGAACGAATTCCCCCTCGGCGCTCAACGCCATCCACAGCTCCGTTCCCTGGGTGAGCCCAACGTCGATCGCCGCCGGATCGGCTAGCTTTATCACGGCGCGTTCGTTTTCCGTCTTCCTGATCAGAAAGGCTTCCAGCCAGTTACGGTCGCGTCGGATCGCGGACATATCGATAGCCGGGGCCGCTACGTCGATCGGCTTGCCGCCTGGATTCACGCCCAGAATTACCAGCGCCGGGTTCGGACCAAAGCGCCTCGAGCCCAACCTCAGCTGCAGAAACACGGCGCTAGCAGCCGTTGGCTCGCCAGCGAGCGCTGCGAACATGTTTTGCAATTCATCGCTGGAAATCGGGTCTCTCTGCCATGAAGGCCGAAACTCGAGATGATGGCGAACGACGCGACCGTCATTGTCCGCAGCGATGAAAATATATGGAGTCCTGGACCGGTCGGCGTTCAATACGCCCGGCTCGAAATGCGCGATAGCCTGCACGAGCGACTGCCACTGTACTTCCAGCTCATGCTGCGGAGAGAGCACGCGAGGTGCGGCAATGACCGATCCTGCGGTTGGATGCGGCGTCCACGGCCGGGCAGCAGGTGGATTCAACGCTGCAGCAGTCGCGCAGATCGCCAGAGACGCGAGCGCAAGAATCACAATCGCGGGTTTGTCGTGCGGCGCGCGCGAACGGAGCATCGTTCGAATCCGCTTCTCCAGGGACGATGCTGACTCGATCAGCGCCGGAACGACAACTGTGTCGCGCGCTCCTAGCGACGCTGCATCGAGAAGTGCCTGACCATATTCATTGGGTCCGAACTGAGCTCGCAGCACGCGCTGATCGCAATCCAACTCGATTGCCAATCGCAGGCGTTTCAGTTGCCACCAGAGAGCAACGTTCCAGGGAAAGATCATCAGTACGCAAATTGCTGCGCCGATCAGCCATTGATCTTTCGCTTGGACATGCTGCAGCTCGTGCGCTATCACCATTTCACGCTGGCGGGCGGACATCTGGCGTATCCATCCCGGAAGAAGAATCGTCGGGTTGGTGAGGCCGATGACGGCGGGTCCAAGGTTTTCCGTCATCACGACTGGGCAGCCCGCAACGACGGCGACAGTCCCAAGCCGCTGCTCCCGCCTCACCGCATAAAGCCCGAGCGCGAACATGATCGAGGCAGTTGCCGATAAGCACAGCCAGACGGCGCCCAACCACTGGTCGATCGCCTGCACCCCGGCGTTCTGGCTGAGTGGCGCCTGCATCGAGGGACCTGCCGAGACCTCGGCATCGAGGTTCCCGATCGATGAAGTTCCCACGACTTCCAGAAATCGTTCGCTCATGGGGAGCGGTGCGAGTGTGTGTACCACCGGAATCGAGACGGACAAAGCCAGTGCCGCAACCCATGCCCATCGGGAAGCAAATCGACAAAGCGAGGCGGCTCGCTCCCAGGCCACAGCAGCCAGGCCGACCATCCCAGCGACGAGCGTCGCATAGAGCATCCAACTCAGCATTTATGTCTTCCTTTTCGAGCCTGCTTTGCGGTTTTCGTCCAGAATCGCTTGAATACGCTGCAGCTGATCCTTGGAGAGCTCGTGGTCGTCTACGAGCTGAGCGAGCAGCAACTCGGACGAGCCGCGGAACAGCTTTTTTGTGAGTTGCCGCACGGCCGTTCGACGCAGATCCGCTTGCTTGACGGCCGCCTCGTAACGATGCGCCCGGCCTTCGGCAACGTGCCGCACGCATTTCTTCGACTCGAGATTCTGCAGAATCGTGAGCACAGTCGTGTACGCAAGCTTCGCGCTCAAGCCGCTCAAGACTTCGTTCACTGTCGACGGCCCGCGCTGCCACAGCACGTCCATCACCTCGCTTTCCCTGCTGCCAAGAGAGATCTTCATAGCGCCTCGACGTACTACTAAGTGCATAGTACACGAATAATACTATGTGTATAGTAGTAACGGCCCGGGCCGATGGCATCGATGGCGCAGGGGGCGCAGGGGGCGCAGGCTCAGTCTGCTATGGATACTCGCTCGACCAGGAAATCCATAAAGACTCTGACTCGCGCCGCCAGGCGCGCATGCCCGATATACAACGCATGTATATCTTCGCTGTCCGCCTTGATGTAATCCTGCAATAGCGGCACAAGCCGGCCAGCACGCACATCGGCTCCAACGAGAAAATCCGCCAGCCTCGCCACACCGGCGCCGCCCACGCACATCAGTCGCAGCGACTCGCCGGAGTTCGCTATGAAGTTCCCCGTGACGTGAACTTGTTTACTCCGCTGGCCGGCACGAAAGGTCCAGCCTTCGATCGAGCGACGGTAGTTGAAGTTCAGGCAATTGTGCCGATCCAGATCGGCCGGCGCCTGCGGCGTACCGTGACGTTGCAAATATTCCGGCGCAGCGACGACGAGCCAGCGACTGCTGCCCAGCTTGCGCGCCCGCAGCGATGAATCTCGCAACGCGCCGTGACGGATCGCGACATCGGTGCGTTCGCTGACCAGATCGACCAACGCATCCGTCAGCGCCAAATCCACCGTGATCTTCGGATACCGCTGCAGAAACTCCGGCAACACGGGTATCACCCGATGAATTCCAAACGGCGTCGATGCGCTCACTCGCAAGCGCCCGCGTGGCTCGCTCTTGTCGGTCGCGAACGAACGCTCCAGCTCATCCAGGTCCAACAGCAGCTTTTGCGCCTGTACCCGAAATTTTTCTCCCTCCGGGGTCACGGCAAGCGAGCGGGTCGTTCGAGTCAGCAACCGCACTCCCAGCCGGGCTTCGAGCCGCGCCACGCTACGGCTCACCGCTGAGGGTGTCTGCCGCAAGGCTTTGGCCGCCGCGGCGAAGCTGCCGCCCTCGACACTGCGTAAAAAGGCTTCGATTTCGCCGGTTCTATTGTCCATGGAGCCGCCCGATTCGTTCATTCAATGCACGACGCTCGTGTACGCGGACATTCTTATCAGCAATCGCAGCCGCCCGCATCATTGCCTTTCCTCAAAACTCCTCGAGACAGTCATGCCTCTCGCCTTGTATGCGCTCGCGGTCGGCGCCTTCGGAATCGGCGTCACCGAATTCGTGATCATGGGACTGCTGCTGGAAGTCAGCGGCGACCTCAACGTGTCCATCTCCGCCGCGGGGATGTTGATCTCAGGGTACGCACTCGGCGTCATGGCCGGCGCGCCGATCATGACGGTGGTCACTGCTCGCTGGCCCCGCAAGGCGACGCTGCTCGCGTTGATGGCGATCTTCACGATCGGCAATCTTGCTTGCGCCATCGCTCCCACCTACTTCGGATTGCTAGCCGCCCGCGTGCTTACCGCATTCGCGCACGGCACGTTCTTCGGCGTCGGCTCGGTGGTCGCGACACAACTGGTCGCGCCTCAACAGCGCGCGTCGGCCATCGCCATCATGTTCACTGGCCTGACAATTGCGACGGTGCTCGGCGTTCCGTTCGGCACCTGGCTCGGTCAGTTGGCCGGATGGCGCGCGACCTTCTGGGCCGTCGTGGGCATCGGCGCTTTTGCACTGGCGGTCATCGCCTTGCTCGTACCTCGCGACGCCGGACAAATCGAAGAAGGTAACTGGCGCAGCGATCTGCGCGCGCTCGCCCGCGGTCCCGTCGTGCTGGCATTGCTAACAACCGTGTTCGGCTTCGGCGGCATGTTCGTTGTGTTCACCTACATTGCGCCACTGCTGACTCAGCTCACGCACGTCAGCGAGCGGGCTGTGTCGTTGGTGATGCTTGTCTTCGGCGGCGGCCTGGTCGTCGGCAACATCGTCGGCGGCAAGCTGGCGGATCGATATCTTGAAGCAACGCTGATCGGCTCGCTGCTCATGCTGGCGGCCGTGCTGGGGCTGATGACGTTCGCCGTTCATGACAGCATCGCCATGGTGATCTTCGTCGCCCTGCTCGGCGCAGCGTCATTCGCAACGGTGCCGCCGCTGCAGATGTGGGTGCTGGAGAAGTCCAGCGGGGCCGGCCAGAGCCTCGCGTCGAGTTTCAATATCGGCGCGTTCAATCTTGGCAACGCGCTCGGCGCTTGGCTGGGCGGCACCGTGATCGATCATGGCCCCGGATTGCCGGCTCTGCCTTGGGTCGCTGCGGTATTGCCGCTGCTCGCAGCTGCGCTGGCGCTCAAAGGACTGCGCGCCTCGCGAGTTGCCGCGGCGACCTGCTAGCCGGTAACCGCTAGAGCAATGACGCCGGTGACGATGAGCACGGCTCCCGTCAGTCGGATCGGCGTCACTTGTTCCTTGAGTAAACGAGCGCCGAAGTAGGTTCCGATCAACGTCGCCAGCTCCCGCATGGGCGCGACGTGCCCGATGGGAGCATGTTTCATCGCGTACAACACCAGGATGTAACCCAGCGGGCCGAGCACCGCGACGATGAGAATGGGCGTACGGTACATTCGCCACTCGCCGAGCAGCGCAGGCGGATCTCTCAGCGCCATCGGCGCAAGCACCGTGAGGCGGAGCATGTTGCCGGTGAAGTCGATCACGAACGGGGACAACATGAGCGTCTTCACCGCCCAGCCGTCGTTGATCGTATAGCCGGCGATGAACACGCCGGTCAGCAAGCCCAACGCGATGCCGGCACGCGGCGCTTTGTGAGCTTCGTTCGCAAGACCGGACACCATCAGAATGCCGCCGACGATCAGCAACACGCCGAGCACGGAGAAGATATTGGCCGGCTCGTGCAGAATGAAGGTCGCCGCAAGGAATGACAGCAACGGGCCGGTGCCACGCGCCAGCGGATACACCAACGACAGATCGGAAACTCTGTAGCCCGCCTGCAGCGTGAGCGAATAGCCCATGTGCAGGATGCCCGTCATCAACAACGCTACCCAGTGGGCTGTTGCAAACTGTAGCTGAGTGGTCGAGAGCACCCATATCACCGCCGGCGCGTACAGCACGACCGATCCCAGCGAATACAACCAAACGAAATGGCGCGAGCCCGAGGCGCGCTTGGCGGCCAGATTCCAGGTGGCATGAGTGAACGCCGCGAGCAGCACGGCCGCAATCGCAAGGGGGTGCATGCGGCGATCTTAACAGGCGCTGGCTGGCGGCCTCCGAAGAAAGGTCGGCAAGAAGCGGAGTGCCGCGCGACGACTGCGACGGCAAGGTAGGCACTCGTTCGCCAATCCCGGAGCCGACCATGAGCTTTCAAATCACTGGACTGCCGCTGAGCCAGTTCTCGCCCTTGTTCTCGATGTCCGATGAAGAACTGGCACGCCAAGGCGCGCTTCGGGTAACCGCCGATGAATGCCCCGGCTTTCCCTGCCGCGTCAGCCTGCAAGATGCCGAGATCGGCGAGCAGCTGATCCTGCTGAACTACGAGCACCTGCCCGTCGCCACGCCCTACCGCTCACGTCACGCCATCTACGTCCGCGAAGCCGCAACCGAAGCCCGGCTCGCCATCGACGAAGTGCCTCAACAAATGCGTTCTCGCCTGTTATCCGTGCGCGCCTTCGAGGCCAGCGGCATGATGAAAGCTGCCGACGTGGCCCCCGGCACCGCCATCGAAAAACTCATCGAGCAGATGTTCGCCAAGCCGGGCATCGCCTTCCTCCATGTTCACAATGCTAAATGGGGCTGTTTCGCCGCCCGGGTGGATCGCGCGTAGCGGTTAAGTCACATCGAACGCGTTGCGCGACGAACTGCGAGCGCCGCAGAAGGGACAGACCACGGCAGTGTTGAGATGAACGTGGTCGCAGTGGCGGCACTTGATCAATTCCTTGCTCAGGTCCACCGCCCCGTCGGCGACGCCATCCAGCAAATCCGTGCTCGCCACGTATTTCTCGAGCTCGGCGTCTGAGAGGTCGACCTTGTCTTTCAGCAGGCGCCACAGCGACAACGTGACCAGCTTCAGCTGTTCGTGCCGCCGTTCCAGCTCGAGCAGCCGCGCTTCGGTCGAGGCCGCACGCTCTTGCATCGAGCTCGAGTGCTCGCCGCGTCGTTCTGCCTCGGCCCGCAGGCGCTGGATGTCGGAGTCCTGGAACAGATTCCAGATGAAGTCGATCATGAGCTGTCCTTGGCAGTGACCGGCGATTCAAGCAGCTTAATACTTTGAGCTGGCTCCGACATGCTATCGTCGACCCATGCTCAAAACATACTCAGGCAGCTGTCATTGCGGGGCGGTGCGGTTCGAGGCGGACATCGATCTCACGCAGCCGACTTATCGCTGTAATTGCTCGATCTGCGCGAGGAACCGGTTCTGGCCGGCGATCGTGATGCCGGAGCAGTTTCGACTGCTGGCGGGCGAGGCGGAGCTGACCCAATATTTGTTCAACACCCGCCGCAACGAGCATTACTTTTGCAAACATTGCGGCGTGCGCTCGTTCGGCATCGGCAACACGCCCGATGGGCAGCGGGTTTATGGCGTGAACCTGGGCTGCCTGGAAGACGCGACGCCAGAAGAGCTGGCGGCTGCGCCGGTCGTGTACGTCGACGGCAAGCACGATAACTGGAACAACGCGCCGGCGATTACGAGCCATCTCTGAGATAGCTCGAGCGACCCGCCGAACTGGCTGCGCAGCAGTCGATCTTTTCTCCAGCCCTGCAGGGGAAAAACTAAAGATGTAATTCCCCCTCTCCCATCGGGAGAGGGGGCCAGGGGCGAGGGTCTTCTTTAGCTGGCTTCGCGAGCCTGCGAAACCCCAACAACCCCACCCGACTGCCTTTCAAACAGCCTTCGATAGTGACCGTGCGACCGGCGTAGCAGCGCGTCGTGCGATCCTTCCTCGACGATGCGGCCGTGCTCGAACACCAGGATGCGATCCATCGCCCGCACCGTCGACAGACGGTGCGCGATGACGATGGACGTGCGGCCCGACATCAAGCGATCCATGGCCTGCTGAATCAGCGCTTCGGATTCCGAGTCGAGGCTCGAAGTCGCCTCGTCGAGAATCAGGATCGGCGCATCCGCCAGGAACGCCCGCGCCAGCGCCACACGCTGCCGCTCACCGCCCGAAAGCTTCACACCGCGCTCGCCGACCAGGGTCTGATAACCCCGCGGCAGACGCACGATGAAGTCGTGAGCATTCGCCAGCCGAGCAGCCCGCTCGATCTCCTCCATCGTGGCATCCGGCCGGGCATACGAGATGTTCTCGGCCAGGCTGCGATGAAACAGGATGGGCTCCTGCTGCACGATCGCGATCTGCGACCGCAACGACTCCTGCGTGGCGTGCATAACATCCTGCCCATCGATCAGCACGCGACCCTCGGTCACGTCGTACAGCCGCTGGATCAGCTTCACGAACGTGGTCTTGCCCGAGCCGGAATGCCCGACCAGACCGATGCGCTCGCCCGGCGCGATCCGCACGTTCAAATCCCGATACAGCGGCGTGTGCTGCCCGGCGTAACAGAACGTCACATGATCGAACCGCACCTCGCCCGCATCGATACGCAGCGGCCGAGCGCCTGGCGAATCCGCCACACCCATGGGCTCCGCGTGCAGCTGAACCATCTCTTCCATTTCGTTCACGGAACGCTGCAGGTGATGAACGTGCTGGCCGATATCACGCAGATAACCGTGCACGACGAAGTACGTCGTCAGCACATAGGTGATCTCACCTGGCGTCGCGCGTCCCTGCCACCACAACCACAAGGCAGTCGCGGTGATGGCCGAGCGAACGAACCAAAGCAGCGCCAGCTGTCCCGTGCCACTCCAGGTGTGAAGCATCCAGGTGCGATGCGTACGGCGCGACCATTTGTGCATGACCCGGCTGAGTCGCGCGTCCTCACGAGCTTCCGCGCCGAAGGATTTCACGACCGAGTTCCCACCGAGCGCGTCGGCAAGCACACCACCGATGCGCGTGTCCTGGGCATTGGAAAGGCGCGACGCCGGAGCGACGAGACGAGTTGCAAGCGTCACCGTCAATATTGCGTACGCAATGGAGCCCAGCGCCATCACTACACCCATGATCGGCCAACGCTGGCCAAGCAGGAACACGGTTCCAACCAGCACGACCAACGACGGCAACAGCGCCAGCAGCAGCACATCGTTGATCATGTCGAGCGCCCACATGCCGCGCGTGATCTTTCGCACGATGGAGCCCGCAAAACTGTTGTTGTGCCAATCCGTCGAGAAACGTTGCACGCGATGGAAGGCGCCCTGCGAGATTTTCCGCATCATGCCCAGCGTGAGCGGCACGATGGCCCACCAGGCCAGATGCCGGAGCGCGACCATCGCCAAACCCAACCCAGCCATGACCAGGAAAGAGTGAAGCGCGACGTCTGCAAATTCCCGCCCCTGCGCGAGGGCGTCGACGAGCCGGCCGGCATACACCGGCACGACCACTTCAGTGACCGTCGACAGCACCATGGCCAGAGCCACGAGGATGACGAGCCCCTTGCGTTCGGCCCAATGCCGGAGCGTGAAAACAAGCACATTACGGAGGACCTGCGAGCCCTCGACGCGGGATTTGACCATGATGAGCCAGCGCGATTACCGCGCTGTCCTTGCGAAGCCGATGGAGCCTGACGGAGGCGGCGGGCCCAGCAGGCCGAATTGACCCACGTGGGGATGAAGCCGCAGTTTTTCTACCGGGAGCCCGGAGTTAGCGGGTATGTACCGGTGGGAGGTGCATGCTGAATGGAATCATCGGTGCCCTCCTTGCTTCGCGACGGGCCAATGAGAAGAGCGAACATTCAATCATTGTTCGCTGTTTTGAGCAAGCGCAGTTTGCAACGCCTCTACATACATCGGAGTCGCAGAGATTGTGTTGTGGCCGGTGTCCGGAATGATTCGCTGACTCGCAACGCCTGGCCGAAAGGCTGCATACAAAGCGTCCGTGCTGGGGCGTGGAATAATTTCATCGTGCTCGGCGACCACCAGCAGCGTCGGCACATCGATGAGCGGCGCATGGCGCCACGATTCAAATCGGTCACGAATCAGCCACTTCACGGGAAACATCGGAAACTGGCTGGCCGCAAGCTCGGCAATACTGGCAAACGGCGTAATCAGCACCAGCCTGGTCGCCGGGCGCTGACTGGCGAGCCGTATGGCGACACCGGAACCCAGGCTCCGCCCCATGACGGTGATGTTGGGATGCCGAGCGTGCACGTAGTCGAACAATGCCAGCGCGTCCTGCGAAATAGCCGCTTCAGAGGGACTCCCCGAGCTGCCGCCATAGCCGCGGTAATTCATTAGATACAGCGCGTGGTCGGGAAAGGCGTCGGAGAACGACGGCAGGTTGTACGTCACGTCCTCGCCGTTGCCGCCGAAGTACACGATGGCGTTCGGCCCGTTGTGCGCGCGAACGCTGATGACCAGCTCCGCCCCCTGCACGGATAACGGCAGCGTCGCCGATGTTTTACCGTGCGGCCGTGGCTGCGGGAAATAGATCATCGAGCGCTGAAAGAAGAACAGCACGGCACACAAGCCGACATAGACGACCGCGACGAAGATGCCAAAGCTGAGCAATGTCTTCACGACTCACATCGCCAGCGGCGGCACTCCAATCAGCCATGTGTGCAGCCAGAATACGAAGATGACATACAACGCGAGACCACCGACCACGGCGATGAGATCGTTGTACTTTCCCGGCGGCGGCCCGGGCACCGGCCGGACCACGGCGCGACGTTTGACTGAAATACGATCCGCCACGGCCCAGAGCAGAAAGCCGCCAAACAACAGTAAATCCGCCAACATGCCATTGGCGAGCAAATGCGCGAACGCCCACGCTTTTACCGCGGCCAGCATCGGATGTTTCACTGCTGCCTTGATGCGCCCGGGCAGATAAGCCGCCAGCAGCAACGGAAACACCGGCAGCATCAATAGCAAAGCAAGATGCCGCATCCACAGCGGCGGCGCATACACGAGGATCGGATCCTGGCGAGCAACGCCGTAACCCCACACCAGCAGCACGAACCCGAGGATGGACAGCAGCGAGTAGATGCCCTTGTACGGCTTTTCGCCCAGCTTCGCGACCGCCCTGCTGCGGAACGTCGGCGAGACGATTTCCACCGAGTGCACGCCGAGAAAGATCACCAGTCCCAGGATCAGGTATAGCATCGTGGCTCCTGCTCGAATGGCTTACGACTTCTGCGCGGCGTTGCGAATCGACTGCAGCGTGGCGTTCGGCGTGATCGCTTCCGGATCGATGCGTACTTCGATCAATGCCGGCTTGCCCGCCTTCATGGCGCGCTCCAACGCCGGTCCAAATTGCTCGGTCGTCTCCACCAATTCACCGTGAGCTCCAAACGCCGTGGCGAACGCCGCGAAGTCCGGATTCACGAGCGACGTGCCGTACACCCGAGCCGGATATTCGCGTTCCTGGTGCATCCGGATCGTGCCGTACATATTGTTGTTGACCACGATGACGATGACATTGAGTTGATATTGAACCGCGGTCGCCAGTTCCTGGCCCGTCATCAGAAAGCAACCATCGCCCGCGAATGTGACGACGGTGCGGGTCGGATACAAAGCTTTGGCCGCGATGCCGGCGGGCACGCCGTAGCCCATCGCACCGGATGTCGGCGCCAGCTGCGTCCGGAAACCGCGGTAGCGATGGAAGCGATGCGCCCAAGTTGTGTAGTTGCCCGCGCCGTTAGTGACGATGACATCCGGCGGCAGCACGCGATCCATATGCTGAATCACGTCCCACATCTGCACCTTGCCCGGAATCTCTTTGCGCCCTTGCCACGCTCGATACTCCGAGTTTGCCACCGCGACCTGCGCCTTCGATTCATCGCGCGTAACCTTGGGCAACGCCGCCAACGCTCGCGTCATGGCGGGCATGGTGGCGTTGATCATCAGTTCGGCGTGATAGAAGCGACCGAGCTCGTCCGCTTCTGGATAAATGTGCACGAGTCGCTGCGCTGGAACTGGACCGGCAATCAGCCCATAGCCGCTGGTCGTGATCTCACCAAGCCGCGCGCCGAGCACGATCAGCAGATCGGATGCCTTCACGCGCTCGGCCAGCTTTGGATTGATACCGATGCCGACATCGCCCGCGTAATTGGGATGCGCGTTGTCGAATAGATCCTGCGAGCGAAACTCGCATCCCACCGGGATGTGCTGTGTCTCGGCAAAACGCTGCAATTGTTTGCAAGCCGCTTCGTCCCAGCCACTGCCGCCGACCAGCAGGAACGGCCGCTGCGCTTCGCCGAGCATCTGCGACAACTGGCTGAGCGCCTCTGGCGACGGCGCAGACTCGATCCGCTGCCACGGCCGCGCATCCGCGACGGCAGCGGTTCCGCTCAACACGTCTTCTGGAAGCGCCAGCACCACCGGCCCCATGCGTCCGCTGGTGGCCACCTGGTAGGCGCGCGCGATGAACTCGGGAATGCGATCGGTGCGATCGATCTGCGCCACCCACTTCGACATCGGACCGAACATGCGCCTATAGTCGATCTCCTGAAACGCCTCGCGCTCCATGAAGTCGGTGCCCACCTGGCCGATGAGCAGAATCATCGGCGTCGAATCCTGGAAGGCAGTGTGTACACCGATGGAAGCGTTGGTTGCGCCTGGCCCGCGTGTCACCAGGCAGATGCCGGGTTTGCCGGTCAGCTTCCCATAAGCCTCGGCCATGTTGGCCGCGCCGTTTTCATGGCGACAGGTGATCAGCTTGATGCGATCGCGCACGGTATACAGCGCGTCGAGCACCGGCAGATAACTCTCGCCGGGCACGCAAAAAGCAAGCTCGGCTCCGTGCGTCAGCAGTTGATCGACAATGAGTTGCCCGCCCGTGCGCTGCGGATGGCTCGAACTCGAAGTCATGGCGCCCACCTATCGTGGAGAAAACGCCAATCTTACCGCGAGTGTCAGGTTACCTGCTGCCGATGGCGAGCTTGAGCGCGTCCGCGAGCCCGGCCTCATCGACATGCCCGATGGTGCGCTCGGCTGCCGCGATGACCTGAGGATCGGCGTTGCCCATCGCAATGGGATGGCCGACGACACGCAAGGCCGACAGATCGTTGCCCGAGTCGCCGACATACATAACGTCACGCAGGTCGACGCGATACGCAGCGGCGATCTCACGCATGGCAGCGCCCTTGCTCACGCCGTGACGGGTCAAGCCGATGAATCGAACGTCAGGCATGAGCGGCGAACTCGAGTCAGCCATCTCGAGATCCGGAGGCGCGACGACTCGCTTGGCGTCTTCGGGCGAGAGCAGCCACTGCGCGCGCACCAGCGGCGGCGACAATGTTTCATACGGCCGCGGGTTGAAAGGCAGGCCGAGCAGTTCGGCATGTTCTTTCGCCCACGGCGCCTGGCTCTCGACGGTGTAGTCGTCATCGCCATACAACTCGAGCACGTGACCGGTTTCGCGTGCAAGTGAGATCAGGCCGCGAACGGATCCTTCAGGAAGTGGCGTGGAGCGCGACTCGTGAGTCGCGAGGTTCACGACGCTCGCACCATTCTGAAAGATGTGCCAGCCATCGTCATCGAGATGACGCGCATACTCGGCAGCTACGCCAAACGCGGGGCGGCCCGAACACAGCGCGAGATGAATTCCTTTGGCGCGCGCCTCAGCGGCGAGCTGCCAGATAACGCCCGGCACCTCGCCGGAGCTGCCGATCAAGGTGCCATCGACATCGATGCCAATCAGAGCAATCAACGGTGTCTTCCCAACGCGAGCACGGGTCACGAGTGTAGCGTGCCCCAGGGAGTCGCGGGCGAGTACAACCGTCAGATTCGGCTCACTTGCCCCTGATCACTCACAGTGGAGGGCTGTTTTTACAGAGTGTCAGCGCGGCACACCCATCAGCGCCAGACCCTGGGCGACCGAGGAGAACTCGTCGCCGCCGATCAGCTTGTCCGCTCCGAATTTCCTCGCGAACAACTCGCGCACTGCTGGCACCAAAGCGGTGCCGCCCGTCATGAAAACGCGAGTGAGATTCGCAGGATTCACGCCAGCGGTTCGGACGGCCTCGTCCGCCGTCGCCTCGATGCGCGACAAATCATCGGCGATCCATTGTTCGAATTCGGCGCGCGCGACCGTGCGATCGATCTCGATCGGGCCTGCCTTGAAGCTGAGCCGCGCGCTGTCCTGCGCCGTGAGCGTTTGTTTCACTCGCGAGACGGCTTGAAACAACGTGAAGCCTTCCTCGTTGCGAATGACGTGCACCAACCCTTCGAACGCCTCTTGATCGACAGCCGTGCGCAGAATGTCAGTGATGTGTCGTAACGTCTGGCGGTTATTCATCATCGACAGCTGATGCCAGCTCGCAAAGTTGGCGTAGATCCACAAAGGAATCGGCAGCTTCTTGGTTTCGGGCTGGAACTGCGAGCCCATGCCGAGGGCCGGACACACGGCGTTGTAGACGATTTGATAATCGAAACGATCGCCGGCAATGCCGACACCAGTCTGCGCCAGCGGCGTGAGCTTCGGCTGCGCCCCTTCAGCATTCACTTCCACGATCGAGAAGTCGCTCGTGCCGCCGCCGAGATCGGCGACGAGCACCAGGTGACGACCACGCGCGCGGCTCGCAAACGCGTATGCGGCCGCTTCAGGCTCCGTTCCAATTCGATCCGCCTCGCGCCCCGCGAACGCAAACGCCGCTTTCAATCTCGTTTGCGCAAGCTCATCGTCGGGCGATGCGCCGGCGAACTCGATGGGCCGGCCGATGACGAGCGGCGCCTGGGTCAGCAGCTCGCGCGCGCCAGTCGCGTCATACAGGTGCTCAAGCAGTGTGCCGATCAACGACTCGAGGGTGTAGGTGTGTGTGAACACCTTGGTGTCGACGAATGCCCGGCTGCCCAGAAACGATTTCATCGATTGCACGAGCCTGGCCGGCCCGGTGCGCGAAATGTAGTCGGCGATTGCGTCTGCACCCGCACTGCTGATCGGACGATCGCGCGGATTCGGTTCGGCGGGCCGGAAACACAGAATCGACGGCAATGCCGTGCCCTCGCCTGCCCGAGAAGGCACTTTGAGCACGGTCGAGCCGAGATCTGCGCCCACCACGGCAATAACGGTATTGCTGGTGCCGAAATCGACACCAATGGAAATGGGCTGCATGGAAGGTCGCCGGGGATAAACGGCCGGCCATTGTAGCAGCTCCGCGGCGGGCGAGCCCCCGAGTTCTCAGCGCAACAACGATCGGGAGGTCGGGGCAAGCCTCAACACCTGCGCGGCCCGTTCCTGATAATCCTTCAGCTCGCGCCCCACGGCGCTGCCCTGGAGCTTCGCGAGCATCTGATCGTAACTCGCCGCATCTTGCGTGCGAGTAAACCAGACGAACACCTTCTCATGCTGCCGCACCGGGAGTGCGGGGAAATTATTCGGCGTGGCCTCGGTAATATAGCCGCCTAGCACGGGCACCCCGGCAGCTGTCAGTTCCGGCTTGAGCTTTTCCGCAAAGAATCGAGTGAAGCCTTCGGACGGATCCTTCCAAAGATAGTAGATCGTCACAACGATGGTGCTCGCGGGCTTTGGCGCGTCGCCGGCCTTGGCCCGCTCGCTCGCCGGCGGCACTTGCAGCGCCAACTCTGCCGTTGCAGGTTTCAGCAGCAAGACGTTGTCGTTGTCCTCCAGCAGTGGATTGGCCTCGCCCCGATGCGCCTTCCACACCGGACCGGTGTAGAAATGAGTAAGCGCCGCGCCGCGCGCGTCCATGTTTGAAAACTCCCGCATCCACGTGAACCGATTCGGATCATCGCGATCCCGGAATTGACCGAGCAGGCGCATGCCGACCTCTTCCTGCCCCTCGATCAACTTGCCGTCGAACACGGCGATCATCTCGTCGCGTTTGCCCGCAACGATCTTGTACTGACGCAATTCGAGCACCGCCGGCGTCACAACGGATGTATCTGCACTCGTCGCCATCGTGAATATCGCCAATAAAGTTGCCAACAGCACCCGCATGGTCAGACTCTGGTGAATTCCATGATCCAATTGGTCTCCCACGTCGCACCCGCATCGACAGAGAACGCCTGTTCCCAACGAGCACTGTCCGCTTTGATCTGCGACCAGAGGAAACGGATTCGAATCGGCCTGCCCTCGAAGGTGTCCTCCCCGAAGAACGTGCCCACGCCTTGATTGAACGTGCCGTGCACCGGAGCATCGAGCTTAGGATCGCGCCCATCGATCCAGTAGATGCTCCAGCGCGCCTGCTCGGGATTGAACAAGCGCACCGTGCACGCTTTATAGGCCTCCTGGGGCAGCTCGATGACGTTCTCATCGAAGTTGCCGCGGCCGCCGAGGATGGACTTCGCAGTCATCGTGCCGCCGAAACGCACCCAGTCGCTGCTGCCCCTCAGTCGTTGCGCGAGTCGCTGATGTGATACTCGCCAGCTGCCGTGGATAAAATCGAAGTCCTTTGCGCCGGAGGAAGCTGTCGTCATACGTGCGCTCTCTTGAAGTCCATCACCCAGTTCACTTCCCAACTCGCACCGCCGTCCGGCGAGAACGCCTGAGTCCACTGCGCGCGATCAGACTTCAGCAGCTCGTATGTGGTACGCACCCGGATGGGTTGGCCCTTGAAAACGTCGTGTGCGTAGAACGTTCCTTTGCCGCCTTGAAAGCCGCCGACGACAGGCGGCTCGACCGCCGGAAAGCGTGAATCGAGCCACCATATCGACCATTGCTGCGCGCCCGGATTGAAGAGGCGTAACGACGAGGCTTGATACGTGCCGTTTGGATCACGCAGCACGTTCTCGTCGAAGTTGCCGAGACCGCCAAGAATCGGCGCGACGCTCAGCGTGCCGGGAAACTCGAACCACTGATTGTTGCCGGCGAGCCGATCCTTCAGCTTGCGATGTACGACATCCCATTGCCCGTGCAGGAAGTCAAACCGGCGCGCTTCCGCACTTTCTGCTGCCACAGCATCCGCAGCACCCAGCGCAGCGCCGATCGCGAGTGCGCCGCTCGCCTGTAACAACGCACGCCGCGAGATGGATGAATGCACGCCCAGCCTCCAGAAGTTTGGCCTGAGAGGGGGTTAGCCCTCAGCTGGACGTCATTCCATAACGATCGTTCTGTTTTGTCAATGGCGCCCGATCAAGGGGAGAGCCGATCGCGCAACTCAGGCAAGCATTGCAACAGCGGTGCGGGCGATTGTTGGACTTTGCACAAGGCCATCGCACCTGAATACACCGCAATGATGTACGCCGCGAGCGGCCCCGGCTTGGATCGAGGCAGCCGTTGCTCATTCATGTCTTGTTTCAGCTTCGCCTCGATCTCGCTTTGCCAATTCGCAAACACCTTTGCGAGGCTGCTCTGAAACTCCGGATCCGCAAACGCGAGCTCCAGGGTGAGATTGTTGAGCGGACAGCCGCGCACGGCGCTTCTTGCCTCCAACTGCGCCGCAATGTTCTTGAACACCGCCGTCACTCCCTCGAGCGTCGACTTCGCCTCCCTCACCGGCGCAATCCACGCCCGCTCGACCTCGGCAGCCACGCGCTCCTCGATCACCGCCATAGCCAGATCTTTCTTTCCAACGAAGTGATGATAGAAGGCGCCAGCCGTCACGCCCGCGTCCTCGAAGATCGCCTGCATGCCCGTGGCGCAATACCCACGGTTCTGGAACAGCTCGGCTGCGACATCGAGAAAGCGCGCCCGCACGCCTTCCGGATCGTTCTTGCGTGCGGGCGTGTAGCCCGCCTTTTTCTTTTTCGCCGCCATCGCCCACCTCACTCGCAACGCTGTACAAATGATACCAAGTTGAGATCGCCGACCGCTGCCGGCACACTGGCGCGATGGATGAATGGGCACTCAATGCATTGAAGCGCTGGCCGAACGTGCCGGCGTTGTTCGGCTGGCTGGGCCTGGATCGGCGCGGCCGCTGGCTCGTGCAAGGCGAGGCCATCAGCCATCCTCGCATCATCGACGTGATCAATCGGAACTATGCAGCGGACGAGCACGGCCGCTGGTATTTTCAGAACGGCCCCCAGCGCGGCTACATGCAACTCGAATCGACGCCGCTGATCCTGTTCGTCTCGGAGGACAACGAACACCTCATCACTCACACCGGTCTGGCGGTCGCGCAGCTTCGCGCTGCTTATATGGATGAGGAAGGCTCGCTGGTCCTGACAACCGAGCACGGCCCCGGCGAGCTCCGCGGCACGGATCTGCAATGGGCTTTGGACAGATTGTCCATCGCGGGCAAGCCGGTCGACGACGACTCGCTCGCCGCCGCGCTCGATCTGCCTTCCCAATCCCGCACCGACATCGCGCTAACCGTCGGCGCACTGCAACTATCGCTACAACGCCTGGACTTCGCCGCAGCGCCGGCAATATTGAGCTTCGATCGCGAGCCCGCGCCTCGCGAGGGAGAAAAGGTCTCGACGCGCGCGATGGACTGATTCATCGCCCCGGACGGGGCCCGTGTTTCGCGTACTCTTCCACCAGCTTCGAGTAGTCCTCCATCGGCGGAAAGCTCTCGTAGCTATGGCTCGCACCGGCAACCGCCGAAGGCAGTCGCGTCTGCGTACACGTTTCGACGAACGGCGCGACCCACGAGGCGTCGTCCAACAACGTCGGTCGCACATTCACGAAATGATCCAGCCCTTCCGGCCGCGTGAACATCCAGCTCTTGCAGTGAGGACAAAAGAAGTGGCGTGTCGCACCGTGCAACCCGCCAATGACGGGCTCACCCTGCGTGACCGCAAAGCCTTCGACAGGAATCGCTGCGCTCAGTGAGTAGGCGCTGGCGCTCATGCGCTGACAGCCTCGGCAATGACACGCCATCGTCAGTAGTGGCGCGACGCTGATCCGAAAGCGCACCTGCCCACACCGGCAGCCGCCATCCCAGGGAAGTTTCCAGTCGCTCATGTTCAGCCCCGTGGTGTCTTCAGCGCACTGTAAGGCACCGCAGCGTAGAAATCATCGCCCCGAGGTTTTCACGGATTTTTCACGCGTCGTATCACCCGACACTCACGACCCGGGAGCACTGTCGCGCACTCAGCAACAAATGTGGGGAGAACGCTATGCGCACCAAGATCTGCCTGGCCTTCGCCGGCTCGCTCTGGCTGGCCGCAGCCGCGCACGCCCAAGTGCCGGTTCATAAACATTATCAGGAGCACGAAGGCTTCGACTCGACCTCGCCGTCGGGCGCCATCGCACCCCGGCTGCAGGATGTCGGCAAGCACACGTTTCCCGTCACGACAGAATCGGAGCAGGCGCAGCGCTTCATGAACCAGGGATTGAATCTCACCTACGGATTCAATCACGCCGAAGCCGGACGGGCCTTCGCGGAAGCGGCGCGACTGGATCCGAACGCGGCCATGGCGTATTGGGGTCAGGCGCTGGTGCTGGGCCCGAACATCAATGCGGCCATGGGGCCTGAGCAGGAACCGAAGGCGCTCGAGCTCATCAAGAAGGCCCAATCGCTCAAGGGCAAGGTGACCCCACGCGAACGGGACTATATCGACGCGCTCGCCCTGCGTTTCACCGGCAAGCCCGAAGATCGCGCCGCTGCCGATCAAGCCTACGCCGGCGCCATGCGCATCCTGCAGGAAACCTATCCGGACGATCTCGACGCCGCGACGCTGTACGCCGAGTCGGTGATGGATCTGCGTCCGTGGAATTATTGGACTCGCGATGGACGTCCCTATGATCAGACCCACGACATCATCAAGGCCCTGGATCGCGTGCTCGCGAAGAACCCGGATCATCCGGGCGCGCTGCACTACTACATCCATCTCTGGGAGGCGAGCAATACGCCGGAAAAAGCCGAAGCTGCGGCTGATCGGTTGCTACCTCTCGCGCCGGCAGCCGGTCACCTCGTGCACATGCCGGGACATATCTATCAACGCGTAGGCCGCTATGCCGATGCGATGAAAGCCAATCAGATGGCGATCCTCGCCGACGAGGATTACATTACTCAGTGCCGTGCGCAGGGCCTCTACCCGCTGGGCTACTACCCTCACAACGTGCACTTCCTGTGGTTCGCGGCCAGCATGGCGGGTCAAAGCAAGATCGCCATCGACTCGGCCAACAAGACCGCGCAGGCGATTCCGCCCGAGGCTCTCAAGGAAATGTCGCTGCTGCAAACCTTCGTGCTGCCACCCGACTTCGCGCTGGTGCGCTTCGGCAAGTGGGACGAGATCCTGGCCGCACCGGCGCCTCGAGCGGACACGCTCTTCACGCGTGGCGTGCGTCACTACGCACGCGGTATGGCATTCATCCGCAAGAATGACTTGGGTGCTGCGAAGAAAGAGATCGAGGCCGTGCGCAAGATCGCGAAAGATCCGAAGCTGACCGCAGCGCCGACCTCGATGTCACTCAATCTCGCCGACTCGGTGCTGCGAGTCGCGGTCGAAGTGCTCGATGGCGAACTGGCCGCCGCGCAAGGCAACTACGACGTAGCGATCGCTCATCTCGATCGCGCCGTGCGTTATCACGACAACCTGATCTACACCGAGCCCGACGATTGGCACCAGCCCGTGCGTCATGTGCTCGGCGCCGTGCTGCTCGACGCGGGCCGCCCTGCCGAGGCCGAAGCGGTCTATTGGGAAGATCTGCGCGTCCATCCGAAGAACGGCTGGGCGTTGTTCGGCTTGCACAAGGCGCTGCTGGCGCAGAACAAGCAGGAGCAGGCCAAGCTCGTCGAAGCCGACTTCAAGAAGGCTTGGGCAGACGCTGACGTAACGCTCACTGCCTCACGCTTCTGAGCATCGGATATGAGTGACATGCGACTTCACCGACCGCTCGCGGCGCTGCTGTGGATCATCGCCACGGCAGCGCCGGCTTACGCCGATGGGCCGGGCGCTTATCGCCCGCCACCTCGCTCCGCTGCGCCGCCGCCGATCTCGGAGCAGAGCGCGATCGACGCGTACAATGTGGGCTATGCCGCGATCCAGCGCGCCGATCATTCGCAGGCGCTGGCCGAAGCTTCGAGTGATGCCAAAGAAAAGTCCGCGGCGGAACGCGCCGCGCGCGACGCATATGAGGAATCGCTGGAACATTTCGAAGAAGCCGTGCGACTCGACGCATCGATGCACGAGGCTTACACCTACCTCGGCTATGCGAACCGCAAGCTGGGCAATCACACCAAGGCGCTCGCAGCGTACCAACAGGCGCTGAAAATCTTTCCTGACTATCCGCACGCCATTGAATATCAAGGCCAGGCGTTCCTTGGCCTGAATCGGCTCGACGAAGCGCGCTTCAACTATCTGCGCTTGTACGCACTCAACAAAGGCCAGGCGGCGAAGTTGCTACAGGCAATGCGCGAGTGGGTCGCCGCTCACCGGACCGACTCCATCGAGGGAGTCGACGTGAGCGGCTTCGGCGAATGGGTCGCGCAACGCTCCGAGATCACCCGCGACGATGTGCCGTCCTCGAGCTGGTGAAGCCCTCAGACCGTGATCTCGATGCGATTGCCATCGGGATCGAGCACCACGCTTTCGTAATAGCCGTCGCCCGTGCGACGAGGCCCATCGAGCACAGGATAGCCGTCTCTTTTCAAGCGCTGCGTGAGTGCATCGACACGCTCTTCGGAGCCCACCGACATGGCGAAGTGCGTCAACCCCATGCGCTGCGCGCCGGCTTCGATGACGACTGGAGACAGCGTCGTGCTCTTCATGAATTCCAGGCGCGCGCCATCGGTAAAGCTGAGAAAAACAGATTCAAAGCCCTTGGCAGCGTTGCGATAGCCGCTGCCGGCCACGGCGTCGAAATACGTGACGTAGAAATCCCTGATCCGCGCCAGGTCGTCAGTCCACAGAGCCAGATGTTCGATGCGCATGCGTTATATCGCTTGAGCTTGTTTCCATTCGCGCGGCGACAGGCCGCTCTGAACCTTGAAGGCGCGAGACAGCGCAGCCTCGCTGCCATAACCTACTTCGAGCGCAATCATTTTGAGCGAGCGACCTTGGCGTAGCGCCTGCTGCGCCAGACTCACGCGCCAGTTCTGAAGATAAGCCCCGGGCGTGAGTCCGACCGTGTCGCGAAACGCGTTGGCGAACACGCTGCGGGACATGCCGGCTTTGTCGGCCAACTCTTCCAGCGACCACTCGTGCGCGGGCTGCTCGTGCATGGCCACCAACGCATGTCGCAGCTTCGGATGCCCCATACCCGCGAGCATGCCGCTGCGGATCTGGCCGCTCTCCATCAGGTGGCGCAGCACTTGAATCAACACCACTTCGAACAGGCGGTTCACCAGCGCCTGCCGGCCGCAGCGCTGATTGAAGGCTTCATCGAACAGCAACGACAGCACGCCGTCCGCCCCTTCGATCTGAGCCAGCGGTGCGCAGATGACCGGCGGCAGCGCAGCGGCGATTGGATTGGCAACGCCCCCATCGAAGTGCAAATTCGCACAGGCCAGGTCGGCGCCGCGTTTTGCGTCGGTGACAAAACGATGCTTCAGCGGCCGCGGGTACAGCAGTAAGCTGGGCTCGACGACGTGCAGTGGCGTTTCGCCGTCATGCATGACCTCAACCGGGCCCAGCTTGATGAGGTGCAATTGCCCGGTGTCCGGCAAGGTCGGCACTTCGTTCAAACCGCACAGCGCCCCGGAGTGGAACATGCGGGCGTGCACGGCAAAGTGCGTCAGCAGGGACTCCAGACGGTCGACCATTCCCATATTCCTGATCAAGTTTTGCGGATTTTAGGTGAGCCGGAGTCCGGAAGGCACGCGTACAGTCTCTCCCACTGACGCACACCACCCAAACAACCCAAGGAGCACGTCATGTCGATCGAGAAAGTTCTATACACCGCCCAGGCCACCGCGACCGGAGGCCGCGACGGCCGCGCCAAGTCTTCCGACAATGTCCTGGATATCCAGCTGTCCACGCCGCGAGAGCTGGGTGGCGGGGGCGGCCCGGGCACGAATCCAGAACAGCTGTTCGCCGCCGGTTACTCGGCGTGCTTCCTGGGTGCGCTGAAGTTCGTCGCCGGTAAGGAGAAAGTCGCTCTGCCCGCGGACACGAACGTGACCGGCCGGGTCGGCATCGGCGCCATCCCGACCGGTTTCGGCATCGAAGCCGAGCTGCGCATCAATGTGCCCGGCCTGCCGAAGGATCAGGTGCAGAAGCTGGTCGAGAAGGCGCACATCGTCTGCCCGTACTCGAACGCCACTCGCGGCAACATCGACGTGAAGCTGGTCGTCGAGTGAAGCGTCGCAGCCGGGCTGTGCAGCGAACTAACCTTCGTTGAACAGCTCGGTGTAGCGCCGCTGCATTTCTTCGGGCGTGACGTCTTCGATGTGGCCGCCGAGCAGCCATTCGTGACCGAACGGATCGCGCACGGTGCCGGAACGCTCGCCATAGAATTGATTCTGCAAAGGGCGCACGACGGTTGCGCCCGCCGCCACCGCCTGCTCGAACAAGCGATCGACGTCGCTGGCGTGAATATGGATTGAAACGCTGGTGCCGCCGATCGAACGCGGCCCGCGAATACCCATCTCCGGATATTCATCCGACAACATCAGCGTCACCGGCCCGATCTTCACCTCGGCATGACCGACTTTGCCGCCGGGCTCGACCAGCCGGAACAATTCCTTGGCGCCGAATGCACGGGCATAGAAATCGATGGCCGCCTTGGTGTCGTGCAATCGCAAGTAGGCATACACGTCGTGAATGTTCTGCTCGCCCTTATCGCTCATGGCCGCTCCTGGTTCGCGAAGGAGGTCTCGCGCTGGAGCATAGTGTCATGCCCGGCGATGCACGAGTCTTGAAGCTTTTTTACCTGGGGTCACGACGTGGTGATGCTCGCTGTGCGCCGCTGGCGGGCAATAGGCGGACGGCGCGACGCCGGCGAGCTGGCGAAACTCCCGGGAAAAGTGCGCCTGATCCGCATAGCCGGCGGCGAACGCCACATCCGCGAGTTTCGTTCCGCCCTCGCTCGAACTTCGCGCCAGGCGAGCGAGCGTGCCGGAGAAACGCTGCACGCGATAAAAGTGCTTCGGCGTGAGACCGACGGCCGAATGAAACAATTCGATGAAATGACGCGGACTGTAACCGGTGCGGCGTTGAATCTCGTCCACGCGCGGACTGCCGAGCCCCTCGGGCCGTAATGCGTACCCGACGGCAGGATGAATCAACAACGGCCGGCGAATCCTCGCGATCAACTCCGTTTCCAGCGCCCGGCAAACATCCATCGGCTCTCGGATCGAAGCCAGCCTATCGTGCAGCTCGAGTCCGCGATAACCCCACAGCTCCTCGATGGAAACGTGACGATCGCGCAGCTCATCCAACGAGACGCCGAGAATCGCCGCCGCCATGCCGACCCGAAACGATGCGCCGACGACGACACCCGGCGGCTTCGGCCCGGCCAGGTAATAGCGGGCCTGAGGACCATGGATCACGCCGCGGGTCCACGAGTGCCATTCGATTTTGCTGCCCGGCGAGGCCCATTGAATGGGCGCATCGTGCAAAGGAATGACAAGCTGCGCCTTTCCGGAAGGCAGCATGTGCTCCCAGTGCTGGCAATGCTCGCGGCGCTGACTCAGCCAGATGCAGTCGATCGCGGCATCCAGCGGAGGGGCGGGACTGTATCGGATCATGACTCCTTATACTCTGGGCCGGCCGGGCGCGCGATGGCATGGACACGTCGATGCCTGGAGTTGTACCCTGACGCCCTCGGCGCAATCATCAGTGCCGCGCGGGCATCAGCCAGGACCGGCCACCAAAAACGAGCGCTCCGCTCGCAGCCTGCAATTTTCCACCAGTTAGATACGTTTCCACGGCGGAGCGATCCGTCGCCAGTTTCTGTATGCGAAGACATCCTACGTTTTTGATCATCGTACTCGGCTTCCTGAATGCGCTGACCCCGTTCACCATCGACCTGTATCTGCCGGCGTTCCCGCAGATTGCAGCGGATCTCGGCGTCGCGGTGTCGCGCATGTCGCTGAGCGTGTCGGTGTACTTCATCGGCTTTGCGCTCGGGCAAGTCATCTACGGTCCGTTGCTCGATCGCTTCGGCCGGCAGCGCCCGATCTACGGCGGGCTGGCCATCTATGTGCTCGCTACGCTCGGCTGCATGACGACCACTTCGTTCGAAGGCCTGCTGGTGTATCGATTCATCTCGGCGCTCGGCGGCAGCGCTGCGTCGGTCGGCGCCATCGCCTTGGTACGCGATCACGTTCCTGCTGAAAAAGCAGCTCGAGCCTTTGCGACGCTCATGCTCGTTCTGAGCGTGTCGCCGCTGCTCGCGCCCAGTATCGGCAGTTTGATCACCAGCATTGCGAGCTGGCGAGCAATCTTCGCTGTGCTGGCCGCGCTGGCCATCGCCGATCTGGCTTTGGTGATGTTCGCAGTGCCTCGCACGTATTCGCCAGATCCGTCGGTGAGCCTGCGGCTCGCGCCGATCCTTCGTACGTTCCGCGATGCCCTCGCCCAGCCTCAGTTCAGGACATACACGCTCGCGGGCTCATTGTCCTTCGCGGGCTTGTTCGTGTTCGTTTCCGGTTCGCCGGCAGTTTTCATGGACGGCTTCGGCGTCGGGCCGGGCGGCTTCGGTGCGATCTTCGCCATCCTGGCTGGCGGCATGATCCTGGGCGGCCAGTTGAACCATGTGCTGTTGAAACATTTCGCCAGCGAGCAGGTGTTTCGTCGCGCCTTGTTCGTTCAGGTCATCAGTGGCATCACGTTCCTGGCGCTGTCGTTGACGCTCGACCTCGGCAAGTGGGCCACGGTCGCGCTGCTGTTCGTGTTCCTGCACTGTGCAGGCATCACCTATCCGAATGCGGCCGCACTGGCCCTGAAGCCCTTCACCAAGAACATCGGCAGCGCCTCGTCGCTGCTCGGCTTTCTGCAGCTGGGCACGGGCGCGATCGCGGCCGCATTGGTCGGCGTGCTGGATTTGACCGGCCCGGTGCCCATGGCCTTTGTCATGGCCATCTGCTCGACCGCGGGCTGGATCCTGTTGAGCTCGGCGCGTCAGGCGAGCAGCGAGGAAATTGGCGAACAAACGTCGGGATAAGCCTACTCGGAATTCCCAGAATACAAACGAGCGGGCGCTGATTATTCTGCCCTCATGCAGATCCGCCGGCTCCGCTCGTTGATCGTCGCGCTCTGCGCACTCGGCTGCGTATCGCAGGCATCCGAGGCTCCGGTGGAGTTCGATACAGCCGGCGGCGACGCGTGGACGTTCGATAAATACATCGAGGGCCGAGTCGACTCGTCGGCTTGTGACGAGGTGCTGATTCAAGGTCCGGCCGCAACCGCGGTCGCAACGCTTCAAGACCATCGGTTCCGGGCGTCCGTGCCGCTTCGTAGTGGCGGCAACGACCTTCGCGCGCGCTGCATGCGAGACGGTCGCGAAGTCGCGCGATCGCCCGCTCAACGTTGGCAGGTTCGTATCGAGGACCGGCCGCGTGCCTGGATCCGCACTCGCATCGACGGCGCAAATATATTGATGGATGCCGCCGGCAGCGAAATGGCGCCCGGCATCGCGGCGCCCATCGTGCAATATGAGTGGCGAACCCGACGAGGCAATGCAGCGCCGCTGACGCTCAGCTCTCGATCTGTGCTCGATGTCACGCCGGCGACGACACCGACGATCCAGGTCGAGCCGCCCGATGTGGATGGCGAGTACTACGTCACGCTGCGCGTTACGGACGCGCTTGGCCGCAGCGATGAAAGCACCAGCGTCTTCAAAATCGCCGACGGCTCGCCGCAGGAGGTCGACCTCGAGAATCACCGTCCGCCATGGATCACACGAGCTGTTCTGTACGGCGTAGCTCCCTTTGCATTCGGTCACAATGGCTATGACGACGTGCGCAAGCGCTTGCCGGAGATTGCCGCGTTGGGCGTCACAGCGATCTGGCTGTCGCCCGTCACTGGCGCACCGACCGAAGACTTCGGTTACGCAGTGACGGATCATTTCCAGTCTCGCGCCGAGTTCGGAACGAAACTGCAGCTCGAGGCGCTCATCAAAGCGGCGCACGCCCACGGTCTGCGCGTACTCATCGATTTCATCCCGAACCATCTGGCGGCAGCGCATCGCTATTACGTCGATGCTGCCGACCGCCGGCAGCGCTCGCCCTACTTCAACTGGTTCGAGCGCGATCCGGACGGCGAGGTCACGAACTATTTCGACTGGGCGCACTTGAAGAATCTCGAGTACGACAACCCTGAAGTACAGCGCTACATGATCGAAGCCTTCAGCTACTGGGTGCGCGAGCTCAATGTCGATGGCTTCCGCGTGGATGTGAGCTGGGGCGTGCGCGAACGAGCTCCCGAGTTCTGGCCTCGCTGGCGAGCAGAGTTGAAGCGCATCGATCCTGACCTGCTGCTGATTGCGGAAGCTTCCGCCCTCGACGGCTATTACTTCCAACACGGCTTCGATGCGGCGTATGACTGGACGGAAAGGCTCGGCGAATGGGCCTGGAACGATGCGTTCGCGAGCAAGCCGCCCGATCTGAACAAACTGCGTGCGGCGCTAGTGAAGAGCACTCGAGGTCTTCCAGAGCCCGGACTGGTGCTGCGCTTCCTGAACAACAACGACACTGGCGAGCGGTTCATCGCCCGGCACGGCGCCGACCGCACTCGGGTCGCGGCCACCATGCTGCTCACTCTGCCGGGATTGCCTCTCATATATAACGGCGATGAAGTCGGTGCGCAGTTTCTGCCCTACGACGAGCAACCGCTTTCGTGGGAAGATCGACACGGCCTGCTGGCTCACTACACCAAGCTCGTTCGACTTCGAAAAGAAGTCGCAGCCCTGTACTCGCCGGATATGGAGTTGCTTGCGACTAATCGCGACGACGCGGTGCTTGCATACATCCGACGACCAAGCGTGCCCACCGCAGAGTGCTATCAACCTGGAAGCGCGCTGGTCCTGCTGAACTTCAGCAACGAATCCATCGACCTGCAGCTCTCGTCGGTTGGTAGGGACCCGCGGCTCGAGAGCCGGCTGCAAGATCGCCTCACAGGCGAGCACTTCGTCCTGCCTGCGTCGCAGACATTGCACCTCGCGCCTTTCGAGGCTCGCATCCTGGCGGCCGACGCCCAGTCCTGCGCTGAGCCGGCCGGCGCGCTCAGTGAGCGAACACGTCGCAGTGCCGCATCTCGCCCTTGGTCGCGTGTAGCGCCACATTCATGGAAAGAAACGGTTCGTCGGCGTTGGTCTGGCCCAGCAACTGACCTTCCGGCGAAATAATCCACGCCCGGCCACCGAACGTTCCAGATCGGTTCGATGACACCGCAAACGCGTGCGCATGCTGAGCGAGCGAACACGCGCGCTGCACAGTACCGCCGAGGGCAGCGAAGTCACCGGCCCGCGGGATTGCCAGGACATCGACGTGCTCCGCCTCATAACCGCGGGGCGCCCACATCTCGCTGCCGATCAGCATGGCGACGCGCAGCCCTCGAACTTCCACCGGAATGAACTCCGCCGTCGCGCTGTCGTACCACGACCCTTCGCGCGCACCTTTGACGTCCGGCAGAGAAGATTTGGCGTGCACAGAGAGCATGCCCAGCGGCTCTTCCCAAAGAAAGCCTTCATCATATCGCTCGTTGCCGAAGTCGACCGGGCGTGACGCCATCACCATCGCCGGGCTCAGCTCGCGCAGCCGGGACTCCCATTCGTCGTGGGAGCGGACTGCCGCCGCCCACACATTCCGATCGAATCGGTTCGAGCTCGCAAACCAACTGCTGAAAGGCATATCCGGCAGCACGACCAGGTCGCTGTGCTCGGCGCGCACATGGTCTACGAGGTCCCCCCACGCCGTATCGAACGACTTGCGCTGGTCCGGCAACTCACAGACGGTGATTTTCATGCGCACCCCTGTCAGAAAGGCCCGTTCCGGAAAGACGGGCCATTACCGGCTTTTGTTCCAGCCTGTTCTGCCTATTGCATCAGCTTCATATAGGCGACCAGATCTTTCTGATCCTGCTCGGTGAGCGTCAGGCCGAGCACTGCGAAGAACCGGGCGTACTGCTGCATGACCTCTTCGAGCGACTTCGCCGAGTTGTCATGGAAGTAAGGTGCTGTGCGCGACACTCCCCACAACGATGGAATCTTGAACGCATTGACGCTCTCGAAATCCGTGGAGCCAGTGATCAGCGCACGGCCCGGGTCGGGGCTGGACACGGTCGTGGTCGTGCCATCGGGATTGGTGAACACGAAGTCATAAACCGGATTGCCCGCGACATTCATCTCGGACACACCGACCGATTGGAAGCGGCCGCCCCGCGCGAACGGTGGGAAAGGCGCGAACTCGTTGGTCTCGTTGAGCATGGGACCGCTGTGACAGTTGGCGCACAGCCCCGACTTGAAATCGCCTTCCAGCGGCACGTCGAGGAAGAAGCGGTGGCCGCGAATCTCGGACGCCGTGCGCGGCTTGGGCAACTTTGGCGTGGTGCCGAAGTAGGCGTACTTGAACGTCGTCAGCGAACTGAAGAACTGAGGCGTGTGCTGATACGCCGCGATCAACTCCAGGTCGCGCCGCTTCGGTTCACGACGCACCTGCGCGTGATCGAATATCGCGCCCCGCGCCTGTGCGACCAGATCGGGCTGCCGGCCATCGTGCATCAACACCGGATCGAGAGCCGGGGTGTTCAGCGTCGACGGGGCGCCGCGCCTCACCACGACGCTGCGTGCACTGGGATCATTCGCCAGGCGGACATTGTCCGGCAGCGGAATTCGCACCAGAAACGTTGCGTCCTCCAGCATGCGCTGGGTCCCATGGCCCGCGCCGTCATCGCTGCCGTCGGCAAGGAACAGCGGATCCTTTCGATTGCGCGCATAGCGTTTGCGTGCATCGGCCGGCGCCACGGTGCCGGTCTCGCGGCTGTGACAAGTGAGACACGTGCGGCCGTTGCCACCGAAGGTCTCGCGTTCGAACAACTGTCGCGCCTTGAGGAAATCCATCGGCCCGCGGAAGAACTCGAGACCCGCGGCGTCATGGGCGGAGATGTCTGCTACGCTTTCGACCGGCTCGCCTGCGGTGGCAAGCGCCGGCAACAAGGCCAACGCCAACGCGAATCGCCTGGACTTGGAACGAGCCAGCATTACATTCTCCTTTGAGGCACGAGAGGTGGGAGCGATGAGGACGGGCGGCAGTATCGCGATTCGCCGCGCAGGGCGAATCGTCCGTAAGACGCACTCGAAGAGCCATGCCCCTTCGGGTACACCCGCCGGTAACTATCGATAGGTGCTCGATCAATCACATGAGAGTAGTGCTCGACACCAACATCGTTCTCGACTGGCTCGCCTTCGAGGACGCGCGCTTAGCCGAATTGCAGCGAGCTTGGGACGAGCAGCGCTTGGAGCTCGTCACTCACGTGCCCGCGTTGGAGGAACTACGCCGTGTGCTCGCTTATCCGCAGCTCAAGCTGCAGGAGAGTGAGCAACGAGCGGTGTTGGAGAGTTACGGCGCCCGGGTTCGCGTGATGCCATTACCTGAGGGCGTCACGATGGAGAGCTTGGGGATGCCCGTGGGCTTTCCTCGCTGCAAAGACTGCGACGACGACCACTTTCTCGCCCTCGCCTTCCATCATCATGCCGACGCCCTCGTCAGCAAGGACCGCGCTGTGCTCGATCTCGCGAAGCGAGCACGAAAGTTTGGTGTCACGGTTCTTAGTCCGCTGCAACTTGCAACGCGGCTCAGTGAGGCGAAGCCCTAGCCTCTCGTCCCTTCAACGACACCATCACTCCGAGTGCCGTCAGCGCCAGCAGCGCCCCGATAGCCCATTGCATTCCATCGACAAACGCCGCACGCGCCTGCACTGTCAGCCCAAGGTGCTCGACCACTACAAAATCTCCCGCGGCGATCTGGCTAAGCGTTTCACCGGTGATACCGACGTGCGAGGCCAGCGCAGACCTCACGACGTGAAGCACGACAGCGCCTGGAATGATCGCGGCAAGAATGTCACCCAGTAAGCGCACGACGTTGAACGCACCGGACGCCAAGCCGGCCTGCTCCGCCGGTACCGCCGTCAGGCCGATGTAATCGACCAGACCGTACAACGCGCCAGCACCACTGCCACACAATACGAGTGCCGCGAGCTCGATCGCGCGCGATGTCGCTCCTGACCATGCGACATGCATGCACCACAGGCCGGCCGCAATCGTGAGGAATCCGCCGATCAACACCGCACTTATCTTGAAGACCAGCACCAGCCGACTAACGACGACAGGCATCACCAGCGCAGGCAGCAGCAACGCGAGCATCAGCGCGCCAACACTGCGTGGATCGAGCCCATCCACCGCCTGCATGTGCAGCGGGGCGTAGATAAACAACGCCACCCAGACCGTTGTAAACAACAGGCACAAGAGACAGCTGAGCATGAAGGATCGATTCTCGAGCAGTGCTCGCATCGGCACGTGAGCTCGCTGCGACTTGGCGTGAACGACCAGGGCGCCCGGTGAGCAACACACGACCGCGAGCGCCGCGATCATCACCGGAATCGGCAACGCTAGCGCCGCGCGCCAGCCGAACCGGCTGCTGGCCGCGCCGGCGAGCAACGCTCCCAACGCAAGCCCGATGCCGCCGCTGGATCCCAAATATCCAAACGCTCGCTTGCGGTCCGCTTCCTTCGAGAACGCCAAGGTAAGTGCCGCCGGCGCAGTTGCCGTCAACAATGCCGCACCGACTCCTTGAAGTGCGCGGCCTGCCATCAGCGACGTCACATCGCGCGCCAGGACAGCGACGGCGGCGCCGATAACGAACACGACCGCGCCCCAAACAAACAATGGCCGTTGACCGCGGCGGTCCGACCACGCGCCGAATGGCAGCAGCAACAGTGCATAACTGACGATGAAGCTGTTAAGCACCCATTGCAGCTGATCGATGCCCAACTGCAGCTCGCTCTGAACACCCGCTAGCGCGATGCTCGCCGCGGTGATGGTCATGGCGATGCCGCCCATCGTCGCGCAGGCTGCAATGAGCGTCGCAAGCGCTGCTCGATTGCGGTTGCACGGCGCCTGATCTGCAACAGCGGTATCCGGAGAGCTCGGGAATGTCATAGGCTCTGCAGCCTAACGAACCGATATCGACGCAACGACGACGTGACTGCAACGCCCCGTTGCAAAAACAGGACGCCCCCATGACGATTGACGATTTGAACGATCTGTACTTGTTCGCACGCGTCGTCGAAGCCGGCGGTTTCGCGGCGGCGGAACGGGACACGGGCATTCCAAAATCCCGACTCAGCCGCCGCATCGCCGCGCTGGAAAAGCAACTCGATGTCCGGCTCATTCACCGCTCCGCGCACGCGTTCAACGTTACGGACGTGGGCCAAAGCGTTTACAAGCACGCTCGCGCCATGGCCGATGAGGCACAGTCAGCGATCGCAACGGTGGCGGACTCGCTCAATGAGCCGAGTGGCCTGGTGCGCATGAGTTCGTCCATTCTGACGGCGGAGCTGTATCTGGCCGGCTGGCTGGGCGAGTTCATGTGCCGCTATCCCAAGGTGCGCGTGTCGTTGGAGCTGTCGAACCGCTTCGTCGACTTGCTGGCGGAACGCATCGACCTGGCGATTCGCTTTTCCACCGAGCCGCTGGCATCTGCCGACGTGGTCGCGCGTCCACTCGGCCTGTCGCGCATGGTCCTGGTCGGCAGCCCGGCCTTGCTCGAAAAGCATGGAGTCCCCGTGGAGCTCTCCGATCTGGCAAAGTTGCCTGCGCTAGGACAAGGCACGCTCGAAGCGGTGCGTCCCTGGTCTTTCAAGGGGGCGCACGGAGAGGTGGTCCTGCATCATCCTGAGCCGCGGCTAGTCATAGAAAACATCATCGCGCTTCGTGAAGCGGCGCTTCGCGGCGCCGGCCTGATTCAGCTTCCTTGGGACGCGTGTCGGACGCACATCGAGAGCGGCGAGCTGCGCGTCGTACTCGAGCAGTATCCGTCGATCGGCACTGGCGTGTATGGGCTCTATCCGAGCCGGGTCGGAATGCCGGCGGCCGTACGCGCCCTGTTGAGTTTCCTAGAGGAACGCTTCCGCTCCGTCTTCTGAAGGCGCGTTGCAAATCTGGAACGCGCCGGTGCGCTGGCGCAGCTTCCAGCGCGGCGACCTCATCCTTAACGTGGTGCCATCCGAAACCTTGGAGGCACAGCATGAATCTCGCAGGACAAGTCGCGATCGTCACCGGCGGATCGCGTGGCATCGGCGCAGCAGTTGCCCGCCGCCTGGCAAAAGACGGCGCCGCCGTCGCGCTGATCTATCAATCGAATCGCGAACAGGCGGCCGAAGTCGCAGCCGATATCCGCAAGCAAGGCGGCCGCGCAGCGATATTCCAAGCCAACGTGATCGATGAGCACGCGGTGAACACGGCCGTGCAACAGGCGGTTGCCGAGCTCGGGCCGGTCAACGTGCTCGCGAACATCGCCGGCGTATTCGACGCTGCGCCGGTAGGAAACATCACTCGCGAGATGTTCGATCAGCAGTTTTTGGTCAACACCTGGAGCGTCATCACGACGACTCAGGCCGCCCTGCCTCATTTCTCGCCCAACGGTGGCAGCATCATCAACGTGTCGACCAGCCTGGTTCACGAACCTCGCAACGGCACGGCAGTTTACTCAGCCAGCAAAGCCGCGCTGGAAACGCTTACGTTTGGCTTCGCCAGCGAGCTCGGTGCTCGAGGCATTCGCGTCAACGCCGTGGCCCCCGCCATCACGCGCACAGACATGACTGCAGGCATCCCCCAGCCGCACCTCGACCATGAGCGCTCGTTGACACCGCTGGGCCGTCTGGCGGAGCCGGACGATATCGCCGATGTCGTCGCGTTCCTCGCGTCGCGCGATTCGCGCTGGGTCACCGGCCGGACGCTGCTGACCGACGGCGGTCGAATGTAACAACGCCCAGGGGAATCCGGTCCGACTATCTGGCGCCGGATTCGCCCAGGTTCTTGCGCAGGCTGTCGATCGCCGCAACCAGCTGGCGATAGGTTTGTTCGGCGGATGAAACCTTATCGGCGACTGCAGATAGATCCCCTGATGCGCCCCGGTCTTCCAACTCCTGAAACAATCGCGCCAGCGCATCGGCGCCGACGGTCGCGGCATTGGCCTTGAGGCTGTGAGCGCTGCGCCGGAGCGCCTTGGCATCCCCGTCGGTGAATGCTCGGCGCAGCGCGTCCAGGAGCCGAGCGGCGCTATCGACCATCGCCCCCAACACCAAGCCCGCGCCTTTCGGGCCCGCCGCCGACACGAGCCGGTCGATTGCTTCCTGACGAAATTCCGCGAGCGACGGATTTCTTGCGACTGGCGGAGCCGTAATCGCCGTGGCTTCGACAGGCACCTGTTGGCGCATCAGGACTCTCGCCAGCTCGTCGAGCTGCACGGGTTTGCTGATGTAATCATCCATGCCCGCGGCGAGACACAGCTCGCGATCGCCCGTTAATGCATTGGCCGTCATCGCGACGATGCGTGGCTGACGCTCCTCAGGCAATCGTTCGCGAATCTGGCGAGTCGCATCCAGACCGTCCAGCTCGGGCATCAGCACATCCATGAGAATGATGTCATAGGGCAACCGCATCGCGGCCTCCACCGCTTCGACGCCGTTCGACACGACATCCGCCGCCTGCGACAACCGCTCCAATAGCAGTTGCGCCATGCGCTGGTTTACGACGTTGTCCTCGGCCAGCAGGATGCGCAGCGGCGCCTGGAGCTGCGAATGATCGGCGGCCCATTGAAAGTTCAGCTGATACGGCAAGGTGGTTGCCGCTCCGGTCAGAACAGCGGCAAGCGCGTCGAAGAGGTGTGACTGGTGCAAAGGCTTCGTCAGCACGCCCTGGATGTGCGATCCCGCCGCGCGCGCGGCTTCATGGGCCGGACCATGAGTAGCCAGCAGCAGAATCTTCATCGAATGCGAGGCATCCAGCGCGGCAATTTCGCTCGCGAGTTGCGCCCCATCCATCGTTGATGAGGAGTAATCGATGAGCGCCACGTCGAACTGCTCGCCGCCGCGAATCAGACCCAGCGCCTGCTCGGGCGATGAAACCCCCGCAGCGGGCATGCCCCACGAATCGCAGTACTGACGCAATACGCCGCGCGTCGTTTCGTTCTCTTCTACGATGAGCACGCGACGCCCCGCCAGTTGCGCTGGATCGATCGCGCCAGGCCGCGTCGGCATGAGATCGGCAGACGCAGCTTCGAGTGGCAGCGTCACGATGAAGGTCGATCCAACCCCAACCGTGCTCTCCACCTGAATATCGCCGTTCATGGCTTCGGCCAGCCGTTTGCAGATCGCCAGACCCAGCCCCGTGCCACCGTAGACTCGAGTGGTGGAGACATCGACCTGACTGAACACTTCGAATAACCGGTGCCGTCGCTCCGCCGGAATGCCGATGCCGGTGTCGCGGATCGCGAGGCGCACGACGTAACGACCGCTTCGCTCTTGCACTCCGCTGATCTCGGCGACCACTTCGCCGTGCGCCGTGAACTTCACCGCGTTCGACAGCAGATTCACCAGGATCTGACGAATGCGCGCCGCGTCGCCCACGAAATAATTGGGCAGCTGCGGATCGTAGTTGTACGCCAGCTCCAGGCCTTTTTCCTGGGCGCGATTGGCCAGCAGATCCAATGACTCTTCCACGCAGACGCGCAGATTGAAGCCCTGCTGTTCCAGGTCGAGGCGCCCCGCTTCGATCTTCGAGAAGTCCAGGATGTCGTTGATCAGATCGAGCAGCACACCGCCGCTCAAGCGCGCCATTTCGACATACTCGCGCTGGCGCTCGTCGAGTCGCGTGTCCTTGAGCAGACTGGTGGCGCCAATGATGGCGTTGAGCGGCGTGCGAATCTCGTGACTCATCGTCGCGAGAAAACTCGATTTCGCCGCACTCGCCGACTCCGCTTGATTCAAACGCTCCAGCTTGGTGGCCAGCAGCGCCGCGGTGTGGCGAAGAACATCGACCTCATCCGAGAAGCGTGAGTCGATTCGATCCTCGCCCAACAGGCCACGCGCCTCCGCAAACCTTTGCTCCGCGACCACGGGCAATGCTCGCGTGACCCGGACCAGTCGACGCAACACCGGCCAGGCTACCAGCAGCAACGCCAGTGAAGACAAGGTCAGACCGACGGCGATCGCCAGCGTCGTCCTCTCCATGTCGGCGCGAATGCGAGCTTGCGCCGCTGTATCGTCGACGATGAACAGTGCCTCGGGTCCGCGGGTACTGCCCACCAGGCGCGGCGGCAATGTATGTATCTGAACGAGATAACTGTGCTCGCCGGCGACCTTCGCTACCCTGGTATTGCTCGCCGGCGCGGACCGCTCATAGTTCAACGCGTTCAACACGGGCGCCAGCGTGGGCGCATTGGTCAGCACGCGAACGTGCCGTCCCCAAAGCTGGGGCAGAGACTCGTCTCTGGAAGTGTCGCCGGTCTCCATCAGCGCGACATCGGCTCCCGCGACCCGCCGAAACACTTGCAGCTGATCCGACGCAAGCTGACTGACGATCACCGAGATCTCGCGACCATCGCGATCGAACGCCGGCACGAAAGCGTGCAGCACGCACTCGAGCGCGCAGGTGAGCCGTGTCAGCGGCCGATGGGTCTCGCGCAAATCGTGCAGAATGTCTGCAACCTTGAAAGGCAACGCCGCTCCCGAGCCACTGCCGACCCACTGCGCAATCGGCTTGCCTTCCGCGGTGTAATACTCGATGCGAGTCAGTGCCGACAGCAGGCCCGCTGCCGGTGAGAGATCGGCCAGATCGCTCGATTGCAACTCGCTGGTGCTGGTCACTGCCGCCATGTTGGTGGCAAGACGGGTCAGCTCATCGCCGGCGCGTTCCAGCAAGGCGTCCAGCGCCATGCCGAAGCGATCCATCTCCTCCTGGCGATTGCGCTCGTTCTGTTCCTGCAAGCTGTGATAGCCGAGGTAGCCGAGAAAGGGATAGGTCGTGCCGAGCAGGATGATCAACAGCAGCAGCGCCTTCCACATCAAGCTCAGGCGCGGCCGCATGCGCCTGGATGATTCCGGCGATGGCGGCGCAGGTGCGGAGGTGACCATTCGATGCGAGCCGCTCAGAATTTGTAGCCCGCCATCAACATGAGCATCGACCAGCGTTGATCGCGCACCGGCGGCGGATTCTCCAGGGGCTGCAGCGTCGCCGTGCCGTTGATCCAGTGGTGCTCGGCCCAGAAGCCCCAATGCTCGCCGGGGCGCCAGTTGACGCCGATCGTGAAGTCGTGGCTGAACCGCATGCGGCGGTCGGCGCCGGGATTGGCCGCCGCGAAGTCACGGCCGCTGCGATCGTGACGGTCGCTGTAAAAGCCGTCCATTCTCGCCATCAGCGTCCAGTCGGGGCGCAGGCGATACTCGGCCTGGAGATAGCCGCTATCCGCCGTTACGCGTTGATGCAGGAACGGGGCGCCTCTGAACGTCAGCCGGTTGTCGTTGTCGACCAGCACGTACTCGGCGGTGACGGTGAACCGTTCGGCATTGTAACGGGCCGAAAAAACATTCAGGTCCACGTCGAAGCGCCCGGTGAGATCGATCTCCGGCGCAGTCGACATACGGAACTCCCCGGAGAAGTGGCTATAAGCAAGCTGCCACTTGCCGCCATCGATCGAATCCATGACCTGAACGTTCCAGGAATCGCCGATGCGAAGATCGAAGGGCACGGTCAACGAGACCAGCAAGCGCTCGTCGGACTTGCGCACGTCGCGCTCGGCGTTGAGAGTGCCCGTGAACGACAGCTCGTGCAGTCCGATGACCGTGCCGCCATAAATCTGCGCGCCCGGCGCTGTGAAGATCAGGCTGCGCTGATTCTGATTGTCGCTGTAAACCGAAGGCAGCAGGATGCTCGGTCGCGTGAACACCACGTCGCGTGTCTCGTTGTAGAAGCCCAGAGCGTTCTTCACTTTGCCGGCTCGCAAGCCTGCTTGAATGCTCGCCTCGGAGACCAGGCGGTAATCAGCCACCGCGTAGTCGAGTCGCAACGAGCCATCGTCACTGATGCCAGCATCGCGAATCGCCGCCTGAGCGGCGAACGAGAGATTCGGCTGCACCTGCACGGCTGCATTGATGCCTGCCTCGTAGTAGTCGAAGCTGCCGTCGGTGCTGTCGCCAAAGAAATCGTTGTGACGACTCAGCACGAAGCCCTGCGCCGCATAGCCGTGCACTTGATAGTCGAGCGCGCTCGCCGAGCTGCTGAAGCAAATCGCGGCGAATGCGGCGGCGACGCGCAATTGGTTACTCATGGGCATCCGCCCTCAGCAGCACGATTTGCCAGCGCGGCGGCGCGGGGCGATTTCGTGACGAGGTCTCGCGCTTGCGCACGAATCCGATTGCACCGGGCGTGGAGCGGACCAGCTCGATCATCTCGCTTTCCGAGCGCACCACGGTGGGAGCAAAGCCGGTGCCGGTGAAAACCATGCGATCCCACGCCCGGCGCAACACGTAGGAGTACATGCCGAGACGTTCCCGATAAAAGTGATCGCTGAGCGGATTGTCATCGGGCAGCACGAATACGCGAACCGGCGTGCCATCGGGCCATTCGCGCACTCGCATCGTGAACACTGCGCGTAGCAAGCTGCGGTCCAATGTTATTTCCGCCAGCGAGGGGCTGACGATGACGTCGACTGCTAACTTACTGGTCTGCGGACTCGCCGCCGACGACACCATGAACAGCAGCGCCACTGTCAAATAGCGCAGACGTTGCAGCATCGATGTGTGGACCGTGAAACTCACAACCGATCTATCCCTGAGAAACGCGCATTCCGGGCGCCAGGTGCTGACTGATAGTGGCAGCAAATGAAGCTGGATCGAGCGGCTTGACGATGCAGCCGTCAAAGTCCGCAGCCAGCGCCTGCCGCTGCTCCTGACCCATCGAGGCTGCGGTAAACGCCAGCACCGGCACCTTCCGCCATTCCCCGCTCGCTCGCAGTGCCTGCACCAACTGCGGTCCCTCGATCACCGGCAAGTCCAGGTCACAAAGTATCAGTTGCGCAGTGTTCTGCAGCGCCAGCCGCATGCCGCTGCCGCCGTCGGTCGCGCTGCTGACGGTGTAGCCGGCATCCCGCAACAGATACTCGGCCAGCGCCAGGCTCATTTCATTGTCTTCGATGATGAGGATGTGCGCGCTCATGGAAAACATCATGCGGGCAGCGTGAAACGAAACTCCGCGCCGCGGCCCTTCTCGGCCTCGGCCCAGATCGTGCCGCCATGGCGCTCGATCAGCCGCTTCGCCATGGCCAGTCCCATCCCGAGCCCTTCGAACTCCTCTTCGGTGTGCATGCGCTGAAAGAATCCAAACAAGCGGCGCGCATACTTGGGATCGAAACCGACGCCGTTGTCCTTGATGGAGTAAACGATGTGGCGCCCTTGCCGCTTGCCGCTCACCTCGATACGCGGCTGCGCTGCCTGACGGGTGAACTTGAACGCGTTCGCCAGCAGGTTGTGCCACACCAGCCGCAACAGCTCGAAGTCCGCCTGGGCCGCAGGCAGCTCTTCGATCACGAGCTCGACCTGACGATCGGGCGTCGCGGCCCGCAGCTCGGCGACGATCTTGCAGACCATTGCCGCGATATCAACATTCTGCCGGTGCAGCGGATGCTGGCTGATCGTATCGAACCGCGTGAGCAGTTCGGCTCGCAACGCCAGTTTCGCCGCACCGGTGCCGATATGATTGAGCAGGCCCGCGGCCCGCGCCGGCAAGTGCTCGGCGTGATCCGTCACGAGAATCTTCGACATCTGCTCGAGCATCCGTAGCGGTGCGCGAAAGTCATGAGAGATGACGTGCGCATGCTGATCGAGGGCAACTTTGCTGCGCCTCAGCTCGTCACGCAGTTCCGCCGAGCTTGCCTCGAGCAGAGTGACCAGCACACCGCCGATGCCGCCCGCATCGTCGGGCACCGGCACGAAGCAAAACGTTGTCACCGCCGGCTCTGTGCCCCCGTCACGATCGAATGAGACCGATTGATTCTCCAGCCGCGCCGGCTCGCCGCGAGACGCTCGCTCGAAGCAGGCGTGCATCGCTGGCCACGACTGCGCCCAGCTGTGGGCGAAGTCCATACCGAGCGCTTCGGCACGGATCAGCGACACCTGGGAATAGGCGTCGTTATAAATCTGCGCACGTTGCCCGCCCCATGCAATGCACGAGGGCGCGGGGAGCCCGAGACAAATGCCGAGTGCAGTTCGCAAACTCAGCGGCCACTTCTCGATCGTCCCCAGCGCATGGCCCGTCCAGTCTTTCGCGTTGATCGCCTCGCCCATCGCGCCCCCCGAAATCATCGGGCGCGTGGCGGCGCGATCTTCCTGCCGCTTCATCGTGACACTCGCTGTTGCTGCACGTGTCGCAGCAACGACGACGTGGGGTCGGATCATCGGAGATTCGTTGCGGTGTGTCTAGCTGCAAACGCCGAGAGCGATGCGCGGTCAACGGCGCAAACCGTGGTTAATACGTACGCAGCGGTCCTTTGCGATCCGTGGCCGACGTTACAGAATCTCGGCCGACCAAGGGGCAGGTCGCGGCGATAAGTGGGGTCTATCCTAAGTTAATTCCAAGCCGCAACAACAAACAGACAAGGACCGGGCATGTCGTCATCTGCAACGGCACTGAGCGGCGCATACGATTATTTGCTGGTCGCTCTCTCCGTCGTCATTGCGATCCTCGCTTCCTATACCGCGCTCGACTTCGCCGGCCGAGTCACAGCCGCGCGAGGCTCGATGCGACTATTGCGCCTCACCGGCGGCGCAGTGTCGATGGGCGTGGGCATCTGGTCCATGCACTACGTCGGCATGCTTGCCTTTCAGTTGCCGATCCCGGTGCGCTATGACTGGCCGACGGTGCTGCTGTCGCTGCTCGCTGCCATCCTGGCCTCGGCGGTGGCGTTATTCGTCGTGAGCCGGCAGCGAATGGGCTTGTTTCGAGCGGTGCTCGGCAGCATCGTGATGGGCAGCGGCATCGCCACCATGCACTACGTCGGCATGGAAGCGATGCGCATGGCCGCCCAACACACTTATTCTCCGGGGCTGGTTGCACTCTCGGTGCTGCTAGCCATCGTGATTTCCTTCGTGGCGCTGTGGCTCGCGTTTCATCTGCGCACCGACGCCAATGCGTGGAGCAAGAAAAGAATCGTCGCGGCGCTGGTCATGGGTGCGGCGATTCCAGTCATGCACTACACCGGCATGGCAGCGGTCACCTTCTCTCCGTCCACGATGCACTTTCACGATCTTTCCCAGGCGGTGAGCGTGTCGGCGCTGGGCACCGTCGGCATCGTGCTCGTCACGCTGTTGGTGCTCGGCATGGTTCCGCTGACCAATCTGAAGATCGACACGCTATCGCACACACGCCAGCTGACAGTACGTCATTTCCTGTTTCTAGGAGTGCTCGGCCTGCTAGCCGTGCTCGGCGCGGTAGTGGTCGAGCAGGAGGGGCGGCAGTTGCGGCAACACGCGCACCTGATCAGCACCGCCGGACAGCAGAGCATATTGAGTCAGGCGCTCACCAAGGAGGTGCTGCTGCTTGCCGCCACGCCCGAGGGAGCGGCCAGGGAATCGATCATCGCGCGCATCCGGCAAGCTGTGCGCAAATGGCAAAGCTCACACGAAGCATTGAAACAAAGCGATGCCGTTTTCGGCGCCTCGAGCGTGAACAGCGTCGAGGTGATGCAAATGTTCGGCTGGCTCGACGCGCCATATCGCGCAATGCTCCAGGCACTGCGCGGTCTCACGGCGCCGGAGAATTCGCGAGCAGCCATGGACGCTCGTGCGCTCGTGGGCCAGATCCTGGCGCACGAACAGTCCTATCTAAGGATCATGAGCGAGATCGCGCGCCAGTACGAACGCGAATCCATCGCTCGGCAAAATCTCCGGGATCGAGTCTATGTCGGCCTGATCATCTGTCTGCTCGGCGTCTTGCTGTTGCAAGGTTTCGTAGTGCTGCGACCGGCGCTGGTGCGCATCGAGCATGGCATCGGCGAGTTGGAACAGACCACTCAGGCGCTGCACCGCCAGGTCTCCTTTAAAGAGCTGCTGCAATCGGTCGCGGTTGCGGCCAACGAAGCAACATCTATCGAGGCCGCCATGCAGTACGCGCTGGATCGAATCTGCGCACACACGGGCTGGCCGGTGGGACACGTCTATTTCTATACCCCAGGCTCGGGCAAGGAGCTGGTCTCCAGCTCGCTCTGGCACATCGAGCGCAACGAACGTTTCGCTGCACTCTGCGACGCGACCCAAAGCACTCGCCTGTATAGCAGCATGGGCGTGCCGAGCCGCGTCGTGAAGAGCGGTAAGCCCGCCTGGATCCGTGACTTGCTGGTGGAAAGCGAGTTCACGGAAAAGATGGCTGCTGCCGATCTCGGCGTACGCGGCGCCTTCGGCTTTCCAGTGCTGGTCCAGGGCGAAGTGGTCGCGGTGCTGGAATTCTTCTCGCACAAGGTCGAGGAGCCGGACGAAGAATTGTTGAACGTGATGTCGAATGTCGGCGCTCAGCTCGGTCAGGTCATCGAGCGCACGCGCGCTCAGCAGCAGATCGCGCGCAACGCCGAGGATCTGGCGCGTTCGAACGCCGAGCTCGAACAATTTGCGTACGTGGCTTCCCATGACCTGCAGGAGCCGTTGCGCATGGTGGCAAGCTTCACTCAGTTGCTCGCGCGCAAGTATCAAGGCAAGTTGGATTCCGACGCAGACGAATACATTCGCTATGCCGTCGACGGCGCGCAGCGGATGCAAACGCTCATTCTCGACCTGCTGTCGTACGCGAAACTGTCGATGAAAGGCCAGTCGCCGCAACCCATCGATGCCGCCTCACTCTGTGCGAACGCCATCAATCAGCTGCACCAGTCCATTCAAGACAAGAACGCCGTCGTCACCGTCGATCCGCTGCCGACCGTGCTCGGCTACGGCACGCAGCTCACGCAACTGTTCCAGAATCTCATCGGCAACGCGCTGAAGTACTGCAATCGGCCGCGGCCCGAAGTGCACGTAAGCGCCACGTCCGCGGGCGACCACTGGGTTTTCTCGGTTCGTGACAATGGCATCGGCATCGAGCCGCAATACTTCGACCGAATCTTTCAAATGTTCAAACGGTTGCACACGCGCGAGCAGTACTCGGGCACCGGCATCGGGCTCGCGCTATGTCACAAGATCGTGGCCCGGCATCGCGGCCGTATCTGGGTGGAATCCCAGCCCGGCCTTGGCTCCAACTTCCAATTCACCATTCCGCGCGCAGAAGGTGCACTCACATGATCACCAGGGCCATCGAAATCCTGCTCGTGGAGGACAATCCGGGCGACGCACGGCTGACCCTGGAAGCGTTCAAGGAAGGCAAAGTCATCAACAACGTCACCGTCGTGCGCGACGGCGTGGAGGCCATGGCATACCTGCGCAGACAGGAGCCCTACGGCCAGGCGAAACATCCGGACATCATCCTCCTGGATCTCAATCTGCCGAGAAAGGACGGGCGCGAAGTGCTGACGGAGATCAAATCGGATCGACATCTGCGGCAGATTCCAGTGGTCGTACTCACGACTTCCACGGCAGAGGAAGACATCGCACGCGCCTACAGCAGTCACGCCAATTGTTACATCAGCAAGCCGGTGGATCTGGAACAGTTCCTGCGAGTCGCCAGCTCGATCGAGAGCTTCTGGCTCAACTTCGTCAAACTGCCGCACGGAGCTGTCGATGTTTGACCGGCCGATCCGTTTATTGCTGGTCGAGGACAATCCGGGCGACGCGCTGTTGTTCACCGAAACCATAAAGGAAACACGCGCCTTTCAGTTCGAAGTAGCTCATCGCGCCTGCGTCGATCACGCGCTGGCCTTTCTCGCACAGGGCGCGCCGGACATGATCGTTCTCGACCTGGGCCTGCCCGATGCCGGCGGTGTGGAGGCAGTTCGCAAGGTGCAACTCGCCGCGCCCGCAGTGCCGTTGGTGGTGCTGACCGGGCTCGACGACGAAGCATCCGCCATTCAAGCGCTGCACGCGGGTGCTCAGGACTATCTGATCAAAGGCCAGCTGAACACCAGTCTGCTGGTGCGCGCACTGCGCTATGCGCTCGAGCGTCATGGGCTGCAGATGGCGCTGCGCAAGGAATCGACGATCGATGAGCTCACCGGCCTGGCCAATCGCCGCGGCTTCCTGATGCTGGCCGAACAGCATGCGATGCTGGCAAGACGCACCGGCGAGCATTTCGTCGTCGCGTTCATCGACATGGATCGATTGAAGCCCATCAACGATACGCTGGGCCATCAAGCCGGCGATACCGCCATCGCCGAGATCGCCGAGGTGCTGCGCGCTTGCTTCAGAGGCTCGGACATTCTCGGCCGCCTCGGCGGCGATGAATTCGCAGCGCTGCTGCCGGCGACGGCGGAGAACAGCGAAGCATCGATTCGCCAGCGCCTGACCGAGGAACTGCAAACCCGCAATGCCAAACCTGAGCGACGCTATGCGCTGCGCATCAGCGTCGGCATCGTCGCCACCGATCCGCAACACACCCTATCGGTCGAAGAGATGCTGGCCCAGGCGGACGCGCTGATGTACGAGGAGAAGCAGCGAGGGCGGATCGGCCGCTGAGCGCTCAGCCGCCCGGACGAAATCGTCGCACGGCGCGCTGAAAAAACAGGCTGTTCGGGATCTGCAGCGTCGGGCCGGGCTGGCCGTCGTCGGCGCCGTCTTCCTGCAGCGTCGTGTAGATCAGGTTGATGTCGATGACACGGCCCTTCAAGCCCAGCTTCTCGCCGTTCTCCAGCACCTCGATGCGGTCGTAGAGCCGGAACGGGCGTGTCGCGAAGATCAGCACCGAGCAGAAAATGTTGGAGAGCACGCTCCACACGGCGAAGAACGCCACTGCGGCCACGGCAGCGAAGCCAGTGAAGGCCGCCCACAGCACCGATGCGGACACGCCGAGCCGCTCCAGAACGAGCAGCAGCGCCGTGCCGTAAATCAGAAAGGCTGAGATCCGCCGCCCGATGGTGAGCATCTCGGCCGGTACATTGCGCTCGCCGAGCCGACGCATTACCCGCCGCGCCAGCCGCTGCAGCAGCAACGCGACCAGAACAATCAACAACACCTGGAAAACAGGAACGATCTCGCCCAGCCATTCCCGGCCCCACGACGGCCAGTGCTCACTCATCGCTCGAAACTACCTTCACGACTTGAACCTGTCCGCGATCGACGAATCGCGGGATCGTGAAGAATACGACAGCAAGGCCGGCCCCGCACCACTGCGTGACCGGCCCGGCAGCTTCGAGCGGCGAGGCGGCTACGGAATCGGGCAGGACCCCGCGCAGGCGCTCGTATTCATCTGGCTCGGCGGCAACAGCGTGACATCGCCCTGGCTGACCTGACAGTTCGGCGTGTTGAACTCCACCCCGAGCGCCGACGTGCTGCCCTGACCCTTCACGACGCCCTTGTACACCTGACAAATCTTGGTTTTGCTGGTGCCGCTGTTGTTCAATGTCAGGTTGCGGATGGTCGCGACATCGCCGAAGTTGCTGTTGATACCGACGATCGTCGCCACGTCGCGAGTGATCACATTGTTGACGAAGATGCGGCGCGGCCCGCCGTTGCCCGTGCAATCGCCACACGAGCGCACCAGCTTGCCCGAGTTGGCGACGAAAAAGTTGCTGATGCGCATCTCGCCGCGGCCGTTGAACTGGAATGTTTTATCCGAGCCCTTGTAGGCAGCCCCGCAGGTGATGTTCATGACCGTGCCCGCGGGACCGAGCGCCGTCGCGGCATCCTCGCCAATGTCTTCCCACCACACGCGCTCCAGCGTGCAGTTGCCGAGACAGTGAATGCCGTCCGCCGCGAGCGGACCGATGATCACATTCCTGAGCGTGGCGCCCTCCTGAACATCGAACACCGCGGGCTGTCCTTCGCTCTGGCTGCCGCCGGATAAGTTGTAACGTTTGTTGCCGCCATCGAAGACCGTCCCTGCCGGCACCACGTGTGTTGCAGTGAGCTGCACGGTTTCAGTGTAGGTGGGCATCGCGCAGCCGGGGTAGTAGCCGAGATCCGGCGTCGGCGGATCAGTCGATGGCGGCGGATCGGTTGGCGTCGTGCCGGTCGGTACGGAACACTCATTTACACCGCCCCCGATCCGGCCGCCGAACGTGGCCTGCGAACAAACGAAGCTGCCGCTCAACACCTTATATATGAACTGATCGGCCCGACCGAACGCGACGTTGGTCGATGCCGGCACCGCGCACGTCTGGTTCTCGTTGCATATCGTGGTGTAACCGCTCGGCCGATTCGCGGCAGTTACGGCCGTGCTCAGCGCCATTGCCGCTAAAGCAAACAAAGCGTATCCGTACTTCATAGCACTTCCCCCTGGGAACGAATCCTTCACCCAAGACGTTGTGACGCCTCCATTGTTGGTGCTGTCCACGCCTGCGAAGCAATGCTCTCGCAAGCGTAGACACCGGTGTCATTATGCTGCCACGAGCCTCGCGATCACAATCGTTGTCAGGGATATATAGATTCAAACAGGAGCGGATCGAAGCGCGCTGCTGCCGCGCGAATCTTCCGGCGCTTCATCCCGATCGTTCATACCGTAGTCACGCACAACCGCCGCGACACGCAACCGGTAGTCGGCAAAGATCGCTTCGCGGCCGGCAGATTGAGCGGTGCGGTGAGGCGGCATGTTGCGCCACTGACGGATCGCTGCTTCATCGCGCCAGAAAGACAGCGACAAGATGCGACCAGAGTCGCTGAGGCTTTGAAATCGCTCGATGGAAATGAAGCCGTCAATCCCTTCGAGCAGCGGGCGCAGCTTGGCGGCGGTATCGAGATACGCGTTCATCTGCCCGGGAGCCGGCGCGACTTCGAAGATCACTGCGATCATTGATCGACGCGCTCCAGAAATGTTCGCTCCTCACGCAGAATGAAACGGCGCTGTTGCGCGAACTCGAAGTTGGCGCGGCCTTCCGCATCGGCTTTCAATCGTGCTCGATAGGATTGATACGAGGCCAGGCTGTCGAAGCCGATCAAGCCCCAGGCAACGTAATTCGTACCCTCGTGCGGCAGGAAGTACCCCAGCAGATTGCCGCCGCAGCGAGGGATGATGCGCCCCCAGTTCTCCGCGTACTCGCGGAAGGCGGCGCGTTGGAACGGGTCGATTTCGTAGCGAATAAAGCAGGTGATCATGGTGCTCTAGCCTTCTACCGTGACGGCGCTACGATAGTGCTCCAGCGTCGCGGACGCTTCGATCGGGATCGAACCATGTACGAAGGACCCAACATTGCACGGGTCGCCGCTGTCATCGGCGAGCGCGGACGGGCACAGGTTCTCGGTGCGCTCATGGACGGTCGCGCGCTGACCGCCACCGAGCTCGCCGACGCAGTCGGCGTCACTCGCTCGACCATGAGCTCACATTTATCCCGCTTGCAGCAGGCCCGGCTCATCGCCGCCGAGAGCCAGGGCCGCCACCGTTACTTCCGTATCGCGAACGCCGATGTCGCGGAGTTGCTGGAAGGAATGATGGGACTGGCGCAACTCACCACACCGCAGCAGACATTCGGTCCGCGAGACCCGGCTCTTCGCAAGGCGCGCCTGTGTTACGACCATCTGGCGGGCGAGCTCGGCGTCTATATATATGAGGGACTGAAACGACACGGCAGCTTCGTCCACGCAAATGACGGCCTGACCGTGAACGATTCGGGTTGGTCGCTCCTGAGCAGGCTCGGCTTGTCCCCCGCACTCATGCCGCAGACGCGCCGTCCCTTGTGCCGGGCCTGCGTGGACTGGAGCGAACGACGCCACCATCTGGCCGGTGCGCTCGGCGCTGCACTGGCCGCCCGGTTGATGGAGCTACGTTGGGCAAAACGGCTGCCCCACTCACGGGCTCTGCACGTGACGGCTCAGGGTGAAAAATCGATTCGCGAAATCTTTGCTCGCTGAGGTAGGAGCCCGCCATGAACCTTGCCGGTTTCGACGCCAACCGACGGCGGTTGTTGAAGCTCGCGGCTGCTGCCGCCTTGGTTGGATCCGGAGCCCTGTCTGCAGCCGTCGTAACGAACAAACGCATCGGCGTCATCGGCTCGGGCAAGGTCGGCAGCGCCCTCGGCGGCAGCTGGATCAAGAGTGGCCACGAGGTGATGTTCTCATCGCGCAATCTCGATCACGACCAACAACTCGCGTCCCGTCTGGGGGCAAAAGCCCGCGCTGGCTCGCCGGCCGAAGCCCTGGCATTCGGCCACGCTGTATTGTTCGCAGTTCCCTATGGCGCCCTGCCGGAACTGGGCAAGAGTCTCGGTAGCGCACTCCAGGGCAGAATCGTGATCGACGCCTGCAATCCCTTCCCTGCCCGGGACGGCGAGATTGCGAATCGAGCTCGCGAGCAAGGCGCCGGACTCACCTCTGCCGAATTGCTGCCGGGCGCCCGCCTGGTTCGCGCGTTCAACGCCATCGGCGCCGCTCGCATGGCCACTGCTATCGAATCGCCCGGCAAGGTCGGTATGCCCATGGCCGGCGATGAGGAGCAAGCCATCGCCCTCGCCAAGCAACTGATCCGGGATGTCGGCTATGAGCCCGTGCTGATCGGCGGGCTGGATATGGGTAAGTACCTCATGCCAGGAACACCGCTGGCGGGCGAACATACGCCCGCTGAAATTCGCGAGATCGTCGCGAAGCTGTCAGCCCCTTAGACTGATGTTCCTTGGCCAGGCGCTAATAACTAACAATCAGGAGTGACCTCGTATGTTTGCCAAGCTCACGGCTGAGTTCGTCGGCACTTTCTGGCTGGTGCTCGGCGGTTGCGGCAGCGCCGTCCTGGCCGCCGCCTTTCCGGACCTGGGGATCGGACTGGCCGGCGTCTCGCTCGCCTTCGGCCTGACCGTCCTCACCGGCGCCTATTCGCTCGGCCCGATCTCGGGCGGCCATTTCAATCCTGCAGTGACCGTCGGGCTCTGGGCCGGCGGCCGGTTCCCGGCGAACCAGCTTGTTTCATACATCGTGGCGCAGGTCGTGGGCGGGATCGCCGGCGCCGGCGTGTTGTATGTGATCGCCAGCGGCTCACCGGACTTTACTCTCGCCGGAGGTTTCGCCAGCAACGGCTATGGCGAACACTCGCCCGGGGGATATTCCATGATGGCGGGTGCGGTCAGCGAAGTCGTGATGACCTTCATGTTCCTGATCGTCATTCTCGGTGCGACTCACAAGCGCGCGCCGGTCGGTTTCGCCGGCATCGCCATCGGCCTGGCCTTGACCCTCATCCATCTCATCAGCATTCCCGTCACCAACACTTCGGTGAACCCGGCGCGCAGCACCGGCCCCGCGCTGTTCGTGGGTGACTGGGCGCTCAGCCAGCTGTGGCTGTTCTGGGTGATGCCCATCGTCGGCGCGGCGCTCGCAGGCGTTGTGTACAAGACCATCTTCGAAGAAGAGGAAGTCAGCAAGCCGCCGATCACCGGCCGCCCCGCATAACGGCGCAAGCAACCGACGCAATGTTTGGGGTACGCACGGCCTGTGTCGTGAAACAGTTCGACGGCTACTTCATCGAGCCGGGCATTCGTCACAACGGCCAGCTGGTGCTCGGCCAAAGCATCGGCGATGTGAGGTCTGGTGAGGCAAGTTACACTCTTGCCTGATGAATGATCTTTCGCTTTTCGACCTCTGCAACATTGCGATCGCCGGCTTCGCGGCCATCAGCGCGGTATTGCTGCTGCTTGCCTATGTCGCGCTCATCGACGTGCCCGGCAAGTCGATCTATTCCATCGCCTCGTGCACGGCGCTGGTCGCTGCGCTCGCCACGATTCAGGTCGGGCACCTCGTGTACTTCACGGGGGGCGGACAGCCGCTGGCGCACTTCTATTACAGGCTGGCGTTGTTCATGGCGCCGCCGGCGTTCTACTCGTTCGGCCGCTGGGCCATTCTGCCCACCGAGACGTTGCGCCCCTTGCAACTGCTGCACTTCCTGCCGATCCCGGCGCTGTTCCTGCTGCCGCTGAAGATTGCCCTTCCGATCCTGTTCACGCTCGGCGCCGGCTACTCGCTGTGGCTGGGCAATCTGGTCTACGGGCTGCGCGATCAGCGCAAGCAGTTCCGCTTCGAATTCCTCTACTTCACCGTGATGTCGGTGCTGGCCGTCATCGTGCTGGGGCTCGGCTTTGCGATTCCGTACATCGATCACGACTACTTCTATTATTTCTACAACAACGCCGTCGCCCTCGGCGTGGCCATCATGCTCGTCGCGCTGGTCGGCAATCCCAATCTGATCGGCGACCTGACCGAAGCCGCCCGCGTGAAATATGGCGCTTCGACCCTGCGCGAGGTCGATGTCGATGCATCCCTGGCAAAGCTCAACCAGCTCATGACCGACGGCAAGGCGTATCAGAACGAGAGCCTGAGCCTGGCGTCCCTCGCCGAGGCCGTCGGGCTGTCGGGCCATCAGCTCTCGGAGCTCATCAACACGCGGCTCGGCATCGGGTTCTCCCGATATGTTCGGGAGTGCCGCGTGAACGCAGCGAAGACTTTACTTATTTCCGCGCCGAGTCGCTCCATCCTGTCGATCAGCATGGACACGGGATTCCGCTCGCAGTCGGCGTTCTACGCGGCGTTCAAGGAGGCCACCGGACAGTCGCCGGGCGACTATCGGCGCTCCCAGACTCCTCCATGATCTTTCTGGAAGTCGCTAAATCGTTGATGCGCAAGCCACCGGCATTTTTTTGATCCGCACTGATCATCGCGGAAGCCGGCACCTGCCCTAGCGGTCGATGCTTGAGTCGTGGTCACGTCGCCACGCCATTCGCACCCGAGCCATGCTGGCTACCCTTTCTCTGCCCCGGCATTCGATCAAGGCCTACACGAAGCTTGGCTTGCACGTGTACGACCCGTTGATCGTGAACCTGGTCGCCCCGCGGGTCTGGGGCTGCGATCCCGAGGTCCTGGTCGAGCACTATCGCCGGCACGTTACGTTCAATCATGCGGACATCGGGGTCGGCACCGGTTTCTTTCTGGACCGCTGCGGATTCGAGTCTCCCAACCCGAGACTCGCGCTGATCGATCTGCAACCGAACTGCCTGGCGCACACTGCCCGTCGACTGTCGCGCTATCGCCCGAGCACCTACCTTCGAGATGTGCTGGACCCGATGACCGGCCTTCCCGGCGGCCCGTTCGATTCGGTCGCGCTCGGCGGCATCATCCATTGCCTCGCAGGCGACCTGCCGTTCAAGAGCCGCGTGTTCGACAACATCCGGCCGCTCACCCGGGCGGGGAGCAAGGTCTTCGGCTACACCTTGGTTTATGACGGCGTGTCCCAGCGCATCAGCCGTCGTCTCGTCCACCCGCTGCTGAATCGTCTGCGGGTCATAGATAACACCAACGATCGCTCGAGCGACCTGCACGCTGCGCTGTCGGCGCGCTTCATCGATTGCAACGTCGAACTGATCGGCTGCATGGCGCTGTTCAGCGCCGTGGTGCCGACTGCTGCCTCCACTCACCCATAACTCTTGTCACAGGAACCTGGAATCATGAGCAACCATTCGCACTTCGTCTGCACTTCCGGCGATCTGTCCTGCAGCGCCCAGCGCGCCTGGGACAAGGTTTGTTTCTACGAGCACATCGCGATTCAACCGTCGCTGCTTCTACGCACCGTGTTGCCGGTGCCGCAGCGAACCAGCGGCGCCTATCGAGCTGTTGGCGACGTCTCTCGCTGCATGTACAGCGACGGCGGCTATCTCACGAAGCAGATCCGTCACATCGCTGCCGGGCAGCGCATCGATTTCGACATCATCGAACAATCGATCCGCTATGCCACCCGCATTCTGCTGAAGGGCGGCACGATCGAAATCGAGCCGCACGAGGGCGGGACGTGTTCCGTACACATGCTGACGCGCTACGAGCTGCGCGGGGCAGCGCGGTTTATTCCGCGCTTCTTTATCAACCACGTTATTTCAGCGATGCACCGGATCGTGCTCACTGACATGCAGATTCGGCTTGCGCCGCGGTCTTCAGATGCTCGAGCTGCGATCGAATATCAGAGGGCAGCTTAGGTATTGGTCCGCAGGGTCAGCCCGAATGCGGCTGACCCTGTGGGAATGTTCAATCTTTGAGCTCGAGGCCGCAGTTGAGCGTGCCCGGGTTGAATGGCTCGGGATCGAACTGGAGATGGAGCACATATCGGCCGGGCTTCTCGAGCATGGTCAAAAAAATCGGCACGCACCGATTCACGGACCTGCCACTGTCGTTGGCTGCATTGGCCCAATTCAAGTCTGTCTTCGTCGTTTCGCCCTTGATGATGCCGCTTAGATAGATCCGCGATGGCCCCAGCTCGATTCTGCTGATGCTGTCGAAGATATAATTGACGGGCACGGCTGCGGCCGATGATGTAACGGCAAGCAGGGCGAGCGCGAACAATGATCGCGTCATGACACTTTCTCCATGAATTGCAGGTTGAATCTTAGGGAGTCGTGAGCTGCCACACTGGCAGCTCGTAGTTGGATACGCTGGTGGCGTTGGGGTCGCTGGGATCGTCAACCGGATCGTATCCAAGCAACGATCTGGCCGCCGGCGCATTGGCGCCGATGCATGTCACGGTACCCGCACCTGCCCCGACACCGTCGCCGTCGGCATCGCCGTAAGTCATCGTCACTCGCCAGGTCGTAGCGGACGAGTCATCGCAATCCGCCGCTGCGGTCCGAGGCGCAGTTGCGCCGTAGCCCGACGGCAATGCCTCGCCCGAACAGATGTCGCCGCTGGCCGCGATGCTGAAACCATCGGCGTCCGCATCTCGGGAGAGGAACGACAGGATCCGCCAGGTCGTAGCGGACGAGTCATCGCAGTCCGCCGCTGTGGCCTCAGGCGCAGTTGTGCCATAGCCCGGCGGCAAAGCCTCGCCCGAACAAATGTCGCCGCTGTCCGCGACGCTGAAACCATCGGCGTCCGTATCACGGGAGACGAACGGCAGGATGCGCCACAGTGCGGCGTTGTTGTCATTGCAATCGACATCGCCAGACGCGACAGCCGACGCGGAATGAGATGAAGGAAGGGCGGTGCCAGCGCAAAGCTGACCACTGGAATTCGCGCGATGTCCGTCCGCATCGCCGTCCACTGATTGATAGCTGAGGTTCTGCCACCGGCTGGCGTCATTGACTGCACAATCCTGAGCATCCGCCACGCCGTCAGCGTCTGCGTCGGAAGGGCGTTTCTTGCCGCCACCGCCTCCGCAAGCTGCCAGGAAAGCAAACAGCAGCAACAAGTATCCGTTTCTCACAACTCGCTTCCGTCCCCAAGCACACCGTGAAAGATTAACACACCCTTGAGGTCGTGCCAGAAGCGCCATCTGAAGTTATGTTATAGCGGCTCCTTTGATCAGTCGCCGCGCAGGGCCGCGATCGCGGCCGCGAGATTGCGGCGGGCTTGGACTTCGTAGCGATCTCGAAACGCGGTCGTGCTGTAGATGGTTGGACGCGCCAGAAACGACTCGAGGATTTCAGCGCGCTTGCTCCGGAACAAGGGACCAGGCACCCAGCGATACTCCTGACGAACATCGGTCTCGAACCTGGCGTAAGCAGCTTCATCCACGCCGAGGATCGATAGATCGATGTCGACGACGAGCTTGGAATCATCGAGTTCGGCCGGAGCCTCGTGGCGCGTGGCCATGATGTGAGCTCGAACGCGCTCCACTCGCTCACTGCTAACGCCGCCCCGATGCAGCAGGTCGCAGGCCCAGTCGGCACTCTTAGCTTCGTTGTTCGAGGAGTACGGATCGTAGACGGCGTCATGAAGCCAGAGCGCGAACTCCACCTCCGCCGGCTCGTGCGCCAGCTCCGACGCGGCATCGAACTCGTGCAGGCAATGCTCGATGTGCGCGCCCGTGTGGTATTGCCGATGCTTCTGCGAATAAGCATCTAGCAGCCGATCGAACGACTCGTTGGTTTCCGGCAACGCGAATGCCGCCATCAAACGGTGCCATCTGTCGCGGTTCATGGGAAAAGCATGCCTTTCTTTTGCGGGCCCAACCACTTTTGAGTGTTTCCCTGATTTTGTGACACGGAGCATCAATTGCTACCGCTAATTGAGTATGGTGTTTGACGAAGCGACGACAGATCGCGGACCAGTAACTTCGGGATTGCACACAACGCGTGGCCAACGCGTCGGGGTGGATTTAGAACGATGAATACTCTCGTCCAGCCGCGAGTCGCGCTGGCGATCGCCAATCTGCGCTCCCTGCAGTGGCCGATTCGACGACTCGGACCGTATTCGTGCGTGCTCGGCTTCATTCTGATCGGCTCGGCGGCGCTGGCGTTGTCCAGAGCCGTACTCATCGGCTGGCAATGGGACCGCGTCGATGTGACCGATTCGCTGTGGAGCATGCTGCTGCAGGGACTGCGCAGCGATCTGATCACGTTAGGCCTGTTCGCCGCGCCCGCCGTGGTGCTGCTGCCGTTGTTTGTGGCAGCGAACCGGCTGAGCTGGTGGTCCCGCCTGTCCAGCGTCTGGCTGAGCGTCAGCCTGATCGCGATCCTGTTGCTGGAATTCGCGACCCCGCAATTTCTGTATGAATACGACAGCCGCCCGAATCGGCTGTTCGTCGAATATCTGGTTTATCCGCGCGAAGTCTCCGCCATGCTGTGGACCGGCTACAAAGGCACGCTGGCGCTGGTCGCGCTTGGCCTGACCGCAGCAGGCTGGCTGACCGTTCGTCACTTCAACAAATACCGCGACAGCGTCGATCCCTGGCGTGCACGCACGGTGCTCCTGGTGTGGCCCATCGTAGTAATCGTGCTGTTCGTGATGATCCGCTCCAGCTTTCAGCACCGGCCGGCCAATCTCGCGACCTTCGCTTTTTGTGACGACGCCATGGTCAACAGCCTGGTCGCCAACTCGGCGTACTCGGTGCTGTCGGCGGTCTACGGCTTGAAGAACGAAGCTACGAGCGAGATCTACGGCGACATGCCGGCGCAGGAAATCATCTCGCGCGTACGCCATGGCATGGCCGCGGGCCCGGGCAGCTTCATCTCCGACCAATTCCCGACGCTGCACAAGCAGACCGCCAGCGTACGCCGTGAACGGCCGCTCAATCTGGTCATCGTGCTCGAGGAAAGTCTGGGCGCAGGATTCGTGGAAGAGCTCGGCGGCGTACCGATCACACCTCATCTCAATGGCCTGGCGAATCAAGGCATCTGGTTCGACCAGCTGTATGCAACCGGCACCCGCTCCGTGCGAGGCATCGAAGCCATAGTGGCGGGTTTCCCGCCGACGCCCGCACTCAGCGTCGTCAAACTCGACAAATCACAGCGCGGTTTCGAGACGCTGGCGTCGGTGCTGCGCCGGGCCGGTTATCGTAGTGAATTCGTCTATGGCGGCGAATCGCACTTCGACAACATGCGCGGCTTCTTTCTCGGCAACGGCTTTCACGACATCGTCGATCGCAACGATATGGTCGCGCCCAAATTCGTCGGCAGCTGGGGCGCATCCGATGAAGACCTGTTCGACAAAGCGCACGAACGCCTGCAGGCGTTGCACGAGTCGCGGCAGCCTTATTTCCTGCTGGTCTTCTCCTCGAGCAATCACACGCCGTTCGAATTTCCGGATGGGCGCATCGAACTGTACGAGCAGCCCAAGCAGACGGTGCACAACGCCGTCAAATATGCCGACCATGCGCTCGGTGGATTCCTGAAAAAGGCGCGCGCCAGCAACTATTGGGCGGACACACTGGTGATGGTCGTGGCGGACCACGACACGCGCGTTTATGGCGACGAACTGGTGCCGGTCAATAAATTTCACATCCCCGGCGTGATCCTCGGCGCCGACACGCAGCCGCGCCGTATCGCCTCCACCGTCAGCCAGATCGATCTCGCACCGACGCTGTTGTCGCTCATGGGCATCGATAGCGAGCATCCCTTTCCGGGCCGCGATCTCACCCGGACGCTCGCGGAGTTCGGCAATCAGCCGCCGCTCCCGGCGCCTCGCGCCATGATGCAATTCGATCAGAACTTCGCCTGGATGCAGGACAACCAGGTCACGGTGCTGACGCCCGGCGGCGACGTTCGATACTTCACCTACGATCGACGCGCCAAATCGCTCGATCCCGCGACGACGCAGAACTCGGAGATGGCGCGGAACGCACTGGCGAACGTGCTGATGCCGTCATGGCTGTATCGAGAGCAGTTGTACCGGGTCAAGTGAAGAAGAAGCGCACGACGTGAAAGAACACCGGCGCCGCGAAGCTTACCGAGTCCATCCGGTCGAGCATGCCGCCGTGACCTTCGATCATCACGCCCCAGTCCTTGGCGCCGAGGCCGCGCTTCATGGCCGAGAGCGTCAAGCCGCCCAGCACGCCGGCGGCGACGATGACGAACGAAATCGCCGTCGCCTGCCAGAAGGTGAACGGCGTGATCCAGTGAAGCAAGCCGCCGATCAGCGTCGTGGTCACCCCGCCACCCACCAGCCCTTCCACCGTCTTTGACGGGCTCACGACGGGTGCGAGCTTGGTTCGACCGAACAGCTTGCCGAACACATACTGCAGAACATCGCTGAGCTGCACGATCAGCAACAGGTAGAGCAGCAGTAGCGCGCTCGAGCCTTCGTAACCCGGAATCTTCAATAACAACAATGCCGGGGCATAGCTGATGCAGTAGACCGTGATCATCGTGGCCCACTGCAGCTTGGCAGAGCGCTCGAGGAACTCGTGCGTGTCACCCGCGAACGTTGCCACAGCAGGCAGCAACAGGAAGCCGTACACCGGGATGAAGATGGCGAACGTGCCGTAGTTCTGGTGCGCGATCAACAGGTACTGGCCCGGCAAGATCACGAAGAACGCCAGCAACAGCGGCAGGTAATCGCTGGGACGGGTCGGCGTCAGCGTGATGAACTCTCGCAAGGCGAAGAATGAAACGAACGCGAACACGACTAGTGTTACCGTCTCGCCCAGCGCGAACGTGACGGCGAGCACCGCAATCATCACCCACCAGGCGTTCACACGCGCCTTCAGGTTCTCGACGGTCGCCCGACCGCTCTCCGAGTGTGCGCCCTTGCCGAGAATCGCACCGGCCAGCGAAGCAATCGTCAGCAGCACGATGACGCCGCCGAATACCCAGATCATCTTCTCTTGCAGAGCCATCGTGTCACGCCTTGACGTTGCCGGCGAGCCTGACGACCTCGCCCCGCGCACGCTCCAGGAAGGCTTCCTTTGTTTCGTCGGCGGAGAGCGCCATTGGCGCGCCGAAACGCACCGTGCACGTCATTGGAATGGGCAGGATGGCGCCCTTCGGCAACGAGCGGTGCAGATTCTCCAGATAGACCGGCACGAGCTGTGCGCTCGGAAACTGCGTGGCCAGGTGATAAAGCCCGCTCTTGAACGGTCCCGGCACAGCCGACGCGCCGCGCGTTCCTTCCGGAAAGATGATCAGCGACTCGCCGAGCTGCAGCATCTCGATCAGCGGCGCCAGCGGATTCGCATTCGGATCGGAACGAGAGCGGTCGATCAGCACCGCTCGCAGCATCTTGGTTGCGATGTATCGACGCACGCCACCGCCCCAGTAATCTTTCGCGGCGACCGGATGGGTGATGTTCCGCAGCCGGATCGGCAACGCGGCCCAGATGGCAACGGTATCGATATGACTGGTGTGATTGGCAAAATAGATTCGCTGCGTGGCCTCGGGGGCGCAGCCCATCCAGCGAGGGAAGGCGCCCACCAGCAATTTCGCAACGCCTGTTAGCAGAAAACTCGACGGACGCATGCGTGACTACCGCGCTCGAAGCTGCCGCGCGATGGCAGCCAGTCGCGTGATACAGGTGATGACCGATCCCACCGCGACGATCCATGCCGCGACCGACAGTGCCCATTGCGTTTGCCACATCCACCATTCCAGTGCGCCGAGGACGCAGGCGACGGTGAGTACCGCCATTCGATGCGGTTTTGCCATCGGTCCCCGAAAATCCTGTGGCAGTCCCAACGATCCGCCCAAGACTCGAATATATGCAGTAATCGCCGCGGCCAGCGCGCCAAACCATCCCAACACCGGCGCGTCTATGGCGTAACCCAACGCGACAATGAACAGCGAGTCCGCCAGACGATCCGGCACTTCATTGAACAACGCACCGGTCGGCGACTGCCGCTTGCCTTCGATGGCCACCATGCCGTCGAGCAGATTGCACAACAGGCGCAGCTGAATGCACAGCGCGAACGCCAACAGACCGCCGGCATTCGGCCACCGATATAACAGCCCGACACCGGCCGCCGCGAACACGACGCTGATTACTGAGATTGCGTTGGGTGAGATGCCAGCCCGAAGCAGCGCCGCAGTGAGAAAACGCGCCCAACCGGTCGAGCGCGAGCTCAACGGCCGGCGATTGGCAACGGATTCGGTATCGGCACTGGGCATCGAACGGTGAGATTCTGCAGTTAGTTCTTATCCGCAGAGGCTGACACAAGCCGGCCGGGAGGGAAAGGCCCTGACGGCCAGGCGCCCGGCGCATACACTCGACACTTCCGGGGGAGGGCATCTTCGTGGACACAGTGTTGCGATTCTCGGGCGGATCGAAGCGCGATCCGGCCATCGAAGAATGGCTCAACAGAACCGATGAGCGAACCGCCTTGGCGCGCACCTGGTTCAAGAGCATGCGCGCGTGTGGCGAAGACGTTCTGGAGCTCATGCACGACGGCTGCCCCACTGCCTGCGTGGACGATGCTCCGTTCGCATATGTGAATGTTTTCAAAGACCACACCAACGTGGGCTTGTTCTACGGCGCACATTTGGAAGATCCAGCTGGCCTGTTGGAAGGCAGCGGAAAGAACATGCGCCATGTGAAACTGCGAGCCGATCATCCGTGCAACAAGACGGCGTTGCAGAGTCTCATCGACGCGGCATATCTCGACCTGAAGCTTCGACTGCGCGCTCGGTGACTACATGGCAGGCGCCGAAATAGCCGCGAGCGCCGTCACGCCAGCGCGACCAGCAGCGCGATGAGCAAAATCAAGCTGACGACCTGCCAGAATCGCACCGGATTGCTTTCATAGAGCGATGGCCGGGCAAGCGACTGTGGCGCCGCCCGCATCGAGCCGTGTTCCAGCTCGAAAGCAAACTCCACGGCGTCCGCATAACGATCGCGACGATCCACAGCGACGGCGCGCGCCAGACAGTGATCGAGCCAGGCAGGCAGATCCGGCCGATGTTTGCTGAGCGGCGCTGGCCGGCCGAACCTGGGCTGCGCGAACGCTTCGACTTCTCCGTAGGGATAGGCGCCACCGGAAAACATGCGATAGATCGTGACTCCCAGCGCAAAGATATCGGAGCTCTCCTCGGCCTGCGCTCCTGAAAACAGCTCGGGCGCCATGTAACTGCGCGTGCCCGGCGCCTCGAACGACTCGGGCTCTTCGAACTGGCGCAGTCTCGCCACGCCGAGGTCGATGAGCTTCAAGCCGCCGTTCGCTTCCAGGATCACGTTCTCGGGCTTCACGTCCCGATGCACGATGCCGGCCCGGTGCAGCGACGCCAGCGCCTTGGTGAGCTTGAGGGAAACGTCCAGGCCCGTCGAAAGCGGCACCTGCGGACGGCGCAGCAGCCGACGCTCCAATGTTTCTCCCTCGTAGTACGGCAGAACGCCATACAAACAAGTTCGACGCTCGTCCGTGGGATCGAGCATCTCCGTGACGAACGGGCTCCTGACGTGACTCGCGATCCACATTTCTCGTAACAGCGCCGAGCGCAGCAAGTCTTCGAGACCGGGCCGAGGCTTGGGAAACTTGAGAATCACGTTGCGCCGCGCGCGTCGATCTGTCGCCCGATACACTCGCATGTACATGCCGTCGGCCAGCATGTCGCCGAGCTCGTAATCGTCGATCACTTCGCCGGTGCTGGGCGCGCTTCTCAACGGCCACGCCGCGTTGGCGATCTCGAGATCCGCAAATTGCGTTTCCGGTAACGCGAGCACATCGAGCACCAGAGCGGTTGCGTTATCTGCCGCGGGACGACTCACCGCCTGCTCGACAATTTGTATCGCTGTTTCTTGGGGCGCCGAGCGTCTCGCGAGGGCGGCCAGAATTTCCGATCGCGACAATCCACCGTGCACACCGTCACTACAGATGAGATAGCGATCGTGGACTTGCAGCGTCTCGATCGCGTGATCCGCGCACAACCTGCCTTCCACACCCATCGCGCGCGTCAAGACGCTCGACGTGCCGGGCGCGCCCAATGTGTGATCGGTGGTGAGCAGTGAGAGCTCGTTGTCACGCAATCGATAGACACGCGAGTCCCCAAGATGAAGCAAATGAGCGCGGCGCCCGCACAGAACCAGTGCACTCAACGTACAGGCCATGCCGTTGAGCTCCGGGTCGGACCTGCCCATGGAGTAGATCCAACGATTTACGGCATCTGCGGCTCTCGCGCTTATTCGTGGAACACCCACTGTGATCGGTTGCTCGAGACATCCTTCTATAAAACCACGGACTGCAAGTTCGGCCGCGGTCCGCCCACCTTTGGCCCCGCCCATACCATCCGCGAGCGCGGCGATGGCGCCGATCCCCGGCTGCCTCGGCCGCTGCCCCACATAACACGCCGCGAAATCTTCGTTCTCCGATCGGCCGCCTTGGTGCGTGTAACTGCCGACGCCGATATGCAGGCCCACATATGGTGCAGCTTTCCGCTCGGAAGTCGGCCCCAGCGCCGCCGCGCCTGAGGACTGCTCCAGGCCCGAGACTTGCACATCGGGTGTTGCTTCATTTGAAGACGAGATGCGTGTCTGTTCAGGGGGCATTTTGATCAGTCGGGATTTCTTCAAGGCGGGACACTTTCCCACGCTGCTGGCGGCCTTCTTCTACTTTGACATGAGCTTCATGGTCTGGGTGCTTTTCGGAGCACTCGCCGTCCAAATGTCGGCAGACATCGGCCTGAACGCTGCACAGAAAGGTTTCATGGTAGCGCTGCCGGTGCTCGCGGGCGCACTGCTGCGCGTAGTGTTCGGCATTCTCGTCGATCGTTTGCGCCCGCGGCGAGCGGGCATCATCGGACAGCTGATCGTCATTGCGGGCCTGAGCATCGCCTGGCTGGTGGGAATCGAAAGTTATTCGGGCACGCTCGCGCTCGGTGTGATTCTCGGCGTTGCAGGCGCCTCTTTCGCCGTCGCGTTGCCGCTCGCGTCGCGCTGGTATCCGCCACAGTACCAAGGCATCGCCTTGGGCATCGCGGGCGCTGGCAACTCGGGGACTGTATTCGCTTCGCTGTTTGCACCGGGCCTGGCGGCGCTACTGGGATGGAACAATGTGCTCGGCCTCGCGGTCATTCCGCTGGCCGTGGCGTTCGCGGTTTATTTCTTTGCTGCGAAGGACAGCCCGACGACACCGCCGCCGAAGCAATGGGCAGAGTACCTTGCAACGCTGCGAATGAGCGATGCGTGGTGGTTCATGTTCTTTTATGCCGTGACGTTCGGCGGCTTCGTCGGGCTCGCCTCCTCGCTGTCGATTTATTTCAACACCGAGTATGGGCTCGATGCGGTCAAGGCGGGGTTCTTCACGGCCGGCTGCGTTTTCGTCGGCTCCATGGTGCGCCCGATCGGCGGCGCGCTCGCCGATCGCATCGGCGGCATCAAGACGCTCTCCATCATGTATTCAGTGGCGGCGCTGATGCTGATCGTCGTGAGCTTCGGCCCCCGCAGCGTGTACACCGCGCTGTTCCTGTTCGTCGCCGCCATGCTGGCGTTCGGCATGGGCAATGGCTCGGTGTTTCAGCTGGTGCCGCAGCGGTTTCGTCACGAGATCGGCATCATGACCGGCCTGGTCGGCATGACTGGCGGCGTCGGGGGATTCTTTCTCGCCTCGAGCCTCGGGCTTTCGAAGCAGCTCACCGGCAGTTATCAGACTGGCTTTCTCGCCTTCGCGTCGCTCGCGCTGCTGGCACTCGTGAGCCTCACGAGCATCAAGCGCCGCTGGCGCACGACCTGGGGTGCAGTGGGAGTAGCCGCGGCGAGAATCTAGGACTCGCCAGTTCAGTACACGCTGAAGCGATACAACGTGCCGATGGTCCACAGGTGAACGGGGGCGCCGCCGACGTCGTAACGCGTCCAGCCCAGCGTTGCGCTGAATTCCTCGAACAGAGCGAGCTCCATGCCGGCGCCGAAGAACGCATCGGAGTCGCGACGGGAGGAACGAAAATCTTCACCCCACGAGTTCGTCGTTTGAGTGTGCGCGTCCCAGTAATACTTGCCGCCGCGCAACTCCATTGCGAAGCGCTCGCCCAGCGGGACTTTCAACTGCACTCCGACATCGACGCCGCGGATCGTTTGCTGACTGCCGCTCTCGGGAATCTGGAAACTGTCGAGGACTGCTTCGGCGAGCTTCGATTCAACTTTGCCTAGATCGGTGTAGCCGACGTGAACGGCCAGGTAATCGGTAAAACGATAGCCGGTGAACACGCGCCAGCCGATGCGGCTCTTCTCACCGAAGGTGGCGGACGTATCGAGGCTGAAGGTGCTCAGGTCACTCGAAAGCGGCGCGGAATTGCCCTTGCCTTGCGCCCAGCCCAGTTGTGTGCCGAACGACCAGGGCGAAGTGGCATCGTCCGCAGACGCCGTCGCCGCTGCCAGACAACCGAGTGGAATCAAGAGCGTACGAAGCAATACCCTGAGCGCAGGCACGCCACTCATGACTCCCTTCCTCCCGCTGGCCCAAGTTGCCGGCGAGCATACTTGAATGGCAGGTGAATCAGAACCTGGCGGCCGGAAAAACAGAGGTCCTTCAACCGAAGGACCTCTAGCTTTGAAACATCAAATAATGCCGAACGCCAGCATGGCCTGAGCCACGCGCCGGAAGCCGACGATGTTTGCACCGATCAGATAGTTGCCGGGGCTGCCGAACTCCTTGGCGGTTTCGAAGCAATCCTGGTGGATGTGTTTCATGATCTCGTGCAAGCGGCGCTCGGTGTGCTCGAACGTCCACGCATCGCGGCTCGCGTTCTGCTGCATCTCCAGCGCCGAGGTCGCCACGCCGCCCGCGTTGGCCGCCTTGCCGGGACCATAAGCGATGCCGGCGCCGATGAACGTCCGCACGCCGCCCGGTGTGGTTGGCATGTTGGCGCCTTCGCCGACGGCGACGCAGCCGTTGCGGAGCAACGTTCTCGCCGCTGTTTCATCGAGCTCGTTCTGAGTCGCGCAAGGCAGCGCCACGTCGCACGGAATATCCCAAATGACGCCGCCCTGAACGTACTCGGCATCTCGGTGCGCGGTGTACTCACTGATGCGGCGGCGCTCGACTTCTTTCAACTGCTTCAACAATGCCACATCGATGCCACGTGGGTCGTGAATGATGCCGTTCGAGTCTGAGCAGGCGATGACCTTCGCCCCGAGCTGCTGCAACTTCTCGATCGCGTAAATGGCGACGTTGCCCGAGCCGGAGACCGTACAGCGCTTGCCTTCGATGGAATCGCCGCGCGACTTGAGCATCTCTTCTACAAAGTAGACCGTGCCATAGCCAGTCGCCTCACGACGCACCAGCGCGCCGCCCCACTCCGGGCTCTTGCCGGTCAGCACGCCTGACTCGTAGCGATTGGTCATGCGCTTGTATTGGCCGAACAAATAGCCGATCTCGCGCGCGCCCACGCCGATATCTCCAGCCGGCACGTCGGTGTACTCGCCGAGGTAATGACACAGCGTGGTCATGAAGCTCTGGCAGAAGCGCATGATCTCGCTGTCGGATCGTCCCTTCGGATCGAAATCCGAGCCGCCCTTGGCGCCGCCGATCGGCAGCCCCGTGAGCGCATTCTTGAAGATCTGCTCGAAGCCCAGGAATTTGATGATTCCCAGATACACCGAAGGATGAAAGCGCAATCCGCCTTTGTATGGGCCCAGCGCGCTGTTGAATCCGACGCGAAAGCCTCGCGCGATCTGCACGACGCCGCGATCGTCCTGCCAGGGCACTCGAAAAATCAGCTGCCGCTCGGGCTCGCAGATGCGTTCGATGATCTTCTGATCGGCGTACTCAGGGTGTTTGGCGAGCACCGGGCCCAGACACTCCAGAACCTCGCGAACAGCCTGATGGAATTCTGCTTCGCCGGGATTACGTCGTTCGACTTGTCGATAGATGTGCTCGATCTGCTCGCTCGGGGTCACCATTCACTCCACGTTCGCCCGCGACATTGCGAGCAGCGCCCTTTCGCCGCTGAAAGGGGGCGGCGAACATATCAAACCGCGGCGGGAATTCAAAAGGGTTCGGCCGGGCCAGTCGGCGCCGGCCGGTCAGAGCCTAAGCTTTGCTCTTCCAAAGTTCGTAGAGGTCGACGCGCGACTCCAGACGAACCGGCATGTAGGTAATCTTCATCGATTGCTCCGCGAAAGGCTTCGCCAGGTCGGCATAAACCGCCGCCGTCGACAGGCCGTACGGTGCGCCGTCTTCGTTCGAATACGCATACGTGATCTCGGCGATGCCGGCCAAACGCATGGCGGCCATGCACATCGGGCACGGATGGCCGCTGGCGAAAACCGCGCAGCCCGCAAGATTCGGCGAGCCGAGTTTCTGACTGGCGGCTCGGATCGCCATCAACTCTGCGTGCGCCGTGGGATCGTGGGTGCCAATCACCTCGTTCACGCCGGTCGCCAGGATGCCGCCGCCCTTCACGACGACTGCGCCGAAAGGCCGACCACCGCGCTCGACGTTCGCGTACGCGAGGTCGAGAGCCGCACGAAGGAAAGGATGTTGAGGGGCTCCGCTCTCAGTTCGGGTCATCGGCTGATCCCGCCCTTTGATTTGCCGTGAGATTCGCCCTCAGATTCTAGGGCATTCCGATACAGACGCCATACAGGCGAGAGGCAGCGTCCTGCAATGTAACTTCTCATGTTCGGCCGTGTTCTCTCCGGGCGGCAATATTCCGCAACGGAAGGTGCGTATGAAACACTCGAGAAGGATTGCGACGACTCTGCTGCTGGTTGCTCTGATTGCACCGCTTCGGCAGGCAGCCGCGCTGCCGGACTGCGATACCTGGCTCAACAACCAAGTCCCAGTCGGCCCGGGCAAGTTTCTCGTGCCCACGCCGGGCAGGCTGGTGACGGCCGATATGAACCAGGTGAAGGAGGCGGGGGCGAGCATCGAACCGAGCCGGCGATTGCGAGCAAAGGATTATCCATGGGAACACGAAATCCAGATCGCCCTGCCGCCCTCCTACGCCAAGACGGACCGGAGCTTCCCTGTTCTATGGGTGACTGATGGCAGTTTGCTATTCCAACTGGCAAGCGCGCTGGTCACCGCCTGCGCACCGAAGCACATGCCAGAGATGATTGTCGTCGGCATCGGGGCTCCTCCAGAAGCATTGGAAGAAACGCAAGCTCGACGCAATTTCGACTTCAGCCCCGTCGAAAAAGCCGGCTACACCGGCTTTGGCAGCGCAGCGCATAACGAGCGCGAAAAGGCGGGCGAGGAAAAGCGCAAGGCCGAAGGCAAGGCGTCCATCGATCGATTCGGCGGAGCGCCGCGTTTCCTTTCGTTCATCGCGCAGGATGTGCGGCAGCAACTCACGCGGGAATATCGCATGGCGGACGATCACACGTTGTTCGGCCATTCGGGCGGCGGCCTCTTTTGCGCATATACGCTGGTGAGTCAGCCCAAAGCCTTTAATCGTTACATCTGCGGCAGCGCCGCCCTCGCCGCAGGAGATTATGAGGTATTCCGCATCGAAGAGCGTTATGCCCAACAGCACACCGATCTGCCCGCCGTGGCATTCTTTGCAGTGGGCGAGAAAGAAGTGCTGGACAAGAATACCCTCGGCATTTTTAGCAGTACGGCACGCCTGCCCGAGATCCTGAGAACACGCGCCTACCCCTCACTGAAGCTGCACTTCCGCGCCTTCGAGGGTGAAAGCCACGTGAGCGTCATACCACCTCTGCTCGCGTGGGGCCTGCGCTCGGTTTGGGAGTAGCATACGCCTCGGCAGGAGCGGCAACCGACGGCAGGACCAACCATGTCCGATCGAGTGATCGACGTTTTCTTTTATGGGCTGTTCATGGACGTGAGCATCCTGACAGAAAGCCATGTCTCGCCGATCAATCCTCGACGAGCCTATGTCGAAGGCTTTGGCATACGTATCGACAGCCGGGCCACACTGGTACCGGACGCCCGGGGTCGTTGTTTCGGAATGTTGATTGGCATGACGCACGCCGAGCTCGATCGCTTGTACAGCGCTGCTGGTCTCGAAGAATATCGAGCGGAAGCAGTGCTGGCGCAGGTAATGGATGGCCCCGCGGTTCCAGCGCTTTGTTACAACCTGCCCACTGAACCTTTAGCGGGACAGCGCAATCTGGAATATGCCACTCGGCTTCAAGGAATCTTGAGCAAGCTGGGTTTCCCAACGGAATATATCGAGTCCCTTGCTCATCGAGGAACGTAGGTCAACCTGAGCACATGCAGCCTGGATCGACTGCTTTCACATTGCCCATCGGTTCTTGGAGCACTGGAACCGGCACCGCGCGCCATAGAAGGTAGCAATCGCTCGCAACGGAAGAATTGATTGGATGCGCAGGCAGTCGCCTTCTACCCTGCTCTTCCATCGAACGGCGGCGGCTCTCTTTGGCGCGCCGCTCGTTTTCCCGATTTTTGCAGTTGAGAGCGAGCGATGAAATCACGTCTGGTTATGATCTCGATGATTCTGGCGACAACCGCAGCAGTCAGCGGTCCTGCGGGCGCTACGACCACAATTTCACGCTCACCGGATGCGCAGTCGCAGGCCTCCGCTTTGCTCAGCGGTGTGCGAACGTCGTCAACCTCGAAAGCGCAGACGCCGACGCGCTCATCGTCAGTTGCAGGGAATGCACACAAACACGCCGCTGCGCTGCTCAGCGGTGTGCGTGAGGTAAGCGCAAGAACTTTGGACTCTACTCATTCGGCGGGCGGCTCAGAAGATGCGCATTCGCACGCAGCTGGACTGCTCATGTACGGTGTAACGAGAGCGGCAAAATGAGGTATTGAGTCTGCGGCCACGAACTGACCGGGCACCGCAGACAAGGCTCAAGATACCCATCCCAAGGCCTCGCCGGATGCCGCTGATCACCAAATTCGTTCGAATCAACAGCCGAGCGCGGATCGCAGCAAATCTTTCGAGCCAACGCCGACCAATCAGGGCGCGTTGCGAGCGCTCGGCAACAGCATCTCAGGAAGAAATGTCCTGTTGTTTCCTTCAGGGCCTACCACGAACCGTTGTTACGTCATGGTACAACGCCGGTGGATTCTTGTTGACACACCTTGCGATCGCTAACTAGGATTTCCGAGCTGGTCGCGCCACACAGTCGTCGCAGAGCACCGATTGTCCCGGCCCCGCGAATTCGTTTCGAGGTTCGCTATGGCCCGCCCCAGCTCAAACCCCGCCCGCCTGCGAACTGCGCTCGTCGTTTGTTACTTGGCGCTTGCGTCCATCCATTCCGCCGCGGCATTCGTCCTTGCTTGGTTTTCCAAGGGCGACCCCGGCGCGTTTTTGCTGACAGGAGTTCTTACCGCCGCCTGGGCCGCAGTAGTCGCGACGACACCGACCGTAACGATGCGCGATCTTTCATTCTTCCGCAGGATTCGCGGCACTGAGAAGTTAAACTCAGATGCTGGGTAAATCTCGGGCCGACCAACCGACCGGAAACCTGCATCCGATTGACAGTCTCTGCGTGAGGGCTATACGGTTCCTCACTGCACGGCTGTGGGTATGCGCGGATCACAACGACACACAATGAGGCGGGCATGAGTGCGGTTTCGCTGGAGTGGGCGCTCCCGCAGCCGATCGTCAACGAGCGCGACGAGCGACTGGTGTCCGTCATCGATATTGATGAAACCGCTCTGCACGCGTTCTCACCGGTGACCTTCGCGCTGGTGATCGCGCGGGATGCCGCTGGGTTCTTGCTGGTACTGAACAGCAGACGCCGGGTCTGGGAGTTGCCGGGTGGACTCATCGAACCAGGGGAATCAGCGCGCGAATGCGCGCTGCGTGAGTTGCGCGAAGAGTCGAGTCAACGCGTGAGCACGCTACGCTGGCGTGCATTGCTGCTACTCGATCTGCCGGGACACGCATCGGCGCGGCGGACCGAGTATGGCGCGCTCTTCTGCGGGGAGCTGATTCCGGACGTAGCCTTCGTGCGCAACGAAGAGGCGGACGAGATTGGGCTGTGGCAGCCGGACGCGCTGCCGACACGGACCTCTGCGATCGATGCCTATCTGTTACGCCTGTTCCGCTGATCGCGACAATCGAGCCTGGGCGGCAGAACCCCTGCTGCTACGCTTTCACCGCCCCTTCTTCCTCCGGCAACGCGAAGCTCACCCCACACCCCCCAATCCCACAGTACCCATCCGGATTCTTCGCCAGATACTGCTGGTGATAATCCTCGGCGTAGTAAAACTCCGGCGCATCGAGGATCTCGGTCGTGATCTTCCCATGCCCCGCCTTCGTCAATCGCTCCTGGTACGCAGCCAGGGTTTTCTCAGCGGCCGCCTTCTGTTCGGCGTCGTGCACATAAATGCCGGAGCGGTACTGAGTGCCGACGTCATTGCCCTGGCGCATGCCCTGGGTCGGGTCGTGCGATTCCCAGAAGGTCTTCAGCAATGTTTCATAGCTGACTTTGTTCGGGTCGTAGACAACCCGGACGACTTCGTTGTGAGCGGTGTAGCCGGAGCACACCTCTTCATAGGTCGGGTTCGGCGTGACGCCCGCGGCGTAGCCGACGGATGTGCTGTAGACGCCCGGGACCTGCCAGAACTTGCGCTCGGCGCCCCAGAAGCAACCCAAACCGAACAGGGCGAGCTTGGTGCCGGCGGGGAACGGCGGAACGATGCGATTGCCGTTCACGAAGTGCTTTTCGGGCACGCGCAGCGGGGTGGTGCGGCCGGGAAGGATGTCGGCGGCGTCTGGCAGGACAGCTTTTTTGCGGAACGAGTACATACGCACCTCGGGGCAGCGGAATGACGCTATGTTGCATGGGATTCGGGGAGCGGTATAGATGCGGTCGGGCGCGGCCAAAACAAGCCGACGCCCACTCGCCGCAGCGGTCCGGAGAGCTTACTGATTTTTGGAGGCAGGCAGGCGCGCGATCATCTGCACCTCGACCAGGCCGCGCTTTGCCAGCAGGCCATTCGTGCCCACCGCCGTCCAAGCCGGATACGGTGCTTTGATGTAGTCGGCCGCCACTTCGTAGAACGCATCCCAATGCTGATCGCGCGTGCCGGTGAAGTTGGGGCTGTCCCAGACGTGGAAGCTGTTGACCATGACCACATCGGCAAAGCTGGCGCCCGACGCTGCGAGATTCGCTTTGATTCGCTCGAAGCCACGGCGCACTTGCTCCTTGAACGCCGCGACATCCGTGCCTTCTTTCTCACGCGGCCCCATGACCACGCCTGACAAATAAAGCGTGTCGTCGACGCGACGAACCGCCGCGTATCGATATTCGTCGTAGCCTTCCTTCTCGACGGCCGATGACAGGATCACGGCGCCATTGGGCGCCGGAATCACGACCGGCCATTGGGCGTCGGCAGAATGGGCAGCGGTGGCGGCGAACAAAGTCATTGCGACGACGATTCGGAACATGGAAGCTCTCCTCGGGTGAATGTCTTGATGAGTTATCGGCCTGTAGATGACCGGCATGTTATGACGTCCATTGCGGCGTGCCTGACAGCATTCGTCGCGCCGAGCTAACGTTTCGTCTCAGCCGCTGGCGTAACCCGATTCGATCCGCAGTCGCAGAGGAGCGCGTCGATATGAACACGCTCGAAACCACGATCGCCTCCGCCTATAGGAAACAAACGCCATCATGCAACTGACCTTTGTGCTTAGTTTATTTGCAATGCTGTTCGCGCCGCTGGCGTCCGCCGATACGCCGCCTGCGAAAATGCGAGCGCTGCTCATGACTGGCTACGGCGGGCCCGAAGTCCTCAAGCTCGACGAAGTGGCAACACCCACGCCAGCGAGCGGCGAAGTCCGGATCCGGGTGCACGCCGCGGCCGTCAATCCCATCGACTGGAAGATTCGTAGCGGCAAGTTGCAGCGAAACTATGGCGTCAAATTGCCCTACATCCCGGGCCGCGATGTGGCGGGAACCATCGACGCGGTCGGCTCGGGTGTAACCGGTTGGAAAGTAGGCGACAGCGTAGTGGCTGTGACGGACGGCGGCACGCTTGCCGAGCATGTGATCGCTCCGGCAGAAAACGTTGCGCGCAAGCCGGCGAAACTCACGTTTGGAGAAGCCGCCGGCATTCCTACTGCTTCGCTCGCCGCATGGCGCACACTCATTACCAATGGCGACATCAAGAAAGGTCAGCGCGTCTTGATCCACGGCGGCGCGGGCGGCGTGGGCAGCACGGCCGTGCAACTGGCACACTGGCGCGGCGCGCATGTGATTGCAACGGCCTCGGCGCGCAATCACGAATATTTGAAATCGATCGGCGCGGATGAAGTGATCGACTACCGCACCACTCGCTTTGAAGACGTCGCGAAGAACGTGGACGTAGTGCTGGACACTGTCGGAGGAGACACGTTGCAGCGCTCGCCCGCAGTACTGCGCGAAGGCGGCACACTGTTAACGATCGTCGGCATACCACCTGCGCCGGCGTGCAGTGAACGAAAGCTTCGTTGCCCTACTCCGAGCACTGCCACCAGTGAGCAGCCCGGCGAAGAACTGACAAAGCTCGGTCAACTGTTCGATAGCGGCGCTTTGCAGATGCAAGTAGAAGCGGTGTTTCCGCTGGCGCAAGCAGCGCAGGCACTGGAGCTGAGCGAGACGGGCCGCGCGCGCGGCAAGATCATCGTTCAAGTCATCGAATAACCGTCGCCCAAAAAGAAAAAGCTCCAGCAGGGTACGCCTGCTGGAGCTTCAAGCAGTCTGAATCACGCGGCTGCTGCCCCCATGCCACCCATGAAGGTCAGCGAGTCGGCGGCGCGACGGCATTCGCGCGGCGTGACGCCATGGAAGCGTCGCAGTGCGCGGAACAACGTCGAGCGGGAGTCGAAGCCGACCACCTTCACGATGTCTTCCACCGCCATCTCGCTTCCACGCAACAACCGTCCAGCCACCGTCGTGCGCTTACGCTGCAAGTACTCGTGCGGCGTCACGTCGTGAATGTGCTTGAACAGTCGCAGGAAGTGATGGCGCGACAGGAACGCGGCGCGAGCCATGTCACCCAGCATCAACGGCTTGTCGAAGTTGGAGTGAATGAAATCGGTCGCCAGCGACACCCGGCGCAGGATCTCGCGACGCGTGGCCGCGCGACGCACCGGCACGCCCCGTGCCCGCTGCAGCACGTCGCGATGACGAGCCAGCATGCGCTCCAGCAGGAACGCGAACTGCTCTTCGAACCACAGCGGATCGTTCAAGCCCATCTCGCAGTGTCGTCGAATGAACAGCAGCACCGGCGTGACACCCCGGTCGTGCGTCTGCAGGTGGGGAATGAAAGGCAGCGTCGCAGACGCCTGCACTTCACCCTCATCGAGCAGCCGGTCGTCCGGAGTGAGCATAGTGCCGAGCACTTCTTCCGGCATGCCCTTGCGGAACAATACGGTCAACACATTCACCGGCTCGGCCCCGCGGATGCGCACCGCGGCCGGTCCAGAGGGAATCGGCAACCAGGTGTCGTCGTCGACTGCGATCCGCCGGTTGTCCAGCGTCACTTCCTGCCGCCCGCCCCACGCGCTCAACAGCGCAAAGCGTTCACCATCCATCGTGTAATCGGCGACCTGCGTGTGCAGGCTCACCACGGTATTCTCGGAGCTGGGCTGTCGCGCCAACGCCGCACTCAGATCACCACTCACCATCTCATGGGTTCGACGGAGAATCATCCCGTTACCCCTCCCCGTTGCTTAGCAGTCAACACCGGCCGCAACACCGGCCTCACTGGAATCCCGCCGTCGCCCTCACGGCATACGCCGCAACTCCACCCTAAAAGCTGACACATCCTGGAAATCGGCTGAATTGTTACCATTTCCGCGCCATTTCGCGCCGGCTACAAGCGCTTTACGATGATCTGATTGCGGCATGCGGCGAAAGGTTGCAGTGCTACCCTGACTTAGGTCAGACAGGGGATGAATTACGCAATGAATGAGACACGGTCGCGCACGATCAGATACCGATGGACAGGATGAGTCGATAACCGTGGTCGTCAAAAGTTGCAGGTGCGCCACGAATTCGCGATTCGCACCCGCTTTTGAGGGACCTGGCTTAAAGACGAGTGAGACCGCACGAAGGAGACACCTTGGCGAAAAAGAATCTGCGACGTCGTCGGGGCGAATGCGGCTGGTGGAGTTCACGGCCGTCCGGGTAAAATCGCGCCCGCTTAGAACTTGTCCAAATCACTAGAACCTGTCCGGCCCATGCCCATCGCTCACGAACACAACCTTGCGCGCCCCCTGCCGCGCGACTGCCAGTTCGGCATTCGAGTCAAATTGCGCTCCACCGATCCGTTCAAGAACCTGGTTGGCGGGGATTGGACGCGCGAGCACTGGTACGCGACGCGCGAAGAGCGCGACCGCATGCTCAAGGAGATGAGCGGCCGTTATGTGTACTTCCGCCCGGGCGATCGCCCGACGCTGGAGTTCGAGAAGGTGGACCGCTAACCGCTAGAAGGTCCGGCCGAGGAACAGGTAGAACGCCTTCTCCGACTCCTCGGCGTCGTAGCCCGTCGCAAGGTAGACGGGCCCGAGCGGCGAATCGATGCCGAAGAACACGCTGAAGTTCTTGCGCAGGTCGCCGAAGCTCGCGTCGCTGCTATCCAGCCAGGTGTTGCCCGTCTCGAACGACAGGCCGGCATAGGCCGGGAAGTCGAGCACGCCTGCGCCGCCCCGGCCCACGCGCCGCTGATAAATGAGCCGGCCGATCCCATAGTGCGGCCCGGCCAGATAGCCGGGCGCCAGTCCCGACAGGTTCAAGAAGCCGCCCAGCGAGTAAAAATTCTCCGGTCGCGCCGACTCCGCATCAGCCGTGGTGCCGCCTTCCAGCCAGAAGATCAGCGTGTGGCGATCGAACGAGCGCGCCACCAGCCACGAAGTCTCGAACGCATTCAGGTTCTCTTCCGAGCCGATGCTTTCGCGCTCGCCGCGCCATTGGAACTCGAACTGCTGGCCATGGCGCGGGAAAAAAATGCTGTCGAGCCGATCGTACGAGAAGCGCGCGAAATAACCGCCGCGGTCGAACTCATCGACTGGCAACGTCGGGTCGCCGATCAGCACCCGCGCTCGCCCCGTGCCTCGTCGCATGCCGAAGCGGACCTCGCCCCAGTTCGATATTTCACGTCCCACGTCCAGGCCGCCTTGCAGCGTCCTCACCCGGTACTCCGCCAGCAGGTCCTGCCGATCCCCACCGAGTTGGAAGACGCTGCGCTCCTCGAAATCGATGCTCGGCGAAATGAAGTAGCGGCTGGCCAGCGATAGCGGTTGATACAACTCGGTGAACAGCTTGGGGTTGTCGCCGATCTGGATGTCCGTGAGCCATTCGGCGCCGAGCGGATTGAGCTCGGTGGCGATGAAGCGCACCGCCGCGTTGTAGCGGCTGGTGCCTTCGAAGTTGTCTTCCAGGTTCAAGCCGAAACGCATGTAGTTCGGTCCCCAGCTCTTGCGCTTCAGGTCGAGCTCGAGTCCGGCGCGCCCGTTCTCTTCGATCAGGTTGTAATCGATGGACTCGAAGCGATCCAACGCGTACAGCGACGACAGCCGACTGCGTACGCGATCCGCATCCATGGCCTTGCCGACCAGATTGCTCATGGTCGCTTTCACCAGCGCGTCGTACTCCATCGAGCGCGGATCGGCCCGCACGAATTCGACAGTCGGCAGGCTGGCGTCCCGAGGGTTGCGAGTGGCCAGATATCTCACATACGCGTCTGGGCTCAGCGCGAGCCTCTGCAGCGCGTCGGCTTCATCGCGCGCGCCCGCCTCGCCGGCGCCCAAAGCCTGCGTAACGCGACTAAAATCGGCCGAAGGGAACCGGCCGAGTGGCGGCTCGATGACGATGTCGTTCGGTCCGAGCAAAGCGCGCTGCTCGCGCGTCCGGCCGCGAATCAGAATCGCGAACGCCTGGTTGGTGATTTCGATGGGCGAAGTCAGATCCTCGGCGGCATACAGAGGGAAGCTCACATCGACGACGATCAGCACATCGACCTTCATCGCCCGCGCAATTTCGACCGGCAGGTTTTCCGTGAGCCCGCCATCGACCAGCAATTTGCCGTCGCGCTCGACCGGCGCAAATACGCCCGGCGCAGACATGCTGGCGCGCATCGCCGTTACCAGGTCGCCGGAGTCCAGAATCACAGGCTCTCCCGTCTCCAGATCCGTAGCCACGGCACGAAATGGAATCGGCAAACGATCGAAGCTCTGAATCGCCGCCACCGGCAGCGACGCGCTTCGCAACACCTGCTCGAGCTTCTGTCCTTGAACCAGGCCACGCGGCAAGACGAAACCTTTATCGGTCACGCCGAGCGCATAACGCACCAGGAATTCGCGATCGTCCTGCTTGCGGCGGAAACCCAGCTCTTCTCGCGGCGGCCGGTCTTTGAACGCGTCTTCCCAATTCACCGAGCGCAGCAGCTTTTCAATGTCCGCGACCGGCATGCCCGACGCGTACAGCCCGCCGACCACCGCGCCCATGCTGGTGCCGGCAATCGCATCGATGGGAATGCGCATCTCATCGAGCACTTTGAGCACGCCGACATGTGCCGCTCCACGTGCGCCGCCGCCACTCAGCACCAGACCGACACGCGGTCGTGACTGATCCGCGGCTGCCGCCAGTACCGGTGATCTCAACGATGCGCCGAGGACCAGCGCGATGAACATCGCGATCAAGGACGCAGGGAAGCGCCGCGCGCGGCATGCGAGATGGGCCTTCATCGTCGAAATTATAGGGCAGAGCTTGTGACATCGAACCTTGCTCGCTAGGCTTTTTGCATGACATTCGCCTGTCGCCGGCCGGCCATGCTGCTCAGGATCGCCCCGCTCGCCCCCCTCATCGTCGTGCTGGGCGGCATCGTTGCCAGCCAGGCACTCGCCGCTCCTGCGCATCGGCGGCTCAACGACGACGATGCGCAATGGCAGTTTTACGGCGGTGATGCCGGCGGCACGCGTCACGCAGCGTCGAGGCAAATCACGCCCAGCAATGTCGATCAGCTGGAAATCGCGTGGACCTATCGCACCGGCGAGCTCGGCGTCGGCTTTCTGCGCGCCGAGAAGTTGTCGTTCGAAGCGACGCCCATCCTGGTCGGCGACACGCTGTATGTGAGCACGCCGACCGACATCGTGATCGCGCTCGATGCCGCCACCGGCAAATTTCGCTGGCGTCACGATCCAAAAATTCCACGCCACCTGCACTACGCCGAGGCGACGTCGCGTGGCGTTGCGTGGTGGAGCGATGAATCGGCCGAGGCCAATGGACGCTGCTCGCAACGGATTTTCATCGGCACATTGGACGCGAGACTGATCGCACTCGACGCTCGCAACGGCGCTCCGTGCACCGATTTCGGCAGCAGCGGCAGCGTCGATCTCGCGGCCGGTGCGAGGCCGACTGAACGCGGTGAATATCTGGTGACCTCGCCACCGGCCGTTTATCGCGACCTGATCGTCACGGGCTCCGCGATCGGTGACAATCGAGGCGTCGAGTTGGAGCGAGGCATCGTGCGCGCCTTCGACGCCCGCACCGGCGCGCAACGCTGGTCTTGGGATCCCATTCCGAAGACGACCGCAGGGGCAACGACACAGGGCTGGACTGACGAGTCCGCTCGGCGCACCGGTGCGGCGAATGCCTGGTCGATGCTTTCGGTCGACGCGGGCCGCGGCTTGATCTTCGTGCCGACCGGTTCGGCGAGCCCGGATTTCTACGGTGGCGAGCGCCCCGGTCCGAACAACTACGCAAACTCGCTGGTCGCGTTGCGCGCCGAGACCGGCGAGTTGGTCTGGCATCGCCAGCTCATTCATCACGACCTGTGGGATTACGATCTCGCCGCGCAGCCCATGCTCATCGACTTCGAGCGCGAGGGCAAAGCCATCCCCGCGGTCGTGCAGGCCACCAAGACCGGCATGCTGTTCGTGTTCGATCGCGAAACCGGCGAGCCGGTGTTCGAGATCGTGGAGCGACCGGTGCCTGCGTCGAACGTGCCCGGCGAAGTTGCTGCGCCGACCCAGCCGTTCCCCGCCACACCGACGCTGGTCTCGCACGCCGCCATCACGCCGCAGGATGCCTGGGGCCTGACAGTGATCGATCGTGCCAGGTGCCGCGACCTCATCGGTAAATACCGCTCCGAAGGGCTGTTTACCCCGCCCAGCCTGCAGGGAACCATTCTGTCGCCCAGCTTCGTCGGCGGCGTGAACTGGGGCAGCCTGGCGTTCGACCACGAGCGGCAGCTGATCCTGGCCGCCGTCAATCACGTGCCCATGGTCGCGACGCTGGTCCCGCGCGAGCAGCTGAAACCTATGCGCGAGTCCGCGAATTATCCAGACTCGGAGTTTGCACAGCAGACGGGCACGCCCTACGGCATGCGTCGTGAGATGCTGGCGTCGCCGCTCGGGCTGCCGTGCACAGCCCCGCCCTGGGGATCGCTGGCCGCGGTCGACCTGCGGCGCAACGCCATTCTCTGGCAGGTGGTGCTTGGCTCCACCCGGGACAGCACGCCCTGGTTCGTACCATCCCGGACCATTGGCATGCCGAACATGGGAGGTCCGCTGGTAACCGCGGGCGGACTGGTCTTTGTCGGCGCGGCCACGGACAATTACCTCCGCGCCTTCGATGTCGAGACGGGTCGAGAGCTGTGGAAAGGCCGTCTACCCGCGGGCGGCCAGGCAACGCCCATGAGTTACGAGAGCGGCGGGCGCCAGTTTGTAGTGATTGCCGCCGGCGGACATGGCGGGCTGAAGACCAAACAGGGCGACTATTTGATCGCCTTTGCACTGCCGCCGGCGCGCTGACGATTCAATGAACAGGTTCATCATCATGCGTGCTTCGCGCTTCGGTTCCACCGCCCTGCTGGGTTGCTCGGCGCTGTTTATTTCCACCGTTCAGGCCGCCGAGCGCAGCGGCGGACGCGTGGAAGAAGTCGTCGTCACCGGCACGCGCGAAGCGGAGCAACTGCGCGATTTCGCCGGCAGCATCTCGCTCGTGAAAGGCAACGACATAACCGTCGTCGGCTCGACTCATCACAGCGAGATCATGAATCGCGCGCCCGGCACGATGATCCAGCGCAACAGCGGCGAGGAAAGCCTGACCGCGATCCGCTCGCCCGTGCTCAGCGGCCCGGGCTCGTGCGGCACGTTTTTGTTTCTGGAGAACAGCGTGCCGATCCGTCCCACCGGCTTCTGCAATGTGAACGAATTGTTCGAGGTCAACAGCGAGCAGGCCAGCTCGATCGAAGTGCTGCGCGGACCGGCCGGTGTGATCTACGGTTCCGGCGCGATGCACGGTGCGATCAATGTGATCTCCGCTCAGCCTGGAGAAATGCCGGCGCGCAGTCTCGCACTCGAAGGCGGGCCGGATGAGTACTACCGCGGCAAACTCGGCTTGAGCCACAAGAGCGATGCGACCGATATCGGCGGTGTCGTGGTCGCCTCGCACGACGGCGGCTGGCGCGACAGCTCGGGCCTCGAAGAACAGAAGTTGAATGTCGGGCTGACGCATCGGCGCGGCGATGCGCAGATGGGATTGGATCTGGCCGCGACCAACCTGAACCAGGAAACGGCAGGCTTCATCCAAGGCTTCAACGCCTATCGCAACGAAGCCATCGCGAAGTCGAATCCCAATCCGGAAGCGTATCGCGACGCCTATGCCGTGCGGCTCACGGGCCGCTACGAGCAACCGCTGAACGACAACATGCAGCTCGCCGTGCGTCCGTATGTTCGTTACTCGCGCATGGATTTCCTGCAGCACTTTCTCATCGGCAAGCCTTTCGAGGAGAACGGGCAGGAGTCGATGGGCGTGCTGACGGCACTCGATTTCACCGCGTTCAACAACACACGGTTTCTGACCGGCCTCGATCTCGAAGTCGCGCAAGGCTTCCTGAAAGAAACCCAGCCCGGGCCCGCGACGGACGGTGCGCCCGCCGCGAATGCCATCCGTCCCGCGGGCAAACATTACGACTATCGAGTGGACAGTCGAGTAGCCGCGGTTTACGGGCAAGTCGAGCAACCGTTCGCGCAGCGCTGGAAGGCGCTCGGCGGGGTCCGCTACGAGTATGTCGATTACGAATACGACAATCGCATGATTGCCGGCAACACGCGCGAGGATGGCACGACCTGTGGCGCCGGCGGCTGTCTCTACAATCGTCCAGCAGATCGCAACGACGATTTCAGCAACGTGACGTCCAAGCTGGGGCTCACCTACGAGATCACCGACGATCACACCTTGTACGTCACGGGCACCCGTGGCTATCGCGCGCCGGACACCAGCGAGCTGTATCGATTGCAGCGGCAGCAGTCGGTTGCGGATCTCGATTCGGAACGTCTCGACAGCATCGAGCTCGGCGCTCGCGGCTTCTTTGGCCCGCTCGGCTATTCGCTCGCCGCGTTCACGATGGACAAGGACAACGTGATCTTCCGCGATTCGAACGGCTTCAATGTCAGTGACGGCCGCACCGAGCACGATGGCGTCGAGTATGAGTTCTCGTGGGCGCCGCTCGAAACGCTGTCAGTGGCGCTCGCTGGCACCTACGCGAAGCACACTTACGACTTCGATCGTGTCGTCGAGCAAGGCGAAACCATCGTCGCCGGACGCGACGTCGACACCGCACCTCGCCACATCAACACCGCGCGCTTGAACTGGAGCTTCCTGCCGTCGGCGGCGGCGGAATTGGAATGGATATCGGTGGGCAAGTACTTCGTCGACGCCTCCAATTCGAACCAGTACGAGGGCCACGACCTGCTGAACCTGCGCGTCAGCTGGCAGGCCACGGAAAACTGGCGAGCGCTGGTTCGTCTCAACAACGTCACCGACCGCGCCTACGCCGACCGCGCCGACTTCGCCTTCGGCAACTATCGTTATTTTCCAGGCCGCGGCCGCACGCTGTTCGTTGAAGTGCGTTACGAAACGGAATAGTCGGGCTCGCCATCGGAATATGCCAAGGCCGCAAATAAAAAGGCCCGGCGGCAGCCGGGCCTGACAGTCGACAGCGCGAAAAAATCAGGTTACGGGGCCGGTGACGATGGGAGTGAAGGCGGTCAGGCCATCGAGGGACCCGCCCAGCGCATTCCCGAACTTGTTGGTGAAGTCGCCCTGCTGGCCGTGCAGCGCCATGTAGTTGAGGATCACGGTCTGCACCAGCAGGTTGACGTTGTTGGCCGCGGGGCTGCTGCTCGTGACCACGTCGCCTCCGGCGCTGTAGTAACCAATCTGCTGGTGACGCGCCTGAGCCGCGGCGTCAGCGCCCAACAGCGTGGGTCGGCCGAGTGGGTTGAACACGAGGAAGAACGATGCAGCGGTCTGCTGATTGTCGCCGGTCCACTGGCCCTTGCCGCGGCCGCCGGCAGAATCGTCGATCATGCCATTCGACGACAGCGAGCCGTCGCTGAACACATAAAGCATCAGCGGCTTGTTGTTGAGCGCCGCATATTCCAAGCACGCGCCGATACAACGGCCGGCGCGCAGATCGCGCTCTTCGCCGGTGGCGCGTTCGCCGGTGTGATAGTCGAAGCCGCCCATGGTGATAGTGCCCGCGCCGGCATTGCCGTCGATGACGAGCTTCATCACGGACGCGGTCTTCTCGAATTCACGGTCGCCGCCGAAGTTCGCGCCGAATATCGATAGAACGTCCGGATCGATGCTGGGGTTGAGCAAGGTGGGATCGCTGAACTTGTCCACCGTGGCGGCACTCTTGAGATAGGCGCACTTGAACTGCGACTTCACGTCCGCATCGCCGGCCAACCCGGTGCTGACGTTACCGAGCTTGCGATTGGAGAGGCGATACATGGTCTCCAGCGTCCGCACTGTGTCGGAGTCGGAGAGGATACCGGCCACGTCGCCGGTGTCGACCAGGCCGGTCACATCGCTGACCCGATCGATCTTGGTCGGCCGGAACTCGGGATTGAGATACATGGCCGGGCTCATCGAGTTGCCGCCCGACTCGGAGTTCTGCGAGCCGATCAGGGTCAGCAGATTGGATTTGACGCCCCACTTCGCCAGCCCATACATCGGATTGTGAGGATTGTTGCCGGTGTCGTTCTCGGAACGCGCGGCGATCACCGCGCCATTGACGCGAGCACGCGTAGTCGCCGTCGTTTTCTCGAGCATGCCGCGCAGGAACGCGCTGTCGGAATGAAATGCCAGGCCGAACTCGGCGTTGACGAAGTTGGTGGTGGAATTGTTCGGCAGCATGTTGCCGGGCAAACCGAGTTTGGAATAGCCCTGCGTACTCAGGAAATCCAGCTGGCCGCCCTGCTGTCCGACCAGCACGTTGGAGCCGGCGATATTCGCGCCGCCCGCCAGGTCGAAACAGATGAACGGGATTCGCTGGTCGCCGCCAGTAAGGCCGCAGCGCGTGGTCAGGGCGGCCAGGTCGGGAAGATCGCCGGAGAGCGCCGCCTTCGCCTGACGCGGACTGAGCGTGCTCAGGGCCGGCACCATCACCGTAGCAGCACCGGTAGTAAAACCCTGCGCGAGAAAATCGCGCCGAGTGACGGGCTTCTTGTGCGAGCCATGTTTCAAAGGCTCATTCAGGCCGAGAGCACGTTTGCGTTGTGACTTGATGATGAACATGCGATGAGCCTCTTACTCAACCAGGGTCGCGGCGTTACCGAGAGCGGCACCGCAAGCGGCCTTCACGACATCCGCTGTGCGCTGACCGCTACAGGCCTGATCGCTGCACAAGGTGCCCATCAGACCGCCCACGTCCGCCATGAAATCCGTGTCGCTCAGCTGCGAGGCGGCCGTGCCAATCATCTTGTAGTACAGAGTGTCGAGCACCGCCTGGCCATTGGCATTCGGGATCCTGCCGGAGCCGCCGGGCTGGGTGAGATCCGCGCTGAAATCCACGCCGGGGAAGAAGCTGCTCCTCTGCGTATTCACCAGCACATTGCAGTACTGCAGCGCCAGCTGCGCCACCGCGGTCTGGTGCGATGACAGATAACCCTGCAGGTCATGCACCGCCGGCAACGACTGACGCACGTTGTTATACGAGCGCTTGATATCGGCGTTGTTCGGATCGACGCCGGTGATCGACGCCATGGTCGCGTTGATGGCATCGAACAACTTCACGCCGATGTCGGAGGTGCCGGTGCTGCCGACCCTGGGAATCGCGATGCCCGGGGTGTACTGGGTACAGAAATCCTCCTGTGCGCCCAACTTATCGAAGCACAGGAAGAACTGGTCGAACTCGGGCCCCTGCTCCGCGGGAATGATCGTGCCTACCGAGGAGAGCAGCTGGCCGGTGGCGGCCGAATACATCTGATCGTTGATGGTCAGATCCAGCAGGCGATAGGCCTGGCCCACCTCCGCTTCGGCGCCGTTCACGCCGATGCGCATGCTCTGCAGCGGAATGCTGCCCGGCATGGCCGCCGCGTCCAGACTGATGAACTTCGGATTGGTGAACAGATAACCGTAGCTGTCGTACTGCGTGGCCTCGAACATGATGTAGGCCCTTGGCATGTCGACGACGTGCGAGACGCCGAACAGCAGGAAGAACTTCTGGCCGACGCCGGCTTCGAAATTCTGCTTGATCTGCTGCAGGTTCAGCGCGCGGTTATAGATGGCCGCCAGGCGGATCACGCCTTGCCACTGGCGATCGCCGCTGGCTTCGTTGCCGAAGTACAGCGCGAAGGTATTGTCCCAGGATTCCAGCGAGCCGCCGCCCGAGCCGTCGACATCGCCGGTGAATTCGCCGTTGACGTAGATGCGACGGCCGTTGACCGGATCGAACGTCATCACGACGTGCTGCAACGAGGCTTGCAAGCGTTCCGCATCGTCGTCGGTGATCAGCCTCGGCATGCCGTTGGCATCGGTCTCGGAGCTGCGAGCGGCGAACTCATAGTTGTACAGGTTCTGGCCCATCGTGAAGTTACGCACGTCGGTGCTACCGGAGTAGCTGACGATGCGCGCGTCTTCCTGCGTCACGTTGCCAGGCACGACCCACGCTTCGATCGAGTACTCGCCGGTCGCCTTGATCAGGTCATTGAACTTGCGGCTCGCGGCGCCAAACGTCTTGGCGCGGCCGCTGCGGATGTTGATGCCCCAGCCGCCGACCCACTCGATGCCGGGCACCGACAATTCCAGGTCGGCCGTGGGCGCAACGCCGCTGGTGTCGTACGCGATGTTGCCGCTGCCAGTCTTGAACTCGTACAACGCGATCATGTTCGCTTCGTAACGGTTGCCGCCCGCGGCGACCGTGCCGTCGTACAGCGTCAGCGCCTTGCTGAGCACGCCATCCGGCGGCGGCGCGGCGGTAATGCCGGCTGCCAGGATTTGAATCTGCTCGAGCATGGTCTGGGCATCGGTCTCGCAGTCGTCGGTCCAGCAGTTGTGCCTTTCGGGGAACAGGCGCACTACGAAACGGGACTGTTCCGGCGCATTGAGATTGATCTTCGGAATCGCCGCCAGATAGGCCTCGTCGATATTGTCCGCGGCGAAGAACGGCTGCTGCGCGGTCGCCGAGTTCGACTGATGGCAACCCGAGCAATGCTGATTCAGCAGTGCGTAGACGCCGTTGAAATTGGCCGGCCGCACGGCCGGCAGGCGCTTACCGGAAGTCGGATTGACCAGCTCCGGCTCGAGCAACGTGATCTGCTTGCCGCCCGTGCCCGTGGCTCCAACCCAAGCCGTGATCCAGCGAGTGAGATCGCTTGCACACGCCGCCGGATCGCCGCGCCAGCAGTTGTGACCGCCGGCAACTTTAGTGACGAGCAGCGACAGCGAGGGATTCTCGCGGTTCACGATGCCGGTGGTCTGCTGATACGCCTGGTTCACGTCGTCGGAGCGCGCAAACGAAGGCGCCTGGCCGGTAGCGTTGTGACAGCCGCCGCAGCGATCGGGCGTACGGATGTTGTTCCAGAATTCGTTGCGGAACGCCTGGATGTCGTCGTTCGCGGCGGCGGGGCCGACATAGTCCGCGCCGACGTTGGGCGGAGCCGGCACCGGGTTTTGCTCCGTGCTCGAACCGCCACTGCAGCCGGCGAGCGCCAATGCGCCGAGCGCGGCCAGGATGCGCATTTGTTTCTTGATGCTGTTGATGCTCATGGAATCACCGCGCCTCACTGGCCAGCACACTGGGCAGCCACCCGCGCGAATACGGTTCGCAGGCTGCCGCCACTCTCGAAGCTCTGGACGATGTTGTAGAAGACGCCATTCTTGGCGGCTCCAATCTCGGCGGCGGTAGGCCCGCGGAAGCAGACCTTGCGGAACACTTTTTCGGTCTGGCACTCGGCGAAGGCGTCGCTATACGCGAACTCCTGCCCCAAGGTCTTGGCGCCGTTGCCCCGGCCAGGCCGGGCCGGGTCCCAGCCGAGCACGTTGATATCGTTGCGTCCGTCGATACGCATGCGGTTTTCCCACGCATCGTTCGGCGTGACATAGCCAGGCTTGAAGCTGTCCGAATTGATCAGGTACTTCGGCTGCACCTGACCCTGCGTGTACACCAGCCGTCCGGCCGTTTCGTCGAAGTCGTAGTAAGCAAAGGCCTGCGCCATCGAGTCCATGACGTTGTGGCAGCCGACGCAGTTGTTGTTGAACACGCGGCTGTCGCCGCCCGGGCTGCGGGTCACGTCCTGACGGATGCGGTCGGGCGGCAGGCTCGTATCGCTGATCTGTTCCATGTCCCGGCACATGTGATTGAGCAGCGTGAAACGGAACATCGCGCGGTTGGTGCCGTCGATGAAAAAGGCCTCGGAGGCAGCGCGCGAAGTGATGACGCCGGCCGTCGCCTCCGGCGGCAGGCCGTTCAGCGACGACTGCGTGGTGCGTGTCAGCGTGCGCAGATCGACGTTGTTATTTTCCAGCGTCGCATAGTGTTCGTTGCTGGTCGGCGAGTACGCCGGGCCACCGCTGCCGACGTAGACCACGTCGTCGAACAGCACCTCGCGGAAGTCCCGGTCGTCTTTCACCAGGCCGATGACGGTCGCCGTGTAATCGTTCAGCGGCGCGAAGATCGACTGGTCGCGATTGGTCCAGGGTGTGGCGAAGTTCTTCAGCGTGACGGTGTAGAAATCCTTCGAGTGGTCCAGCTCCGGATCGAGCATGTACGCCGCAGCGCCGGCGAGTCCAAGGTTCGTGACCTGGTCTTCCAGATCGTTGAGCAATAGCTCGGACGGCGATGTGCCCGTGAGCCGCTGATACATCCGATGCGCCTGCTCGCGCGGGCCGGCGGACGCCTGTTGTCCCAGCGCCAAAGTTGCGAATGCCACGCCTAGCGCGGCTGCTTTCGCGAGCGGGGAAGTTCCGTTCGTTGGTTTCATGTTGCTCATGCAGCTCTTTCCCACAGCCAGACGATCTACTCTCGGCAGACTCCGGCAAACTCTTAAGGGTCACCCGCGGTATCGATACAAAGTCGGTTGTACCCCGACATTGGGCGGGACTATACGGCCGGCTTTTCAGCCAGTTAACTGTCTCAATCGCCATACGTCGCGCCCAAGAGACAGTGTCGAGCGCTTCGCGCGCGCGTGTAGTCTCGCCGCCACGATGGGCAGTCCAGCGCGGCGCCCCGTCATTGATATCGACGGGATCACGGTTGGAGTGTGAGGCGCTTCACGCAATGCTCCGAAGCCCGGCGGAAGTGATTCGAGATTCAGGGAATATCGCGTCCGCTTGTGACTCGCTTAACGGATCGCGAAATATGTCGCGTCGAAGATGGCGCCCCCGAAAACGAAGCGCTCCGACCCCATCGAATACCTGGCGATACCTGGCAGACAACGTTGTTAATCGATGCGAGAACTCGGAGTAACGCTTCAATGAGTCATCAGGCGCAGCAAGACGCGTCGAATCGGGCCATCGTGCGCAAGGGCGGCGCGGTGCTGCTCATGAGCGCCATTGCGTTCCTGCTCGGCGGCTGCGACAGCGGCGGCGGCGGCACCGATGTGACCATCGGCAGCGGTCAGAACATGGATCCGGTGACGCTGGATTTCCCGGTGTTCTACGTGAAGCGTCCGGTGCCGGATCCGGAAGACGACGAGCTGGCGAATGCCGATGCGCGCGAGCTGCTCCGATTCGAGATCGGCGCCGACCTGTTCATGCGCGATCGCGCTTCGACGTCCTCGCCGGAAGTCAATCTAACGTCGGCTGAGACCCAGGGTCTCGGCGATATCCGCGACGTGAGCGTCAACTACGACGGCACCAAGGTGCTGTTCTCCATGCGTGCGCGCTTCATCGAGAACGCGGACGAGGAAGATCAGCCGACCTGGAACATCTGGGAATACGACGTGGCGAGCCGCCAGCTTCGCCGCATCATCACCTCCGACATCGTGGAGGAGACCGGTCACGACATCATGGCGCGCTACCTGCCGGATGGGCGCATCGTGTTCAGCTCGACCCGCCAGCAGTCCTCGCGCGCCATCCTGCTCGACGAGAACAAGCCGCAGTTCGCGGCCCAGGACGAGAACGACAACGAGTCGGCCTTCGTGCTGCACGTGATGGATGACGACGGCACCAACATCCGTCAGATCTCGTTCAACCAGAGCCACGACCTGACGCCGGAAGTGCTGCCCAACGGCCGCATCGTGTTCACGCGCTGGGAACATCACATCGATGACAACCAGTACGATCTGTACTCCATCAATCCCGACGGCTCGGATCTGCAGCTGCTGTATGGCGCGAACAGCCATCAGACCGGCTCGCCCAATCCGCCGCCGAACGCCACGTTGAGCACCATTCAGTTCCTGAATCCCAAGCCGCTGCAGGACGGCCGCACGCTGTCCCTGGTCCGTCCCTTTCAGGGCACGGGCGAAGGCGGCGACCTGGTGCTGATCGATACCGATACTTACGTCGACAACACTCGCGCCGCCTCGGCCGCAAACATCGGCATGACTGGTCCGGCGCAAACGCGCGCGCTGCCGACCGATGTGCGCACGATTCCGGGCCCGTCGCCCGGCGGCCGGTATCGCACGGCTCAACCGTTGTATGACGGCAGCGGCCGCCTGCTGGTGAGCTGGTCGCAGTGTCGACTGGTGGAGGACACCCGCATCGTCCCCTGCACCAGCGATCGCTTGCAGAACCCCGATGCCGTGGAAGCGCCGCCGCTGTATGGCATCTATGTGTACGACGTTCGCGAAAATACTCAGCGACCCATCGTCGTTCCGCAGGAAGGGTTCATCTATACCGAAGTGGTGTCGGGCTCGCAGCGTGCGCTGCCGGTCGTCATTCCGGATCGCACCGCGGGCATCGACTATCCGCAGCAGTTGCAGAATGAAGGCGTCGGCGTGCTGAGCATCGGCAGCGTGTATGACATCGACGGGGTGGACACCGCGCCCGGCGGCATCGCGACCGTTCGCAATCCGGCCAATGCGGGTTATGCGACCCGTCCCGCTCGTTTCCTGCGCGTCGAGAAGGCCGTATCGATCCCGGACAACGACACCCGCGACTTCTCGAACACCGCGTTCGGTCCGAACCGTGCGCTCGGCATGCGCGAAATCCTCGGCTACGCGCCGGTCGAGCCGGACGGCTCCGTTAAGGTGAAGGTGCCGGCGAACGTCGCATTCTCGATCAGCGTGCTCGATGCGGACGGTCGCCGTCTCGGCGGCGCGCTGGGCGGTCGCCACACCAACTGGTTGCAAGTGCAGCCGGGCGAGCAGCTGACCTGCAATGGATGTCACAACGGCAATGCCACGACGCCGATGGCGCACGGTCGTAAAGGCATGACCAACGCGGTGAATCCGGGCGCGCCCAGCGCTGGTGTGCCGTTCCCTGGCGCCAACGCTGCTTTGTTCGCCAACATCGTCGGCGAGACCATGGCGGACACCCGTAACCGCATCATGTGCGGCGGCGCCTGTTCGATGAGCGTCGACCTGGCGTTCAAGGATTACTGGCTGACGGCAGCGCCCGCGACCAATGAAGTCGACGCGTGCTATGCCGCCGGCATCAACAACGTGCTGACGAACGCGGCCGATCCGCTTGCCCGCTTCGCCTGTGCGAACTCATTGCCGGCAGGCGCGGTGGCGCCGGTCGCGCCGTCCTGCCGTTCCAATCTCACGACCCTGTGCCGGATCACCATTCATTACGAGCGGCACATTCATCCGCTGTGGGGCCTGGACCGCTTCGTCGACGCCAACGGCGACGGCATTCCGGACGTGGACGGCGGCGGTGTGATCATCAACAACAAGTGCAACAGCTGTCATGCACCGGTGAGCGCGGCTGCGGCGCAAGTGCCCGCCGGCGATCTGGACCTGAGCGACGGCCCGTCCGAAGAGCAGGCGCTGCAGTTCAAGTCCTATCGCGAGCTGTTGTTCGCTGACCGCGGCCAGATCCTCGACGGCACTCAGCTGGTCGATGAATGCCTGGAGTTCCAGACCGACCCGGTCACGAACGTGACGACCTGCGTGGCCTTCCGCAACGTGCCGGCCTCCATGAACGTCAATGGTGGCGCGGGCGTGTCACGCTTCTTCGAGAAGATGGAAAGCACCGGCGGAACCGTGCCGCATAGCGACTTTATGTCACCAAGTGAGTTACGCTTGCTGTCCGAATGGTTGGACATCGGCGCGCAGTACTTCAACGACCCGTTCACCGCCCCGGAGAATTGATGTCTCGGTCGCTCACGCCGCTATCGTTCCTATGCTTACTGTTGCTGTTCGCGGCGGGAGTGCAGGCTGAAGAACCGGCGCACAAGATCCTCATCGCCGATCCGTTCATCGAGCTGCACTCCGGCCCGGGGCGCGGCTATCCGATCTTCCATGTGGTGGAGCGCGGCCGTGAAGTGGAGCTGGTGAAGCGCCGCACCGACTGGTTCCAGTTGCGCACCGATCAGGGCGTCGAAGGCTGGGCGTCGCGCGATCAGATGATCGCGACGCTCGAGCCCACCGGCGAACCGCTCGACCTGCAGGAGCCGGCGCGCGAGAACTATATGAGTCGCCGTTGGCAGGCCGGCGTCAGTGGCGGCGACTTCGACGGCGCGAGCCTGGTCTCGGTGTTCGGCGGCTACGCCTTCAGCGACAACCTGTCCATCGAGCTGACCGTCAATCACATCATCGGCGAGTTCTCCAACAGCCACAGCTACACTGTCGGGCTGTTGCACGTATTCGCGCCCGAGTGGCGCCTGTCGCCCTATTTCACGCTCGGCACCGGTGTGATCTACACCGATCCGAAGGCGAACCTGGTGGACACCATCGACCGTGACGATCAGATCGGCTACGTCGGTGGCGGCCTGCAATTTTATCTGACCCGTCGTTTCATGTTGCGCTCCGAATATCGTCACAACATCGTGTTCACGAGCCGCAACGACAACGAGGAAGTGGACGAATGGAAGTATCTCGGTCTCGCATTCTTTTTCTGAGCCTGCTCGCCGTTACGGTGCTGCCAGGCTGCTCCCTGCTGGGCGGTCGCGATGACGACCGGCCGGAGTCGTTGGCGCCTGCCGCCGACGCCGAGCCGTTGACCGGCGAGCCGGACCAGAAGCCGATCATCGATCCGCAAGTCGAACGGCGCGAGATCCGCCGCTCGCGCATCGATACGGAAGATTTCGAGCTCGGCGGCTATGTCGGCATCATGAGCATCGAGGATTTCGAGAGCAACGTCGTGTACGGCGGTCGTCTCGCCTATCACCTCACCGAAGATTTCTTCCTGGAAGGCACGTACGGCAAGTCGCGCGCCGGCCGCACCAGCTACGAGAATCTCGCCGGCCAGGCCGATCTGCTCAACGACGACGAGCGCGACTATTCGTATTACGCGCTGTCGCTCGGCTGGAACGCGCTGCCTGGCGAAGTCTTCATCGGCAAGAACCGTGCATATAACAGCGCGTTCTACCTGGTGGCCGGCATCGGCAACACCGAGTTCGCCGGCGACGATCACTTCACCGTGAACGGCGGCTTCGGCTATCGCGTGCTGCCGGCAGACTGGATCGCCGTGCACTTCGACGTGCGCGACCACATCTTCGACAGCGACCTGGTTGGCGAAAAGAAGATCGTCAATAATCTAGAAGCGCATCTCGGTTTGTCGATTTTCTTCTGAGCGACGATACCCGCTGGATCTGTGTGTCATAGAGGGTCGTCTCTCATGTCGATGAGCAAATGGATTCGCGCCGCCGCTCTGTGCAGCGCGCTGGTTGTTTCTTCGCTGGTCGGCGCCAGCACCTCGACCGGCGTCGCGCCCACCTTCAGCCTGCCGTCGCGAGCTGGCGACAATGTGTCGCTGGAGCAGCTCAAAGGCAAAGTGGTGATGTTGAATTTCTGGGCGAGCTGGTGCGGTCCGTGCCGCACGGAAATGCCGCTTCTCGAAAAGATGCACAAGCGCTACAGTTCGCTCGGCTTCACCATGGTCGGCGTGAATGTGGAAGCGAACACCGCGGACGCTGAACGCTGGTTGCAAGACACGCCGGTCTCGTTCCCGGTGCTGTTCGACCGCGAGAGCAAGGTGAGCAAGCTGTACGACGTGAACGCCATGCCGAGCACGGTGTTCATCGATCGCAAGGGCAACATCCGCTACCTGCACCGGGGCTACAAGCCGGGCGACGAAGGCGAGTATCTGAACCAGATTCGCGCCCTGCTGAAAGAGTAAGAGGTCACGACGTGATCAAGGGAATCGCGGTCAAGGTAGTGTTCAGCGTGGCGCTGGTCTCGGGGCTTTCCGCCTGCGGCAACATCGAGCCGTGGGTGAAGCCTTATGAGCGCCAGCAGCTGGCCGATCCCATCATGTCCGCGAATCCCAATCCCGTTTCCTCTGCTTATATCGACCACGTGTGGGAAGCTCGCGAAGGGGCTCGTGGCGCACTCGGCGGCGGTGGTGGCGGCTGCGGCTGTAACTGAGACATCGCATGAGCCTCGCCCGCAATAAAGCACGCATTCTCCGGTCGATGGCGGCCTGCGCCGCACTGGCGCTGCCCCTGGCGAGCTCGGCCGGCGTGCTGCCGGATGATCGCGCCGACGCGCTTTATCACCGTTACGAAGGCGGCGGCGTGACCATTCACGGCCCGTCGGTGCTGGTGCGAAAGAAGATGGCGGAAAAGTACGCCGTCAGCGCCAACTACTATCAGGACATGATCACCAGCGCGTCCATCGACGTCGAGGTGAGCGGCGCGAGCGAATACAAAGAAGAGCGCGATCAGTACTCGCTCGGCTTCGAATATCTGCGCGGCAAGACAACGTACAACCTCAGCTATACCAACAGCGACGAGAACGATTACGAAGCGCAGACGGCGAGCTTCGGCCTGAGCCAGGATCTGTTCGGCGACCTGACGACGATCAGCATGGGCTTCTCGCGTGGCTCCGATAAGGTGCGCAACTCCACCGACCCGAGCTTCGAACAAGACATCGACCGCTGGAGCTACCGGGTCGGCGTCTCGCAGATCCTCACCAAGTCGTTGATCGCCACGATGAACCTCGAGGTGATCACGGACGAAGGCTTCCTGAACAATCCGTACCGCTCGTATCGATACATCGATCCGAACGACAACCGCCGCTTCATCCTCGCGCAGGAAATCTATCCGCGCACTCGCACCAGCAATGCGGTCGCGTTGAACGGGCGTTACTTCCTGCCGTATCGCGCCGCTATTTACGGCGGCTACCGATTCTTCACGGATACGTGGGACATTCGCGCCGACACCTTCGAGCTCGGCTACGTTCATCCGATCAAGCAGCAATGGACGCTGGAAGCGCGCGTTCGTTACTACCAGCAGGACCACGCCGAGTTCTATGCCGACCTGTTTGGCCGCGTGAACGAGCAGAATTTCCTGGCGCGCGACAAGGAGCTGTCGACCTTCAACAGCGTCGCATTCCGCATTGGCGCGAGTTATGAGTTCGCCCAGACCGGCTGGCGCTTCGTGAAGAAGGGCTCGGTGAATCTGTTCTACGATCGCATCGAGTTCCAATACGACGACTTCCGCGACGCGCGCGCGTCGAAACTGCTTCCCACCGACCCGGGCTACGCGCCCGCTGGCAGCGAGCCGCTGTACGAGTTCGGCGCGAACGTAATTCAGGCGTTCGTGTCGATCTGGTTCTAGTGAGCCGCGAGTCGCGGCTGCCGATCGTCGCCCTGCTGCTGGCTTCCGGCGTCGTTCATGGCGCCGACGGTGAAGCGTCCAGGTTCGACGAAATTTCCATCGCTCACCCGAGAATCGACCATCGCGCGCCATTTGTGGTTCGCGATCAAAATCCGCTGCTCGCGGGGCTCGGGCTGCCGACGACGATGCCGTCCAAACACCGGTCGGGCTTCTCGGCCCGCTTGGACTTCTACTGGGGCAACACCGCGCTCATGCAGGAGCAGGGTAACGAAGCCATCCTCGTCGATGCCGAGACACGCGAAGCTCGCGTGACGCTGCAAGGCATGTTCATGAATGGCGACTTCGATAGCAACTTCGGCTGGCAGCTCCAACTCCCTTACCGCTACACCGGCAGCGGCGGCCTCGACAGTTTCATCGATAGCTGGCACGACACGTTCGGTCTACCCGACGGCGCACGCTCTGCGCTGCCGCGAGATCGAATTCGCATCGCCTACACCCGAGCAGGCGCACGGCAGCTGAATACAACGTCATCGTCCACCGGCCTCGGCGATCTCCAGGCGGCGCTCAGCTATGAGATGTACGAGTCGTACAAATCCAGTCTAAGCGCCTGGCTGAACCTGAAGTTTCCGACTGGCGACGCAGATGAGCTCACTGGCAGCGGCGCAACGGATGTTTCTTTTTTGCTGGCGGGCCAACACCGCCTGAGCCGTAACTGGAGTGCATTCGGACAGGCAGCGGTCACTTATTTGGGCGAAGGCGATCTGCTGCCCGATAGGCAGCGCAGCGTTGTCTGGAGCGGCATGGCAGGCGTGGGCGTGAGTGTATGGCGCGGCTTGTCATTGAAAGCGCAGGTGGATGCCCATACGGCCGCCTACGACAGCGAGTTGGATTTTTTCAGCGACGCAGTGGTGCTGACCGTGGGCGGCGACTATCTGTTCGAGTCGGGGTGGCGCCTCGACGTCGGCGTCAGTGAGGACCTTGCGGTCGAGCACTCCCCGGACGTCGTGTTCGTCATGGGCATCAAGCAGAGCTGGTAGTCCCGGGTCAGCGCTCCAGCGTCTCGCACACCGCTTTCAGCACCGTCAAGCGCGCTTGTTTCTTATCGTCCGCGGCGACGATCGTCCACTTCGCGTCGTCCGTGTCAGTGCGCCGGATCATTTCGGCAGCGGCATTTTGATATGCGTCGTAATAGCGCCGATTCGCCCAATCTTCTCGATCGACCTTGAAGCGCTTCAGCGGATCCTCATCGCGCGCCTTGAAACGCTTCAGCTGCTCTTCCTTGCTCACGGACAACCAGAACTTCGCAACGAATAATCCATGCTCGGTCAGCTGGCGCTCGAACTCTACGATTTCGGCGTAAGCCCGTTTCCAATCCGGATCCGGCGTGAGGTCGCGCACTCGCTCCACCAGCACTCGCCCATACCAGGAGCGATCGAAAATCGTGATCGAACCCTGCGCCGGGATGTGACGCCAGAAGCGCCACAGATACGGATATAGCAATTCTTCCGGCGTCGGCGCTGACACCGGCACAACTTGATATTGACGCGCGTCCAATGCGTGCGTGATCCGTCGGATCGCGCCGCCCTTCCCCGCTGCGTCCATGCCTTCGAATGCCAGCACCAGACCATGCTTGCTGAATCGCGACTTGCGCACGAGCCGCGCCATGCGCCCCTGCAAAGTCTCGAGCTGACGCTCGTATTCATCGTCATCGAGCGGGTGCTGTGGCTGTAGCACCGGGGGCCGCGCGAGCTTGCCCGGCTTCTCGCTGGGCCAATCGCGACGCTTCTGCTCAGCCTGCTTCAACCCGGCAGCGATCTCGTTGCGCAGAATTTTGCCGACCGTCAGCAACCGATACTCCTCATCGGTGCCGTCGACCCGATGCCACGGCGCGGTCTCATGATCGGTCGCCTTCAAACAAGCGTGCACGATCCGATTCACTCGCTTGAAGTGTTTCGCCTGCCAGCGATCTTCCTTGGTGACGCGCCAGCTCGTGAGCTTGTTGGCGCACAGTTCTTTGAGACGCCGCTGCTGCGTTTCATGATCAGTGTGGAGATAGATCTTCACGACGCGCACGCCATCGCGCACCAGCATGTTCTCCAACTGCAGGATCCGCTCGACCGAGCGTCGGTCGTGATCGTTGGAGCTGTCCTTGATGACGCCGCTGAGATACTCGCCATACCAGCCGGCGAAAAAGAACGTCATGCGTCCCCGTGCCGGCAGCTTCCGCCAGTAGCGCCACAGGATCGGAAACTTCTTGTCGTAGGCGGCAGGCGCTCCCAGCGCGTGTACGTCGATGTGCTTGGGATCGAGCCATTCCAGCAGCGCGTTGACGGTCTCGCTGCGGCCGGCGGCCGGCGTGCCGGCGATGATGACGGCGACGGCACACGACTTCGCCGTGTGCAGCTTCAACTCCAGATCGAGCAGCTCATCGCGCAGTGTCGGCAGATTTCGTTCGAACGCCGCCTTGCTGATGCGTGGAGCTGCCATGGATCACTTCCTCTTCGTAGCTCCGCTGCGCACCGGTTTACGCGCCGGCACCTGCTGAGTAATGCAATGAATGTTGCCGCCGCCGAGCAGGATCTCGCGCGCCTGCACGCCGATGATCCGGCGCTCCGGAAAAATCTTCTGCAATGTGCGGGTCGCGTCGCCGTCCTGCTTCGGATCGAGCAGCGGCATCACGATGGTGGAATTGCCCATATAGAAATTGACGTACGAAGCCGCCAGCCGCTCGCCGATCTTGCGCGAGGCCGCGCCGCTATCGGCGACATCGACATCGAGCGACTCTTCGTGCGTGCGCTTCAGCGGCCCGGGCTGCTGCAGCTTGTGAACTTTCAGCTTGCGACCCTGAGCGTCGCGAGCACCCATCAAACGCTCATAGGCATCCTGCGAGACCTGGTACTGCGGATCGCGCTTGTTATCGGTCCACGTCAGTATCACTTCGCCGGGGCGCGCGAAACAGCACAGGTTGTCGACGTGCCCGGTGGTCTCGTCGTCGATGACGCCCTTACCCAGCCAGATCACGCTGGTGATGCCCAGATACTCGTGCAGCAGGATTTCCAGCTGCCCCTTGTCCAGGTGCGGATTGCGATGCGGGCTGAGCAGGCACTCTTCGGTAGTGATCAACGTGCCTTCGCCATCGACATGGATGGCGCCGCCCTCCAGCACGAACGGCGCGCGATAACGATCGGCGCCTTCGATCTCGCACACCTTGCGCGCGACCAGGTCATCCTGATCCCAGGGGAAATACAAACCGCCGCCGATACCGCCCCAGGCATTGAACACCCAGTCGACGCCCCGCAGCTCGCGGCGCTTGTTGACCACGAAGGTCGGGCCGACATCGCGCATCCAGGCGTCGTCGCTCGACATCTCCACGACGCGAATCGCATCGGGCAGCATGGCACGAGCTTGCAGGTATTGCGCGCGAGAAACGCCGACGGTGACGGGCTCGCCCGTGGCGATTGCGGTAGCAACGGCAGCGAACGCCTTCTGTGCCGGCTTCGCGCCGAGCCGCCAGTTACTGGGCCGCTCCGGCCACAGCATCCAACAGCCGTCGTGGGCCTCGAATTCGGCCGGCATGTGAAAGCCGTCCGCCGCCGGCGTGGTGTCCAGTGTCTTGGTCATCCGGCCATGGTAACCAAATCGCTGGCATCCGAGCGTGAGCCAGTTTTCGATCGGGCCCCCACGGACATCTGGACATACCCGCAGTGGCCAACGCCGATCATGAAAAAATCACCGCTCAGCGGCTCAAGGTGTACTCAGCGCTGCAGTACGGGCACTTGGCCCAGCCGGTCTTCTCGATCGGCAGGAATACCTTGGGATGCGAGTTCCACAGGTGCATGCCGGGCATCGGGCACGACAGGGGCAAGTCGGCCGCGGTCACGGTGTACTGGTTCTGGGCGTTGGGCTGGATCAGCTTGGCGGCAGGTTCAGTCGTCATAACGGCATCGGCAGGTTCTTCGTAAGGGGGCTGATTATCGCAGATCGCCCGCCTCGCGCATGACCTCTTGCCAAACTTCCACGACGCCGCGGCGCTCGGCCACGAATTCTGCGTCGCTGACCACGTTTTTGACGCCATCGAGGGCCAGCCGGTGCATGCGCTGGCGGTATTTGCGGTAGGTATCGACCAGGAAATCCACCCGCGACTGCGGCACCAGGTTGCCCGAGCCCAGGCTTTCCAGCTGCCGGATGTTGTCCGAGAACGTGACGATCTCCGGGTAGCGGTCCGCCCATTCGAGCATCCAGAACTGCACCAGGAACTCCAGGTCGGCGATGCCGCCGGCATCCTGCTTCAGGTCGAACTGCCCTTCCCGCGCCTTGGACAGATTTTCACGCATGCGCTCGCGCATCTTGCGAACTTCATGCTTCAGGCCGTCGCGTCGGACGGCATTGCGAAGCACCTCGATGCGAGCCTGCTCGAATTGCTCGCACACTTGCGGGTCGCCCGCAATCGCCCGGGCTCGCAGCAGCGACTGATGTTCCCAAGTCCAGGCTTCCTGAAACTCATACTCGCGAAACGCGGCGACTGACTGCACCAGCAAGCCTTTGTTGCCGCCCGGCCGCAGCCGGGTGTCGACTTCGTACAACCGGCCTGACGCTGTGTGCACGGTCAACAGGTGGACGAGTCTTTGCCCGAGCCGCTGGAAGAACACCGTGTTCTCCACGGACTGCTCGCCATCGGTCCGCTGCGACTCGCCGACCGAGTCATGCAGGAACACCAGATCCAGATCGGAGCCGTAGCCCAACTCCAAACCGCCGAGCTTGCCGTAAGCCACGACGATCATGTGCGCCATGTGCGACTCGCCGCGCTCGTCGACGAAACGAGGCACGCCGTGCTTGGCAGTGATCTGGGCCCACGCCAGCGACAATGTTTCCTGCACGATGAGCTCGGCGATGTCGGTCAAGCGGTCGCTGACCTTCATCAGGGGCAAGCCAGCCGTAAGATCGGCCACGGCCACTCGAAACATCGCCGCGCTTTGGAACTGACGCAGAATCTCGACCTGGCGCTCCGGATCTTCGTGCTGCATGCGGCCGCGCGAAGAGGCGAGGTCGGCCGCGAACTGCGCCCGCGATGGCGCTTCTTCGATGAAGCGCTCGTCGATCAGCTCATCCAACAACAGCGGCTGCGCGGCAATTTGATCGGCCAGGAATTGGCTGTGCGCGCACAGTTCGACGAGCCGCCTCAAGGCTGCGGCATTCTCGGTGAGCAAGGCGAGGTACACCGTACGCCCGCCGATCATTTCGAAGATTCGCAAGACTCTGGCGAGCGTCGTGGTCGGCGCAGCGTCCGATGCGAGCATCCGGAGAATTCGCGCCAGCAGGTCGCGCAACCGCCGACGGCCGGTGTCGTCGAGTCGACGGTAGTAAGTGCTATTGCGCAGCTCTTCCAATCGACTGTTGATCGGCTCGGGATCTGCGACACCGCAATTGATCAACATGCTGGCGCGTTCTGACGCGTCGACGTCCAGATCGAAGCTGGATTCGAGCGAAGCGATACCGTCAGTGCGCTCCTGTGGGCCGAAGACAGTCTGAGTGAAGTAGCGCTCGACACGTTGTCGGTGCGCGTTGGTTTGAGCGACGAGCTCGTCCCAACTGCCAACATGCATTGCGAACGCCAGCCGCTCGCGAGCAACCGGATCTTCGGGCAGCTGATGCGTCTGTTCGTCATTCCACTGCTGCAGACGATTCTCCAGCACGCGCAGATAGGCATACGCCGCTTCGAGATCCCGCACCGCGTCCTCGCGCAACAAGCGCTGGCCGATGAGCTGCGGCAGGATCACTCGCAGCTCTTTGCCTTGCAGGCGACGATCGCTGCCGCCGCGGATCAGCTGGAATGCCTGTACGATGAACTCGATTTCGCGAATGCCGCCGGGGCCGAGTTTGACGTTGTCCTTCAACTCACGCCGTTCGACTTCGCGCGCAATCATCGCCTTCATGTCACGCAGCGATTCGAACACGCTGAAGTCGAGGTAGCGTCGATAAACGAATGGCCGCAGCACTTCGTCGTAGAGCGACGGAAACTGCTCCCTCGCCGTGAGCGCCCGCGCTTTGACGTACGCGTAGCGCTCCCAATCGCGACCGTGCTGCTGCAGATAGTGTTCGAACGACGCGAAGCTAAGCGCGAGTCGGCCGCTATCGCCGAACGGCCGCAAGCGCAGGTCGACCCGATACACAAAACCCTCGACCGTCGGCGTCGCCAGTTGCTGGACGATCTTCTGGCCGAGGCGCAGGAAGAACTCTGCGTTGTCGATGGGACGTGCGCCATCGGTTTCGCCGTCTTCCGGATACAGCAGGATCAGATCGATATCGGACGAGTAGTTCAGCTCGCCGCCACCGAGCTTGCCCATGCCAAGAATCATCAACGGTTGAGCTTCGCCACTCTCCGCGCCGCGGGGCGTTCCATAGCGTGCGACCAGCGCCGCATACATGCGCCGATAGACGAGATCGATACAAACATTGGCCAGCGTCGACAGGTCGCGCAACGTTTCGTCGAGCGTCGCCCAACCCGCAATATCGCGCCACGCGATTCGCACCATATGCCGCTTGCGAAACCGACGCAGCGACTCCATCAGGTCGGCTTCTGCTTCCCCACGCACGCGCGCTTCTGCCTCCTGCGCCAACCAATCCTCGGGCGCGCGCGAGAACAGGTTGCCGTCGGCGATGAGGCCGGCCAACAACGCAGGCGAGCGAAGGCAGCTGGTCGCCACGAACTCACTGCATGTCCACACACGAGGCAATGACTCGACGACGCGCGCGTCCTCGAGGATTGGCCGCCACTCTTCTGGATTGTCTTCGCGCGCAGCGGCCAAACGCTTTTCACTGTCAGCGAGCAGGCCACTGGCCGTGTCGGAAATAGATGCCGTCATAACGCCAAGTGTACGGAACTTTTTCGGGTTGCCGCCAACTCGCGACAGTTCCATCGAATTGCCGGTTGAACCGTTGGCTCATTCCACCCGTTTATAAGCAGGACCGCAGGCCCGGCCTGCGTAGAAGTGGAGGTAAGAATGTACGCACCAGGTACTCCGAACAACCAGAGCTTCTTGTCTCGCGGCGGCCCGGCGATGGCCGTGATCGGTATTCACATCCTCATCATCTACGGTCTGGCCGCGACCATGGGCGTGGTGAAGGTGCCGCAATTCGCGGCGCCCATCGAAGCCGTGTTCATTCCGGAGCAGACTCAGGACGAGCCCGATCCGCCGGTGCCCGTGAAGCCCGAGATCGATCAGGTGATGCCGACCGAGACGCCGATGCCCGAGGTCCAGTTCGACGAGCCTGTCGTGCCTCCGGCGGACGTGGCGACGCCGCCTTCGGAGAACGCGATCGCTGCAACGACGGCCGGTGCCGTCGCGCAGGATCTGAAGACCAGCAATCGCGTCGAACCGACCTATCCTTCAGCCTCGCGTCGCGCGGGTGAGGAAGGCACGGTGCGCTTGAAGGTGCTGGTCGACGAGAAGGGTCGTCCGAAGGACGTCGCCGTGGCCACCAGCAGCGGCTTCCCGCGACTCGACCAGGCTGCAATGGAAGCCGTCCGTAAGTGGCGCTTCGTGGCCGCGACCGACGGCGCCAGCCCGATTAGCGCCTGGACGCAGGTCGCCATCACCTTCCGCCTGACCAGCGCATAAGCGTCCATCCATTCAGGCAGCGCTTCCTCCCGGCCGGGCCCTTGCCCGGCCTTTTTTTATGGCTGTTCTTCGGGCCAATTCTCAGTTTCCGAGCCGAGAATTTGAGGCGCGTCACGCCTTCGTCGAACTCATCGCCCTAGGCTCGGTCGCAAGGAAAGTTGACCGATGACTGTCCCCGTCCGCAGACAACGGACAGGCCATGGCGATCAGGTGCTTCAGGCTTCGCCCTAAAGCTTCGCACCGCCTGGCCGTGCGAACTTCTCAAGCATCCGAGCCACGGGGTGACCATGCGCGCGAAACCTGCCTCTCTGCCCTCTGCCAGCAACTCTCGCAAGAGCGCGCTGAAGATCGCGCTGATGACAGGTGCATTGGCCGCGCTGGCATCGATGGACCATCAGAGCGCGCACGCCGATGCGGCTCTCTGCGGCAAAGGCAGCGAATGCGCGCCGGACCTGTCCTCGCCCGCCGAGAACGAGCATTTCTTCCGCTTCTCCATGGCGCACGACCAGGGCGCTCAGCACGAATCGCTGCGCCGGAGCGAAGTGACCTCCAAGGATTTCGCCTCGTTCAGCGGCGTTGGTGTGATTTCCTGCATGGTCGACGGCAAGCAGCGCACGTCCACCGCGTTCCTCGTCGGCGCCTTCGACATCGGCGTCACTGTCGCTCACACGTTCCAGAAGAGCTCGACCGGCGCAGAGCCTGCCGACTGCACTTACAACAGCATCGATTCGCACGGCCAGGTGCGCGAGCGCATTCCCGTTTCGTATGTGAAGTCGCAGTGGGATGAAGCCGGCGCCGCCGGTCAGCTCAGCAAGGACTTCGCGGTCGTGCGACTGAGCCAGCCTTCGCGATACGCCCAGCGCACCATGCCGCTCGGTCGCTTCTCCGGCGCGGCTGCCTCGGTCGTGATGGTTGGTTACAAAAGCGACATCGACGCAGACAGCGTCAAGCGCAAGGCTCGGGGCACGGTGTACGAGCGCAGCGCGAACGGCATCGTGAATTCCAGCGCGGGTGGCTTCACACACGATCTGGATTCTCGCGACATCGCTCCTGGCGCGCCGCTCATGGATGAGACGACGGGCGTCATCATCGGCATGCACGCGCAGTCGGCTCGCAACACCATGATCACCATGAACGACTGGCTGGAAACGACGATCAAAGCCGAGATGCAGCAACAGCAGCAGCGCGAAGCGCGCGCCAACTGATCTTTCGAAAATCCTTTTTGATGGGCGCCGCGAAGATTTTCCGGCGCCCTTTTTCTTTGTAGCAGGGCTCACTGACGCAAGATGGCGACGGGAACCGTCCCGGGACCGGCTTCGTTTAATCTTTGTCCTACACACTGCGCGTAATTGTCGGCGCAGCAAGACAGGAGAATTGGGATGAACAAATCGTTGGTGACCGGTCTGGTGATCGGCGCTGCGGTGGTTACGGCGGGTGCGGCAGTTGCCAATCTGGATGTCTTCGATCGCAGCCCCAAGTTTGCAGAGGTGCTGAAGGTCGACGCCGTGAAGGAGACTACGCGCACGCCGCGGGAAGTTTGCAGCGATCACGTCGTGACTCATCAGGCGCCCGTGAAGGACGAGAAGCGTATTGCCGGGACCGTGATCGGCGCGGTCGTGGGTGGTGTGCTCGGCAATCAGATCGGCGATGGCCGTGGCCAGAAGATCGCGACCGCCGCTGGCGCCGCGGCAGGCGGCTACGCTGGAAACAAAGTCCAGCAGCGCATGCAGAACGGCAACACGTATACGACAACGGAACAGCGTTGCGAAACCGTGTACGACAGCAACGAGAAAGTCGTTGGCTACGATGTGCGCTATCGGCTCGGCGATAAGGAAGAAACAGTGCGTATGGACCGCGATCCGGGCGCGCAAATTCCGGTAGTGGACGGCCAGCTGCAGCTAGCCCAGAACCCAACTCACAACTAACACGACGGAACGGTCGGCTGCGTTCGGCCGTTTATAAGTGCCGGGCCGGTAAAACGGTCTTGGTAGGTTAGCGGTAGGCGGCACGGGCACTCCGTGAGAGTATAAAGAGGAGACCCCTTCCTCCCACCTCTCAACTGATCGTCCTCCGCCCACCGCTGACCCTTATGACCGATTTCAGCGATCTGCTCCGCGCCAGCCAGCGCGTGCTCATCTTCAGTGGCGCAGGCATCAGCACCGAGTCCGGCATTCCGGATTTCCGCAGTCCGGGCGGCATCTGGAGCAAAATCCAGCCTATCTATTTCCAGGAATTCGTCGCCTCGGAGCACACGCGTCGCGAGGCTTGGCGACGTCGCTTCAGCAATGCCGATGGCTGGGTGGGCGCGAAGCCGAATCGCGGCCATTTCGCCGTCGCGGAGTTGATTCGCTCCGGTCGCGCGAGCGTCGTTGTGACTCAGAATGTCGACAACCTGCACCAGGTGTCGGGCGTCCCGGAAGAGAAAGTCATCGAGCTGCACGGCAACTCGACTTATGCGAAATGTCTGAAATGCCAGACCCGCGTCGAGCTCGATGAGCTGCAGCGTGAGTTCGAGGCAACCAACACCGTCGGGCCCTGCAAACGCTGTGGCGGCATCCTGAAAACCGCCACCATCTCTTTCGGCCAGCAAATGCCCGAGCTGCCCATGCGGCGCGCTCAGGAAGAAACGCTCGCCTGCGATTTGTTTCTAGTGCTCGGCTCGTCGCTGTCGGTTTTTCCCGCCGCGGACTTCCCTGCTCGCGCCAAACAAAATGGCGCGAAGCTGGTGATCGTCAACCGCGATCCAACGCCGCTGGACGACATCGCCGACCTGGTCATCCATGACGGGATCGGCGATACGATGGAAGCGTCGTTGGCACGGCTGAGCTAGCTACTTCGCGCCCTGCAAATAGTCGACCGCCACCGACGCCAACGCGCGCGTTGCGAACGTGATGCCTGGCTCGTCGATGTAGAACAGCGGTGAGTGATTGCTCGGAGCCGCGTTTGCATCCTGACCCGCCGGCGTCACGCCAACATAGAAGAACAGGCTGGGAATCAGATCCGCGTAGTACGCGAAATCTTCCGAGCCTGTGATCAACGGCAGCGTGACGACCTTGTCCTCGCCCGCGACTCGCTTAAGTGACGGCAACGCCCGCTGCGTGAGCTGAGCATTGTTCATGACCACTGGGTTGTTGCCCGGATTGAACTTGACCTTCGCCTGCGCGCCGGTGGACTCCGCGATGTTAGTGGCCGTGAGATCGATGCGCTTCATGATGTCGGCACGCATGTCTTTGTCGAACGTGCGCAGCGTGCCGAACATCTCGACCTTGTCCGGGATGATGTTGTGACGAACGCCGCCATCGAACTTGCCGATGGTCAGGACGGCCGGCAATTCGGTGATGTCGATCTGGCGGCTGACGATGGTCTGCAATCCCATGACGATCTGCGAGCCCGCCACGATCGGGTCCACGCCCGACCACGGACGTGAGCCGTGTGACTGCCGGCCCTGCACTTCGATGCGAAACGAATCCGACGCCGCCATGAACGGCCCGGAGCGATAACCGATGATGCCGCTATTGAGCGTCGATGTGACGTGCAGGCCAAACACTGCCTCCGGCTTCACTTCATTGAACACACCGTCCTTGATCATCAACGAAGCGCCGCCCTCTTCACCTTCGGGCGCACCCTCTTCCGCCGGCTGGAAAATAAACAGCACCGTGCCGGGCAGATCCTGTTTCATGCCCACCAGCATTTCGGCGATGCCCATCAGGTTCGCGACGTGCGAGTCATGACCGCAGGCGTGCATGACGCCGACCTTCTTGCCCAGATATTCGGTCGTCACCGTCGACTTGAACGGCACATCGACCTGCTCGGTCACCGGCAACGCATCCATATCGGCGCGTAGCGCAATCACCGGGCCCGGCTTGCCGCCCTTCAGCACTGCAGTGACGCCAGTGCGCGCAATGCCGGTGCGCACCGGCAAACCCAGCTTCTTCAAGTGATCCGCAACCAGCTTCGACGTGCGCGTCTCGCGATTGCTCAGCTCGGGATGCTGATGAATGTCACGGCGCCAGGCGATGACCTTCGCTTCCACCTTGCTGGCAGCAGCATCGACCTGCGCTCCCGAAATCTGCGCATCGGCTGCGGCCGCGCCAAACATCGCCGTCATTGCCAGGCCGGTCGGAATCATCCACTTCATGATTTATTTCCTGCTGGGTTTATCCGATGAAACAAAAGAGTCGAACTGTGGCGTCGTCAGCGAACGCAAATCGGCGCCTTGCACTTCGATGAACATGACGGGCATCGCGCGTTCCAGCGCCAGCTCGCGTCCGGCTTCGACGCCGAGCACGTTGAACGCCGTCGCCCATGCATCGACATCCATCGTCGACGAGCCAGCCACGACCACCGATGCGAGGCTGTGCTCGACCGGTCGTCCGGTGCGCGGATCGATCGTGTGCGAGTAGCGACGCCCGTCGCGATCGAAGTAGTGGCGATATTCGCCCGAAGTCGTCACCGCCGCATTATCCAGAGTTACGATGGCGTATGGCTCGGGTTCCGCGTCGATGGGACGCTCTACCGCGATTCGCCAGACCTCACCTCGACCATTCCGGCCCTGCGCACGGACTTCGCCGCCGAGGTCGATCATGAAGTGGCCCAAGTGCATGCTTTGGAAGCGCCCGGCTATCAGATCAACCGCGTAGCCCGGCGCGATGCCATTGAGATCGACCTGCACGCTTGCATCGGACTTGCGAAGCGCGGGCGGCTGCAGCCGCGCCTCGAGTTTCTGGTAACCCACCCGTGCGCGCACTTCGGCGAGTTTCGCTTCATCGGGTAGATCGATGGGCTCGCCCTGCGCCCCGAACCCCCATGCCGCGACCAATGGTCCGACGGTTACATCGAATGCGCCGCCGGAGGCGCGGCTGACCTCGAGAGCATGATCGACCACGATGGCGAGGTCGGCAGAGACCTCGAACCAATCGGTCGAGCTCGAAGCATTGAACCGGGAGATCTCCGAATCGGGCCGATAGCCCGACATGCTGAGATCGATGCGATCGAGCACCTGATCGACAGCGGACCGCAACGCATGGGCATCGACATCAGCGGGCGCGGAAGCGACTTTGACGGAGTAGGTCGTCCCCATGGTCGGCCCGGAGATGGCCAGTTCCTGGGGCGTGCGCGCACATCCGCCGATGACTGGCGCAAGTGCCAGCGCCAACAGACCCATGAACGCCCGATTCGCTCCGACCACACGCTGCCCCACCGATGCACGAGCAGCGAATGGTAACTGAGCTGAACGGGATACATTCAGGAGAAGCCGCGACTGGCTGCAACGTGCGTCCGAGCGGGAGGAGAACGGATCGCGCGCTAATGCGGTGGCATGCAACCAGCCGCGGCTTCAAACCGCTGAAAGCTTCAGCGGCGGATCGATTCTCAGCGGGGGCAGGCTTCGCGCCCATTGACCATAAGGTCAGCGGCGGGCGGTTCGACGTCCACGGCGGGGATGCTCGTATCGCCGCGCGGGCTCACTTCGGCGCAGTCGGTCGCGCTGGGCGTCGCCAGCGGCTGTACGGCGGCGGCGGGCGGCGGCACGGGCACGGGCACCTCTTCCATTGCGGAACGGTTGAGCATCGCCGCGAGCAGGAAACTGCCGCAGATCATCAGCCCGCCGACGACGACACCACGTTCCACGATGACTTACCCTCCATCCGTGGCGCAGAGTATTGGCGGGTGCATTGGCTGTGATGTGTCCTTTCGGGCAGCCAGCCCGCTTGGCCGGGGCGTTTGCGGGAAGCCACAATCACCAACGATGCCGGCGGGAACTTTCTTCCGTGCGATCGTGACCAACAGCGGGACTCCTGCATCAGAATAAGGGATGCTTACGGGCAAGGAATCGATGGTGCGCTTCATGGCTTTTATGCAACGTTCAGCTTTGCCGCAGTTCAGCTTCGCCCGTGGCGGCGGCATTGCTCGCCTGGGTGTTCTCGGCTTGCTGGCCCTGCTCGCTGGCTGCGAAGGCGAGGTCACCATGGACCTGGGCACCGAGCTGCCCGCCGATCCAAACATCACCCAGGTGGTTACCGATATCCGCGGGCTGGAATTCACCAAGAGCAGCGGCGGCACGGAGACCATCGAGTTCACCAGCAGTGAGCAGGTAGACCTGATCGATCTCGCCGACGATAACGGCGTGCTCCGGCTGTTCACGAGCGAGCAGCTCTCGGAGGGGACTTACACCGGCGTGCGCCTGCTGTTCGATGAAGATCGGGCCGACGATGCCTTCGTCAGCACCAGCGCCGGCACACAATTTCCGTTGAACCTGGCCGATGGCGACTCTGCGTCGTTGAGCTTCCAAGTCGAGGACAACGAGAGCAGCAGTGAATCGTTCACGCTGTTGCTGGACCTGCGCAAGTCGCTCAGCTTCGACGAAGACTCCGATGAGTACACGCTCACCCCGACGCTGCGCGCCGTCGATACGAGCGAGATGAGCCGCATCGAAGGCAACGTGAGTGTCACCTGCGTGTCGGGCACACTGGAACGCGGCGCTGTATATCTGTTCCAGAATTCAGATGTCACACCCGACGACATCGACGGCGCGGGCGTCGAGCCGTTCGCCACCGCGCCCATTTTCACCAGCACCGTCGGCGCCGGGTTCTTTTATGCATTGCGATATCTGCCGGCGGGCAGTTATACGATGGCGGTCACCTGCATCGGCAACGATGACGAGCCGTTGACCGACGAGGACCTGCTGTTCCGCAGTGTCGTCAATGTGGATGTCGATGACAGAGAAACCATCACGCGCGATCTGCCCTGAGCGCGCCTCTTGAACGAATCGACGGCGGCCGTCACTCTGGCGGTCGCCATGACCACTCTGCACCACGAACACCTCGTCCGGATCAACGATCCCGACAACATCGTGAGCCCGTGGTTGACGCGTGAACAGCTGTGGCGCGGCCTGCACCACACTATCGTCGCACCTCAAACCGTCGACGATTCCATCGACACCGCCAATGTATGTGAGATCGCGCCTGGCCGGCTGCGGCGTGAGATCCACCGCGGCGCGTATTGCCTGGCCGATGAGGTCGAGCTGGCGCCAGGAGATGCCGTGATCATCCGCGCTGACTGCCAAGGCTCCTTCGCCGGCAGCACCTTGACCATCCGCATCGAAGAGCCGGCGCCGGAAGCACTGTTCGTTCGCTTCACTTATGAGATTCAGGGCCTGGAAGCCTGGCGCAACCAGGACGAAGATCAGGCGCGTCGCTCGGCCTATCAGGCCGCCGACATCGAAAGGATCCGACAGGCTCGCAGATTCTCAGCGTTGCTTCACTGATTCAGGATCGGGCCGCTTTTCTTCTTTCACGCCGCCCGCACAGGCGGTGAACTCCGCACCCAACAAAAATATCTGCGCCGAGTAATACAGCCACAGCAACATGGCGGCGAACGATGCCGCCGCACCGAACGCCGACGGCTGCGTCGAGTTCGCCAGATACAAGCCTATCAGCCAGCGGCCCAGATGAAACAACAGCGCAGTGACCACGGCGCCGATCAGGACCGGGCGCCAGGGCAGCCGCTTCGACGGCAGATAGCGATAGATGATCGCGATCAGCCCCGCGACCAACGACAGCGAAATCACGAAATCCAGTATGGCCGCCACCACGACGAGCTCCGTGAAGCGCGCGGCGATGATGGAACGTAACGCCGCGAGCGCCGCCGTTACCGACAACGAAACCAACAGCAGAAAACCCACCGCCAGGATCACGCCGAACGAAAGGATCCGCACCCTCAGCCATCCCCAGACGCCCTTCGGCGCAAGCGCCTGCGCGTGCCAGATGTTATCGAGCGCTTCCTCGAGCGCCGCGAACACCGTAGTGGCGCCGATAATCAAACTGACGATGCTGATTGCGGCCGCGGCGAGCCCTTCCGACTCCTGCGACTGTTTCATCGCCTCCAGCAGGACCTCGGCGGTGGCGCGTCCGAACAGTTGCGTCAACGTGCCACTGAGTTGCCCGTAAGCCGCCTCCGCGCCTACGATCCAACCAGCGACGGTGAGCAGGATGATCAGCAGCGGGGCCAGCGAGAAGGCGCAGTAGAATGCGAGCGCCGCGCCGGCTGCCGAGGACCGATCCGTGATCCAATTGGTCACCGCGCACTTGGCCAAGTTCCAGATTTTTGCCGCCACGTTCATCCGCCGCCGCTCCTGCCCATAGGCTCGAACGCTCGGCCCGACCCGAAGGATTCAAGGGGACAGCAATGAGCAGCATCTTGCGTGAATGGCGAGGCGTGATCCGCCGCGAGCACCGGGACGAGTACGTGAACTATATAAAAGGCACAGGCCTGGACGACTACCGGGCGACGCCGGGAAATCGGGGCGCCGCCATCGCCGTACGCGACCTGGACGATAAGCGCACCGAAGTGATTACGCTGAGCTGGTGGGAGTCGTTCGACTCGATCCGCGCTTTCGCCGGTGACGATATCGAACTAGCGCGCTATTACCCGCTGGATGACAAATATCTATTGGAACGGCCCCGGACAGTGCAGCACTACGAATGCCATGGCGATGCAGCGCCGGGGCGTGGTTGAACTTACATAGTCAGCTTGCGGTTATCGCCTAAGTGAGTGCGCTTGCCGGTTACCGCCGCCGTGGCGACGCCCAACAGATAAGCCGCCTTGCCGGCCGACGTCCAATACTCCGCTCGCTCGACGTGCACGCGTAACAGCGCGAGCTTCGGATCGTCCGGCCCGTCCGGAAACCAGGGCTTGGCGAACGGCGTCCACAGCTCGTGGATGCGCCGGCGATCGTTGACGATGTCCGCTGTGCCGGATGCCGCGACGTATGCATCCTTGCCCGTGTCGGCAAACGCCACGCTCGTGCGCACGTCGTGCATGACTTCGTCGACCTTCGCCGAATCGATCGCGGTATAGAACCACAACTGACCATCATTCTCGTACGCCAATGAAGCCAGCGGCCGCGTGTGCAACGTTCCATCCGGCTCCACGGTGGTCACCATGGCGACGCGGATATCTTTGATCAGCTCACCCAATTTCTCGAACTCGGCTTGCATGAATAATCTCCTGTGCGCGCATCATCCACGCAATCGCGCACCATCAGCCAAGGTTCCGAAACATCCCATCGCTGCGCGGCTCCGTCGTCGAGTTCACCACAATCGCTCCGTCGCGGACTGACCCAATAGGACCCACGCAGCTCGCGAACCTGATTCGGCGGCGCTACCGCAGCCTGTTCCAGCTCCGCGACACGCACGCGGACCATCTCCAACCGGCCGACGGATTCATTCAACAAACGCGCAATCACCAGCGCTACGTCGGCGTGCATCGATGAGTCATCGTCGTCCGAATACAGCAGCACGTCGTTCAAACATCGGACCATGGCGTGCACCTGCATGAGCTCGATGCGCTCGTGCTCGATCAGCTCGGACAAGGCTGTGTGAGACATGAGATTCTCCTGCGGTGGGTCGAGCTCGGTTGAGTGAGTCGATCATACGCGGGCAGTTTACGGCTGTATATATAACCAGCCTGGATTGTCCGCTGCCGCTATCGAATTTTTGCTCGCGTTGCGCGCGCCAACGCGCGGCGCATGCCGCGCAAACAGGCGCGCACGCGCTCAGGCTCGCTGGCGGCGTCTATAGGAGCGAGTTTTCTCGCGGTTCCCACATTTCGCCGATGAGCACCAGCGGCGGTTCGCCGGTTTGGAGCGATCGAAAAATACCCAGCCGCATTCCGGCGACTGGCACATCTTGAGCCGGCCCAACTGCCCGGTGGCCGACAACATCTGCAGCTCTGCGAGCACGCGCCCAAGCTCGGATCCCTTCGCCGGGCGCAGCTCCACCATGCCACCTGCCACATTTGCAACCAGAGGAAACGATCCGCTCGCTGAATTCAACGCGCTGATCTCAGCGCTTGCGGTCGCACGCTCTTCCGCTGGGATTGCGAGATAGGCGCGCAATGCTTCTCGCAATCGAAGCACTTGCCCCAGCGGCGCCGGCCCGCTGCCACTCAACTCATGGGCGCGCATCCACGACGCCAGCTGTGAGACGGTCTGCAGCTCGTCTTTCGGCTCGTGCGCGGCCCCCGCTTCAACATAGGTGCGCAGATCGATCGAGTTGACGAAGTCATAAAGCAACGCCAGCTCTCGGGGAACGAGAAATTTGTCTGAAAGTCTCATGCGACACCAGTATAGCTCATTTGGTGGTTGACACCATCGAACACCAGCAATTACCTTTTGCTAGTGCCCACACCAAGGATCTCGGCCATGCCGCATCATTCAGACCTTCATTACCTCGATATTTCCGAGCTGGCGGTATTGATCGGATCCAGAGAACTTTCTTCGCGTGAGATCACGCTCATGCAGTTGGAGCGCATCGCCTCGGTAGATCGAACGCTCAACAGCTATGCATCCACCATGCGGGAGCGAGCTCTCGAGGATGCAGAGCGCGCCGATCGGGAAATAGCGTCTGGAGGACTGCGCGGACCTCTGCATGGAGTGCCAATCGCAATCAAGGACATCTGCTGGACCAAGAATCACCCGACCTCCTCGGGCATGCAGGTTCATAAACAGTTCCTGCCCGATCAGGATGCCACCGTGGTCAGCCGCCTGCGCGCCGCCGGCGCGGTGATTCTTGGAAAGACGCAACTCACGGAGGGCGCATACTCTGACTATCACCCATCGATCGAGCCGCCCAAAAACCCGTGGAACTCAGACTACTGGCCCGGCATCTCCTCCAGCGGCGCGGCAGCCGCCACTGCTGCAGGATTGTGTTTCGGCGGCGTGGCATCCGATACGGGCGGATCGATTCGCTGGCCATGCGCCGCGAACGGCACGACAGGGATCAAACCGACGTGGGGACGAGTCAGTCGCCATGGGGTTTTCGAGCTGGCGGCATCACTCGACCATATTGGAACGATCGCGCGCTCTGCCATTGACGCGGCCCTTCTGTTGCAAGCGATCGCAGGCGTCGATCCACTCGATCCGACGACGGCGACCGTCGCTGTGCCCAACTATTTGAGCTCGGCAAACGACGGGCTGTGCGGCATTCGCATCGGTATCGATACAACATGGAACAGCGCGGATGTCGATGCGGAGGTCGCACAGATGATGACTGCCGCACTCGATGCGTTTCGAGCGCTTGGAGCGGAGATCGTAGACATCCGCGTGCCGAATTCGGAACGAATCATTCACGATTGGGTGACGAATTGCGCGATCGAAGCGGCGACGGCGCATACGGAAACCTTCGCTCAGCGTCGTAACGACTATGGCTCTGTGCTCGCGTCGGTGATCGAGCACGGGCAAACCACGACCGCGATCGAGTATCAGCGCATCTTGTTGCGTAGGATGGAGTTCCGAGGCCGCGTCGACGCGCTGTTCAGTCACATCGACTTGTTGCTCACACCAGTGCAGCCGTTGCCGCCGCTGACGCTTGCTGCGATTCAAACACTGGGCACGCAGCCGCAACTGATCGCGAAACTGCAGCGATATACGTGTCCATTCAACATGAGCGGCCATCCTTCCATCACGCTTCCAGCCGGAGCGTCCGAGGCAGGCATGCCAATGGCTCTCCAGCTGATAGGCGCCGGGTTTCGCGAGGAAATGCTGGTGCGCGCCGGCGCTGCGTTCCAGTCCACCACACGCTGGCACCGCCGGCATCCTTGTGCGTAAATGAAACCGATGCAAGCACGTCTGTTCTATGGATGGATTGTGGTCGCGGCCGCATTTGCCGTCACGTTCATCGGATTCGGTTGCGCCTATACATTCAGTGCGTTCGTCCAACCACTGCAGCGTGATTTCGATGCGTCCCGCGGCTCGGTTGCACTCGCCTTTTCCTTATCAGGGTTCGTGTACTTCGGCTTCGGACTCGTCAGTGGGCGCCTGGCCGACCGCTGGGGTGCACGCCCGCTCGCAATGCTTGGCATGCTTCTCGTCGGCAGCGGTCTTGCGCTAGCCAGCCTGGCGCGCACGTTGTTCGAAGTGTATCTCGCGTATGGGTTGGGAGTCGGATTGGGCATCGGTTGTGCTTACGTTCCGGTGCTCGGCGCAGTGCAGCGCTGGTTCGATCGACAGCGAGGCCTCGCTTCCGGACTCGCTGTCGCGGGCATCGGCGTGGGGACGCTGGTGATGCCGCCCCTCGCTGCAACGCTGGTCGAGCTGATTGGCTGGAGGGCGGCATACTTGACTATCGGCCTGGGCGCGGCGGTGCTGGGGATTGCTGTTGCCAGCTTGATTGTGAGCGATCCACGTGAACGTGGATTACACCCAGATGGAATCTCGCGCTCGCCTGAGCACGCGCCAGCTGCAGACGGTGTCTCACTCCTCGAGGCGGTAAGGTCTCGGGCATTCACCCAACTTTATATTGGCTGTTTCATGGGCTCGTTGGGAGCATTCGTTCCTTTCGTACATCTCGTTCCGTACGCTCAGGATCTCGGCATCGATAGAGGACCAGCGGCCGCACTGATTGGAGCGATCGGCGCAGGTAGCACGGTCGGACGATTTTTCCTCGGCGGCGCTGCGGATCGTATGGGTCGTCCGCAGTTTCTGCGGATCACGTACCTCGGGATGATGCTCGCGATGCTCCTCTGGGCGGTATCGGGTTCGCTGCCAGGGCTGGTCGCATTCGCCGTTCTGCTCGGTCTTTTCTATGGCGCTTGGGTGGCCGTACTGCCGGCCGTCGTCACGGACCTTTTCGGCCGGCGCAATGTGAGCGCCATCATCGGAGTGCTGTATACCAGCGTCGCAGTCGGAACGCTGATCGGACCGGCGACCGCGGGCGTTCTCTTCGACATGACGTCGAGCTATTTGTGGCCGATTCTTGCCTCTGCCGCAGCCAACCTCGTAGCGGGGCTGATGACCAGAGCACCTGTCAGTCACCCGTTTCCGACCGGCGCATTGCGGTAACGACGATCTGTTCAAGTTGCGCGTCGTTGTTTGCAACCAAACGATCGGCCAGGCGCAGCAACAGCGATTGAATTGCCGGTGTTTACGTTTTGCGGCCCTGATTTACGCGCGCGTTACGCGCCGCGGGAAGTCGCTGCGGAACTCAGCACTGCGAGCGGGACCGTGGAGAGAACATCTGCGAGACGAAGCGCGCCATCATCGCCGGTCGCCCGTGCAACCTGTTCCGTGAGTACATCGCGTAAATCCCCGTCGGCGGCATCACCGAGCAAAACTCGCGTATCACCCCAAATTTCGCCCACAGGCAGCCGCATCTCCCCGCCCATCAACCGCGCCGACCACCGAGGAACGATGACCACGCAGGTGCGGCCTTCATGAGTTCGCGAGAACGCAAAGACATGATCTTTCTTCTCGCCTTCAACCTGCAAAGGCAGATAGCTGCCCAACGCGAACAGCGCAGCGTCGGCAGCACGAAACTGCAGAAGCTTCGCCGTTACATACAACTTCGCTTGCGCACTATCCGAGTCCTCAAACAGCGCGCGCACATCCGAAACTTCCGACAGCGATGCCAGCTGCGAAGCGGCCGCATCGAAATCTACCGGCGCACGATTATCCGGATCGACGAGCGTGAACGCCGGCAGTTCGGTGCCCTGATAGAAATCAGGCACGCCCGGCGAAGTAATCTTCAACACCGTTGTCACCAACGAATTGATTCGACCGAAGAACGCAATCGTGCCGACGAACGAAGTGAAGTCGCGCATAAAAGCATTGCGCTCTGGATTGTTCAGCAGTTGCACGATGAAGTCGTTCACCGCCGCTTCGTAGTCGGCATTGGGATTGATCCACGACGTCGAGCGCTTGGCCTCGCGCCCGGCCTTCGTCATGTACGCCTGCAATCGCTCGATCAATTGCTCGGTCGGAAGCTCGGGCGACCAAAGACCCGCCAGCGTCTGATACAGCAGGTACTCGTCCTCGCGATCCGGCGCTGGCGCGTCGTCCACTTGACGTCGCTTGTTTCGATTCAACTGGGACCAGCGCGACAGATGCTGCTTCCACAAGTCCGGCAGCTCGCTCAGCACGGCAATCCGGGCTCGCACATCCTCGCTGCGCTTCGTGTCATGCGTGGAAGTCGCGAGCATTGAGTGCGGCCAATGTTTGCAACGCTCCAGATTGGCCTGGTGCAAGGCGGTCGAAGACACACCGAAACGACTCGGTTCGCCACCTACTTCATTGAGGCAGATGAGGCGATTGAAGCGATAGAAGGCTGTGTCCTCCACGCCCTTAGCCGTCACCGGCGCCGTCACCTGCTGGAACTTCATGGCGAACTCCAGCATGGCCTGACGGTGCGACGGGAGGCTCCCTCCCGCGGCCGTGCCCAACAACACGTCGCGGACGAAGTCGAAGACACTCACTTCAGCGCCGGCACTCCGTCGCCGCGCCAGCCCCGTCGCCCAATAAATGATCCTCTGATCTTCTTCGCCAATGCCGCGCGGAGATATATAGGTGCGATACACCGGGAAGCACGCGATCACTTCTCTGATCGCCTCGCGCAGCGCAGCCCGCGTGAAGTCCGCTGTATGCCGATCCATGTGAGCGATACGATCCAGCTGAGTCGCGAGCACTTCGACTTCGGCGGCGAGCGATGAGCGCATCACCAATCGCTTGCTCTCGTAGGCGATCGCTTCGAACGACGCCTCGTTCTCGGTGAAGGTTCGATAGCGGCGGGTCATGCGCGTTTCTTCGTCCCCGCACACCAGCCACGTCGTCTGCAACGCCGCGTAGTCATAGCCAGTCGTGCCGTGAACCAGCCACGACTCCGGCAGGCGTTCGTGCGCGGCAAGGATTTTCTCCGTGAGCACATACAGCGGTCGGCGCTCCGGCCCGCCGCCGAAGCGCTCCTGCAAGCGCAGGAAATATTCCTCGGGGTCGTACAAGCCATCGGAGTGATCGATGCGCAAGCCGTCGATGCTACCCGCATCGATCAGTTCGAAGATCAGCTGATGGGTCGCATCGAATACGCTGCGCTCGTTCATGCGCAGCGCCGCCAGATCGTTCACGTCGAAGAAGCGGCGATAGTTGATCTCGTCGACGGCAACTCGCCAGTAGGACAGGCGATAAGCCTGCGCCTCCAGCAGCGCATCGAGTGCATCGAAGCTTTCCGCCTGTCCGGGCGTGCCGTTGATCCGGGTGACGCTCTCATTGATGTAGCGCAGGATTTCGGGACTGCGCTCGATCAAACGCGCGAGGCGTCGTTTATGAGCTTCCTTATCGCGGTAGCGCACCGCCACCGCGTCCGTGGACGTATCATCACGCGGCGGCAGGTTGCTGAAGCTGTTGAGCAAGCTCTCGAAGTCGGCGCGATGCGCATCGTCCTGCGGCAGTAGTTCCTCTGGAATGGGCTGCGGGAAAACTCTCGGATACTCACGCGGATCAATCGGCATGCGGTGATCGTAGTAGCGCACCGAGAAGCTGCCGGCCGTGGCATCGAATTCGATCTGCAACTCGCCACGCTCGAGCACTATTCCATACGCATCGCCCAGGATCGGCACGAGGATGCGATCGCGCATCGAACCGCGGTTCGGCCGCCAATCGATGTCGAAGTGAAATGCACAGCGCGCGGCAGGCCCGTTCTCCAGGACATCCAGCCACCACCCGTTGTCATTGCCCATCACGCCGAGATGATTGGGCACGATGTCGACGATCAACCCCAGCCCGTGCTCGTGCAACTGCTGCACGAAGCGATCGAAATCCTCACGCGTGCCGAGCTCGGGATTGAGCTGCGAGTGATCGACCACGTCGTAGCCATGCATGCTGCCAGGCCGCGCCTTGAGGATTGGCGACGCGTAGACATGACTGATGCCGAGCCGCGCCAGGTAAGGCACGATTCGCGCCGCGTCGTTGAATGTGAATCGATGGTTGAACTGGAGACGATACGTGGCGCGAGGGATGTTGAATCGCGCGCCAGGTTCGGTTGGCACCAGTGCGCTCATGGCGCTCCCAGCGACAGTCTGACTTCCCAGGGGGCTAGTTCCTCATCCCGCGCCGATGCGCCGGCCGTGGAAAAATACTGTTCGCGCGCTGATGAAGCCGGAAGACCCCCCCCCTCCTGAAGGCCAAGAGCCGGCGCGGGAAGGTCACCGAAGTTTGCTTGCATTACTAAGGTGCGACCGCGGCTCAACGGCCATGTCACGGTGAGCATGCTGCTGCTCACCTCATATCGAGCGGCCCCAGCAACGATCTCCGGAATCACCGGCACAACCTTCTCAGCTCGTACCGCCAGCAGTTCCTGCGTGTACGCCAACCATTCGCGATGCCGCGGCTCGGCCCGATCCTCGTCGTCGAGTTGACTGGCCAGATAAGTCTGCTCGGCATTGGGATCGGGGATCTGCTCGCGCCGATGTTCGTCGGCGAACGCACCGAACGATGCGAACTCGTTGCGCCGACCGTCGCTAATCGCCTTGGCCAGGTCCCCTTGGTAGTCGCAAAAGTATAGAAACGGCTGAACCGCCCCGTATTCTTCTCCCATGAAGAGCATCGGGACCTGCGGAGCCAGCAAAAGAACTGCCAGGCCGGCGCGCAGTTTTTCGGGTGGCGCGAGCTTTGTCAGCCGCTCGCCGAAAGCGCGATTGCCGATTTGATCGTGGTTCTGGATGAAACTCACGAACGCGGTGGACGGCAGCGAGGAACTGCGCTCGCCGCGAGCATGACCTTCTGTCTGGTAAACCTCGCCCTGATAGGCGAACCCCTCGGCGAGCACACGACCCAGATGTTCGATCGGCCGATCGGCGTAGTTGCGATAGTAGCCATCGCTCTCGCCGGTCAGCAGGATGTGCATCGGGTGATGGAAGTCATCGTTCCACTGCGCGACCATCGAGCGATCTTTCCGACCCAGCCGGCGCGCCTCGTTGTGATGGTTTTCCAACACGACGTGCACGCGCCGCTCGCTGCCCGGTCCGCGCTGCACGCTGTCCACCAGTTCGTCGATGAAATGCGTATCGCCGTCGTCGAACATGGCGTGCACGGCGTCGACCCGCAATCCGTCGAAGCGGTATTCGTTCAACCAGTACAACGCATTCTGGATGAAGAACTGCCGAACGATGGGATGCGCGAAATTGATAGCGCTGCCCCAGGGAGTGTGGTGCGCCGACGTGAAGAAATCCTCGGCATATCGGTGCACATAATTTCCTTCCGGTCCGAAGTGGTTGTACACCACGTCGATCAGCACCATCAGTCCGCGCTCATGGGCCGCCTGCACGAAATGTTTCAATTCATCCGGATGGCCATAATTTGGCTGCGGCGCATACAACAGCACACCGTCGTAACCCCAGCCGCGCCGACCGGGAAACGTGTTCAGCGGCAATAGCTCGATCGCGGTGATACCGACTCGGGCGAGATCGTCCAGGCGTCTTATCGCTGCCCGATAAGTGCCCTCGCGAGTAAACGTGCCAACGTGCAATTCATACAACACCGCCTCGTGCCAGGGGCGGCCTTGCCAGCGCAGGTCGCGCCATTGAAAGGAGTGAGGATCGAGAATTTGGCCGGGGCCGGTCACGCCCTCCGGCTGGAAGCGCGACGCCGGGTCGGGCACGTCGAGCTCATCGTCGATGCGGAAGCGATATCGGTCGCCAGCGCCGACGCCGCGCACCAATGTTTCAAACCAGCCGTCGCTCGAGGCCGTGAATTGCTGCCGTAATGGCGCGCCTTTGCTGGGTTCCAGCAACAGGTCGACGCGCTGCGCGCCGGGAGCCCAGAAACGAAACGTCGTGCCGTCGGCGCCGAGCTCGGGGCCGAAGTTAAATGAGACGGATCGGCTCACAACAACACCCCATCGCGCTGACTCACCGTCCGTTGGCAAACGCAGCCGGAGAATTTACAGGGATGCACCCGCCATCGAGCGCTCGAAGTTCGCGTGCCGTGCAGCCAGATTGATATAACCCGAATCCGCCGCCGCACGTCTCGCCGCCCGTTCGCCGGCCAATTTGCGCAGCGTCTCACCGACGCGGTGCGGCGTCCCCAGATCGCTCCAGCCACAGGCCGGCACTGGCAGCACACACAGCGAGCCTTCGCGTCCTTCCAGCAGGTCGCGCGAGAAATCCAGATCTGGCATCCGCGTGTACATATCGACAATGGCCGGCCAGCCGCCCGCCGATTTGTGTTGAAGCGCGCTGCTGACGATGACCTGCATCTCCATGACGGTTGGAGCGAAGCGCGGCAGGTATAGATCCAACAGCGCGCGGGCCGAGGCGGCAATAATAAATGTGTTCCACAAGCCGCCCTTGCGAACGATCTGGGCTGCCACAGGCAACTCGGGTTTTTCCACGAACCGCGCCACAGTTTGGGCGCCGAACGGGCTGGACTCGCCCGGCACGATGTAGCCCAGCTCGCTGTCCGGCTCCTCGGGGTGCAGCCCCAGCAGGACCGGCTGATCAGGACAGCGCGAGACATGTTCCATTGCGGCTGCAAGCGAGCGCTGCAGGATGGATTCGTGCGCCACGTAGTGGTCCGACGGCAACATCAGCACCTGCGCCTCCGGATCCTGGCTTAAAATGTGCACCAGCGAGTAGAGGATGCCGATGGCCGTCCCCCGGTTGCTCGGCTGAACGATCAGGTTCGGTTGCGTCAGCGTGCACAGCGCCGGGATGTTCGACCACCAGCGATGATGCTGTTGAGCGACGATGGCGCAGACCCGTTCGGCAGCGACCTGCGTTCGGGCACGAGCCAGGGCATCTTCCACGAGCGACGGGCCACCGCTCAGGGAGCAATACTGTTTGGGGACCGGCGTACCGCAGGGCTGAGTGGTCAACGCACGTAGCCGACTGCCTTCGCCTGCCGCCAGAACCAACGCCCATCGATGTGGCTGGCTGCGCAACGTGTCAGTCATGCTGGTCTCCGAGAAGAATGCAGTACGAAAGGAATAGGCTGGTAAAGTGACGATGTGGTAGCAATGCCACGAGCGAACATCGCTGCGTTTAATACGCGGCGAACCGACGCAGTTCCGCGACAGTGATGAAATCTGGAACCGTGATAACGAGACATGCGTAGACCTTTGAGTGAACGCTGCTCGCGCCGCGGCCTTTGAACCAGGAACGATCGATTCGGATGAATTCAGGCGAGTCAGCAAATTCTCGGGGCCCGGGCGCCCCGCCCACTCCGCGCACACGTCCTCCCCTGCCTCCGCAGCGGGCGGCGCAGACAGTCATGCGCCGTTACTGGCTGGTGATGCTCGCCATCACTTTTTCTTGTGTGGCAGGCGCCGCGTCGGTGAAGCCGGCGGCCGAGGGCGGACGGGCCGCGCGTTACAAGTTCACTCCGAGCACGGTCCTGGATCTGGCCAAACGAACCGCCGCATCCGCCTACGTACCGCGCCGCCTGGAAGGCAACTCTGCGCTCCAGCAGCTCAGCTACGATCAATATCGCGACATTCGCTTCAGGCCGGAAATGGCGCTGTGGCGTAACGAGCAGGTGCCGTTCCGCGTCGAGCTGTTGCCCGCCGGGTTCCTGTTCCAAACACCGGTGAAGGTGTCGGCGGTCGAAAGCGGCATGGCCAGCGATTTGACTGGCACACCCAATATGTTTGCGCTCGGCCCGCACGTCGCGAAGCAGCTCGCCAATCAGACCCTGCCGCTGTCGGGCTTTCGCGTGCGCACGCTGCTCAATTCCCGCTCGGTGTGGGATGAATTCGTGGTGTTCCAAGGGGCCTCCTACTTTCGCGCCGTGCCTCGCGCCGGGCAGTACGGTTTGTCGGCCCGTGGCCTGGCTATCCGCACCGCGCATCCGGCAGGCGAAGAGTTTCCGGCCTTCACTCAGTTCTGGATTGAACGCCCAGGGGCGAATTCGTCTGGAATCGTCGTGCACGCGTTATTGGACAGCCCGTCCACGACCGGCGCGTATCGGTTCTCCATCCAGCCCGGCACCGAGACCGTCATGGATGTGGACGTGACGCTGTTCCCGCGCGTTGACCTGGACAACATCGGTCTCGCGCCGCTCACATCGATGTTTCTGTTCGATGAATCCGAGCGCACGCGCATCGACGACTTCCGCGATGAGGTGCACGATTCGGACGGTCTGCAGGTGGTCACAGCTTCGGGCGAACGTTTGTGGCGGCCACTGCGCAATCCGACAGAGCTGCAAGTGTCGGCCTTCACCGCCGAAGCGCCGCGCGCGTTCGGACTGGTGCAGCGTTCACGGCGCATCAGTGACTATCGCGACTTCGAAGCCAAATACGAGACGCGTCCGAGCGCCTGGATCGAGCCCACCTCCGACTGGGGCAAGGGCTCGGTCGACCTGGTCGAGATTCCCACCGAGAACGAGACCAACGACAACATCGTCGCGTTCTTCCGACCGCACTACGCGGTGCCGGCGGGCAAGCCCTGGCACATTTCGTATCGCCTGCGTTGGAACAACACGCCGCGCATCACGCCGTCATTGGGTCGCGCCACTGCTACGCGCACCGGTCCGACGATCGACGGCAAGCGCCGTATCTTCGTGATCGACTTCGCCGGCGCGGGGCGTAACATCGAGGACCTCAAGCTCGACGTTGGCGCCTCCGCGGGCAAGCTGTCGCACCCGACGTTGCAACAGAACCCGTTGACCAAGGGCGTCCGCGCCAGCTTCGAGCTGGATCCCGCGGGCAGCAGCCTGGTCGAGTTGCGATTGCGCCTGCTGCGCGCCAATCGTCCCATTACTGAAACCTGGCTTTATCGATGGACGGCCAGCTGAAATCTCCGACCTCTCCTACCGAAGGCCGCGACGTAGTTCGCGGTGGTATGCCTTTCGAGCGTCCGATCGACATGCCGGTGCAGGATCTGCGGCAGAGCCCGCAGGTCGTGCGTGCGCTTGGACCGGCGCCGGTCCGGGCAATATTTGCACGTACCATCGTGATTCTTGGCACCCTGGGCCTGACAGGTTACGCGCTGTTCGAAATGCTGGGCATCGTCGAGTTCTCGAAGATGACGGTATTGCAAGGCGTGATGATTTTCTTCTTCACCATCACGTTCGGCTGGATCGCGTTCTCCGCCGCCTCGGCCATCGCCGGCCTGCTGGTGCCCATTCACATCCCGAAGACCCAGGCGAATCTGGCCGGCTCGCGCACCGCGCTGCTGATGCCTATATATAACGAGGATCCGACGGCCACGACTTCGGCGCTGCAGGCCATGGCCGAAGCGCTCGCGCAGGCCGGTGCGGCTCAGCACTTCGAGATCGTCATCATCTCCGACTCTACGCAGGTCGATCCGTGGATCAATGAATCCATCGCCGTCGACCGGCTGCGACGCGAGCTGCGCAATGTCATGCCGGTGTGGTATCGCCGCCGCTGGCACAACACCGGCCGCAAGGCCGGTAACGTGGAAGAGTTCGTCAAACGCTGGGGCGGACGTTACGACTACATGATCGTGCTCGACGCCGACAGTCTGATGTCGGCGGAAACCATGGTCGAGCTGGTTCGTCGCATGCAGGGCGATGCGCACCTCGGCATCCTGCAGACCGTGCCGATGTTGCACGGTCATTACAGTTTGTTTTCACGCATCCAGCAGTTCGCGGGTCGCGTTTATGGCGGCATCATCGCGCGCGGTGTCGCGACATGGTCGGGCAACGAAGGCAATTACTGGGGCCACAACGCCATCATTCGAGTTCAGGCCTTCGCCGAAGCCTGCGGCATGCCGCAGCTGCCCGGGCGCAAGCCGTTCGGCGGTCACGTGATGTCGCACGATTTCGTCGAAGCCGCCCTGATGCGCAGGGCCGGCTGGAAGGTTCGCATGGCGCCGGATCTCGACGGCTCCTGGGAAGAAAGCCCGCCGTCGTTGATCGACGTGGCGGTGCGCGACCGGCGCTGGGCGCAGGGCAATCTGCAACACTCCAAGATCGTCGGCGCCGATGGCTTGTCGACCATCAGCCGCGGTCATTTCTGCATCGGCATCATGAGCTATCTGTCCTCGCCGCTGTGGCTGATGCTGCTGGTCGTGGGCTTCGCGCTGACCTTGCAGGCGACGCTGATCCGTCCCGAATATTTCAGTCGCAGCTTCCAGTTGTTCCCCGACTGGCCGAAGTTCGACGCCGAACGCATGATGCAGCTGTTCGTCTTTACCATGATCGTGCTGTTCATTCCCAAAGTGCTGGGCATGCTGCGCTCGTTGTTCGACAGCAAGATCCGCAAAGGCTGCGGCGGCTTCCTGGGTGTCATCCTCAGCACCGTGTTCGAGACGCTGCTGTCTGCGCTGTATGCTCCGATCATGATGCTGGTGCAGACCCAGCATGTAATTGAAATCTTCACGGGCCGCGACTCGGGCTGGAATGCGCAGCGCCGACGCACTGACTCCACCGCGTGGAGCGAATCTGCGCGCATCCATTGGGTGCACGTCGTGATCGGTGTGGTCACCGGCATCGTCGCCTATCTCATATCGCCTACATTGCTGGCATGGCTTGCGCCGACGCTGGCCGGTTTGTTGCTGTCCATTCCGCTGTCCAAGATGAGCGGCAGCGTGCTGGCCGGTCGGGTGATGCACTCATTGGGTCTGCTGCGGACGCCCGAAGAGAAACATGCGCCGCCAGTCATCAAGCGTCGCGACGAATTGCTTGCCGAAGCCAAAGAGCCGGCACGCGACGGTCTGCGCCTGCTCGCAGCTGATCGTCAGGCGCGTTACGCACATATCACCGGAAACTTGCCCCGCCCCCCCGAGTCACGCGGTCACCCGGATCCGCATCGCCTTACTGCAGAACAAAAGGTGCGTGACGCCAGCAATCTCAACGAGGCGCTCTCGTGGCTCGGCCCCGCTGAGAAAGTGCACGTAGCAGGCGATCCTCGCATGCTCGAGCGTCTCGCCGAGTTGCCCCAGAGCTGAACTAACATTTGATAACCACTCGCCTCCGGCGAGTGGTCGTTGTCCGCGCTCTGCTCTCACGGTTCCTGCTCAGGAACTTCGCCGATGACGAGTTCATTGCTCCTGCGAGCCAGCCACTCTCGCTTACGTATTCAATTCGAGGAGCAAGCCATGGCACGAGCCACACACACAAGTTCGACGGACGCACCGCGAGATGCAATTGCTCTACTCAAGCAAGATCATCGTGCAGTGGAGGCGCTGTTTGCCGAATTCGAGGAAGCCGACGAAAGCGAGCAGTCCGAGCTCGCGACTCGCATCGTTCAGATGTTGACGGTGCACACGCAGATCGAGGAAGAGCTGCTGTATCCCCAGGCCAAGGAAGCCTTCGGCGAGGAAGAGGACGAAATGGTGTACGAGGCCGAGATCGAGCACGGCTCCGCCAAGGAGCTGATTGCCAAGATCGAAGCCGGCACGCCGGAGGATCCGGAGTTCAAGGCGCTGGTCAAAGTGCTGAGCGAATACGTGAAACATCACGTCAAGGAAGAGGAGAAGGAGCTGTTCCCCGCGCTCAAGGAAACCGAGCTGGATCTCAAAGAACTGGGCAGCGAGCTTGCACAGCGAAAGATGCAGTTGATGGAACAGATGGGCATCGAAGCCGAAGAAGCACCGGCGCCTCGGCGCAAGCGCTCGACGGGATCGCGCACGTCAGCTGCCAAACGCCGCCAGGCGCGCGCCGGCAGTCGTAGCAAATCGGCGCGCAGCTCGGGGAGCCGCGCACGTCATTGAGATGTGACTTGCTTGTGACCGCACCGAACGCGGCGGCGACTCCAACGAGTCGCCGCCGTTTTCTTTAGTGCGGTCGGAAGAATGAGCGCAGCCTCGTCGTGAGCGTGTAGTTCTTGGAACCTTTGTCGGTCGATGACGTTTGAATCGAGCACTGAACATAACCGCCGATCGGAGATCATCATGGCGAGCCGCCCCTCAGGTACGAACCCCCGCTCTAAAAAAGGATCGACACGCACGCTGCCGCCGGTAACGACTGTGACTAACGAGGAGCAAAAGCTCGCCGATGCCGACGCCGTCGAGAATCGCGCTGCCGATGGTGTGGTCGGCGAAGCCGCAACTCACGATCTGGAGATCACCAAAAGCAATCTGCAACAGCGCGAACTCCCGTCGCTTTCCGGAAATCGGGAAGCGAGGATTGCTGAAGCAGCGTACTGGCGCGCCGAGCGCCGCGGCTTCGCGCCGGGCAGCGAGCTGGACGATTGGTTGAGCGCTGAAAAAGAGATCGACGAGCAGAACGATCGCCGGGAGTAGTTTGGCAAGGTCCCTTATACTTCCATTCAAAATGGAAGCCTGGGGACCGGTATGACGTCAAGTTCGCGTGTGCGCCCGTTGCAAGCCGATGATCGCGCTCGATGGGATGAGCTGTGGGCTGGCTACCTGCAGTTCTATGAACAGACCCTGCCGCAGTCGACCACCGACTTGACCTGGCGCCGGCTCATGGAAGGTCGTGAGCTGTGGGGCTTCGCCGGACTCGATGACAGCGGACGGATGGTCGGCTTCGCTCATTATCATTTCCATCTCTCGACCTGGTCGCCCGTCGGCTATTGCTACCTGGAAGATCTGTTTGTCGATCCGCAGGGGCGCGGCCGGCACGTGGGTCGCTCGCTGATCGAAGCTGTCTACAAGGCAGCCGACGAGCGCGGCAGCACCCGCGTCTATTGGCATACCGAAAATACCAACGCACGAGCGCAGATTCTGTACAACCAGATCGGCTATCTCACTCCGTTTCTGCAGTTCCGCCGCCGTTCTTGATAGAACGGCATTGCCGTTTCCCATGATCGGAACTTTCTGCTGTTTCCAGGCATTGAGTCGCGCAGAAAATCAAGCTCGACGAGCGGCGGATGGTGTCAGCGGTCTCAACATCCGATCTCAACCTCGACCTCGACCTGTGCGCGCAAGAACCTATCCGGATTCCGGGCAGCATTCAGCCGCATGGGACGCTTGTGGTTGTAGATCCCGGCAGCAGGCGAATCGTGCAGGCCAGTGCCAATGCAACGGCATTGCTCGGCAGACGCGGCTCGACCGTGCTCGGCCTTTCGCTGAACCAGCTGATCGGTGAATCCGCCGAGCGCCAGATCAATAGCTGGCTGGCCAACCCCGACAGCAGTTATTTGAGAACATTGGACATCAATGGCCAGCGCCTGCAGGTGCTCGGCCATCAGACGGCTCAGGGGATCATTCTCGAGTTCGAGCAGCCGCCCGAAACCGAAGGCGAAACGCTCGAAGCCTATTACCCACGGATCGGCCGCTTCATGGAAGACCTGCCGGCGCACGAGGACATGGCTTCCCTGTGCGCAGCCGCCGCTCGCGAGTTCCGGCAGATCAGCGGCTTCAATCGCATCCTGATCTATCGTTTCGACGAGCAATGGAACGGCGAAGTGCTGGCCGAAGACGGCGACGGTGTGCTGCCGTCCTATGCCGGCCTGCGCTTTCCCGCGACGGACATTCCTCCTCAGGCGCGTGAGCTGTATCGACTCAACCGGCTGCGCGTGATTCCGGACGCGAACTACACGCCCGTGCCGATCGAGCCGCCGCTGGATAAAGGCGGCACGCCTCTGGATCTGAGCTTCGCCGCCCTACGCAGCGTCTCGCCGGTGCACCTCCAATACATGCGAAACATGGGCACGCTCGCATCCATGTCCATTTCGGTGCTAGTGGACGGTCGGCTGTGGGGCTTGGTGTCCGCTCACAATGCCACGCCTCGCCGAGTCAATGCACAAGCGCGCACTGCGTGCGATCTGTTGGGCAAAGTACTCTCCCAACACATCGGTGCGCGCCAGCGCGGCGTTTATGCCGCCCGGCGTATCGAGCTCAAGCGGGTGGAAAGCGAGCTGCTGACGAAGATCGCGGGCAGCGACTCATTCCAGAGCGGGCTCGGCAACCACACGGACACCTGGTTGAAGATCGCCAACGCAAGCGGCGCAGCGGTTTTGCACGACGATCTGTTGTTCACCGCCGGCGTTACGCCGCCGCTCGATCGGGTGCGTGCGCTGACCGAAAAGCTGCACCAGCAGGGCGCCGATTCCTTCGTGACCGACAGCCTCGGCCAGCAATGGCCCGACTTTGCCGATATCGTCGATGTCGCAAGCGGCGTGCTGGCAATTTCGATCTCACAACTGCACTCCAGCTACATCCTCTGGTTCCGCCCCGAAGTGGAGCGAACCGTGCTGTGGGCGGGCGATCCACGTGAAGCCAAACAAGTGCAAAACGAGCGCCTGACGCCGCGCAATTCGTTCGCCAGTTGGAAAGAGCTGGTGAAAGGCCGCGCCCTGCCGTGGTCGGAGGCCGAAATCGACAGTGCGGTGGATTTCCGAACCGCCATCGTCAATTTCGTGCTTCGTCGCGCCGAGGAGCGGGCCGAGCTCACCAGCCAGCTGCAACGCTCGAACCGCGAGCTGGAGTCGTTCTCCTATTCGGTGAGCCACGATCTGCGCGCACCGTTCCGGCACATCGTCGGTTACACCCAGCTGCTGCGCGATCGCGAGCAATCTCTGAGCGCTCAGTCGCAGCACTATCTGGACAGCATCAATGAGGCCGCCGCGTCAGCCGGTCAGCTGGTCGACGATCTGCTGAACTTTTCTCAGCTCGGCCGCACGGCGCTCTCGGTCGCGCCAGTCGATATGCAGAAAGTCGTGCAGGAGATCATCCGCTCGGTCGGGCCTGACACCCGCGACCGGCAAATCGAATGGCGCATTCAGCCGCTGCCGCCAACCAATGGCGACGCGGCGCTGTTACGCCAGGCTTTGTATAACCTGGTGGACAACGCCCTCAAGTACAGCCGCGACCGCGCCCCCGCAATCATCGAGATAAGCGGTGAACAACTTGCGTCGGAATGCGTTTACACAGTGCGCGACAACGGCGTCGGCTTCGACATGGCCTATGCGCACAAACTGTTTGGCGTGTTCCAACGGCTGCACCGCATGGAAGATTTCCCGGGTACCGGCATCGGCCTGGCATTGACACACCGGATCATCGAGCGTCACGGCGGGTGGATCGAGGCGCAGGGCGCCGTCGACCGAGGTGCGGAATTCCGTTTTGGCATACCCCGCAAAGGAGCAAGCGTCGATGGCTGATCTGCGGCCCATCCTGTTGGTCGAAGACAACCTGAAAGATATCGAGCTCACGCTCGCCGCACTGGCCAAGTGCCAGCTGGCAAACGACATCGTCGTGGCCCGCGATGGCGCCGAAGCGCTGGACTATCTGTACAGCCGCGGCCAGTACAAGGATCGCCAGCCCGGCGATCCGGCGGTGGTGTTGCTCGATCTGAAGCTGCCGAAGGTGGATGGCCTGGAAGTGCTCGCAAAGATCAAATCCGACGGCCTGACCCGCTCGGTGCCGGTCGTGATGCTTACGTCATCGCGCGAGGAAAGCGACCTGGTGCGCAGCTACGAGCTCGGCGTGAATGCCTTCGTGGTGAAGCCGGTGGACTTCAACGCGTTCTTCGAAGCGATCCAGGATCTAGGCATGTTCTGGGGCGTCCTCAACGAAACGCCGCCGCGCATGGCGGCGCCCGGCATCAACAAGAAGTAACCATGGCCGCCGAGCTCGCCTCTCGCCCCCACTCGCAGACCCGCATCCTCCTGCTGGAAGACAGCGAGATCGATGCCGAGCTCGCCATCACTCATCTGACGAAAGCAGACAGCGCGAGCAGGGTGCAGCGTGTCGCGACTCGCGAAGACTTCATGCGGGAAATCGGCAACGGCGGCTACGACGTGGTGCTCGCGGATTATTCCTTGCCGGACTTCGACGGCCTGACGGCGCTGGACATCGTGCGCGAGCGCCATCCCGATATGCCTTTTATCTTTGTCTCTGGCGTGGTCGGCGAGGAGTTCGCGATCAATGCATTGCGCCGGGGCGCAACCGACTACGTGATGAAGCGCGGCTTGAGCCGTTTGCCGGCTGCCGTCGATCGTGCCGTCGCCGAAGCACGCGAGCGCCAGGATCGTGTGCGGGCCGAACAGGCACTGCGCATCAGCGAGACCAGCGCGCAGCTGGCGATCGAGACTGCGGGCCTGGGCCGGTGGGAATTCGACCCGGCGACCGGCACTTTCGATGTGGATGCTCGCTGTCGTGAGCTGTTCGGGCTCGGACCGGACGCCGTTGCCAATCACGAAACATTTCTGAAGGGCTGCCACAGCGGTGATCGGCCGCGCATCGAAGCTATCTTGAACGAAACGATCGAGGCGGCTACCGCCAGCAACGTAGCCGCCGAGTTTCGCATCATCCGCTCCGGCGATGCGCAGGAGCGCTGGATCTCGCTGTCGGGCCGCTCGTTCCAGGACGGCGGCGCGTGCACTCGCCTGATCGGCATCGTCAACGACATCACCGAGCGCAAGCAGGCCGAGGCCGCCCTGCAGGATTTGAATCAGACGCTGACTTTGCGAGTCGCTCACAAGACCGCCGAGCGCGATCACCTGTGGCAGCTGTCGAAAGACCTGATGGCAGTGATGACACCGGTTGGCGCGCTCATCGAAGTCAACCCGGCGTGGCAGGCGGCGCTTGGCCACGGCACCAGCGAAGTGGTCGGCGAGCATCTCGCAAAGTTTGCTCATCCCGATGACGCTGCCGTCGTCCAGCAAGCCATGGCGCAAGCAGTGCTCGAGAATCAGCGCCCGTTCGAGTGCAGATTCGTTTGCCGGGGCGGCGAGACACGTTGGATTTCCTGGTCGACCGCGCTCGGGCACGGCTACATCTATGCCGTCGGTCGCGACATCACCGAAGACAAGGCGGCGCAATCTCAGCTCGAGCAAGCGCAGGAAGCGCTTCGTCAGGCGCAGAAGATGGAAGCCGTCGGCCAGCTCACCGGCGGCCTGGCGCACGACTTCAACAATCTGCTGCAGGTCGTGGTCGGCAACATCGAAACATTGCAACGCAAGCTGCCGCCGAACCAGGAGCGCTTGCGGCGTGCGGCGGATCACGCCATGGCTGGCGCCCAGCGTGCGGCGAATCTCACGCAGCACCTGCTGGCGTTCTCACGCAAGCAGCCGCTCAATCCGCGACCGGTGGCGGTCAACCGGCTGGTGGCCGGCATGTCCGAGATGATTCAACGGACGCTCGGCGAATTGATCGTGGTCGAGACCACGCTCTCGCCGAACTTGCGGCACGTGGAGATCGACGGCAATCAACTCGAGATCGCGCTGCTGAATCTCGCGGTCAATGCGCGCGACGCCATGCCTCATGGCGGCACGCTCAGCATCGAAACATTCAATCTGGATCTGCGCGACGCGCCTCACTGTACGGCGGAAAATCTGCCGCGAGGCGAGTACGTCGTGATCAACGTTCGCGATACCGGCACGGGCATGTCGCCTGAAGTGCTGGCGAGAGCCTTCGAACCTTTCTTCACGACCAAGAGTGTCGGCCAGGGCACCGGCCTCGGCTTGTCGCAGGTCTATGGTTTCGTGCGCCAGTCCGGCGGCCACGTGCGCATCACTTCGGCGGATGGCGCCGGCACCTCGATCCGGATTCATTTGCCGGCCGCTCGTCCCGATGCGCAAGTCCCCGAAGCTGACAATCAATGCGAAGCGTCGCTCGCCGCCAGGCGCGAAACGATTCTGGTGGTGGAAGACGATCCCGACGTACGCGCTTTTACCGTCGAGACGATTCGCGAGCTTGGCTACGATGTCCTCGAAGCGCGCGATGGCGTCAACGCACTCAGCCTGCTACGCCAGACGCCTCCCGGCGACATCGACCTGCTGTTCAGCGACGTAGTGTTGCCGGGAGGCATGAACGGCCAGCAACTGGCCCAGCAGGCCGTCGTCCTCCATCCACGTTTGAAAGTACTGTTCGCGACCGGCTACGCCCGCGATGTAATCGTGCATCACGGAAGGCTCGACCCGGGCGTGCAACTGATCACCAAACCTTTCGCTTTCGATGACCTGGCAGCGCGTATCCGTAGCGTGCTCGACGGTCAGGATTTCGCTCGACATGCAAATTGATGAAACGCCAGCGTCCAGCCCCGCCACTTCCAGCATCAAATTGAACCGACGCAACTCGTTGCGCGGCGCGACCGATCATTTGCACCGCGACCTCGATCGAATCGCCGCCGGTTTCAACCTGGGCGATGCGACTCACTATCGGCGCTTCCTGCAAGCGAACGCCGCGACGCTGATCGCGATCGAACAGTTGCTCGAGACAGCCGGCGTCGAACAGCTGTTGCCCGACTGGCGCGAGCGTTCGCGTCGGGCGGCGATTCTCGCGGACCTGCAAAGCCTGCAGTCGGACGTGCAACCGCTTGCGCTACGCCGTACAGCGCCGACGCCGTCCGAAGTATTCGGCATCTTGTATGTATTGGAAGGCTCCCGCCTCGGGGCGCGCGTGCAGCTGGATCAGGTGCTCGCCAGCACCGATGAGAACGTTCGTAACGCATCGACCTATCTCAGCCATGGCCAGCCCGGTGAAGGCAGCAACCTGTGGCGCAGCTTCCTCGAGCATCTGGAAACCCACGAGGCGGCGGACGATCAGACTCAGACTGTGTCTGGCGCGGTCTACGCCTTCACCATGTTCATCCGGTCTTTCAGCCAGGCGGCCAGCGACCTGCAGTTGCGGACTGCGCCCGCGGCCTAACTGCCAACTGTTAAGTCACAAACCGGTCCTGCGTCGAAGTTTTGGCTGCCCGCCAAGGAGGGCGGCCCGAAACTGTGCGCCATATCCGGCGGGCGTTGACGTCATTTCGCGACACTGTGGGCGTCGAAATAACAACGCGCCACAATGTTCTACCTTGCCGTTTGCGCCATCGTCGCCCTGATCGCCGTTACAGCTTGGGCGGGCTGGCTGCAACTGCGCATGCGCAAGCTGGACGAGCGCGTCGTGGAAGCCGAGTCGCGGCATCGCCAGTTCATCGAGCAGGTGGAGCACGGCGGCATGGTCCGTCGCAAGATCGAAGCCCAGTTGCTGGAGAAACAGCAGCGGCTGGATCGTCTCGCCCATCACGATCAGTTGACCGGCCTGCCCAACCGGCTGTTCCTTGCAGCCCATCTGCCTGCGGCCATCGAAGAAGCCCGCCGCAAGAAAGCGGCGCTCGCAGTGCTGTTCATCGACCTCGATCGCTTCAAGCACGTCAACGATACGCACGGTCACGAGACCGGCGACAAACTGCTGCAAGCGGTCTCACAACGGATCAAGGACGCCGTGCGCGGCGAAGACATCGTAGTGCGCATGGGCGGCGACGAGTTCGTGGTGGTCCTCAACATCGTGAGGAGCAGCAATCAAGTTCAAGAAACCGCTTCCCGCATCACCACCGCGCTGGCCGCGCCATTGGAAATCGATGGCAAGCCGCTGGTAACGACGGCGAGCGTCGGTGTGAGCATGTTCCCGCGGGACGGCGAAGATGTTGGCGCCCTGCTCCGCCATTCCGACACGGCGATGTATCAGGCCAAGGACCGTGGCCGGAACAACTTCCAGGTGTTCAGCCCGGTGATGGATCGTCAGCTGAAGGAACGCGTCGCCATCGAGGAGCGCCTGCGCGCTGCACTCGAGTCGCAGAGTCAGCTCGACGTGCACTACCAGCCGCTGGTCGATATCGAGACCCGACGCGTCGTGACCCTGGAAGCGTTGGTGCGCTGGAAACATCCCACCGACGGCTATGTGTCGCCGACGCGCTTCATCCCCATCGCCGAGGAAACCGGCCTGATCGCGGGGCTCGGCGACTTCGTGATCAAGCGGGTCATCGACGACATGGTTCAATGGCGCAAAGCCGGCAACACCGTGCTGGTGCCGGTCGCAATCAATGTCTCGCCCGGCCAGCTGGCCCGCTGCGATCTGCGCCAGCGGATCGCCGAGCTGACCCAGGCCAATTCGATCAGTCCGGCGATGCTCCAGATCGAGCTGACCGAAGGCGCGATGTTCGATCAGGTCGAAGCGCGCCATGGCTCGCCTGCGAGTGAAGCCGGTGTCGACGCTATCAACGATCTGCGCGCCCTCGGCGTACGGATCGCCATCGATGACTTCGGCACGGGCTATTCCTCGCTCAGCTACCTCAAGCGCTGGCGGGTCGACTACCTGAAAATCGACCGAAGCTTCATCCGCGACCTGGGCACGGACGCCAACGATCACGCCATCGTCGGCGCCATCATCGCGATGGCCGAGCACCTGAAGATCAAAGTGATCGCCGAGGGCGTGGAAGGCTGGTCGCAGCTGGACATGCTTCGCAAGCTCGGCTGCCGGTACGCGCAAGGCTATCTGTTCGCCGAGCCCGCGCCCGCAAGTAAGTGCCGCGATTTCTTGAACGGCCGGTCGCTCGGCCTGCACGACGACACCGACCTGCTGAAAGTCGTCAGCGCCTGACCGGCGCCGCTAGAAAAAATTTCAAAAATGGGAACCGTCGCGCCCTGTCGCGCGTAACGGACGGTCGAGCGTCATTCGCGGGTGGGCGCCGGCATCCTCTAGACGGCAACACGAAGGCTCCGTAAGCGAGTCATTCCTAGCCATTGACCAGCGCCTTATTTCCTGGCCTTCGCCAAGGCTGTACACAGGAGTTGCGATGAACCGACTGGCAAGTCGACTGCCGGCCATTGTCGAGCAGCATCAACAAGAAATCCTCACCGAGTGGGTCAGACTGCAGCTGGAATCGGGCTCGTGGCGCGCCGGGCGCTTACAGGAATCGCAGCTGCGCGATGAGTCGCAGCGTTTTCTCGCACTGTTGGTGAGCAATATCCACAAGGGTATGCAGTTCGATGCCCGCAACTCGCAATGGTCCGAGATCCGTGAATTCCTGGCCGACCTGTCACGCAGCCGCGCCACCCAGGGCTTCTCGCCGTCGCAGGTCGCTACGTTCGTGTTCTCGCTGAAACAGCCCATCTTCACCCGGCTGCGCACCAGTCTGCTCAATGAGCCTGAGGCGCTTGCCGACGGAATGTGGGAAACGACCTTGCTGCTCGATTCGCTCGGCCTGTACACGACCGAGGTGTATCAGCAGGCGCGTGAATCGGTGATCGCCCGCCAGCAGGAAGAGTTGATCGAACTGTCGACGCCGGTCGTGGAGCTGTGGCCCGGGATCCTGGCGCTGCCGCTGATCGGCACTCTGGACAGCGAGCGCACGCAGGTTGTCATGGAAACCCTGCTGCAACGACTGGTCGCCACCGGCTCGAGCATTGCGGTCATCGACATCACCGGCGTGCCGACCGTCGATACGCTGGTCGCCCAGCATTTGCTCAAGACGGTCTCCGCCGCGCAGTTGATGGGCGCGGATTGCATCATCAGCGGCATCCGTCCGCAGATCGCCCAGACCATCGTGCACCTCGGCATCGACCTGTCGGCGGTTGCGACCAAAGCCAGTTTGTCCGACGCCTTCGCCCTCGCGTTGAAGCGCCGTGGCCTGACGGTGACCGGCTCCGCCACCGGCGCCGCGCGAGGATAAGGCCGTGGACCGCGTCCCGATTCTGCGTCTGGGCGATTGTCTACTGGTCACGGTCCAGGTCGACATGCACGACGAGCTGGCGATGACCTTGCAGGACGATCTCACCAACAAGATCGTCGCGACCAAGGCCCGCGGCGTACTCATCGACATTTCTGCACTGGAAATGGTGGATTCCTTCATCGGCCGCATGCTCGGCAACATCGCGGCGATGTCACGCATCCTGGATGCGCAGACCGTAGTCGTGGGCATGCAGCCCGCAGTTGCCATCACTCTGGTTGAGCTCGGATTGTCGCTGCCTGGCATCCGCACCGCTTTGAATGTCGACGCCGGCCTGGCCTTGCTGCGCAAGGTGCTCGACCGGAGCGGTGAAGGCAGCTATGTCGATTGAACCGACTACGCTGCCCGTGCGTTCCGGCGAAGACGTGGTCAGAGTGCGTCAAGCCGTGCGTACCCTCGCCATGGATCTCGGCTTCAGCCTGGTCGATCAAACCAAAGTCATCACCGCGGCCAGCGAGCTGGCGCGTAACACGCTGACTTACGGCGGCGGCGGCGAAGTGCGCATCGAGCGCCTGAACGACGGCCCGAAGCGCGCCGGTGTGCGCCTCACCTTCGAGGACCGCGGCCCAGGCATCAGCAACATCGACCTGGCGTTGACCGATGGCTTTACCACCGGCAATGGCCTGGGTCTGGGACTGAATGGCGCACGGAAGCTTTCACACGAATTCGATATCTGGTCGCAGCCCGGCGTCGGCACTCGCGTGACCATTACTCGCTGGAAGTAAATGCAACAGTTTCAGATCGGCGATTCAAGTGCCGTCGCGTCGGCCCGGCGCGGGGTCAACACACTTGCCGCCGAACTGGGCTTCGATGCCGAAGATGCGGGTCGCGCCGCGCTGGTCGCAACCGAGATCGGCACGAACCTGGTGAAGCATGGCAATGGCGGCGAGCTGATCGCGCAGAAGATCTCGCGTGACAACCGCGTCGGCGTGGAATTGCTCGGCCTCGACAAGGGGCCCGGCATGGACGATGTTGCCCGATGTTTGCGCGACGGTTATTCCACCGGCAGCAGCCCCGGCACCGGACTCGGCGCGATGGAACGTTTGTCGCAGCGCTTCGAGATTTATTCGCGGCCCGGGTGGGGCACCGCGGTGCTCGCGCAACTGTGGCCAGACTCGCGTGAGCCGTCGCCCGGGCGCACGGAGCTTGGCGCGCTGGTCGTGCCGAAGCCAGGCGAAGTCGTTTGCGGCGATCGCTGGTGCTATCACGAGCGCGTCGAGGGACTGCTGGTCGCCGGCGTCGATGGCCTGGGTCATGGGCTCGGGGCCGAGCACGCCGCCACCGAGGCCTGCCGGACTTTCGACGCCGAGAAACATCGGCCAGCGCTGCGACTACTGCAGATGATGCACGAGGCTCTGCGCCCGACTCGCGGCGCGGCTGTCACGCTGCTGGAAGTCGATTGGGATGCAGGCCGCGTTACCAGTGTCGGCGTCGGCAACGTCGCAGCGGCATTGATCAACGGCGCCGAGACCAAGCGCATCGCCACCGACAACGGCATCGTCGGCCACGTGATGTCGCGGCCACGCGAGCTGACGCATTCGTGTCAGGCAGACACCGTGCTGGTATTGCACTCGGACGGCCTGACTGCCAGCTGGCAGGCCGATCGCTATCCCGGACTGATGCAACATCACCCCGCGCTGATTGCCGGCGTGTTATATCGGGACTGCCGGCGCGGCCGCGACGATTCCCTGATTGTTGTCATTCGACGCACACGGCCATGAATCGCTCATTACTACGCCTGGATCTCGCGCAGGATCGCGACATCGTCGCGGCCAGGCAGCGCGCACGTCAGGTCAGTGCCCTGCTCGGTTTCGATTCGCAAGATCAGGTTCGCATTGCCACCGCCGTATCCGAGCTGGCGCGTAACGCCATCCGTCATGCCGGCGGCGGCACGATCGAATTCATGCTAACGGCTGCGCCCTCGCGTGGCGCTCCGCAGGCCAATCCAATACTGCAAATCATCATCAGCGACCACGGGCCAGGCATCTCCAATCTGGACGATGCGATCGCCGACTCGGGCATCGGCGAACTCAAGCTCGGCCTGGTCGCCGCGCGCCGGCTGATGGACACCTTCGATGTTTATTCCGGCAAGGGCCGCGGCACGACCATCACGCTCGGCAAGTTTCTGCCGCGCCGGACCGACAGCTTCTCGGCTGCGCGTGCCGCGACGATCGCCGATCAACTTTCGGCCCACGGCACGGACGATCCCACCGCCGAGATTCAGCAACAGAATCGCGAGCTGTTGCGCAGCCTGGAAGAACTGCGCCTGCGCAAGGAGGAGCTGGCGCGCCTCAACGCGGAGCTCGAGGACACGAATCGCGGCGTGATGGCGTTGTATGCGGAGCTGGAAGAGCGCGCTGCCCATCTGCGCCTCGCCGACGAGACCAAGACGCGCTTCCTGTCGGCAGTCAGCCATGAATTCCGCACGCCGGTGAACTCCATCCTGGCGCTGTCCAAGATCCTGTTGCACCGGCTCGACGGCGAGCTGTCGACCGAACAGGAAAAACAGGTGACTTACATTCGCCAGGCGGCAGAACAACTCTCCACCATGGTGGATGACCTGCTCGACCTGCGCAAAGTCGAGTCGGGCAAGCTGCAGCTGCGCGTCGAAACTTTCAACGTCACCGATCTGTTCGGCGGGCTGCGCGGCATGTTCAAGCCGCTCAGCATCAAGGATGCAGTCTCGTTGAGCTTCGAGGAAATCGGCGCGTTGCCCGAGCTGCACACCGATCAGGGCAAGGTGTCGCAGATCCTGCGCAATCTGATTTCCAATGCGTTGAAGTTCACCGAGGCGGGCTCGGTGCGCGTCACCGCGAGGCTCGCGGCCGACACCGACATGATCGTGTTCTCCGTCGCCGATACTGGCATCGGCATCGCTCCGGAAAATCACCGGCGCATTTTCGACGAGTTCACGCAGGTCGAGAATCCGCTGCAAACGAGCGTGAAAGGCACGGGCCTGGGCTTGCCGCTGTCGCAGCGCCTGGCCGGCTTGCTGGGCGGCAGCATTGATATCGCGAGCGAGCTGGGCAAAGGCTCGGTGTTGTCGCTCGCGATTCCGATGCGCCTCGAGTCGTCGGCCCCGCCGGGTGTACCCGTGGCTCCCACGGCCAGAACCGCACAACGCGTGCTGATCGTCGATGACAGCGAGGTCGAGCGCTATGCCCTGCGCCAGTTCCTGCCTAGCAGCACGTTCGAAGTGATCGAAGCCAACGGCGGCTACGATGGTCTGCGCCTCGCGCGCCAGTCGCACCCCGACCTGATCTTTCTCGACCTGGCCATGCCCGACGTGCACGGCCTGGAAGTCCTGAAGATGCTCAAGGCCATCGATGAGACCCGGCACATTCCGGTCGTCCTGTTCACCTCGCAGCGGCCCGACGACATCGGCGAAGAGCAAGCCGCCGCCGCGAGCGAACTATTATTGAAAAGCGAGTTGTCACGCGAGTCTGTCGCAGCCGTCATCCGGCGCGCTAGCGGCTCGGGAGAGACCCATCATGCCCGTCCTGCCTGAAATCATCCTCAACGTCGACGACAACGAACCGGGTCGATACGCGACCACGCGCATTCTCAACCGCGCCGGTTTTCAGGTACTCGAAGCAGGCACCGGCAAGGAAGCATTGCGTCTCGCGCGCAGCGCCTCGCCGCAGCTCGTCGTACTGGACGTAAACCTGCCCGATATGAGCGGCATCGATGTCTGCCGGCAGTTGAAGACCGACCCGGCGACCGCCGGCATCATGGTGTTGCAGGTCTCGGCCACCAACATCGCCGTGCTCGATCGGGTCAGTTCGCTCTCTGCAGGCGCGGACAGCTTCCTGGTCGAGCCGATGGAGCCCGAAGAACTGGAAGCAGTCGCCCGTGCGCTGCTGCGTCTGCATCGCGTCGAGGCGGAGTTGCGCCGCTCGCTGGCCGAACGCGAGATGTTGCTGCGTGAAGTGAACCATCGCGTAAAGAACAGCCTGCAGCTGGTGCTCAGCATGCTCAGCCTGCAAGGCGGCGAATTCCGCGAGGCCGGCGCCAGGGAGATATTTGCCAAAGCCATTGCTCGCGTCACCGCCATCGCGTCGATCCACGAGCGCCTGTATCAGGATACGGATCCGCTCTCGATCGATATGCAGACTTATCTCACCGGCCTGTGCGCGGAGCTGGCGCGTGCCGGCATCGGCGATGAGCGTCATGCCGACCTGCGCACCGACATCGAGTCGCTGCGACTGCCGACGGAAAACGGCGTATCGCTGGCGCTGATCGTCAACGAGCTGGTGATGAATGCCTTGAAACATGGCCGGCCGAGCGAGCGATCCGCAATCATCAACGTCAGCCTGCGCAGGCTCGATGCCGGCCACGCGCGACTGACCATCGCCGACAACGGCCCCGGCATCGCCGTGGATCGGGCCGGCGGCGCGGAGAAGCCAGCCGGCGGCCTGGGCTCACGGCTCATCAACATGCTGGTGCGGCAATTGAACGGAGAGCTGCGCATCGAGCACGCCGACGGCTACGCCGCCCACATCACTTTCCCGGTGCAAGCCGCGGCGCCATGGGACTCGAAGTCCTAATCGTCGAAGATCAGATGCTGATCGCCATCCACCTGCAGGACCTCGTGGAGGAGGCGGGGCATCGAGTCGCCGCAATCGCGCACGATGGCGTCAGTGCGCTCGCGGCGGCCGCCAACCATCGTCCGACGATAGCCATCATGGATATCCGACTCGCACACGGCGCGAGCGGCATCGACGTCGCCCGGCAGTTGTACGAGGAGCATCGCATCCGATGCTTGTTCGTGAGTGCAAACATCAACGAAGATGTCCGCCAGCGAGTGGCTGACCTGCGGCCGCTGGGATTCATCGGCAAGCCGTTTCTGGCGGCCGAAGTCATCGCCGCAGTGCGGGCTGCGGCTATCGCTGTCGACTCGAACTCTTGTTAGTCGCGCGCTTTCAGATAGCGAGTCAGCAGCTGGGCAATAAGTGTCTGCGCTGATTTCGCCCGCTCCGGATTCCAGCCGGTGCCAGCGGCTTCATCCATGTACACGCGCCGGGACAGCTCCAATTGCACCGCGTAAACGCCTTCGTGCGGCTGACCGTACTTCATCGTGATATAGCCGCCTTTGAAGCGGCCATTCAGCACTGCCCCGAACTTGCCGTCGGCGGTCACGAGGTCGAGCAGCTGGTCGGCGACCGCACGTGGACAGCTCGCACCGTCACGCGTACCGAAGTTGAACTCCGGCAGCACGCCGATAAATAACGACGGCACCTCGCTCGCGATCGAATGGGCGTCCCACAGCAGTGCATAGCCGTGACGCTGGCGAATGGTCTTCAACTCGGCAACCAGACGCTGGTGATACGGCTGCCAGAACTGCTCGATGCGCGCATCGATCTCCGTTGCGGTGACCTCGCGGCCGGGTGCGTAGATCGGCTCATCTTTGAATGTGAGCAGCGGGCACACCGGCGATGTGGGATTACCGACATACAGCGACGCGGAATCCGGCGAACGGTTCAAGTCGACCACGTAGCGCGAGTAGTTCGCCTTCAGGATCGACGCCCCCAGCTCGCGTGCGAAGCCATAGAGCTTATCGACGTGCCAGTCGGTATCGGCCAGGTGACCGCCCGCCAGCGTGAATCGTTGCGCGATCGGCTCCGGCACGAACGTGCCCGCGTGCGGAATGCTGATCAGCAGCGGCAGCGTGCCCTGGTGAAAGTCATAAACGTTCATGGACGCTCCAGCATCGGCAGGTGCAGCTTGTTCTCCCGAGCGCACTGGATTGCTTCGGGATACCCGGCATCGGCGTGACGCATCACTCCGCTGCCCGGATCGTTCCACAGCACACGCGCGATGCGCTTGGCCGCGGCATCGGTGCCGTCGCAAACGATCACGACGCCAGCGTGTTGCGAATATCCCATGCCGACGCCTCCGCCATGATGCAGCGACACCCAAGTCGCGCCGCTCGCCGTGTTGAGCAACGCATTCAACAGCGGCCAATCGGACACCGCATCGGAGCCGTCCTGCATCGCTTCGGTCTCGCGATTGGGACTTGCGACCGAGCCTGAATCGAGATGATCACGACCGATGACGATCGGTCCTTTCAGTTCGCCCGACGCGACCATTTCGTTGAACGCCAGGCCGAGTCGATGCCGCTGCCCGAGGCCGACCCAGCAGATGCGCGCCGGCAATCCTTGAAAGCTGATGCGCTCGCGCGCCATATCCAACCAGCGGTGCAAGTGCGGATCGTCCGGAATGAGTTCTTTCACTTTCGCGTCGGTGCGGTAGATGTCTTCGGGATCGCCGGACAGGGCCACCCATCGGAACGGCCCGATCCCTCGGCAGAACAACGGTCGGATGTAGGCCGGCACGAACCCTGGGAAATCGAACGCGTTCTTGACGCCTTCATCGAACGCCACCTGGCGAATGTTATTGCCGTAGTCGAACACGGGAACGCCGATACCGTGATACGCGAGCATGGCTTCGACATGGATCGCGGCCGAGCGCTGCGCTTCTTTTACAACGGTCGCCGGATCGCGCGTGCGCATCTCGAGCCATTTCTCGACGCTCCAGCCGATCGGCAGATAGCCGTTCACCAGGTCGTGTGCAGAGGTTTGATCCGTCACCGCATCCGGGCGTACGCCACGGGCCACGAGCTCCGGCAAGATCTCCGCCGCGTTACCCAACACAGCTACCGAGATCGCGCGGCCACTGGCGGTTGCGTTGGCAATCATCTGCAGGCCCGCGTCGATTGACGGCGCCTGCACATCGACGTAACGCGTATCGAGACGCTTTTGAATCCGGCTCTGCTGACATTCGATACAAAGAATGCTCGCACCCGCCATGGTCGCCGCCAACGGCTGCGCACCGCCCATGCCGCCCAGGCCGGCAGTCAGAATCCACTTGCCTTGCAGCTGACCGCCGAAATGGCGCCGTCCCATTTCGACGAATGTTTCGTGCGTGCCCTGCACGATGCCCTGGCTGCCGATGTAGATCCAGGAACCGGCGGTCATCTGTCCGAACATCATCAGGCCGCGACGATCCAGCTCGTTGAAATGCTCCCAGGTGGACCATTTCGGCACCAGGTTGGAATTCGCGATCAGGACGCGCGGCGCGTCCTCGTGCGTGCGGAACACACCCACCGGCTTGCCCGACTGGATCAGCAATGTTTCATCGGCTTGCAGGGCGCGCAAGGTCTCGACGATGCGATCGAAACATTCCCAGTTGCGCGCCGCCCGGCCGATGCCGCCGTACACGACCAGCTCGTCGGGATTCTCGGCCACTTCGGGATCGAGATTGTTCATCAGCATGCGCAGCGGCGCTTCGGTGAGCCAGTTCTTCGCCGTCAGCTGCGCGCCGCGCGGCGCCCGCACTTTACGAGCGCCCTGGCGACGATCCAGGGTCGGGATGGTCAATGCACTCATAATCGATCCCTCTTGAACATCTTTTGCAGGGCGCGCTTGTAACCCGCGGCCACTGCGGTCTCGGCGAAGTGGCGTCGATCCTGGACCAGCCAGCGTCCGCCCACCATGACATCGCGCACCGATTCATTGGTGCCGGAGAAAACAAACGTATCGATGATCGAGCTGTCACTGCGCGCCGCGAACAGGGGCGAGTTGATATCCAGCACGACCACGTCGGCGCGCTTACCCGCCGCGAGCTCACCGATCGGCCGACCCGACACGCGCGCACCCGCTGTGCACGCCTTCTGCCAGAGCAACGCACCGCCCGACAGATTACCGTCGGTCAGCACGCTGCGTTGACGACGCACCAGACGCGCTTGATATTCGAGCCAGCGCAACTCCTCGATGGGCGACAGCGAGATGTGACTGTCCGAGCCGATGGCAAATGCGCCGCCCGCCTCCAGCAACGTTTCCATCGGAAAAATGCCGTCACCCAGATTCGCTTCAGTCGTGGGGCACAAGCCGACCACCGCGCCGGCTGCGGCAATACCCTGCAACTCGGCCGCTGTGGCGTGCGTCGCATGGATCAGGCACCAGCGTCGGTCAACCGACGCGTTGTCGAGCAGCCATTCGATGGGCCGCTTACCGGTGCGTTCCAGGCACGCCTGGACTTCGCGCTCCTGCTCGGCGATGTGGATGTGAATCGCCTGCCCGTTCCGCTGCGAGTCGAGCACCGCCCGCAACGACTCCGGCGGTACGGCTCGCAGGCTGTGCAATGCCACGCCCACTTCGAGCTGCGCCGAGCGCTGCGACGGCTGTCGGAGTGCATCGAGCAGATCCAGGTACTCGCGCGTCTCCATGGCGAACTGCCGTTGACGCTCGGTCGGCGGTGCACCGCCAAAGTCGGATGTTTGATAGAGCGTCGGCAGCAGCGTCAGCCCGATGCCGGCCGTCGAGGCCGCATCCACCAAAGCCTGACTCATGGCCAGTCGCTGCTCGTGCGAATGGGCGCCAGACGCGTCGCCGGGGCTGTGCAAGTAGTGGAACTCGCACACCGACGTGTAGCCCGCTTTGACCATGTCTGCATACAACTGGGCGGCCACGCCATTCAGACAGTCCGGTGTGATGCGGCTGGCCACGTCGTACATGGTCTCGCGCCAGGTCCAGAAACTGTCGTCCTTGCCGCCGCGCTGCTCGACCAGGCCGGCCATGGCGCGCTGGAACGCATGACTGTGGATATTTGGCATACCGGCGATCGCCGCGCCGTTGATCATCCTGGCTGCCGTAACAGTGTCGTCCGCGGAGACATCGACGATGTCGCCTCCAGGATCGACCGAGATCACCACATTGCGATGCCAACCGTCGGCCAGCCACGCGCAGGTGAAGCGATAGCGGGATTGCATGGACATGCGGCCGAGTATAAGACTGAGCCGCCATGAAATCTTCGACCGCAAATACGCTTGCCTGGGACCGCGTGTGGCTGGGCGTCAACCTGGCCACGATGACAGGCGGCCCTGCATACAATGACGGACAAGACCCGACGGGAAGCTTGGGTGAGCTGCGAGACGCCGCGCTCGCGATCAAGGACGGGCGCATCGCCTGGGTCGGCAGCCGCCAGCAACTCGCCAGCGTGCAATGGTCGGCCGCCAACGTGACTTTGGCCGAAGGCCTGTGGATCACGCCCGGGCTCGTCGAATGCCACACGCATCTGGTGTATGGCGGCGACCGGAGCAACGAGTTCGCCGCACGCCTGCGAGGCGCCACGTATGAGGAAATATCGCGCGCCGGCGGCGGCATCGTTGCGACGATGCGAGCAACGCGCACCGCGAGCGAAGATCAGTTGTTCGAACAATCGCTGCCTCGAGCCCTGGCGCTCGCCGCGGAAGGCGTCACGACGCTGGAAATCAAATCCGGCTACGGCCTCGATCTCGACAACGAACTGAAGATGCTGCGAGTGGCGCGACGCATCGGCGAAGTCACCGGCCTCACCGTGATCAAAACATTTCTGGGCGCCCACGCACTGCCGCCTGAGTTCACGGGCCGGCAAGAAGATTATGTGCGGCACGTGTGCGACGACATGTTGCCCGCGGCCGCGACGGCGAAGCTCGCCGACGCCGTCGACGTTTTCTGTGAGCGCATCGCGTTCACAGAAGAGCAAACGCGTCGCATCTTCGAACGCGCTCGCGAGCTTGGACTGCCCGCGCGACTGCACGCCGATCAACTGAGCGATGGTAATGGCGGCGAGATCGCCGCCGACTGCGGCGCACTTTCCGCCGATCATCTCGAATATGCCAGCGAGCGCTCCCTGCAACGCATGGCCGAGCGCGGCGTCGTCGCTGGGCTTCTGCCGGGCGCGTTTTACTATTTGCGCGAGACCAGGCTGCCGCCCATCGAGCGGCTGCGTGAGTTGAATGTTCCGATGGCAGTCTCGACCGACTGCAATCCCGGCACCTCACCGATCGCGTCGCTGCTCACGGCGATGAATATGGCTTGCGTGGTGTTTCGTTTGACGGCAGCCGAGACGCTGCGTGGCGTCACCGTCCATGCCGCCAGGGCGCTGGGGCTGGCGAAGGATCGCGGCGCGCTCGAAGTGGGAGCAAGAGCGGACCTGGCGATCTGGCGGTTACGTCATCCCGAGCAACTGTGCGCCGAAGTGGGCGTGCACCGCCCGGTCGAGATCGTGCTCGCGACCAAATCGTCGCGGACCTAGAACACCACGGTGATGCCGATCGAAATCACATCGGCATCGGCTTCATCGGTGTTCTTGTCGCCGGCATCGATGATGCGCTGATACTCCAGGCGCACATCGTAGATCTCGAGGAAGTTGAAGCTGGTGCCGACGGCGCCGAGGAAGTCGACGTCGCTGTCGGCAAAGCGGTCGCGCTTGGGGGTCTGCTCGACGTCGATGTAATAAATGCTGAAATCGTTGCTGGAAAACAGCGCGCCGGCGCGCCCGTACACTTCCCAGCGATAACTCAGCGGCCAGACGCCCACTGCCGCCACCGTGAGACCCGCGGTCTCGCTATCGAAATTGAGCGTGGCATCGGTCGGAATGCCGGTAATGTTGCCTTGAACCTGCGCCCGGTAGGACACGCGACCCAGATCGATGTAGCCGCCCTCGACCGCGAAGTGCGTATTGAAACGATAGCCGGCGAGAAAGCCAAAGGACGAGTCCTTCGTGTCCAGCGTCTCATCGATCGACTCCACCGTGAGCTGCACCGCCGGACTGGGAAAGATCCGCGTGGCGGCGTACACGCTGTAGTCCTGGATGTCGCTGTCCTTGTCGCTCTGGCCATAGAAGCCGCCGACGTAGAAGCCGGGCTGCGCAGCCTCAGCGGTTGGCAGCACTGCGGCCGCGGCGAGTGCGACCGCCGCAATGGCGGCAGCGAAGACTCGTTTTTGATTTGCCAAGCGATCACCCATGCTGCGACGTTGGGGACCTGACTTTACCGAAATTGTCGGGCCGCCGCTTCAAGCCCCGGAATGGAAACGGCGTATCTCAGCATATCGCAGCCGGGTGCGGGTCAGATGCAGGTTCGTTGCTTCGGCGACGGGCCGCCGCAGCATCATTCGATGCTTTTTTCGCGGCGGCCAGTCGTCGACAGGCGACATATTCAGCGCCAGTTCACGCGTGCAGGGGAGCAACGACGGCCGACTTGCGCAGGCCGATATATTCCAGCTCCACCATCACCGCGACGAACGCGGCCTGACCCGCAACGAACACATATCCCAGCAAGCTCGGCTGCACCCAACCGGTGAACAACAGCACGATGCTATCGATGGCCCAGATCGCGTTGCCCACGATCACGGCCCACACCGCCGCTCGCGGCAACCGCGCCCGCGAGCTCAGGAACGCCAGCACTAGTGCGAACGGCAACAGCACCATGCTGGCCTGTTGAAGCAGCTCCACCGGCAAGTTCAAGACGCCGGACAGCCCGCCGCCGAATGTCACCAATAGCAATCCCAGGCCCGCGCAGCTGACGGCGTCCAGCAACAGGATCCGACGCAGAAAAGTGGACGTTTCGATCTGGCTCATGACTTCGGTCCTCGTGTGTGTTGACGGGGCTCAGCATGACCGCGATCACGGCGCGGCGTCGATTACCCGACAGGTAATGGAGTGACCACCGAGGCTGCGTTATCGTCTGCCCCATGAACGCAACTGCCCTCCGACCCGTCGGCGACCTGCTGCGCGAATGGCGCCAGCGGCGGCGCCTGAGCCAGCTCGACTTTTCCGTGGAAGCCGAGATTTCCTCCAAACATTTGAGCTTTCTGGAGACCGGCCGCTCGCGTCCCAGTCGCGAGATGTTGTTGAAGCTCGCCGAGCTGCTCGAAGTGCCGCTGCGCGAACGTAATACGTTGCTCATCTCAGCGGGATTCGCACCTCTGTTCTCCGAACGCAAGTTGGACGATCCGTCGTTGCAGGCCGCGCGCGACGCGATGGAAATCGTGCTCAAGGGTCACGAGCCCTATCCCGCCATCGCGGTCGACCGGCACTGGACTTTGCTCGCTGCCAATCGCGCCGTTGCGCCGATGCTGACCGGTATCAAAACAGAGTTGCTGGCCCCGCCAATGAATGTACTGCGCGCGAGCCTCCATCCCGATGGCCTGGCGCCGCGGATCGTCAATCTCGGACAATGGCGAGCGCACATCTTTGCGCGCCTGCGCCGGCAGATTGAAATCTCGGCCGACCCGATTTTGACCACGCTGCTGGAAGAGCTGATTGCCTATCCCGCGCCGGAGCACGGCCATGGCAATGGCCGCGGCAATGGCCGCGGCAATGGCAGCGAAATCACGAACGCCTTCGTCGTGCCCATGCGGCTCGCGACACCGATGGGCGTGCTCAGTTTCATCAGCACCACCACCGTCTTTGGCACTCCCATCGATGTAACTCTGTCAGAATTGGCGCTGGAATCCTTCTTTCCCGCCGATGCGGCCACCGCGGCCGCACTCCGACAGATGCCGTTATGAGTTACGTCTACCGAGTCGATGGTTCAATCGCCCACGCCCAAGCTTGCGCCGCCGGGCCTTGGGATCCCAGCATGCAGCACGGCGGCGCCCCCGCGTCGCTGATTGCCTGGGCGGTCGAGCGCATGCCGATGCGGGAGCCGATGCACGTCGCGCGCATGACGTTGGATTTGATACGACCCGTTCCGGTCGCGCCGCTGGAAATCAAAATCGACGTGCAACGGGACGGCCGCAAGATCCAGGTCTGCAATGTGACTTTGTTGCACGAGGGCGTCGCCTGCGTGCGCGCCACGGTTCTCAAGATTCGACAGGCAGAAACGGAACTGCCCGACCTCGTGATCGACGAACAAGTGACATTGCCCGGCCCGGAGCAGGGTCGCGAGTCCAGGATCCGCTTCACCGATTACGAGCAGTTCGCCGGCGGCGTCACGTTGCGCTCCGTGCGCGGCTCATTCGGCGAGTTGGGCCCGGGCGCGGTGTGGTTTCGTGCGCATCGCCAGATCATTGAAGGCGAGCCGATCACACCGCTGATGCGCGCCGCCATGACCGGGGATTTCTGTAATGGCGTCTCGGCGGTGCTCGACTTCAACGAGTGGATCTTCATCAACGCCGACCTGACGATCAGCCTGTCGCGCATGCCGGTCGGCGAATGGATTCTGCTGGATGCGCAGACCTGGCTGGGGGATCACGGCGCGGGGCTCGCGTTCGCGAAACTCGGCGACGAGCGCGGCTATTTCGGCCGCGCCATCCAGAGCCTGGTGATCGAGCGACGCCCGAAGTAGAACTAGGATTCGGCGCTGGGTGGCGGCGCTGGCGATTCGCTCGCCTGCGCCCTCTTCCGCTCTTCTTCTTCGCGACGCTCCTTGCGGATCGTCCAGACCACGCTGCCGAACGCCGCGGCAATGACCAGCATCAGTGCGCCCATGATGAAAACCAGGCCGCCGGCCAGGCGCCAGCCCTCGTACAGTCCGATTGCCAGCCCGATGGGCGTGGTCACTAACAGCAGGGGTTTGGCGATGCGCATGCCGCTATTGTAGGGCCGGACGGGCGATTTCCAGCCCTGGAATTTGCCGGCACCGGTATCATTCGCCCCCCGACTTGCCTCGCCGCCCTCCGATGCCCCTGCTCACGCTGCGTAATGCCGAACTCGCCTATGGCCTGCACCCGCTCCTGGACAAGGCCAATTTCGCCATCGACGAGCGCGAGCGCGTCGGCCTCATCGGCCGCAACGGCACCGGCAAATCCTCGCTACTGAAAGTCATCACGGGCCTTGCGCCTTTGGATGACGGCGAGGTGTCGCGGCTGGACGGGCTCAAGGTCGTGCTGGTCGAGCAGGAGCCTGTGTTGCCGCCGGCCGAGACTGTGCGTGACAGCCTGGTCCTGCGCGGCAAGCTCGAAACAATCCATGACGAGCGCGAACGCTGGCGGCTCGAAGCGCGTCTCAGCGAATTCTTACAGCGCCTCGGCGTGGCCGCCGAGCGCGCCCCCGACACCACTTCGGGCGGCGAACGCAAACGCGCCGCGCTCGCGCTGGCGCTGGCGCTGGAGCCGGACCTGCTGCTGCTCGATGAGCCGACCAACCACCTGGACATCGACGGCATCACCGCGCTGGAAGAACTGTTGATCAAAGGCCCGGCGTCCATCGTCGTCACTCACGACCGCTCGTTTCTGGACCGCGTCGTCACACGCATCATCGAGCTCGACCGCGGGCTGCTGCGCTCGTATCCCGGCAACTTCGCCGCTTACGAAACGCGCAAGAGCGAACAGCTCGCTGCCGAAGAAGTGATGAATCGCAAGTTCGACAAGTTCTGGGCGCAGGAAGAAGTCTGGATCCGCAAAGGCGTCGAAGCTCGTCGGACTCGCAATGAAGGCCGCGTGCGCAGGCTCGAAGCGCTGCGTAATCAGCGCGCCGCGCGTCGCGAACAGATGGGTAGTGTGAAACTCACCCTGGATTCGGGTGAGCGCTCCGGCAAGCTGGTCGCGGAGTTGACCGATGTCGCGAAATCGTTCGGCGATCGCCCGATCGTTCGCGATCTTTCCATGCGCATCATGCGCGGGGATCGCCTCGGCCTGATCGGGCCTAACGGCGCAGGCAAATCGACGCTCATCAAACTGATTCTTGGCAAGCTCGAGCCGGACAGCGGAAGTGTCCGCCTCGGCACCAACATTGCCGTGGCGTACTTCGATCAATTGCGCGAACAGCTCGATCCGGAGAAATCCGTCGTCGAGACCATCAGCCCGGGGTCGGATTGGGTCGAGATCGGCACCGAGCGCAAGCACGTAATGACATATCTAGGCGACTTCCTGTTCTCGTCACAGCGCGCCAACTCGCCGGTGAAGGCGCTGTCCGGCGGCGAGCGCAATCGCTTGTTGCTGGCGCGATTGTTCGCGCGGCCCGCGAATGTGCTCGTGATGGACGAGCCGACCAACGATCTCGACATCGATTCGCTCGAGCTGCTGGAAGACACCTTGCAGACCTATCCCGGCACGTTGCTGCTCGTCAGCCACGATCGAACCTTCCTCGACAACGTGGTTACGCAGACGCTGGTCGCGCAGGGCAATGGCCGATGGCAGGAATATGTCGGCGGTTACAGCGACTGGCTCGCACAGCGCCCTGCCCCGTTGACCGCAGCCCCGTCGAAGCCGAAGCAAGAAAACAAAGCGCCTGCTCGTGCGCCTGCAGCGGTAAAGCTGAGCTACAAAGAGACGCGCGAGCTGGCGCAACTGCCTGCAGAGATCGAAGCGCTCGAACAGCGGCAGCAGGAGCTGACGGGGCGCATGAGCTCGGCCGATTATCACAAACAGGGCGCCGATCAGATCAAGGCGGATCGCAAGCTGGCCGAAGACCTGGAACTGGAGATGGCGGAGAAGTTCGAACGCTGGTCGACGCTCGAAGCAAAGTCGGAAGCTGCGTCGAAAAGCTGAACGCCCGAACCGATGACGGCACACGGACGTGCAGGATCTACTGCTGCGGAGCTGCTGGCCGGCGGGCCAACGCGCAGGAGCTTGCTGCCCGTCACGGCCGTGACGGCGCTATATGCTAAATTTCGGGCTATCGTCAGGGTCGACGGACGTCCATGTCGCAAGTCACTTTACTGCTCGACGCATCACGGCGGGGCGATGCCGGCGCCGTCGAGCAGCTATTCGATCTGCTCTATAACGACCTGCGACAGCTGGCCCACGCCAGGCTGCGCCGCAGTGGCCAGTTCACGCTGCTCGACACGACCGCGCTGGTCCACGAATCCTACCTGCGGCTGTTCAAGGCCGGCGCCATCGAAGCGAACGATCGCGGCCACTTCATGGGTTATGCCGCGCAGGTCATGCGGTCCATCGTCGTGGACTTCGTGCGTCGTCGTTCTGCGGATCGCCGCGGCGGCGATGTCATCCATGTCGACATCGACGTGGCAGCCGCGCACATCACCGATCCGCGTGAGCGCGAAGTGATCCAGATCCACGAAGCGCTACAGGAACTGGCGAAGATCGACCCGCGACTGGTGAAGGTCGTGGAGATGCGTTACTTCGCCGGCATGACCGAGGAAGAAGTCGCCGACGCGCTAGATCGCAGCGTGCGCTCGGTGGCCCGCGATTGGGAGAAGGCGCGATTGTTCCTGGCCACGACTCTGGCACAGTAGCCCCATGCAAAGAATCGGGCCCGAAGACTGGAAACAGATGTTCGAGCTGCTCGATACGGCGCTCGACCTGCCGCCGACCGAACGCGACACCTGGCTCGACTCGCTGTCCGGGGACTACGAAAGACTCAAACCCGCACTTCGCGAGTTACTGGCGAAGCATGCGACCCGCGACAGCGATGAGTTCCTGCGCGACATGCCGCAGTTCACGAGCCTGACCGGCATCAATACCTCTCCGCTGAGCACGCCTTCGCCCGGAAATCACGTCGGCCCATACCGTCTGGTGCGGGAACTGGGCCGCGGCGGCATGGGCAGCGTGTGGCTCGCCGAACGCGACGACGGCACCTTCAAACGAAACGTTGCGCTCAAGCTGCCGCACGTCACCTGGATCGGCGGCTTGGCCGAACGCATGGCGCGTGAGCGGGACATTCTCGCCACGCTCGAACATCCCAACATCGCGCGACTGTACGACGCCGGCGTGGACGATCTGGGCCGGCCATTCATGGCCATGGAATATGTGGAAGGCGTGACGATCGACCGCTACTGCTCGGAGCGCTCTCCGACCGTCGAACAAATATTGCAGCTGGTCCTGCAAGTGGCGCGCGCCGTCGCTCATGCGCACGCGCGGCTCGTCGTCCATCGCGACCTGAAGCCCAGCAATGTTCTCGTGACGGCCGATGGCTCCGTTCGATTGCTGGACTTCGGCGTTGCCAAGCTGCTGGAGAATCAGCCCGGCGAGCAGACGCAGTTCGCCGTGCGTGCCTTCACACCTGAGTACGCCGCGCCGGAGCAGATCAAAGGCGAGCCGATCAGCACGGCCACCGACGTCTATTCGCTGGGCGTCGTGAGTTACCAGTTGCTGACGGGCGCACTGCCTTACTCGCCGAAGCACACCGGCGGCGGGCAGCTCGAACGCGCGATCACCGAGATCGATGCGTCGCTTGCGAGCACGACCACTCAAGATCAGCAACGCGGCCGGCGTTTGCGCGGCGACATCGACGCAATTTTGAATCGTGCGCTGAAGAAAGATCCCACGCAGCGTTATGCGAGCGCTGACGCCTTCGCCCTGGATATCGAACATCATCTGCAAGGCCGCCCCATTCAAGCGCGGCCCGATAGCGCGTGGTATCGCTTCAGCAAGTTCGTTAGTCGCAACCGGGTTGGGACCGCCGCAGCGGCCGCCGTCCTGATCGCTTTACTCGGTGGCGCCAGCGTTGCAATCTGGCAAGCTCGCGAGGCTCGCGAACAGGCGGCGCGCACCGCCGTCGAACGCGACATTGCTCGCAGAGCCGCGGCGCGGGAAGAAGCCGTCCGCATGTATCTGACGCGCATGTTCCGCAACTCCGTGACAACGGATGACTCCGGTCCAACGACTGCGAAGGCCATGCTCGATCGCAGCGCCGAGCGAGTCTTGCAGGAATATCGCGACGACCCTTATCTCGCCGGCAAAGTCGTCGAGACGCTCGCGGATTTGTATGGCGCGCTCGAGGATGTGGCCGGACAGGTGCCGTTGCTCGAGGGCTATTTGAATCAAGCCGGCCCAGAAGCCAACCCGGAGACGGTGGCGCTCGTCAGGCAGAAGCTCGCGCACGCCGAGCTCGCTCGAGGGAACCTGCAACGCGCCGAGGAACTGCTGCGGCCGGCCGAACAATTCTGGAACACCGACCGCAAGCGCTACGCCGAGCAGCACCTCGAATGGGTCACAGTCAAAGCGAGAGTGCTCCGCGCGCAAGGCGACTTGGCCGGCTCCATCGCGACCAATGAGCAGGCGATTGCCGAGCGCATCGCGCTCTCCGGAGAGAACCACAGCGAGACGGCGATCCTTTACAACTCGCTCGGCATCGCGCTGATGAATGCCAATCGGCTGCAGGAGGCGACGGCAGCTTACCGGAAGGCACTGGCCATTCATGACGCGCTGGGCTCTGGCGAAGACGTGCCCGCGTTAGTGATGCGCGCGAACGTCGGCACGCTGTCGTATCGCGTCGGCCGCATCGCCGATGCGGAGCGCGAGCTGAAACACGCTTTTGAAGGCCAGCGCGCGATCTCGGGCGATTCGGCGGCGGTCGCTGCGTCAATGGGCCAGTACGGCTCGTTACAGACGGCGCTGGGCCGACCGGATCTAGCCATTCCCATTCTCGAAGAAGCTTCGCGCATGGCCGAGAAGTTCACTGCGCGAGGCAGCGGTCTGCACGTGCAGAACCAAACGTTTCTCGCCGAAGCGCATGCCGCGGCCGGGCGAAGCCAGCACGCGGCTCAACTCGCTGACGAATCTTTCGCACTGGCGCGCAAGCAGTTTGGTGACGATCACTTCTTTGCCCAACGCGCACGACTGGCCAAAGCCAGGCTCACCGCCAATCATCAGCCCTTCGAGAAAGCGAACGCCGAACTCGCGAATGTCATCGCCAAATTGCGCGCCGGCGGCCCAGCCGCGCAACTCGCGTTAGGCCAGGCACTGATCACACAAGGCGAACTGCTGCTGCAAAACCATCGCGCCGCCGACGCTGCACCGCTGCTCGAAGAAGCAGTGAAGCTTCGCGAGCAAGTAATGTGGGAACAAAGCTGGGAACTCGCCGAAGCCCGCGCCCGGCTGGGTGAAGCAAACGTCGCCACCGGAAAGGCAGAAGGGAGGCAGCTGATCGAACAATCGGTTGTCACTCTGGAGTCCCAGCTCGGCCCGGATCATCCCCAAACCATTCGCGCCAAACGTGCCATCGCGATGTGAGCTATCGACCGAGCTGCGGCGATCAGCACATCAGCAACCCCGGACGAGCTTCAAACGCGTGCGGATGCCGACGATCGTCCGAGATGCATGTCAGAACCGCCCTGGCTTTCGATAGACTGCGACGCTGCGCTAGCCAGCTCATCTGTTCAGCGAGATGGTTGCAGGTTCAAATCCCTTCTTCGGAATTACCTCCATTCACGGAAAGCTACAGAGCGCTCGGGAGCGCTGCGGGCGGCAGGTTGCGACCCGTACCGGTCAATCACGAATGTCGGCTATGGGCGGCACAATGGTTAGCTATGGCCTTGCCAAAATCCACTGCAGTGCTGCATCTTTTCCCGCCCTGAACAACGGCCAATCAGGGTCGATTCGCTGATCGGGGAATACAGCGTCAGTCTCTGAGTCCGGCTGAAATCTGTACCTGAGCATCGAACAAGAGACACGCAGCTTTGAGAGTGGAAGCGTAAACAAATGGTTCTCCTGGTATCCGTTGGGGCGCGCACCCGTGGGCTCGCCGACCAGGATTGCTTCCGTCTCTCTGCGAAAATCGGTGATGTTGGTCATGCCAGCTGAAAATGCGCCGCGGCCCGTAATCACGAAAAGATGTCCGGCACGGTTTAAGGCGGGCATGAATATCAGCTTGTAGATGAGATATTCCCTCCCCTTGGTGAAGTTTCCACCTTGGTTCCAGCGCATATCGACTATCAGGCGTCTTACCGGATGCCTGCCGACGTATTCCCAAAGCCGTGCGGACTGCGTCTCCAGGTCTCGGTACGAGCGGAAATTCACATAAACCGTTTTGGAGTCAGCCAGGTACGTAAACCAAAGCGCTTCCTCCGGGTGCTGAAAGGGCAATGGCACGGGTTCGATAGCGACCTCCCCTGACTTGCTGGCTCCTGCAGGGACTGGCCGAATCCGCAGCGTGAAGCGACGACCCGAATCATCTTCGAAGGTGAAATCAGCGGAACCCGGACCCGGAAGGACGCCCAAGGCGGCCAGCGGCTCGACGTTCATGAGCTGCTGTGCGCTGCTGTTCAGCACGTACCACTGGTTCTCAGCTTGCGGAACGAACTGTTGAATCCTCTTCTGCACTTCCTCAATGGATACGGATCCGATCGAGACAATCCTGGATCCCAGTGCTTCCCGGTATTCAGGAGCCGCACGGATTACCCTCAGATCGTTGCCAAACCAGAAGGCCTCCAGCGGAAACCTCTCATACAAGCCTGATGTGTCCAGAAACGAATGCCCGTCGCCAATGAGGGCCGCCAGGTGCTGCAAGCCAACGACAACTTCGTAGTCTTTCATCGAGGGGATCCGCTGGCGCAGGCCGGACACCGCCAGGTCGAATTCGGTCTTGCTGGTGAAGTGAAAAGGATCCCGGTGTTTCGTCGTGATCTCGTTGGCGAAGAACTCGAGATCCTGTCGCCACTGTTCGGCAGTCAAATCCGGAAGCGAAGCTTCACCATGAGCAAAGTTGGCAGCAAGGAGCAGGATGCAGAACAGTTTCTTCACAAAGCACATCCAGTGTTCAGCTTCGACGGGTGCTCGCCCGAGCGGTCGAAAGACATGTGTTCCGACTCGGCGGTTCGGACTTATCGTTTTTGGATGCGCAACCCGCTCGAAAGGTTTCAATGGCAGCTCGTCCACGGGCTCGATCTCAGGCGCAACCGCCCAACCGGCGAGCCCTTGACCTCATTGACGCTGAGATCCCATGTTCGGTTGTGCCTGCCAAAGGCTGGTCGTGTCCGAAAAGGGTCGTCTCGCGGTTATCGCACGCGTACCCGCACCGAGACTGCAGGAACAGCGTGTAGCGGCTCACCGATGCGTTCTGACAAACTTCCCCGCCACCGCAACTCGACCGCGCCGTTACCACTACGCGGCCAGCTCGCGAACCACCTCCGCTGCGACCTGCGCATGCGCGGCACTCAGCGTTTCGACCGTTTCCGTCGACTCGGACATATACACCGCCATCAGTATCGGCTTGCGACCAGGCGGCCAGACCATCGCTAGGTCATTGACGGCACCGCTGGCGCCCGTGCCCGTCTTGTCCCCTACCTTCCAGTGCGCCGGCAATCCTGCACGAATACGCTGCAGACCCGTCGACGAATTGATCATCCACTGAATGAGTATCTGGCGCGAAGGCTCGGAGAGAACGGTTCCCAGAAGCACCCGCTCCATGCTACCGACCATCGCCCGCGGTGTCGTAGTGTCGCGCGGGTCTCCCGGCAAGTTGGAATTCAGCGCCAGTTCCGTGCGATCCAGCCGCGTCATTTCATCACCCGACGCGCGCGCGAACTTTGTGAGGCCTTCCGGGCCTTCGATGAGCCGCAACAGCAGATTGGCGGCAGTATTGTCGCTGACCTCGACGACAGCGGCACACAGCTCGCGCAACGTCAGCGAACTTTGCCTGAGATGCTTCGATGTGACCGGAGCATGCGCCAGAAGATCTTTCTCCGCAAAGGAGACCCTCTGTTCGAGGCGCAGCTCCGCGCGCTCGACCTTCGCCAGGACTGCCGCGGCCAGCAGCCACTTGAAGGTCGAGGCCATGGCGAATCTTTCGTCGTAGTCGAGGCCGAACCGCCGGCCGGTGTGGGTATCGAGCACATACGCGCCGAGCCGGCCGCCGATGCGCGAACGGATTGCAGTCAGACGCTCGACGATGCCCTGCTGCTCGCGCGCCGCACCCGCAGCGCCGTATAGCGCAACTGACGCTGCGCCGATGAACCATCGTCGGCTCGATAATGGAAACTCCGGTTGACTCACGAATAGCTGCTCCTGGTGATTCGTGCCTGCGCTCTATCTCACCCGAATCCGAATAGGGATTGCAGGAACGTCGTGTAGCCGTTCTGCGAGATTGCCTGCATGCTCAGGGCATACTCGAGTGATGGCCTGCTAAGCTCGCAGCAGTTTGAACCTGATTCGCGAAAATGGACATGCGAACGACAACTCTCATTGCAGCCTCGGCACTACTGACATGCGTGTACGCTGCCGGTGGGGCTGAGAGCCTGCCACCCTGCGACCCCATGCCGGCAGCACAACCCAGCGAGCCGCGCACCTTCCGCCGTGATGACCTCTACTGGACTGGAAGCATTGTCGTCAGCTTCACGATTGCTGCCGACGGATCGATCAAACTCCCGATACTGGGAGCCAGCTCATCGCACCCGAACTCGGACGAGGACAGCCGGAACAACGTGTAGCGCTTCGCCGCGACCTATTCCACTGCGGGCCAGTGAGTGCTGCAGAGGTCTGCTGGATTAAGCCGCGCTCAGCCGCAGGATTCGACCCAATGGTGACGCGCGGCACGATTTCGGCACCAGTTCGCCGCTACTTTGCTCGTATCGACGTCAACCCTATTTGATAGCGAGCATCCTTCGCGGCGAGCGGCTGCTGGGACCGCGACTCAGGGTCCTTGATTACATCCGTAGTGAACGTGAGATCGATCACTTCATCGTGCGGAGCCAGTTTCACGAACGGAATCGCGGATTCCATATTGCCATCGCCCCATACTGCGATCGGAATCTCACCCAGATCGCGCAATACCTTGCCGTCGTAGGCGAACACTCGGAATCCCCAGGCGGACTCATTGCCGACGTCGGCAAGAATCAGCAGTTCGTGCCGGCCACAATCACCGAAAAAGGTAGGCGTCATGGCGGAGCCATCTTCGGCCCCCGAAGAGTAATACGTCCGCCGGGCTACGCCGCGCTCGGAAGTGTATAGCATCGCTCGTTGACCATAGTCCGACTGCGTGTCGAGCGACTCATCCCGTCCAAAGGCCAGCCGCACATCTTCCGCCAAAGCGTACGTCGCCCCATCCGCAGTAGGGGTCGCCTGCGGATGAAGCTCCTGACAAGCCGGGACGCTGCTCAGGATTGCAGTGGCAGCCAGGAAGGAAAGCATGCCTCAGCCGCCGACGCGCGGTGATAACTGCCAGCAGGCAGATCTATGAACATCGGGCCATGCCGACACATCTGGTACTGTGAGAATACCGATGCGCGACAAGCTATTCCTCGAAGATCTTCGTGCTCGCTTCAACGCGAGAGAAAAGCTGAAGTATGTCTTTTTCTGGGGGCATCAACGCACGAAGAGCGGCGTGACCGCTTCCTGCTTCAGTCAGTGGTATAGCGCCCCGTTCGCTGTTGATGGCCAACGGTACCCAACAGCAGAGCACTTCATGATGGCGGAGAAAGCCGCCCTATTCGGCGATCACGAGACAAGAATGCAAGTGCTTCAGGCGGCGAGTCCCGGTACCGCCAAGGCACTCGGACGCCAAGTGCGAGGATTCAATGAGGCCACCTGGGTAGAAAACCGGTTCTCCATCGTAGTCCGAGCCAACGTGGCGAAGTTTGCGCAGAACCATGAACTGAGACATTTCCTTCAGCAAACCGGCTCACGCATCCTAGTCGAGGCAAGTCCGATGGATAGGATCTGGGGCATAGGTCTCGCCCAGGGCGATGAGAGAGTAAACAATCCGAACCAGTGGCGCGGCCTCAATCTACTGGACTTTGCACTCATGCAGGCACGCGACGCTATTGAGAAGTTGCGGTAGGCATCAAGCACACCCGCCCTGGTGTTGCCGGCAGCGCCTGCCGTCCTACCTCACGCGGACTCGGATCGACACTGCAGAAACAACGTTTAGCGCTTCTGCGGAACTTCCTGCGTCCACTAAGGGCAGCTTTCGACCCGAAACGGCATAGCGCGTCTTGATGATCGAAAGATATTCAGTATCGCTACCGGGCGACGCTCAGCGCTGGCACATCACGTTCGGCGCGGGCGGGTTGCCGTAAGCTGAGCCCCATTCCGCCAACGCGTGCACCGCTCGATTGAGCAGCGCCCCAGGCGGCGTCAAAGAATATTCGACTCGTAACCGAGCCTCATCGAACTCTTCACGGCGCACGATGCCGCTCAGTTGCAGTTCTTTGAGCTGCTCCGACAGGATCTTTTCGCTGATTCCAGGCAAACGCCGCCGCAGCTCGCCGAATCGCAGCGGTTGCGCATGCAAGTGCCAGATGATGGTCGGCTTCCATTTGCCGCTGATCACATTCAAGGCCGCAGTCAGTCCGCAAGCTTGCTGCTCATCGGCGTTGGTGGTGTTCGTCATGGCCTCGGACTCGCGCACTTACGAAGACGTAAGTAATTGATAATAAATTCGCTCGCGCCACACTGCGCACCTCGTGATGCCATCGCGTACATGGATCTCCGGAGCAGCTTACACATGAGTTCAGTCACGGTCATCGGTTTGGGCGAAATGGGCGCGGCGCTGGCGCGTGCCTTTGTGAAATGTGGCGATCGAGTGACGGTTTGGAATCGTTCGGCCGCCAAAGCAGAGCCACTGATCCGGGCAGGTGCCTCGCTCGCCGCGAATGTTGCGGAAGCCGTACGCGCCAGTCCCATCACGGTCATCTGCCTGTCGGACTACCCGGCCACGTGCGAGGTTCTCGCATCAGCGGGAGTCGATGCGGCACTTTCAGATCGAGCGATCGTGCAACTCAGTACTGGCACGCCGCGGGAAGCGCGGGATCTAGAAAGTTGGATGCATGCGCGCGCTGCGCAGTATCTTGATGGCGCCATCCTCGCGTGGCCGAGACAGATTGGCACATCCGAGGCGTCGATCGTGGTTTCCGGTCGCGAAGGGGTTTATCAGGAACATGAGTCGCAGTTGAGGAAGCTTGCGGGCAATCTCAGTTTCTTGAGCGATGACGCCGGTAAGTCGGCCGCGCTGTTCTCGGCCATGCTCTCGTATCTCGCTGGACACTGGATTGGTTTGTGCCAAGGCGCCCGTGTTTGCGAGGTGGAAGGAGTGCGCGTGACAGCCTTCGGATCGATGCTGGCGGATCTGACGCCGCTACTGGGCATTGAGGCGAAACACTTGAGTGAAGTCATCGAGCACGACGACTACGCCGACCCGGAGAGCACGATCAAGACGGCCGGCACAGACATCATCCGGCTAGTGCAACACGCGCGCGAAAGCGGCATCAACGATGAGTTTCCGACGTTCGCGGCTAGCTTGTTCCGACGCGCGATCGACGCGGGTTACGGGGCTGAGGAGCACGCGGCGCTGATCAAGGTGCTGCGGTAGGGGTTCATTCTTGCGAGAAAACTGTGCGCGAGGGAAAGCTATCCATGCTGGTGCCTGGCAACTTGCGGGCCCAGGGCTGTACAGCTGGAGGGGAGTAGCGAGGGATTGTGCGTTTAAGCCAAGCCCGCTAGCGCACGCTCTTCACAGGCAGAATGGTCACCGACGCCATCAGCGCGATCGAGCCTGCAATCGCGAACAGCCACGTGTAATTGCCACCGGTGAGCGCGAGGATCACCGGCGCTACGGCGGGTGCGATGGCTTGAGGCAAAGCATTCGCAACGTTGAAGATGCCGAGATCCTTGGCGGCATCGCGCCATCGGTTCGGCAGAACATCGGTCACGAGCGCCAGATCGACCGCGAAGTAAACACCATGACCGATGCCGGTGATGGTCATGCCGAGGAGGAAGGTTGGATAGTCTGGCGCGGCGGCGATGACCCACAAGCCGATCGCATAGACCGCACCGCCGATCACCACAAAAATCTTGCGACGGCCGATCGCATCCGATAGCCGCCCACCGAGGATGCTCACCGCGATGATGGCGACGGTCTGCACCAGGATGCCCTGGAAAATGAGTGTGGGAATTTCCACCTCGGCGTGACCGAGCTTGTCGATCAGATAGAACGGTTGATAGGTATTCAGGAACGCCGTGCCGAGCACGAGTAACAAACGACTCAGCCAGGTCCAGCCGAAGTCCGGATACTGCCGCGGATTGACCCAATAGATTGCTATCACATCGCGCCAGCCCAGCGGCGGAACCTGGCCTGGCGCGAGGCGTCGATCGGGCAACATCACAGCAAACAACAACACGACCGCCACACAGATCGCCGCAGGCACCATGAACGTGTGCAACGTCGACGTGGCGACCGACTGCACCAGATACGTGCCACTCACCTGCCCCAGCGGCAAACAAACGCCCATCACACCGGCAACAGTGCCGCGCTGTTCCACGGGAACCTGGTCGGGCAAGACGGCAATGATGGCCGCCAACACCGCATTGAACGCGAGCTGAGCCAGGCACCAACCGATGAGCACCATCGCGATGCTGGTGGCCGTTGCGATCATCAACAACGCCAGCGCACCGCAGATGACTCCGCCGATCAGCCAGGGCCTGCGCATGCCGAAGCGCGAGGTGGTTCGATCGCTCAATCGACCGAACAAAGGATTGCCGACGAGCGCGAAGAACGCGCCGAGCCCCAGCACCAGCGACAAACTCGAGGCTGCAGTTTCGGGCGCGAGATTCCGAACGCGCAAAGCAATGGTCACGAGCACCGGCGTGAGCAACGCCAGCCACGTGCCTGTGTAGGCCAGCGCGTGGAGCGTGATGAATCCCCAACCTACGCGCGGTTTGTCATCGACAGCTGCGACCGAAGCCGGCTGCTCTTGTGGATGCATGGCGCGCAGGATGCCCGGAAGCTTGCACAACTCACAAGCGACTTTGTTCTGCCCTATGAAATCAACAAGCTGGACTCGCCGCCGGACGCTGCTGCGACTACACTGATTTGAATTCTCGGTACGCCCCATCAGGAAGACAGGCGGCGACCGCGATGCAGTTGCGAAGGCTTCAATCCATTCGAGCGCCTGCACGGGGGGAACAGAATTGAATACTCAGGATCCGGCGGCCACGCCGCCCGCATTCGCTGGAGCCGTGCCGTATCCGGCGTCGGCGCAAGCCTGGTATCTGGTCTTCGTATTGCTGCTCTTCTACATCTTCTCGTTCATCGACCGGCAGATCATTTCGCTGCTGGTCGAGCCCATCAAACGCGACCTGCAAGTCACCGACACACAGATCGGTCTGTTGCAAGGCTTTGCGTTCGCGCTCTTTTATACGTTCTTCGGTATTCCCATCGGCCGGCTCGCCGATCGCATGAACCGCAAAACCATCGTTGCGGCCGGCATCGTCGCGTGGTCGCTGATGGCAACGTTCTGCGGCCTCGCGAAGAACTGGCTGCAACTGTGCCTGGCTCGCGCCGGCGTTGGCGTCGGCGAAGCTGCGCTTTCACCAGCGGCGTACTCCATGATCAGCGACGCGTTTCCGAGAGAGAAACAGGGCCGCGCCTTCAGCGTCTACAACATGGGCATCGCGATCGGCGCAGGCGTCGCGATGCTGGTGGGTGGCCTGGTCGTCGCCGCCATCTCCGGCGAGGGCAAGACATTCACGCTGCCGTTACTCGGCGAGGTCCGCGCGTGGCAATTCGTCTTCATCGTCACCGGCGCGCCGGGATTGTTACTGCCGTTATTGCTCCTTGGGGTGCGAGAGCCGGAGCGGCGCGGACTGATGAAGATTCAATCGGCGAGCGGCGAAGACTTCGGGCAGAAAGTGCCGTTCAGCGAAGTGCTGAAGTACCTGGCGAAGCACGGCAACTTTTACAGCTTGCACTTCATCGCGCTCGCCATGCTGGCCATGATCGGCTACTCGGTGGGCGCCTGGCTGCCGACTGTCATTGCTCGTACGTACGGAGTGCAGCCCGCGCAGGTCGGCATCGTCATCGGCCTGTCCACCATATTCATCAACACCACCGGCATCCTGCTCGCCGGGAAACTCTGCGACTTCTGGGCGTCGCGCGGTCAAACCGACGCGCCGATCAAAGTCTGCCTGGTCGTGGCGCTGGCGACGCTGGTCACGAGCTCGCTCACACCGTTCATGCCGTCGTTTGCGATCGCGTGCGTCGCCATCTGCATTGCCGGCCTGCCCTTCCATGGTTACGTGGCCATGGGCCCGATGGCGGTCAATCAAGTCACGCCCAACCAGATGCGCGCGCAGATCTCGTCGGTGTACCTGTTCACGATCAACTTGCTCGGCATGGGCGTCGGCCCGGCGCTGGTGCCGTTCATCAGCGACTATCTCCTCAAGGATCCGACGCAGATTCGCTGGGGCCTGGCCATAGTCGTGGTCGCGGGCAGCAGCATCGCCGCGGTACTGCTGTGGCTGGCCCGGCCGTTGTACCGGGAAAAGATTGCGGCAACCGCGAACTGGCACTGACGCGCGCGGGCGGCGGAGTGGCATAGAATGGGCGCATGCAAACGCCGCTGCTATGCCACCCATCCACACCGGACAACGTCGTCTCCGGCATCACGGTCGAAGTAGATTCCCTCACGGCGGATCTGCTGGTGCTGGACTATCGGATCCGCGGCGACATCGATCGTCTGCAGCTGCCGGCCCAGGCGCCCAGCAAGTTCCAGGATCTGTTGTGGCAGCAGACCTGCCTGGAAGCGTTCATCGGCTTCGATGACAGCGACGCCTACTTCGAATTCAACTTCTCGCCCTCCAGCCAATGGGCGGTGTACCGCTTCGGCAGCTATCGCCAAAACGTCACGTCGCTGAACCCGCTGCCGCCGCCGCGCGTGATCGTCCGTCGTCACGGCGACGAGCTGGAAGCCGATGTGGACATCCATCTCGGCGCCATTCCGGGACTGACCGCCCATGAGATCAAGGGCCGCAACATGCGGCTCGCCGTCTCGGCGGTCATGCAAAGCGAGCAAGGCGTTATTTCCTATTGGGCGCTGGCACATCCGCCGGGCAAGCCTGATTTTCACCATCGCGATGGCTTTGCCTTACGGCTGGCCGGAGATCCTGCATGAAGTTCGGTATCGATCGGCTGCTCGACGAGCCATCGCTGCGTCGTGAGTTACAAGGCAAGCGCGTCGCGCTGCTCGCCCATCCCGCATCCGTCACGACGGATCTGACTCATTCCCTGGATGCGCTTGCCGCCGTGGGAGTAAAGCTAACTGCGGCGTTCGGTCCGCAACACGGCCTGCGCGGCGACAAGCAAGACAACATGGTCGAGTCACCGACCTTCAACGACCCGGTCCTTGGGATTCCGGTCTTCAGTCTGTACGGCGAAGTGCGGCGTCCGACGGACGAGATGATGCAGCCGTTCGATGTGTTGCTGGTCGATCTGCAGGACCTCGGCTGCCGCATCTATACGTTCATCACCACGCTGCGTTACGTGCTCGAAGCAGCGGCGAAGCATGGCAAGTCGGTGTGGGTGCTCGATCGCCCGAATCCCGCTGGACGGCCGATCGAGGGACTGCGTCTGCGCGCCGGTTGGGAAAGTTTCGTCGGCGCGGGACCGCTGCCGATGCGACACGGCCTCACGCTCGGCGAGCTCGCGCATTGGTTCGTGCGCACGCTCGAGCTCAACGTCGATTACCGCGTGATCGAGATGCAAGGCTGGCAGCCGGACAGTGCACCGGGTTACGGCTGGCCGCTGGGCGAACGAACCTGGGTCAATCCCAGCCCGAACGCGCCGAACCTTTGGATGGCGCGCGCTTATGCAGGCACCGTGATGCTTGAGGGAACAACGCTCTCCGAAGGACGCGGCACGACGCGACCGCTCGAGTTGTTCGGCGCACCGGATATCGATGCGAACCAAGTGCTGACCACCATGGTTTCACTCGCGCCGCAATGGTTGCAAGGTTGTCGCCTGCGCCCCTGCTGGTTCGAGCCGACGTTTCACAAACATGTCGGGAAACTTTGCTCAGGCTTGCAGATTCACGTCGAAGATCCGAGCTACGATCACCACGCGTTCCTGCCGTGGCGCCTGCAAACATTGGCGTTCAAAGCCATCCGTCGACTGCATCCCGACTATCCGCTATGGCGCGACTTTCACTATGAATACGAGAAGGATCGGCTCGCCATCGACATCATCAACGGCGGCCCGCAGCTGCGCGAATGGGTCGACGACGCGAAGTCGACGCCCGCCGATCTGGATGCACTGACGCAGCCCGATGAGAAATCGTGGGCGCAAGAACGTGAGGCATTCCTGATCTATCGGTAAGGCTTCCGGAACAGCGCACTGACTCAGGGCGTTGGTGGGTCGGGACTGATTCAGCCCGACACCCGAGGAGCCATTCATGGCGACCAAACGCAAATACAGCAAGAAGGCGTCGAAGAAGGTCGAGAAGACCATGCGCGAACGCAAGAAAGGCACGCTGCGCAGCGGTCGCTCCGGCAAGAAGGTGAAGAGCCGCAAGCAAGCGATCGCAATCGGCTTGTCCGAAGCGCGGCGTTCCGGAGCGAAGGTGCCGAAGAAGAAGAGCAGCCGGAAGAAAAAGAGCTCGAAGAAGAAATAGGCCGCTCGACGTGCGCAGCTCCAGTCAAGACCTGGAACTGCGCACGAGCAACAGCGCGCTGAGTGCGATCAGCGCCAGCGCGCTGAGGGTCAAAGAGGTGTGAATGCCGATCGCGGCGCCCATCAGTCCCACCGTCACACCGCTGAACGTTCGCAGCCCCAGCGCCATCATCGAGAACACGCCCAACACGCGACCGCGTATGTCAGCCGGCGCGTTCAATTGCACGAGCGTCTGAGCCATCGAGTTGAAGGACAGGTCCATGAAACCGGCGATGAACAGCAACAACACCGCGAGCGAATAGAACGACGACATGGCGAAGCCGGCCAGTGCAGCACACCAGAGCATCGCCAGGATCATCGCCGTGCGCGGATTCGGCGCCAGCCAGCCACGACTCTCCAGGATGAAGCCTGCCGTCAACGCTCCAATTGCGTCCGCGCCCAACAATACGCTGTAGGAAAGATCCGCATTGAAGTGACCCAGCGAGCGCGCGAAGTCCGGCATCTGCGGCAGGTAAGCATTGCCGATGAAGAACGACGCGCCGCCCGAAAGCAGGATCATCGACAGCAAGGTCTTGTGCGAGCCGATGCGATGCAATGTCGATGTCACATCGCTCAACGACAGCAATGCGCGTCGCGGCGCTCCCTGCCCGGCCGCGGCCCGCGAATATGGCGCTTTCCACAACCAGAGGATCGTCGGCACATAGAAAAATGCATTCAGGAGAATGCCGTGCGTGGGACCGAGCAGCATCAACAGCGCGCCACCGATCGCCGGCCCGCCGAGCAAGCCGAGTTGCCGCGACGTTGCGTTCAGCCGCACGGCGCTCTGCAGATCCTCCGCTGGCACGACGTGATGGAGCAGCACCTGCGCAGTAGGCGTCCACAGCACGCCGGCGATGCCATGCAGAGTCAGCAGCACCATCGCATGCCAGACCTCCAGCGTATCGGTCAGGAACAGCGCGCCCCAGGCGAGCGACACTCCCATGAATATCACCATGCCGATTTGAATCAGGCGTCGCGGATCGAAATGATCGGTCAGCGCGCCGACCGGCAGGGACAACAGCAGGAACGGCAGCCAGTGCGACACCACCGCGAACGCACCGAGCGCATTCGACTGGAACTTCTCGAACATCATCCAGTAGCTGATGACGTGCTCGACGCTGTCCGCCATCATCGCGCCGGCGAAGCTCAGGAAGAAGCCACGATAGCCCGGGTGGCGCAGGGCCGCGAAGGAGCGGCGCGCCGGCGCCGGAGTAGTCGCGTTATTCACTGGCTGTGTCCGAATGCGGTTTCGCGCGCAGCGGCAGCTCGGGAATGAACAGCACGACGAACAGCGCGAGGCCGACGATCCACAGCGCCCGCTCCAACATGTGAGCGATCGAAGCCGCGAATGCTACTTTCACGCCGCGCTGAATGTCGGCGACCAGCTTGTTTGCATACATCGCCATCCCGGCCTTGACCATCTGCAGCGCGTTTTGAGCCCGCTTGGCGACAATCGCATTTTCCGTCGCGAGCAGGCTGTCGCGAAACAAGGTGGCGACGCCCGCAATCACGTCCGGTTCGTTCCACGCGCGCGAGGGAATATTTGCCAACTGCTTTTTCATGGCCGGCGACAGATCGGGATCCTTCAGCAATCGATCACGCCCCGCTTCGCCCGCCTTCAATTCGGCGACCAGAGCATCGGTGCGTTCCTGCAGCTCGTCGTGTGTCTTCGCGCGCAGCCCGCCATCGCGCAGCGGCGCTTTCACCGCTTCCGGCAGTCGTGGATCGGCGAGCACGTCCTGCACCGCTCGCTGATCTTCGTTGAAGGCGCGCTCGATGACTTGATATCGCTCGTCGAGCGCCGCCTGCACGCGCGCACGAATCTGGTCCACGTTCATGGCCTGACTCTGAGCGTGTGCCAGATCCAACTGCGAGACGTTGCCGCCCGGCAGCTGGGGCACGTGCTTGGGCAACTCAGCCGTGAGCGCGTGCGTAAGAAATGTTCCGAAGATGGCCACGCCGACCGTCGAGCCGATCTGCCGGCTGAACTGACTCATGCTGGTGGCCACGCCGATCTGATTCGCGGGCGCGGCGTTCTGAATGACCAGGCTGAACAGCGTCTGCGCCGGTCCGAGGCCCAGGCCGGTCAATGCGAGCCGCCACGTCAGATCGGCTTGCGTCGTGGCCGCGCCGATGCCGGTCAGCGACACGACGCCCGCGACGAGCAGCACTCCGCCGCTCACCATCAGCAATTTGTACTTCCCGGTGCGTGCGACGATGCGACCCGAGCCGATGCTGCTGACGATCAAGGTGAGCATCAACGGCAGCAAGGCCACGCCACTCTGCACAGCTGAAACGCCCTGCACGACCTGCATGTACAACGGCATGAACATCACGACGCCGAGGAAGGCCATGCTCATGACGAACGAACCCAGCGTCGCGATCCGGAAGGTGGGAATGCTGAAAAGGTGCAACGGCAGAATGGGCTCGCGGGCGCGCCCTTCGACCCAGATGAGGATCGCCAGCGACACGAACGACATGACAAACAGGCTGACGATGGGTGGCGAATCCCATGCGTAGTGCGTGCCGCCCAAAGTGAGGCCGAGCAACAACGATGCCGCCGTCAGCACAACCAGCACAGCGCCCAGATAGTCGATGTTGCCGCCGCCGCCCTTCCGCAAGGCAGGCATGCGATAAACGATCATGAACAAGGCGAGCGCGCCGAGCGGCAGGTTCACATAGAACACCCAGCGCCACCCGGCGATCTCATGAGCGCCCAGCGACACGGTGCCGTGATCGGTGAAGAAACCGCCGATGAACGGCCCCACGACCGTCGCCAGACCGAACACCGAGCCGAACACACCAAACAACCGGCCGCGCTCGCGGGGAGGGTACATATCCGCCATGACGGCGAACGAAACAGTCATCAACGCGCCCGCACCCAGTCCTTGCAGAGCGCGGAACACCACCAGCTGCATCATGCCGCTGCCCAGCACCGGCAAGCTGCCGAACTCGCCGCTCAGTCCGCACAGCGCCGAGCCGACCAGGAACACCACGACGCCCAGGATCAAAATGGGCTTGCGTCCGTATTGGTCGCTCAACTTGCCATAAAGCGGCACCGAAACCGTCGAAGTGAGCATGTATGCCGTCGTGACCCAGGCATACATCGACAGGCCTTGCAGCTGCTCGATGATCCGAGGCATGGCCGTCGCGACGATGGTCTGGTCGAGGGCACTGAGCAGGACCACGACCGCCAGCGCCGCCAGCGTCAGGCGCCTTTCGGCGGACGTGATTTGTAAGTCGCTCGAGTCGTTCAAGGGGTGGGTTCGGGGTCGCAAAAAACGCCGCAGAGCTTAAACCGTCCGCCGCCGCCCCGCATCACAACGTTCGGTCTGTCGTGATTTGAATTCGGCTGGTCGCAAGCGCCCAAACCAGCGGACCGAGGTGCGGTCCAATCCGCACCTGGCCATTGTAAATAACAGGGAGCCGTGCGATGCGAGTCATTGCCGCTGCCATCCGTAACCCCATCGCTGTCGGCGTGACCGTGCTGCTCGTCGCCCTGTTCGGCACGCTCAGCCTGCTGGAGCTGCCGCTGCAGCTGTTTCCGGATATCGAGCGACCGACCATCGGCATCACGACCAACTGGCGGGGCGCCTCCCCCGAGGAGGCCGAGGCGGAACTGCTGGAACCGCAGGAACGGGTGCTGCAAGGCCTGTCGGGCGTGGAGGAAATCACCGGCAACGCCAACAGCGGCGGCACCGATGTCACGATCACATTCGCCATCGGCACCGACATGAAGGCGGCGCTCGTCGATGTGATCGGCCGCATGAGTCGTTTGCCGCCGTTGCCGCGCGACGCCGATCGACCCATCGTCCAGTTGGGTGGACTCGGCGGTGACACCAACGAGAGCCTTACATGGTTCTTCGTGCAGCTACTGCCGGGCACCCCGGGTCCGATCGACAACTATCGCCGCTTTATCGAAGACGTCGTGCAGCCGCGTCTCGAATCGATTCCCGGTGTGGGCGGCATACGCGTGAACGGCGGCGCGCCGAACGACATCCGTATCACCGTCGATCTGCCGCGAGCCGCCGCGCTCGGTGTGGGCATTCCCGATATCGCGAGGCTGGCCGCGAGCGCCAACAATGTTTCTGCGGGGCAGCTCGATGTGGGCCGACGGCAGTACGCATTGCGCTATGCGGGCCGATACGACGTGGATCAATTGGGCCAACTGGTGCTGGCGTGGCGCGATGGCCAGCCGGTGCGACTCTCTGACGTCGCCGTGGTCGAGGCCCGTCCACCGGACCAGCTCTTCTATTCGCATCAGAACGGCAATCCCGCCATCGGCTTGCAACTCTTGCGAGCGCCAGGCGCGAACGTGCTCTCTACGCTCGAGGAAGCCAAGCGCGTCGTCGCCGAGCTGCGCGAAGGGCCGCTGCGCGAGCGCGGGCTTGGGATCGAGCAATCGTTCGACGCCTCGGTGTTCATCACTCGGGCCGTCAATCTGCTGATCGAAAATCTGGTCGTCGGCGCGCTGCTCGCGCTCGTGTGCGTGTGGTGGTTCATGCGGAACGTCCGCGCCACCGTGATCATCGCGACCACCATCCCGATCTGTTTGCTTGCGACGTTCTGTGCGCTGCACCTCGCCGGCCGCAGCATCAATGTGATCTCGCTCGCCGGACTCGCGTTCGCCGTCGGCATGGTCGTCGAAGGTGCGATCGTCGTCTCCGGCAACATCATTCGCTTGCGGGAAACCGGCATGCCGATCGATCAAGCGGCGCATGACGGCACGCGCCAGGTCGTGCCCGCGCTGTTCGCATCGACGACCACGACGATCGCGGTGTTCCTGCCCGTGTTGTTCCTCAAAGATGTCGAAGGTCAGATCTTTGCCGACCTGGCGTTGACCATCTCCATCGCCGTCGCATTTTCCATCCTGGTCGCGATCACTTTCGTGCCGGCCGCTGCCGGGCGCATGCTGAGCGGGCCTGCGCAGAAATCCGGTTATGGCGAAGGCTGGCCCGGACTGACCGACAAGGTCATCGAATGGACGCGCACCCGGCGTCAGCAGGTGATGTGGGTTCTCGTGTTGTTGGTCGCGCCATTGCTGCTGTCGTGGGCGTTCCTGCCAAAGCTCGACTACTTGCCGCCGGTGAAGCGCGCAGCGATCGACGCGTACTTCAGTTTTCCGCCGGGCATGAGCCCGGCGACGGTGGATCGCGAGATCGTCACCAGGCTGCACGAGCGCATGCAGCCGTACATGACCGGCGAGAAAGAGCCGCGACTCAAGAATTATTACGTGCTGCTCTGGCCTGGTGGCGGCACGCTCGGCGCGCGCGTGATCGATGACGAGCGCATCGGCGAGCTGGAACGCATCGTGCGTGACGAAATTGTCGTCGGCATTCCCGACACGCGAGTGTTCGTCAATGAAGGCGAGTTGTTCGGCGGCATCGGCGGCTCGGCGCGCTCGGTCGCGATTCATCTGCAAACCACCGACACCGCCTCGTTGAACTCAACCGCTGCGGATGGCCGGCGACTGTTGGAGGAAACATTCCCCGGCGCAAATGTGCAGTCCTTCCCCAATACGGACGTGCAGGTCCTGGAGCTGCGCGCCGAGCCCAACGATCGACGCATCGCCGAAGTTGGCTGGGATCGCGCAGCGTTGGGCACGGTCGTCCGCTCGCTCGGCGACGGCGCCTGGCTCGGGGAATACTTCGATGGTCAGACCCGCTTGCCGGTGATCCTGCGAACCAATCTGGGCGAGACGCCCGAAGATCTCGCGCAGGCGCCGTTGATCACGCCCTCGGGCGAAGTCGTGCCGCTCGGCGAACTGGTTACGCTGGAGACGACGCTGGTTTCGGAGCAGATCCGACGCGTCGATCATCACCGCACCGTGACGCTCACCATCGATCCGCCGCCGACGCTGTCGCTGGAAGACATGCTCGCGAAGATCAACAGCGACATCGTGCCCCAGTTGCGCGCCAATCTGCCCGCCGATGCAAATATCCGGCTCGCGGGCAGCGCCGATCGACTGGACACCATCATTGCCACCATGAGCGGCAACTTCCTGCTGGCGTTGCTGGTGCTGTTCATGCTGATGGCGGCGATGTTTCATTCGCTGCGCGATGCGCTGGTCGTCGTGCTCACGGTGCCGCTGGCGCTGGCCGGCGGCGTGCTCGGCATTCGTTTGCTGGGCGTGGTGGCGTTCCAGCCGCTCGACCTGCTCACCATGATCGGCTTCATCATGATGATCGGCATCATCGTCAATCACGCGATCCTGCTGGTCGACCTCACGCGCGAGGCGATGAATCACGGTCACAGCCTGGAAGAAGCGCTGCGGATGTCGCTCAATCAGCGACTACGCGCGATGGTTGCGAGCACGCTGACCGGTGCGCTTGGCGCCTTGCCCATGGTGGTCAATCCTGGACCTGCCAGCACCATCTATCGCGGCCTCGCGGCTGTAAATGTCGCAGGCGTGATTGTGAGTATGGTGTTTTCGATCGTGCTGCTGCCCAGCTTGATGCGACTCGTCTACGAGCGTCGCGCGCCGGCGGCGGCGACTCACGATGCCGGTTTGTTAACGGAGACTGCGCAATGATGCGAATCACGAAAGGATGGTTGCTGATGCTGTGCGCCGCGAGTGCCGGCGCTCAGCAAACGAAACCCGAGCTGCCGGTCGTGATGGTCGAAGTCGCGCAAGCCTCGGTGACGCGCGTGGCGCCGCGACGCTGGGTTCCCGGCAGTGTCGTCAGTCGCAACGATGCGCGGCTCGCGACCAGCGCCGCGGGCCGGTTGGAATATGTCGCCGAAGTGGGCACTCGCATTCGCGCCGGCGAGCGCGTTGCGAAGCTGGAAGACGAAGCCGTGCGCCTGCAGGTCGAAGATGCGAAGGCGGAGATGATGCGCATCGAGGCGCAGCGCGCGATGTCGGAGCGACAGCTGCAGCGGATCGAGAAACTGGCGAACAACTCCATCTCACAAACCCAGCTCGACGAAGTCCGGTCGCAGCTCGCGATGCTCACAGCTCAGCTGCAACAGGCGGAGGTGCGTCATCGTTCCGCTAAACACGATTTGGAGCAGACGGAAGTTCGGGCGCCATTCTCCGGTGTCGTGACGGAGCGGCTCGCTCAACGCGGCGAATACGTTGCGACCGGCGCGTCGATCGCGCGACTCGTCGATACGGTTCACGTCGAAGCGCGCGTCCAGGCGCCGCTGGCGCTGCTCAGCTCTGTGAAGCCGAACATGGAGTTGCCGATCAAGGTGGCGAACAAACAGGTCCCTGCAACGGTGCGGACGGTCGTGCCGGTCGGCGAGGAACGCTCGCGGCAGTTCGAGCTGCGCATGCTGCTGGCGGACAGCGCCTTCAACGTCGGCTCCGCCCTCGAAGTCGGCCTGCCCGAACGCGACGCGACCGAAGCCCTCGTCGTCCCGCGCGACGCCATCGCCGTCCGCCAGAGCGGCAACTACCTGATGCGCATCCGCCGCGACAACACCGCTGAACGCGTCGCCATCACCTCACTCACGACCGACGGCGACCTCGTCACCATCGACGGCCCGGTCAGCGCCGGAGATGTCGTCGTCGTCCGGGGCGTCGAACGCCTGCAGGACGGCCAGCGCGTCACCATCCTGACTCGCGATGCCTCGCTCAAAGCCAAGCCCCGGCCGGACGCGTGAATCTATTCACCCGACTTTCAAGTTTTCGCCCCCGAGCACAATCAAATCATCGCGCGCACCTCTGAGGCGGCCCATCCTACTGCGGACACCATGGTGTGTTATGCACGGGCACGGCGCCTGGTCGAGCAGTACTGGCAGGTCCCTACCCGGCCACTCCTCCACCGTAACCGCGTTGCATTCCAAATAAGAATGATTATCATCGGACGGCTCTAATCGCTGGGACCAGCCACGCCCGTTTGAGGCCCGACTTGCGCGGCCGAGACCGCTAGCCATCCCTGATGTCGTCGGGAGGCGTATGCAGTCGGGAATCGGGCGCGGGTCAGCACGGTGGAGTCGCTAAGCATGGCGGCGCTCACGCCTTCCTATCGCCTGTCCGTCGCCGCACGAGCCCTCGCAGCCATCGTCGGTGGTTACGCGCTGACCGCGCTTGCCAGCTTCGCGATGGCGATCTTCCTGCCGCTGTCGAGAGCCGAGGCGTCGATGACGGCGACGCTGTCATCGTTCCTCATCTACGCCTGCGTCGTGATCTGGGTGTTCGCCGCTCGCACCACCTGGCGCGCGTGGGCGGGAATCGTCGGCTCCATGATCGTGCTCGGTGCACTCGTTTGGCTGCAAAGACAGGTGGCTGCGTCATGAAGGAAGGGTTTCGCCAATCGATGGCGTGGCTGCACACCTGGTCCGGGCTGGTGGTCGGCTGGATTCTGTTCGCGGTGTTCGTCACCGGCACGCTGAGTTACTTCCGCCCCGAGATCTCACAATGGACGCGGCCGGAGCTGCGCGACGTAAAGGCCGACGCGAACGCGGCGTCGAAGACAATCGCGACGCTCAAGGAGCGCGCGCCGAACTCGCCGCGTTGGTTCATCACTTTGCCGGAAGCGCGTGAGCCGATAGTCCGGGTGACGTACCGAGATCCCAACGGCGGCGGCGAGGGACGGCGCGGTTTCAAGACCGCCTGGCTGGATCCAAGCACCGGCGAAGAAGTGAAAGCCCGCGAGACGCGCGGCGGCGACTTCTTCTATCGCTTCCATTTCGAGCTGAGCATGAAGCCCATCTGGGGCCGTTGGGTGGTCGGCTTCTGCGCCATGTTCATGTTCGTCGCCATCATCAGCGGCGTCATCACCCACAAGAAGATCTTCAAGGACTTCTTCACGCTTCGCCCGAGAAAGGGCCAGCGCTCCTGGCTCGACGCGCACAACGCCGTCGGCGTGCTCGCCCTGCCCTATCACGTGATGATCACGTACACGGGCCTCGTGACGTTGATGTTCATGTACATGCCGTGGGGCGTGCAGGCGAACTACGGCGACAATCGTGAAGCTTTTTTCGCGGACGCCACCGGGGTCGCCGAAGAAGTCAAACCGGCCAATCAGCCGGGCGTGCTGACCGACATCGAGCCGCTGCTGCACGAAGCGCGCACGCGATGGAATGGCGCGCACGCGGCGTTCATCACGATCAACAATCCATCCGACATCAACTCGCGCATCACGATCCGCCGTGACACCGAGGGCCAGCTGGCCAACAGCAATCGAAACGTCGTGTTCTCCGGCACGACCGGCGAGGTGCTTTCCGTTGCAGGTGAACCCGCGCCAGCCTCACAGACGCGCGCTGTGATGTTCGGCCTGCACATGGCGACGTTCTCTTCGACGACCCTGCGCTGGCTGTTCACGCTGTCTGGCCTCGGCGGAATATTGATGGTCGCGAGCGGCCTGGTGTTGTGGACGGTAAAGCGCGCTCCCGAGCGCGCCAAGCTGGGCTACACCCCGTTCGGGCACCGGTTGGTCGAAGTCTTGAACATCGGCGTGATCACGGGCCTGCCGATCGCGGTGGCCGCGTTCTTCTACGCGAATCGTCTGCTGCCAGTGGCGCTGGCCGATCGGCCGGCTTGGGAAGTGCGCGTCTTCTTTGCCGCCTGGCTGCTCAGCTTCGTGCTTCCGATGATCCCGCCGGCGCGGGTCGCCTGGACGACCCAGTTGGTCGCGGGCGCAGCGCTGTTCGCGGCCCTGCCGGCGGTCAATGCCCTCACCACTCAGACCCATCTAGGCATCACCCTGGCCCAAGGCAACTGGGTCTATGCGGGCTTCGATTTGACAATGCTGGGCATCGCCGCCCTGTTAGGTTTGACGGGGTGGTACGCCTCCCGCACGCCCGGCAGCCGCAAACCCGCGCAGCGTAAGGCTCCAGAAGCCCTGAATCTCCCGGCAGAAGCGGAGCGGGCGTAATGTCCTTATTCCCATTCGCGCTGACGTACTCGGGGTGGGCGGCGCTATGCTTCGCCATGAGCCGCCATGCCCGCGAGCTCTTGCAGCGGGAGCCAACGCCCCTACAAAGGGCGCTCCTGCGCGCCGCTGGCTGGATCGCTTTGACCGTGTCGTTATGGATGACCGCCGCCCAGGCGGGCTGGCCGATAGGCACGGTCGAATGGTTCGGCATGCTCACTGCGAGCGCCGTGAGTTTCGTTTTACTGCTGACGTACTACCCCCGGGTGGCTGCCGGCCTGGGACTGGGGCTGCCGATCTGCGCCTTGGCGGGTCACTTTCTGGTCAGCGCGTGATGAGGAATTGAGGAACCAAATGTCTGCTTTCAACACTGAGCGCGTTCTGCGAGTCCGTCACTGGAACGACACGTTGTTCAGCTTCGTGACGACCCGTAATCCAGGCCTGCGCTTCGAGAACGGCCAGTTCGTCATGATGGGCCTGCAGGTCGACGGCCGTCCGCTGACCCGCGCCTACAGCATCGCGAGCGCCAATCACGAAGAGCACCTCGAGTTCTTCAGCATCAAGGTGCAGAACGGCGCGCTCACCTCACGCCTGCAGCACCTGCTGCCGGGTCACGAAGTGCTGGTCAGCCGCAAGCCCACCGGCTCGCTGCTGATCGACGATTTGAAGCCGGGCAAACATGTGTACCTGCTGAGCTCGGGCACGGGCCTCGCGCCCTTCATGAGCCTGGTCAAGGATCCGGCGCTGTACGAGAAGTTCGAGAAGGTCGTGCTCCTGCACAGCGTGCGCGCCACCAGCGAGCTGGCCTACGAGGAATATCTGACGCACGTGCTGCCCAAGGACGAGCACATCGGCGAAATGGTCGCCAATCAACTCATCTACTTCCCCACCGTAACGCGCGAGCCGTACCGCAATCGCGGCCGCCTGACGGACCTGATCGAGAGCGGCAAGTTGTTCGAACAGATCGGCCTGCCGCAGCTGAACCCGGAACACGATCGCGCCATGATTTGCGGCAGCCCGTCCATGTTGAAGGACCTGTCTGCCATCCTCGACGCGCGCGGCTTCCAGATCTCCGCGCACATCGGCTCGCCCGGCGACTACGTCATCGAGCGCGCGTTCGTCGAGAAATAACCTTCCGATCGACGGCACCGGGCCGCAGCGCGGCCCGGTGTTAAGAGGATCAACCTAGTCGATATTCACGGTCACGCTGACCGGGCAGTGATCGCTGCCCATCACGTCGGTGTGGATCTCGGCCTTTTTCACCTGCTTGCGCAGCTTCTCCGACACCAGCCAGTAATCGATCCTCCATCCCACATTGCGCGCGCGGGCATTGGAGAAATTGCTCCACCACGAATAATGGCCGTTGCCTTCCGTGAACATGCGGAAGGTGTCGACGAAGCCGGCGTCGAGGAAATTCTGGAAGCCTTCGCGCTCCTCTTCGGTGAAACCTTTCTTGCCGCGGTTCGGCTTGGGATTCGCCAGGTCCAGCTCGGTGTGCGCCACGTTGAGGTCGCCACAGAACAGCACCGGCTTCTTCTTTTCGAGCTGCTTGAGATACGCCAGGAACGCCGGATCCCAATGTTTGTGCCGCAACGGCAGCCGGCTCAGATCGTCCTTGGCGTTCGGCGTGTACACCGTGACCACGAAAAACTTATCGAACTCCGCGGTGATGACGCGGCCTTCTTCGTTGGCGTCGCGCTTGAGCTCATCGGCGAACGAGAACTTCTTGGCGAAGTCCTTGGGAAAGCCGTTGATCACATCGAGCGGCTCGCGCTTGGAAAAAATCGCCGTGCCCGAGTAGCCCTTCTTGACCGCCGAATTCCAATACTCGTGATAACCGGCGAGATCGACCTCCGCCTGGCCGCGCTCGGCCTTGGTTTCCTGCAGGCACAGGATGTCGGGCTTGTGCTCTTTCACGAACGTCTGAAACGTTCCTTTCTTCACGACGGCGCGGATGCCGTTGACGTTCCACGAATAGAATTTCATTTGTTATTTCTGATCGCCGCCATGAGTTGCAAACACCGAAGTCTTGCCTTCCTTGTCGACCAGCAGCACGTCGTAGCGATCGACGCGGCCCGACGGCACTTCCATGCCGGGCGATCCGGCCGGCATGCCCGGCACGGTCAGGCCCTTCGCCGCCGGTTTTTCACTCAGCAGCCGCTTGATGTCCTGCGCCGGCACGTGGCCTTCGATGAAATAGCCGCCGACTTCGGCCGTGTGACAGGAACCCATGCCGTACGGCACGCCGACGCGCTCCTTGATGGGCGATAGATTCTCGAGGTCGTGCACCTGAACGGCGAACCCCGCCGCCTGCACATGCTTCACCCAAAGACCGCAGCAGCCGCAGGTAGGCGTCTTGTTCACGACCACGACGGGCGCGGCGGCAGCCGAAGCAATTTGTGCCACCGCGGGCAAGGCAACCAGCCCAAGCAAAGCCTGGCGACGATTCATGGCGATCTCCGGGACGGCCGAAAACGATTGAAGGCGGAGCCTGCCACGCAGACTCCGCCCCAATGATGACCGCGACCCGAGGAACTGACCAGTCTTGCCAAACGACAAGCGCTTACGCTTGCATCCAGCCAGGCTTTGACTGGTTTCGGGCCGTCGCTTGGATTACTCGCCTTTGTCGTTGTCCGCCTCGTCCTGCTTGACCGTCTTGCCGGCAGCTTGACGTTCCTCTTCACGCGCACCGGCCAGGATGCCCGGCAGCGCGTAGTTGCCTTCGTGGCAGGCGTACTCGTACATGAGGTCCGGCGTCGCATTCATCGGCAGCTCGCCGGCGAAGGGTTGAGTGAGCGCCGGATCTTCCACCTTGAACTGATACAGGATCTGATCGGCCGAGATACGAGTGAAGCGCTCGGTGACTTTGCGATCCGGCCCGAGACCGCGGAACGTCTGCATCGGATGGAAGTTGGTCGTCTCGACCACCAGCGTGTCGCCTTCCCAGCGGCCGATGGAATCGCCGTACCACTTCTTCACACTGTTCGGCACGTGCTTGCCGCCGATGCGCACCACGCGCGCGTCGTGAATCATCTCGACCAGGATCATCACCGTGTCCGGCGTCTGCACGATCGAATACGTGTTGTTGTACATGAGCGGCAGCATCGGCGGTCCGGCGCTCGAGCCGAACGAAGTCAGACAGCGCTCACCGAGCGAACGCAGCTCGGGACCATCGACCGGCCCCGCGCCTTTGCGGAAAGCAGCCACGCGCGCCGCTGCTTCTTTGCCTGCAGCGGGCGTCATGGGAGGAATGCGGCCGTTCGCCGGCTCGGTGATGATCGAGCTGCGCGGCTCACCGTTGATGCGAATCACCTGCGTGCCGCGATCCACCCAGAAATTGTTGTAACCGCAATTGGTGCCGCTGAAACCGTAGCCGCAATCCTTGGGCAGATCCTGAATGCCCAGCTTCGGATCGGTGGGCTTGGCGTTCTCTTCGACGTGCTCCGCGGCGGCGCCTTCGATCTTCTGCGCCTCTTCGGCGGTCAGCGCTTTGCGATCGCCCTGCGCCGGCGAGCGCTCCAACTGTGTGAGCGTCGCATTGGTCCAGTTGCCCTGCAGGTCCGGCTTGCCATCCGGAGTGCGCGGCACTTTCCACCCTGCGGCAGATGCGCTGACGACACAAACGACCGACAGAATACTGCCCAACAGAACGCGGGCACTCGACGAACGATATTTCATAGCTCCCCCACTCGCGTCACTCATGCAACGCCCGCGCAGTGTTATGGATGAGGCGCAACGAGACAATCGCGTGCGCCCCGCTTTGACTTTTCTTTTTACGGCGCCCCGGTCGAATCCGGTAAACAAGCATGGGGGATTCACATGCCAGCGTGGTTCATGAGCGAGCATTCACTGTGTCGCAAGGCTTTCGCGCGCGTTGCGACGGCACTTGCTTTGGGTCTTGTCGTCAACCAGTTCGCGATGGCGGCCGAAGCCCCTGCACCTGATCCTCGCGCCAATCTTCCCGGCCACCAGGTATATGAAACGTACTGCGCGGCCTGCCATAACATTCCAGGCACTCGCGCCCCTGCGTTGTCAGCGCTGCAATTGATGAGCGCGCAGTCGCTGCGTCTCGCACTCACGACGGGAGTGATGCAACAGCAAGGCTCGATCGTTCCCAAAGAGAAGATGCCGCAGCTCATCGAATATCTCGCGGCCCCGGAAGAAGACACGAATTGGACTGCCGCGATGATGTGCAGCCCCGATCGGCGCAGCGTGAATTTGCAAACCAGTCCCGCGCTGACCATGTTTGGCGTCGATCACAACAACAGCCGGCGCTTAAGCGCCAAACAGGCCGGACTCAGCAGCAAACAATTGCCCGAGCTGGAACTGGCGTGGGCCATCGGGTTCCCGAAGACGACGTCGCTGCGCTCATCGCCGGTGATCGTCGGCTCGACGATGTTTTATGCGCCGGCTCAGAGCGGCAAGCTGCTCGCGCTGGACATCGAGAAGGCGTGCGCGAAGTGGGTTTATGACGTCGGCGTCGCGGTGCGCAGCTCGGTGTCGTTCGGCGCTATCGGTTCTCGCCAAGCGCTGATTCTTGCCGATCAGCAGGCTCAAGTGCACGTAGTGGATGCGCAGACCGGCGAGCGCATCTGGAAAGCAAACGGCCGTCACGATGCGAGCGGCAACATCACCGGCGCTCCTGTTCTCTACAAAGATCGCATCATCGTGCCGGTGTCCTCGTCGGGCGTCGGCAGCGGCGCGAATCCGAAGTTCGAGTGCTGCGTCGGCCACGGCGCGGTCGTCGCACTCGATGCCGCGACCGGCAAACAACTCTGGGTCGCGCACACGATGGAAGACGCGCAATACACCGGCAAGACCAGTGCGACGGGTGTGAAGTTGCGCGGCCCGTCGGGCGCACCTATCTGGTCGACACCTTCGATCGACGCCGAACGCGGGCTGATCTATGCGACCACGGGACAGAACACTTCGCTGCCCGCTACGCCGACCAGCGATGCGGTGCTCGCGATCGACCTTGCCACCGGCCATCTGAAATGGACCTTTCAGGCGCTCGCAAATGATGTTTGGAATCTCGCCTGTCGCCCGGATCCGGCACAGTCCGGACCGAATTGCCCGAGCCCGGCCGACAGCGTGCTGAAGGACTACGACTTCGGCGCCGGCGCCGTGCTCACAAAGAAGCGCGATGGCAGCGACGTCGTGCTCGCGGGACAGAAGTCCGGCGATGTCTGGGCACTGGATCCCGAGCAGAAGGGCAAACTGCTGTGGCGGCAAACATTCGGCGACGGCAGCGCGCTCGGCGGCGTGCACTGGGGTATTGCCATCGACAGCGAATATCGCGTGTTCGCGCCGATCAACGATCCGCACTTCCCCGAGTTCAAAGACTACGTGCCGGAGCCGGGCATGAATGCCATCGACATCGACACCGGCAAAGTCCTGTGGCGCAGGCCCGTCACCGCGGATTGCAGCGACGAGCGTAAAGCTCGCTTCAACTTGTGCGGCGAGAAATATGGTTTGTCGGCCGCGCCGCTCGTGATCGACAAGTCGGTGGTCGCCGGTGCGCTCGATGGGCGCATCTATATTTTCGACGCAGCAACCGGCGACATCGTCTGGCAATACGACACGCTGCGAGATTTCACGACGCTCAACGGCGTCAAAGGGCAAGGAGGCGGCATCGACTCGCATTCGGTGTTCGCCGGCAGCGGCATGTTGTTCGTGGCGTCGGGCTACGGCGGCTTCCGCCAGCCGCCCGGCAACGTGCTGCTGGCGTTTCGTCCGAAGGCAAGAACCCGCTGAGTTTTCATAGGGGGACCATCATGACCAACAGCATCATTCGAGTTTCGATCGCTGCCTGCGGCCTGCTGCTCGGAGGGTCAGCGTTCGCGCAGTCGTCCGCACCGCCCGAGAGCGTGCCCCCGGCCGCCAACGACTACAGCAAGCCCGAAACGTGGCTGTGCCGCCCGGGACGCCAGGACTCTTGCACAGTCGATCTCACGACGACGGTGATCGCGGCGGACGGGAAGCTCACGAAAGCGGCGTTCAAAGCGAATGCGAACGCCCCGATCGATTGTTTCTACGTGTATCCGACCGTGTCGAACGATCCCACGCCGAACAGCGACATGAACGCGGGCCCGGAAGAGAACAGTGTCGTGCGTGCGCAGTTCGCTCGCTTCGGCTCTCAGTGCAAGCTGTATGCGCCGCTCTATCGACAGATCACGTTGAAGGCGCTGCGGGCAGCGATGGCGAGCGGCGGCGGCTTTCCCGCCGATCGCAAGCTCGGTTACAACGACGTCCTCGATGCCTGGAACTACTATCTCCAGAACGACAACAAGGGCCGCGGCGTCGTGCTCATCGGTCACTCGCAGGGCTCGGGCATGCTGACTCAGCTGATCAAGAACGAGATCGACGGCAAGCCGATTCAATCGAAGGTGCTCTCGGCGCTGCTGCTGGGAACGAACATCGCCGTACCGAAGGGCGAGGATGTGGGCGGCTCGTTCCAGAGCATGCCGCTGTGCCGCTCTGCCTCTCAGCTCGGCTGCGTGATTTCGTATGTGACTTTCCGCAGCGACGTGCCGCCGCCCGCGAACTCACGCTTCGGTCGTGTGCCGACGGAAGGAATGCAGGCTGCGTGCGTCAACCCGGCAGCGCCGCAAGGCGGCAAGGCCGAGATGCATGCGTATCTGTCGAGCGGCTTCAACGGTGTGAGCACGGAGTCTGCGCAGCCCAAGCCGTGGGTGACCGGTGCGAAGATCGAAACGCCGTTTGTGAGCTTGCCTGGATTGCTGACGGGCGAATGTGTGAGCAACGATAGCGGCTCGTATCTCGCGATCACTACGAACGGGAATCCCTCGGATCCGCGCACCGATGAGATCCCTGGCGATGTCGTCGCCGGCGGCAACGTGATGAAGGATTGGGGCCTGCACTTGATCGACGCGCACGTCGCGATGGGCAACCTGGTCGACGTAGTTGCGCAGCAGTCGAAGGCGTACCTCAAGAAATAAACGGCTGCCGTGAATTGCTTACACGCGGCGGACGGAACCGAAAATTCCCCCGCCGCGTTCGTCGACCATGCGTTACCTCGCGTTGTGCACTGACTACGACGGCACCATCGCGCGCCATGGCGTCGTCGACCTGCCCACCATCGATGCCTTGGCGCGACTACGCGAGTCGGGCCGCAAGCTCATCATGGTCACGGGTCGCGAGCTGGCCGAGCTCGTTTCGGTATTCCCGCGCCTGGATTTGTTCGACCTGGTGGTCGCCGAGAACGGCGCCCTGCTCTACGACCCTGCGACCAAAGAACAAAAGCCCTTGTGCGAGCCGCCGCTGCCGGAATTCGTAGCAGCGCTGCAGCGACGCGGCGTCTTTCCTCTGAGCGTCGGGCGCACGATCGTTGCCACGCGCGAGCCCTATGAGGAGGTTGCACTCGAAGTGATCCGCGATCTCGGCCTCGAGCTGCAGGTGATATTCAACAAAGGCGCGGTGATGATCCTTCCCTCCGGCGTCAACAAGGCCACGGGCCTGAAGGCCGCCCTCAAAGAGCTGAAGCTCTCCGAACACAACATCGTCGGCGTCGGCGATGCGGAAAACGATCATGCGTTTCTCGGTATCTGCGAATGCGCGGTGGCGGTCGCGAATGCGCTGCCGGCCTTGCAAGAGGCGGCAGACTTCGTGACGAAGGCAACGCACGGCCCGGGCGTGACGCAACTCATCGAGGAGATGCTTCTGGACGACCTCGCCGCCCGCGAACCGGCGCGACGCCGCCGCCACATCGAGGCCGGCAAGAGTCCGCACGCCTGGCAACCCGCACCCAGCCCGCATTGAAGCGGGCCCATTGAAATACCACGATTCGCTTGTATACATCCGCTAGCCGTGAGCTTTCGGCGTGGGCGCGACTCTGGTCGGCGCATCGTGCTTGATGAATGGGCGCGCATTTGTAACCCTGGCCGTCTCGCCGGACACCGAAGCTCACTATGTCAACCAGCAAGCTCGCCGCCGCACTGTTAACCGCGGCGCTCGGAACCATGACCATGAACGCGATCGCCGCCCCTGCCCTCTCGCCGGACAATCCGTTTGCCCGCGAAAGCACGCTGCCCTTCAAGTGGCCGCCGCTCGACAAGATCAAGAACGAGCACTATGTGCCGGCCATGGAAGCCGGCATGGCCGAGCAGCGCCAGGAAGTCGCCGAGATCGTCAACAACAAGGCCGCGCCGACGTTCGAGAACACCATCGTCGCGCTGGAGCGCTCGGGCCAGATGCTGAATAGGGCCGCCACGGTGTTCTTCGCGCTCAGCTCGTCCAACACCAATCCGGATATCGAAAAAGCGCAGACCGACATGGCGCCGAAGCTGTCGGCGCACTCGGACGGCATCTATCTCGACGCCGCCCTGTTCGCACGAGTGAAAAAGCTCTACGACCAGCGCCAGTCGCTCAAGCTCGATCCGGAATCGCTGCGACTGCTGGAGCGCTATCACACCAACTTCGTGCGCGCCGGTGCGAATCTCTCAGACGCGCAGAAGCAAGAGCTGCGCGCGCTCAATGAGAAGATCTCGTCGAAGACCACGGAATTTCGGCAGCTCGTGCTCAAGGGCGATAACGCGGCTGCGGTCGTCGTCGATACGAAGGCAGAACTGGACGGCCTGAGCGATGCGCAGATCGCCACCGCCGCCGAAGCGGCAAAAACGCGCGGCAAGGAAGGCAAGTACGTGCTGACGCTGCTCAACACGACCGGTCAGCCGCCGCTCGCTCAATTGAAGAACCGCGCTGTGCGCGAGCGCTTGTATAAAGCGTCCGCCGGTCGCGGTTGGAGCGGCGAGTTCGACACCACCAAGTTGATCGCCGACATCGTCAAGCTGCGTGCCGACCGCGCCAAGCTGCTGGGCTATCCGACCCACGCGGCCTATGTGCTGGAAGATGAAACAGCACTGACGGCCGAAGCCGTCAACGGCATGTTGAACCAATTGGCGCCCGCGGCCGTCGCCAACGCGAAGCGCGAAGCCGCCGACATGCAGCAGCTCATCGATGAGCAGGCCAAGGCCAACGGCACGCCGAGCTTCCAGCTGCAGGCGTGGGATTGGGACTTTTACGCCGAGCAAGTGCGCGCCAGGAAATACGCCTATGACGACGCGCAGGTGCGCCCGTACTTCGAGTTGAATCGCGTGCTCGTCGACGGCGTGCTGTTCGCCGCGCAGGAGTTGTACGGCCTGAAGTTCACCGAGCGCAAAGATCTGCCCATCTACCAGGAAGACGTGCGCGTGTTCGAAGTGACCGACCGCGACGGTTCGCAGCTCGGCCTGTTCCTGTTCGATCCCTACGCCCGCAGCAACAAACGCGGCGGCGCATGGATGAACAGCTTCGTCGAGCAGTCACGACTGTTCGGCAACAAGCCGGTCGTCACCAACACGCTGAACATTCCCAAGCCGCCGGCGGGCCAGCCGACGCTGCTGACCTGGGACGAGGTGACCACGACGTTCCACGAGTTCGGCCACGCCATCCACGGCCTGTTCTCGAGCGTGCAGTACCCGCAGTTCTCCGGTACCAACGTGCCGCGCGACTTCGTGGAATATCCCTCGCAGTACAACGAAATGTGGGCCACCGAGCCGCGCGTGCTGGCGAACTACGCCAAGCATCATCAAACCGGCGCGTCCATGCCGAAGGCGCTAATGGACAAGGTGCTCGCCGCTCAAAAATTCAATCAGGGCTACGCGACGACGGAATACCTGGCCGCGGCCATCCTCGATCAGCGCTATCACCAGCTGGCGCCCGGCAAGACCCCCGCGGCGAGCGATATTGCCGCTTTCGAGGCGAATGCATTGAAGTCGGCACAGGTGGACTTTGCGCCGGTGCCGCCGCGCTATCGCTCGACTTATTTCCTGCACATCTTCTCCAGCCCGATCGGCTATTCGGCCGGGTACTACGCCTACATCTGGAGTGAAGTGCTGGCGCGTGACACGGAGCACTGGTTCAAGACGCACGGCGGCCTGAAGCGCGAGAACGGCGACCTGCTGCGCTCCAAGGTGTTGTCCAAGGGCTTCAGTGCGGATGCGCTGACGATCTTCCGGGATTTCTACGGCAAGTCGCCCGAGATCGGGCCGCTGCTGGAAGCCCGTGGCCTGACCGGTGGGGCCGAATAGCCCGCTACCTGAATCGGGTAGCGTCGCCGCTGTAAGACAGCGGTAAACAAGGCGAAAGGGGCGGCCGATGCTGTATGCTGGCCGCCCTTTTTTCTGCCGGACAAGGACTCCCATGCGCGCGTTTCTGATAGCAGCGGTCGGATTTTTGGTGTTCGTGGCGGCGGTCAAGCTATACGCCAAGGACCCCAAAGCGGCGGACGCGGGCCGGGCAACCACCTCTGCGCCGCTGGCCGGCAGCGACGACGACAAAGCGTTTTATGCGCTGGGCGTAGCCGTGTCGCAAAACATTGCGTCGTTCAACTTCACGCCGGCAGAGCTGGAGAAGGTCAAGCAGGGCTTCACCGATGGCGCGCTCGGCAAGCCGTCGCAGGTCGATGTGCAGACCTACATTCCGCGCCTGCGTGAATTGCAGAGCCAGCGCATTGCCGCCGTCGCGCAAGTGGCGCTCGACAAGGCCGCTGCCGAACCGGGCGCAAAGCGCCTCGACTCCGGCCTGGTCATCACTACCGTCAAAGAAGGCACCGGCGCGTCGCCGCAGGCCACCGACACCGTCAAGGTGCACTACCACGGCACGCTGCCGAACGGCAAAGTGTTCGACAGCTCGGTTGAGCGCGGCGAGCCGGCGACGTTCCCGCTGAACGGTGTGATCCCCTGCTGGACCGAAGGCGTGCAGCTGATGAAGGTGGGCGGCAAGAGCAAGCTGGTGTGCCCGGCTGCCATCGCCTACGGCGATCGCGGCGCGCCGCCGGATATCGGCCCGGGCGCGACGCTGATCTTCGACGTGGAGCTGCTCGGCATCGAGGCGCCGCCGGCGGCTGAGCCTGCGCCCGCCAAGTAATCGATCATCGGCTTAGCAAACATCGGGGAGAACCATCGTGACCGCAGCCCGGCTCTTGTTCGCGCTGTTCCTGTCAGTCGCAGCTCCGTTGTCGCTCACGCCGGCGCAGGCAGCGCCGGCGCAGGGCACCGATTACAGCTTGATCAATCCGCCGCAGGCGCCGACCACCGTCGGCAAAGTGGAAGTGATCGAGTTCTTCTCGTACGGCTGTCCGCACTGCTATCACCTCAGCCCGCTGCTGACCCAATGGCACAAGACCGAGCTGCCGGCCAATGCGGTGCTGATCAAAGTGCCGGTCTCGTTCGGCCGCCGCGAGTGGGGCCAGCTGGTGCGCGCTTACTACACGCTCGAGGCGCTCGGCGAACTGGAACGGCTCGATGCGAAGCTGTTCGACGCGATCCATGCCAAACACCAGCAGTTGTTCGATCTCGATTCGCTCGTCGGCTGGGCCGCCGAGAACGGCATCGATGCGAGCAAATTCCGCGCGCAGTTCACTTCACCGGAAATCAGCGCTAAAGCGATGCGCGCGGACCAGCTGTCGCGCGACTACAAGATCAACGGCGTGCCGACCCTGACGGTCGCCGGCAAATACCGCGCGATCGGCAAAGACTTCCCGGACATGCTGCGCATCACCCGCGAGCTGGTGGAGCAAGAGACCGCGAATTGATCGTCAGCGGGCGGTCCTCGCAACGAGGACCGCCCTGCCTCGCCCCTGCCGAAGGCAGGCGGCATGAGGCTGTTATTTGATGTCGTACACGAGGTTGATCGTCGTCAACGTATCGGTCTTCTTGAACTCCACCGGTGGGTTCGAGTTGTGGCGCACCCCGTAGCCCACCGCCAGCGCCAGCACGTCGGTCATCTTCACCTGCAGCGAAATATCGTTCTGCACGAACGTGTTTTCCGCGCCGGATTCGACGATGAACTTGTCGACCAGCGACGTCGTGGCCGTGAACTTGTGCTCGAAGTCGAGCGTGCTTCGGAACACCACTTCACTGCTGCTGCTGCCTTCCTCGAGCAGCGCGCCGGTCTCCTCGTCAAAGGCGTCGCGTGTCTCCACGAACTTGTAACCGGCGCCGAGTGTGCCGACCATGGTCGTGGTCGGGTTGTCGAGGAAGCGGCGGCCCACGCCGCCCGACAGGGTGGCCTGGTATTCGAAGCCGCTGAACTCGTCCTCTTCGTAACGGCCGGCGCCGAACACGAAATTGCGCTCGGTGAATTTCCAGCCGAGCTCGCCGAACGTTTCCCAGCGGTTCGCGGTCTTGCCGCTCTCGTCGGACGCATAGAGCGCGGCGCCGCCAATCAAGTTCTTCCACTGCTCGGTCTCGTACTTCATGTTGAGCCTGGCGTTGGCGGTCTCGGTGTTGGTATTGCCGCTCGCAATCACCAGGCCTGCTTCGGATTTGCCGGTCCACTCCGCATGCGCCGGCAGCGCGGCGGCCAATACCGTGGCCGCGAAAAACAATCGTCGCATCAATAGAACTCCGTAAACAAAAGCGCCCGCCCCACGAACGAACGCGGGAAAATAGCGGGCGCAATATGGAAGCAGAATACGTAAATGCTTCCAACTCCGCAGCGAGTTCCCCGTCGCTCGCTGCCGACGCATCCGCCAGCCGGCCACGGCCGAATCAAAAAGGGTTTCTCAACTGCCGGCCAGTGCTTCACAATCCACAGGATGACCTCGTCCGATAGCCTACGCGCCGCCCCGACCGGCCCCGTCTATGAGCAGCCGCTCAATGAGCGGATGCGTACCTTTTTGCGACTGGACTTTTTGTATCAGCAGGCGCTGTTCCACGAAGAGCGCGAAGACCCGTGGTCGACCCGCGCCGCCATGAGCGCGCTGCTGGAAATCCTGGCAATTACGGCGCGCGGCGACATTCGCAGCGAAGTGCTGAAGGATCTCGAGCGGCAGATGGCGGTGATGCACGACTACGCCAGCCGCGCCGGCGTGGACAATTCGCGCCTCAAGGCCGTGCTGAGCAATCTGACGCGGCTAAGGACCGAGCTCAATTCGGTGGGCGCGCTGTTCATGCAGCGGCTGCGCGACTCGGAATTCCTCAATTCGATCAAGCATCGCAGCACCATCCCCGGCGGCACCTGCGAGTTCGACCTGCCCGACTACCGACACTGGCTGGATCAGCCGTTCGCGATGCGCTCCAAGGCATTCGGCGACTGGATGTCCACCATCCGGCCGCTGTGCGATGCCGTCACCGAGTTGCTCTGGCTGACGCGTGAGGCGGCGCGGCCCCGACCCGAAGTCGCGACCGGCGGCACCTTCCAGATCGCGTTCGAGCGGGAAAATCCCTGTCAGCTGTTACGTCTGGCGCTGCCGGCCGGCACCCAGCTGTTCCCGGAGATCAGCGGCAGCCACCATCGCTGCAGCATCCGTTTCCTGTCGTGGAACGATGTGAATTCGCGGCCAGTTCAGACCACAGAGGATGTGCAGTTCCAGCTCACCGTCTGTACTTGAGCCTGTCATGACCGTGGTCCGTTGCCCCACCTGCGACCGTCCCGTGGAGTGGACGGAAGCCTCCCGTTGGCGTCCCTTCTGCAGCGAGCGCTGCAAGCTCATCGACCTGGGCGCCTGGGCCGCCGAGAAGCACGCCATCCCCGGCGAGATCATCGAAACCGAGGATGGCCCGAAACGCGGCGGCGGCCAGGACGACGACTAGTCCGCCCCCGCACCGGCGCGCTGGGACAGCAGCCCCGGCTGCTCCATGTGCAGTGACTTGACCAGGAACGCCCACTGGTCGGCGTAGTCCTCGATCTGCATCCACACTGGCTTGCCAGCGCCATGGCCGGCCCGGGTCTCCACTCGCAGCATCACCGGGTTCGCGCAGCTCTGCGCCGCCTGCAGCGTCGCCGCGAACTTGTAGCTGTGCCAGGGCACGACTCGATCGTCGCGATCCGCAGTGGTCACCAGCGTCGGCGGATAACAGACCTTGTGAACGTTGTGCAGCGGCGAGTACGCCAATTGCGCCCGGAATTCCGCTTCGTTCTCGCTGAGCCCGTAATCGCTCGACCACTGGCGCGCATTGGCGCTAGGGGTGTGGTAGCGAAGCATGTCGAGCACGCCGACGGCCGGCAGCGCTGCGCCGAATAAATCCGGACGTTGTGTCAGCGCTGCGCCGACCAGCAAGCCGCCGTTACTGCGCCCGCGAATGGCAATCTTCGCGGCCGAGGTGTACTTCTCGGCCACCAGATACTCCGCCGCGGCGATGAAATCGTCGAACACATTCTGCTTCTGCAGCTTGGTGCCGGCTTCGTGCCAGGCCTCGCCGTATTCCGAGCCACCGCGCAGATTGGCCACCGCATAGACGCCGCCCATTTCCAGCCACACCAGCACCGGCACGCTGAACGACGGCTGCTGCGCGATGTTGAAACCGCCATACCCGTAGAGCTGCACGAAGTTCTGCCCGGTCAGCGCCAGGTCCTTCTTGTGCGCGATGAACATCGGCACCTTGGTGCCGTCCTTGCTCTTGTAGAACACCTGCTTGACGACGAACTGGCTGGTGTCCGCGGCCAGCTTCGGCGCGCGGAACACTTCGGTCTCGCCGGTGGCGAGATCCAGGCGCGAGATCGACATCGGCGTCAGAAAATCCGCGTAAGCAAAGAAGGTTTCGTTGTCATCTACGCCGCCTTCGAAGCCCTGCGCCGTGCCGAGGCCCGGCAACTTCACGTCGTACTGAACCTTGCCGTCCAGATCGAACACGCGCACCAGCGAGTACGCATCCTGCAGATAGCGCACGATGATGCGGCGCCCGACGATGGAAACCTCATCCGCCGAGAACGGCCCAGCGGGCACGACGACGCGAGTTTCCTTCTTGCCCGTCACCGGCATCGCCACTACTTGCGCGTTTGGCGCGCCCGAGTTGCTGCGGATATAGAAAACATCGTCGATCTCGGCGATGAACTGATAGCTCGCGTCGAAACTGTCGATCAGCCGCACGGTCTCTCCGACCGGCGCACCATCAGCGCCAAGCTTTCGATAATAAATACCGGTGGACTGCGAGCCGTCGTACAGCCAGAAGATCACGTAACGGCCGTCGTCCGAGATCTGCACGTACGGATTGCGGGTTGGATGATCGGTGACTTTGAAGATCAGCGGGTCTTTGCCGACGTCGGCGCCGAGCTTGTGCCAGTACACTTCACGCTGTTTGCTATCGTCGCCCTGGCCATCCGCCTTCACCGGGAAGCGCGCGTAATAAACGGACTTGGAATCCGCCGTCCACGCCACCGGCACGAACTTGATGAAGCGCAGTACGTCGGGCAGATCCTTGCCGGTCTCGACGTCGCGGAAGTGCCACGTCCGCCAATCGGTGCCGCCGTCGGAAAGGCTGTATGCAACGATGCGCCCGTCGGGGCTCGGCACGAACTCGCCCAGCGCAACCGTCGCGTCCTTGCTGAACTGGTTGGGATCGAGCAGCACGCGCGGCTGCGCATCGAGCCGCTCGGTCATGTAGAGCACGCTCTGATTTTGCAGACCGTCGTTGCGCAGATAGAAGTAACGTTTGCCGCGCTTGAGCGGAACGTCGTAGCGCTCGTAGTTCCACAGCTGCGTCATGCGCTGCTTGATCCGTTCTCGCGCCGGGATGGATTCGAGATACGGCTGGGCGAGCGCGTTCTGCGCCTGGATCCAGCTCTTGGTGTCGGGGCTGTCGGCCTGCTCCAGCCAGCGGTAGGGATCGGCAACCTGCGTGCCATGGTACGTGTCGATATGCTCGATGCGTCGTGTTGCTGGATACTTGAGGGCCGGGTTCATCGAGGCGTTGGGCGTTGCGGACGTGCTGGCGGTCAAGGGCGCGGGATCGCCGGACGCTTGTTTGGCCGGCTCCACGCCGCAGGCGCCGAGCAACAGCAAGGCGGGCAATAGCAGCTGAATCTTCCTTTGCATGGTTCTCTCGCTCGACACTTTAAGATGACGGGGTGGGCGCGATGGGGCGCCCGGCTCCTGCCTTGGAGCGTGGCTTAGTGTAACGTCGTCATTCCATTTCCGGCGCAACTCTCATGCGGTATACAACGACCAATGTCGCGATCCTTGCGACCTGCCTGATGGGCCTCTGCTTGTCCAGCCAATCCAGCCACGCCGAACCCTTGACCGTCGCCCGTATTTTCGCGGATCCCGATCTCGCCGGACCTCGGCTACGCGAGCCGAAGTTCTCGCCCGACGGCCGCTACGTCACCTATCTGCAGGGCAAGGCCGACAACAAGGATCAGCTCGATCTGTGGGCCTTCGACACCCGTAACGGCGCGGCCCGCGTGCTGGTCGATTCTCGCAAGCTGGTCGGCGACGACGAAAAGCTCTCGGCCGAAGAAGAGGCCCGGCGCGAACGGCAGCGCACCGCCTCGCTGCGCGGCATCGTCGAGTACGAATTCTCCAGCGATGGCAAACGTCTGCTGATTCCGCTGGGCGGCGATTTGTATCTGTACGACCTGGATTCGAAGAGCGAGCCGGTCACTCGCCTTACGCACAGCGCCTCTTACGAGACCGACGCGAAGCTCTCGCCCGCCGGCCGCTACGTCAGTTTCATTCGCGATCAAAACCTGTTCGTGATCGATTTGCACACGAAGCAGGAGCAGGCCATCACGACCGACGGCGCCGGCCTGGTGCAATACGGCGTGGCCGAATTCGTCGCGCAGGAAGAGATGGGGCGGGACACCGGCTACTGGTGGTCGCCTGACGATTCGCACATCGCGTTCACTCGCATCGACGATACCCCGGTCCAGGAGGTCGAACGCTTCGAGATCAACGCCGATGGCGCTCGCATGTTTCGTCAGCGCTATCCTGCCGCCGGCACTGCCAACACCAAAGTCGAGTTGCAAGTCGTCACGCTCGCGAATTCGAACATCAAAGATATCGAGCTCGGCCTGGGCGACGGCTATCTGCCGCGCGTCAAATGGTTCCCGGACTCGAAGTCGCTCGCCGTACAGCGCCAGACGCGCGATCAGAAAAAACTCGAGCTGCTGAAGATCGACATCGCGAGCGGCGCAGCTCGCGTGCTGCTCACCGAAACGAACCCGCACTGGGTCGAGCTGAGCGATGACTTCAAGTTCCTGCAGTCCAAGCCGCAGTTCATCTGGAGCTCCCGACGCTCCGGTTACAAACATTTGTATCTGTACGATCTCGACGGCAAGCTGCTGCATCCGCTGACCGCCGGCGAGTGGATGGTCGTTGGCGACGGCTCCGAGAATGGCCTGGTTGGCGTCGATGAAGCCGCCGGCCGCGTGTATTTCCTGGGCTCGAAGGATTCACCGCTCGAACGGCATTTGTACTGGAGCTCGCTGAGCAAAGACACTTCGAGCAACGTCACGCGCGTGTCTCGAGAGGCCGGCTGGCACGATGCGAAGCTGCTGCCGGGCGGTCGTGGCTATCTCGATCTGCACTCCTCGCCAAACCAGCCGCCTTCGGCGAGCCTGCGCAAACCGGATGGTTCGCTTCAGCACTGGTTGCTCAAGAATCCGCTCGATGCGACTCATCCATACCACCCGTATGTTTCCAACCAGGTCGCCGAAGAGTTCGGCGCGGTGTCGGCCAGCGATGGACAACAGCTCTACTATCGATTGATGAAGCCGGCGAACCTCGTTGCCGGCAAGCGCTACCCGGCCATCATCGATGTCTATGGCGGGCCGCACTTTCAGAACGTGCGCAAGGATTGGATGGGCGGTGCGCGCGCCGCTCAAGGCTTGTTCCGCCAGGTGCTGGCACAGAACGGATTCGTCGTGCTGACGCTCGACAATCGCGGTTCGGGATTCAGAGGCAATGCGTTCGAGAGCGCGATCGTCGGCCGCACCGGCAAGGTCGAGGTCGAAGATCAGCTGCGCGGCGTCGAATATTTGAAATCGCTGCCTTTCGTCGCAGGCGATCGCATCGGCATCATGGGATGGAGCTACGGCGGTTACATGTCACTGATGGGCCTGACCACGACCAAAGCTTTCCGCGCCGGCGTCGCTGGCGCGCCTGTCACCGACTGGGGGCTCTACGACACGCACTACACCGAACGCTATCTCGGCACTCCGCAAAACAATGCCGAAGGCTATCGTAGCAGTGCGGTCCTTCCTTACGCGGACTCGCTCCACGGCGCGCTGCTACTCGTGCACGGCATGGCCGATGACAACGTGCTATTCACGCACAGCACGCGATTGATGCAGACGCTGCAGTCGTTGAACAAGCCGTTCGATGTGATGACGTATCCCGGCGGCAAGCACGGGCTGGTGAGGATGCCGCAGCAGGGGCGGCATTACTACGAGATGGTGCTGAGATTCTTCGAGCGGGAGCTGAACGCGCCCGAAAGCTGAGGATGCGAACGCGCGCGCTGACCTCAGCGGCGCGCTTCGCGCAGGGCCGGAATCATCGGGCGGTCGGCTTCCAGCAAGCCGACAGTTTCGAGCTCATCGAGCGTGACCCATTTGAGGGGCTGCCCTTCCAGCGACGTTGCCTCGCCGGTGTAGCGGGACACGAGCCACAGATCGAGCAGCACTCGACGATCCGAGTAGCCGTGCTCGTACGCGATCAGCGGCGTCGCATCGAGGACTTCGATCCCCAGCTCTTCTCGCAGCTCGCGTTTCAATCCGTCCAGGGCTGGCTCATCCGGTTCGACCTTGCCACCGGGAAACTCCCAACCGCCCGCCATGTGCTTGCCCGGTGGTCGCTGTGCAATGAGGACACGACCCTGCCCATCGAACAACGCTCCAGCGACGACGTGAATCATTCCCAACCCACTCTCTTTGGACATCGGATCTCCAATTGACGTTCTCAATAAACGCCTCGCCACCCGCGCGAGACGGGCGCCAAGCTAGAGATCCAGCAATCGAGGGTCCAATGTATGTTTGCTATGCCGGCGATAGGCAGACGCGTGAAGATTTCGCCAGCGCTGCGCGGCTGCTTCAGTTCCGCGGCGGCGGCGGATGATAGTACTCGTTCAAACGTTTCCTCACCGCTCGCAGCTTCGTCAGCACCGGAGCCTCTTTCGGACTCTGCGCGCGTGCGAGCGCCAGGATCTCTTCGCCGATGTCCACCAGCCACTTGGGCGGAAGATCTTTGTTCGCAGACCCGATTCTTGCGCTGGGCCAGCCGACACCTTTCAGATTCGTTCGGAACCGATAGCTCACGTCATCGGCCGAGGGCGCGTGTCGGGTGTATCGCGCTTCGAGAATGTTGTTCGCCCAAACGTCGTAGACGACCTCGGCGAACGGTTTGCTGACCTCGAACCTCAGCACATCGACTTGCCGAGCATCCACATCCGATTTCGGGTTTACCAGCCGCCAGCTGCTGAGCACATACTTTCCATCCTCGAGCTGGAGCTGCCACTCCAATGCCGGCTCGGAGGAGGGATATCGACCGAACTCCGCGAGGCAACGCGTGCACCGCCCGCGGACGCTTCCGGAGCCGTCCGGGATCAAACGATCGGAAGTGCCGGCGATGGTCTCATCGCGCTGCTGGGTCACATCCGGCTCGTAGGCGAACGCGACGCTCGAGAGCGCGAGGCAAAGCGCATTCGCTCCGAGCAGAAGCAACAGGCAGACGACGAGTCGGTTCCCCATTATCGAATAGCCCCCAGTCCACCGCTGCCGCGATCATAGCTCGTTACGCACAAATAAAAACGCGCCGGGTGGAGAACCCGGCGCGTTCGGTTTCGAACGATGCCTGGAGAGTGCTGCTAGCCTTGTCCCGCCAGCGCTCCATGACAATGCTTGAACTTCTTCCCGGAGCCGCAAGGGCACAGCTCGTTCCGTCCAACCTTCTTGGTCTCACGCACGAACTGCGCGACGGGCTCTCCCGAAGCAGCGGCCATCGGCTGCGGCTCTTCGGCAGGGCCGGCTGGGGACGTGAGCTGTTCGGGAGCGGCGTGCTGGAACTGCAAGGCGCGGGCGAGGCGAGCCTGGCGCTCGGCTTCTTCGCGCTCTTCGCGTTCGACGTCGGCCTGCGTGCGCAATTGCATGCGGGAGAGCATCGAGACGGTGTCGTGCTTGATGCGATCGAGCATCGCGGTGAACAGCTCGAAGGCTTCGCGCTTGTATTCCTGTTTGGGATTCTTCTGCGCGTAGCTGCGCAGGTGAATGCCCTGGCGGAGGTAATCCATCGCAGCGAGGTGTTCGCGCCAGTGCGAATCCAACTGCTGCAGCATGATGGCCTTCTCGATGTGACGCACGACCGGCGCGCCGTACATCTCCACCTTGTCCTCGTAGGCCTTGTCGATGATCTCGTGGACGCGCTTGCGCAGTCCTTCCTCGACCAGGTTGGTATCCGCTTCCAGCCAGGCCTTGGGATCGATGCTGACCGCGAAGTCCTTATCGACCGCCTGTTTCAAGCCCTCGAGGTCCCACTGCTCTTCCAGGCTGCCGGGCGTCACGAAACGATCCATCAACGCATTGACCACTTCGTGGCGAATGCCGGCGATGGCGTCGCCCACCTCTTCGGCGGCCATCAGGTCGGTGCGCTGCGCGTAGATCACCTTGCGCTGATCGTTGGCAACGTCGTCGTATTCGAGCAGGTTCTTACGAGCGTCGAAGTTGTGCGCCTCGACCTTGCGCTGGGCGCGCTCGATCTGCTTCGAGAGCATGCGGCTCTCGATCACTTCGCCTTCCTTCATGCCGGCGGTCTGCAGCCAGCGCTTGACGCGCTCGGGATCGCCGAAGATGCGCATCAGGTTGTCTTCGAGCGAAAGATAGAAACGGCTCGAGCCGGCGTCGCCCTGACGGCCGGACCGACCGCGCAGCTGATTGTCGATACGGCGTGACTCGTGACGTTCGGTGCCGACGATGTGCAAACCACCGGCGGCCAGCACCGCCTCGTGACGCTGCTTCCACTCCTCGCGCACGCGGGCCTTGGTCGCTTCATCGACCTCGCCCATGCCCTGCAATTCGACTTCCAGGTTGCCGCCGAGCACGATGTCGGTACCGCGGCCGGCCATGTTGGTAGCGATAGTCACGGAACCGGGGCGGCCGGCCTGCGCGACGATCATGGCTTCACGCTCGTGCTGTTTGGCGTTCAGCACCTGGTGCGGAATGTTTTCTTTCTCCAGCAGCGTCGAGAGCAGCTCGGAAGTCTCGATGGACGTCGTGCCGACCAGCGCCGGCTGGCCGCGCGCCACGCAATCGCGGATGTCCTCGATGATGGCTTCGAACTTGTCCTTCTGCGTGAGGTACACGAAGTCGGGGTGATCCTTGCGGATCATCGGCTTGTTGGTGGGGATGACCACCACTTCCAGGCCGTAGATGGACTGGAATTCGAACGCTTCGGTGTCGGCCGTGCCGGTCATGCCGGCCAGCTTCGAATACATGCGGAAGTAGTTCTGGAACGTGATCGATGCGACCGTCTGGTTCTCTTCGCGAACCCGCACGCGCTCTTTTGCCTCGATAGCCTGGTGCAGACCGTCCGACCAGCGGCGGCCCGGCATGGTGCGGCCGGTGAACTCATCGACGATGATCACTTCGCCATTGCGAACGATGTATTCGACGTCGCGGTGATACAGCGAGTGCGCGCGGAGCGCCGCATTCAAGTGATGCATGATGCGGATGTTGGCCGCGTCGTACAGGCTCTCGCCCGGCTGTAACAAGCCAGCTTCGGCGATCAGCTGCTCGGCATGCTCGTGACCGACGTCGGACAGGTGCACCTGGCGGGACTTCTCGTCCGCCCAGTAGTCGCCCTCGCCTTCTTCGCTTTCCTGGCGCTTGAGCTTCGGCGCCAGCTCGTTGATGCGCAGATAGAGCTCGGTGCTCTCTTCGGCGGGGCCGGAGATGATCAGCGGCGTGCGGGCTTCGTCGATGAGGATGGAGTCCACTTCGTCGACGATGGCGTACGCGAGGCCACGCTGCACGCGGTCCTCGAGACGGAACGCGAGGTTGTCGCGCAGGTAGTCGAAACCGAATTCGTTATTGGTGCCGTAGGTGATATCGCAGGCGTAAGCCGCGCGCTTCTCGTCCGAGCTCTGGCCGCTCCTGATCACACCGACAGTGAGGCCGAGGAAGCGATAGACCCGGCCCATCCAATCGGCGTCGCGCGAGGCCAGGTATTCGTTGACCGTGACCACGTGCACGCCCTTGGCGGGCAACGCATTGAGGTAGGCGCCCAGGGTGGCCATCAGCGTCTTGCCTTCGCCGGTGCGCATTTCGGCGATCTTGCCCTGGTGCAGCACCGTGCCGCCGATGATCTGCACATCGAAGTGGCGCATGCCGAGCACGCGGCGCGCCGCTTCTCGCGTGGCCGCAAAGGCTTGGGGCGCGATGTCGTCCAGCGTCTTGCCCTCGGCAAGCAACTGGCGGAACTCCGCCGTCTTGGCCTGCAACTGCTCGTCAGACAGCGCCCGGAAGGATTCTTCCAGGGCGTTGGTCTTGCCGACGATCTTGGAATAGCCGCTCAAAAGCCGCTGATTGCGACTGCCAAACAGCTGGGTCAGCCAATTCGCCACGCTGAAACTCCGGGGAAGGGGCCTTCAGGGCCCGCAAAGCCTATTGGGAAAAGCCCGTTATTGTACACGCGCGCCCGGCGACTCTAATTAAGGTCGTGCAACTGAACGGACGAGCGTCGGGAGGCTGGGGGCGGCGGCCCCGAAAACAAGTGCTTTGGGGTTGCAGTTGGGGGGTTGACCGGAGGGCGGCGCCTCCTCAACCAACCGTCAACTACCGCCGGACAAATGTCATCGGATCCACGGCACGGCCCTGCTTGAGCACCTCGAAATGCAGGTGCGGGCCGGTGGAGCGGCCGGTCGAGCCGATCAGCGCGATGGCCTGGCCTTTCTGCACGGTGTCCCCGACCTGCACCAGCGCCTTCTGGTTGTGCGCATAGCGGGTGACATAGCCGTTGCCGTGATTGATTTCCACTGTTCGGCCGTAGCCGAAGCGGTCCTTGGAATAGGTGACCACGCCGGAGGCGACTGCGACGACCTGCGAGCCGGCCGGGCCGGCGAAGTCGATGCCGCGGTGATAAGCGTTGCGACCGGTGAACGGATCGGCACGATAGCCGAAGTGCGAGGAAATCCAGCCCTGCAACACCGGCCGGCCGTCCGGGACCACCTGGCGGCTCAAATTGCGCGTGGAGATCATGCTCTCCAGCACGCTCAGCTGGCGCTCGCGATCGCGAATCTGGTGGGTCAGGTCATCGAGCATGGCGGTCAGCTCGGGGGCGGCGACGGTGGCGCTTTCCACCAGGCCTTCGGGACCGCCGACGGCGGGCTCGCTATCAAAATTGAATTCGCCCTTGTCGAGATTGGCCATTTCGGTGAGCCGGCGGCCGAGGGCGTCGAGGCGGATCACATGGGCATTCATCTGGCCGACCCGGCTGGTCAGCGCATCGAGGCGTTCTTGCAGGTCGCGCCGGGCATTGGCGATGTCGAGCCGCTGTTGCTCGAGCTTGCCGCCCCACTCCGTGACCTGCGCGGTGGGGTCGAGGACCAGGCCGCCGCGGCCGAGTTGGATGCCGGCGAACAGCACGCCCGCAAGCACCAACACCACCGAGGAAATCGTCACCGTCATCGCCAACGGACGGCCAAGCTCGAATTGGCGAGCCTTGCCGAAGCGCTTCGAGAACACGATGACGTTCATTTGATCACTACCTTCTCTCTTTCGCGCCCTAAACGGCCAGCTTGCCACTGGCGGCACGACAATACGTTCACACCCGGCTGGAACCATGGGGTTTCCAGCGGCGATACGAGCCGGACTACTTCTCTCATCGAAAGCGGCCAAGGCCCTTTCGACACGCCTGTCAAAAGGCGTGACTTTTGCCAAGCTACGGCTCGAGCAGAACTGCGGTGGACGTAGAACCGAATGTTCGTGTTGTACATCCTGGCAACCCCGCTATCGTGGCGCGGCCCGCTTCGCTGCGTGCCTGCTGCCGTAGACCGGTGGCTTTGCGTCCCCGCCTTTCGACGGGTTTGCCCTTAACAGTGGCCGGAATATGCATAACGACGCGTACAAAGATCAAGCGCCTGGCGCCCAGAACAGTGCTTTCAGCGAATGACTGATCGTTTCAAACCGCTGGGCGAGACAGTTGGCCCGTTATTCGCGCAACTCGAGCAGCGCGTCGCAGAGCACGTCGAGCTCACAGAGAAGATTCGCGCGGCGCTCACCGGCCCGGAAAAAGATCATGTGGTGTCAGCGAGTTGCCGCGGCGATACGCTGGTGGTGCTGGCGGACTCGGCGGCCTGGTGCCCGCAGATTCGTTATGCCCAGGCGCAATTGCTGGAAGTGTTAAATCGCGCCACCCCTAACCCGGGTGAGAAGCCAGTCACAAAAGTGAAAGTTCGCGTCGGCAGGAAGGCGCCCGGCCCGACTTGAGATCTACGGCAGATTTCTGCGCTGAACGGCCGAACTGCTCGCTTGTTACGCGCTCACCATCGCGGCGGCGGGGACATATGAAATCGGACTGTCCTTGATGTTGTCGAAGGTCACCGGCTCCCACGCGTTCGGCGTGTTGATCAGCTTGCGGACCAGCTGATTGTTCAACGCGTGGCCGGATTTGTGGCCGCTGAATTCGCCGATCAGGCTCTTGCCGAGCAGGTACAGATCGCCGATGGCGTCGAGGATCTTGTGTTTGACGAACTCGTCCTCGTAGCGCAGGCCGTCTTCGTTCAACACCCGGTACTCATCCAACACGATGGCGTTATCGAGCGTGCCGCCGAGCGCCAGGTTCTTGGAGCGCATGTATTCCAGGTCGCGCATGAAGCCAAACGTGCGTGCGCGGCTGATCTCTTTCAAATAAGACGTCGTGGAGAAGTCCATCGACGCGGTCTGCGAGCGCTTTTTGAAGACCGGGTGATTGAACTCGATCTCCATGTTGACCTTGAAACCGTGGTACGGCTCGAAGCGCGCCCACTTGTCGCCATCGCGCACTTCCAGTGGCGTGAGGATGCGGACGAAACGTTTCGGGGCGGGCTGTTCTTCGATGCCCGCCGATTGCAGCAGGAACACGAACGGACCGGCGCTGCCGTCCATGATCGGGACTTCTTCGGCAGACAGGTCCACATAGGCGTTGTCCAGCCCCAGACCGGCAAATGCCGACAACAGGTGCTCGACCGTGTTGACCCGGACCTCGCCATTGAACAGGGACGTGCCGAGCATGGTATCGCCGACGTTTTCGGCATACGCGCGCACGTCCACCGGCTCATTCAGATCGGTGCGACGGAACACAACGCCGGTGTCTACCGGCGCCGGTCGCAGCACCATCAGCACTTTTTTCCCGGAGTGGAGGCCGACGCCGGTCGCGCGGATGGTGTTCTTGAGGGTGCGTTGTCTGAGCATGCGGATTTCCAAGCGGCGCAGACCCTAACACTGCCAGCAAGTGAACGGCAAGCCTCTGACTTGCCGTTACTTTTGCTTACATCGAAAAGGGACTTCCCGCGTCCTGATGAATCGACTTGCCAGCGTACAGCGAAGTTCCTGGGGCACCATGCATGTTCCCTATGCAGCCCATAGAGATCGCCGCCCCGGCCCGCCGCTCTTCAGCAAGCGCGGTTCACCAGTGGATTCCGCCTCAATCCGCCTGCCGGCGCAAAAACGCCGGAATATCCAGCATCGACGTGTCCTCAGCCGTCAGACCATCGCCCACCGCGCGACGAGTCTGACCCGCATGCGGGTCGCGCTGGTTGCGGATGTAGGTCGGCACGTGCAGGTCGTCCAGCGTCGGCACGCTGCCACGACGGCCGCCTGCGATGGCGGTCATGCGACGCGTATCCTGCTGCGGCGCCTGCATCTGAGTCCCAGGACGGCCGATGCCGGTCGCGACGACAGTCACGCGAATCTGTTCGGTCATTTCCGGATCGATCACGCAGCCGACGACCACGTTGGCATCCTCGGAGGCGTACTGCTTCACCGTGTCGCCGACGATGCTGAACTCGCTGGTGCGCAGGTCCATGCCGGCGGTGACGTTGATCAGCAGGCCATGAGCGCCCTGCAGATTCACATCTTCCAGCAGCGGGCTGGAAACAGCGGCTTCGGCAGCTTCACGCGCGCGATGCTCACCGCGAGCGATGCCGGTGCCCATCATCGCCATGCCGGTCTCGGCCATCACGGTACGCACGTCGGCGAAGTCGACGTTGATCATGCCGGGACGGGTAATCAGCTCGGCGATGCCCTGCACCGCGCCTTGCAGCACCTGGTTCGCCGACTTGAACGCGTCGAGCAGCGTTACATCGCCACCCAGCACCGTGAGCAGTTTCTGGTTCGGGATGGTGATGAGCGAGTCGACGTGTTTGCTCAACTCGGCAATGCCGCGCTCGGCGGAGCCGTGACGTTTCCGGCCTTCCATCTCGAACGGCCTGGTAACGACGGCAACCGTCAGGATGCCCAGCTCCTTCGCGACCTGCGCCACGACCGGAGCCGCGCCCGTGCCGGTGCCGCCGCCCATGCCGGCGGTGATGAACAGCATGTCCGAGCCTTCGATCATTTCGATGATGCGGTCACGATCTTCCATCGCGGCCTGGCGGCCTACTTCCGGATCGGCGCCCGCACCGAGTCCCTTGGTGATGTTGCAGCCGATCTGCAGACCGACTTTCACCTTGGAATGTTTCAACGCCTGCGCGTCGGTGTTGATGCAAATGAAATCCACGCCTTCGATTCCGGCCTGGATCATGTGAGCGACCGCGTTTCCGCCGCCGCCGCCGACGCCAATCACTTTGATGACGGCGCCTTGGTTTTCTGTATCAGCAAGTACAAACATCGTTAGTCCCCTCAATGTCAGCGAGACAAATCAAATTGCAACTCGACGTACGGCCGGTTCAGAGGCCCGCCGCACGCCCCATCTTCCCCAACGATCCCCTTCTTTTGGCCTTGTCCATGGCATCTCGTCTCGATCATCAAAAATTTCCTTGAAACCAGGCTTTCATGCGATCGAACGTACCGCGCACGTTGCCGCCCAGCGGCGACTCGCGGCGTCCGCGCAGATAATTCTCCCGGCCATACAGCAACAGGCCGACGCCGGTCGAATGAATCGGATTGCTCACCACATCGACCAGTCCGGTGATGTGTTGCGGTACGCCGAGGCGCACCGGCATGTGAAACACCTCTTCGGCGAGCTCGACCGCGCCTTCCATCTTCGCGCTGCCGCCGGTGAGCACGACGCCCGCGGCGATCACTTCCTCGAAGCCGGACCGGCGCAACTCTTCGCGCACCAAAGCAAACAATTCCTCGTAACGGGGCTCGACCACTTCGGCGAGGGTTTGTCTCGCCAGCCGGCGCGGCGGACGATCGCCCACGCTCGGCACTTCAATGGTCTCGTCCGAGTTCGCCAGCTGCGACAGCGCGCAGGCGAACTTCATCTTGATCTCTTCGGCGTGATGCGTCGGCGTGCGCAAGCTCACCGCGATGTCGTTCGTCACCTGGTCGCCGGCGATCGGTATGACGGCGGTATGACGAATCGCGCCGCCCGAGAACACCGCGAGGTCGGTCGTGCCGCCGCCGATGTCCACCAGGCACACGCCCAGTTCCTTTTCGTCGTCGGCCAGCACCGAGTAGCTCGACGCCAGCTGCTCGAGCACCACGTCCTCGACCTGCAAGCCGCACCGCTGCACGCACTTCACGATGTTCTGTGCCGCGCTGTCCGCACCGGTGACGATGTGAACTTTCGCTTCCAGTCGCACGCCCGACATGCCGATGGGCTCGCGGATGCCTTCCTGGCTGTCGATCAAGAACTCCTGCGGCAGGATGTGCAGGATCTTCTGGTCGGCCGGGATCGCGACGGCGCGCGCCGCGTCGATCACGCGATCGACGTCTTCGGACGTCACTTCTTTGTTCCGGATCGCGACGATGCCGTGCGAGTTCAGGCTGCGTACGTGACTGCCGGCGATGCCGGCGTACACCGAATGAATCTCGCAGCCGGCCATCAGCTCGGCTTCTTCCACCGCGCGCTGAATCGACTGCACCGTCGACTCGATGTTCACGACGACGCCACGCTTCAGGCCGCGCGAAGGATGCGAGCCCAGGCCCACCACTTCGATACGACCTTCGTGATTGACCTCGCCCACGATGGCGACCACCTTGGAGGTGCCGATATCGAGGCCGACAATCAGATTTCGGTCATTCTTCCTAGCCATCAGAGCGAGGTTCCTCGGCGTCGCGCGCGACTCGGGCTGGAGCGTTCCAACCCACAGAAAAGCCGTTGCTGTAACGCAGATCTACGTAACTAACTTCCGCTGCTCGGGCCGCCACCACGGGGCTCGCCACAGCGATGAATCTTTCCAAGCGGGCCGGCACGTCCTGCCGACCGAGACGGACCATCACGCCATTGCCGAGCGTCAACTGCCACGCGCCGCGCGCGTCCAGCTCGACTTTGCTCAGGCGCATTCCCACGCCCAACAGACGTGGGTATGACTCGAGATAGAGCTTCGCGACCTGAGCTTCGGTGCCCGACGGGCCGATGAGCTGCGGCAACTCTTGTGGAATGTGCCGCGCCTCTTTCAGAAACAATTCGCCTCGCGTATTCATCAGCCCCGACTCGCCCCAACGTGCCGCCGCGACATGCTCGGTGATGAACACGCGCACACCGTTGGGCCACTTGCGTTCAACGCGGGCGCGATCCACCCAAGGAATCGTTTCCAGCGACGTGCGCAACGCAGCCAGGTCGACGGAAAGAAAACCCGAACCGCGAAACTGTGCGACGACTTCTTCGACCTGCAGCGGCGTGACGCGCTGAAATTGCCCGCCCACTTCCACCTTGCCAATCGGCCGATCGAACGAGACCACGAGGCCCCACACCATCACGCCGATACCGAGCACCAGCGCGAGCACGCCCAGCGCAGGACGCAAGCCACCATTGGTCAACGATGCGACCAACGGTTGCAGCCGGCCGAGCAGATCGAGCTGCTCGCCCGCGGCCTTGCGACGATTGCGCTTGCGCGTGCCCATCATGAGCGGAGCGCTCCTTGACCGGCGTGCGGCAGACTGGTTTCCAGCACGCGCCACACCAGCTCATCGAACTCGATGCCGAACTGCTTCGCCGACTTCGGCACGAGCGAATGGCTGGTCATGCCCGGCGCCGTGTTCACTTCTAATAAGTAGAACTTGCCGCTGGCGCGGTCGCGCATTACGTCGACGCGGCCCCAGCCGTAACAGCCAGCGGTGCGGAACGCTTCGAGCGCGAGCGCACGAATCTCGTCTTCGGCTGCGCCTTGCAGACCCGGGCAGATGTACTGCGTGTCCTCGGCTTTGTACTTGGCGTGATAGTCGTAGTACTCGCCCGCCGGCACGATGCGAATGCTCGGCAACGCCGTGTCGCCGAGCACAGCAACCGTCAGCTCATCGCCGACGATCAACTGCTCCATCAGCATCTCGCCTTGATAGCGGGCGGCGAGATCGACCGCCTGCTTGAGATCCGCTTCTTTGAACACGCGAGTCACGCCGACGCTCGAGCCCTCGCACGCCGGCTTCACGATCACCGGCAGGCCAAGATCGCGCGCGGCCGCCGCCACATCGCTGTTGCGAGACAGGCGTGCATAACGCGGCGTCGGCAGACCGAGAGACAGCCACACCTGCTTGGTGCGAATCTTGTCCATCGACAGCGCCGAGCCCAAGACATCCGAACCGGTGTACGGAATGGCGAACGCGTCGAGCAAGCCTTGCAGGACGCCGTCCTCACCGCCGCCCGCATGACCGTGCAGGATGTTGAACACGCGATCGCAGCGCTTGTTCACCAGCTCATCGACGAGCGCGGCGATGCCATCGACCTTATAAGCGTCGACGCCCTGGCGCTTCAGCGCATCCAGACAATTGCTGCCGCTATCCAGCGACACTTCACGCTCGCTCGACGTGCCGCCCATCAGCACGGCGACGCGACCGAAGTCACGCGCGTTGCTGACGCGCCTCGGCGCGAGACTATTGGATTTTGGCTTGTTTGCTTCAGCCATGACTCACCTCGCCGACGATGCGCACCTCAGTGTTGAGTCGCACACCGTGTTTTTGTTCCACCGTCTGTTGCACGTGACGAATCAACTGCTCGATATCGGCAGCACTCGCCGTGCCGTCGTTGACGATGAAGTTCGCGTGCATCTCCGACACTCGTGCGCCGCCGATGCGAAAACCTTTCAGTCCGCACGCCTCGATCAGTCGCGCGGCGTGATTGCCCGGCGGATTTGTAAACACCGAGCCGCACGACCACTCCTGAATCGGCTGCGTCGCCTTGCGCTTGGCGAGCAACTGACGAATGTCGTCGTTGCTCACACCAGGGCGTAGCTCGAAGCGTAGTAGCGCGCCGAGAAACCATTCGTCTTTCGGACCTTCGACGTGGCGATAGCCAACGTTGTAGTCGGATGCCGGGCGCTCATGACGCACGCCGTTGCGATCGATGGTCGCGACCGACACGACGTGCTTCCACGTTTCGCCGCCGAACGCGCCCGCATTCATCGCCAATGCACCGCCCAGGGTGCCGGGAATGCCCGCGAAGAATTCCGCTGGCCCCAAGCCCCACTTGATGCACTGTTTGGCGAGCTTCGCGCAGGCGACGCCGCTGCCACACCAAACGTCGTTGTCGCTACGGCGCTCCAGCTCATCGAAGATGCCGTGCGTCTCGATCACTGCACCACGCACGCCGCCGTCGCGAACCAGCAAGTTGCTGCCCAGGCCGATCCACATCACCGGCGTGCCGGGCTCCAGCCCTTGCAAGAAGCCGGACACGTCGGTCGCGTCGAGGGGCGAAAAGAACAGATCCGCCGGCCCGCCCACGTGCCACGACGTGTGCTTCGACATCGGCTCGTCGCGTTGGACGCGTCCTTCAAAATCAGGCGGCAGCGACAACGCGTTCACGGTTGCCTCCGCTCGGCCGACAAAGAGGTCAGCGCAGCCGGCAGTTCTGGCGCCAGGCTGCCGATGGTGCCGGCGCCCATGGTCACGATCACGTCGCCATCGCGAGCGATTTGGATCAACGCGCGCGGCAGTTCTTCGATCTTGTCGACGAACACGGGCTCGACCCGGCCGTGCGAACGCACGGCACGACAGATCGCCTTGCCGTCGGCCCCCGCGATCGGCGGTTCACCGGCCGCATAAACTTCAGTGACGATGAGCGCGTCGGCGTTTGCGGCCAGCACACGAGCGAAGTCATCGAGCAGATCGCGCGTACGGGTGTAACGATGCGGCTGGAACGCCAGCAGGATGCGACGATTCGGCCACCCCTGGCGGATTGCTTCGAGCGTCGCCGCAAGCTCGGTCGGGTGATGACCGTAGTCATCGATGATCGTGACCTTGCCCGCCGACGTCTCCACATCGCCGTACTGCTGCAAGCGACGATCGACGCCATGGAACGACGCGAGCGCGGACTGGATCGCCGCATCGTTCACTTCCAGCTCCTTCGCGACAGCGATCGCCGCCAGCGAGTTGAGCACGTTGTGTCGTCCCGGCAGGTTCAACTGCACCGACAGCTTCTGCGACGAGCCGCGACGCTCCACGTCGAAGCGCGTCTGCACGCCCTCTCGCTGGATGTTCACAGCGCGCAGGTCGGCCTCTGGACTGTCGATGCCATAAGTCACGAACGGACGATTGATCCGCGGCAACAAGCTCTTCGCGACCGGATCGTCCGCGCACACCACAGCCAGGCCATAGAACGGCAAGTTGTGCAGGAAATCGACGAAGCTCTGCTTCAACCGCTCGAAGTCGCCTTCGTGCGTGCCGAGATGATCGTTGTCCACGTTGGTGACGATCGAAATCATCGGCTGCAGGTGCATGAACGACGCGTCGCTCTCGTCGGCTTCGGCCACGAGATATTTGCCGGCGCCCAGGCGCGCGTTGCTGTCGGCGCTCTTCAAGCGGCCGCCAATGACGAAGGTCGGATCCAGGCCGCCCTCGGCGAGAATCGACGCGACCATACTCGTCGTCGTGGTTTTGCCGTGCGTGCCGGCAACCGCGACGGAATAACGGAAGCGCATCAGCTCGCCCAACATCACCGCACGCTGCACGATGGGCAGGCGACGCGACTTCGCTTCGATGACCTCGGGGTTGTCCGCTTGCACGGCGGTCGAGACGACGAGCACGTCCGCCTTGCCGACGTTCTCCGCCGCGTGGCCGATCTTGATCTGCGCGCCGAGCTTCGCCAGCCGCTGCGTGACGCCGTTCGGCTTCAGGTCGCTGCCTTGGACTTGATAGCCCAGGTTCAGCAGCACTTCAGCGATGCCGCCCATGCCGCTGCCGCCGATGCCTACGAAATGGATGTTGTGAATGCGGCGCATGCGATCTTTCATGCGGCACCTCCTGCAGCGGCCACGCATGCGTCCGCGAGACGCACGTCAGCATCCGTGATCGCAACCGAGCGGGCGCGCATGGCCATCGCTTTCAGTTGCTCACGTCCGCCGCTCAGTATTTTGTTGAGCTCCTGCGCGAGCCGTTCCGGCGTGAGATCGCGCTCGGCGATCGAGACGCCCGCCTGGGCATCGACCAGAAACTTCGCGTTGAGCGTTTGATGATCGTCGACGGCAGCGGCGAACGGCACGAAGATGGCCGGCAATCCTGCCGCCGCCAACTCCGACACCGTCATCGCGCCGGAACGACACACCACCACGTCGGCCCAGCTATACGCTTCGGCCATGTCAGTGATGAAGGCACGAACGTCAGCCTGCACGCCGTGCTTCTCATAAGTCTCGCGCACGACCGGCAAGTGACGCTCGCCGGCCTGGTGAATTACAACGGGACGAGACGTAACATCGACGGTCGCGAGCGCCGCCGGCACCGTTGCGTTGAGCTTCATCGCGCCCTGGCTGCCGCCGATGATGAGCAAACGAATCGGCCCTGTACGACCGTCAAAGCGCTGCTCGGGCGGAGCGATCGCGGCGATCTCACGTCGCACCGGGTTGCCCACCTGCTCGGCACGCATGCCGGAGGGAAAACTCTTTGGAAAAGCTTCGAGCACGCGACCCGCGAGCTTCGCCAGCATACGATTCGTCATGCCCGCGACGGCGTTCTGCTCGTGAATGACCAGCGGCCGACGCGTCAGCCATGCAGCCACGCCACCCGGGCCCGCCACGAAGCCGCCGCAGCCGAGCACCACAACGGGGTTGCGCCTGCGAATGACTTGCAGGCTTTGCCAGATCGACTGCACCACCTTGAATGGCGCGAGCAACAACGTCGCCGCGCCCTTGCCACGCAGACCGCTCATCGAGATCCACTCGATCTCGATCTGCGCAGGCGGGACCAGCTTTGCTTCCAAACCCTTTCTCGTTCCCAGCCACACGGGCTCGAAACCGCGTTCACGCAAGACGCGAGCAGCAGCGAGCGCCGGAAACACGTGCCCGCCTGTTCCGCCGGCCATGATCAGCACCGTGCGCTTCATTCGTCACTCTCCTCTCGCGCACGGCGAGCAGGACGCGACACGGCGAGGCGACCCGACGTCTGTGCCTCGTGATGAATGCGCATGAGGAAACCCAGCCAGCCGAGCGTCACCATGACGCTCGAGCCGCCGTAAGACATGAGCGGCAGGGTCAATCCCTTGGTCGGCAGGATGCCCATGTTCACGCCGACGTTGATGAAGGTCTGCAACGCCAGCCAGATGCCGAACGCCGCCGCGCAGTACGCCTGGAACGCCAGCCCGGCCTCGGACGCGATGCGCGAGATATAAAAGCTGCGCCACACCAGCAGCACGAACAGGCCCAACGTGACGATCACGCCTGCCAGACCCAACTCCTCCGCGAGCACGGCGAACACGAAGTCGGTGTGCGCTTCGGGCAGGTAGAAAAGTTTCTGCACGCTGGAGCCGAGGCCGACGCCGAACAACTCGCCGCGACCGATGGCGATCAGCGACTGGGTCAGCTGGAAACCGGAGTTGAATGGATCGGCCCACGGATCCATGAACGCGGTCAGACGCTTCAATCGATAGGCCGAGGTCACCGCAATCACCGCCATGCCCGCGGCGGCGATCGCGACGAGCGCAAGGAAGTGACGCAGCTTCACGCCGGCGAGGAACAGCACGCCAAGGCCGGTAGCCATCAGCACGGTCGCCGCACCGAAGTCGGGTTCCATAAGCAGCAGAGCCGAAGCGCCCATGAGCACGCCCAGCGGCTTGAGGAATCCCTTCAGTTCTTCCTTCAACTCGCCCTGCCGCCGCACGACGTAGCTGCACAGATATATAAGTAGTAGCACGCGAGCCAGCTCGGACGCCTGGAAGTTCATGACCCCGGCACGCAGCCAGCGGCGGCTGCCGTTCACTTCGTGACCCAGGCCGGGGATCAGCACTGCCAACAGGAAAATGAAGCCGACCAGCAGCAGCGGCATGGCCAGCTTTTCCCAAACGGCCGTGGGAATGGACATCATGATCATCGCGCCGAGCACGCCGAAGCCCACGCCATAGAGCTGACGCTCCAAAAAATAGAGCGGGTCCTGCAGTTGCTTGTCGGCGATGCTGATGGACGCGGACGTCATCATCACCAGCCCGAGCAGCAAGATGCCGCCGATGGTCAGCAACAGCACCGGATCGAACGCGAAACGTCGCGGACGCCCGTTGTTGCGCGCGAATGCCAGAGGTACAGCGCTCATGCCTGCAACCCCTTCACCGCAGCGGCGAACACATCGCCGCGATGACCGTAGTCCCGGAACATGTCGAGGCTCGCGCACGCGGGCGACAGCAATACCGTCTCGCCCGGACGCGCCGCATTCGCAGCGGACTGCACGGCCTCATTCATATCTTTCGCGAACTCGGTGCTCGCTACACCTCGTAAGGCCGCGTCTAGCAACCTGGCATCTTGACCGAGGAGCACGACGTGCCGGACTTTGCCGCGAAACGCCTGAGCGAGCGGCTCGAAGTCCTGACCTTTGCCCTGACCGCCGGCGATCAACACCAACGAACCTGGCATGCCCGCCACCGCCGCGAGCGTTGCGCCGACGTTCGTGCCCTTCGAGTCATCGACGAAGCGCACCCCTTTCACGTCGGCAACCCACTGCGAACGGTGCGGCAGTCCAGCGAAGTCACGCAGCGCCTGCAGACAAGCGGGACGCGACAAGTTGAGCGCATCGCACATGGCGATCGACGCCAATGCATTGGCCGCGTTGTGCAGGCCGCGAATCTTCAGCTCCGACATCGCGATCATTCGCTCGCGGCCGTGCATGAGCACCACGTCATCGCCTTGGTGATGCACGTAGTAATCCGCTGCCCCATCGGCACGCAGGCTGAAGCCGAACACGCGCGACGACTGGTAGCGCATGGAGCGGACTGCGATGTCGTCCATGTTCACGATGGCGGCCTGAGCGCGTTGGAAGATGCGTTCTTTCGCGGCGGCGTATTCTTCGATCGTCGCGTAACGATCCATGTGATCTGGCGTCACGTTCAACACAGCGGCAGCCGCGGCTCGCAGCGACAGCGTCGTCTCCAGTTGGAAGCTCGACAGCTCCAGGACGTACAACTCGGGCACGGGATCGTCGAGCAACTCCAAGGCCGGCCGGCCGAGGTTGCCGCCGGTGATGGCGCGCCGACCCGCAGCGTTCGCCATGAGGCCGACGAGCGTCGTGACCGTGCTCTTGCCATTCGTGCCCGTGATCGCCGCGATCGGCGCCTTGGCCTCGCGCACGAACAACTCGATGTCGCCGACGATCGGAATGCCACGCACGGCGGCACTCATCAAGAAAGGCTCTTTCAGCGACACGCCCGGCGACGCCACGATCTGCGACGCGCCGTCGAGCAACGCTTCATCGAAGCCTCCGAAACGCACTTCCGCTGCCGGCGCGAGTGTCTTCAGCGCCAAAGACTCAGGCGGCGCCGCGCGACTGTCAGTGACAGCGAAGCTCAAGCCGCGAGACTGCAAATAACGCGCGCACGACAACCCCGTCCGGCCCAAGCCGACGACGATCGAACGTCCGCGCTGCTGCTGCGTCATGGCGTTAGCGCACCTTCAACGTCGCAAGACCGATGAGCACCAGGATCACGGAGATGATCCAGAAGCGCACGATGACCTTGGGCTCGGCCCAGCCCTTGAGCTCGAAGTGGTGATGGATCGGCGCCATGCGGAAGATGCGCTTGCCGGTGAGCTTGAACGAGGCCACCTGCAGCATCACCGATACCGTTTCCATCACGAACACGCCGCCCATCACGAACAGGACGATCTCCTGGCGCACGATGACGGCGACGATGCCTAGTGCCGCACCGAGCGCGAGGGCGCCAATGTCGCCCATGAACACTTGCGCGGGATAGGTGTTGAACCAGAGAAAGCCGAGACCTGCGCCGACCAGCGTCGCGCAGAACACCAGTATTTCACCGGTGCCCTCGATGAAAGGAATGCCGAGATAGCCCGAGAACACTGCATTGCCTGTCGCATAGGCGAACACCCCCAATGCTCCACCCACCAGAACCGCCGGCATGATGGCCAGACCGTCCAGGCCGTCGGTGAGATTCACCGCGTTGCTGGTGCCGACCACGACGAAGTAAGCGAGCGCGACGTACCAGACGCCGAGCGGAATCACGACCTGCTTGAACAGCGGCACATACAACGCCGTCTCGGCCGGCGACTTGGCCGTCATGTACAGGGCGATCGCGCAGCTCAGGCCCGCGACCGACTGCCAGAAATATTTGTATCTCGCGATCAGGCCGCGGCTGTTGCCGACCACCAGCTTCAGATAGTCGTCCCAGAAGCCGATCAGGCCGAACGCCAGCGTCACCAGCAGCGTGACCCACACGAAGCGGTTGCTCAGATCGGCCCACAGCAGCGTGCTGAACGTGATCGCGACCAGAATCAGCAGGCCGCCCATGGTCGGCGTGCCGGCCTTCGGCAAATGGGTCTTCGGACCCTCGTCGCGCACGCGCTGGCCGATCTGGTTCACCTGCAGCTTGTTGATCATCCACGGGCCGATCAGGAACGAGATCACCAGCGCCGTCAGCGCGGCCAGAATCGCGCGCAGCGTCAGGTACTGGAAAACGCGAAACGCGCCTTCCAGGAGTGCGAGCTGTTTGGTGAGGTACAGCAGCATTTAAGTAGTTGTGCTCTTAATGATGGCCGTTGATGTTGCCAGGCGGCGTCGCGGACAGTGCCGCCGACACGCGCTCCAACCGATTCGCTCGCGACCCTTTAATAAGTACCGCGACCCCGCTGGTCAGCGACGCCTTGGCATCGCGAATCAACGCATCGATGTCGGCGAACCATTGGCCGCCGCGACCGAACGCCTCCACCGAGAAGCGCGAGCCCTCGCCGATGGCGAGCAGCCGCTCGATACCCGCCTGCCGCGCATAGCGACCGACTTCGGCGTGCAGTTCGTTGCTCGCATTGCCCAGCTCTTTCATTTCCCCCAACACCAGCCAGCGCGTCCCGGCAAAGCTCTTCATCGCATCGAGACCCGCTTTGAGCGAGCTGGGGTTGGCGTTATAGGAATCGTCGACGATGAACGCGCCGTTGATGGCAGGCTTCAATTCGAGCCGGCCCGCGACCGTCTTCATCGCCGCCAGACCTTTGACGATCTGCTCGGCCGGCGTACCGGCTGCGCATGCAGCTGCGGCCGCGCCCAGCGCGTTGCGCAGGTTGTGCAGACCGGCGAGCGGGACTGTCGCAGCGAGCGTGCCATCCGGCGTCACCAGATCGAAGTCGATACGGAAGCCGGACGGCGAGTTCACCTCGCGGACCTTGTGCGCCATGAAATCGGCGGGCTGTTCGAAGCCAAACGTCAGGATGCGATCGGCCGCGCTCGCATCGCGCCACTGCCACGCATATTTGTCGTCGGCATTGATGACCGCGACGCCTTCGAACGGCAGCGCCTGAAACATTTCGCCCTTGCCGGTCGCGACGCCGTCCAGGCTGCCGAACCCTTCGAGGTGCGCGGCGCCCGCATTGGTCACGATGCCGACCGTCGGCTCGGCAAGCGAGGCGAGATGGGCGATCTCACCGACGTGATTCGCGCCCATCTCGATGACCGCGAAGCGATGCTCCTTGGTCAGCTCGAGCAGCGTCAGCGGCACGCCGATGTGATTGTTCAAGTTGCCCCGGGTCACGAGCGTCGGGCCACGCTGCGACAGAATGGAGCCGATCAACTCCTTGGTCGTCGTCTTGCCGTTGCTGCCCGTCACGCCGACCACGGGAATCGGGAACTGACGTCGCCACTCACGCGCGAACGCGGACAACGCCGCCAATGGGTCGGCGACGACGATCTGTGGAACGTCCACGGGCAACTGCTTCGCCACCAACGCGGCGGCCGCCCCGTTCTGAGCCGCGGTCGCGACGAAATCATGACCATCGAACGACGGCCCGCTCAGCGCGACGAACAACGCGCCCGGCTTGATGGTGCGCGTGTCGGTGGAGACGCTCGTGAACGCACGATCGGCGCCGACCAGCTGGCCCTGCGCACACTTCACGATCTCACTCGGTTTCCAGGCAATCATGACTGCCTCCCAAGCGCATTCAGCGCCTGCTCGTGGTCGCTGAACGAACGTCGCTCGGCTCCCACGATCTGATAGTCCTCGTGCCCCTTGCCGGCGATCAGCACCACGTCGGCCGCCGCACTCTCGGCAATCGCGCGATGGATGGCAGCCGCGCGGTCACGTTCGACGGTCGCGGCTTCGGGACGAGTCAACCCTTTAAGGATGTCGGCGACGATCGCATCACCGTTCTCGGTGCGCGGATTGTCGTCGGTGATGATGATGCGATCGGCGAGACGCTCGGCGATCGCGCCCATCAAGGGACGCTTGCCCGCGTCACGGTCGCCGCCGCAACCGAACACACAAACCAACTTGCCGGTGCGATGCTTGCGCACGGCCAGCAATGCTTTCTCCAACGCGTCCGGCGTGTGCGCGTAGTCGACGATGGCGAGCGGCCGATTCGGCGCCGTGATCGTTTCCATGCGGCCCGGCGGCGGACCGCACTTCTCGAGCGCACCAATCGCGTCCTGCACGGATACGCCGCTGGTCAGCAAGGTCGCCAGCACGGTCAGCAGGTTCTCGACGTTGAAGTCGCCGACGAAGCGCGAACGCAGTGTCGCCGCGCCCCAGCTGCCGTCGAACTCGATATCGAGGCCGTTCGGGGCGGCGGTCACGCGGCGAGCAAACAATTGCTTCACTTCGCCCTTCTCGCTGCGCCAACGCGGATCCAGCTGGATCTGGCCGGCGCGACTGAGCACGACCAGGCAGGTGTGCGCCACTCGAGTCGCGATCTCACGACCGAACGCATCGTCCACGTTGACGATGGAATATCGCAGCGATGGCCAGCGGAACAGATGCGCCTTGGCTTCGCCGTACGCTTCGAGCGTGCCGTGATAGTCGAGATGATCGCGAGTGAGGTTGGTGAAGACCGCAGTGTCGAACCGCACGCCGTTGACGCGATGCTGTTCGAGCGCATGCGAGGAAACTTCCATGCCGAGGCAACGCACGCCTTCGTCGCGGAGTTCAGCGATCTGCCGATGAACCGTGATGCAATCCGGCGTCGTCAACGAGCCCGAGTGCAAGGCGCCGACGCGGCCATAGCCCAGCGTGCCGGCGTAGGCGGAAGTCATATTCAACTGTTGCAAGGCGGCGGCGATCACGTGCGCCGTAGTCGTTTTTCCATTGGTGCCCGTGACACCAATGACACGCACGCTCGCCGACGGGGCGTCGAAGAACCAATCCGCAATCGCGCCCAGCCAGGCCGTGAGCCTGGGAATGCCGATCAGCGGCACGTCCTCGGGCAGACGCGGCGGAATCACGCCTTCGACCGGCTCCCACAGAATGGCGGCAGCACCGGCGTTCACAGCCTGCGCCGCGAAGCCGATGCCATGAGTACGCGTTCCGGGAAGCGCAACGAACGCGGCGCCCGGCGCCACCGCGCGGCTGTCGAGTGTGAGATCGGTGATCTCCAGATCCGGCGGCACGAAATCAACGGACGACACGCCGCTGTCCGCGAGCAGCTCCCGCAGATTCTTGGTACGCACGTTGTCGGCCCGGCTGTTCATGGTGATCTTTGCAGCGGCTGTCCTCATGGATTGGCCTGTACCAGCGTCGTGGCAGGCACTCGGTCGAGACCGTCGGGAGGTACACCCATCAAGCGCAACGCGCCCGCCATCACATTGGCGAACACGGGCGCGGCGACGTCGCCGCCGTTCTTTCGATCGCCGGTCGGCTCATCGATCACGACCAGCGCAGCAAGACGCGGATGGCTCGCCGGCACCACGCCACCGAACGATGATTTGTAGCGTTCGCTGGAATACGCGCCGGCATCGGCGGTCCATGCAGTGCCGGTCTTGCCGGCAACTCGATAGCCGATCAGCGAGGCACGCTTGCCGGTGCCTTCCATCGAGACCACCGACTCCATCATCTCCAGCAATTCTTTGGCGGCGCGCGGATCGATGACTTGCTCGCCCGGCACGGGCTCTTCGACTTTGCGCAACGTCACCGGCCGCTTTACGCCATATGCGCCGAGTGTCGCGTAGGCGCGCACCAGCTGCAGCGGCGTGACTGACAAACCATATCCATAAGAGATGGTCGCCTGGCCGATCTTGCGCCAGTGCGAGTATTCATTGAGCAAACCGGCCGACTCTCCCGGAAAGCCGCTGCCGGTGACCTCTCCGAAGCCGAACGCGGTCAGCGTGTCGTACATGGACTTGGGCGGCAGGCTCATCGCCATCTTGGTCATGCCGACGTTGCTCGATTTCGCCAGCACCGTCGCCAGCGTGATTGGACCCAGGTTGTGCTTGTCTGGAATTCGTTTGATGCCCACCTGCACGAAACCCGGCGAAGTGTCGATGATGGTGTTGCCGTGATAGCGCCCGCTCGTGACCCCGGCAGCGGCGATGAATGGCTTGATGCTCGACCCGGGCTCGAAGATGTCGGTGGCAGCGCGGTTGCGATAACGCGAAGCCGCGACCTGATCCCGATCGTTCGGGTTGTAAGCCGGCTGATTGACCATGGCCAGCACTTCGCCGGTCTCGATATCGAGCACGATGACCGTGCCGGCCTTGGCGCCGTATTCCTGAACCGCTGCCTTCAGTTCGCGATAGGCCAGGTACTGGATGCGCAGATCGATGCTGGTAATGAGATCGCCACCCGGATGCGGCGCGCGGATGCTCTCCACGTCTTCCACCGTGCGGCCGAGACGATCCTGAATGACGCGCTTGGCACCGGCTTCCGCGCCGAGCCAACGGTCGTACGCCAGCTCCAGTCCTTCCTGGCCGATGTCGTCATACTTCTTGGTGAAGCCGAGCAGATGGCCCGTGACTTCGCCGGCCGGGTAGAAGCGCTGGTATTCGCGCTGCAGGTACACGCCGGGAATCTTCAGTTCCTTGACCTTCGCGGCATCGCTCGGGCGCATGTGGCGCACCAGATAAACGAACTCGCGATCCAGGTTGCTGGTGATGAGCTGCGTCAGCCATCGCTTGTCGCGATTCAGTGCTTCGGCCAGGCTCGGGATCTGATCCGCGGCCTTCATCACTTCGGGCGGATTGGCCCACACAGTATCCACCGGCATGCTGGCAGCCAATGGTTCGCCGTTGCGGTCGTAGATGCCGCCACGATTCGCGGTCAGTTTGGCGATGCGGGTGTAACGAGCGTCGCCCTGACCTTCCAGGAACCCTTCATCGAGTACCTGCAAATCCACCGCGCGCGCGAGCAGGCCGGTCGCGATCAGCACCAGCGTGCCGAGCACGAATCGCAGGCGACCTCGGTACTGCTCGGGAGAAAAGTTCTTGGTTTCGTCGCGACGGATCATGGCTTCACGATCCGCACTTCATCGGGCCGCGGCACGACCATCTGCAAATTGACGCGAGCGGTCTGTTCCACTCGGCCGTGCGTCGCAAAGGCGCTCTGCTCCAGCTTCAGCTGGCCCCATTCGATTTCGAGCCGGTCGCGCTCCGCGTGCAGACGCTGCAGCTCGATGAACAAGCTGCGCTGCTCGTGCTTGCTCCACACGACGGCAATCGCGGCGCCCAACAGCGCCACTCCCAACACTGGCATGGCAATGCGAGCGCTCATGCAGCCACCCTTTCCGCCACTCGCAGCACCGCGCTGCGGGCGCGCGGATTGGCGGCGACTTCCGCTTCGCTCGGGTGAATCGGCTTGCCGATGCGGCGCAGTTTCGGACGGGCGTGCGCAGGCACGTCGGGCAAGCCGGCGTACACGGGATCTTCCTGCGACTGTTCCTGCATGAAACGTTTGACGATGTTGTCTTCGAGCGAATGAAAACTGATGGCGCACAACCGCCCGTGCGGCGCCAGTGCAATGAGGCTGCCGGCCAACGCGGCGCGGATTTCCTCGAACTCGTGGTTCACTTGAATACGAATGGCCTGAAACGTACGCGTCGCCGGATGTTTGCCCGGCTCCCACTTGGGGTTCGCCTGCGAAACGATTTGCGCGAGCTGCAACGTAGTGACGATCGGCGCCTCACGCCGCGCATTCACGATGGCGTGCGCAATGCGCTTCGCAAACTTTTCCTCACCAAAATCTCGAATGACGCGAGCGATCTCGTGCTCCGGCGCCTTCGCAACGAACTCCGCGGCGGTCATGCCGGATGAAACATCCATGCGCATGTCGAGCGGCCCGTCCTGCGTGAAGCTGAAACCTCGCGCGGCGTCGTCCAGCTGTGGCGACGACACGCCCAGATCGAGCAGCACGCCGTCGATGGCGCCTTCCAGCCCCATCTGCGTGACTACCGAGCCCAACCGCGAAAACGCACTGCTCACCAAAGTCATCCGCCCATCGTTGGCGAAGCGTTCGCGCCCGGCCGCGATCGCCGCCGGGTCCCGATCGAATGCGATCAGCGCTCCCTGCGGCCCGACTCGCTCCAGAATCGCGGCGCTGTGGCCGCCGCGACCGAACGTGGCGTCGAGATAGCGGCCGCCCTCGCGAATATCGAGCGCGGCCAGCACTTCCTGCAGAAGCACCGGCGTGTGCGACAACATGACCGGGGCCTTACAACGACAGCGATTCGAGTTCGGGGGGCAGCTCCTCGGCGGTTTCGTCGACCTTCAGCCACTGCTCGCGGCTGTCGTTCCACAACGCCTCGTCCCACAGCTCGAACCGGTTGCCCTGACCGATCAGCATCGCGGTCCGCGACAGCGTCGCGTACTCACGCAAGCTCGGTGGAATCAGGATGCGGCCGCTGGTGTCCAGCTCCAGATCAGTGGCGTGACCGATCATCAAGCGCTGCAAGCGCCGCGCGACCGGATTCAAGGTCGGCAAACGACGCAGCTTCAGCTCGATCTCTTCCCACTCCGGCAGCGGATAAATGAGCAGACACCGGTCGGCGCGATCGACGGTTGCGATCAGCCGGCCGTTGGAGCGCTCCACGATGCGCTCGCGATAGCGCGTCGGCATGGCTAGCCGACCTTTGCTATCGAGAGTGACCTTGTTGGCGCCCCTGAACATGCCCCACTAACCCACGCATTCCCACTTTTTCCCACCGAGTTGCACTATAGGTACCGTGGTCTCGCGGGTCAAAAAAATCTGGGGCATTTCCTGTTTAGCGACAGGCACTTAGAACGCTAAGCTGGGACCCACCCGGAAACTGGACAAAAGCGGTCTGACAGAAATCAGTGGGTTAGCAAACGTTCTTTGCGTGCCGCGGCACGAGTACCAGGGTTTGTCCCCACCTGTGATTCCAACCAGTACAGGGAAAACCTTAAGCCGCGGAAATGCGCAATCGCGGGGCGGAGGGCGGCCGTTTCGGGGCCGAAATCGGGCCGATTGTGGCCGCGAGGTTCGTCAGGAATTTATCGACAGTTACGGTTAAGTCGGCCTTCTAAGGAGGCTTTGACCTGAGCAACATTTATTAAAATTTAACGCTTCTGTGCGGAGGCGTCGGTGGCGGGCGAAGGCCAGGGCGGGGCCCCTCCTTCCGGCACCGGGGCGCCGGCCGGAGCGCATTGCGCTCCTCACCGCACGTCCATGATGAGCCCTGCGGTTTCGACCCCATCCCCGTGCCGAAAAGCTGCCGGAAGGAGGGACCCCGCCCTGTCCTCCGCCTCTGGCGTTGGCTCGGGTGCCCGGAAGCGTGGGCAGCGTTAGTAGCCAGCTCCAGCAACAGCTGGGAGCGAAAAGAAAAAGGAGTCGGCCGATAAGCCGGGTTCTGTCGTGGACAACCATTCATCTGCGATACGCGTCACCGCGTACCTCCAGCGACCTACCCGGGAGTCTGTGTGGGCCACACATGCGGCCAGTCCGAGGACTGACCGCGCGCTCCCCTATTTGGTCTTGCTCCGGGCGGGGTTTACCGTGCCACCGAGTGTTGCCACCGGCGCGGTGCGCTCTTACCGCACCCTTTCACCCTTACCGTCGCGTGGCCGAAGCCGCGCGCTTAGGCGGTTTGCTTTCTGTTGCACTTTCCGTGGACTCACGTCCCCCAGGCGTTACCTGGCGCCTTGCCCTGGGAGCCCGGACTTTCCTCCACCCTTGCAAGCAAGAGCAGCGGTTGTCTGGCCGACTCCGCCGCGCATGATACAGACTTATTCGTCGCGTTTGCCGCCGCTCAACTGCATGGCGCGCGCATAAAGGTCGCTGCGCTTCTCGCCGCTGAGCTTTGCCGCTACTTTCGCGGCCTGCGACGGAGAGAGCTCTTCCATCAGCGCGCGTAGCAGCTGGTCTGCACTCAAGCACTGCGCAGCACTCGCTTCGCTGGGGTTGCCACTGACGACGATGACGATTTCGCCGCGTGACATATCGGCATTTTTTTCGGCGATTTCGCACAGCTGCGCAAGAGTGCCGGTGTATGTCGTCTCGAAACGCTTGGTGAGCTCGCGACTCACCGAGGCTGAACGCTCGCCGCCCAATTCCGCCGCCATATCGCGCAGAACTTCGGACAGGCGATGCGGCGCCTCGTAGAAGATCATCGTACGTTGTTCGCTCGCCAATGCTCGTAGCCGAGACACGCGAGCTGCGTTTTTCGCGGGCAAAAAGCCTTCGAAAGCGAATCGATCGGTCGGCAGACCCGCAATCGACAACGCCGCGATGGCCGCGCACGGTCCGGGCACAACTGCAATCGAAACACCACGGGCGCGAGCCGTTGCGACGAGGTCGAAGCCTGGATCGCTGATCAGCGGCGTGCCCGCATCCGAAACCAGCGCGATGGATTCCCCGGCGAGCAAACGTGTGATGAGCGTCTCGCTCTTGTGCATCTCGTTGTGCTCGTGCAACGAAGTAAGCGCAGTATCGATCCCGAATGCTTGCAACATTTGTCGGGTGTGCCGCGTATCTTCGGCTGCGATCAGCTGAACGCCCGACAACACCTCGCGCGCCCGCGCGCTGAGGTCGCCGAGATTGCCTATCGGCGTGGCCACGACGTAGAGCGTGCCGGCCGCCACCGCAGATTCGGTGCTAAAACCAGCGCTCATGCAGTTGCCCTATATAATGCCGTCCGCGGCTCACGCCGAGAGGTTGCAGTGGAAATGAATGGCACAAAGACGGCTCGATTTGCGATGAATGGCATCGCCACCATCATACTGGCGATCGGCCTCACCGCATGCGAAGTCACACCCGTCGCCCCGGAAACCCCGAGCGTCGTCGCCGACCGGCAAGTCGATCAGGCCGAAGCCCTGTCTGGAAAGGGCGACTACAAGGGCGCCGCCCGCGTGTACGAAGCTCTGGCTGCACAGTCGCCTGGCGACTTGCGCGATCGCTTCCTGCTGCGCGCTGCTCGTGAATACGTTCGAGGTGACGACACGGCCCAAGCCACGACGCTGTTGAATCAAGTCAGCGCGTCGCTGCCTCGCGCTGATTTCGGTTTGCGCTCACTCGTGACTGCCGAGCTGGCACTGCGTGGCGGCAGGGGCGACAAGGCGCTCGCCGAGCTGGATCGCATTCCTCAGCCGGTTCCCAGCGAATTGTCTTCCGATGTGCTCGAACTTCGCGCCCGCTCGTTGTTTGCGCTGAGCCGGCCGGCTGCGGCAATCAGTGCCGCACTCGAGCGCGAGCGTGCGCTGACGAGCAAGGAAGATATTCGCGCCAACCAGCGCATGATCTGGCAGGGCTTGCAAAAGAGCGCGGCCGGCAACGCTGACTTCACACCTCCGGCCGGCGCGAGCACGACACTCGCAGGCTGGCTCGACCTGGGTCGCGCGGCGCTCGTGACTGCTCGCAATCCGTTCTCCGCGAACGAAGACATCGCGCAGTGGCGCAATCGCTATCCGACCCATCCGGCGAATTCGTTGATCTCCGAAGACGTGCTGCCTCAGTTGAGCGTCGGGCTGGATTATCCGACCCAGATCGCGCTGATTCTGCCGCTGTCGGGTCGTCAGCAGGCCGCAGGCATGGCGGTTCGCGATGGTTTCCTCGCGGCTTTGCTGCAGCAGGAGGCGAGCCGTCGGCCGATGTTGAATGTTTATGACTCGGCGGAGATGGGCGCGACCACCGCCTATCGCAAAGCTGTTGCCGATGGCGCGCAGTTCGTCGTCGGCCCGCTGACCAAGGAAGAAGTAACGGCAATTGCGACCTCGGGCGAGGTCTCCGTGCTCACGCTCACGCTGAATCAGACCGCGGACAATGTTTCTTCGCCGCCGTTGTTGTTCCAGTATTCGCTCGATCCGGAAGAAGAAGCACGGCAGGTTGCGCAACGCGTGACTGCAGACGGCCGCATGCGAGGGTTGGTGCTGTTGCCGAACAACGAATGGGGTCAGCGCGTGTTTCGTGCGTTCGACACCGAGCTGAAAACGTTGGGCGGACAGATCGCGGGCCTGACGTTTTATGACCCGTCGGCGCGGGACTTCTCGCAACCCATTACCGATCTGTTGCTGATCGACGAGAGCCGTGCTCGCGCCAATTCACTGTTCACCGCGCTCGGCACCCGGATGGAGTTCGAACCGCGCCGTCGCGGTGACGCGCAGTTCATCTTTGTCGGCGCGCAGCCGGTGCAGGGTCGTTCGATTCGTCCGGGCCTGAAATTTCATCTGGCCGGCGACCTGCCCATCTATGCAACTTCGGACATCTTCGAGCCGGACACGCAAGCAAACAACGATCTGGAAGGCGTGATCTTTCCAGATATGCCGTGGGTCATTTCCCCCGACGCCGCTTCGACTCAGCTTCGTAGCGCCCTCACGCGCCACTGGCCCGTCCGCGCCCGAGGCCGCGGCCGTTTGTATGCTTTCGGCTTCGACGCCTGCCGCATCGTGCCCCTGCTCAAGGCCGGCCAAACCGGCAGCGCGCACGCGATTCCAGGCATGACAGGATTGTTGTCCGTCGACGAGCAAGGCCACGTCAAACGAGAGCTCGACTGGGCCAAAGTCTCCGGTGGCCGGGCGCTGCCGTTAGGAACGGCGGCGACGGCGTCGGCGCAGTAATGCGCTCGTGAGCGACAGCGCATTTCCTAACCCATATCCATGGGCGGTGTTGTCGAAGATCGCCCATGCTTCCGATGCCTTCGCCGCCATGATCTGCTGCTGAAGCATGGCGAGGCACTCGCGACCGTAGTCGGAGAAGTACTTTTTCGGCTGGCCATGCCATCGGAAGTACACGCATCTGCGATCGCCACCAGGCTGATTCCCGCCCGGCCATAACGGCGGATCGGCCGCGACGCGGGCCACAGATAGCTCGGTGAGCAAACGATCGGCTCGCTCGGCGCCCCAACTCGGATGGCGCGGCTCACACGCGTACCGCACATCGATTCGTTTGCGCATCGATCGGAAGAAACGACGCGTCGCCACGGCATCGAACTCCAGCTTCGGTGGCAATTGCACGAGAATCACGCCGAGCTTCTCGCCCAGGCCAGCAATCTCTTCCGCAAACTGTCCGAGCACATCCGCGCGAGCAGCAAGCGAACCCTCGTGCGTGAATGCCTGCGGCGCCTTGACCGCGAATCGGAAGCCCTTCGGAACGCTCTGCGCCCAGCGAGCGTACGTCTGCGCACGATGGTGGCGATAGAACGAGCTGTTGATCTCGACCGCACTCAGGCGCTGTGCGTATCGTTCGAGGTGAGAACCCTCAGCTGGAAGCTCCGATTGATATCTCGACGGAATCGACCACCCCGCTACGCCGACGAACAACTTCGTCGACCCACCTTTCGCCGCCGGCCGCGAACGCGGCTTCTTAGCTCGAGACTTGCTTGTCACAATCGAGCCAACTCACGGTCGTGCCACGCGGTTCCTCTCGCAACCGCCCTGGCTGTACAGCAAATCACCCCGGAGCGAGCGCGCATTTAGGCTCGCTTCGTCGAGAAATGCGGCCGTCCGCGGCTACGCTGCGCAGGCACGCTGGTGCCATCTCAAGGCGGCGGAGTGGACCATGGACGATCGCGAGCGCAAGGCCATCGGGCAGCTCGGCGAGGAGCTGGCGCTGGCGCATCTGCTTGCGCACGGGCTCAAGCCGCTCATTCGCAACTATCGCTGCAAGATGGGCGAGCTCGATCTAGTGATGATGGAGCGCGAGGTATTGGTGCTCGTCGAAGTTCGCACGCGAGCCAACAACGACTACGGCGGCGCAGCCGCCTCAGTGGACTGGAAGAAGCAGCACCGGCTCGTGCTCGCAGCCGAGCATTTGCGGATGAAACGGGCCGAACTCCGGCGTTACCCGGCGCGTTTTGACGTGGTTGCCATCACCACCGGCGAGCCGAAAGCGACAGTGGACTGGATCAAGAACGCGTTCACGCTGTAGCCTGATCGAACGTCGCTGAGGCCAGCGACGCGCCTCGGTGCGCCAGAGAAATCGTCATGCTCGAAACGACTGCTGAAACCACCTGCCCCCATTGCGGCGAATCCATCATGCTGTTCCTGGACCTGTCGGTCGAATCGCAGGAATACATCGAGGATTGCTCCGTCTGTTGCCAGCCCATGACCGTTTATTACAGCGCCGAAGGCGGCGAGCTCACCGAATTGCGGGTCGAATCCGCGAACTGAGACCTGTCGCGCGGGGCCGGCCGGCGGTGAGCGGGTAACGTCGGCGCATGTGGCGCAATCTCCGCATCTTGGTCCTGCTGCTGATCCTGCTCGTCGTCGCGCTGAACACGTATTTCGATCGCGTGTACTCGACGGACTGGAACATCCCGCTGCGCGTGACCATCTATCCCATCGACGGCGACGGCAGCCCGGCCACCGGGCAGTTCATCGGCAGCCTGAAGCCGGATCGCTTCCAGGCCCTGGAAGACTTCTTCGAGGAAGAAGCGAGCTTCTGGGAGCTGCCGCTGCAACGGCCGATCCGGTTCAAAGCCGCGCCCCAACTGCACGACGTGCCGCCCGCCCTGGATCGTGACGCGAACGTATTCAGCATCATGTGGTGGAGCCTGCGCATGCGGTATTGGGCCTGGCAAGCGCCGGACGGGCCCGGCGTCGCGCCCGACATCAAGCTCTTCGTCGTCTATCACGACCCGGCGCTGACACCGACGCTGGCCCACTCCATCGGCATGCAGAAAGGCTTGTACGGTGTCGTGAATGTCTTCGCCGACCGATCGATGACCGGCTCGAACGACATGATCACTGCGCACGAGTTGTTACATACATTGGGCGCGACCGACAAGTACGATCCGCGCACCAGCCAGCCCATCCATCCGTTCGGCTACGCAGAGCCCACCAAAGAGCCGCGCTTGCCCCAGACCCATGCCGAGCTGATGGGCGGCCGCATTCCGCTGACGAACGAAGAGTCCGTCACGCCCGAATCGCTGAATCAGGTTGTCGTGGGCGAGCTGACCGCCGCCGAGATCCGCTGGCGGAAAAAATAGCTCAGGCCAGCGCGCTCAGCACTGTCGAATGTAACTTGCCGTTCGCCGCGAGCACCGATGTCGTCTCCAGCGTCAGCGCCTTGCCATCGAGATCGGTGAACTTGCCACCCGCGGCCGCGACGATCACCGAGCACGCGGCAACGTCCAGGATGTTCACATCCGACTCGATGACAACGTCGATCTTGCCAGCCGCCAGCAAGTGATAGTGAAGGAAATCGCCATAGCCGCGGATGCGATGAGCGCGCACGACCAGCTTGCCGTAACGATCCCAACGCGGGCCGTTCGCCAATGTTTTCAAATTACCGCCGGAGATCGCGCCCGCCTCGACCGAATCGATCTCGCTCACCTTGATCGGCTTGTCGTTCAACCACGCGCCCTTGCCGATCTCTGCCCAGGCCAGCTCTCCATACACCGGCGCCGATGACACGCCGACGATGAGCTGGCCACGATGCATGAGCGCGATCTGCGTGGAGAACATCGGATACTCGCGCACGAACGCCTTGGTGCCATCGATGGGATCGACCAGCCACAGATATTCCGCATCCATCGCGCTCTGCCCGGTCTCCTCGCCGTAAAAACCGTGCGAAGGAAAGCGCGAGCTGATGATGCTGCGGATGACTTTCTCGGTCTCCACGTCCGCGTCGGTCACCGGCGTCTTGTCGGCTTTGATCGTGACCTGCAGATTGTTCTGGTAGTAACGACGGATAACGTCAGCCGCGGCGCGGGCGGCTTCGAGAGCGGTGTCTAGGAAGGGCGAGTTCATGGGCGGTAGGACAATGGCTGGGCGATGGCCAGGCATTGTAGCCGCTCATTGACCCACCAGGATCAACTTGCCGGTTTTGGGGTCCCGATACACCTGCCCCACCGGCTCCATGCCAGCGCCCGCAGCCTGGCCGCGCAGCCCCTCCGGCAGTTCTGCGAGCTCACGGCCCGGCTCAACGACTTGCTTGCCGCCGTTGGCGTTGCTGGGAGTGCTGTTGAGCACCGGCTGCGCGGACACCAGCGCAACGATCAACCCGCAAATGAACACCAACATGATGTCGACGAGATTGACCAACGATGCCTGCGGGTCCTCGGGTGTCTCGTCGAATCGCACACTGCTCCAGCGCCGCCTCACGACTGCTGCTCCCAACGCAGCAAAGCCTCGTCGTACCAGCGTCGTCGCAACCGACCGATGATAAAACCCACGACACCGGCAGCCAGTCCAAGCACGGTGGCGTCGAAGGCCGTCAGCATCGCTTCGGCTAGCAGGTTCAGACTGCCATTGCTGAGCGCCTTGAGCCCAGGCCCGAGCGAAATCAATGTGGCCATCAAGCCGAGCATGGGCGACGTGCGAGTGAGAATGTCCGCGCGCTCGATGCGTCGATGTGCCCGGCGTTCCACCGCGCCGACATCCGCTGGCCGTTCACGCCGGCGCAAGAACCCCCGCTCACCGAAGAGCACGCCCACATCGACACAAGCAAGCGCGACGCAAACAAACAATCCGATGACCACAGGCGTCAGGAGCAGCGGCACCAGCGCGTGTGTCCATTGCACGATGAGTGAGTTCATGCGGAACGCTCCTTGGGAGCAATGTAACGTCCGCGGAGATATCCAGCGGACAGCAATATCGCGATCGCGAGCACGATGACCAGCAACGCCCAGGGCGACCGACCGCTCGCACCCTCAGCGTCAGAACGCCGCTTCGCCTGATCTTCAGTTGCCGTCTGCAGCTCCGTCATCGTCGTTGGCGACGAAGCAGCCTTCCCATCGACGCGCGCACGGTCGAGCAGTTGTTTGAGCGGTTCGATCTGATCGGCGCGCAGATATGGCTGCACCCACTGGAACACCGAATGATCCGGCTGTGTGTGGCCGCTGCCCGGCAGGCCGTGTTCGAGTAACAGATCCACCCACTTCTGGCTGAGCTGTTGCAACGTAGCCTCGTCGGTCTGCCAGAACTGCTTCTCGGCGGCGACCAGCAGGATCGCCATCATGTTGGTCTTCACGTGCACGTTGGAGCCTTGCTCGAGGAACTCGTCCAGCCCGAGGTCATGTGAGTCGTCGACATACACCTGCTTGACCTCATCCCACGCCCAGCTCTTGATCACATCCGGGTTCGTGACTTGCCAGCCCCACAAGTACTCCGTGAACTCGCTGCCCATGGTTCGCGCACCGGCGTAACCATGCTGCATCAACGGCTTGATCCATGCGGGATTCAGATAACGGCCGCGCAGTTCCGAGAGCAGCGCTGCTGGCAGCGGCTGCATCGTCGGCTGCGATGGGTTGGAATGATCCGCCACATGACTGGCCGGCACACGACCGCTCAGTGTTTCCACCGCGAGGCTCAAGCCGCCGAGATAGTCGAACGCATCGTTGTTATCCATCAGGCCGTAGAGATTGCTGGACCGACCCAGGTAGGTGTTGCGCACCTCGCGCAGGTTGCTCTTCAGCAGTTCCTGATGCGCCTGACTGGTGCCGTCGGCCGAGTACGCGTGCCCAAGGCGATCGATATAGATCTTCGCCAGCTCCTTGCGATCGTTCCAGCTGCCGGAGCGCTCGACTGCGCGATTGATGCCGGCGCTGTAATCGCCGGGCGATGTGCCGAACACACGCAAACTCGCCTGCTTGCCCGCTTGCACATGCCCGACGCCTTGCTTGATGAGCGCCGATGCTTCGTTCACCCAATGGCGCGCGACATGGTTGCGCGCCAGCGGCTCGTTGCTGGGACTCGCCATCGGCCCCAACGGCTCCAGCGCGGCGCGCAGTGCCGATGCGAGATCGGGACGACTGCGCTCGATGGTGCGTCGGCTGCCATCCAACGCAAGCAACACAGCCTTATCCAGCCAAACGATCTGCTGACCGAACAAATCGCGGAACAACCCCGATGTGACGAACACCGTATCGGCGCGCTGACCGCCGTCGTTCAACGGCAGACGCTCGAGCCCCGCGACGATCCCACGACTATTCCACCGCGGCGCAACCCCGAGCAGGGACAATCCAAAGCCCACCATCGCGCCTTCATCCCGGACCGAATCGGACGCCCACAGGATGACCGCTTCCTTGCCGTCCTCTGTCACTTTCGAGCGCTCGTTCGCGAGCTTCGCGCCCAGTGAATAACCCAGCCGCGACGGAATCAGACTGTTGTCGAGACCGTGAAAGTTGCGTCCCGTCGGCAGCGCCTCGGCATTACGAATGGGATCGTTGCCCGGTCCGGCAGGAATGAAGCGCCCGGCGAGACCGTGCAACAGCGCGCGCATTTCATTCTCGGGCGAGCTCTGCAGATTCTGCCGCAGCACTTTGTCGTCGTCGCGCGCCTTCATGGACACCAGCATCGTGTCGAGCGCTTCTTTCTGCCAAGGCTTGCCAAACACGTGCAGTCCCAGCGGCATGAAATCTTCCTGCAAGTGCGTGAGATAGTGACCGATCTCGTGCACGAGCAGTTCATCGTCGGCCTGCTCGAACGAGATACCGCGCACTTTCAACTCCGTGTCCATGCTGGCGGTCAGCGCGTCTTTGAGATGCAACTCATCGATCAAACCGCGCATCGACTCAGCAGCCTGCTTGCGCAGCGCCGGATTGTTCGACGACTCGTAACTTTCGACCAGCTGCCGCAGACGCAACAGGTCGTCATAGAGCGGCGTCGCCGTCAGCGGCGGAATCAAGTGATCGACAATCACGGCCAGTCCGCGCCGCTTGGCCTGCAAACCTTCGCCGACGCCGTCGACGATGTAAGGATAGATGCCGGGAATGTCACCGGCGATCAGCGCCGGATAATCCAGCTCATCCTGACCGACGCCTTTGCGCGGCAGGAACTCGTATGTCGAGTGCCGACCCAGATGCACGATGGCATCGGCGCGAAACTCGTGACGCAGCCAGAAATAAAACGCGAGGTACTGATGCGTCGGTGGAATGCTGGTGTTGGCGTGTAACAACTCCTCGTTCAGCTCCCACCCACGCGGCGGCTGCGGCCCCACAAATATCTTGCCGAAGCGCACGCCCGGCAGCACGAGCTTGCCTTTGTTCACCATCACAGTACCTGGCGCCTCGCCCCACCCCCGCAGTCCTTCGACGCCCGTGGCCGCTATCGCGCGAGTCAACGAGTCGATGCGAGCTTCGTTGCCGCCCTTGGTCAGCTGCATTTCATACGCAGCTTGCAGTTGGTTCACGAGATCGAGAGCACGGCTTCGCGCCGGATGCTGTGCGCCTTCGAGCAGATGCTCGACCTCATGCAGCGTCCGATTGACTTGACCCCGTGCTTCCTGCGGCAAGCGAGCCGCTTGTGCCGCTTGGACATTCGCTTGTAGCAGCGCCAATGGGCCGCCGGTCATTTCCTTCTGCAAGGGTTGCGGCAAAGTTGCAAACCACTGCGCATACTGTTCCGGGCGTACATTGGCAACTCGCGCCGCCATCGCGCGCAGCACGTCGCCTTGTTCGGGGAGATTCACGCCATCCTGCTGCAGTTTTTCGAGCAACTGCGCTGATGACGCAGGCAGCGGTCCGGTGTCGTAACCTTCGCGCTGCAAAGCCTTCAGGATTTCCAGCAGCGAGGCCGGCACATCGAGATTGTCTGCGCCGATGTTGTGACGACCCGGTGGATGGTTGTAGTAAACGATTGCGATGTGCTTCTCGGCGTTCTTCAGCTGCTGCAGCCCGGCCCAGCGCTCGATTCGCGCCGTCAGCTGCTCGAGTTGCGATGGAATGGCCGCGGCTCGGGTCACTGCGATGCCGGTCAGAGAATCCAGCTGCGGAGCAGCCGCGGCCGCTACAACTATTGGCTGACTGATTCCTTGCAGCTCCGGCATGGCCACGCGGTAATAAACACTGTCCCAAGCCAGGCCTTGTTCGGACATGCGCCAGCCATCGACCGTGACATCGTGCAATCGAAGCGCTTTCAGCACCGGCACATCGAGCTGCTCGATGTGTCGCGTCGCCCGAGCGCGATCGCTGCTGCCGCCGACGATGAAATCTTGCACGGATACAATCGCAGCCAGGCGGGCGCCGACCTTACTGCCAATGACTCTTAGCGCATCGCTGCTCGGTTTTCCCCACCCTGCAAGCACCGTGAGGCAATCCAGATCCCGCGCATTCAACGAGCGACAGATTGCTTCACTCAACGTTACATCGGCGTGCTGATCTTCGAGCACGGCGATCACACGTCGATCGCCGGGGATACGCAATGTTTCAGCGGTCGACCATGCGCCGCGATAGTGAAAGCGCATGGGCAGCGCATCTTCGACGGGTTTGATAACCGCCGCGGCTGCGAGATCTTGCTCGGACAGCATCAACGCCAGCAGCGAGATCAAATTCGACGCGCCCCGATTCTGCCAGTACGCGCGCGCTTGAATCCAAGGCATTAGCTGCGGATGGCGACGAACGGCTGCAGCGACAGCATCCGCGCTTGCATCCCTCTCTGCCGTCAACGACGACAACTCCGCATAGCGCGGATCTTCATCGACGAACAAACGTTTGCTGCGCCACCGACTCTGCCGCCCGAGCGCCGGATCGCCGGCGACCGCAATGATCTCGCGAGCGCGAGCAGCTGGCAGCAGCGCCTGAACGCGCTGAGCAGTTTCTTTGAACACCGTCGCGAGCAGCAACGCGTCGGCGCCGCCAATCAGCTCTTGCAACTGAGCATCGCTGAGCGCATCGACCTGGGGGGTCGTGCGAAAGATCAGTCGATGGTTGGGCAGGCGCTGGCTGAAATCACGCGCCGCTTGAGCGAGATCGCCCGAGTTGCGCTCGGAAACGACAGCAACCAGCGTGGCCGCAGATATCTCAGCGGCGAAACAGGAAAGGATCAGGAGAATCAGTCCGCGTAACCAGCGGACGAGGAAGCGGGACTGAGATCGCACAACGGGACCTGCAGAAGCTGACACACTGCACGGTGCGAACGCCTTCAGGCGTCGCTCCGTGAACCTGTCGCCGCTGCAGGAAATCCCGCTCGTTCAGCACACCCCGGCTGCACGAAGACGACCGCGGCAAGCTGGTCTCCTGGCTCGCGGCTTGGGCCGTCGCATCACCTTCCCGGGCATGAAACCCAGTGGTCAGCTCTCACAGGGAGCTCAGATGGCGGCACCGCTTACAGTTGCGGGGGCAGCCCGGGCATTGCACCCGGTTCCCATGACTTGTCGTTCGCGCGACACCTTGCGCGAAAATTGTTACGTCGTCAATCGACTGCCACGGAAGGTCTTGATGGGCACGGCAATTCCGGCAACGACCAGCGTCACCTCGTCGCACGTTGCGGCCAACGCCTGATTCAATCGGCCCTGCTCATCCTGGAAGCGCCGCGCGACCGGCGACAAAGGCACGATGCCCGCGCCGACTTCGTTTGAAATCAACAGTACGTCGCGGCGAACTGCTTGCAGCCATTGCAGGAATTCAGTGCGCTCCGACTCCCAGGCCGCCAGTTCCGCGGTCGGCGCATCCTCGCGAAAATCCTTTAACAAAGCGTTGGATAACCACAGCGTCATGCAGTCGATCACCAGGATCGACGATGCATCCTGCCCTCGCAGCGCTTGCGCAAGACCGGCCGGTGCTTCTAAGGTGCGCCACGTTGCCGGCCGCTCGGCCCGATGTAACGAGATGCGATGCTGCATCTCCTGATCGAGTGCTTGCGCCGTGGCAACGTAGGTGACATTCACGCCCCGCGCGTCCGCCAGCGATTTCGCCAGCGCCAGGGCATGAGCGGTCTTGCCCGAGCGTGCTCCGCCGATGATCAGGCGCCGCCCGACCGAAGCTCGCTCATCTGACACGTCATCCTCTACCATTGCCTGCACTCATCGATTAGATGCCGCCATGATAACCAACGCCACCTTGCAACGCCGACTCGATACGCGCACCAAGCCACAAGGCTCGCTGGGCGCACTGGAAACGCTGGCGGTTCGCATTGGCCTGGCGCTCGACACCGAAACGCCGCTGTTCCGTGCGCCGCAAATGTTTGTATTTGCTGGCGACCATGGCATCGCCACCGACGGTGTCAGCGCATACCCACAGTCGGTGACCTCACAGATGTTGCTCAATTATCTGCAGGGCGGCGCAGCCATCAATGTGCTGGCGCGTCAGCACGGCATCTCGTTGCGCGTCGTCGACGCCGGCGTCGCCAGCGACATTGGCCAGCACCCGTCACTGGTTGCTCGTGCCGTTGCCCGAAGCACGCGCAACTTTCGAGTCGAGCCGGCGATGACACAAGCCCAATGTACGCAGGCTCTCGACACCGGCCGCGCGCTGGCGCAACAGGCTTTGAGCGCAGGCTCGAACGCGCTGCTGTTTGGTGAGATGGGCATCGGCAACACCGCCTGCGCATCGATGCTGCTGCACCGAAGGACAGGTTGGTCCTTGGAAGACTGCGTCGGTCGCGGCACCGGGCTCGACGATGTCGGACTGGCTCGCAAGCGCGAACGCCTGGCCGCCGCATCAGCGCGTCGTCCCGAGAAGCTCTCCCCCGTCGAAACAATTGCCGAGTACGGCGGCTTCGAGCTGGCGATGATCACTGGCGCCTTGCTCGCAACCGCCGAGGCCAAATGCGTTGCCGTGATCGACGGCTTCGCTGTCACAGTCGCCGCACTGCTCGCCATCGAGATCGATCCCCGAGTGCGCGCCCGCTGCATTTTCAGTCATTGCTCGGCGGAACACGCCCACCGCAACTTGTTGGCTCATCTCGACGTGAAGCCATTGCTCGACCTGGGCATGCGACTCGGTGAAGGCACCGGCGCAGCGATGGCGTGGCCCATCATCGACGCCGCAGCTCGTTTGATGACCGAGATGGCGAGCTTCGAATCCGCAGGAGTGGACGACAAGGCTTCATGAGTAGCGAAGCTCGCACCGCTCGCCCTTCGCGTCTGCTCGCCGAGCTGCGCCTGCTGCTGATGGCGATTCAGTATTTCACGCGCGTGCCCATGCCAGCCTGGGTTGGTCACTCGGCAGAGAACTTGGGTAGCACGCCCCGTTACTTTCCGGCGGTCGGCGCGCTGATTGGAGCTATCGGCGCGCTAGTGTTGTGGGCGACCAGTGTGGTTCTCCCAGGCCCGTTGCCGGTCATCTTGAGCACGGCGTTTACCGTGTTCATGACGGGCGCATTTCACGAGGACGGTCTCGCAGACACGTTCGACGGATTGGGCGGCGGCGCGACACGCGAGCGCGCACTGGAAATCATGAAGGATTCGCGCCTCGGCACATTCGGCACGGCTGCGCTGGTGCTGACGTTACTGGTCAAGATCGCCGCGTTGAGCGAATTGCCCGTAACGTTCGCGATCGTCGTATTGATCGCGGGGCATGCGTTCTCGCGCGCGTGCGCAGTAACGCTGATCTTTGCCGGCAATCTCGTCAGCAATCCCGAGCTATCGCGGGCACGAGCTGTTGCGCAGACCATGGGCCGGGGCGAACTGATCTTTGCGCTCGTAGTCGGCATCGCACCGCTGTACTGCTGCGGCACACACGCGATCGCGGGATTTGTTTGCTCGGTGGTCGTGTTGTACGTGCTCGCTCGCTGGTTCATGCACCGACTCGGCGGCTTCACCGGCGACACACTGGGCGCCACGCAGCAGCTCACCGAGATTGCGTTTTATCTGGGCGTGCTCGCGTCGTGGAAATCTTTCTGATTCGCCACACCGCGCCTGCGGTGGTGAAAGGCGTGTGCTATGGCCAAACCGATGTGCCGCTGGCGGATTCTGCGGAGCGCGACATCCAGATCGCATTGGCGCCCTTGCCGAAGTTCGATCTGGTCTATTCCAGTCCGGCGCAGCGCTGCCTGCGCCTTGCCTCCGCGTTAGCACAAAGAGACCAGAGCCCCTTGGTGCTCGCGCCCGAGCTGCAGGAACTGAACTTCGGCGATTGGGAGCAATTGCCGTGGGCGCAGATTCCGAGAGAACATAGCGACCCATGGGCAGCGGACACCTGGAACCTCGCCCCACCCGGCGGAGAAACAGAACAGGCCTTATGGACTCGAGTCGCCACCTGGCATCGCACAGCTTCCTCGAGGCCGGTCGGTCGATGCGCAGTCGTCGCGCACGGCGGGTCGTTGCGGGTGTTGCGCTGTTTGATCCTGGGCCGACCCGCCGAGGATCGCTGGTCCTGGACGCTGAACTGGGGCGAGCACGCACGCTTCGAGCCAGCCTGAACCCGCCCTGCAATAAAATCCTGCTGTTCCCGGTCTACTCCCGATGAACGCTGCCGATAGTGCTCGTGAGCGCGGGCGCTTCGAAGCGCTGTGCATGCCGTTTCGGGCCGACGTGTTTCGGTTCGTGTACTGGCTTTGCCGAGACCGGGCGTTGGCGGAGGACGTGGTGCAAGAAACGCTGTTGCGAGCGTGGCGGTCGCTGGACTCGCTCGGGGACGAGAAGTCGGCGCGACCGTGGCTGCTGACCATCGCACGACGCGAGCTGGCGAGAGTATTCGAGCGCAAGCGGCTGCCGCTCGTGGACCTCGATGTCGCCAACGAAGCCGAGCCCGAGTCGCTGGCTGTCAACGACCAGCATGAAGTCGAGGACATGCGCCGCGCGATTCTGAAACTGGACGTGACCCACCGTGAGCCGCTGGTGCTACAGGTGCTGCTGGGCTATTCCACGGAGGAAATCGCTCGACACCTCGACATCAGTGTCGCTGCCGTGTTGACGCGTTTGTTTCGCGCCCGACAGGTGTTGCGTCAGCAGCTTCTAGGCGCGGAGGGCTCGCGGCCATGAACTGCGAAGAACTGCGCACGCTCGTTGGCGCCGAGCCCAACTCGACGAACCCTGACGTCATTGCTCACATCGAAAGCTGCGCCGAGTGCGCGCGCTATCGCCAGGAACTGCAGGCGATGGATCGGCTGATTTATCGCGCGCTGGCGGTCGATGCGCCGACCGAGACGATCGCCTCGGAACCGAAGCGGAAGCAAAGTCCGGCTCGCACGTGGCGCATGGCTGCGAGCATGCTCATTACCGTGCTCATCGGCGCCATGTCTTTGTGGCTGCTGACACCGAGAGAGAGCTTCGCAGCTGAGGCAATCGCTCATGTAAAGCATGAACAATTCTCGCTCGTGCGCACTTCGGAAACCGTCGACGACAAGGAACTGGAAGCGGTACTCGCAGCATCGCGCCTACGCTTGAAAGCCGGCGCGGCAAAAGTGTCGTACGCGCAGAGTTGCCCTTTCCGTGGCCAACGCGTTCCGCATCTCGTCGTGCAAACGGAACAGGGGCCCGTCACCGCGCTCGTTGTGACGGATGCACCGACTCAACCACGCGAACGTATCGACGAGCAAGGTTTCCAGGGCGAGATCATTCCGGCTCCGCGGGGCGTGATCGTCGTGCTCGGGCAGAACGTGCCGGTGGATGCGGTCGCGAAAACCCTGTTGAGCGCGCTGGAATACTGAGCCTGAAATGCACAGCGGCGCAAACGCGCCGCTGTGGGGTCGATTTGCTGAACGCCGGCGAGCGTGCCCGCCGGCAGCGCAATTACTTCTTCATCTTGGCCTTGGCCGCATCGCACTCGGCCTTGCTCAGCAACAAATAACCTTCGCCTTTGCACTTGTTCTGGCCCTGGCAGGCATTGGTGGCCGTGCTGCAGGCCGACGTGCCTTTGCAGGAATTGACGCCTTCGCACTTCACCTTGGCTTCGTCAGCCGCATTCGCGGTGGTGGCGACAGTGGTAAACAGCAGTGCCGCGGCAGCGGCCATGGCGGCGCGAGTGGCTTTCTGTGTGCTCATGATTCTCTCCTGATCTGATTTCTCGAGCGGATGTGAAACGGATCGTCATCGATGCCGCGAACAGCATCTTGCCCACAAGACCGGACCCGCCGCCATCCCATTACATGCAAATCCGGTAATAAGCGACCGCTGAGACCGGTCCTGTCCCCAACAATCACAATCGGGAGTGCGAACATGTTGAGCGATGCGCTGATGGACCCGAAGGGCCCGCTGGCCCGCCTGCTCGACCACCTGCAAGCGCCGTTCGCGCTCGCCTCGCGGGTATACGTAAGCTGGGTATTCCTCAAGAGCGGCTATCTCAAGCTGTCGGACTGGGACCAGACGGTTGCGCTGTTCGAGTACGAATATCGGGTGCCGCTGCTGTCCCCTCAACTCGCGGCTATCGCGGGCACGGCCGGCGAACTGGTGTTCCCAACGCTGCTGATCCTCGGGCTGTTTGGCAGGATCAGCGCGCTGGGCCTGCAGGCCGTCAATGCGCTGGCGGTAGTTTCATATGCGCACGTGCTGTTCCAGGAAGGTTTCGCGGCCGCCATCGGCCAGCACTACCTGTGGGGTTATATTCTGCTGGTCCTGACGATCTATGGCCCGGGCGCCTGGTCGCTGGACTACCAACTGCGCCGCCGGCGCAAGAATTCTCCCGACACTTGACGAAGACCGGCGCGGACTTCATCCTCGCGCCGCGCGACAAGTTCCCCGCCAAGGGGATTCAAAGGGAACTCGGGTGTGAAGCCCGGGCTGCCCCCGCAACTGTAAGTGGTTCGCCGCGCGTCAAAAAACCACTGGCGTCGCCCCAAGTCTCAGCATGCTGTGAGGGGGCCCGCCGGGAAGGTGACGCGAGGACTTCAGCCATCAGCCAGGAGACCTGCTTGCCGCCGTCGTCCATCGATCGGCCGGGGTGTGCCGAGAGAACGGGAATTTTCCCTGTAGAGGCGACCGGTGTACGGGTCGCGACGCGTTTGTGAGTTGCAGCCCGTGCGGTTTGTAACTTACAGCGGAGCTCTCAGTGTCTACCAACCTCGTCTCCGGCCCCACGTCTCGGGCCTCGTCTCGCTTCCTCACTCTGTCCGTTGCATTGCTGTTGCATCCGGCGTTACCCGCGCTGGCCGCCGATATGGAAGATGGCGTCGAAGATGTCATCGTCACCGCCAATCGCATCGCTCAGGAAACGTCGCGCGTCGGCGATTCGGTCACTGTAATTACCGCGAAAGAGCAGCGACGCAGCCAAAAGACTGCCGTGTCCGATCTGATTGCGATGACACCGGGCGTGGCGGTCGCACGCAATGGCGGCTTGGGCGGCACCACGACGCTGCGCATTCGCGGCGCCGAAAGCCATCAGACAATGGTGCTCATCGATGGCGTCAAGCTCAACGATCCATCCTCGGCGAGCGGCGAATTCAGCTTCGCGGATCTGCTCACCACCGACTTTGCGCAGGTTGAAGTGTTGCGCGGCCCGCAGTCCACGCTCTGGGGCAGCCAGGCGATCGGCGGCGTAGTAAACATCGTCACTCCAGTGCCCGAAGGCCCGCTGTCCGCATCCGTTTCCGCCGAGGGGGGCACTCACGAGACCGCGATGGTCCGCGCTCACGCGCAAGCCGGCGGCGACCGTTTCGCCTGGCGCGTCAGCGGCAACTATCTGACCAGCGACGGCATCTCTGCGTACTCGCGCGATTTGGGCGGGCGCGAGGCCGATGGCTATCGGAACGTTGGATTCAATGCGCGCGGCATTCTGCACATCACCGACAACGTCTCTGCTGAAATCCGCTCGACCTGGAGCGACGGCCGTTCGGAATTCGATAGCTTCGTAGGCTTCGGTCTCGCAGACACACCTGACTACGGCACCACCGAGGAATTGACGACCTATGTCGGTGTGAACTTCGACGCGCTCGACGGACGTTTCGAGAATCGCGTCGGCTTTGCGTACACGGATACCGACCGCAAGGACACCGATCCCTCCTCGCCGGTGCCGACGACCTTCGATGCCGACGGTCGCAACGAGCGTTGGGAATATCAGGGCACGCTGCGTATCACCGATCGAGTGAGCACCATCGTAGGCCTGGAGTCGGAACGCTCCGAATTGAGCACGGCATCGCCGCAGACCTGGGATCCGAATCCCGTGCCGCTGACCGGCGAGGTGCAGATCGACAGCGCATACGCGCAAGTCAACGTGACACCGATCGATGCACTGTCGTTGACCGCCGGCGTTCGCTATGACGATCACGAAACCTTCGGCGGCCACACCACGACTCGTGCGTCGGCCGCATGGTCTGTTACGCCCGCGACGATCCTGCGCGCCAGCTACGGCGAAGGATTCAAAGCACCGACGCTGTATCAGCTGTACAGCCAGTTCGGCAATCTGAATCTCGACGCCGAAGAGGCGGAGAGCTGGGACGCCGGCATCGAGCAACACCTCTTCGACAAGCGGCTGGTGGTGTCCGCAACCTACTTCGATCGCGACACGACAAACATGATCGACTTCGTGTCCTGCTGGGGCGAGACCACGCCAAGCTGCCTGGCGCGCCCCAACGGTTACTACGACAACTTCCAGCAGACGACCGCTCAGGGCGTCGAACTGTCGGCAGTCGCGCACGTTACCGAACAGCTGTCGCTCACCGTGAACTACACGAACATGGATGCAGAAAACACGGCGCGCGGCACGCCGAACTTCGGCCATTCGCTGCCGCGTCGACCGGATGAAATCACCAATGCACAAGTGAACTACGAGTGGCCGGCCGGCTTGACGACGACAGTCGCCGTCCAGCATTCGAGCCGCAGCTTCGACACCATCTCCAACACCGTCGTGCTCGATGGATACACGCTGTTCGACTTCCGCGCGTCCTATGCGGTGAGCGATTCGTTGGAAGTGTACGGTCGGATCGAGAACGCGTTCGATGAAGAGTACGAAACGGTGAAGAACTACGGCACGCTCGGCCGCACGTTCTACGCCGGCCTGCGGCAGAGCTTCTGATGGACAGTGGCGCCGACATCGCAGCAGGTCGCTTCGCACATCATGGCGGCCGCCTGTGTGTCGCGCGCTCATTGTTTCCTGACGTGCCGCAACCGTGGATTGACTTGTCCACCGGCATCAATCCTTCTTCGTATTCAGCGCCGCGAGCCTCGGCTCGCGAGCGCAATCGGTTGCCGGAGCCGAGCGAGCTGACGAAGCTGGAAACCGTCGCGGCCGCAGCCTTTGGTGTCGACGATCCGGCGCGAGCCGTTGCAACTGGTGGAACTGAGAACGCGCTTCGACTGCTGCCCTATTTGCTGAAAACAGCGTCGGCCGTGGTTGCGGGGCCGACGTATGGATCGCACGCAGATGCTTGGATGCGGGCCGGAATAGAGACGAACGTCGTCGCCGATTCGGAGCTGACGACCCGGGCCGCCGCGAACACCTCGATGACCGTGGTCAATCCCAACAATCCGGACGGCCGCGTGCTGAACCGCGAGCAACTGCAAGCGTTGCACGATTCTTTGCAAGCAAACGGCGGCGTGTTGATCGTCGACGAAGCTTTTGGCGATCTCGAGCCCGCGCACAGCGTCGCCAGCTTGGCTGGCACGGATCGCGCGGCGCGCATGATCGTGTTGCGCTCATTTGGAAAGTTCTATGGCTTGGCCGGCGTGCGTCTGGGATTCGTTATTGCATCCCCAGCCATCGCCAACCAGCTACGTAACTTGCTTGGCGACTGGCCTGTGTCTGTGGATGCGTTGCGCGCGGGACTCGCGGCCTATGCGGATGATACCTGGGCGACGAAAACACGTCTTCGCTTGCATCGCGCCTCGCAGCGTCTCGACAAACTGCTCGTTGCCGCCGGCATGACGATCGTCGGCGGCACCTCGCTTTATCGATTGGCTCGTGCTCCGAACGCACGCGCAAGATTCACGCAACTCATCTCTCACGGCATCCTCGCCCGGCCGTTCGATTACGACAGCACGCTGTTACGTTTCGGCCTGCCGCTCGGTGCAAAAGACTGGCGCCGCCTTGCGGACGCGCTGAAGGTGCAACCATGAGCACACCCACCGACGGCCTTGCCGAAGCCGAGAAGGACCGCCTGCACGCCGAAGACATGAAGCTGCGCCAGGCGGAGCGTCGCGCCGAGCGTGCAACCAAGAAGGAACGCGGCGGACTGCTGATGGTCCTCACCGGCCCGGGCAAAGGCAAATCCTCCAGCGCCTTCGGCATGGTGGCCCGCGCGCTCGGCTGGGACATGCGCATCGGCATCGTGCAGTTCATCAAGGGCAAGTGGCAGACCGGCGAGAAACATTTCTTCCGTCGCTTTCCCGAAGCCGTGACGTTCGAAGTGATGGGCGAAGGCTTCACCTGGGACGTGCAGGACCGCCAGCGCGACATCGCCGCCGCCCAGAAGGCATGGCAACGCAGCTGCGAGCTGATCCTCGATCCCGAGTATGACTTCGTGCTGCTCGACGAACTGAACATCGCCATTCGCAACGATTACGTCAGCATCGACGAAGTGGTTGCGTTCCTGAAGAACCGGCCGCGCGATAAGCACATCTGCATCACGGGGCGCGATGCACGACCCCAACTGACCGAGATCGCCGATCTGGTCACCGAGATGACGCCGATCAAACACCCTTACGAGGCCGGCTTCAAACCGCAGCGTGGAGTGGAGTTTTGAAACTCTGGCTCGCACCTCTGCTGGCCGCTCTATGGCTCGCGCCGGGCGCGCAGGCGGGGGAACCGACGCCTCATCCGATCCGCATCGTTTCTCTGAACATGTGCGTCGACGGCATCGTCATCGAACTGGTCTCGCACGATCGGATCGCAGCACTCAGTCATTACGCGCGCGATCCGCAGCGATCGACGATCTCAGACGCGGCGCGAGACCTGCCGATTACTTATGAAACCGCCGAGGAAATCGTTGCGCTTCGGCCGGACCTGGTGCTCACCAGCCGCCACTCAGCCATTGCCACTCGCAACGCGCTGAAGCGGGTCGGCATCCGGTTCGAGTTGTTCGATGTTCCGGATAGCGTCGAAGAAAGCCTGGCGCAGGTGAGACAGGTCGCACATCTGCTGGGTGCGGAGCGTGAGGGCGAAGCGATGGTGGCGCGCATTCAGGCCGCGCTGGACGCTGCTCGTCTGCCTCCTGGCGAGCCACCGTTGACCGCAGCGATCTATCAGCCGGGCGGCCTGTCTGCGGGCGCGGATACCGTCGTCGGCGAATTGATGGAGCTCACCGGCCTTAGAAATATCGCCGCGCGCTATGGCGTCGAGCAGTATCGCCCGCTGCCTTTGGAAGTCTTGGTCTCAGCGCCGCCCGATGTCTTACTGGTCGGGGAGACTTCGCCCGGCGCACCGATGCGAGAAGAAAGGATCGTCCGCCATCGAGCGCTGCGCGCTTTGGAGTCTCAGATGACACAGGCCGTGTTTCCAGCGCGCCTGTTGTATTGCGCCGGACCGACGATGGTCCCTGCGGCGGCTGCGCTCGTGCGCGCTCGTGAGCAAGCGTTGGCTGTGCGGCGTACGAGGGTCAGGCTGTGACTTCGCGTCGGTGGGCCATTCCTGCGCTGCTGGCGCTCGTCGTCGTGCTCGCGATCCTGTCGATCGCCGTCGGCCGCGTGACGCTGACTTGGGATATGTGGAAGGCCCAGGACGCTGTCAGTCGCGCGATTCTGCTCGAGCTGCGCCTGCCTCGCGCGATCCTTGGTGTTTTGGTCGGCGCATCGCTTGGTCTTGCAGGCGCAGCGATGCAAGGCTATTTGCGCAACGCTCTCGCCGAGCCCGGAACCTTGGGTGTATCGGCGATGTCGGCGCTCGGTGCGGTGCTCAGCATCTTCTTCAACATCGCCGGCCTGCATCCGTGGGTGCTGCCCGTCTGCGGCGTGCTGGGCGGCATGACGGCTATGGCTGCGTTGTTTGTTTTGTCCGGCATGGCGGCCAGCGTGCTGACGCTCGTCTTGTCCGGCATCATCCTGAGCGCGCTCGCCGTCGCGGGCATTTCGTTGGTGTTGTCTTTATCGCCCAGCCCATGGGCCGCCGGTGAGATCGTGCGCTGGATGCTGGGTGGGCTCACGGATCGAAGCTTCGATGAACTGACCATCGCCGCGCCGTTGATCGTGATTGGATGCATCGCCGTGCTCGGTTGTCGTCGTTCCCTGGACGCGCTGACGCTTGGCGAGACGGGTGCGCGCTCGCTCGGCATCGATTTGAATCGTGCGCAATGGCAGCTCGCCTTTGGCATCGGGCTGATCGTCGGCGGCAGCACTGCAGTCACGGGTGTCATTGGTTTCGTCGGGCTGATCGTGCCGCATCTGATGCGCTCCCTGGTCGGCTCGCGTCCGGGCGCATTGTTGGTTCCCAGCGCCATTGGCGGCGCAGCCCTGGTGCTCGCAGGAGATATTGTCGTGCGACTGCTGCCCGGCGGCTCGGAGCTCGAGCTCGGTGTGGTGATGTCGTTGATTGGCGCACCCTTCTTCTTCGTGCTGCTGCACTCCATGCGGCGCAAGCTCACATGACCCGGGCGGCTAGCAACCTGAAGATCAACGGACTACAGTTTCGACGGGGCAGCCGCGTCGTGCTGGATGCCATCGATCTGCAACTGCAGTCGGGCGCAGTCACCGCGGTGCTCGGCCCGAACGGGGCCGGCAAGTCCACACTGTTGTCGTGCATCGCCGGCCTGCTCCGGCCGGAGCGCGGCTCGATCGAGCTGGATGGAACATCGCTGCATTCATTGGCCGCCATGCAACGGGCACGTCGCATCGCCTTTTTGCCCCAGACCCCCGAGATCGCCTGGGCGGTCGATGTGCAGACCCTGGTCGGGCTCGGCCGCATTCCGTTTCAAGGCGTCAGCAGCGATGAGGAAGATCGCGCCGCCGTGGCTCGCGCCATGGCTAAAACCGAAGTCGCTCAGTGGGCCGAGCGTGCCGTGACGACGCTCTCGGGTGGTGAGCGTGCACGCGTGCTGCTGGCTCGTGTGCTCGCCGGCGAGTCGGATTGGATTCTGGCGGATGAGCCGTTCACCGGCCTCGATCCGTCACATCAGTTCGAAGCCGCTGAACTGTTGCGAGCGGCAGCCGATCAAGGCGGCGGCGTTGTGCTGACCATTCACGACCTCACGCTCGCGGCAAGAATCGCCGATCGAGTCATCATCATCGATGATGGGCGCATCGTTGCCGACGGCTCACCTCAGGATGCACTGACGCCGCAGATCCTGCGCGACGTTTATGACATCGACGCGCAGTGGCTCGAAGGCATGCATGGCACGCCGCCGACGATTGCCATTCACGGGCGCGCGCCCCGGGGCTAGCGACATGTTCGACCCCTGGCTACTCCTCGCCGCGCTGATCGTCGAAGCCTGCGTCGGCTACCCGCTCGCCATTTATCGCGCGATTCGTCATCCGGTGGTCTGGATCGGGATTGCTCTCGATGCGCTGGAGCGTCGCTGGAATCGACCTGAATTCGGTGACGGGGTGCGACGCGCGTTGGGTGTTGTGACTGTCGTGTTGGTGGCAGGTGGCGCGGCTGGTGTCGGTTACGTGGCTCAGACCCTGGCTGGACATATTTCTTTCGGTTCGGCTTTGATTGTCTTGGTCGCGAGCACCGGCCTCGCGCAGCACAGTTTGTTCACTCACGTTCGTGCTGTGCTTCAGCCGCTTACTAGCGGCGACTTGGTTGCCGCACGCCGCGAAGTTGCGCAAATCGTTGGCCGTGACACGGCAGCGCTCAGCGAATCCGGGGTAGCAGGTGCTGCGCTTGAGAGTCTTGCGGAGAGTTTCAACGACGGCATCGTCGCGCCGGCGCTCTGGTTGTTCGTCGGCGGCTTACCCGGGTTGTTTGCATATAAGGCGCTGAACACCGCGGACAGCTTGATCGGCCATCGCGAGCCGCGCTGGCGAATGTTTGGTTGGGCGGCCGCGCGCGCCGACGACGTCGCGAATCTCATTCCCGCCCGGCTCGCTGGCGCGTTGCTCGCCATCGCCGGCGGCGGTGGATTGTTAGTAATGTGCCGAGACGCGCCGAAACATGCATCGCCGAATGCCGGTTGGCCGGAGGCTGCGATGGCGGGCGCGTTACGCATCCGACTCGGCGGACCGACAGCTTACGACGGCGTCATGCACGAACGACCTGTGTTCGGCGCGGGGGCGTCGCCGACGGTTGACGATCTCAAGCGCGGGCTGCGGATCTATGTGATTGCCTGCGGCCTGCTGTGGCTGACTGCAGTGGCGGTTGGGTTCGCGATGGGTGCAAACGGCTAATGGCGGCGATCATGATCCAAGGCTGTGGATCGGACGTCGGCAAGTCGCTGCTCGTCGCGGGGCTGTGCCGCTTGTTTGCGAATCGCGGCCTGACAGTGCGGCCATTCAAGCCGCAGAACATGTCGAACAATGCGGCGGTCACGCCTGACGGTGGTGAGATCGGCCGCTCGACAGCGCTGCAGGCTGTCGCTTGCCGAACGCCGCCGACTGTCGATATGAATCCCGTGTTGCTCAAGCCGCAAAGCGATCTCGGCTCGCAACTGATCGTCCGCGGCCGACGCCAGGGCGTCATGCAAGCCAGCGCACACGGACGCGACAAACGGGAGCTGTTGCAGATCGCGGTCGAGAGTTTTCGCCGGTTACAGCAAGAGTCGGAGCTGGTGATCGTCGAAGGTGCGGGCAGCCCAGCGGAAACGAACCTGCGCACCCATGACATTGCGAACATGGGCTTTGCGCATGCGGCCGATGTGCCGGTTGTGCTGGTAGGCGACATCGACCGCGGACACGTGATCGCTTCTTTGGTCGGCGCGCATGCCGTGCTCGATGAGGCCGATCGCGCGCGCATTCACGGGTTCATCATCAATAAGTTTCGAGGCGATGCGAGCCTGTTCGATGATGGGCTCCGGACCATCGAGAGCCGCACTGGATGGTCTCGACTCGGCGTCGTGCCATGGCTGCATCAGGCCGGCGCGCTGCCTGCGGAAGACGCCATGCAATTGGATCAGCCGGGCGTTGCGCCGGTTGTCGCTGCTCGAGATCGCATTCGCATCGTCATTCCTCGCCTGCCGCACATCGCGAACTTCGATGATTTCGACCCGTTGCGCGCGGAGCCTCAGGTGGAGCTGATGTTCATTCCACCCGGCCAGCCCTTGCCGCTCGATGCGACGCTGATCATTCTTCCCGGCAGCAAGGCGACCATCGCCGATCTCGAATTCTTCCGTTCACAAGGCTGGGACATCGACCTGCTCGCTCACACCCGCCGCGGGGGCCGCGTGCTCGGCATCTGCGCCGGTTATCAAATGCTCGGCAACGTCGTCCTCGACCCTGAGCGCATCGAAGGCCACGACTCCGCCCGCGGCCTCGGCCTGCTCGATATCACCACCACCATGACCGGCAACAAACAACTCCGCGCCATCACCGGCACGGACCGGGTCACCGGCTCCGCCGTGAGCGGCTACGAAATGCACCTCGGCTTCTCCACCGGCCCAGCAACTGCAAGGCCTTTCATCCGCTTCGACAACGGCGCCACCGACGGCGCCCTCTCCCCCGACACCCGCATCCTCGGCTGCCACATCCACGGCCTCTTCCACTCCCCCGCGTTCCGCTCCGCCTTCCTCGCGCGCCTCGGCGCTCAGTCGAACGAAGAGGACTACGCCTACAGAGTCGAGCAATCGCTCGATGGGATTGCGGCCACATTGGCATCCGCCTTGGACCTCGAGGCGCTGGCTCGCATTGCGAGACTGAGCCGCCAGGACGTATAAGTCGCCTTCTGCTTCAGGAGTCTCCATGGGCCACCGCCTCTCAAAGATCTACACACGCACCGGCGACGACGGTACGACCGGGTTGGGCGATGGATCGCGGGTCGAGAAGACGCATGCGCGCATCGAGGCGTATGGGACGGTAGATGAGGCGAACAGTGCGATTGGAATGATCCTCGCTGTGCCTGACCTGCCGACCGATGTGTCGGCGGCGCTGACGCAGATTCAGCATGAGTTGTTCGATCTCGGCGGAGAGCTCGCGGTGCCGGGGTATCGGGTGATCACAACGGCGCACATCGATGCGCTGGAGGAAACGCTGGATAAGTTCAACGAGCCGTTGCCGCCGTTGAAGGAGTTCATTCTGCCCGGCGGGGGACCGGCGGCGGCCGCTTGTCATCTCGCGCGAGCTATTACGAGGCGGGCGGAGCGCTGCTCGTGGGCGGCGTCGAAGCAGGAAGACATCGCCCCGGAAGTGACGCGTTATTTGAATCGCCTGTCCGATCTGCTCTTCGTGATCGCGCGTGTCTTGGCGCGGCACGAGAACGGACAGGAAGTGCTTTGGAAGAAAACGACGCCGGTCAGTTCAAAGCCAGCACGCTGATCAAATCGTCCTTGGGCGTGAGCCGGAGCGTGATCTCCTGCTCCAGCTCGCGCGACACCACCAGGGTCGCCTCGAAGCGATTGACCATCACCGGCTTCACCGTGGAGCCGCCGGGCCGGTGCGTCAGCATGAAGCTGTGATAGGCGCCGGCATGGGTGGCGGCGAACTGTACGAGGATGTTGATGCCGCCGCCCTCGTCATTGATGCGCTCGTCACAAATCACCAGGAACGCCTGATCGGCCGGCACTGAAGCGAAGGCGCCCGCACTGCGCAGCTCGCTCAAGAAATCAGAGATCTGCCGCGACACTCGCATCCAGGTGCCCGCCGCGTTGGGTAAGCCCGCACACCAGCGCGTGCCGCGCTCGATGGCGTTGATGACGAACAGCGAGAAGCGCCGCTGCGCCAGATAAGCCCAATCCGACGACGCACTCGCGCCGCAGGCCAGTGTCCGCAAAGCCGGCCACTCGCGATCGGGATTGCGCACCGACTGCAGCACGTTAACGCCCATGGCCGCGAGCAGCCAGCGATCGGAGCTGTTCACTTCTTTGGCCAGCTTGGCGCTGGAGCGGAGCATCGGCTCCGGCTCGCGATCTGAAACCGCCGCCGCAACCGCCTCACCCGAGCGCGACAACAATCCCGCGACCGCCCCGCCGTTACCGAAGACTTCGAGGCGTCCTCGCAGCCGATCCATCGCCGCGATGCGCGGGAAAAACATCAGCGCGTTGTCACTACGAAAGTCGAGGGCCTTGAGCGAACGAATCGCCTCGGGGGCACTCTCCCACGACGAAGGCGGGTCGACGATGAGCATCGCCCGCTTGTCCCGGCAGAAGCGGGTTGCGACCAGCAACGCGCTCACGCCCACGTCGATGACTCGCGCCAGCGGCGGGATATAGACGAACGCCAGGTCGTCGACGCTTCCCAGTGCAAACAATCCCGTGCCGCGGGCGGCCGAGCCGATCACGTCATAGTCGCTGATGGGCTTGCCGTCGTCGCCATCGGGATTGGAGTTCACATAGCCCACCGGCAGATTGGTGCCCGGCATGAGCGTCCGATCGGGCCGGATCATCGGCACGGCGCCGCGCACCCGCATCAGGTCCGATTCCAACAGCACCGAAGTGACAAACCGGGTCGACTGCGGATCCACCGACAGGGCACGGAACGTTTCCTGCTCCTCGACCCGCTCCGAACCCGGCGAGCGCACGCGTTGAATGACCAGGTTGAAGGTCTGTTCGTCGTTGTTATCGATATGGTCGTAATCGATCGAAGCTCGCAGGAACTCACGAGTGCCGGGAGCTCGCGCTTCCAGTCGCAACGTCTCTCGGCCGCACTTCAACGAGAGCGTGACCGGCGCCGCGCCGTTCGCGACCCGAACGATCACGGCCTGGCGACCGCCCTGCTCGAAGAAATGCTCGACTGCGTAGGAAAGCGGACTCGGCTGCCACAGGCCGCCGAAGTGCTGCTGAAAGTCCGCGAAGCTGCGGACGACGATGGGTTGATGCAGCGGGCCGCGAAGAGTACGACCGACAAACGCGGTCAGTTGCGCGTTGGCGCGCGCAATAGGTTGCTCCGCACTCGACGTTGCCGCGAACTGGATACCAGCGAGCGTTTGCTCCCGCACCGTACCTCCCCAGGTGTGTGCGGAGCGTAAGTTATCATAGCTATTGACAGGCGCTACAACTGTTTACAGCTGATTCGTGCCGAAAGTGTCACAAGCCTGCACCGAACCCGTCTCGTAGCCGCGTTTGAACCATCGCACTCGCTGTTCCGAGCTGCCATGTGTAAACGACTCCGGCGCTACGTAGCCGCGCGCCTGCTTCTGCAAGCGGTCATCGCCGATCGCGGCGGCAGCATTCAATCCTTCTTCGATATCGCCCTGCTCGAGCAGCTGGCGCGAACGGTCGGCGTTGTGTGCCCAGATGCCGGCGAAACAATCGGCTTGCAGCTCCTGCCGCACCGACAAGGCATTCGCCTCGGCCTCGCCCGCTTGCTGCCGGGCCGCCATGTTGCGTTCCGAAATGCCGAGCAGCGTCTGCACGTGATGTCCGATCTCGTGCGCGACCACATACGCCTGCGCGAAATCGCCCGGTGCGCCGAAGCGGTTCTGCAGCTCCTGATAGAACGACAGATCGATATAAACCTTGTGATCGCCGGGGCAATAGAACGGCCCGACCGCAGCCTCGGCGAATCCGCAAGCCGACTCGACCGCGCCCGAGAACAGCACCAACTTCGGCTGCTCATAGGTGCGCCCGGCCTGACTGAAGATCTGGCCCCATGTTTCTTCCGTATCCGCCAGCACCACGCCGACGAACTCGCGCTGTTGCGCTTCCTCGGGAGTTTCCTGATAGGGCCCTTCCTGGGACGTGGGCGCCGAAGGCTGCACGCCTTGCAGAACGACCGATGGATCCTGGCCGAAGTAGATGGCGATCAACGCCAGCACGATAGTGCCGATGCCGATGCCGCCCGCCCGTCCGAAACGGACGCCACGCCGATCTTCAATGTTCGAGCTGCCTTGCCGGCCTCGCCAACGCATGACGTCACTCCGCCGAGATTTCTTGTCGGTAGAGGTTATACGGCCTGGACCGGAAAGTGTTCCGGTCGCCGCTAAATTGAAGTCGAGCTTATGCCGCCAGCTGCTTCGGGTCGGCAGTAATGAGAGAGGAATACAGCTCGGCCATGCGCGTGGCCATTGCGCCGGCCGACCAGGTGGCGGCGTAGGCGCGTGCTTCAGTGGACATCGTCCGCCGGCGCTCCGGATCATCGAGCAGCTCGACGACCAGATTTGCGAAACCTTCTTCGTCATCCGGCGCGACGCGCGCCCCGCGCTCGGGCTTCACGATGTCGGCAGTTCCCATGTAGGCGGTAGAAACAACCGGCGTCCCGCAGGCCATTGCCTCCAGCAGCACCAGGCCCTGAGTCTCGGTCTTCGATGAGAACACGAACAGATCGCCGGCGTTGTAGCAGTCCGGCAGCTCGCGCTCACGCGACAGATAACCGACGAACCGAACGTTCGCCGACAGTTTCAACGACTCGACATACGACTTGCAGTGCTCGAGCGCGGGTCCTTCGCCAGCCACGACCAGCACGGTCTCGGGCTTGCGCTTCACGACCCGAACGAACATTCGCAACAGGAAGTCGATGTTCTTTTCGTGAGCGATGCGCCCCACGTGCACCAGCGCCGGTCGATTCGCTGCAATGCCGACACGCTCGCGAAAGCGACGGCCATCGCCGCTCGCGAAACGTTCCATCTCCATGCCGGTGGGGATGATGTGCATGGGACAACGCACGCCGTAGTTCTGCAATGCCTTCTGCATCGCCATCGAGGGTACGACGAGCGCATCGAGCGCGGAACATTGGGAGACGGTGAATCGACGCGCGACGAAGCGCATCACCGAGCGAGGAATCAGCGGCACGTAGTGGTGCAGATACTCCTCGAAGTAAGTGTGATAGGTCTCGATCACCGGCACGCCGAGCTCCCTGGCGACGCTCACGCCGTAGTAATGGGCAATGAACGGCGTCTGGATGTGCACGAGATCGAAGCCGCCGCGTTTGAGCTCCGGCCGCAGCGAGCGGAGCGCATTCTGTCGGAGCATACGATCTTCCGGATCGCGCGGCAGATAACGGGAAGGCACACGGATGACCGGCTCCTGGCCCGCGTCGGAATATTCGAGGGGATACTCCGGGGCGATCAGCACCGTCTCGTGGCCGGCCGCGTGCAGGCCGCGGCGGAATGTCTGGATCGAGGTAGAAACGCCGTTGATGCGCGGAAAATAAACATCCGAGATCATCAAGATGCGCATGCCGGCACTCGTGACTGACGATGGGCGCGGAGCGTATGGCGTTTACATGACAGGTTGATGAAGAGGGACCGGAAGCCCTCGCCAAAAAAAACGGCGGCCCAACCTGGCCGCCGTCGTAGAGAAACGGACTCCTTCTGTCAGGTCGCCTGGCGCAGAGCAGCGATGCGCTCTTCCAGCGGCGGATGCGTCATGAACAGTCGCGCCAGCGCGCCGGGCTTCTTGTCGCTGCTGATGCCCAGGGCCTGCATGGAATCCGGCAGCGGCGTTGCATGGCCGTGACGCAGACGTTCCAACGCGCCGATCATGTTCTGGCGACCGGCGAGGTTCGCGCCGCCCGCGTCGGCGCGGAACTCGCGATAACGCGAGAACCACATGACGATCATGCTGGCGAGAATGCCCAGCACCAGCTGCGCAACGATCGTGGTGATCATGAACGCCGGGCCGTGGCCACGCTCGGTCTTGAACACGACGCGGTCGACGGTGTACCCGATCACGCGCGACAGGAACACGACGAATGTGTTCACGACGCCCTGGATCAGCGTCAGCGTCACCATGTCGCCGTTCGCAACGTGACTGACTTCATGCGCGAGCACGGCTTCGGCTTCGCGTTGTGACATGCCGCGCAGCAGTCCGCTGCTGACTGCCACGAGCGCGTTGTTGCGGTTCGCACCCGTCGCAAACGCGTTCATGTCGGGCGCGTCGAAGATGCCGACTTCAGGCATGCCGATGCCGGCGGTCTGCGCTTGTTTGCGCACGGTCTCGACCAGCCAGGCTTCGGTCGCATTGCCCGGTTGCTCGATCACTCGCACGCCCATGCTGCGCTTGGCGATGAACTTCGACATGGCCAGCGAGATCAGCGAGCCGGCGAAGCCGACGACGGCGGAGAAGATCAGCAGGTTGGTCAGATCGAGGCCCGTGCCTTGCTCGTTGAGAATGCGATCGACGCCGAGCAGGCGCAGGGTGACGCTGAGGACCAGCAGAATGGCCACGTTGGTGGCGACGAACAGCAATATGCGTTTCATGGTTGACTCGAGGCCGATGGATCGATTCCTGGGGACAAACGCGGCAGCATCGAACGCAGCTAACCTGCGGTCGATATGCGGCCGGACGCCCACCGCTTCAAGCGGGCGCCCGGTCGCAATAAACGAGAGGATTTAGGAGCCGCTGGCGGCGCCAGCAGGCTTCGCGGCCGTCTTTTTGGCTTTCGGCGGCGTCTTCTTGGGCAACGGCTTGCCGTCGCGCACCGCTTCGAATTCTTCGGCGAGAAACAGACCTTCTTCCGTGTAGTTCCAGGTGGCGCCCTGCGGCACCCGGTTCTCCACGCGACGAGCTCGGGCGAGGTAGGCCTCGGTCGTCACGTTCTGGCGCGAAATCGGCATGGCGATGCCACGCGACTGCGCAATGATTTGATTCAGCAGCTCGATGTCGACGGCCGCAGCGTGCTGTTGCAGCTTCTGCGACAACTTGTCGTTGATGCCGGCGGTGAGCAATTCCTGTGCGCCCTTGGGATGCTCACGCTCGTCATCCTCGAGCACCGGAAACACCTGCACATACATCGCGTCCTTCTGCCAGCCGAAGACGAACGGCTGGTTGACGACGGTGACCTTGGTGCCAACCGGAATCTGGTCGTACAGCTCGGCGATGTCTTCCGGATAGAAACGAATGCAGCCGTGGCTCGAGCGCATGCCGACGCCGTAGGGCTTATTCGTGCCGTGGATCAGATAGCTCGGCCAGCCGAGCGTCATTTTGAAAGCGCCGAGCGGGTTGTCCGGGCCCGGCGGCACACGCGCCGGCAACGGATCGCCGTTTTCCTTGTGCTCCTTGCGTACCGACAGCGGCGGGGTCCAGGTCGGGTTCTTTTGTTTGCTGGTGACCTTGGTGCTGCCTTCCGGGGTCTGCCAGCCGATCTTGCCGATGCCGATGGGATGCGTGATGACGGTGCGCATGCCGTCGTCGACTTCACCCTTCTTCAGCTTGGGCGGCTTCGGGAAATAATAAACGCGCAGCTGTGCAAGATTTACAACGAGGCCTTCACGCGGCGCGTCCGGCAACACGAACTGAGTCGGCACCACGATCTCGCGACCGACGCCCGGCAGCCACGGATCGACGCCCGGATTGGCGCGCAGGATTTCTTCGTAGCCGACATTGAAGCGTCGTGCGATGTCGGGGAGCGTGTCCTCGCCCTGCACGTGAGTGATCTGGATCTCGCCGACGACTTCGTCGTGCGCCGGATCGAAGCGGAATTTATGCGTCGCGATCGGTGCTTCGATCGGCGGCGGTGCAGGCGGGGGCGGCGGAGGCGGCGGTTCAGCCGGACGGATGAGTTGGCAACCAGCGGCCACCAGAGCCGCGGCCAACACCACCAGACGGCCCAAGCCGGAACGAATCGACGGGTTCATAGGGCTACTTATTACCTGATTGAGCCGCGCTTTTCCATTTCCGTACCCCGGCAGAGCCACTCGCCAACCCTCATAGCAGTGTCGGGCGATCCGGCAACTCGTTGCGATCCGCCGCGGGAAAATGCCGCGAAATCAGCGCGCCTGCCGCCTCAATGCCAGCAATTACCGCAGACGCCGCCGAGCCATGGCTGAACAGCTGCTCCATGCGATGACACACGTCGGTCCACTCTTGGGCGCTGATGCGGCCGTTGAAGCCACGATCGGCGACGATCTCGACATCACGATCGGCCCAGAGCACATAGATCAACACGCCGTTGTTGAGTTCGGTGTCCCACACGCCCAAGTGGGAAAACGCCTGCAGCGCGCGCTGGCGCGGCGTGATGTCGCTGAACAGCTCGGCCGGATCGAGGCTCGCTTCGAGCGCGATGCGCACCTCGCCGCCGTGGGTCTTCTCGGTGTCGGTAATTGCCTTCTCTATCGCGTTCAGCGCGGTTTCATCGAAGGCGCGCCGCAGGCTGCGTCGAGGCATGAAGATGTGTCGGGCGAGTCGGGCGAAATTCATGATGCTTACCACCGTCCCGAAGCACCGCCGCCGCTGAAGCCGCCACCGCCGCCGCTCCAACCGCCGCCTCCGCCAAAGCCGCCTCCACCGCCGAAGCCGCCGCCCCAGCCGCCACCGCCCCAACCGCCGCGACGATTGCTCCAGCCGCGGCCACCTCCGCCGCCACCGCCGCTGAAGAGTGCGAACAGGAAGGCGACGACGGCGGCGACAAAGGAGATCGCCATGACGCTGGTCAAAATCCACATCAACAGACCGGCGATACCCGCCGTCGCACCCGCCCCGCCGACACGGCCGAGCATGCTTCGCAAGATTCCGCTGCCGACGAAAACAAACATCAGCAGGATTGGCAGCGCATTACCGATGCCCCGCGCCTCACCGCCCCCGGAGCGACGCTCAGGTTCGGGCAGCGGCTCGCCTTCGATCACCGCGATGATTCGAGTAATTGCTGCATTGATGCCGCCCGAGAAATCGCCTTCGCGGAAGTGCGGCACGATGACCTGCGAGATGATGCGACTGGCGATGACGTCCGGCAGCGCGCCTTCCAGACCAGTGCCGACTTCGATGCGCACCGCGCGGTCGTTCTTCGCGACCAGCAGAATGACGCCGTCATCCGGCTCGGCCCGGCCGACCTTCCATGCATCGGCGACGCGAATGGAATATTGCTCGATCGATTCGGGCTGCGTCGTCGGCACGATGAGCACCGCGATCTGACTGCCCTTCTCCTGCTCGAATGCGAGCAGCCTGCTCTTCAGTGCAGCGGTTTCTTCGGGCCGCAGCGTGCCCGTGAGATCCAGCACCGGCGCGTCCCGAGGCGGCGCTGGAACGGGCGTTTCTTGCGCAAACGCAGCGAACGCCAACAGCAACGTCAGCAATAGCAGCCAGGGAATCGCAGCCCGCGGCGCTGGCAAGCGTCCGCGGGAGTTGGCGAAGGCGGTCATCAGGGTATTCGCGCCGTTCTCGAGCCGGTTCAGCCGGGCTTCTCAACCTGGGGCTGCGGCGCCGGCTGCGCCGGCGGAGTCTGCTGCTGCGGCCCAGACTCGGTGCGACCGAAGTCCACCGCCGGCGGACGCGCGATCTCGCGCTCGTTCTCCACCGAGAAGTTCTGTTTCGATTCGTGCCCGAACACCTTCGCGGTGAGGTTGGTCGGGAAGGAGCGTACGGTGACGTTATAAGTCTGCACCGCGTCTATGTAACGTTTGCGCGCGACCGCAATCCGGTTCTCGGTGCCCTCCAGCTGCGCGCGCAGATCCTCGAAGCCGGAGATGGATTTCAGCTCCGGATAACGCTCCACGACCACCATCAGTCGCGATAACGCCTGGCTCAACTCGCCTTGCGCGGCCTGCCACTGCTGGAACGCCTGTGGATTGTTGATCAGCTCCGGCGTCGCCTGGATCGATGTGGCGCGGGCACGCGCTTCCACGACGCTATCGAGAATGTCCTTCTCGGCCTGCACCGCGCCCTTCACTGTGTTCACCAGATTGGGCACCAGATCGGCGCGGCGCTGATATTGGTTCAGCACTTCCGACCAAGCCGCAGTCACCTGCTCATCCTGCTGTTGCAACCGGTTGTAACCGCACCCGGTCAACAGCGCGCCGAGCAGTACCAGCAAACCTACGCGCAGAACATGCATGACGGAGCCCTTCATAGTAATCGTCGTTTCGCCGGGCCAGGTTCTGCGCATCCCTGCGCTCCCGGCACTTCGGGCATCTTGCCCAGCGTCGCCGGCAGCACACGTCAGCCGCGCACCGCCGGACCCGTCAGCGAAACCGTCCTGGATCGGTCAGAGTTCCGCCGACAGCAGCTGTTAAATTGGGGAAATTCGCTCGAAGTTTCAAGCGCGCGCCGGCGAGTGCAGCAAAGTCGCCGGCGGCTTCACCAAATCCGGACCCGCTCGGCGGGCGCTTTGTACATCTTGTCGCCCGGCTTCACGTCGAAAGCCGCATGAAACTCCGGCAGATTCGCGACGACGTTATTGGTCCGGTACTCGCTCGGACTGTGCGGATCGGTCAGCAGGCGGCGGCGCAACTCGTCATCGCGGTACTTGCGTGCCCAGCCCTGGGCCCAGCCGATGAAGAAGCGCTGCTCGCCGGTGTACCCGTCGATCACCGGCGCGGACTTGCCACGCAAGGATAGTTGCCAGGCGCGATATGCCATGGCGAGGCCGGCGACATCCGCGATGTTCTCGCCCATGGTGAGGTCGCCGTTCACAAACAGGCCGGGCAACGGGCTCAGTGCGTTGTACTGCGCGCCCAGCTGCTTGGCGCGAGCGGTGAACTCAGCATTGTCCTCCGGCGCCCACCAATCGTTCAGGTTGCCGGCGCCATCGTAGCGACGGCCCTGATCGTCGAAGCCGTGACTGATCTCGTGTCCGATGACCGCGCCGATGGCGCCGAAATTGATGGCGTCGTCCGCGGCGACGTTGAAGAACGGCGGCTGCAGGATGGCTGCCGGAAACACGATCTCGTTGGTCGGCGGGTTGTAATAAGCGTTGACGGTCTGCGGCGTCATGAACCATTCGGTGCGATCGATCGGTCCGCCCAGTTTGGCGAGATTGCGTTCGAACACCACGGTCGAGGCGCGCATCTCGTTGCCGATCAGATCGTCGCGACGAATCTCGAGCTTCGACCAGTCGCGCCACCTGGAGGGGTAACCGATCTTCGTGGTCAGTCGCTCCAGCTTCGCGTGCGCTTTTTGTTTGGTGGCCGGCGACATCCACTCCAGCGAATCGATGCCTTGTCGATAAGCCGTCAGCAGGTTGCCCACCAGCTCATCCATGCGGCGCTTCGCGTCCGGGCTGAAGTGACGTTCCACATACATCTTGCCGACCAGATCGCCCATCGCGCCGTCGACCGTATCCACCGCGCGCTTCCAGCGCGGCTTCAGCTCTTCGATGCCAGACACCGTCCGCTGAGTGAAGTCGAAATGCAGGTGCGCGAACTTGCCCGGCAGATCGGGCGCATAAGTGCTGAGCAGCTTGTAACGGAAATAGCCGCGCCAGTCGGCCACCGGCGTCGTCGCAATCAGCTTGCCGAGCGCTTCGAAATAGCTCGGCTGCGCGACGACCAGCGCCTGCGTCTTGTCCATGGGAATCTGCGCGCCGGCGAAGAATGAATTCCAGTCGAAGCCCGGCATGAGCTTCGGCAAGGCCGCGACTTCATAGCGATTGTATGTTTTCTGCGCGTCGCGATTCTGCACGCGCGTCCAGTGCGACTTCGCGAGCTGCGTCTCCATCGCGACGATTTTCTCCGCGACGCTCTCGGCTTTCGGCGTGTCCGCGGCGGCGAGCAGATCATTCACGTAGACCTGATACTTCTCACGAATGCCCTTCAGGCGCTCGTCGCCGGACAAGTAATAGTCACGATCCGGCATGCCCAGACCGCTCTGCGCAAGGATGCCTGTGTACTGGCTGGAGTTCTTCCGATCGACCGAAACGTAGTACGCGAACGGGTGCATCACCGAGATGCGCTGGCTGTAACCGATGTGGCGCGCAACGTCTTGCTTGGTCTTCAACTCATCGATGCGCTTGAGCTCGGCCGCTAGCGGCGTCAGTCCGCGCGCTTCGATGGTTGTCTCATCGAGGTAGCTCGCATACAGGTCGCCGACCTTCTGTGCGTCCGAGCCCATCGGCGCATTGGCCGCGGCGGCTTCTTCCAGGATGGTCTTGAGATCTTCCTCGGCGCCGTCTTCGAGCAGCGAGAACGTGCCGTAGTTGGAACGGTCGGCCGGGATGGTGGTGTTGGCGAGCCAGTGGCCGTTCACGAATCGATAGAAATCATCCTGCGGCCGGACACTCTTATCCAGGTTCGAGCCGTAAACGCCGGAGCGCAGGGTCGATGTCGATGAAGCTGCCGGCGGCGCGCCGGTCGGCGGGCTCGAACAAGCGGCAAGAACGACGGCGCAACTCAACGCAGCGAGCAAAGGTTTGGCGTTCATGCCCGCGATCATAGCGGGCGCCGCTGTACTGCGGAGAGGCCATTGAACAGTCAGTGGGGTCGGCCGACCTTCAGATGCAAGGGCCAGGTCACCGTCCTGGTCTCGACCGGCGAGCCCCAGCCCGGCGCTATCTCCGCCCGCAGAGCGGGCAAGGGATCCTGGCCGGTCGTGCGCTTGTATCTCTGCACGGCCGACCAGGTGCCGAGATAGCCGATCAAGCTGTCCAGGTCCCATTGCAGCTGCAGCTGGAATTGCGGCGTGCCGATCTCCTGGAACGGGAACGGCAGATCGCGATACGCGCTCTCCACCCAGCGCCGCTCGGGCGGCCAATAACTGCCGACGACATCGCTATAGAAGTGCCTGACGATGGCGTCGATCTGCGGCTCGACGTAAGCGAGCCCGTAAGTCCACAAGGCCAGCGCGCCGTCGCTCTTCAGTACGCGCTTCACTTCGGGATAGAAGCGATCGTGATCGAACCAATGCGCGGCTTGCGCGGCGACGACGAGATCGACCGTGTGGGCGCGCAGCGCCGGTTGCTCGGCGAGATTGCCGATGTATGCGACGTGCGGATGCTGTTCGGCGTTCTGCAGTTGAGACACGCTGCCATCGCTCGCAACCACCAGCTCGAAATGTTCGGCCAGCCCGACTGCCGCCTGTCCGCTGCCCGTGGCGCAGTCGAGCGCGACCTTCCGATGTGGCGTCAGAGAGGCGAGATAGTGGAACAGCTCGGCCGGATAGTCGGGGCGATATTTCGCGTACGCATTCGCGTGGCCGGAAAAATGATCTTTGAAACTCACGGCAGCTCCGCCAGGAAACGATCGAGCGCCGCGCGACACTGCGGCTCGTCGAGCTGCGGCACGTGCCCTCTGTTCTCGACGGTCACTCGCTGCAGGCGCGGATGCTCGCGTTGCATACGGTCGAACACATCCACAGACAACAAATCGGACAGCGCGCCGCGAATCGCCAGCGTCGGCGTATCGCGCAACGCGTTGAAGGCGAGCCACATGCCTTGCGCCGCGCCCGGCGGCGGCACGACCGCTCGAATCGCGTCGCCGATGCGTGGATCGGCTTCCAGCCGCGGCGAACCTGTTTCGTCTTCGCTGTAGGAAAGTCGCACGAAATCGCGCCACTGTTGCTCGGTGAAATCGGGCAGCGCTACGTCGAAAACATATTTCATTTGCTCCACGGCTTCATCCCAACTTCGCGGCGGCGGAAAGCGCCCCGCGTAACTTCGGATACGCGCAGCGCCGACCGGATCGACTTCCGGCCCGATGTCGTTGAGCACGACGCCCGCGAAAGTCTGCGCACGAACTGCGCCCATGAGCATCGCAACCAGGCCGCCGAGCGAAGTGCCAATCGCGATGACGCGATCGATGCCCAACTCCCGCAGCAACGACCACATGTCGTCGACGTAAGTCATCGGGTGATAGTTCATCCACATCGAGTCGTACTGCGACTGCCCGCGCCCGCGGAAGTCCGGCGTGATGACTCTTCGTCCGGGGGTGATCTTGAGCGCCAGAGCCTCGAAATCACGACAGTTGCGCGTCAGCCCGTGCAGGCAAAGCACGGGCACTTTTTTCATGTCGCCCGGATAGTCGCGGTAGTAAAGCTTCAGCCCGTCGCGCGAGCGATAGGTCTGCTCGGAATATATCGGCATCCCGCCAGGATAACCCGCGGCGAAATCGAGGCAAAAAAAACCCCGAGCTTTGGGCTCGGGGCAGAGAAGCGGACTTTCTGAAGGGAAGTAAAGCCCGCTAGGGGATTCGAGACTGATCTATTCGATGAAGTTTGGGGGCACCCGCTTTAGTGCAACCGGCTCCACTGCAGAACCTTGATATCCTTGGTGTCGCATTCGAAGTTCTTGGCCAGCACCGAGGCGGCTTCCTTGAGGTCGCCGCGCAGCAAGGTGCGGTTCACTTCGACCACGCCGCGGAACTCGCTCATGCCCTTGGGGGCCCGTTCTTGCAGCAGAAAGTGCGTGTAGTACTTGATGCTCATGGGACGGCAGAGTAAAGAGCGCGAGGGCCGGCGACCGTGAAGGATTCCACAGAATTTCGGCCATTTGACGTTATCAGCGACGGCCTTACGAAAGCTTGGCAAATCGGATCACATGTCCCGTTACCGACCGCCTCAACCAAAGGGTTCAAAGTTCATTACTCCTGTCGGTGCACAACGACTCAAGGACGAATTGGACCACCTGTGGCGCGTCTTGCGCCCGCAAGTCACGCAGGCCGTGCAAGAGGCCGCGGCCCAGGGCGACCGCTCGGAAAATGCCGAATACATCTATGGCAAACGCCAGCTGCGCGAGATCGATCGCCGTGTACGTTTTCTGCGGCAACGACTCGACGGCATGGTGATCGTCAGCCAGCCCCCGTCGGATTCATCCCGTGTGTTCTTTGGCGCCTGGGTGACGCTCGAAGACGACAATGGCGCCGAGAGCGAATACCGCATCGTGGGCCCCGACGAGTTCGATGCATCCCGGGGGTACATCAGCATGGACTCGCCATTGGGCCGCGCGTTGTTGCGCAAAGGTTTGGATGATGAAGTCCGCGTCGAAGTTCCGGGCGGTCTCAAGACTTATGTAATAACCGCCGTGCGCTACGAGACGCCATCAGGCGGATGATTAAACGCCCGTTAACTCGACGATGACGGCTATAGCCCGAATAGGGAGAAGAGGCGGCGCACCGGCCCCGCAGCCGCATCCAGATCGCGTTTACGCCGGGTGTGCATGCGCTTCAGCAATGTTTCCCGGCGTTGACTCAACCATTGCTCGCGGTCCGCGCCGGGCGGCGAGTGACGCTTGGCGAGCTGCGCCGCGCGGAATTTGCAGAAGTCGCGGTACGCCTCCAGGTCGTGGTGCAGATCGCGACTGACCAGCTCGATCATGATGGCTTGGTCGAGCAGCGCCGAAGAGGCGCCCGGCGCCGGCTCGCCGAAACACGCCAGCGCGTTCAGCAGGCGCTGCGAGTCTTCCTCACTCAGCCGCCACTCCGCGTCGTCGACCATGTCGAGCATGGTGCCGAGGCGCGAGTAACGTTCCTTAACGAAGTCGGCGAGATGCGCTTGCGCGCCTTTCAAATAAACCTCGCGTGCCGAAGCAACGATGCGCTCGATGGGTTGCGCGCGCGCCGCCGACTGCCGCACCTGCGCGACTTCCGCGAGGTGCTGCAGATCGGCGTCGCCGAGATTGAAGCTGACTTTGAATGGCATGAAGTGGCTAGCCGTTCCTTACCAAGTGCCACCTCGGGTACATGGATGTACCCCGCCGCCTAGGGCGGCGGGCGAGCGGCAAAAGTCACGCCTTTTGCCGCCTCGCCGCGAGGGTCGTGGCAGGATGCCCGACCCCGAGTTTTTATATGCTCTCGCAATGTGAATCAGCTCAAACGATCACGTTTTTGAATTGCCACGGATCGCTCTTGTCGAGGTTCTCCTCGAACAAGCGGTTGCGATCGAACAGCGGCGTCCAGTCGCTGTATGCACCGACCACCGGGCCGAGGTACGGCATGCAGATCTCGAGGTTGCGGCGGAAGTCCATCTCGTCCGGCTCGACCACGCCGCGATTCGGATTTTCCATCGCCCAGATCATGCCCGACAGCACCGCCACGCAAACCTGCAAGCTGGTCGCCGTGTTGTGCGGAACGAGCTTGCGCGCTTCGTCGATCGACAGCTGCGAGCCATACCAGTACGCATTCTTCTTGTGACCCGCCAGCAGCACGCCGAGCTCGTCGATGCCGCCGGAAAGGATTTCCTGATTCAGGATGCGCTTGTGATCCTGCAGCCGCCAGTTGCGGCCGGCGAACTCGTGCACCGACATCACTGCGTCGTCGCACGGGTGATAGGCATAGTGCACCGTCGGGCGGTACACGACCTTGTCACCTTCGCGATGGCTCAGATAGTCGGAGATCGAGATCGACTCGCCGTGCGTGATCAGGAAGCCGTGGAAATGTCCGGCTTTCGGCGTCCACGTGCGCACGTTCGTGCCGGCGCCTGGCTGCATCAGATAGATCGCGCTCTGGCGGCCAAACTCGTGACGACGACCCTGCGGCGGCAGCTCCTTCTCGTGCGTGCCCCACCCCAGCTCCGCCGGCTGACAGCCTTCGCTCACGAAGCCGTCCACCGACCACGTGTTCACGAACTCGTTGACCTTCTTCGGCGTGTTGGCGACCTGCGTATCGCGCTCGGCGATGTGAATGACTTTCACGGCGAGCTTGGCCGCGAGCGCCGCCCACTCTTCGCGCGTCTTCGGGTTGCCCGCGTCAACGGACGTGTCGGCCGCGATGTTCAGCAGCGCCTGCTTCACGAAGTGCGACACGAGGCCGGGGTTTGCACCGTGAGTAATCACGGCCGTCGGCCCGCCCTTCTGCGCGTCGCGCACCGCCAGCATCTGCTCGCGCAGCGCGTAGTTGGAGCGCAGCGACGGCGGCACGTTCGGATCGGTGTAGCCGCCGGGCCACGGTTCGATGCACGTGTCCAGATACAGCGCGCCTTTCTCGTGCGCCAGCTTGACCAGCGCGATGCTGGAAACATCGACCGACAGGTTGAGCAGGAAATCGCCCTTGCCGACCAGCGGCTCGAGCACCTGGCGATAGTTTTCCTGCGTCAGCGGGTTGATGATGAACTTCACGCCGTATTCGGCGGCTTCCTGCTGGCCCAGATCTTCCGCGGTCACGATCGTGATGCGCTCCGGTGGGAGCGCGATGTGACGCAAGATGAGTGGCAAAACTCCCTGTCCGATGCTGCCGAAACCCACCATCACGAGACGGCCGGGGAAGTTGAAATGCACGGGATATTGGGACATAGCACACTCACTCACGCAACGAACAACCAAAAAATTTGGGAACGTCGAACCTCGATTGCGAAACAGCTCGCTTCGGCGACGGCGCGCAGTTTACTGACTTTTGCCGCCGCGTCGACCGTAATGAAAATCGACGCCGATAAGTGCGCCGCGTGAGCGCACTTTCAAGAGGCGACAAAGATTTTTTTTGCAGCGGCGCGCTCGTCAATGCGCACCGCGGGCAGCCTTATTCTTTTTCTTTCCAGTGCGGCGGATAGGTTTTCTCGTAGCCGGGCAGCGCTTCGACGCGCTTGATCCACGCGCCGATGGCCGGAAAAGTCGTCTCGATCGGCAGCAGACGCGCGCGCAGATCTTCCGCCTCGCGCCGCTCCAGCACGCGCATCAGCTGCTGGATGCCCGGAAAAATGACGATGTCGGCGGCCGAAAACGCCTCTCCGACCAGCCACGCGGACGTCGCCAGCCGATTTTCGATGGTGCGCGCCTCGGCGATCACGAAATTGAGCGCTCGCTCGATCTCCTCCATGTGCCCTTCGACGCCCTGGAACAGAATCGCGTAGATGAGCTTGGCGAGGTGATCTTCCGCGTACGACTGGTACTCGCAGATCACGCGCGTGATCGTGCCCTCTTCCTCGGCGTTGTGGCCGAAGATAGGTATCTCGGGATACTTGCGGTCCAGGTAACGCAGGATGGCGAGCGACTCGAACACCACATAGTCGCCGTCCTTGAGCACCGGCACGCGCCCGCGCGGGTTCATCTGCAACATCTGCGGCGAGCGGTGCTCCTGCTTGGAGAACTGCACCAGATGCGACACGTACGGCAACCGCTTGTGCTCGAGCGCGAGCAGCGCGCGCCAGGAATAAGGGCTGCCGCTACCCCACCACAGTTCCAGTGCCATGAAGTCGTCCCCACGAAGCCAAGGGGCGGATTGTAACGAAGCGGGCCTCGCTGGCTAGTAGACTAGCGACATGCACACCACACTCGTCAGCGTCGGAACTCTGGCGCAACACCTGACCGATCCACGGTGGTTGATCGTCGACTGCCGCTTCGACCTGGCGCAACCGGCGGCGGGAGAAGCTGCATATCACGCCGGGCACATTCCTGGCGCCATTTACGCGCATCTGGATCGCGACCTGTCGAGCCCGATCACGCCGTCGACCGGCCGGCATCCGCTGCCGGATGCTGAACATTTTGCGCAGACGATGAGTCGCTGGGGTGTGGGCGCCGACACACAAGTGATCGCGTACGACGCCGACAACGGCATGTATGCATCCCGCTTGTGGTGGCTGCTGCGCTGGGTGGGGCATCGCGCAGTGGCCGTTCTCGATGGCGGTTTGAAGGCGTGGACCGCCGCGAGTCTGCCACTTGGCACTGAAATTCCTGCACGCCGGCCGACCCAATTTCAGGCGCGTCCGGATCGCGAGTTGTGGCTCGATGCCGACCAGGTGCAGGCCCGCGTGCAACAGCCGGACTGGAGACTGCTGGATGCGCGGGCGCCCGAACGCTTCCTGGGCAAAGTCGAGCCGCTCGACAAAGTCGCCGGCCACGTGCCAGGCGCTCGCAATCATCCGTTCTCGACCAATCTGTCGAGCGATGGCCGCTTCGGCGCGCCGGAGGAATTACGACGTCGCTACGAGCAGTCGCAGGCGGGCGTTGCGGACGATCACACCATCGTAATGTGCGGCTCCGGCGTTACCGCGTGTCATCTGCTGCTCGCGATGGAAGTCGCCGGAAAACCTGGTGCGCGCTTGTACGCGGGCTCGTGGAGCGAGTGGATCAGAAATCCGCAGCGAGGCGTTGCAACTACGGATTAAAACGCACGCTTAATTTCGCAATCTCTTTGCAGTATCGTTCGCGCCTTTCCTACACGGCCCAACCTTCAAAGGCCAGCGCACTTGGACTCCACTGCTAAAAAACCCCTGCCTGTAGGCGTCACCAACGGCTCCTGGGACACCGAGGATTCGCTCGAGCTGTATCAGGTGCCGCACTGGGGCAAGCACTACTTCAGCATCAACGCCGCCGGCCACGTCGTAGTGCGCCCGGATGGCTCGCCGGATCGCGAGATCGATTTGTATGAAGTGGTCGAAGGGCTGCGTCAGCGCGATCTGACCACGCCGGTTGTGGTGCGCTTCTCCGACATCCTGCGCCATCGGCTCAGCCGGCTGCAGAAGGCGTTTGCGCAGGCCATCGCCGAGAACGACTACAAGAACCGCTACACCGCGGTGTTCCCGATCAAGGTGAATCAGCAGCGTCTGGTGGTCGAAGAGGTGTATCGCTACGGCAAGGAATTCGGCTTCGGCCTGGAGGCCGGCTCCAAGCCCGAGCTGCTGGCGGTGATGGCGCTGACCGAAGATGCGCCCGAGCGCATGATCGTCTGCAACGGCTTCAAGGACGACAGCTACATCGAAGCCGTCATCCTCGCCACCAAGCTCGGCCGCACCATCATTCCGGTGATCGAAAACTTCGAGGAGCTGCAGCTGGTGCTGAAGCACGCACAGAAGTATCAGGTGCGCCCGCGCATCGGCGTGCGTGTGAAGCTGGCGAGCGAAGGCGCCGGACGCTGGCGCGATTCGGCCGGCGAGAAATCCAAGTTCGGCCTGTTCGTCACCGAAATCCTCGAGCTGGTGAAGGTGCTGAAGGCCAACGACATGCTCGATTGCCTGGAGCTGGTGCACTGTCATCCCGGCAGCCAGCTGCAGGACATTCGCAAGGTCAAAGACGCGATCAACGAGCTGGCGCACGTGTACGCCGAGCTGAAGCTGATGGGCGCCGGCCTGAAATATATCGACGTGGGCGGCGGCCTCGGCGTCGACTACGATGGCAGCGGCACCAACTTCGAATCGTCGATGAACTACACGATGAACGAGTACGCCAGCGACGTCGTGTATCGCATCGGCAGCGTCTGCAACGCCCGCGGCATCGACCATCCCGTCATCGTCAGCGAATCGGGTCGCGCCACCGCGGCTCATCACAGCGTGCTGGTGTTCAACGCGCTCGGCTCATCGTGCTTCGATAAATTCCGCATCTCGGACCGTATCGAAGACGAATACAGCGGCGACAAGGACGAGCTGCCGCAGCCCGTGCTCGATCTGTTCGAAGCCTATCGCACGATTTCCGAACGGCGGCTGGTGGAGTGCTATCACGACGCTCTGCAGGCGCGCGAACAGGCGCTGCAGATGTTCAACCTCGGCCTGCTGAGCCTGGAATTCCGCGGCCTGACAGAACGTTTGTATTGGGCGACGTGCGCCAAGATCCGCGACTATTGCCGCAAGCTGGAACGCGTGCCGGAGGAGCTGGAAGGCCTGGAGCTGATTCTTTCCGATACTTACTTTTGTAATTTCTCGGTGTTCCAGTCGCTGCCCGACAGCTGGGCCATCGACCAGTTGTTCCCCATCATGCCGATCCACCGGCTCGATGAGAAACCGACGCGCAACGGCGTGCTGGCCGATATCACCTGCGACTCCGACGGCAAGATCGACCGCTTCGTCAGCCAGCGCGAAGTGAAGCGCACGCTCGAGCTGCACGAACTGAAGCCCGGCGAGGAGTATTACCTCGCGGTGTTCTTGGTCGGCGCGTACCAGGAAACGTTGGGCGATTTGCATAATCTGTTCGGCGATACCCACGTCGTGCACATCCGCTTGCACGACGAAGGCGGCTGGTGGATCGAGGAGATCGTCAAAGGCGACACGGCCGGCGAAGTGCTCAGATATATGCAGTACGACGTGGAACGGTTGTTTCCGCAATTCGCCCGCGACTGCGAGCGCGCGGTCCGCGAGGGCCGCATGACGCTGGCCGAGAGCCAGGCGTTGCGCCGTTTCTACGAGTGGGAGCTGAACGGTTACACGTATCTGGAAGGATGACGTCGTTCCAGGCCGGGCGGAGCCCGGCCTTCCTACCTGAGCGACCCTGCGTTCGCAGCTGCAAAAAATTCCAAAAATCCCGTTGTCAAGTAGGATCATTGCAGTCGCCAAAAGGCTGACGTAGTATCGACCGCGGTCAGCTGAATACGCATTTCAACCTACAAGAGCGACCTTCGGACATACGCGCTTCATAGCTCGTCTCCACGCCACGCCATTCCCATGGTTGATTGTCAGCGACCAAGACACGGCGATCGTTCTCTCATCCGGGAGCCCATGAGCTCTGCGGAGGCGATCGTTTGGCTGCAACTTTTGTCTGGCCTCAAAGAGTGACCTTCGATGACGACGATCTACGTTGGCAATCTACCGTTCAGCGCCACTGAAACGGACGTCCGCTCCCTGTTCGAAAAACACGGCACGGTGCAATCGGTCAAACTGGTGAACGATCGCGAAACCGGACGCCCCCGCGGCTTCGGTTTCGTGGAAATGCCCTCCAGCGATGCCCAAACGGCCATTCAGCACATGAATGGTTTCGATATGGGCGGTCGGCCGCTGCGCGTAAACGAAGCCCGCGAGCGCGAAGCCCGTCCGCCGCGGCAAAACGGCCGCTGGTAACCAGCTCCGACAGCCTGCTGCAACCAGGCTGCCGTAACTGAACCGGTCCGTAAGCCCAGGCTACGCTCCGCAGGGCGTGGCCTGGGCATGGTTTTGATTTGCCACTGTCGCATCCACTATCTTCGCGGCTCGTGAGGTCGCGAGGAGAAGGAATGAGATTGCCCTGCGTCGCCCGGTCGTTCTATTGGTTCGTACTGAGCGCGATAATTCTGACTGGTTGCGCGACGACGCCTGCCACCGATCCAGCCACCAGCGCCGCGCTCGATACCGTGCTTCGCGGTGAGCACCGCGCACCCGAGCATCGCGCCCGGGATATATACCGCCATCCCAAAGAGACATTGGAATTCTTCGGCTTCCGCCAGGACATGACGGTGGTCGAAGTGTGGCCGGGCGCCGGCTGGTACACCGAAATTCTCGCACCGCTGCTGAAGGACCGCGGCCAGCTGTATAGCGCGCTGCTCGACCCCGCCGCCGGCGAATACGCCAAGAGCACAGTGGATACCTACAAAGGGAAGCTGCGGATGCGGCCGGATCTATACGGCAAAGTGATCATGACGACGCTGGCCGCGCCGCCGGCCAAGAACGAGATCGCCCCGGCCGGCTCGGCCGACCTGGTGCTGACGTTCCGCAATCTGCACAACTGGATGATGTTTGGCTGGGAACGCGACGCCCTTGCCGCCATGCACGCCGCGCTCAAGCCAGGCGGCGTGCTCGGCGTGGTCGCGCATCGGGGCAACCCGCAGCTGCCGCAGGATCCGAAGGCCGCGTCCGGTTATGTGAACGAGGCTGTCGCGATCCGCATGATCGAAGCCGCCGGTTTTCAGCTGGTCGGTCGGTCGGAGATCAACGCCAATCCCAAAGACACCAAGAACTACGAGAAAGGCGTGTGGACGCTGCCTCCCGGCTTCGCCGATGGCGACGATCAGCGTTACAAACAAATCGGCGAGAGCGACCGCTTCACGCTGAAGTTCGTGAAGAAGGCGCCATGAAGCGCGCCCTGACCGCACTGCTGCTTGGCTGCCTGCTCAGCACGCTCGCACACACCGCCGAAGAGCCAGCGGCGCCGACCCCGGCGCCCGCGACCATGGAGGGCTCAGAAACGCTGAAACCCAAGGGACGCCTGCGCCTGCTCGGCAGCGAGGTGCCGCCGGGCACGCGCAAGAAACTCATCTGGACCAGCGGCCAGGCGATGGAAGGGTTCGTGTCGCCCGTGCCAGTGTTCGTGCTCAATGGCAAAGGGCCAGGACCGGTGTTGTGCCTGACAGCCGCCGTGCACGGCGATGAGTTGAACGGCATCGAAGTCGCGCGCCGCGTGCTCGACGACATCGACGTGGAAGAATTGAATGGCGCGGTCATCGGCGTGCCCATCGTCAACATCCAGGGCTTTTATCGCGGCGCTCGCTACCTGCCGGACCGCCGCGATCTGAATCGTTACTTCCCGGGCAATCCGAAGGGCAGCGCCGCCACGCGCATGGCGCACTCGTTCTTCACCGAGGTCGTGAAGAACTGCTCGGCGCTGATCGATCTGCACACGGGCTCGCTGAATCGCACCAACCTGCCGCAAGTACGCGCCGACCTGCGTTTGCCGCAGGTGTCCCGCATGACCAAAGCTTTCGGCGCGACCGTCGTTCTGCACAGTGTCGGCGAACGAGGCTCGTTGCGACGGGCGGCGACCGAGGCAGGCATTCCTTCGGTGACGTTTGAAATGGGCGAACCCATGCGCGTGCAATCCGAGCAGGTCGAGCACGGCGCCAAAGCGGTGGAAACATTGCTGTACTCGCTCGGCATGACCAAGCAGCGCCGCTACTGGGGCGATCCCGAGCCGGTGTACTACGCCTCCAAATGGGTGCGCGTCGATCACGGCGGCATCCTGTTCTCCGACGTGGCGCTCGGCGAGCGGGTCAGCGAAGGCGAGTTGCTCGGTGTCGTCACCGATCCGATCTCGAATCAACAGCATCGCATCTACGCGCCCACCAGCGGTCGCGTGCTCGGCATGGCGTTGAATCAGGTCGTGCTGCCGGGCTTCGCGGCCTATCGCATCGGCACCGCCACCACGCCCTCGAAGATGTCCAAACAAAGCGCCGAAGATGCCGCCGAGGACGACGAGTCGGCGCCGCCCACCGAGGAAGCCGATCCTCCTCCAGGTTGAGTCACATGAGCATCGAAAAGATCACCCACATCTTCACCGGCCGCGCCATCACGGTGAACGTCGAGGAAGTGCGGCTGCCAAATGATCACGTCGCAACGCTGGACATGGTTCATCACCCCGGCGGCGCCGCGATCATGGCGCTCGACGACGCCGGTTGCGTTTGCCTGGTGCGGCAGTACCGTCACGCGGCCAATGGCTACATCTGGGAATTCCCGGCCGGCAAGATCGACAACAAGGAACCGCCGCTGCAGACGGCGAAGCGTGAGCTGGAAGAAGAGGCCGGCCGTCGCGCCCGCGAGTGGCGCAGCCTCGGCGACTTCCTGCCCTCTCCCGGTTTCCTGACGGAGGTGGTGCACTTGTTTCTCGCCACCGGCCTGACCGAGGTCTCCAACCGGCTGGAAGCGAGCGAAGTGCTCGAAGCGCATTGGCTGCCGTTCGATCAGGTCTTGCAGATGGCGCAGTCCGGCGAGCTGCGTGACGGCAAGACCCTGGCGGCACTGCTCCGAGCCGCTCCTTATGTGCAACCGCCGGCCCGGCAGCTGGCTTTATAGGCTCGCGAGTGTCGGTATTTTTAGCGCATTTGCAGCACTGTCGATGTACATGACAGTCGAGCCTGCACATCCGCCACTCACATCACACTTTTGCAACTTGCCCGTCGTGCTGCGAAGCACTTCAATAGCGACACCCGTCCAAAAGGATGAGAGACGTGGAATTCTCAACAGGGGCCGGAAGGCGCGAACCTACGGCAGGAGATGGAGACGCGGAGTTGAATGACGATTTGAAGAAACTAGGCTTTCGTCTGCGGCCCCGAGTGGTCGAGCCGAAGCAGCCGGGCCGCATTGCCTTCGACGAGCGTGGCAATGCCGTTTATGCGTGGAATGACGATCGCTTCAGCGAAGACGGCGAGGAAGGCGAGCGCGCACGTCGCAAGGCCCTCGATCACCCCGGCCTGTCGTTTGCGGAAGAAGAGCAGCCGACCAACACGATCCAGAACAACGCCAAAGGCTCGCGTCTGGGCTACAACCCCTACGAGAGCGGACTGTTGCAGCGGAAGCCGGCCGCGCCGAAGCGCGACCTGCGCGAGCTGTCGAAATGGATCGAGATGAAGAAGCGCGTCGGCGACAACAACAGCGGCGAGTGAGCCTCACACCGCGAGTTGTCTGATCTTCTCCTGATGTCCGCAACGAAAGAATCGGCGTAGCTCCGCGAGCCACTTCTCCGGTTGCGAGCGCCGCGGGTGCAGATAGCGCTGATCCAATGACCGGCAGTAGCGCGCCGCGTGCCGATTGGCTTCTTCGTAGCGACGCCGGCTGATCTCGTCCAGCTGCGGCAGGAAGCTCACCCCGTTGAACATCCTTGCGTGCAACGCGCTCGGGAACGCACCCGCGCGTTGCTGGGTGATCAATGCGAGCGCAGTAGCATACTTGTCCACTTCGGCCTGCAGCTCCAGCTCGAGCAGTGACACCGGCCGGCCGCGCGCCAGACTCCAGATCAAGTAATGAAAGTGACTGACGCCTTCGAGCGCCGTGCAGAAGTCGTGCAGGTTGCCTTCGTCGAGTGCCTTCAGCGGATCCTGACGCTCCAGGCGGTCGAGCACTCGTGCATCGATGAACAAGCCGATGCGCACGCCGCCGTCTTCCTGCACCACGAACACCTGCTCGTCGCTGAGCGGCCCGCGTTGATCGCCGACCACTTCACGCAGCCGCTGCGGGTCGCTGATCAGGAAATCTTCGGCGTCGTGTTCGACGGGGGCGTCGTACAGTCGGGTCAGGAGCGACTGCATACGACGCAGCAGCATGTCAGTGCTCCTTTCTCCCGGCATTCACCGGTGCGACACCGAGCCTCTGCAGGATTGCGAAGGCGCGCGGACTGCCGGTCTTCAGCCAGATCTCGTACAGGCGCAGGATGTCCTTGTCGGTGTGCTGATACGCCATCTCGGCCACATCGTTGAGCACATCGACCAGGCGCTGAAACTTTCTTGCGAGCTCCAGGAACACCGTGGCGAACGCCTGGCCACGAATCGAGTAGCGCATGTTTTCGGCGAGCGTGCCGTAGGCGCGGCCGCCCATGGCAATGTGATAATCGACGTCCACCAGTTTGCGCGCAAAGCTTTGCGCGAAGAAGCCAGCAATGAACAGAGAAACATCGCCCAGGCGACGCAGCGCTTCGTCACGCTGCTGGCTGGACTGCGCCGCCGAGGCATCCGCCAGCATGTGGGCCAGCGGTTTGAGCCGCACACCTTCGGGCGTTCTTTCGTAGAGCTCTTCGGAGCGTGCGAACACGGTGAGCACGTTCACGACGTAGTGTTCGGTGTGATCGTCGACAGCCACGCGTTGATTGCGTAGCGCCTTCTGCACCGAGTCGTGAAAGAACTCGCGCAGATTGGGGACCGCAACTACCGTTCCTGAGCCATCGTCGCTCATCGCCAAGCACCTCGTGCATGACCCTTGTACTAAGACATCGGCATCAGCCGTCGAGAATTTAACCCTCTAGCGTTAGATGCGGTTCCCAGCGGCAAGTTCGCAACAGGCGCGCGGATGGATCCGGCGAGATTTGTGAGAAAGTTCCCTTAGCACTCGCCGGCAATGTTTGCTAATCAAGAAAAAGGCCCCCTGCCTTTCGACAGCGGGGCCTTAGCAAACATCGCACTCGGGCGCGTGGGCGCTAGTTCGCCAGCTTGCCGATGCTGAGCCCGACCACGAGCGAGCCGATTGGCTTGCCACTATCGAGCACGGGCACCGCGACCTGCAGCTGTTGCAAGCCGGAGGACTCGTCCACTTCCACCTCGCCCTGCCAGGTCTTGCCGCTCATCGGCAGATCGTGTTTCGGCTTGCCCTGATGACTCCAGTTCGTCGGCTTGCCGAGGAACGCAACCTTGCCGCCATCGGCGCCCGACAGAAACGCTTCGGAAACTACCTCGCCCCGCTTCGTCTTGAGCACTTGCGCCGCCGGCGTCTTGGTGAGGCCGCGCACGAACGGATCGATGACGCTGGTGTTGGTCCATCTGGCCTGGTCCATCGACGCCGCCTGCGGCGCCTTGCTGGTGTTGTACTCCTTCACCGCACTGACGATGGCGGGATCGGCCGCCCAGGCTTTCACTTCCTTGATCTTCGCGGTCACACTGGCTTGCAGCGCCGGATCGAGATCCGAGGCCGCGGCGACTTGCGACAAACAGAGCACCGCCGCCAGCATCGAGCCGGCAAGCGCTTTGACGTTGATCGTTCTCATGAACATCTCGGGCCAAATCAGAACCTGGTATTGAAATCGAGCATGAGCCGATCGAAGTCGTACTCGGTGCCCACGTCCTTGTTGTTGGCGTTCTTGAAGTACGTGGCATTCAACACCCAGTTCTTCGCCGGCGCATAGCCGGTGCGCAGCACCCAGCCGTCGGAGTCCGACAGGCCGCCGCCGAAGTCGGAGTCGATGTGTTGGGCGAACAGTGCGTCCTTCTCGATCAACTGATAAGCGAGGCCGGTTTCCCAGGTGCCCGGGTTCGACGCCTTGCCGACCATCGTGCCCATGGTGAACGCGGTGTCGTATTCGGCATCGAGGTTGCGCGCGACATCGGCCCACACCTGGAAGGGCACATCGCGCAGCTTGAAATTGTATTCAGCCATCAGGTCCACGACCTGGAAGTCATACGCCAGACCGCCGCTGACGGTGAGCGAGTTGCCGTTCGGGGAGTTGTTATAAAACGGACGGCGCCCCTCGGCGGCGGCGAGGTCGTAGTACGAAGCCGCGACCACCAGGTTGTTGCCGCCGATATCGAAGCGATTGCCCAGCTGCAGGCCGTACATCTTGGTGTCGGTGGCGGTAGTCGTCGTGGCGCTAGTCTGCACGTTCTCTTCGAGCCAATAGCTCCAGGCCGAACCGAACATCGAGCCGGCGCTGTAGGTCAGCGCGATGCCTTCGGGATTGATGTCGTTGTCCCAGAACAGGCTCTGGCCGGGACGTACGAACGGCATCTTCATCTTGCCGGCGATGAAATGAGCGTTGTCGGCAAACGTCCAGTCGAAATAGGCGAGGTCGAGATACAGCGACTTGCGCGAGAACGCGCCATCGAGCTGCACATTACCGCCGCGCGGGTTGCCGGGAGCGGAAGTGGTGCTGACGCCAATGGCCGCCACGATGCTGTCGTTTACTTTGGCTTCCACACCGAGCCGTGCGCGGAGCAGATCTTCTTCGCGCTTGGCGCTGGCGTTGTCATCGTCAGTCTGTTGATGACGGTAGCGAACGTCGCCTTTGAGCACGACGCGGCTCGGCCAGTCGGCCGCTTTCACGGCGGCCGGGGCCGGCTTCAGGTCCGCACCCTGAGTCGCGCTCTGGGCCATTTGTTTGCTGACCTGCTCGGTCTGGGCCTTGAGCTGGTCGTTCTCGGATTTGAGCGAGTTGTTTTCGGCTTCGAGCTTGTCGACTCGCTGCATGAGACTTTGCAACTGCGAGCGGATCTGCGCGAGCTCATCATTCGAGGCAGCGTGCGCGGCCGAGCCGAAGCTCAGGGCAGCGGCAATGGCGGCCGCGAGGAGCGGGTTCTTCACAAGGTTCTCCGGTAGGGACGACATATCGCTATGGTGCCGCGCGGTCACGCGCCGGTCACACGATTGCAACAATGCGATGGTTACCGGCCTGCAGTACTGCCGTCATGCGATTTCGCCTGATGCACCGCTAGGGCCGGGCCCGCCAGTCGTCGTTATGTGAACCTCTTCCCAGGCGCTTTGTGACGCAGGTCCAAAAAGCAAAACCCCGCGGTATTGCTACCGCGGGGTTTTGTAACAAGCGAAGCTAGCTTCGTTGTTGGGGCCGCTTACCAGCGGCCGCCACCGCCGCCGCCGCCGCCCGGGCCACGGGGGCCACGGCCACCGCCGCCGCCGCCACCACCCTGACGTTCCTGCGCTTCATTGACGCGCAGAGGACGGCCACCCATGTCTTTTCCGTTCAAGGATTGAATGGCGCGCTGTGCGTCGGCACGGGGCATTTCCACGAAGCCGAAGCCGCGAGGACGACCGGTTTCACGGTCGTTGATCAGGGCGACGGACTCGACGGTGCCGTGCTGTTCGAACATCTGGCGAACCTGGTCCTCGTTTGCCGAGAACGGCAGGTTACCCACATAGATCTTTGTCATAGCGATACAGTCTCTCTGAAAAAGCCTCGAGCGCGATCCCCCTGCTGGGAAATATCATCACTTCGAGGCCTGGTTACATTCGGGCTCCGCCCCTGCACTCCCCCAGTCGTTCCTGACTCAGAAGTCATGCGGTTTAGGTTCCCAGGCCTACGTTCGCGGTCTCGTCGGATTTTTCAGAAGTTGGCCGATAAAAGGGTCTTCAATGACCCGGCTGGCCAAGCCAGAGAAAAAAGCGGGCAAAGGCACAACGAACGGCGCGGAATGTACGCCAATCAAAGAGTCAAGGCAATCGGCTGCAACGCCCGCAGGTCCTTGAAAGTAGGGATACAACGGCAAATGTATCGGGCTCGCAGCGCACCGTAATGCGCGCCCCCCGCGCCAACCGTTGGTTAGGACCGCAGTCCCAACAAGTCGCCGAGCTCGTGCAATGTTCGCACTGTATGCACAGGCTCCCCGAACTCGGCCGACCATGCGAAGTCGCCGCGGTTGATCCAGACCGGGTGCATACCGGCGGCCCTTGCTCCCACTACGTCGAGGGCCGGATCGTCACCCACATACACAACCTGTTGTGGTGTCAGTCCAGTTCCTTCAATTACCTTGTGGAACAAGCGGGGATCGGGCTTCAACGCACCGACCTCGCGGGCGGCCAGGCAACGCTCGAAATAATGCGCCAGACCGATGCGTTTTAGATCGGCATTGCCGTTACTGGCGGTAAACAGACGGAAGTGCGGCTTGAGCCAATCCAGGCCCGGCAGCACGTCCTCGTACAGCTCCACTTCGTTGCGCGCCTGGAGGAAAGCCTCGAACGCCTCGTCCGCCATGGCCTCGGCGTAACCGAACTCCCGGGCATGGTCGGCCAGCGTCTGCCGGCGCAAAAAAGTAAAGTCATGCGCCATTTGCGGGTAGGCCTGCGCAGTCTCCTGGCGCGCTTTGCGCAACATCTCGACCGTCATCGCCGCGGTCACGCGCGGGTACTTGAGGGCGAGAAAATCGTACATAGCCTGCTCGGCCCGCTCGATCACGGGCATCACGTCCCAGAACGTGTTGTCCAGATCGAAGCAGATCGCGCGAACGCCCGACAGGTCGCCCGCCATCACGCCGCCACCGAACGAACCGCCGCGAGGCCGCGCTCGAGATCGGCTTGCAGATCGCGCACGTCTTCCAGACCGACCGAGATGCGGAGCAAACCCTCGGTGAGGCCGGCACGTTCGCGCTCTGCCGGACTGATTCTGGAATGGGTCGTCGTGGCCGGATGAGTGATCGTGCTCTTGGTGTCGCCGAGGTTCGCCGTGATCGAGAGCAATCGCGTCGCGTCGACGAACGCCCAGGCGCCTTTGCGGCCGCGCTCGACGTCGAAGGCAATGATGCCGCCGAAGCCGCTTTGCTGACGCTTCGCAAGCGCGTGTTGCGGATGCGACTCCAATCCCGCGTAGTACACCTTGCTGACGCCCGGCTGCCCTTCCAGCCAACGAGCCAGCTGCAACGCGGCGGCGGAATGGGCGCGCATGCGCAGCTCCAATGTTTCCAAACCTTTCAGGAACACCCAGGCATTGAACGGGCTCATGCTCGGCCCGGTGGTGCGCAGGAAGCCGAAGATCTCCTTGCCGACCAGCTGCTCGTTGCCCAGCACCGCACCGCCGACGCAGCGCCCCTGGCCGTCCAGATACTTGGTGGCCGAGTGGATCACCAGATCCGCACCCAGCTCGAACGGCTTCTGCAATGCCGGCGTGCAGAAACAGTTGTCGACGATCAACAGCACGCCGCGCTCGTGTGCGATATCGGCGATGCCGCGAATGTCCGCGATCACCGAGAGCGGGTTCGACGGCGTCTCCAGGAAGAACAACTTGGTATTGCTCTTGATCGCGCGGCGCCACGCATCGTTGTCGTCCGGGCGCACATAGGTGACTTCGACGCCGAACTTCACCAGGTAACGATTGATCAGCGCGATGGTCGAGCCGAACACGCTGTCGGAACAAACGATGTGATCGCCCGCCTTCATCAGCGCCATACAGGTCGCGAGAATGGCCGCCATGCCCGAGCCGGTCGCGACACAGGAGGCCGCACCTTCCATCGCCGCGAGCCGCTCTTCGAAGCAGCGCACGGTGGGATTGGTGAAGCGCGAATAGATATTGCCCTTGACGCTCTCGTCGAAACGCGCGGCGGCATCGGCGGCGCTCGCGAACACATAGCTCGAGGTGGTGAAGATCGGCTCGGAGTGCTCGGCTTCGTGGGAGCGGCTCTGGCCGGCACGGACCGCGAGCGTGGCAAGGTGATGTTCGTCAGTCATGGTCAGGGGTCGTTGCTCGGAGGGTGGGGTTAGTTTAAGAAAATTCACAGCTTGGTTCAGTTCATTTCGCTGCACGGGATGCGAGCTGAGGCTAAAGTGCAGTTCTTGACCATCCCACAACCGCTGACCGCTCTCCCCATGCTTACGCTCATCATCGGCAACAAGAACCTCTCTTCCTGGTCGCTGCGTCCCTGGCTCGTGCTGAAGCACTTCGGCCTGCCGTTCCAGGAAGTGAAGCTGCCGCTCGACACACCTGAATTCCAGCGCGACATCGTCAAGTATTCGCCGACGCGGCGCGTGCCGCTGCTGATCGACGGCGAGCTGAAGATCTGGGACTCGCTGGCCATCGCCGAGTACCTCAACGAGCAGGTCCAGGGCCGCGCCTGGCCGTCCGATCCCATCGCTCGGGCGCTGGCGCGTGCGGTCAGCGCCGAGATGCATTCAGGCTTCGCGGCTCTGCGCACCAACTGGCCGATGAAGGCGATCGGCACCGCGATCGTCCCGCTGCCCCCGCAAGGTGTGGACGATGTGAATCGTGTTCAGCAGCTCTGGCACGAGCAGCGTTCGCAATATGCGCAACGTGGACCGTGGCTGTTCGGCGAGTACTCGATCGCCGATGCGATGTACGCACCGGTCGCGCTGCGTTTCCGCCACTACGGCGCGAGGTTTGCCAGCCCCATCGTCGAGGCATATCAACAGCAACTGATCCAGGATCCGCACATGCAGGAGTGGATCGCGGAGTCCCAGGTGGAAGTAGACACGCGCTTCGGCACTTAACCGAGTCGGTAAATAACGCTCAGCTTGCAGCGCTGCTGACGACGGGCAGCATGGCGGCGATTGCAGAATGGCATTTAACGAAAGAATGCCTAGAATCGGGCGCTCGACTCGCATTCAAGCAGGACAGCTATGCGCTGGGCATCCGCCGTCGATACCGATAATTCCTTGCGGGCCGCAGTGGAGCATGCCGCTGAGACCGTGTTCCTCGGGCTGGGGCGTCAAGAGCCGGATCTGGCGATCGTGTTCGTGAGCGCCGAGCACTCGGGCCACTTCGACGCCGTGCCGGCGCTGCTCCAACGCGAGTTCGAAAACGTCTTCATTTTCGGTTGCTGCGGCGGCGGCGTGATCGGCGGCGGCCGCGAGATCGAGGATCGTCCCGCTTTTTCATTGACCGGCGCGGTGCTGCCCGGCGTGCGCCTGAAAGGCACGCATCTCGACGCCGCCCAGGTGCCGCCGGTGTATGCCGAAGCACGCGCGTGGGAAGACGCAGTGCGCGTCACCGCCGCTCAGCAGCCCTCATTCCTGTTACTTGCGGACCCTTTCAGTTTCGAGGCCGAGACTTTCATCAAGGGTCTGGATCGAATCTACCCACTCGCACCGAAAATCGGTGGCTTGGCCAGCGGCGCGCGCCAGGTGGGCGGCAGCGCGTTGTACTTGGGCAATCAGGTCTACCACTCGGGCTGCATCTCGCTGGCCCTGACCGGCAACGTCGATATCGACATGGTGGTCGCGCAAGGCTGCCGGGCGATCGGCGATCCGATGTTCGTCACGTCGGCGCACGAGAACCTGGTCCGCGAGCTCGACGGGCGCTCGCCCCGGGACGTGCTGTCGGCGCTGTTCGAGCGTCTGCCCGCGCCCGATCGAGAGTTGTTCAGTCAATCTTTGCACCTCGGCATGGCGATGCGCACCGATGCGAGCGAATTCACGCCGGGGGATTTTTTGATTCGCGGCATCCTCGGCATGGATCCGCAAAGCGGCGCGCTGTGGGTCAGCGCCAATGTCCCCGCCAACAGCGTGGTGCAATTCCATCTGCGCGACGCTGCCACCTCGGCCATCGACCTGGAGCGCACACTGACGGCCTACCGCGCATCGCATGCAGTCGCATCCGATGCCGGGGCGCTGCTGTTCTCCTGCCACGGCCGCGGCATTGGCCTGTACGGTCAGGCTGATCACGACAGCAATGCGTTCCGGCGGCTGGTCGCGGACCTGCCCATCGGCGGCTTCTTCTGCGACGGCGAATTCGGGCCCATCCAGAACTCCACCTTCCTGCACAGCTATACCAGCGCCTTCGCCGTTATCCACGAGAAGAAATAAGCGCCGGCGATAAGCTCTATACTCCCGTCCTTTCGCCGGACCGGAGTCCCTTGATGCGTCAGTCGTTCGCCCCTGCCGCCTGTGCGTTATCTGCTTGTTTCCTGATACCGCTCGGCGCCCTCGCGGCCCCCCATCCCTTCAACGTCGAAGACCTGGTCCGCATGCAGCGCGTGTCCGAGCCGGCGCTGTCCCCCGACGGCCGCACGGCCGTTTTCACGGTCCGTGAGACCGATCTGGCGGCGAACCGAGGGCGCACCGATCTTTGGGCGCTCGATATCGCGACCAAAGGTGCGCAACCTCGCCGGCTCACCACGCATCCCGAAGGCGATAGCTCGCCGGAGTGGACCGCCGACGGGCGCGAGATTTATTTCCTGTCCACGCGCAGCGGTTCCAGCCAGGTGTGGCGCCTGCCGGCCAACGGCGGCGAAGCGATTCAGGTCACCGACCTGCCGCTCGATGTCGGCTCGTTCCACGTTGCCAGCCCTGCCGGCCGCCTCGCCGTGACCTTGGAAGTATTCCCCGACTGCAACGATCTGCCGTGCACGGTCGACCGGCTCAAGGAAGCCAAGAACGTGAAAGACAGCGGCGAAGTTTACGACCGGCTGTTCGTGCGGCATTGGGACGCCTGGAGCGAGGGCCGCATCTCGCAATTGTTCGTGCTCGGGCTGAACAATGGGGTTGCCACCGAGCCGGTGTCGGTCAGCAAGGCGCTCGATGCCGACGTGCCCTCCAAACCATTTGGCGATGCGAGCGAATATACGTTTTCGCCGGACGGCTCCAAGCTGGTGTTCTCGACGCGCGTGAAGGGCAAGTCGGAGCCCTGGTCGACCAACTTCGATTTGTATGAAGTCGGCGTCGATGGCAGCGGCCTGCGCAACCTCACCGAAGACAATCCCGCCTGGGACACGCAGCCCGTGTTCTCGCGCGACGGCAGCCAGCTCGCGTGGCGTGCGATGGAACGCGCCGGCTTCGAAGCCGATCGTTTCCACATCGTCGTCATGGATCTGAAGAGCGGCCAGCGTCGCGCGCTCACCAAGGATTGGGATCGTTCGGTCGACGGCATGGCCTTCGCCAACGACGGCAGGACCTTGTTCGTGACGACCGATCATTTCGGCCAGCATCCGCTGTGGTCCGTCGACGTGAAGAGCGGCAAGCCCACCATGCTGACCGGACCGGGGCGCGTCGAAGCGTTCAGCGTCGGCGAGAAAGAGATCGTGATGGCGACCTCATCGCTGAAATCCCCCGCCGAGCTGCAGGCGCTGACCATCAAGGGCGGCGATCTGCGAGCACTGCCGCGCATGAACGAAGCGGCGCTGGCCGAGATCAAACTGGGCGAGCCCGAGCAGTTCACGTTCGCCGGCGCCGAAGGGGCGACGGTGTATGGCTTCGTGATGAAGCCGGCCGACTTCAAGCCCGGCAGCAAATATCCGGTCGCTTTCATCATTCACGGCGGCCCGCAGGGCTCGTTCTCCAACTCCTGGAGCTATCGCTGGAATCCGCAGACCTATGCAGGCGCGGGCTACGCGTCGGTGTTCATCGACTTCCACGGCTCGACCGGTTACGGCCAGGCCTTCACGGATTCGATCAGCCAGGATTGGGGCGGCAAGCCGCTCGAAGATTTGCAGAAAGGTCTCGCGGCCGCGCTCCAGCAGTACCCGTGGCTGGATGGCGATCGCGCGTGCGCGCTGGGCGCGTCGTACGGCGGTTACATGATCAACTGGATCGCCGGCAACTGGGCCGAGCCATTCAAGTGCCTGGTGAATCACGACGGCGTGTTCGACGCGCGCGCCATGGCCTACTCCACCGAGGAACTGTGGTTCACGGAATGGGAGCAAGGCGGGATTGCGTGGGAAGTGCCGGAGAACGTCGAGAAGTTCAACCCGGTCAATCACGTCGCGAAGTGGAACAAGCCAATGCTCGTCATCCACGGCACGCGTGACTATCGAATCCCGTATTCCCAAGGCATCTCGGCGTTCACGGCGCTACAGCGCAAAGGCATTCCCAGCCGCCTGCTGATGTTCCCGGATGAGAACCACTGGGTGCTCAAGCCGAACAACAGCATCCGCTGGCACCACGAGGTGCAGAAGTGGCTCAACGAGTGGACTGGGAAGAGCGGCGAATAATTTCGAGCTCAAAGGCCCGCTGCGAAGCGGGCCTGTTTCGTTCGAGCAACTACTCTTCGTCGGCGCGCCAGGCCGCTTGATAGTTGTTGCCAACCCGCATGATCTGTTCCAGCAGCGTTGGATAGTCCATGCCGGCGGCCAGCGCCGAATCGGCGAAGTCTTCCTCGCGGCTGATGTTTGGGTTGCAGTTCGCCTCGAGCACGAACACGCTGCCATCCGGCCGCATGCGAAAGTCCATGCGCGCGTAGCCGCTCAAGTACAGCGAGCGAAAAATGCGCTTGGACAGCTTATCCAGATAAGCAGCGCACCCTTCCGGCAGGTTCTGCGCGGCTCCAGTGCGGATGCCATGTTTCTTCTGATAGCGGCGATCCCATTTCACTTTGCGGGTGGCGATGCCCGCCATCACGTCAGGCAGAGTGCCGAAATCCATTTCCCACACCGGCAAGGTCCGCAACCGGTCGTTGCCCAGTACGCCCACGTACAGCTCGCGGCCCTCGATATATTCCTCGATCAGTGCGTCCGAGTTGGTCTGATCGTGGATGAACTGGATACGCTCCTTCAACTTGTCGGCATCGGGGACCACCGACGCTTGTGAGATACCCAGCGAGGCGTCCTCGGTCACCGACTTCACGAACAAGGGAAACTTGAGCTTGCGCGGCAGGCGGTAACGCTGCCCTTTGCGAATGACCGCGAAACCCGGCGTCGGAATGCGGTGATAGGAAAGAATCTGCTTGGAGAGCGCCTTGTCGCGCGAGATCATCATGCCGCGCGGGTTGCAGCCGGTGTACGGCAGCTTCATCAGCTCCAGGAACGCGACTACGTACTGGTCGTAAGTGACGATGCCCTGGAATTCCTCGAGCAGATTGAAAGCGACGTCGGGCTTCCACTCGGTGATGATGGAGCGCAGCTCGGCGAGATTGTCGCCCAACCCGAGCGCCCTCACTTCGTGACCGGCCTTCTCCAGCGCCGCGGTCACATCGTATTCCGTCCTGAACTCGTCGATTTCCTTGTCGCTGAGACCCTTGAGACTGGCCGGCGGCACGAGACTCTCATGCATCAGCACCAGAACTCGACGCGGCTTCATAGTGTGTACCGTTCCCGGTCACGCCGCAGGATGTCGATCAAGATTCGCTCCAGTACGCCCAGCAATGCGCGCTTGGCTTCGTGTTTGGAAGTATCCAGCACCAGATCCAGCTCACGGCAGCGTTGAATCACCGTCCTGAGCACATGATGCACGAGATAAGGGTACAACCGCGAGCGTCGCATCAACCAACGTTCCAGTTCCGGCCGGCTCTGGCGCACGAACGTGCTCGCACGTACGCGCCGCCGTCCCTTGTGATATTTGCCGAAGACCCGCTTGAGCCGCAAGTCATAGGCATCCGGCGTGTCGAAGTCATAACGAGCCCGCTTGCGACGATAGTGCTCGGCCAGCGTGGTTTTGTTCTTGCCGATCGGCTCGATCAGCGAACGATTCATCACGTGCGGCAGCGTGCCGGACAGCTCGCCAATCAGCCGATCCACATATTCCAGCTTCTCGAGCGCGGGCCAGCCCTGATAGTCGCGCCGCCAGCGCGCCTTGGGCTGCATCCATACCGCGAACGTCTCGGCCCAGTCTTCGGTTGGATGGCTCTGCGCGTACCAGTGGCCCAGGTGTAAGACGAAGTCACGACTGGCAGGCCGCGGCCGATACACGTTTGGATAGCGCCGCTCCGGATCGCCGAAAGTCTCGCGCCATTCTTTACGACGGCGAATGCGATAGGCGTTGTCGAGCGCGTGCGCGAACTCGTGACGCATGATGCGGGTCAGCCAGTTGGCATTGCCGCCCTCCACTTCATCCATCATCTTGCGTTCCAGGCGCATCAACCGTGGGTGCGCCATATAGAACGCGATGGCGATGCCAGGCACGCCATCGGGAGAGAACCATTCTTCGGAGAGCCAGACGTGCGGTGCGAACAGAATGCCGCGGCGCTTGAGATCACGCCGGATCTGGCGGATGTGACTATCGATCTCGGTGTGGCGCAGGGTCAGCCGCAGGTCGCAGAAACGTTTCTGTAACAGCTCCTCATCGCTGAGACGGGTCCAGGCGGGTTCGCGAGAGCGCACGCGACGACGGGCAGGAGCACGCTGGGTCCGAGTCGGCATCGCTCAATGCATCAAACGGCGCGCCAGCGAGCGCAACAGGGCTTCTTCGGACAATTGCCGTTGCAATTCGGGCGAAACGGCATCGCCGCCATGATAGGCGCCGCACAGGGCGCCACAGAGCGCGGCCGCCGAGGGTGCAGCTCGCGAGGAAGTGAGCACGCGAATCAACGCATCGTGCAGTGTCTTGGCAGCGGCAAAGCCGTCCAATGCCACACAGGTTACCGCGAGGGCATCGCTGGCATCGGCACAAGGCTGCGCGCCGCGCCCCTCGATCAATCGCTTCACCTGAGGTTTGAGCTGGCGCCGCCGGACCAATTGCATCGCCGGCCCGCCGAAGCTCAGCAATGTTTGTTTGTTGACGCCGGCGAACGCATCGACGAACAGCGCCGCCCAGACGCGGCACAGATCCAGCACGATCGGCGACTGCTGCGTGGTGCGCGATGCTTCGACCGCGGCATCGATCGCCGCTTGGGGATCGCTGCGAAGAAACATTGCAACCACCAGGGTGCGCGGCAGCGAATGCGGATCCAGATTGGCCGGATCGTGCGTGCCCGCCAGTTTCTTCCTCGACCATTGCCATCCCGCCAGCGCCCGGCGCACCTCCTGGGGCACGCCGATATTGCCGACGCCTTGACTCCAGGCGAGATAGCGATGCATCTGATCGTCCGAATCGTTGATGCCATGGGCCAGCAGGCTCTCGGCCAGCGCCCGGGTCATGGCCGTGCTCGCGCCGGTGACGAGCATTCCGGCATCGCGCAGGCCGCCGCCAGCCACCAGGGTTGCGGCGTCGAAATTACTGTTCGCGACCATGCTGCCCAGCGCATCGCCAATCGCCAGGCCGACGATGCTGGCTTCATAACGTCCCAGCACGTCGACCGGACTGCCCGGCGTCGCCGCCTCGCGCCACTGGCGCACGAATTCGATCTGCTCGTCGGTCTCGGGAATGATCGGCCAGCGGCTCGAGCGGCCGCACTGCTGCCACAGGTCCTGCAGCCGATCGAGCGCTGCCTCATTGCTCAAGCCGCTGCGGATCAAATGACAGCCGACCGTGGTGCCGGTGCGGCCGATGCCCGCCCGGCAATGAACGTACACACAGCGCCCGGCCGCCAGCTCGCTGTCGATGAAATCCAGGATGCGCACCATGTGGGCCGGCGACTCGGGCAAGCCGTGATCGAGCACCGCCAGCCGCCGATACCGGATGTGCTGCTCGCTGAGCTCGGCCAGCAGCGGATCGTAGGCGGGCATCTCGCCCTCTTCGGTCAGGTCGACGAAGCTGTTGACACCCGCGTGCAACAGCTTCTGCACGCGCTCAGTCGCCTCGGCGCGCGACATCGATCCCGGATATTCACCGGCGAGCAGCTGCCCTGGGCGCACCCAATAGCTGTTCGGGATCGGCACCGAGGCGATGCCGACAGTGAAAGGATCGGTACTCATGGGCGGCAATGATAAGGGATGCAGTCGGCATAAACCCGCACGCCGGGCGGTGCGTTCCACCTATATTCGCGCCGGCATCGCCTTGACTTGGCCGCAGTCGCCGCCAATTCTGCCAGACCGCCACCCGAGGGACTCTGCATGCAAAAGCCCACCGAACCGGCCGCCCGCTCCGCCAGCGGCTACGACCTGCGTCCCTTGAGCAAGGCCGAACGTGAACGGCTCGCGGCCCCGCTGACGCCGGAAGAGCGCCACATCATCCTGGATCACGGCACCGAGCGGCCGTTCTGCGGCACTTTGCTGAACAACAAGCAGTCGGGGGTGTATGCCTGCCGCCTGTGCGGGCTGCCGCTGTTCCAGGCCAATGCCAAGTTCGAGTCCGGCACCGGCTGGCCGAGCTTTTATCAGCCGTTCGATCCCGAGCACATCACCGAGCTGCGCGATGTCAGCCACGGCATGATCCGCACCGAGATCCGCTGCCGCCGCTGCGACGGCCATTTAGGTCACGTGTTCCCGGACGGCCCGCCACCGACTCATCAGCGCTATTGCTTGAACTCGGCTTCGATGCAGTTCTATCCGGAAGGTCAGCCGCCGGAACAGCACACGGCCGCATAACCGTGCGGGTCCCCCGGGGCGAGGCTCAAGCCTCGCCCTGGTGATCGTGACTGCCGTGGGACTTGGCGGTAATTCGATCCAGCAGGCCCATCATCACCGCCGACACGACGAACGTCAGATGGATGATGACGTACCACATCAGCGTGTTGCCTTTGTCGACAAGCGTTGGCGTCTCCATGAAGGCGCGCAACAAATGAATCGATGAGATCGCGACGATGGACGAGGCCACCTTCAACTTGAGGGAGTTGGCGTCGAGCTTGCCCAGCCAGCTCAACTTTTCCGCGCCCTCCTCCACGTCCAGCGCCGACACGAAGTTCTCGTAACCCGAGAACATCACCATGACGATCAAGCTGCCGACCAGCACCATGTCGACCAGCGCGAGCAGCATCAGCACCATGTCCGCCTCGCCCATGGCTGCCACGCCGGTCACCAGGTGGTACAGCTCCTGGAAGAACTTGATGCCCAGCGCGACCAGCGCCAGCGACATGCCGAGATAGACGGGCGCCAGAATCCAGCGACTGGCAAACAACAACTTTTCGATCGTCTTTTCCATTGCTCCGTTCCGGGCCGGCGGTACCGGTCGGGATTCTACCGTATGACCCGCCGAACGTATTGGATGTCGATCCGGTCGGAGGTACAGTCCGCCCAGCATGAGCGCAGACACTCAGCAGGGAGAAGGCAGTGGAAGCCCGGCTTCGTTCGAAGCCGAACGCATGCAGCTGGCCAGGTTGCACGCCAGCCCGGCGTCGCGGCTACGCGACTTGTGGTTGCAACTCTCGGAAATTGCGGCGCGAGCATTGAACGTCGAGCGCGTCGGCGTCTGGATTCTGGCCGACGAGGATCGAGCGCTGCGTTGTCGCTATCTCCTGCAATTTTCCAGTCAGCAGGTTTTTCAGGGCGCGGTGTTGCGCGCGCAGGATTTCCCTAATTATTTTCAAGCGCTGCAGCAGCAGCGCACCATCGCTGCCGACGACGCACTCGGCGCAATGACCACGGGCGAATTGCGAACGGCGTATCTCGAACCCTTGGGCATCACCTCCCTCTTGGATGCGCCGATTTATGTAGGCGGCAAGGTGGCGGGCGTCGTTTGTCATGAGCACATTGGCGCGCCGCGCACGTGGAGCGAAGCGGAAAGTGATTTTGCCGCGACGATTGCCGACACGATTGCACGCGTCTATGGCGAATATGAGCATCGCCATGCAGAGACGGCGCTGGAAAATTACCAAATGCATCTGATGGAGTTGCACCGCATGGAGGCGCTGGGTCGCATGGCAGCCGGCGTCGCGCACGACTTTCGAGGGATTGTGAGCATCGCGCTCGGCTTCACCGAGTTGATCCGGCGCATTCCCAATCTGGCGCCGCAGGCGGATCACTATGCGCAACGGGTGATCGAAGCGCTCCAGCGCGGGCAGAATCTCACTCAAGAGATCATGAACTTCGGCAAGGACGATCCAGTGTCACCGCGCGTCCTCGACATTGGCGCGGCGTTGTCGAAATGCTCTCACATGTTTCGTGTACTGCTCGGCGCCGGCATCCGCCTGCGAGTGCGCAGCTCGGGCTCGGTGAGCCGGGTATTCATGGACGCCTCGCAGTTCGAGCGCATGATGCTCAACCTGGTCATCAACGCGAGGGACGCGATGCCCTCGGGCGGCGACCTCGACATCGACTACCAGGACGCCATCATCGGCGATGAAGATGACGAACGTGCGACGTATGTCGCGATCTATGTCCGCGACAGTGGCGTCGGCATGGACGAGATGACACGGCTCAATGCGTTCAAGCCGTTCTTCACGACCAAGGGCGATCGAGGCACTGGCCTCGGATTGGTGATCGTCGATCAGATCGTCGCGCGGGCGGGTGGCAGAGTGAAGATCGACAGCGAGGTCGGTCGCGGCACGACGCTGCAGGTTTACTTGCCGCGGATTGCGGGGGCGGCGCGGTAGGAATAAGAAGACGTCGGTGGCTCGCACGCAGCAGACGGCCGAAACGTTTGCTGGACCTTCAAACCTCAGGAAGCTTTTACTTCTTCGCCTCGCGGGCAGCATCAGTCTCCGCCACCTCATAGTTCGGGAAGGCGGCGACGAAGCGGCGCCATTGGCGGTCGGCTTCTTCTTGTTTGTTATCTTTTCGCAGCTGGCGAATGTCTTTCAGCCACGCTTCCGGGTCCGTGTAAGTCTTCTGCAACGTCGCCATGCTATCGGCGGACGCGCTGATGGGGCGTGAGTAGCTCAACACGGCCTTGGGCTGGGGTGTTTCGACGGTGTCGCGAGGGCCGGCAACGTCGGCTTGGTCGCCACGCATGGCTCGTTGCGTCGCAGACAGCTCTTGTTCTCGCACCGCTTCTTCCAGCGCCTGCTTCTGGCGCTCAGCGTTGGCTACGAACGCCGCACTGTTCGCTTGCGCAGCTGGAGTTGGCTCACGAAGCAAGGCTTCGGCGGCCACATGGGCGACCGGCTGCTCGGCACGCGCGCTCTGCTCCGGTGCTGGTGCGGGAGCGGCAGCTGGCGGCGGAGGAGCAGGAGCATCCAGCTTCGGCGGAGGTGGCACATCAGCCGACGCATAAGCTGGCTCCTCGATCGTCTTCGTTTCGATAGGATCAGTCGGGGCTTCCGCAGCCGCCTCACGTTTTTCCTGCATCACGGGCGCGGATACGATCGTTTCATCCTGCACACCCGTCTCGATCACGATGGAAACGACCAGCACCGCCGAAGCCGCAACCGCCAGCGGCGCAGTCCAACGCATCCACGTCGGCCGCGACGGAGGCTTCACCGCATCCTCGGCCTGACGGAGCACGAGACGATCGAGCGATGGCGGAACATCCGCACCGGGCAACTGGCGATATTGACGAGACACGCTGGAATCCCCCTTCAGGTATTCGTCCAGCTGCTGCTCGTCAACCTTGTCGGTGGGTTCGGTCATGACACGCTCGACTGCAGAGTCGGAGATTGATGCTGGCGCAGCGCCCCGCGCAGCTTGCCCAAGGCATAACGCAAGCGGCTCTTCGCCGTTTCCATGGCGACGCCGGTAATGCGGCCGATATCCTCCAACCCAAGCCCCGTTTCTTCGTACAGCAGGAATACATCGCGCTGTTCCGCCGGCAATTCATCCAGCGCGCGTTTGAAATCCGCACGCAGCTGCGCTTCGGACAGCGCGGCATCGGGACTTTCATGACCCGGCCCCGGCAGCTCGTCCGCCAGCGCATCGACATCCTGTGCGCCTTTTTCCTGCGGCCGCCCGGCGCGCCGGAAATAGTCGATCGCGCAGTTGTGCGCGATGTGAAACAGGAACGTCGTGAACTTGGCGCGCACTTCGTAGCGCTCGCGGCTGGCGATCACCTTGCTCCACACCTCCTGAAACAAATCATTGGCCGCCTCCTGGCTGCGACACAGGCGCTGCAGGTAACGATACAACGCCCCTTTGTGCCGCTCGTAAAGCATCTCGAACGCGCGCACATCGCCCTTGCGATAGCGAAGCATGAGCGTCGCATCGTCCGGCGCCGCGCCGATGGTCGAAACCGCCGCGCCGGTGACATCGCCCGCCGCAGCCGCCAGCGGCTGCGGGCCAGGAGTGGAGGAAAGATCCATGCAGCTAAGAATATCAGCAATGCTTCATTCTGAGATCTGACTGACCTTACTAGCGTCGGTCGAGGGCGTCAGGCTCTTCGCCAGCGCCACCAGCGACACGAACTCCTTACGATATCCATCGCGATCCGGGCCCATTGCGCCGCTCGCGAGCTTGGTGACATCGGCGTAGCTGAAGTCGCCCATGTATTTTCCACCTCGCAGCAACTGGCCGAACGCCGCGACGCTGGCCGCGAACCGAAAGTCCTCGGATACCCGATCGGCCACCGAATCCTTGCGAATCGGATATTCCAGCAACTGGCTGGAATCCGACCCCGGCTTCTTGTAACGCAGCCGGACGTTCGCGAGCTCGCCCTTGCCAGCGGCAGCTTCGGTCTTGGCGCCGTAGCGCAGTGAATCGACGCGGCCTTTCGCGCCCACCGGCACGACTTCATACAACGCCGTGACTCGGTGACCGGCGCCGATCTCGCCCGCATCGACCTTGTCGTTGTTGAAGTCCTCGCGCGCCAGCATGCGGTTCTCGTAACCGATCAGACGATACTCGAGCACTTCGGACGGGTTGAACTCGACCTGGATCTTCACGTCCTTCGCGATGGTGTACAGCGTCGAGCTGAGCTGCGAAACCAGCACCTTGCGCGCTTCGGACAACGTATCGATGTATGCATAGTTGCCGTTGCCGGCATCGGCCAGGCGTTCCATGAGCTGCTCGTTGTAGTTGCCGGCGCCGAAGCCCAGCGTCGTCAGCTCGACGCCCGTGGCCCGCTCGCGCTCGACGATGTCTACCAGCGCCTCGAAATCCACGGTGCCGACGTTGAAGTCGCCATCGGTCGCGAGCACGACGCGATTGATGCCGCCTTTGACGAAAGTATCGTGCGCCAGTTTGTAAGCGAGCTGGATGCCGGAGGCGCCGTTGGTCGAGCCGCCAGCGGCCAGCCGAGCGAGCGCCTCTTGAATTTCATTCTTCGCATTGCCCGGCGTCGGCTCGAGCACGACGCCTGAACTGCCGGCGTACACGACCATGGAAACGCGGTCGCGACCGGTCAACTGATCCGTCAGCATGCGAAACGCGTTCTTCAGCAGCGGCAATTTATCGGGTGAGTCCATCGAGCCGGAGACGTCGATCAGAAACACCAGATTCGCGGCCGGCCGCTCCTTCGCCGCCACTTCGAAACCTTTGATGCCGATGCGCATCAGCAACGCCTGCGAATTCCAGGGTGCGGCAGACAGCTCGGTCGATACACGGAACGGCGTGTCGCGGTTGTTCGGAGTCGCGTACTCGTAATCGAAATAGTTGATCAGCTCCTCGACTCGGACGGCGTCCTGCGGCGGCAGGCGGCCGTCGTTGAGGAAGCGGCGAACGTTCGCGTAGGCGCCCGTGTCCACGTCGATAGAGAACGTCGACACCGGCTGCTCGGCGGCGACTTGTATGCCGTTGTCTGGTTGATGCTGATAGCGCTCGGTGTCGGCGGGATTCGCCGGCATCGCCAACATCGGCGGCGGTGGCGCGAAATGCGACGAGGCCATCTTCATTTCCGCTTTGGCCCGGCCGAGCTGATCGGCCGATATCACTTGCCGATAGGCTTCTTGGGCCGGAGCTGGCATGGCTTGCGGCGGAGGCGGCTGCGCATGATTCGCAGCGTCAGCGCGCGATGCGGACGCCACTTCTTCTTCGATCATGCGAGTCTCGACCGGCGCCGTCGCGTCGCCGACCTGCTGGGCGGTGCCATCTCTTTCTTCCCGCTTCGCGGCACAGGCAGCCAGAACGGCAGCAGCAATCAACAAGGATCCCCGACTGACGATCCGATTCATGACTTCGCTCCCCACTCCGACGCGGCATGCGTCACTGGGGGTATGAACGGCAGGTCGGATCGGATCGGGTTAAGGCGACGTCGAAAATTTTCAGGCCGGTCCCCAGACCAGCTCGTCCAGCATCTTTTCGCGGGGCGGCCAACCATAGCGTTCCAGGCTCACCCGGCCGCCGACAAAATCTATCCCCTCATTTTCCAAGTGCTTACGCTGGCGGGCATAGCTGTCGCTGCCGACCGGAAAGGAAATACGGCCACTGGCGTTGATGACCCGAAACCACGGCACCCCTCGCGACGCGGGCGTCTGGCGCAACACTGTGCCCACCAGCCTTGCCCGCCGCGGCAAGCCAGCCACATCGGCTACGCCGCCATATGTGCAAACCTTGCCTCGCGGAATTCGCTTGATCGCCGCAATGATGCGAGCAGCGTCGTTCGCCGGCGCGAGCACGGCGGTTTTCTTCTTCGGGGTCTTTCGCGTCGCTTTCTTACCGGCCTTTTGTTTGTTTCGCGAAGCCACGAGTCACCTCAGATCGGCACCCGATCGTGCACGGTTTCCTGGGAGCGATCGGCGCGGTCGGGATTGCGCCGGCGCTCGCCGCCGGTCAGGGCGATACCCAGCGAAGCCACGAAGGGCATGACCCGCTCCAGGAAATCGCCCGGCGCATCCGGCAACAAATGAAATATCAAGGAGAGCATGAACCCGGACCAGATTGCCGCCAGCATCGCACCGGGGCGCACGCGCTTGCCGCAGACACGAACCAGCAGCAGCGGGCCGAACGACGAACCGATCGCCGCGTAACCAAACATCGCGTGTTCGAATATGGTCGTCGGCGCCCACAACGTCGACAGCGCGATCAGCACCGCCGACAACACCATGGCGGCTCGACTCCAACCGATGGAAAGCGGCGCGTTCACCCGACGCATATCGATGCCCAAGGTGGTCGCGAGCGCCAGCAACTGACTGCCCAGGTTGGCGAAGATCGCCGCAATCAAGCTCGCGACGATGAACGCGGCCAGCAGCGGCGGCAGCAGTCGGTCCGCGATCGTAAACATCGCCAGCTCGGGCCGATCCAGGTCCGAATACAGGATGCCGGCAGCCCAGCCACAACACAGCACCAGGCCGACCAGCAGCGTGGTGAGCACGAGCGACAGGCAGCCGGCCCGGAACAATGTTTTCTCGTCGCGAGCTGCCATGAAGCGAGTGGCGAGCTGCGGCTGGCCGGTCATGCCCAAGCCGATGCAGAACACGCCGGCAGCGAAAGCCAGCGACACGACTCCCTGGCGCCCTCCGAACCAATCGGTGGCCAGCGGCCCGAGCGCCGTGAACGCGATCTTGAATTGATCCCACCCCTCGATCGCGACACTCGCGCCTGCCAGCAACAGGGCCGCGAACAGTCCGACAACGATCACTTGCACCGCATCGCCGACCGCCGCCGCTCGCAAGCCGCCGGCGAACGCGCCCACGGTAATAAGAAACATCGAGGTCAGCGTGATGCTGATCAGGTTGAAACCAAACTCCTCGACCAGTAGCCCGCCGGCGAAGCGCAGCATCGCACTGGTCTGCAACAGCACACAAAGCAGGAAGATGAGAATCGCCGAGCGCGCCACCACAGGTTGCAGGCGATCGCCTGCATCGGCGCTCAACAGTTGAAACAAAGTCGCCGTGCCCTGCCCCACGGAGATACTTCGCAGGCGCGGAGCGATGAAGAACAGATTGAGCGCAGAGCCGAGAACGAAGGCTCCGCAAATCCAGACAGCCGACCAGCCCCACGCGAAGGCGGCGCCGGCGAGCGTCATCAACAGCCAGCCGTTGACGGTATTCGCTGTACAGCTGGCCGCCGTCAGCCAGACACCGAGACGGCGGTTTGCGAGCGCGAAATCGGCCGCATTGTGCGTGCGCCGGCCAGCCCAGGCCGCCACCACCAGCAGCAGCGCCGCGAAGGCCATCAGCGTCAGCAACACCGTGGCGGAGCGGTTCATGGTCGAATACGAGTCCTCAAGCGGCCGGGCGGCGATGCTACACGAGGCCGTGTTCGCGCGCGAAATGTGTCGCCAGAATCAGGCAATGGCGCGCAATAGCGCGTAAAGCCGCTGCCAGTCGAATGCCGGACCCGGATCGGTCTTGCGGCCCGGCGCGATATCGCTGTGTCCTGCGATCCGGCTCAGCGACAACGACGGATAGGCTTCACACAGCGCCAGGATGACCGCGCTCAGCACGCGATATTGCGCCGGCTCGTATGGAATCTCATCGGCGCCCTCCAATTCGATGCCGACGGAAAAATCATTGCAACGCTCGCGCCCCTGATAGCTCGACGCACCAGCGTGCCAGGCGCGCTCGTGAAACGGCACGTACTGCACCGGCTCGCCGTCGCGACGGATCATCAAGTGCGAGGACACCCTCAGATCCTTGATCTTCTCGAAGTACGGATGCTCGGCGGGCGACAGCGTGTTGGTGAACAAGCGGTCGATCCACGGCCCGCCGAATTCGTCCGGCGGCAAGCTGATGCCGTGCACGACAATGAGTTCTGGCAAGATGCCGCCCGGCCGCGCATCGAAGTTCGGCGACGGCACCTGCCGGGCCGCACGCAGCCAGCCGCTATTCGCGTCGATGCCCGCCGCCACCGTGAGCAGGTGCCGAGTCAGAGCGTCAGCCGAGGAGGTGAAGTGCATGGGTTGTTCCATCACTGGCTCACGGCACAATGTTTGCTTGGCCTTGAATAGATCATGACTGGTCCGGGCTCCAGAATCCCCTACTCGCAATGAGGCGAGCATGAGAATGAACCGAATCTTTTGCGACGGCCCGCTGGCCGGTCGCACCGAAATCGACCTGCCCCCCGCCGGCGGCTACCACGTCGCACGCGTCCTGCGTATGCGCGAGGGTGCACCGCTTAGTGTATTCGATGGCAGCGGCCAGGAATTCCGCGCCGAAATCACGCGAGTCGAAGGCGATAAAGTGACTGTCAGCCTCGGCGACCCGACGCCCGGCACGGCCGAATCGCCGCTGAAGATCACCCTCGTCCAGGGCGTCTCGCGCAGCGAGCGCATGGATTGGACGCTGCAAAAGGCGACGGAACTGGGCGTGGCCGCGATCTCGCCTGTGCTGACGGCGCGCAGCGTCGTACGCCTCGATGAGAAGCAAGCGGCCAAGAAACGTGAGCATTGGAAGGGCATCGTCGTCGGCGCCTGCGAGCAATGCGGCCGCGCGAAGATCCCGGCGGTGTCTGCGCCGATGACGCTTCGTGAGTACTTCGCGAACGTCAAGAAGGACGGCCTGCGTTTGGTGCTGAGCCCGTCCGCCCCCGCGTCGCTGGTAGGTCTGTCGAGCATGCCGAGCAAAGCCGAACTGTTGATCGGCCCGGAAGGCGGCCTGGACGACGACGAACTGCACGCCGCGCAAAAAGCCGGCTTCATGCCGGTGCGTCTCGGACCGAGAGTGCTCCGAACCGAAACAGCGGCCGTTGTCGCGCTGTCTGTGCTTCAAGGTCTTTGGGGCGACCTTCAGTAGAAGTTAAGCGGCCCGGCTCTCTTCGCTGATCATTTGCTCGAGGTGCTCGAAGTCCGGAATGAGCGGCGACTCATTGAGCATACGAACCTGGCACAGGATCGGACCGCGCTCGGGGAACGTCCGGCTCGGGTCCGACTTCACGACGTCGTTATTCACGCGCACCAACTGAGGGAAGCCCTGCGTGATGACACCGAAGTAGCCACCGGTAACCTGGCTGCTCAAAGCAACGAAAATCACGATACGCGTACGCGTGCCCGGGGTCGGCACCTGCTGACCGCAGGCCGCTTCGAAGGAGATCACCGGCACCGGCCGCCCGCTCCAGGAAATCGTGCCCAGATACCACGGCGGCACGCCCTCCACCTTCTCCGGCGTCTGCCACGTCACGACCTCAGCCACGCACGCGCGCGGCACGATCAAACGTTCCTGCGCCAGCGGGATCAGCAGGCTGTACAGCTCGTGCGAGGGGATGTCAGTAGCACTCACGACACTTTCCTTCTACGCGCCTGCACCAGCGGCTCGATGGCGTCGAGCAGCTGATTTTCCTGATACGGCTTGCCGAGGTAATCGTTCACGCCGATCTCGATCGCGCGGGCGCGATGTTTCTCGCCGACGCGCGATGTGATCATCACGATCGGAATATCGGTCAAACGCGCATCGGCGCGCACCTGCGTCGCCAGCTCGTAACCGTCCATGCGCGGCATTTCGATGTCGAGCAGGATCACGTCCGGGATGTGTTCCTGCAGGATCGACAGCGCATCGACGCCGTCCTTCGCCGTCATCACTCGCATGCCATTGCGCTCGAGCAGACGCTGCGTCACGCGGCGCACGGTGATCGAGTCGTCGACGACCAGCGCGAACGTGCGGTTGTCCTGCTTCGGGCCCTGCTGTTCCAACGGCGCCTTGCCGCCGCGCCAATCCGAGCGCACCAGCGTGCCCATGTCCAAGATGATCACGATGCGGCCGTCGCCCAGGATCGTCGCACCGGCAATGCCACGAATCGTCGCGATCTGCGGGCCCACCGATTTCACGACCATCTCGCGGCTGCCGACCAACTCGTCGGTGACGATCGCCGTCGAATGCTCGCCGGCGCGAATCAGAATCAGCGGCACTGACACGTCGAGCTCGGGCAGCGCCGACGGACCGCCGCCAACGAACGCGCCGAGATGCTGCAATCGATAGACCTGTCCGCCGTAGCTGAACGTCGGCGCGTCCTCGGCCAGATGCTTCTGCACTTCCGACTTCGGAATGCGAGCGACGCCTTCGACCGACGGCAGCGGCAACGCGTACAGCTCATCGCCCGTGCGCACGATCAACGCTTGCGTGATCGCCAGCGTGAACGGCAGACGGATCGTGAACTTCACGCCCTTGCCCAGCTCCGACGCGGTAAACAGGGCGCCACCCAGTTTCTTGATTTCGTTGACCACCACGTCCATGCCGACGCCGCGGCCGGCATGTTGAGTGATGGTGCTCGCGGTGCTGAAGCCCGGCTCGAGAATGAGCTGCATCGCTTCTTCGTCGGTCAGCACGCGGCCCGCTTGTAACAAGCCACGCTGCTTGGCGCGCTCGCGCACGGCGTTCACGTCGATGCCGCGACCGTCGTCTTCCAGCACGATGACCATTTCCGAGCCTTCTCGGTGCAGGCCGACTTTGATCGTGCCTTGCGCCGGCTTGCCGCGCGCAACACGTTCTTCCGCCGTTTCGATACCGTGCACGACGGAGTTACGCAGCATGTGCTCGAACGGCGGCAGCATGCGCTCGAGCACCTGACGATCGAGCTCGCCGTTCGCACCGACGACCACCAGCTCGACACTCTTCTTGGTGTCGTTGGCGACCTGGCGAACCAATCGGCTGAGGCGTTGCACGTGGCGTTGGAACGGCACCATACGCGTACGCATGAGGCCGTTCTGCATTTCTGTCACGACGCGCGACTGTTGTAGCAACAGGTTCTGCGCTTCGCGCGTGAGATTTTCCAGCAGGCCTTCGATCGAGCTCACGTCGCTCACCGATTCGGCGAACGCGCGCGTCAGCTGCTGAATCGTCGAGTAGCGATCCATTTCCAGCGGATCGAAGTCGGCGCGATCCGGGAACTGTTCCTGATGGCGGTGCAGGATCTGCGATTCGGTTTCCAGCTCCAGCTTGCGCAGCTGTTCCTTCAAGCGCGTGACGGTGCGGCCCAGCTCGGCGAGGTTGAACTCGATGGAGCTGACCTGCTGTTCCATGCGCGAGCGGAAGATGCTGACTTCGCCGGCGTTGTTGAGCAGGTTGTCGAGCAGGTCGGCGTCGACGCGCGCGAATTCGCGAGGCTCTTGCTGACTCGGCTTTTCGCGGCCCGGCAGTGCTGGGGCCTGCGCTTCGGCTGCAACTTCGTCCTGTTGCTCGCTGCTGTCGGGCGGCAGCTCGGGAGCGACCGCTGAAACGTCGTGGGCTGCATGCACGCCGGTTGCAGCGTGCTCCGCTTGGATGGCGGCATCGGGAGTTTCTTCGACGCGAACGGATTCGCGCGGAGCGACGGCGCCGAGTTCGTCTGCACCGAATTCAACTTCGACGTCCGAGACGGCTTCGATTTCCGGCGCGGACGGTGCTTCGTTCCATGCGCCTTCGGACAGCTCGCCTTCGGCGAGCGCTTTTTCGGCGGCTGCTTCTTCTTCGACCAGCGCTTCGATATCGGTGAGCGTCGGGACGATGTCGGTTTGCGAGCCGATATCTCTGTCGTCGGGCGAGTAGTCCTCGATCTCGACGATCTCTTCCGCCGGCGCATCGAAGACCGCTTCCGGCGTAAACTCGGCCGGAGGGACGATCTCGGGCGCGATCGGCGCGGCCGGCGAAATCGCAGCAGCCGCCATCGATGCTGGCGTCGGGGCAGGCGGTGTAACAGCGTCCGTCGTCGCGGCTGGCGATGGCGTCGGCACGGCGGCGGGCGCGTCTTCGGCTTCACCGTTGGCCAGCGCACGAATGCGCCTCATCAGTTCGCGAGCCGGCTTGCAGCGCTCGCCGCTGGCGACCACATCGCGCATGCGGTGCAACTCGTCGAGGCTGGCCTGCAGGGCGTCGAACACGTTCTGTTCGGCGGGCACCTGGCCGGTTTCGACCAGGCCCATCAATGTTTCCAATTCGTGGCTGAGATCGCCCATGGCGCGAATGCCGGCCATGCGAGCACCGCCCTTGAGCGTGTGCACGACGCGTTTCAGCTCGAACACCAGCGCGGTGTTGGCGCGATCGCGAATCCACGAGGAGAGCGATTGATCGGCGGTTTCGAGCAGCTCGGTGGCCTCTTCGGTGAAGATGGCCGCAACATCGGGATCGAAGTCGCTGTCGTCGTAGTCGCCTTCGTCCTCGGGCTCCTGCGCGGGCGCAGCCGACGCTACTTCAGAAACAGTTTGAATTTGCGCAGCGGGCGCCGGCTCGGAAATCGGCGTTGCCGCCGCCTCAGAAAGCTGATCAGCGAACGCCGCGGAAGCGGCCGTTTCAGCGGACGGCGATAGCTCAGGCACGGCAGGCGTCGGCGCCTCGCCCAACGTTTCATCCGCAGCCGGCCTCAGCAGCGGGCTGCGAATCGTCTCGGCATCATCGCGTGCAACCGCCGAGTCCGGCGGCAATATCGGCGGCTCGTATTCCGCTGCCCAGGGTGCGGTCTCGACAATGAGATCGGTAGCTTCGGCGGGCAGTGGCTCGTTCAGCTGCAGCAGCGCGCGATTGCTCTCATCGAGCAGGAGCTCCGCCTCGTCGACGACGATACCCGGCTCTTCCCTGGTCAGCTCCGCGAGCGCGGCAGCTTCCTGGGTGAGATCGTCGTCCGAAGTCAGCTCGGCTTCTTCAACCTGCATTCCGGCGCTGGAAACATCGTTGTTGGCCGCGGCATCGGCGCTGTCCTTCGGGAAGTTCTCGTAGGACCACTGCAGGGTGTCCAGCCCTTTGAAGCCGGCTTCGATCTCGACCACGTCGCCGGTCGGCTCATCGGGCGTGATCTCTTCCGGCGTAACCTCGACTGCGCCGAGCACGATCTCTTCGCCGATGGCTTCGGTGGCGCCGACATTCGGAGCATCAAGCGTGATGTCTTCGCCTGCCAGGTCGGCCGCATCGAGCGTGATTTCCTCGACGACGAGCTCCGGCGTAGCCAGGTCGATGTCCTCGACCGACACCTCGGGCGCGTTGATATTGATCTGCTCGCCCACCAGCGTGGTCGCATCGAATGCGCCCGACTCGAGCATGCTCGGCTCGACGGGGCTGAGCTCGAAGGTTTCCGGCTCGATCGGTGGCAGCATGGCATTGACCTCCGCCAGCGACATCTCGTCGACGTGGACGGGTTCGAGGCCCGGCGCCGGCACGCTCAGCTGCAGATTGACGCTGGTCGCCGCCGTCGACGTGATCAGATGCTCGCCCGTCGCTTCGCTATTCGTAGCATTGGCCGAGGTGGTTGCACCGAGCTCGGCAATGCGCGAGATCTCCGCATCGAGCGAGTGCTCCAGCTCGTTCAAACGACGTACGATCAAATCGTGGTCGAGGAAGAACCCGGTGTTCTCGTTGATGTTCTCGACGACCTGCTGGATCGCGGTCACCGCATCTGACAACGACGCAAGCCCGGCGTCGGACATGCCGATGGAATTGTCGTAGAGCTTGCGAATGTAACGATTCAGCGGCTCCGCGATCTTGATGCCCTGGCGCGCGCCGGCGGTTTTCGCCGTACCGCTCAGGGTGTGACACGAGCGGTGCAGATCTTCCGTGACGACATAAGGAGGCGTCGCGAGCCGGCAGGCCGCGATGAACTTATGAATCGTCGCGAGGTGTCCCGCGGTTTCTTTGGCGTAGATCTCGTGGAGCCCCGGGTCCATTGGGGATTCTGCCGATCCCGCCGCGGGGGTTGTTACTTCCGGGACTGGGTCTGTTTTTTTTTCCGGCAGGGGCGACAGCGTCGGCGCCTCCATGGCGGCTGCCGTGAGCACCGGCGGCTCCGGACGACGCGCCGGAGCAGGCGCTGCGGCAGGCGCCGGCGCCGCAGCCAGCGTCTGCGTCGCCGAAGCTGGACGAACGCCCGCAAGCGTATTCGCCGTGTTGATGATCTTCGCGATATCGGCCTGCGGCGCGCGACCGGTTTCGAGCTGCTCGACGAGCTCGGGGACGGCCGCCACGGCGGAGCGCATCAGCGCCATGATGTCGGGCGTGCGATCCAGCGTCTTGTTGATGACGCGATTCAACATGTTCTCGACCGACCACGCGAAGTCGCCGATCAGCTGCGCCCCCACCATGCGACCGCTGCCCTTCAACGTATGGAAGGAACGGCGCACGTTGACCAGCGCTTCCTGATCCTGCGGATTGGCGTCCCACAGCGGGAAGAACTGGTTGAGCTTGGCAATCTCGTCCTTGGCTTCTTCGATGAACAGCTCGACGAATTCCGGATCGACTTCGCGGTCGACGGGCTTCGTGAGCGCAGGCGGGATCGGCGGCGGTGGCGGCTGCGGAGCGGCAGCCGGCTTGGTCGGACGACGCACTTCCTGCGTGACCGGATCGAGCACAGCGGTCGGCTCGTGCTCGGTGCCGAGCGCAACAGTGGCCGCGTGCGGCTCGATAACAACCGTACGAGCGTGATCGGAAGTCGTGCCGCCAAACGCTTCGACACGTGGCACCGGCTGCGCCTCGGCGAGATAGCGCAGGCAGGTTTCGGCGTTGTCGAGCATGTACCAGGGATCGGCGCGGCCGGCCTGGATGGTTTCCATGTAGTACTCGACGGCGACGATGGCGTCAGCGAGACGATCGACCGCCTCCTGCGGCAGCGTCATGCCGTCGCTGCGCACGAAGTTCTGCAGCGCCTTGTCGATGCCTTCCATGATCTCGACGACACGCGTCTTGCCCAGCATCAGCAAGCCGGCAGTGATGCCGCGCATGAGCTGAGGAATCTGATCGACGGCCGTGCCTTCGCGAGGTTTGTCCAACGAGTGCGCGATCGCTTCCTTGATGCGCGCCATGTTGACGATACATTCGCGCAGCACGGCCTCGGTGACCAGACGGAACTCGATATCGTCCGGACCGGCCGGTTTCGCGGGCGCACTGCCGCTTTCAGCCGCCGTCGGCACGATCATGCCGACCAGCTGCTCATCCAGACTGTCTTCGACCTTGATGAGCGTCGCCGCCATGCGCAGCAACGTGCCTTCGCTGGCTTTGGACTTCTGCGCGACGATGGCCTGCAGATCGGCCGTCTCGGTCTGCACCTTGTCGCGCAGCTCGCCGAGGCCGAGCACGCCGAGCGTATCGGCGATCTTCTTCAACAATTCCAGCTGCGGCGCGAGCTCGTCGACTTGAGTGCCACCCTGGCGCACGAAGATATCGAGCGCGTCTTTGACGCGGCTCAAATCTTCCTTGATCGCGGCAGCCACGGTCTTCATCAGCTTGACCGACGGTGCGGACAGACTTTCGCGCGCCTGCTCGACGCCCTCGTCGACCGGCAGCAGCTCGGACAGACGGAACGAAGCGCGAACCGCCGCCACGCGCGGGCCGTTGGTGCGCGCACGAGCGACGTAATAAAGCAGGTTGTTCAGTAGTTCGAGCGGCGGGGAATCGGCGTAGCGCGCTTCACCCGCTTCGTACAAACGTTTCATTTCACGGTCGGCCTGACCGAGCAAACGTTTGATCGAAGCACTGCCCTCGAGTCCGCCTTCACGCAGCGCTTCGAGGATTGCGCCGACCACCCACCACAGCTGGAACACAGCTTGGGTCGTGGCGACGTGCTCCAGCTTCTCGGAGGTGCGCGACAGAATTTCTAAGTTCTGATCGACACGCTCGCCCTTGATCCAGCCCAGCAGACCGAGCTGGAAACGAGTGCGCAGCTTGCGAGCCCATTGCGCAACGGTGAGCGCGCCCTCGGCGGCGCCCGTGACTGGGTTCGCTTGTTGATCCGAGCTGAGATTCAGCAGCAGCAACGTGCCTTCGGACAACAGCGCATGACCGCGCACGGCGCGCAGATCGTTCAACAGAGGCAACAGTACGAGCGCCATGTCGCGCCCGCCGCTCATCACGCGCTCGAGATACGTCGGCAGCTGCACCATCGCGCGCATCAGCGCGTCGAGGCCTTCGGCGAGATGCCGTTTCTCGTTGAAGTTCGAGATCAGGTAGTTCGCGACCTGGCCCATTTCTTCGGCCAGCAAAGCCGCGCCATACACTTCGGCGACGCGCAGAGCGCCGTGCACCGCGTGCAGGTGTTCATTGCACTTACGAAGCAGCGCCAGGTTGTCCTGCTGCTCGCCGAAAGCTTCCAACGAAGCCCGTGCTTCGTTCAGTTCGCTGGCGAGCTCGCGCGCAACGATGTGCAGAGTCTGCGATGAAACCTCAGCCATGGTCTCGCGTATTTGTTAAGCGTTGAGGCCGCTGACTTTCTTCGGCGCGTTGGTGCGGTTCGCAGCGGTGCCGCTGCCGGTCGCTGTGAGCGACGGCGGCGGCGCCACGGGCGGCGCTTTGCGGGCCGGGTCAGTCAACAAGGCAGAGCCACCGGACACAGCGTCCGGCAGACGGAAGCCCGCGACAGACTTGCGCAGCTGCGAGGACAGCTCGGCAAGCTTGCCGACCGAGCTGGACGTAGCGGCGGAATTCTCCGCTGTCTGCGAGCTGATCTCTCTGAGCACGCCCATGTTGCGTGCGATGTTTTGCGCCGCCGAGGACTGCTGACGGGCGCTGGCGGAAATGTTCTGCACCAGGCTGGCGATCTGATTCGACACCTGCTCGATCTCTTCCAGCGCCGCGCCGGCGTTCTCGGCCAGCAAGGCTCCGCCCACCACGTCCGTGGTACTGCGCTCCATCGACACCACCGCTTCGTTGGTGTCGGCCTGAATCGTGCGCACCAGCACTTCGATCTGTTTGGTAGCGTTCGCGGCGCGCTCGGCCAACCGCTGCACTTCGTCCGCGACGACCGCGAAGCCGCGGCCCGCTTCACCGGCCATGGACGCCTGAATGGACGCGTTCAAGGCCAGAATGTTGGTCTGCTCGGCGATGTCATTGATCAGCTCGACGATGTTGCCGATCTCCTGCGAGCTCTCGCCCAGGCGCTTGATGCGCTTGGAGGTCTCCTGGATCGTCTCGCGAATCGTGTTCATTCCGTCGATGGTACGGCGCACGGCTTCGCCACCCTTGTGCGCCACGTCCACTGAGTGGCGCGCAACGTCGGCCGAACGCTCGGCGTTGCCGGACACTTCTTCGGTCGACGCCGCCATCGCGGCCACCGACTCCGACGCCAGCGCAACTTGTTTGGACTGCGCGACCGACGCCTTCGCCAACTGACTGACCGAGCCCTGTGTTTGTTTGGCCGCGGAGTCCAGCGACACCGCCGACTCGTTGATGGTCGCAACCAGTTCGCGCAGCGCTTCGATGGCGTAGTTGATCGAGTCCGCGATCGCGCCGGTGATGTCTTCGGTCACCGTGGCCTGCACGGTGAGATCGCCGTCGGCCAGGCTCGACAGCTCGTCGAGCAGCCGCAGAATCGCTTCCTGGTTCTGTTTGTTCTTGCTCGCCTGCACTTCCAGCTGTTTGCGGATGTTGCCGCCCATGGAATACAGCAACGTGAGCACGGTCAGCGAGATCAGGCCGAGCGCGAGCAACCCGATCGGCAAGGCTTTGCTGTTGACCACGCCGGCAGCAGCGCCGCCCGGCACGCCGACGCGCGTAGCAAACGCGCCGTAAATCTTGTCGCCGCTGGCGGCGAGCGCCGCGGCAGCTTCGCGTGCGGACTTCACGCGATCAGCAGAGCTGATAGCCGTGCGAACCTTGTCGCTCAGCTGAGCATACAAAGAGCTGGTGCTCTTGAAGCGGCCTTCGGCTTCCGGCCCCGTGACCTTCGGCAGGCCCAGGCCCGAGTCTTCGCCGCCGAGCCCGCCGACGACCTGGCCCATATAGTCGTTGCCGTCCGCGAGCCGGCGCGCAATCACCGTCGCGTCGCCGACGCCGCCAGCCAGTGCTTCCACGTCCTGCTGCAAACGCAGCCCGGTCAGCTCGAAACGTTCCAGATGCCGCGTCATGCCTTCGATGCCGGGGGAGCCGAGCGCGCTCGCGACATTGCCGAGGCTCTGTAACAACTGCGGCACCAGGGCGCGCACTTCGATGGACGACTTCTGCACGCCTTCGATGGCTTCCTGCGCGTTCAGGATCGCCTGGCTCTGTTTCAACAGGTCGGTTGTGCCAGTAAAGCCCTGCACGTCGGGACCGAGGGAAGCAGCGAGCGTCGAATAACGGGTGCGCGACTCGGACAGCGCGTTGAATGCGCCCTGGGTGCCGCTCAGCGCCGCATTGGCTTGCAAAGGCAACTTCTGCGACAGCGCGAGCAGCTCGTTCATCTCGCGCACGCTCTTGTCGTCGCCGCCCGTCTCGCCGCCTGCGAACGCCAGCAGGCCCAGCGCTGCGACTACGCTCACCAGCGCGACCACCATGAGGGCCGGCAGGAAGCGCACGCCAGTCATTTTTTTCTCAGCCATGATCCTGCCCTTCCGTGGCGATCACCTTCGGTCGTCCCGCGGGATTTCCCGGGCCGCACTCCTTGAGTCGTGCAGCCTTCGGGTCACAAGACGTAACGCCCCGCCAACCCGCTGTCGCAGGCGCCGGCGCATGCCGTGTGCTGATGCTGTAGTTGTTTTGCACGACCGTCTTCCAACTCGTCTCGTCTATCTAATTGGCCAAACTGCTTACGACTTTCAGTATCGGTTCGATGAGGCGCGGCTAGGAGACCGCTGCTTGCAGAAACTCGGCGCTCTCCAGCAGCGAGCGCAGGCTGAACACCGGCCAGCTCTCCGTGCCACGACGGAACGCGCCGGCGAGATAACGATCGCAACGTACGATGGTCGGCGGCGGCGTCGCGGAGAACTCGCCATCGGCGAAGCGGCGGAAACCCAGCACTTCGTCCACCAGCAAGCCCGCCGGCACTTCGCGATGGTTCGCCACCAACACTCGCGTGCTGCGATTGGTGTTGGTCATGCCGCCGCCCAGATAAGCGCGCAGATCGACCACCGGCAACAACTGACCTCGCACATTTGCGATGCCACGGATCCAGGGTTTCGCGCCTGGTACGCGCGTCACCACGGACGGATAACTCAACACCTCGCGTGTTTCTTCACGCGCGGCCAGAAAACTTTCCGAGCTCAACCGGAACGCCACGCCGACCCACTCGCGCTCGGCGGCAGCATCGCGGCCCTGCCCGGTCAGCGCGACGCGCGCCAGTCGCTCGAGCTCCCGCAGGAGATCGAACGGCTTGTCACGCAGCGACTTGAGTGTGGCGGAGGCGCTCATTTCCTTAGGGCAGTCCCTGTTAGCCGGCCTGGGTCAGAGCGGCCTGCGCTTTTTCGATCAGCTTTTCCATCGACACCGGCTTCACCAGGTAGTCCTTGGCGCCCTGGCGCATGCCCCAGATGCGGTCGGTTTCCTGGTCTTTGGAAGTCACCATGATCACCGGAATCGCCTTGGTGTCCGGATCGGAGGCGAGCTTGCGCGTCGCCTGGAAGCCGTTCACGCCGGGCATCACCACGTCCATGAAAATCAGGTCGGGCTTCATTTCCTTGGCCTTGCGAATCGCCTCGGCGCCATCGCCGGCAGAGGCCGTCTGATAGCCGTGGCGTTCCAGTGCCTTCTGCATCACGTGCACTTCCGTCGGCGAATCGTCGACGATGAGGATCAGTGCCATACCTTGCTCCGCCGTACCTTGCTCCGTGAGAGTTGCCAAAGCTGCGCGCACCACATCATTTTCCTTGGGGCTACCTTGCCGCCGCGCCAACGTGCGTTTCGATCGCGTTCAACAACTCATCCTTGGTGAAAGGCTTGGTCAGATAGTGCTCGGAGCCGACGATGCGGCCGCGGGCCCGATCGAACAAGCCGTCCTTGCTCGACAACATGATCACCGGAATGGAGCGGAACACCTTGTTGTGCTTGATCAGCGAGCAGGTCTGATAACCGTCCAGCCGCGGCATCATGATGTCGACGAACACGATGTCGGGCTGGTGGTCGGCGATTTTCGACAGCGCATCGAAGCCGTCGACCGCCGTGAACACCTCGCAACCTTCCTTCGACAGCAGCGTCTCGGCCGTCCGGCGAATGGTCTTGCTGTCGTCGATGACCAGCACCTTGAGGCCCGAAAGTCGGGCGGACTGGCTCGCTGCTAGGTTCTCCATCGCGCTAATTCCTCAAGCCCTCAACTGATCCGGAAAAAACTGCCGGGGCACAACCGCCGGAACTTTTAACATATTGGTTATAGGGCCGCCATCGCCCGCCTTCCTATACTATGAAGCCCGTCACACAGCGCTCGCACCGCGAATTCCGTGTGATGTGTACGCTCGACTTCCCAGGTGAAATGCCCATGTCCACCCCCAGCCCAAGCACTGTGTCGCAACCTGTCCGCGTCGTCGTGGTCATGGATCCCATCTCTGAGATCAAACCGGCCAAGGACACCACGCTGGCCATGCTGCTGGCCGCCCAGGAGCGGGGTTGGGAGCTGTGGTACGCCGAACAGCAGGATCTGTGGCTGCGCGACGGCGTGCCCATGGCCCGGCTCGCGCGGGTCACGGTGAAGAACGATCTGAACGATTGGTACCAGCTGGGCGAATCCCAGGTACAGGGATTGTCCGAATTCGATGTCATCCTGATGCGTAAGGACCCGCCGTTCGACATGGAGTACATCTACACGACGTACATCCTCGAACGGGCCGAGGAGGCCGGCGTGCTGGTGGTGAACCGGCCGCAGGGCCTGCGCGACATGAACGAGAAGGTATACACAGCCTGGTTTCCGCAGTGCTGTGCCCCGACGCTCATCACGCGCGACATGGCCGACATGCACGCGTTCCTGAAGGAGCACGAGCGCATCGTCTGCAAGCCGCTGTATGGCATGGGCGGCCGCTCGATCTTCGTACTCGAGCAGCGCGACAAGAATGCCAATGTGATATTCGAGACCATGACCGAGTACGGCACGCGCTTCGCGATCGTGCAGAAATATCTGCCGGAGATCGTCGACAGCGGCGACTCGCGCATCCTGGTCATCGATGGCGAGCCGGCGCCCTATGCACTGGCGCGGATTCCGTCGGCCACCGACAATCGCGGCAATCTCGCCGCCGGCGCCAAGGGCGTGGGCCGCGAGCTGAACGATCGCGACCGCTGGCTCGTCGGCCAGATCGGGCCCGAGCTGCGGCGTCGCGGAATGTTGTTTGTTGGATTGGACGTGATCGGCGGCTTCGTCACGGAGATCAACGTGACCAGCCCCACCGGCGTCCGCGAACTGGACAAGCAGTTCGGCACACAGATCGCCGGCCTGCTCATGGATGCGATAGAGAAACGACTGCAATGAATGCTTCGGCTCAGCCAGACGATTCGTCACTCTCCAGCGAGCTGCAGGAGGGTCAGGCGCCCGTCAACGATCGGCTGACCACCACTTTGTTTCTGGCGGCGCTGTTTCACGGCATCGTGATCCTGGGCATCACTTTCGCCGCGCCTCGCGGCGACAACAGCCCGACGCCGACCCTGGAAGTGCTGTTGCTCACCAGTAACGACACCCGCGCCGCCGATAATCCCGGCGCCGAATATCTGGCTCAACGCAGCCAGCAAGGCAGCGGCACCACCGACGAGCGCGTGCGGCCGGCGAATCCCACCTCCTCGCCCGTGATGGCCGATCTGGATGGCGTGCCTGACGGCAACAGCGATCGTTACAAGGAAGCGGTCAGCGGCCAGCAATCCACCGAGATCGTCAGCAGCCGCAGTGATCGCAGCGAAGTCGAATATCGCAGCGGCGACAACGATCCGTCGCAGCAGGCCGAAGTGCCGCTGGCGCTGTCGCCAACTGCGCCGCGCCCGATCGCCACCAGTGCGACCGACACATCGCTCGTGCTTCGCGGCAAGCGCATGGACGGTGCGACCGAGATCGTGCCGAACACACGCGAGTCCAAACTCGCGCCGTATTTGAATGCCTGGCGGACCAAGGTCGAACGTCTGGGCACGCTCAACTTTCCGCAGTACGCGCGCAAGGGCCAGACCGGCAATCCGGTGCTGGAAGTTTCGCTGAAACCCGACGGCACGCTGGGCGACGCCCTGATCCGCCGCTCCAGCGGCAGCAAGGAAATCGACCAGGCGGCGCTGTCCATCCTGCGCCTGGCCTCGCCGTTCGACCCGTTCCCGAGCGAGCTGCGTAAGCAGTACCAGGAATTGCGGTTCGCCTATGAGTGGCAATTCCTCGGCGCGGCTAAAAATTGAGCTTCTGTGCTTGAGCCCCGGCGGGAGCCGCCGGATACTTGGACCATGTCCGAAGGCGACTTCCTCACCAACCAGTTCCTCATCGCCATGCCGGCGATGACCGACAGTAATTTTGCCCAGACGGTCACGTTCATCTGGGAGCACAACGCGGACGGCGCGCTCGGCATCATCATCAACCGCCCGTTGCAGATGCGGCTGCTGGACGTGTTCGAGCAGCTGAAAATGCCGACGGCGCCCGGGGTGTTCGGTCACCAGCAAGTCTTGCAAGGCGGCCCGGTGCAAACCGACCGTGGCTTCGTCGTGCACCAGGTCGGCGGCCATTGGGAACATACCCGCCAGGTGTCGCCCCGCCTGCAGGTGACGACTTCGCCGGACATCCTGAATGCCATGGCTCGCGGCAGCGGGCCGAACACCGCGCTGGTCGCCCTGGGTTACGCCGGCTGGAGCGCCGGCCAACTGGAAACCGAGTTGGCACAAAATGCCTGGCTCACCGCGCCCTGCGATGAGCGCATTCTGTTCGACACACCCTACGAGCAACGCTGGCGCGCCGCCGGCCGTCTGCTGGGCGTGGACCTCGCCACCATCAGCGATCAGGTGGGCCACGCCTGAGCCCGCAGGTCATCCTCGCGTTCGATTACGGAACCAGACGCATCGGCGTCGCCAGTGGCGACACGCTGACGCGTACCGCTCGCGCACTCACCACGCTCGAACGCGGCGAGGTCGTGCCCTGGGCGGCGATAGCCAGGCTGGTGCAGGAATATCAGCCGTCACAGTTCGTTGTAGGCCTGCCCTGGAACATGGACGGCACACCGACGCTGCTCACCGAGGTAAGTCGCGCCTTTGCAGCCGAGTTGAAGACGCGTTACAACAAGCCTGTGGCGCTGGTTGATGAACGACTGAGCTCGCGCGAAGCCGAATCGCAGCTGCGCGATGCCCGCGCCTCCGGAATGAAGAAGCGTCGTAACACCCACGCCGACGTCGACATGATCGCCGCGCGCATCTTGCTCGAACAATGGCTCGAGAACCCCCACGCTGCGGAACAGGTCAGCTGAAGATCGATCCGAGGCGGCGAGGAAACGTGACGCGCCTCTCAACTTCTCCACAACACGAAGCGCCGCCGCTCGCTGGAAATAATTCGACACAGAAACGGCGCATCCATCGCTTGCCGAACGCCGAAGCAGCCTGCATCTGCAGCCGAAGCGACAGGCGACCCCATGAAACTCAACGCTCGCGCCGTTACGGCCCGCGCTCCGTTTGCTTTATATGCGTTGCTCACGCTGCCGCTGCTGGGATGCAGTAGCGGCGGCGGCGACGATCCAGCACCCGCGCCAGCGCCGAATCCACCGAGCGGCCTCGTGCCGGGCGATACGTTTGCAGTCACCAGCTCGAACCGGCTGATGAGCTTCAACAGCGCCACCCCCGGCAGCAGTTCGGCGGTTGCCATCGCCGGCCTGCGCGCCAACGAAAACATTGTTGGCTTCGATCTGCGGCCAGGCGGCTCGCCCGCAGGGCAACTGATTGCCGTCGGCAACCAAGGGGGTGTCTACGCCATTGACCCGAACAGCGGCACGGCCACGCTCAAAAGCACGATGGTCGCGGATCCATCGGACACGAGCGATCCCTACACGGCGCTGTCCGGCACACGCGTCAGCATCGACGTGAATAACGTCGTCGATCAGCTGCGCATCGTCAGCAACTCCGGTCAGAACCTGCGCGTGAACATGGACACCGGCGCGACCTTCACAGACACGACGCTCACGGTTTCAGGCCTGCGCAGCATCGGTGTGGTCGAGGTCGCTTACACGAACAACTTCTCGTCCGCATGCCGCACGACGGTTTATTACATCGACACCACGGACGATCGTTTGCTCACCAGCGCCAATGCAAGCGGCGGCGTGCTGACCACGGTCGGCCCCCTGACCGTGAATGCCGGGATTGCCGGCTTCGATATCGCCACCGCCGCCGACGGCACGCAATCCGCCATCGCCGCGCTGTCCGTGGGCAATGTGACTTCGCTGTACACGATCGATCTCAACACCGGCACTGCCACGCTCGTCGCCGGGATCGGCGGACTGAACAGCGGCGAGAGCGTGCTCGGACTGGCGCGCCCGACGCCTGCGACGACGCCGCCGCAACCCGTCGGCGAACTGTTGGCGCTCACCGATAGCAACGGCCTGGTCTCGTTCAACAGTGGCCTGCCCGGGAAACTCTGCACGAACGCCACCATCAACGGCTTGCAAGGTAACGAAACCGTTGTAGGCGTCGACACGCGGCCCGCCGACCGCAACGTCTACGCGCTCACCAGCGCCGGGCGGCTCTACACGGTCAATGCGGCAACCGGCACGGTGGCGTTCAGGGCAATGCTTGCTGCATCGGTGAACGATACGTCGCTGCCCTTTCAGAGCCTCGATGGCGGCAACATCACCGTCGACGTGAGCCCGGCGGCCGATGGCTTACGCGTGCTGAGCAGCAACGGCATGAACCTGCGCGTGCTGTTCGATACCGGAGAAACTTTCACCGACGATCAGCTCAACCCGTCCGGGTCGAGCGTGACTGCGGCGGCGTACACGAACAGCTTCGCCGGTACGGGCACGAGCACGTTGTATGTAATCGATACCGCAAACGATCGGCTGATGATTCAAGGACGCGCGCCGAGCACTCCGATCGCCGGCGATCTGCAGGTCGTTGGCCCATTGGGCATCGCTGGCGACGTGCAGACGCTCGCCGGCCTGGACATCAACGCCATCAACAACAACGCTTTCGCGGCGCTGAATGTCGGTACCGCAACGACTTCCGATCTCTACAGCATCAATCTCACGACCGGCGCAGCCACTCGCATCGGCCCGATCGGCTCGACTGCACGCATTCGCGCGCTGACGCATTCGAACGTGCCGCAGGCGACGCTGCTCGGCGTGACCAACGACGGGCGCCTGCTCAGCTTCAACGTCAACACCCCCGGAACGATCGCCAGCAACCAGGCCATCACCGGCCTGCAAGGCGGCGAGCGGGTGCTGGGCTTCGACATCCGTCCAGCGAATCAAGTGTTGTATCTGCTGACCGACGCGGGCCGCATCTACACCGTCGATCCGGCGACCGCCCGTGCGACGCTCGGCAAGGCGCTGATGCCCAACGTCGGCGATCCGTTCCGAGCACTGATAGGCACGACGTTCGGCGCCGACTTCAGCCCGACCGCAGATGCGCTGCGAGTGCTGAGCGACGCCGAGCACAATCTCGCCGTCATCGTGGATACCGGCGCGACCATCACCGCCACGTCCCTGCAGCGCATCCCCGCCGAAAGCGGTCGGCCGGCGCCCGATGTGGTCGCGATCGCATACACCAACAACTACGCCAATCCGGCGGACACCACCCTTTACAACATCGATCTGGGCAGCAATGCGCTGGTGACCCAGAAGCCGGCGAACAACGGCCTGCTCACGACGGTCGGCCCGTTGACCACCAGCGGCCAGACCTTCACCTTCAGCGGCGGCTTCGACATTGCAGGGGGCGACAATGGCCTCGCCGTAGCCGCACTTCAGCCCATGGGCAGCAGCCAGTCTACGCTGTACCGGGTGGAGCTCCGCACCGGTGCGCTGACCGCCATCGGCCCGATCGGTGCGGTCGATACGATGCGGCTGATGGGGCTGACGATCCGGCTCCAGTAATCTCTACTTCGCCGCTCGGGGCCGCCCACCCCGGCCGACGATCGCTGTGCCCAGCGTGGCGCGCTTGGACTACAATCGCGCCCCGCCATGACGACCACCGACCACAGCTCTCAAATGCAGCGCGACGCCGAAGGGCGGCTGCGACACCTGATCACTCTGGACGGCCTGAGCCGCGACGAGATCGTCGCCCTGCTCGATCTGGCCCAGTTTTACGCACGCACCCCAGGCGAGCTCGCCGCTCGCGATCAAACGCTGGCGGGGCACACCGTCGCCAATCTGTTCTTCGAGCCCAGCACTCGTACGCGCGTGTCGTTCGAGCTGGCGGCACAGCGGCTCGGCGCGGACGTGGTGAACCTGGACATGCAGTCGTCCTCTCGCGTGAAAGGCGAGACGGTGCTCGACACGATCTACACCTTGCAGGCCATGCAAGCCGACATCCTCGTGATGCGCGATGCCGAGCCTGGTTTGCCGGCGTACGTCGCGAAGTACGTCGCGCCGCATGTTTGTATCTTGAATGCGGGCGAGGCGCATTTGTCACATCCGACGCAGGGCTTGCTCGATGCGCTCACGGTGCGGCAAACCAAGGGTGACTTCGCCAAACTCAAGATTTTGATCGCCGGCGACATCAGCCACTCGCGCGTCGCGCGCTCGGCCTGGCATGCGTTCACGACGCTCGGCGTTGCCGAACTGCGCATCGCCGCGCCGGAGGATTTGATGCCTGGTAAGGATGAATTCAAAGGCGCCACGCGTTTCACCGATATCGACAAGGCGATCAGCGGCGTGGATGTGGTCATGACTCTGCGCATCCAGCGCGAGCGCATGAGCGGGGCGTCGATTCCCGACGAAGCAACCTATCACCACACGTTCGGCATCACCGCCGAACGCCTGGCGAAAGCAAACAAAGACGCCATCGTCATGCACCCCGGCCCGATGAATCGCGACGTCGAGATCGCCAGCGCCGTGGCCGATGGCCCGCAGTCGGTGATCCAGCGCCAGGTGACCAACGGCGTCGCCATCCGCATGGCCGTTCTGGCGACCATCGCCCGCAACGTGCAGGCGCGCCGTCACTTCCAGTGACGTTCGCGAGTGAGCCGTGCGGCTTCTGATTGGTACGGACTCGGAACTGGCGGCGGTCGTTCGCGCCGCCAACGAAATGCATGAAGCGGATCCGAGCACGCCGCTGCTCGTGCTGCTCGGTAGCGCGAGCACGTTTTCCTTCAAGCCACGCCCTTCGACCATTCTTGTGCCCGGCATGCCCGCCGGCGTGATCGCGGCCGTTCCCGTGCTCGAAGAGTTTGGAATTGCGAGCAGGTTGTCGAGTGAGATCGGGCTGCCGGGTTGTTATGACGGGCCGGTGCTGGAATTAGCGCAGCAGTGGCTGCAGAACATCGAACCGTCTCTGCGCGCTCAAGCTCGTATGAGCGTCGTCTCCGAAGAGCTGCTGCGATCCGCGGAAGATGTTGGCCACCAGCTGAACGTGCCGGTCAACGCAGTCTCTCCGTAACACCCTCAACAGTCCGGCAACTGGATCAAACAGGGACGTTTTTCCAGTAGCCGCTACAGGGAAGTACAGCAAAGTTGCGCGCGTTAGCGCGAGCGAAGCGATGCGACGGCGTGCGTCGCGGTGCCGGGAGGAGGTCTCCCACCTCGGCGGCGCGCAAGCCACAACGCCTCTCAAATCCCCTTCAACCGAAGTTGATCTTCGCCTCGAGGTTGGTGCGAGAGTCCGCGTAGGCCAGCGCATCTTCCATCGAAATCCGGCCCTGCTTGTACAGCTCGTACAGCGCCGTATCGAAGTGCTGCATGCCCTTCTCCGAGCTGGTGCGCAGAGCTTCCTTCGCACCGAGCACGTCGCCTTTCTTGATCAGCTCCTGTACGTGCGGCGTGTTGATCAGCAACTCCACCGCCGCGACGCGGCGCTTGTTCTTACCCGGCACCAGGCGCTGCGCGATGATCGCGCGAAGGTACTGCGAGAGGTCGAGGAAGATCTGCGTGTGCTGATCCAGCGGGAACATGTTGATGATGCGGTCGAGCGTTTCCGCCGCATTGTTCGCGTGCAAGGTCGCCAGCACCAGGTGGCCGGTGCCCGCGAGCATGATCGCGGACTCCATCGTCTCGCGATCGCGAATCTCGCCGATCAACAGCACGTCCGGCGCGGCGCGCATGGCGCTGCGAAGGGCGCGTGCGTAGGACTTCGTGTCCAAACCAACTTCGCGCTGGTTGATGATCGACTTCTTGTTCGAGTGCAGGAACTCGATCGGATCCTCGATCGTGATGATGTGGTCCGAAGAGCTCTCGTTGCGATAATTGATCATCGACGCGAGCGTGGTCGACTTGCCCGAGCCGGTCGCGCCGACCATGAGCAGCAGGCCGCGCTTCATCATCATCAAATCTTTCAGGATCTCCGGCAGGCCGAGATCGTCGATGCGCGGCATGTCGGCAGTGATGTAACGAAGCACCATCGCGGGATTGCCGCGTTGATGGAACACGTTCACGCGGAAGCGGCCGAGGCCGGGCTCGGAAATCGCGAAGTCGATCTCCAGCTCGTCGTTGAACGCGTCGATCTGCTCCTGGGTCATCAAGCCATACGCAGCCTGACGCACCACTTCCGGCGTCAGCATCTGCTTGTTGACCGGGAAGATCTGGCCTTCGATCTTGATCTTGATGGGCGCGTAAGAGGTGAAGAACAAGTCGGAGGCGCGCTTGTCCACCATCAACTTGAACAACGGCTTGGTGTTGAGAACGACCGCGCGTTCCTCACCGGTGTTCTCGGCACTCGCTTCGCTATTGATCGTTTCGCCGTCGGCAGCCATGTTCTGGAATTCCAACTATCTACCAATGACGCCTTCGGACTCTTCATCCATGATCCGCAGGCTGTCGCCGCCCTCATCGGGAAGCTTCGCTTCGCGCTTGCTCTCGAGCTTGATGCGCAGGCGCACTTCGTTCTTCGAGTCCGCATTACGCAGCGCATCTTCGTAGGAGATCATCCCGCTCTCGTACAGGTCGTACAGCGACTGGTCGAAGGTCTTCATACCCAGCCGGTTCGACTTGCCCATCACATCCTTGATCTGCGCAACTTCGCCCTTGAAGATCAGGTCCGCGATCAGCGGCGAGTTGAGCATGATCTCCATCGCCGCGATGCGGCCGGTGCCGGTCTCGCGCGGAATCAGGCGCTGCGAAATCAGCGCTCGAATATTCAAAGACAGATCCATCAGCAACTGTTCCCGGCGCTCTTCGGGGAAGAAGTTGATGATGCGGTCCAGCGCCTGGTTGGCGCTGTTGGCGTGCAGCGTCGCCAGCACCAGGTGGCCGGTTTCGGCGAACTGAATGCCGTATTCCATCGTGTCGCGGTCACGAATTTCGCCGATGAGGATCACGTCCGGCGCCTGGCGCAGCGTGTTCTTGAGCGCCACGTGCCAGTTCTCGCAGTCGACGCCGACTTCGCGGTGAGTAATCACGCACCCCTTGTGGTTGTGCACGTACTCCACCGGATCTTCGATGGTGATGATGTGACCGCGGGTCTTTTCGTTACGGTAGTTCAACATCGCGGCCAGCGACGTGGACTTACCCGAACCGGTGCCGCCGACCAGAATCACCAGGCCGCGCTTGCTCATCACGACGTCGCGCAGGATGAGCGGCAGCTGCATTTCTTCCAGTGTCGGGATCTTGGCATTGATGGTTCGGACCACGCAGCCGATCTGGCCCTGCTGCACGAACGCGCTGACACGGAAGCGGCCGATGCCGGCGGGGGCTATCGCGAAGTTACATTCCTTGGAGGCGTCGAAGTCGCGCGTCTGCTTGTCGTTCATGATGGAACGAACCAGCACCGCAGCCTGCTCCGGCGTGAGCACGCGCTCGGACTGCGGGCGGATCTCGCCGTCGACTTTGATGGCGGGCGGGAAGCCCGCGGTGATGAACAGGTCCGAGCCCTTGCGGTCGACGACGCGCTTGAGCAGGTCCTGCATCAGCTTGATAGCTTGTTCGCGTTCCATTTCGCAACCTCAACTTTCAGCGCACGGGCGCTTAGAACGCATCCTTGTTTTGGGCGCGGAAGCGTGCTTCTTCCTTGGTCACAACGCCCTTCTGCAACAACTCGGCCAGACATTGGTCGAGCGTCTGCATGCCGTCTTTCTGGCCGGTTTGAATCGCCGAATACATCTGCGCGATCTTGCCTTCGCGGATCAGGTTACGAATTGCCGGCGTGCCGATCATGATCTCGTGCGCGGCCACACGGCCGCCGCCGATGCGCTTGAGCAACGACTGCGAGATCGCTGCGCGCAGCGATTCGGACAACATGGTTCGCACCATTTCTTTTTCCGCCGCGGGGAACACGTCGACGATACGGTCGATGGTCTTGGCGGCAGAACTGGTGTGCAAGGTGCCGAACACCAGGTGGCCGGTTTCCGCCGCGGTCAACGCCAGGCGGATCGTCTCCAGGTCGCGCATTTCGCCGACCAGCACCACGTCCGGATCTTCACGCAACGCCGAGCGCAACGCTTCGGAGAAGCCGAGAGTGTCACGGTGCACTTCGCGCTGATTGACCAGCGAGCGTTTGCTCTCGTGCACGAACTCGATGGGATCTTCGATCGTGATGATGTGATCGGGCTTGTTGTCGTTGACGTAGTTGACCATCGCCGCCAGCGTCGTCGACTTGCCCGAGCCCGTCGGCCCCGTCACCAGCACCAGGCCGCGCGGCTGCATGGCGAGATCCTTGAAGATCTTCGGCGCATTCAAGTCATCGAGCGACATGATCAGCGAGGGAATGGTCCGGAACACCGCAGCCGCGCCACGGCTTTGGTTGAAGGCGTTGACGCGGAAGCGCGCCAGCTTCGGAATCTCGAAGGAAAAGTCCGTCTCGTAGAACTCTTCATAAGCCTTGCGCTGCTTGTCATTCATAATGTCGTACACCATGCTGTGTACTTCCTTATGAGAGAGCGCCGGCATGTTGACGCGCTTCATGTCGCCGTCGACACGGATCATCGGCGGCACACCGGCCGACAGGTGCAAATCCGAGGCGTTGTTTTTGACGGCGAAAGCCAACAGCTGCGCGATATCGACAGGCATGAATCTTCCTTCCAATCCGCAGACCCCGCCGGGACAGGTCAGGGTGGTGCGGACGCAAAAGATGAGCGTGCGGCAGTATAACGGAGCGGTATCGGGCTCAATATGTTAACCGGTCCGCAGATTTCGGCTGACACAGTGACAGACAGTGCATCTGGAAACCTGGCGAATAACTGGGCGCAGACCCGGCAACGCATTGCCACAGCGGCCTCGCAGTGGGGCAGACTGTGCGATTCCGTCGGACTGGTCGCAATCAGTAAGGGCCACCCGGCCAGCGCGATCCGCGCGGTGGCAGCCCTGGGTCAGCGCGACTTTGGCGAGAATTACCTGCAGGAGGCGCTGCCCAAGCTGCAGGAATTGCAGGACCTGGAGCTCACCTGGCACTACACCGGCCAGCTCCAGGGCAACAAGACCCGCCCGGTCGCGGAGCATTTCCATTGGGTCCATACCCTGGATCGGCAGCGCATCGCCCTGCGTCTGAACGAGCAACGGCCGCACTACGCCCCGCCACTCAATATATGTGTGCAAGTCAGCCTGGCGCCCGAGCCCGGCAAAGGCGGCGTACCGCCCGAAGAAGTGTTGCCCCTGGCCCAAAGCGTGGCGGCGCTGCCCAAGCTCAAGCTGCGCGGGCTGATGTGCATTCCGCCGCCGCGCGATAGTTTCGATGAACAGCGTGCGCTGTTCGAACAACTCGTCGCTTGTCAGCGTCAGCTACTGGATGCGGGCCTCGCCGTCGATACTTTATCGATGGGCATGTCGGCCGATCTGGAAGCCGCCGTCGCGGCGGGCGCCACTTGGGTCAGAATCGGCACGGCCATCTTCGGCGTGCGAACTCCCAAGTAGACGCAACGGTTAAGCGACAACAGTCCGGATAGAATTTCACGGATTCATCTAGACAAATAAGTATCCGACTCATGAAACAACGCATCGCATTCATCGGTGGCGGCAATATGGGGCGCAGCCTGATCGGGGGCTTGATCGCCAAGGGCGCCGATCCCGCACAGCTCGTAGTCGCCGATCCGTACGCACCGACGCTGCAATCGCTGCAAGCTCAGTACAACGTACAGACCGTCAGCAACAACGCCGACGCCGTGCGCGATGCAGACGTGGTGCTGCTCGCCGTCAAGCCGCAGGAATTGCGCAATGTGATCAGCTCGTTGCAGGAGCAGCTTCTGCGCACCCGTCCGCTGCTGATCTCGATAGCCGCCGGCATTCTCGCCACCGACATCCAGCGTTGGGCTGGTGGCGTGCCCGTCGTGCGATGCATGCCGAATCGTCCGGCCATGCAAGGCTGCGGCGTCACCGCGCTGTACGCGAACGATCTGGTCACCGATGAGAACTGCACGCTCGCCGAGCAGATCCTCGGTGCGGTCGGCGCAACGCTGTGGGTCGAGCGTGAAACCGACATGGATACCGTGACCGCGATTTCCGGCAGCGGCCCGGCCTATTTTTTTCTGCTGATCGAGATGCTGGAAGCGGCCGGGCAGTCGCTCGGCCTGTCACCGGAAGTGGCGCGCAAGCTCGCGGTCGAGACGGCGTATGGCTCCGGATTCATGGCGCACGAGTCAAGCGATTCGCCCGCAACTTTGCGCCAGCAGGTCACGTCCAAGGGCGGAACCACCGAAGCGGCGCTCAAGCACCTGGAAGCGAACAACGTCCGTGCTATCTTTTCGCAGGCCGTAGCCGCCGCCGCGCAACGCTCGGCGCAATTGGCGAAAGAACTGGGGAATTAGCGGTTGGCCGTTACCGGATAGTTTCAGAATCGGAACCAGATCGTCGCCATTCTTCTTGCCAACTCCCAACTGCTAAGCTCAAACCGCTCTCATGGAATCCATCAGATTCATCATCGGCACCTTGCTCCAGGTGCTGCTGGTCACGGTCTTCTTATTGCGCGTGTTGTTGCCGTTGGCCCGCGCGGAGACCCGCAATCAGCTATCGCAAGCGGTGATCCGGATGACCAATCCTCTGGTCCTGCCGCTGCGTAAAGTGCTGCCGCCGATCGGCAAGGTCGACACCGCGTCCATCGTCGCGTTGATCATCGTGCAGGCGGCGGCGGTCGCGCTGATGTGGTTACTGGGCAGTTACCCCTGGATTTTCACGCCCGGGCAGTTCATTACGGTCGTGCTCCTGACGCTGATCAGGACCATCATCAACTTCTACATCTTCGCGCTGTTCCTGTACGTCATCCTGAGCTGGATCGCTCCCGGCACCAACAGCCCGGGCGCGGCGCTGATCGACACGCTGTGCGAGCCGCTGCTGCGTCCGGTGCGCCGGGTGATTCCGCCGCTCGGCGGTTTCGACCTCTCGGCGTTGTTCGTCATCATCGGTCTGCAGGCGCTAAACATCGCGATCACCTGACAAAGCGATCGGTGCTATAACCAGTTCTCCATGCCCTTTTGGAGAACATCGGTGCTCAATAACACACGCAAGCACACCGCCGTTCGCACTTCCCGGAATTCGCCCATCGGTCCGCTGCTCGCATTGCTCGCGGCCACCGTTCTGGTCGGTTGCACGGAGCAGCCCGAGCAACGCGCCATGCCGGCGCAGGCGCTGGACGAAACCTTCAAGGACTTCGGAAATTACGAGGTGCATTTCAACGCGCTTCGCACCGACGAGCTGACTCCCGAGGTAGCGCGCGCTTATGGCATCCAGCGCAGCGCCAATCGGGTCATGCTCAACGTGACGGTGTTGCGCAAAGAAGCCGAGCATGCGCCGCGCAAGCCGGTGGAAGCCAGCGTGGCGGTGGACGCCTACAACTTGAACGGGCAGTTGAAGGACATCGAGATGCGCCGTGTTTCCGAAGGCGAAGCGATCTACTCCATCGGCGAGGTCACGATCGCCGGCACCGAAATTCTGGTGTTCGACATCAACGTCACACCGCAGGGCGAATCGTCGCCGTTCAACGTGAAGTTGAAGCGTGAATTCGTCTCGGATTAGACCGGCAAAAGTCGCGCCTTTTGCCGGTCGCATCGAAAGGGCCTCGGCCGCTTTCGATCAGAAGAGCAGCCTCGGCAAAAGTCGCGCCTTTTGCCGGGCGCATCGAAAGGGCCTCGGCCGCTTTCGATCAGAGAAGTAGTCCGAAAGTCGCATTCGCCTGACGATTTGGCCTCAACGAACGTGCTGTCGCTGTGAGGGAGTGCGCGGGAGCCTGAAAAAATAGGCGAAAAAACGGGTCGGCTGCTTATTTCCCGGCAAATCTTGTGCTATTTTCCGCGCGTCTTGCGATTGCCCGCGACCGATCCATTTCAAGACGGCGCGATTTGTCACTTACTCAGGAGACTACAAATGGCAAAAAAGAATGCTGCGCCGACCAAGTCGGAGATCCTTGCGCAGATTTCCAAAGACACCGGTCTTGCCAAGAAGCAAGTGTCCGATGTGTTTGAGTCGTTGAGCGGCGTAGTGAAGAAGAGCCTGAAGGGTTCGGGACTGTTCACCCTGCCGGGCCTGCTGAAGATGAAGGTTGTGAAGAAGCCTGCCACCAAGGCTCGCGAAGGCGTCAACCCGTTCACGGGCGAGAAGATGACCTTCAAGGCGAAGCCCGCCAGCAAGAAGGTGCGCATCGCTGCACTGAAGAGCCTGAAGGAAATGGTGAACTAAGAGTTCACTGCTTCTGATGCTTTTCGCGGCGCCGGATTCCTCCGGCGCCGCTCCCGACTCCTCTCCTATCGATCGACGACCACTTTCAGCTTCAAGCGCACCCGGTCGCGATCGGAAATGTGCAGTAACCCTGCGATTCGCTGCACCAACTGCTCCTCGTGCTTGTCGATCCGGCCGTCCGCGTGACTGACGCGCCAGAGCATTTCCACGATCTGAAGCTTGTCTGCCTCGGGCAATTCCCGATTCAATCGATGCGTGAATTCGTGCAGCGACACCGCTTTGTCGGCGCGCTTCGCGGCATTGACCATGAGCACATCGAGCGCTTCGTCGCTCAGCTCGAACCGCTTCTGCAACAGATGACGGATGGCCTGCACCTCGGCATCGCTCTCGGAAAAATCAGCGCGAGCCAGCTCCAGCAGCAGCGCCGCCGTCGCCAGCTCGAACGGCTCGCGATCTTCCAGCACGCCGCGCGGCACGGCATCTTCGCCAAAAATCTTTTTCAATTGACCCAGTAACATGCGTACTCCGTAAGTCCGGCGCGCGGCTCAGCGGCCCAGATGCGCCAGCTCGATCAACCATTGCACCACGACCTGGCGCAAGTCGTTCAAGCGGCCGTGGAAGAAGTGTTCCACGCCGCTCAGCACCGCCAGGCGGGGCGACTCCGGCAATGCTTGCGCCCATTGTTGGATGTCGTTCGGGTCGACCAGTTCATCCCGATCGCCCTGCACGATCAGCCAGGGACATTGCGGTAACGAGCCATCGTCGACTCTGACTCTGCGAATCGCGGGCGCGACCGTCACTAATCTCGCCACGTCGCGGGCCGCAGCGGCACGAATCGCAACGGCGCCACCGAAGGAAAATCCGCCGAGCCACAAGCGTGCACCAGGCCAGCGCTGCGCGGCCCAATCGAGCACGGCGATTGCGTCGTCGGTTTCACCATTGCCTTCGCCGTAGCTGCCGGTGCTCGCACCTACGCCGCGATAGTTGAATCGCACCGACGGCGCACCGGCTTCGTTGAATGCTCTAGCAATCGAATACACCACTTTGTTGGTCATGGTGCCGCCGTATTGCGGGTGCGGATGACAGATCACCGCAACCGACTCGGGCGCGGCTATCGCAGGAGGTACATCGAGCAGCGCTTCCAGCGTGCCGGCCGGGCCGGGAATGGTCAGAGCTTGTGAGGCGGTCGGGGCGGTTGCAGTCATTGTTCCAGGGTACCATTCATGGCCGGGCAGACGGCACCGAAGCCCGAGGCAGCTCCTGCACGTTCGTGCGGCCGCTGTATTCCGGCAGCCTGCCCAGCAACGGCGAAGTTTCGCACCGGCTGACGGAACATCGACTGCCGTCCTTCAATTCTTTCTGAATCCGACCTTGCGAGACTGTCATGAAGCTTACTTCCTCCAGTTTCCAGCACGATCAGCCCATTCCGGAGAAATTCGCGTTCGGCGCGCCGGATCCTGTGCTGCACATCCGGCTCACGGATAATCACAATCCGCAGTTGCAGTGGGCCGATGCGCCCGCGCAGACGCGCAGTTTCGCGTTGATCTGCGTCGATCCGGACGTACCCACGCAGCCGGACGATGTGAACAAGGAAGGGCGCAGCGTGCCGGCGAGTTTGCCGCGCACCGATTTCTATCACTGGGTGATGGTCGATATCCCGGCGCAGACTACCGAAATCAAGGCTGGCGAAAGTTCCAAGGGCATCGTCGCCGGTGGCAAAAAAGAGCTCGGCGGCCCGGCCGGCTCACGCCAGGGCGTGAACGATTACACCGGCTGGTTTGCGGCCGACGCCGACATGAAAGGTACGTACAAGGGTTACGACGGCCCGTGCCCGCCCTGGAACGACGAGATCGTGCATCACTACAATTTCACGGTGTACGCGCTCGATTGCGCGAAAGCGCCGGTGGATGGCGATTTCACGGGGCCGCAGGTGTTGCAGGCAATTCGCCCGCACATCCTTGCGCAGGCGACGCTGACCGGCACTTACTCGAACAATCCGAAATTCAACAAGCCCAAGCCGCTGGATAAATAAGCGGCTGGGAATTTTTCCCCAGCAGGAAAAAATAAAAGAATAGTCCCCTCCCGTACACGGGAGGGGACGGTCAGGGTTCGATGGTGGTCAAGGCGCCGGCGGTGGCGGCGGGTCTTCGATCGCCAGCAACTCGACATCGAACAACAGCGTCGCATTCGGCGGAATCTGTCCGCCGCCTGCGCCCGTTGCGCCGTAGCCCAGATCGGAAGGAATGATCAGCTGACGCTGGCCGCCGGGCTGCATGCCCTGCACACCCTCCTCCCAACCTTTGATCACCTTGCCCTGGCCGATGACGAAACGAAACGGCCGGCCGCTCTCGCGCGAGCTGTCGAACTGCTTGCCCTTACGCCCGGGCGCGCTCGGGTCATACAGCCAGCCCGTGTAGTGCACGACCGCCTGCTGCCCTGAAGAAATACCCTCGCCGGCTCCTTTGACGAGATCGATCTTCCGCAGCTCGGTGACGGGCGCCGCCGTCGGCGGAGGATTCTCCATCGGTCGGCGCGCCGTACTTGGGGCATCGTTACCGCACGCCGCCGCGAGCAGAGCCGCTGCGACGCCAGCCAGCATCAATGACGATGAACGCTTCATTCTTCTGATCCGGTTTCTTGATCCAGGCGCTAATTGTGCCCGCGAGTTACGCCGTCTTCATCAGTAGCCGGTTCAAGCGCTGCACGAACGCCGCGGGCTCGGGCAGCTGACCGCCATCGGCCAACGTGGCCTGTTCGAACAACAGCATCGACAGGTCGTTGAACTCCGCATCCTCGGCGGTCTTCTCGATCCGTTGCAGCAATGGATGATTCGGGTTCACTTCCAGCGTCGGCTTGCTGACCGGCGCCTTCTGCCCCGCCGCTTCCATGATCCGACGCATCTGCGCCCCCATGTCGTACTGACCGAGCACCAGGCACGCGGGCGAATCGGCCAGGCGAGCGGTCACGCGCACGTCGCTGACCTGCTCGGTGAGCGCCTTCTTCATGCGCTCCACCAGATCGGTGTGACCCTTCGAAAGCTCTTCCTGCGCCTTCTTTTCCTCGTCCGACTGAATGGCCGCGAAATCCAGCTCGCCGCGCGCCACGTTCTTCAGCTGCTTGCCGTCGAACTCGCGCAGGTGATCGACCAACCATTCATCGACGCGATCCGACAACAGCAGCACCTCGATGCCCTTCTTGCGCAGCACTTCCAGATGCGGGCTCGACTTCGCCGCGCCGAAGTTGTCGGCGAGGACGTAATAGATCTCCTTCTGGCCTTCCTTCATGCGGCCGACGTATTCCTCGAGCGACACGTCCGCCTCGGGCTTGTCGGCCAGCGTGCTGGAGAAGCGCAGCAGCTTGGCGATGCGCTCGCGATTGGCGTGATCCTCGGCCGGACCTTCCTTCATCACCGTGCCGAATTCTTTCCAGAACGTCGCGTACTTTTCGGGCTCGTCCTTCGCCATCTTCGCCAGCATGTCGAGCACGCGGCGCGCGAGACCGGTCTTCATGGTCTCGATCGCCGGATCGTGCTGGAGCATTTCGCGAGAAATGTTCAGCGGCAGATCGGCGGAATCGACCACGCCTTTGACGAAGCGCAGATACAGCGGCAGGAACTGCTCGGCGTCATCCATGATGAACACGCGACGCACGTACAGCTTCAAACCGCGAGCGCCTTCGCGATGCCACAGGTCGTAGGGCGCGCGCGACGGGATATACAGCAGGCTCGTGTATTCCTTCTTGCCTTCGACCTTGCCGTGCGACCACGCGAGCGGATCGGTGAAATCGTGCGTGACGTGGCGATAGAACTCTTTGTATTCCTCGTCCTTCAACTCGGTGCGCGGCCGCGCCCAGAGCGCTTGCGCCGCGTTGACCGTTTCGAATTCCGGCTTCGCATCCTCAGCTTTGACTTCGGCAACGACGGAGTCGTCCTTCTTCTCTTCGTCCTCGCCCTTGTACGGCGCCGGCTTCGGCATGCGCACGGGGAACGCGATGTGGTCGGAATACTTCCGCACCAGGGAACGAATGCGATATTGATCGGCGAACTCGTGATCGCCTTCCTTCAAGTGCAGCACGATGCGCGTGCCGCGCTCCGGCAGCTCGACGTCAGAAACCGTGAATTCGCCGTCCGCCTGCGAAACCCAGTGCACGCCGGCGCCCGCCTCGAGGCCGGCACGGCGCGAGAACACTTCCACTTTCTCGGCGACGATGAACGACGAATAGAAACCGACGCCGAACTGGCCGATCAGCTGCGCGTCCTTCTTCTGATCGCCGGTGAGCTTGGCGAGGAAGTCGGAGGTGCCGGACTTGGCTATGGTGCCGAGGTGCTCGATGGCTTCCTGGCGACTCATGCCGATGCCGTTGTCGACGATGGTGATGGTGTGCGCCTTGTCGTCGGCGTCGATGGTGATGGTCAGCTCAGCGCCACCTTCCAGCAGCTCGGGCTTGGCGAGCGCCTCGAAGCGCAGCTTGTCGAGCGCGTCGGAGGCGTTGGAGATCAGCTCGCGGAGAAAGATTTCCTTGTGGCTGTACAGCGAATGGATCATCAGCTTCAGCAGCTGCTTCACCTCGGCCTGAAAGCCCAGCGTCTGGGTCTGGGTCTCGTGCATGCCCGTGTCGTTCATTGAGTGCTCTCCATAAGTTCGCGTCGCGCCCAGCCGCCGGTCGGAATGGCGTGGCTGAACGGTGAAAAGCCGGTCCCGGGAAGACCAGCATAATAATTCGGACGCGTGGGCTTATGGGGCCCCCCGCTGAGGATTCAAGTACGGGGGGCCGAGCATTCTCCCCGATATATTTTTCGGGGAGTTACGTAGCGCGGGTCAGTCTTCGTTGGCCAGCGCCGCGCGGCGCCGACGCCAATAATCATAGAGCGACGCCGACAGCATCAGGCCGATGGCGGCCAGCGTGGCTTGCGGAGCCAGCAGCAACGCGAATCCAGTGAGCGCGAACAAGGCGAAAGCTAGCAGGAAACCGAGAATCTTAGGCGCCAGGTGCCGGGTGGCACACAGGGCGTCATCAAGGTTGTCCCACCACAGCAGCAGGAATTCCATAGGGGTCCTCAAAGTTGACGGCGACGACTCTAGCCGCGGCCAGTTGGGGTCGGTGTGAGCCGACTCACAGCAACAGCAAGCACGGCCGGTGATGATCGTCACAACTCTGAGCTTGCGGCGCCGCGGGGCGCTGCGTAGGCTGATTCACGACAGAAAGTGACTCTATTTGACAGTCGATTTGACAGTCGATCGTCTTCGGTAGAACGGCAGCGTCGGCGAGCATGCAAAAGATCGTCGTATTAAATCCCAAAGGTGGCTCGGGCAAGACCACGATAGCGACCAACCTGGCCAGCTATTTCGCGGTCGAGAAGCTGCGCCCGACGCTCATGGACATGGATGCCCAGGGCTCGAGCACGCACTGGCTCAGCAAACGAACCCAGGAGCAACCGCTGATCAGCGGCATTGCCGCTTACGAGCGTAATACCGGAATGACCCGCAGTTTTGCCACCCGTCTGCCGCTGGATACACAGCGCCTGGTGGTGGATACGCCTGCAGCCGTCGAGCCTCAGAAACTTCCCGACATCACACGCAATGCCACTGCCGTGCTGGTACCGGTGCTGCCCTCGGACATCGACATTCACGCCGCGGCCAAGTGCATATCCAATCTGCTGCTGATTGCCAAGCTGCGTCGTGACGATCAACGCATCGCGGTGATCGCCAATCGCGTGAAAAAGCAGACGCTCATCTACAAGTCGCTGATGAAGTTCCTGGAGAACCTGCAGATTCCGGTGATCGCGACGTTGCGCGACTCGCAGGCTTATATCCGTTCGGCCGAGATCGGCATGGGCATCTTCGAGATGAAGCCGAATGGAGTGCGCGAAGACCTGGAGCAATGGCTGCCGCTGGTTGGCTGGCTCGCGCAACGCAAGCCGCTGCCCATCGAGCCAGGTACACCGGCGATTACCTCGGCGCCGACTACTGCGCCGAAGACCGCGACCACGTCGCTCGAATCTCTCGTTCCACCTGCACCGCCTGCGAAGCCTGTGCTGGCGCAGGCGCTTGCCGCCCCACCTGTTCGCCCCAAGCCTGCTGCGGAACGTTCGACACCGCAGTTGAGCCCTGATGCGGTCGTGAACGCGCTCGCGAGTCCGGCCAGTGCGCTTACTCCTCGTGGCTCCAGCGACACGAAGATCGAGCGCTCCGAGTCGTTGCTGCCGTCACTGCTTCGCCGCGTCTTCGGCTGAAGCAGTTCGCGGTCACTTGCCGCTCTTCGTATCCTTGTCCCAGCTGCTCTTCACCTTGTCGGTCCAGCTCTTGTAGTTGGACCAGGTGTGCAGCGAGCGCGTGATCGCGGCATGACGCGAGTTGCTCGCGGGCTGCGCACGATCGAGCCAGTTGGCTCGCTGCGGCTCGCGAGGCGGAGCGCCAGCGCCGGCACGAACGATCGCACCCGCGTTCTCGCCCGCCCAGGCGCGATGCCGGCCAGTGGCGGTCATCTCATCGATCTTGGGTTCGGTGGTGGTCATATGTGATCTCCTGTTGCGAGCGAAGTTACGGAGCCCACACCACACGCAAGAGGAACTACATCACAGCGATCGAGTGACGTCTCCAGAGTGCGACAGCCATCGCAAGGGCGGCGCTTCTCACGTCACAAAGCGCACTGTATTTAACCGGCCGTTATGCATTATTGGAGTGATCGCACAGCGTCGCGCGCAAAACACATCGATGCGCGCGCGTGTTCAGAAACGCAAGTGGAAAAAGATCCGACACTCACGAGAGATAACAAATGTTCGGATGGCCACCATCCGACCAGATAAATAATTATTTCGCAGCGAGCAAAGCCGCGAACGCCGGTTTGATCTCGTCGAGGATGTCGTGGATCGCAGCAGGCACGAGACTGCTGAACACATCGAGCAACACCACTGCATTCACGATCGCATCCTGTCGGCTCGCCGCGCGCAGACGCGTCGCCATGCCGCGATTCACCGAGTGCACGCCGCGATATACGCGCTCGAGTTCGTTGAGCACGAAATCGCCCGACGCCCCTTCGCGCGCAGCGTAGTGCTGAGCGAGCAGATACATCGACGCAACTCGATACGCCGTTTCCGATTCGCTCGAGAATGGCAGATGGAAGCGCGCCATCGGGCGGAACACCGCGGTGCGCGGGCAGCCGCTCGACGCCATGATCAGGCCCATCAGCGAAGCGAGCGCTTGCTGTGCGGCCAACGTCGCAGTGACCTGCCGCTCTTCGCTCTCCACCGTCACTTTCACCTTGTCGTAGGAAACGATGTCGGTGAAGCCATCGATCACGCCAGCCAGCTGCAGGGCCGCGGGACAGTGCGGCGTCTCGGCGGCATTGAACGGACAGCCCGTGCACTGATTGAAGCCGAGCGCGGTCCATGCCGGTGGCTGCGGCACGTTCGGCGGGCTGAGCTCCGCCGTATCGCGATCCAGCTCCAGCTCGAAAGCTCGTTCCTGAGAATCGGGGAAAGTGAAGCGATAGGTAAGTGCGACCTTGCTCATGCGACCAGCCGATAGCAGGGCTTGTATTCGCCCGCGAGCTTCATGCGTTTTTGCCGCACGAACGCCGACAGCAGCTCATCGAGCAGCGTCATCACTTCCTTGTCACCGTGCAGTTCGAAGGGGCCGCGCTCTTCGATGGCGTGAATGCCGTTTTCCTTTACGTTGCCGGCGACGATGCCGGAGAACGCGCGGCGCAGATTGGCGGCCATCAAGTGCGAAGGCAGATCCCGGCGCAATTCGAGGCGCGCCATGGCCTCGTGCGTGGGCTCGAAGGGACGCTGGAAATCCTCGGGGATCTTCAGCAGCCAGTTGTAGTTGTAGGCATCGCTCCTGGTGCGTCGATATTCGCGCACCGCTTCGATGCCTTTGTACGCTTCGCGCGCCGCCTGCGGCGGGTCGCCGATGATGATCTTGTAACGGCTGCGCGCAGCTTCACCCAAGGTCGCCGCGATGAAGCGATCGATCTGACCGAAATATTCGGCGGCCGAGGGTGGCCCGGTGAAAATCACCGGCAGCGGCTGATCGGCATTGGCTGGATCGAGCAGGATGCCGAGCAGATACAGAATCTCCTCGGCGGTGCCGGCGCCGCCCGGGAACACGATGATGGCGTGCGCGCAGCGGACGAACGCTTCGAGACGCTTCTCGATGTCCGGCATGATCACCAGCTGATTGACGATGGGATTCGGCGGCTCGGCGGCGATGATGCCGGGCTCGGTCATGCCGATATAACGCCCTTCGCGAATGCGCTGCTTGGAATGGCCGATGGTGGCGCCCTTCATCGGGCCCTTCATCGCTCCTGGACCGCAGCCCGTGCAAACGCTGAGCGCGCGCAGGCCGAGCTCGTAGCCGACCCGCTTGGTGTAGTCGTATTCGACCGAGCTGATCGAATGGCCGCCCCAGCAGACCACCAGGTCGGGCCGGCCTTTGTAGTCGAGGATCCGCGCGTTGCGCAGGATGTGGTAGACCGCGTTGGTGATGCTGGCCGAATCGCCCAGGTCGAAACGCTGGCTGCCGAGAATCGCGTCGTGGATATAGACGATGTCGCGCAGGACGGCGAACAGATGTTCCTTGATGCCTCGGATCATCGATCCGTCGACGAACGCGCTCGCCGGCGCATTCTTCACTTCGAGCTTGATGCCCCAGGCCTGGCGGCCGAGCCGGATCTCGAAGTCTTTGTAGCGATCGAAGATGGCGCGCACGTCGTCGGACTCGAGGCCCGAGCTGAGCACCGCCAGCGCGCAGCGGCGGAACAGGTCGTAAACGCCGCCCTGCCCCGAGCTGAGCAGCTGCTGCACTTCACGCTGCGATAGATTTTCCAGGCTGCCTAGCGGCGAGACTCTGGCGTCGACCACTCCTTCGGGTTCGGCCTGGGTGACGGTCACCGAGGCCGAGGCGCGTCCATCGGTGGACGGCGCCTTCATCTTGAACTCTCTTTCACGGCAGGATCTCTATGGGCGTGTCGGGCGGCGTCATCAACCAGATTTCCACCATGTCCGAATTGGACACGGCGATGCAGCCCTCGGTCCAGTCGACATTCGCGTAGTAGTCGCGGGACTTCTTCGGAGTGTTCGGCTGGCCATGAATCATGATCGCGCCACCCGGACGCAGGCCCTGCTTGCGGGCGCGCTTCACGTCCTGCTCGTTCGGGTAGTCGACCTGGATGGAAAGGAAATATTCGCTGTTGGGGTTCCGTCGCGTCAGACGATAGGCGCCCTCGGGCGTGCGGAAGTCGCCTTCGAACTGCTTGTGCCCCTCGGGGCGCAGCCCGAGCGCGATCTTGAAAGCCCTGAGCGGGGCGCCGTTGTTCATCAGGTACAGCTTGCGCTCGCCCTTGCGGACGACGACCTTGTCCGCCAGCGGCAGCGCGGCTTCGACGCTGGAGGAGACCAGCGCAGAGGACTGCAATGGCGTTTCCGCCCGCAGCGGGGCGGCGGAGAGAAGCATCAACGAAGCGGCGGTGACTAGGACGGCAATGTTTCGCGGCATAGGAGTGGCGATGGTCAACGCTGACAGAGTATAGCGTGGCTGAGACTTATGTCGGCTCGCCGACAGCCGGATTGAGGCTGTAGGACATCCTCCATGTGTATCTTGGCGGCACGTGGCGGAAAAACCGTGATTTGGATCCCACTCAGTCCTGGGATTCGAGCGTCACACCGGTGCACTCACGCAGCGCCGGACCGGTCTCGGCTCGCAACCGGTATTTACGACCGCCGTAGACCTCCACATCCAGCGAATGGCGCGAGCCGCCCTTGGTCTCCGCTATCCGGCAGTCCACCAGCAAGGTGTGCTTGCCTTCCAGAACTTCGACCGAGGTCTGCGTGACACCGATGTCGTGACCGTCGACCTGCCGCAATATCACCGTGACCGGCGAACCGGCGGTGACCACCGGATCGCCCGTGATGCGGGCCACTTCGTCCCGATCTCGTTTCGGCCCGTCATACAGCTGCACACTCATGCAGCCGCCGACCAGCAGCGCCGCAATCGCCAGCAGACTCAGTTCGATGGACTTCAAGCCGAGGGCTCCGAAACACCTGTGGCTTCGACCAGCGGAATCACCAAACGTGCCCCAGGCTGCAACGAGCCGAGGTCGAGGTCCGGGTTGTACTGGCGCAGCAGCCAGATCGGAATGTTGTAGCGCTGCTGAGCCAGCACCCACACCGATTCGCCGCGCTTGATCACGTGCTCGCTGGTGCCCTGGATGCGGAAGCCCGTGAAGAACGCCTCCTGCAGGGCACGGTGATACTCCATGCGGCGCGCTTCGAACTGGTCGGGCGTGACCTTGGAGAACACCAGCTTCACCTTGCGACCGATCACCACCGGCGTCGCCATCGAGATGCGGTTCAGCTGGCGCAGCTGGCTGGCGCGCACGTCCAGCCACTCGGCGTAGTGACCGAGAGTCTCGGCCGCCTGCACGATGACCATGTTGTCGTCTTTGACGCCGTAATCGCTGGGGTCGGCCGACGCGGCCGTCTGCGTACCGGGCACCAGCGCCGGGCCGATTTCTTCGGCTTCGCGCTCCGACACCGGCTCGACCGCTTCAGCCTCGGCCGGCGGCTCGCTGACGGCGGCGATCGTCGCGACCGGCACTTCAGCTTCCACTGGCGGCTTGGCGCGCGCCGATGCCGCCAACGCGAGCACCTGGCCTTCGTAGATGAACTGGCGGTTGCGGATGTTGTTCAGCTCCATCAGCTGGTCTTCGGTCAGCCCGTGCTTCTTCGCAATCTTGCCGAGCGTGTCGCCACGACGGACCACATAGCTCTCTGCGCCAACCACACCGGTCGGAGGCGTTGGCTTGGCGGCGGGCAGCGCGGGCGGCGGTGTTTCCTTCGGGGTCTGCGCGACCGTCGCGGCTGGACGAGTGCCCTTCGCCGGCAGCTCCAATACCTGACCAATGCGCAGCCGGTAAGGGCGGTTCAAATCGTTCAGCTCCGCCAACTGCTGCTGGCTCACACCATACTGGCTCGCAATGGCCGACAGCGTCTCGCCGCGCTCCACGCGATGCTTGGATTCGGCAAGCGCGACTTCGACAGCCTCGGTCGCGCCGCTCGTATTCAGTTTGGCCATTACCGTCGACAGATCGATGTGCGAGGGCACGCGGAACTCATAACCGCGCGGCACATGGCGTGCGCCCTTCCAAACCGAGTTCAGCAACGCGGGGTTCAGACGGCGCAGCTCTTCGCGATCTACGTCGAGCGTGGTGGCGATGCGGCTGGCCGGAATCGATTGCGGCAACTTCAACACCAGGCTGCTGTCCGCAGCGTTGCGACGCAGGCCCGGAAAGTACTTCTCCGGGTTCTGATCGATTTCCAGCGCCGCCAGGAACGCCAGATAGAAGTTGCGCGAAGCAAAGCCGAACGAACGGCTGTTGTACTTGCGCACGATGGTGGTGATGTCGCTGGTGCCGAGTTGCTCCTGAGCGCGCTTCATGCCGCCAGGACCATGGTTATAAGCGGTCAGAGCGAGCGGCCAGCTGCCGAGAATGATGTAGTTCTGTTCGAGGAAGCGTGCCGCGGCCTCGGTAGAACGGTAGGGATCGAGACGCTCGTCAACCGTTGCGTCGATGCGCAGGAAGCGGCGGCCCGTGCTGCGCATGAACTGCCACATGCCGGCGGCGCCGACCTTGGAATAAGCGTAAGTGTTGAACGAGGACTCGACGTGCGGCAGCGACGCCAGCTCGCGCGGCAAGCCCATTTTCTGGAACGTATCGGCGATGTGCTCGCGCCAGGCGCCCGAACGCACCAGACCTTCGCGGAAGCGGTCCGCCTGACCCAGCTGGAAGCGCACTTCTTCGGCAGCCTGTTCGAAACGTGAACGGCGCGTGTTCTTCGGCCACAGCGCCTGAACGCGCAGCTCTTCCTCGCTCAGATCGTCGGCGCCGCTCGCCAGACGATCCAGGATGCGCGAGTACTTCTTCTTGGCGTCCTCGATGCGCTTGGTGCGCGTTTTCGGCGAAATATCCGAGGGAAACTCGAGCACTTCATAAACGACGCTCAAGTCTTCCGGGTCGTGCAGCAAACCGCCTTCGGTCGTGACCTCGGTGTAAATGCGGCGCCAGAACGCGATGTCCGGTTCCAGTTCGGCCGGCCTCACGAAGTGCGCGCTCTGGCTGGCGCTGGCGCGGACCGGCATGGCGAGCGTGATCGCCAGCGAGGTCAGCAACAACAGGAGGGTGAGGCGATACGAGGTCGTCTTCATGAAACTCGAGCAACGGGGAAGCTTGGCGGCAAGACTATGTAAAACCTTGGCGCTTGCACAGCGGTGCAGTTCGCAAATTGCGACAGGTGGGGCCCTAAGCCTTTCCCTGATTTCGAGTGCCCATTCGTCGCGGCTCGCCGGCCGGTTGCGGATGGCGGTGCAGAAAAAAAAACGGCAGGAGAGTTGCGTCTCCTGCCGTCAAAGTCGTCGGCGGGTAACACCACCGGGGGTAAACGACAGCACCCCCGCCGACGTCTCTCGATCAGCGTTTCCGGCAGCCGCCTCCGATCGGGTCGCCGTGCGCCAGATGGGCCGGCACCGCGCGCTTGTTCACATGCAGGCTGCGGCCCTTGTGACAGATCTGGACCTCGCTCGGAATGTTGACGATCACTTCAGCCTCGTGGCTCGGCAGCTTGCCGTCGCCGGCCATCACCGTGAGCTGGTAGGCCTCGCGTCTGAAATCGATGCGCTTGGGCTGCGCGATGCGAATGTCGCCGGTAACCGCGTCGATCTCGAAGATGCCGGCGCCGGTGCCGCCCTTGATCTGCCAGCTGCCAATCACGTCGTTCTCGTCGGCGTCCTCGGCAACCACCGTGCCGACCGTGTTCAGCGGCGCTTCTCCCAGCCGGAACTTCTGATCGTTGCGAATGACGGGGCGACTGTCGTTCAGGTATCGGGCAGCGAAGGTCGCGAACGTCGGCCAGTTCGGCGTCGAGATGTGACCTTCGATCTGGCGCCGCCAGCCCACCGTGCCATCGATGAACGCCACATTGAATGGCGGCGTGCCGCCGATCGATTCGCCGGGCCCCGAAGTGAACACCGTGCCCTCGGGAACGATCTGTCCTTTCCAGCCGAGCAGGTTCCACACCGGCGAGGCCAGCCGACCCGAAAGGAATGTGCCGCGCGGATCGGCCCAGGCATCGCCGAAGCCGGGCGGCGTGTCCGTACCGTTGGTGACGAAGATGGCGCGCGGTGCGAGCAGCGACGTGGTCGAGTGCGCATCCACATCGAGCAACTCGAGCTTGCGTGGCATGAGCTGCCCTTCGTGCAACGGGCCGGCGTATTTCAGAATGTTGCCATTCACCCAGTGATATTCACCGGTGGAGCTGGCCACGAATTCCAACGACTCGCCCCAATGTCGACGCGCCATCGCCGTTCCCATCGCACCCGCGTCGCTGGGCCAGGCAACGACGACGCGCTCATCGTAGGCGGCCGTAACCAACGTCGCCTTGCCGTAGCGCGAGTGCCCCTGCACGGCGATCTTGTCGCCATCGAAGTCTTCATCGCGATCCAGCGCGTCGATCAGCCGGCTGACTCCCCAGCCCCATGCGACCAGCGCGCCAGGATCGTCCGGCTTGCGCCATTGGCCTTGCGTGACCAGGCCGATGAGATAGCTGGACAGGTTGCCGGTGTTGCCATTGTCCGGCTGTACTTGGGTGGGCAGGTAATTGCAAACACCGATGCCATACGGCGCGGTGTATTGGAAACGATTCACGCCTTCGCCATAAGTGACGACGGCGGGATATTTCTTACCGGCCTCGGCGGGATAGCGACAGGTCGCATTGACGATCGGCACATTGCGCAGCTGCGGATAGCGCGATGTATCGACCGTACCGGTGAATGTTTTCTCTCGATAGGGATAGTCGACGCCGCCGACCACTTGCGTCCCGGTCGTCACGGCGCTCACCGCCCAATTCACCTTGATGCCGGGATCGATCGGCTTACCGTAGAGTTGCTCTTGCACCAGCTTGAAGATTTCCGGCCGGCGCTTTTGCCACCAGTCCGTGGCGGTAGCGACTTCGCCGCCGTCCTTCATGCTTAACAGATCGATGTCGGTATACCGCGGCGAGGAAAACGGACCGTAGTCGCCGAAGCCGCTCATCGCCCCGCCCGCTGCGCCGGCGGAATCGTCATAGGTGTGCCACAAACCGAAGTTGGTGCGCACGACCGTATGACCGAGCGCGTCGGTCCAGTTGCCTTCGGGACTGGCGGGGCTCGATGGCCACGCGTTCGTGGGACGATTCGGATCTTGCAGACGCGGCGGCAAGTCCGGAAACGAAATGCCGAGCTGGCACAGCATGCGATCGCGATCCTGCGCCGATGTGACGGTCGCATCGGGCATCGCCGGCAACGCGCAGTTCTGCGCCTGTGATATCAACGGAAGAAGCAGTGCTCCCGCGAGCGTCCCTATGACGCTGCCGCGGGGGAAGGAACTAACATTCATGTCGATCCCCCGAGCTGTTCGTGTTTGTTTCGACTCGCCGCGGCCCGAGGATTGCCTCGGGCCGCGAACGAAGATGCTCCGTGCGTGCTGGTCTCTCTAGTTGATCAGAACTTCCCGCGCAGGCCGACGATCACCGTGCGGCCGGGCTCATACTGCGTGAACGTAGAGTTCGGGAACTGGAAGTACTGACGCTGTTCCTCATCGAACAGGTTGATCACGTCCACCGTGAGCTGCGGAATGAACTCGGACCAACCGAACATCGTCGCGAAGTCGAAGCTGGACGAGAAGTCCCACTGCTCGTAGTCATCGTTGAAAATCGCCGCGGCAGCGATGCCGTTCTGATTCAGACCCGACGCTTGCGTGCCCTGGCTGAACGTCGTCGACAGACGCGCGCTGATGCCGAAGTTCTCGTAGTAGATCGTTGCGTTGTAGGTTTCCGGCGCGACGCCGACCGCCACCGCCGGCACCTGGCCATCGCCCTTCTGATCGACGATCGTGTAGTTCGCCGTGACGCCGAGGCCCTCTACGCCCAGATCCGCGAGCAGGAAGTCGAGCGGCTGCACCCAGTTGAGCTCGAGGCCGTTCACCGTGAGGCGACCGTCCGCGTTCACCTGTTGATTCAACACCACCGTGGCCGCGCTCGGTCCGCCGCGAGAATTGATGGCCTGCTGTTGCGTGGGGGTGAGGCTGTCGAAAGTCACGCCGTACAGCGAGAGATCGCTGAACGGAACGGTCTTCGAGCCGAGCACCGTGAATCCGTCGATACCTTTTCGGAACGCGGTCGCGCCGACGTAACCTTCCTTGCCGGTGTAGATCTCGAAACCGAGGTCGATGTTGTCCGACAGGAACGGCTTCAGATCGGGATTGCCGACCGTACCGACGTCCGCCGACGGCGTGCTGAAGCCCAGACCGGGCAGCATGTCGTTCGGATTCGCACGGGTCATGGATCGCGACGCTGCGGCGCGCAGCACCACGTTGTCGGTAACGTTGAAAGCGACATTCGCCGACGGCAGCCAGTTTTCGTACGTACGCTCGGTCTCGACGAAGTTCACGATGTTCGGATAGCGCGAACCGTCCGGTATCGAGGTGCCGTCTGGCAGCGTGTTACGAGGATCGGCGATCGAGACGCGACCACCGACGGTCTGATCGGTGCGAACGAAGCGCACGCCCACGTTGTAACGCAGCCGCTGCTCGCCCACGTCGACGTCGCCGTTGACCTCGGTGTAGAAGCCGGTGGACTGCTCGCGAATCAAACCGCCACTGGCGCCGGTGTTGGACGAACTGGCTTGCGGCGAGTTCGCGTGAAACTGCGCGTACTGCGAGTCACGCGCGAAAGCATCCCAATCGGCAGTGATGAAGCCCGGGCCCGGCCGCAGATAATTCACCAGCGACGACTGCGGAATCAGCGAGCCTTGATAGTTCAGCGCCGGGGCGCCCGCGGAGCCACCCGCGCCCAAGCCCGGATACGCCGGGTAACCCGCCGGTGCTGCGCCCGGCGCAACCGCTCCCAAGCAAGCCGGCTGAGAATTCGGTGTCTGCAGGAAAACGTTCGGATTGTTGCCGCACACCGCGTTCTGCCAGGCCTGGCTGTTGTCGAACGCGAGAATCCGACGCTCGACGTCGTCGTATGCACCGCCGACGCTGACACTGAACGCGCTGTCGCCCCACGTCAGGCTGGCGCGCGTGCCCTTCGTCTCGGTCTCGCGCTCTTCATCCTGCATGTTGACGCGGCCGCCCGCCCAACCGAAGTTCGCCGGATTGTTCAGATCGAGCGAGCTCTCGATGGTCGGAATGCCGCCGTTGTTGACGTAGTTGACCGTCATGCCGGAATTGGCCGGTGTGCTGACCAGGAAGGTCGGCGATTCGCGATGGAATTCGCTGTGCGTGTAATCGGCCTGCCAGTTCAAGCTCAGCTTGTCGGTCAGCTGCCATTCGAAGCCCGGGTTGGCGCCGTAGAACTCGGTGTCTTCGATGAACGGCCGGTACTCGAGGAACGCCTGCGCATTCGCGAACGTTGCGCTGGTCACCACGCAGCCCTGCGCGCAGTTGGCGCGGTCCACTTGCATGTTGAGCGGGATCATTGCGCCGTTGCGCCCGACCAGGTTCATGTCGATGCGCTCCAGGTCGTTCTCCTTCTTGCCGTACATCGTGTCGAGGTAGGCATGGAAGGTATCGCTGGGGCGGAATTCGAACGCGGCCACGGCGTTGTAACGATCGCGATCGCCTTCGATCACCGCGGGACGACCCAGGCGCGGAATGATGGCGTTGTCGATCTGTTGCAGCGTCAGGCCCGGATTGTGAGCCAGCAGGAAATCCTGATTGATGGCGTCGCCCGGCGTCAGCCCATTGCCGGCGTTGCTCGGCACGGTTTCCGCGATGGTGAAGTTGCCGCCGCCGCTGCCATTACAACCCGATCCAGCCCGGCATTGCGCCTCAGCGTCGGAGATGATCGTGTTGTTCGACCGGCGCGTGCCCGGTACGGTGAGATTCGGGTTGGTCCAGCCGATGGTTTCGAAGCCGGTGGTCTTCACTTTGTTGTGAACGCCGGCCACGCCGATCAGCGCGCCGAAGCTGCCCCAGGTATTGCTGGCGACAATGGAGCCGCGGCTGCCCATCGAGTCGGCATTGCTGTTGTCGATGCCCTGAATCGAGTAAGCCATGTGCCCGCCTTCGTTGTCGAAGGGACGCGCGCTGCGCATGTTCACGGTGCCGGCGGCGCCGCCTTCGAGCATGGCGGCCGTCGGCGTCTTGCTCACCGTCAGCTGTGAGAACAATTCCGTTGGAAACATATCGAGATCGACTTCGCGGTTCGTGCTCGCCGCATCGGTGCGGCCGGTGGACGCAACCGCGACCGGTGCGCCATTCAGCAGCACTTTGGTGAAGTTCGTGCCGAGACCGCGGATCGCGATATTCAGGCCTTCGCCCGAAGTTTCGCGGTTGATGGTGATACCGGGAATACGGTTGAACGACTCGGCAATGTTGGTATCGGGAAACTTGCCGATGTCCTCGGCGAAGATGGCGTCGACGAAGCCCACCGCGTCCCGCTTGGCCGAGGTCGAACTTTCCAGACTCTGGCGGTAGCCGGTGACCACCACCTCTTCCAGCGCGCTCTCATCGCTCGGCGTGGTCGCAGCCTCTTGAGCCTGCGCGAACTGCGCCTGGCCCAGCACGGCAGCGATACAAATGCTCAGAGCTCTGCTACGGGCGGCGCGCCCTGCGTCCAATCTGCGAATACTCACAATCCCCTCCCATCACGAACGTTACGACGTGCGCCGAACGGCGCTGCATGGCAAAGGGAGGGAGCCCGCGGCTTTGGCGGCAACAAAGAGCCGAGGCAAAAGCATCGTTCTCTCCCCCTGACAAATTCCGGTCTTTTATCTGGGCCAGCCGCGCTCACAGCGGGCCGCCCTGTTGCTTTCCAGCGAAGGCGATTTGATGATAGCGCTCACAATTCGACAAAAGCAACCGTTCCTGGCGAGCGCTCCGTCACAAACTCTCGGGGCCCGCTTCCAGGCCTGTTGTAGCGCCGACGCCATCGAGAAAATTCGTCTAAAAATAGCGTCGCTCGCGAATGATGCCCGCGCGCCACAGTGGCTGAACGAACACTGGCGGGAGGACTTTGCAGGGGCGATTGACCCCGACCGGGGGCCTGGGTTAATGATACCGGTATCAAGTTATCTAACAATGACGGGCCCCTTTTTCAGCCCGTCTCACAACCCTAGGGGGATCCATGGTGCGAGCTTTTAGCCTGGCCGCGGCCGGCCAGCGGATGCGTCATCCGAGTGCGAAATTGGGTGTTCTGATCGCTGCGGTGCTGATGGCCTCGGGGGTATCGGCGCAGTCACGCAGCGAACGCCCCGTATATAAAGACCCGGCGGCGCCAGTCGAACAGCGCGTGCAGGACCTGCTCTCGCGCATGACTCTGGAAGAAAAGATCGCGCAAATCACCGCGGTCTGGTCCAGGAAGAATGAGCTGCTCGACGCCAAGGGAAACTTCGTTCCGGAGGCCGCGCAGAAGCTCTATCCCGCCGGCATCGGTCATTTCACACGACCGAGCGATCGTCAGGAGGTCGGCAGTCCGCTGCAAACGCCATTTCGCAACGAGCGTGAGACCGTCGAGCTGATCAATGCCATCCAGCGTCATGCCACGCGCAACACGCGACTGGGCATTCCGGTTTTGTTTCATGAAGAAGGCCTGCACGGCCATCAGGCGCTCGGCGGCACGAGCTTCCCGCAAGCCATCGCACTCGCGAGCAGCTGGGATCCGCAGTTGCTCGAGCGCATTTTCACCGTCGTCGCCCGCGAGATTCGCGCTCGCGGCGCGCATCTGGTGCTGGCGCCCGTCGTAGATGTCGCGCGCGATCCGCGCTGGGGGCGCTTCGAAGAAACATACGGCGAAGATCCCTATCTCGTGAGCACGTTGGGCGTGGCGGCGGTGCGCGGATTCCAGGGCACCACCCTGCCGCTCCCCAAAGATCGAGTGTTCGCGACGCTCAAGCACATGACGGGCCACGGCCAGCCGGAGAGCGGCACCAATGTCGGCCCGGCGAATATTTCCGAGCGCATCCTGCGCGAAGTGTTCTTCCCGCCATTCAAAGCCGCCGTCGCTGCCAACGCCCAGGCAGTGATGCCCTCATACAATGAAATCGACGGCGTACCCTCGCACGCCAATCACTGGTTGCTGCAGGACATTCTGCGCGGCGAGATGGGTTTCAAAGGCGCGATCGTCAGCGACTACTTCGCGATCAAAGAACTGATCGACGTGCACCACGTCACGACCGATCCGGTCGATGCCGCGGTCCGAGCGTTGAAAGCAGGCGTTTCTTCGGACCTGCCCAACGGTGAGAATTTCGCGTTGTTGCCGAAGGCGCTCGCCGAGGGCCGCATCCAACAGGCGGAGATCGATAGGGCTGTCAGCGACATGCTGCGCCTGAAGTTCCTCGCGGGCCTGTTCGAACAGCCGTTTGCGGACGCCAAGTACGCCGAAAAGATCACCGGTAACGCCGAGGCTCGCGCCTTGGCGCTGGAAGCCGCCCGCAAGTCCGTTGTGCTCCTGAAGAACGATGGCGTGTTGCCGCTGCGTGCCGATGGACTGAAAACCTTGGCAGTGATCGGACCGAATGCTGCTCGCGTCGAGCTCGGCGGTTATTCGAACGTTCCCAAGCACGCCGTCACACTGCTCGACGGCATCAAGGCCAAGGTCGGTCAGCGCGTGAATGTCGTCTCGGCCGAAGGCGTGCGGCTCACCGAGAGCGGCGACTGGTACACCGACGAAGTCGTCCGCACGAAGCGTGAAGACAATCTCGAACGCATCAAGGAAGCGGTGAAAGTCGCGCAAGGCGCCGACGCCATCGTGCTCGCCATTGGCGGCAGCAGCGCTTTGCATCGCGAGGCGTGGGCGAAGAACCATCTGGGCGACAGCCTCACCCTCGGCCTGACGGGGGAACAGAGCGAGCTCGCGGAGGCGATGTTTGCTCTGGGCAAGCCGGTCGTCGTGGTGCTGATCAACGGCCAGCCGCTGTCGATTCCGCAGGTCGTGGAGAAAGCCAACGGCGTGCTCGAAGGCTGGTATGCCGGCCAGGAAGGCGGCACGGCTTTGGCGGACGTGTTGTTCGGCGATGCGAATCCGGGCGGCAAGCTGCCGGTCACCGTCGCGCGCGACATCGGACAGTTGCCATTCTTCTACAACCAGAAGCCGAGCGCGCACCGCGGCTATCACTTCGACTCGAAGGAGCCGTTGTTCCCCTTCGGCTTCGGTCTGTCCTACACCAGGTTCGAGCTCGGCGAGCCGAAGCTTTCGAGCGCACGCATCGGCACCGACGGCAACGTGAGAGTGTCGGTGGACGTGCGCAACACCGGCTCCATGCAGGGTGATGAAGTCGTGCAGCTGTACGTACGCGACGTTGCCAGCTCGATCACCCGCCCGGTGAAAGAGCTCAAGGCATTCCGCCGCGTTTCGCTGCAGCCCGGCGCGTCGACGACCGTCGAATTCAGTTTGACCAAGGACGCTTTCGCGTACTGGAATCAGGAGATGAAGTACGCGATCGAGCCGGGCGAATTCACGATCATGACCGGTCCCAACTCGGCTGAGCTGAAGTCCGCGACCTTGACCATCGGCGACTGATCGACGCTGTGGCGTCCGCCGGTTCCGGCGGACGCCATTGCCCGAACTAGCGTTTCACTTCAAACGTCTGTCGAGCGCGAATGTCGGCGCTCGACGCACCGATCTGCACTTCGTACTTGCCGGCATCGACCGTGTAACGCTTGGCGTTCACGTCGTAGTGACGCAGATCGTCGGACGCCTCGAGCGTGAAGCTGACATTGCCCACCTCGCCCGGCTTCAACGCAACGCGCTTCATGCCGCGCAGGTCTTTATTGGCCCACTGCTGCTTGGAGTCCTTCGGCGCAACGTACAGCTGAACGACTTCCTCACCGGCGTGAGCGCCAACGTTTTTCACGGTGAGCGACGCCTGAATCGTTCCATCCGGAGCGACGTTCGCGCGATCCAGCTTCAGGTTCGAATATTCGAAGCGCGTGTACGACAGCCCGTGGCCGAACGGATACAACGGCTGGCCCGTGAAATAACGATACGTGCGGCCCTGCATGGCGTAGTCATCGAAAGCCGGCAGCTTCTCGTTCTCTTTGTAGAACGTGACGGGCAGACGGCCCGACGGGTTCACGTTGCCAAACAACACATCCGCGACCGCATTGCCGCCGCGCTGCCCCGGATACCATGCCATCAGGATCGCAGGCAGGCGCTGCTGCGCCCAATCGACGGCGAGGGCCGAGCCGCCCGTGAGCACCAACGCAATCGGCTTGCCCGTCGCCTGCAGAGCTTCGAGCAACTTTCGCTGGCTGCCAGGCAAGCGCAGATCGGTGCGATCGCCGCCGGCGAAGCCCGGATAGCTCACCTTCATCTCCTCGCCTTCGACGTCGCCGGTCAGACCGCCGACGAACACCACGGCATCGGCAGCGCGAGCTGCGTCAATTGCTTCCTCGAATGGCGCCTTGGCGCCCGGGCGTCGCCAGCCCAGACGGATCTCGGCATCGCGGATGTCTTCGAAGTATTCGAGCTTGATCCGATAGGCCCGGCCGCCTTCGAGATCCACGCTGGCGCTGTGACTCTTCACGCGTTCGTTCTGATCCCAGCCGTTCACGATCAGGCGATCGTCGATATACAAACGCACGCCATCGTTCGCCCCTACGACCAATTCATATTTGCCCGAAGTCGGCGCCAACAGCTGACCGGTCCAGCGAACACTGAAGTCATCGCCGGCCAAAGCCTGCTCATTGGACAACTCACCTCGCGCAGCCAGATCATCTGTCGGCGCGCCGCGATCCCAGCGAAACGCGATTCGCGAATCGACGCGTGTCATCACCGGCGCGCCCGCGAGATCGCGGCCCCGGAAATATTCGCCCTTCAGGCCCTGCTCTTTCGAATTTGCGTCGGGCCGCAGGAAGTTCGCGTCGATCAGCGGCACCGCTCGCGGCTCTTCCCGACCTTCGACCAGGTCCGCGCCACGCGAGTAGATCACCTTGGTCTGCTTGCCGGCCGCTTCACGAATACCCTGCAGAATCGTCACCGGCGCCGCCGGTGTGCCGTAGTAATTGCCGAGCAGCGACATCACTTCGTCCGCCGTCGGGCCGATGACGGCCAGCGTTTTGATATCGCGCGAGAGCGGCAGCATGCCATCGTTCTTCAGCATCACGATGGAGGACTGCGCAGCGCGCCGCGCCAGCTGATCGTGCTCGGGCGATTGATTGACCGAATACGGAATCTGCGCCCAACGAACGCGCTCCGGCGGATCGAACATGCCCAGCTGGAAGCGCGTCAGCATCAGCTTGCGCACAGCCCCGTCGATCTCCTTTTCGCTGATCAGGTTTTGCTTCACGGCTGGCAGGAGAGCGTCATAGGTCTTACCGCAGTCCAGTTCGCAGCCATAGCGCACGCCCAGCGCGGCGGCTTCAGGCGCCGTGGCAACGATCTTGTGATATTTCCAGATGTCCTCGATGGAATCGCAGTCCGAGACGACATAACCTTCGAAGCCCCAGTCCTTGCGAAGAATCTGCTGTAACAGCCGCGGACTGGCGGACGCCGATTCTCCGTAAACGCGGTTGTATGCGCCCATCACGGACGCAACCTTGCCCTCCTGAACGAGCGCTTGGAACGCCGGCAGATACGTTTCGTAAAGATCGCGCTCGCTCGGGTGCACGTCGAAGTGATGACGATCCGCCTCGGGTCCGCTGTGCACCGCGAAGTGCTTGGCTGTAGCGTCGACCTTCCGATACTTCGGATCGTCGCCCTGCAAGCCCTTCACGAACGCGACGCCCATGCGCGCTGTGAGCCATGGATCTTCGCCGTAGGTTTCCTGTCCGCGGCCCCAGCGAGGATCGCGGAAGATATTGATGTTCGGCGACCAGAACGTCAGGCCCTGATAGCGCTTGCGCAAACCGCGACGTGCGAATTCGTGATGCTTGGCACGTGCCTCGTCACTGATGGCAGTCGCAATCTCGAGCATCAGCTTCTCGTCGAAGGTCGCGGAGAGACCGATAGCTTGCGGGAATACGGTCGCGGAGCCGGCGCGAGCGACGCCGTGCAATGCTTCGTTCCACCACTCGTACTCGGGCACGTCGAGCCGCGGAATGGCCGGCGCGTTGTTGCCCAGCTGGGCGACCTTTTCTTCCAAGGTCATGCGCGACACCAGGTCGGCCGCACGTTCCTCGAACGACTTGTTCAAATCCTTGTATACGGGTTGCTCCGCAGCTGCCGAGAATGAAACGGACAGCAGCGCGGCAACGATCAAAGCAAGCTTCGTCGATCCCGACTTGGTGTAGCGCATGGTTACCAATCCCACATTGAGCCGTCTTCGAGACGAGCGATAGGTAGTTGTTTAGGCGAGTATGGATATTTCGCGGCGAGCTTTTCGTCGATGGTGACGCCGTGTCCCGGCGACTCGCCACAGTGCAACCGACCATCGCGGAAGCGATAGTCGTGTGGAAACACTTCGTCGGTCTCCTTGGCGTGGTGCATCCACTCCTGAATGCCGAAGTTCGGCACCCAGGTGTCGAAGTGCAGCGCCGTGCCCATGCACACTGGAGAGAGATCGGTTGCGCCGTGGAAGCCCGTGCGCACTTGATATAGCGATGCAAAGTCCGCGAGCCGCCGGACGTGCGTAATGCCGCCGGCGTGCACGATGGTCGTGCGAATGTAATCGATGAGCTGATTCTCGATCAGATGTTTGCAATCCCAGATCGAGTTGAACACCTCGCCGACGGCGAGCGGCGTGACGGAGTGGTGTCGGATCAGCTCGAACGCCTTCTGATTTTCTGCGGGCGTCGCATCTTCCAGCCAGAACAGGCGATAGGGCTCGAGACTGCGCGCCAGACGCGCCGCCTCGATCGGGGTCATCCGGTGATGACCGTCGTGCAGCAGCTCCACGTCGTTGCCATGATCGATGCGCAACTGCTCGAACAGCTTCGGCACGATCTCCAGATACTTCGGCGTCGACCACAAGGTTTCCAGCGGCAGCTGAGTTTCCGCCGGCTCGTAAGCCTTGCCGCCGCTCGCAATTCCGTAGGTCTTCGCCAACCCAGGCACGCCGCACTGAGCCCGGACCGCACGAAATCCCATCTCGATGTAGCGAGCGACTTCATCGCTGGTCTGGGCGATGTCGCGACCGTTGGCATGCGCGTAGACGAGCGCACCCTCGCGAGAACGACCGCCGAGCATTTGATAAAGCGGCAAGCCGGCGAGCTTCGCAACGATGTCCCACAAGGCCACGTCGACAGCAGCGATCGCCGTCATCGTCACGGGGCCGCGACGCCAATACGCGCCGCGATAGAAGAACTGCCACGTGTCCTCGATGCGACCGGCATCTTTGCCGATCAAGTTGGGAACGATGTGCTCTTGCAGATAGGCCGCGACGGCCAGCTCACGACCGTTCAGCGTGGCGTCGCCGAGCCCGGTGATTCCGGAGCGCGTAACGATCTTCAACGTAACGAAATTACGACCCGGACAAGTCACGATCACCTTGGCGTCGACGATCTCGCGATCCCGACTCGAGCCGGCCACTGCTGGCGACTCCTTCTCGACCTTCATCACTTTACCTCGATCTGGAACGGGCCGGCCGGCAGCGGCACTTCGTCGTATAACGTGCACACGGGGCTGTCGGCCCAGCAATAACGGACGCGCGTCGCGGTCCCTGAGTTCGCGCTCTTCAACAGCACGCGCGGACCTTGAATCGTCGCTTCGGCGTATTCGCACGTGCCCGCACCGGCGCCGCACGTTTCGAAGCCGATTGGATGCGCGGCGCTGTACGCCACGAGCTTTCCGGTGACGTCCGTGAATTCAACTGAAACGGCGTCACCCTCGCGACGCGCGCTCACCGGCACAGGACCGGACGGCGGAGCAGCGTCCTTGTAAAGAACATGCCGAGCCGCTCGAGCAAGGCGGCGCGCGACTTCTTGTTTGTTGGCCGGATGAACGTCGGTGTACTCGCCCAAGTCGATGGCAATGGCAAGAGCCGCGTTCGGGTCGGCGTTCACCGCCAGGCGCTGCGCTTCTCGCGTCTTCGCCCAGCCGCTCTCGGTCGGTTGGGTCGAGGCCGGGCCGTAGCCCGCGAGCTGCACCACGAAGAACGGCACGTTCGCACCGAACTGCGTGCGCCAATCGGCCATGAAGCGAGTCAACAGCGCCTGGTACTGATCGCTTTCATCCGTATTGGATTCGCCCTGATACCAAACGACACCACGCAGGCTGAGATTCGACAGCGGCGCGATCATGCCGTTGTGAATCACGCCCAATCCGGCGGTTGCCTCCCAAGGCGCGCGCAACGGAAACGCCGCGTTGGCCGGTGGCAGCTGGTAATGCCATTGCTTGTTGAGCACGACGCTCGAGCCGTCGGCAAAGCGAATTGCACGACTTTCCATCGGACCGGGCAGACCGCCGCTCGCGTATGTATCGAGCACGCTAACGACGACCGTGTTCTCTCCAGCACGCAACAGCTTCGGCGGCAACTGGTAGGACTTCTCGCCACCGGGGCCCGCGGCTCCGACCAGCCGGCCGTTGATCCATACCTGATCGGACTCATCTGCACGCCCCAGCGCGAACGTGGCCTGCTGCGCGGCTTGTGACTTCGTCAAAGTCACATTCGTCCGATACCACAGCATGCCGTCGTACTTGGCCAACTCGGCCACACCCCAGTCTTCCCAGTAGCCGCGCTCGACCGGCGCAGGCTTCCACTCTCCACTGGGCTTCGTGCTCCAAGGCTCGTAGCCCGGCCGATCTTTGGTGCGCTCGCGCCACCAGCCTTCCCAAATGCTGGCCCACTGAGCGTTCGCGGCGATCGGGTCTTTGCCAGACAGCGCCAGCGCATCCAGCGCGCCGTCATAAGTCCTCATGGAACGAAGCGCCGGCGCCGTCATCCAGGACTGGATCTTCGATCCGCCCCAGGCCGCGGCAATCAAGCCCATCGGCACCTTGTCTTTCTTCTGCAGCTCGCGCGCGAAATACAAACAAACGGCCGAGAACTCCGGCACTGTCTGCGGCGACGCCTTCTGCCATTGCACCGGGCTGGCAAAACCGTACTGGGGCACTGGATTGTTCGCCAGCGGCACGGTGAGCATGCGGATGGAGTCGTTCTTCGAGTTGAGGATCTCGGAGCGAGAATCGAGCGCGCGGTGGACTTGCAGAACCATATTCGACTGGCCCGAGCACAACCACACATCGCCAATCATCACATCGTCGACGACCTGCTTTTCGCCCGAGGCCGCGGCGACGGACAGCTGATAAGGACCGCCCGCGCTCATGCTCGGCAGGCTCGATCGCCAGACACCTGTCGAGTCCGCCTTCGCCTGTACGCTCGAGTTGGCCAGTGTCACCGTAAGTGACTCACCCGGCTGGGCCCGCCCCCAGACATTGATGGCCTGCTCACGCTGCAGGACGACGTGATCCTTGAACAGGTCGTGCAGCAGTGGCGCCGCATTTGCGCTCGACGTCGAGAGCACTACCAACAACACGCCCGGGAGCCACTTCGACATGCAGCAGGTCCTCATGATCAGTGATGTCCCGGCGCGTAGGGGAACTCGAGCGACTTGTAATAATCGAGCGAGTGCTCTGGAGGCGCGAAGCCTGCGGGCAGCGGTCGCTTCGAGAACGTCTGGAAGTAGGCGATGCTGGCATCGCGCCACCATTTCGCCTCCTTCTCCTGAATCTTAAGAAACGCCGCGACCTGCTGATGGCGCTCGGCATCGACCAACGGCGCCAACCCTTGCCACGTGCCTTCCATCTCGCGAACCGTATCGACACCGCGCGTGTATCGATACACCAGTTCGTCCCAAAGGATGCGGCCAGACTGCGTGCGATGGTCCCAAGGCACGTGATGGAACCACAGCAGGAACTGCTCGGGCACCCGCTTGAGATCGCCAAACTGCGCGGCCACCGGCGGAGCATATTGAGCGACGGCGTTGCTGCCCGTCTTCGTGCGATCGAAGCCAATGCCGTTTGCGTCGGCGCGATGGTAGTAAACGGAAGTCCAGTCGGCGCGCGGGCCGCCTTCGACCCACGGTCCCGGTCCGTAGTGATGGCCGCGACCCATCAAATGGTGCAAACCAAGAGGCGTCATGTAATCGACGACCGCCTCGTGCGACTTCATCATCATCGCGACCACCGGCTGCACGAACTGCGGAGCGTTCGAGAACGTCATCCGCACCCATTCTTCGGCCAGGTCCTTGGAGGACAGCATCGGATTCCAGGCGAGGCGCCCGAAGGCATACCAGTTCGCTTGCTCGAACTGCGCGCCGCTCCAGTTGCGATCGGTGCCGATATTGGCGACGCCAGCGATGGCCGTGCGCGCGTAGTTATGAGCGGAGCCATCGAGGATCTTCGCCACCGTCGAACCCTGACGCGGGCGATAGGTGTCCGCGCGCAGCACTTCTTCGTAGAACGCGCCGAGATAAACCAGGTGCGTCGCGAAGCCCAGATATTCCTTGGTGATCTGGAATTCCATGGCCAGCGGCGTCTTCGGCATGGCGCCGAACAACGGATGGAACGGCTCGCGCGGCTGGAAGTCGATGGCGCCGTTCTTCACCTGCACCAGCACGTTGTCGCGGAACTTGCCGTCGAGCGGCACGAACTCGTCGTAGGCCTGCTTGGCGCGATCGTCCGGCTGCTCGTGCGAATAAACAAACGCACGCCAGATCACGGCGCCGCCGAACGGTTTCACCGCATCGGCCAGCATGTTCGCGCCGTCGGCGTGAGTGCGACCGTAATCCTGCGGGCCGGGCTGTCCTTCGGAGTTCGCTTTGACCAGGAAGCCGCCGAAGTCGGGAATGAATTTGTAGACTTCGGCAGCCTTCGCTTTCCACCACTGCTGCACGGCCGGATCCGCCGGATCCGCCGTCTTCAAGCCGCCGATTTCGACCGGAGCACTGAAGCGCGCCGTTAGAAACACACGGATGCCGTACGGACGAAACACGTTCGCCAGCGCTGCGGCCTTTTCCAGATAGGGCGCCGTCAGCATCGTCGCGTTTGCATTGACGTTGGTGAGCACCGTCGCGTTGATGCCGATCGATGCGTTGGCGCGCGCATAGTCGGTGTAGCGCGGATCGAGATAGTCAGGCAGCTTGTGCCAGTCCCACAGCGAAAAGCCTGCATAACCGCGCTCGACGGTGCGGTCGAGATTGTCCCAATGATTCAGCATGCGCAGCTGAATTCGCGAGGACTCGGTGAGGTTGATGTTGCCCAGCGGCTGCTGGGTCTGCAGCAGACGCAGGAAATGGAACACGCCGTACAGCACGCCGACATCGTCGTTGGCCGCGACGATCACCGTCGCCTGGCCATTGATGGGCCGGTGACGAATCACATAGCCCTGCGCCGCCAGTCCCTTCAATCCCAGATCGAACCGAGCAATCTGCGCGTTCGACTGTGGCGTGCCGATCACCAGCGCGGGTGCAGACACACGCTCGACGGCAGCAGGCTGTTGCGACAGCAAGCCGTTCAACCCACGCAACAGTTCATCCTTGGCGGCAACCAGCGTCGGCGACGGAGTCGGCATCACGAGCTGGGTGGTGGCGCCGACATAACGGGCGCGGTGTTCGGCCGGCAGTGGGTGATAGCGAAGCCAGAGCTCATAGCCATCTTCCGCGGCTGCCGGCTGCACGAAGAGCGCCGCGCACAGCGCCCAAATCGACAACACTGCTCGAAACAAAGGCGCGCACCCGCCACCTAGCGAACGATGACCTGGCGCCATCTCTTCCCCCTACCATCGGCTAACCGGAGTTTTGGTAACGGTAACACGGGCGCTCAACGCGCTTCCACCCTTCCCGCTCCAAGGCAATAATGTGCTGAATTCATGAGCCCATCGGGCCCGCCACTTACAACTTGCATGCAAAACGCACCTCGCAAAGCCAGGAATTCGGCCACATCGACGCGCCGTAAAAGCGCCGCTGTCACCATCCACGAGGTGGCCCAGCGCGCCGGCGTCTCGCCGATGACGGTGTCGCGCGTGGTCAACGGCAACGCCAATGTGCGAGCCGCGACCCGCGAATTGGTGATGCGCACGGTGCGCGAGCTCAACTACACACCGAACGCCGCCGCCCGTTCGCTGGCCGCGGCGTCGGGCACCCGGATCGCATTGATCTATACAAATCCGAGCTCGGCCTACTTGAGCGAGTTGCTGGTCGGCGCGCTCGACGGCGCCAGCAAGGCCGCGACCCAACTGGTGCTCGATACCTGGGATCACATGACGCGCGCGACCGAACGAGCCGCCGCTCGCAAGATCGCCCAGAGCGTGGCGGGTGTGATTCTTCCGCCGCCGCTGTGCGAATCGAAAGCCGTTTGTTCCGAACTGGTGGCCGCTGGAATTCCGGTCGTCGCGATTGCCTCCGGGCGCTTCCAGCCCGACATTTCCGGCGTGCGCATCGATGACTTTCGCGCAGCGCAAGAGATGACCGATCACTTGATTTCGTTCGGACATTCGCGCATCGCGTTCATCAAGGGCCATCCCAATCAGACCGCCAGCGCCCTGCGTTACGAAGGTTTCCAGGCGGCCATGGCGGCGGCCGGCGTGCCGGTCGATCCGACCCTGGTTCAGCAAGGCTTCTTCACCTACCGCTCCGGCCTGGAGGCGGCGGAGAAACTGCTCGCGCGCAAGAAGCCGCCAACGGCCATTTTTGCCAGCAACGACGACATGGCCGCGGCCGCCGTGTCGGTGGCTCACCGCCGTGGAATGGATGTACCGCGCGACATATCCGTGGTCGGTTTCGACGATACGCCGACCGCCACTACGGTCTGGCCCGAACTGACGACCATCCGCCAGCCTATTGCCGCGATGGCGGCCTCTTCCATCGACCTGCTGTTACGGAGCATTCGCCGCCGTAAGGACGGCGAAGCGCGGGTCGTGGTCGATCACGTCGTGGCTCACGTCCTGGTCAAACGCGACTCGGTAGCCGCCCCCGGCCCAGGCTGATTCCGCGCTTCGGAGCGCATTTTCCTCCGCTAGTCCTACGTTCCGGTAAGGCAAGGTCGCGCTTGAATTTTGATAGCGCTATCAACTACGCTCGTCCAGTAGCATGAGGCCGTTGAGAGCCTCGCTTCGCCAATTCACTTACAGGCGTCATCTCAGGGGGCGCAATTTATGTCACAGGGGATTCCCCAGGCCGAGCTGAATCCCACGCTGGTGCGTGGACTTGCGTTCGTCGCTGCACTCGGCGGACTGCTGTTCGGCTACGACACGGCCGTCATTTCCGGCGCGGTCGGCGCCATCGACCACAACTTCATCCTGCCGCGAGGGCTGCCGGAAACCAGCGCAGCCAGCCTGTCCGGTTGGGCCATTTCCTGTGCCCTGCTCGGCTGCGTGATCGGCGCAGCGTTGGCCGGTCCGATGTCACAGAAGATCGGACGGCGCGGCGGCCTGATGGTCTCGGCCGTCCTGTTCATCCTCTCCTCAGCCGGCTCCGCCTACCCGGAATTCGGCTTCCTGGGCGTCGGCGGCGACGGGCCCGAAGCGCTCAGCTCGTTCATTCTTTATCGAATCCTCGGCGGCATTGGCATCGGCGTGGCCTCGATGCTCTCCCCGCTGTATATCGCCGAGATTGCTCCGCCCAAGCAGCGCGGCCAGCTGGTCACTTATCAGCAGGTCGCCATCGTCGTCGGCATGACGCTGGTGTACTTCGTGAATTGGTTCATCGCCTCGCAGGGCGACGACCAGTGGGTGCTGTCGACCGGCTGGCGCCTCATGCTGCTGTCGGCTGCACTGCCGGCTGCTTTGTTCCTCGGCCTGTTGCTGCTGGTGCCCGAAACGCCGCGCTGGCTGGTGATGAAAGGTCGCATGGACGAGGCTCGGAACGTTCTGGCGCGCCTGACGAACGAGACCGAAGCGCGCGTCGTGCTCAAAGAGATCGACGAATCGCTGCACGAGCGCACCGGAAAATTGTTTGCTTTCGGCGGGCTGGTGATCTTCGTCGGCATCATGCTGTCGGTGTTCCAGCAGTTCATCGGCATCAACGCAGTGCTCTACTACGCGCCGCTGATGTTCCAGAACATGGGCGCCTCGACCGATAGCGCGCTGTTGCAGACGATCATCGTCGGTGTGGCCAACATCGTGTTCACGCTGGTCGCACTGGTGACCGTGGATCGCTGGGGCCGCAAGCCGCTGCTGATCCTGGGCGGCGTGGTGATGGCGGTCTCGATGCTGTCGCTCGGCTTCCTGTTCAACAGCCACAACGTCGGCACCGCCGCGCTGGTGGCGGTGGTCGCCTACATCGCCGGCTTCGCGCTCTCGTGGGGCCCGGTGGTGTGGGTGCTGCTGGCGGAGATCTTCCCGAACCCGATCAAGGGCAAGGCGATGGCCATTGCGGTGGCCATGCAGTGGATCGCGAACCTTTTCGTTTCCTGGTCGTTCAAGGTGCTGGACGGTAACTCGGCGTTGAACGCGATGTTCAACCACGGCTTCTCCTACTGGATCTATGGCGTGATGAGTATTCTTGCCGCGCTGTTCGTGTGGCGCTTCGTGCCCGAGACCAAAGGTCACAGCCTGGAAGCCATTCAGCACCTGTGGATGGAAAAGCCCCAGGGCGACGCCAGCTCCTCAGCGGCGTCCAAGGCCAGCACTGCTAACGCGCTCTGATCGATCTATTTATGAGACTACTTGCCCATCTTCCGGCGGACTGGCGTGAGGCCACCTTGGTTGGCCGCATCGCCACGGCCGCCGGCCCGACTCCGGTCGTCGTCACTCGCGGTCGCGTTCGTGACGTGTCGCGAGTCGCGCCGACCGTTTCCGATTTGCTCAACAATTGGAACGGCTCGCTCCCGGACGGCGATGACCTCGGTCCGCTCGAGCAGCTGGCACTGTCGGCTGCTTTCAACGGCGGCGCGAATGCATCGACACGCTTGCTCGCGCCGGTAGATCTGCAATGTGTGAAAGCCTGCGGCGTGACATTCGCCGTCTCGGCGGTGGAACGCGTGATCGAAGAGCGCGCTCGTGGCGACTACGCCAAAGCTCAGTCCATTCGCAATGCACTAGGCGAACGCGTCGGCGCCGACATTCGCTCGGTCAAGCCCGGCTCGGCCACTGCAGTCCGCTTGAAAGAAGCGCTGATCGCCGACGGCTTGTGGTCGCAATATCTGGAAGTGGCGATCGGTCCGGATGCCGAAGTGTTCACCAAGTCCCCGGTGCTCTCCTCGGTAGGCTGGGGTGACTGGATCGGCGTGCGCAAGGAATCGCAATGGAACAATCCGGAGCCCGAGATCGTGCTCGCGTGCGATGCGAAAGGCCGCACGCTCGGCGCATCACTCGGTAACGACGTGAATCTGCGCGATATCGAAGGCCGTAGCGCGCTGCTGCTCGGCAAGGCGAAGGACAACAACGCGTCCTGCGCCATCGGCCCCTTCATTCGCATGTTCGACGCGACCTTCAGCATTGATGACGTGCGCCAGACCGTGGTGTCGCTGACCGTCGAAGGCCCCGAGGGCTACAAGCTCGAAGGCCGCAGCTCCATGTCGTTGATCAGCCGCGATCCGCTCGAGCTGGTCGAGCAGACCATGAGCCAGCACCAGTATCCGGACGGCTTCGCGCTGTTCCTCGGCACCATGTTTGCTCCCACCGACGATCGCGATGTGGCCGGCCGCGGCTTCACGCACAAAATCGGCGACATCGTGCGCGTGTCCTCGCCTCACCTGGGCACGCTGGAGAACAAACTCACGACTTCGGACCAGGCGCCACCGTGGTCCCACGGCATCGCTCATCTGATGCGCAATCTTGCCAGCCGGGGCTTGTTGGCCCAGCGCTCCACTTAAGCTCAGGCTCAGCTCACTCTATGTCTCACACCGTTTATCCCTCGCTTCGTAACAAACGTGTCGTCGTCACCGGCGGCGGCTCCGGCATCGGTGCGGCGATCGTCGAAGCGTTCGTCCGCCAGGGCGCGCGCGTGGCGTTTCTCGACATCGCCGACGACGATTCCAAACAGCTCGAGCGCCAGCTGGAATCCAGCAGCGCCACGCCGCCTCGCTACTACCGCTGCGATCTGAAGAGCATCGACACGATCCGCGAAACGTTTCTGCGCGTGCGTGCCGACCTGGGCGGCGGCGTCGATATCCTGGTGAACAATGCGGCCAACGACGATCGTCACACGCTGCAGGAAATCACCGAGAAGTACTGGGACGATCGCATCGCTGTGAACCTGCGCCATCACCTGTTCTGCGCGCAGGCCGTGGTCGAGGACATGAAGGCGGCCGGCGGCGGCGCCATCATCAACCTCGGCTCGATCTCCTGGCACCTGGCCCTTCCCGACCTCGCCATCTATCAGACCGCAAAGGCCGGCATCGAAGGCCTGACCCGATCGCTGGCCCGCGACTTGGGAACGTTCGGGATTCGAGTGAATTGCGTAGTACCGGGCGGTGTGCGCACGCCGCGCCAGATGAAGCTGTGGCACACGCCGGACGAAGAGGCGCGCATGCTCGGCCTGCAATGCATCAAGGCTCGCGTCGAGCCGCACGACGTGGCCAACATGGTGGTGTTCCTGTCGTCGGACGACGCCCGCATGTGTACAGGACACGAATATTTCGTGGATGCTGGCTGGCGCTGAGCCAGCGAAATCTCACATCACGGACTGACCATGGGCAAAGTCGATTGCGTCTGCGCCGTGGGCGCCCAACTGGGTGAAGGCCCGCTCTGGTCGGCGCCAGAGCAGGCCGTCTGGTTCGTTGACATCAAAGGCCGCCAGGTTCATCGCTTCGACACTCGTGGCAGCGCGCTGAGCTCGTGGGCGGCGCCGGAAGAAGTCGGCTTCATCGTCAAGGCCAGCGGCGGACGCTTCGTCGCCGGCACGAAGAGCGGCCTGCATTCGTTCGATCCGACGAGCGGCAAATTCACGTTGATCACGCGCGTCGATTCGGACAAGCCGCGCAATCGACTCAATGACGGTTACGTCGACGGCGCCGGCCGCCTGTGGTTTGGCTCCATGGACAACGAAGAGTCACAGCCAACCGGCTCGTTGTACCGCTTCGACCACCGCGGACTGCGCCGCTGCGACGAGAACTACGTGATCACCAACGGTCCGACGACCAGCCCGGACGGCCGCACGCTGTATCACGTCGACACCCTGGAACGGATCATCTACGCCTTTGACTTGAACGACGGCGAGCTCAGCAATCGCCGCGAGTTCGCCCGCATCCAAAAGCCAGGCGCGTATCCGGACGGTCCGACGATCGACGCCGAGGGCTGTGTATGGATCGGCCTGTTCGGCGGCTGGGGCGTGCAGCGCTTTTCGCCGCAGGGCAAGCTGCTGCAAACCATCGAGATGCCGGTCGCCAACTGCACGAAGGTTGCCTTCGGCGGCAACGACCTGCGCACCCTGTACATCACCACTGCGTGGAAGGGCTTGTCCAAAGAGCAGCTCGCCACGCAACCGCTCGCCGGAGGCCTGTTCGCGACCCGCGTCGGCACGCCCGGCGTGGCTCCGAACGAGGTTCGTTATGACGGCTAAGCGCCGCTTCCGCTCCCAGGATTGGTTCGACGCCCGCGATCACATCGACATGATGGCGCTCTACCTGGAGCGCTTCATGAATTACGGCCTGACGCCGAAAGAGCTGATGAGCGGCAAGCCCATCGTCGGCATCGCTCAGAGCGGCAGCGACCTCACTCCCTGCAATCGCATCCATGTCGATCTGGCCACGCGCGTGAAGGAAGGCATTCGCGATGCCGGCGGCATTCCGATGGAATTCCCCACGCATCCGATCTTCGAGAATTGCCGGCGCCCGACCGCGGCCCTGGATCGCAATCTCGCCTATCTCGGCCTGGTTGAAATCCTGCACGGCTATCCGATCGACGCTGTCGTGTTGACGACGGGCTGCGACAAAACGACGCCTGCTGCCGTAATGGCAGCATCGACGGTCGACATCCCCGCCATCGTGCTCTCCGGTGGCCCGATGCTCGATGGCTGGTTCGAAGATGAGTTGGTCGGCTCCGGCACAGTGATCTGGAAGAGCCGGCGGCGTCTCGCCGCGGGTCAAATTACCGAACAAGAGTTTCTCGATGCGGCCGCAGCTTCCGCGCCCTCGCCCGGCCACTGCAACAGCATGGGCACCGCGTCGACGATGAACGCCGTCGCTGAAACGCTCGGCCTGTCGTTGCCGGGTTGCTCCGCCATTCCCGCGCCGTATCGCGAGCGTGGTCAGATGGCGTATGAGACCGGGCGTCGTGCCGTTGAAATGGCCTTCGAAGATTTGCGCCCGTCCAAGATCCTCTCGCGTGAATCGTTCCTCAACGCGATCACTGCAATTGCGGCCCTCGGCGGCTCGACGAATGCGCAGCCGCACCTGACCGCAATGGCACGGCACGCCGGCGTGGAACTGAATCCTCAGGACTGGACCAGGTACGGTCATGAGATCCCGCTGCTGCTCAACATGCAGCCTGCCGGCAAGTATCTGGGCGAGCGCTTCCATCGCGCCGGCGGCGTCCCAGCGGTTCTGCACGAGCTGATCGAAGCAGGCAAGCTGCACCCCGACGCGATGACCGTCACCGGTCGCACGTTGAAAGAAAACGTCAAAGGCCGCGCGAGCCGCGACCGCGAGATGATCACGACCTACGACAAGCCTCTGCGCGAGCGCGCGGGCTTTGTCGTGTTGAGCGGCAACCTGTTCGACTTCGCGATCCTCAAGGCGAGTGTGATCACCGAAGATTTCCGCCGTCGCTATCTGGGCGAAGCCGGGCACGACAACGTGTTCGAAGGTCGCGCCATCGTGTTCGATGGCTCCGATGACTATCGGGCCCGCATCAACGATCCGGCGCTGAATATCGACGAGCGCAGCGTGCTGGTGATTCGCGGCGCCGGCCCGCTCGGCTGGCCCGGCTCTGCCGAAGTCGTGAACATGCAGCCGCCCGATGCGCTGCTGAAGCGCGGCATCGCGAGCTTGCCGACGATCGGCGACGGCCGGCAGTCCGGCACCTCCGACAGCCCGTCGATCCTGAACGCCTCTCCGGAAAGCGCCGCTGGCGGCGGCCTCGCCTGGCTGCGGACCGGCGACATCATCCGTATCGATCTGAATCAGTCCCGCTGCGACATGCTGGTGTCCGATGAAGAGATCGAACGCCGCAAGAAGGACGGCATTCCCCCGGTCCCCGAAAGCGCGACGCCGTGGCAGGAGCTGTATCGCTCCACCGTCAGCCAGCTCGATACCGGCGGGGTGATGGAAATGGCGTTGAAATATCGGCAGGTAGCCAAGAAAACGCCGCGGCACAATCATTGAGCCACGCTCGCCAGCCCCTGTAACGCTGGCGAAACAAACGCAGATCAAAGTGACGGGCTGGCGCGAATCCGGGCGCCGGCTCGGCGTGCGCATGTCAGAGGCTTAACCTGACGCGGCCGACCGGGCGCCGTAAAATGGACGGCTATTCGAGTCGAGTTCCGGCTCTCATAAGGCTCCGATGTCGCCGCCCATGAATTCAACACTCCGCTCGGCAATCGTGCGTTGCCTGTCCGCCTGCATGTTGGTCGGCTCGCTCACCGCAGCCTCGCTGCACGCAGCCGAACCGCCGCGTCCCAAGCTCGTCGTCGCCATCGCGGTCGACCAGTTCTCCTCCGATGTGTTCACCGAATACCGTCCGTTGTATCAAGCCGGGCTGAAGCGTCTGGCCAGCGGCGCGGTGTTTCCCAAGGGCCATCAGAGCCACGCGTCGACCGAAACCTGCCCCGGCCATTCCACCATCCTGACCGGCGCGCGGCCGGGACGAACCGGCATCATCGCGAACGACTGGCAGGATCCGTTGCTGCCGCGGACCGTGAACGGGAAGGAAACATTCACGCTGTACTGCGTGGAAAAGCCCGAGCCGGCTGGCAGCGTCGTGGACAAGACGGTCATCTCGCCCCAGTCATTACTAGTGCCGACGCTCGGCGATCGCATGAAGGCGCGCGATCCCGCCACTCGAGTCGTATCGGTCGCCGGTAAGGATCGCTCGGCGGTGATGCTCGGCGGTCACAACGCCGACCTCGCCTTGTGGTGGACCCAAACGGGCTTCACGACGTATGCAGGCAAAGAGTCGAGCATTCCCAAAGAGATCGCCGATAAGGTCAATGCCAACCTTCGCAAGTCGTACGGTTCGCCTTCGGTGCTGAAGCTGCCGGCCGCTTGCGCCTCGCGATCGCGCGAGACCAAGCTCACCGACACTATTTCCATCGGCACGCTGCAGAATCTTCCCGCCAACTCAAAGCGCTGGCGCGCGACCCCAGCGATGGATGCGTTCACCGTCGACGCCGCGCTCGCCGCGGTAAAGAGCTTCAATCTCGGCGGCAAAGGCACAACCGATCTGCTCGCCGTGAGCTTCTCCGGCACAGACTACGCCGGCCACTACTACGGCACCGAAGGGGCCGAGATGTGCACGCAGCAACTCGCGCTCGATCAATCGATCGGTCGGCTGCTCGCGGGCCTCGACAAGACCGGCATCCCGTACGTGGTCGCACTGACCGCCGACCACGGCGGCGTCGATACCACGGAAAGAAACAAACAGCGCGGCGTCACCGAAGCGGCTCGCATCGATACGAACCTGCTGGCCGCGAACGTCAGCGCGATCCTCGAAAAGGAACTGCCGGATCTGCCGAAGCCTATCCTGCTCGGCCCGAAAGAGTTCGCAAACGATGTTTACTTGAATGCCGCGATTCCCGCGGATCGCCGCGCAGGCGCTCTTCATCGCGCCGCTCAGTTCTATCGCAATCACCCGCAGATCGCCGCGGTGTTCACGAAAGACGAGTTGATCGCGGCCGAGCCGCCGTCGGGCCCGGTCGATGAATGGACGCTGCTCCAGCGCGCCAAGGCTAGTTTCAATGCGCAGCGCTCGGGCGATCTGGTCGTGCTGCTCAAACCTTATATCTCGCTGTATCAGCTGCCGAAGAACGTGGAGAGCGACTACACCGCGTCGCACGGCTCGCCTTGGGGCTATGACCGCCGCGTGCCGCTGGTGTTCTGGTGGCGGGGCATCGTTGGCTTCGAGCAGCCAGTCGCCGTCGAAACGGTGGATCTCGCACCGACACTGGCGAAGATCATCGGACTGGAAGTCCCCGCCGGCGAATTCGACGGTCGCGCGCTACCGGTCTTCCAGCCCTGATCGCCTTGCATCTGCGGCGGATTGCCGCCTAAGTTACGTTTAATGTAGCGTGCGCCGTGCATGACCCACGGCTTTCGACAACTGCTGTCGTTATTTGTCACGGTGCTGCTGGCGGGCACGCTCTCCGGCTGCGCTTCGAATGACGCGTGCTATCCGCCCACGACGCCGCAAGATTCCCTGCATTCGGTGTATGTGATCAAACGCGCCTGGCACACCGGCGTCGCAGTCGCCGCCGCCGATTGGCCGAATCGCAATTGGTCGGTGCTCGCCGACTTTCCGGAGTCACGGTATCTCGAGTTCGGCTGGGGCGATGCTCGTTTCTATCAAGCGCCGCCCGGTGAAGAAACCTGGTGGCTCGCCCTTCGCGCGGCATTCTTCTCGACGGCCAGCGCCGTTCACGTCATCGGCTTCGAGCATCCAACGGCGGAAGCGCTGCTGGCCAATGAAGTCATCAAGGTGCGACTCTCGGCGGAGGGATTGCGGAAACTCACGGCCTCGATCGAAGCAGAGTTCAAGCAGAGCACACCCAGATCGTTTGGCGCGCCGCTGCACGGTACTCCCGAGCCGAACAAATTCTATTATGCCAAGCGACGCTTCTTCTTTCCTCGCATGTGCAACTGGTGGACCTCGCGGCGTCTGGAAGATGGCGGCTGTCCGCTTGCGGCGTGGTCGGTCGTCTCGGCTAACCGGGTGATCAGGGAAGCGAAGGGATTCGCGGGCGCGCATTGAGCACCCTCGCGATGGCTGAGCCCCCGATCATTCCTGCGGCGCGCGCTCGTGCTCCTCGGTCAGCGCGATATTGTTCTCAACGTCTCTAACGCCAGGCACGGCACTCGCCGCATCGCCCGCGCGAGCTTTCTCTTCCACGCTGGTCACAAAGCCGCTCAGCTGCACCACGCCCGCGCTCACTTCGACATTGACGTCGCTCTCGTCGTCCATTTCAACGTTGCCCAGGCTGCTGCGGACTCGGGCCGCAATCACGGTGTCGGAGACGGGCTGCTGAGCAGGCCGGTCCTCATTGCGAACGACCAGGTCATTGCGAACTTCATCGACGCCATCGACCGCTCGAGCGCGCATCACGGCCGCAGAGACCGCGTCCTCGGACTCGACAAATCCGCTCAACTGAACGATGCCGTCGCGTGTCTCGACCTCGATGTCTGTCGCTTGCACAGCGCTATCGGCGGCCAGAGCTGATTTGACCTTGGCCGTCAGTGCGGTGTCGCTAACAGCACGAGTGTCCTGCTCAGCCGCTGCGGCGGCAGGGATGACGCAAAACAAGCACACGATGAGGGTGAGTTCTCGCAAGTGACGCATGGCTGATCTCCGGTCGCAGATTTCGCTGCGATGTAGTGGGAATGGGTCAGCCAAATCGAAGTTCCCCGGGGCAGGGGAAAGTGCGCACGCAGTGTGTAAGAAAGCCGACTGCGATGCTAGGGAGCTTCGCGGGCGCCCTGCACGACGACTGCGCCGTCAGTAGGATCCGAGGTTCCCAAGCGCCGTTGAATGTCTTCGAGTCTGATGCCGCTGGTCTCGGGAAAGAACATCCACACGACCAGAAACTGCAGGATCACCATGACCAGGAACCCGAAGAAGGGCCCGGACTGCGACTGAGTTGCGACCACCGGAAAGGCGGCCGACACGAGGGCGTTCATCACCCAATGCGTCGAGCTGCCGAGGCTCTGCCCTTGCGCGCGCACGCGATCGGGGAAAATTTCACTGAGGTACACCCAGACGACCGCGCCCTGCGAAAACGCGAAGAACGCCACGTAGCCGACCACGAACACCAGCAGCATCTGCTGATACTGCTGGATCCGGAAGATCGTCGCGATGGCGGCCAGGCACACCGCCAGTCCGACGGAGCCCACCAACAACAGCGTGCGTCGGCCGAACCGATCGATCAGGCTCAGTGCGATGAGAGTGGCGATCAGCATCGTCGCACCGACGGCCACGGCCTGTGCGTTCTGCGACGCGCGATCGAAGCCAGCCATCTGGAAGATATCGTTCAAGTAGTAGAGCACCGCGTTGATGCCGATCAACTGATTGAACGAGGCCAGCACCAGCGCCAGCAGGATCGGGCGGCGATAGCGCCACTGAAACAGCCGATCTGAGCTCGGCCCCACATCCGCCTGCAGCGACGCGCGGATAGTTTCCCGCTCCACTTGCGGCTGCAGCGAGCCGAGCATCGCAAGCACCTGATCTGCTTCCGTCAGGCGATTCTGTGCGATCAACCATCGTGGGCTCTGCGGAATACCGATCAGCATCGATAGAAACAGTGCCGCCGGCGCGGCTGCGACGCCCAGCTGCCAGCGCCACTCGACATCGCCCAACGGAAACAATCCGATCACGTAGTTCGATAGATACGCGAGCAGAATGCCGCCAATGATGTTTATCTGAAATGCGCCGACCAATCGCCCCCGCCACGCGGCGGGAGCAATCTCGGCGATATATACCGGCGCAATCACGGATGAACCGCCCATGCCGAGGCCGCCGACGAAGCGGAAGATCAACAGCCACATCCAAGATGGGGAAAGCGCACAGCCCAACGCCGATATGAGGTAGCACGCGGCGAGAATGAGCAGACTCGTGCGCCCGCCGAGCACGCGGCCAAGCCAGCCTGCCGCCATCGCACCCAGCACCGTGCCCCACAGCGCCGCCGACACTGTGAACCCCAGCTCGGCCGGCGAGAGATTGAACACCTGCGTCAGCCCCTGCGTCGACCCGGCGATAACTGCCGTGTCGAACCCAAGCAACGAGCCGCCCAGCGCAGCCACGAAGACCGTCCGGACCAAAGTGCCGTTGAGCGTTTGTTTCATTGTAATGCGAGCCCCGGTAAGGTTCCCGTGCGCAGGAAGTCGAGATGACAATGGACTGCCACCGCTGCGCCCGATGCCGCGCGCAGCACGATGCTGTTATCTCTCCAGTGACCTTCGATGTCGGCGACGCAATCGAAATCCGCCGGTATGCGTGCGACGCCCTGGACATAGAAAATGGACAGCCGGCCACGAGCATCGGGCCGTAGAGAAGTCGGTATGCCTCGCGCGTTCAACGGATTCTCACGGCACGACGCGGCGAGCCCGGCGTGAAAGTAGGCCGTGATGTCCTCGATCCCCATGACGTTGACGTGCCTGCCATTCCAAGGCGGGAAGTGACGCCCACCATTGGAGAACCACAGCAGCGTCGAGGCGAGTTGCTTCGGATCGCGCAATGCGAACCAAACAAATCGTTGCTCCGGGAAGGTCACGGCCGACCAAGCGAACTCCTGCGCCGGATCGGCGCACAACAGCGCCAGATCTTCGAATCCGCGTCGGGCGGGAAAGCGGCACAAGTCCGTGGTCGAGCCATCGATGCACGGCGCAGCGTGCAGATCGACGATCTGCTCATTCGTCTTGAGCCACGAGTAGCCGCGATCTTCGGGCCTGGCAGTTGGCTCGACATAGGTGCGCGCATGAAGCAACGAACTAAACGAAAGTCGTGCCGCGCCCTGGCCGATTGGAAACGCCAGTGTCGCGTGATGGCCCGGGTTGATCGGACCGGTCAGTCCCGAAAGGTCATGACGCTGATAAACGATCGATTGATTGGAGAGCAGAGCCGTGGTCGCGTGACATGCGCCGCCCTGCAACGGCATCTCGACACCCAGGCGCAGCCAGCAGCCGTCGCTTGTTCCTCCACTATCAATCTCGCGCCAATCACGATTCGCAGTTTCACCGTGCGGCGGCAATCGCTGGCCACGATACGGCTCGCCATTCTCTCCAAATGCCGAGCAGAACCAGTCGCCACGCAATGCTCGGAGCATCGGCGGCACATCTGCAGGCAGCGATTCCTCCGCCCACGGCGCGATGGCATAGGGCTGAATCGGCGCATCGTCTTCGGGAAAGAACGTCACCGGACCCAGCATGCCGCCGGTCCGGGTCAACGCCAGCTCGACCTCCCGCGTCCCCAGCAGGAATGAGTCCTGTCCCTGAATCTTGACGGTGGACTCGAAGGTCATGCGGCACCGAACGTTAGTATTCAGTACACAGCTTGTGCGTCACCGGCTCGTCTTCGTCGATGGTCGGAAAGCGCCCGACCTGGGCATAGAAGGCATTGTCGGTCTCATCGTCATTGACCGAAGAGACTTCGCCCACGATGGCAGTGCCCCGGCCTTCTTCGGCCCAGAACTCGTGGTACAGATAGGGCGTCAAGGTGATGGAGTCGCCCGGCTGCAGACGAAAGGTATGCCCGGCTGCGACACGGTGGCGCACGCCGTCCAACGAGACCTCGACATCCGAGTCCGCGAGCTTGCCGTCCGGGCCGCGATTGAACAGGCGAATCAGCAGATTGCCGCCCGACTTGCAGATGATGTCCTCGGACTTGAGCATGTGATGATGCATCGGCGTGTGCTGATTCTCTTGAATCACCAGGATCTTCTCGGCATAGGGCTTTTTGTTGTACGGCGCGAGCTTGTGATGGCCGTTGCGCACCGTGAAGACCACCAGGCCGACCTTGTCGAAATCTCCTGAGCCGAAATCGGTGATATCCCAACCGAGCTTGCACTGGCGAATCTCATCGCATTCTTCGCCCTTGGTCGCCCACTCCGCAGGACTCCAGTATGCGAACGGCGGCAGGCGGACCTGGTGCTCGTGGAGCAGCGCGATCGCGTCATCGATCAGCGCATTGATTTCGGACCGTTTCATGCTTCCCCCTCAGATGACCCGCTCGTTGCCGCCATCCACTGGAATCTGCGCGCCCGTGGTCCTGGAGAACCTGGGCCCGCACAGCTCGGCGGCCAGCTCAGCCACGTCTTTGCTCGTCACCTCGACCTTGAGGACGTTGTTTGTTTTGTATTCCTGGACACTCAGTTTGTAGGAGGCCGCACGCGCCGCCAGCACTTCGGGTGTCCAGATCGCCGTATCGAACACGGCATTCGGGTGCACGCAGTTCACGCGAATACCATCGCTGCCCCACTCCAGCGCCGCAACTCGCGCCAGCTGTTGCATCGCTGACTTCGAGGCCGAATAAGCCGCGGCTCCCGGCCCCGGGGCGGCGACATTCTTGGATCCGATAATCACCACGCGGCCACCGCGCGGCGCGAGCTTCAGCAGTGGATGACATTCCCGCATCAGCACCAGGTTTGCATCCAGATTAATACTCATGGTTCTGCGCCACACGTCGGTGGCCAGCGCGGCAATCGGCGAGCTCCTTGGAAAGATTCCGGCATTCAGGACCAACATATCGATCGAACCGAAGCTGCGCACCGCCTGGTCCAGCGCCGCGCCGATCTGCTCCTCATCGGTGAGATTGCACTCGATACCCAGATAACTCTTGCGGTCGTACAGTTGTTTGACACCCGACGCTACATCCAGACCGACGACGGCGGCGCCGCGTGCGAGCAAGGCGTCGACGCAGGCTTTACCGATGCCCGAAGCCGCGCCCGTCACGAGCGCAACTTCTCCCAGGAAGACGGATTCAGGAGCGGGCTTGGCAAGCTTGGTGCGCTCCAGGTCCCAGAACTCGACATCGAAGAAATCTCTGGCGGGCAGCGCCTTCCAGCCGCCGAGTATCTCGGCGCTCATGATGATGTCGATGGTGTGCCGGTAGATATCCTCAGCGATGCCCACATCCTCGGCGCTTCGGCCCAGCACCGCCATGCCCAGCTCAGGATCGAGAATCACGCGCGGCGCTGGATCAACGGCCGCCAATGTGCGCCCAGCTGCGTAGGCTCGCGCATAATCTCGATATGCCGCCGCATAGGCTGCAACATCGCGCCCCACCATCGGTACGCGCTTCGTACGAATGACGTGATCGGGCGTCACGCCGCCACGCTGAGACAACTCAAACACGTCGGGACGCCGGGCAAACCCCAGCGCCTGTGAGTCCGAACGTACGGTCATCACCATGGGCGTCCCGGCCACGTCACTCACCTGCCGCCGAAGCGTCGCAAGCTCTGCGCGGGACTGGGGCTTCACAGGCTGCGTAAGCCACTCGATGCGGCCAGCGCCATGCGTCTCGAGATAGCGCTCCGCCAGCGACACCAGATCGATCGTTCGCTCGTAAGAAAGTTTCGCCGACTCGCCGAAGGTAAAGAGCCCGTGATGCATCAGCACGACACCAATGGTTTCGCGTGATGCCTCTTTGGAAAGAATCTCGCGGCACAAACGAACCAGTTTGAAGCCCGGCATCGCGTACGGAATGATCACGACCTGCGTGCCGTAGATCTCCTGCAAGCGCTCGAAGCCGTTGCGTGAGTTCATCACGGCGATGAGCGCATCGGCGTGCGTGTGATCGACGAACTTTTGAGGAAGCAGCGCGTGAAGCAGCGTCTCAACTGACGGTGCGGGAGCGGAGGCACGGGTCAAGGACAGCTTCAGCTCGCTCTCCATCTGCTCGTCGGTCAGTTCGGGGAGACTAACCAGTCGTAGCAGTCGCCTCAACCGACAGGGCGAGAACCCCGCCGCGTCGATCGTGCTCAGATCCGCGCCGCGCCCTTTGACGTAGAGCACTTCCTCGGATTCGCCGAAAAGATTCGGCTCGAACAGCTTGACCGACGTATTGCCGCCGCCATGGAGAACGAGCGAAGGATCGCGACCGAGCAGGCGCGACGTGTAGACCCGTTGTCCCAACGGCCCCTGGAATCGGACCGCGTCCCGATCGTTCCACATGCTGTTCATCGCAACGCGCCCATCATTGCTCTGGCGTTCTCCAACGGGGCCTTGCCATCGAAGACGGCGCTACCGGTCACGATGATGTCGGCGCCAAGGCGAGCGATGTTGCCAATATTGTCTCGCGTGACGCCGCCGTCCACGCAGATCAACGCCGTATCTCGCACCATCTCGCGCAACCGTTTGACACGTTCGCACGTCGACGCGATGAACTTCTGACCGCCCCAGCCCGGATTCACCGCCAGCATCAGGACCAGCTCGAACTCGCCCGCCAGCGGCTCCAGCACTTCCAGCGGCGTGCCCGGATTCAAAGCGATGCCACGCACGATGCCGCGATTGGAATCGTTGGCGTTGGTCATCGTGCCCAAGGTCTGCAGCACGCGATGAAGATGACGAGTGGACTCCGCGTGCACGGTGATGATGTCCGCGCCGGCGGCAACGAACGCATCCAGCTTGCTGAGCGGATCTTCGATCATCAGGTGCACGTCTTTGAGCAGACGTGTCTTGAGCCCCGCGACGACGGGCGCACCCAGGGTCAGCATGGGGCAGAACACCCCATCCATCACATCGAAGTGCAGCAGCTCGACCCCCGCGCTTTCCAGAATCTCCAGCTGCGAGCCCAGCGTCAGCCAGTCCGCAGTGAGCACCCCGACGCTGATCTGAGGCGCAGAGGCGCGCAAACGATCAACGAGAGGGGAGCGCGCCATTTCAATGTCCTTTCGACTCTTCGCTTCTCAAGGTCAGGAACAGCTCATGCGCTTCCTTCGGCTTGAGACCGTTGTGCACGACTTTGTGAATCGCCTGCATCATGGCGCGTGGCGCGTCGCTCTGGAAAATATTGCGCCCCATGTCGACGCCGGCCGCACCCCGCTGAATCGCGTTGTACGCCATGGTGAGCGCGTCCAATTCCGGCAGCTTCTTGCCGCCCGCCATCACGATGGGCACCGGACACGAAGCCGTGACCGTTTCGAAACCTTCGGCGCAGTAATACGTCTTGACGATCTGTGCCCCCAGCTCGGCACAGATGCGGCAGGCCAGGCGAAGATACTGAGCATCGCGCGTCAGTTCCTTGCCCACCGCAGTGACCGCCATCGTCGGAATGCTATAGCGCAGGCCCATGTCGACGAGCCGCGTCATGTTGTGCACCGAGTGCGTCTCGAACTGACCGCCGATGAACACCTGCGTGGTCAGCGCCGAAACATTCATGCGAATGGCGTCTTCTATGTCGACCGCCAGCTCCTCGTTCGACAGCTCCTTGAGAATGCTCGGACCGCCGCTACAACGCATGACGATGGGCTTGTCGATCGCCGGCGGCACCGTGGTCCGCAAGATGCCGCGCGTGAGCATCAACGCATCGGCCATGGGCATGAGCGGGACGATGTTGAGATCCACGCGCTCCAGGCCCGTCGTCGGTCCTTGGAAATAGCCATGGTCGATGGCGAGCATCACGGTGCGGGCGGTTTCAGGATTGAAGATGCGCGCCAGGCGATTCTTCATGCCCCAGTCGAGCGAGCCGGCTCCCCGCAGAAAGAACCCGGGCGCGCGCACCGGCACGTCCTCGTAGAAATTCTTCGCTTCTCTGAGTGCTTCGGTATCAGCCATGGCTCTCCTCCAGTATCTGGCGCACTCCCATCGAGATGCGATCCGCGTTGGGGCGATATGCGTTTTCGAGCACGGGAGTGAAAGGAACAGGGACATCAGGCGAGGCCACGCGCGTTACGCGCACCGATGGCCAACGCTCGGCGATGCCGGCGGCGATTTCGGCGCCCACACCGCCGGTCACCGGTCCTTCTTCGACGATGACGGCGTGACCGGTCTTGCGCACCGAGGCGCCGATCGTTTCCCAATCGATAGGAGACAGACTGCGCACGTCGATCACTTCGGCGTCGAGCTCATCGGCCACTTGCATCGCGTAGTGGACCATCAAGAGCCAGGCCAACACCGTCACGCGCTTACCTTCGCGCCGAATCGCGGCTTTGCCGATCGGCACCACATAGTCGTCCAACGGAACATCGCTCGACGCATCGACGGCACCGCCCTCGGCGCGCGCGCCCTTCGAGCCGTACAGCAACTTGTGCTCGAACATGAGCACGGGATTGCCGTCACGTAGTGCGGCCTTGAGCAATCCTTTCGCGTCGTAGGCGTTCGAGGGGGCAACCACTTTCAATCCAGGAACGCCGGTGAAATAGCGTTCCATGTTTTGCGCATGCTGCGAGCCCCGGCCCGTCGCCCCCACCGGTGCACGCATGACCAGCGGTACGCTGATCGTTCCGCCGGACATGTAACGAAGCTTGGCCGCGTTGTTGATGATCTGGTCGCTGGCCAGGAACAGGAAGTCGCCATACTGCACGTCGGCAATCGGCCGCATGCCCATCATTGCCGCCCCGGTGGCCAGGCCGAAGAAACCGAGCTCCGCGATCGGTGTATTGATCATCCGCTCCGGAAATCTCTTCTCCAGGCCCAGCGTCACCGTGAACGCACCGCCCCACCCTCCCGGCACCCCAATATCCTCGCCGATGCAGAACACGCGCGGGTCCGCAGCCATTTCTTCGGTGATTCCCTCGCGCAGCGCTTCGGCAATGCCGAGACGTCGCGTTGATCCACCTGCACTCACGACGGGGTTTAATTGTTCATTGAGAGCAGATGGCCGCGGCGACGCCTCGGCATAAACGTACTCGGCCAGATCGCTGGCGCTCGGATGCGGGGCGACCTTCGCTCGCTCGACTGCTGCGGCCAGCGTCTTTTGAACGCGAGTGTTGATGAGCTCGTGTTCTTCGGCCGTGATCTGGATCCTCGCGGCGAATCGCTCGATGGGATCGCGTTGCGTCCAGGCCTCGCGCTCGTCCTTCGGTTGGTAATGACACGGGTCGCGACGCGAATGCCCGGTGCGACGATAGGTCAGCAGCTCCAGCAGCACCGGACCGTGGCCGGCGCGACATTCGGCGACCGCTTTCTGCGCAGCTTCATACACTGCGAGCACATCGTTGCCGTCCACCGTCTCACCGCGGAATCCATACGACTTCGCGCGATCCGAGATGCGCGAATTCTTCATTACCAGATCGACATGCGTCGACGCGCCGTACAGATTGTTCTCGCACACCAGGATGAGCGGCAGGTTCCAGATGGCGGCCATGTTGACGCCTTCATGAAACGCCCCTTCGGCAATGGCGCCGTCACCGAAGAAGGACGCCACTACGTGTGGCTTGTTTTCCAACTTGAATGACAGCGCCATGCCGGCGGCCAGTGGAATGCCACCTGCCACGATGGCGATTCCCGGCACCATCCCCTTGCTCATATTGCCGACGTGCATCGATCCGCCCCGGCCCTTGCAACAACCGGTTTCGGCGCCAAACAGCTCGTCCATCAGCTCTTGCGGCCCCAATCCCTTTGCCAGCGCGTGGCCGTGGCCACGAAACGTCGAAGTGATCCAATCGTCGGACGACAACGCCGTGCACACGCCGACAGCGGTGGCCTCCTGGCCCTGACATTGATGAATCGTTCCGGGCATGGTGCCTTCGAGGAACAGGAATTTGACCGCGTCCTCGAACTCGCGGATCAGCACCATGCGCTCGTACATGCCGAGCAGGAACTTGCGATCGTAGCCAGTCATCAGCTCACCTTGATCGTTGCGATGACGGTGCCGACGGCAACTTTCTGCCCGGACTGCACATGGATGGTAGTCAGGGTGCCGTTGGCGATGCACTCGACTTCCTGGACCGCTTTGTCGGTTTCGATTTCCAGCAGCGCCTGACCGCGCTTCACAGGGTCGCCCACGTTAGCGAGCCAGCGGGTGACGCCCAGCTCCACGCCCTCGTTGGTGGCGAGGTCCGGCATCTTCATGTTCACATCCATCGTCAGTGTTCCTCGGTGTTAACAGGCAACGGATGCTCGACTAGAAACGCGTCGGCTTCTTCGGCGCTGAAGACGGAATCGGTGGTGCCCGCTGCTCTGGTAGCCGACGCGCCGACGGCGCTCGCATAGCGAAGGGTTTGCTGCAGATCCCAGCCTGCCAGCAGGCTGCGGATGACGCCCGACGTGAATGCATCCCCGGAGCCGGACGGATCGACCACGGCCATGCGGTAGGCCCCGCAACTCCACATCTTCCCGTTCCGCCCCGCGACGGCCCCCTGTGAGCCACGAGTGATGATCACGGTGTTTGCACCGGCATCTTTCAGCGCGCGCAGTTGGTCGCACGGATCGGCGCAACCAGTGAAGGCGCGCGCTTCATCGTCGTTCGGCAGAAATACATCGATGTATGGCAGCAAGGGGGCCAACTGCGCCATGCCCGTCATTCCTTGCGGAACGACTACATCCACGACGGTCTTGACCTCGACTTCCTTGCAGAACTGCAGCAGCGCTTTGAGCTTCGAAAAGTCGATGCCCGGCATGGCAAACAAGCCGCCGAGATAGAACACTTTCAACGACTCCAGCCATTGGGGCGAGATGCGATCGATGCGGAACGCGTGGTTGGCGCCGAAGGTGTGCAGGTAACGGCGGTCCTGGTTCTCGATCAACAGCACGATCGTCCGACTGGTCGGATACTGCTCGACGCGCTCCACCAGCGAACAACCGACGTCGTGCCTGGCAAATGCTTTGAAGAGCGTTTCGGCGGATCCGTCGCGGCCTACACAACCGACGAGATCGACGCTGACGCCTTGCTTGGCAAGATCGATAGCGACGTTCGCCGCACAACCGCCGGCTCGTACCGGCATGTCGTCCAGCGCGTGCAATTGTCCCGCCGGTGGCAGGGCCGGAAGAGGACCACAGAATGTGTCTTCGACCAGGATTCCTGCGCAACCCACATCAGGCATGGCTCACGCCCTTCCGCAACAACCGAGCAGATCGATCCGTTCCAGGACGGCTTCCTTCACGACGCGACGGCCGATGACCATCAGGTCGGTGCCGCTGCCATCGCCGAGCAGTGCGTGCGGATTCGGCTCGGCGGTGTCCAGCGCCTCGCGGATCGTTCGAAGATACTTTTGTTTCATATAGGTGCCATAGTTGATCTTCCTGACACCCAGATGAATGGCGGCCTTGATCGAGTCATCCTCGATGCCGGTCCCCCCGTGTAATACCAGGGGCACATCGAGCCGCCGGCCCAGTGCTTCGAGACGGCTCAAATCCAATGGCGCGCGGCCCTGCAATTTGATTTCTTCGTTGCCGACGCTGACCGCGAGCAGGTCGACGCCCGTTTCCGTCACAAACTTCACAGCGCCGTCGGCGTACTGAGCGGTGTCCAGATCGTCAGCTTCGAAATCCGCTTCCACGGCGACCTGACGGCTATGGGCCAATGCAGTGAGCCGCTTCACACGCCGGGTGTAATCCTCCAGCGGAGCGTGCGGATCGGCCGGCATGACCAGGTTGAAGCCCGCGCCGATCGCCTGCTCCACCCAAGCATCGTTCGGGCATTCATTGAAGATGAACCCGACGGGCACGTCGGCTTCTGTTGCCGCCGCCCTGCCGAGCGCCGCGTACAGGCGCAGCTCCTGGGCCGAGGCGTTCTGTCGGTCCGCGAGCCATTCACCGTTGAAGCCGATGATGATGGGCGAGCGGGTGGCTTCGGCCGCATCGATCACGCCTTGCACGGACTCGAGGCTCCAGCTCTCGAAATAGCCGAGCGCATAGTCGTGATGGCGGGCGTGCTGCATCAGTCGATTGATCGGTTCGAGCGACATGGGAAAACCCGCGATGGCAAAGGCTGAAAAGGCTGGTGAACTAGCGTCGGGCTATGACTGAACTATGTTCACTAATTTTGTAGTGTTACTGAACTTGATTCAAAACTACGCGGCCGCTGGTGTGCTGTCAAGGCTGCTCATAGAATGGTCCTGTGCGACGCAAGAACTCTGCAATAAAGGCATCGACTGACACGCTTGGGGCCGACGGCCGGCGGCCGTTGCTGACCTATATCAAAGGCATCCTCGCTTCCCTCAATCCGACAGACCGGTTGATCGCGGACTGTGTGCTCGCCGACCCGGAACGGGTCATCACCTCATCGATCGCTCAGTTGAAGGACGACTGCGGCGCCAGTGTCGGCGCCATCGTGGCGTTCTGCCGGCGCGTCGGTGTCGCGGGTTTTGCCGAGTTCAAAATCGCCTTGGCCCGCGACCTGGCGCAGTCGGGCCTGCCCGCCGGACAGGCGCAGGAAAGCGGCACGCTGCTCGAGAAGGTGTTTCAGGTTCACGCGCAGAGCCTGACGGAAACCCTGCAGATCAACCCGCCCGCTCAGTTCGAAAAGATCGCGCAGGTGATCGACAAGAGCCGCCGCGTGGAGCTGTTCTCCATCGGCCTGTCATATCCAGTGGCGCACACGGCGTACTGCAAGTTCCTGCTGCTGGGGCTGCAGGCCACGGCGCATTTCGACTCGCACATTCAGCTCATCGCCGCGACCCAGCTGGAGAAAGGCGATGTGGCCATCGGCATTTCGTTGTCGGGCACGACTCGCGAAACCGTGGAATGCCTGAAAGTCGCCAAGGCCAAGGGCGCCACCACCATCGGGCTCACCAACGCGATGAAGTCGCCGATCACGACTCATAGCGATTACTGTCTGTACGCGACACCGAGCGAGATCAAATATTTCCAGGCGCCGCTCGCCTCGCGCGTGACGCAGCTGGCGTTGATCGATGCGTTATTCGTTTTCCTGGCTTTGAAGCACAAGAGCCGGACGGCGGCCAGGCTGCAGTCCTCCGGCGAGGAACTGATCAAGCGCCGGATCGAGTGACGCCAGTCATTTAGGCTGCTGCGGCGGTTGTTGAAAAGGCTTGGGCAGCTGCCAGCCACGCTTGATCGCCATCACGCGTAACACAAAACAGAACGCAGCTCCGCACAAGGCGGTCGGCAGCGGCGGGGCCCCAAACTGCTGGCCCAACACCACGACGGTCGCACCGCCGAGCGCTGCCACCGCATACAGATCCGCACGCAACACCAGAGGAATCTGCGCCAGCAGCAGATCGCGAACGACTCCGCCACCAATACCGGTCAGCATGCCGAACAACGCCGCCATCACCGGATTGAGCTCGTATGCCAGCGCCTTCTGAGTTCCTACCACCGCAAAGAGTGCAAGACCCGCCGCGTCAAACATTCGGACTGGATTCTCCATGCGCTCGATGGCGGCGTGCCACCGGAACGCAATGACTCCAGCCACCACCGACGTCGCAAGGAACCGCCAATCTGTAATGGCCGCCGGCGGCGTCGCGCCAATCAAAACATCCCTCGCGATGCCCCCGGCACATGCCGCCGCGAACGCCAGCACGAGTACGCCGAAGACATCCAACTGCCGCCGCGCGCCCGCCGTCGCACCTGCGAGCGCGAAGACGAAGGTGCCGACGAGATCGAGGATGAGGACGAGGGTTTTCATGCGGGCGCCTGCAGCTCACAACGTGCGCCGCTCGACCACCGCCAGGATCCCCTTGTGATCGCTGATGCCCTCCAGCACCTGCACCTGCGTCACCCGATATTCCGGCGTCGAGAAAATGTTGTCGACCGCCAGCTCGAGCGCGCCGGCGTAGTGGAACTGCGAGTCGAGAGTCGTGGTGACGTGGGGCGGCAGGTGATCTATCAGCCCCAACTCGCCCGTGAACTTCGAGAACATTTCCCCGCCGCGCGGCGCATTGAAGTCGCCGCACAACACATAGTCGGGATATGGCAGCAGCACCCGCTTGAGCCGTGCGAAATCCTCGCGTTGTTCGTCGGTCGTTGCGCCGTTCTTCGACCAGGTGAAATGAGTGGTGCCGATCTTGAAGTTCCGCCCCTCGTGCTGGAGCTCCGTCATGACCACCAGGCGCCGCGGATCATTGGATTCCTTGAAGATTCGGATGCGCGGGTCGTCGGCGTAGTAAGCGACGGTTTGGTTGTGAACCGGCACTCGAGTCAGCACCGCCACTCCCCAACTGCGCGGACTGGTATTGCCCTTCTCGCCCTCCGGCATGAGCGTGCTGAGCGCGTACTTCACTTGATAACCGCCGACCGCCGCCAGTTTCGCGCAGTCCTTCTCGAATACTTCCTGCAGGCAGACTACGTCCGGCAAATGTGTCGCAATCGTCTGCGCCACGCGGTCGAGATGACGATCGTGTTCGATGTTCAGGGTCAGTAGTTTGAGCGGCATGGGTACGAAGGTACGCGACTGCCGGCAGAAAAGAAAACGCCCCGCGTCGAGCGGGGCGTCCGCTCACTCGCGATTCAACAGTTCCTGCGCGGCGTGCACCAGGAAAATATAGCTCGCGCCCACGTTGATGACGTATTCGTTCTCGCCCCACAAGTACGGCCAGTCTTCCTTGTTCTCCGGAAAATCGGGCTTCAGGATCAACACGCCCGGCACGATGCCGCCGGCAATGAAAGAAAAGTCCGCGCGATTGTTGCCGTATGCGACCTTCTTCGAATGCGTGCCTACGCCCGAAACGAAGGAGATGTCGGAGCTCGGGTGCGTGCCGTACAAAAAATTCAAGCCGCGGAACACGGCTTCGCGATCGAACAGATCGGGAAACGCCGTGTGCAAAAAGAACGCTGCCGTGGAATACGCCACGACGGTGCCGTTGCCAGCCCAGCCCGCGCGCGTGACCGGCACACCATAGGGATTCTCTTTGAGCTCCGCCGTTGATTGATCGCGATACTTCGCGGCACGGGCGCGCAGCTTAGCGGCGAAGTCCTTGCCCATGAGCGGCATGACTCGCACCGCATCGGCAGCGTTCGCCATGAAGCGTTGATCGATCGCCGGCCACAACGCGTTCACGCGCGCGGCGTACTTTGCATCCTTCGTCGCGAGCAACAATTCGACCGCGGCGCGCAGCTCCTCATCTTCGGGATTGCCGCCAGTCGTATTTCCGAACGCAAACAGATTGGGCTTGCGTCCGCCCTCGAAATCCCATGCCTTCTGCGCCCATGAGAGGCACTCATCGGCCAATGCGTCGCGATACCCGCGCAGCGCGCGACTCGCAGCAGCCAACGCCGCAGCGGATCCGTAGTTGAGCGCGGTCGTCGCAGTCGTGAATGCGAGGCGATCGTCTTTCGCCGAGTTCGGGTCGGTGGGATCGTCGATTTTGTTGTCCGTCTTCGTTACGGCGTCACCCAGATGCGTGTACTGCCCCAGGTCCGGCTCGACGATGCCGGGAATCGCGTGACCGAACACACGGTACTGCGAGATCAGGAATAGCGTGCCATGTTCGATCTGCTGCAGCAGGTCCGGCACACCGTCGGGACGATGGATCTCGACGTGACGCCGCTCCTGATTGATCGAGGTTTCGTCGCGCATGGGCTTGTATCTCTCCCAGGTATCGACGAGCGATTGCACGACGCTGTAGTGCGTCTGCGTGCGCAGATCGAAATCGCCTGCGTCGTACCAACCGCCGACATTCAACCCGGGGATGTGCTCGCCGGCTTTGAACGGCGAATCGTTCGATGGGCTGCCGCCGTAGAGATCGAAATGCTCCTTGTTCTCCGCAGCCTGACGCGCGTCGTCCAGGTGCGAAGCGCCGTGCCACACGCGATACGCTTCGTTCACGAACATGTGATCCATCGCCACCGGAAAGTACACGTCGAGCGTCGGTTGCCACGCGCTCGCGAGCACGTCGTGAGCGATGCGGAACGCATGCGTTCGCTGACCGCCGGCTTCGATCATGTAGAGTCCGGGCTCCTGCACGGTCGAGAAGTCGAACGTGTAGTAGCGATAGCGCAGGTAGTCGCCCCACGGTCGCGGCGGGGCACTGAACGCCTCCGACATCGTGCCGTCCGCATTCACCTTGAGCAGCTTGGCCGTCGACGGCGCCGCTGCTCTCGGGTCGGCTTCGATCACCGCGATCTTCTGTTGGCTCGGGCCGTAGCCCACTTGCGAATGACCGATCACCGCCGGACGGGTCCAGCCCGGAATCGTGCTGGCCGACAGCGTCCACTCGAGCACCGTGCCGGTTTTGCCTGCAGGCAATAAGCTGCGCACCACGAACCAGCCGTTCTGCGCCTGGTTGCGACCGTCGTACAGCGCGAGCTCGGCCTTGTTCGACGTAATCGTCACGCGGCGTTCGGCGTCTTCTGGCGCGAGCGTGAGGTTGTGTCCCGTCGCCATCGGCAGGCGGGTCGTCTCCCCTTTCGCATCGCGCCCCGATGGGCCGAACGGATAGAGCGGCAGAGCGCCGCTGTTCCGATCCATCAGATAAGTGCGTGTGAAATACGCCGAAGGCAGGAATTCGAGGTTGAAGCCGGCTTTACCCTCGAGCTCGCGCGGCAGCGGACGGTCCAGGGCCACGCTGATTCGCACGCCCGCAGCGCTCGGCTCGGCATGAACGACGTACTCGAACTTGTGTTGCGGGTAGTGCAGGTGAACGTCGATCGCACCGCTGGCCTTGTCGACCGTGCGTTTCTTCACCGCAGGCGTAGGGTCCCATTGCTCCGGCGTCGGGCCCAAGCGGACATCGCCGTTCGTGGCGGTGCGCACTCCGTGATGAATGAGCTCGATTCCCGCGATCTTCGCATCGCTGAACAAGCCATCGTAGGTATTGTTGAACACCAGAACGTCGAGGCCGGGCGCCGCGAAATACTCTTTCTCCGTCAGGACCAACTTCTCAGGGCCTGCGGCTTGCGCCATCGCGCCGATGAACGCGGCGCAAAGTACGGCCACTGTCTTCGAATGAAAGCTCATGGTTTTGCCCCGGAGGCCGCAGTGTTAGCGATACCAATGCTGCCTTTTTCCGGAGGCGAGCTCAAGGTGGGCGACTCAGTGCCTGCTCAAAAGAAAACGCCCCGCACGAGGCGGGGCGCAGGTGGCGTGGGTTAGTCCCCAAGGCCGTCGAACAAATCAGCTCAAGCGGCAGTGCTCATCCGCACTTCGAATCGCCGCAGTTCAAACAAGTCATACAGCCGTCCATCAACACGACGGCCGTGGTGCTGCACTTGGCGCACAGTTGCGCGCCTTCCGGGAAGTGGCTCTTGGCGAAGGCGTCGACTTGCTTGCTGCGCGCTTCGTACTCGGCCTTCTTTTCCTCGATGAGCTTCTTGCGCTCCTCTTCCATCTCCGGCTTCTTCAGCAGGCCGATGGTCTGCAGGTGCTTTTCGACCACGTAGCCCAGCTCGGCGATGATGGATGGCATGAACTTGCCGCCCGACTGCCAGTAGCCGCCGCGCGGGTCGAACACGGCTTTCATCTCATCGACCAGGAAGGTCACGTCGCCGCCCTTGCGGAACACGGCGGAGAGAATGCGCGTCAACGCCACGATCCACTGGAAATGATCCAGGTTCTTGGAGTTGATGAAGATCTCGAACGGCCGGCGCTGCTCGTGGCGGGTGCCTTCGTTCAAGATGATGTCGTTGATGGTCACGTACATGGCGTGATCCGACACCGGCGTCTTGATCTTGTAGGTCGAGCCGATCAGCACATCGGGACGCTCGACTTTCTCGTGCATCCAGACGACGTTCGATTCTTCCTTGCGCTCCTTGGCCTGCGCAGCTTCGGAGGCGGCCTTTTCAGCCGCCGCGCGATCTTCGGGCTTCTCGACCCGGTACTTGACGATTTTCTTGTCGATCTTGGAGCTCATGGTTGAACCAGCGGTTAGCGGTTAGCGGTTCGCGGTTGGCGGTTGGTTCGGAAGGGCCCGCGGGTTTCTTCACCCAACCGCGAACCGCTAACCGATAACCGATAACCGCGTCTCCTCAAAATTTTCCGTAGTAGCCTTCTTTGAGCGCGTCGAAGAGATTGGCGGCGGTGTGCTTCTCGCCGTCGTACTCGATCTCTTCATCGCCACGCACCTTCACTTCGGTGCCGTCTTCCAGCGTGAACACATAAGTGGTGTTCTTCAGATCCTCTTCCTTGACCAGCACGCCCTGGAACGCTTCCGGGTTGAACCGGAACGTGGTGCAGCCCTTCAGGCCCTGCTCGTAGGCATACAGATAGATGTTCTTGAAGTCCTCGTACGGATAATCCGTCGGCACGTTCGCCGTCTTGGAGATCGAGGAGTCGATCCACAGCTGCGAGGCCGCCTGGATGTCGACGTGCTCCTTCGGCGTGATGTTGTCCGCCGTCGTGAAGTAGTCGGGCAGCTTCTCGGCCGCGTTGGTGGAGTTCGGCATTGCGCGCGGATTGATCAGCTCGCGGTAGGCCAGCAGCTCGAAGGAGAACACGTCGATCTTCTCCTTGGTCTTCTTGCCTTCACGGATGACGTTCCTGAAGTAGTGATGCGCGAACGACGGCTCGATGCCGTTGGACGCATTGTTCGCCAGCGACAACGAGATCGTGCCGGTCGGCGCGATCGAGCTGTGATGCGTGAAGCGCGCACCGACTTCGGCCAGCTCATCGACCAGCTCCGGCGCAGCTTCGGCAACGCGCTGCATGTAGCGGCTGTACTTGGCGTGCAAAGTGCGGCCGTGAATCTTCTGACCGACGCGCCAGCCGTCCTTCACCATCTCGGGGCGCTTGCGGAGCATTTCCGCCGTCACTTCGAACTCTTCGACCATGATCGGGGCCGGGCCCTTCTCACGCGCCAGCTCGAGACCCGCTTCCCAGCCCGCGAGCGCCATTTCGCGCGATACGTTCTGCGTGAAGGCCACGGACTTCTTCGAGCCGTACTTCATGCACTGCATGGTGATCGCCGAGCCCAGACCCAGGAAGCCCATGCCATGGCGGCGCTTGCGCATGATTTCGTCGCGCTGCTGGCCGAGCGGCAGGCCGTTGATCTCGACCACGTTGTCCAGCATGCGCGTGAACACCTTCACGGCTTTGCGGAACTCTTCCCAATCGAAGCGCGCATTTTCGGTGAATGGATCGAGCACGAAGCGCGTCAGGTTGATCGAGCCCAGCAGGCACGAGCCATACGGCGGCAGCGGCTGCTCGCCGCAAGGATTGGTCGCGCGAATGTTTTCGCACCACCAGTTGTTGTTCATTTCGTTGACTTTGTCGATCAGCACGAAGCCCGGCTCGGCGAAGTCGTAGGTGGACGACATGATCACGTCCCACATGCGCTTGGCCGGCAGCGTCTTATAGATCTTGCAGCAGACCAGGCCGGTGTCGTTCACGACATAGCCGTCCTTGGTCGGCCATTCGCGCCACACATACTGGGAGCGGTCCTGCAGATCTTCGCCGCCTTCGAGCTCGCGCTGGCTGACCGGGAAGGCCAGCTGCCAGTCCTGGTCCTTCTTCACCGCCTCGACGAATTCGTCGGTGATCAGCAGCGACAGGTTGAACTGACGCAACCGGCCGGCTTCGCGCTTGGCGCGGATGAAATCCATTGCGTCGGGATGACCGATATCGAATGTGCCCATCTGCGCGCCGCGCCGGCCGCCGGCCGACGAAACGGTGAAGCACATCTTGTCGTAGATATCCATGAACGACAGCGGGCCCGACGTGTACGCGCCGGCGCCGGAGACATACGCCCCCTTCGGGCGCATGGTCGAGAATTCGTAGCCGATGCCGCAGCCGGCCTTCAGCGTCAGGCCCGCTTCATGGACCTTCGCGAGAATGTCATCCATCGAGTCCAGAATGGTGCCCGACACGGTGCAGTTGATCGTGGAAGTGGCGGGCTTGTGTTCCAGCGCGCCAGCGTTCGAGGTGACGCGACCTGCCGGAATCGCGCCCTTGCGCAACGCCCAGAGGAACTTTTCGTACCATTGGTCGCGCACGTCTTCTTTCTCGACGTCAGCGAGCGCACGGGCGACCCGTTTATAGGTGTCGTCCATGGAGCGATCGACGGGCGTGCCGTCTTTGGCCGAGAGGCGGTATTTTTTGTCCCAGATATCCAGCGAGGCTTCCTGGAACGGAATGCTGTTGACATCCATGGGCTCAAGTTTGATTGCGGTCTTCATGCCGGCAAAGAACTCCGGATTGCGAGCGGGCGCCAATCGTCCCCAACTGACGTCCCAAAACTCCCTCCAGCACGAGCCCCTTCAAAGCCCGTGAGCTGGCGGTCCATCTGACCTGCGCAGTTATCCCGCCGGTCGTGTTTTTCTTTCCACAGCGAGACACTACATATTGTGTCAGGGGCACAAGCCTAGACCTGCCATCTGAAGCCGTCAAGAAACCCTCCTTCGAAAAATAGGCTCGGAAAGCCCCTATAGTTCAAGGGCTTGCTGGCTTTCGCGGGAGGATTTCGGCGCTGCCGAAAAGAGGTTGCCAGTATCTCTGCAAACGCAGCAAACCACAACATCTTGTGTCCACCCGCAATCAACTGTAAGCACACAAGTTATCCACAGAGTGCCCACCGGCGTGTGCACAGGCCTATACACAGGCCATTTCTGCTGCAACGCTTCGCCGCATTGCGGAGTTGTTCCAGTCACAGGCCTCGAAATGCCAAATCAGGCGGATTGCCCATAGAATCCGGGGCTGGGCAGGACCGGCCCGATTCGAACCCAAAAACCTTCAACCATGGTCTTGGCAAACGCGGCAGCGAGCCGCTTTCACGCTCCACACTAGGATTGCTTCATGAGACAGGTTTACGCGCTGTTGGCCGCAACGGCTCTGCTCTACAACGTGGGTGCCGCCGCGCAGCTGCCGGAGAAAGTCGGAGATACGCCGCTGCCCTCGCTGGCGCCGATCGTCAAAAAGGCTTCGCCGGCAGTGGTCAACATCGCCACTCGCGGCACTGTGCGGGAACAGCGGCCGCGCAATCCGCTGCTGGAAGATCCGTTTTTCCGCCGCTTTTTCGATGCTCCAGAGATGGGGCCGCGCGAGCGGCAATTCCAGAGCGCCGGCTCGGGCGTCATCGTCGACGCCAAGAACGGCTACATCATCACCAACGCGCACGTGATCGAGAACGCCGACGAGATCACCGTGACGTTGCTCGATGACCGGCAAGTAAAGGCCGAAATCGTCGGTCGCGACAAGGCGTCGGACGTCGCCGTGCTGAAAGTCCCGGCCAAGAATCTGGTCGAGATGCCGCTGGCCGATTCATCCAAAGCCGAAGTCGGCGACTTCGTGCTCGCGATCGGCAATCCCTTCGCGCTCAGCCACACCGTCACCTCCGGCATCATCAGCGCGCTCGGCCGCTCCGACAACAATCCGGAGTCGTATCAGGATTTCATTCAGACCGATGCTCCCATCAATCCCGGCAATTCCGGCGGCGCGCTGGTTGACCTGAAAGGTCAGCTGGTCGGCGTCAACACCGCGATCTTCTCCGGCAGCGGCGGCAACATCGGCATCGGCTTCGCCATTCCTTCCAACATGGTCAAGGCCGTGATGGGGCAGCTGGTCCAATACGGCGAAGTGAAGCGCGGCATGCTCGGCGTGCAGCTATCTAACAATTTCACTCCCGGCATCGCCGACAGCCTCGGCCTGGAAAATGCGCGAGGCGCGCTGGTCTCGCAGGTCATCGAAGGTTCGCCAGCCGACAGGGCGGGCATCAAGGCCGGCGACGTGATCACGTCGATCAACGGTCGCAACGTCGCCAATGCTGGCGAACTGCGCAACACCATCGGCTTGCTGCGCATTGGCGAGAAGGTCGAGCTGGGCTTGATTCGCGAAGGCAAGCCGCGTCGGGTGAGCGCTGTGATCGGCGAGCGCGATGGCGCCGATGGTGAAGGCGCCGCACAGATTCATCCGGCCCTCGAAGGCGCCGCGCTGACCAACGCTGCAAATAATGCTGGCGTGCTGGTGGAAAACGTTGCCGATGGCAGTCCCGCTCAGCAGGCAGGTCTGCGCGCGAACGATGTGATCCTCGCGATCGGCCGCGCGCGCATCACCACGGTCGAACAATTGCGTCAGGCGGTGAATGGGGCGACGGCGTTCGCGCTGACCATTCGGCGTGGCAATTCGACGCTGGTCTTCACGATCCAATAACAACGATTCAGCAGTCTCCGCGCCCTCTGCCGATCCGGGCAGAGGGCCGATCGTCCCACCCGCTCAGTAGTTGATCGAGCGCGCAGCGCACTCCGGTCGCCGTAGACTATGCGATGAGTAACTCGTCGGGATCGGCTGACATCAGCACGCCGCAAGCAAAAAATATGTTGACCAACCAAATCCGGCTCGGTCTTGCTGCTTACGACGCGATGGTGGACCGCATGAACTACGGTGGGGTCGTGGACTATTGCCGTCTAAACGAAGTGCAAGTACAAGCCTATTCGCCGCTCAAAGGGGGCGGCGACGTGACGAAAAGACCGATGCTGCTAAATCCACCACGAACGGCAGCTCCGAAAATCAGGGTGGCGCAACTGCTAGTCGACGTCGGCGCAAAACACGCGCGTACTCCGGCAGACTATGATTGCGTGGCCACTGCCACATCTCGCCGAAATCGTACCAATCATCGGTGCAACTAAGGCCGATCACATGGTAGACAACTGCTCGGCGGATCGAATTGTGCTCACCGCGAAGGAGTGGACTGTCCTGTTGAGGGCAGTCATGTCCATCGGAGATTTCAACCTGTGCGTCGCTCTCAGAAGTCGCAAATCAATGTGTCGCGTCGACATACGGGACAGTTACTCGTCATCGGCATCGAACCTTCAATCCATTCTATTTGGCAATTGGGACGCTGGGCCTCGAAGAAATTCGATGATCTGTCGCCGCACGCTTGAATCTGAGATTGGAGGGACTGACATAGTCGTGCCTCTTACAAAGCTTGCGGGATCGGCGAGAAACAGATCCAGCATCAGAAAATCCCATACGTGAGAGGTGCTGGTCATGCCTTCAGAGTAGCCGTATCCGGAGCTGGTCCCCGCTCGCCTGCCGTAAACTGCAGTTAGATCTGGACCGATATTACCGCCGCGAATGACTGTTCCCAGGCTGTGGCAGGCCGAACAGAGTTCCATAAACGCTTGTTTGCCTTGCTCAAGGTCAACGGGACCTTCCTGCGGCGAAGCGCTGGAGGCGCTCTCAATGGTTCGGACGGGCTCAAGCTTGTGTGCGACTCGGCTAAGTTGTTCGATAGAGGGCTGGCCAGGCCGCAGGCGCAAGAGCCGGCCGTTTGAGTTGTCCGTAAGAAGATAAATGTGATTATCAGGTCCGACCTTAACCTCGCGAATCCGTTCTTTCAGACCAAGTAACATCGTCTCTCTGGAGATGACATTTGTATCAACGATTCTCAGGCGTTCAAGAGCTCTCCCTGACAGATGGCCGACAAAGAAGTCTCCGTTCCAGGCCGGATAGGTTGTTCCTCGATAGCGAGTCAGGCCAGAAGGAGTCACCGACGGCGTCCACACGAGGATCGGACTTTCGATATTTGGTCCAACTTGCTGAGGAGCAGTAGGTCCTCCGTTGTACTCAAAACCCCAACTCGCGACGGCCCATCCGAAGTTACCTCCGGCTTTTAGTAAGTTGAGTTCATCCCCCCCCCGAGGTCCCGGCTCTACTTCCCAGAGCAAGCCGCTATCGGAGTCATAGTACAGCCCGGTTGGTGCACGATGGCCATAAGACCAGATCTCAGGAAGCGCATTCGAGTTGCGGAGAAATGGATTGTCAGTGGGAATCGAGCCATCGCGATTGAGTCGCAATAGTTTACCGATGTGCGAATCGAGTCGCTGCGCCATCCGTTTGTAGTAGTGACTCTCTGGCACAGCAAGGAGTAGTGTCTTGTCACTAAGGCAAATCATGCGAGCAGAACTGTGCCCGGGCCCTCCCATTTCCTCTCTAGCCCGGAAGATCCGGCTTACCTCGGTAAGTCCGTCGCGTCCGAAACGGGCGCGGTATACGGACGTATGGTGTTCATCCAGTGTGCCTTCCGATATCAGCAAATAGATCGCTTGGTTGGTTTCATAGTCCGGGTCGAGCAAGACGTCCTTGAGACCATTCAGACTGTTTTGGAAACTCGCCGGGACTCCGCTGAGGGGCCTGGGATCCAACCGGCCGTTGCTAAAGATCCGTAACCCTCCTTGCCGTTCCGTAATCAGCACGTCCCCATTAGGCAGCCACGCTAACGAGAATGGGTTTCTTAGACCGCTGGCGAGTTCCTCCACCCAGTATGGTTGGCCCACGGATGGTGCTGCAGCATTGCATGCAGTGAAGTGCTCCTCGGCATGTGCTATGGAGGGGCATCTTACGCAGGCGCATCCAAGGATGCAGAATAAAATCCCATAGTGCCTGAATGTGAGTCGTAGCCATGCTCTAGCTCTTGCTACGAAGCGCATCGGCTCGGCTTGGTACAGCAACTAGGAGCGCTCAGTGCGGATCACATTCTCCTAGACCGGCTGGTGCAAAGGCTCGATCCCCGCGCGTGCTGCATTAGAGATTCGCAATTCAACGCCGATCGAACCGAATCATTTGGCCAGCAAGTGTGTTTGCGATGCAGCAGTCTCCGGAGTCTTCACTCCCGATCCACTAGATCGGCGGCGCTCATACCAAACCGCGAGGGGGCGTCGATGCGCGCATTCTGCGGCTCGCAGTCGAGGAGGGTGAACTGCATGCTGAGCGCCTTTGCCGGAGGCACCGGTCTTCCGACGCTCATCAGGCCGGCCGACATTCAAACGTCCCATCACGGAGCGAACGCAAACGGCCATGCGCACCACCGGGTCAGGCGAGGACTTTGAAATCGAGCTCTGGCCACGCAAAGCTCGCGACCACATGCCCGGGTCCTGCACAACTCCGCAAGTTCACTGAGCGCATGTCGGTCCGGCCGCGCGGTCCCTTCGTTTTAGCGGGCGCGCATAGGCCACATCGCGCTTTCCAGCCGCCTGCACAGCACAGTCAGAAGTCGCGCCGCCAAAGTATTTGCCCCACAGTGCGTCATACTCATCTAAGACATCCGCACTCATCGAAAAGTATGGCATGTACTCGCGCACGGCGACGCGCCACTCTCCCCCTCGACGCTCAAGCTTATCCACATACCTGCCGGCCCAAATGTTCTGGCGATTGAACGCGCTTTCCTTGTCCTTCGGAATCGCCATTACCGTCAAATATGTCTCCACGTGTGCGACGTCGCCGTTGATTTCAATTACCTGATTTGTGAAGAGGTGACCCCATGCTTTCACTTGATTCTTAAATCCTTTCATCATGTGCCCTTGCCAATGCTGCTCCGGCGTGATCGATTCTGCGGTTCCATAGTTAATCTGAGCGTCCGGCCAGAAGGATTTTCTATAGGCTTCTTCATCTAGCCGATCAATGCCACGTCCATAGTTGATGTAAACCTCCCGAACCCTCTCGCGATCAGTGAGTGCTGCGAGCTGTGTTTGGAGTTCAGTGATTGTTCGGGCCATATCGGCGGGCGACATGGGCTTCTGCCTACTGGTTTCGTCGGCGAACGCAACCGTAGCAACCATGACTGCGAGCACTGCGGCCATATGTTTAAGAGACGTGCAGACCATTGACATGGCGAAACCCTCTGTTGTCTTAGTCAAACTATCGAGTCCGGGAGTAAATGCATGCGTGTCGTCTGCCTCGCAATGACCCTCAATCTGCTACGGATTCCGAGCGGGTAGCCCCGCGGTATTACGATAGACCGCACTGGGCTCCTGTCTGATCTCCAACATTTTGAATCTGGAGCAAACAGCCGGGCTCGAGGCACCCTTGCTACCAGCTGACATGATTGGTACTGCTGCCCTTCGGAGGTGCCGATATCGCGGGGCGATCCGGTGTCAGGCATGCAGAATTGCGCACGCGCCCAGGAGTTTGCGACCGGCCTGATCGCGCCCGGAGAGATTCGAACTCCCAACCTCATGGTTCGGAAGGCGGCGGCTAGTTCTGCGCGGCCAGCACCGCCGAGGCGGTGGGAGCGTGTGAGCTTTAACCATCCAACCGTCAGCAGCCGGGAACCCTCTCTAGCCTCAATGCGCTAAAGCGCTGAGCGTCCTAGCGCGTAAAGGCTTAGGGCCCCCAAGAGTGGCAAGGGTAGGGAGAGTTGAGAGAGTTCACGGCTGCGGGCAGCCACGGCTCGGGCGAACCTGAAGACTGATCGTTCAGCCCGTTTGGACTAAACCCCAATCAGCGCAACTCGACACGCTGTCGCATTGATTCGGTGGGCTGGAAAAACGTGTCCTGATCTCGACACAGAACGTAAAGACCGTGCTGAGTCGGATTACCGGTTAAGTGGTCGTTCGGACCGAGCATGTTCGTGACACAGCGCTAAGTCCCGACCGTGATCGCGCCCACCGACCACGCGCGCCAGGCGTCTCCTACCCGTGTACCGGCTCCGGGCTTGACCTTGCCACCGTGGCAAGGTTCATCATGCAGGCCGTTGGAGGAAGTCATGTCTGCCGTCAAAGCTCGAGCGGAATTGTCGGAAGCCAAGGATCAGGGTTACTACAGCATCGGCAAGGCTGCCGACCTGTCGGGGATCACCCCGAAGATGATTCGTCACTACGAATCGCTGCAGCTCATTCCCAAGGCGGCGCGCACCGCCGGTGACTATCGCGTCTACAGCGCGGCCGACATTCATACGCTGCGCTTCATCCGTCGCGCGCGGGGTCTTGGATTCTCGATGGACGAGATCGGGACGCTGCTCGGCTTGTGGCGCAATCAGCGCCGCGCAAGCGAGCAAGTGAAGCGGCTTGCGATCAAACACATCACGGACCTCGATCACAAGATCGCCGAACTGCAATCCATGCGCGCGGCGTTAGCGGAGCTGGCCGAGCATTGTCACGGCGATTCGAGACCCGATTGTCCCATTCTCAGCGATCTCGCCGGGCTGCCGCCGGCGGAGTGAAGTAATGTCAAAGCAGCAGCATCATCATTCAGACAGCAAGCACGAGGACACGACGGCGAAGTCGTGCTGCTCGACTAGCAGCAAACACGCGCAGAAGCCCGCCTCAACAAACAACGGCGAGATGACGCAAGCCGCGGCAGACTCGTGCTGCTCGACTGCGTCGAGCGCACCTGAAACCGTAGCGGCTAGCTGCCGCTGCTCTACTGCGTCGAGTGCTGCTGGGGCAGCAGCGTCTGACTCGTGCTCGCACACCGGCGCAGCGAAGCACGATTCGTCCGGCTCGCATCGCGCGCATTCTCACGCGCAGAAGCCTGCAACGACGGGTTCTTGTTGCTCGCATGAGCGACAAAACCATCAGCATCATGGGCACCATCGCGCGCGCCCTGCGAGCGACGCGCCCATGCCCGCGGGCACCATCTACACCTGCCCCATGCATCCCGAGATCCGACAAGTCGGCCCGGGTAACTGCCCTAAGTGCGGCATGGCACTCGAGCCAGAGCTGCCGAGCGAGCACGTCGACGACAGCGAGCTGCGGAGCGTACGACGCAAGTTCTGGATCTCCCTTGTTCTGAGTATTCCCGTCGTCATCGTGGCGATGGCGCCGCATATGCTCGATCTGGCGATCTCACATACGACAGCAGGCAATCTGCGCTGGCTCGAGCTCCTATTGAGCGCGCCCGTCGTACTCTGGGCCGCAGCCGATTACTACAAGCGCGGCTGGATGGGCGTCGTGCACCGCGCTCCGAACATGTACACGTTGATCGGCCTCGGCGTCTGTATCGCGTTCGGTTACAGCCTCATCGCCACGTTCCTGCCTAACGCTTTCCCTGCCGAACTCCGCGACGGACACGGCATGGTCGGCGTCTATTACGAAGTCGCTAGCTCGATCGTGACGCTCGTACTGCTCGGCGAATGGCTAGAGTTGCGGGCACGCGGCCGCACGAGCGCAGCGATCCGCCAACTCCTCGGCCTCGCACCGAAGACCGCACGCCGCATCGAAGCGGATGGCACGGAACACGACGTTGCACTCGGCCACGTTCACGCCGGGGACAAACTGCGCGTCCGGCCCGGCGAAAAGATTCCCGTCGATGGTGTGGTCGTCGAGGGCAACTCCAGCGTCGACGAATCGATGCTGACCGGCGAACCCATGCCAGTGGAAAAATCCGCCGGCGATGGCGTGACCGGCGCGACCATCAACCAAACCGGCAGCTTGATCGTCGAAGCCCAGCGCGTCGGCGCCGAAAGCCTGCTCTCTCAGATCGTCACCATGGTCGCGCAGGCCCAGCGCTCGCGCGCTCCGCTGCAGCGACTCGCAGATCAAGTCGCCGCTTGGTTCGTACCCGCCGTGATCGTCATCGCGATTGCCACGTTCATCGTCTGGTGGTTCGTCGGCCCCGAGCCGAAGCTCGCTTACGCGCTCGTGAATGCCGTCGCCGTCTTGATCATCGCCTGCCCCTGCGCGCTCGGACTCGCGACGCCCATCTCCATCATGGTCGCCAGCGGCCGCGGCGCGCAGCAGGGCGTGTTGTTCCGAGACGCGCAAGCGATCGAGAACTTCCGCAACGTCGACACGCTGGTATTGGACAAGACCGGCACGATCACCATCGGCCGCCCGACGCTCGATCGCGTGATCGCGTTGCACGGTTATTCGGAATCGCAGGTGCTCAGCTGGGCCGGCGGACTCGATCGCGCGAGCGAACATCCACTGGCGCGCGCCATTGTTGCTGGAGCAGAACAGCGCAGGGTCGAACTCGCAACCGTCACCGGCTTTCAGTCAGTCACCGGCCAAGGCGTTCGCGGCCATGCCGACGGCCACGAGCTTGCGCTGGGGAACAAAGCGCTCATGAGCAACGTTGGCGCGCCGATCAACACTCTTTCGGAGCAAATCGCAGAATTGCGAAGCGAAGGAAAAACGGTCGTGTTCCTCGGCGTCGACGGCCAACTCGCCGGCGCTATCGCTGTTGGCGACGCCATCAAGGAAACAACACCGAGCGCGTTACAGGCCCTGAAGCAAGACGGCCTCCGCCTCGTGATGCTGACCGGCGACAACGAAACAACGGCGCGCGCCGTCGCCAAGCATCTCGCGATCGACGAAGTGATCGCCGAAGTACAGCCCCAGGACAAAGCAAATGTAATCGCGAAGTTACAATCCCAAGGCCGACGCGTCGCCATGGCCGGCGACGGTATCAACGACGCCCCCGCCCTCGCCAAGGCCGATGTCGGCATCGCCATGGGCACAGGCACCGACATCGCAATGGAGAGCGCGCAAGTCACTTTGGTGAAAGGCGACCTGACGGGCATCGTCCGCGCCCGCCACTTGAGCCGCGCGACGGTAGGAAACATTCGCCAAAACCTGTTCTTCGCCTTCGGCTACAACGCCCTCGGCATTCCCATCGCCGCCGGCGTGCTTTACCCGCTCACCGGCTGGCTGATGAACCCCATGCTCGCGGCGCTCGCAATGAGCCTGTCGTCGGTCTCGGTCATCAGCAACGCGCTGCGACTCCGATAATGCCGGAGTGACCACGGACGTGCGGGAACCAACGCCTCGCTCTACTTCGATTCCATTCTCTGCTTCAGCGCGCGTCCCAACACTTCGTAACCCGCAGGACCGATGTGCAAACGATCGGCGGCCAGCAGATTCAGCTGTGGCTGCCCGTCCGGAGTCGCAAACAGGGGAAACAAATCCAGCAACTCCACGTTGTCGTATTTCTCCGCCAGCTCCCGAATGCTGGCATTGAGGCTGGTCAGCTCCGACGCCTTGATCGGCGCCTTATCGCTATTCCTTGGCGGCAAAGTGCACAGGATGACCGGCAGGTCAGCCTGCTGCGTCCGGATGGCCTGTAACATCCGATCGATGTTTCGAGCAGTCTGATCGGTCTTCTGTGACGCGCTCAGATCGTTGGTCCCGATCAGCACGACGATCCCGCTCGGATTCAGCTCGAGCACGTCTTGCTTAAAACGAAACAACAGCCCGCGGCTCACGTCGCCGCCGATGGCTCGATTCGCGATCGGCGTCGGTGCGAGATCGCGCTCGGAGGCCTTCCAGTTGCCCAGCAACGAATCGCCAGCGAGCACCCACGCCCCTTGCTTTCGCTCGCGCTGTTTCCAGAAGGTTGCGCGGTTGTCATTCATCCAGCCGAAGACACGGATCACACCTTCGCCTGGCCAGTCCTTCGCCGCCGTCGGATATGGCGTCGGTCCGTCCTTCGAATTATTCTCGGTCGCGCTGGTAACACTCACCGCACAAGCGCAAATCAGCGCGGCAATTGCCCGCACCCATAACTGCATCTCTCGTCCCCTCGCTCATGAACGGCGCGAAGATACGCGAGTTGCGCCGCTTTAAATATAGGTGCAGATTTCGGACGTCACGAATCGGCGACAGTGCAAACGGCCGCAGCTCGCGTCTCTCTTGTTTCTTTCGCCAGCTCGCGCGCCTTCTCGTAGAACCGCGGCAGATCGCCGTCAACCGAATGCAACACTCGACGCAACCCGGGCACGCAGCCGTAGTACGTCGCGGCAGATACCAGATGAGCGTTATTCAGCGTGCGACTGAACCAGGCGTCGTAACCCGGATAGCCATTCCACTGTTCTGCCTTCAGCTGCGAGTACTGCAGTTTCAGCACGCCAAATTCATATTGTTTGCGATCTCGTTTCTCGTCATCAGACAGGTCCGACCGATACAACGCATCGAGACGCTCGCGAGTCTGTAACAAGAGTGCGACGAACTGAGCATTGCGCTCGCGTTGCTCATTCCACGCATCCAGCTCCTTCAAGCGACCGCGCGCTGCGAGCCAGCGCTGCAAGCCCGCCTCCTCCACCACCGTCGCGAACGCTTCGTTGAACTCCGAATCTCCGGGCACATAGACCACCTGGTGCGCGAGCTCGTGAAACAAGGTTGCCGCGAGTTGCACATCGCTCCAGCCGAGCATGGTGTTGAGCACCGGATCCTTGAAATGACCCAACGTCGAGTAGGCGGCGACGCCGCCTACCGCCGTGTCGCTGCCACGCAAGCGCAGGCGGCGCGCATAAGTCTTCGCGCTGTTTTCTTTGAAGTAGCCGCGATACACGACGCAGCCGGCAATTGGAAAGCACCAGCGCTTCGGCTGTATGGAGAACTCATCGGTCGCGAACACGTTCCAGACGACATAGGGACGGCCGACATCGGCATAGCTGCGATAGCTGTCGTTGTCCGGCAGACCCAACTCCTGTGAAGCGAAGGCCCGCGCTGCCGACACGTATTCGAGCCGCTCGCGCAATTTCTGCGGCGTGCTCGTGTCGGTCAGCAGCTTGGCGATGGGCTGGCGCTTGGAGGTGAGCTCCATTTGACCGGTAGCCGCCTGCATCAAGTAGCAGCCGCTGGCCGACAGCGATGCCGCCAGGACCAGCGCGATCTTGCACAGGCGGCCAATGAAAGTCGGGGTGTGGTCCGTTCCGGGCATCGTTTTGGGCAAGCAGCTCACGAGCGGAGGAAGAAGGGGCCATTTTGTCCCACCGCGTCAAGTGAGACAAAATGTCCGTATGAAGATTTACCTGGTCGGTGGCGCGGTCCGTGATGAGCTCCTCGGCCTGGCCGTGCGCGAGCGCGACTGGGTCGTGGTGGGCGCGCGCCCGGAGGAATTGCTCGATCAGGGCTTCAAGCCGGTGGGCAAGGACTTCCCCGTGTTCCTGCACCCGCAGACCAAGGAGGAATACGCGCTGGCCCGCACCGAGCGCAAAACGGGGCCAGGCTATCGCGGCTTCGACACCAGGTTTTCGCCCGACGTGACGCTGGAGCAGGATCTCGAACGCCGGGACCTCACGATCAATGCCATCGCCCGAGATGAGGCGACGGGCGCACTCGTCGATCCGTTCGACGGGCAGCGCGATCTGCAAGAGCGCTGGCTTCGGCACGTGTCGCCTGCATTCGTCGAAGATCCGGTTCGAGTGCTGCGCCTCGCGCGATTCGCCGCCCGGTTCGCACCGCTGGGTTTTCGAGTTGCGCCTGAAACGATGGAACTGCTGAGAGCAATCGCTGCACGCGGTGAGCTCGATGCGCTCGTGTCTGAACGCGTGTGGCAAGAAACTCAACGCGCGCTGGAAATGCCCGCGCCGCGCCAGTTCTTCGAAGTGCTGCGCGATGGGAACGCGTTGCCGGTGATCTTTCCGGAAATCCACGCGCTCTTTGGCGTTCCGCAGCCCGAGCAATGGCATCCGGAGATCGACACCGGCGTGCACACCATGATGGTGCTCGATCAGGCGACGAAGCTCAGCGAAGACGCCGTCGTTCGCTTCGCCGCGCTCGTTCACGATCTGGGCAAAGGGACGACGCCGACTCACGAGCTGCCTCGTCACATCGCGCACGAAGAAAGAGGTGTCGGCATCGTCGAGGCGCTGTGCGATCGCCTCCGCATTCCGAATGCCTATCGCGAATTGGGCGTGCTGGTGTCTCGCTATCACCTGCACATGCACAAGATCACGGAGCTGCGCCCGCAAACCGTGCTGGAGCTGCTGGAACGTCTCGATGCGTTCCGACGCCCGGCGCGCTTCGAACAATTCTTGCTGGCGTGCGAAGCGGACGCTCGCGGTCGCAAAGGGCTCGAGCAGCGCGAGTATCCGCAGCCCGAATATCTACGCCGCGCACGTGAGGTGGCGGCAGGTGCGATGCTGAGCGCGGAAGAGCGCGAAGGACTGCAAGGGTTCGAAATCGCGAAGCGCCTGCACGACAAGCGCATTCACGCGCTGAAAGAGCTGAAGCGTCAGCACGAGGCCGAGCGCGAATCGACTAAAGAGACGCCGCCAGATCCCGAACACTGAAGCCGCGCAACGGCTGCTCGACACCTTTGGCGAGTCCGATGACTTTGAATCGCTCGCCCATCTCGCCGGGCAGCGTCAATAACATCGCCTGTCGCGCCATCTGCAAGCGCGACGCCAGCTCGTCATCGTTCGTCGGCGCGAGGAACTGCTCGATCCCGGCGCCAATGAGGAAGTGCGCCTGCGTCGTGTAACCAGCGACACTCATGCCCGCCGCCACAGCGGACTCAGCAACCGCGGTGAAATCCACCCATGCGCCGATATCCTGCACACCGACATTGATGAGCGGATCGTCATGGAAACGATGCCGGAAGTGACACAGCATCGTGCCGGCGCTGCGACTGGCTGCGTAGTACTGCCGACGAGGCAATCCGTAGTCGATGAAAAAAGCTGCGCCTTGCTTCATCGACGCGGCGATACCGGCGATCCACTGAGACAAGCGGAGATTGATCTCTGAGGTGTAACCATCGGCGAACGGCTCGCCCAAGTTGAATTCAATTTCGCGCACCGTCGCCTCGAGCGCCGCATTCGCGTGCACCTCGGACCAGTCGAGCCGGCCGAGCTCCCAGGTCACGCCCAACTGATTCACCTTCAAGCCACGAATCCGAAAGCGCTGAATCGGCAGCGCATCGAGCACTTCATTCGCGAGCAGCACGCCGCGAAAGTCATCCGGCAGGCGATCGAGCCACTCGATGCGACCCATCAGGTGCGGCAAGCGACGTTGTAACAACGCGCGCTGCCGCTCGCGCAGGTCGGCGCTGACCTCGAGGATGAGATAGCGCTCGGGTGTTTTTTGCTGTCGGTCGAGCTCGCTCAGCACGTCGGCGGCCATCACGCCGGAGCCGGCGCCCAGTTCGAGCACATGACCGCCGCTGACCGTCTCCAGCACCTGCACGCATTGATTGGCGAGGCAGCGACTGAACAAGGGAGAAATTTCCGGCGCGGTGACGAAGTCGCCTTCGCTGCCCAGCTTGGTCGCGCCCGCACTGTAGTAGCCCAGGCCCGGCTCGTAGAGCGCCATCTCCATGAAGCGCTCGAAGCTGATCCACCCGCCGGCCGCGTCGATTGCGTCGCGAATGCGCTGGACCAGCCGCTCGCTATGCGCCGATTCGTCCGGCGACAGTGCCGGCAATGGCATCGGTACGTTCAAGCGACGCGCTCCGAGTCAGCCGGACTTGCAGCAATCATCCGTTCGTTCACCATACCTGCATGGACACTTCCAACGCACTCGCCAAACGCTCGGTGCTGATCACTGGCGCGGCCCGCCGCATCGGCGCGGCACTGGCCCGTGGCTTTCACGCCGAGGGCGCCAACGTCTGCATCCATTTTCACCGTTCGGCCGGCGAAGCGGAACAGTTGCGGGACGAACTCAATGCCGCTCGCGCCGGCTCGGCCATCTGCGCTGCCGCCAATCTGCTGGATACCGAGGCCCTGCCGGCGCTGATTGAGCGAGTAACCTGTGCGTTTGGCCGCCTCGATGTGCTGATCAACAACGCCTCGACGTTTTATCCCACTCCCCTCGGCACTGTCACGATCAAGCAATGGGACGACCTGATGGGAACGAACCTGCGCGCGCCGCTGTTCCTGGCGCAGGCAGCCGCGCCGGCGCTGAAAGAAGCGCGAGGTCTCATCATCAACATGATCGACATCCATGCTCAGCGCCCGCTCCCGCAGCACCCTGTTTATTCCAGCGCCAAGGCCGGATTGATGATGTTGACCCGGTCTCTGGCGCGCGAACTGGGACCCGAGGTGCGGGTCAACGGCATCGCGCCCGGCCCGATTCTGTGGCCCGACGGCGGCATCGACGCAACGGTGAAGCAGGAAATCATCGACAAGACTTTGCTCAAGCGCAGCGGCTCGCCGCCCGACATCGTGCGCGCGGCGCTGTTCTTCGCGAAGGACGGCCCGTTCGTCACCGGCCAGATTCTGGCGATCGATGGCGGCCGGAGTGTGGGCTGGTAGGCTCGCCGCCCAGCAGTACCTCGACCATCTCATGCTCGCCGCCCTGAAAACTTTCCCAAAGCTCGCGCATGGTTCTATCGAGCGTCGGGTGCCGAACATCGGGCGCGATGTCGGCCATCGGCTTGAGCATGTAAGATCGCTTCACCAGGTCGGGCCGTGGAATGACCAGGCCGGGCTGGTTACTCACCAGGTCGCCGAATAAAAGAATATCGAGATCCATGGTCCGCGGCGCCCACTTCGGCGCGTCAGGCGGACGATCGCAGGCGGCTTCGATCTTCTGCAACTGCTTGCGAACGTCGGCCACCGGATCTTCGGTATTGAAGCCGACCACCAGATTGATGAAATCGGCGCCGTCGAAGCCCACTGCCTTGTTCTTATAAGCCGGCGATAGAGTCATCGGCCCATAGGCCGACGCCAAGGCGCGCAACGCAACCGACAAATGCTTGTCCGGTTCGACGTTACTGCCAGCCGCGACGTAAACAGCGGTCATGGCTGAGTCTGCTGCGTCACGCCCGCATAATCCTCGGCACGCCGCTCGATCTCGATACCGACGTCGCGCGCACCTCGAATGGCGCCGCGCTTATTGAGCCGCACCTTCACCCACGACACCCCGAACTCCGTAACGATCACTTTCGCGATTTGCTCGGTCAGCGTCTCGACCAGCTGATACTGCGATTCGCCTACGAACGCGAGCAAACGTTTGGCGACGCGCTTGTAATCGATGGTGTCATCGATGTGGTCGGTCGCCGCAGCTTTACGAATGTCCGCTGCCATCTCGACATCGATGATGACGGTCTGTTTGACGCGCCGTTCCCAATCCCAAATGCCGACGATGCACTCGACACTGAGCTGGGAGAGAAAAATCTTGTCCATGAATCGGAAGGTGTCAGGGGTTGGAGGTTGGGGGTTGGCCAGAGGGCATCCGCAGCGTATCGAGCGGCCAGCGCGCGGTGGCGCGAATCTTCAAATCTTCGTGCTCGCCCGCCGCGAGGCGGCGATAGCCAGCGTAAGCGATCATCGCCGCATTGTCGGTGCAAAACTCCGGTCGCGGATACAACACTCGCAATCCACGCTTCTCGCCCAACGCCTGCAGCTCGGCTCGCAGCCGGCGATTCGCGCCCACCCCACCGGCAACAACCAAGGTTTTCAACCCCGTTTGTTTCGCAGCGCGCGCGCACTTGGCGACCAGCGTTTCGACCACGGCCTGCTGAAACTCGTAAGCAACGTCGGCGCGCGTCTGTTCATCGAGCTCGCGACCGCGGATCGCAACGACCACCGCCGTCTTCAAACCGCTGAAACTGAAATCCAGCCCCGGCCGGTCGAGCATGGGCCGGGGGAAATCGAAGCCCCCGGGCTTCCCGCTGTCCGCCAGCTTCGCCAGTGCCGGGCCGCCCGGATACGGCAGGCCGAGCATCTTGGCCGTCTTATCGAACGCCTCGCCGGCGGCATCGTCCAGGGAGGAGCCAATGATCTGGTACTCCCCCAACCCGCGCACTTCGGCGAGCAAGGTATGCCCCCCGGACACCAACAACGCCAGGAAGGGAAACTCGGGCGCCGCCGTCTCCAGCATGGGCGCCAGCAGGTGCCCCTCTAAGTGATGAACCCCGACCGCCGGCTTGCCCCAGGCGAACGCCAGACTGCGTGCCAGCGAAGCACCGACCAGCAATGCACCGACCAGACCCGGCCCGGCGGTGTACGCCACCCCATCCAGCTGATCCGCGTCGATTTTTGCTTCAGCCAGCGCTTGCTGGACCAGCGGCAACAGCTTCTTTACATGGTCACGCGAGGCCAGCTCGGGCACGACGCCGCCGTATACGGCGTGCAGTTGAACCTGACTATGCAAAGCGTGGGACAGCAGGCCGCGCTCGCCGTCGTACACGGCAGCGGCGGTCTCGTCACAGGAGGTTTCGATGCCGAGGACTTTCACTTGAGAAGCGTAGGAAAAACGTCCAAAAGCCAATTTTGGGGGCGCGAAGCTTAACCCCCAAGCGGTGAAAACGGGCCTCGATCGTGGCTTTGGGCACCAAAACCGCGAGAATTTTGCTTTTCCTTGCGGTCGCCATTAGACTGCCGCGCTCTCAACCGTCCCCGTACCCGTTTCGAACCGGCTCGAAGCGTCCGAACCGGGGCCGGCCATCCACATTCCGAGGTAGTAATGCCGAGCGTTCGCGTCCGAGAAAACGAGTACTTCGATGCCGCCTTGCGGCGCTTCAAGCGCGCCTGCGAAAAGGCCGGGGTCCTGACGGAACTGCGCCGCCGGGAATTCTACGAGAAGCCCACTCAGGAACGTAAACGCAAGAAGGCCGCCGCCGTGAAGCGCCACATGAAGCGCGTCACCCGCGACGGCAGCAGCCGCGGCCCCGCCCGCGCCCGCGCGTACTGATAGATAGATCTGCTTCCCGGGACGGAGCCTTCTCGCTCCGTCCCTGTCGATTCCCCCGCCGATTGCCAGCTGCTCCGAGCCAAGTCATGTCCTCACTCAAAGACCGCATTACTGAAGACATGAAGGCCGCGATGAAGGCCAAGGACAGCGAGCGCCTGGGCACGATCCGGATGATCACCTCCGCCATCAAGCAGCGCGAAGTCGACGAGCGCATTCAGCTCGACGACAGCCAGGTGCTGGCCGTGGTCGAGAAGATGATCAAGATGCGCAAGGAGTCCATCGCGCAGTTCCAGAGCGGCGGTCGCGAAGACCTGGTCGCCAAGGAACAGAAGGAAATCGACCTGTTGCAGGCCTACATGCCGCAGCAGCTCAGCGACGCCGAAGTCGACGCCCTGGTGGCCCAGGCCATTGCCGAGTCGGGCGCCACTTCCATCAAGGAAATGGGCAAGGCCATGGCGCTGCTCAAGCAGAAGGCGCAGGGCCGCACCGATATGGCCAGTGCCAGCGCCAAACTGAAGGCAAAACTCGGCGGCTGAGACGGTCGGGCTCTATGCCGGCCACGTTGCCGCGCATACTCTTGCATTCGTGTCCGGCCTCATCCCCAAACATTTCATCGAAGAGCTGATCTCCCGGGTCGACCTGGTCGAGCTGATCGGCAGCCGTGTGCAATTGAAAAAGCACGGCAAGGAATACAAGGCCTGTTGCCCGTTCCACGGTGAGAAGACGCCGTCGTTCACGGTGGTGCCGGACAAGAACTTCTACCACTGCTTCGGCTGCGGCGAGCACGGCAACGCGCTCGGCTTCCTGATGAAGCACGACAATCTCGGCTTCATCGACGCGATCGAGGAGCTGGCCGACCGGGTCGGCGTCGAAGTGCCACGCGAGCAAACTCCGGGCCAACGGCCGCCGCCGTCGGATGTTTTATTCGCAACATTGGAGAAAGCCGCGGCTTTCTACAGAAGTGAGTTGATGAATACGGCCCGCGGCAAGGACTACTTCAAGTCGCGCGGCCTGAGCGGCGAAACCGCCGCAACTTTTGCGCTGGGATACGCCCCGGATGCCTGGGATTCGGTACTCAAGCTATTGGGCGGCAGCGACGCCGAGCGGTCGCGGCTGTTGCAGGTGGGCTTGATCATCGAGCGGGACAACCGCTCCGGCCACTACGACCGGTTTCGCGATCGGGTGATGTTCCCGATTCGTGATGCGCGGGGCCGCACCATCGGTTTCGGCGGGCGCGTGCTCGATAAGGGCGAGCCCAAGTACATGAACTCGCCGGAAACAGAACTGTTTCACAAAGGCCGGGAGCTTTATGGCTTATATGAGGCTCGGCAGGCGAGCCGGACCCTGAGCCGGCTGTTGATCGTTGAAGGTTATATGGACGTGGTGCGGCTCCATCAGGCCGGCATCACTTATGCAGTGGCGACCCTGGGTACGGCAACGACGCCGGAGCATCTGGCACGCGTGTTCCGCATCTGTAACGAAGTGACGTTCTGTTTCGACGGCGACCGCGCCGGCCGGGCGGCCGCGTGGAAAGCGCTGGAGAACTCGCTGAGCCAGGTGCGCGAAGGGCGGCAGATCCGGTTCTTGTTTCTGCCCGAAGGCCACGACCCGGACACGCTGGTCGGCGAGGAAGGGCGCGAGGCTTTCGAGGCACGTATCAAACAGGCAATGCCGCTGTCTGAATATTTCATCAATCATCTGAGCGCGCAGGTCGATACCCACAGCATCGACGGGCGGGCGCGGCTGGGCGAATTGGCACGACCGTTGCTTGAGCGCATCCCCGCAGGAATTTTCCGTGAATTGCTGGCGGAGGAAGTAGCCAAAACCGTCGGCCTGAAACGCGATCGTTTGACGTCTATGTTAGGTGAGGGGACGGAAAAAGCCGCCGCTTCGGAACCGGTGCGCAGGCCCGTGAAGCCTCAGGTTCAGTCCGGCCGGCGCAATCTGGTGCGGCAGGCGATTCATCTGTTGGTTCACTACCCTGAAATTGCCGACAAGGTGACGTTGAATCCTGTCTTGAGCACGCTGGAAAGGCCGGGAATTCCGCTGTTGATCGAGCTGATCGAGGAACTAGCCCAGCGCCCGTGCGCTAACACTGGGGCGCTGCTTGAACGCTGGCGGGACCGCCCCGATGTTGAGCACCTGGCGAAATTGGCCGCGCAGGAATGTTTGGTCGATGCCGCCGGCGCCGCCAGTGACCTGGCCGGCGCGGTCCAGCAGCTGGCTGCCGAGGCGATGGAGGCTCGACAGAAGCTTCTGTTAAGCCGGGCGGGCCGGCTGACCGATGCCGAAAAGGCTGAATTGCAGGGGCTGCTGGCCCGCAAACCTCCGGTCGTTCACGGGGCGTGAACGCGAACCTAGCGCCCGGAAAACGATCAAAGTACACTGCGCGGTCTTTTTAAGCCCGCCCACCCCCCGACAGCACGTGAGGGCCACGACTTGAGCAAAACCTTGGCAGCAAAGAAGGAACCGGCGCAGATCGCCGATGAGCGTCAATCGCAACTGAAGCTGCTGATTGCCCGTGGCAAGGAGCAGGGCTACCTGACGTACGTCGAGGTCAATGACCATCTGCCCAGCGAAATCGTCGATCCGGAGCAGATCGAAGATATCGTCAACATGATTAACGACATGGGCATTCCGGTGTACGAGAAGGCGCCGGAATCCGAAGCCCTGTTGTTGACCGAGCCGGTGGTCGCCGACGAGGAAGCCGCTGAAGAAGCCGCCGCCGCGCTCGCCACCGTCGACGCCGAATTCGGCCGTACGACCGACCCGGTCCGCATGTACATGCGCGAGATGGGCACGGTCGAGCTGCTGACGCGCGAAGGCGAAATCCGTATCGCCAAGCGCATCGAGGAAGGCCTGGACGCGGTGCGTACCGCGCTGTCCAGCTATCCCCTCACCTACAACTTCATGCTCAACCAGTACGAGCAGGTGAAGGCCGGCCAGGGCCGCCTGGTCGACATCATCACCGGCTTCATCGACCCGAACGCGCCGGACGAAATCGCCGCGCCGGTCAATCCGAAGCTGGCCGCGGCTGCCGCGCCGGCCGAGGATGAGAACGAGGACGAAGAGAGCGAAGGCGGCAGCGAGGACGAAGAGACCCTCGAGACCGGCCCGGATCCGGAAGAGGCCGCGCGCCGCTTCGTGTCCATCGCCAAGGGCCACCAGCAGGTCCTCAAGGCCATGGCCGAAGACAAGACCGGCAAGGACCCGAAGTCGGTCAAGCTGCGCAAGAAGGTCGCCAGCGAGTTCATGGAACTGAAGCTGTCGCCGAAGATGTTCGACTCGTTGATCGTGCAGCTGCGCGACAACGTCGCCGAGATCCGCAACCTCGAGAAGCAGATCATGATCCTGTGCGTGCGCGATGCCGGCATGCCGCGCAAGGACTTCATCTCGACCTTCCCGAAGAACGAGACCAACACCAAGTGGCTCGACAAGCACATCCGCGCCAAGCGCAAGCACTCGGCCGCGCTCGCGCGCCTGCGTGAGGAGATCGAGAAGCAGCAGAAGAAGCTGATGTCGCTCGAGGAGCGCGTGCACCTGACGATCGCGGAAGTGAAGGAGATCAACCGCGAAGTGGCCGTGGGCGAAGCCAAGGCTCGCCGCGCCAAGAAGGAGATGGTGGAAGCCAACCTCCGTCTGGTGATCTCGATCGCGAAGAAGTACACCAACCGTGGCCTGCAGTTCCTGGATCTGATCCAGGAAGGCAACATCGGCCTGATGAAGGCGGTCGACAAGTTCGAATACCGCCGCGGTTACAAGTTCTCGACCTATGCGACGTGGTGGATTCGCCAGGCGATCACCCGTTCGATCGCCGACCAGGCGCGCACCATCCGCATCCCGGTGCACATGATCGAGACCATCAACAAGCTGAACCGCATTTCGCGGCAGATGCTGCAGGAGATGGGGCGCGAGCCGACGCCGGAAGAGCTGGCGGTGCGCATGGAAATGCCGGAGGACAAAGTCCGCCGCGTGCTCAAGATCGCCAAAGAGCCGATCTCCATGGAAACGCCGATCGGCGACGACGAGGATTCGCACTTGGGCGATTTCATCGAGGACACTTCGGTGGACTCGCCGATCGACTCTGCGACGATGGAAAGCCTGCGCGAAACTACGCACTCCGTGCTGGCTGGCCTGACACCTCGCGAAGCGAAGGTCCTGCGGATGCGCTTCGGTATCGACATGAATACCGACCACACGCTGGAAGAAGTGGGCAAGCAGTTCGACGTGACGCGCGAGCGCATCCGTCAGATCGAAGCCAAGGCGCTGCGCAAGCTGCGTCATCCGAGCCGCAGCGAGCAGCTGCGCAGCTTCCTGATGGATGACTAGAACTAACGTTCAGCTGTCTCAGGTGTGATCACGAAGCCCCCGCAAGGGGGCTTCGTTTTTGCGGGGCTGATGCAACCCTGCCCGGGTCGAGTGTGTCTATATCCACAACGGGAACCGACCACCCCGTCCGGTCGTTTTTTCGACAGCACGGATATTTGTTCGGAGGCTGCAGCAATGAGCTTCTTGTTTTATCTGACTCTGTTCATCGTGATGTGCGTATTCGGCTGGTCCGCGCGCGGCGCATCCTGAGCTCACGGTCATCTGTGTTCAGCGCGCCTTCAGTTTCTTCAGCGCGCGCATGAGCTCACCCTTGCGACTCGTGACGGCATAATTTTCCAGGCCCAGCCACCTCGCCAGTCCACTCAACTGTTTCGCCAGCGGCTCGACCACGCGTGCCGGCACGACACCCGGCTCGACACTTCCGCCCTTCACTTGCAGCTGCCCGCTCTGACGTTCCGATTTCAGATCGACTCGTCCAACGATGCGCTCGCCCAATAGCAATGGCAGCACGTAATAGCCGTGCAGGCGCTTGTGCACCGGCGTGTAGATCTCCAGTCGGAAATGAAAGTCGAACAGACGTTCGGTGCGCTGCCGTTCCCAAATCAACGAGTCGAACGGCGATAACAGCGCGGCCACGTCAGCGACTTTCGAGGCGCGAGGAATCTTCGCTTCGTGGTGCAGATATCCCTGCTGCTTCCAGCCTTCCACGCTGACCGGTAGAAGCTTGCCCTCTTCCACCAACTCGGCGAGCCGCGTCGCCGCCTCGTTCGCCGGAAGCCGAAAGTAATCGCGTAGATCGCGTGCACTCGCCACACCCATGGCGCGAGCGCCAATCATCATCAGCTCGCGCTGTGCGTGCTCTCGAGAGGGCACAGGCGCATTTCGTACCGCCTCGGGCAACACCCGCTCCGGCAACTCATACAGCCGCTCGAAATTCCGCCGACGCGCGGTGGTGACGTCACCGATCCAGAACAACCACTCCAGGATTTCCTTGCCCTGGCTCCAGCCCCACCAGCTGCCCTTCGATTTGCCCGCGTCCGTCAATTCACTCGCGCCCAGCGGACCGCGTTCGCGAATTTGATCGATGGCGCTTTTCACCAGTTCCTGGTGACTGGTCGCATAGCGCTTGAGCCGGCCCCACGTGCCGACGCCCTTGCGCGCGTCGTCCATGCGCCAGCGGAACAATGGATAGGACTCGATGGGGAGCAGCGAGGCTTCGTGACCCCAATATTCGAACAGCAAGCGCTCGTCATAAGCAGCACGCTCGAGCAGCGTGCTTTTGTAATCGCCCCGTCGCGAAAAGACCGGCAGGTAATGCGAGCGAACCAGCACGTTGACGGAATCCATCTGCACGACGCCCAAGCGTCGCACCATCTCCGCCAATGCCTTCCCGCTTCTTGGCGCGGCCCCTGCCGACAGGAACTGCTGTGCCTCCAACGCTACGCGTCGCGCTTCACCGATCGAGAGTGAATCCTTCGCCGCGCCCATGAAGCCACGCATCCCCGACAATCAGGAAGCGCGCAGTGTAGCCGTAAACCCTGACTATCCCCGCCGCTTTTGGGCGCAACGACCTCACATGGCGTGGGTCGTAGCAGTAATGCTCATGCTGGCAGGCCGGGATTGTCTGAAACGCCACCACGCCTGCGCGGCCTGGTAGTGATCCAGGCGCACAGCCTCGCCAATGCGCGGCATGGTCAGACGAATACCGTGCTGCGCCGACAGCGCCAGCATCTTTTCCATGGGCTCATCCCAGGAATGGAAGGCCAGATCGAACGTGGCATTGTGAATCGGCAGCAACCAGTCGCCGCGCAGATCCCGATGCGCCTGCACGACTTGTTCGGGAAGCATGTGCACCCCTTCCCATTGCTTGTCGTACGCGCCGGCCTCAAGCAACGTGAGATCGAACGGCCCATGGCGCCGGCCGATCTCCGCGAAACCGTCGAAATATCCGGTGTCGCCGCTGAAGAAAATCCGATGCGTGCCGGTGTAGATCGCCCACGAGGCCCACAACGTCGGGTTTTTCGCGAAGAAGCTGCGCCCGGAGAAATGCTCGGCCGGCGTGGCGGTGAACTGCAGGCCTTCCAGTTCGACGGTCTGCCACCAATCGAGCTGCTGGATCTTGTTGGCGGGAATGCCCCACTGGATCAGATGATCGCCCACGCCCAACGGCGTGAGAAACATGGTGGTCTTCGCCGCGAGCTTCACGACCGTATCGCGATCGAGATGATCGAAGTGATCGTGCGACAGCACCACGCCGGCCAGCGGCGGCAGCGCCTCCAGCGAGATCGGCGTCGGAATGAAACGTTTCGGACCGGCCCATTGCACCGGCGAGGCGCGCTCGGAGAACACCGGATCGGTGATCCAGAACCGGCCATTCAACTTCATCAGCACGGTCGAATGGCCGAGCCGCCAGATCGAACCCTCAGACGCTTGTTGCAACTGATCCGGGCTCAGCGGCGTTACGGACAAGGCTTCGGGCGGCACGGTGCGGCTCGTATCCTTGAACATGAACTGCCACCACAGTTTCAGCAGCTGCCAGCCGCCGGGCTGCTTGGGCGGCGCGACGTTGTGAAATTGACCGTCGCGAAACCGAGCCGATTGAAACGTTGGCCGATCGCCGTAGGCTGCGCTCATAGCGACAACTCCCGATAACAACACCCAAGCAGGCAGGCGCATGGGCAGTATCTTGCCCCGGGAGACTTAGCCGAGAGTTAGGCGAAGCTGGCGGGTTCTTGCCTATTTCCGCAGATCGTCCGCTTCAGCCCAGTGGATAGAACTGCGGCAGCACCCATGTCAGCGCCAGCCACATGATCAGCGTCAGCGGCAGACCGACGCGCAGGAAATCGCCGAACGAATAGCCACCTGCGCTATAGACGAGCAAATTGCAGTTGTCGGCCATCGGCGTCGCGTATCCCATGTTCACGCCGAACATCACCGCTAGCACGAACGGCTCCGGTGCGAGGCCCAACTGCCTTGCCAGCTCGATCGCAATGGGTGTTCCGATCACCGCGGCCGCGCTGTTTGAAATCACACTGCTCATCATCGCCATGAACAGCATCGTCGCACTCAGCACCGCCACGGGCGGCAGCGACTTCGCCATGACGGCGCCTATTTGCGCGATGAACGCAGCGCCGCCGGTAGTCACCAAGGCCAGGCTCAACGCCAGGCTCGCCACCGTCAGCAGGATCATCGACGAGTCGAGCGACCGCGTCGCGTGGCGCCACTTCAAACACCCGGTCGTCACCATCACCAGCACGCCGCAAATCGCAGCGATGGCGACCGGCGCGATGCGCAACGACGCGATCAAGACGATGCCTGCCATGATGCCCAGGGCCAGCGGCGCCTTCGCCGTCAGCGGCACATTGCTGGTCGCGTCCAGCACCAGCATCTCACTGCGCTTCTTGAGCGCCTCGATCTGCTCCGCCGGCCCCTGCACCAGCAGCACGTCGCCGACACCGAGCCGCAGGTCTCGCAGCGGAGTCCTTTGCCCCGACGCCTCTTCGTCGCCGGGCCGGTGAACCGCCAGTGGGATCAGCTGGTAGTGCCAATCGAAGTTGGCCTGCGCCAAGGTGCGATCTCGCAACGGCGACGCCGGCGTCAGCACTAGCTCGGCGGTCTGCTGATCCGGCGCGGTCAGCGGATGCTCGGCGTCCACGCGTACGTCGCCGGAAAACAGCGTCGCACCGAGCACGCGCGAATACTCCATCAGTTGTTCGGACGTGTCGCGGACAACCAGTTGATCGCCGGATCGCAAGATCACATCGGGCAGCGGCGAGATCACCAGGTCCTCCGAACGCCGCACCGACACCACGGACATCTCACCCTGCGTGAGTTTCTTTGCGTCAGCGAGCGTCTTGCCTGCGACCGGGCTGCTGTCCGAGATGTGCAGCTGAGCATCGAAAATACGCGGCGAGGCATTAACGAACGACGGGTGCGGATGCTTGTCAGGCAGCAGTCTCGGCGCGATCAGCCACAAGAACAGCAGCCCCGGAATCGCCGCCAGCGCCGCCGGCGCAATGAAGTCGAACATGTGGAAGCGCTCGACTCCCAGGCTCGCCGCGCTGCCGATCACCAGCAGGTTCAATGACGTGCCGATCGGCGTACCCATGCCGCCGATCTGTGAGGCGAAGGTCATGGGCATGAGCAGTTTGGACGGCGACATGCTCGAGCGCATGGCCACCGCGGTGAGGATGGGGATCATCAACACCACCTGCGGGGTGTTGTTCATGAAGGCGCTGATGACGGCCGTCACGATGATCACGACCCCCATCGCCAGCAGTGGACTGATCTGCCACACCCGGTGCACCACCCGCCCGATCGGCGCGAGCGCACCGGTGGAGACCAGCCCCTGGCTCGCCATGACCAGCGCGCAGATCGCAATCAAAGCCTCGTTGCCGAAACCTGCGAAGAAGCGGATGGGATCGAGCTCGGCGCCGTCCGGCCCTCGATAGGGAAACAAGCTGAACCCGATCGCCAGCACCGCCACGACCAGCAGGCTGGACGTCTCGATGGGAATGAAGTCGCGCGAGAACAGATAGAGCGCGCCGAGGGTCAGCAGCATGACCGCGATCGCGTGCGGGTCGGGCATGGGGATCGTGGCCATCGCGGTCAAATGAACGACTTTACATTATGGTTCCATTCCGGTCACACGCGCCGTTCGAGCGGTTAGAATGCGCCGCGCCGCCAGGCCGGATTACGGTAAGTCGCACCATTTCATAACGCTTGCGACTCTCGTGTGTGAACTGCGTTGCAGGCTTCAGCCACGCGGCTCTGGCAGCATTCATGGGTCGAAGTCGAATGAGGGCCGAGTGCAATGAATCCCATCGCGGAGATCTCCATCGATCTCACGGCCCAGGAATTGACCGATCCTTCGAGCATCGCGCCGCTCGCCCCGAACGAAATCGAAGTGGACGACATCTGCGAGTTCGACCCGCTGTTGAAGCCGCTGCCGGCGGCGAACAACGACGGCGCCGTGCTGTCCCCGGCCGACCCCATTCCGGACCTGGCCCTGGACGACGACACCATCGAAGTCGAGATCGAGCTGAGCGCCGAGCAGATGGACGCCATGCTCAGCGGGTTGCCTGTTCGTTGAAGAGGCGCGGACGCGCCGACCGCAGCGATCTGACGGTCAGCTCCTGAGGGCGGTTACATGTTGGGCTTGCCCGGGTACTGCCGCATCAACTCGGTCACGACCGCATTGATGGCAACCTTCGGGTTCTGCAGCTCCTCCTCGCTGACGCGACCTTCGGCCACGCCTTCCCACACCAGCTGCTTCTTCTCGGCATCGACGATGTCGAGATTCAGCGTGCCGACCTTGTACGTGACCGTGCGGTCTTCGTCATACAGCGGCCAGGCGTTGTACAGGCCGTAGCGATAGCCGTAGTAGCCATAGCCCACCGACGCGCGGGCATCCGGACGGATTTCGGTGCGCTCGCGAGTGTTCATGTAGAAGTTCACCAGCAGATCCGGATGCTCCTCGCTGAACTTGTAGCCACGAGCTTCCATCTGCGCTGACATGGCGCTCTTCAGATAGCTCGTGACCAGCGTTGAATAACCGCCGCGATCGGTGCCGGTTTCCTTCGGGAATCCGTAAGTGCGGTAGACGGAAAAGTCCGCCGACCGGTCGTAATCGATGCGGGTCTTGGGGCCGCTGGTGGTGGCGCAGCCGGCCGCGAACAAGGCCGCGGTCAGCGCGAACGCCGCTGCGACCCGTGACAAATATGGCTTGCAGGACATGATGGTGTACCTCGTACGCATCAGCTTACTTGTTTAGTCGAATCGTCCCGGCTCAAGTTCCGAAGCGACGCGTTACCAAATGTTCATCCTCGGCGGCTATATGGCGGCTGAACCGGTGCTCACAAGCCCTACAGCAGCAATGAGCCCTGACCCCGTTCCAGATCCAGCAGAATGCGTTTGCGCCACAGGCCGCCGCCGTAGCCCCCATCGCCGCCATCGGCATTGATCACCCGATGACAGGGAATGACGATCGCAATGGGATTCGCGCCGTTCGCATATCCCACTGCCCGCGTTGCCAGCGCATCGCCGATGCGCACGGCAAGCTGCAAATATGACCAGGTTTCGCCGTAAGGAATCTCGCAAAGCGCTGCCCACACGCGCTCCTGGAAGGCAGTTCCAGGACTATGCAACGACACCGCAAATGTTCGGCGCTGACCCGCGAAATATTCCGCCAGCTGCACTCTCAGATCGTTCAGCACCTGATTGCTGCCCGCTTGGAGCGTTGGCGCGTGCCGCTCGCGCAGCTCGTGCAATCGCTCCTGCAGCCGATCGGCATCGCAGAACGATAAGCCACACAGCGCGCTGTCGGTTGCACGAGCAATCAGCGGCCCGACCGGCGATTCGTACCAGTCGATGGAGCGGACCTCGGATGTGGCTGTGGCGTTCACGGGCGCGCACGTTACACCAGCGGGCACGCGCCCACTAGAAGTGGGGTTTATCCGCTTTGCGCCTTTCGGAGCGCTGCTCGCCTTCGACCGGCGTTGGAATCTCGTCAGCCGCCCGCCTGGTCAGCCGCTTCTCTATCTTTGCGAGCACGACGAGCACGATGAGCGCGAACCCGGTGCCGATGGTGGCGAGGAAGTAGTATCCGGCTCCACACGCGACGCCGAGCGCGCCCGCGAGCCACATGTTGGCGCCGGTCGTCAGGCCGTGCACGTTGCCGCGACTCTGAATGATCGCGCCCGCGGCCAGAAACGCCACGCCGGCGGTCACCGCCTCGATGATACGAACCGGATCGGCCGTCTTGCTGCTGTTGTCGCCGGTGAACTGCTCGTGCAGCTCGAACGTGATCAAAGTGAACAAAGCAGCCGCGAGCGATATCAAAATATGCGTGCGCAGACCGGCTGGTTTGTTACGCAGCTCGCGGTCCAGCCCGATGAGGCTGCCAGCCACGACCGCGAACAAGACGCGGAGCGTGGCTTCGAGCGACGGCAGCACCGTGTGGTGTCCGCCCAAGGTGACGAACAGGTCCATGGCCAGGAACGTTGCACTCGGCCGTAGGGTTCCTCTGATGCGGTGTGCTGAAGTGGCTGCTGCAATGGCCAGCCGCGGCATTTGCCATTAATCTCACCCTCATGACTCGTTTCCGCCCAATCCAATTGTCGCTGCTCGCCTTGACCCTGCTGTCGCTAACTGGCGGCACCGCGCTTGCTGCCAAGGATCCGTTCAAGCGGACCCGGGAAGTTTTCCAAACGGCGTATGAACAGGCGACCACGCAGCCGGCCGATGAGAAGAAGGACAGCGAGGCGTTACGCAATTACCCGCTGTATCCCTATTTGCAGGCAGCGCGTATCAAGCGCGCCCTGGGCGAGGCGACCAACCAGCTCGGTCCGGCCGACCAGAGCGCGGAAACATTCATCTCCTACTATGAACGCGAGCCGGTGGGACGCGATGTGCGTGGCGCGTGGTTGTCGAGCCTCGCAGCCCGTCAGCAGTGGCAACCGTTCATGCAACATTACAATGACGCGTCGGCCAGCGATTCGTTGCGTTGTCACAGCTTCAGCGCCCGCATCGCGCTCGGACAAACCGAGGACCTGTCGCTGGACATCGCTCGGCAGTGGCTGACACCCGCCAGCTTGCCGGATTGTGAGCAAGCGTTCACATGGATGCGTGCCCAAAAGGCGCTGACGCCCGAGCTGATCGAGCAACGCGTGCGTCGCGCGCTGGAAAACAACAATCACAGCTTCGCCAAACAAATCGCCGCAGAGTTGCCAGCTGATCGGGCGGCACCGCTGCTGCGTTGGGCAGCGCTGCTGGAAAATCCGCAAAGGCAGATCGATGCGTTGATCGCCTCACCCGCATTGGACATCGAACCGAAGGCGCAACTGGCCGGCTGGCAGCGGCTGGCGCGCGTCGATCGTGACGCTGCGGTGAGTCGCTACGAAAGATTCATCCGCGCGCGCAAACTCACAGAAGAAACGGCCAGTCCGTATGCGCTGGCGCTCGCGCTTGGATTGTCCTGGGACCGCCGGGCGGAAGAGGCGCTCGATTACTTCAAGCGCGTGCAGCTCAAAGACTTCGATGACATGGCTCGCGAGTGGCACGCACGGGCGGCGCTGTGGGCCGGCGATTGGAAACTGGTCGGCAACATCATCGCCGCCATGCCGGATCAGCAGCGCTCGCTGGCTCGCTGGCGTTATTGGGCGGCGCGCGCCGCCGAAAAGAACGGCGACCCGCAGCTGGCGCGGCAGCTCTATGAGTCTGTCCTGGCCGAGGATAACTTCTATTCCATCATGGCCAGCGCCAGGCTCGATCGGCCGGTATCGCCGCATCCTGAAAAGCTGCCGCTCGATCAGGCGCAAGTCGAGCGCATGGAACAACTGCCGCCGATGGTGCGCGCGCGGGAGCTTTTGTTGAGCGACATGCGCAATCAGGCCAACACCGAATGGTCTTTTGGCTTCGAGCAACTGATGGACTCGGCGCGCTCGCAATCCATTCATCTGGCCGCGCGTTGGGGCTGGTACGACCAAGCGATCGCCACGGCAACTCAGCAGCGAGTGTTCAACGATTACCAGCTGTTGTATCCGCAGCCGTACGACGCGGAAGTATTGTCGGCCGCGAAGCTCACTGGCCTCTCACCGCAACTGATCTACAGTGTGATGCGTCAGGAGAGCTTGTTCCGTCCCGATGCGTACTCGTCGGCCGGAGCGCGCGGCCTGCTGCAGATGTTGCCAGAGACCGCCCGGCGCACCGCCCGCAAATGGAACAAACCGCGTCCTTCGCCCGACGACCTGTTCAATCCGGTGATCAACGTGCCGCTCGGCGCCGCCAACCTGCGTGGACTGGTGGATCGTTTCGGCGGGCAGACGATGGTGGCACTGGCCGGTTACAACGCCGGCCCGAATGCAGCAGCGCGCTGGATGCCGCCCGAATCGCTGGACCCGGACATCTGGGTCGAAAACATTCCTTACAACGAGACGCGCAACTACGTGCAGCGCATTCTCTGGCACAACGTGGTGTTCTCGTGGCTCAAGACCGGCGAGCCGCAGAAGGTGGACAACTGGCTGGTGCGGATTGCACCGTTGAGCGCTGCGGCGGTGCTCGGCCTCGCCGAAGAGGACACCTGATTATTTACTAGCCCTGTGCCGATAGCTGGCGCTTACCTGTCGGCTCTGCGTTCTCGGGTTCGGCATTCGCGGCCAGCAGACGATCGATCGCCGCGACCGCCTGCTTCGCGTCAACCACCATACAATTCGCGCCGGCCTCACGGAAGCGCTCGATGGAACGCGGCGCTTCATCGTCCGGGAGCTGCGGACGCATCACGATGATTCGCGTTTCGGGGAGCTCGCTGCGGATACGGCGACAATAGTTGCGCAGTTCCGATCCACGAGTCGAGGCAGCAGCGGCTATACAAATCATCGCGGGCGCCTGCCGAATCGCGGCACGCAGCGCTTCTTCCGCAGTCAGTTCGGGTGACATCAACGCAATCCGGTCGCGCCCATACGCCGTACGCAACATTTCGAGCACCAACTGGTCCGCCGGCGCGCGCACCGTCAAACCGATGATGTTTGTCTTCGGCATCAGCACATTCTCGATGCTCGGCAGCTGCTGCAAGGTCTCGGCGACCACATCCAGCACGAAGTCCGTGTCGTCCTCGCTGATCTCGTTCTGCTCGCGATGACTCAGAACCAACGTCACCGTGGGCACCAGCACCTCGTCGATGACGGCGAGCGGCCCCACTTCGTGCAGCATGCGATTGATCAGCACGCCCGCTTCATCCTCATCGCGCGCCAGCAAGCGTTGATAGAAGCGAACATGAGGCTGCAATGCGGGCTCGTCGGCGAAAATGACGGCGAGAAAACGCAGCGAGCGCACGTGCCGCCCCAGCACGGCGATGCAGACAGTCAGCGGCGTGGCGAGCAGCAATCCCACCGGGCCCCACACCCAGATCCAGAACAGCGCCGAGATCAACAGCGCAAACGAAGAAACACCGGTGCGATAACCAAATACCACCGGCTCGACGAAGTACGCGGTAATCAAATCCAACCCGAGGAATAGCGCCAGGGTCTCCGCGGTTTCGGACCAGCCCGGAAACGTCGCGAACGCGAGCGATGCCGGCATCAACGCCGAGAGCACCGTGCCCACGTACGGCACGAAACGCAGCAGCGCCGTCATGCCGCCCCACAACGCCGCATACGGCACGCCGATCCAGTACAGCCCCAAGCCCACCAGGATGCCGAAGCCGACATTGATCAGCGTCTGCCACACCAGGAACTGGCTGACCCGATAGGCCGCTTCGTTCATCAGGCGCGTGGTCATGGTCACGTTGCCGGCGCCGATCAAGCGTATGAAACGATCGCGCAGGTCTTCGCGTTGCCCGAGCAGAAACGCGACCAGCACGATCACGATGAACGCACTGGCGACCGGCTCGAAGATCGTGCTGAACGATTCGCGCAGGCGCTGCGTTGGCGGCAATTTCGTCGGCACCACCCGCACCGGCTGCGCCTTGCGCTGATCGGGATCGTCATAGAACTGATCGGTCACCCGATCCAGCGTGCGAGTGAACTGTTGAATGGCGGCGTCGTTCCCCATGCGCAACTGACTGAGCTTGCGTCGCATGGATGAGGTGTACTGGCTGATTTCGCCAGACAGCTGCGCGAACTGGTCGTACACGACGTAGCCCATGCCGCCAACCGCGCTCAGCGCCAGCACCATGGTGAGCGCCACGCCGGCAAATCTTGGCAGATGCATGCGATCGAACTGGCGCACCAGCGGCGTGAGCACGAAGGCGAGCACGACGCCCAGCGCCATCGGCAACAGCACTTCCTTGCCGGTGTAGAGGATCCCAACAACCAGCACGAGCGTGAGCAAAGTGACCCACGGACCGTTCAATCGTGCGGGTAATGGATTCTGCGGCACGTGAATTCAGCCCCTGCGGGGACGCTGATAGAAAAGACGACGTTGCAGAAACTCCGCGCCGCAGGCGCGGGTTCCTCATTTCTCGTCGGCAGGGGGCCTGGCTGAGCGAGAGCCCCGCGCAGTGGACGCTCGCAAAGTACGTAGCCGGGTCGTGTTCGACTCGTTTTCGTGGACCGGCGCGGGCGCGCCGATCATCAATTGTTCCAGATGCGCACGGGCCTGATCGATGAACACTGGCACCGTCGCCGCATTGATCGGCCGCGAAACCAGATAGCCCTGGACCTGCACGCCGCGGTCGTTCAGCAGAACGCCCAGCTGCGCCGGCCGCTCGACGCCTTCTGCCGTCACCTGCAGGCCGAGGCTGTGGCACAGGCCGATGATGGAACGCATGATGGCTGACGAGCGGCCACCGGTATCGATCGTGGTCACCAGGCTGCGATCGATCTTCACGCGGGTCAGCGGCAACCGCTCCAGCGAGGTCAGCGAGGAATAGCCGGTGCCGAAATCGTCCAGCGCAATGCTGATGCCGAGCTCGCGCAAGCGCTTCAGCGTCGCGATGGTGTTCGCACCGGTCTGCAACACATTCTCGGTCAGCTCGATCTCCAGACACTGCGCCGGCAATTGATACTGCTTCAGCAATGACTGCAAACGGCTGACGAAGCTCGCGCTCATCAGCTGTTGCGAAGAAATATTCACCGCGACGCGGGCCTTGGGCCAGGGGCCGCTGTGCCACACCGCCGCCGTTTGAATGGCCGTGCGCAGCGCCCAGTCGCTGATGTCGGCGATGAGCCCCGTCTGCTCGGCGACCTCGAAGAAATCCGCGGGAGAGACGACGTTGCCATCGGGCTGGCGCCAGCGTAGCAGCGCCTCGACCGTGTGCGTCTCCAATGTTTCGAAGCAAACTTCCGGCTGATAGAGCAGCTCGAACTCGCCCTGCTCCACCGCCCGCCGCAGCGACTGCTCGACCTTGAAGCGCGACGACGCCGCTTCCAGCAGCTGTGGCGCATACAGACTCCAGCAATTGCGACCCGACGCCTTGGCGCGGAACAACGCCGAATCGGCCGCTCGTAACAAGGCATGAGAGTCGGACGCGTGATCCGGAAAGATGCACGCGCCGACGCTTACGCTGATCCGTAGCTCGCGGCCGTGGACGCTCAGCGAGCGCTGGAATTCCTCCAGCACTGAGCGGCTCAGCCTCTCGACATCCCCTAGCTGATCTACTTCTTCGCAAACAACCGTGAATTCATCGCCACCCAGGCGGGCGCTGAACGAGCGCGAGAACAGGCTGTTCATGCGCAGCCGCTCGCTCACCGCCTGCAGCACGCGGTCGCCGAACGCGTGACCCATGCTGTCATTGATGGTCTTGAAGTTATCCAGATCGATGAACAGCAGCGCAAGTCGACCATTTCTCAAACGCGCACGATCGATGGCTTCGTCCAGATGCGCGAGCAAGTGCCGGCGATTCGGCAGATCGGTCAGCGGATCGTGGTGCGCGAGATGATTCAGCTCGCGCGTGCGCTCATCGACTCGCGCTTCCAGCTCCAGCTGGTGCACCCGAACGGCGTTCTGTGCCTGCTGGAGTTGCTCGGCCATCTGATTGAAGGCTTCGGCCAGCGTGTCGAGCTCGGGCACGCCACCGCGGACAACGCGAGTTCTCACCGCGCCTCCCGCCAACCGACGGGTCGCGTCGGTCAGGCGACGAACCGGCGCCGTCACTCCAGTGACAGTGACGACTGCAATGCCGATCAACAACAGCATCGCGATGCCGCTCGCCCAACCGAGCCGGTGATCGGCCCGGTCCGACGCTTGCACCGCCAGCTGATCGGCATCGGCGAGCGCTCGTCGCGCCGGCTCCACGAGCTTCGTCACGACCATCCCGGAAATCTCGGCGGCGTGATCGCGAAACGTCACCGACTGCTCATTGAACGTTTCGATGCTGGCGAAGGCAGCTCGCCGTCCGGCCACCACGCTGTTGAAATTGTCCTTCACCTGATCGAGCCAGGCCTGGCCGTGCAACGTCGCCAGCTCGGCCGAGTGCTGCTGCAGTCGGGCGCGAAATGCATTTTCACTCGCGATGATGAGCTGCAACGAGCGCGGCGACGACAGGCTCGCAGCGGCGCTGACCTGCTCACGAACGCTGGACAGCGTGCGCGATAAATCCATTAGCTTTTCGCTCGCGAACACCGCGCCCGCGAAGCGCACTGCGTTCGCCTGCGGCGCATTGAGGCTCGTTTCCAACGTCTCGAAGCGCGCCCAGTAGTCGCGCATTCGAGAACGACGCGTCACACTGGTGCGCAGAAGATCGTCACCCGACTTCAGAAAGTCATTGAGCTCGCCGGCGAATGCAGGCGCGGGACGATCATCTTCGGAGAAACGCGAGGCCGCTTCTTGGTAGTCGGCGGCGGCTTCGGTCATGCGCTGGGCGGCGGCCTTGACCGGCTGTTGGGCGATGGTGCTGGTCTCGCTTTGATCGATGACCGCGCGCTCGTACATGGAAACGGCCGCAGCTAGGGATTCGGTGGCGCGCACCAGCGGCTCGTGCTGAACCAGCAGCTCACGAACCTTTTCCCGGGCCTCCCGGGCGCTCTGCTGGGTGGAAATATTGGTGACGATGACCGTCAGGCCGACCGCCGCAAAGCCAATGGCCACGCGCCAGGCCATGCCCGGCCGCCAACGGCCCGGGCGCGCGCCAGGAACTGGACTCGATGTTCCTTCGCCAGAGTCGATCCCATCGGTTCGGCTTGGAGGAAGCTCCATCCAGTATCACTACGTAAGTTAAGAGCCGGCAATGTGCCACCGGCTCTGTCCCTGGTCTGTAGGAACTCGATTGGATTGAGCAGCAAGTCTCGCTTTGCCGGCCATCCGAACCTGGCCTCGCGCTGCGATTTAACTTATCGGCCGCCGACCGGCACCGGTGGCGCAGTGCGTTCCGCAAACTGCCCGTTCCAATACGGGTAATAGGGATACGGCGGCGTCACCGCGCTGACCGCATCCAGCCTCGCCATTTGCTCTTGCGATAGCTTCCAGCCGATCGCACCGAGATTCTCACGCAGTTGTTTCTCGTCCCGCGCACCAATGAGGATCGTCGAGACGGTCGGGCGCTGCAGCAGCCAGTTCAACGCGATCTGCGGGACCGATTTGCCGGTTTCGGCAGCAACTTCATCGAGCACATCCACGATGCGATACAGCCGCTCGTCATCCACCGGCGGACCGATGCTGGCCGTGTCGTGCAGACGGCTCGACTTCGGCAGCGGCTGACCGCGACGGATGCGACCCGTCAAGCGCCCCCAGCCGAGCGGGCTCCACACCACCGCGCCGATGCCTTGATCGAGTCCCGCCGGCATCAGCTCCCACTCATAGTCACGACCGAGCAGCGAGTAGTACGTCTGGTTGGCAACGAAGCGCGAGTAACCGTAGCGATCCGCGGCGGCTTGTGACTTCATCAACTGCCAGCCCGAAAAGTTTGAAGCACCGATGAAGCGCACCTTGCCGGCGCGCACCAGATCGTCGAGCGTGGACATCACCGCTTCGACCGGCGTCATCGCATCGAAGTGATGCAGCTGTAACAAGTCGATGTAATCCGTGCCCAGGCGTTGCAGTGCGCGGTCTGTCGCGCGGATGAGGTGATACTTCGACGCGCCGACTGCATTCGCATCTTCACCGGCACGCAAGGTCAACTTGGTCGAGATCACCACCCGATCCCGCCGCCCTTTGATCGCGGCGCCGAGGATCGACTCGGACGCTCCGTCCGAATACACGTCGGCCGTATCGAAGAAGTTCAAGCCCGCATCGAGGCTCACATCGATCAGCCGCCGCGCCTCTTCCACGTCGGTATTGCCCCACGCACTGAATAGCGGTCCTTTGCCGCCAAACGTGCCCGCGCCAAAGCCCAGCGCCGAGACTTTGAAGCCCGACGCACCCAAGAATCGATATTCCATGCCTGCTCTCCAACGTAGGGGTCGCCCCCAGACCATGGATCGCAGGTTAGGCGTGCGGCCGATGTGTTAAAACCACGCGCATCGACCAGCACTTTCTACGTTTCGTTGAGAATCATGGACCACTTGGGCGACTTGAACCTGTTCCTGCGCGTGCTCGATCTCGGCTCGATCAGCGCCGCCGCTCGCAGCCTGGATCTCTCGGTCGCAGTAGCTAGCCAACGCCTTAAGCGGCTGGAGCGCGGCTTGGGCGTTCGGCTCTTACACCGAACCACGCGCCAGCTGCAGCCGACGCCGGAAGGTGTCGCGCTGGCGGATCAAGGCCGTCACCTGGTCGAAGAACTGGACGTGCTGACCAGCAGTCTTGCGAACAACGCGAAGAGCATCGCGGGCACCCTACGCGTCACGATCCCGGCATCGTTCGGTCGCCAGTACATCTCGCCGTTGCTGCCGCAATTCATGGCGCGCCATCCTCGGCTGCGTCTGGACATCGACCTGTCGGACCAGATGCGCGATCTCGTCAGTGAAGGCCTCGATCTCGCCCTCCGCATCGGCGCCCTGAAGGACTCCGAGCTGGTGGCAACTCGTTTGGCTGCAAATCGGCGCGTCCTCTGCGCATCGCCGGATTACCTGCGGCGTCATGGCACGCCGAAGAAGCCGGAAGACCTCGCCAAGCACGAATGTTTGCTCATGTCGTCGCATCGCGAATCGCCCAACGTCTGGAAACTGCGCGACCCGGAGGGGAAAGAGACGGACGTACGCCTGCAGGGCCGTGTGCGAAGCAATCTCGGCGAGGTCATTCGTGACGCCGCCATCGGCGGCCTGGGCATCGCGCTGCATTCGACCTGGCACGTGTGCGAAGACCTGCGTGCCGGACGGCTCAAGGTCGTGCTGCCTGATTATCAGCTGCCAGACAGCGGCATCTATGCAGTCATGTCCCAGCGGCGGATGGTGCTGCCGCGAGTGCGAGCGTTCGTTGAGTTCCTGAGTCAGCAGTTCGGCAAGACGCCGCCGTGGGAACGATACCTGGCCGAGAAGTCTTCAAAGAAGTGACGTTACTCGAGGAATCGTCATGGTGTACGAGCTTTATTACTGGCCGGGCATCCAGGGGCGCGGCGAATTCGTCCGGCTGGCGCTGGAAGAAGGCGGCGCGGAGTACATCGACATCGCACTGAAGCCCGGTGGCGGCGTGGCCGCCATGAACAAATTTCTCGAAGGCCCGCGCGTGCCGCACCCGCCGTTTGCGCCACCCTTCCTCAAAGTGGGCAAGCAGCTCATCGGCCAGACCTCGAACATCCTGCTGTATCTCGGCGGACCGTTGAAGCTCGCGCCTCGCGATGAAGCAGGCAAACTTTGGGTGCACCAATTGCAACTGACCGTCGCCGACCTGGTCGTCGAAGCGCACGACACGCATCACCCGATCGCGGCCGGCCTCTATTACAAGGACCAGAAGGCAGCCGCAAAGCGCCGCGCCGAAGATTTCCGCGAGCATCGCATTCCGAAGTTCTTCAACTATTTCGAGAAAGTGCTGACGCGCAATCGAACCGCCGGCCCGTGGCTCGTCGGTGGCCGGGTCACCTATGCGGACCTGTCACTCGCACAGGTCGTTGCAGGAATTCGTTACGCGCTTCCCAAGGCGTCGGCGAAGGCGTTGCGCAAACATCCGCGATTGCTGAAACTCCACGACGCCGTATTCGACCGCCCGCGCATCAAGCGCTACGCCGAATCAGGCCGACGCCTCGCATTCAACGACGACGACTTGTTTCGGCATTACCCGGAGCTCGATGGCTGAGGCGGCACCGACACGTGGGTGTAAACCACCTGCCATTTGCCGTTACGTTTGGCCCAGATGTCCGCGAACCGCAGCGTCAGCGCGAACGGCTTGCCTTCCGATGTGCCTTTGAGATGGACGAGCCCGCCCATGACCGCGCCGTCGCCCCAGGCCTTCTCCACCGGCTCCAGCACTTTGAAGGGCTCGATCTTATAGCCGGGCGAGAGATAGTCGGCGATCAGCTCTGACTTGTTCTGCACTTTGCCGCTGCTGTTGACCAGCACGTAATCGTCAGCGACCAGGCGGCGCAGCTCGGCGCCATCCGCCTTCACCTGCGCGTGATCGTAATCGTCGACGGCCTTGCGCAAGTCCGCCGGAATCTCCGCCGCGATCGCAGCTGCTGCCCAAGCGAAACACGCGAGCAGAACAGCCATGCATTTCTTGAACACTTTGAGCACCTCATCCCTTGCCGATGAGGCATGGTACTGGCCGTTATGCCGGCAACAAGGCCGGACGCAGGCCACGATCGGACAACTTGCGCAGGAATAGCGGAAGAATCTTCAACAGCTGGTCCGGCCGATTGTGCTTGTTCTGGCCGTCGTGCATGAGCACGATGTCACCGGCCTTGACCGCGTCGAGTCGCTTCTCGATGCCATCGGCCGCTCCGAGCGGGCCCCAGTCGATGGCGCTGACATTCCACAGCACGACCTGCTCGCCGCAGCGATGCGCCTCGTCACTCATGCAGGCGCGTTCGCGACCGTGCGGCGGGCGATAGAACCCGGGCTGAACACCGAGCACATCGCTGATCGCGTTTGCCCCATCGCGCACCTGTGCTCGCGCAGCCCGTTGCGACATGAACCACGGATGCCGATGGCTGAACGTGTGATTGCCAACGGCGTGCCCAGCCTCGTGAGCTCGTCGCAGCAGATCGGGCAAACGTTGCGCCTGTTGGCCGATCGCGAAGAACGTTGCCTTCACGCCCTCTTGCTCGAGCGCGTCGAGCACGCGCGGCGTCCACTCGGGATCCGGCCCGTCATCGAACGTGAGATAGACGCGGTTGGCGCACATCGCTAGCCGACCTTCAATTTATCCAGATTGCGCGACAGTGCCTCTCGCGTCAGCCAGTAGAGGCGCGGCTCCGCCTGCTCGCGATTGCGAATGCGCGCCGCCGGCGCGAACACCCACATCAGCATCTTGAAATGCGCCGCGAGCAATCGCGTCTTCCACGTCTTCGGCATCGGCGTGCTCACGAAACCGACGACCTCGCCGTGCGCGGGAATCCAAGTCGTGCCCTGAAACACCCGCACATCGGCCAACGAGGGATCGTTATGCGCTGCCTCCGCGAGCTTCCGCAGCGATTCGCGCATCAGCTTGGCAAAACGAAACCCGACCCGGTGCATCGATCCCTCGCCCAAGGCGGCGATGCTCGCATTGTTGAAGTGCAGCCGGCCGATGACGTCGTTATCCCGCAGTAGCGTGCCATCGTCGAATTTCAACTCCGGCCCGCGATAGTGCGAGCGGCCGACGAACAGCACCGGCCCCAGCGTTTTCAATTTGTAGCGCCGGTAGTACCACGCGTCGATCAGGCCGAGCGCGCGCTGCGCGAGCCGATGCATTACCTTCATGGAGTTTGTTGAGCCACTGCCCGGTTGACGGAGGCGAGGTCAAGCGCCAGCTGCGCCACTTTGGTCGCCCCGTCGCGCTGACCGAGCAACCACGCGCGACGCTGCATATTCTGCAATACATCCCGATCGCGCAGCAGTGCATCGACTCGGTCCAGCAGTTCGCCATCGGCGACCAGGCCGCCGACTTCGTGTCGCGTGAGGAAATCGACGTTGAAGCCTTCCTGCCCGCCGAGCGAACGCGTCGCGAGCAGCGGCCGGCCACAGGCCAGCGCCTCGGCGACGGTGATTCCGCCCGGCTTGCCGACGACCACATCGGACGCGCGCAGATAAATGTCCATGCGATCGGTCCAATCGCAAACTTTCAAACGCTGCGGATGCTGGGCCGCGAGCCGATCCAGCACCGCACGCGCTTTGTTATTGGTGCCGGGCATGACGATGACGTGCGTCGACGCCGGACGCTGCAAGAGCGACATCGCCGCCGAGTCCACACTCAGCCCCAAGCCGCCACCGAGCACCAGCACGACCTGCGCATCCTCCGGCAAGCCAATCGCACGCCGCGCCTCTGCCTGCGACAGCGGAAACGCGAAATCCGGCATCAACGGCACACCGGTCACGACTGCCCGCGAGGTTGTCGACGAGCCATCCCCTTCCAGGATGGACGGGTGCGCAACGCAGTAGCGATCGACACCGCGCTGCTTCCAGAAATCGTGCACGCCAAAATCCGTCAGTACTCCGATCATCGAGGCCTGCACCTTGCCGCGTTGCTTCAAATAGGACGTCATGGCGGCAGGAATCATTTGGGTGCTGATGATCACATCCGGCGCGAATTTTCGAATCGCCGGCTCCAGGCGCCGGATCAGACGCAGGTACGTGAATTTCCAGAGCGCCAGCCGGGCGCGCACGCCATTGCCCGCAAGACTGTCACCGTCATATGGCATCGACGCGCACAGCAACGAGTACAACAGCTTGTCCGATGCATATCGGCCGCCTCGCGGAATGCTCTGCCCCTCCTTCGAAGCAACCGAAGCTATCAATTCGAGTACTTCGAGCACGGCGCGCGGCGGACCGGAACGACTCTCCAACACCTGGCGCCACGTCCCGGCTTCCAGGTGATACAGACGCTCATACAAATCGGAGTGGTTTTGCACCAGATCCAGATACGTCGCATGGATGGCGCGCGCTGCGCCGGCGTTCATCAGCGACCAGAAATCGACGGTGGCGACCTGGGCCTGGTCCTGCAGTGCCGCCGCGACCGCTTGCGCGGCCCGCACGTGCCCCAACCCCAGACCCGACGTGAGCAACAGCACTCGAAGCGGCGGACCGTCGTGAGATATCGGCTGATCGTTGTCAGAAAATACGAATGCTTCGTGAGCGGGGTGCGATCCTGAACTGGGTAGATCGAGGCGCATGCCGTATTCCGATGTCCGGCGGCGCCGCCGGGCGTGCAATGAACATTACTCCTTTGAATGCCCCATCGTAGTCCTCGGTTCCGGGCACCGCATGAGGACATTGTTCATTTTCAATCACTTCAGTCGTGATGAGCGGTGCGCTCAATGCTTGGGCGCAGGCCGTTCAGCCAGCGGCGGCATCACCCACATATATATGCCGTCGGCGCCGAGATTGACCGAACGATCCGGCGGCCAGTCTTTGCCCATGTCGAAATCGTGCGAGACCACGCGCGCGCCCGGCCGCAGCTCGGCAAACAGTTTCGGTTTGAGACGGCGATTCAATTCGGGCAAGAGATACAACATGACCACCGTCGCCTCGCGCAGATCGGTCTCGAACATGTCGCCGACTCGGAATGTGACCAGTTGCTCGACGCCCTGCGCTTTGGCATTGGCCCGCGCTTCTCGGATTCGAGCCGGATCGAGATCCACGCCGACGCCACGTGTGCCGAACTGCTTGGCGGCGGCGATGACCATGCGCCCGTCACCGCAACCGAGGTCGTAGACCACATCGGTCGCCTTGATCTTGGCTTCGTAGAGCATCCGGTCGACCACTTCATGCGGCGTGGCGACGTACCAGACGTCGAGCTTGCGCTTGGGTTTGGTCGGCTCGACCTCGGAGCCGGCGGCCACCTGGCAGAGCGCCAGCAGTATTAGCCCCAATAGCGCGAGTGCAGGGTGCGGCACTTGGTTAGACGGTCGCAAGCAACCTCCGCCGACATGATCACCGAACGATCAATCCAACGCCCGAGCCATCTTCCGCCGCAGATGCGTGAAGTCAAGCCTCGGTTATCAAGAAGTTATCCACCGCTTCTGTGGATATCTGGGCGCTGGCGCGACTCACTGCTAGAATTACGCGCTTCGACGATATGGGCCTGTAGCACAACGGTTAGTGCAGGGGACTCATCGATAAAAGGTGCCTTCGTGTGCGAAAGCCACGAAGTGGACGGGATGAATTCAGGGAACCCTTCCGCCTCTCCTCGCGGGGACGGCGTGGCAACCCTGAGCCAAGCCGGCGGTACACCGCCGGAAGGTGCAGAGACTACCTGAGGGCGGGTTCGATGCCGGGACTTCGGTCCTGCGACGAATCCGAGCGCCCTTGATAACAGGCTGGAGCGTCCCGCACCCCACCGCTCACTTCGAATATCCGGCTTCGGTCGAGTGTTCGAAAGGCGCGGGTGAAGAGATAGTCCACTCCCTTTGGAAACATCGGGACCACAGTGAATCCCTTGGTTGCAGGTTCGAATCCTGCCGGGCCCACCATTTCTTTGCGCGCTTCGGTGGCAGACGGATCAGTCAGTCCGGGAACTGATCGCAGCAATACTGCGATGTTGCAGTTCCTCGCGCGCGGACGGGTTGGTCGCATAGCGAGCCAGCGCGGCGGCGAGAACCGTTCCATCGATGCCGAAATTGCGGGGCGCGATGAAGACATCCACGTTCATGAGTGCGCGGTTGCTCGCGACGTGTTTGCGGAAGGCTTCCGTCTCTTGCCCGGGGTCGATCGTGACGATCTCGGCATTGCACAGTCGTATGCCGACGAAGGGGTTGTCCGCATACTCGATCGAAACCACGTCTGCGATGTTGTCCCAGCCGACCTGATAGCGGTACGTGCGTTCGCCGAACGTAATTGCGTCGGGATCGAAGCGCAGGTACTGGCGCCGGTAGAACCCGAGCGCAAGCGCAATCGCGACGCCGACACCGACACCGACCAACGCGATGAACGCGCCCAGCAGCCGAAAGAGCAGCGGATAGTCGATGCCGATGAAGCAGCAGACCGATCCGACGAACATGCACCCGAACGCGATCGCCGGCATGTGAGCGCCTTTCGCATAGATATTGACGCGGCCCGCGACCTTTACCGTTGCTCCCTGCCACTGCTTCTCGCGTCGCTTGCGAAGGATGTTCGTCCAAAAGACGAGTGCGCACGAACCGAAGAATGTGATTGTGACGACAGCGGCGCGCCAATCGTGCGTCACAAGCAATAGCGCGACCGCACAGAATGCCAGGCTCGTACCTAGCAACGCCCAGTCCTGCACGTTGGGGCCGAGCGCTCGTGTGCCTTTGCGTTGCTCGCCCTTCCGTCGCCGCCCGAGCGAGCTATCGACCACTCCGATCAAGGTGGCAAAGCCAATCAGCAGCCAGACAGAAACATCGAAATGGAGCCCGACGAATATTCCGACCGCCAGCACGCTGTACAGGACGATTTCGGTTTTCGACGCGAACATTCGAACTACTCATCTGACCTGACAAGTATCTGCGATGCAGGACCGGACGTTCTGACGAGGCGAATGCTCCGAGTTCGCCGAAGGAAGTGATTGGAAGCTTATTGCCGAAAGCTCGAGGTTTAGCAGACGCAGTTCTCAAAAGCATGCGCCTCACCGTGCGCATGAAACCAAAGTTGACCGCCGCTCGAACTTGGATGATTGGTCAGCCTCCCCCTCTCGTGTCACAGCCGCGAACGTTCGTCCACGCGATGCCAGCCTCGCGTTCAGTACCATCGTCCCGCGAGACCGAGTCGGGGCACGAATCACGCGGACACCTCTCGGGTATGAACAAGAAAGCGGCGCTGGCCCTGCTGGGCCTGAATGACAACAAGGATCGAGTCAGAGTGGCACAGGCATATGGCGAACGGCTGGCTGTGCTACAGGACAAGCTCATGTCGGCGCAGTCCGAACAAGAGCGCAGCGCCCACGGCGCCGAGCTCGCCGAGTTGGGCAAGGCTTATGAAATGCTCACCGGCACAGGCCACCGCGCGAAATCAGATGAAGCGCCGGCGACTGTGATCCGCTCGGGCACGATGCAGTCCTCTGCATCTTCCCCAGATGTATTCGTTCGCATGGAGCCCGGCGCAGTCATCGCGGGTCGTCTGGAGATCGGCGCATTGCTCGGGGAAGGGGGCATGGGCTGTGTGTACGCCGCACGCGATCGTCTGAAAGGTGAAGACGTGGCGATCAAAGTGTTGCGGCACGACTTGCAATTCAGCAGCGCGGCCAAGGATCGTTTCCTCGCCGAGGCAAAAGTCTCCTGCAGCCTGTCTCATCCCAACATCGTGCGCGTGCATGACGTTGGCACCAGCGGCGGCATCTACTACCTGTCCATGGAGCGGCTGAAAGGTCACACGCTGCGCCATCAGATCGAACAGTATCGCAGGAAGAATCGCGCGTTCCGCATTGCCGAGGTCACGGACATCGCACATCAGCTGATCGATGCACTCGATTACGCGCATCGTTACATCATGCACCGGGACATCAAGCCGGAGAACATCTGGCTGGCCGACGATGGCACGGTCAAGCTGATGGACTTCGGCATCGCGCGGGCCTCGAGCGATTCTCAGATGACGCAGACCGGCGTGACGCTCGGCACGGCTTATTACATGTCGCCGGAACAGCGCGTCGGTTCGAAGAAGGTGGACTGGCGCACCGATCAGTATGCGCTCGGTGTGGTGCTGTATGAACTATTGGCTGGCACCTTGCCGACCGGCGCGGTGCAGCCGATCGATTCGATTCGTCGCGACCTGCCGAAACGCTATGCAAAGGCGCTGATGCGAGCGATGGCGACATCGCCGCGGAAGCGCTTCCGATCGTACAACGAGATGCTGGCGGAGATGCAGTTGCCACGCTCGAAGCGGTCGTTTCGTTTTGGCGGCTTGTTGTTGGTCGGCGCCGGACTGACGGCGACGGGGTACGCCGTCTGGAAGGACCCTGCTTGGGAATCAAAGCTGTCCGCCGCGGTCACCGCGCTGAAAGCACAGTTAGCGGGAGCGGACGCGTCCGCCGCAGCAAAGGTGGAGCCTTCCGATACAGGAGGTGCAGATGGCCCCATCTCTGCCGAAGCTCCACCGCCGGAAGAAATGTCCTGGGTCGCGACGGCCCTGGCGAAGCCTGAGCCTCAGTCGGCGCCGGAGTTGCAGACAGTGCGAGTGCCGGACCCGGACTCAGAGTCGAACTCGGAGTCAGCGCCCGGCCTTGAGGCATTGTCGCGTTCAGAGCCGGAACAATTGCCAAGCTCAGCGGTGGAATCGGAGCCCGAGCCGGAGGCATCGCTGCAAGCTCCGGCACCATCGCTCGATGCCGGCATCGATGCGCAAGGCAATCAATGACTGCCGATTCTGAGTCGCTCTGATCAAGCGGCGCGTTACATTTATCCGCCGCTGCTCAGGAGATGACCGCTCCAGTGACCCCCGAATATCGCTGCAAGCAATGGTGCAGATCGACCAGCTCCATCTCCAGCACATGAGGCAGTGCTGGCAGGGCCGGCAATGCGCCGCCTTGCGTGATCGCCGAGATGATTCCGTCGATCGCTCCACGCACTCGCGCGGCTCCATCGTTGACGAACATCGACGCCGCAGTTTCTCGGGCTGCACCACCGCCAAGCTGCTCGATGGCCCAGCACGTTGAGAGTGCGCGATAGGCGAGACGTTCGACGGCCGCGATTACCGGCCACAGCTCCTCGGCGGCAGAGCGCTGAGAGCGAGATGCCACCAAGCTGTCTTCATAAGCGTGGTTGAGTGCGAAGCTCGCGAGTTGCAATGCGCGGCGGGATTTCCTGGCGTCGGGCGTTGTGACTTCGCCGCGAGCGAGATGGCCCGTCGTCTCTGCTACAGATCGCAACACACGCGCCAACTGTTCTGGAATCTGACGTGCTGTAGAGCGAGGCGGCAGCAGCCGAAACACGATCAGCGCGAGGACGCATCCCACCAACGTATCGATGCCTCGCGCCCACAGAAAACCGCCTGCATCCTCGACGGGATGGCCGCCTGCGGCGATCGTCAGCGCTGCGCCGGTGATGAACACGACCGCGAGCGCGTAGTTGCGCGTCACAAGCATCTCGATAGTGAACTGGAGCGCCATGATCGTCAGCGCGAGCCACACGCCTTGTGGATGAATGATGAGAATGGCGCCGGCGAGCAGCAAGCCAATCCAGGTGCCCAGCAGTCGCTCGATGCTTCGCTGGAGCGTGCGCATCCAATCGAATCCCTGGTGCAACATCAGCACGGTCGCGGCCACTGCCCAGTACGCGCGCTCGAAATGAAATATCGACGTAAGCGCACCGGCGAGGACGGCGGCGACACCCACACGCACGATCACGCGCATTGGATTGGAGCCAGGCTGCAGCGCTTCGAGCATTGCGGCGCCGGCGCTGGGATGACCGAGCGGGATGGCGTTCCCATCCAGGGCCGGGACAGTTTGCGGATCACGCACCTGCCCGATGAACTTGTGCAGATCTTCGGTGAGTTGCGGGCGCGGCGATTGATGACGACTCGCGTCGCCCATTGCCTCGGCGAAGCGCAGATGTATCTCCCGATTCAAAGCGCGAAGCCGCGCGACGGCACCGACAGCAGGCACTTGCGAAGGCTGATGATTCACCAACGTCGTCCAGGCCCGATGCAAAGCGAAGGCCGCGCGAAAACGAGCTGCGCTTTCTTCTGGATTGCCGACCGAGTTGATATAGCCGATCACTGCTCTGCCCGCCGCGGTCACTGCACTTCGCTCGGGTGCGCGATAGGAGATCAACGCGCCGGCCATATGGAATACCCACGCGAACGCTCCGCCGCCGAGTACTAACACCGCTGCTCCCACCGGCCCGATGTGCGCTGCCGGCATCGCCGTGCCGGCCGCACATGCAAGCGCGAACATGTACGCGCCGGGCGGCCCGATCTGCAGCGCGTTACTCAACCAGGTCGCGATCATCGCGAGTGCCGCGACTGCGATGACCACCGCCCAACCGACCGGGGCCACCCAGATTCCGATGCCCACGCTGAACGCGAAAGCGAACGCGATCACTGCGAGCTGCATCGCGCGGCTGAAGTAAGGACGCCCACTGCCGTACAGCGCCGTGAACCCACCGATCGAAGCCATCAACCCCGCAGACGTATCACCTGCAAGCCAGCCAGTGAGAATCGGCGCCCCCATACACAGCGCCGCCCGCAACGAAAACCACACCCGCCCCGCCGGCGCCGGCCGCAGCTCGAACAGACCACGAAGAATTTGCCTGGTGGGAGACTGAGAGTTCGATTGAGACATGCCGACACCAATATGGCGAACTCACGCATGGCTTACGCGTGGTTCGTTGCATGTCTGCCTATACCAATAGATGCTGCATATTGGTATCAGGGGGGCGCCATGACTGAAGCCCGGCGCGGCGGCGATCGACTAGCTAAACAAATCCGACTGCCCGCCCTCTTCGCCGCGAGGCTTGATCAAGTCCGGGCCGTCGTTGCGGTTGCTGTTGACCAGATTGCTCACCGGATAAGCAAACATCATTCCGGAGGGAAACTGTTTGAGCGCCGAGAAGGCTTCGGTGGGCGTGCCTGTGAGCCAGGTCTCGTGATCTTCCTGGGCGAGGATCGCGGGCATGCGTCGGTCTTCCTGCGGCAGGAGCACGCGCTTGCCGGCAGTCTTCTTTGAGTTGTGAATATCAGCCATCAACTCATTCGCCGGCATGGTGATGACGGTGCAGGACTCGATGACTTCGCCTGAGTCGGTCACTGACCGATCCCACAGGCCGGCGAGGAAGAAGGGATCCTGATCGACGACGGTAATGTAGTAAGGCACAGCGACTTGCCAGTCCGGCGGCTGAGCCTGCCATTCATAGAAGCCGGATAGAGCCACCAGGCAGCGCTGCCCCCGCCGCCAGGCATCTCGAAAAGATGAATTGGTCTGCAGCGTCTCGATGCGCGCGTTGATGGTGTTGCCCATGGCCTTGCCGCGGGCCCAGTGCGGGATCAAACCCCAACGCAGGTGAGCGCCTTCGCGCTGACCCTCGAATTCGCGCACCACGCGCACGACCGGCACGGGATCGGTCGGCGATACGTTGTAACGCACGCCGAACAATCCCTGCGATCGAAACCGCGACGCCCAGCTGCGACGCTGGATTTCGACCGCGCGCTCGATCGCGGCTTCTTCGGGAGAGACATAACGACCACACATGGCGTCATCCTAACATCCGAGCCTCGAATCCCGCCGAATCCCGCAATGGAACGAATGGCGACCCGGCGCGATTCGATACTAAGATGGGTGGATCATGAAGAGAATCTCCCTGCTGCTCCAGTGCGCGCTGCTGGCCAGCTCGCTGTCGCTGGCCGCGTGCCAGGCGACGCCGCCGGGGCCGCCGCTGCAGCCGGTGGCGAGCGTGGACCTGCCTCGGTACATGGGCGACTGGTACGTCATCGCTCACATTCCGACCTTCCTGGAGAAAGGCGCCTATAACGCCGTCGAATCGTACCGGCTGCGCTCCGACGGCACGATCGTCACGACCTTCACGTTCAATCAGGATTCGCCCGACGGGCCGCGCAAGACTTATCAGCCCAAGGGCTTCGTCCGTGACACTCGGAGCAACGCCGAGTGGGGCATGCAGTTCGTCTGGCCGATGCAGGCGGACTACGTCATCGTCTACCTCGATTCGCAATATCAACAAACCATCATTGCCCGCGAGCAGCGGGACTATGTATGGATCATGGCGCGCACCCCGCGCATTTCGGCGGTGGAATACGACGCGCTGACAGACCGAGTGCGCGCGCTCGGCTACGACATGAGCTTGCTTCGACGCGTGCCGCAGACTCAACCTTGACCGGGAGCTTTCCATGACCAACGTCGGCTTCATCGTCGGCAGCCTTCGCAAAGGCGCGTACACCCGCATGTTGTCTCGGGCGATCGTCGAGATCGCGCCGCCATCGCTCCAGCTCACGGAGATCCGCATCGGCGAGCTGCCGCTATACAACCAGGACCTGGAAACGGACACGCCGCCGCCGGCGTGGACCACGTTCCGCAATCAAGTGAAGAGCAGCGATGCGATTCTGTTCATCACGCCCGAATACAACCGCGGCATGCCAGGCGGTGTGAAGAACGCCATCGATGTCGGCTCGCGCCCGCCAAAACAAAGCGCCTGGCGCGGCAAGCCCGCAGCCGTGATTTCGCTCACCCCCGGCAAGCTCGGCGCGATGGGTGCGCATCAGCAGCTGCGCCTGACGTTGTCCGTCCTCGGCGTTCCGGTGATGCCGATGCCGGAGGTCTATCTGGCAGAGGCAGGCAAGCTGTTCGATGGCGATGGCAAGCTGGTGAGCGAAGACACGAGCAAACTGCTCAGCTCCATGCTCAACGACTTCGACACCTGGATCGGCCGCTTCAAATAGCGGTGCTTACTTCTCTTCGGGAGCCTGGTCCGGCAGCGGCGGAATGACCTGACCGGGATACCAGAACTTCAGGTGGCAGCCTTCGCACACCTGATCCATGGTTTCGCCGGCGTCCATGATTCCTTGCGGACTGCGCTCTTCGGCAGCTTTGAGGAACTGAACACCCACATCGTGCAACGCCTGGCCGAAGCCCACGAACGTTGCGCGATCCGCCGCGATGGCTTTTTCGGCTTGCTCGGCTGTCAAATTTCCTGGCGTACCGTGATCTTCGAGTTGTTTGCCTTCGCGCGCGACATGCCGGCCATCGAGCAGCAGCAGATTCGCAGCCTCGGCCAGGATGATCGCGTGCTTGCGCACTTCGGCCCATTCCTCATCGGTGCGCGGCTGCTTCTCCTCGACACCTTCTGCAGTTTCGGTCGTGCTGACCGATTCCCATAGGAAGTCCGCAGACGGATCGATCATGTCTCTCATGATGTCCTGCATGCCCGCAGTGAGTTTGACCGGGCTCGGCGCAGGCGCTTGGACCGGCGGCTCGGCTTTGCCACACGCTCCCAGCGCGCCAGCAATCGCTACCGTCATCAGAACCCTGGCCACCCGCGGTGAGTTGATCATCCGGCCACCCTGTTTTTTGGAATACAGGTCGCCACTGTACCGGCGCCTCTAGCGGCCTTCATAAAATTAGAGTCAAGATGGCCTGCACTTTGGAATGTGACCGCCCTTAAACCGGAGCACTGCACCGTCATGGCTTTTTTCGAGACTTTGCTCGTGCTCCTGTTCGTCGCCATCCTGCTGTTGCAGGTGACCCGGCGCTTCGCTGTTCCCTACCCGACCATGCTGGCCGTGGCCGGCGTCGTAATCGCGCTGCTGCCTTGGGCGCCGCATCTCCTCATCGAGCCGGAGCTGGCGCTGGCCTTGTTCATCGCGCCGGCGTTGCTGGATTCGGCGTTCGATTTGCCGCCGAGAGAGCTGCGCCGAAATTGGCGGCCGCTGGTGGCACTGGCCGGAGTCGCAGTAATCCTGACCACGGCAGCCGTCGCCTGGACTGCGGTTGCACTCCAGGGAATGCCGCTCGCGGCGGCGATCGCACTCGGCGCCATCGTTGCTCCACCCGACGCAGCAGCCGCTGCCGCCATGCTCGCCCGTGCCGAGATCCCTCGCCGCATGGTCAGCGTGTTGAAAGGCGAAAGCCTGCTCAACGATGGCGTGGCCCTGTTGATCTTCGCCGCGGCTGTGAACATCGCCACCTCCGATAGGCCGGCCACTCACGCGATTCCCGAACTCGCATTCGCCGTGCCCGGAGGAATTCTGTTGGGCATCGCGATCGGCGCGACGCTCGCGTGGATGATGCGTTGGATGTCAGGCACGTTGAGCTCGACATTGATGACCTTCGTGGCCACTTTCGGCGCCTGGATCCTTGCAGAGCGGTTACACCTATCGGCCATTCTCTGCGTAGTTGCGCACGGCATGACGGTCGCCCACATCGTGCCGACGCGGACGCCGCCTCGCGAGCGAGTGCACACCTACGCAGTCTGGGAGGCCGTCGTGTTCTTGCTGAATGTGCTGGCCTTCTTCCTGATGGGCCTGCAAGCGAGCGAGATCCTCAGCCGGTTGAATCCCGCCGAGATCTGGGAAGCCTGCGGTTTCGCCGGCATCGTGTTCGGCGTCGTCGTGGTGGTGAGATTCGCGTGGGTGATGTTGTATATGCGAACCAGCGCCTTCGTGAAATCGAAGCGTGGCAAGCCGACATTCAGCAGCAACGCCCACGCCGTGCTCGTCTCGTGGTGTGGCATGCGCGGGCTGGTGACTTTGGCGACCGCGATGTCTCTGCCCGGCACATTTCCGGAACGCGACTTGATCGTGCTGAGCGCCTTCGCAGTCGTGCTCGGCACGTTGGTCGTGCAGGGTCTGACGCTGCGGCCGTTGATTCGCCACCTGTCGTTTCCGCCCGATCGCTCCTTTGCCAAGGAACTTGCGGCGGCCCGATTGCTGCTGCTGGACGCGGCGCTCAACAGCATGGCGGACCGAGACGACATCGTGGCAGCTCGCCTTCGCGAGACCTACGAAGAGGAAAGAAAGATCGCCGAAGCGGGCAGCCATCCTCGCGACGTGAGCGAGTTCGATGCCGTGCGCCGCCATAACATCGCGGCCAAGCGCAACAAGCTCGCGGAGCTGCGAAGTGAGGGCGCGATCGACGACGATGTCTTTCACGCGCTGGAGCAGGAGCTCGACTGGGCCGAGCTCGCGGTGACGCCGCCGCAGGAATTGGTCGAGAGTTAGTCGGCCTTCTTCTCTGCAGTCGACGGACGCTGCTCCGCCTTCGCGTTCTTGCGGGAACGCCGGCGAGTGATGACGAAGGCCGTCAATCCACCGGCTGAGCTGGCTCCTGCGGCAATCCATGCTGCCGCGGCAAAACATGCTGGGCACATCAGGCGGTCTCCTCGTCGCGAATGTCGTGGGTGACGCTCGACCCAACCGGATCGGCGCCGTAGCGATCGTGGTGCCGGACCCAGGCCATCGGGAATTCGAACGCCCCCTCGTCGCGCCCCTTGGGGGCGATATCCAGGAAGTTGTACGTGTTCACGAACATCTCACAGCCACGGGCGTAGCTCGAATACGTATGAAAGACCTCGCCGGCGGCATCCTTGTAGAAAACGCTGATGCCGTGAGTTTCCTCGGCCGGATACTCGAGCAGCTCGTAGTTGTAATGAGCCGTGTTGTTGGAAATGTCCTGCGGTGTGTGCGAGGCCTGGAAGTCGTAGTTGAAATCCGTGCCGTGCGAGGACACCCAATCGAACTGCCAGCCCATGCGGTGCTTGAATGGGGCGATCTGCGAGTACGGGGCGCGCGACACCGCCATCAACTTCACGTCGCGCTGTTTCAAATGAACGAGCGCGCCGTCGATATGATCGGAGAGGAACGAGCAGCTCGGGCAACCGTGCGGCCAGCCCGGGCTGAACATGAAGTGGTATGTCATCAACTGACTGCTGCCGTCGAACAGATCCGCCAGCGTCCGGCGGCCCTGCGGGCCTTCGAACACATACGGCTTCTCGATGCGCACCCACGGCAGCCCGCGTCGCTCGGCGCTCAGTTGATCGCGCAGGCGAGTCAGTTCCTTCTCTCGTTGCAGCAGGCTCTTGCGGGCTTCCAGCCACTCTTCCCGGGACACGATTGGGTTATTCTTCATCGCACGGCTCCGGCGTGGGTTGATACTCCCAGGACGAACGGGGCGCCGCGATTCCGACAGGGTCGTCATAACTTTTTGCCCGGCTCATGATCTATACCGTCGGCCACTCCAACCACCGGATCGGGCACTTCCTGAAGCTGCTGAGTGGCCCGGGCGTGACCCTGCTAGCCGACGTGCGATCAACGCCTTACAGCCGGTTCAATCCGCAGTTCCGGCGCGACGCGCTAGTCGAGGCGCTCCGCAAGGAAGGGATCGAGTATCTGTTCCTTGGCGAGGAACTGGGGGCGCGGAGCAAAGACCCATCGTGCTACGACGAAGGGCGGGTTAGTTATCGCAAGCTCGCGGCGACGGACCTTTTCCGACAAGGCATCGACCGGCTGTTAACGGCCGCGAAGTCGCACACGGTCGCGATCATGTGCGCAGAAAAGGATCCGCTCGATTGCCACCGCACCATCCTGGTGGCACGCGAGCTAGTGAAGCGCGGCGAGGCGGTTGCGCATATTCTGGCAAGCAGCCAGGTCGAATCGCATGAGCAGGTGATGGAGCGCCTGCGCGAGAAGTTGAAGATCGAGCCGACAGATTTGTTCAGCGACGATGTGGACGAACAGGCTTACGAGCTGCGCGGTCAGCAGATCGCGTATGTCGATCCGAAGGCTGGTCGTCCATTGAAATAGCCGCTGCCGATCGACCGCCGCGCGACCTTCATATTCCGGGCCTGGGGAAAGCAGTTTCTGAAAGAGTGCTGCGGCTAGTGCGTCTGCCGCTTCTTCCCTTCAGCCGCGAGCTTATCCAAGTGCGTGCGAATGTGCGCCGCTTCGGCCGCAGTGTTCGCCAACGAGATTGCCTTGTCGAACGCCACTCGCGCCTCATCGTTGCGGTTCAGCTGCATCAGCAGACCACCGCGCAATCCATGGAAATGAAAGTAACTGGACAGCGCCGACTCGAGCGGCTCGATCATGGCCAGAGCCGCCTCGGGCCCTTCGCACTTCATGACCGCGACCGCGCGATTCAACGTCACGACCGGCGATGGCTGAATCGTTTCCAGCAACGCATACAGCCGATCGATCTCGTTCCAGTTGGTATCTTCCGAGCGCGGCGCCCGCGCGTGAACGGCCGCAATCGCCGCCTGGATCTGATACGGGCCGGGCTGCTGCAAGCGAACGGCTTTATCGAGCAGCGCGAATGCCTCAGCGATCAACTCGCGCCGCCATAAGCGACGATCCTGATCTTCCATCAGGACAATGTTCTGTTCCGCATCGAGACGCGCCGGCGCTCGCGCGTGCTGTAACAACAGCAGCGCATTCAGACCAAGGATCTCCGGATTGCCGCGAAACAGTCGCAGCAGCAGCCGAGACAGACGGATCGCCTCCTCGCACAGCGGCTCGCGAATGTGCAACTCACCGCCGCTCGCCGAGTAGCCTTCGTTGAACAGCAAATAAATCATCGCCGCGACCGTGGACAACCGCTCCGCCCGCTCCACCGCGCCTGGCGTCTCGAACGGCACATCGGCTTGTGAGATCCGACGTTTCGCACGAGTGATCCGTTGCTCCATCGCCGCTTCGCCGACCAGGAATGCGCGCGCGATCTCCTGCACCGACAAGCCCGAAACGATGCGCAAGGCCAGCGCGATTTGCTGAGTCGCCGGCAAGTCCGGGTGGCAGCACACGAACAACAGCCTCAGCACGTCGTCGCGGTAGTCCTCGCTGTCGAGTCGGTCGGCCATGGCAGTTTCGGCATCGCTGGTATCGGAAAGGACTTCTTCATCGGGCAACGCTTGCTGCTTGCTGCGTTTACGCACCTCGTCGAGCGCGAAATTGCGCCCGACCAGAATCAGCCATGCCGCCGGATCGCGAGGCGGGCCATTCACCGGCCACTTCTGCAAGGCGCGCAGGCACGCCTCCTGAAACGCCTCTTCGGCGGTCTCGAGATTGCGGAAGTAGCGCAACAGCGCTGCGACCGCCTGTGGCCGCGCTCCCGTGATCGCAGCGTCGATCCAGCTCAAGTCGCTCATGCGAGCACTCATTCAGCGGCGGCAGTTTTCAGCACACCTGCGTCGAAGAACTGCACCGGACGAATTTCCATACAGCCGGGCTCGTGCACCAGCTCGCGCGCGGCGGCGATGACTTCGTCAAGGGTGTCGCAATCGAACAGGTAGAAACCGAGCATTTGCTCTTTGGTCTCGGCGAACGGCCCGTCGAGCACCACCGTTTCACGACCGGTGCGTACGGTGGTGGCCGTGGTGGTCGGCATGAGACGAGCGACCGGACCGAGCTTGCCTTTGGCAGCAAACTTCGCGAGCACGCCCTGATGATGCGCCATCACGGCGTCGTCCTTCTCCTTCGACCACGCGCCGACGACCGACTCCGAGTTGTAGCAAATGACCGCATACAGCATGGTTAACTCCTCTATGAACCAAGGACGATGCAGTATGACGGATTCCGACACCGCCCCCGTAAGACGAATGAGGGGCGGCGAAAGAGCCAGCTCCTGCACGTCCATGTGCCCGGTGCATTGGGGCCCGGAGTGAAGCTCAGTCGCAGGCGACGGCGGCCAGGACGATGGGCAACTCGTTGATCTTGGAGACGACGATGCGGAAGCCGTCATCGGCCAGCTCGGCCGGATCGAGCTCGATCTGAATCTGGAGATATTCGTCGCCGAGCCGTTCGCTCGCGACCGTGCGCGGGATGAGGTTACGCGCCTGGAAGAATTGCAGTACGCGGACCAGTGCGCCTGGATCCGCTTCCACCACCGCTTTGAGCCGCAGAGCTGCAGCATTGCCGACTTGCATGATTGATCGCCTCTGATTCACCTGAATTCACAATTCGCATCGACACCCCGGCATCCGCAGATGCCGGGCGGCGAATTTGAATTCCGATGATTCGGCGGGCGGTCATATGGCGTGCAATATAGCCCAGCTCTGTCAGCTGCGGAAGTTACCGCAGATCAGCTCGATGGCCCTGTCGGCGATGGCTTCGAGCGCCGCTCGCGATTCCCCAGAGCGCGCTCTAACGGAGATGGTGTGCAGCACCGCCGAGGCCATCAGTGCCAGCGCGGCGGGATCTGCGGACGGATCCAGTTCACCAGCGGCCTTGGCATCACTCAGCCGCAGTTCGATTGCTTGATCCAAGCCACGCAGCGCGCCCAAAAGTTTCTTCCCTACTTCCGGATCCTGTGCGGCTTCGGTGGTAGCAGTGGATATCAAGTAACAGCCACGGGGTCCGCCCTGCTCCAGATAGAGCGATATCGCGTTCTCATAAAAGCGCTGCAGCCCCTCTGCGAGCGAGTGCTCGCGACTCAGCGTTTGCTTTAGAGCTGCCGCGCCGTCAGCGATATAACGATCGAGCGTCTGCAGATACAGCGAGCGCTTGTCGCCAAACGCCGCGTACATGCTGGGTCGGTTCATATCGGTGGCATCGCTGAGTACATCGAGCGATGTAGCCGCATACCCCTGGTCCCAGAAGGCATCCCGCGCCCCGGTCAGCGCAGCGGCGGGGTCATACGCCCGCGGCCGGCCGCGAGCTCGCGTTGCTTTTTTATGTACCATTTCGCATAAAAATACTTGACCGCCGACGACCGGTGGACGAATTATATATCGGTCGGTACAAAAACCCACCAGACCCGGAGCCTGTCCATGAATCTGTACTTCTCACCTCTTGCCTGCTCGCTCGCCACCCGCATTGCGCTGTATGAAGCCGGCGCGCCGGCCGAGTTCACGCAGGTGGACCTCAAGGCCAAGCGCGTGCTCAACACCGGCCGCGATTTCGCCGAAATCAATCGTTTGATGCTGGTCCCCACCCTGAGCGTCGGCGATGGCGCCGTTCTGACGGAGAACACGGCTATTCTGCAGTTCATCGCCGAGCGCTTCCCCGACGCGCAGCTCGCGCCCGCATCGGGACTGCAACGCGCCCGCATGCAGCAGTGGCTGGGCTTCATCGGCACGGAACTGCACAAAGGCATTTTCAATGCGCTGCTGGATCAGAAGGCACCTGAAGGCGCGAAGGAATATGCGCGAACCAAGATCCCGTCCCGCTTCGCGCTGCTCCAGGATCACTTCGCCACGCACGAGTTCGCGCTCGACCGGTTTTCCATCGCCGACGCGTACCTCACGACCATCCTGAACTGGAGCGCATTCAGCGGCGTCGACTTGAAACAGTGGCCGGCGGTGAATGATTACTTCCAGCGCATGCTGAAGCGGCCCAGCGTGGCGCGCGCCATGAAGGAAGAGGTGGCCCTGTATCAAGAGGAAATGCGGCGGGCCAGCTGAAGAACAGCGATCTGCGACGCGCAGATCATCGACTCGCTGCGCGTCACTTTTTACTCGGGATCGGGCATCCTGCCACGCCCCTCGAGCGAGCCAGCAAAAAGGCGCGACTTGTTGCTGCTCGCCGCCGCCTGTGGCGGCGGGATACATCCATGTATCCGGTGATCTCTGTTAGTTATCGCAGCTACGCTTTGCCCTTCTCCGGCAGCGCCACGCTGAATTCCAGCACCTCGTGACCGTCCTCTTTCTCGAGGTTGATCTGCACGGCCTCGGGATCGACATTGATGTACTTGCGGATCACTTCCATCAGCTCACGCCGCAGCGTCGGCAGGTAGTCTGGACCGCCCCGCGCGGTACGTTCCTGGGCAACGATGATACGTAGCCGCTCCTTCGCGACGTTGGCGGTCGGCTGGGAGCGGCGGAAGAATGCGAGTAGTCCCATTCTCAACCTCCGAACATGCGGGCCAGGAAGCCCTTCTTCGGTTCTTCGAGGAACCGTAGCGGCAAGGTGTCGCCCAGCAGCCGGCCGACCGCGTCCTCGTAGGCCCTCGAGACGTCGCTCTGGTCGTTCAGGATGACCGGCGTGCCGGCATTGGACGCCGACAGCACATCCGGCGACTCCGGAATCACGCCGATCACATCGAGACCGAGAATTTCTTTGACGTCCCCGACGCTCATCATCTCGCCGGTGGCGACACGACGCGGGCTGTAGCGGGTCAGCAGCAGATGTTCCTTCACCTTCTCCTCGCCCTTCTCGGCGCGCTGCGTCTTGCTGGAGAGCAGGCCGAGGATGCGATCGGAGTCACGCACCGAGGAAACTTCCGGATTCACGACCACGATGGCGCGGTCGGCGTAGTACATGGCGAGGTGCGCGCCCTTTTCGATGCCGGCGGGCGAATCGCAAATGATGTATTCGAAGCCGTCGGCGATCAGTTCGTCGAACACCTTGCGCACGCCTTCCATCGACAGCGCATCTTTGTCACGCGTCTGCGAGGCGGCCAGGACGAACAGGGTCTCGATGCGCTTGTCCTTGATCAACGCCTGCTTGAGCGTGCAATCGCCCTGGATGACGTTGACGAAGTCGTAAACGACGCGGCGCTCGCATCCCATGATGAGGTCGAGGTTGCGCAGACCGATATCGAAATCGATGACGGCGACCCGCTTGCCTCGGCGTGCCAGGCCGCAAGCGACGCTGGCTGACGTGGTCGTCTTGCCGACGCCCCCCTTGCCGGAAGTTACAACGATGATTTCAGTCAAAGTGGGACTCTCCCCTTGAAGTAGAGTGAGGAAGTTGGTGAGTATTCGATGTCGAAGGAAGGATCGGGCGGGTCTGCACTTCAGCCACCGATGCGGGCGAAGCGCAGATCGTCGCCATCCAGCCAGGCTTGCACGGGCTTGCCGGCCAGCTCGGGCGGCAAGGTCTCGAACACCCGGAACACGCCGGCGATGGAGATCAGCTCGGCATGGAATTCCTGGCAAAACACGCGTGCGGTGACTTCGCCCCGGGCTCCAGCCACGGCGCGCCCGCGCAGCGTTCCATAGATATGTACACAACCGTCGGCAATCACTTCGGCGCCGGCGCCCACCGTTGCGGTGACCACCAGATCCGAATTGCGTGCGTAGACGCGCTGCCCCGAACGAACCGGCTGATGCTGCATCAATGAGGGCGGGTGCAATACCGGCGCCTCGACCGGCGGCGGCGGCGCCTTGGGCACTTCTTTCACCGGCGGCTGCACCGGCGTGGCTTTGCCCTGCACGCGAAACTGCGTCAACACCGGAACATCGAGCGAACGAGCCAGCGTGTCGACCGCCTGCGTGCCGTGGGCCAATCCGACCGCGAGCATGCCGGCGCGACGCACGGCATCGAACACGCCACGCATTTCACTCATCGTGGGCTCTTTTTCCAGCGCGCTCAGGTCCAGGCACACGGCGGTCCGCTCGAAAAACTGCGGCGCCGAAGCTACGCGACCGGTCAACTCATCGAGAATGACCCCCGCATCGGTGGTGCGAATGCGCACCTGCGCCAGACCGACCTGGCCGAAACGGATTTCAACGGCTGGTTCTTTCACAGCTTCGAGGGGTTTATTCATCGCTGACTTTCGCACGGGCCAGGGGGACTTTGCCGAGGCGAAGTGTAGCGGATGCTGCGGCCGCTGCGTGCGCCGATGCAAACTGTCGTACGACGTCGACAGCAGTTTTTTATAGCGCGAGGGAACGATGGGCCGCTCCGATTCGTCATGGCCTAAGGTTCGTCATTCCCTGAGTCTGGCGGCGGCCGCACGCCGTTAGACTTTTCGGCCGGCAAAGATGCCCTCGGCAGGTACACGCATGGCAACGACGCCGCTTTTGTGGACGGGAGGTTGGGATTCCACCTTCCGGTTGCTGACTCTGCTGCTTCGTGAGCAGCAAGAGGTTCAGCCCTACTACATCCTCGACAGCCTGCACTATCGGCCGGCCGTCCCCGCTGAGCGCGAAGCGATGCGACTGATCCGGCAGGCATTGCTGAAGCGCTGGCCCGAGGCGGCTGTCAGATTGGCCGACACCCTCGAGTGCCAGCTCGCCGACATCGAGGCGGACGCCGAAACTCAGCGTTACTACGAGCGTTGCCTCGCCATCGGCTTCATCGGCGGTCAGTACGAATGGCTGGCGCGCTATTGCCGCCAGCACGGCATCGAGGGCATGGAGCTGTCCATTCACCGCGACGATAAAGCCCGCGAGCTGCTCGTCGAGCTGATCGGCCCCGATCGCTATCGACTCGATCCACGCTTCGCCGGCGACTGCCGCTACGAGTTGTTCAAAACGTTCCGCTTCCCGCTGTTCGATATGACCAAGCGGCAAATGCAGGCCGAAGCGCGCGCCGGCGGCTTCGACGAAATCATGAAGCTCACCTGGTTCTGCCATCGCCCGCGCCGCGGCCAGCCGTGCGGAACCTGCAATCCCTGCATCTACACCATCGAGGAAGGCTTGGGTGAACGGGTGCCGCCAAGCGGGCGGTTGCGATATCACCTGCGCGTCGTGCCCAGAATCCGGCACTGGCTGGCGCGGCACCCGGATCTGTACATGCGGGTACGAGCGCTGTATCGCCGATTGCGCCATCCTTCCGTCGCCCCGCCGCGTGCGTCCGCGACTTGAGGAGAGCTTAAGTTCCTGACAGCGCCTGACCGGTTTTCCGCGTAGGGTGACGGCGAACATGAACATCTGGAGACGCCGTCCATGACCGCCACGCAAAGAGATAAAGCCGCCGCGTTCCGATCGTTACACGAACAAGCTCGCGCGTTCGTCATCGCGAACGCGTGGGACGCCGGTTCAGCCATGCTGCTCGCCGGCCTCGGCTTCCCCGCCATCGCGACGTCGAGCGCGGCCTTTGCCAATACGCTGGGCCGACAAGACGGCAAAATCACTCGAGACGAGGCACTCGCTCACTGCAAGACACTGGTCGACGCGGTGACCGTGCCGGTCGCGGCGGATCTGGAGAACGGCTTCGGTCACGCACCCGGCCATGTGGCTGAAACGATTCGACTTGCCGCGCAGACGGGCCTGGCGGGCGGATCCATCGAAGATCACACGGGCGATCCGACCAAACCGATTTATGACTTCGACCAGGCCGTGGAGCGAGTAACGGCGGCTGTGGAAGCAGTAAAGTCGCTGGGCGCGCCGTTCATGCTCACCGCCCGCTGCGAAAACTTTCTGCACGGCCATCCGGATCTCGATGACACGATCAAGCGATTGCAGGCGTTCGAGAAGGCCGGCGCGGATGTGTTGTTTGCACCAGGGTTGCCGGATTTGAAGGCGGTTCGTGCGGTGTGCTCGTCGTTGTCGAAGCCGGTGAACTTCATGGTTGGAATTCCCGGGCGGTCCTTCAGCGTGCCGGAGCTGCAGGAGGCCGGCGTGCGTCGGATCAGCCTGGCGACTTCGTTACACCGGGCGGCGATGAGTGGGGTTTATAACGCCGCGCGTGAGATTCTTGACAAGGGCACGTTTGAGTTCTTGAATGCACTGGTGAGTCCGAAGGAGTTGGGAAAATCGCTCCAGAAATAAGATTCACAAGGTAAGCGCGCCGCCGAGACCAGAACCTCCGCGGCGACGCCTCTCGACCACAACGTCGGGCGTCACGAGTCGCCCTTATCAGCAAGGGCCCCTTCCAAGATGACTCTTCCCCTCGAGAACTCCGCGCCCAGAGATTTCGATTTCATCATTGGAGACTGGACGGTCAAACACAGGCGGCTGAACGAACGCCTGGCCGGCTGCACCTCGTGGACCGAGTTCTCCGGCCGTTCTTCGACACGCAAGACGCTGGGCGGCTTCGGCAACATCGAAGACAACATCCTGCACTTCCCCGAAGCAACGTTCCGAGCGATCGCAGTTCGCTCCTACTGCGCGAAAACCGGCACCTGGTCTATCTGGTGGTTGGATGGTCGCAATCCGATGCAGCTCGACAAACCCGTCTTAGGGAAGTTCAGCGGCAGCACCGGATTGTTCTATACAGATGACGTCTTCGACGGCAAGGCCATAAAGATCCGCTTTACCTGGATCTGTAGTCCGAATGAAGATCCTCGCTGGGAGCAGGCTTTCTCATCCGATGACGGCGCAACTTGGGAAACCAACTGGACCATGCAGTTCACTGCGGTCGGCGAACCCGCTAAGCAGCGCGGCGGGTGAGCGTTGGCGTTCGACTGCATCGATGGCCATCATCTCCAACATCATCGATGCGCTCCGGAAGTTTGGGAGTGCGACGCAGAAGACCGCCCTTCAGCGGCAGGACGAGCAACTGGATGGCAAGCGCGTCATTGATCGAAGGCGCTATGTCGCGCGGAGCGAACTGGGACAGTCTTCTCAGTTCGTAGCTACGACCGAGGCGGAACCCGAGACCATCGTGCCGCTCACGGAGCGGGAACTTGCCCCGATACTCGAGAATGCCGCGTTGGTTGAAGACTTTGTTGTGGCATTTCTCGGCACTGGACTTAGCGACCAGCTTCTCGACAATCTGGACAGTGCATTTGGAGCATGGATGCGCGCAACGGACAAAAAGGGATACTCCGACGAAGCCGTGATAGAGATAGCCGGCGCTGCCTTCGGTGCATTCTGCGCACAATCCCTTGATATGCGTTGGATTCGCCTCACGGACAACTATGGCACAGCCCTGGCCCTCCAGGGACGATCAAAGGACTTTCGCGGCTTCCCGTACCAGGCCATCTCCAAGCGCATTCCGTCGAGAGAATATGGCTTCTTCAAGCCGATATACATTTCACTTCAAGACGCCGCTCGGCGCGACTGGAAGCCGACAGATGCAGCATAACGAGTGCTCGCAGCCGATGCCCGCCGAGCCTCGCGCGGCGCCACCGGCGACGATCTGCTCGATGTTTGAGCAGGCTGGATGGGTTCCTGATCGGCAGATGCCGGTCTCATCTCGCGTACCCAACAATCATCCTGCGTACGCAGTGCTCTCTTCGTTTTCCGGTCTCAGGGTCGGTTCTACCGAGGGGGGCATCGAGTGCGCGGCAAGCGATATCGAGTTCAGGGATGAAGAATCACAGATGGCGGTTGAAACGCGCTGGAGCCGATATCTGAACTCGCAGATCATTTTTGTCGGCTATCAGCACAACGAACACGGTACGCTTTTCATCGATTCGCGTGGGCACGTATATGGCGCGAGCCTCATACATGAAGCTTTTTGGTTGGACGGCGAGGACGTCTGGAGCGGCATCGAAAACGTCTTGCTTGGTCGCCGCAGTCGTCCCGTCCTGCACCCCACTCAGAGTTCGGTCACCTTGTACGGCGAACTCTACGTGCGTGGTGATCCTCGCATTTTCTCGCCGTAAGATTCAGCAGGACCCGACCACAGGTGGTATCACCCCGCGGACGCAGGGTGATACCGGACACGGTCATTTTCCGCCGAGTACCTTTTCCGTTTCCTCCGCCGACAACGGCTGACCCGGATTGATGGTCGGACTTTCCACCCTCTTCTTGGAAGCCGACGCCGGCGCGGACTGGGCCGCGTTGTTGCCGGTCATATCGATGCGGCCGTTGAACACGGCGCCATCCACCAGCCCGACGCGGGGCGCGAAGATGTTGCCGGCGACGCGGCCGGTTTCGTGGACGACGACCGACTCGACGCCGTGCAGGTCGCCTTCGACGCTGCCGTCCACCACAACCACACGCGCATAGATGTTTCCAACCACGGAACCATCGGTACCGATCGTGACGCTCTGGGTGTGATTGATTGAGCCTTCGATCCGGCCCTGCAAGATGAAATCTTCTTCCGCGCTCAACTCGCCTTTGAACCGCAACGTCGGCCCGAGCACGGCGACTTTGCGCTCCGGTGCGGTCGCCTTCGCTGGCGACTCAGCAGCGGGGGAAGAGGTCTGCGATTCAGACAGAGGCATCGAAGACAAAGACGGCACGCGAACCGTGTCCGTGCTCGACTCCTGTCGTTGATCGAATCCGAAGCTGCGCATACGAGGTCTCCAAAATGATTTCTTCAAGGTGAGAACGATCCTGACACGCGGTCCTTCGACAGCATTTACGTTCCCGTCTTACCTCGCAGCTGCGCCGACTTCTTCGAATCCATGTCGACCGCGCCATTGAACTTCGAGCCTTCCACGAGGCACACCGACGGCGCGTGAATATTGCCGCGCAGGTTGCCGGACTCCTCCACATACACCGAACGTTCGGCGTGCAAGTCGCCCTCGACGGTGCCTTCGACCTTGATCGTCTGCGCACTGATGCTCGCTTTGACCTTGCCTTCCTTGCCTACGGTGACGCGCTGGGTGTGTTTGATCGTTCCTTCGATCTGGCCTTGAATCAGCAGGTCCTCGTCGGCCGAGAGCTCGCCCTTGAAGCGCAACGTCGGCGGCAGGATCGACATCCGCTCGCTGGCTGTATCGTACGGATTGCTCATTGTTATCTCCTGGGGTTGCGAACCGCAGCACACTGTAGGCAGCGGCGCACACCGGCAAAGAGAGTTACTTCACAAAATGAACAGCGCGATCCGCATCGCGGCCGATATCACAGAACTGTCACCTTCCCAAAATTGTCACAATGTGCCTGCCCCGAGGGTGATCCCTGAACCGAACCCGCAAGTGTCAAACACAGGTCAGCTCACGCACCGTCCCGGAGCATCAGTGACGCATCTTTTTCAACATGTCGTGCAAGCGGCCTTGGAGCATGCGAGCCATCGCTTCGGAGTAGTGCCGCGACTTTTCCGCATCGTTCTCGCGGCGGTCGGAACGCTTCTTGCGAGCAGAGTTCCGGCGCCGGTTTCTTAGCGCGTGCACGACCTCCATACCGATTTCCAGGGAGTCGTCGTCGCCGAGCACGGCCGCGATCAGCAGGACGCCGTTGTGGGTGAACGCCAGCGGCGGGTAGGTATCGAGTCGGCCGCGGGCGTATCGTTTGGGGAGCTTGATATGCATGCTCTTGTTGAGCATCCATAGTTTGCTGCCGACACGTTTATAGAACGCCGCCAAGCTCAGGCCGAACAGAGCCGCGAGGTCGGCATCCTTGATCGCTTTGCACCCTTCCACGGTGATGACCACAGACGCGAGGGCGCTCGCGTCGATACCCTTGGGCTGGCGCGCGCGCGTCATGGCATCTCCCCGCCGCACGCGCTGGCCGCTAACGCGAGTTGCTTGCCTCGAGCACGTCGATGATCCGAATGACGAAGCGCTGTTGCGTTTTGGTGAGGCGCTGCAAACGCTCGGCGTGGCGCATCGCTCGAGGCGACAAGCGACTTTTTGAAGTACGCGTGGGTTTGGAAAGACCGATCATGTCTTGCACCGGCACTGCAAATGTTCTCGCAATCTGGGCAAGGGTCATCACTGACACCCGGCGGTCGCCGAGCTCGTACGCAAACACCGCCTGCTGCGACACACCGATGGCTCGCGCCAGTTCCGCCTGTGTCATGCCCCTCGATTTTCGCGTGAGCGCGATCTGCGCACCGAGAGATCTGAAATACGCGCGACTTTCGTGCTTGATCACTATCCTGTGCTTCCGTTGTAGTTTCCATGAAGATACAAATCCTTTATTGGGATTAAAATAAGAAACATTTTCCTGCTGTGACCTGGCGATATCCGCTTCGTGATGCTGGCAATCCGATTTCGCCGTGGAGTTTCCGTGCAGCCCGCCTCAATCTCTGTTTCGCAGATTGCCACCCTCTGAGCGGCCGTTGTTTCCTCAAAAGTTAGAAAATGCGCAAACTCTTATCCTCGCAGGGCGCGGGAGTTTTCTCGGAAAGATTGGATGCCCGCGGACCCGCGCATGAAAGCCGTGAGAATTTCCGCGCCGCTTCACACGGCAGCCCGGCTCGCCGATACTGCACTTCTTCGCGGCGAGGGAGCCAAATGTGAACGATCTGAGCTTCAGCGGGTTTCTGGTGCGGGTGGTGCTGTCACTGATTCTCGTGCTGCTGACTTTCAACCCCAGCGGCTATTCGTATGTCCACATGGTCGCCGACGGTTTTCCGAGTGTGACGCCGGTGGAGGCGGTGCTCGGCATCCTGCTGTTGATCGGCTGGATCGTGTTCCTGGGAGCGACGCTCAAGTCCATCGGCCTGATCGGGATGGTGCTGGCGCTTGCGCTGTGCGCCGCACTGGTCTGGCTGGTCGCGTCGTGGGGCTGGGTCAGCCTGGAGAACACCAACGCGCTGATCTGGGTCGGGCTGGTGGTGCTGGCGCTGATCATGGCCATCGGCATGGCCTGGGCTCATCTCTACCGTCGCTGGACGGGCCAGACGACGGTGGATGAGGTCAACGAAGGGCAGTGACGCTTACTCGGCCTGCCTCGCCGGCGCGGTCTTCCAGTAGACCGTGTAGCGCTGGTAATCCAACTCATGGAACGGTCGCAGCGTCACTTCCTTGCGAGGCTCGCTGGTCGTCAACTTGAACGCCAGCGCGTCGCCGGGAACGCGACGCAGACTGGCGGCCAGTTGCTGAGGAGTTCCCGACAGCGACGGCACCTCGATCGATTCGAGTTTCAGATTCGCCTGCTGCTCCTTCGCATACGGCACCGTCGGCCCCGCGGGTGCGGGACCGAGATCGCCGCCCAGCACGACCGGACCATAGACGAACGCGAACTGATCGTCCGATCCGTGCAGCGGTTCGATCCGCACCGAGGTTGGGATGGTCATCTCGAGCACATCGCCCTTCTTCCATGCTCTTTGCAGCGTCGCGTACGAGCCCGGCTTTGCCTCGACGGCCGCCGGTTTTCCGTTCAGTGTCACCGTGGCGTTGCCTGCCGCCCAGGCGGGCACACGAACTCGCAACGACAGCGGCGCGGTCGGCGCCTTGGTCACAGTGAGTGAAGTGCGATTCTCGTTCGGGTACAGCGTGTTCTGCTGCAATTCCAAGCCGCGCTCGTTCCAGTGCAGCACCGACGGAATGAACAAGTTCACATAGAGCGCGTCGGACGTGTGGAAATAGATCGCCGCGCCGTACTTGCTGTGATTCTCCATGCCGCTGCCCACGCAGCACCAGAACGAGTCGTGCGGCGTGCTGTACGTTTTGAAGTGCCCCGCCTTGAGCGACATGAAATACGTGAACATGCCCTGCTTCGGTTCCTGTGAAGCGAGGATGTGGTTGTACAGCGCGCGTTCCTCGAAATCGGCGTACGCAACCTGCGGCTGCCAGCCGAACAGCCGCTCGGTGAGGCGGAGCATGTTATAGGTGTTGCAGGTCTCCGCGGTCGCAGCGCTCAAATGCTCCGACGCCGCGTTCGGTGAGAAGAAGAACTCGCCGTCGCTGTTGCCGCCAATGGCCCACGAGTGGTTTTGGACCACCGTCTTCCAGAAATTCTCGGCGATCGGTCGGCCTTCCGACTGATTCGCGACTTCGTAGCCGCGCGCGGCGCCGATGACCTTCGGAATCTGTGTGTTCGCGTGCTTGCCGGGCAACTCGTCACGCCCCGCGAGCAGCGGGTCGAGAATGGCTCGGTGCTCGAAGCGCTGCGCCGTCTTCAGATATCGATCGTTCCTGGTCAGTCCATAGATATCGAACAGCACTTCGCGCATGCCGCCATGCTCGACCTGCAACATCGTTTGCTGCTGATCTGGCGTCAGGTGCGCGGTGATGTCGTCCACCCAGTTCGCCAGCTTCAAGGTCACTTCTTTGGCTTGCGCACTCTCGCCGAGCGTCCACGCGTCTCTCAAACCGGCGAGCACCTTGTGCTGCGTGTACCAGGGCACCCAGGCGCCATTCTTGAAGAAGAATGCATCCTTGACCTCGACCTTGCCCTGCTTGAAGCCGCGCATGGTCGACAGCTCCACCTCAGGCAGCGCGCCGACATAGCCATCGCCGTAAGCGCGCTGTGCTTCGGCCATCTCGCCGATGATGTAGTCCAGGCGCTGCTTGAAACGCGGATCGTGAGTCGCCGCGTACTGCTGCGACAGAGCCGTCAGATAGTGACCGAGCGTGTGGCCGGCGATGCCTTGCGATTCCCAGCCGCCATACAACTCGCCCTTGGGCTGCAAGCCTGCGTACTTGCGCGTGTTGTGCAGCAGGCGATCCGCATCGAGGCTCAGCAGATACCCGGCATTGCGCTCCATCGCTTGTTTGAACGGACTGTCCAGCAGCTCGACGTCGCCGAGGCCGAAGGTCTTGACTGCCGGCGTCGCCGCTTCCATGGCCAGGCTCGCCATGACCAGCGTTCCGAACAATACAGTTCGCAGCAACTGCATGGCGTCTCCTTACGCTGGCTTGGTGACGATGACGTTCCAGGACAGCGGCTTCAGCTTCGCGCTGACCACTCCTTTGTCGATGGAAACATCGGTGCGCTCCTTCGGTGCGACAGCATCGGGCGACGCCTTGCTGTTGACGGCCTTGAGGTCGCTGTGGTGCAACTCGCTGGCAATCGCCACCTTGCGGCCTTCACCCAGGCCGCGCAGCTCGACATCCAGCTGCATTTCTTCCGTCGCGCTGCGATTGAGCGCGAGGATGGTCACCGCCCCGGTCGCTTCATCGTGAATCACGCTCGACAGCAGCAGCGACGCATTCGGATGCGTCTTGGTCGAGAACGTTTCGGACTGCACCTTCGCACGCAGCACCTGCCCGTGTGCGTGACGCGAAGCCTGCGCGAACGGATGGAAAATGGTTTGCCGCCAGGCCGCACCGCCAGTCTCGGTCATGATCGGGCCGATCACGTTGACGAGCTGCGCGATGCACGCTGCTTTGACGCGATCCGCGTTGTTGATCATGGTGATCAACGCACCGCCGACCACGAGCGCATCTTCAAAGTTGTAGATCTCTTCGATCAGCGGCGGCGCCTTCGGCCAGCCGGGCTTGCGCAGGTCGGCGGGGCTGTGCGCCTTGTACCAGACGTTCCACTCGTCCAACGACAGCATGATGCGCTTCGGCGAACGGCGCTTCGCGGCCACTGCATCGGCGATTGAAGCCACTTCCTTGATGAAGGAGTCGAGGTCTTCGATGACCGTGAAGAAGTCCTTGATGTCGTTGCTGTCGTTGCGGAAGTACGCGTGCAACGAAATGAAGTCGACTTCGTTGAAACAGTGGTCGAGCACTTCGTATTCCCACGACGCGTAAGTGGGCATCGCCCGCTGCGACGAGCCGCACGCCGCGAGCTGCAGATCCCCATCGACCCAGCGCATGACCTTCGCGGTTTCCTTCGCGACGCGGCCGTACTCCTGCGCGGTCTTCTGGCAGATCTGCCACGGCCCATCCATTTCATTGCCCAGGCACCAGAACTTGATGCCGTGAGGCTTCTCGTAGCCGTGCTCACGACGCAGGTCCGAGTAGTACGTACCGCCCGGATGATTGCAGTACTCGAGCAGATGACGCGCCTCATCGGGCCCGCGCGTGCCGAGGTTCACAGCGAACATCGGCTCGACACTGGCCGTGCGGCACCAGGTGATGAATTCATTCGTGCCGAACTCATTGGTCTCGGTCGAGCCCCATGCGAGATCGAGGCGGGTCGGACGCTTGTCCTTCGGGCCCACGCCGTCTTCCCAGTTGTAGCCCGAGAGGAAATTGCCGCCCGGATAACGAACGATGGTCGGGCCGAGCTCGCGCGTCAGCTCCAGCACGTCCTGACGGAAGCCGTCCTGGTTCGCGGTGGGATGGCCGGGCTCATAGATGCCGCCGTAGACACAGCGTCCCATGTGCTCGACGAAAGTGCCGAACACCCGGCGGTCGAGTTCGGAGATGACGAAGTCGCGGTCGACGACGATGCGTGAAGTGAGCATGACGATGATCCAAGGAGCTAGAGAACATGAAACAGCAGGTCGTTGATGCGGTGCTCGGCATCCGCGAGCGCGGCATCGACGGTCTTGTGGCCGGTGATGGCGGCTGACATTTCCTCGCCGACGATGTCGGCCACCGGAAATTGGCGTTGCACGCTGGCCGGCAGAGTCATGCCGGTCGCAGAGAGCTTCGCGATCTCGCGGCGATGAGGCAGCGCATTGAAGCGTTCGCTGTCGATCACGGCTTGGTAGGCGGGCAGATGCCCGGTGCGCGACCACTCGAAGTCATTGTCTGCAAAAAATTTGAGCAGCCGGAACACGGCGTCGCGCTGTTGCGGCGTGCGTTCCTTCGCCGGCATCACCCAGGCATGACCGTCGATGTAGGTCGCATCGCGTGCGGCATAAAGCTGCGGAAATGGTCGGACGGTGTAGCCGTTCGAGAGCGGCCGGTCAGCGCGGCGCGACTCCGCCTCGAAGTCGCCGATCAACCACGTGCCGACGATGAAGACGCCGCCGGCGCCGTTGATGAACGCGTTGGTGGAAGCGGCGTAGTCCAGATTCTTGGTCGTCAGGTCCTCGACATAGATCTGTCGAAACAGGTCCACCACGCGCTTCGCTTCGGGCGATTGCAAATGGATGTGCTGCGGATCGGGAAAGATGGTCGCGTTCTGCTGCATCAGCAATGTGTATAGATTGCGAGCGTAGGACGCTCGCTCGATAGCAAGCGTCTGCACCAGATACGGCTTGCCGGTGGCAGCCTTGAAGCGACGCGCGTGCTCGAGCAATTCCTCCGGGCTGCGCGGCAGGATGGGCTTGCCGTCCTTGACCAGCCCGGCTTGCCGAAAGTAATTCATGTTGATGTGCCACAGCGGCGCCCAGTTATCGATGGGCAGGCCGAAGACGTCACCTTGTATGTTGACGCCGGCCGAGCTGGCGGCCGTGAAGCCCTGCGGATCTACGCCGACGGCGCGCAGATCTTTGCCGAGGGGTTCGATCAGCGCTCTGGACTGGTAATCCGGAATCGAAGACAAGTGCATGGTGACGAGGTCGGGCGGGTCGCCGGCCGCGAGCTGCGCGGCCAGCTGGTTATATCCAGGCCAGGCCACCGGGCTGACACGGACGCGCACGTCCGGATTCTCGGCGCTGAACTTGTTGATCAGCGTCGTCATGATGCCGCACTCGCCTTCCGCGGCTGCGACGTCCGTGCGAGTCCCATACTGGGCGTTGCAAGTGCCAAAGAACCGCTGCACGACGATCTCGTTCGGCGGCTGCTGTACGCCACAGCTGGTGAGCGCGAGGCAGCTCAGCAAGATTGCGATCGGGCGGATCACGTCGCCGCCCCGGAAACTGCGCGCACGATGTACTTCTGGAAGAACATGTAAACAATCAGGACGGGCAAGGAAGCGAACACCGCCTGCGCCATCAGGTAGCCGAGGCCGGCGGACTCGGCGAAATTCTGCTGCGTGGAGGCAATGCCCACGGTGAGGGTGTACATCTGCTGATTGGTGCCGGACACCATCGGCCACCAGTAATCGTTCCACGCGTGCAGGAACGTGAAGATGCCTAGCGTCGCCTGCGCCGGCAACGTCATGGGCAACAGCACGCGCCAGAAGATCTTGAAGCGCGACGCGTTGTCGAGCATCGCCGCCTCGTCGATCTCGGTGGGAATCGCCTTGAAATATTGAGTCATCAGAAACACGCCGAACGGCGCCGACATGCCCGGCAGCATCAGGCCTGCATAGGTGTTGTGCAGATCGAGGTCGCTGAACAGCTGATGCCGCACCAGGATCACGGCCTGCTCGGGAATCGCCAGCCCGAACAGCACCAGCACGAAAATCACATTCCTGCCGGGAAACTCGAGGCGCGCGAAGCCATAGCCCGCCAGCGACGACAGCACCAGCACGCCCAGGCTCATGCCGGTCGAGACGATGATGCTGTTGAGCAGCCACCGGAACACGCCGGAGCCGATCAAGATGTCGTAGTAGTTGATGAGCGTCCACGGCGCCTTCAGCACCGACTGGGTGTCCACCAGCAGCTCTTGATTGGTCTTCAGCGACAGGCCGACCGCCCACAACATGGGGATGACCATGACGATGGCCAGTGCAATCGTCGCCGCCAGGATCAAACGATCGCCGAATCCCCGCCCCACGGCGCCTGATGCGAGCTGTGTCGTCATCAGAATGCCTCCTTGCGGCGCGCGACCAGATACTGCGCGAACGCAGCAATGGCGATGAAGCCGAAGAGGATCTGACCGGCCGCGACGGCGTAGCCGACGTCCCAGCGAGTGAAACCCACCTCGAACAGGAACAGCACCATGGGCCGCGACGCATTGTTCGGTCCGCCCTGGGTCATCAGGTACGCCTGACCGAACAGCTGGAATTGCAGGACCACTTCAATGATCAGAACCAGCGCGAACGTGCGCCGGATCGAGGGCAGGGTGACGTTCCACAGCGTCTTCCACCGACCGGCATTATCGAGCGCGGCGGCTTCGTACAACTCGCGAGGCACCTGCTGTAACGCCGCGAGGAACAGCATCATCGGCAATCCGATGCACCACCAGATCGTGGTGATCGCAATGGCCGGCAAAGCCAGCTCGGCGCTGCTGAGAAACGGGATCGGCGGGCGACCAAAAACTTCCAGCAGATTCGCGACAAAGCCGCCCTCGGGCGCGTACACCACTTTCCACAGCAGCGTCACGATGGTCACCGACAGCACCGATGAGGAGAAGAACACGCCACGCAAGACGGCAGCCGTGCGCGTCTGTCGATTCAAGGCCAACGCCAGGCCGAGGCCGATGATCGCCAACGCCGGCACCGTGAGCAGAATGAAATAGAACGTGTTGCCGACGGCGCCCAGGAACACCTGGTCGTTGGACAGGCGAACAAAATTCTCGAAGCCGACGAAGCGCCGGCCGCCGAACAGGTCGGCCTTGTGCAAGCTCAACCAGAAGCCGCCGAACAGCGGATAAACGAGCAGTATCACGTACAAGCACAGGAAGGGCGCCACATAGAGCATGTGACTCCAGCGACTCTGCTGAGCACCCGCGCGCGCAGGTTGAACGCGCGTCCGACCCAGATCGCTCAACTGACCGGCGGCGGTGCTCAAAGCGCACTCCTGACCAGCACGGCGCAATGACCTTGACTCAGATCGGCGAACGCGCGCCCGCTCATGTCGCGCTCCCGTCCAGCACAGCGTGGTGGCCGCGATCTTGATCGTCGAATAGATGCGCATCGCTGCCATCGAACTTCACGCCGACCTGATCGTTGATGGCAACGCGACTGTTGCCTGTGTCCCCGGCAACGATGGTCAAGCCATCGGAGAGCTTCACGTAAACGAGCGTGCGATCGCCCAAGCGCTCGACGAATTGCGCAACACCTGCCGTCTCGCCCTGCCCGACCGGACAGATCTCCAGCGACTCGGCACGAATGCCCAGCTTGAACGACTTGGATATCGGCAGCGACGCCTTGTCGATGCGCGTCGCGACGATCGCACCGTCCGGCAAGCGCGCCGATACAAAACCATTCGGCCCGTCGCTGAGTTCGACCGGCGAGAAATTCATGGCCGGCGTCCCGACGAAGCTCGCGACAAACGTGGTCGCGGGCCGCGAATAGATTTCCATCGGCGTGCCGATCTGCTCGATCTTGCGGTTGTTCATCACCACGATGCGATGCGCGAGCGTCATCGCTTCGATCTGATCGTGCGTGACGAAAATCATCGCTGCGTCGACGCGCTGGTGAAGTTGCGCGATCTCCAGGCGAGTGCGCACTCGAAGCGCGGCGTCGAGGTTGGAAAGGGGCTCGTCGAACAAGAACAGATGCGGTTCTTTGACGATGGCGCGGCCGATCGCGACGCGCTGACGCTGGCCGCCGGAGATCTGCCCAGGCTTTCGGTCCAGGAGATGCGCGATCTCCAGCATCTTCGCTGCAGCCTCGACGCGTTTATCGATCTCCGCGTCGGGCAATCGAACGTTGCGCAAGCCGAACGACATGTTCTCGCGCACCGTCATGTGCGGATAGAGCGCGTAGTGCTGGAACACCATGGCGACGCGCCGCTCGCCGGGCGCCAGTTGATCGACGCGGCGGTCGCCGATCCAGATCTCGCCGGCGTCGACCGACTCCAGGCCGGCGATCATCCGCAACAACGTCGATTTGCCGCAGCCCGACGGTCCCAGGAACACCATGAACTCGTGCGGCCGGATGCTCAGCGACACGTTGTCGATGACCGTGGCGGCCCCGAAGGTCTTGGTGACGTTCTTTAGCTCGATGCCAGGCATTGGAAGTGACTAGTGACTGGTGACTGGGAGTTAGGACTGCACGAGCGGCCAGCCATCGGCGGTCCATTCCATGGCCGCGATTCGCAGCGTCGCCCGGCCGTCGTGTTCTGCGTCGTACGCGTGATATACGAGATAGTCGCGCTCGCCATCGCGCAAGACCGCTTGATGACCAGGCCCCCGAAACCGCCGGTTGCCCCGAATCACGACCGTGCCGTAGCCATCCATTTGTGACTTGCCGTCGCGGCCCACGTAAGGGCCAGTGACAGCGCGCGAGCGACCGACAACGATGTAGTACGAGCTACTCGCGCCTCGACAGCAGTAATCGAAGGACGTGAACAAATAGTAGTAACCGTTGCGCTCGATCAGGAACGGCGCTTCGATCGCGGCCGGCGCGTTTTCCGGCGCGGGCCGTCGGGCCACGGAATATTTGCGCTGATCATTCGGGATCGGCTTGCCGGCCGCGGGATCGAGCGGAAACAATTTGATGCCGCTCCAGAAACTGCCAAGGCACAGCCAGTGCTGGCCAGCGCGATCGATCAGGTGGTTGGAGTCGATGGCATTGAAGTCATCGCCGCGCTCGGACTTCACGACCAGCCCGCGATCTTCCCATGCGAAGTCCTTGGAAGCGCGATCCAGCGTTTTGTTGGTCACCAGTCCGATGACGGAATGATTCGAGCCGAACGTCGAGCACGAGTAGTACAGGTGGTAGAGCCCGTTGAAATACGCGATGTCGGGCGCCCACAGGCCGCGAGTGCCGGGCACCGCCTGCTGCGCCCATTGGGGAATCTCATCGAACACGCGGCCGTTGAGCTTCCAATTCACCAGGTCCTTGGACGTGCGCCAGGGCAGCAGGCCGGTCGGATCATGGGCCTGGCCGGTGCAGAATAGATGATAAGTATCGCCCTGCTTGATGATGCATGGGTCGTGCACGGGCGAGAGATCGCCGGCGAGCCGGTCGTTGAGAGTGGCTGCCCCTTGCTCATTGGCAGCGCGCGTGGCGGCAGGGGCGCTCGCCCAGACGCCGGCGGACAAACCCAGCGTCGAGCCCACGAACAGCGAGGCGCGTAGCAGGTCGCGCCTGTGGACACTCACGTTTCGCACGTGAGCCTCGACTCGCCGTCGCGGCTGTTCATGGGTCCCCCGGTCATTCACGATTGTCCGAGCGATATAACTCAGACAATTTCATGGTAGCGGCTTTCGATTTGTCAGGCAAATCGAGCCGGCGCATTTTGCAGAGAGGTCGACTGCAGACGCAATCCGAGCGGGTCGTTCGGCGCAATCGGTGCGGACTGAAGCGAAATCCACGCCCAGCGTGCGTAAACTACTGGCGTATGACGCTGCGCGCCGGGCCAAGCACCCGCAGGCGTCACGAGGGAATCATCGATGTCGAGCAAAAAATCATCCGCTGCGAGGGCCAATGCACGAGCTCGACGCAAGTCGTTGCGGCTGCATGGAACCATCGCGCGTGACCTGGGGGTGTTGATCGTGTCGGGACGCTACAAGCCCGGCGACATCCTCAACGGCGAGATCGATGCGAGCGATCGGCTGCAGGTGTCGCGCACCGCCTATCGCGAGGCGGTCCGCATCCTCGCAGCCAAAGGCCTGGTGGAGTCGCGGCCCAAGGTGGGCACGCGCGTCAGCCCGCAAGCCCGCTGGCACATGCTCGATCCCGATGTTTTGTCGTGGATTTTCGAGTTCGAGCCGGACGACACCCTGCTCTCGAATCTGTTCGAGCTGCGCAAAATCGTCGAGCCGGAAGCCGCCGCGCTGGCCGCCTTGCGCCGGACCAATGAAGAGCTCGAAGCCATGGAGAAGGCGCTCCAGGGCATGACCACGCACACGCTGGCCAGCGAAGCCGGTCGGCTCGCCGACCAGGAATTTCACTCGGCGATGCTGCGCGCGAGCGGCAATGCCTTCATCGTGTCGTTGACCAGCGGCGTCGGCGCGGCGGTGTCGTGGACCACCATCTTCAAGCAGCGGCACAACCCTCTGCGCCGCGACCCCATCCCCGATCATCAAAAGGTGTACGAGGCCGTCAAAGCCTCTGACCCGAAAGCCGCGCACGCGGCGATGTTGAACCTGGTCGAGCTGGCGCAGCTCGATACGACCAACTCGCGCAAGCCCAAGATCGCCAAGACTGCGACCGCGGCGCGCAGCTGAAGTAACCCCGCTCCGAAACTCACGCTGGTCAGCCCGAATTGAGGCTGGCCAGCGATGGATTTTGCGTCGAAGTCCCCCACCTTTGGTTGCACGGTCTTGTTGACGGCGGCCTCGGATGTCTTAATGCCGCAGGCGTTGTTAACGCTACCTTGCGCCCGGTGAGCCATGGCAATTGCCCGCCATGGCGCAACTGGGATAATGTCTGAGTAAATCAACGGAACAAGTTTAGGCGGAGAATCTCCCATGCCCCTGACCGGTCAGCTATTCATCGGTCGCGAACGCGTCGCGACCTCGCAAACCTTTCGCGCAGCGAACCCCACCACCGCCTCCTTGATCGACCCGCCCTTCAGCTCGGCTGGGGCCGCCGAAGTGGAGCGCGCCTGCCAACTGGCCAGCGAAGCTTTCGATCAATACCGCGCCCTCGATAACGAAACGCGCGCGAAATTCCTGGAAACCATCGGCGATCGCATCATGGCGCTCGGTGACGAGCTGCTCGAGCGCGCCAATGCCGAGTCTGGCCTGCCGCTCGCGCGTCTGACGGGTGAGCGCGGCCGCACCGTGGGTCAGCTGCGTCTGTTTGCGGACGAGTTGCGCAAGGGCGGCTGGCAAGGCGTTCGCATCGATCCGGCGATGCCTGATCGCAAGCCGTTGCCGCGCGCCGATCTGCGCCAGCGCAAAGTGCCGCTCGGCCCCGTCGTCGTGTTCGGCGCCAGCAACTTCCCGCTCGCGTTCTCAGTCGCCGGCGGCGACACCGCCTCTGCGCTCGCGGCTGGCTGTCCCGTCATCGTCAAAGGTCACTCGGCTCATCCGGGCACGAGCGAGCTGGTCGCACAGGCCATTACTGAAGCCGTTGCTCAGTGCGGTCTGCATCCGGGCGTGTTCTCGCTGTTGAACGGCGATAAGCGCGAACTGGGCGCCGGCCTGGTTGCCGATCCGCGCGTCAAAGCCGTTGGCTTCACGGGCTCGCGTGGTGGCGGCGTCGCGTTGATGAAGATCGCCGCGGCCCGCAAAGAGCCGATTCCTGTTTACGCCGAGATGAGCAGCGTGAATCCGGTGCTGTTGTTGCCGGGTGCGCTCGCCGCTCGCGCCGAAGCACTCGGCAAAGAGTTCGTCGGCTCGCTCACGCTGGGCTCGGGTCAGTTCTGCACGAATCCCGGCTTGGTGTTCGCGCTCGAAGGTCCTCACGTGGATACATTCATTCAATCGGCGGCGGCAGCGCTCGGTGGCGCGGCGCCTCAGGTCATGTTGACTGCCGGCATCTACGACGCCTTTCAGAAGGGCGTCGATCGTCTCGCCACTCACTCGTCGGTGAAGACGATTGCGCGAGGTGCGGATACGCAAGGCAAGAACTGCGGCCGCGGCGCCCTGTTCTCGGTCCCTGCCAGCGCACTGACTCACGAAATCGCCGAAGAGGTGTTCGGTGCTTCTTCCGTCATCGTCCGCTGCGCCAACGAGGCGGAGCTGGTCGATGCGCTGGAAAAGCTGGAAGGCCAGCTCACTGCCACGCTGCACGTCACCGAGCAGGACTACGCCATCGCGCAGAAGCTGTTGCCTACGCTGGAACGCAAGGTGGGCCGCATCCTCGCGAACGGTTGGCCGACCGGTGTCGAAGTGTCGCACGCGATGGTCCATGGCGGTCCGTACCCGGCGACTTCCGACAGCCGCACCACCTCGGTGGGCACGCTCGCGATCGAACGTTTCCTGCGCCCCGTCTGCTATCAGGACCTTCCGGATGCACTGTTGCCGCCGGCCCTGAAGCGTGACGCCCAATCTGCCACGCCGCATCGATTCGACGGCGTCTACCGGAGCTAACATGAGTTTGCGTTTGATACAGGTGCGCGCTGCTGACGGGCAGCGCCTGGTGGCCGCCATCGACGACAACGGCGTCGCTCGTAAAGTGAAAGATTGCGTCAGCACTTATCAGCTGGCGCAAACCGCACTGAACGGCGGCACGTCGCTGGAAAAGTTCGTGGCAGCGCGGCTCTCCGACGACCGGCTGGACCTGGAGGAGCTGCAGAACTGGAATCGTCTGCTGGCTCCGATCGATCATCCGGACGTCGCGCACCTGTATCTCACCGGCACCGGCCTCACGCATCTCGGCTCGGCCGAAGGTCGCGACAAGATGCACAAGGCCGCTGCCGGCGGCACACTCACCGACTCGATGCGCATGTTCAACATGGGCCTGGAAGGCGGCAAACCTGCCGCCGGCCAGGTCGGCGTGCAGCCCGAGTGGTTCTACAAGGGCGACGGCTCTTGCGTGGTCGGCACAGGTGAGGCGCTGCCCTCACCTGACTTCGCGCTCGACGGCAGCGAAGAGCCGGAGATCGCCGGCATCTACATCATCGACGCCGCGGGCAATCCGCGTCGCATCGGTTTCTGCCTGGCCAACGAGTTCTCGGATCACATCACCGAGCGTGGCAATTACTTGTGGCTGGCACATTCCAAACTGCGCCACGCCGCATTGGGCGCGGAATTGCTCGTTGGCGAGTTGCCTGCCGACGTGCGCGGCATGAGCCGAGTGCTTCGTGATGGCAAGACGTTGTGGGAAAAGCCGTTCCTCACCGGCGAAGCCAACATGTCGCACACCATCGCGAACCTCGAGCATCATCACTTCAAGTACCGATTGTTCCGTCGGCCCGGCGACATTCACGTGCATTTCTTCGGCACGGCGACGTTGTCGTTCTCTGAAGGCATTCAAACCAAAGAAGGCGACGTGTTCGAGATCGAAGCGCCGCCGTTCCACCTGCCGTTGCGTAATCCCTTGAAGCGCAGCGAATCGCCGAGCGTGGCTGTGCAGGCGTTGTAAGTCATGAGCCCGATAAAACTCGCCATCGTCGGCTTGGGCAAGATCGCTCGCGATCAACACCTGCCCTCGCTGGCTGCCAACCCGAACTATCAGCTGGTGGCCGTCGCCAGCCCGCACAACAAGCTCGAAGGCACTCCCAGCTATCCCAACATCGAGACCATGCTGCGCGAGCAGCCCGGGATCGAAGCGGTTTCGTTGTGCTGCACGCCGCAGGTTCGTTACGAGATCGCGAACTATGCGCTGGAACAGAACAAACATGTGATGTTGGAGAAGCCGCCGGGCGCGACGTTGAACGAAGTCGCGGGCCTGATGGATCTCGCCCAACAGCGGCGGCTCGCTTTGTTTGCTACCTGGCATTCGCGCGAAGCGGCAGCAGTCGAACCGGCGCGCGACTGGCTGATCGGCCGCAAGATTCGCAAGGTGCAAGTGACCTGGAAGGAAGACGTGCGCGTGTGGCACCCGGGCCAGGCATGGATCTGGAAAGCCGGCGGTCTCGGTGTGTTCGATCCGGGCATCAACGCGCTGTCCATCATCACTCGCATCCTGCCGCAGCCGCTGGTGCTGAAAGACGCCGAGCTGCACGTCCCTTCGAATTGTGAAACGCCCATTGCCGCCGAACTGACCTTGCAGGGTCCGGGCGGTTTGCCGGTGCGCGCGGAGTTCGATTTCCGCCAGACCGGTCCGCAGAGCTGGGACATCGACATCGAAACCGACGACGGCCATCTGCTGCTTTCCAAAGGCGGCTCGGTGATGCACGTCGACGGCAAACAAACGGTGTCCGCGCCGGATCGCGAATACGCGAATCTGTATGCGCGTTTCGCCCCGCTGGTTCGCGAGCGTCGCATGGACGTCGATCTCGCCGCCTTCCGCCTGGTCGCCGACGCATTCATGTGCGGCCGGCGCTCCGTCGTCGATCCCTTCATCGAATAGAGGACAATAGAATGCCGATTCTTCAGGGGGCTCTCCGCCTGACCGCCGCGCTCGGTCTGGCGACGCTCAGTTTCGTTCCTTTCGCCGCCGGCGCCGCCGAATCGGCCGCCGTCTCGGTGACCATTCAGGCCGACAAGCCGGGCGCCAAGATCGATCGCAATCTCTACGGCCAGTTCGCCGAGCACCTGGGCCATGGCATTTACGAAGGAATCTGGGTGGGCGAGGACTCCTCGATTCCGAACACCCGCGGCTATCGCAACGACGTCGTCGCCGCACTGAAGAAGTTGAAAGTGCCCGTCGTGCGCTGGCCCGGCGGCTGCTTCGCCGACGAATATCACTGGCGCGAAGGCATCGGCCCGCGCGACCAGCGTCCGGTGAAAGTGAACACTCACTGGGGCGCGGTCGAAGAGCCGAATTCGTTCGGCACGCACGAGTTCCTCGATTTCGCCGAACTGATCGGCGCGGACGCTTATGTGTCCGGCAACGTCGGCTCGGGCAGCCCGCAGGAAATGGCGGAGTGGGTCGAGTACATCACGTCCGATACGAAGTCGACGCTCGCCGAGCTGCGTCGTAAGAACGGCCGCGAAAAGCCTTGGAAGCTGCCGTACTTCGGCGTCGGCAATGAGACCTGGGGCTGCGGCGGCAACATGCGGCCGGAATATTTCGCCGACCTGTACAAGCAGTTCGCCACGTTCATCAAGGCCCCGCGCGACAACTCTCCGCTGAAGATCGCCAGCGGTGCAAATGTCGCGGATTATCACTGGACCGAAGTGATGTTGTCGCAGGCGGCCAAGCACATGGATGCTTACTCGCTGCACTACTACACCTTCCCCGGCCGCTGGGAGAACAAGGGCCCGGCGATCGGCTTCACCGAAGACGCGTGGGCATCGACGCTGAACCATGCGGTGCGCATGGAAGAGCTGGTGAGCAAGCACTCGGCCATCATGGACAAGTACGACCCGGACAAGAAGGTCGCGCTGTATGTCGACGAGTGGGGCACCTGGTACGACCCGGAACCGGGCCGCAACCCGGGCTTCCTGTATCAGCAGAACACGCTGCGCGACGCGTTGGTCGCGTCGCTGACGCTCGATATCTTCCATCGCCACGCCGACCGCGTGAAGATGTCCAACATCGCGCAGATGGTGAACGTGCTGCAGGCGATGATCCTCACCGACAAGGAGAAGATGACGCTCACGCCGACGTATCACGTGTTCGAGATGTACATCCCGTTCCAGGGTGCAACTTCTCTGCCTGCCGAAGTTCAGTCCCCGACGTACTCGCGCGGCGAGTGGTCACTGCCGCAGGTGTCCGTGTCCGCTGCGCGTGACGTGAATGGCAAGTTGCAGATTGCGTTTACGAACGTCGATCCGAACAAGGGCGCTTCGGTCTCGGCGAAGATCAATGGCGCGAATGTGAAGTCGGCTTCTGGCCGCATCCTCACCGCCACCGCGCTCGATGCTCGGAATACCTTTGATAAGCCCGAGGCTGTGAAGCCCGCGCCGTTCAAGGCGTCGAAGAAGGGCAATGAGCTACGGGTTGAACTGCCGCCGAAGTCGGTGGTGGTTGTCTCGGTGGAGTAAGAGTGGTTCGCAGTGCCGGGGAGAGATCCCCCACCCCGGCACTGCCTACGCGTACGCGGCATCAAGCCAAGGGCAGAAGGCGGTATAACGCGGCAGCAAGTTTTATTTCTTTACTTCTTGCGCCGTGCGCACCGCCGACGTCTCGGGTAACTCCGACCCTTTTCTTACGTCGCGGACGCCACCGACGTCTCGGGCAGCGTCAGGTGGGGGTGTCTCCTTCCGGCAGCTTTTCGGCACAGGGACGGCCGAAACAGCAGGGCTCATCATGGACGTGACGCGAGGAGCGCAATGCGCTCCGGCGGGCGCCCGGTGCCGGCAGGAGACACCCCACCCTGGCGATGCCGAGCCACCGACGCCGAAAACTCAACCTCCGAACAACCCCGGTGCCAACCCACGAACGCGGCCGGCGTCCACCTCGAACAGAACGCCCGCGAATGTTTCTTTGCTGCGATCGAGTCCCTTTGCAGCAGACGTCACAAACATCCGATCCAACTCGGGCCCGGCAAACGTAATGCTCGTTATCTGCGGCGCCGGCATCCGAATCTCTCGATCCAGCTTGGCATCCGGCGACCAGCGGCTGATGCGTGACCCGCCCCAGTGGGCGATCCACAAATATCCTTCCGCATCCGTCGTCATTCCATCCGGGAATCCCATGTCGCCCGTGAACTTCAGCCACTCCGTCTTGTTGCTGAGCTCACCTTGCGGCGACAGATCGAAGCGATAGATCGTCTGTCGGGGTGTATCGGAGTGATACATGAACTCTTGTTTGGGGCTGAACGTCGGACCGTTCGTCACCTTGTAACCCTCGTCGACGCGACGCACGCTCATGTCCGGCCGCAAGCAATACAACGAACCGGTCGTCTCCACGATCGCCGCATCCATCGTTCCAGCCCAAACTCGGCCGTGCCGATCCACCTTCGCGTCGTTCAACCGATTGCCCGGAAGCTGCGGCTCCGGATCGACGATCAGCCGCAACGCCAGCGGCTCCAGATCCAACTCGTAGAAGCCGCTCTGCAGGCCCGCGATGAAGCCGGGTTTGTTGCTGCGCTCCACTACCCAACCGATGCGCTCAGGCATGGACCAGCGTTGGATGCTGCGGTCCGCGAGCGAGTAGCGATAGAGGAAGTGAGAAAGGATATCCACCCAGAAGATGGCGTTGTGCTTTGCGGACCACAGCGGACCCTCGCCCAGCTCGTCCCTCTCCTCACGAGCAACGACTCGCCATGCTTCCGCCATGTTCTTACCCTCGTTACAAATGAAAAAGCTCCCGCGCAAGATGATCTCGCGCGGGAGCTCGAGAGTTTAAATCAGTGATTGTGTCGCGGCACGCCCTTGGTCTGGGCGAGACGCTGATACTTCACTGCCGATTCGAGCACCGCGCCCGTCTCGGCCTGGCCGATGTCGGCGCGCTGCAATTCCTGCCAGGGCGTCTGGCTCGCGGGATACGGGAAGCCGCCGGCGTCCTGCAATGCCTGACGACGCTGATTCAGCTCTTCCTCGCTGATGAGAATATTCGCCTCGCCCTTGCGCAAGTCGATGCGCACGCGATCGCCGCTCTTGAGCACCGCCAACCCACCGCCCACCGCGGCTTCCGGCGACGCATTGAGAATCGACGGCGAGCCCGAGGTGCCCGACTGCCTACCGTCACCGATGCACGGCAAGTTGTGGATACCCGCTTTGATCAGGTTCACCGGCGGACGCATGTTCACCACTTCCGCCGCGCCCGGATAGCCGATCGGGCCCGCGCCGCGCATGAACATCAGCGTGTTCTCATCGATACCCAACGACGGATCGTCGATGCGCGCGTGATAGTCCTCTGGACCATCGAACACGATGGCTCGTCCCTCGAACGCTTCCGGGTCTTTCGGATTCGACAGATAGCGTGCGCGGAACTCCTCGGAGATCACGCTCGTCTTCATGATCGCCGAGTCGAACAGATTGCCGCGCAGGACAGTGAAGCCCGCCCGCCTCTTCATCGGCTCTTCGAACGGCTTGATCACATTCGTATCGAGGATGCTCGCGCCACGGCAGTTGTCGCCGAGCGTGCTGCCATTCACCGTCAGCGCCTTCTCGTTGATCAGGCCCTGACGCATCAACTCGGCGACCACCGCGGGCACGCCGCCGGCGCGATAGTAGTCCTCGCCGAGATATTCACCGGCCGGCTGCAGGTTCACGAGCAAAGGAATATCCAACCCGTACTTCTGCCAATCGTCGATGGTCAGCTCGACACCGATGTGTCGCGCGAGCGCGTTCAAGTGAATCGGCGCGTTGGTTGAACCGCCGATCGCGGAGTTCACGCGAATCGCATTGATGAAAGCCTCGCGAGTGAGGATGTCCGACGGCTTGCGATCGGCCCATACCATCTCGACGATCTGCTTGCCCGTGAGGTACGCGCACTCCTGACGATCGCGCAGCGGCGCGGGAATCGCCGCCGAGCCGGGCAGCGACATGCCAAGCGCCTCGGTGAGGCTGTTCATCGTCGTCGCCGTGCCCATGGTGTTGCAGTAGCCGGTCGACGGCGCCGACGACGCGACCAACTTGATGAAGCCCTGATAATCGATCTCGCCCGCCGCCAGCAACTCGCGTGCACGCCACACGATGGTGCCCGAGCCAGTGCGCATGCCCTTGTACCAACCATTGAGCATCGGGCCGACCGACAGCGCGATCGCCGGCATGTTCACCGTTGCCGCTGCCATCAAACATGCGGGCGTGGTCTTGTCGCAGCCCACGGTCAGCACGACGCCGTCGAGCGGATAACCGAACAGCACTTCCACCAGGCCGAGGTACGCAAGGTTGCGATCCAAACCCGCGGTCGGACGCTTGCCGGTTTCCTGAATCGGATGCACCGGGAACTCCAGCACGACGCCGCCCGCTTCGCGGATGCCTTCGCGCACGCGCTCCGCCAGCACCATGTGATGACGATTGCACGGCGACAAGTCGCTGCCGGTTTGCGCGATGCCGATGATGGGCTTGCCCGATTGCAGCTCTTGCAGCGACAAACCGAAGTTCATGTACCGTTCGAGGTATAGCGCCGTCATGTCCGCGTTGGCCGGATCGTCGAACCAGGCGCGCGAGCGCAGGCGACGCGTTGCGGACGGATTGGAATTGGATGAGCTCATTGGGTTCGCGTCAGGTTCGAAAGCTTAGGGAGCGGCGGAGAAACGCAGCACCATGGTGTTCACGTACGTCTGGCCGGGATTCAGGCGTGCGCTGGGGAAGTCGCTGCGATTCGGCGAGTCCGGAAACACCTGCGGCTCCAGACAGAAGCCATCGCCCTGCCGGTAGACGCGCTTGCTCTTGCCGGTGCTGGTGGCGTCCAGGAAGTTGCCCGAATAGAACTGCACGCCCGGCGCGCTCTGGAGCAGCTCCAGTACGCGACCGGAGGTCGGCTCTTCGACGCGCGCCGCAGGCCGCAATTGCCCGGCCTCGCCATCGACGATGTAGTTGTGATCGTAGCCACGAGCGATGCGCAGCTGCTCGTCGCGGCCATCGCGAACGCGCTCGCCGATGGCGTGGGGCTTGGTGAAGTCGAACGCAGTGCGCGCGACAGCGCGGCGCTCACCGGTCGGAATCAAAGTTGCGTTCACGGGCGTGTACTTGCTCGCGAACAACGTCAGGCGATGCCCGAACACGTCGGTCGGCGTCGCTTCACCCGCCAGGTTGAAGTAGCTGTGGTTGGTGATGTTGACGATAGTCGGCTTGTCGGTGGTGGCGCGGTACTCGATCGACAGCTCGTTTTTGTCGTTGAGCGTATAGGTCGCCGTCACCTGCAGCCTGCCCGGATAGCCGCCTTCGCCGTCGGCGCTGGTGTAGGTGAGCACTGCTTTGGCCGGCGAGCCGGCGCTGACAGACTCGATCTTCCACAGCACTTTGTCGAAACCCTGCTTGCCGCCGTGCAAGTGGTTGGGACCGTCGTTGGTCTCGAGCTGATACTGCTTGCCGTCCAGCGAGAACTTGCCGACAGCAATGCGATTGGCGTAACGGCCCACCGTCGCGCCGAAGTACTGCGGCTGGTCCAGGTACTGTTGAGCAGTGGCGTAGCCGAGCACCACATCGGCGGGCTTGCCGTTCCGGTCCGGCGCTTTCAGCTCCTGAATGACGCCGCCGAGCGCCAGGATGCGCACCGACATGCCCTTGGCATTGGCCAGCTCGGCCGACTCCACCTTGCGGCCATCGGCCAGCGTTCCGAACTCGCCGCGACGGGCTTCCACCGCCCCCGCGACCGATGCGCCAAGACTATTGACCACGAGCACTCCCACCAGCCATCGACCTGCCCTCCTGACACCCTCGCGCCGGTTGCTACCGGACGCCATTGGGACCTTGCCAACCGCAGTGTTGCGGCCCGACGAAACTCGCTGTTGTTGTGTCACGAAAACCCTGGCCGGCGACTTGGATGGGACATTCTAATACTCAGACAAAATGTCATCAATTGTCGCGGTAGACAAGCCGGATTTTCCCGCCAAAAACCTCGTCGAAATGCGCAGACCGCACCCGGCAGCTGGCCCTTTGACGCGCTGATCGAGCACAATCCGCGGGGCAACCCGCCATTAACCCCACCCATGGAGCTCGCAGTGCAAGGAAGTCAAAAGGTCGGCGTTATGGCGCGCTTCGCAGCCGGCGTCGGGTTCACTGTCGCCAGCCTGACCCTGGCTCATTCGGCCGCGGGCGCAGAGCTCGTGATCGAGCAAGTGACGGTCGTGTCGCCCCAGCTGGCCGCGGCTCAACCCAAACAGAATGTGCTGGTTCGCGACGGTCGGATCGTGTCCGTCAGCTCGAAACCAGTCGGCGCGGCCGCAGGCGCAGTTCGCCTCGACGGCCGGGGCAAGTTTCTCACACCTGGCCTCATGGACTCGCATGTCCATGTCGGCGAGGTCCCCGGCTTGCCCTTCGTCCCCGACCCGGCATTGGCCGCGATCGGCGATGCCTACACTCGCCAGCAGCCTCGCAGCTATCTCTATTACGGCGTTACCCAGGTGCTCAATCTCGCCAGTACGCCCGACAGCGCCGCTGCGTTCGAAGCGCAGCCTCAGCATCCCGATTTGTTTCGTTGTGGCCCGGCCATCGTGCTCGACGGCTATCCGTCGGTGTTCATCGATCCGTCCGTTCGACATCGCGCCGTGCCGGATTTCATCTACGAGCCCGCCAACGCCGCGAAACATCCACTGCCCGCCGGGGCGGACGCGGCTCAACACACGCCTGAAGCCGTGATCGGCAAGCTCGCTGCGAGCGGCGTCCGTTGCATCAAGATTTTCATCGAGAACGGCTTCGGTCCCGACTCCAGCTGGCCGATCATGAGCAAAGAAACATTGCAGCGGGTGCGCGCCGAGACCCGCAAGCGTGGCTTGTTGCTGATCGCGCACGCCAACGCCATCGACATGCAGCGCATCGCCGTCGAGTCGCAAGTCGACGTGATCGCGCACGGCTTGTGGAACTGGAACGAATATTCAACCGAACAAGGCGTGCCGCCGGCCATCGCCACGCACCTGCGCGAGATCCACGCGAAGAAGATTGGCTTTCAATCGACGCTGCGGGTGATCGCGGGCCTGGCGGATTTGTTTCGCGAAGACACGCTGAAGGACCCGGCGTACACCAAGGTCGTGCCGCCCTCTCTGCTCGCGTGGTATGCGACACCCGCGGGGCAATGGTTCAAGGAAGAAATGCGCCAGGGCATGGGCGGCGTGCCGGACATGAAGGCCATGCACAACTATATGGTTGTTGCCTCGTATGGCATGCGGGCCACCGAATACCTGCACGACCTCGGCCATCCATTGCTGCTCGGTAGTGACACACCGTCGGCGCCGACGTTCGGCAGCCAGCCGGGTTATGACACCTATCGCGAGATGCGCATGATGGCTCAGTCTGGCGTCCCGCTGCCCGCGATCTTCCGGGCCGGCACCCTCAACAACGCCAGGCAGTTCGGCCTCGACAAGGATTACGGCACCGTGGAAGCCGGCAAAATCGCGAACCTGCTGCTGCTCACGGCAAATCCGCTGGAAACACTGCGCGCCTGGACCAGCATTGATCGCATCATCCTGCACGGCTCGGTCATCAAGCGCGAATCGCTCGCGGCGCCCCGCGAATAGTTCTGCCTGACGGCATGGAAGCGCGCCGTTACAGAAGTGCAAAGATTCTTAACATTCATTAGTGCCAATTGAGCCGGGCGCGGATAGACACCCGCGCGGCGACCGACGCAGACTGGCCAGATAGAAGAAGTTCTGGCTCTCACAGGGGTTCCCAGCCATGAGCATGAAGCACGGATCCAAGCTGCTCGGTATCGCTACTGCCCTGGCGCTCTCGGGCGCAGTCAGCCCGGCATGGGCGCTCAATCCGGGCGACACAGTCGACAACTTCCGCCTGCTCGACCACACCGGCGCCTCGCGCCAGCTCTATTACCTTTCCGACATGAAAGCCGTCGTGCTGATGGCCCAGGGCAATGGCTGCGAAGCCGTTCGCAAGTCGCTGCCGGAGATGCAGGCGCTGCGAGACAAATATCGCGCGCAGGGTGTCGAGTTGCTGATGATCAACTCCAACCTCGCCGACACACGCGACGCCATCGCAAAGGAAGCGAAAGCTCAGGGCATCGAGCTGCCCATCCTGCTCGATGAAACGCAGATCATCGGCGAATCGCTCGGCCTGAAGCGCAACGGCGAGCTGCTGGTCATCAACACCAAAGGCTGGAAGGTTGCCTATCGCGGCCCGGTGTCCGCCGCAGGCACCCCGCACGCGGCCAATGCGCTCGATGCCGTCATCAATGCCCAGCCGGTGAAAACCGCGCAGGTCGATGCCAGCAAAGGCAAAGGTTGCGAGCTGAAGTTCCCCGAAGCCGATCGCAAACAGGCGCACGCGCAGATCTCCTATGAGAAGACCATCGCGCCCATGCTCATCGACAACTGCGTGACCTGTCATCGCAGCGGCGGCATCGGCCCGTGGCAGATGAGCAGCTACGAGATGATCAAAGGCTTCAGCCCGATGATTCGCGAAGTGGTGCGCACCGAGCGCATGCCGCCGTGGCACGCCGACCCGCACTACAACGTGTTCTCCAACGATCGTTCGCTCAGCAAGGACGAGATCAAGAACCTGGTGCACTGGATCGAGGCGGGCTCACCGCGTGGCAGCGGCCGCGATCCGCTCGCGGATATGAAGAAACAATGGCCGGAATGGGCGCTCGGCGAGCCGGATCTGATCGTCGAAATTCCTGCGTTCGAGGTGCCGGCGACCGGCGTGATTCCGTATCAGATGCCGATGGCCGACAATCCGCTCGATCATGATGTGTGGGTGCGCGCCGTCGACTTCCAGCCGGGCGATCGCACCGTGCTCCATCACATCATCGCGACCATGGGCACGAATGCCGAAAGCGTGCGCGATGGCGGCAGTCTCGGCGGTTATGTGCCCGGCGCCGGCCCGATGCTGCTGCCGAAGGAAACCGGTGTGCTGATCAAGAAGGATGCGAAGTTCTTCTTCCAGATGCACTACACCGTGAGCGGCAAGCCCGCACGCGACGTGAGCCGCATGGGTCTGTATTTCCGGAAGGATGCTCCTCAGTATCAGATGCGCAGCGCGGTGCTGCTCAATCCACGCTTGAAGATTCCGGCGAACACCAAGGAGCACACCGAGTCGGCCTCGAAGACCTTCGAGCACGACGTGATCGTCTACAACCTGCTGCCGCATTCGCATTTCCGCGGCAAGGCGTCGGACTTCATCGCGACCTATCCGGATGGGCGCACCGAAGTGCTGCTGTCAGTGCCGAACTACGACTTCAACTGGCAGACCACGTACGAACTGAAGACACCGAAGCTGCTGCCCGCGGGCACCAAAGTCACTCACCACACGACCTGGGACAACTCGGCGCAGAACAAGGCGAATCCCGATCCCAACCGCGTCGTGCCATGGGGTCAGCAGACTTGGGATGAAATGCTCTACGGTGTGGTTCGCTATCGGTATGTGAATGAGAGCGATGCTCCAACTGCGCCACCGGCGAAGGTGTCGCAGAACGCGGCCGAATAGTTATTCAATGAAATAGCTGCAGTGCCCGCGGTATTGAAGCCGCGGGTGCTGGCTTCCCTTCCAGAATCGCCGAGATGATGTCGATGCTCGGCGGCAGATCGGCCGGGTTGTAGGGCTTACCGATGAAGCCCAGCGCCAGGTCCCGATTCTCGAATGCCGACGGATGTTGGGCACTGACGAACACAGCGGCGACGTGCAACTCGCGCAGCCGCTTCGCGAGCTCGACGCCGTCACCGGCGTGCATCAAATCGATATCAATGAGAGCGAGCGCCGGATGACCGGAGCGAGCCAGCTCCAGACCCTCCTCGAGGGTGGCGGCGGGACCTAATGTCTTGTGTCCTGCGTGTTCCAGCTCGGCAACCGTGCTCAACGCGCAGATCGGCTCATCCTCTACTACCAATATCAACATCTTCGTTTTGACTGCGACAGCATCTCCTGAAAATGCCAACGTCGCACAAACACGAAACGTTCCTGCCCCGATAACGAACGTTCACGCAACGTTCGTCGGGGAATCAATCACATAGGCGTTTACACTACGCGCTCAATTCACATAGATGGGATTGCCGAGCAGCGCCAGTTTGCCCGCGGCGTCGCGCACATCGATGCGAATCCAATGAGGCTTGCCGTCGGATGTTTCCTCGAAGGACCACGAGTGCCGCGCCGCCGGGATGGCGGTGCGTCGAGTCGTCTTCCCATCGCGAATGACTTCGACCGTGCCGCCGGTCATCTGCTCGATGCGAGCCGTAAATGTCACTGATTGCTTTGCCGGCACGGACAGCTGGCCGCCCATCGCGACGGTCGACTGCTGATAGGTGGCGCTCAACTCGAGCTTGCGATCTCGCGAGCCTGCGGTGTCGACGAACACATTGCCGGCGCGAATGCCGGCCATGATCCCCTCGGTGCTCAACTCGTTGGCATGAACGACGGTCGTCGGCACACCGATACGGCCTGGCGGCGGGACGCTGTTCGACGTCACGTCATGAGTATCGCTGCCACCGATCGCGGTGAGGCGATGGCCCTTCTGCAGCTGCTCGTGCCAGAACGGAATGCCCGTGACCGGACTCTCGACATCGTTGCCGTTCACGACCTCCACGGCCTGCACGAGCGACAAGTCTGCCGCTGGGTTAGGCGACCAACCGCAGCCCATGCAGGCTTCGCCCGTCGGCACTCGCGGATGATTGATCGACACGAGCGCGCCTTTGTTCTTCGCTGCCGTGAGCAACGCGTTCCAATCAGGGACTTTGGCGCTGCTGACGCGGAAGTCGACCATCTCGCGCAGATTGAATGCGTTGGCATGACCTTGGAACGTGGTCATCTCCATGCCGGGGATCAACAGCAGCTTGTCGAAATACGGCTGCAGCGCGGTCAATTCTTTGACGTGCGAATTGGTGTTGTGGTCCGTGAACGCGATGAAGTCGAGCCCGCGGTTCGCGGCTGCGTCCAGCGTCAGAAACAACGGACAAGGCACCCGCTTCTCGCCGCTCCGGCTCGCGCAGTTGCCGTCGCTGTGTTCGCTGTGCATGTGCAGGTCGCCGCGATACCAGCCGGCTTCTGATTTGAGGGGAGCCGGCTCCGTCGGCAGACCGTGCTTATCGTTGCGCTGAAAATAAACTTCGGCCGTGAACTCGGAAGTTTGACCGTTGCGAATGTTCGGCACGCCGAGCAGCAGTTGCCACCGCCCTGCCGTCACCGGGCCGGATAGATAGGATGGTGTCGCGTCGCTGGCCGAGAGCGTGAATGAGCGTTTGTTTCCGCCGCTCCAGCCGCGGAACTCCTCCTCGAACTTTTCGCCCGGCCCGAGCAGGCCTACGTCGATCGTCGTGCGTGCTTCGCGCCCGGTGTAGTCGAAACGGATCTCCAGCGCCTTGACTCCTTCCGGGACGTCGAACGGCAGCAGACGATAGGTGCGATACGCCTGATCGGTGATGGTGTCGCGGAGAACGAGATCGGGCGCGGCCGCGTGAGAGCTCACGACGGCCGCGCACAGCGCGGCCAGCAGGGCAACTATTCTCAAATCAGAAATCCCACGTCAGCGAGAAACGGAAGTTCCTGCCGTAGATCGGGCGCGCGATGAAGAATGGCGAATTCGCCTCACCGCTGACGAACGTGCCGGCACGCGGGTTGCCTTCGGTCAGGCCCACTTCATTCAGCAGGTTCTCGCCGCGCACGTAAACCGTCATGCGCTCGATCGGCGACCAACTCAGGTTCGCGCTGAGCACGTCGTACGAAGGCAGCTTGGTGATGTTGGCCGCATCGGTGAAGCGATCGCCGAAATACTGATAGTCGATCTCGAAGCGCACCTGTTCGGCCAGCTTGAACGCCGGCGTCACTCGATAGCTCACTTCCGGCACCCGCAGCAGCCGGTTGCCGGTGAAGTCGACCGTCGTCGGCGTGCCGTTGACCAACGTGGTCTGCCGGAAGTCGCCGAACTCCGGATCCTGCCAGGTCGCACTGAAGCCCACGTCCAGCCAATCGGTCGCGTTGTAGGTGCCTTCGAGCTCGACACCCAGCGTTTCGGTATCGGTGAAGACGTTCACCTGATCGTAGTTCCCGGTCGTCGGGTTATAACGAGTATCGCCGAACCGGAACTTGTCGTACTTGGTCTGGAACAGCGTCGCGTACAGCGAGAAGCGATCCGAGTCATATTTGTAGCCCGCCTCGATGAAATCCATCGTGCGAACCACCGGCGTCGCGAAGGCGTTGGTGATGTAATCGCCGACGCTCGGAAGCCGGAACGTCGAGGTATAGCGGGCGAACACGCCCATGCTCTCGGTGAATTGCCAGTTCACGCCCACGGTCCACCCGAAGTCGTCGTAATCCGTGTCGAAGCGGTCGTACACGCCGGTGCCGGTCAGCACGCTGTCATCGGCTGTGCTCTGCAAGACACCGAGGTTGCGCCCAGCGAACTGTTCCACCTTGCCTTCGACGTCGACCTGCTCATAACGCGCACCCAGGTCGATGCGCCACTGGTCGTTCAAGCTCCACTCATCGGAGAAATACAACGCCTTGGTGAACGACTCGCCCTCGCCATTCGCGAACTCCGAGCCATAACGAATGAAGCCATTGTCGCTGAGCGTGCGCACCGGATTACCCGCAGCGTCGACGGCAACCAGGTTGAGCAGGCGAGCATTGTCCCGAACGTCGATGATCGCATTCGCCGAGTAGCGATCGAACGCCTCGTCGACCTTGGCCAGATACAGGCCGATGGCAACGTCGTGCTTCTGGCCTGCGATCTCGAAATTGCGCATCAAACGCAGATCGTTGAGCAACTCATCGAGCGGCACGTGCACCTGGCGGAAGGAACCGTCGCTGGTGAGTCCGTTGCCATTCTGGCTCGCGACGTTGAAGACCTCGTTCGGGGCGTTCACGTAGCGTAGTTGCACGTCGACAGCGCCCGGGACGAGCGTGCCGATGTTGGCGCGCGCCGCCGCGAGTCGAGCCGCAGCGGTCACCGGTGTGTTCGGGAACAGGCCGATGCGCGAGCTCTCCGATTCGCGATAACGCGTGCCATTGCTCAGCTTCCAATCGCCCGGCAGCTGATATTCGAACCGCAACGTGTACTGAGTGAGCTCGACATCGGTGCCGCGGTCGATATCGAGCGGGAAAGTTCCGTCGGCGTCGCGCAGCGTGACACGGCGAGTATCAGGACCCGACAACGTGCCGAAATGCTCATCGATGCCGGGCACGCCGACCACATCGCCGTCGGCGTCGTAGGTCAGCGGCAAGCCGGTGTAGAAGATGACCCGGTCATCGATGCGCTTGACGTTGAAGTCCAGCGAGCCGTTCTCGAACGTGCGGCCCACCGCAAAGCGCAGCTGACCGCCCTTGTTAGCGGTGTAACCGGCATCGCGTACACCATCGTCTTCGCGATAGAAGCCACCGAAGCCGAGCCGCCAGTCGCCGATCGGCAAGTTGTACCAGCCATCCATGCGACGCAGGCCGTAGTCGCTGCTCTCGACCTTGACGGTGCCGCCCGCGACGTCGCCGGGCTTGCGAGTGATGAAGTTCACGACGCCGCCGGGCGCGTTCGACGAGAACATCGACGCCGGGCCGCCGCGCACCACTTCAATACGATCGATGGTGTCGTCGAGGCGGAACGATTGATCGGCGTTCAACCAGCCCAGACCGGGATCGTGCTGCACCGGCAGGCCATCTTCTTCCATGGCCACCGCCGAGAACCCTTCTTCAGGAATGCCGCGCGCACGAATATTTGCGCTGGCTTCACCGCCGGTGGATTCGACCCAGAAGCCCGGCACCGAGCCGAGGGCATCGGCGACACCGAGCGGCGCGTCCATCCGCAATGATTCGGCATTGATGGTCGTGACGGCATAGCTCACTTCCACCTTGCGGATCTCTTCCACACCGGCGCGGCCGGTGACGACGACTTCTTCTAAATTGTTGGCCGAGGTGCCGGCATCCTGGGCGTGCGCGAAACCGGCAACAAACAAAGGCAGCGCTATAGCGAGTTGACGACGAATAGCGTGGCTGAGCTGCGACATATGACCGTTGGCATCCTTAGCTGCGGAAATGCGGCGCATGCTCGTGCTAGCGCGTGACGGAGCAATGACAGCACAGTGACGTGAATGTGACAATCGTCAGTTTTCAGAAGAAACGAAATGTGATTTCCCGCGCTCCTCTTTTGGAACGCAACCAATGCGTCATGGATTTACCCCCGTTCGTTTCCGGAGGTGTAGCTCATGAATAAGTATGTCGGCCTCGTCGCAATCGCCGCGCTGATTGGCGCCTGTGGTCAAAAAGAGCACACCGCTCCGACCGCCGACGCGCCACCGCCAGCCGGCGACGGCCCATCGGTTGCAACGACTACCGAGCCCGAGACCACGGCCACCGCCGAAGCCACCGCTGGAGCGGCCGTGAAACTCTCCCCCACTCAAGGCAACACCGCGAATGGCGCATTGAAGATCACCGCCGCGGGCACGGCAGTAAAAATTTCAGGAATGGTCCAGGGACTGAAGCCCGACAGCGAGTTCGGTTTTCATTTTCATGAGAAGGGCGATTGCAGCGCACCCGATGCGACCAGCGCCGGCGCTCACTTCAATCCCACCAGTCAGGATCACGGCAACCCGCAGGCGCCGCCGCATCACGCCGGTGACATGTTGAATGTGAAGTCGGATGCGCAGGGCGTCGCCGAGGTGGACATCGACAATCCCGATGTCTCACTGCAAACGGGTCAGCCCAATGACATCCTCGGCAAAGCGCTCGTGGTGCACGCCAAGCCCGATGACTACACGACGCAGCCCTCCGGCAACTCCGGCGACCGCATCGCCTGCGGTGTCGTTGCCGTTCAAACGAACTGATCGTTAGTCGATGACTCGAGACGGCGGCGCGTAGCGATACAGCGCCGCCGCGTTGCCTCGTGCCACACACGTTGCACTCGGCTCGCCGCGCACGACGAACCACTCGATGCGATTGGCCATACCCAATGACTGCGCCGCGGCCTCGCCGAAACACAGCTGCCGGGCAGAATCGTTGACGACCAACTGGCGATGCTCCGAGCCGCTCAGCCACAGCGCGGCGTCCGCTGCTTCTTGATCGGCATCTCTCCATCGCGCGTGCCCGAAGTGAACGATCGGACGGTGCACGTTGAGCAGATATTGCTCTTTGAAGCCGACGAAGCCTAGTTCGGCGGTGGGATCGTCGATCTGCTCGACGCGCTTGATGAACGCCGCACCCGAGCGAGTGCTGTTCATCACCGGATTGACCCAGTAGCTCACGGTAAGCAATGCGGCGGCAAGCAAGCCTGCGTAAGCCAGGGCGCCCCGCGCCGGCCTTGCGAATGCGCAGATCAGAGCACCCGCGATGCCAATCGAAAGCAGCGGACCGAAGACGTCGATCTCGTAACTGGCAAGGAGCTCCAGGCGCTGGGCCGGTCGTATCTGGACGTAGACCGCGCCGAGCAAACAACCCGCCGCGATCGCCGCAACCAGAATGAACAACGCTCGCTGCACCGAGCGACGTTGCATCAGATCCAGGAGATACGGACCGCTCGCGAGCGCGACCGCCGGCAGCGCGGGCAGAATGTAGACCCCGCGCTTGCCGCTGCTGAAACTGAAGAACAACACGACCAGCACGATCCATGACGTCAGCAGCCCGATGCGCAGGTCGCCCGCCTGCCACGCTTTACGCCAACGAGGCACGAGCCAGGGCAGCAGCAACGTCAGCGGCAGCCACAAGCCGGGAATCACTTCGACGATGAAATACCAGAACGGCTCGCGGTGATGCCACGCATCCGTGTAACGCCCGACGGTTTGATGAAACAGGATTTCGTCGCGGTATGCCGCGAGCGTCGGATCGGCATTCGCCGCCAACAGCATCGGCACGAGCCACGTGCTCACGGCCAGCAGGAACGCCAGCGGCCCGACGAACCACAGCCCAACGCTCGTGCCGTGTACGCGCGGCGACCAACGCGGGCCACGCAACGCCGCGAAAGGAATCAATATCAACAACGGCAGAAAGCCAACGCCCTTGGTGATCACACCGAACCCGGCGGCAGCCCAGCCAACCGCGTACCAGCGCCACGCCGGGCCAAGTAATAAATGCCGGACCAATCCATACAGCCCAAGCACCACCCAGAACAACAGCGTCGCATCGATCTGCGCCTGGCGCACTTGCCAGACAAATTGAACGCTCAGCAGCAGCGCCAGTGCGGCAGCCAGGCCTGTCTCGCGATTCCACAGCCGACGGCCGAGGTCATAAACAAGGAGCAGACAGGCGAGGCCACTCAGTAATGACGGCAATAAGAACGCGATTCGCAACGAACCGGTCGCGAGCAGCGACAGCCCCATGATCCAGAAGTACAACGGCGGCTTATCGGCATAGACATCGCCGCCGACGCGCGGCAACAACCACTCGCCCGTCGCCACCATGTCACGGACGATCAATGCAAAGCGCGGCTCGTCCGCGGGCCACGGATCGCGCAGCCCGATGCCCGTTGCGATCAGCAGCAGGCCAAGCCCCAGGAGCCAAAACAAGTCGAGCCGGACAGCGCGCGCGCCAGTGTCGCCGACGCGGAACAAATTCTGAATCCAACTCGCCTGCATCGTTCACCTGCATCCGAAAGTGCGGCGATTATGCCTTGGCTGCCGCAAATTGGTGTTGGACGGGGCCTGTGGAAAAAACCAATCGCGTTCGGCGCAAACTTATTTTCGATTGAGCGGGGCGACGCCGGCCGTCCAACGGTCGATGCACACACAACAGTTCCCGGCCGCGCCGCTGCCATTATCTCAATGGCTTCGGGAGCGTTGGGCCGAAGGCATTCCCTGCTCCTCCGATGTCACGTTCGCGTTTGGCGTGTCATTCATTTGGCTGGCGCTGTACAACGTCCGCTTCTGGGAGCTCTCGGCTGCGGCCATGTGGCATCCCAGCGCAGGCTCGGTGCTGTTCATGACATCGCTATTCGTGCTCGCCTGGGTCGTGCTGACATTGCTGCTGCTGTTGTCGCCGACTCGCTGGGTGATGCGTGCCGCCGCCAGTCTGATGTTCGTCATCGCCGCGTTCAGTGCGTACTTCATGAGCGAGTACGGCGCGATCATGAACCAGGAGATGATGCGCAACGTGTTACAGACCGATCATGCCGAAGTCGAAGCACTGCTGAACGCAGAGGTCACTCTGCACGGCGTGCTGCTGGGCATCATTCCCGCCCTGCTCGTGTGGCGGGTGCGTCTGCCGGAAACGAGTTGGCGCGCTCAAATGGGTCAGCGCTTAATTGCCGTTGTCGTCGCGCTCGGCGTAGCGGTTGCGGGGATGTTTGCCAGCTCGGCCGACTACGCCACTTTCTTTCGCGCGCACAAGCCGGTTCGTTACACGCTCAATCCGATAGCGCCGATCGTCAGCATGGTCGGCCTGGTTGCCGGCAGCAACAGGACGAACGCCGCCGCGCCGCTGATCGATCCCGCCGGCAAGATCGAACGTACCGCCGCGGCGCCGGCGAAGCCGTTGGTGTTGTTCCTGGTCATTGGCGAGACCGCGCGTGCCGCAAACTTCCAGCTCGGCGGATATGCCCGCGAGACCAATCCCGAACTGTCGCAGATCTCCGGCCTGACCTATTTCGCGAACACCTCGTCCTGCGGCACGTCGACGGCGATCTCCGTGCCCTGCCTGTTCTCGCACCTGCCGCGCACCCAGTTCAAAGTCGATGAAGCCGGCCGCTACAAGAATCTGCTCGACTCGCTGGACCAGGCCGGCTTCGAGGTGCAATGGCGCGATAACAACTCCGGTTGCAAAGGGGTCTGCGCGCGCGTGACCAACATCGACTACAACCAGCACTCCGATCCGAAGTATTGCCACGACTCGAACTGCTTCGACGCCGTCATGCTCGAGGACCTGCCGGAAACCTTGCGCAAGATCGAGCGCGACACCGTAATCGTGTTTCATCAAAAAGGCAGTCACGGGCCGTTCTACTCGGAACGCTATCCGAAGCAGTTCGAGAAGTTCCAGCCGGCGTGCCGGTCCAATCAACTCCAGCATTGCAGCCAGCAGGAAATCGCCAACGCGTACGACAACACCATCGCCTACACCGATCATGTGCTGGCCAGCCAGATCAGGATGCTCCGAGAGGCCAGCGCACGGCTCGATAGCGTGCTGATCTATGCCTCCGATCATGGCGAGTCGTTGGGCGAGAACGGCATCTATCTGCATGGCCTGCCCTACGCCTTCGCCCCGGCGGCGCAGAAAGAGGTCCCCATGCTGCTCTGGACCTCCGAAGGTTATGTCCGACGCGCGCGGCTACAACCAGACTGCCTGCGCACTGAAGCCCAGCTGCCCATCAGTCATGATTTTTTCTACCACACGGTGCTGGGGGCGGCCGAGTTGCGTAACCAGGCTTATGATCGGCGCCTGGATCTGATCGCCGGCTGCCGCCGTGGAGGGGGTGGCGAGTGAGCAGCGATTGATTTGTCGAACGCGCGCGTCCTACTGAAGAAGTGAGCCCCGAACAAAGCACCGACAGCGTCCTGATCGCCGCCATGTTGCGCGGTGACGAGGCCGCTTTTCGCCGGTTTTTCGAGACTTATTTCCCGCGTGTCTACCGGTTTGCCCTGCCCCGTCTGGGCAACGATGCCGAGGCCTGCAAAGAAGTGGTGCAAGCAACCCTGGTCAAAGCGATGCGAGGCCTGGCCGGTTTTCGCGGCGAGTCGGCGCTTTTCAGCTGGTTGTGCCAGATCTGTCGCCGCCAGATCGTGGACTACCTGCGCGCTCACAAGCGCCATCATGAGAATGTAGTGCTGATCGACGACACTCCGGGCCTGCGCGAAGCGTTGGAATCCATCGCCGCGCCCGCCTCGGACGAGCCCATGCAGGGCTATAGCAACGCCGAAGCCCGCCGCCTGGTGCAGTCGGTGCTCGATCGGTTGCCGGCGCGCTACGGCGATGTGCTGGAATGGAAATATATCGAGGGACGCAGTGTCGAGGAGATCGGCGCACTGCTTGGCGTCGGGCACATAGCAGCGCAATCGCTGCTGGCCCGCGCCCGCACGGCATTCCGCGAGGCGGTGGAGACAGTATTCGGTTCGACAGCGAGCGATGTGCTCGCCGGTATGAGAAAGTAGCGCCATGACGACGGTACGAGACGAACCCGAGTCTAACGACGCCAGCATCGAAGCGTTGCTTCGAGAAGTTGGCGCGCGCGACGAGCCTTCCGCCGCGGCGGCGAGCGAGGTCATGTCGGCCGTGCACGCCGAATGGCTCACCATCGTGCAACAACGCCGGCGCCAGCAACGCGTCGTTGCCTGGCGGCTGGCCGCTGGTGTGATGCTCGCTGTATTGGTCACCACTTTCGCGTATCGATTCATGGCGCCCGCGCCCGAGCAAGTCGCCAGCGTCGCAAGCGTCGATGGCAGTCTGCTGGCGAGCACCGGCGAAACGGCTGCCGAAGCGCGCGAGGTCGGGCAGCTCATTCGCGTCGGCGACATCATGGAAACCGGCCCCCAATCACGCGCCGCCGTTGCTTTCCCTGACGGACTGTCGTTGCGGCTCGATCACGATACCCGGCTCACCGTGGACGCAACCGACCGCATCACGCTGACCTCGGGCGCGGTATATATCGACGCACCGCCTGGCGTTGGCAGCGGCAACGCTCTGACGGTCGACACCGCGGCTGGGTCGGTTCAGCACGTCGGCACTCAATATGAAGTACGAACTCAGGCCGACGCCATGGTGGTCAGCGTGCGCGAAGGCCGCGTGCGTATAACCAACGCGTCGACTTCGAACACCGGCGAAGCAGGTCAGGTGCTGCGCTTGACGGCCAGCGGCGACCTCACTCGAAGCTCTCTCGCGGCCAGCGATCCTCACTGGCAGTGGACCCTGGAAGCCGCGCCCGTGTTCGACATCGACAATGAGTCCCTCGCCACGTTCCTGCAATGGATCGCCCGCGAAACCGGCCGGCACGTCGTTTACTCCACGCCACAAGCCGAAGCTGCAGCGGAAGCCGTGAAGCTGCGCGGCTCCATCGCGGGACTCGATGCCGACGTAGCTCTGACCACCGTGCTGGCGACGACCCAGCTGCGTCGTTATCGAACAGACGCAACCTCGATCGGCATCGAGCTCACGCCGATTGATTCGAACGCTGCCACGCGTCCAACTCGCTGAGCGCCGGCCCGGACGCGAATCGTCGCGGCCGAATGCGGCGGCGGTGGGGGCGCGATGAGATGTTTCACCAGGGTTGCTGTTACGACCGCCGCGTCGACACTGCTCGCCGCACCGCTGGCTCACGGCGCCGATGCGATGGTCGCGATGCTTCCTGGCAGGACCGCTCTGGATCAGTCCCAGCTGCCCTCGGATGCCGAGCTCGAGAAACGCGGCGCCAGCATCGGCCACATCGACATTCGAATCGATGACGTGTTCGAAGATACCCAGTCGTTGTCGGCGCCCTATCGCATGGTCAATGGCTTGCACATCTCCACGCACAGCGAGACGGTGCGTCAGCAGTTGCTGTTCCGAAGCGGCGAGCCCTATCACCGTCGCGTGCTCGACGAAACCGCGCGCCTGCTCCGCCACCAGCGCTATTTCAACGAAGCCTCCGTCAACGTGGTCCGCTACAACGAGGACAACACGGTCGACGTCGAGGTGCGCGTTCATGACGTGTGGACGTTGAGTCCCGGCTTTTCCTTCGGCCGCAAGGGCGGCGAGAACAAGACGCGCCTGGAATTCGAGGACACCAACTTCCTCGGCTTGGGCAAACAGATCTCGGCGGAGCGCACCAACGATGTCGATCGCACCGCCTGGCGCCTGACCTATGTCGATCCTCATCTGTTCGGCAGCTGGTGGTCGCTCTCCACCGCCTACTCATCCATGAGCGACGGCGAGGAGCAGGCAATCGGTCTGTCCCGACCGTTCTACGCGCTCGATTCCCGCTGGAGCGCGAATCTGAATGCTTCCGACGTCGACAGCGCCATCTCGCGCTACTCGCTCGGCAAGCGCATCGCACGCTACGACATGCAGGAACGGCAGTTCGATGTCGGCGGCGGTATCTCCTCCGGCCTGCACGATGGCTGGACCGTGCGCTATCTCGGCGGCTTTCGCTACGACGCGCGCGCATTCGCGACGCGCTTGAACGAGCCTAACGTGGCGATTCCGGACGATCGCACAGTGGCCTATCCCTGGGTCGGCATCGAAATGCTCCAGGACAACTATCTGAGCACGCGCAATCTGGATCAGATCGGCCGGACCGAAGATCTCCACCTGGGCCGCAGCGCCCGTCTCGAAGCCGGGTTCGCCAGCACCGCTTTTGGCTCGACGCGCGACGCCTTGATATTGAACGGCGTGTTGCAGGCGGGCGACGATCTCGGTCACGAGCGTTATCTCATCAACGGTCTAGGCTGGCGCGGGCGCCTGGAAGACGGTTCGCTCCGCGACGCCGTGCTCGACGCCAGCAGCCGGTTCTACCTGCGTCAGTCAGAGCGACGCGTGTTCTTCGCGTCGATCTCGGGATCGATCACATCACACCTGGATCCTGAGAATCAGCTGCTGCTCGGGGGCGACAACGGGCTGCGCGGCTATCCCCTGCGCTATCAGGCGGGCAAGGCCAATGCGCTGCTGACGCTGGAAGAACGTTTCTACAGCTCATGGCAGCCGCTGAAGCTGTTCAACGTCGGCGCCGCGGTGTTCTTCGATACCGGCCGCGCCTGGGGCCAGGACGAATACGCTGCCGCGCCGGCCGGTTGGCTCTCGGACGTCGGCGTCGGCCTGCGACTTGGCAGCGCTCGCTCCGGCCTCGGCAACGTCCTGCACATCGACCTCGCAATGCCGCTGAATCGGCCCGGCGACATCGATTCCCTGCAACTGTTGATCGAAACCAAGAAATCGTTCTGAAGCATGCCGACCGCAATGTTCTATTGGCGCCACTTGCGCGCGCCCTTGGTACTGTTCGTGATGCTTGCTGCCCTGCTAGCCAGCACCACCCTCGATATCTCCATCGCGCACGCGCTGTACTTCGACGAAGCCCGGTCGCGCTGGATTGGCGCGACCAGCTGGTGGACCAATGAACTGATCCATCGTGACGGCGCCTGGCTCGTGCGCAGCGTAGCGGCGCTGGCGCTGGGACTTTGGATAGCGGCCTGGGTGCGTCCCGAACTGCACGAATTGCGTAGACCTGCGCTGTACTGCTTCGTCTCCATCGTACTGTCGGTAGGGCTGGTCGGACTGCTGAAAACGCTGACCAACGTCGATTGCCCGCGCGACCTGACCGAGTTCGGCGGCGCATTCCCGTTCATTCATCTGTTCGAGCAACGTCCCGAAGCGTTGCGGCATGCTCGTTGCTTTCCTGCCGCGCACGCCAGCTCCGGTTACGCGTTGCTGGCCTTATACTTCGTACTCCGCGAGCGCAGTCGAATAGCCGCGCGATGGGGCTTGGCAGCAGGTCTGTCGATGGGCCTGGTGTTCGGCATCGCTCAGCAGTCGCGCGGCGCGCATTTCGTTTCGCACGATGTGTGGAGCGCGATGCTCGTGTGGACAGTCTCGCTATCTCTGTACACTTTCGCTTTCAAGGCCCGGCTGTGGACTGCCGCGCCTCCTCGATCTCAATGGGAGTGCAATGAAGTCAGCGCTGCGGCGCGTCGCCTGCCTGTCGACGGGACTGTTGATGTGCCACCCCGCGCTGGCGCAACTGCAGGGCCGTAGCGTCGGCGATGTGCTCAAGGATCTGCGCGCCCAGGGCCTGATCTTTATTTACAACGACCAGATCGTGCCGGCGGACCTGCGCGTCCAGGCCGAACCGAGCGCGGCTCGTGGACTGGAATTGGCCCGGGAAATCCTGGCTGCGCACGGATTGTCGCTGTCCGAGGCGGCGCCGCGCGTTTATGCCGTGGTTCGCGATTCATCCAACGCTTCGGCGCGACCACAGCCTGCGCAGAAGCAGGAGCCCGAGCAACTGGAAGAAGTCGTCGTGCAAACCAGCCGTTACGTGCTGGCCACCGAGAACATCGCGCCAAAAAATTTCCTGACCCAGGACGAAGTGCAGGCAATGCCGCGACTGGCGGATGAAACATTGCGCGCCGTGCAAAGATTGCCCGGCGCAGCGACCAACGGTGTGTCGAGTCTCGGACCGATCCGTGGCGGCGAGCCGAACGAGACCGCCATTCTGTTGAACGGGCTGCGGCTGTACGAGCCGTTTCATCTGAAGAACTTCTACAGCCCCATCAGCCTGCTCGACTCGCGCATCATCGACGGCATCGAATTCTATTCCGGCGGCTTTCCGGCGCCGTATGGCGACCGCATGAGCGCCATCATCGATGCGCGCACGATCCGGCCTGCCGAGCGCTACTACGAAGCAGGCTTGAGTTTCTTCCACACCAGCGCATTGGCCGCAACCGGCTTTGACGACGGCCGGGGCCGTGCGCTGCTCTCCGCTCGGCGAGGCAATCTCGCCGAGCTGGCGCAGTTCGCGGAAGAAGACTTCGGCGAACCCGACTATTCCGATGGCTTCGCACGCGCCGAATACGCACTCACGGACTCCACGAATATTTCTTTCGACGCGCTCGCCTCCGGCGATCAAATCGTCGCCCGGCGCGACAATGGCACTCAGGAAGCGCGCGCCAAGTATCGGAACATCTACGGCTGGCTCACGCTCGAGCACGATTGGTCGCCTGACCTGTCGAGCCGGGTCATTGGCTCGTTCACCGATCTGGTCAACGAACGGCGCGGCTCGGTCGAACAGCCAGGCCAACGCTCCGGCCGCGTGCAGGATGACCGAACGTTTCACATCGCCGGACTGAGATTGGAAAACAGCTGGGATATCGGCGCCTTCAGGCACCGCTTCGGCGGCGAAGTCCGAAAGCTGTGGGGCGACTACAATTACTCGCTCGACCTCACCGTCTCTCCCAACTATCCGTTCCCAGGCTCGCCAGGGTCCGTGACTACGCGTCGCGTCTCGCCGGCACCGGAGGGCTATGAGAACTCGGCGTATTGGGACGTGCGAACGACGCTCGGGCAGCGCTGGACCCTGGAAACCGGGCTGCGCGTCGATGTGCAGACTTATGACGGCAGCGACGATGGCGAACAGCTGAGCCCGCGCTTCAGCGTGCTTTATGCGCTGTCACCTGCGACCACGCTGCGCGCCAGCTGGGGGCGGTTCTTCCAATCCCAAGGCATCAACGAGCTGCAGGTCGAAGATGGCATCTCGACCTTCTATCCCGCACAACATGCGGACCACGTCATCGCCAGTCTCGAACACGCCTTCGACGAAGGCTTCAATGTGCGCGTCGAGGCCTATCGAAAATACTATCGGGAGCTCAATCCGCGCTTCGAAAACATGCTGGATCCGCTGGTGCTGTTTCCGGAGGCGGAGTTCGATCGCGTAATGGTCGACGCGCGCAGCGCGCGCGCCGAGGGCGTCGAAGTGCTGATGCAGATGCGGCCGCGAGGACCTTGGAGCGGTTGGCTCAGCTACACGTGGTCGCAAGTGACGGATCGGATCGGTAACGAAGACGTGCCGCGCAGCTGGGATCAGCGACACGCCGTCAATCTCGGAGTGACCTGGGCGAGCGGCCCATGGACCGCGACCGTCATCAACAGCTTCCACAGCGGCTGGCCGACTACCGAGCTGCCCGTGAATCCGACGACGGGAGTGCCGAGCATCGACGTCTCGGCGCGCAATCGCAGCCGTTTGGAGGACTTCAATTCTCTGGACATGCGACTGACACGCACGTTCCTCATGTCGCGCGGCGCGCTGGATGTGTTCGTCGAGCTCACGAACGCGACTTCGCGAGACAATCCTTGCTGCGTGGAGTATGAGCTGCGGCAGAACGCGGACGGCTCGACGAGCTACGTCCGCGACTTCAGTTCCTGGCTGCCGTTGATCCCGTCGGCCGGAGTGCTGTGGCGATATTGATCGCGCCGGTTCGCGCGGCATCCAGCCACGCGACGAGATGGCAGTGACCGTGGAAAATACCTAACCGCCTGTGCTTCTCGATCGTGACCCAGCGCACACGCCCCGACCCCGCTCCCGCGTGAAGATTCGCAACCGCAGCACGTATTAGAAGACTCCCGGATCCGGCCTTCCGGGGGCTGCGAGGAACAGAGGTTAGATGAAGATCCTGCATCTCGAGGACAACCCGAGCGATGCGCTCATCATTGAGCGCGGCATTCAGCGACAAGGCATCCCGGCGACATTCATTCAAGTACGCGGTCCGGGCGAATATTCCGCCGCTTTGCAGGCCGGCGGCTTCGATGTGGTGCTGGTCGACAACAATCTGCCGGGCTACAGCGCCGAAGATGCGATTGGCGAAGCCAAGGCTGCTTACCCCGATGTGCCTGTAATCGTGTGTTCCGGAGCGGCGCTCGAATCCGAAGTGGCGGCGAGCTTCGCGGCCGGCGCCAATGACTACGTGCTCAAGGATCATCTTTGGCAGCTCAGTGCAGCGCTGCGCCGGAATATCAAACCGCCCGCGCCAGTGGTGGCGCCTCCGCAAGCAGCGATGATGTTGCTCGTCGATGTGGTGCAGAAGCTGTCGCTGGCTCGCGGACTCGACGCCATCGTCGACATCGTGCGCAAGGCGGCCCGCCAGCTCACCGGCTGCGACGGTGCGACGTTTGTATTGCGCGATGGCGCTCACTGCTACTACGTCGACGAGGACGCGATCTCGCCACTGTGGAAAGGTCAGCGCTTTCCGCTGGAGACCTGCATCAGCGGCTGGGCCATGCTCAACAGTCAGTCCGCGGTCATTCCCGACATCTATAAAGACTCGCGCATCCCGCACGCCGCGTATCGGCCGACGTTCGTGCACAGCCTGGCGATGGTGCCGATCCGTTCCTACGCACCCATCGGCGCCATCGGCAACTATTGGGCGAGTCATCACGAGTGCACGCCTCAGGAGTTGATGCTGCTGGAAGCACTGGCGAACACGACGGCGGTGGCCATGGAGAACGTCGAGGTCTATCAAAACCTGGAGCGTCAGGTCCGCGAGCGCACGCGCGAGTTGCAGACGGTCAACCAGGAGCTCGAAGCGTTTTCATCGGCGGTATCGCACGATTTGCGGGCACCGCTGCGGATCATGAATGCGGAGCTGGACATGGCGCGCGAGCACGCCGGCGTGCTGCCAGCGTCGTCGATCGCTCGGTTGCGCGATTCCACGACGCGCATGGGCTCGCTCATCGACGACTTGCTCCGCCTGTCTCACATCACCCGCACCGAGTTGTATTTGCAGTCCACCGACCTGAGCGAAATCGCCAGCAAGATCATGACCCGGCTGCGCAGCGCCGAGCCGCAACGCGAGGCCGAAGTCAGCATCGCGCCGGGACTGAAGGTGACGGCGGATGCGGGCCTGATGAGCGTGGTGCTGGAGAATTTACTGTCGAATGCCTGGAAATACAGCTCCAAACGCGAGCGCGCCCGGATCGAGCTGAGCTCATACGTCGACGGCGCGGGCCGGGTCGTTTATCGGGTGCAGGACAACGGCGCGGGCTTCAATCCGAATCAAACCGACCGGCTGTTCAAGCCGTTCACTCGCCTGCACGACGCTCGGCAGTTCCCGGGCGTCGGCATCGGCCTGGCCACCGTCCAGCGCATCGTGCAACGTCACGGCGGCGATATCTGGGCGTGCAGCGACGGCCGCACGGGCGCGCAGTTCATGTTTACTCTCGGCGAGCAACGATGATTGCTTACATCGCGGCGTCTTCGAAGCCTTGCAGGACGTGCGCGACGTTGTGACCGATCTCGGCGACGGCATAGCCGCCTTCGAGAATGAACACCGTCGGCAAGTTCAGGGCCGCGAGCTGCGCACCGAGTTTCAAGTACTCCGGCTCGCGCAGCTGGAACTTGGAAATCGGATCGTCGGCGAAGGTGTCGACGCCGAGTGAAATCACCAGCGCGTCGGGCTTGAACTCGTTGATGCGACGGACCGCATCGCCAAGCGCATCGAACCACAACGCATTGCTGCTGCCGGCCGGCAGCGGATAGTTCTTGTTATAGCCGAGACCTTCACCGCTGCCGGTCTCATCGGCATGACCGAGGAAGAACGGATACTCGGTGCGAGGATCGCCGTGGATGGAAAGGAACATCACGTCGCTGCGATCGTAGAAGATGGTCTGCGTGCCGTTGCCGTGGTGATAGTCCACATCCAGCACGACGACGCGTCCGGCGCCGTTGTCACGAAACGCCTGGGCCGCGACCGCAGCGTTGTTGATGAAGCAGTAGCCGCCAAAAAAATCCGGCCCCGAGTGATGCCCGGGCGGACGCGACAACGCGAATGCCGCGCGCTCGCCGCCACTGACGATCTGCTGCGCGGTGAGCGCCATGTCGGCGCCCGTTTTTGCCGCCGCCCAGGTGCCAGCCGTGAACGGCGTGCCGCTGTCGTAGGAATACAAACCGAACTTCCCGGCGAAGTGATCGGGCTCGATGTCGCTGCGGTGGCCGCGCACCGGCCACACCGCAGGCAACGCATCGTTCGTATAGCCCTGAGCGCTCCACAGATCCCACGCTTTTTCCAGAAAGCGAATGTAGCGAGGCGCGTGCACTCGCTCGATGGCAGCGACCGGAAATTCCTTCGGCGCCAGGATCGGCCCGAAGTTGCGCGCTTTCACCGCCTCATACACGAAGTCGGCGCGCTCTGGTTTCTCGAAGCACGGCACCAGCTGGCCACGATACATTTCCTTGTCACCGGCATGCAGACGGTGACGGTCGCTATAAATGATCTTCATGAACGGGCCTTGAGACCCACGGCGACCAGGTTGGCGATCTCGCGGGCGATGTGTTGCTGTTGTAACGGGTCGGTCGGCACGTCGTCCTTGACCAGCCAGCTGAGCAGGCCCGGCAGCATCAGTGCGCGCGCGTGCACGTCCACATCCTTGATGCTGCTCTCTCGCATGCCTTGACGGATCAGCTCGTGATACGCGTCGCCGAGCTGATCGGAGCGCACCGCGAACTTCGCCTGGCCTTCCGCCGACAACGCGCCGTGCCCGACGAGCGGCGACAGTGGATTCAGATCTTCGTTGGGATAAGCGCGCGCCAGCGCGTCCATCGACGCCGACAGCGCTTCCATCCGCGTGCCCGAGTATTCGAGCATGCGGTCTTTGATGAAGAGGAAAATGCGGAACGCGCGCTCGTAGCACGCCGACACGACTTCCTGCTTGCTGCCGATGTGATGATGGAACGTGCGCTTGGTCGTTCCCAACTGACCGGCGATCTCTTCGAGCGACGTTGCATCGATGCCTTTGCGATTGAACGCGCGCGACGCGGCTCGCAACAGCGCCTCGCGCTTGGCTTCGAGCGCGGCGTCTCGATCGAACGCGCTCACCACCTGTGGCGCAAGCTTGGAAAGATCCAAAGGTTGATAGTTCGGCAATTCCGCACGCGTCGAAAATCCTTCGAGCACGGTCGCCATCACTGCGGATCGCAGCCGTTCGGCGCCCATGGGACCGACAGCGTGCGCCCACGGTCGAGCCAACGGCGCCCACGTGACCAGACTGAGAATGACTCGCGCGTTCACCTCGATGTCGCAGGCTCGCAGCACGCCCTCGCGGTGCCCGGTCTCGAGCAGGTGCGCAAGGCGGGCGGTCAGCGCGTCATACAGACCCTGGATGGTGTCGCGCTGAGTCTGGTTCATCATCGCGATTTCGGCCCGGGCCGCGATCTCCGGCTCCTTCGGGTCGAGCATGCGGCTGATGAAATCGATCAGGATGTTGGCCGACGTGCCGCCGACGCGCTCGGCTTCCCGCAAGTGGCGCGCAATGATCTCGGCGGCCCGGCGATAGCACTGGAACACCAGGTCTTCGCGATCGGCGACGTAGTGGTACATCGCCCCGCGCGTAACGCCCAGTTTCGCGGCAATTTCGGCCAGCGACGTGAGCAGCACACCCTTCTGATTCAATTGACGAGCGGCCTCGTCGAGCACGCGCTCGTGACGATTGACCGAGGCTGGCGCCTCGGCGGTGGGCTGGGCCGCGCTGTCTTTGGGGTTCGAGGTCATGGCAGTAAACCGGAGTTACCCATAGTAACCGCAGCGACGCTCCCATTCACCCCGCCCGCGCCGATGTCCGCAATCGGCAGCCCCTCAGGAGGCCGCGAGAGCCGGTTCACAGTTCCGCAACCGCGTTGGCCTGGACGGGGGCCAGTTCCCGACGTCTGCGCTACGCTTTATCCCGAATCCGGGTGACGTAAGCCACTACCCGCTCGCTAGCCACAACCAAAAACACGGCTGACATGGAGTCTTTTTTCAGCTCACATGGCCCCGACGCCGGGGCGACCCGCATCAAGGCCATGCGCTGGCCGGCCAGCGTGCGCCTGGGCCATGCCACCGTCCTGGCCGCCAAAGCCATTCAGATTTCCAGCACCGGCGTCGGCCTGCTCATGGATCGGACGATCAAGGAAGGCGAGACGGCGCTGGTGCGCGTCGACGCCTATGTGAGCGGCAATCCGGTGCGGCTACAGGCGCGGACCAGCGTGGTCTGCTGTACCTGTGTGGGCATGGATGGGTTCCGGATTTCGCTGCGCTTCCAGGAACTGGACGAAGACGCGCAGAGCGCGGTCGACGCGATGCTGCGCGCCCGCTGAGGGCCCTGCACGTCCATGTGCCCGCTGCATCAGGACGTCCCTGTCCAAGTCGGGCGCGCCAGATCGAACGAATCAGCCTCGGATCATTTCAACAGACTGCGCAACATCCACGCGGTCTTTTCGTGCACCTGCAAGCGCTGGGTCAGCAGATCGGCCGTCGACTCGTCGCCACCTTTCTCCGCAGCCGGAAAGGTGCCGCGCGCCGTTCGCGCAACGGCTTCGTGACCGGCAACCAACAGCCGCACCATGTCCATGGCCTCCGGCACGCCCTCGGTCTCCTCGATCGAGGTGAGACGGGCAAATTGGCTGTAGGTGCCCGGAGCCGGGTAACCCAGCGAACGAATCCGCTCGGCTACCGCGTCCAGCGCGTTCCACAGCTCGGTGTATTGCTCCATGAACATCAGGTGCAGCGTATTGAACATCGGGCCTTCGACGTTCCAATGAAAATTGTGCGTTTTCAGATACAGGGAGTAGGTATCTGCCAGCAGCCTGGCGAGGCCGTCCGCAATCTTTTCCCGGTCCTTACCGCTGATGCCGATATCGATGGCAACCGCACCGCCTTTGCTACCGTTTTTCTTGGAACTTTCTTTGGCCATACAGATTCTCCTGACGAGCTCTTGCTGCGTAACTGAACTTATTCATCGTACTGAATCGTCGCACAGGGCTCCAACAGCAAGGCTCTATGTTGACGATCGACGACATCTCGCGCTCCGGCGCACATTGGTGCATGACTGTCACATTCAGTGAGCATTCAGAGCGCATATCTTGCAATACGCGTGGCGGGCCCGCGGGGACGCCACGACCACGAACCGACGAGACACTTCGATGACAGCGAAATTTATTTTTGCCGCGCTGGCAGGTAGCGCGTGCTTGCTAGGCACTGCTGGCGTGTTTGCCAACGACGCCAAAGACAAGCTGGCGGCTGCCGGGCCCTTCGCCACCCTCGACCGCAACGGCGACAATCGCATCAGCCGCTCCGAAGCCGGCTTCGACCGTAAGCTGTCGGAGACATTTGTCGAGCTCGACGCCGACGGCGACGGCTTCGTGTCCGCAGCCGAATTTGCCACGGGTGAAAAAAACCGCACTCCCATCGGCAAGCTCACGCAGCAGTAACCGCATCGGCCGCGTGGCGATCCACCGGTCGGCCGCGCGCCTGCCATGCTTCTATGCCTCCGGCCAACGGCCGGACCCGCTTGAACCCCAGCTCCTGAAGCTTTCTTGCCACGACGGCCGCCGAAGCGTCGTTCGGACAATCGCAGTAGACGACCACGTCCTCGCCAGGCTTGAGCTGTAAGTCGGAGATGTCGCGCACGGCGATGCTGCCCGGAATCCAACCGGACGCCGCGCGGCGCTCCGGACTGCGCACATCGAGAATGGTGGCGGCCGAGCCGGAATCGAGCAGCGTCGTCAGCTCATCGATGGAAATGCGCGACATGCGGATCTGCGCCATGAATCTCTGACGCTGCCACCACTTGAACAACACGAACAGCGCGACGGCAACGATCAGCAACAACAGCGCGAGATGGCCCAGCTGTTCGAGTTGAGCCAGCAACGCCTCGACGGCCTCGTGAAACATCGCGCCCAGCGCGATTGCGCCAGCCGCCCAGAGCGCGGCGCCGATGCCGTCATAAATAATGAAGCGCCGCCAGCTGGTGCCCGACTCGCCGGCGAGTGTCGTCGACACCGCCGCAAAGCCCGGAATGTATTTCGCAAGGATCAACGACGGCGCGCCCCATTTCGCATAGATGTTACGAGTCATGCCGACGCACGAATCGGGTGACAACGAGACACGACACATCAAGCGCAGCAGCTTGTTGCCAAAGCGACGGCCGCCCGCAAACCACGCCAGATCCGCGATCAATGCCGCCAGCGTCGCTACCAGCAACACCGGCCACAGCGATTCGTGCTTGTCGGTGGCGAGCGCGGCCGTCACGATCATCGGCGCATAAGAAGGAAACGGCAGGCCGCCCTGGTCCAGCAGCACGCAAAAGAACACGACCCACAGGCCGTAGCTCTCGATGACGTGCAGCAGCGTGTCCATCCAACCTCACCTGGCGAATTGTGCACCCGATGCCGGTGGGCGAACTGGCATCGGCGTGCGCTTATTGTGCCGGAATGGGGCTGTAGTTATGGCAGTACGCCGGTCTTTTCAATATCCCGGGGAGCGATGACCAGGCGCTTCTGATAGTTGGCGCCGCCATGCTCGAGCTCACCGCTCACCCTGACCCTCTGCCCGAGCAGCTGCCGATATCGCTCGAACTGCTTCGGCGTCAGCGCCAGCTCGATCTCCAACTGGATGACTTCTCGCGGATAACGAGTGTTGGCATCGACGCAGACGCGCTCATCGAGCTGCAACACCCAGACAGTCCGCGGCTCATCGCCTTTGGTCACACTCTCGTAATCGGGCGGCCCGGCGTAGGTGTGCCGCACAAGCGTGCCGGCGATGTCGATCGGGCCGTACTGAAGACACGAGTATTCCAGCGCCCCCGCCGGCGGCGCAGTGAAAAGCACGATGACCAGCAGCGTGCGCCACATACCCTATTCCGATCTGCGCAGCTCGTAACGAAGTTCATCGGCGGTCTCGCCCACCTGCCGCCAGCCCGCAGCTTCATAAAAGCGTGCTGCGCGAGTGCCAGATTCCGTCGTCAGCCACAGCCGATCGTGGCCCTGTTCCCACAACCAGGCAACCATCGTGTCGTGCAGCTGGCGGCCATAGCCTCTGCCTTCGTGCCCCGGCTCGACGAACAGCGCCCAGATGCTCCCGGTCGCGGCGTTGCCCACGGCGAAGGCGACGATATTTCCTTCTGTTTCGATGACCCAGCCCCGGCCAGTGACTTCGATTTCGACGCGGTAGTCCTGTTCAGACAACTGTCGAGAGACCAGACGATTCTCGAGGACGGACATCCGCACACGGTGCATTGCTGGCACATCTGCTGAACAAGCCTGTCGCATCCAGGAGATCTCCATTATCGTGCCTCGGAATGACTCAACCTATCCCATCCAAAGTTCTCGAGCTAGCCGTCGGATTGCAACCTCAGCTGGTCTGGACCAATGAACGCGGCGGCGCCACGTATCGCGCCGGCACTCGCTTCATCAAATGGAATCCGCACGCCACTCGGCTCGATCTCGATAAGGAACGAGTCCGGCTGCAATGGGCAGCGCGCTACCACAATGTTCCTGAAGTGCTGGACTGGGGCTCGAACGAGGACGCTCAGTGGCTGGTCACTGCGGCGCTCGCCGGCACCGGCGCCGTGATGGAACCCTGGATCTCTCAACCGCTGGTCGCGGCGCGCGCCATCGGACGCGGCTTGCGGATACTTCACGAAACACTGCCGGTCGCTGAATGTCCGTTCGAATGGTCGCCCGAAAAACGCACGGGGCATCGTGTTCCATCGGATGAGCTCGGCGTGCCGCCCATCGATCGCTTGGTCGTATGTCACGGCGATCCCTGTTCGCCAAACACCATCATCGGCGCAGACGGCAACCCCGTCGGCCACGTCGATCTCGGCTCGCTCGGCATCGCCGATCGCTGGGCCGACCTGGCGGTGGCGAGCATCAATCTCGATTACAACTACGGCCCCGGTTGGGAACAGGAATTCTTCCGCGCCTACGACATCGAGCCCGACCCGAAGCGCATTGCCTACTATCGTTTTCTCTGGGACAACGAAGACAAGATCGGCGTCTCTACGGCAGAAGGATCTTTGGCATGACGAAACATCGCCCGAAAATCGCGCGCTTGTTATTGGCTTACGTCATTGGATGGATTGCGCTGACGCCCGCGCACAGTGAGCCGGCTGCAGAATCGGTCACGCCGCTCATGCGGCAGATGGCCGGCAAGTGGAGCGTCGAGCCCAAAATGTGGCCGGGAGCGGACGCCAAAGCGATTGAATTGCCGAAAGCGACCGCGCAGCGACGCATCGTGAGCGACGCGTTTCTGCAGGAAGAGATGACGCCCGCCGGCGGATCGCAGCAGGAGGCCTTCACGCGCATCGCCTATGTCAGCTTCAACACGATCAACCAGCAGTACGAATACTTTTCGCTGGACAGTCGCTTGCCTCAGATGATGAGTTACACCCTGCCCGGCGCCAATCAAGCACGCGACGGACAAATCGAACTGCGCGGAACCAGCTTTGTCGCTCCGTCCTGGGGCGACGCCAAGAACGTGCCGTTCATGTACCGCCTCACCATCAGCGCAGTCGAGAGCGGCCGGCAGGTCGTGCGCTTGTTCCTCAAGGAGCAGCGGCCGCAGGCCAAGGAGTTCCTGGCCTTCGAATATCTCTATATCCGGCAGCCCTGACTCAAGTCGACGGCAACAACCGACGCCAGAACTGACGAAGCGTCCCTGCCGAGGAGGATCGTACGACCGGCGCGGGCCGGCCCACGAACACCTGTTTGCGAGCGCTGTGCGCCGCTTGGTTGGCGGGTTCGCCGTAGATCGCGCGACCCTCGTATACCTGTTCCACCAGCTGCAAGCCCGCGTTCTCCAACCGAGCGAGCTGCTCGTCGCTCACTTGACGTTCGAACACACCGGTGGCCGTTTGCCATTCCCACACTGTGCGGCCATCGTCGAACACTGCGCGACCGGACTTCCGGTTCGATACCGGCGCCGACGCCCGTTTCTCACCCGACTGACTCATGACCTCTCCCATTCTTCTTTATCCGGCGGACCCGCGAGCACGTCGTGCCCGTTGCTGGTCAGGTATCTCACCGGTTGCAGAGGTTATCGTTGCGTAAGGGAAAATCATGGATGAGACCAACCCTGAATGGCCCCCTAAGGTCGAGTATCAAGCGAGGCTCAATGCGGATCCTCCCCAGACTGACGGCGGCCCCTTGCCGCGGCAGCGGCAATCCATTGCCGCATTGCTCAATCAACGCTGGCTTTTGAGCGAGCGAAGTCGCGCGGCGTGACTCCGGTCATGCGCCGGAACGTGCGGGTCAGGTAACTCTGATCGCAAAAGCCCAGCGCCGCTGCGATCTCGCAGACCGGCCGATCGTTCTGTAACAGCTAGCGTTGACAGCGGATGACGTCGATAGTCATCCAGGGTCGCGGCGGCGAACACCCCAGAAGGAGCGGACCACGCATCGCCCGATCGGGGAAGTGACGGCTGCTCGCGCGGCATCATCGAGGTGCGACGTCTCGCAGCTCATGGCCGGCGGCCAGGCAGGCGCTCTTCACTTCTTCCTTGATGATCTGCGCCAGCCGCAACGCGCCCGGCCCGGCGCCGTCGCGATCCGCAAACGCGAGGTACAGCGATTGCGTGCGTTGATTCATCTCCCGCATCGGCAGCAACTTCAGCTCGCCTTTCTGCAGCTCGGTGCGAATCTTGTCTTCGGGCAGCCACGAGAATCCGTAACCGCGCGACACCGCGCCAATCGAGGTCGCCATGTTGCTCACCGTCCAGCGACGCGCCACATCGAGCGTCAACGCCTTCTTGTCGCGCTTGGCGCTGCTATCGCGCACGATGATGTGACGGTGCTTGCGCAGATCGCGATATTCCACCGGCCGGCCGAGTTTGTGCAGCTCGTGATCCGGATGGGCAACGGCACTGCCACGCACCGTCATCAACTGCTCCGCCGGCAGCCCGGGCGGCACGATGCCGGTGATCGCCAGATCCACCTTGCCGGTACGTAACGCCTCGGGAGTGCCGTCGAGCACGGTCTCGAACCATTCGATGCGAGTCTGGGGACTTTCTTTGCCGAATCGATCCAGGCACTGAAACATCAGCCAGGTTGGAAACAGGATCTCCACCGCGATGGAGATCTCTGCTTCCCAGCCCGCCGAGGCCCGACCGGCGGCGCGCTCGATGGCGTCGGCCTCTTCGAGCAGCAGGCGCGCACGTCGATACAACATCTCGCCAACCGACGTGAGCCTGGCCTTGCGGCCCTGGATCTCGAAGGCCTTCACCTGCAATGTCGATTCGAGCTTCTGCACGGCATAGGTCACCGAGGATTGGCTCTTATGCAGCGCCTCCGCGGCGCGGGCGTAACCGCCGGCCTCGACGACCGCAATCAGGCAGCGCCACTGCTCCATGCTGATGTGAGGTAACCGCATGGTTGGCAAAGGATTTTTTGTCTCGGCCGGAGGTGTTCGAGTTGCCATCTATCGACTCATTCGATCAATTCTCGCGAATTATTCGGCTTTTTTATCGATCTACTCAATACTTAAATAGTGACCACTGAAAACAAAGCTGATTTGGAGGTCACATGAGCACGTTGCTACAGATCAATGCCAGCCTGGCCGGCGCCAGTGGCCAGTCATCCCGCCTGGCTCAGCGCTTCGTCGCTGACTGGCAGACCAAACATCCCGAAGGCCGCGTCATCACGCGCGACCTCGCGAGCGATCCGGTACCGCACCTGACGGCCGAGCGCTTCCAGGCTTTCCTGTCGCAGCCCGACGCTCGCACCGATGAACAGCGCGCACACGCTGCGTATTCGGATGCACTGATCGAGGAGATCAAGAACGCCGACACCATCGTGTTCGCCGTGCCGATGTACAACTTCAGCGTGCCCTCGACGCTGCGTGCGTACTTCGATCACATCGCCCGCGCTGGAGTGACGTTCCGCTACACCGCCAACGGTCCGGAAGGTTTGTTGAAGGGCAAGAAGGCGTACGTGTTCATCACTCGCGGCGGCTTCTACGCCGACGCGGCCGACACACAGACGCCGTACCTGAAGCAGTTCCTGGGCTTCATCGGTATCACCGATGTGAACTTCGTGTTCGCCGAGGGGCTGGGCATGGGCGAGGAGTCGCGCGAGAAGAGCCTGGCTCAGGCTCACAACGCGATTGGAGAGTTGCTCCCTCGCGCGGCGTAACCGCCGGTGGAATCGGCTAACGGACATCTTGACAGCCGCACGTTCGTCCACGAACGTGCGGCGCATGCGCGTCCTGCTGGTTGAAGATGACAACATGATCGGTCAGAGCCTGAGGCAGGCACTGGCCGAGAATGGGCTGACCGTCGATTGGGTGAAAGACGGCGTGCTGGCGCAAGATGCGCTGGCCCAGGGCGGCTATGCGGCCGTGTTGCTGGACCTCGGATTGCCACGTCGCTCGGGCCTCGAAGTCCTGCGGCGAGCCCGGCAGGACGGCGATCGCACCCCCATGCTCGTGCTGACTGCGAGGGACGGCGTCGACGATCGCGTCGAAGGTCTCGATGTCGGCGCGGATGATTATCTGGTGAAGCCCTTCGAGATGCGGGAACTGCTCGCTCGCATGCGAGCGATCGTTCGCCGCGTCGGCGGACACGCACAATCCACCATCGGCACGGCGCAAACCCAGCTGGATCTTTCCAGCCGCGAACTGACTCACGCCGGCGCCTCGATCCTGCTTTCCGCGAAGGAATTTCGTCTCATGCACGCGCTACTCGAACGGCCGGGCGCGATCCTGTCGCGCACTCAGCTCGAGGAGCGATTGTATGGCTGGGGCGAAGAAGTCAGCAGCAATGCGGTCGAAGTCCTCATCCACGGCGTACGACGCAAACTCGGTGCGGATGTGATCCGCAACGTCCGCGGGCTCGGCTGGCGCGTCAGCAAGGATGCGTCATGAGCAAAGATTCGCTGCGCAAACAACTGATGACCTGGCTGCTGCCGTTGTACGTGGTGGCGGCCATCGTGGCGGCGACCGTGACGTACTACGTGTACGGCAACATGGTCAGCGTCTTCATGGACAATCAGCTGCGCTTGTTTGCCGACTCGCACGCCGGCGCTTCCGGCTCGGCGCCGACGTTGCGTCCGCTCACCCGCCACAACGTGGTCGAGAAGGGCGACATGTTCGTGCAGGTCTGGGATCGCAGGCATCGGCTGGTCGCAACGTCGTGGCCAGAACTGGATCTGCAACGCCAACCTGCTCAAGGGTTTCACGACGTTACGATCGGCGACTCCCGCTGGCGCGTTTACACCTTGCAGTCGCCGGATCGCACCGTACAAAGCGCACAAAGCCTGCGCTTCCGCCGTCACCTGGTGAAGTCGCAGGCATTCCAGGTCGCGCTGCCCGTGCTGCTGATGATTCCAATCTCGGCCTGCTTCCTGTGGTTCGGCATGCGGCCGGCAGTTCGCCGGTTGGAACTGATTTCGCGGGCAGCGGCTCAACAGGACGAACATCGTTTGGCCGATCTTCCGGCTGAGCATGCGCCTTGTGAGATTCGGCCGCTGGTGCTCGCAGTAAATACGTTGCTCGCGCGTTTGCGGAATGCGTTCAGTGCACAGCGCCGGTTCGTGCAGGATGCGGCCCACGAGCTGCGCACGCCGATCACGGCGATGAGTTTGCAGCTGGAGAATTTGAAGTCCCGGATGCCGGACTCTGCCTCGACGGAACAACTGAAGCAGCTCGAAGCCGGCCTGGCGCGCACCAAGCGTCTCGTCGAGCAGCTGCTTCGCCTCGCACGCCAGGAATCGCCGCGGCCGGCGGATCCGCCGATTGCGATTCAGCTGGATGGGCTGCTGAAGTCGACCATCGCGGATTTCATGGTGCTCGCCGACAAGCGCCAGATCGATCTGGGCTATGCGGCCGATATCGATGCGACCGTGCACGCGAACGAGGACGAGCTGCGCAGTTTGATTCACAACTTGCTCGACAATGCTCTGCGCTACACACCGCCCGGCGGGATCGTCGACGTGACGCTGCACCGGGACACTGGCGTGGTGACCATCGAGATCGCCGACAACGGCACCGGCATCCCAACAGAGCTGCTGCCACGTGTCTTCGACCGCTTCTTCCGCATCGAAGGCGCGGAAACCGAAGGCAGCGGGCTCGGCCTTGCGATCGCCAAGAACGCGGCGGATCGCAATCGCATCGGCTTGGAGCTGATCAATCGCGTCGATGGCTCGGGATTGATCGCCCGGATGCGATTTGAAACGGCGAGCGTCACACCGCCGCCCGTCGCGAAGCCGGTGACCATGGATTCGGAAGAAACACCGCCCTCCCAAGAACTCGCTGCCGAAACCCAGCCGCCGCACTAAGTCTGCGCTAAGTCTCCTTCCCTATGCTGGTCTCGCCCCTCGGGAGACCGCCATGCACCTGCCTCGTCTTGCGCTGCTGACCTTCAGCGGCGTCGGCCTCTGTTACGCCGGAACCCTGGTTGCTCAAAATCACGACGACGCACACGACAAATCGTGGCAGGTCAGTGCCGGCGCCGGCGTGATCGCACGGCCCGATTTCCCGGGCAGCGACTCGGTCGAAGTGCTGCCGCTGCCGGCGCTCAATGTCACCTATGGCGACCGCTGGTTTCTGAATGCAGATGGGCTCGGTGCATATCTGGTCAGACGCAATCACAGCTCGTTGACGTTCTCGCTCGCTCCCGATGTCACACAGCGTGATGAATCCGATTCCTCTCACTTGCGCGGCCTCGGCGACGTGAACCGCACGGCCATCGCGCGACTCAAGGGCGCGTACAACCTCGGCCCCGTAACCGCGACTGCAGCCGTATCCACTGACATTGCCGATCAAGGCCATGGCACCGTCGCTGAACTCACATTGCAGAGTCGCGCCGATGTCACGCAACGATTCTCGCTGAACTACGGAATCGCTGCTCGCTGGATCGACGACGAGTATGCGAGAAGTTTTTTCGCCGTCGACCCGCAGCAAAGTCAAAGATCGGGGTTATCCGAGTATGAGGCACAGAGCGGCGTCGGCGACGCGCGGCTGTTCGTCAACGCCGTCTACGCCCTTAGCCCACGCTGGATCGTCGCCGCCGGCGCATCGGCGGCGCAGTTACAAGGCGACGCGAAGGACAGCCCCATCGCCGAAGACGACTCGTACTTTCAGTTCGATGCGGCGGTGATCTATCGGTTTTGACTCGGAGGCTCGAGTGATCAAACATGCCTTGGCAAGCCTTGCCAGCATCGCGCTGCCAATGATCAGCACTGCGGCGCCGGCCGCGCCCGACTACATCCCTGCAATCTGGCGCCAGCAATCACTCGAGTTCGCGTATCAAGGCACTACGACCGCGTACTCCTGCAACACGCTACAACGACGCCTCGAAGCCATCCTCCGCAGCGTCGGCGCGCGCGATGGGATCTCCATCGTCATGCAACGGTGCACGGACCAGGCGGATGCGCACATGCAAATTACGTTGGAGTCGCCGGTGGCAGCGACTGAAGCGAACATCGCCGCTGTGACTCAGCACACCAGCAGGGATCAGTTGCTCGCAAAGGTCCGGAATGAAGCGTTGCCGACGCCAGAGAACATCGAGCGCTTTGCCGCCGAATGGAAAACCGTTTCGATGTCCCGCGACAAAACGCTCAAGCTCGACTCGGGAGACTGTGAGCTGGTGAAGCAACTCCGCCGCGACGTGTTCCCGCGCCTGTCGATTCGCATCGTGCACGACAACCTGCGCTGCTCGGTGTTCGGCAGCCTGGGCCAGCCGCAGCTGTCAGTGACAGCCTTAGTCGCCGCACATACTGGCACTGATGGACCTTCGATTTCCGACCTTACAAAGCGCCGCTGACTTGAGGCATGGCCTGGAATCGGAATGCGCAGCGTAACCGATGAATCAGCGTGAGCTTACGGTCCAATCATCGGCATCACTGCGGACGCTGAGGGTTTCATCGGCCTTCAGGAACTCGGCCAGCGACGCCGGATCGGTTGCATCGAACACGCCATTGATCTTTCTCTCGGCGATTGCCGGATCTTCGATGCGAATCTGACGTGAGCTATATCGCGCAAACTCCGCGACAGCCGCCGACAGCGGCGTGTCTTCGAAAATCAGCCTCCGCTCCGTCCACGAAGTCACTTTCTCCGTATCACGCAGCGACAGGCGAATTGCTGGCTGAGCCTTCGCGACGATCAGTTGATCGCCGACCGCGAGCTCGAATTCGCTGATCGCCTTATGCGTTGCCGCCGCCGATCGCTCGGCGGCATCGCGCTGGTTGACTCGCACGCGACCCTCCAAAACCGTCACGATGGTGCGTGAGTCACTGGCCTTCACGTTGAACGCCGTGCCCACCGCGACAATGTCTGTCGCCCCGGTGCGCACTCGGAAGGGGCGGTGCGGGTCTTTCCAGACCCGGAAGATCGCTTCGCCTTCCAACAGCTCGATCGCTCGAAGGTCCGGTTTGAAGTGCGCGCGCAGTCGCGACTGACTGTTCAGCTCGACGACCGAGCCGTCTTCCAAAGTGATCGAGCGCTGTTCGCCGACCGCAGTCACATACTCGGGTGCAAGCCACTGCTCGAGCTGCGACCGGCCCGCGATCAATCCCACCAGAACGCACACGCAAGCAATCGCGGCGGCAACCGGCCATCGCACACTCTTGCGTTCAGATCGAGTTGCGATGACCTCCGGTTGAAAATCGAGCGCCGTGACATTCCCATCGCCACTCGCCTTCGCCGCCGCGATGAGCTCCGCCACATTGGCCTCGGGCCACAGCTCCCGCCGGTTCAGCCGCCCAGTGAGCCGACTCAGTCGTAAGAACTCATCGACGTGCTGACCCGACGCCCTCAGCCACGCAAAGAACTGCTGCCGCTCCGCTTCGGTGCAGTTCTCATCCGACAGCACCGACAGCCAGTGCGCGGCGCACTGCCGGGCGTGCGTCGTGGCTGGGTCTCGGGTGTTGTCTTGATCGGGTTGCATGCGTCAATCGAACTCGAAGTGCTCGCGGAGTTGCGCGTAACCGGTGGTCAACATTCTGCGGACCATCCGCGGCGTGATGCCCAGATGGCCGGCGATTTCATCGTGCGACATGTCCTCGCGCAGCTTCAGGTACACCACCGCTCGCACCATGGGTGTCATCGTCTGTAAAGCACCGTCGAGCTGCGCCTTGAACTGCGCGTCGTCGAGCAGCGATTCGGGCGTGGCCGCGGCGACCAGGCTTTCCAGCTCGGCGTCGCTGTGCGGCTTGGCGTGCACCGCTCGCATGCGCCATTCCTGCGCCACGTTGCTGGCGACTCGGTACAGGTACGCCTGCGGCTCCTTGATGTGCTCGATCTGCTCGACCCGGAGCAGGCGGACATAGACCTCCTGCGCCAGGTCCTCCGGGTCGATGCGGCCGGGCAGGCGGCGGCGCAGATAGCGCGTCAGGCCCGCGTTCCAGTGGCGGGCCCACTCGGCGATGCGTTGGCTGCGGCCGGAGGGCATGTCTGCGGACGTTTCCCGGATGGCTTCTGGGGAGTTCTGGGGCTATGAGGGGGTCAGGGCCAAAAGCTGCCTCCGAGCATAAGATTTATCGCATGAGCGTGCTATTTCCGCGGACGGCCCCGGCGTACCTTGGCCCCATCGAAAACGAGGAGCCGACCATGCAGAACATCCGACGCAGTAACGAACGCGGCTATGCCGATCACGGCTGGCTGAAGTCGTTCCACACCTTTTCGTTTGCCGACTACTACGACCCCCGGCACATCGAGTTCGGCGCCCTGCGCGTGATCAACGAAGATCGGGTCGCGGCCGGCGCGGGCTTCGGGACGCACGGGCATCGGGACATGGAGATCATCAGCTATGTGCTCGATGGCGAGCTGGCGCACAAGGATTCGATGGGCACGGGCGAGACCATCCGTCCCGGCGATGTCCAGCGCATGAGCGCGGGCCGCGGCGTGACGCACAGTGAGTTCAACCCGTCGAGCGAGAAGCCGGTGCATTTCCTGCAGATCTGGATCCAGCCGAATCAGAAGGGGGTGCAGCCGAGCTACGAGCAGAAGCACTTTCCGGAGAACGAGAAGCGCGGCAAGTTGCGACTGATCGCGTCGCCCGATGGGGCGAACGGCTCGGTCAGCATTCACCAGGATGCGAAGGTGTACGCCGGTTTGCTGGATGGCGACGAGAAGGTTGAGTTGCCGATCGCCGCCGATCGTCAGGTGTATTTGCACTTGGCGCGCGGCAAGGTGACTGCGAATGGCAACGTGCTCAACGCCGGTGATGCGCTGGCGCTGACCGACACGGCGGCGTTGTCCCTGACTGATGGCCACGGCGCCGAGGTGATAGTGTTCGATCTGCAGCGAGCCAGTGGAGTGCGGCAGTGACGATCGAGTTGATGATTCCTGCACGGCGCAAGGACCTGGGCGGCTTCGAAGTCGGCCGGGTCCTGCCCTGGACCAAGCGGCGCATGGTCGGGCCGTTTATTTTTTTCGACCACATGGGGCCGGTGAATTTTCCGCCTCATGTGCCGCGCAAGACCGATGTGAGGCCGCACCCTCACATCGGGCTCTCCACCATCACGTATCTCTACGATGGCGAGATCGTGCACCGGGACAGTGTCGGGTTTCATCAGACCATCCGGCCGGGTGAAGTGAACTGGATGACGGCCGGCAGCGGCATCAGTCATTCGGAGCGGTTCGACAGCATTCGTGAGCTGGGCGGCTCGATGCACGGCATTCAGGCGTGGGTCGCCTTGCCGGAGTCGGTGGAAGAAACATCGCCGGGCTTCGTGCACTTCGATGCGAATCAGTTGCCGTCGCACGCGGACAGGGGATTGAGCATCAAGGTGATCGCGGGCTCGGCCTATGGATTGACGAGTCCGGTGACGACGCATTCGCCGTTGTTCTATGTGCATCTCGAATTGGATGCGGGGCGTACGACGGATGTGTGCGGCGGGTACAGCGAGCGTGCGATCTATGTCGCGAAGGGTTCGGTTCGCATTGAAGGCGAGCAGTACGAGGCGGGGCAGATGGCGGTGCTGTCGCCGGGTACGATGCCGTCGATCACGGCAATCGAGCCGTCGATTGTGATGTTGCTCGGTGGCGAGGCGGTCGGGCCGCGGCACATCTGGTGGAATTTTGTGTCGTCCAGCCAGGAGCGGATCGAGCAGGCGAAGGCGGATTGGAAGGCCGGGCGGATCGAGTTGCCGGTCGGGGATGATCAGGAGTTCATTCCGCTGCCGGAGGATCCGCCGCTGCCCAAGCCGGAGCCGATGTCGTAAGAGTTTTAAGAGGCTCGCAGTGTCGGTTGGGGCGAGCCTCTTACTCCGCCAGCTTCGGATACATCGCCAGCAACTTCCTCAACACGCCGTTGGTCCACCCGAAGCCGTCCTGCAACGGATACTCCCCACCTCCACCGGCCTTATCCGCAACGACGTCGTACTTCTCCACCAGCTTGCCGGTCTCCTTGAACACCTGCAGGTTCTTCCCGACCCAACGCTGCGCGATCGTGGCGGCGAGCTGCTCCTCTGCGTAATTCTGCAGCCCCTTGATCGCCAGCCACTGCAGCGGCGCCCAGCCATTGGGCGCATCCCACTGCTCGCCTGTCACGAGCGTAGTCGTTACCACGCCGTGGGGCTTCAGCAAGCTCGTACGCACAGTGTTCGCAATGGACTTCGCTTGATCCTTGCTCGCAACCATGAAGTACAGCGGATACACCGTTGCCGCCGTCACTTGCGAATTGGGCCGCTTCGCCCGCCAGTCATAGTCGGTGAACGCGCCCGCCTTCGCATTCCACAGATACTTCGTCATCGCCGCCTGCCTGCTCGCGGCTTTCGCTTTCATGTCCGCAGCGCATGCCGGGTCGGCGGTGACTTCACAGCCCTTGGCGATCGTCAGCTCCAACTGATACAGCAAGCTATTCAGATCCGGCGGGATCAGGTCCGTCGTGTGAATGGTCGCGAGCGTCTTGCCTGCAAACCAGCGTGAGCTGAAATCCCAACCGCTCTCGGCGGCCGCGCGCAGGTTGCGATAGATCTCCGGCGAACCCGGACCTGCCTCTTTCGCTGTAGCAACGTCTTCTTTGAAAGCTTCCTCACGCGGCACGTTGCGATCGTCGAAGTAGCGATTCAACAACGTGCCATCCGGCAGCTTCACGACACGCCGGTGCGCGGAGCCTGCCTTCAGGGCTTCAGCGCCGTCCATCCAGAACTGATATTCGCGAATCAGCTGCGGCAGATATTTCTTGTAGATCGTCTCGCCTTCTTCATCGGCCGCCAGCTCGATCATCGCGGCGAAGAACGGCGGCTGGGAGCGGCTGAGGAAATAGCTGCGATTGCCATTGGGGATGTGGCCGAACTGGTCGATCAGCCAGCCGAAGTTGGCGATCATGTCCATGGTCAGGTCGTGCCGGCCGCTTTCCTCCAGCCCCTGCATGGTGAAGTACGAGTCCCAGTAGTAGATCTCGTTGAAGCGTCCGCCCGGCACAATGTAGCGATACGGTAGCGCGATTCGCGACGTGTACTCCCGTTGATCCTCGGGCTTGCGCTCGAGCACCTTCCACAGCGCGTCGATGTGCTGGCGAACGTCCTGCCCGGCGACGGTGTGGAAATCGGCAGCGACGTTCGGCGGCGGCGAGAAGCGCTCGGCGACAAATTTCTTCAGGTCGAAACCCGGTTGGCCCTTGAGCTGGCGATATTCGCTCAGGATCTGCTCGGGCGGGCGGTTCGGCAGAGCGTCGGTGAACGCCTTGCTGTCGGGAAACACGGCGTTGAGCTGCACGTCCTTGAACAGCTCGCCATAAACATCAGCCGGCGTGGGCACGGCCTCCTGCGCCGACGCGACCGCCGCGCCAGCCAACCAAACACCCATGCAAGCGACTCTCAGAACTCGTTGAAGCATGCCTCGCAGTGTCAACCGGGACGGCGGACACTGCAAGGCGCAAGAATCGCAATTCATCCTCAGGGCCAACGGTACGTCACCGAGCCCATGAACGAGCGGCCGAACAACGGGCGCACCATATAAATGTTGCCGATCCCGCCCGAGCCCACGTCGGTGCGCGGATTGCCTTCGGTCAAGCCGATCTCGTCGGTGAGATTGTCGCCGGTCACCTGGAAGGTCCAGTTGGCGCCGACATCGAACATCACGCCCGCGTCGAGCTTGTTGTACTTCGGCAGCACGATGCTGTTCTCGTCGTTGGCAAAACGTTTGCCCGCGTACGTATACGTGAAGTACGCGCGCGCCGCGCCGTCCATGAATGTGTATGTCGGCGTGATTCGCGCCATGGTCTTCGGAATGCGACGAATCACGTTTCCGGTGTTGCCCGCCGCCGCGCCCGTGAATCCTTGGTACGTCGGATCCTGTTGAGTGATGCTGAACCGAATGCCCAGCGCGTCGATGGGCTGGAACTCGCCTTCGAGCTCAATGCCGCGCGTGCGCGTCTCCGCCCGACGCACGATCGTCTGGCCGTTGGACAGAATGTCCTGGAACGGCACGTTGTCGAACTCGGTCTGGAACAACGTAGCGAACACCACCAGCGTTTCGATCGAAGCCTTGTAGCCCAGCTCGATATTCGTCACCTGATCCTTCACCAGCACGCCGTTACGCACATCGTCGAAGTGCGGCAACTTGGCCGAGTCGGTGTAGTGGCCGAACATCCCGTGCTGCGGCGTGAACTCGTAGTTGAAGCCGATGGAGAAGCCGGTGTTGTCGAAATCCTCATCGACGGTGCTGCGATTCGCGCCGATCAAAGAAACGCCGCGGTCGTAAGTGGTCGCCGGGTTGCCGTCGAGATCGGTGGGCACGCCGGGCGCCACTTCCTGCGAGCCCGCGCGGATCGTGCCTTCGATATCTTGCGTGTCGTAGCGAACGCCGAAATCGAAACGCAACGCATCCGTGACTTGCCACTCGTCGGCGGCGTACAGCGAATACGCCATCGCGTCGTAGTCGGTGAGCAAGTTGAAGGTCGAGTACTTCGTGAAGCCGTTCGCGTCAGTCACGCCGGTCAGCGCAAGGCGACGCGGCCGGTCGCTCACGTCCATGAGCAGCGAATTGCCGAGACTCCACGCGTCCTTCATCGAGTAATCGGCGACATACAAACCGAACGTCACCGCATGAGTATCGAGATGCAGGTTCAGGCGCAGATCGTCCTGAATCGCGTCGTATTCCTTGTTCACAACCCAGTGCCCGTGCTCCTGCACCAGCTGATTCGCTGCGTACGGCGTGCCGGTCGATAGCACACTGTAATTTGCAGCCACGCCCAGATCAGCCGCGAAATCCGCGCCTGTTTCGGGAGGATCGCCCGGGAAGATGCCGTCGAAGCGCACTTCGCCGTCGGTATAGCGCAGCAGGTTGGTCATCGAGACCGTGTCGTTGAACTGCCAGTTGAGCTTGCCGCCAAGGGTAGCGAGCTGCGGATGAATGCCGTCCTCCAGATTCGAGCCCCGCAGGCCAACTTCCGCAGCAGTCACGGGCAAACCCGCGCGAGCCAGGTCTTCGCTGTGCAGGGAATACGTGCCCGCGTCGGCGCCATTCACACCGCGCGGATCGGATGGACTGCCGGTCAAAGGAATGGGCACGACAAACATCGAACGATCGTCGATGTACTTGCCGAAGAACTCGATGCTCCCGTTGTCGAAGCTGCGGCCGACCTTGACGCGGAACTGACCGCCTTCATCCGCGGTGTAACCCGGATCCCGAATGCCGTCCGAGGTGCGGTAGTAACCACCGAGTGCGATGCCCCAGTCGTCGCCGAGCGGTGCGCTCCAAGCGACATCGCCGCGATACATGCCGTAATCGCTGAAACCGAGCTTTACCGAGCCGCGTGCGGAATCTTTTGCTGATTGCGTCACGAAGTTCACCGTGCCGCCGACCGCGCCAGCGGTGAAGATCGGCGCGGTGCCGCCACGAAGCGCTTCGACGCGCTCGATGGTGTCGTCGACACGGACGAATTGATCGGGGTTGTAGAACGACAGCTCGAAGACGGGATAGATCGGAATGCCGTCTTCCATCAGGCCGACGTAGCGATAGCCGCCGTCCTGGATGATGCCGCGAGCAAACACGTTGCCTTGAGTCGTGCCGGCCGTCGATTCGACCCAGAAGCCGGGCACCGCCGAAATCAGATCTGCGGAGCTGGACGGCGCCTGTTGCGCGATGTCTTCGGCGTTGAACGTGGAGATCGCGACGCTCGAATCGAATTTGGTGCGCTCGGCCACCGCCGTGCCGGTGACAATCACCTCTTCCACGCCGAACAACGAATCTGCCGGGGCTTGCTCGCCTGCGCCGCCTTGCTCTTGCGCTTGAGGCAACGGCGCCGGCGCAGTCTCCGTCGCTTGAGCGAGGCGCATCGGTGCGGCCATCGACGTCCGTTGTATGGAAGCTTCGGGGCGCGCGGGCGCGTCGGTGCTGATCGCGATCGTCTTGGCGTTGACGCGCCGATATTTCAGGCCGGTGTTCTCGAGCAGCCGCTGCAGAGCTTCCTGACGTGTATAGGAGCCGCTCAGAGCGGGCGCTTCACGACCCTTGCCGATTTCGGAATAGAACACGACCTGATCGCCGCTCTGTTGCGCATATTCACGCAATGCCTGCGACAGCGGCTGAGCGGCGATGTTGAATTCCTGGCGCGTCTGGTCGGTGCTGGTTGGATTCGTCTGAGCCAGCGCGCCGGCCGACGCGACGGCCAGCAGCGATGCGATGATTGCACGCAGCATGTATCCCCCGATTAGAGTTGTGGCGGGCTCGTCAACGAGCCGTTGCCAGCTATGAGGGGGTTACCCCAAAAGTCTGCCCTTGTTCGATTGACGCGGGTACATCCATGTACCTGAGGTGGCCTCTATCACGCGCAGCTCAATAGTGAGGCGGTCGCTCTTGTTCAGCGGTATACACGGTTTGTTCCGTCATCGCGGCCTCCATTTTGCCGTTCAGCACGGCCAGCTCGGCGCGCAGCGCGTCGATTTCCTGTTGCTGGCGATACACGACTTCGCTCAGGTCGTTGTTGGCGCGCTCCAGATAAGCGATCTTCAATTCGATGCGCTCGATGAATTCGGCATTCATGCCGGCAACTTCACTCATCCGACTGCCCTCAGCACCGGTTTGGGCAGCGAGAAACTGAACGTCGCGCCCTTGTCTGGCTCCGCCCTGGCCCACACTTCGCCGCCGTGGCGCGTGACGATCCGTTGCACGATGGCAAGGCCCACGCCCGAGCCTGGATATTCACGCGCGCCGTGCAGCCGGCGGAATACCCCGAACAAGTTCGAGCTGAAGGCGCTGTCGAAGCCGACGCCGTTGTCGCGGATCTCGTAAACCAAGCGCTCGCCCTCCTCGTATCCCGACACGACGATGTGCGGGCTCTCGACCTTGCTCGTGTACTTCACGGCGTTGTCGAGCAAATTCACCCACACTTGCCGGATCAAACCCTCGTCGCCGCGCGCCGCCGGCAACTCGCCGATCTCGATGGTCGGCATCACTGCTTCATTCAAACGCGTGCTACGTGCTTGCTCCGCTGCATATCTCGCGAGCGTCGCCATGTCGAGCCGGCCGAACTCCAACGATTGACGGCCGCAACGCGCGAACTCGAGCAGGTCGTCGATGAGCGACGCCATGTGCGCAACGTTGGCGCGAATGCGTTGCAGATGGTGGCGCGTGTCGTTGCTGATGGTCTTGGTCTTGTCCTCCACCACCAATTGCGAAAATCCGTCGATCGCTCGCAACGGCGCGCGCAGATCGTGCGACACCGAGTATGAGAACCCTTCCAGATCGTTGTTCGCCGTGCGCAGCTCGTGCGCCTGTCGCTCCAACTCGACGTTGAGCTCACGAATCCGTTGCGTCGAGCGCTTCTGTTCTTCGAGCTGCACTTCCAGATCGAGCCGCGCTTGATTGGCGCGATCGCGCTCCTGGCGCAACTCTGCGGCGAGCGACTCGTTCTCGATGGCGAGCCGGATCTGACGCTCGATCGAATCGGTCTGGCGTTTGGCGATCACCAGCACCACCGGGATGTACACCATGAACGCGAGCGCGACCACCACTCGATCCCCGCCCAGCAGCAACTGCGTGACGATGTAGGGCAGGCAGAACGGAATCAGCAAACACGCATAAGCCTTGCGCACCGGAGCCTGCGAACCCATGCCCGCCGCCGTACAGCCGATGAAGAACACGGACATCACGATCTCTCGGGTCGGGTCGTGCGGCAGGAGAAATGAGCCAGCGACGGACCAGGTCGCGCCGCCCAGGACAGCGGCCGCCAGCATCGCCCGGCGCCAGCGGTTGGTCTCGGCCCGGCCCCGCGGCTTGCGCAAATAAGTGGCGGCAATCCGCCAACGTAATAGCAACACCAACAACAGCGCGATGTACCAGACCAGGGCCGGCCCGGGACCGTAGTCCTCCATGGTCAACCAGACCATCATGGCGCCGATCACCACACTGGCGGTCAGCGGCGACGTGGTCAGACGGCACATGAGCGCGACCTGCTCGGCCAGGACGCGCTCCTCGATGTGCTCGCGATTGGAAAGATTGACGGCTTCGGCCATCCGGACAGGCTCCTTGGCCGTACCCATTTAACAGTGGCCTATTATGGATAGGCAATGCACTAACACAACTGGCCAAAGATGCGGATTACCGCCGGGATTTACCCCCTTACGGAGTGCAGGAGTAAGATGCGCGCTCGTGCGGAACCTTGCCGTTCCAGCGCGATTGTCCGGAAGACCAGGTTTAGGAAGGAAGCATCATGACCCGATTCTCTCGCACGACCCCGCCGGCGCTGCTGGCGAGCCTCGGCCTGCTGGCTGCTACCGCGACGCTGGCGGCCGACGCCAAGCCCAGCTTCGAGTCTCTGGACAAGAACGGCGACGGCAAGATCAGCCTCACGGAAGCCTCGAACGACGACGCGCTGTTCGTGGCATTCAAGAGCCTGGACAGCAACAAGGACGGTGAGCTGACTCGCGAAGAATTCGCCAAATACAAATAAGTCGAACCCAGGGGCGCGAGGCTATGGACTTCGCGCCCAAGCTCCGGCCGGACAAGGACACGTTCGCCTGCAGCGGGAGCGTCTGCGCAAGATGCTCCGGCTCTCCCGGCAATGTCTCCCCTTTGTCCTGCCGCGCCCAACCGTGTCGGGTAATATTTTCGTCGTCAACGTCGGGGGAATAACACATGAAGAATGAGTTCTCGTCGTCCACGTCTCGTTGGCTGGCCGGCGCGCTGCTGGCAGCCACGCTGCTCGGCTGCAGCAAGCCGCCGCCGGCCCCGCCCAAGGCGCCACCGACGCCCGAAGAGAAATCCAAGAACACCATCAGCAAGGCCGCGTTCGGCACTCTGCCCGATGGCACTGCCGTTGACTTGTTCACCATGGTGAACGCGAATGGCATGGAAGTGCGCGCCACCAACTACGGCGGCATCATCACGGCGCTGCTCGTGCCCGACGGCGCCGGCAAGGCGACCGATATAACGCTGGGCCTGAAGTCGTTCGACGACTACGTGAAGAACCCGCCGTACTTCGGCGCCATCATCGGCCGCTATGGCAATCGCATCGCCAAGGGCCAGTTCAAGATCGACGATCAAACCTACAAGCTGCCTAAGAACGACGGCCCGAACACCTTGCACGGCGGCGTGAAGGGTTTCGACAAAGTCGTGTGGCAGGCCGAGCCGTTCGAAAAGGAAGATTCGGTGGGCGTGATCTTCACTTACACCAGCAAGGACGGCGAGGAAGGCTTTCCGGGCAACCTGCAAACGCGCGTGACCTATACGCTCACCGACAAGAACGAGCTGTCGTTCGACTATCACGCGACCACCGACAAGCCGACCGTCGTGAATCTCACCCAGCACGCTTACTTCAATCTCGCCGGCGACGGCAACGGCGATGTGCTCGGGCACGAGTTCACGATCTATGCGGACGGATATACACCGGTAAATAAACAACTCATCCCGACCGGCAAAATCGCGCCGGTGACCGATACGCCGTTCGACTTCCGTAACAAGGTGAAGCTCGCCGACCGGGTCAACGCCGACAACGAGCAGATCAAGTTCGGCCAGGGCATCGACCACAACTTCGTGCTGAAGAAAAAGGATCCGAAGGCTTTGACGCTGGCGGCGCGCGTTTCCGAGCCGACCACGAGGCGCGTCATGGAGGTGCACACCACCGAGCCGGGCGTGCAGTTCTATACCGGCAACTTCCTGGACGACACGCTGGCCGCCAAAGCCGGCAAGCCGTACGCCAAGCACAGCGGCTTCTGCCTGGAGACTCAGCATTTCCCCGATTCGCCGAATCAGCCGGAATTCCCCAGCACGGTGCTGCGTCCGGGTGAGGAATACAACAGCAGAACCGTCTATACATTCAGCGTGCGTTGAGCGTGAATTCGCGTCGCGCACAGCGGAATCTTCACATCTCTTGACTCCAATCGGCGCCGCTTGCGGCGCCGATTTTTCTTGACACGCGTTTCATTGACACGCCCCCGCCGCGCATTGTTTTATCCCTCGCAATTCACGGGGGAGACTCACTTAATGAGAAGCGTATTGTCGCGCGCCATCGCAACGGCTCTGGCAGTTTGCGTTGCTTCCGCGGCCGTCGCGGCCCAGCCCGCCAAGGGCCCGCGCACCAAGGACGGCAAGCCCGATCTGAATGGCATCTGGCAGGCCATGAACTCTGCCAACTACGACCTCGAACCGCACGCCGCGCGAGCCGCGATGGCGATGGTGCCCGGTCAGTTCGTTCCGGTGCCCGCTCCGCAAGTCGTGGCGTTGGGCGCCGTGGGCTCGGTGCCCGCGGGCCTCGGCGTCGTCGACGGCGACGCAATCCCATACACGCCCGCGGCGCTGGCCAAGAAGAAAGAAAACCAGAAGAACTGGCTCGAGCTGGATCCGGAAGTGAAGTGCTACCTGCCAGGTGTGCCGCGCGCCACTTACATGCCGTATCCGTTCCAGATCTTCCAGAGCAACTCGCAAACGTTCATTGCTTATGAATATGCGGGCGCGGTCCGAAACATTTATATGAAAGATCCAGGCCCGCCGCCGGCGGACTCGTGGATGGGCCAGTCGGTCGGCAAGTGGGACGGCGACACGCTGGTCGTCGAAGTCACCGGTTTCAACGATCAAACCTGGTTCGACCGTTCCGGCAATCATCACAGCGACAAGCTGAAGGTCACCGAGCGCTACTCGCAGCGCGGTCCGGATCATCTGTGGTATGAAGCGACCATCGAAGATCCCGAGACGTTCACGCGCCCCTGGAAGATCGCCATGCCGCTGTATCGCCGCGTCGAGCCGAACGCCCAGCTGATGCAGTTCAAGTGCGTTGAGTTCGTCGAAGAGCTGATGTACGGCCATCTGCGTAAGAAGCCCGCCACCGAAGGCGCGCCGCCGCCGGCGAAGAAGTAACTCCAACGCAGTCGCTAGTTTTTCGGAGGATAAGGAATATGCGCAGCAAACTTCTCATCGCCGCCGCCGCCGCTGTGATCAGCACCGCACTCGGCAGCGCCGTCGCCTACGCCCACCACGCGTTCGCCGCCGAGTTCGACGCGAACCGTCCGGTCAACCTTCGTGGCCCGGTCACCCGCATCGAGTGGATCAATCCGCACGCGTGGATCCACATCGAAAACAAGAAGCCGGACGGCACGGTCGAAGCCTGGATGGTCGAAGGCGGCACACCGAACACGCTGCTCCGTCGCGGCATCACCAAAGATTCGCTGAAGATCGGCACGGAAATCGTCGTGCGCGGTTATCAGTCGAAGGACGCGCTGTGCAAACCGAAGTGCCGCGCCAACGGCCGCGACGTGACGTTCCCGGACGGCCGCAAGCTGTTCATGGGCTCGTCGGGCACGGGCGCGCCGAAGGACGGCTCGGACGATAGCGAAAAGTAATTCATGAACACGACTGCTACTTCGAGCACTCGTGAAAAGATCGCGCTGGCAGTGTCTGGCGCGATCCTTCTTGGCAGCGCGGTTTACTGGGTACTGCAGATCAGCGACGTCCTGGCGACGTTGCGGCTGGCGTACGGCGGATAACGGCGACTATGGCTGGCTGGCGTCGATCAGCGCCGGCCGCTCGAACCACCTCATCCGGTACGCGTTCATTGCGGTAATGCCGAGCTTCTTCAGCAGATTGTTGTTCACGATCACGCCTACCGGCGCGCCGATCACGGGCAACAGCTGCGCGAGCTTCGCGAGATCGATGTAATCGCGATATTCCTGCTGAAACCTGCGCCAATCGAAATCGTCGATCGAGCCCGGCAGCGTTGCGGTCCGCTCGTGCCAGTGCTGCATCTTCTGATACACGTCGGCTCGATGCGCGTCGCTGGAGAACGCGAGCTGGAAGACATGGAGCAGATACAACCGCTCGCGATAGTCCTCGCCGGAGAAGCCATACAGCGCGGCGATTTCGAACAGCATCTTCAATTTGATGCTCAGGAGCAGCGGAAAGTCGGCAAGGCCCAGCAGAAAGCCGCCAGCGCCGGTGATGCCGCCTTCGACGGCCGCGGTTTTTCTGTATCGATCCACTGTCGTGCGTACGCGAGTCTCGCGATCCTCCAGACTGCCTTCGAGCAGCGGCGCCGACGCGGTGAAGTTCGAGCCCTCCAGCACGGCACGCGTCATTTGTTTGATGACGGCGGTGACGCTGGCGTGCACTTTCTCGGGAATATAGCTGTTGATCTTGCGCTGAACGCCGCTGGTCGCGCGATTCCATAGGCCCGGCGCTCGCTGCATCTCGTGTTGCCAGCGGCGCAGCTCGTCCAGAGCCTGGGTGTCGTAGGCGGTCATGGTGAGGGACGATGCCGTGTTTGTTTCTGCTGTGCAAGACCTCTGGTGGCGACCCCTGTAAATCGCGAGCTGTGCGCTAACATTCCATGCTGACGCATCGAACTCACTACAACCAACAAGGACACCTCATGAACACCTTTGCCCGTTTCTTTACTCGCGCGACGGCCGTCATCGCGCTCGCTGCTGCGGGCTGCGCAGCGCACGCCGCAGATCTCACCACTCAGGACTACATCGACATCGAGCAGTTGTATGCGACTTATAACCACGCCATCGATTCCGGCGATGGCGAAGCGTGGGCAGCGACGTTCACGCCGGACGGCTCTTTCAATACGCGCTTCACTGGTAAAGAGGGGCTGGTTGGATTCGTGAAGATGTGGCGCGAGAAAATGAATGGCGCGAATCGGCGGCACTGGAATACGAACCTGCGCATCACGCCGTCGGCAGAGGGCGCGAACGGCACGGTGATGCTGATGCTGCTCGATGTCGGCGCCAAGCCGCCGTCGATCGTGAGCACCGGCATGTACACCGACGTTCTGGTAAAAACGCCGAACGGCTGGCGCTTCAAGACGCGCGTTGTGAAGGGCGATGCGCCACCGGCGCCTTCAGCAACACCCTGAAGCGGTTAGCGGTTCGCGGTTAGCGGTTGGCGGTTCGCGGTTGGCAAAGAACGAAGGCCCTCCCAGCTAACCGCCAACCGCCAATTAATATTTCTTGTCCGCCCGCGCCGGGCGCCCCGTCTAGAATGAAATCGTCATCGGGGGGACCAACCGCGTGAATTCGGCGTTATTGCAATTCGCTACGTGGCTGAGCGAGCGCTCTTTCAGCGTCGGCCTGCACGAATCCTTTTACATGTACAACTGGATCGAGACGACCCATGTCATGACGCTGATGCTCAGCTTCGGCATGCTCGCCATCGTCGATCTGCGCATGCTCGGCCTGGCCTTCGCGAACGTGCCGGCGTCGAAGATCGCCGAGCGTCTCGACAAGCCGATGTTGATCGGCTTCTCGATCATGTTCATCACCGGCATCCTGCTGTTCTCCGCCATCCCGGTACGCACGACGCAGAGTCTTTGGTTTCGCATCAAAGTGATTCTGCTGATCGCAGCTGCGATCAACGCGTGGCTGTTCCGAGGATATTTGCTCGCTTCGAAAGGCTCGTGGGATGCAGATGCGGTCGCGCCGCGTCGCGCGCGAATCGCCGCAGGTTTATCGCTGGCACTGTGGTGCGGCGTCATCATGACTGGCCGCTTCATCGCTTACGACTGGTTCGATTGCGGCGGTAATAACCCCGCGTTCATCGACTGGGCGGCCGGCTGCGTGGCGGCCGAGTAACCGATCAGGGGAACGCGCATGTTGCTCTCATTCTTCGAATGGCTGGAAGCGTCGAGCCTCGGCGTCTTCATGAAAGACCTGCCGGCGACGTTTGCCATCGTCGAGGCGGTTCACTTGATGGGCCTGGCGCTGCTCGGCGGCACAGTGCTGGCGCAGGACTTGCGATTGTTGAATGTGATCCTGCGCGATGTGCCCTCGAATGTGGTGACGGAGCAGGCGCACCGGTGGTTCAAAGTCGGCCTGTGGATTTTGTTGCTGACCGGCGTGCCGATGCTCGCGGGCGTGGCGACGAAGTGCTATCACAATCCGTTCTATTGGACCAAGATGGTCGCGCTGGTCATCGGCATTCTGTTCGTCTTCACGCTCAAGCAGCCATTGCTTCGAGCGGATCACGCCACGCTCAAGCCAGCGTCCTTGAAGTTGATGGCGCTGGCGTCGATGTCGCTGTGGTTCCTGGTGGCGGCGTCGGGGCGATGGATTGGCTTCTCGGGCTAACTCAGCCGCACGCCTTCCAACAACAGCTCGGTCATGGCCCTCGCCTTGGCGCGGGCCTCGTCAATGCTCGACCCGAGCGCCAGTGACACGCCCATGCGGCGCTGGCCGTGCACTTCCGGTTTACCAAACAAGCGCACAGCCGTATCGGGCTGAGTCAGCGCTCGATCGACATTCTCGAAGCGAACGTCGTTCGACTCGCCTTCCACGAGCAATGCACAGGAAGCAGCGGGCCCGTGCTGGCGAATGACGGGAATGGGCAAGCCCAAAATCGCCCGCGCATGCAGCGCGAACTCGGAAAGGTCTTGCGAGATCAGCGTCACGAGCCCCGTGTCATGCGGCCGCGGCGACACTTCGCTGAAGTAGATCTCATCGCCCGCGACGAACAGCTCGATGCCGAAGACGCCATTGCCGCCGAGATTCTCGGTCACGGCGCGCGCAATGCGCTGCGACTCCTGCAAGGCCGCGTCACTCATGGGCTGCGGCTGCCATGACTCTCGATAGTCGCCGGCGATCTGCAAATGACCGATGGGCGCGCAGAAGCTGGTCTGGCTGTTGTGGCGCACGGTCAGCAGCGTGATCTCGAAATCGAATTTGACGAAGCCTTCGACGATGATGCGCCCGGCGCCGGTGCGCCCGCCCTGCTGCGAATATTTCCAAGCGTGCGCAATGTCCGCCTCGGTTCGCACCGTGCTCTGACCTTTCCCCGACGAGCTCATCACCGGCTTTACCACGCAAGGCATGCCGATATCCCGCACCGCCTGTCGATATTCCTCTTCCGTATCGGCAAAGCGATACGGCGACGTGCGGATCTTCAGCTGCTCTGCCGCCAGCCGACGGATGCCTTCGCGATCCATCGTAAGGCGTGCCGCTCGGGCGGTCGGAATTACCGTGAATCCTTCCTTCTCCAGCTCGATCAGCGCCGGCGTCGCGATCGCCTCGATCTCCGGCACGATGAGGTGCGGCCGCTCCCGCTCGACGACCTGTCGAAGCGCGACCGGGTCGAGCATGTTGATCACGTGCGACCGATGCGCCACCTGCATGGCCGGCGCATTGGGATAACGATCCACCGCGATGACTTCGCAGCCGAAGCGCTGCAACTCGATCACGACTTCCTTACCCAGCTCGCCCGAGCCGAGCATCATCACGCGGGTGGCCGAGGATGAGAGTGGGGTTCCTAAGGTAGTCACGGTGGTAGCTCGACGGGAGGGCCGGTGGCGCAGTATCCGGCGTATAGGGATTGCATACAACCGGCAACGGTCAAACGACATTGCGGCGCGCGGTGCGGCTCATTAGTCTTCGCGCTTTCGTCAGCGAAAGGATGATCATGCCTCGTTCACGCTTGCTGCTGGGATCGCTGCTCGCCACGCTCGCTGCAGCCGCGCATGGCGCAGAACAGAAAACCTGGGACGTGAATGCCCCGCCCGGCGAGCGCCGCGAGATTCCGATCGACGTGCGCTCGGGCACGTGGCTGAGCGTCGACGTGAGCCCCGATGGCAGCCGTGTGTTGTTCGATCTGTTGGGCGACATCTATGAGCTGCCCATCGCCGGCGGCGAAGCCAGGTCGCTCACGTCCGGCCTGGCTTGGGACATGCAGCCGCGCTACTCGCCGGACGGCAACAACATCCTGTTCACCTCCGACCGCGCCGGCGGCGACAACCTGTGGCTGATGGATCGCACCGGCAATGCGCCCCGCCAGCTCACCAAAGAAGATTTTCGCCTGTTGAACGACGCTGCCTGGCATCCCAACGGTCGTTACGTGGCCGGGCGCAAACATTTCACGACGCGCCGCTCGCTCGGCACCGGCGAGATCTGGTTCTACAACCTCGATGGCGGCGATGGCGTGCAGGTCGTGAAGCGCCAGAGCGAGGAGTTTCAGAAGGAGCTCGGCGAGCCGACGTTCTCGGCCGACGGCAAATATCTCTACTACACGCAGAACGTCACGCCCGGCAATCGATTCGCTTATGCGCAGGATGTGAACAGCGAGGTGTTCGCGATCAAGCGTCTCGATCTGGCCAGCGGCGAAACCTCCGACGCAGTCAGCGGTCCAGGCGGCTCGGTGCGCCCGACGCCCTCGCCCGACGGCCGCTATCTCGCATTCATTCGCCGCCTGCGCACGCCCGAAGCGTTGCAGACGGCGCTGTACACGCAGGATCTGCGCTCCGGCGAAATCAAATTGATCTATGCGGATCTCGAGCGCGACATGCAAGAGACCTGGGCCGTGAACGGCGTGTATCCGCGCATGGATTGGATGCCCGACAGCAAATCTCTCGTATTCTGGGCAGGTGGCGGCATCAAGCGCGTAGATATCGCCTCCCTGGCAGTGAGTGACATTCCATTTCATGTCACTGGCACCCGCGCCTCGATCGCGCCGCCTCGCTTCCAAGTCGATGTTGCGCCGGATCAGGTGCAGGCACGCATGGTGCGCTTCGCAACCGTGTCGCCGAACGGTCAGAGCGTCGTGTACGAATCGTTCGGTCGCCTGTGGATTCGCGACGTCAACGGCGGAGCTCCGCGCCAGCTCACCAGCGATGCCGACAACGCGTTCGAACTGTTTCCTTCCTGGTCGCGCGACGGCAAGAACCTCGTGTTCGTGCGCTGGAGCGACGCAACGCTCGGTGAAATTCGAGTCGTCGGCGCGGGCGGCGGCAAGTCGCGTGTCGTGACGAAGCAGCCCGGGCACTACTATCAACCGCGCTTCACTCCGAAGGGCGATGCCATCGTCGTGCAGCGCGCGGCGGGTGGATATCTCACATCGCCAAACTGGTCAGCCGAGCCTGGCCTGTATCGCGTGCCGGCCGCCGGCGGCGAATTGCAGAAGCTCACCGACAAAGGTCGCAATCCGCACTTCATCGATTCGTCCGATCGCATCTATTACACGGAAGACGCCGATTCGGCGAAGGAAAACGAGCCCGCGCACGAACTGGTGAGCGTCGATACCAACGGCACGGATCGCCGCGTGCACGCGCGCTCGAATTACGCCAGCAAAATGGAAGTCTCGCCGAGTGGTGAATACATCGCGTTCCGCGAAAACTTCCACGTCTACGTGGTGCCGATGCCGCCGGGCGGAACCTTGGATCTATCGCCCAAGACGAAGTCGGTGCGCGTCGTGCGCGCGTCAGAAATCGGTGGCGATTATTTGAACTGGACGGACGGCGACACACTGACCTGGTCGCTGGGCCCGACGCTGTATCGTGGCGAAATATCCGCACTGTTCCCGAAGCCGGTCAGCGGCGGCGCCGAGCCTGCGCCCGTCTATGGTCAACGCATCGTGGATCTGAGCAACTCACGCGCAGCCGACAAACCTACTGGTGTCGTGGCGCTCACCGGCGCGCGCATCATCACGATGAACGGCGATCAAGTCATCGATAACGGCGTGATCGTCATTCGCAACAACCGCATCGCCGCCGTCGGCGCCGCGAACTCGGTGCAGATCCCTGCCGAGGCGCAGCGCCTGGACCTCGGCGGTAAGACCGTGATGCCCGGCCTGATCGACATCCACGCACACGGCCCGCAGGGCGTCGAAGACCTCATTCCTCAACAAAACTGGTCGGCTCTGGCGCACCTGGGGCTGGGGGTCACGACCATTCACGATCCTTCGAACAACGCCACCGAAATCTTCGCCGCTGCCGAATATCAGCGCGCCGGTCTCGTGCCCGCACCGCGCATTTTCTCGACCGGCGACGTGGTGTACGGCGCTCGCTCCGAAGGCCTCGCCGACATCGGCAACATCGACGACGCCCGGCATCACATCCAGCGCCTGAAAGCACAAGGCGCGATCTCCGTGAAGAACTACAACCAGCCACGTCGCGAACAACGACAGATGGTTGTAACCGCTGCGCGCGAGAACGGACTGATGGTGGTCGCCGAAGGCGGCTCGCTGTATCCGATGGACATGACCATCATCGCCGACGGCAACACCGGCCTCGAGCACAACAATCCGCCCCAGCATTTCTACGACGACGTGCTGCAGTTCTGGCCGAAAACCGGCGTGGGCTACACCCCGACGCTGATCGTGACGTTTGGCGGCCTGGGTGCAGAGTTCCTGTTCTACCAGGAGTCCGATGTCTGGGCGCATCCGTTGCTGTCGAAGTACGTGCCGCCACATATCGTCCAGCCGCGCTCGGTGCGCCGTCAGATGGCGCCGACGACGGATTATCAACCGGTGCTCGACTCGGCCACGAACGCGAAGAAATTGATGGAGCTCGGTGTGTCAGTACACATCGGCGCGCACGGTCAGCGCGAAGGGCTGGGCTCGCACTGGGAAATGTGGGGTTTCGTGATGGGCGGCATGTCGCCGATGCAAGCGCTGCAAACCGCAACGATTCTGCCGGCGCAGTACATGGGCCTCGATAAGGATCTCGGCTCGATCGAAGCCGGCAAGCTCGCCGATCTGCTCGTGCTCGATGGCAATCCGATCGAGGACATCCGAGTCACGGACGATATTGCGTACGTGATCCAGAACGGACGCATCTATGAAGGCGGCACGCTGGCCGAGAAGCTGACGGGCAAACATCAGCTCGCGCCGCTGTTCTGGCATACGAAGTAGAGTGATGTGGCCGCGGCGGCTCACCACCGCCGCGGCCCGGTTCGCTGTGGCCTCAGCGAGTCTCCTTCTGCGGCACGTAAGCAATACACTCCAGCTCGACTCGCGCATTCATCGCAAGTCCGCTGGCTGCTAACGCACTGCGCGCCGGAAACGGCTTCTTGAAAAACTCACGATAGACCGTATTGAACGCCGGCCACTCCGCGATATCGGCGAGAAACACGGTGCACTTCACCACGTCGCTCAGCGACGCTCCATTGGCTTCGAGCACATGCTTCACGTTCACCAGCGTCTGACGCGCTTCGGGCACGATGCCTCCCGGCGGCAGTTTGGCGGTGGCGGGGTCTTCGCCGATCTGTCCGCTGAGATAGAGAAAATCTCCGGCTCGCACCGCTTCCGAGAACGGCCGGTCCAGCTTCAGTGCGCGCTCCGAGTTCAAGAATTGCGGCTTATCGGCAGCGCCACTGCTCACCGTAGCCAGCAGCGCCAGCACACCAACGATGGTCCTTGCTCCAATCCGACTGCGAATCAGCATATTCGGCCTCTGATGTTATCGTTCGTAAACGACAGCTTAGCCCGTCAGCCGCATCCTAAGCATCTTCGCTGTTTCGATTCGTTGCATGAGGCGTGCAATTCGTGGGCGCCGCTCATCGACGAACGTCAGCCAGGATAATATTGCGCCATGTCGACGCCTGCCGAAATGAACAACCCGATCTGGTCCGCCCTGACCTCCGCGCAAGCTCACTTTGCGATTGGCGGCCCGATCGCCAAACGTTATCCCGCCGAAGTCGCGCCCTTCATCGCAGTGCCCGAGCCGACGGCCGCCGCAGCCGACGCGCTGGCCGGACTCGTGTCACCGGGCGAGATCGTCAATATCGTCAGCGTCACTCCCAAGCTCGACACGGGCTGGGAACTCCTCGCCACCGGCAACATCGTGCAGATGGTCTGGCGCGACGGCGCGCCCTCGCCCGACGAGGACGCGGCAGGCATCACACCTCTCAGTGATGCCGACACACCCGACATGCTCGGCCTCACCGCGCTGGTGTTCCCGGGTTACTTTCGTCGGCGCACGCCCGAGATGGGCGAATACTTCGGCATCCGGCAGGACGGACGATTCGCCGCCATGGCTGGCGAGCGCATGAAGCTGCAGGGCTATGAAGAGATCAGCGCCGTCTGCACGCATCCCGACTTCACGGGCAGAGGTCTCGCCGCGCGCCTGATCAACCTGCTGGTCGCGAAACAATTGAAACGCGGCATCGTGCCGTTCCTGCACGTGAACGAAACGAATGCTCGCGCGCGAGCTTTGTATGCTCGCCTCGGCTTTGCCGATCGGGCGTTGCTGCCGCTGTGGTTGTTGAAGCGGGTCTAGCATTCTCCTCGTTGGCAATTGACGGCCGAGCGCCATCGTGATGCCCTGGCCTGGTCACGTCTTGCGAAGACACTGGCGCGTTCGAGCTGGCAGCCGGTGATCGACCCAGCAATTCCCCTAAGATTTCCTACCTATACGCGCTTCCTACCCCTGACGGCCAACCTTACATAGGCCGTCCCCGTGACGCCGACGGCGACAGGAAAATCAACGGCTTGCAAAGACGGTACGACATTTGCTTTGTCATCCGTTGTCTTATCATCCGGGGAGAGTCCATGAGTCTCAAATCCACATGCCTGAGCGCAGCGCTTCTCGCGCTCTCGGCATTTACGTATGTGCAATCGGCGAGCGCGACGCCGCTGCTGTGCCAGGAGGTCAACAAGAACCACATGTACGTGGACGACTCGCAGGTGTCTTCGTGTCTCGGCGCCGGAGTCGGCAACATCAACGGCAACCCCAATAACGACGCATTCCTGACAGGTGAAGGCGCCGGCTTGGGACTGATTAGTATCGGTGAGGGAGACTTCGCCAAGACCGGCAAGTACACCGGCACGTTCTCGTTCGACGGCAGCCTGTGGGACAGCTGGAGCGAGATCGCGATCGGCTTCAAGTTCGGCACCGGCAACCAGGCCGATGAATGGTTCGTCTATATGTTGAACCCGCTCATTTCCAGCGGCAGCTGGTTATTCTCCGAGTTTGACAAGAAGGGCGGCCAGGGTCTCTCGCACATTACGCTCTACGGCCGCAGTCCGCCGAGCGAGGTGCCGGAACCTGGCACATTGGCGCTGCTCGGCGTGGGTCTGCTCGGCGCTGGCATTGCGCGCCGTCGCAAGCAAGTCTGATACAACAATCACAACGTTTGTCGATACCTGAAGCCCCGCCTCGTGCGGGGCTTTTTTATGCGCCGGTGCGCCTCGATCACCGACGCGCTCCCAGAACGCGCCGGTGCCTGCGGAGCGCAGTGCCTAACATCGGCGTCGACCTAATGGGGAGACGCCGATGAGCGCATACAACAACACCCGGCTTTGGGCCGCCATGATTTTTCTTGGCGCGGCCACGCAGGTCGGGCACGCCGATAGCAACAAGGATTGCCCGCTTTGCCCGCCAATGGCCACAGTGCCCGCCGGCACCTTTCACATGGGCAAGACCGTGAATCGCGGCTACGGCGAGATCGACGGCCCGACGCACACCGTAACGTTCGAGCAGCCCTTCAGAATTGCGAAACACGAAGTCACGCTCGGGGAATTTCGCGCCTTCACGCGGGCGACCGGTTACGTCTCCGAGCGCAAGTGCAACGTCTATAAAGAAGGCACGAACTGGTACATCGACCTGGAGCGCAACTGGGCCAATCCCGGCTTCTCTCAGCCGGAGAATCACCCCGTCGTGTGCGTCAGCTGGAAAGATGCGCAGGCATACATCGACTGGCTGAACGGTCAGACTGGCCGCAACTATCGCCTGCCCTCCGAGGCGGAGTGGGAATACATCGCGAGCACGGCAACTCTCAGCGGCGTTCGTACAGTCACGCATGACAACGCCAACATCGGCAAAGTCGAATGCTGTGGCGGCAAGGTGCAAGGCAAGGATCGATGGATGCAAACTGCGCCCATCGGCAGCTTCCCTGCCGACAACTATGGCCTGCACGACGTGCGCGGCAATGTTTGGGAATGGCAGCGCGATTGTTATCACGATAACTACGAAGGAGCGCCGATCGACGGTGACGCTCGCGCCACGTGCCCGACACCCGGATATCACGTCGTGCGCGGCGGCTCGTATGGCGATGCCGGTGAGTTCCTCGAAGAACGCTTCCGTCTGCGCGGGCCCGAGGATCAAGGCTTCTTCACCGTCGGCTTCAGGTTGGCCGAGTCGTCAGTCGAAGCTGACGCGACACATCCGGTCAGCGCGATGTTCGATGCCACGCGGGCCAGGAACGTCGACGCGGTGGCCAGCTTTCTGGCCAGCTCGGTCGAGCCGGAGATCGTCTACTACTGGGGCGAGACCGTGAAGGGTCGCGACAACATCGTGCAATGGCACCGCGAATGGTTTGCCGAGCATGGCTGGGCCCTGGCCAAGGAAAAACTCGAGCGCGCCTTCACCGATCAGAAACTGGCGGCGTTGAGCTACTCGATCGAATACCTCAAGAGCGCGGAACGAAAGTTCCGCATCCTGATCGATTGCACGCTGGTCAGAGAAGGCAGCGCCTGGAAAGTCGCGCGCATGCAGCAGACGCTGTTGGAAGGCCCGCCATCGTGAACTGCATCACAGTTTGAATCTTCTATTGTCGTCTCAACGTCGCACTTGATTCGGCGTTTGGCGACAGCATCGTTCCGCCGAACAGGATTGATACCATAGCGCCCTGGTCCACGACTCCTACAAGCCTCCGGGGCGCTCCATGTTCATCCGTTTACTCAAGACAGCTTTCGCTGCGCTACTGTGCGCGTCCGTGCTCGGCAGCACGCCTGCGTTGAGCGATCCGCCCGACCATGCAAAGGCGCACGGCTGGCGTAAGAAACACGATCCTCGCTATGTCGGCTACACGGGCCGCGAATGGGAACGTGACTACGGCGTGCGTGAAGGCTCGTGCCATCGCAAGGAAATCGGCACCGTCGTCGGCGCAGTTGCCGGTGGCGTGATCGGCTCGCAGATCGGCGATGGCACCGGCCGCACCGTGGCCATCATCGTTGGCTCGGTGCTCGGCGGTGTGATCGGTCGTGAGATTGGCGAAGAGCTCGACGAGGCCGATCGCGGCTGCTTCGGCCACGCGCTCGAATTGGTCGAGGCGGGCCGTCCGGTGCACTGGCTGAACGAGCGCACTCACGTCGACTATGTGCTCACGCCGCTCGGCATGGCCGACTCGAAGAACTGCCGCAAGTTCAAGCTGAAAGCCAAATCGGGCAAGAAGAGCAAGACCTCCGAAGGCCGCGCCTGCCGCGACGGCGATGGCGTCTGGCGCATGGGCTGACGGTTGTCCGTTTTTGCGCTCGACAGCGCCGTTTAGCGCCGTAGCATGGGCAGCGAGGGATCGCTGCCATGAAACGTTTAGTCGAAATCCGTTCCTATAAGCTCCAGCCCGGCGCGACAGCCGCGTTTCACGACGCGTTCATGACGCGCGCCGTGCCCCTGTTACGTGAATGGGGCACGGACGTAGTTGCGTTCGGTCCCTCCGAGCACGAGAAAGACACCTACTTTCTGATTCGCGCCTACGACGATTTGCGCGACTTGCAGGCTCGCCAGGACGCGTTCTATGGCTCCGATGCCTGGCGCAAAGGACCACGCCAGGCCGTCGTCTCGCTCATCGAAAACTATTTGAACACGGTGCTGTGGCTGTCACCGGCAGCCATCGCGGATCTGCGCGTCTGCACGCAACATTCGTACTAGCACTCCGCCGAGTTGTCATGAAGACTCCTGTGCAGTATCAATAACGCTTCACTGCGGAGAAGCTGCATGTCCTGCGAACACATCGGTCACGTGAAGCCGCTGCCGCCCAAGACCGAGGGGTGCGAGGAATGCCTGAAGTCGGGCAGCCGCTGGGTGCATTTGCGCCTGTGCCTGACCTGCGGTCACGTCGGCTGTTGCGACAGCTCGCCGAATCGTCATGCGACCAAGCACTTCCATCAAACGCAGCACGCCGTCGTGGCGTCGTTCGAGCCGGACGAACGTTGGGCCTGGTGTTTCGTAGATGAGGAAGCCGTGGATCTGCCGCGCGACGCGCTGAAGTATCTGCGCTGAATTACGCGGCGCGCAGCTGCGCGATGAGCTTGTCCTTCTCCACCCACAGGCCGTTCAGCCAGCTCTGCAGTCGCTCGCGAAACACCGGATCGTTTTGATAATCGCCGCCGAGCAGCTCGGCCGGAATCGCCCGCTCGCGAATATTCACTCGCACTTCGCGCACTCGATTGCCGAACAGGTCGGCCATCGTCGGCCGGCCGTCCGGATAGACGATGGTCACGTCCAGGATCGAATGCAGCGCGCCGCCCATCGCATCCAGCACGAAGGCAATGCCGCCTGCCTTGGGCTTGAGCAGATTGGCGAACGGCGATACCTGCTGTTGGTGCTTGGCCGGCGTGAAGCGCGTGCCTTCGACGAAGTTCATCACCGACACCGGGATGTGCATGAACTTTGCGCAGGCGCGCCGGGTTGCAGCGATATCTCGTCCCGCCAGCTCCGGCCGCTTCTCCAGATGCTGGCGCGAATAGCGCTTCATGAAGGGAAAATCGAGCGCCCACCATGCCAGCCCGAGCAACGGCACCCAGAACAGCTGGCTCTTCAGGAAAAAGCGCAACAGCGGCACCCGCCGGTTCAGCGCAGCCTGCAGCACCGGGATGTCGACCCAGGTCTGATGATTCGCCATCACCAGGTAATGCCCGTCGGGGCGCAGCTGCGCTTCGATGTCGAACACGAAACGGGTGTGGGTGAACCAGCGAATCATGGAGGTGTTGACGCCGATCCAGCTGGCGGCGATGGCCATCAACAGCCAGTCACAGACGCGACGGATAGGGCGCAGGGGCAGAACGGCCTTCACCACGGCCACCAGCAACAGCGGCGGAACGTGGATCAGGGTGTTCGTCGTGAACAGCAGCGCGCCGAACGTGGTTCGTAACCAGCTCATCACCAGACTCAGTCGCCCCGGGGTCGAGGCGCGCGCAGCATACTGAAGATGTAGCCGCTGTGGCGATTTTCCGGGGTGGCGGCCCACCCCGCGGAACCCATTGCAAGGGCGGATGGTTGGTGACATGGTGCCCCGCATGAGCCGCAACTCACCGTCATTCTCGTCTCGCCTGTGTGGGGTCGCGGCCTGGCGGCTGGCCGCACTGATCGCCCTTCCCATCGTCGCGCTGGCCTCGGACACGACCGTGAACGGTCCGCTCGGGCCGAATGCCGAGTTCCAGTTCATACGGATGCAATACACCGGCACCAGCCTGTTCGGCGGCCGCGAGCGCTGGCTGACCGATTGGCCCGAGGCCGAGCAGCACCTGATCCGCGGCATCAAGCGCCTGACGCGCATCAACATCGCCGAGGAAGGCAAGTACCTCAGCATCATGGACGACTCGCTGTTCGACTATCCCTGGATCTACGCGGTCGAAGTCGGCCATTGGGCATTGACCGACGAAGAAACGGTGCGGCTGCGCGAATATTTGCTACGCGGCGGCTTCTTGATGGTGGACGATTTCCACGGCACGCTGGAATGGGCCGGATTCGTGCAGGGCATGCACCGGATCTTTCCGGATCGCGCCATCGTCGACATTCCACCCGACGACGCGGTCTTCCACGTCGCCTACGACCTCGACGAGCACGTGCAGATTCCCGGCATTCAATCGTTGTACAGCGGCCGCAACTACGAGAAGGACGGGTTCACGCCGCAGTGGCGCGGCATCTACGACGACGATGGCCGCCTGATGGTGGTGATCAACTTCAACATGGACCTCGGCGATGCCTGGGAGCACGCCGATGTGCCCGAATACTCGCTGCTATACACGACGCGCGCGTACAAATACGCGATCGACTATATTCTCTATTCGATGACGCATTAGCGTCCGTCTCTCATCACAGGTTCGATTCGCGATGACCATTCACTGGCAGTGGCGCAGTTACGCCGAGCTTTCGCCGCTACAGATCCATGCGATCTTCGCCGCCCGACAGACGGTGTTCGTCATCGAACAGGCCAGTCTGTATCTGGACATCGATGGCAAGGATTTGCAGGCGCTGCACCTGGCGGCGTGGTCTGGCGATCGGCTCGCAGCCTATCTGCGTTTGCTGGCGCCGGGCGTGAGCTATCCGGATGAGCCGTCACTTGGCCGCATTCTCACGACCAAAATGGCGCGCGGCACGGGCATCGGCCGGGAGTTGGTCGCGCGCGGCTTGGAAAAGATTTACGAGCTGTATCCGACGCTGCCGACGCGTATCGGCGCACAAGCTCACTTGCACAAGTTCTATGGATCGTTTGGATTCGTGCAATCGTCGGAGCCGTACGACGAGGACGGCATCATGCACATCGAGATGATGCGGCCGGCGGGGCCGTTGGTCCGGAGCCCGCGCGCGTAACTCAGTCGACGTCGCCCGAGCTCTGCGGCAGCTGCAGGTCCAGCTCTTCGAGATCGTCCAGGATCGGCCGCGCCGCCGGCTTGATGCCGCCGAACGGGCGCTTATAAGAAATAAACACGGACGAGCCAAAGTTGTCTTCGAGCGAGTGACCCGCGCTCATGGACATCGTGCCGCGCCCCACGCCCATGCTCTGCTTCACAGCGATGAGGTTCGTGCGCTCGCGTGCCCACGTAGTCTGCGTCGCATACGCGACCGACAAGCTCGAGCGCTCGGTGACGTTCACGCCGACGCTGGCCAGATCCCGCTGCATGATCGGATCGGTCAGCGCCATGCTGCCGATGTCACGAAATTCGCGGCTCTGGAAGCGCGACCGGAACATCAGGTTGAACATCGAGTTGGTGTGTTCGAAACCGACTTTCGACATCCAGCCCGAGCCGCCGCTGACGGCGTTGCTCTGCGCGAAGGCAACCGACGCCGTGCCGATCGAGCCGATGCGTCGAGCGACGCCGAAACCGAGCGCGCCCACTTCATCGGCCAGATATTCGCCGTGCGCTTCGACCGTGAAGCCCATCGGCGCGCCGCATGTGACCGTCGTGTTCGCAAACATCGAGCCATAAGAATTGCTGGTGAGCGCGTAATCTTCGCGCACCCTGCCCAAGCCCACCGAGAAGTCCGAACAGCCTCGCTCGACCAGGCGCGTGCGAGCGATCATCGGCGCGGCGATGGATTCGGAGTGGCCGAGCGCATCCTGCACGGCCAAGCTCCAGCCCTGCTCGCCCGATGGCAGCGAACGATTCACGGAAAGATTCTGCTGGCTCAAGCTCGTGCCGGCCTCCCCTGCCGAGGCGAATAGCGCATCGGCGACGGTAGGCAACACAGCCATGCCGCTGGTCGCGAGCTTGTTGGAATCGATCACATCGTCGCGCGTATCGGCACGGGAGCCGTACTGCATGCCGCCGTAGCGGACCGAGGTGCCCCACATGCCCACGCTGCTGACGGCGTCGCCGACGCGCAGGCTTTCGTCGCCGTTTTGCTGGGTATACGAGGACTGCAGGCGGGTCAGGGTATTGGCGGTGGCCGCCGGATCGAGCGACGCAGCGAAGCTGTAATCGACCTTGGCCGCATCGCTCAGGACCTGGGCGTTGACGGACGAATACGCGGGATTCAGGGAGGTCGCACGAACCGCGACCGTCTCGGGCTCGCTGACCTGAGGCACGGCGCAGGCGGTAAGCGCCAGAGCGGGAACCAGGATGAAGATAGTCCGTATCGTCGCAGTCATCAGCTGAACGTCAACCTTTCGCGGCCGTGTGGCGACACCATGAGTGGTCTGGCGGGCGACATTGCCCCGAACGCCGCGAAGTCTAAGCAACCCGGCTCGACCTGAACATAAGTCAGGCCCTGTAAGTGTGCGGATTACGTCGCAATTTCACGGTGCAGCGGCTAATGTCTGCCGGCGGCGCACCCCGGCTGACTCCAGGCTGTAACTTCCCTCCGGACGCGGTGTTCTCAAGCTAAACGACGACATCACCGTGGCAAGGCAACCCCCGGACACCACCCCGCGCCAGGACGACTTCGCAAGCTTCATGCGTGCTTATCAGGACATGGTCTATTCCACCGCCGCGCGGATCACCGGCCGCGACGGCCCGGCGGAGGACATTGCCCAGCAGGTATTCCTGAAGGCTTACGAGAACTTCGCCCAGCTGCAGACCAGCCCCGCCGCCGGCGGCTGGCTCAAAACCGTGGCTCGCAATCTGGCGCTGAACCATGCCACGCGCTATCGCCGCCGCTGGCGGTTCTTCTCCGAAATGCGCAGCGACGACGATGACGACGCGGATATGGACATTCCGCAGCCGGAAAGCTCCGCCGCCGATTTCGATGACGACACCCGCCGCGCCATCGTCGCGGAGGCCTTGCAGAAATTGCCCGATCATCGCCGCCTGCCGCTGGTGCTGTATCACTTCGAAGAGATGTCCTATGAAGAGATCGCCCAGCAGCTCGGCATTTCACTGTCCAAAGTGAAAATCGACATCCTGCGAGCGCGCGGCGCGCTCGCCAAAATCCTCGCCGCTCGCGGTCTCACGGCGGAATGTTTCTAGAGGCCGCCACCATGAATACTCCCTCGAATCCGAACGAGCCACACGAGCAGCAGCTGGAGCGCTTCATCGACCAGGCGCTGCGCGATCAGCCTCTGCGCCGAGCCCCTGCCGATCTCGAATCCAAAGTGATGGCGGAGATCGCGCGGCGCGCGGCCGCACCCTGGTGGCAAGGCAGCTTCGCCGGCTGGCCGGTCGCGGCTCGCCTGTTGTTCATCGTCGCGTCCGCCGGCCTCATCACGCTGGTGTTGAAAGCATCGGCCATGATCGTCGTGCCGATCAAACCGGGCGCCCTGTTTGCCAATGTGGCGTGGATTCCTTCCCTGTTCGTGACCATCGGCACGGTCTTCCGCGACCTGCCGTCGTTGTGGGTTTATGGCGGCGTCGCGATTCTCGGCGCGCTGTATCTAACGTTGTTCGGGGTCAGCGCGGCTGCCTACCGGACGTTGTATGCGCCTCGTTGACGGCGCACGGTGCTTCGTATGAGACGTTTGTTTCTTTGCTTTTTCGCGATCGCTGTGCTCGCCGGCCTCGGCAGTGCTCAGCCCGCGCTCGCTCAGGAAGAGATCACGCCGCCCGTCGAGCTGGACGACCTGCCCCGCTCCGTCGAGCGCGAGATCGAACAAGCCGAGCGTGAGATCGAACGTGCCCAGCGGGCAGCCGAACGCGCAGCCGAACGCGCCGAGCGGCGCTTCGATAATCGTCACGAACGAGTCATCGTAAACATTGGCGATGATTCGTCGCTCCCTGCCGGCGAATACGCGGACGCCGTGATCGCAGTGCTTGGCTCGGCCTCTGCGGCGGGCGAAGTCGGCGAAGCAGTCGTAGCTATCGGCGGCAATGCATCGGCGACGGGTCTGGTCGGCGAAGGCGTCGTCGCACTGTTCGGCAACGTGTACGTGGACAGCGAGGTTGGCCAGGACGTGGTCGCGATCTTCGGCAACGTGCAGCTCGGCCCGAACGCCGTCATCAACGGTGAAACGGTTTCCGTCGGCGGCGCGATCACACGCGATCCGTCCTCCCAGGTGCACGGCGGCCAACAGCAGATCGGGTTCGGCCAGCACTTCGGCGACCTGAAGTGGCTCAAAGCCTGGTTCGAGCAGTGCTTCTTGTACGGGCGTCCGCTCGCATTCGATCAGAGCGTCGCGTGGGCGTGGTGGCTCGCGGTCGGCTTCCTGGGTCTGTATGTACTGCTAGCGGTGATGTTCGATGGGGCCTTGCAACGCTGTGTCACCACGCTGGAAGAGCGGCCCGGCGAAACGGTGATCGCAACCATCCTGTCCGTGTTGCTGTCGCCGGTCCTGGTCATCGTCATGTTGATCACCGTCATCGGCGCGGCGCTGGTGCCGTTCCTGGCACTCGGAATGTTCTGCGCGGCGCTGTTCGGCAAAGCAGTCGTGCTCGCCACGCTGGGCCGTCGGATCACTCGCTTCACCGGCATCGGTGCATTCGGTCATCTTGGCGTCGCCACGCTAGTTGGCGGATTGATCGTGCTGTTGCTGTACACGGTGCCGGTGCTCGGCTTCATCGTGTCCAACATTGTCGGCGCACTCGGCTTCGGTGTGGTCATCTACACGTTGCTGTTGGCGCAGCGTGCAAGGAGCGCAGCTGCTGCTCCAGTCGTGCAGCCTGTTGCCGTGTCACCCGAACCGCCTGCGCCTGGCATTGGCGGCGATGGCAGCACGGTTCCGCCTCTTCCGGCGCCGTCCGCTCCACCAGTGAGCCCCAGCAATATCGAGCTGAACAGCCAACCGCGGGCGGGCTTCTGGGTTCGCATGGGCGCGCTGACGCTCGATGCACTGATCGTGGCCGTCGTCGTGAACTGGCTGGAGCCGAGCGGCCATCTGTTCCTGGTCGCGCTAGCCGGCTACGGCGCGCTGATGTGGAAGCTGAAGGGCACGACCGTCGGCGGCATCGTTTGCAATCTGCGCGTCGTGCGCACCGACGGCCGGGACATCGAATGGGAAACAGCCATCGTGCGCGCGCTCGGTTGTTTCCTGTCGCTGATCCCGGCCGGCCTGGGGTTCATCTGGATGGTGTTCGACAACAACCGCCAGACCTGGCACGACAAGATTGCCGGTACGGTCGTGGTGCGTGTCCCGAGGAATACGCCGCTCGTCTGATACGGCTGGCGGCGCCTGGGCGCCGAGGCTACAGTGGCGAGTCGTTTTCGCTCGCTTGCTGAACAGTCAATGGAACCCGTGCTCCCGGTCGACTCGCCGGATCAAACAGTTATCGGCGTAGTCTCCGACACTCATGGCCTGCTGCGCCCCGAAGCGCTGAATCACCTGAACGGCGTCGAGCGCATCGTTCATGCTGGTGACATCGGCGCACCGAACGTGCTGGAGAAATTGCAGACGCTCGCGCCGGTCGACGCCATTCGCGGCAACAACGACAAGGGCGCGTGGGCCGAGGCAATCCCTGAAACATTGCTCCTCGAAATTCGTGGGCACCGCATTCACGTGCTGCACGACCTGAACCAGATCGACCTCAGCCCGTCGGCCGCGGGCATCTCGGTGGTCATCAGCGGTCATTCGCACAAGCCCGTCGTGCAACAGCGCGAAGGCGTGTTGTTCATCAATCCCGGCAGCATCGGACCGCGGCGTTTCCGGCTGCCGATCGCGCTCGCGAAGTTGTATATAACCGACGAATCCGTGCGCGCCGAGATCATCGAATTGAAGCTGCCCGGCTGAACGAAGCCGCGGCTCGTTTCGCGCTCGCCGCGATGTCAGTTTCGATGTTGCCGGTAATATTTTCCGGCGATGCTGAACACGATTTCGACACTGCAGAAATCTGCGCGACGTCACATTCCTGTCACCGACCGGAAACTACTCTAATCGGCCCATGTGTGAGCGATTCGTCATAGCGCATCAAACCGCAGTGGAACATGAGTTCCCGATGCTGCATGCGTGGTGGCGTTTCGAGCCCAGCTTCAATGTTTCCACACGTAACAACGTGCCGGTTGTGCGCCTGCACGACGGTGAGCGCGAGGGCGTGATGATGCGCTGGGGCCTGGTGCCCGACTGGGCCGAAGGCGATGAGCGTAAAGCTTGCACGACGCATGCATCGACCGATGAGCTCGATCGTAACAAAGCGTTCAGCGGTGCGTGGTGGCGAGGCCAGCGCTGCATCCTGCCGCTGTCGGGCTTCTATGGCTGGCAGCTCACGCCGCACCAATATTTGCAGCCCTACTTCGCGCGCCTGGTGAATCGTTCGGTGTTCGGCGTGGCGGGAATCTGGGATCGCACGATCAACAAGGACGAGGACGACGTCATCGAAGGCTGCGCCGTGCTCACCGTGCCGCCGAACGATCTCCTGGCCGACGTTCACAATACGGCGCAACGCATGCCGGCCATACTGCACAGGGATGAATACGAGCAGTGGCTGCGGGGCCCGACGGCCCGTGCGCGATCGCTGCTACGGACGTACCCGCAGGACCGGATGGTCGTGCACGCCGTGAGCCCGCGCATCAACTCGCTCAAGTACAACGATGAGCAGCTGATCAAGCCGGTGCTCTTCGGCTGAACGACGCAACCGGCTTGCGCCGGTGCGCCTGCGTTCTCGCTGTTACTTCTGAACCGTCAGCGACGTGTAGCCCAGCCCGTCCGGCTCGCGACCGGCTTTCAAACGGTTCACGATCTTGAGGCCATCCAGATCGATCACCGTCACCGTATCGAAATTCGTGTTGGCCACGAACGCCAGCTGCAACGCGTCCGGCATCAGGATGCCGACCGGCACCGGGCCGCTGCCGAACTGAGACGCCATGCGCTGAGTGTTGTCCAGCTTCTCGCCTTCCTTCTGCATCGGAATGCTGCCGATCTGCTTCTTGGTCACCGTGTCGAAGATAGCGACATCGCCCGACACCGCGTTGGACACCAGCGCGCGCGTACCATCGGACGTGAACTTCACGCGGATCGGCATTTTTCCCGGTTCCAGCGTCGCAGTAATTTTCAACGTCGCCGGATCCACGACCGACACCGTGTTGGCGTCGCGGTTCGTCACCCACACCTCGCTGCCATCGGGCGCCACCGCAATGCCTTCAGCGCCCTTGCCCGTGACGACATCGGTAACGCGTTGATGAGACGCCAGATCGATCGCAGTCATCGACCCCGAACCGATGTTCGCGGTGAACGCGCGGCGATGTTTCGAGCTGACAGCGACCATGTGAGTGCCCACTTGATCGGTCACGATCGTATGCTTCACCTTGCCGTCGTTGACGCCGACGATGAGCAACGCTTTGCTGCCTTCGACGGTCACGGCGACTTCGTCGCCTTGCAGCCAGACGATGCCGTGCGGCCGGCGGTAGGCGCCAAGGTCGATGGTCCGCAACACTTTCTTGGCTGGCACATCGACGACGGTCAACGTCTTGCCTGGATTGGCAGTGTCGCCGTAGTTGGTGACGACCGCCGTCCTGCCGTCGTTGGCGACAGCGACTTCATGCGGCCCGTCTCCCGTGGGCAGCGTTGCCCTGACCTCGTTGCTCGCCAGATCGATGAACGACATCGTGTCGTCGGACTTGTTGAGCACGAGCAACGTGCCCGACGGCGCAGCGCAGGCAGCGCCGCCGGCAGCGAGCAACAACAATGACCAGGCCAGCTTCATCATCTTTGGTTTCCTTTGTTCAATCATTTGGCTTCAGCGCCGCATCAGCGTGCTCTTGCCGAACAGCGATTCGATCAGGTCCACCGCCAACAGTGCGGTCTTGTTGCGAACATCGAGCGCCGGATTCAATTCCATCACATCCAGCGAAGCCATGCGGCCGGTGTCCGCGATCATTTCCATGCACAGCTGCGCCTCGCGATACGACGGCCCGCCCGGAATGGTCGTGAGCACGCCGGGCGCGATCTCCGGATCCAGGAAATCGACGTCGAAGCTGACGTGCAGATGCGTGTCGTCGTCGAGACCGTGCAGCGCTTGTTCCATCGTCTCACGCATGCCGTGCTCGTCGATGTAGCGCATATCGAAGACTTCCAGCCCCTGCTCGTGCACGAAACGCTTCTCGAGCGGATCGACGCTGCGAATGCCGATCTGCCGGATCGACGACGGATCGATGGCCGGCTTGCGGCCGCTCATCTCGGTCAGTTGCGTCGGGCCGAACCCGCACAGGCAAGCCACTGGCATGCCGTGAATATTACCGCTGGGTGAAAGCTCACGCGTGTTGAAATCAGCGTGCGCGTCGAGCCAGAAGACGCGCAGTTTCTTGCCGCGCTCGCGAGCGTAGCGCGCGACTGCGCTGATCGAGCCGATCCCGAGACAATGATCGCCGCCGAGCAGGATGGGCAGCTGGTCGGCCTTCAAGGTTGCATACATTGCATCGTGAACCAGCTGGTTCCATTCGGTGACTTCGGCCAGATGCCGATAACCGTCCACCGGATGCTGCCATGGATTGCCCGGACCATTGAGATTGCCGCGGTCGACGACTTGCAAACCGCGCCCGGCCAGAGCTTCACGAAGCCCGGCCACGCGCAGCGCTTCGGGGCCCATCGACGAGCCGCGATCTGCGGCCCCGGCATCTGTCGGAGCACCGATGAGCGCGACCGTCCTGGTCCTGGCTTTACCCATCTCGGATGACGATGTTCCCGCCGCGATCTGCGTGCTCATGGTCGTGCTCCTCTCGTTACAATCGCGGACGAACGCCGTTGTTCGCCGCGCCCTGATTGTACTCCAGCCCTATGCATGCCCCAGCACTGACCGGTCGGCGTGAATTGCTCACCGGCGTGCTGCTCGCGGCAGCCGGCGCCATCGCGTTTTCCTGCAAAGCCATCATCATCAAGCTGGCTTATCGCTACGGCGTCGATGCGGTGACAACGATCATGTACCGCATGTTGTTCGCTTTCCCATTGTTCCTGGCGCTCTCGTGGTGGTCGGGCCGCAATAAGCCCTCGCCCACCGCGCAAGAGTGGCGAACCCTGCTCGGCCTCGGTTTTTGTGGCTATTACCTCGCGAGCTATCTGGATTTCTCGGGCCTGCAATACATCAGCGCCAACCTCGAGCGGCTGATCCTGTATTTGAATCCCACCGTTGTGCTGCTGGCCGGCAAGCTGCTGTTCAAAACTGAAGTGAGCCGGCGGCAGTGGCTGGCGCTCGGCGTAAGTTATATCGGCGTGCTGGTCGTGTTCGGGCACGACGTGCGCGCCGGGCCGGACATCGCGTTGGGCGCAATCCTGGTCTTTGGCAGCGCCGTGAGCTACGCGATCTATCTGGTATACAGCGGCCAGATCGTACGCCGGCTGGGCGCGCTGCGCGTCACCGGACTGGGTACGAGCATTGCGTGCATCCTGTGTATCGCGCAATTTTTTATCCTGCGGCCGCCGTCGGCGATGATCGTCGCGCCCGAAGTCATCTGGCTGTCGGCGCTGAATGCGGTGTTGTGCACATTCATACCGGTGCTCATCACCATGATGGCGCTGGAGCGCATCGGCGCCGGTAGCACCGCGCAGATCGGCATGATCGGCCCCATGTCGACCATCATTCTGAGCATCCTGATCCTGGGCGAGCCGTTCACGGTCTGGATCGCCATCGGCACCGGGCTGGTCGTGGCCGGCGTCTGGCTGCTGGCGCGGTATCGCATCCGGCCCCATTCGTGACGGAGCGGAAAGTGCGCTGTGCTTCAATGGCCACGCCGAGCCCTTTGTGACTTCTTTATAATGCCGGGCCTTAACTCGAGCATGGTCGAGTATCGGAGCCCGCGTGCAGTCCATCATCTCGGTTCAAAACCTGGTCAAGACCTACGCCTCGGGCTTCCAGGCCCTCAAAGGCGTCGACCTCGAGATCCGCCGCGGTGAAATCTTTGCATTGCTGGGCCCGAACGGCGCCGGCAAGACCACGCTGATCAGCATCATTTGCGGCATCGTCAATGCCACGTCCGGCAGCGTCACGGCCGACGGACACGACATCCGCAAGGATTTTCGCGCGGCGCGCTCCAAGATCGGGCTGGTGCCCCAGGAGCTCACGAGCGATGCGTTCGAAAGCGTGTGGCGAACCATGAAGTTCAGTCGCGGCTTGTTCGGCAAGCCGCCCAATCCGGCCCACCTCGAAAAAGTGCTGAAAGACCTGTCGCTGTGGGACAAGAAGGACAGCCCCATCCTGTCGCTGTCCGGCGGTATGAAACGTCGCGTAATGATCGCCAAGGCGTTGTCGCACGAGCCGCAGATCTTGTTCCTGGACGAGCCCACTGCCGGTGTCGACGTCGAGCTGCGCCGTGACATGTGGGACATGGTGCGCTCCCTGCGCGACAGCGGCGTGACCATCATTCTGACGACGCACTACATCGAAGAAGCCGAGGAAATGGCCGATCGCATCGGCGTCATCAGCAAGGGCGAGATCATTCTGGTCGAGGAGAAGAACACGCTGATGCGCAAGCTCGGGCGCAAGCAGCTCACGTTGCACCTCCAGGCGCCGCTGCAACAGATTCCGACGCAGCTCGCCAACCGTCAGTTGGAGCTGTCGGCGGACGGCGCGCAGCTCATCTACACGTTCGATGCCCAGGCCGATGCCACCGGCATCGCCAGCCTGCTGCGGCAACTCAACGAGCTTGGCATCGACTTCAAGGACCTGCACACCAGCGAAAGCTCGCTGGAAGAAATTTTCGTCAGCCTGGTGCACCAACGATGAACACGTACGGTATCAGCGCCATCTATCGCTTCGAACTGGCCCGCTGGTTCCGCACGCTGGTGCAGAGCTTGTTGTCGCCGGTGATTTCCACCTCGCTGTACTTCGTCGTGTTCGGCGCCGCGATCGGCTCGCGCATGGCCGAGATCGAAGGCGTGAGCTACGGCGCGTTCATCGTGCCCGGCCTGATCATGCTCTCGGTGCTCACGGAAAGCATTTCCAACGCGTCGTTCGGCATCTACATGCCGCGCTATTCCGGAACGATTTACGAAGTGCTGTCGGCGCCGATCTCCGCGATGGAAATCGTGATCGGCTATGTCGGCGCGGCGGCGACCAAATCCATCATGCTCGGCCTGGTGATTCTAGCTACCGCGCGGCTGTTCGTTCCTTTCAGCATCGAGCACCCGTTGTGGATGGTCTCGTTCCTGGTGCTCACCTCGCTCACCTTCAGCCTGTTCGGCTTCATCATCGGCTTGTGGGCGAGCGGCTGGGAGAAGCTGCAGATCGTGCCCATCATGATCGTCACGCCGCTGGCGTTCCTGGGCGGCAGCTTCTATTCCATTGGCATGCTGCCGGAGTTCTGGCAGAAGGTCGCGCTGTTCAACCCGGTCGTGTACCTGATCAGCGGCTTCCGCTGGAGCTTCTACGGCGTGTCGGACGTCGCGGTCGGGGTCAGCCTGGGCATGACGTTCTTCTTCCTGACGCTGTGCCTGATCGTGATCTGGTGGATCTTCAAGACCGGCTATCGCTTGAAGGCCTGATCATGACCGGCGCACTTTCATTTCGTCGGGCCGCCGAGCAGGACGCCAGGCCGCTGGCGGTGCTCGCGGAGAAAACATTCCGCGACACGTACACTCAATTCAACACGCCAGAGAACATGGATGCTCACTGCTCCAAGTCTTTCGGTGAAGAGATTCAGCGCGCCGAGATCCGGGACTCGCGACGAGAGAGCTGGCTAGGGGAGCGCGACGGCAAGCTCGTCGCATTTGCTCAGCTCATTCTCGACAAACCTTGTCCGCCCGTTTCGAACCAGCGCGGCGTCGAGATCCTGCGGTTCTACGTCGATGCATCTCAACACGGCAAGGGCGTGGCGTATCGCCTGATGGACGAGCTCGCAGCCCGTTCCACTGCGCTCGGCGCTGAGGTGCTGTGGCTTTGCGTGTGGGACCAGAACGCGCACGCGACCGCGTTCTACGAGCGATGCCGGTTCGAGAAGGTCGGAACGACGACGTTCATGCTCGGCGCCGAACAGCAGTCGGACTGGGTGATGTGTCGCGACCTGCGTCGGGCTTGAATCTCAGGCCAGCGTTTGCAATTGATCCTGGCACGCGCTGAAATCGCGACAACAACAAGGAGTCGTATGACCGACATGCTTTCCCGTCGTAACGTTTTGCTCGCCACCGGCGCAGCCGCGCTGACGTTGCCCATGCGCTGGGCGCACGCGGCCACGTGGAAGGGCTACAACGACGCCATCGTGATCGATGGCCTGGGCGGGCCCGGCAGTCTCACCATGCAGCCCGGCGACGAGCTCAGCGAAGCTCATCTCAAAGATGTGCGAGACAGCGGCCTGTCAGCAGTACTCATCACGCTTGGGCCGGTCGGCACGACCGCACCGGACGCCGCATTCAAGGAACTGGTGCGCGGCCTCGTCGATGCGGATCGTGACATCGAGCGGCACGCGGACACGTTCGCTCGCGTGCGCACCGTGGCGGACATCGCGGCAGCGAAGAAGGCCAAGCGCACCGGGCTGATTTACGGCGTGCAAGACGGCGTGGCGTTCGAGACCGACCTGGGGCTGCTCGACGATTTGTATCAGCTCGGCCTGCGCGTCGTGCAGCCGACTTACAACCGTCGCAATCTGATCGGCGACGGCTGCATGGAGCCGGCCAACGCAGGCTTGAGCCGCACCGGTTTCGAAACCATCGAGCGGCTCAACTCACTCGGCATCCTCCTCGACCTCAGTCACTGCGGCCGGCAAACATCAGCCGATGCGATTCGCGCTTCGAAGAAACCAGTGGCGTTCACGCACACGGGCGCTGCGGCCATCGCCGATCATCCGCGCCATCGCACCGATGAGGAACTGCGCGCGGTAGCAGACAAAGGCGGCGTATCCGGCGTGTTCTTCATGCCGTATCTGAATGGCGGCAAGCAGCCCACTGCCGCGGACATCATCCGGCACCTCGAACACATGATCAAAGTAGCCGGCGAAGATCATGTGTCCCTCGGCACGGACGGCACGATCTCACCCGCCCTCCTCGACCAGAAATACAAAGATGCGTTTGCTGCAAACATCCGAGAGCGCAAGGAAAAGGGCATCGCCGCGCCGGGCGAAGCCGAGGACGGCTATTTGTTCGCGAGCGATCTGAACACGCCGCGTCGTTTCGAAACCCTGGGCCAGATGCTGGCCGACCGCGGCCACAGCGCCACCCGCATCGAGAAAATCCTCGGACGCAATCTGCTGCGAGTGTTCGGCGACGTGTGGCGCAGCTGAAGCGTTACAGCCCGAACAACACGCTCAGCGCCGCCTGGTCGATGCGGCTCTCGCCGGTGATCTCGTTGGCTTTCAGGTCATCGGTACGTTGATATTCCAGCCGCGCCGTCCAGCGTGGCAGGAACGACCACTGCACACCCGCGCCTACAGTAGCAACTTCGTTGCTGAAGTCGCGCTCGATCGGCGCAGGGACAATCGCGGTGCCGCTGTCGACCTGCGTCCTCATCTCGACTTCCTGCTCGACAAACATCACGCCGCCGCGAACGAACAGTTCCCACTTCTCGTGCACCGGCCACGAGCCGAGCACCGACAACGCGGGGCCACGCGAAGAGACAGTGTAGCCGCGGGTGATTTCGGGCAAGGTCAAAGGCACGGGTCCATCCGCCGGTCGATAGTGCTCGACCAGCGAAGCCTCCCCCGAATCGACATAGGCCAGCTCGGCCGCCAGAAATTTGTTGACCCGATAACCGAGCGCGACATTCCAGGCGGCGTCGGTTTCGTCGGCGACAGACTCCTGTTCCAGAGCGATGAAGACGGGCCCGGGATTGAAGATCGGTGGGAGCGGCCTGCTCGGATCTCCTATGACGCCAATGAATCCACCGGGCGGGTCGATCGTTGGCATGGGCCCGACACCTGCTGCCATATCGATCTTCTGCTCGCCGCGGCCGGCGGCGGCGCCCACATAAAATCCAGGATCCGCCGCTTCAGATATTTCACAGCTCAGCGAAATAACAACCAGCGCTGACGCGGCCGCGCACCGAAACATTCCACCACGCATTGGATCACTCCGTGACTGCGTACGATTGCACCTGCTGATCGGTGCAATCGTACGGCACGGCCGAGCGGTGCGCAGTATATTTTACTTAGTCTGACCGCCCTCGCCGGTGGCCGACGGGGCATTGGAATTCGCCATCGGCGGTCCGGAGAATTCCGTTTCCACGATGACGTTTACTTCATCGCTCACGCCCATCTTCGTGCCCGGAGCGGGAATGCCGTAGGTGATACCGAAGTCGGAACGCTTGAGCACACCCGTCGCGGAGAAACCGATGCGCGCATTCGGATCCATGGGATGGCCGCGATAGCCGCCGTTGAAGCGTGCTTCCAAAACCATCGGCTTGGTGACACCGCGCAAGGTCAACTCACCATTGATGCGCATGGAGCGAGCACCGGTCGGTTCGACGCTGGTCGAGCGGAATGTGATTTCCGGATACTTCGCGCCGTTCAGCCAGCCTTCGCCAATCAGCTCGGCGTTGAAATCCACCTTGGCAGGATCGGGGAAATCCGTCTCCAACGATTTGACATCGATCGCGACCGTGACATTGGAAGCGGCGAGATTGTTTGGATCGAACTGCAGCTGGCCGGTCGCCTTCTTGAAGCGCGCCGTGTAGTTCGAGAAACCGAGATGATCGACGCGGAACAGGATACTGGTGTGCATGAGGTCCATCGTGTACGCCCCGGCCGGCACGTCCACTGGCTCTTCCGCCGGCGCGGCCGCGGCAGCAGGTTGCGACACTTGCGCGGCGGGCTCCTTGGCAGCCTCTTGCTTGGGCGAACAGGCAGCCAGAGCAGCGAGCACGCCGAGTACGAGTAATCGGTTCATTGTGTTGTTCCCTTTGAAGGTAGAGCCATGCATCTTCCTTGAAGACGCACCAGCCCCGGGCCAGCCGACACGGCGCGCCAGAATAACTGTGGCCGGTCCTGCGCATCCCTGCGCTCCCGGCATTCGGGCATCCTGCCCAGCACCGGCTCTCTTGTGAGAAACTGCCGCTTGGCGGGCCACTGCCCGCGCCGGATGATTCGTTCATGAACGCCGTCAATTTCCAGGAGAAATTCTCCCGTTTCAGCGAGCCCTGGAGCCCCAGGGTGATCGCCGAAATGAACGACTACCAGTTCAAGCTGGTGCGCCTGCGGGGCGAGTTCGTCTGGCACCAGCACGCCGACACTGACGAGGTCTTCATCGTCATCGAAGGCGCCATGACCCTGCGCTTCCGTGACCACGAGGTCCCGCTGCGCGCCGGCGAGCTCTACGTCGTCCCCAAGGGCGTCGAACACCAGCCGTTCGCCGCCGAGGAATGTAAAGTCATGCTGGTCGAGCCCAAAGGCGTCATCAACACCGGCGACGCCGGCGGCTCCCTCACCGCCCAGAACGACGTCTGGATCTGACCTCGCCCAGCTGAACGCCCTGCCTCCAAATCCACCGGCGCGGCGAAGAGCCACGCGAGGGTGTTGGAAAGGTGGGTCGCATGATCAGGCTGGCGTTGCTGATTTCGGCGTTGATGTTGACCGGCTGTGCCTCGCACGAGGGCAGGCCGAGCAATGCCCGGATCGGGTCGGTGAGCCCGGTGGATGTGACCGTGACCCGGGATTTTGTCTACACCCCGGCGGACTGGCCGCAGGCGCTGAAGGCGGATTTGTATAAGCCGGCGGGCAACGGGCCGTTTCCGGCGGTGGTCATGATCCACGGCGGGGGCTGGGAAGGCCGCTCGCGGCAGGACATGGACGAGATTTCGCAGCGGGTCGCCGAGCGCGGTTTCGTCGTATTGAACATGTCGTACCGGTTCGCTCCGCAATGGCATTTTCCGGCGCAGCTCCAGGACGTGCAGCAGGCGGTGCTGTGGTTACGCACGCACGCCTCGGATCTGAACGTGTTGAAGAACCGCATCGGCACCTGGGGTTACTCGGCCGGTGCGCATCTGGCGGCGCTGGCCGGCGTCACCGGTCCGAACGATAAATGGTATGTCGAAGGCACCCGCGTGCAGGCGGTCGTAGCCGGCGGTACGCCGGTCGATATCCGCTACTACAAGGATGGCCCGCTGACCAACGGCCTGACTGGCGTGTCCTATGACGAAAATCCCGGCCTGTGGCGCGAAGCCTCGCCGCTGGCGCTGGTGAGCACCGACGACCCGCCGATGTTCCTGTATCACGGCACGTTCGATATCACCGTCGGCGTCAACAACGCGCACGCCATGTACGAGGCGCTGAACGCCAGCAACATCCCGGCCGAGCTATACCTGATCCGCGGCCTGGAACACTTGAGCACGTTCGTGGTCGACGCGCCGGTGGACAACGGCATCGATTTTCTCGACCTGTACCTGCGGACCGCCAAGCCGAAGCTGAGCGAACAGTCATCCGAGGGCAATCGCAGCCTGCGGTGACAGGCCGCGCTGCCCATTTGGGTCTGAATCTAAGCTACCATCGCGCCCATGTCCGGGCGCAGAACAAGCATCAACGACGTCGCCAAGGCCGCCGGCGTCGCGATCAAAACAGTCTCGCGGGTGCTCAACAACGAGCCTAACGTTCGCGAAGAAACCCGCGCGCAGGTGCTGGCCGCCGTCAAACGGCTGAACTACCACCCCAGCCTGTCCGCCCGCAGCCTCGCCAGCCGGCGCTCGTACCTGGTCGGCCTGGTCTACGACAATCCCAGCGCCAACTACACCATCGAAGTCCAGCGGGGCGCGCTGGCCCGCTGTCGCGAAGCCAAGTTCCTGCTGTTGCTGCACGAAGTGGCCGGCCGCACCGAAGAGGTCATGCAGGACATCCTGACATTCGCGAATCAGACCCATCTCGACGGCCTGATCGTCGCCCCGCCGCTGAGCGAGTCCGCCGAACTGATCCGCGCGCTCGACGCTCAGGCGTTGCCGTTCGTGCGCATCGCGCCCAACGAAATCAAACATCGCTCGCCCTACGTCGACATCGACGACGAAGCCGCCGCGCGCGAGATGACCGAATATCTGATCGGCCTCGGCCATCGCAGTATCGGTTTCATCATCGGCCGCCCCGGCCACTTCGCCAGCGGCGAACGTCTGCGCGGCTACAAAACGGCGCTGAAGAACCACAAGATTCCCTATGTTCCCGAGTACGTCCGGCAGGGCGACTTCCTGTTCGACTCGGGGCTGGAAATGACCCGTCAGCTGCTGGCGCTGCCGAAGCGGCCGACGGCAATTTTTGCGGGCAATGACGACATGGCCGCGGGCGCGCTCATGGCGGCCCACGAAATGGGCGTGGCCGTTCCGGCGCAATTGTCGGTGGCCGGCTTCGACGATGCGGCCATTGCCCGCACCGTGTGGCCGCCGCTCACGACCATCTGCCAGCCCACCTACCAGCTGGCTTATCGCGCAGCTGACCTCCTGCTGGAGATGCTGCTTTCCGGAACGACGCCGAAACCGGCGCGCCTGGCGCACACATTGGTGCGCCGGGATTCGACCGCCGTGGCGCCGAACTCGAAACCCAAGTAACGTCGCCCGGCCCTCCAGCGCATATCATCAGGCCAGTCCACGGAATCACGGATCGCGACGAATGCTGAGCCGCCCGGCCGCTAAATTGCTGACGATGGTCGTGCTGGTCGCGGCATCCAGCGTGGCGGCCGCGCAGGAAGGCGCGCCGGTGGCCGATCCCCTGCCGCAACTCACCCCGGACCGCGTCTATGCGCTGGATGCGGCGCTCGAGCGCATTTTGCAGGAGTTCTCCATTCCCGGGCTGGCGGTGGGCATCGTCGAGAACGGCCAGCCGGTTTACATGCGCGGCTTTGGTGTTCGCCACAAGGGAACGGATCAGCCGGTCAACGCGCACACGTACTTTCACGTCGCGTCCATCACTCGCACATTCACCGCCGCCGCAGTCATGCAACTCGCGGAGCGCGGACAGCTCGCACTGACCGATTCGATAGCCGATTCATCCGTGACAGTTGGCCAACTGCTGACGCGCGACGATGCGGCCTTCGACGCACTCGCCGGCATCATCGAAAGCACCACTCACCAAAAATATTCTCAATACCTGCAAACACGCGTGCTGGAGCCGGCCGGCATGGTGGAGAGCACTTTCAACGTGCCGCTCACCGCCAGCAACGTCGCGTGGCCGCACGCTGGCCACGTGTTCGTGCGTCGCGCGCCCAATTATCCTTGGGATGAAAAGGCGCTGCCGAGTGCCGGACTCAGCGCCAGCGTAGCCGATCTCACGCGCTGGGCTGCTCTCCATGTGAATCGCGATCCGTCGCTGCTGGCGCCGAGTTCCTACGAGGCGCTGTTCAAACGTCAGCGCGATGGCGAACGTGACAACGCCGCGATGGCGTTGGGCTGGCAGCTCGAACATCACGGCAGCGAATGGCTGCCCAGCCTGGCGACGCGGCGGCACGGCTTTTCGTCGCTGCTGACGCTCTATCCATCGCAGCAACGCGCGATCGTGATTCTTTCCAACGGCGAGATGACACCAGGAAAGGAAATTCGCGCCGTCATCGAATCAGTATTGGCCGGCGAAGCGTGGCTGCCGCCGAAACCTTCGCTGCTCATGCGCAGCGACTTTCAATGGGCGCTTGGCGGATTGCTGGCAATGTCCGTGCTGCTCGTCGCCGTGTCGGTGCATCGGCGTCGTCGACCGGGGTGAACCGCGCGCGGGCTCAGGATGAGCGACGCTCGATGCAGCGAGAAGCGACGCACAGCATGCGTGTGCTCGCGGTTTCGAGCGCTTCTATGTGAGTCTTGAGGTACTCCAGCTCTTCCTGCAACTCGCGGTAGGTTTCCATCGCCTCCATGAGCGGCACTTCCTCAGCCATGAACTGGCTGGTAAGGGCCTGGTCATCGAGACGCAGCAGCTCGATGGCCGTACGCGCCATGGCGCCCCGTGCCTGCTCCCAGGCGGCGCCGAATTTGTTCGCGTCGATCAACACTGGCGCGAACGTCATCGCCGCCCACTGCTCCGGGGTGGCAAGCCGCTCGGCGAGCTCTGCGTCGGACTCGGCGGCCGGACCGTCGTCGTGGGGAAACCGGGACTCGTCTGCCATTCGCGCCTCCTGCAAGAGGGATCGGCTCAGGCGACGATGTTTACCCTATTTTAGGATAATTCAGACGTCAAAGGCGCGCGCCGAAGTGTATTCGGACGCGCGCCTTCGATTCACCCTGCGCGACTGTTACTTACTCACAGACTTGACGATCGGATCGAGGAACGGAGCGAGCACGGTGTAGTCGCCGTTCCAGTCATCGTCGTTCCAAACGCGGCCTTGCGGCGACGAAGCCGGCGCGGCTTGCGCGCCAGCGCGCACCACCACGATGTCGAGGCTCGGGATGACGACGATCAGGCTGTCACCCAGGCCCCACGCCCAGTACGCATCGCGCGGCACATTCGCCAACTGGCCGCCGGCGTTCGTCCACCACAGCACACCGTAATCAGTCGGCGCTCCCGGGAAGTCCGCTATGCCCGGATTGGGAAGGTTGGCGTTCGCGGCTACCGGCGTGCTCACGGTCGTCACGAACGTCTCCGGAAGAATGCGCTGATCGTTGGCCCACACTCCTTTGCGAAGGAACAGCAGACCGACGCGCGCCATGGCATTGGCGTTCACGAACATGCCTGAAGCGAGCTCGCGATTGTAAGGGACCTTGTTCGTCTGGTCGCGGTACTCGTTGTTACGCCAGTGCACGTCGGAAGTGGCGCCGCCACCCGCGCTGCCCGACGTGCTGTTCACACCGAGCGTGGTCCAGACACTCCTATTAAGCACCGCGGACAAATCGTCACCGAGCACCGCAGTCAGCACCTCGGCCAACCAGTTCAGACCGATATCGGAATAGAGCCACGTCGTGCCCGGCTCATTCACCAGTGTCGCCGCGGCAGGCTCGGGGGCCTCCGTGAGATCATCGTCCTTCAAGAACCCCGCGGTGTGCGTCGCCAGTTGCTCGATGGTGATGTTACCCAGCCAGCCGGTGGTGGCGTTGGCGGCCGGCCTCGCACCGATGGTCGGGAGCTTCGTCTCCGCGCGATCGCTGAGCAGCAGGCCGTTGGCCATGGCCAGCCCCAGCGACATGCCACCAATCGACTTGGTGGTCGACTTCATGTCATAGCGCCTGTCGATCTGGCCCCAGGAACTGACGATGCGGCCGTGACGCACGATCATGCCGGCGTTGTCCGCGGGATTCGCCGTACCGCTGGTCTGCGCGTAGGTCATCGCTTGATCGAGCAACGCCTGATCCATTCCAACCTCTGCCGCTGACGCGACTCGCGCCCAGCCGTGATTGTCCGGATCATCGTTCGCCGCGTCGGACGCCGGATATACCGGGGCTTCCGGCGGAGGCTCTGACGCAGGACTCACGGTGACGTTCACCGTATCGGTGCCGGTGGCACTGCCATCGCTCACCGACAACGTGAGCACATAGTCGCCCTCGGAGGGGAATGTCACAGTCGTAGCAGCGGCATTCGGCGTGCCGAATGTCACACCGCTCGGACCGCTGGTTGCGGTCCAGGTGTAGGTGAGCGTCTGCGATGCATCGTCCGTCGCCGTTCCATTCAGCTGTGCGGTGGCGGTTGGCCACTGGATTGTTTGAGCGGCGCCAGCCTCCACGCTCGGCGCGACATTCGCCGCCGGCGGTGGGTTTTGCTGAACGGGCGCGCTCGGCTGCCCTCCGCCACCACCTCCGCCGCCGCACGCAGCGATGGTCAAAGCCAATGAGATGCTGATCGCCACCTGGCGACAGCGCCGAATCAGTTCGGAACGAGAGATCTGTTGCTCTCGTGACATGACGCGCATTCGATGTTCCCCTCGCATGTTCTCGCGCTGTTACTTGTGCGCGATGCAAACAACGCACTGACTTTCAGAAAGGTCCTGGGCCTAGTCAGAAAAAACCCTGAGCTGTCTATGCAGCTCGCGTGCCGTTCGAAGAGTGCCGCGAATACTTCGTTGCACGCGCTTTTATCAATGTTTCTGTTGTACTTTTTGCAAGGAAACGCGTTGTTGCAGAGAATGTTTTTCCACGCTTGGAACTGCGATGGCGGTCGCACTTTTGGAGCGCGCCCGCGCGCGAGATCGGTCACAAACCCGGCCCTTGGCGCTACGGGTGGCTGCGGCTGTGAGCCCGTTAACATTTGCTAAAAACGGCAGTACGTAGGCTGGGCCATGCTCACTTTCCGGCCGCCATTCGCGCGTTTTTCCGCAATGCCATGATCCGCCGGCTACGCACTCGCATCATCGTATTCGTTGTCGCGTTGCTGGCAGTGGTGCAGGTCGTGGCGTATGTGGTCGTCAGCTCGGCGAACTCCACCAACGCACGCGAGAAAATCGATTCCGAGCTGGCCGTCGGCGAACGTGTGTTTGCGCGGCTGCTCGACCAGAATCGCGAACGACTTGCGCAAGCCGCTCGCGTCATGGCGGCCGACTATGCCCTGCGCGGCGCGATTGCCAGCGGCGATCAGGACACGGTGGTGTCCGCACTCACCAATCACGGCGGACGCATCAAGGCCGACATGACGCTGCTCGTGTCCCTGGATCGGCGCGTCGTTGCCGATACGATCGCGAGCAACGAGCGCGGCCGGCTGTTCGAGTTTCCTCGGCTGGTCGACCAGGCCGCGCGCGACGGCGGCGCTTCATCCATCGAGGTGATCAACGGTCGCGCTTATCAGCTCGTCGTCGTGCCGGTGCTCGCACCGACGCCGATGGCGTGGATCGCCGTGGGTTTCGTCATCGACGACAACGTCGTGTCCGAGCTGCAGCAGCTCACATCGCTGCAGGTGTCTTTCCTGGAGCGGCGGCATGCCGATCATCAATGGGGCGTGCTCGCCTCGACGCTGGGCGCCTCGGCCGTCGATCTTGCACAGCAACTGCCTGCCCTGCCGGGCGCCACGCTCGTGCGTTCCATTGGCGCTGGACAGAGCGAGCAGCAGTTGCGTGTGATCACGTTCGACCGGCATGGCGATCGCGCGCTCGTCGCCGTCCTGCAGCGGTCGGTCGCAACCGCGGTCGCCGCCTTCGATCGATTGCAGCAGACACTCGTAGCTCTCGGCGTCGTCAGCATGCTGCTCTCCATCGGCGGCGCCGTGGCGATCGCCATGAATATCACGCGCCCCATCACGCAACTGACCGAGGCGGCGGCGCGAATCCAGGACGGCGATTATTCCAATCCCGTCAACGTGACCCGCGCCGACGAAATCGGCGCGCTCGCCAAAACGCTCAACCATATGCGCGAAGGCATCGCCGAGCGCCAACAGGAGATCCTGCGCCTCGCCTATCGCGACCAGCTCACCGATCTGCCGAATCGCGCGCTGTTTCACGACCGGCTCGAACACGCCATCCTGAGCGCGCATCGCACGGGCGCAACGCTGAGCGTGCTGATGATGGACCTCGATCGCTTCAAGTACGTCAACGACTCGCTCGGCCATGGCGTCGGCGATCACGTGCTGCGCGAAGTGGCGAACCGCTTGAGCGCACTGCTGCGGCAGGCCGACACCATTGCGCGACTCGGCGGCGATGAATTCGCGATCCTGCTCGAGAACGCCGACGAACGTTACGTCACCAAGGTCGCGCTGAAGATTCTCCAGGCGCTGGAGCATCCCATCCGCTACCAGGATCAGCCTCTCGACGTGGGCTCCAGCATCGGCATTGCTCACTTCCCCGAGCACGGCGAGAACAGCAGCAAGTTGCTGCGTAACGCCGACATCGCAATGTATGTGGCCAAACGAAACAAGGGCGGCTACGCGGTATACGACGCGAGCTACGACACGCACCAGCAGGAACACCTGTCGCTGCTCAGCGAGATTCGCCAAGCCGTCGAAGGCCATCAACTGCGGGTGTACTACCAGCCGAAGGTCGGGCTGCTGTCGGGAGTCGTCGAAGGCGTGGAAGCGCTGCTGCGCTGGGAACATCCGCGTCGAGGTTTCGTGTCGCCGGGCGATTTCATTCCTTTCGCCGAGCACACCGGCTACATCAAGGTGCTGACGCGCTGGGTGCTCGAGCAGGCCATTCGCCAGTGCGGACAGTGGCGCTCGAACGGCACGCCGCTGCAAGTCTCGGTGAACATCTCGGCGCGCGATCTGCTCAATCGCGAGTTGCCCGACCTGATCGTTCAGTTGCTCGATCGCTACGGCACGCCCGCATCGCTGCTGTGCCTGGAGATCACCGAGAGCGGTTTCATGGAAGACCCGGCGCACTCACAGCGGGTGCTGGAACGCTTGCACGAGTTGGGCGTCGTATTGTCGATCGACGACTACGGCACCGGCTATTCGTCGCTGAGCTATGTGGCGCGGCTGCCGGTCGATGAGTTGAAGATCGATCGCTCCTTCGTCAAGCAGATGAGCGACTCGACCACCGCGACCATCGTACGCTCCACGATCGAGCTCGGTCACAGCCTGGGACTGAAAGTGGTGGCCGAAGGCGTCGAGGACGAAGCGGATCTGCGCACCCTGCGTGTTTACGGCTGCGACCAGGCGCAGGGTTATTTCATGAGCCGCCCGTTGCCGGCCAAGGAACTGGAAGAGTGGCTGAAGCACTCGCCTTGGTCACGTCCGGCGAGAGTGCGGGAGGTCTCCGCAGAAGAGACCCGGAACGCTGCGACGAATGTGACGGTTATCCCGACAACATTGTCACAGCGAAACCGCCTTGGTAGCCGTTAACACACGCCCGAGGCGCTCCTACCCTTACCTCCGCGCGGTCAGAGGCTCCGCCTGATCGCCCAGCCCGCCACCGACGGCGAGCGCCAGATCGATCGTATTGAGCAGAGCATCGCGCTGAGCGGCGACCAGATCGATCTGCGCCTGATACAACCCACGGCGCACATCGAGCAGCTCCAGATAAGCGATATCGCCTTGCGCGTAACGCAGCTCCGCCAGCTCGGTCGCACGACTCAACGCCGAGACCTGCTGATCGTTCGCTTCACGCACGCCCGCAATCAACGCCTGGCCCTGCAAAGAGTCCAGCACTTCACGGAACGCCTGCTGCACAGTTCGCGCATATTCCGACTTGCGCTGCTCTCTCACCGCCTCCGCACGGGAAACATTCGCGCGTAGCCGTCCGCCCTGGAAGATGGGCTGCAAAATGCCGCCCGTCGCCGACCAGATTTTCGCCGGACTGGCGAACAGATCGTCCAGCTCCGGACTTGCGCGACCAAACGCACCGGTGATGCTGATGCTCGGGAACAATTGAGCCCGCGCGACGCCGATATCTGCCGCCGATGCATTGAGCGCCGCTTCGGCCGCACCGATGTCTGGACGCTGTGTCAGCACCGACGAAGGCAACGCCGCCGGCAACTCGACGGACGCCGGCAGACTGATTCCCTGCACGCTGATGGCTTCGTCAACCAACGCTTTCGGCGAGTGGCCCAACAATACGCCCAGCGCGTTCGTCAGTTGCACCACCTGCAGTTCGAGCTGGCGCGTCGACACGCGAGTGGCCGCGGCATCGGCTTCGGCGCGCTTGAAAGTGAATTCATCGCTCTCGCCCGATTCGTAACGCAGCTTCTCGAGATCCGACGCTTCCTCTCGCGACTTCAGCGTGTCACGGCCGCGAGCCAATTGCTCGGCGGCGGCGATCAACGAGTAGTAGGTGCGGGCGACTTCGCCGGTGAGACTGAGCTTGGTCGCCTCGCGACCGTACTCACTATTCAGCAGCTGCGCACGCGCCGACTCCGAGGCACGCTGATACTTGCCCCACAGATCCAACTCATACGCTACCGTACCTTGGACGGTGTAGATCGTCTGTTGGGTCGGGAACCCAGGGATGTCTCCCAAGCCCTGCTCGGCCAACGACGCCTCGCTCTGTTTGGTGCGAGTGACGTTGCCCTCGAGGTTCAAGGTCGGCAGCCGATCCGCATTGCTGATGCGCAGGAACGAACGCGCCTCCAGCACCCGGGCCGCCGCGATCTGCGCGTCCGGATTGTGTTTCAAGGCCTCGACGATCAACTCGTTGAGGCGCGCATCGTTGAACAGCGTCCACCATGGATTCGGCAGCGGTGAGGTTTGCGCGGCCTGAGCCGGCAACGCGTCCGGCAGCGGCAGCTCCGGCTTCTGCGGGTCCACTTTCGACACGAAGCAACCGCCGAGGACGGCTGCAATTGCCGCCGTCAGCGTCACTCGAGTCGCGGTTCTTATTACTTGCCTGCTCATTGCGTCACTCTCAATTCGACTCATGAGGCGCGGCCGGCTTCGGCTCCACGCCACCATGCGGCTTGCCCTTGCCATGTTCATCGTCGTAGGCCTCGCCGCCTTTCGCACCGGCGATCCACTTGAAGAACAGCGGCACGAACAACGTTGCGATGAAGGTCGCCGCCAGCATGCCGCCGATCACGCTCGTGCCGAGCGAATGACGGCTGTTGGCGCCGGCGCCGGTGCTGATGGCCAGCGGCAGCACGCCGAAGATCAGCGCCAGCGAAGTCATGATGATGGGACGGAAGCGCAGCTTCGCACCTTCGATGGCCGCATCCATCAGCTTCATGCCTTCGTGATATTTCATCAGCGCGAACTCGACGATCAGAATGGCGTTCTTCGCCGCCAGGCCGATCAGCGTCAGCATGCCGATCTGGAAGTAGATGTCGTTCGCCAGACCGCGCGCGAACACGGCGAGGAACGCACCGAACGCTGCGAACGGCACGGCCAGAATTACCGCCACCGGCAACGTCCAACGCTCGAACTGCGCGGCGAGAATCAGGAACACCATCAACACGCCCAGCAGATACACGCCCTGCGAAGCACCGCCGCTGACCTTCTCCTGATACGCCGTACCGGTGAACGCCAACTCGTAGCCCTGCGGCAACGTCTGCGCGGCGACTTCCTCGATGGCCTTCAGCGCATCGCCCGAGCTGTAGCCCGGCGCCGCCGCACCCATGATCTTCGCGGACGTAAACGCGTTGAAGCGTTCGACGATTTCGGCGCCGGTCACTTCACGAATGCTGGCCAATGCGGTGAGCGGCACCAGGTCGCCCTTGCGCGAGCGCACGTACACGTTACGAATATCTTCCGGATACGCGCGGAAACGCGGCTCCGACTGCAACTGCACCTGATACACACGGCCGTTGCGATTGAAGTCGTTCACGTACAGCGCACCGAACGTGCTCTGCAACGTTTCGAACACCTGGCCTACTTCGACTCCGAGCGTGATCGCCTTCTCGCGATCCAGATCGATGCGCATCTGCGGCACGCTGGCGCTGAACGTTGTCTGCGTACCCGCGAGCTCCGGACGCTTGTTGGCCGCGGCGACCAGCTTCTGCGTCACGCCTTCGAGGTCCTTGATCGAGCCGCTACCACGCGACTGGATATAGGCCTCGAAACCACCGGTCATCGACAGACCTTCGATGGGCGGCGGCTCGACTGCGAAGAAGAAGCCATCCTTCACTTGCGCACCGGCGCCGAACACCGCACCGACCAGCGCGGCCGGAGACAGGTCATCGCTCTTACGCTCGTCCCACGGCTTCATCGGCAACCAGATGATGCCGCTGTTGGTCTTCATCGCCTGGGTCAGCGGATCCATACCAGCCACCGCCACAGCGTTGGCAACGGCGGGATGGTCGCGCACGCCAGCGGCCACGGCTTCCACCGACCGCACGGTGCGATCGAGCGAAGCGGCGTCCTGCAGGAAGCCAATCACGAACACGTAACCCTGGTCTTCCGACGGCGCGAGCGATGTGGGCAGCGCACGGAACAGGCCGAACACCACGACCAGCATCACGACGAACATGCCAGCAGCCATCGCCGCACGCTTCATCACGAAACGCACGCCGCGCTCGTAGCGATTCGTCACACGCTCGAACCACCGGTTGAAACCTTCCAGGAAGCGGTTCTTCACCATGTGATCGTGCTTCAACAGCAGCGCGCACAGCGCGGGCGTCAGCGTCAGCGCGACGAAGCCGGAGATCACGACCGACACGGCAATGGTCACCGCGAACTGTCGATACATTTCGCCGACCAGGCCGCCCATGAACGCCACCGGCATGAACACCGCGGTCAGCACCAGCACGATGGCGATGACCGGACGGGTCACCTCTTCCATCGCCTTCTCGGTCGCTTGCGGCGCCGGCAGGTTCTCGGTCGTCATGATGCGCTCGACGTTCTCGAGCACGACGATGGCGTCGTCGACCACGATACCGATCGCCAGCACCATGCCGAACAAGGTCAGCATGTTGATCGAGAAGCCGAATGCAAACATCGCGGCGAACGTGCCGATCAGCGACACCGGCACGGCCAGCATCGGAATGATGGTGGCGCGCCAGTTCTGCAGGAAGATCAGCACCACGAAGAACACCAGCACCATCGCTTCCAGCAGCGTCTTGACCACTTCCTTGATCGACACCTTCACGTATTGAATGGTGTCGTAGGGAATCGCGTAGGTCATGCCCTTCGGGAAGTCCCTCGACAATTCCTCCAGGCGCGCCTGCACGGCGCCGCCGGTTTCCAGCGCATTCGCGCCCGGCTGCAGCACCAGCGCCATCATCACTGCGCGCTGACCGTCGATCGTCGCCTGGTTGCTGTAAGTCTGCGCGCCCAGTTCGACTCGAGCGACATCCTTCAAGCGCACGAGGCCGCCGGCTTCGGTGGTGTGCACGACGATCTGCTCGAACTCCTCGGGCTCTTGCATGCGGCCTTGCGCAGTCACTGCGTAGGTGAAGTCCACCTGTTCGCTCACCGGCTCGACGCCCACCTGACCCGCGGCGTACTGCGAATTCTGCTGGCGAACGGCGGTGGCGACATCGGACGGCGTGAGACCCAGCTGGGCCAGCTTGTCCGGCTGCATCCAGATGCGGATGGAATAGTCCTGGCCGAACATCTGCACATCGCCGATGCCCGGGATACGACGCAGCTCATCGAGCACGTTGAGCGTGACATAGCTGCTCATCGTCAGCATGTCGACGCTGTTGTCGGGCGAGTGAATCGACACGATCTGCAGGAACGTGGTCGAGGCCTTGCGCACCACGACGCCCTGACGCCGCACCTCTTCTGGCAAGCGCGGCACGGCGGCCTGGATGCGGTTGTTGACGTTGACCGCGTTCATATCGGGATTGGTGCCGATATTGAACGTCACGGTGATCATCAGCGTGCCGTTGCCCGAGTTCACCGAGCTCATGTACAGCATGCCTTCGACGCCGTTGATTTCCTTTTCGAGCGGCGCGGCGACCGTGTCCGCAATGGTCTGAGCCGTCGCGCCCGGATAGACCGCGGCCACCGTCACCGACGGCGGAATGATGTTGGGATAGGCGGAGATCGGCAGCGAGATCATGCCGCCCAAGCCGGCGATCACGATGAACGCCGAGATGACGCAGGCGAAGATCGGCCGCGTGATGAAGAACTTGGAAATCATGCGGTCTCCTTCTGCGCCGGCTGTTGCTCAGCCTGCTTGGTCGGAGCCTCGGGGCCTACGGCGCTCACCTGAATACCCGGCTGCACTTTGAGCACGCCTTCGACGATGTAACGATCGCCGGGCGCGAGCCCTTCGGTGACGATGATGTTGTTGCCGAACGAGCGGCCGACCTGCACCGGACGGAATTCCACTTTCTGCTCGCCGTTCACCAGCCAGATGAACTGGCCCTGCGCGCTCGACATCACTGCCTTGCGCGGCACGGTCACCACGTTGCTCAGCTGCACGCCTTCGACACGCGCCCGGATGAACTGACCGGGAATGAGCTGTGCCTCGGGGTTCTTCAACACGGCGCGCACCCGCACGGTGCCGGAATTCACATCGACGGCGTTGTCGACGAACGTGACTTTGGCGCTGTCCTGATATTCCTGACCGCTTTCCAACACCAGCCGCACGGTCGGCGGCGCGACGCGGTTGGCCGGGGCCAGCGAGCCGCGAATGATCGAGGCCTCGGCTTCGGGCACCGAGAACTCGATATACAAAGGATCGACCTGCACGATCTTGGTGAGCAGGCTGGAGCTCTGTTCGGTGGACACGAGGCTGCCCTCCGACATCACTTCCCGACTGGTCAAGCCCGAGATCGGAGCACGCACGTCCGTATATTCCAGATCGAGCTCGGCCATTCGCCGCGCCGACTCGGCGGCGGCGAGACTCGCCTGCGCCACTTCGAACGCCGACACCACTTCGTCGCGACGGCTCTGGCTGACCGCGTTCTTTTCGAACAACGGCAGCACGCGATCGTGCTGGCGACGCGCTTCGTCCAAGCGCGCCTTGGCAACCGCAACTTCGGCGCGAGCGGACGCCAGGCGCGCACGCACCGGCTCCGGATCGATCAGAAACATCGGCTGGCCCTGCTTCACCGGCCCGCCTTCTTCGTAACGGCGCTTGATCAAGATGCCGCCGACCCGCGCACGCACTTCGACTTCGCGTGAGCCCACGGTGCGCGCGGTATAGGTGAGATCCAGCGGTACGGGGGTCTTTTCCACCGTCTGCACGGTGACTTCCGGCGGCGGGGGCGCGTGCTGCTGCTCCTCACCCTTACCGCAACCGCTCAGCAACACCGCACTGACAGCGATGGCAACCAGAGATCTCACCAATGACTGACGAATGACGTTCATATGCGTCTACCTGACAAACTAAAAAACGTGGCCGCGAGCGCACTGCGCTCGGGCAATCAAAACGGGTGGCGTTGGACGGGAGTCCGGCTTCCTATAACTACCGGGTCAGCTCAGCGATACGCCTCGTCGGCAATCTGCAGCAGCTGCTGCACGACACGCTCACGCTGCTCTTCCGTAAAACATGAGATGCGCAACGATTCCCGCATCATCAGGCCGTCGATCGCCAGCGTCACGACCGCGGCCCGAGCGAAATCCACATCGCTGCTCTCGATCTGCTTGGTGTACTGAGCGATGCGCTCACGAATCACTTCCAGCAGAGTCAGATCGTTCGCGGCAGCGGCGAACAGCGCTGCGCCCATGCCAACGATCTTGGCCCGGGGCTGCTGCGCAAGGATACCGACGATGCAGGCCTTGAGATCCCGGCCATCGGTCTCGCCGGTGCCGGACTTCGCCTGCTCCACGCAGTCGGTCATGCTCTCTACATAGCGTTTGGCCAGCGCACCGAGCAATGACTCCTTGGAGGGGAAGTGGTAGAGCAGGCCGCCCTTGCTCACTCCCGCCGCCTGAGCCACGCCATCGAGCGTCATGCGCGCCGCGCCGACGTCACCGACAACTCGCTCTGCCGCTTCGAGGATCCGCTCGCGGGCCGGGCTGATCGTGTTCGATGCCAACTCCGCCATGGTGAACCTCGCTGTACCGGCTGGACGGTGAATATACCGTCCAGCCGGTACACCTTGTAATAACTTTCCGCTATGCCGCGTGCTGGTTTTTATAGCGCCCCGCCGACGGCGGGCTCCCATGCGGACTCCGGCCGATCCAGGCGGTTGTTTAGAAAATTGAAAATACCTCTGGCTGCTCATTGCTCAGTACTGCATTTCTATGAGTTTTTCTAAACCATCCCAACAGCGAAACGGGGCTGCGTAAAGTACCAGTTAGTCAGCAGCAACGCTGCGCTTCACAGTCCGAGGGCTTGCGTAAATCGCGGGCCTCGGCGAGGCCGGCCAACCTTCGCTGCTCCTCACGACCCTTCGTGCGCCTTCCAGGGCCGCGCATTGAATGTCGAAATGAAGACGAACGAGGTCATGCTTTTGCGACAGCGACCAGCAACAAACCCGCGCCGGGGTTGCGTGTGGGCCGCAATGGACGGCTTACAATGCGCGCCGGCCAATTTTTATCGACTTGTAGATGGAGTGGCGAAACGCATGCCCGACACGAGTGTGTCCTGGTTTGGCGGCGAACGGTTCTTGCCACCTGGACACTGATATATGTGGACACCGGGCATCCAGTGGATGCATGTCATTGCCGACCTGCTGATTGCGGCGGCGTTTTTCACCATTCCCTGCGTGCTCCTCTATGTGGCGCGGCGGCGGCGCGATCTACAGTTCAACCGGCTGTTGGTGGCCTTCGGCGTCTTCATCGTGGCGTGCGGGCTGACGCACGTCATGGAGGTGTGGAATGTCTGGCACACCGATTTCTGGCTCGAAGGCGTCCTCAAGGTAATCGCCGCCCTGGCCTTGGTGCCGACCGCCATCCTGTTGTGGCGCGCGTTGCCCCTGATCCTTTCAGTACCCAGCCAGCGCCAACTGCGCGATGCGAATGAATCGCTCGCGCGCGCGAATCGCGAGCTCGAAGCGTTTACCGCTTCGGTCTCGCACGATCTGCGCTCGCCACTGACCACGATTGCCGGTCAGGCGGGCCTGCTCGAGCTGTCCCTGCCCAATGCCACCGAAGAGCAGCGTCGGCGGCTGACTCGTATTCAAGGCAGCGTGAAGCAGATGTCGGAGCTGATCGATGCGCTGCTGGTGCTGTCGCGCATCTCACGCCACACCTTGCACCGAGAGATCATCGATGTGAGCGCGCTGGCGGAAAGCATCTTTCAAGACCTGCGGCAGAAAGATCCCTCACGCACCGTCGAGGTGGAGATTCAGCCCGGCATGGCGGTGCACGGCGACCGGCGGTTGATCAACGACCTGTTCGTGAACCTGCTCGCGAACGCCTGGAAGTTCACATCGCGAACCGAGCACCCACGCATCGAGGTCGGCCAGTCCCAACACGGCTCGATGGCCACGCTGTTCGTCAAAGATAACGGCGCGGGCTTCGACATGGCGCACGAGCACAAACTGTTCAAACCTTTCCAACGCCTGCACGGCGCCGCCGAATTCGAAGGCACCGGCGTGGGCCTTGCCACCGTCGCCCGTATTATCGATCGCCACGGCGGGCGCATCTGGGCGGAAGGCAAACCCAGCGAAGGCGCAGTGTTCTACTTCACGATGCCGACGTCGCCGATCACGGAGCAGTTTCTGCTGATGCAGCGGGCGATGGCGTGAGCTCGCCAGAGGCTCAGGGTTTTCAGTCCGTTCTAAGCGCATCAACCGGTTCTAATCCCGCCGCTCGTATCGCCGGCAAAATGCCAGCTATCAATCCAACTGCGAGAGCCAACGACTCCGCCGCAATTATGAAGGCCGGCGAATAGCTCACTGGCAGCGCCGGCACGGCAATATCCAGCGCCGCGGCGATACCAAGTCCAGCCAACAAGCCGGCGACGCCGCCGAGCGCAGACAGCACCACGGCTTCGGAAAGAAACACACGCAGCACTTGATTCTTCTGCGCTCCCAACGCGCGCAACAACCCGATTTCCGCTGTGCGTTCGCTGACCCCGATGGTCATGATGGTGAAAATTCCCACGCCGCCGACCAGCAATGAAATGCTGCCCAGCGCGCCCACCGCGAAAGTCAGCACGCTCAACACCGAGCCCAGCGTATCGAGCATCTGCTGCTGGGTCGTAATCGTGAAATCTTCATCGCCGTGGCGGGCGATCAGAATCTTGCGCACACCGGTGACCACCTCTTGCACCGACACGCCCGACTCATGCCGCAGCTGAATCTCGAACACGCTGTCCCGATCGAACAACTCGAGCGACTTCGCGGTGGGAATGTAGACCGTGTCGTCGAGATCGAATCCCAAGGTCGTGCCCTTGGGCTTCATCACACCCGCGACTCGATAGCGCTGCCCACCGACCCGAATCGTCTTGCCCAGCGGACTCTCGCCGCGGAACAGCTCGTGATTCATCTTGCTACCGAGCACAGCGAGACTACGTGGCGCGCGCGGATCGTCTGCGGGCAGGAACTCACCTTGCGCGACCTCAAACCGAAACGCTTCGGCGAACGTCGACCCTACTCCATACACAGTGGTTCGCCGCTTGCGCCCGAGTGCTTCCACCTCGGCGTTCCCTTGCACCATCGCATTCGTCGATATCACATACGGCGCGCGTCCCAACGCTTCAGCATCGTCGACGGTCAGTGGCCGCACGTTGCCGAGCGAGCCAATCGACCCGCCCATGGTCTGCGTCTTGCCCGGCGTCACACTGATGATGTTCGTACCGAACTGCGTGAACTCGGACACGACGAATCGATGCACGCCCTCGCCAATCGATGTGAGCAACACCACCGCAGTCACACCAATGCCGATACCCAGCGCGGTCAACGCAGCGCGCAGCCGGTGCGCCCGCACCGAACCGGTCGTCAGTCGCACCAGATCGGCGAAGCGCATCAGCGCCGCCCCGCCAACGCAGCTACCGGATCAAGGCGGGCCGCACGTCGCGCTGGCATCAATCCGAAAATAACGCCACTGAGGATGGCAACGACGAGCGCCATCACGACCGCCCACACCGGCGGGTTCAAGGGCAACGAGGGATAGATGTTGCCAACGATCCAATCGACACCGTACCCGACGGCCAACCCGGCAATCGCCCCGGCCACGGACAGCAGAATCGCCTCCGTAAGAAACAATGCTGTGATCTGCCGCCGCGTCGCGCCGATGGCTTTGAGCAAGCCGACCTCGCTGGTCCGCTGACTCACCGACACCAGCATCACATTCATGATCAGGACGCCGGCGACGGCGAGGCTGATGGATGCAATGCCGGCCAGCGTGAGTGTCAGGGCAGTGAAGATACGATCGAACGTGGAGAGCAGTGCGTCCTGAGTGATGACCGTAACATCCTCTTCGCCCTGATGCCGTAGCTTGATGACCTCAATGGTTGCGTCCCGCACTCGAGTCATGTCATCGCGGGTGTGAGCTTGAATCAGCAGCCGGAACAACGATTCGGTGTTGAAAAGCGCCTGCGCCGCGCTGACCGGCACGATGATCAGCTCCTGCGAATCCATGCCGATCATGCGGCCTTGGTCCGCCAGCACGCCGATGACCCGGAAGCGCCGGTCTCCGATGCGGAGATTGCCACCGATCGCCTCGCGGCCCGGGAATAACTCACGAGCGATGTTGTTGCCGATGACTGCGACGGCCGTATCGCGACTGAGGTCGCCCGGCGGAAGGAAGTCCCCTCTCGCGAGAACGAACCCGTGCACGGGCATCAGCTCGGAGCTCGAGCCCATCACCGGCGCCTCGCGCTCCAGCGCGCCCACCGATGCCGGCGCAGAACCAATCACCAGCGGCGCGACTCGCTGGACGCCGGGCAGGCGCTGCACAGCCAATGCATCACTCAATGTGAGATCTCGCGGCGTTTCACCAGACAGCATGCCGGGCGAGACACCGCCGGTTTCGGAACGGCCCGGAATGACGATGATCATCCTCGTGCCCAGCGCCTGAAACTCATCGGCCACGTAGCGCCGCGCGCCTTCACCCAGAGAAGTGAGCGCAATGACCGCCGCGACGCCAATGCTCATCGCGAGCAACAACATGATGCTCCGCATCCGTGCCCGCACGGCGGAGTCGAGCGACAGTCTTACCAGATCGCGAAAACGCATGACCTCTCAACCTCACACCTATCGGCGACGTCACCTGGGGCCGGCGCGAACCACCGACACCCTCTTCACGTCGCGTCTTCCACCACCCTGCCGTCTCTCATCCTGATATGCCGCCGCGCCCGCTGCGCCACCTCGGCGTCATGCGTCACGACCAGCAACGTAATTCCCTTCGCGTTCAAGCCCTCAATCGCCGCCAACACTTCCGCACCCGAGATGTGATCCAGGTTTCCCGTCGGCTCATCGGCGAGCAGCACCGCCGGCTGCATCACCATCGCACGCGCAATGGCCACACGCTGCCGCTGTCCGCCGGATAATTCATTCGGCCGATGCCTGGCTCGGCTTTCCAAACTCAAACTCGCCAACAACTCCTGTACTCTCGGCCGTCGCACTTCGGGAGCGACGCCAGCCAACACCAGCGGCAATTCAACATTCTCGAACGCCGTCAACCGCGGAATCAGATGGAACGATTGGAAAATGAACCCGATCTTGCGCGCTCTCGTGTGAGCCAGCTCCTCGTCGTCCAGCGAAGTCGTCTCTCGCCCGTCCAATATATAAGTGCCCGCCGTCGGCCGATCGAGCAGCCCGAGCACATTCAACAGCGTCGACTTGCCCGACCCGGACGGCCCCATGATGGAAACGTACTCGCCGCTCTCGATGCGCACATCGATCTGATCGAGCGCGCGCACTTCCTGATCGCCCATCTGGAAGTGCCGGCAGATGTTCTGCAAATCGATCATCGCTCGGCAGCCTGCCTGGCGCGCGCTCCGTCCACGACCCCTTCGCGATCGACCGTCGTCACCACCAGATCGCCTTCCGCGACCCCGCTGGTGACCTCGACGTACTCCCAGTTTCGCAGACCGGTTTGCACATCCCTCGCGTGAACCCGCTGTTCCGCTGCGTCATATATATAGACACGCTTGCCATCGATGAGGGCACGTGTCGGAACCCGCAGCACGTTGTCCTGCTCCTGCAGAATCACTTCCACATCGGCGCTATAGCCCGGCAGCAAGGTCACCGATTGAATGTCTTCCAGCTCAGCCTCGATTTCGACTGTGCGCGCCTGTTTCTCAACGTCGAGCACGTAAGGCGCCACCCGGCGCACATGAGCAGCAAACGTTCGGTCCCGGAACGCGTCGAGCGACACCCGCGCCGGCATGCCCTCGCGAATTCGCGGGGCGTCGACCTCATCGATGGGGGCCGTCACGTAGATGCAGCGAGTGTCAACTACATCGACAGCGGGCGGCGTCGGAATACCGACAGGCGACGGGGTTACGAACTCACCGATCTCACCATTGATCTCGGCAACGATGCCGGCGAACGGCGCACGTAACAGCGTGCGCTCCATCGACGCCTTCGCCTGCTCGATGCGCGCCTCGGCCACTTTGATATTTTGAGTGGTCGCACGACACGCCGCCGCTCGACTATCAGCGTCGCCTCTGGCGCGCTCGGCCGCATCGATCGACACCAGACTTTGTGTCACCAGCTTGGCCAGACGATCCGATTCGCGCTGAGCGACCTTCGCCGCGACACAAGCTTCTTCAGCCCGCGCGTGCGCGGCGACTGCATCACGTTCAGCCAGGCTCAGCTCGGCGCGAATGTCGTCGTTCCACAGCTCGAGCAGCACTTGTCCGGGCTGCACGCGATCGCCTTTCTTTACCGGCAGTTTGGCGATTTGACCGCCCGAAGGCGGCGCGAGTCGGGCGCGTTGACAGGCCTTGATGGTGCCGGCCCGCGTATTGGTAACAGTTTCAGCGACCGGGCCGCGGCTCACCGTTGCAGTTTCCACCTCGATGGGATCGGGGCGGCTCGCCAGCACACCGATCGCGAGTGCCACCAGCGCCACTCCAGCCACGATATATAAGGTGCGGCGTTTCATATGTTGGCGGTGTCCTGCCCGGCGGGTAGCGCAGATATCGAACTCACAGGCGGATTATCGACCCAACTTGCCGGCGTTGCGCGGCTTTTCACCGACGCGCCTTACTTCTGCGCGGCCCGCGGGATTAGAATCCGTGCGCCCTGCCGGTCGCCGGCATTGGCTTTCTCGCATATACCAATGACCGCGCCGGCATTCGCTACGCGCGCGATCGCTAAAGGACTGAAGGCTTCCATGTCATTCGATCAGAACGCACTCGACAGCCTCCGCATCGAACGCAGCCCGGAACCCACTCGCAACGACCGTAATGGCGGCGTCTATAAATGGTTCATCGCTGCTGTACTCGTTCTAGCCGCAGTGGCCGCGGCATATGCACTGTTCCGCGATAACGCGATCGAAGTGGAAACAGTGACTGCGACCGCGGCTGCCACGAGCGGCGGTGGCGGCGGCTCGGTGCTGAACGCTTCCGGCTACGTCGTGGCGCGCCGTCAAGCCACAGTGTCGGCAAAAGTGACAGGCAAGGTCTCCGAGGTGCTCATCGAGGAAGGCATGGAGGTCAAGGAGGGCCAGCTGCTCGCGCGCCTGGACGATACGACCACGCGCCCGCAGCTCGACCTCGCCGAACGTCAGCTCGATGCGACGACCAAGAATCTGCAGGAAGTCGAGGTGCGCCTGGCGGAAGCTGAACGCAACTTGCGTCGTACGCAGCAGCTGCGCGCCGACAAGCTGGTCAGCGAGCAGGCGCTCGATTCGGCACAAGCGGAGTTCGGCGCCCTGCAGGCGCGACTGGAAGCATTGAAGAGCGAAGTGAAAGTGGCCCAGAGCAGCGTGCGCGTGCGCAACCAGGATCTGGACGATTTGTTAGTTCGCTCGCCCTTCGCCGGCGTCGTGGTCTCCAAGGACGCGCAGCCCGGCGAAATGATTTCGCCGATTTCCGCGGGCGGCGGCTTCACGCGCACCGGAATCGCGACAGTCGTTGACATGGATTCGCGAGAGATTGAGGTCGACGTGAACGAGGCCTTCATCAATCGGGTGAAGGCCGGACAAAAAGCCGAAGCCGTGCTGGATGCGTATCCGGATTGGGTCATCCCCTGTCACGTCATCAACATCGTGCCCACCGCCGATCGCCAGAAGGCGACGGTGCGTGTGCGCATCGGGTTCGATCAGTTGGATCCGCGCATCCTGCCGGACATGGGCGTGAAGGTGAGCTTCTTCGACGACCGCGCCGGCGAGCCGGCAACTGCGTCGTCTCGCCCGGCCGTGCGGGTGCCGAGCGAAGCCATCATGAAAGAGGGTGAGACGACGTTCGTCTGGCGGGTGCGCGAGGACTCGGTGGAGCGAGTCGCGGTGCGCATCGGTGGCGAACGTAGCGGGCAGACAGAAGTGTTGTCGGGAATCGCCGCGGGCGACGTCCTTGTAGGGAAACCGGTCGAAGGGCTCGCCGAAGGCGCCCCGGTCAAAAAGAAAGCGGAGTGACACATGGCTGATGAATCGTTGGTTCGACTGCGTGGCGTGGCGAAGGACTACAAGCGGGGCGCCGAGACCGTGCACGTGCTGCACGCCCTCGACCTGGACATTCCCAGGGGCGATTTCCTGGCGTTGATGGGCCCGTCGGGCTCCGGCAAGTCCACGTTGCTGAACCTGATCGGCGGCATCGACCGCCCGACCGCGGGCAGCATCGAAATCGCCGGCACGCGCACCGACTCGATGACCGACGGCGACCTGGGCAAATGGCGCGCCCACCACGTCGGCTTCGTGTTCCAGATGTATAACTTGTTGCCGGTGTTGACCGCCGAGCGCAACGTCGAGCTGCCGCTGTTGCTGACGAAGCTGCCGGCTGCAGAACGGCGCAAGCGCGCCAACGCGGCACTGGGCCTGGTCGGCTTGAGCGAACGCGCTCATCACAAGCCAAGAGAGTTGTCGGGCGGCCAGGAACAGCGCGTCGGCATCGCCCGCGCCATCGTTTCCGATCCCACGCTCTTGTTGTGCGACGAGCCCACTGGCGACCTGGACCGCAAGTCGGGCGATGAAATCCTGGATCTGTTGCAGGCGCTGAATCAGCAACAGGGCAAGACCATCATCATGGTGACGCACGATCCGCACGCCGCGGCTCGCGCCAAGCACGTACTGCATTTGAATAAGGGTCAGCTGAGCCGCGACGCCGCGGCCTGAGGTGACGTCATGTTCAAATACCTACCTCTGCTGTGGGCCAACCTGGGGCGCAAACGTTTGCGCACCAGCCTCACGTTGGCATCGATCGTCGTCGCGTTTCTGTTGTTCGGACTGATGCAGACGCTGCGCGTCGCGATGACCGGCAGCCCCGAGCTCGCCGGCATCGATCGTTTGATCACGATGCACAAGACCTCGTTCGTGCAATCGCTGCCGCTCGCCTATCTGAATCGTGTCAAAGGCGTCGAGGGCGTCGTGGTGGCGTCGTCGCAGGACTGGTTCGGCGGCGTGTATCAGGAAGATCGCAACCAGATCGCCGCGTTCGCGGTCGAGGCGCCGACCTTCTTCGAGGTGTACAGCGAATACCAGCTCAAGCCCGAAGAGAAACAGGCGTTCTTGCAGGATCGCACCGCCGTCATCGTCGGCCCGATGATCGCGGAGCGCTTCAAGTGGAAAGTGGGCGACACCATTCCCATGCGCTCCAACATCTGGACGCGCAAGGACGATGGCGGCAACTCCTGGCCGATGAAGATCGCGGGTATCTACCAGGCGAGCAACGGCGACAACCAGAGCATGTATTTCCACTACGACTATCTCAACGAGTCGCGTGCCGAGATCCGGGACATGATCGGTTGGGTGGTCGTGAAAGTAGCAGACCCGGGGCGCTCGGCCGACATCGCCCGAAGCATCGACGATTTGTTCCGCAATTCATCGACCGAGACCAAGACCTCGACCGAGAAGGCTTTCATCCAGGGCTTCGCGAATCAGATGGGCAACATCGGCAAGCTGCTCACGTTCGTGGCCGCAGCCGTGTTCTTCACCATGCTGCTGGTCACGGCCAACACGATGGGCCAGTCGATTCGTGAGCGCATCAACGAGATCGGAGTGATGAAGACGCTGGGCTTCTCCGGCGCGGGCGTCACGTTCCTGATTATCGCTGAAGCGATTCTGGTCACTGGGCTGGGCGGCCTGATCGGCTTGGGTCTGGCGGCGCTCGCGAGCAAAGGTATCGGTGCGGCGGTCGCGCAGTTCTTCCCTGTGCTCGGCATGCCGCCTGCGACCTGGGGCATCGGTGTCGTATTGATCCTGCTGCTCGGCGGCCTGGCCGCAGCAATCCCCTGCGCGCAGGCATCGCGACTGAAGATCGTCGACGCCTTGCGTAAGGCTTGAGCAGAAGGATCAGCAACATGTCGAACTCTTGGGATCAGATTACCGCGATCACGAGCATGAACGTGCGCAACATGTCGCAGCGTGCCGCGTCGTCGATCGTTGCGCTCATCGGCATCGCCGGCGTCGTCACCGTGCTCATCGGCGTGCTCTCCATTGCCGAAGGCTTTAAAGCGGTGCTGGACATCTCCGGCTCCGACCAGGTCGCCATCGTGCTGCGTAATGGCGCAACCGACGAAATGGGCAGCGGCTTGCAGCAGGAACAAACCCGCCTCATCGCCGACGCCAAACAGGCGGCGCGCGACGAGCAAGGGCCGATTGTTTCTCCCGAGCTGTACGTCGTGGTCGATGTGCCGCTGAAGAGCACCGGCACCGCGGCGAATGTTCCTTTGCGCGGCGTGGGTCCGCAGGCAGTGAAGCTGCGTAGCAACTTCAAGATCGTCGAAGGCGTGAACTTCACGCCCGGCAAATTCGAAGTCGTCGTCGGCAAGGGCGCGAGCATGCAGTTCTCCGGCCTCACCGTCGGCAGCCAGCTGCGCCTGGGCACCACCAACTGGACGGTCACGGGCATCTTCGAAGATCGCGGCAGCGTGGCCGAATCCGAAATCTGGACCGACGCCACGGTGCTTCAAGGCGCGTACAACCGCGGCACGTCCTACCAGTCGATGCGTGTGAAGCTCACCAGCCCGAGCGCCATGCAGGCGTTCAAGGACGAGCTGTCGACCAACCCGCGGCTCAACGTTCGTGTGTTCAGCGAGAAACAGTATTACGCCGAGCAGTCGAAGATTCTCGTGACGCTGGTGAGCACCATCGGCAGCGCGATCGCGATTCTCATGGGATTGGGTGCGATCTTCGCGGCACTCAATACGATGTACTCAGCCGTCTCCTCTCGCACACGTGAGATCGCGACGTTGCGGGCGCTGGGCTTCGGGCCAGCTCCCGTGATCACCTCGGTGCTTGCGGAAGCATTGCTGATTGGCTTGGTGGGCGGCGTGGTCGGCATGATCGTCTCGTACGTCGCATTCAATGGTGTGCGCGCATCGACCATGAATTTCGCGACTTTCAGTCAACTGACCTTCGCGTTCACGGTCACGCCGCAGCTGCTGGTGCAAGGACTGGTTTACGCGCTGATCCTCGGCTTCATCGGCGGACTGTTGCCCAGCCTGCGTGCAGCAAAGTTGCCGATCACGACCGGTCTGCGCGAACTCTGATACCGGCGCAAACGTTAGGCATCCATGCCAGAGCTGCCTGACGTCGCCGTCTATATCGAGTCGCTCGAGGCCCGCATCGTCGGGCGCCGGCTGGAGCGGATTCTGCTGAAGAATCCGTTCCTGCTGCGCACCGCCGAGCCGCCTTTGCAAAGCTGCGAAGGCCACACCGTCACCCAGCTACGCCGGCTCGGCAAACGCATCGCCATCGGTTTCGATAACGACATGTGGCTGGTGATTCATTTGATGATCGCAGGCCGGCTGCACTGGTATGAGCCGAGTCATCGCGGCAAGGTCCGTGGGCCACTGCTGCAGCTCGACTTCGACAATGGCGTGCTGACCCTGACGGAAGCGGGCACGAAACGTCGCGCCTCGCTGCACGTTGTTGCCGGCGAAGCGCAGCTCGAAGAACACGATCGCGGTGGGCTCGAAGTGCTCGGTGCCGATCCGGCTGTGTTTCGTGAGTACATGAGTGAGCGTAATCACACGCTCAAACGTGCGCTCACCGATCCAACCATTCTCAGCGGCATCGGCAACGCCTACTCCGACGAGATCCTGCACCGTGCCCGGCTCTCGCCAATGATCCAGACGAAGCACCTCGATGACGATGAATGGCGCCGGCTCTACGACGCCATTCAAGACGTGCTGACTGAATGGATCGAGCGCTTGCGGGCCGAAGCCGCTCGCGGCTTTCCGGAGAAGGTCACCGCGTTTCGCAAGGAGATGGCGGTGCATGGAAAGTTCGGCGAGCCGTGCCCGGTGTGCGGCACGGCGGTCCAGCGCATTCGATACGCGGAGAACGAAACAAACTACTGTCCTCGCTGCCAGACCGGCGGCAAGCTGCTCGCCGATCGGGCGCTGTCACGGTTGCTGAAGGATGATTGGCCGCGGACGATCGATGCGCTGGAGAATGCGAAGCGGCGAACGTAACTAGGGCAGCAGCACTGTGGCACCAGTTGTCTGGCGCGATTCGAGCCGACGATGTGCCTCGGCCACCTCGGCAAGCGGCATCCTTGCATGCACAGGCACTTTGACCGCACCGCTCGCCACCACCTCGAACAACTCCTTACTCATTGCCAGGACATCCTCGCGCTTCGCCAGATGCGTGAAGAGCAACTGCCACGTAGCGAACAGCGAGCCCTTCTGCATCAGTAGCATGATGTCGAACGGCTCGATCGCTCCCGACGCCGATCCATAGCTCACGAAGTAACCCAGTGATCGGAGGCTATCGAGCGAGCCTTGGAATGTCGCTTTACCTACGCCGTCATAAACGACGTGCACGCCCTCGCCGCCGGTGATCTCCCTGACTCGCGTCGCGAAATCTTCCTTGCGATAGTCGATGACGAAGTCCGCTCCGTTGGCGCGCACGAGCTCAGCTTTCTGCGGTGATCCTACCGTGCCGATGACGGTGGCGCCCAGATGCTTCGCCCACTGAGTAAGCATCAACCCAACGCCGCCCGCCGCCGCGTGCACAAGAATCCTTTGACCCGGTTCGACACGAAACGTCCGCCGCAGCAGGTATTGCGCCGTCAGTCCTTTCAACATCATCGCCGCGCCCGTTTCGAAGTCGATGGTATCCGGCAGAGGCACGACAAAGTGTGCCGACACGTTGCGCTCTTCGGCATATGCACCTAGCGTTTCGACATAGGCGACACGATCGCCCGGCTTGAATTCGCTCACGCCTTCGCCAGTAGCGACGACCTCGCCCGCCGCCTCATTCCCCGGAATGAACGGCAAAGCCGGTGGCGCATACGCCCCCGTGCGAAAGTAGGCGTCGACAAAGTTGAGCCCGATCGCGCGGTTACGCACACGAACTTCACCAGGCCCGGGCGGCCCGATGGCCACGTCCTCGTAAGTGAGCACTTCCGGACCGCCGTGCCGATGAACTCTGATCGCTTTCACGAATGTCTTTCCTCTGGGATCGGGAGAGGAAGATAGCGACGCGCCCCGCCTTCGCGTAGGCTGATATCAGCAACATCTGAGTTCAACGAAAATGATATCGGAGCAAATCGGCCTGGACCTGCTGCGCACCTTCGTCGCAGTCTGCCAGCAAGGCAGTCTGAGCCGGGTCGCTGCGCAAACCGGGCGCACTCAATCGGCGTTGAGCATGCAAATGCGGCGGCTGGAGAATTTGTTGGAACGTCATCTTTTTCAGCGCACCGGCCGCGGTGTCGTTCCCACTCCCGAGGGCGAGATCTTTCTGGGATATGCCACGCGCATCCTGGCGTTGAGCGACGAGGCATACGCTCGGCTCCGCGAGACAGCCGTCAGTGGCAGTGTACGCATCGGCCTCGCAGAAGAGATTGCCAATTCCGCCTTGCCCGCGGCGCTCGGCCGTCTACATCGCACCCATCCCGACGTTCAACTCGACGTCGTCGTCGAGCACAGCACGGCGCTTGGCCGTACGTGGGATGAGAACACCATGGACATCATGATCGCGCCGACTTCTGCCGTGAGCGCGGCCGATGCCCTGGTCACATGGAATGTCGAGCTGCAATGGGTGAGCGCGACGGACTACCTGCAGGAGCCCGGCCGCCCGCTCGATCTCGTCGCGTTCGCCTCACCCTGCCTGTGGCGTCGACGCATGATCGAAGCGCTCGCAGCGACGGGGCGCGAGCATCGGATCACATTCACGAGTCAGAGTGTCATGGGCCTGCAAGCGGCAATCGAGAACGGGCTTGGCATCGGCCTGCTGCCGCCCGAGTCGATTCGCAACGAAACGATGCGGACCCTCGATGGATTCGCCGGTGTTCCCGGCCCTCTCACCGTTCAATACGGGCTGTATGCTCGCGATCGAAGAGCACGCGTCGTCGATGCAACCATCGACGTGCTGCTCGCTGCTACTTCACCTTACGGCTCTCGTAACGAAAGTCCGGCAATTGCACAGTCAGCGATGTAACGCGACCGGACTTCTTGTTGAACGTGTACTCGCGATCCGAATCGACCGCAAAGAAGCTTCCATCGGTCCGCGCGTGCAGCTCGCGCTTGGCATTACCGACCTTCATGAACAGTTTGCCCTGTTCGAACGTGGCAACGGACGTTTCATCGCTGTACTTGTACTCGCCAACGTAGCTGCGCAGCACCGACGAGGAAACCGTCGCCTCCGGGACCACCGTCTTCGGATCGACGCCGATCTTCTCCAGTTCCTTGCGGGCGCCCTCGTGTCCCGGGTACAGCGCCAATGTTCGTTCGAGCTCGGCCTCGCCCTGTGGCCGGTCCTCCAACGCGAGATACACCTTGCCCAGCTCGAAGTGCGCGCCCGGACTATTCGGATACAGCTCCAGCACTCGCTGCAGCACCTGCCGCGCTTCCTGCGGGCGTTTGACATGTTGCAAGTAGCCTTGGGCATGCATGAGCTGGCGCTCGGGCACCTTGACTTCATACCCCAGATACTTAGAAATCATTTCGAAGCGCTTGTCGAAATACTGCAGCCCGCCCTCTTCATACGCGCGCGCCGGATCGTGCGTGTAGTAGAGCTCGTTCAGCCATTCCATCCCCTCGTAGACACTGCGCATGACAACGGAACCGTGGGTCTCTTCCGGCCAGCGCTGAAAGTTCGCGCCCGCCTGGGGCAGGCTGGCCAGCGAGCCGATGACCTTCTGCGCGCCGCCGAGCATTGCGCCGCCTTCATTGCCCATCGTCATGTAGATGGCGGTTTGCAGATCCTTGTGATCGAGGACGAACTGATCGGCCTGCTTCGCCAGCGCCTGGTTGTCCCACCACAGCGACGGGCTCACCGCGATGTACGCCTTGAAAATGTCGGGCCGGTTGAACAGCGTGTACACGGCGAACAGCCCACCGTATGAGTGACCGATCAAAATCCGCGTCGGGCGCGTGCGATACGCACGATCGATCTCAGGCAGCAATTCATCGGCGATGAAGCTCAAAAACTGGCCGGCGCCCCCTACATTGCCCGGCGGCCGCCCTTCCGCTCCGGCGAACGGCGGCGTGAAGTCACGCTGGCGGTCCGTGTTCTCGATGCCGACGACGATCATGGGCCCGGACCGACCGTTCCTCGCCAACTGCTCGACGGTCGCACTGACGTGATGAATGTGCCCATCGCCGTCGAGCAGGATGGCGACTGGGTAACGTTGATCGGAGAAGTCATAGCCGTCTGGCTTGTGAACGAGGTAAGTGCGTTCTTCGCCCAGCACCTTCGACTCGATCCGGTAGCGATGCGCGACGACGATCGGCTCGCCCTGCGATTGCACCGGCGCACTCGCCTGCGCCAACGAGCCCGACAGTAGCGCGCAGCCCAGAATCCATTCATAGCGCATGACTTACTCCCTATCGTTCCCCTGCAGTGTTCGTTGGATGAACCCGCGCATGACGATCATCGCACCTTGCTCGACGGTGCCATGATCCAGCCCCGCCATTTCGTAGAACTCCACTTTCTTGTGCCCCAGATTGCGCAGGGTCACTGCCATCAGCTCGTTCTCTTCAACGCGCGACTTGAACTCGATGTCCCGGCCGCCGACGATCAGGCAGATGGGCGAGAACTCATTCGCGGCGTGATACAGCGGGGCGTATTCATCGATGATGGGGCGCAACTGTGCAGCGTCGTCGCCGCGTTGTTTCTTGACAGTGAAATGCGTGGTCATTTGGCCGCTGATCGCGATGACACCCGCCAGCGACTTGTTGGAAAGCTGGTGCGCACCGAGCCACTTGGGATCCATGGCGATCATCGTTGCTAGATAAGCGCCGGCAGAGTGACCCGAAACGAACACTTTCTTCGGATCGCCGCCGTAGCGGCCGATGTTCTCGAGCACCCATGCGACCGCAGCTGCGCTGTCTTCCAGATAGGCGGGCGGTTGAGCCTTTGGCGCGAATCGATAACTCGCGGCGACGAGCGCGATGCCTTGATCCTTCAAGTCGGGAAAGTAGCGACTACCGCCGGTCAAGCCGCCGCCATGAAACCACACGACGGTGGTGAAACTTTTCGCGCCTTTGGGATAGTAAACATCGAGCTTGCTCTGTTGTTTCTGGTAATCGTCGGCTCGCGCCAACGCCGCAGCGTCGTAGTAGGCGATGTTGTTCTCGACGCCAAACTCCAGCTTGGCGGCGGTCGCGTCCGCCAGCGATGCGGAGCTCGACAACAGACACCACATCCCGATCGACAAGGCACAGCGAAAAATCATCAGCTCTCCTCCCTGGGCCGATTCGTCAGCGGTCTCAGCCCGAAGTATGCAGCACTTTTGCACGGTTTAGACGCGCTTGCATTTGTCCGAGATAATGCCAGAGTCGGCGCCCAGCGCCGAACTGCCGTTGAAGGGTTCCACCGATGCGAAATTCTTGCCGCTCTCGCCCCGACGCGGGCCGTGCGTTGCGCAACCTCCTCGTCTTCCTGTCACTGGTTGCGCCAGCACTGGTCTCGGCCCAAACCACCGCGCCGGGCGAGCGCGTTTCCATCAACTCCGGCTGGCGCTTCCAGATGGGCGATCCGGCGGGGCTCGCTACGCCGCTGATGTACGACGTGCGCCCTGTTGTCACGCTGACCGAAGACGGCAAGCAAGCAGACGCAAAGCCCGAGGAGGCCGCGAAAGTCGCGGCCGCGCAAGAGCAGGTGTTGAAACCCTGGATCCTGCCTTCGGGGAATGCCTTCATCAAGGATCCGACGCGCCGATATGAGCGCCCCGCGGGAAATCCCGGCAGCGATGTTTCCTATGTGCAGGCGAACTTCGACGACAGCACCTGGCGCAACGTCACCCTGCCGCACGACTGGGCGATCACCGGTCCGTTCATCGCCGAAGGTCCCTATGGCGGCATGGGCCGGCTGCCGAGCTGGGGCATCGGCTGGTATCGAAAGAAGCTGGAGATTCCGGCCCGCGATCGCGATCGCTCGATCTTTCTGGATATCGACGGCGCGATGTCGTACGCCACCGTGTGGCTCAATGGCAAGCTCGTCGGCGGCTGGCCCTACGGTTACAACTCGTTCCGGCTCGACCTCACGCCGCACGTCGCGTTCGGCGGTTCGAATCAACTCGTCGTCCGCCTCGACAATCCGCCGCACTCGGCGCGCTGGTACCCCGGCGGCGGCCTCTATCGCAATGTCTGGTTGACCAAGACCAATCGCGTGCACGTGAGCCATTGGGGCACTCAGGTTACTACGCCACAGGTTTCGAAGTCGTCGGCCTCCATCGATGTGGCTGTCTCCATCGACAATGATTCGCAGACCGAGGCGTCGGTCGGTGTTTCGACGGACATCTATGCGCTGGACAGTGATGGCAGACGCAGCGGCGGTGTCGTCGCGACGATCGAACATGGGAACACGCGCGTCGCCGCCGGCGCGAGCGCTCAAGTGAAAGGCTCTGCAACGGTTGCAAATCCGCGCTTGTGGGGACCGCGACCCACGCAAACGCCGAATCGTTACGTCGCGGTGACGACGGTGTCGCGCGGTGGCAAGGCCATTGACCGATACGAGACGCGCTTTGGCATCCGCTCTCTGCGCCTCGATCCGACGAACGGGGTGTTCGTGAACGACGAGCGCATCCCGCTCAACGGCGTCAACAATCATCACGACCTCGGCGCACTCGGTGCAGCTTTCAATGTGCGTGCGGCCGAGCGTCAGCTGGAAATGCTCCAGGAGATGGGCTCGAATTCGCTGCGCATGAGCCACAACCCACCCGCGCCGGAACTGCTCGAACTGACCGATCGCATGGGCATCCTGGTGATGGATGAAGTATTCGACGTGTGGGAGCGCAAGAAAACCCCGCTCGACTTTCATCTGATCTTTCCGGACTGGCACGAGCAGGATCTGCGTTCGATGCTGCGTCGGGACCGCAATCACCCGTCGATCATCATGTGGAGCGTGGGCAACGAAGTTGGTGAACAGTACACAGGCGAGCACGGCGCTGCGATTGCGAGCAAGCTCGTGGGTATGGTTCGTGAAGAAGATCCGACGCGCCGCACGACGACCGCGATGAACTGGGCGAAACCGGACATGCCGCTGCCCGCCACCGTCGATGTCATCAGCCTGAACTATCAGGGCGCGGGCATTCGCAGCTTGCCCGGCCAGTTTCCCGCATTCCGCGAGCGCTTTCCGAACAAGATGATTCTCAGCAGCGAGAGCGCATCGGCGCTGAGCAGCCGAGGCGAATATCAATTTCCCGTGAGTGGCGGCATCAGCGGGCCGGTGCGGCCGGGCTCGGGCGGCGATCCGAAAACTCACCAGGTCAGCGCTTACGAACTGCACGCCGCCGACTTCGGCTCCTCCGCCGATCGCGCGTTCGCCGCGCAGGATCAGCACCCGTATGTCGCCGGTGAGTTCGTCTGGACCGGCTGGGACTACCTGGGCGAACCGACGCCGTACTACTCATCGCGCAGCTCTTACTCCGGCATCATCGATCTCGCCGGCTTCAAGAAGGATCGCTTCTATCTCTACCAAGCAAAGTGGCGCCCCGAACTGCCGCTAGCTCACCTGCTGCCGCACTGGACCTGGCCAGGCCGCGAAGGCGAAGTCACGCCAGTGCATTTGATTACTTCGGGCGATGAGGCGGAGCTGTTCGTCAACGGCAAGTCGCAGGGACGGAAGAAGCGCGCGGCTTACGAATATCGTCTGCGCTGGGACTTTGTGACGTATGAGCCCGGCGAGTTACGGGCTGTGAGTTACAAGAGCGGCAAAGAATGGGCGACGGCTTCCGTTCGTACTGCCGATGCACCCGCCAGGCTCGAGCTCTCTGCGGATCGTTCGAAGATACAAGCCGACGGTGAGGATTTGTCGTTCATCACCGTTCGTGTGCTGGACCAGAATGGCCTGCCCGCGCCGACCGCGAAGAGCTCCATTCGCTTCACCGTCGACGGCCCCGGCGAAATCGTCGCCACCGACAACGGCGATCCGACCAGTTTCGTACCGTTCCAGTCGCCCGTGCGTGAGACGTTCAACGGACTGGCGTTGGTGATCGTGCGCGGCAAGCCGGATCAGGCGGGGAAGATTACTGTGAGGGCGGAGTCGGCGGCGTTGGAAGGTGCGAGTGTGACGGTGAGCGCGGCCAGGCGCCCTTAGGCGATTGACGCCTTCAGGCGTCGCCTTGGATGATCCCGGCGTCATGCTCGACGCTGCCAGCGAACAATACATCCGCGAGATCAAGCTGCGGCGAGAACGGGTCGCACGGATTTCTCCTAACCCACTTGTCCGAGCTCATTGACAATTCGATGACAACTCCCGCTCCTCGCACTACACCGTCGCATGATTGCGCTCCCATGCACATCGCGAGTGCATCCGACCAAATCTCCGTGCATGCAGCCCCCGATTTTCCGCCAGTTCACGGCCGCTCGGAGTTGGCACGCGTCCTGCATTTATGAAACCGAGCGTCTTAGGACGCGAGTCTCTTCGGTTTCAACGTGCTTACGACGATGGTCAATTATCCCCCTGAGCCATCTCGGATGCAGGCGTGCGCGATGTGATGAACCTCGCGCACGCTATTTTTTTCCCCACCAACTCAACGACTGAAACTCAACGCACGCTCAGCCATTGCGGCACGAGCGGCCAGAGGGTTTGTTCGAACTGGGGACGGAAGAAGCCGAAGTGGCCGATGTGGCGCGCACCGATTTCGCGAGGGGCGATGCGGCGATACTCGACGGGCGCATTCGCGTACAAGCCGTGCAGCGACTTGATGCCCTTCGCAGACATCATCTCGTCGTCCGTAAATGAAAGAGAAAGCATCGGCGTGCGCACGGACGCATAGTCGGCGCGAACGTCATCGCCTTCGGCGCCGACGACGTATTCGCGATTGAGACACCAGCGGCGCCACTGCTGCATCACTCCAAACGGCAGGTCGCCGACTTTGCGCAACCGCTTGCCGGGGAAATAACCGGCGGTGCGCAGAGCGAGTGGCACAAGGAAGAACCAGAGCCACCACACCACAGATTTAGTGCGCCAGGTGTTCTCGAGCCAATAGCCCGTGCCGGTGGCGACGGTGATGACGCGATCGATGCGGTCGCGATTCGGAATGAGGCCGATCAATTGGCCGCCGAGGCTGTGGCCGATCCAGTGCAGCGGCACGTTCGGCATCTCGGACTTCACCATGTCGATGACGGTGGCGCAGTCGTGTCGCGCCCAATCGAAGATGTTCACCGGATAACCGCGCAGCGAGCGGGGCGCGGAGAAACCGATGCCGCGATAGTCGAACGTCGTAACGTGATAGCCCTGCTGCGCGAGCCATTGCGCAAACTGGGTGTAGAACTTCTGAGCCACGCCCATCGCGGACGGAACGATCACCGCCGCCTTGGGCGAATCCATCCTGCAAAACGTGCGAAACACCAGCGAGGTGCCGTCGGCCAGAGTGATGTTATCTTGCGCGGGATCGAGCACTCGTCTCTCCAACTATATGAATGTCACCAACGCCGTTGCCAGCCGTATCAGCTGTCGCGCCTTCCTGGACAAGCCCGTCGAGAAGCAGATCCTGGTCGAGATTCTGGAAAGCGCCAAGCGCGCACCGTCGGGTGGCAATCTACAACCTTGGTTAGTGCACGTGCTCACCGGACAGCCGCTGGCCGAATTCCTCACGGCGATCCGCGGCAAGCTGTCGATGCTGCCGGTCGGCGAAGGCACGGAGTACAACATCTATCCACCCGAGCTGCACGATCCGTATCGTGCCCGCCGCTTCAAGTGTGGTGAAGACCTGTATGCGACGATCGGCATTCCTCGCGACAACAGGCCGGCGCGTGTCCGGCAGTTCTCACGAAATTACGAGTTCTTCGGCGCGCCGGTAGGCCTGTTCTTTTGCATTGACCGGCGGATGGGCCAGGATCAGTGGGCCGACCTGGGCATGTTCATGCAGACCGTCATGCTGCTCGCTCGCGAGCGCGGCCTGCACACCTGCGCGCAGGAAGCATGGGCGATCTGGCACAAGACGATCGCGGAGTTCCTGCAACTGCCGCCGGGCGTGATGCTCTTCAGCGGCATGGCGCTCGGTTATATGGACGAGGGCGCGCCGATCAATTCGCTACGCACCGAGCGCGCTGCGCTCGATGAGTTTGCGACCTTGCAGGGCTTTGAGACTTAGAAGTCGGCGAACTTTGCGTCCAGAATCTCGGCCTCGGCAGCGCAGCCGATCTCGCGCACGGAGTTCGGGCCGGGGAAAAACTGCTCGCTGAGATCCTTGCCGCCGGCCGCGCGCCAGCGCACGGTGGTGGCGATGGTTTTGAAGGTGTGTGAATTCACCAGCCATAGCCGCGTATTCTGCGCGTCGCAGCTGCCTTCGAGCTTGAGCGTGACGAAGCTGCTCGCAGGAGCATCCTCGGCCGCTTGAACCGCTACCGTTCCTATCGTCGCCACGACGCAAAAAGCGAAGATGGCCGCGATCTGTGTCGCTTTGCCCATATCTTATCCTCCCGGTGCATGTGGCTGACCGCTCCCTGCGGGCCCGCCCCCTTGCTCCTTCGTGTTGAACCTTCGAGCTCCGCGCGCTCCCGAGACTTCTGTCGGTCTCGTGGCCTGCGCAACGGAACTAGCGAAATATAGACGCTCTTGCGGCGCTGCGCATGTTCACTATTGACCGGAAGCCGCAATTTCGTCCCGAAATCGATCTACGGGTACCAGCAAGGCAGCGCGTACTGTGAGATGAATCACGTTCGTGGAGTGCGCTTGCGCCCTCGCCTGGGAGGCAGGCGGGTGGCCAAGGGCCTGTCAGGGAAGGTATTCTTTCTGGCCGCCTCGTCATCGAACGGTAACGAAGCTCCCCGCATCGAGCGGGAACTTCGCGGTCCACGATACGTTGGCCCCTTTACCCCCACTGTTTTTAGCGCTAGCTGGAGCCCGCCATGGCGTTCGAATTGATGCCCCTGCCGTTTCCCAAAGACTCTCTTGGCCCGACGATTTCGGCGCGCACGCTGGATCATCACCATGGCAAGCACCATGCGACTTATGTGACCAAGCTGAATGAATTCATCGCGGGCACGCCGCTGGAGAAACAGGATCTCGAGTCGATCATCAAGGCGACCGCCAACAAGACCGGCACCGAGCGCAAGATCTTCAACAACGCCGCGCAGGTCTGGAATCACGACTTCTTCTGGAACTCGCTCGCGCCCAACGGCGGCAGCGCGCCGCCGGAGCCGATCAAGAAGCGCCTCGACGCGTCGTTCGGCTCGTTCGAGAATTTCCGCGACAAGTTCGTCGAAGCGGCCGTCGGCCAGTTCGGCAGCGGCTGGGCCTGGCTGGTCGCGAAGGACGGCAAGCTCGAGATCACCACGACGCACGACGCCGACAATCCCTTGATCACCAGCGGCTACGCGCTGTGGACCTGCGACGTTTGGGAGCACGCTTACTATCTCGATCACCAGCAGAACCGCGCCGGCTTCGTGAAGGCCGTGGTCGAGCAGATCGCCAACTGGCAGTTCGTCGGCAAGCGTCTCGCGGAAGCCGAGAGCAAGTAACTCGCTCGCCGCTCGTCGATTGACAGCTCATCAGGGGACAGAATTCGAATTCTGTCCCCTTTTTTATAGGCATTTACCGCGCTCACGCACGGCCGGCTTCAGTACAAGTGCCGGTTTATCCGGGCTTTGATCGCTCGCAACATGCTGCTGCGTGTCCCTCGGATCATGGGACGGACGCGACCAGCAACAATGCAGCATCAGCACGACTCCCGTACCGAAGCCGCTCTGTATTGGGCAGCTGTCAGCCTCATCGTTTGCGAGGGGCTGTCCATCGAAAAGGCCGCAGACCGCCTCGGCGTCGAGGGTGAAGAGCTCACCCTCATCCTGCACCGGCGCCAAAGCCTGCGCCCCACCGCGTTCGGCGATTCCCCGCTGCCCTCGCCCGCGAAGCCGCACTGACCGACCTCTGACTCATTCTTAATTGCGAGTCATTCTCGATTGCGAATAAAATCGGGCACCTCCCGCCCGTGGCGGGCCGCATCTACTTCCTACAAAGCGCCCAACATGCTCGCATCCGCCTTGAAGTCCGCCGCCGCGGCCGCCCTCTGCTTGTCCCTGACCGCCGGCTGCACCCGTACCGAGCCGAAGGATGCGCGCCAGCCCGTGCTCGAGAACTACGCGCAGATCGTGTTGGCGACGTACGAGGACACGATCAGCGCCGCCCGCGAACTGGACCAGGCCATTGACGCCCTGATCGCCAATCCCAGCGAGGAGACCTTGAATGCGGCCCGTGAGCGCTGGCGTGCCGCGCGCATCCCGTATGCCTATACCGAGGCCTTTCGCTTCTACGGCGGCCCTATCGACGGCGAGAATGGGCCTGAGGGTCAGCTCAATGGCTGGCCGCTCGACGAGAACCACATCGACGCCGTGGTCGTGGACAAATACAACGCCGCGCCGGGCCTCAACATCATTGGCGACGTCAAGCGCTTCCCGAACATCACGCCCGAGCTGATTGCCGAACAGAACGAGCTCGGTGGCGAGAAGAACATCGCCAGCGGCTATCACGCCGTCGAATTCCTGCTGTGGGGCCAGGACTGGAATACGCCGCCCGAGTCCGCCGGCCAGCGTCCCTTCACCGATTTCGTCGTCAAAGGCGATCCAGCAACCGACGTGAACGCGCGCCGAGGCAAATATCTGAAAGCCGCCTCGACGCTGATCATCAGCGATCTGGAGTCGGTGGCCGCACAGTGGCGCGAATCGAAGGAAGCGAACTATCGCACTTCGTTCGTCACCGGGGACGTGTACACCGGTTTGAAGCGCATGTTCACGGGCATCGCGGCGCTCTCCGAAGTGGAAATGGCCGGCGAGCGCATGAACGTGCCGCTGCTCTCCTCCGATCAGGAAGAAGAACAATCCTGCTTCAGCGACCTGACCGCCGACGAGCTGCGCGCGAACGCGGTCGGCATCGAGAATGTTTATTTTGGCCGCTACAAGCGGCTCGATGGAACGACCATCAGCGGCCCGAGCCTGGCCGATCTGGTGAAAGCGAAGGACGCGCGCGCCGCCGAAGAAATCGAAGCGCGCCTCGCTCGCACACGTGAAACGGTGGGCGCGGTGAAGACTCCGTACGATCGTGAAATTCTGGCCGACAACGCCGAAGGTCGTGCTCGCATGCAAGCCGGAATCGATTCGCTGCGCGCGCAGACGCTGTCGTTCTCGCGCGGCGCTCGCTCGATTGAAATCTTTCTGTCCGACCTGGAAGGGCTGGGAGATTAGTAGATCGCGATGACCTGCATTCACCAAGAGCCCGCACACGTCGCCAAGCTCATCGGCCTCGCGGCGCTGTGGGGCGCAATGTCGTTCCTCGGCGCTTGTTCGAAAGGTAAGTCGACCGAGGAGCTGTTACAACCGAACTCCGGCGGCGCCATGACGGTGAAGGAGTCATCGCGCCACGCCTTCTCGCGACCCGCCACCAACCTGACGGTCGCGCAGCGTGGCGAGTTCTTCATCGGCAATGCGTTCTTCAACAGCCCGTGGGTGGTGGCGCCCGCGAGTGCTGGAGCACGTGACGGGCTCGGCCCGCTGTTCAATGCGCGCAGCTGCGACCAGTGCCACAACAACGATGGCCGCGGTCAGCCTCCATTGCAGGAAGACGAGCAGCCCGTGTCGCTCGTCATTCAATTTGCAACGCCGACGCCGGGCCACAACAACGAGCCGCAGGCCGATCCCAACTACGGCGTGAACTTCAACCCGTTCGGCGCCGGCGGCGTCGCGGCGGAAGGAAAGCTTCGCATTCGTCATCGCGAAATTGCGGGCGCCTACGGCGACGGCACGCCATATACGCTGCTCGCTCCCGAATATTCTTTCGAAGAGCTGGCATACGGCGAGCTGGCAGCCGACACGAAGTTGTCGCCGCGCGTTGCGCCTGCGGTGTTCGGCTCGGGCTTGCTCGAAGCGATTCCCGAAGCTCAGATCATGGAGCGCAGCGATCCGGACGACGCCGATAAGGACGGCATCTCGGGCCGGCCGAATCACGTGTGGGATCCACTCGTGGGGCGCGCAGTGCTCGGACGTTTCGGTTGGAAGCTGAATCAGCCCGATATCGCACATCAAACAGCGGCCGCGTTCTCCAGCGAGATCGGCATGACCTCCTCAGTTCGTCCAGCTCACATCTGCACGCCCGTGCAAACGGCTTGCGAATCGGCTCCCAGTGGCGGCGAGCCTGAGATCAGCGACGAGATCTTCGAGCACATGGTCAGGTACCAGCGCATGCTCGCGGTGCCGGTGCGGCGGAATCTGGAGTCGCCCGAAGTGAAGCGCGGCGCGACGTTGTTCATCGAGTCCGGCTGCGAGTCGTGCCATCGCGCGACATTCAAGACCGGCAACGTGAAGGACCAGCCGTGGCTCAGCGATCAGACCATCCATCCGTTCACGGACATGCTGTTGCACGACATGGGCGAAGCCCTCGCCGATGGACGCGCCGATTTCGCGGCCAGCGGCAGCGAATGGCGCACGTCGCCGCTGTGGGGGCTGGGACTGCAAAAGACGGTCAACGGTCACACGCGCCTGCTCCATGACGGCCGGGCGCGCGATGTGCGTGAAGCAATTCTGTGGCACGGCGGTGAAGGCGAGCGGGCCAAGGAAGCATTTCGCAATCTGTCGAAGCAGGATCGCGAAGCTTTGTTGAGGTTCATCGACTCCCTATGAACGCGTCGAATTCCAAAGCGGCGAAGTGGTCGCGTCGTCAGGTGTTGGTGGCGTCGGCGTCGTTGAGCGCCGTCGCGGCCGGCAGCTTATTGTTCTCGTCCGAGAGCAAGGCGCGCACCGGCACATTGCTGTCTGCGTATGAAGATGCGCGTGGCGATCAATACGTGGGCGGCGTGTCTCTGCAGGACCAAAAAGTCTTCGGGGCCCGAGTGTCGATGCGGGCGCACGGGTGCGCCGTTCATCCCACCGATCCCAATCGCGTTTTGTTTTTTGCGCGACGGCCCGGGACACAGGCGTTCGAGCTGGATCGCGTGACGATGCAAGCTCGAAGCGTGTTCACGACCGAGCCGGGACGTCATCTCGCCGGTCACGGCACATATTCCGCCGACGGCTCTTTGATTCTCACACCGGAACATGATTTCGAGCGCGCGAGGGGCGTAGTGGTCGTGCGCGACGCCCGCAACTTTGCAGTCGTTGGTGAGATCGATACGAGTGGCATCGATCCTCACGAAGTAGCGTGGCTCCCGGATCATCGTTCGTTGCTGGTCGCGAACGGCGGCATCATGACGCATCCACGCAGCTTCCGCCGCAAGCTGAATATTCCGACGATGGATCCTTCGCTGTGCGTGATCGACGCGGCCACCGGCCAACGCAAGGAACAGTGGCGGCTGCCGGATCATCTGTTGAGCATTCGCCATGTATCGATGACCAGCACCGGCATCACCGCCGTCGGCCTGCAGTACGAAGGCGAGGACAAAAACAATGCGCCCGGCATCGTCGCTTTGTATCGACCCGGGCAATCGAAGCGGCAGGCGCAGTTCCGTTTGCTCAGCGCGCCGGCGTCGGAGATTCCAAAGTTCCAAGGCTACGTGGCCAGTGTCGCGATCAGCGAAACGCATGATCTCATCGCCGCGGCGTGCCCGTACGGCAACGGTGTCGCGTGCTGGTCGATCAGCGACGAGCGTTATCTCGGCTTCGTCGCCGCTTCGGAAACATATGGTCTGTCGCGAGTTGCCGACGGGTCGATCGTCGCTTCGCAACGCGACGGCACCGCTTACGACCTCGACGAAACTCGACTGCGTTCACAATTTCTGAAAATCGCGAGCTCACAACCGATCCGCTGGGACGATCACTGGGTCGCGACCGTGTAAGCACACGGGCATAATCCACAGCACTCTTGAACCACGCATACCTGGCCGGAGTGCCCGAAGTGATTTCTGAACGCCACGTCGCCCGTCAGTCGCTGTTCGCTTGTCTTGCGCTGAGCCTGTTCGGCGTGGCGCACGCCGCCGACACCAAGCCCACCAATGACAAACTGCCGGGTTGGGCGCCGCCGCCCAAGCCGCACGTCGTGGAGGATCGCTTCCGCGTCGAAGTCATGACGCTGAGCGCGAACCTCGATACCGATGTTCGGATCGATCCCAACCTGGTCACGCCGGGCACGTTGATCAGCGCCGAGGACGATCTCGGACTGGACGACCACAAATTATTGCCGCTGGCGGAGATCACCTTGCTGCCGGGCGATCGTCACTTGATTCGTTTGAGCGGCTTCAGTCTGCGACGCTCGGCCCGCAAGGCGATCGATGAAACCATCGTGTTCGACGATCAGACCTACCTGCCCGACGAGATCGTCGACAGCACGCTCAATCTCACCTCGGTCGGCCTGACTTACGGTTACAGCATCGTGAAGATGCGCAGCTTCGATCTCGCGTTGTCGTTCGGCATCCAGGTCGTCGAAGTCGAAGCGAACGCGGTAGTGCGCAGTCGCGTGGTCCGCGAATCCGAAACGGGCGTGACGCCGCTGCCGCTGGCGGGCATCGAGGGGCGTTACGATTTCAACGATCGCTGGTCGTTCGAAGCCCGAGTGCAATATCTCTCGGTGGAGTTCGACGAGATCGACGGCTCGGTGCTGGATGCGCGCGCCGCGCTCACCTGGCGCATGAATCCGTATCTGGTGTTCGGGCTGGGTTATCGCAACTTCGACGTAGAAGTCGATTCACGCGACGTCGATGATCCGGGCCTCTTCGATCTGAAGATGGCCGGCCCGCTGTTGTTCCTGCGGGCCAGCCTCTAGCCTTCGATCAGGGTTTAGCCCGCAACTGCGGCAGGTCGGCCGGCTGGATCACCAGCGGCGGGTCGACATCGTCGCCATTGCCATCATCGACATGCGGATGGGCTGTCGGCCGCATGTCATCAATAAAAATTTTCGACGCATAGTGCAGCCACGACACCGACGAGCGCACCTTCACATCCGACGGCGGCGTGCGCAGCGTGCGTGACGGCGATTCGCCGAACAACGCTTTGTAGTTGCGGGCGAACAAACTGAAATCCCAGATGCCGAAGCGAGCGGCGATGCGCGTCACCGTGTCACGCTGCGGATCGGCACGCAGCAGCGCGGCGCGAATCTCGCGCAGCTGGCGCACCTTCAACAAGCGCATCGGACCGACGCCGAAGAACTCGTGAAAAATGTTTCTTAGCGTGCGCTCGCTGACCTGCGTCACCCGGCACAGATCGTCGATGAACAACGGCTGGCCTTCGTTGGCTTCGATCAGCTGCAAGGTGCGCGCAATGACGCGACCGCGCGAGAACTGCGGCCGGCCGACATGGCGATCGTGCACCTTCATGCTGCGCTCGAGCACATGAGTGATACAGATCGCGACCTCTTCTTCGATGGCCTGGATGGCCGCCGGTTCGTTGAGATCCAGATTCGCGGCAATCGCCCGCTCGGTCACCCAGCGCAGCCGATCGAGATAAGGCAGCGCAGAGCGCGTGCGCGGACCGCCGCCGGAACGTGCGGTGTTCATCAGCTCCATGGACACCAGCTTGGTGTCCTGCGGCACGCTGACGCCCGCCCAGCGCACCACGTCCTGGCCAGTGAACGTGAACGGCTGGTCTTCGTGCAGCGTAATGAAGGCATCGGGCTCGAGAAAATGCCCGTCGATGCGGATGTGCGTCGGGTCCGTCATCGGCAAGCCGAGCGTGAAACGGCCGGGTTCGCCGTCGCCCGCGAACGTGGTCGGGCTCCCGATCTGAATCTGCTGTAGCGACACCGCTCCCGGACGCACCGCTTCCGCCCACCATTCCGAGGTCGAGCGCGCCGTCGGAATGAAGCGTCCGTCTACGCCTGTTATCGCTTCGGCAAACTCATCGAAGTCCCGAAATACCAGTCTTGCCATGGCTTTTCCTCCCTTGCCTTGACTGAGGTCCGATCAACGATCCGTCGAATTTTCCAGTTTGCAGTAATCTGCCGTTAACTATTATGGCCCGCGCAATTGTTGCCGAATCCTCACAGCCGTACATACGCGGAATGGGCAAAGTCGTGCGTTTTCCGATCCACACCGCCATCGTCCGTTTGCGGCGTCATTCCTGTGGGACAACCCGTCCTGTTGTCATTGCTGGTTTTGTTGGCGGTGGCGCAAGGCGCCGTGATTGCCTATTGGGCATTTCGTGACCGTCGTTTCCGCTCAGCGCACCGTGCCGCCCGCCATCTCCACAGCGCCGACACCCATGCCGGGCGCCTGGCGCTGGTCGGGGAAATCGCCGGCTCCATCGCGCACGAGATCAGCCAGCCGCTCAGCGCCATTCTGACCAACGCCGACGCTGCCGAAAACCTGCTTGGCGAGCCCGATCCGCCGCTCGACGAAATCCGCCGCATGCTCGCCGACATCCGGCGCGACGACCTCCGCGCCAACGATATCGTGCGCCATTTGCACTCGTTGCTGAAGCGTCGCGAACTACAGGCCACCATGATCGACCTGAACGAGGTCGCCGCAACCGCGCTCAGCCTGATTCAGCCCGTCGCGCGCAAGCGACTGGTCACGGTGCGCAGCAGCCTCGACCCGAAGCTACCGCCGATTCGGGGCGACGCCATTCACCTGGAGCAAGTGCTGCTGAACCTGATGATAAATGCCATGGATGCGATGGCCTCTAATACCGCAAACGGCGCCGCTGAGCGTATCCTCGACGTCACGACCAGCCGTTATGACAAATACTCCGCGGCCATTACGGTCACCGATACAGGGCCGGGCATCGCGGCGGCGTATCGGCCTAGGATTTTCGACTCGTTTTTCAGTACCAAGCAGGAAGGCATGGGGTTGGGGCTGGCGATCGCGCGCACCATCGTGCACGCACACGGCGGCAAAATCTGGCAGGAGGGAACCTCGGCCGGGGGCGCCGCCTTCAAGTTCACGATTCCGTTACAGGCGGCGTGAACGGGTCGTAGCGAGGGAAGAGGGGATAAGACGGATGGACACTGGGGACGGTCGCGAGCTCGACCGGGAATGCGCGGCGGCCGATAGCTTCGTCGTTCACATCGTCGACGACGACGACAGCTTTCGCACCAGCCTGCTCAGATTGTTCCGATCGAAACATATCCAGGCGGCGGGCTACGCCACACTGGCCGACTTCGAGCGCACCGACATCGATGGCGCGCCCGGCTGCGTATTGCTGGATCTGTGCATGCCGGACGGCGACGGCCTGGCGATGTTCGAACGTTTGATCGGCGACGACTCGGTGCTGCCGGTGATCTTCGTCAGCGCCTATGCCGATATTCCCATCAGCGTGCGCGTCATGAAATCCGGTGCCTTGGATATTCTGGTCAAGCCGGTGCGCGGCGAGCAGTTGCTGGAAACTATCGATCATGCTCGCAAGGTCGCGCTGCGGCGTTACGCCGCGCGCACCGAAGTTCGCGGCCTGCTGGAACGTTATAGAACGCTGACCGATCGCGAGCGCGCGGTGTTTGCCGGGGTCGCCGAAGGCAAGCTCAACAAACAAGTTGCCGTGGAAGTCGGCGCCTGCGAGCGCACCATCAAGTCCGAGCGGGCCAAGATGATGAAAAAGCTGCAGCTCACCCGCCTCGTGGACGTGGTGCGCGCAGCCGAGATGGTGGGATTGAAGCTGTCGTTCGACGACAGCTCTACAACTGAAAGGCTACCGTGAGCAACACGCCTTCGGCGATATCACGCAACAGCCCCGGCGGCTCTGCCTGATACGACGCGCCCTGCTCTGCCATTGCCGCAATCCACTCGGCCAGCCAATCGATGGACTCACGCCCATAAAACACCACGGCGGCTTCGTGGTTGAGCAGCAAACTGCGCAAGTCCAGATTGATCGAGCCGCACAGCGCCAGTGTTTCGTCGATCACCACCGCTTTGGCGTGCACCATCCGCGGCAGCAAGCGAAATTCCACGCCGGCGGCGGCCAGGTCCCGCATCGGCCGCGAGCGTACGAAATCAGCTAACAAATGATTCGAGCGCTGCGGGATTGCGATCGTCACTTTCACACCCCGTCGCGCCGCCAGACGCATTGCCGCGCGCAAGCTGTCATCGGGCACGAAATACGGTGTGACGACGAGCAGGCGGCGCCGGGCTCGATAGCAGCCGTCGATCAGCAGCGACTGCGCGGTGTCTTCGACCTGATCGGGTCCGCTCGGTAGAAATTGCGCCAGCTCGCCGCCTTCGATCTCCATCGCGACGCGCTCACGAATCGGTGCTCTCGAGTGCGTCGTGTTCCAATCGAGATCGAACTGATGGCCCGCGGCCGCCGCGACCGGCCCTTCCAGATCGAAAGAAAGATCCGGCCAGACCGTACCACGCTCATCGCCGAGGAAATATTCGGCAGCGAGGTTGCGACCGCCGCACCACAAGAAACGATCGTCGACCACGATCAGCTTGCGATGGTTGCGTAAGTTACGAGGACCGAGACGACGCAAACTGAAGAACGGACGAAACACCGCGACCTTCGCACCGGCGCCCTTGAGCTCTCTCAGGTAACGGCGCGGCGCCAGGACAGCAAAGAAGCCATCGAGCAACAGGCGGACTTGCACGCCCTCTCGCGCGCGACGCGCGAGCCGCGCGACGATTTCAGCACCGAAGGCGTCGTTGCCAATGATGAAGGTGCTGATATCGATGGTCCGATGAGCGTCATCGATCAATCTGAACAACGCGGCGCGCGCCTGTGCGCCGTCGGCGTGCAGGCGGACTTTGCACGATGAGGGCGGCGCGAGGCCGAAGCTCTCGATCAACTCCGCCGCCCAATGCGGGCCTTCGACGACCACGCCTGCATACGGAATCGCGACCGGCTTGAGCTTGCGCTGCCCGAACAACAGGTATAGCGGCAGCATGAGATAGGGAACGAGCGCCAGGCCGAGCACCCAGGCTATCGCCGAAGTCGGCGCCCGGCGCTGATCCAGGGCACGGCTGGTGAGGATATAAACCAGGAGCGCAATCGCGCTGACCAGAAAGTGCTGCGAAGGAGTCGGCAGCCAATCGACGATCATTGATCTCGCCCTGCCCGGAAAGGGGGCGGAGGGTAGCAGATCCGCCGCGCAGAGCCGTATAACTACCCAGCATTCCTGGCGATCGGGGCTGGACTCGCCGACTGGCGTTGCCGCTAGTTCTGCTCTTGCAGGCGCTGCATGTATTTTTCGGCCGCTGCGGCGTCGCCAGCGTCGCGGGCATAAGCGGCCAGCGCGCTGAGCAGGTCTTGATCCTTTGGGTGCTGGCGGAGTGCGCGCTCGAGCGTGGCAATGCCCTCTTTGCGTTTGCCCGTGTCGTGGAGCGCCACCCCGAGGACATATGCGTAGCGGGCGTCATTGGGCGCCTGCCTGGCCGCCAGCTCGAGCTGGCTGAGCGACTCGTCATAGTTCCGCTCGCGGATCAACGCGAGGCCGAGGGAATGATGGAGAGCGGCCGTTTGCGTGCCCTCCTGCCGCTGCGACTCCAAGCCTGTACGCAGGACGGCGATCGCCACCGCGTTCTCACCGCTGCGACTCTTGAGATCAGCCAGATTTACATACGCCGGCGCGAAGCTCGGCTCGAGACGAATCGCAGCTTGATAGGCCGCTTCAGCGTCGGCCACGCGGCCCTGCGATGAATACATGTTGCCGACGTTGATGTGAGCGCCCGGTTGATCGGCATTCTCCATCTGCGCGCGTACGTATTCCGCCACTGCAGTCGGATTCAAACGCTCCGGGGGCGCGGAGGCGATGGCCGCCAGCCGCACAGCACGCACTGGATCATTGAGCAGCGGCGCGAGGGCCGACCGCTGCTCCGGCGAATAAACATTGAACGCATCGGCGGCAGCCATGCGCACGAGCGGATCGGTATCGCTCACGGCAGGATTCAGAACATCGAGTCCGGCTTGGCTGGGATGAGCGCTCAGCCGCTCGATAGCAGACGCGCGCACGATCGCGGGCGCATGACCGCCGCCGGCCAACTTCGCGAGGGCCGCACCGTCGCCAGTAGCGAAGGCTTCCGCGAACGTTTCTTCCTGCCGGCGGTTCGGCCCGTACCATTTCGCCACCTGTTCCGCCGCCCACTTCGGCGACCGCTTGTCGTGACAGCTGTTGCACGCATTGGGCGTTCCATGCCGAACGGAAATGTCCGGCCTCGGAATCCGGAAGCTGTGATCGCGACGCGCATCGACCTGCATGTACACACGCGACGGAGCATGGCAGTCCACGCATTGCGAGCCCGGCGCGCCCGACTTGTGAAAGTGGTGCGCAGGCGAGTCGTAATCTTTCTTGTGCAGCCCGGACGTATCGATACTGGCGCGCGCCGCCGGCGCAGCCGAGTTGTGACAACCGGTGCACAGCTCATTCCCCTCACGGCGCAGCTGCAGGGAATGCGGCTCGTGACAATCGCTGCAGCGAACGCCTTTGGCGTGCATCTTCGATTGCAGGAACGAGCCGTACTCGTACACCTCGTCCCGAATCTGCCCGTCCGGAAAATATAAATCTGCCGTGAGCAACGCCGGCAAATGCGTCTGCATCAAGCGTTCGCCGTGACGATAGTCACTGGAGATCACGGACCGCCGGGAATGACAGCGCGCGCACGTTTCGATCTGAGCACTCGCGTCGGGGCCGGCAAAGTCGACGCCGAAATCCTTCTTGCTGGGCGTTGCCGCCGACAGATGCGTGGACGCAGGACCATGGCACGCCTGACACCCGACATCGATCTGAGTCCAGGTGGTGCGATAGCTGTTCGTCTGTAGATCGAAGTTCTTCTGCAGGTCGGTGGAATGACACTCCGCGCACATGAAGTTCCAATTCTGCGAAGGCTGGGCCCAGTGCAACGGATCGAGATGATCGATGCGTTCGTCGGGGTAAAGATGAAACCATCGACGGGCACGAACGTCCCACGCGATCGTGAACGACTGCAGTCGTCCGCGATCCAGCTCGATCAGATATTGCTGGAGCGGCTCGACCCCGAACGTGTACTTGACCTCGAAATCGGCCGGCTTGCCGTCCGGGCCGTCGGTGTTGATCCAATACTTGCCATCGCGCTGGAAGAATCGGGTGCGGACGCCGTTCTTGGTGAAGCTGGCATCGTTGAAATTGCCGAGCACGGTGGACGCGTTCGCCTCCTGCATGGCCAGGTCATGATGCGAGCCGTGCCACGCCTTCACCTGGTCTGCATGGCAACTTCCGCACGCTGACTCGTCAACGAACTTCGCAATGGTCGCGGACGCGGCAGCCGCCGCAGGAGGCGGAGCGATCTGGGCAGGCGATTCAGGCTGGCGATTGAGCAGCAGCGCGACTGCGCCGCCGGCGAGGATGATCAGAACCAGCGACGCGATCCATGCGCGGCGCCCCAACGAGTGCATTTATTTCTTGGGATCGGGGGCTTGCGACGTTTGCGACGGCGGAGCCTGCGGCGCCTTCTGGTCCGGAGGAACCAGCAGCGGCGACAGCATCACGACACCGGGCTCATCGGACGTAACCGGCGCTTGCGCCTCGGCAGCCGCGGCGGCGGCGGCCGCTGCTGCCGCCTGCTCTTCAGCCTGTTTGTTGGCCGTTTCCACTGTCACGTCGAGGTATTTATGGAAAACCCGCAGGAAGCTGTCCACCGCCACCAGGGTCAATGCGATGGGAATTGCAGCGATGAGCAGCGCGACGGCCCACTTGAGCGGCTTGGGGCGGTGCTGTTCATGGTCGAGCGCGGCTTCACGCTCCACGGATTCCTGGGCGCGCTGCTGAATCGCTTTCTGCAGGTCGTACTGGCGCCCCTTCAGGTGCAGGATGCGCGCGCCAGGCACACCATTCTGCTCGGCTGAAGCCGATTCGGGCAGGCACTCTTCGGACTGTTGGCTCATGACGTGCGCTTTCGGTGACAGTCGCAGACGGGACACGCCGCAGCATAACGCGGCGGGCCGCGTGTTCAACTAGTGGGACCCGTCGCGGTGAGGAATATTTGCGGATACCAAGAAGACCAGTGGCAGTACTCCTGGGTTCCCTTGGTCGCGCGCGCCGCCTAGTACCGATGTCCAACATACCCTTACAGCGCTTGACGGGCAGTATCCACGCTGGCGACGATGCTGCAATCAAACGTGGGGCAACGAAAAAATGAACGGCAAAGCCGTGCTGTGGTTAGGAAGTTTATGCGTGGCGCTGGTGTGGTTCGGCGTCAGCATTGCTGAAGACACCGGCAAGCCCGTCCAAAACACGGCCGCAGCGGCGAAGCAGCCGAGCGCCGCCGAGAGCCCCCGCCGGACCTGCATCAATCAATGCGAAATCTCCAACGGTACGTGCAACAGCGAAGTGCGTCAGGCGCGTCAGGAGTGCTCGAAGAACGCTGCCAACAGCGGCCGCGACCCGATGACGATGCGCAATAACGATTACACCTACTTCTGCAGCTACTTCCGCAACCCGGGCAGCCGGCGCGGCCCGGGCAACTACGGCGCTCGCTTTGCTCAGCACTACGACGGGTGCATCGATGTCATGCAACAGAACATCGCGTCGATGCGCTACGACTGTTACCGAAACGAGCGCGACGCGCAGAGCATTTGTCGCACCGAGCTGCGCGAGTGCCAGGCCGCCTGCCAGTAAAGATCGAGCGCTATACGCGCTCGATCACCATGGCGATACCCTGCCCCACGCCGATGCACATCGTGCACAGAGCGTAACGACCCGAAGTCTTTTCCAACTGATTCAGCGCCGTCGTCACCAGGCGCGCGCCGCTCGCGCCAAGCGGATGGCCGATGGCGATCGCGCCGCCATTCGGATTCACATGAGCGGCATCGTCTGGCAGGCCGAGCTGACGCGTTACCGCGAGTCCTTGCGCAGCGAACGCTTCGTTCAGTTCGATCACATCCATCTGCCCGATCTCGAGCTTGGCGAGCTTGAGGACCTTGAGCGTCGCGGGAGCCGGGCCGATGCCCATGATGCGAGGAGCGACACCAGCGGTCGCCGTCGCGATCACGCGCGCACGCATTTTCAAGCCGTACTTGGCCGCTGCCTCTTCACTCGCCAACAACACCGCACAGCTGCCGTCGTTGACGCCGGACGCGTTGCCCGCAGTCACCGTGCCGTCGGGCTTCACCACACCCTTGAGCTTCGCGAGCGCTTCGAGCGAAGTCTCGCGCGGATGCTCGTCAGCGATGAACTTGATGGGGTCGCCTTTCTTCTGCGGAATCTCGACCGGCGTAATCTCGCTCTCAAAAAACTTCGCGGCGTGCGCGCGCGCATATCGCTGCTGGCTGCGTAGAGCAAACGCATCCTGATCGGCACGAGCAATGCCGAACTCCGCCGCAACGTTCTCGGCGGTCTCCGGCATCGAGTCGATGCCATACTTCGCCTTCATCAGTGGATTCACGAAGCGCCAGCCGATGGTCGTGTCTTCGATCTTCGCGGTCCGCGAGAACGCGCTGTCCGCTTTACCCATCACAAAAGGTGCGCGCGTCATGCTTTCCACACCGCCGGCGACGATCAACTCGGCTTCGTTCGAGCGAATCGTGCGAGCGGCGAGATTCACCGCGTCCAATCCTGAACCGCACAAACGATTGATGGTCGCGCCCGGCACCACATCCGGCAGCCCCGCCAGCAGCGCCGCCATTCTCGCGACGTTGCGATTGTCCTCGCCGGCCTGGTTGGCGCAGCCGTAGTAAACATCGTCGACCGCGGCCCAATCGACTTTGGGATTGCGCTGGATCAGCGCCCTGATGGGAATCGCGCCGAGATCGTCGGCACGCACGTTGGCAAGAGCGCCGCCGTAGCGGCCGATGGGAGTGCGGATGGCATCGCAGATGAAGACTTGGCGCATGACTCGAGCTCGATAATAGCTAATAGCGAGTCGATTCTAGCCGCGTTGGGGCGCCTCGCGTAGCATGTGTTTCTTATGCCCGCGAGTAATGTCCGAGGAATTCTCAGCATGCTGGCCGCGGTGGCGACTTTCGCCGTCATGGATCTGAGCATGAAGCGCCTGGCCGAAACTTATCCTGCCATGCAGGTGACGTTCATTCGCGGCCTCGCCTCCATTCCTTTTCTGCTGCTCGCAACTGCCTCGATGGGGCGTTGGCGCGACCTGGTGCCGAATCGATGGGGTCTGCATCTGCTACGCGGCGTACTGCAGGTCGCGACGCTGTACTTTTTTGTCTACGCGGTGAGCCGTCTTTCGTTAGCTACTGCGTACACCATCTTCATGTCGGGGCCGCTGCTGATTACGGCCTTGTCCGTGCCATTCTTCGGTGAGCAAGTCGGTTGGCACCGTTGGGTCGCAGTAATCGCCGGGATGCTCGGCGTGCTCGTGGTCGTGCAACCGAGCGGCGATGGTGCGGCCGTGAGCGGCATGGCGCTGCTTGGCGGAGCCGCGGCAATCGCGTCCGCCACTGCCTATGCTCTCGGTGTGCTGCTGATTCGAGTCCTGAAACCGACCGAGACCAGCGCGGCAACCATGTTCTGGGCGCTGTTTCTGACCGCCGCGTTCGCCGGGATATTCTCGATCAAGGGCTGGGTGCCGGTGTCATGGGATCACTGGCACTGGATCGTCATCATTGGCATCACCGGCGCGCTCGGTCAGCACTTCCTCACTGAAGCGTTCCGATTGGCCGCGCCCCCGGTGATCGCGCCGCTGGAATACACGGCGCTCGCATGGGGCATGCTGTTCGACTGGCTGTTATGGATGACGGTGCCGAACCAGCGCATGCTGGTCGGCGCGGCCATCATCGTTGCCAGCGGACTCTATGTCATTCACCGGGAGCGACTGCAGGGGCGCGTCGCGACACAAACGACCTGAGCCGCGACGGCTTCAGCACGTCCTGGAACAACACCAGCCCGACACCGGCCAGCACCAGCACCGTCGCCATGATCGCGAGCGGCGTGAGGCGCTCGTTCAACACCAGCGCACCGAGCAGCAGCGCCACGACCGGATTGACCAGCGCGTACGTCGCAACTTTCGGCGCGGCCACTTTCGTCAGCAACCACAAATAACAATTGAGGCCGACGATGCTGCCGAACACGACCAGGTACGCAACCGCGGCCAGCGAGCTCCAGGTGACGGTCGAAGGATCGAAATGCGCCCACTCGCCGTCCACGACCGACATGAACAGCTGAAACGCTCCGCCGAACAACATCTGTGCACAGGTGAAGCTCAGCACGGTGCCGGGTTGTACGACTCGCTTCTGAATCAACGTGCCGAAGCTCCAACCCACCGTCGCCAGCAACAGCGACAGCAGATACATCGGATGGGCCTCGCCTGACAGGGAGCGCGTGTGCGTGACGATGGCCACGACGCCGATCACCGCGACGGTCGTTCCAATCAGCGCCTGACGCGTCGGCGCCCGCTTGCTGAAGAACGCCCAATCCAACAGCAGCACGATGATCGGCACCGCCGTGACGATCAGCGCAGCGATGCCTGAAGGAATGCCCTGCTGAGCCCAGACCACGAAGCCATTGCCCACACCGGTGAGCAACACGCCAGTGAGCGCGGCCATCTTCCAATCGACGTTGGCGAGCGGCTTTGAATCGCGCCAGCGCAACCAGACGTACATGGCGAGACCGGCGAGCATGAAGCGCGCCGAGCCGCTGATGAACGGCGGGATCTCGCGGATTGCTACCGCGATGGCGAGATAGGTGGTGCCCCAAAAGAAGTAGATGGCGGCGAAGGCGGCGAGCATGCCTGCCGACAATCGCGTCGTGCTGGCTGAAGACATGAAGAAAATCCTTTGGGTCGGCTGTGTACTCTAGCCGGTACTGGCAAGCAGTACAGACTCAGGTAGACTGACCCACGACCAATACAGTTGAGGTGGCTTATGTCTGCCGAAGAACCGCTGCTCTACGAACGCGTCGCGCGCCTGGTCGAAGCGCAGATCGCGAGCGGCGCCTTGCGCGGCAATGAGCGCATTCCTTCGGTGCGTTCCATGAGCCGCACGGCGAAGGTCAGCATCTCGACAGTGGTGCAGGCGTATCTGCACCTGGAAAACATCGGATTGATCGAAGCGCGGCCGCAGTCGGGTTTCTATGTCCGCCCGCCGATGCGCGCCGCCGTGCCGCCGCCCCGCCCCAAGGTCAGCCGCTCCAGGCGACCGACCTCCATCGCGGCGGAAACGCTCGACACTTGTCGTGAAGCGCTGGCGAGACCGGACATCCTGCAGCTCAACGGCGCGTTCACGTCGCCGACGCTGTATCCGAATCAACGGCTCAACAACCTGATTCGCGAAGTGTTGCGCGACCATCCTGCTCACGCCGGCGAATGTTTGCTGCCGCCCGGTCACGAGGAGCTGCGCCGACAGGTCGCCAAGCGCATGACGTTCGCCGGCGCGCCCGCCGATCCTGCGCACGTCGTGATCACCAGCGGCACGATGGATGCCATCACCATGTCGTTGCAGGTGTTGTGCAAGGCCGGCGACACCGTGCTGGTGGAGTCGCCGACCTACTTCGGCGTGTTGCAAGTCGTCGAGTACCTGGGACTGAAAGTGGTCGAGGTGCCCAACCACACCAGCACCGGCATCGATGTCGACGCCGTCCGAAACATTGCGCGAACGACGCGGCTGGCCGCGGCCGTGCTGATGCCGAACTTCAACAATCCCACCGGCAGCGTCACGCCGGACGATGCCAAGCGCGAGATCGTGGCGATCCTCAGCGCCGCCGAAGTACCCATCATCGAAGATGACATCTACGGCGATCTGCACTATGGCAATACTCGCCCGACGTCGTTGCGTGCGTATGACGACGCGGGCCTGGTGATCACCTGCGGCTCGGTGTCCAAAACCATCGCGCTCGGCTATCGCATCGGCTGGGCGGTTACGCCGCAGTTTCATGCCGATATCGCGCGCGCCAAATTCTTCTCGTCCGTCGCCTGCCCGACATTGCAGCAGTTGGTGCTCGCCCGCTACTACGCGAGCGGCGGATACGACCGGTATCTGCGCCGGGTGCGCACCACACTCGCTGCGAATTCGCAGAGCGCGGTCGATGCAATCATTCGTTACTTCCCGCCGGGGACCCGCGTCGCGCGCCCGAGTGGCGGCATCGTGCTGTGGATCGAATTGCCCGCAGGCGTGGATGGCGTGGAGTTGTTTCGTACCGCCCTGGCCAGCCGCATCGGCATCGCGCCCGGGCTGGTGTTCTCCGCGAAGGCGGACTATCGCAATTACATCCGCATCAGCTGCGGCATGCTGTGGACGGCGACCATCGAGCGCGCCATCGAAAAACTCGGCCGGCTGGTGGCAGGAATCGCCAAGGCGGCTTGAGCGGGCGACGGCGCGCATCGGTGCATCGAGCGATCGTTCAGCACGGCAGTCGGCCGGAAAACTCTCCGGCCGACCCGTTGCCTTGCAGACCGATCTTCAACAAGGCCAACACGACCAGGTTGAGAATCAGCGATGCGGTGAAAGTGACAATTACGAAGGTCATGGCGCTCTCCTCCGTTCCAAATGCAAAATCGTTACAGACTGTGAGTCGTCTGCACGAGCTGACCGTCGGCCCGGGCCTGCGTCAATGACGCCACCTGGGCCGGCTCCTCGATCTGGGTGACGGTGACTTCACCGGCCGGCGTGACCGCCTCGGTGACGTTCCATTCCCAGGCGGCCAATGCGGTCACGTTGATGACCACCGCCGCTGCCAGTGTCAGTGCTGTTCTCGTATTCATGACTGTTCCCTCCAGAGGGGTTGTTGCGAAAACCAACGAGCCGAATGCCGATGCGTCTCGACCGGCTCGGCCCAATCCAGGCGGAGCTGCTCGTCCAGGCCGGGTTGCTCCGGGTCGGGCGCGCTAGCGCGCTGTTCCCGTTCGAGTTTCAGACGGTCGGCTTTCAACTTGGCCAGGGTCATGAACAGGTACTCGTCCATAAAAACCTCCGTTGAGATATGCATCTCGGTCATGGAGGCGTAGTGTGATCCTGGCCATTTATCGCGAATAGCGATACTTTGTGTTCTTGATCTATGATCTAACGTCATATCAGAAGCCATCCTTGCGACTGCCATGAAGCGCATTCCAGTCGGCCCCCTGCGGGCCTTCGATGTGGCCGCCCGGAACCTGAACCTGAGCGCCGCCGCCGAAGAAATGAACGTGACCCACGCGGCGGTAAGCCGGCAGGTAAAGCAGCTCGAGGAGCGACTCGGGGTGAAGCTGTTTGAGCGCTTGCCGCGGGGCTTAAGGTTGACGGCTCAGGGTGCGCTCCTGGCGGAGGGAACCCGTGCCGCGTTCGACCGGCTGGCTAGTGCACTCGAGGATGTATCGACGCCGACCGTGCGGCGGAAGCTGACCATTTCGACTTTCTCTTCTTTCAACGCGCGCTGGCTGATGCCCCGCGTACGCTCGTTCTCTATGTTGTTCCCGGAAGTCGATCTTCAAGTGATGACGAGTGCGCAACTGGTGGATTTTGCGCGCGACGATGTGGACATCGGCATTCGTTTCGGCCGCGGGCACTACCCGGGGTTGCACGTCGTGCCGCTGTTTCAGCCCCGGGAGATCGTGGTGTGCGCGCCCAGCCTGCTGAAGGGCGGCCCTTCGTTGAAAACGATTAGCGACCTGCGCTATTTCACCCTGCTTCACGATGACTCACATCGCTCCTGGACCCGCTGGCTCGAAGCCGTCGGCGCCAAAGGCATCGACCCTCGCCGTGGCATCGTCTGTGGCGATCGCAATTCCATGCTTCAGGCGGCACTCGCCGGCCAGGGCGTGGCGATCGCGTCGGAGGTCTTCGCTGCGGCGGACCTGGTGTCCGGACGATTGGTCAAGGTTTTTGAGAACGAAGTGACGTCGGAGTATTCGATCTACGCGGTGTGCTTACCGCGACGGTTGAATGACCCGATGGTTGCCGGCGTCATGCAGTGGCTGGAGAAGGAGGCTCAAGCGTCGCACGACGTGCATCCGCCGCCGGCGGAATAAGACTGACTATTTCTTCTGACCAAACAGCGCTTCGAGCTCGGCGCGAGCTTTCTCAGCGGCAGATGGCTCGGCAGGCGCATCTGACTTCTTAGAACCGCCGCCGAACAACGCGTCCAACTCCGCCTGTGCCTTCGACGCAGCGTCCGTGCTCTTCGCCGAGTACGCGTCTTCGCGGGGCTTGAAGTAGTCGCAGAAGTTCGCCCGTTCCTTGTCCTTCACTTCCTCAGCCACAGTCTCGCGGCAGTGTTTCGCTACGCTGAGGCTGTACCACTCGCAGAGTTTGCAAACGTGCAGTTCGGCGTGGCATTGGCGGCATTCTTCGAGGCGGCGCAAAGGCAGGGTGAGCTCTGCCAGGGAGGCGCCGCATTTCCAGCACACCAATGCCATGACATCACCGATGCTTCTGCTCGTGGCCGGTGGCGATCTCGTCGTAGCCCTTGCCGACGAATTCGATCAGGCAGATGCCGTGGCCGAAGGGGTCGGCGAGCATGGCGATCTTGCCCCAGTTATTGGTCTTGACCTGGGTCTCGAGCCGGGCGCCGGCATTGCGGGCGCGGTCCAGCGCGCCTTCGATTTCCTCGACCACGAAGTCCAGGTGCACAGGGGTCCAGTGCCGGGCGTACGAACGCAGGTGTCGGCTGGTCGCCGACGCCGTCGTGCCGTTCGGCTTCACCAGCAGATAGATGGGCGAAGTGCCGCCGAGCAGCTCGACCGCGTCCGCGCCGAAACGCCGGCCGACGTGCAGGTTGAAAGCTTTGCAATAGAAATCGGTGGCCTTGGCCAAATCGTCCACGTCGATATTGACCAGCATTTTGACGGTCATCGAGAACCTCGGGTGCGGCGCCGGGAGCGCTCGGTCGCTATGTTAAAGAGAGGGAGATTAACGCGTCGCCGCCCCGAACACAGCAGGTCGCCATCGGACGACTTGCCCCCGCGATCATGACGCGCCGTGATAACTGTCATGCCTTGCGGCGCGCAGATGCGCCTCCATGAAAGGTGGCAGGATAAAGCCATGTACGCCATCAACCCGTTAGCCTCAAACACCCCTCCCCAGGCCGCCCAACGGCGCGTCGCCCGGGTGGTGCAGTCCGTGAGCACCATCGAAGGCGGCGGCTTCCCGGTGCGTCGGCCGTTTCCCATCGCCGGCTTCAGCCACTTCGATCCGTTCCTGCTGATCGATCATCTCGGCCCGGTGCAGTGGCCGCCGGGCGGCCCGTTGGGCGCGCCCGACCATCCGCATCGCGGCTTCGAAACCGTAACCTATGTGCTCGCCGGCGAGAATGAGCATCGCGACTCGTTCGGCAATGCCGACGTGCTGCGTCCGGGCGACGTGCAGTGGATGACCGCCGGCGGCGGAGTGATTCATTCCGAGATGCCGACCGAGCGCTTCCATCGCGAAGGCGGCAATCAGGAAGGTTTCCAGATCTGGGTGAACCTGCCGGCCGTCGACAAGATGATGACGCCGCGGTATCAGACCTTACGTGCCTCGGACATTCCGCAGGCCACGACAGCTGATGGTCGCGTGCACGTCCGGGTCATTGCCGGTGAATCGCTGGGCAAGGCGGCGCGCATCGACACGCGGGTGCCGATTCAGATGCTGCATTTCACGATCCAGCCCGGCGGCGAGCTGTTGCAGTCGGTGCCGGCTGAGCAGAGTGGCTTGCTGTATGTCTTCAAAGGCAAGGCGACGATCGGCAGCGATCGGCGCGAGGTCGGCGAGGGCCAGGCGGCGCTGCTCGGTTCGGGCGACTCAGTGAAGCTCGGCGTGAGCGCCGATGAGACCGGCCCAGCCGACATCCTGTTGCTGTCGGGAAAGCCGTTGAACGAGCCGGTGGCGCGCTATGGCCCGTTCGTGATGAACACGCGCGAGCAGATCGAACAGGCGTTCCGCGATTATCAGAGCGGACGCTTTGGGTTGATCCCGCCGCGGACCTGACCGATCGAGCCGGCGTGGCTTAGAAAGCCGCGCCGGCGATCGTTCAAGTCTTGCCCGGCGCCGCAGCCTCAGCGGCTGGCGCCGGCGTTTCATTCCCGAGCTCCACAGTCTTGCGATTGTCGTCCGGCACGCGATCGATCAGCTTGTTATACGGATCGAAGCCGACTTCGTAGGGCATCGCGTCCACCGTCATCGTGAACTGGCCGCGGGGCTGCGTGATTCGCTTGCGCTCCAGATAGAGCGGCTTCTCCGTACTCTCGCTCTCATCTTCATCACGCGCGAACACGCCGACCTCGATCCAATCGTCCAACGCGAGATTCGTCTCGCGCCCCGCGCCGTCGCTTTCGTGCTTGGCCATTTCGTATTCAATGGTCACATCGTACTTGCCATTGCGCGGGCTCACCGACGCCGACACCACGCGGTTGTCATAGAACACGATCTTGGCCAACAGCTCGTCGATCACCGGATATTTGTCAGTCGTCGTCTGGGCGCGAATGTAATCGACCAGCTCGAGCGTCGTCGTGTACGGCGCCTGCTGATACGCCTTGTCGCGGATGTAGTTCGCCAGCGCACGATTGAGATTCTCCTCGCCAATTTCATCACGCAGGCGATACAGCACCACCGATCCCTTGCCGTAGTGGATGTACTGCTGATCCTCGACGCGCATCAGCGGCAGCTCTTCGATCAGCTCGCCGCCGCGACCGCGCAGATACCGATCCAACTCGTACTTGAGGAAGCGGCGCATGTGCTCGCGCCCGTATTCCTTTTCCATGACCATGAGCGCCGAGTACTGCGACAGCGACTCCATCAGCATGGTCTGGCCCTGCACGTCCGCACCGATGACTTGATGGCCCCACCATTGGTGCGCCATCTCGTGTGCGGTCACATAGAACACATAATCGATGCTGTCGGGATCGGTGAGATCGGCGATGAAGCCGATGCTCTCCGAGAACGGAATGGTGTTCGCGAAGCTCTGCGCGAATCTCGCATAACGCGGGAACTCCAGGATGCGAACCTGATGGTGCTGATACGGCGAGAAGTTGGTCGTGAAGTAGTCGAGCGACTTGCGGGTCGCATCGATCATCCGCTCGACGTTATAAGCGTGCTTGGGATCGTGATAGACCTCGATGGGCAAGCCGTGCCACTCGCCGCGCTTCACCTCCCAGCGCGCCGACAGGAAGCAATAGAACGGCAGCATCGGCCGATCCATCTTGTAATGGAAATAGCGCCGGCCGTTCTCGGTCCACTCGCGCTGCAGATAGCCCGGCGCCAGCGCGATCTGATCCGCACTGGTGCTCACCGTCGCTTCAAAGTTGATCCAGTCGGAATCCACGATGCCCATGGTGCCGCGGGCATGCTCGTCTTCCAGCTTCGCCTTGCGCGGCACGTCGCCCAGGTCGCGCTTGCGACGTTCGTTTCGATCCAGGATCTGACGCGACTCGTCGTAGCCGAAATGCGGCATCTCATTGCTGTTGAAGAACGTGCCGTTCGCATTGAGCGTCGAGCGCAAGTCGCCCGCGCCGGTCGACGCTGGCATGCCGCTGTTGGTGAAGCCTCGTTCCGCGCGCTCGAGGACGAAGTCGAAATCGAGCGCGGCGCCGGGCGCCAGAGGCTCGCGCAGTGCATAGATCCGCACGCCGGCTTCGCGATCTTCCTTCTTCAGGACCAAGTCGGCGGGCTTGGTCACCTCGATGGTCGAGTTGACGTTCGTGTACACGTGCAACTCGGGAATCGCCACGTCGTGTTTGTTGGTCAGCCGATAGTGACCCCGTATGACCGAGCGGCGCTCCTCGGGATAGATATCCACGTCGGCGCGCACATCGAGGACCCGAGGCTGTGGCAGATCCTTGAATTGCCGATATTCCTTCTCCACGCGCGCCTGCCGATCCAGCGCCGCATCCTCAGGCAGATACTCGTTGATGACATTGGTGTTATAGAAAATCCAACCGCCCGTGACGACGAACGCCAGCGCCAGGCTGGCAAGCACTGCGGTCTGCGGACCGCGCAGGCTGCGCAACGCGTCGCGCCAACGACGACTCCAATTGGACGCCGTCCCGCGCACCCAGAATGCGTTCGCGAGCACGATCAGAATCGCGGCGAACAGTGTCCAGTACGTTTGGAACCACGCGTACGGCTGCAGCAGGTGCCCGTACCCATTCATGTCCGAGTACGTCATGACCGGCGCGCCACCGTAGAGATACAAGTTGTGCTCGTAGCCGATCTGGCCCAGCACGATCTGGGCGAGCAACACCAGGATGAGCAGCAGATAGCCGATGAACTTCTGATTGCTGACCACTTGCAGGAACAGCGCCAGCGCACCCATCAACACCCAGGGCCAGGCATCGATGAAGGCGGCCTGCAAATAGACCAGCGGTTCGAGGTTCGTATAACCGTGCCACAACTGATAGCCGATCGCCGCCAGCACGCCGAACCCAACAAAGGCAACGACGACCGCGGTGATCGCGCCGAGCTTTGACAAAAGCGGCACCCAATTCGGCACCGGCAACGAGTCGGTCACTTCGGCAAGCTTGGCGTCACGCTCACGCCACAACACATCGCCCGCGTAGAATGTGACGATGATGATCAGCAGGAACTGATAGCTGCCCTGCATCGACTGCATCATCAGCGCCGTAACCGGATAGATGGGCGTGCCGAACGTGTTGTCGATCGCGAGCGAGCTGCCCAGATAATTGAACAGGCCGAACGCCAGCAGGACCAGGAACGGAATGCTCCGCAGCACCGACTTTGTGTCGAACCACGCGAGATGAATGAATTGACCGAAGGCGGTCGCCGCGTCGAATGATCGCGGCGTCGCTGGCGCGTTGGCGATAGATCGTGGCGCACTGACCGGCGTCTCTTCGCTCTTGCGCGAGCGCTGCCACCAACGTTTCTTCGCCCGCTGCCGCTGCGGCCTGAACAGCAATTGCGTCGCCACCAGAAACACCACCGCGACGCCGGCCCAGATCAAGCGATTCGACAACACCAGGCCGCTCAGCTCCGGCAACTGCGCGTTGCGCTCGGCCACCGACCAGTAGCGCATCACCTGCGCGATGGACTCGCCGCCGAGCGGATCGATCAGCGCGGAGATCGTCTTGTATTGGATGTCCGTGGTGAGTGCGCCGGAGATCGACCACAACGCTACGAACGCAATCACTCCGATGAACACGAACAACAACCGTCGCGTCGTCACCGCGAGCAATGCCAGCAGCGCGCCGCTGAACAGCAGATTCGGAACGATCATGACGCCGAAGCCCCACAGATATGGCGCTAGCGAGAATGGCCCGAGCCGCTGCGGATCGATCCACGGCATGACTGAGCCGAGCATCATGCCCAATGCGGTGATGATCATGACGATCAACGCCATGAACGAGCCCGCGGCGAACCTGCCCCACAGATAGGTCGCCTTGTTCAGCGGCTTGCTGAAGAACAGCTCCTCGGTGCCGAGTTCGAAATCACGCAGCAAGGGCTGCGCGATCAGCGCAACCGCGACGAACAGGCCGAGTGTCGAGAACACATCGAGGAACGTCAGGATGACGTAAGGCGCGTTGCGATTGGCATTGCCGATGCCCTCGCCAATCGTGATCATGTCGCTGGTGGTCGCGGCAAACGCCATCAGCGCGAACACCAGCGCCACGACCCAGGGCAACGGCGAGCGCAGCTGATAACGCAGCTCGAAACGGAAGAATTCGCTGAACATACGCGTCTCCCGGTTGGTTTCAGGCGGCTGCGCGGCTGGCCGGCGTCGCGCCGTGCTGGCGCAGGCGCTGGAAATAAACATCCTCCAGATCCGGATCGACGGCCGCGAAGCCATCTTCGGGGCGCGCCTCGCTGTACACATGGATCAACGGCTCGCCGGCGATGAGGCGCGTCGACAGCACGGTGTAGCGCGACTGATAGTCCGGCAGCGTCGACTTGCTGACCAGCTTGCTCCATACCCGATCGCGCATCGCCGCGATGGCCTCGCGCGGCTCGCCGCTCATCAGCACTTCGCCTCGGCAGATCATCGCCATGCGTGGACACAGATCGGTCACGTCTTCGACGATGTGCGTCGAGAGAATGACGACGACCTGGCCGCCGATATCGGCGAGCAGATTCAGGAAGCGATTGCGCTCTTCGGGATCGAGGCCGGCAGTGGGCTCATCGACGATCACCAGCTCGGGATTGCCGAGCAGCGCCTGCGCGATGCCGAAGCGCTGGCGCATGCCGCCAGAGAATGTGCCGAGCCTGCGCTTGCGCACGTCCCACAGATTCACTTGTCGCAGCAGCGCCTCGACCACGTCGGCGCGCTCGCTTCGATTCAAATAACCTTTCAGCACGGCAAGATGATCGAGCAGGCCGAGCGCGCTCACTTTTGGATAGACGCCGAAGTCCTGCGGCAAGTAGCCGAGCGTGCGCCGGATCGCCATCTTGTTCGCGATCACATCGACGCCGTCGAACGTGATGCTGCCGGTGTCGGGATCCTGCAGTGTCGCGATGGTCCGCATCAGCGACGATTTGCCGGCGCCGTTCGGGCCGAGCAGGCCGAACATGCCGGGCGGAATCTGCAAGGAAACATTGCGTAGCGCGGTCACGCTGCCGTAGGACTTCGACAGGTTGCGAATCGTGAGCATGAGCGTCTCCTCGACGCCGGCTTCCGGCCAGCGCACTCATTTGGACGAGCTTGTCGGGACGAGCCCTGGGCGGGCTTGCGAATCGAATTCTTGTTTTGGATGCGGCCGGCGCTCAGAGGGTTGCAGAACCCTGCGAATATCGACCGTTGCGCTCGGCCCGCTCGCGCAGGTCCTGTTCATGCTGGCGAGCTTCGATGTGGCGGCCTTCGACCGCGTAATAAATAAGGTAGGCAATGCCTATGCCCAGCGGCACCAGACCGAACCACACCGGTAAGTCGTCGCCGCTGCTGAGCGAGCCGGCGACCGTGGCCAGGCCGATGAAGAACCACACCAGCCCGGGCAGCAGCGAGCTGCGGCGCCGGGTGGTGCGACGGCCGTCGAGCAGCTCCAGCGGCAGCGGCGGAACCTCCATGCCGCGCTCGATGGCGGCCATGCGCTCGGCGTGACTCAGCTCGATGAGGCGCACCCGCTTACGGTGATTCAGGGCGATCCAGATGATGAGGGCAGATAGCGGCAGGCCCATCGAAAAGATGACGGCCAGTACCGGGACGAGATCGCTGAGCATGGTGCCTGCCTCGAAGTGCCAAGTTTCCAAACGTGCGGTTGGGACGCGCCCCGCCGGTAAAAAGGTTGCACCGGCCAATGCCGATATAGACGATCTATACGGGGTCGGTGAACAACCCGTTGTAACCGGTCGACGGCGGCGGTGTTAGGACTAATAAATCGCTCACATTGTTAAAGTGAGCCCACTGCAACCTTTTCCCCACCCCCACACGTCCCAACAGCCAATGACGTCCTCGTCAGCTTTCCAGGCAGACGCCGATATTCAAGAGCGGCTGCAGGCCAAGCAATATCGCGAGGCGTTCGCGTTGTTGTTGCCACGTTATCGGGATAAGGTTTTCCGCCTCATATTCAGTATGTTACGCGATCACGCACTAGCTGAAGACTGCACCCAGGACGTGCTCCTGCGCGTCTGGAAAGCCCTGCCGGGCTTCGCCGGGCAGTCGCAGCTGTCGACCTGGATCTATGCGATCGCCAAGAACGGCGCCCTGTCCGAGATCCGCAAGCGCAAGCCGACGGTGTCGCTGGACCAGAGCGACGACGAGGACGGCTACAACCCCGCCGTCGCCGCCCTGGCCGCGCCGGAAGCCGACGACTCGGCCACGGTCAGCGTCGGGCAGCTGCTCGACCAGCTGCCCGAGCGGTATCGCCAGGCCGTGGTGCTGTTCTATATGGAGGACAAGTCCTACGACCAGACCGCGGCCAGCCTCGGCTTGCCGTTGGGCACGGTCAAAGCCTTGCTTCATCGCGCCCGTAAGCGCCTAATCGAGCTGAACAAGGAAGCGGAGGCCGCCACCGCCGCCTGACCATGAAGCAGCCTAACGATCACTCACAATGGGACGACGCCCTCCAGGACTGGCTGGATGGCGAGCTGAACGACGCGGCAAGCGCGGCGTTCGAAGCCCATTTGGCAGCCTGCGGGCTGTGTCAGCGCAGCCTGCCGGAATTCGAGGCACTGGACGAGGCGCTGGTCGAGTCCGCCCCGCAGCTCAAGCTCGACGCCAACTTCGACCAGGCCCTGTTCGCGCAAATCGACGCCATCGATGAGAGCAAGCGGCTGGAAGCCCGCCGCCGGCTCGAGCAGGAATGGCAGGAACAGATGCAGTCCCTGAGCCGCAAGTGGCGCCGCACGCTGGCTTTTGTCATCCCCGGCATCATTGGCGGCATCGTGCTCGCTGTGGCGCTCATGAGCTGGCTGGACAGCTCCGGCATCACCAACAACCTGGTGGCCCAGGGCGCCGCCGAGCTGGGTGGCAACTCCATCGATTACCTCCGTGTCAGCATCACCGCCGTGGTTGGCGCGGCCTTCGGCATGCTGATCGCCCCCTGGCTGGCCCGGCTGGCCGACTGACCGTGTGACGGCGCACTTCGCCGGCGCCCTCCGAATCCTCTAGAATCCCGCGCCCTTGGCGGCTGCCGCCGCGCCTAGCGTGTAACAACAACATCATGGGCCTCCGCTCATCCGACTCCGCCGACGGTGACCGTAACGGCGCGGATCGCAAACTGGTGCTGGCTGCGCTCGGCGTGGTCTTCGGCGATATCGGCACCAGCCCTCTGTACGCCCTGCGCGAATGTTTCAATCCCGAGCACGGCATCGCCGTGAACGAGGCGAACATTCTCGGCCTGCTGTCCTTGATCCTCTGGTCGCTGGTGCTGGTCATCTCGATCAAATACCTCGGCATCGTGCTCCGTGCCGACAACCGCGGCGAAGGCGGCGTGCTCGCACTCAGCACTCTGGTCTCCACGGCCAGCACCAACTGGAAAGTGTGGGCGCCGGTGAGCGCGGTCGGTTTGTTTGGCGCTGCGCTGTTCTTCGGCGACGGCTTCGTCACACCCGCGATCTCGGTGTTGAGCGCGATGGAGGGCCTGACGGTCGCCACACCGAAACTCGAGCGCTTCGTCTTGCCCGGCGCCGTGCTCATTCTCACATCGCTCTTTCTCATGCAGCGTCATGGCACGGGCGCCATGGGCCGAATGTTCGGCCCCATCACGCTGCTCTGGTTCCTGACACTCGCGGCGCTCGGCGTAAGTCACATCGCGGAATCGCCCAACGTGATCTTCGCGATCAACCCGCTGTATGCCGTGCATTTCTTCATCGACAACGGCGTCATGGGATTCGTCACGTTGTCCGCCGTGTTTCTCGCCGTGACCGGCGGTGAAGCGCTGTACGCCGACATGGGCCACTTCGGTCGCTCGCCGATCCGCCGGGGCTGGTTCATGATCGTGTGGCCGGCGCTGGTGCTGAATTACTTCGGCCAGGGCGCGCTGTTGCTGTCCGATCCGACGGCCATCAAGAATCCGTTTTATCTGCTCGCGCCGAGCTGGCTGCTGCCGTTCTTGATCGTGCTGGCGACGTGCGCGACGGTGATCGCTTCGCAGGCCGTGATCTCGGGCGTGTTCTCGATCACGCGCCAGGCGTTGAACCTGGGTTACCTGCCGCGCTTGCGTATCCTGCACTCTTCGGAGGAAGAGATTGGTCAGGTGTATGTGCCGTCCGTGAACTGGCTGCTGTTCGCGGGCACACTGACGCTGATCCTTACTTTCCGTTCGTCGAGCGCACTGGCCGGCGCGTACGGCATCGCCATTTCGAGCACGATGCTGATCGACACCATTCTGGTCATGATGTTGCTCCGGGTGCGCATGGAGCCGCACAACCGCAAGATCATCGCGCTGCTGTCGCTGGTCCTGATCGCGGAGCTGGCGTTCTTCTTCTCCAACCTGCTGAAGTTCGACGACGGCGGCTGGCTGCCGATCGCCGTGGCCATCGGTGTGTATATTTTGATGAGCACGTGGCAGGAAGGCCGTCGCACGCTGGCGTGGCTGATTGCTCGCGAGCAAATGCCGGTGCGCGATTTCATGACGATGGTGGAGAAAGAGCCGCCCACACGGGTCGAGGGCACCGCGGTTTACCTCGCGGCCGAAGCGGGCGGCATGCCGCGCGCGTTGTTGAACAATCTGAAGTTCAATCGGGTCCTGCACAATCGCAACGTGCTGCTCACCTTCGTGCGGCCGGAAGTGCCGTTCGTGCAACCGGAAGAACGCATCGAGGTGCAAAACCTCGGCGAAGGCATGTGCCGGATCGTCGCGCGTTATGGCTTCATGGAAACGCCGAACGTCGTCGCCGCACTTCGGGGCGCTGAAGAGAAAGGCGTGCCGTATGAACCGGACTCGACTGTGTACGTGGTCGGCCGGGAGAACCCGATATTCACCTCGGGCTCGGGCATGCCCCTGTGGCGCAAACGCCTGTTCGCTCTCATGGGTCGCAACAGCCAGCTCGCCGCAATCCATTTCGGCGTGCCGAGTCATCGGCTGCTGGAAGTCAGCAGCCTGGTGAAGCTCTAGGAAAGATCATTTCTGGTGCAGGCGGCGCAGGGTCTGCACCAAGTCGATCAGCCCGCTAATTCAGCAGCTCGGCCATTTCGATCACCGATTTGGCCACGTCTCCCATGCGCCGATTACGCTCCATCGCCATGCGCCGGAGCGTGTGATAGGCCTCGTCTTCACTCAGATTGCGCGCCTTCATCAACAGGCCTTTGGCGCGCTCCACGAACTTTCGTTCAGCCAGCTTCTGCTGGGCGAGGCCCAGCTCGCTGCGCAGGCCGGAGATGAAATCGAACCGGGCCAGGGCAACCTGCAGAATTGCCGGGACGCGCGCTGCTTCGAGCCCGTCGACGACATAGGCCGCGGCGCCCGCGCGCACGCCATTTTCAATGGCCTGCGACGAGGCATCGCCCGCGAACACTGCAAACGGCATGGCCGTCGAGCCCATGGCGTCGAGCAGCCGATCCAGCAGATCCAGCGAAGGCGAACGCGCCTCCAGCAACAGCACGTCGGGCTTGCCCCGTTGCAGCGCCGGTGACAAAGCACTGTCCAGGGGCAGGACGTCGGTCAGTTCATGACCGCCCAGCTGCACGCCCGACTTCAGGATCTCCGCTCCATCGGCGGATTCAGCGATGACGAGCACACGCACGGATGCACGCTCACTTGAGTTAGTAGGTGGAACCGATGTTCCGATGCCTACTGCGTTGCAATCCGTGTGCCAGGGATCCTGAGTCGGATTACTGGGCTTCCAGCCGCGGCCCCGGGTCGGTGAACGCACTGGCCAGGCCGAGCAGTGCCGGCAGCTCAGCGCGTATGACGAACGTCGGCACGCGCGAAACGTAATCGGTGAATCGACCCTTGTCTTCGAACCGGTCGCGGAAGCGCGAGCTGGTGAACATCGGCCCCAATCCAGGCGCGATGCCGCCGCCGATGTAAGCACCGCCGAGCGCACCGAGTGTGAGCACGAGGTTGCCGGCCATCGTGCCGAGCAGCGCGCAGAACATGCTGACCGTTTCGAAACACAAGCGGCATGTTCCTTCCTGCGCGCGCTTGGTGATCTCTGGCGGTGTGAGCACCTCGGGAATCACACCTTCGACACCGCAGATCGCGTCGTACAACGTGACCAGTCCCGGCCCCGAAATCACGCGCTCCGCAGAGACATGTGAGAAACGCTGCTGGAGCTGCTGAAGCACCGCGAGCTCACGCTCGTTCATCACGGACAACGTCACATGACCGCCCTCGCCTTGCAGCGGGATCCAGTGCTCGCCCGAGGGAATCAACCCGGAAACGCCCAGGCCCGTGCCAGGACCGATGACGGCGATCGGTGCGTTCGGCTGCGCTTTGCCGCCGCCGATCTGCTCGAGGTCGCTGCCCTTCAGATGGCGCACCGCCATGGCGAGCGCGGTGAAATCGTTCAGGACGATGAGACGACGCAGCTGCAGTTGCTGCCGCGTGTGGGCAGCCGAGAACTGCCACACGTGATTGGTCATGCGAATGATGTCGCCGGTGACCGGGCCTGCGATCGCAATCGCGGCTTCCAGCGGACGACCGCTGCTCTTCGCACCGACGCGCCGCAGATATTCTTCGGCGGCCGACACCAGATCGGGATAGTCGGCGCACGCCAGCACGACCTCATCGCGCCGATCCATGCCATCGAGCAGCGCGAAGCGGGCGTTGGTGCCACCGATGTCCGCGATCAGGCGCGGAGGAATTGCTGTTCGGCTCATGGGCGGCGGCTCGTCACGGCGCCCAGTACACGTCCATGGGCACTTCTTTCTGGTGCAGCACCGAGCGCACTGGCAACTCGGCCACCGGCCCCGCCGCTTTCGCGCGCTGATAAACCTGCCACTTCGACTCCCCCTCGATATGCAAAATAATACGGCGCGAGTCCAGCAACGCCGACAGATTCAAACTCAGGCGCGCATGCGGCGCCGTCAGCGAGTTGATGGCGATGCAGCCCGGCGGGACCGACCGGTCGAGCGCCTTGCCCAAGGCCAGCGAGCCCGGAAACAGCGACGCGGTGTGGCCGTCATCGCCCATCCCCAGCAGCACCACATCGAACGGGTGCGGCACTCGGGTCAACGCGCGAGTGGCCCAATCGGCACCCGCCTCGGGGGCCGGCGCCGGATTCTTCAATCCCACGAAATGCGCCGCCGCGGCCGGGCCGGTCAGCAGGGTTTCCCGCACCAGTTTCTCGTTACTCGCGGCCGCCGTGGTCTCCACCCAGCGCTCGTCCGCCAGCGTGACCCAGATCTTGGACCAGTCCAGCGCCTCGGCGCGCAGCTGCTCGAACAGCCTGGCGGGCGTACGCCCGCCCGAGACCACCAGGCTGGCCGCACCCCGCTCCTGAATCGCTTCCTCGAGATCGACTTTGATCTCGCCCGACAGCGCATGGGCCAGGGCCAGCGAATCGGGAAAGCGGTGTTCGTGCACCCAGCTCATGGAGTTCTCACTGCCGCTACAACTACCTCTTATTACAGCTCGTTACGCCAAGCGAAGCCATCCCGACCCAACAATGCGCTGGCGGCGGCCGGGCCCCAGCTGCCGGCGGTATAGGTCTTGGGCGCCTCGTCCGACTGATCCCAGGCCTCGCGGATGGGATCGATCCACTGCCAGGCGGCGTCCAGCTCGTCTCGGCGCATGAACAGGGTCAGATTGCCCTTCAACACGTCGGTCAGCAGGCGCTCGTAGGCATCCAGGCGCGGCGCCTTGAACGTTTCGGAGAAATCCAGGCTCAGGTTGACCGGCCGCAGCCGCATCACCTCACCAGGAAACTTCGCCAGCACGGTGAGCTCGATGCTTTCGTCCGGCTGCAGCTGGATCACCAGGCGGTTCAGCGCCTGCGGCGTGTCCGGGCGCTCGTAGATGGACAGCGGCACATCCTCGAAGGTCACCACGATCTCGGACAGCTTTTCCTGCAGTCGTTTGCCGGTGCGCAGATAGAACGGCACGCCGACCCAGCGCCACGAATCGATATCGACGCGCAAGGCGACGAACGTTTCGGTCTTGCTGTTCTCCGGCACGTCCTTTTCATCCAGATACCCGACCACCGGCTTGCCGCCGGCCGCGCCGGCCTTGTACTGGCCGCGCACCGTCTTGTGCAGGACATCGCGGCCTCGCAACGGACGCAACGCGCGCAACACTTTCAGCTTTTCATCGCGCATCGCATCCGGATCCGAGGTGGCCGGCGGCTCCATCGCAATAATGCAGAGCAGTTGCAGGAGATGGTTCTGCACCATGTCGCGCAACGCGCCGGTCTCATCGTAGAAGCCGGCGCGACGCTCGACGCCGAGCTCTTCGGCGACCGTGATCTGCACGTGCTTCACACGGCCCCGGCGCCACAGCGGCTCGAACAGCGTGTTACCGAAACGTAGCGCCAGCAGGTTCTGCACTGTCTCCTTACCGAGATAGTGGTCGATACGGAAGATCTGCTGCTCGCTGAAGATCCGACCGACGCGCTCATTGATCTGTGCCGAGGACGCCTGGTCGTGACCCAGCGGCTTTTCCAGCACGACGCGCGAATTCGGTGTTGCGAGGGAATGTGTCGCGAGGCCTTCGCAAATGGGTGCGAACAGGTCCGGCGCGACCGAGAGGAAGAACGCGCGCCCGTGTTCATCACAACCTTCGAGCTTCTTCTTCAGGCCGGCGAAGTCCTCGGGGGCCGAGGCATCGACCTTCACATAGTCCACGTGCTGTGCAAATTCTGCCCAGCGTTTCTCGTCGTAATCCTTGCCGAGGTAGGTCTGGCAGCTGGCCTGGACTTGCGCGAGATACTCATCGCGCGACAACTCGCTCCGCGCTACGCCGAGCACGCGCGATTTGGGAGACAGATAGCCGGACGCCTTACGGCGATACAGAGCCGGCAGGAGCTTGCGCATGGCCAGATCACCCGTGCCGCCGAACAGGACCAGATCGAAAGTCGGAAGAGGTTGCATGAATACTGACGCCTTGCAGGAAATCTCGATCGCAGCCCGCTAAGTTAGCGCCCTAGTGTGACGCCCGCAAACGAACGACGAGACAATTGGTGGACATTTGTTTCGGCGAGCGGTCTGCAATTCCAAAGTGGGCCAGATGATAGCGTGAAGCGCCGAGGCGATGCGCCGCGTGAGACGGTAGAATCATGGGCACGATTGAGGACCCCCAGCACACATGAAGACCAGCGCACCCCTGCATGAACGCGTGCGCGCCGTAACCGAGAGGATTCGCGAGCGCAGCCAACCCACCCGCAGCGCCTATTTGGAGCGCATGCGAGAAGCACAACGCAGCGATAAACCCACTCGCTCGGGCTTGTCTTGTACCAATCTGGCGCATGGCTTCGCGGCCATGGACATGCAGGACAAAGACAGGCTGCGCGTCGCGCGTTGGCCTAATCTGGCTATCGTTTCCTCTTATAACGACATGTTGTCGGCGCACCGGCCGCTCGAGCGTTATCCGGAGCTGATCAAGCTGGCCGCGCGCGAAGTGGGAGCGGTCGCGCAGTTCGCCGGCGGCGTGCCCGCCATGTGCGACGGCGTGACGCAAGGTCAGCCGGGCATGGAGCTGTCGCTGTTCAGTCGTGACGTGATCGCGATGAGCACGGCCATCGCGCTATCTCACAACATGTTCGACGCCACGCTGTGCCTCGGCGTGTGCGACAAGATCGTGCCGGGCCTGTTGATGGGCGCGCTCACGTTCGGCCACCTGCCCACCATCTTCGTGCCGGGCGGGCCGATGACTTCGGGAATTCCGAATAAAGAGAAGGCGCGCATCCGGCAGTTGTTTGCAGAAGGCAAAGTCGGCCGCGACGCGCTGCTCGAATCGGAAGCGCAGAGTTATCACTCGCAAGGCACGTGCACGTTCTATGGGACGGCCAACAGCAATCAGGTGATGATGGAAGTGATGGGCCTGCACCTGCCGGGCGCGGCCTTCGTCACTCCGAACACGCCACTGCGCGATGCGCTCACCAGCGCTGCCGCCCGGCGCGCCGCGAAGATCACTGCGCTTGGCGATGAGTATCTGCCGCTGAGCCAAACGGTTGACGAGCGCGCCATCGTGAATGCGATCGTCGGCCTGCTCGCCACCGGCGGCTCCACCAACCATACATTGCACCTCGTCGCGATGGCCCATGCCGCGGGCATCGTCATCAATTGGGACGATTTCAGCGACCTCTCGGAGATTGTGCCGTTGCTGGCTCGCATCTATCCGAACGGCGCCGCCGACGTGAATCACTTCCATGCCGCTGGCGGCATTGGCTTCCTGATCCGCGAGCTGATCAGCTCCGGCTTGTTGCATCAGGACACGGTCACCGTCGTCGGCCAGGGGCTCGACGCGTACACGCGCGAACCTTGGCTGTCATCCAATGGTTTGGAATGGCGGCCTGCTCCTGCTCAGAGCGGCGACAACGAAGTCCTGCGGCCGATTACCGATCCGTTCGGCGCCGACGGCGGGCTGAAAGTGTTGCGGGGAAATTTGGGCCGCGGCGTGATCAAGACGTCGGCAGTCCAGCCACAGCATCGCGTTGTCGAAGCGCCCGCGCGCGTGTTCAACGATCAGGAGGATGTGATCAAGGCATTCAAGGCCGGCGAACTGTCGCGCGATTGTGTCGTAGTCGTTCGCTACCAGGGTCCACGCGCCAATGGTATGCCGGAGCTGCACCAGCTGACGCCGACGCTCACGTCTCTGCAGAGCAAGGGCTTTAAAGTCGCGCTGGTCACGGATGGCCGCATGTCCGGAGCCTCGGGCGCGGTGCCGGCTGCAATCCACATGACGCCGGAATGTCTCGCGGGCGGTCCGCTCGAGAAGGTGCAGGACGGCGATATCATTCTTCTCGACAGCTATACCGGCGTGCTCGAGGTGAAGGTTTCCGACGCGGTGCTGCGTAGTCGCGTCGTGCCGAGGCCGGATTTGAGTCGAAACAACTTCGGCATGGGCCGGGAGTTGTTTGCTACGTTCCGGGCCGCCTCGGGGGATGCGGAAGCAGGCGCTGCTTCCGTCTATGGCGGGCTCTGAGTGACCAGTCATTCTTCAATATCATCTACATCGATCTCATGAATATTCGCTCCATTCTCGCGCTCGCTCCCGTTGTTCCCGTGATCACCGTCGAGCACATCGATCACGCCGTGCCGCTCGCTCGCGCCCTGTGCGCCGGCGGCCTGCGTGTTTTGGAAGTCACATTGCGCACGCCGGCAGCGCTGCCCGCCATCGAAGCGATGCGTAAAGCGGTGCCCGATGCGGTGGTGGGTGTGGGAACGCTGGCGCGTCCGGGAGATTTTGTGACGGCGGGGAATGCGGGTGCGCAGTTCGGCGTGAGCCCTGGACTCACTGCGGAGATGGCTGCCGCGGCGCGCGCTGCTTCGTTCCCAATGCTGCCTGGAATCATGACGCCGACTGAGCTGCTGGCGGGATTGGCTTGGGGCTACGACACGTTCAAATTGTTTCCTGCCCAACAGGCCGGCGGCATCGGCATGTTGAAGGCGCTTGGTGCGCCGTTCCCCGAAGTGGTGTTCTGCCCGACCGGCGGCATCAGCCGTGCGACTGCACCGGACTTCCTGGCGCTGCCCAACGTGGCGTGCGTCGGCGGCTCGTGGGTCGCACCGACGGACAAGATCCGCGCGGGCGATTGGGCAGCGATCGAAGCCCTCGCGAAGGACGCGGCTTCGTTAGCGAAGGCGAAGTAAGCGCGTTACTTGCCGTTGGCGGCGCGCTTGGGCTCGACTGCGGGCTCGGGAAGCAGCGCGAGCTCGTCTGCGACCGGAGCGGCCTTTGCAATGAGTGACAGCGTCTGGGCGCCGCTAAGCTCCGCAGGCTTGGCAGGTTCCGGCTTCGTTTCGACCTTGGTTTCAGACTTTGCGGCGTCCGACTTGGTGTCGGAGCGCTGCATGGCCTGCCACTCGCCGGTCGCCAGCAATGTCAGCTCGCCGAACTCCGTCATGCTGCCAGTTGCGATCGGCGACTCGGCGGCAGGCGGCGGCGAGACTGGCGGGCTGACTGCTTCAACGACGTGCCGCTGCGGCAGCAGATCACCAGGCAGCTCGAGCGACTGAGTCGGGGAGCTATCCGACTGGGAACTATCGGGCTTGGCAGCGTCAGAGAGATCCTCACCGGCCAGCGCGGCGTTGGCGAGATCCTGGGCCAAGGTGCCGAGCGGCTGCGTGCTGCTCAGGTCGATCTTCTGTTTGCCGGTCGCCGAGGTGACATCGGTAGCCGCCGGCCACTTCAATGCAGCGAGCCCGGCCATCGTGCCTTCCGGCAATGTTTCCAGCGGCTGCGTGCTGGAAACGGGCGGACGTGTCATTGGAGATGTCGCCGGCGGCCTGGTCACGGGCGACGCCGGCTTGTTCGGTGTCGGAGCAATCGGTTGAAGCGCCGCCATCCGCGCCGCTTTCAGAGCAGCTTGTTTCGCCGCATCGGGCTGTGCCGCAGTCGAAGTGGACGCAGCAGCGACAGGCTTCTTCGCGCTCGAGGGACCGTTCGATACTCGCGGCGGCGGTGGTGCTTCGGCCGCCAGCATTTCCGGCGGCAGCAATTCTTCCGAATCATCGGCCACACCGCGCGCCCGCTCGGTCATCGGCGACTCAGAGCTGAGCCCCTTCACTTGCTGGGATTCGAACACCTCCAGCACATCGCCGACCGACTTGCTCGCCGCGACTTTCGCTTCCAGCTCGGCCTCGCGCTTGGCCCGCTCCTGCTCCTGTTCGAGCCGCCACTTGGGCAGCTCATCCGGCTCCCGCTCGGTAACTTTGCTTTCCAGCGAATCCGGGTCGGAAAGATCGACCACCGTGATCGGCTTGCGCTTGGCCGCATTCATCTCGGCTTCGGTCGGCAACGCCGGCGGCACCGTGAGCGCCGCATCGATCTCCGGCGTCGGCAGATCTTTGGCGACCAGCAACTGCCGCCCGATCAAATCGTAGTAGAGCTGCAAGTATTTCTGCAGCGACCGCACGTACACGTAATTCGCCAGCGCGTGCTTACGCGCGCCTTGCGCCATGTGAGTTCGTTTCTCTGGCGCAAGCTGCATGATGCGAGTGATGCCTTTGATGAAGGCCGCCGGACTGCCCGGCTCGATGGCCACACCGTGCTGGCCGATCAACTCGCCCTGCGCGCCGATGCCGGTCGCCACGACCGGCACGCCACACAGCATCGCCATGACTACATTCATGCGCGACTGATCGTTCACCGAGCTGGAGCAAACGACATCGCAGGCGTTGTACAAACTGTTGATGTCGGAATACTCGCCCAGCAGGTGCACGCGAGTCGACAGCGCACCGCCGCCGATCAGCGCCATCAGCGGCGCATTGCCCTTCTGCACGCCATGACCGGCGAGCACCAGGGCAACGTTTGGATTGGTCTTGATCAGCTCGCCGACCGCGCGAATCAACGTCGTATGGTCGTATTCGGCCTGGAACGGAGCTGCCATGCCGACGACGAACGTTTCGCCCGGCAAACTCAGCTCCTCGCGCAGCTTGCGTCGGGCCGCGAAGTCCGGTTTGAAGCGCGTGGCATCCACACCCGGCGGAATGGTTTCGTGACCGCCATCGGGGAAGCCAACGCGGCGATGTTGAGAAGCGCCCGACTCCGACGCGTACACGATGCGATCGGCGCGCGTGGAGAACTTCGCAGCGTATTTGAGCTTCTGTCGATCGATGAAGCCCGGGTTCTTGGCGAGCGGCACCGTATCCGACACGCTCCACACCAGGCGCGGCTTCCAATCGCAACGCTTCCGGAGCAGCGTCGATATCACTTGCGCCGTGTGACCCCAGGCCTGGATCACATCGGGACGGAAGTGACGCGTCGACTGCACCAGCTCCTGGAAAGCTTTCGGCGAGAAACGTTTGCGCGACAGCGCGAGATCGAACGTGGGCACGCCATTCTGCCGCAGCACCGCCGAGGGCACGGCGCCCGGCGACAGGCATGCGACCTGCGCCTTCACACGCTGACGCGGCAGGCGCGTTAGCAGCGGCATGAAAAGCGACGGCTGCACGGAGCTCGCGACGCCGCCGGCGCTCACGAGGTGCAGTACGCGTATTTGTCGAAGATTGGCGTCGGACACGACCAAACCGTCGCTTGGATTCCAGTTACGGAGTGAATGAGCAAATCCTAGCAGTAGTCCGATTCAACACGCGCGAGGCAGAGTGTGAAATTGTTAAACCCGCCACAGTTCGTGTGACAGCGCGCAGGTGACAAGAATTGGCAGTTGTTGGCCAGTATTTGGCAGGCCGAGAGCCGCATCACAAACACAGCCGCCGCAAGGGCGAAAAATGGCTAGGCGACGGCCCATAGATAAATCGCCGCGTAGGCCCGCAGCGGCCGCCAGGCTTCGGCCAGTTTAAGCAGTTCCGCCGGTGTTGCCACCTTCGCGGCACGGATCAAACCGATGTCGGACGCAGGAAAGGCATCCCGGTCTCTGCCCAAACGAATCGCCAGGTATGCGCGGGTCCACGGACCGAACCCCGGCAATGTTTGTAATGCCGTATCCACTTGCGCCCAAGGCTGCGAGAAATCGACTCGCCCGTCGACGATCGCCTGTGCGAAGGACTGCAACGCCGCCGCCCGCTTGCCTGGCATGCCCATGTTAGAAACATCCGCCGCGACCACACACTCCGGCGTAACCGATCCACATCGCTCCACCAGCCGGCGCATCAGCGTGCCGGCAGCGGCGACCGTCACTTGCTGGCCAAGGATGGTTCGTATGCAAAGCTCGAACGGCGACCACGCGCCCAGCGGCCGCATGCCAGGCAGATTCGCCAGGCGTTGCTGCAGCGGCTTGGAGCGGTGCAGATGCTCATGGATCAGAGCGTGATCATGCTCGACATCGAACAACCTGGCGGCGGCGGCCAATGTTTCATCCGCATTGACGCGACCGTTCGCGGACACGATCAGCCGCGACGGCCTGGCCGCGTACTCCACGGTAATGGTCCGCTTGCCCATGAGACGTTGATAGCGCCCGCCCTCGACGGACTCGAAGCCGGGCGTGAGACGATGCGAGTAATAGTCGAGCAGCACCTGCCACGGGAACGGGGTGCGGACCGGTATGTCACCAATGTTCATTCAGGGCCACCCTAACCGTCAGACCGGCCGGGCTCTATCCGTTTCCTGCGCCGGCTCGTGCTGGCTGGTGACGCCGCCGAGCAGCACCAGGCGCATCGCCTCTTCCACCGACAGCTCGGTCTCTCGCAACTCGTCCTTGTGCAAGTACAGGGTGTAGCCGCCGATCTGATAACTCATGGGGAAGTACACGGCGACCAGGTCCTCGCCGTTCGCACCAAACAGCTTCGGGTTCAGCTGTTCCTCGGTAACGAAGCCGATCATCTGGGCGCTGCCGAAGCGCCACAGCACGACACGCTTCAGGTCGCGGGCTTTGCCGCCGGCGGGCAGGAAGCGGCTGAAATCCTTGAACGCGCCGAAGATGGTCTTGACGATGGGGATGCGCGCCAGGATCGATTCGCCATATCGGAACAGGCGCTGCACGATATATGCGTCGACCAGCGCGCCGACGAACAGGATCAGCAGGAAGGCGACCAGCAGCCCGAGCCCGGGCCAATAGCGATCTTCGGGCAACAAGGCTTGCAGCGGTTCGCCCAGCACCGATTCGGCGGTCTTCGCCAGCCAGAATACGACGTAGACGGTGAGCGCCACCGGCAGCACCGCTGCCAGCCCTTTCAGGAACGTATTCCACAGTCGCCGCATCGTCGATCCGTCAGTCCACCGCCGCAGGAGTGCGAAGTATGCGGCGTACCCGTACAGAAGAACATCGCGGGGCCGAGTTTGCAGCGCCCCAGCGCGCGCCACACTGCTAAAATCCGGCCGCCGCCCGAAATCGCCTGGCCTGACTTCTCGACGAATGCTCAAACCTCTGGTCGCGCTGGTCGCGCTCATCGCCGCTGCTTTTCACCCGCTCGCGCTGGCTCGCGACTCGCAACTGCCCCCTGCCGTTGCACGCGTCATGAATCGCGTCGGCATTCCGGCCAAGAACGTCAGTATCTACGTGCGCGACGCCAACACCAACGCAGTGGTGCTCGAGGTGAACGACAACCAGCCGCGCAGCCCGGCCTCGGTGATCAAGGTGCTGACGACGTACGTTGCGCTGGATTCGCTCGGCCCGAGCTACACCTGGAAAACGCGCGCCTATACCAACGGCTCCCTGGCGAATGGAGTGCTGAACGGCGACCTGTTCGTGGTCGGCGGCGGCGATCCGTACATGACGGCCGAGCATTGGTGGCGTTTCGTGCAGAGCCTGCGCGCAGCAGGGCTCGCGAAGATCAGCGGCGACTTCGTCATCGACCACGGTTACTTCGCACCGGCAGAAGGCAATCGTGCCGACTTCGATTCGCAACCGTTCCGCAGCTACAACGTGCTGCCGGACGCGTTGATGGTGAATTTCCAGACGTCGCGCTTCACGCTCATCGCCAACGAGCAGCGCGGCCGGCCACTGATCCTGGTCAATCCGCTGCCCCACAACCTCGATGTACAAAATCGAGTCCGGCTGACCGGCGGCAAGTGCTTCACATCGGGCGTCACGTTCACGACGCCCGACCCCATCGACAATCCGAACACCGTGGTCGTCGGCGGAGCGTTGCCCGCCTCGTGCGGCAGCTTCTCGATCGGGCGCGCAATCATGACCGCACCCGACTATGCATACGGCACGTTCCGCACTTTGTGGAATCAATCCGGCGGTGCCATGGACGGCGAGATGCGGCTGGAAACATTGCCCGCCAACGCCAGGCCGCTGCACGAGCATGACTCGATGTCGCTCGCCGAAATCATCCGGCTGGTGAACAAATATTCCAACAACGTGATGGCGCGTCATCTGATGCTGACACTCGGCGTGGAGAAATACGGCCCGCCGGCCACGGTGGAAAGCGGCCGCGACGCCATTCGTTTGTGGTTGCAGAATCGCGGCATTGCGATGCCGGGGTTCGTGATCGACAACGGTTCGGGTTTGTCGCGCGCCGAGCGAGTGACTGCGCGCGGCCTCGGCGAAATGCTGGATATGGCATGGCACAGCCCGTTCATGCCTGAATTTGCCGCCTCGCTGCCGCTGTCCGCAACCGATGGAACTTTACGCAATCGTTTCAACTCGCCGGGCATGCAGGGACGCATTCGCTTGAAGACCGGCCACCTCGACAACGTCAGCGCGCTCGCCGGCTTCGTGAACGCCGCTTCCGGAAAAACTTACGTTGTCGTGATCATCGTCAACTCGCCTGGCGCTCAGGGCGGCTCCGGCGAAGCCGTTCATGCAGAATTGATACGCTGGGTGTTTGGCCAGTAGCGCGCGCGCATCATGGAACCGCCGCATCAAACAAACGTTCTGCACACGCTAGTTGCGAAAAAGGAGTGTGTGCATGAATCGCCTAATTATCGCGGCGACCCTGTTGGCATTGGGCTCGGGCGCGGCGTACGCGCAGTCGCCCGATAACGACGAAGGCTTGTATCTCGGCGGCGGCGTCGGCCAGTTCAACATCGAGATCGATGGTCTCGACGGCGTCGATGAAGCCCTCAGCAGTTTGGATGACAACGACACCGCATGGCAGGCGTTCGTCGGCTGGCGCTTGAATCCGTATATTTCGCTGCAAGCAGCGTATATCGATTTCGGGGGGCCCGAAGACGAGTTCGACACCAGCACTGGCGACGGCGGCAGGTTCAGAGCAGAACTGGCTGGCTTCGCACCTGCCATCATCGGCACCTTGCCGTTAGGACCCGTAGAGTTGTCGGCCAAGCTGGGTTACTACTTCTACGACCTGGAGATCACCGGCGATATCGATGACGTCGACTTCGACTCCGATGACAGCGGCGAAGATGTGATGTACGGCGTCGGCGTCGGCATGACGTTCTTCGAACGGCTGCACGCCAAGCTCGAATACGAGAAGATCGATCTGGAAGACGTGGACGATGCGAATGCGTTCTGGCTGACGGGACAGTGGCGGTTTTAAGGGAACGGTCTAGAGCGACCTGGAGCGCCAGAACCATGGAAGCCCGCCGGTGGCGTCACCGGCGGGTTTTTTCTTTCTGCTAGCGTGCCATGGCAGTCAGGCGCACAGCCATCCGCTTCGCGCCCCACTTCCCTGCCGCCCCATTGAACACACCCGGCAGCTGCGTGCCACAGTGCAAACACTTGCCGCCAGCGTCGAGCTGCCACTCACCCAGCTCATACCAGTCGCGCTCGATGACTCGCTGGCCGCAGCCCACGCAATAGGTGCTCGATCCAGCCGGATCGTGCACGTTGCCGGTGTAGACATAGCGCAGTCCATTCGCGCGCGCGATGTTTCTTGCACGAGTCAAAGTGGCGGGCGGTGTATGCGGCTTGTCCATCATCTTCCAATCGGGATGGAACGCAGTGAAGTGCAACGGCACGTCGGGGCCGAGCTTGTCCATGATCCAGCGGGTCATCTGGTCCAGCTCGGCGTCCGAATCGTTCTCATCGGGAATCAGCAGCGTGGTGATCTCGAACCACACTGAAGTCTCGCGCTTCAGATATTCGAGCGTTTCCAGCACCGCGCCCAGCTCGGCGCCGCAGATCTTCTTGTAGAAGCGCTCGGTGAAGCCTTTGAGATCGACGTTGGCTGCGTCCATGTGTTTGTAGAACTCGACGCGTGGCGCTGCATTGATGTAACCTGCCGTGACAGCAACGCTCTTCACGCCGGCCTCTCGGCAAACATCGGCCACGTCCATCGCATACTCCATGAACACGACCGGATCGTTATAAGTGAACGCAACGCTGGCGCATTGCAGCCGTCGCGCAGCCGCGGCCAGCATCTCGGGCGTGGCTTGATCGGCGAGCGTGTCCATCTCGCGCGATTTGCTCATGTCCCAGTTCTGACAGAACTTGCACGCCAGGTTGCAGCCCGCGGTGCCAAAAGAGAGTACCGATGTGCCCGGCAGAAAATGATTCAGCGGCTTCTTTTCGATGGGATCGACGCAGAAGCCGCTGGAGCGCCCGTAGGTGAACAGCTTCACTTGCCCCGCTTCGACACCGCGGACGAAACACAAGCCGCGCTGCCCCTCGTGCATGCGGCACTCGCGGGGACACACGTCGCACTGGACGCGGCCGTCATCTAGAGCGTGCCAGTGTGTAGTTGGCCATTGCGCAGTGGAGTAGTCTTTCATCGCTGTCGGGACCGGCGTATACGTCTGGTTCGTTCAGTCATCATGCGCCCATCAGAGGATCTGGGAAACGCGGTGAGCACGAGAATTCGACCTCCCGCCGTGGCCGGCCTGTTCTATCCAGGCGACGCGGCAGAGCTGCGCGACGCGGTATCGGAGTATTTATCACAGGCGCCGACCGTCGCCGGCCCGGTGCCGAAAGCTCTGATCGTGCCGCATGCGGGCTATATCTATTCCGGCCCCATCGCCGGAGCCGCGTACTCACAGGTCGTACATCGGCGTAAGCAAATTCGTCGCATCGTGCTCATCGGTCCCAGCCATCGCGTCTATCTGCGCGGGATGGCCGTGCCGTCGGCCGAGGGCTTTCAATCGCCGCTAGGTATGGCGCCAGTGGATCGCGAACTCAAGGCGCGTGTGCTCGAACATGAACAGGTCGTCGAAGCCGACGCTCCGCACGCGAACGAGCACAGCCTGGAAGTTCAGCTGCCGTTCCTGCAGACAATGTTCGACGATTTCACGCTGCTGCCCATCGCATTGGGAACTGCCTCTCCACCGGCCGTGGCGGCGGCCCTCGCCGATGTCTGGGGTGACGAAGAAACATTGGTGCTGGTCAGCTCCGACCTCAGCCACTACTTACCTTACGACGAAGCTCGCGCCGTGGATGAGGAGACCATCACGGCGATCTTGCGCAACGATGCAACGCTCACGGGCGAGCAAGCCTGCGGTTGCACAGGGATCAACGGACTGACGTTCCTGGCCCGACAGCGGAGCGCGCGTATCGAAGAGATTGCCCGGTGCAATTCCGGCGACACGGCCGGCGATCGCAGCCGCGTCGTGGGCTACGGAGCGTTCGCGTTGCACGAGTCGGCTCGATGACGCTGAGCCCCGCACAACGCTCCGAGCTGCTGTCGCTGGCACGTACGTCGATCGAGGCATCGCTGCCAACGGGCGAGCGGGCGCCCTATGACGGGCCGCCGTTGCACATCGAATTGATTCGTCCCGGCGCGTCGTTTGTCACATTGCGCGTCGGGGAGGATCTGCGCGGTTGCTGCGGGACCATCGAAGCGACGCGACCGTTGCACATCGACGTTTGGAACAACGCGTATGCCTCCGCCTTCGCCGATCCAAGATTCCCACACCTCACAGCGCATGAATGGACCAGCACGGGCCTCGGGATCTCGGTGCTGAGCGAGCCCGAGCGCTGTGACGTGCTCAGCGAGGCAGAGCTCTTGGAGACGCTGCGGCCGGGATTGGATGGCGTGATTCTGCAGGCAGGCGCGAGGCGCACCACGTTTCTGCCGGCGGTGTGGGAGCAACTGCCCGATGCCCGGCAGTTCATTCGACATCTGAAGCTGAAAGCGGGGTGGCCAGCCGACTTCTGGCCATCCGACATGCAGGTGTGGCTCTACACTACAGAAAGCTTCGGTTAGCTCCTATTCGAGCGGCGCATTCAGTTGTTCATGCAAGGCATCGATCGCCGCGGGCAGCATTTCGGGACGCTGCGCCAGCTCATGCCGTAGCGCATGCACGGTGCGGATGACCATGAACAACTTCAGCAGCCGCTGCGTACTCGCTTCGGTCGAAGGCAGGATGCCGGACTCGATGACGCCGCGCCGATAGCCCTGCATGAAGGCGCGAGTCGTCAGGAGCTGCCATTTCCCGAGCTCAGGCTCCAACCGTTCGCGCAGCTCCGGTCGATGCGCGAGCGCGTGATCCAACGCAACTGTCTTGGCGTACTGGAACGACACCAGCACGCTCGCCACATCGTGCAGCGGTGAATCTTTCTGACGCCGCTCTTCCAACGGCAGCGTCGTGTCGCCTTCGAAGCCCGTGATCAGGAAGTCGTCCGCGGCCACCATGACCTTGGCCAGGTGCAAGTTGCCATGGATGCGTGTGCGCAGACCGTCGATAGGCGCCGCGGTCAGCTCGCGGATGTGAGCAAACAGGCGCTCGCGCGCATTGATCAGTTGTTCCGCGCGAGTGCGCACGCCGTCCGACAACGCTGGCAGTCGTTGATTGAGCGCATTGAGCGCCGCCTCAGTGTCGAACTGCACAGCGCTGTACCAACGCGACAGATCTTGCGAGCGGATCGGTTCCGGTGCGAACGCCACATCTTCCGAGCGCGCCAGGATCGCGTGCATATCACCGATACGCCGGCCCAGTGTCTGCACCTGTGTCGTGAACAGGGCGTGCGGAGCTTCCGGTGCGCTCGAATCCTGCGACGAGATCAAACTTACGTGTCGTTCGAGATGGTTGAGCGTGTAATTCCACACATCGCCCTGGTTGCGCACATAAGAAAACAGCGACACCAGCAGCGTCGGGATCTGATCGTCCCACACGATGTGACCGAGCATCGGCGCGGCGGACTTGAAGCCCGCATCGGTCAGCAGCCGTGACATCTCGAAATCGGGATTCGGCCCGCGCTCGGCGCTGCGATACGCCTTCATGAACAGCACTTCGTCGATGACGATGTTGGTATTGGTAGGCTCGGTGCCCACGTGACGGACATTCTGCAGGTCCGGCTCGGGCAGCGGCGGCAACGGTCCGCGAGCTTCGAAGCGCAGCTCGCCGCCGGCGAACGGTATGGACTCGCCTTGCGCCATGTATTGGATCAGACCGAGACAGAAGATCGGATCGGCGAACGCGTCGATCATCACGCCGGCGCGTGCGTGTTGACGAACTTTGGCCAGCGTCCACTCGGCGGTCTTGAGCACAGCGTCGACGCCGTCCTCCCAACCGATCGTGAGCGGCATGATGTAGCGCCGCCGGCCGATCGCACCATCGACGTCGACGAAGCTGATCAAGTACACGCGCTGTTCGTATCGCCACAGGCTGCGCGGCCCGAGATGAACCGATGCGATCTCACTGCGATGATGCGAGAACCAGCCGCGCGCACCGATGAACTCCGGCAGCACTTCGCTTTCCAGCTGCTGCAGCGTGCGACGCATGAGCCCGCCATTGGCTGATTGAGTCACTTCCGTGAGGAAGGTGGCCAATCCCTCCGTGAGCACGAGCACAGGCAACTCGGTCGCGGGCAGGCGCTCGACGTGCCAGCTCGGCGGCGGCGCCGAATCGCTCAGCTGCAGCCAGAAAAAGCCGTGCGCGGGCAGCGTGAGGAAATAGGGCAAGTCACCGATGGGCGGAAAGGCATTCCGACCGAGCATCTCCACCGGCACGCGACCTTTGTATTTCGACAGGTCCAGCTCCACCGCCTGCGCCGTCTGCGACAGGTTCGCGACACACAAGATCATCTCGTGCCCGTCGCTGCGCACGTACGCGATGATCTTGCGATTCTGCGGTCGCACGAACTCCAGCGAGCCCCGGCCGAAACACTGGAACTGCCGTCGCACGGCGAGCATGCGTCGCGTCCAGTTCAACAGCGACGATGGGTCGCGGCTCTGGGCTTCCACGTTCACGGCCTGATACCCATAGATCGGATCCATGATCACCGGCAGATAGAGTCGCTGCGGGTCGGCGCGCGAGAAGCCGGCGTTGCGGTCGATGCTCCATTGCATGGGCGTGCGCACACCGTTGCGATCGCCGATATAGATGTTGTCGCCCATGCCGATCTCGTCGCCGTAATAGATGATCGGCGAGCCGGGCATGGACAGCAGCAGACTGTTCATGAGCTTGATGCGGTCGACGTCGTTGCCGAGCAGTGTGGCGAGCCGCCGGCGGATGCCGACGTTCACCCGCATGCGCGGCTCATTCGCGTACATCTTGTACATGTAGTCGCGCTCGCGATCGGTGACCATCTCCAGGGTCAGCTCGTCGTGATTGCGCAGGAAGATGGCCCACTGGCAATTGTCCGGGATGTCCGGCGTCTGGCGGATGATCTCGGCGATCGGATACCGATCCTCGAGCGCCACCGCCATGAAGATGCGCGGCATGAGCGGAAAGTTGTACGCCATGTGGCATTCGTCGCCCTCGCCGAAATACTCGCGCACATCCTCGGGCCATTGATTGGCCTCGGCCAGGAACATGCGGCCGGTGTAGCTCTCGTCCATCGCGGCACGCATGCGCTTCAGCACTGTGTGCGTCTCGGGCAAGTTCTCGTTGTTCGTGCCTTCGCGCACGCACAGGTAGGGAATGGCGTCGAGCCGCATGCCGTCGACGCCCATGTCCATCCAGAAGCGCATGACCCGGATCACTGCCTCGACCACTTCCGGATTGTTGTGGTTCAAATCCGGCTGATGGGAAAAGAAGCGATGCCAGTAGTACTGGCGCGCCACCGGATCCCAGGCCCAGTTCGACGATTCGGTGTCCGTGAAGATGATGCGGGTGCCGGCAAGCTTCTTGTCGTCGTCGCTCCATACGTAGAACTCGCGCTCGCGCGATCCCGGCGCCGCAAGCCGGGCGGCCTGAAACCACGGGTGCTGGTCGGACGTGTGATTGATGACCAGCTCGGTGATGACCTTCAGGTCGCGCCGGTGCGCCTCCTGGATGAACTGGCGGAAGTCCTCGAGCGTGCCGTAGTCGGGATGGACGTTGGTGTAGTCGGCGATGTCATAGCCGTCGTCGCGCAATGGCGACGGATAGAACGGCAACAGCCAGATGGTGTTGACGCCCAGCTCCTGGATGTAGTCGAGCTTCTGCGCCAGGCCGGCGAAATCGCCGATGCCGTCGCCGTTGGCGTCCTGAAACGCCTTGACGTGCATCTGGTAGATGATCGCGTCCTTGTACCAAAGCGGGTCGTCGCTCATAGCTGCCCATTTCGTGGATTCGATTCAAACGCTTCGGCCCGGTTGTCGGGTTCCGTCCGACGTCCGGCCGCAGGCCGGCCATGGACATGCGTGAATGGGGTCACAAGGGGCCCATCGAGCCCTCAAGATCGCCCCGTTCCCGCCGATTCCAGCCATGGGCGAGCTTCGCCCGAATCAAGCTCGCCGCGAACTAAGAAAAGCACGTATGTCGAGTACATTGGACCGTCTTCTCGCGCCCGGCATCCGGCTGATGCAGGTGGCTCGCCTGCCCGTCAAGTTCGCGATCATCAGCGCCGCCTTCATGGTGCCGCTGTGCGTTGCCGTCTACGGCGTGGTCAGCTATTCCCAGAGCAACATCGAGTTCGCACAGCAGGAGCAGCTGGGCAGCGCTTTCCTTCCGTCCATGAACGACTTCATGGCGTCACTTTCTGCGCGTCGCGCCGGTGGCGGCGGCAGCGCCACGGCCGCTGGAGCCGACGCGCTCGACCAGGCGCGCGCCCTGAACAGTTCGCAGGACAATGCCCTGACCATCGACCAGGAGCTGCTGCGCTTGCAGGCCAGTTGGAAGGGCGAGAATGTCGAAGACATCGCCGCACAGGCGCTGGCCCTGTACGGATTGATCAGCGACAACTCGAAACTGACGCTCGATCCGGACCTGGATTCCTATTACGCCATGGCCATCGTCATGGACTACGCGCCGAAGCTGGCGGAAACCGCCGCCCGCCTCGACGCCATGGCGCTCAAGATCAAAGCGGCCGGCGTGGTTTCGAGCGACGACGATGTGGCGATTCAGTTCATCGCCGCGCGCGCTTCGACCTATCGCGACTCGCTGGCGCTCGCTATCGAGCGTGCGACCGGCGCCAATCCGTCTCTGCACTCGAAGCTCGACGGCCGGAAGCTCGAGCAGGCGTATGCCGAGTTCAAGTCGCACGCCGACACGCTGCGAAAAGGCGACCTGAGCGCTGCGCAAGCTGGCGTCGGCGGCGCGCTCAGTGAAGAAACACTGGCTGTGTCGACGGCGACCGCCGCTGTTCTGGATGAGTTGCTCGCGATCCGCATCGACGGCTTCGAACAGCGCCGCAACGTGCTGCTGGTGATTACTTTGATCGGCCTGTCGCTGGCCGTGTATCTGATTTCGAGTTTCTATTGGTCGAACCTGCGTGGCTTCGAAGCGCTGATGACCCGGATGCGCAAGCTCGCGCAGGGCGATCTGACGACAACCTATCCGGCGCGCGGCACGGACGAAATCGCGCAGTTGCTCAACGCCTTCAACGGCAGTCGCGAGCAATTGCAGACCCTGGTGCTGCGCATTCGCGAAGTCACCAGCGAGATCGACACCGCCGGTCAGCAGATCGCCAGCTCCAACGACGAGCTCGCCCAGCGCGAAGCGTCACAATCGTCGGCTGTGCGCATCACTGCCGAACGCGCCCAACACGTTCAGGGCAATGTCCAGCGCAACCTCGACAACGCCTTGCACGGCGAGCGCGTTTCCAACGATGCACGCGGCGTCGCGTCCCGCGGCAATCAGGCGGTCGGCCAGGTCGTGCAGACCATGCATGCCATCACCAGCTCCTCGAGAAAGATCGGCGACATCATCGGCGTGATCGATGACATCGCGTTCCAAACCAATCTGCTCGCACTGAACGCGGCGGTCGAAGCGGCCCGCGCCGGCGAGCAAGGCCGCGGCTTCGCCGTGGTGGCGAGTGAAGTTCGCAGCCTGGCGCAGCGTTCGGCCACGGCCGCGAACGAGATCAAGAAATTGATCGGCGCGTCGCTCGAAGACGTGCAGAAGGGCGCGGCGCTGGTCAATGGCGCTGGCGACACGATGAAAGAAATTCTGGCGTCGGTGGAGAGCGTGTCGCACATCATGCAAGAGATTGCGACCGCCAGCCGCACGCAGAGCGACGACATCGCACAGTTGCACCGGTCCATCGATCGCATCGACGGCGACACTCAGCAGAACGCCGCCCGTGTCGAAGAAACCGCCGCCATCGCGCAGTCGCTGCGCAGTCAGGTGGAAACGTTGCTCGATGCGGTGGGCATGTTCACGCTGAGCAAAGATGTAGCGCGGCCGAGCACCGCGGCTGCTGCGCCACCGGCCGTCGCTTCGAGCACGGCATCGGACGAAGAAGAATCGCTGCGCTCCGCCGCTTGACTCGAATCGCCCCGACCATCGCGGATTTTCCTCGCCGCAGGCCAGGCAATACTTAACCCCGTCTGCACAGCGGAGCAAAGAACAGCAAAGCTCCCGGCGCGAATTGACAGCATCGGCCGCGCGCCGCATATGGTCGTTCTCGGCGACGATGTGTGCGGGGACCAAAATGACCGATGTCAACCAGCCGCGGGCAACCTTTCACAGCATGGTCGAGGGCACTCAGGAAGACTGGTCCCGCATCAACCGGGCCATGAAGCCTTTCATCCAGGCCCTGCCCGATCGAGTGCTGGCCCATCTGAATCTACTGGCCGGAGACTTCGGCGGCTTCGCAGTCGATCGCCTCGAACATTGCCTGCAAACTGCGACTCGCGCGCACCGTGACGGGCGCGATGAAGAGTATGTGGTTTGCGCGCTGATACACGACATCGGCGACACACTTGGCCCGCGCAACCACGCCGATGTCGCGGCCGCCATCCTCAAGCCATTCGTGTCCGAGCAGAACTTCTGGATGGTGGAAAAGCACGCGATCTTCCAGGGCTACTACTTCTTCCACTACCTGGGACTGGATCGGAATCTGAGGGATCAGTTCCGGGAGCACGCCTGGTACGACTACACCGAGGAATTCTGCCGTCTCTACGACGGACCGGCGTTCGATCCCGCCTATCCCAGCCTGCCGCTGGAGACCTTCGAGCCCATGGTCCGGCGAGTATTTTCCAACGTCCGTAACTCCATCTACGTGCCTAAAAAACCCGCCGGCTAGCGTGCATCCAAGCGTGCCTGGGGTTGCGAATACCTCAGGCAAATAAAGGGCGAGTCACCAGCTTCCGCCCGCGAGGATTGCATGACCAACCGAGCCCTGCTGCAGATCCTGTTTGCAGCGATCCTGTTGTCCCTGCTCGCCTACACCGTGTGGGCCAGCAATCAACAGCCTGTCTGGCAATGGCAGGGCTGGCGTGGGCCGGACCGCCACTGGACCATCGCGACGCTCATCGACGCCTATTACGGCTTCCTCACTTTCTTCGTCTGGGTGTGCTTCAAGGAACGTGGGTGGCTGTCGCGTGTGCTGTGGTTCGTGGCCATCATGGCCCTGGGCAACATGGCCATGGCGAGTTACGTGCTCTGGCAATTGCAGAAGCTGCCGCCCGGCGCACCGGCCAGTGACATCCTGACTTCTCGCAGCGAGCCGGCGAGATGAACGCGCTGCTGCTCGTGGCCCTCGGCTCGCTGCTGGTCTTCCTGATCATGACTGCGTTGTGGCTGCTCGGCATTCGCAACCGGAACTTCAGCTACGTCGACATCGGCTGGTCTGGAAACTTCGCGTTGCTCGCGCTGCTGTACGCGGCTCTCGCGCCGGGTTGGGAAACGCGCAAATGGGTCATTGCCGCGATGTATGCGCTGTGGTCGGTGCGGCTTGCAGGTCATCTGGCCAAACGCATCGTCGGCGAGCCCGAAGAAGGGCGCTACGTCGAGTTGCGGCAACGCTGGGCGGCCAATCTCAACGCAAAGTTCTTCGGCTTCTTTCAGCTGCAGGCGGTGCTGAACGTGATCCTGGCCCTGCCGCTGTTGATCGCCTGCCTGAATCCCGAACCGAGCCTGCACGTGCTCGAAGCCGCAGGCGTCGCGATCTGGCTGGTGGGCTTGATCGGCGAAAGCATCGCCGATGGCCAGCTCGCCGCATTCAAGCGAGATGCAGCCAACCACGGTCGTGTGTGCGAAGAGGGCTTGTGGCGCTACTCGCGCCACCCGAATTATTTCTTCGAATGGACGATCTGGATCGGCTACGCCGTGTTCGCGCTGGCCTCTCCCTGGGGCTGGCTGGCGCTGGCGATGCCGGCGCTGATGCTGCATTTCCTGATCAACGTGACCGGCGTCAAAGCGACCGAGGAGCAGGCGCTGCGCTCCAAGGGCGAGCGGTATCGCGAGTATCAGCAGCGCACGTCGATGTTTATTCCTCTACCTAGGAAGCGCTTCGGGGAGAAAGCGAATAACGGTTAGTAACCAACCATGATTCGCTAGAACTACTGCCGGCACTGTAGAAAACATTCATACGCATACCACTTGGCCATCAACAACCTCTGAGCTCCGCCATGACAGCAACCGTCGTTACACCGCGTCCCGCCGATCCGGCGATCTCCCTGCCCTTCCGTCTGTTGGCGCGCAATCTGCTGCCTGACTCGATCGTGCGCCATGGCATTCGCAGGCTGCTCGCCGAGCGGCTGCGCGAAGAGAAGCGCACCAGCGAGGAGGCGCAACAGCGCCATTTGATGCGTTTCATCGCCCAACTCAAAGCCAGCCCGATCGCGATCAACACGCGCGAAGCCAACGAGCAGCATTACGAGCTGCCGTGCGAGTTCTTCGAGATGGTGATGGGCAAGCATATGAAGTACTCGTCCTGCTATTTCCAGCCAGGCGTCTCTGCCTTGGACGAAGCCGAAGCGGAAATGCTGGCGCTCACTTGCCGTCGCGCGCGCATCGCGGATGGCGAAGAGATTCTCGAGCTGGGTTGCGGCTGGGGCTCGCTCACTCTGTGGATGGCCGAGCGCTATCCGAATGCTCGTATCACCGGCGTGTCGAACTCACGCACTCAGAAGCAGTTCATCGAAGCTCGGGCGGCGAGTCGTGGCCTGAAGAACATCCAGATCATTACCTGTGACATGAACGACCTGGCGCTGGATCACGAGCGCTTCGACCGCGTCGTGTCGGTCGAGATGTTCGAGCACATGCGCAACTACGAACAGCTGCTGGCGCGCATCGGCTCGTGGCTGAAGCCGGCGGGCACGCTGTTCGTGCACATCTTCACTCATCGCGACTACGCATATCCGTTCGACGTGCGCGACGAGAACGACTGGATGGCCCGCTATTTCTTCACCGGCGGCATCATGCCCAGCGATCATCTGCTGAGCTATTTCCAGCGCGACTTGCGGCTCTCCGACCATTGGCGCGTCGACGGCAATCATTACAGCCGCACGGCCGAGTGCTGGCTGCAGAACATGGATGCCAATCGTGCGCGCATCGAGCCGATCCTGTCAGCCACGTACGGCGCGGAGAACGTGCGGCGTTGGTGGGTGTACTGGCGTGTCTTTTTCATGGCCTGCGCCGAGCTGTGGGGCTATCGCGGCGGCAGTGAATGGTTCGTCTCGCATTACCTGTTTACCAAGTAGCCGCGACGTCGTAGCCTGTCCGCAGCGGGGAAAACGATGTCGAGTTGACGAGTCGGTGGGGTGGGTCATGAGGATCAGGCAATCGGCGAGAACCGTGATAGGAGCGCTGACGATGAGCGCCCTGCTCGGCCTCCCGAGCTTGATTGCCGCGAATGCCTCGCCTTCACCGCCGCGGCCCGAATCGCAGCAGGAGTTCTGGGCACGTTACGACAAGAAGGACTGGTCGGCCGCCCTCGACGAAGCGCGCCGCTTGGTGGAGCTGGCGCGCGCGAATTCACGCGAGCCCATGCAGCTTGCCGAAGCATTGACGCTCCTGGGCAACGCCCAATTGAGCAGCGGCGATCGCGCCAATGCCGAAGCCTCGTATCGCGAGGCTTTGCAGATCACTGAATTGCAAGGCGCTGGCGCAGGGCTGGCCGCAGTAGATCCACTGCGAGGCCTGGGCTACTCGCTGGCGTTGCTCGAACGCCATGACGAAGCCGTTCCCTACCTGGAGCGCGCAGTGCTGATCATCCGGCGCTCATCCGGCTTGTTCGATCCGAGTCAGCAGAGCTTGTTACGTCAACTCGCCACCAGCCTGACGCGAACTGGCCGCGCCGTGGATGGCCAGAAGCAGATGATTTATCTGCAGCGTGTGGGCGAACGCACCTACGGCGAGCGCGATCCGCGCATGTCGCCGGTGTTGTGCGTGGTCGGCGACTGGTATGTCGACCTCGGCAATTTCCTGCTCGGCCGGGATCGTTACCGAGATGCCCTGGAAATCGTCGAGCGCAAACTCGGCAAGGACGATCCGGCGCTGGTCCTGCCCTTGCGCGCTCTGGCGCGCAGCTACATGCAGGAGGTTTATTTCCTCGCGCAGGGTTACCAGCCGATGGACAACCGCAACCAGATGGATACGTTGACGCCGCTGGAATCCAAGGGCATCAATCCCAAATACATCAGCAGCGATGGCGAGCGGGCCTTGCAGCGCGCGCTGGCCATTCTCGATTCGCACCCCGACACGCCGCCTGCGGTGTTGACCGACACACTGATCCAACTCGGCGACTGGTATCAGGTGAAGCACCAGCCCGAGAAGGCGCTGCCCTACTATCGACGCGCCGCTGCGCTGGTGGCGAAGAATGACGAAGCTGCGGCGGAGGCGGCGGTGGCGCCGTTGAGCTTCCCAGTGCGCGTTTACTATCCAATGCCGCCGCTAGCGATGCGCAATCGTCAGCTGGCGACGCCGGAGATCGAGGAAAAGTTCGTGTCGGTGGAATTCACCGTCACGGGCTCGGGCGATGTGCAGGATGCAAAGGTGGTCGAACAGAACGGCACGCAACGCCAGGCTTCGCAGGCGCTCGAAGCGATCCGTGCGGCCCGCTATCGGCCCAAGTTCGTCAATGGCGAGCCGGTCGAGACTCAGGGCGTCGTCAACCGCGAAGTGTTCAAGATCCGCAAGCAGGACGACGACGACGACAAATCGTAGCTTCGCGTTCGTTCAGGACACTACCGGCGCCAGCCCGACGGCTTCGGGCTCAGGCGGCTTGGTTTCATCTTTCTTGGCGTCATCTTTCTTTTCTACTTCCGGCTCCGGCGCGGGCTCCGTCTCTTCCTTGGGCGGCGTCGTTGCAGCGGGCGCAGTCGGAATCGCCGTGGGCACAACGACCTTCTTCTCGGGTGCTGCTGGCGCTGTGGGCGAAGTCGTAACCGTCGGCGCAGCACCCGGCGCCGTTGGCGTCCCCGGGGGGGCCACTGGTGTATCGGCTGTCGCCGATTCCGGCAATAGTCCGCGCATCACAGCCTGCTCCCGGAACTCGACGGCAAGCTTTGCTCCTGCATCTCGCATCGCCAGTGCGGTCGCCACCGACAGCGGCGCCTGGCTCGACAAACCCTGCGACGGCGAAGTGCCATAGCCGGTGAAGCCCCACGAATCGGCGAGCTTGCCGTCGGGCAGATAGACGTTCACGCGATACTTGATGCTGACCGCATAGAACGGTGAGCCGGCGTCGCGCGGCGTGACGAATGCATATTCCTCGATGCTCGGCTCCAGGATCGCGGCGACGCCGCCTGGCACCTGGGTGCCGGCGTTGACGCTCTCCACCGGGATCACTCGCTCGAACATCGCATTCATCAATCGCGTGATGCCATCGGCCTGCGCCTTGCCGAGCTCGACGTGCCACTTGGTGCTCCAGCGCTCTTCCTTGTGCACGTAAGTCGAGAACTCGGTGGGCACGAACAATGCGACGCCAATCGGAATCTTCACTACCAGCGGCGGCGGAATGTTGGTGCTCGCGACCAGCTTCACCGGACCGCAGCCTGCCAGGAGCACCATCGCGGCGCTGAGGCCGCACGCGGCCGCGGCCGTGAGTTGCCGGCGGCGTGCTTGCAGCCATGAGCTCGAGCGAGACAGCAGGCGATGATCTTTCACGATGACCTCAAGGCGCTGGGCCCGCAGCTAAGGCTTGGGAGACCGACTCGCCGGTCGGCCCAGGGGTCGCGTTGTCGCCGATCCGAAATCGGGGACCGCCACGCTGCGGGTCATCCAAGCCGACGAACGAGCCGCCATTGCGTTGACAAAGGATGCGCATCAGCGTCGCAAAACGGATGCTCGTGTACTGCGGGGCATCCGGCCGCACCGGGAAGCCGATGGCGTGAATGCGCACGCGACGCTCGCCGGTTGCATCCTCACGATTGATGATGTCCACGCCCTTGACCACCGAGTCGATCGAGGAGCCGGTGAACTCATCGCCAAACACGTACAGGCTGATCTTCTTGTCCTTGGCGTGATAGGTGCGGATCGCCTCGACGATGCCTTCGATGGGGCTGGAGTTGGAGAACACGTTCCAGGTGCGCAGCCGCTCGATCACCGTGCGCCGTTGATTCGGCGTGTCAGGGATCCACTTGCCGCGGTAACCGCTAAACATGTACGTGCCTTCGTCGCTCATCACCTGGAAGCCCTTCACCGTCGGATAGGTGTTCAGGGTCTCCTCCACCTTCTGCAGCATCATCGGCCACACGTAATTGAACATGGAGCCCGAGGTGTCGATGATGAAGATGATGTATTCGCTGTCTACCGGAATTCCTCCGATAGCATCGTCTTTCTTGCGGCGGAAGCCGGCGCCGAGCAGGCGCTTCATTTCGTCGGTCAGTGTCTGCTGGGCCGAGGCGAGCCGGCCTTCGAGCTGATTGGCCACGTCCGCCTCCTGCTTGGAGGCGTTGAACTTGCCCTTGATGTCGCTCAGGTCGCCCTGCAGACGCGCGATCCGGCGCTTCTCATCCGACAACTGCTCCTGCTTCGCTTTCAAATCGCGATTCAGGATGTCGGCCTGACCTTCGATCTCGATCAACTCGTCCTGCAGGCTGAGCAGCTCCTCCTGCAGGTCTTGCTCGGACTGCTCGATGCTCGGCGTGCGGATGTTGCTCAACACCAGCAGCAGCACCACCGAGCCCAGACCGCAGGTGATGCAGTCCAGGAAGGAGATGCTGAAGATTTCCGTCTCGCGCCGGGGTCGTTTGCTCATGGCCAATCCTTCGACGGGCTCATGAAAGAGCCGCCGGTGTCGCGCGCCGCGAGCCAGAACGCGGCGGGCGCCATTGGATCGCCTTCCATCGGCATCAAAATGACGTTGAACGGCACATCGCGCGGATACTTCGCGAAAGCACGCTCGAACAGTTTGAGGCGCGCGTCGCCGTCGATGGTCTTGCGAATCAGCGGCGCTGCTGCGGCCTGCGTCGGCAGTCCGTCCGTGACCATGATGACGTTGTCAGGCTTCGGATTGAGCGCGTTCATCGCCAGGAACGCGTTCTCGATGCTGGTGCCGTCGGCCGGCACGGTCTTGCGCAGTTTCTCGAGCGCCTCGGTCATCGAATTCGGATCGTTGGCCTTGAGCCACTTGCCCTCCGAGCCCTCCACCAGCGCATAGGTCTTGGTGTTGAACGCGTAGATCTGGAACTGTCCTTCCAGCGGCATTTGCGCGGCGAGCCACTCCACCGTCGACACCGTTCGGCGCCACTTCTGCGACATCAGCTTCTTGGATTCGGGCATGTTGCGCATGCGCAGGACGTTGACGACCGTCTCGTCCAGCATGCTCGCGGACACGTCGACGAACATCAGGATGCGATCGCCGCCGACCTTCAAACCCGTCAAATACTGGCGATCGCCCTGGCCGACGAAGCCGCGCACGCGCGTGCCCGTCGCGCTCGGATCTTTACTAGCGCCTTCCAGACGGCGGTTGCCTTCTTCGAGCGATTTCAAGTCGGCCTTGAGCCGCTCGATGGCCTCGCGCCGCGACAATGTTTCTTTGCTCGAGTCGGCCAGCTCGACCTTGAGCCGCTCGGTCTCTTCGAGCACACGGGTGCCCATGCCTTCGGTGCGCACCGATTCCTTGTCGGTCTCGATCAGCGAGTTCCGCAGCACCACCAGCTTCTGGTAGCCCTCCAGCACCTGCTCTTCCATCTTGGAGACTTCGGCGCGCTGCGTCTGATCCACGGTCTGCGCGCGCAGGCCGCCTTGCGCGTTGATCAACGTATAGACGAGCACGACCGACCCGAATGCACACGTGATGCAATCGAGGAACGACATGCTGAAGACTTCAGTCTTGCGGCGCGCCATCGTCGTTTACCAGTTGAATCAATTCGAGCGTGATGCCCGGCGAGCCGAGCCGCAGCCGATCCCCGACCGTGAGCGCGGTTCGCCCAGAAACTTTTTCGTCGTTGACGAAAGAGCCATAGGTACTGTGATCTTCGACCATGACGGCGCCATTACGCCGCACTACCGTGCAGTGGGCGCGCGAGATGCCGGGCAGCGCGCTCGGCAGTGTCAAAGCACGAGGACGACCCTCGACTGCCCAACCGATGGTCAGCGGCTGTGCGGTGATGCTCCAGGCACGGCCTTGAAACAAAACATGCGTCGGCCGCAGTTGCGGGGGCGTCGATTCGACGTCCGACGTTTGCACCTCGCCAGTGTCGGCGCGCGGTACCGGCAATTGATAAATCAGTGCCAGCGCATCGGCGCCACGTCGAATGCTCGTTTCGTACTGAAGCGCGCCCCAAGCAGCGGCCGCTGGCGGCAGCACTTGAATCGTGCAGTCACGAAGCGTTCGCAGGCGATCGAGTAAGCCCGGCAGCGCCGCGACCCGCTGCGACACTCGCAACTCGATGGGCATGCCGGCGACGCGTGCGTTCTGCACCAGACGTAGCAACTCGAGATAGTGCGGCTCGGCGGCGGCGATCAGCTGTGCCCGTTCCATCTCCAACTGCAGTTCGCGGTCGCCGAATTGGAACGACAGCGTGATCGTCTCCGCTTGTTGCAACTCGCTCAGCCAGGCCGGTAATTGATCCACCAGCCGCTGCTCGCTGGCCGCTTCGTGCAGCGGATCGAAGCGGGTTTTGCGAACGAAGTTCTCGGCGATGAACTGGGCCAGGGTCTGATGAATGCCCAGCAAGCCATGCCGCAAGGCGATCTCGTAACGGCTGCGCTTCAGGCCGGGATACTCGCCGCCGGAATATTCGAGCACGGTGAGCAACGCCTGGTGCAATTCCAGATCGAGATGCAGGACTCGCGCCGGCGCCGGCTCCAGACTGCAGGCAGCGAGTGCGGCGTCGACCAGGCCCGCGACACGCACGCCTGTTTCGTTGATCACACCGAGCAACAATCCCAATTGCTCCCGGCTGTAACCTGCCGGCACCGCGAGCAACACACCTTCGTTGTCCTGCTTGAAACGCCCGAGCAAGGTTTCGGCTTGCGCGAATGCGACGTCCGCAGTCGTGCCTGCGACTCGCGACGGGCGTGTCAGCGGCTGCGTGCTCAAGCCACGCCAGAAATTCGTATTCGCAAGCAAAGGCTTCACGCGCAGCCGTTGAAGTGCGTCCAAGCCCGTGACTGTCGTTTGATCTTCCAACAGCGCGACGCCCGGTGCGTCGGCGATGACGTCCACGTTATCGCCGTGCTTTCGGGCGACGACCAGTGCGGCGTCGATGAGCTCCAGTGCTAGCACTACCTCACCTGCATGTGCCGGATCAGATGCTGGTCGATCCAATGATCGGTGTCGTGCACGAACTGCTCTTGCGCCTGTTGCAGCTGGTGCAGGAAGAACATCAGGATCAGGGTCAGCAGCAGCGCGACGAACGTGGCGTTGAACGCGATACCCAGGCCCGAGGTCACGCCGCTGATATCGCCGGTGACCGCCTTATGGGCTTGCAACAGCGCGTCGCCGATATGACGCACGGTGCCGATGAAGCCGATGGCCGGGATCGCCCAGGCGATGTAACGAATCATCGCCAGACCCGAGTCGAGTCGATCTGCTTCGGAGTCACATACTGCTTTGGAGGTTTCGGCGGAGTCGCGGATGCTGCGCGTCGAGGCGAATCGATCGAGCGTACGTTGTAACGCGCGAACCACCAGCGAGCCCTTCTGCTCCGCCGGCACGGCCTCGAGCTGTCGCGAATAATCCTTGGCGTCTTCGGGCAAGACCTTGATGCCCTCGGGCACGTGGATCAGCTCGCGCTCGAGCAGTTTGCGCTCGCGACGAACCAGGACGGCCTTGTAACCGAGGATGAGCAGCGCCCAGATGAAGTGAATGATCTCGATTTCCTGCTCTGGAGCGTTGATAGTCAGGTAGAACGAGCGCTCAGGCACGTAGTCTTTGTCGACCTTCATGCGGGCCTGCTCTGCGGCAACGAGCTCGTCACCGTTGGGAATGATCCACGACACGTACAGCGCGTGTACGACCACGATGGTCGCGATCAGGGCGACCAGCGTGACGACAAACTCGCTCGGATAGTTGACCGTGCGGGTGGAACGGGGAGCCGGTGCGGCGGCGGTAACCATGTGGGATTCCTGTCGAATCAAATATCGATGGGGAACGACACGTCGAAATCGGCGCGGACCTGCTCCGAGGGTACGAAGCGCTCCGGCGAGCTGCCCTTGCCGGGCTTGGATTTCGGCGCAGGCGGCGCTTGGTCGTCTTCCTCAGTAGTCTTAGTACCCTGCTGAACCTGAGTTTGTTCGTCGCCCTTCGGTGCTGCGGATTCGCCCGGAGGCGGAGTGGCCGCCGGGGTCGCCGGCTTGGCGGGCGCGGGCTCGGCGGCGCTGGCCACCGTGGCGACCGTGCTGGTCGCGCAACACACAGCCAAAAGGGTCAGCAGTCGTAACGGTTTCATATGTTGCCCCTCACCTACTCCGCGCCTGTCTACTCTGCATAACGGGCGACACGGAAGCCCACGTCGTTGGCCTGGCTTTCACCAAAACTCCGCGCCGAGAGGCGAAGCTCCGTAACACTCGCCTGCTTCCAGCTGGAGCCGCGGATCACGTGCTGCTTGCCATCGGCAGGACCGGTCGGATCGACCGCGGCCGCGCCGCTGTCCGAACTGACAGTGTAGTAGTCATGTACCCATTCGGCGACGTTGCCGCCCACGTCGAACAGACCCAAGGGATTGGCTGGGAATTTGCCGGTCGGCGCCGCGGCGGCGTAGCCGTCGTCGTAATCTGGAATGACATCCTGAACGATCAATCGTGCCGTCACATCCGCGTAATTTCCCGAGCGTGGCGTCACTGGCAGCGCATTGCCCCAGGGATAGCGCCGGAATTTGCCGCCGCCTTCGAAGCGCGCCACCCATTCCCACTCCGCGTCGGTAGGCAACCGATAGCCCGTCGTCAGCGGCTGCACGGCGACCATGCGGCCATCCTTGTTCTGGTACGCCGGCGGCAGCCCATCCTGTTGCGACAGCCAATTGCAGTACAAAGCGGCATCGTTCCAGGTCACGCCCACGACCGGCTGATTGTCCAGATCGAGCGTGTGCTGGCCGATGATGCCGGAGCGATGATCGGCTTTGAACTTGCGGAACTGGCCGTTGGTGACTTCACTCACCCCCATGTAGAACGGCCGCTTGAACTGCACGTCACGCTGCGCTTCGTTGGCGCGCCGGCCCGGCTCGCGACGCGGGCTGCCCATGGTGAAAGTGCCGACCGGCATCAGCTTCAGCGACAGCTCCGCCTTGCTACGAATGTTGCTCGGCGTGGCTGCCATCCTGGTCTGTTCGGGCGTGAGCAGCGTGGTCTCGATCTTCTGCGAAACGCCGGGCCGCGGCGTGATGCTGGTCTTGTAGGTGACGAAACCGGTCTTGCGAATCTCGATGTCGTGCGTGGTCGCGACCAGCCGCAATTTCTGATTGGCGGCGCCTGCGGCTTTGCCGTCGACGAACACTTGCGCGTCCGCCGGCTGCACCGCCAGCGTCACTTCGCCGAACACGCCGGAGAGCGGCACGGACAGCGTGCGAGCTTCGCCAGCCGTGAGTGAAATCTCACGCGTCGCAGCTTCGTAGCCAGGCAACGTCAGCACGACGTTGTGTGCGATGTCGGGCCGCAATTCCAGCGAGACCGGCGTTTGTCCGCGATACACGCCGCCGACCGAAACACTCGCCCCCGAAGGCTCGGAACGCAGCGCCAGCTGGCCATCGGGCAAGCCGAGGCGGACCGGGCCGAGATTCATCGGTTCGTTCGCCTTCACCTGCACGTCGGTGGTCCAGGATTTGAAACCGGCCATGCGCAGCTCGACCGGATGATTGCCGGCGAGAATCTGCGTCGTCAGCGGCGTCACACCACGCTCTTCGCCATCGACCACCAACATCGCGCCGGCAGGCTCGGAGCTCACGGTGACTTCGGCCCACGCGGGCACCAGCTTCGGCGTGAATGTTTGACTCTTGCCTTCGCCGACGACGTCCAGCTCACCCGAGAAAGGTTGATAACGCGCAGCGGCGATTGCGATCGTGTGCTTGCCGGGCGCAAGCGTGAATTCGCCCGGCGCATTGCCGAGCTCTTTGCCATCGACGGTGACGCGCGCTTGCGCAGGCACGTCGACCTTCACCTTGCCGGGAAGTTTTTGCAGCTTGAGCGCGAATGTTTGATTCGTTTCTTTGGTGACCTTGGCTTGCAGCTGCGCCGGCGAATAGCCTTGCTGAGTCGCCTTGATCAAATAATCGCCGGGCCGCACCAGCACGCGACCGCCGAAGCGCACCGCCGGCAGCGTGCCCTGGATGTCGACTTGCGCGTCGGCAGGATCGGTGCGCACGTTTACCGACGTCGCGGTGAAAATAAACCAGAGCACGACCGCCACCAGCGCTGCGGCCACGCCGGCAACGATTTTCTTCAGATCGATCGAGACCCTCGGGCCGGGCTTGACCGGACTGCTCGGGCGGAACTGCGTTGGATCGATGCGCTCGGCATCCCCTTCGCCACCTTGCAGGCGGGCGGACGGCTCGATGATGGGCGGCGCCGTGATGTTGCCGCTGCTGCCGTCGTCGACTTCGACGATGCGCTGATCGTCACGTTGCGCGAGCAGCCGCAACCGGGCTGCGCCAAAGTTGATCACATCGCCGCTGCGCAGCCACGTGGAGTTCTGCACGGGTATGCCGTTGTGGAGCACTTCGGCGCCGTCGGCGGGCTGCACGAACAGCTGATCTTCGTGCAATCCCAGATACGCTTCCGCGCCCTCGGGCCGGCCAGCCATGACGATGGCGCTGCCCTCCCCGCCTACTGCGATAGGAAAATCCGTGGCCGTGAATCGGCGCTCGCCCAGGGCCTCGCGAACGATGAGCTCGCTCAAATCTTATCCTCGCAGCGAATCACGACCGGCTCCGGCGCTGTTCCCGGAATCACGCTGATCTCTCGCCGCACGTCGCGATAGCCGGGTCGGGTGCCGACCACGGTATAGCTGCCCGGGACGAGCTCCAGGGAGCGCTGTTCGAACGCTCCGAGGACGCCAACGCGATAAATGGTCACTTGAGTGATGTTGTCCGAACGCAGGGCGACCGGCACCGGCACGTCGGCACGCGCCAGCCACTCGCCCAGTGTCTTGATCTGCTTGCTCAGGATCGGGCCGGGATTGGCGATGCCCGCCGCTCGCGACAATGTTTCTTTCGCCACGACCCGCACCGACTGACTGAACAGACGCTCGGGCTGCGTGAGATACATTTCCAGCTGCTCGTTCAACGCGGCGCGCGGGGATGTGCGAGCGGCGCCCTCATTCGCCGCGGCCACGGTCGAATCGAGCTCGAGCACGCTGCGATATACCTTGAGCGCCTCGGCCCATTTCTCTTGCGACTCGAGCTGCTGGGCTTCCTGCAACTTCACGCCGATCACGCCGGTGCGCTGCTCTTGTTCGATCTGCCGCAACGCCTGCGGAATCTCCGGCGCGTCGGGACGAATGCGGCGTGCAGCTTCGAATGCTTCGCGTGCTTGCGAATAATTTGTGGCCGCGAGGGCGCTGTAGCCTCTCGCCATCGCGCTTGCGAAGGCATCGGCGGCTTGTCGCGAAGTGATGCGTGCGATGCCTTCACTCGCTCGCGTTGCTTCGGCATCGAGGGCCAGCGCCTTCTGGAAGTTTTCGAGCGCGGGCGTCGCGTTGCCTTCCTTCTCCTGGCCTTCCGCCTTGGTCAACAGGGCCAGCACTTGATCCAGCGTGCCTGCGCGCTTCAAGCCACGGGAAGCGACCTGGTTGTTCGGTTCGATCTTCAGCGCCAGCTCGAACGCAGCTTTGGCGTCTTCGGAACGACCGTCCTGCAACGCTTGCGCGCCGGCCTTCAATTGCTCGGCTAATACCTGTGGGGCGCGCTTCTCGACGGCATCGAGCAGCGGCGTAATCTGCTTGAGCTTCTGCTCGGCCGCGGTGTATTCGCGGGCGGTCGCATCTTGATCGGCCGCTGCCAGCATCGAGCTCGCGCGACCGAATTCTTCACCGCCCCACTGAGCGGCGGCACGCGCATTGAGCTTCTGCAGACGCTCGTCGATGACGGCGCGCAGCTCCTCGGCCGCCTGCTTCGCTTTCGCCAGAGCCGCGAAATCGAGTTCTTTTTTCTCGGCTACCGGGTCTGCGGCTTTGGGAGCGACGGCCGCGGCTACAGGCGCCTTCTGAGCGGGCCGCTCGCGCTCCATCACTTTGGGCAACACGAAGAACACTACGCCGATGGCAACCAGACCGAGCGCCACCAGCGACGCAGCCAGGCCGCGCCGGAAACCTTGGCGACGCAGATCGTCCTCGTTGACGCGCGGGCCCGTCGTGCGCTGCCACTCGCTGCGCAACGGTTCGCCCTGGCCCGGCGGCGGACGCAAACCGGGCGGCTCGATTTTCACCGAGGCAGGCTTGATGGGTGCAGGCTCATTCATATCGCTCATCATCGCAGGCGGCGGCAGACTCGCAAGCGCCGCGCGTAATTCTCTTTCGACTCTGCCCATGTCCGCAGGCCGGTCCTCCGGCCGTCGTGCGAGCAGTCTTCCAATCAGCTGCGCAATGGCCGGCGGCACGTGGGCCGGCGGCGGCGCAGGCTCTCGCATTACGTCTCTCGCCGCCGCCGCGTCCGGATAGAACGGCGGATAGCCTGACAATAACTCGTAGAGCAGCGCCCCAAAACCGTACATATCGTCCGCGACACTGACCGGCGCACCGGCGAGCTGCTGCGGGCTGGCACTGAACGGCGAGCCCCGCGTGAGCGTGCCGAAATCCGCCAGCAACGGCGTGCCGTCCGCACTCAACAGCACATTCGCGGGCTTCAGATCCCGATGGACGATGCCCGCCGCGTGCGCTGTCGCCAGTGCCGACGCGATCGGAATCGTCGCTCTGAGGATCTCGCCACAACTGCGACCGCGCAGTTGAGTCAGATCGCCACCCGCGGCGTAATCCATCGCGATCCACGCGTACTGCGCCGACCGCTGCAGCCCTTCGACTCGCAGAATATTCGGATGGTCGAGCGCCGCGACGCGTGCGTACTCGTCGTGCAAAGCCCCGCAGGTTGCAATGTCCTGCGCCAACTCCGACGACAGAATCTTGACCGCGACCGGGTCGCGGCGTTCACGTTCTTGCGCGAGCCAGACTTCGCCGCTGCCCCCGGCACTCAACCGACGCACCAGGACGAGACTGCGAGACAGTTCCTGCCCGCGCTCCAGCATGACGAATGTGTGCTTGGATCGGGCGGCTGGCGAGTTATCCGCCGCCGGTCTCAGCCTTGGAAGCAGCCGCCTTCGAAGCAGTCTCCTCCGGTACTGGGGTCACGGGCACCGGCGTGCCGGTTTCATTTTCGTAGAGCTCTTTGAGCAAGCGCCGCCATTCGGTGTACTGCTCTTCGGCCGTGCCTTTGAGCTGCAGCGTGCGGCCTTCCACTTCGACCACCATGGGTTGCACTTCGGCCTGGAACGATTCGCCCAACTGCTTCAACGAGTCGGAGTGCAGTTTCACTTCCGCACCCTTGTCGAAGCCGCTCTTCACGGCATACGCGCCGCCGAAGATCGCACCGGTGGCAGCGGCCTGCCCGGCATATGTATTCGCTTCCGCACCGACCACGAGGCCGCCGACGATCGCCGCTGCGCCGAGCAGCTTGCGGGTGATCGCGGAACGCTTCGCCTCATCTTTCGCTTCCAGCTCGGAGTAGCTGTAGCGGCGCCAGTTCGTGTACGGCTCGGACATGTTTTCCGCGAACAGCGAGTAGTGCTCGTTGATGGTGTCGAGCAGTGCGTAATCGCGCTCCCGGATCCGATCCATCCGCTGCAGCATCGGATCGTCTTCGGACGGCAGGCGCACGACCTGCTTCACGCCCTTCTTGTCCCGGGTCATGTAATTGCTGAAAGCATACGGCGCCAGATCGGACGCGAAACGCAGCTCGGACACCCGGCGCACGTTTTCCAGATCGGCGGCGGTCATCTGCTGCCGATACATCAACATGTCGTTCGCCAGCGTGTTGTACATGTTCTGGAAGGGATCGCGCGGCTTGCCGGTTTGATCCTTATAAGAGCGCGTGTCCGCGAGCTGGTTGTACTCGCGCTGGAACCACTGCCGGCCGGTCGCGTCGATCACGGTGATTTCGGCGCGCAGCACCTGGCCGGTCGATTCGATGATCTTGCCGGAGACATAAACGTCGAGTGCCTCGGCGTCTTGCGGCATCACGCGCACCTGGCCCCACTGGCCGGTGCCTTCGAGCGTGTTACGCAGCTGCATGGGCAGGAAGCGCGCTTCGGCTTTGCGCACTTCGGGGAAGATGTGCTCTTCCTCCATCTTCTTTTCGTCCTTGGGCAGGTTCTCTTCGAACAGCCGCACACCCACGTCGAGCAACTGCGACTGAGGTATCTCAGTCGCGGCCTGTATGGCCTTCACCCGCTGCTGCGGGCGGGTCTCGTGAGTGACACATCCGGCCGCGCCCAGGGCGGCCACCGACAGGACGATTAGAGCAAGCGTGCGCTTCATAACTTTCAACCTGAGCCGTTCTTGTCGCTGCCTTACCTGCCCCATTGACCTTATTCGTTCCGCCAGTTTTTGCTTTTCGCTCAGCTCATCGAGGAAGGGGGCCCTCAGGTCCCCTTCTTATAATTCCGATACTCCTGCCAGAGTTTCTCGCGCAGCTCCGGATCGGTTTCGTTCATTGCGGCTTCGCGCAACTGACGGGCGACGATGTCGTCGTCGCTGCCATCCGGAATACCCGCGGGCACCGTGTTCGGACCGCTGCCGCCACTGGCGCCGCCGCCCACACCGCCACCGCCACCCTGGCGGCCGCCACCCTGGCCTTGGCCTTGCCCTTCTCCCTGACCCTGACCTTCGCCCTGTCCCTGTCCCTGGCCTTGTCCCTGACCTTGACCATTGCGGCCCTGGCCACTGCCATTGCCTTGACCCGCGCCAGCGCCATCGCCCTCGCCAGCGGCACCTTCAGCACCTGCACCCTGGCCGCCGCTGCCGTCAGTGTTGCCTTGTCCACCGCCTCCGCCGCGACCATTGCCGCGCTGTCCGGCGATATCGGCCTGCTCTCTACGCATTCGGCCGTCGAAGATGCTGAAGGATTCGTCGAACTTGCGATCGATCTGCGCGGTGCGTTCGCCGCCGGTCATCGGACCGCCGCCACCACCGCCGCCGTCTCCAGCGCCGCCGCCCTGCGCACCTTGATCGCCACCACCGCCAGCACCGCCACCTTGGCTTCCTTGGGCGCCGCCACCACCGGCGGCCCCGCCCCCGGCCGACGGATAACCGCCGCCACCCATGGCGCCAGCTCCACCTGCGGCGCCACCGCCGCCTGCAGAACCGCCGCCCTGCATTCCACCGCCACCTGCAGCGCCGCCGGCAGATCCACCGCCCTGCGCGCCGCCACCTTGCATGCCGCCGCCGTTTGCTCCGGCGCCACCGGCCGCGCCACCGCCGCCTTGCATGCCGCCGCCACCTTGCATGCCGCCGGCATTTGCTCCGGCACCGCCGGCTGCGCCGCCGCCTTGCATTCCACCACCGCCAGCCGCGCCGCCTGCTGCGCCACCGCCACCGGCCGATCCGCCGGCCGCGCCACCGCCGCCGCTGGATCCTTTGAAGATGCTTTCGTTCGGGGAGCCGCCGCCGGATGTGCCGCCGCTCGAAGAATCTTGCGAGCCGGCTGAACCGCCACCGCCGCCTTGGGCGCCACCGCCTTGCGCTCCGCCGCTACTGCCGCCACCGCCAGCGCTCGGCAAGCCGCCACTCTGATCTCCGCCCGCACCGCCGGTGCTAGGCGAAGGCAAACCCGCCGAGGGCAAACCAGCGCCCGGCAGTGAACTACCGACAGTCACATTCGGACCGGAAGAACCGCCGCCGCTCTGGCCGCCGCTCGAACCACCCGAAGAGCCGCCCGCGGCGCCGCCGGACTGCCCGCCCGCTCCGCCAGCTGAGCCGCCTTGCGAACCACCGCCCTGACTGCCGCCACCTTGCGATCCGCCGGAGCTGCCGCCCGATGAGCCGCCAGCGTTCGCGCCGCCGCCACTTTGTCCGCCGGACTGGCCACCACCCATGGAGCCGCCCTGACTGCCCTGGGAAGAAGAAGATGAAGAAGGCATACCCGACGAGCCGCCACCGCCGCTCGCGCCACCCGATGAAGGCATTCCGCCGCTGGAACGACCACCGCCGCTCGATCCGCCGCTGGGCATGCTGCTGGATGAACCGCCGGAAGAGCCGCCGCCGCTAGAACCCGACGAACCCGACGATCCACCGGAGGAGCCGGAAGAACCGCCGCTCGGCATGCTGCTCGAGGGCATCGAGGAGGAAGATTGCTGTTGTGGGCAACCGCCCATGAGGAAGGCGGAGACGGAACCGACGAGCACACATTGCACGGCCAGCGTCAGCCGACGCTTGGACGTCGCTGGCAGCTCTGGCGCGGTGGCCGGAATCCGAGTGGGTTGACTCTGCATGTCCTCTCCTTCCTTTCCCCTGGCGCGCATGAGGACGCATGACGCCAAAGGAACTGTGCGACCGATCAGCTGAACGCGCGCTGACCCAAGTCTGTCGAGGTCAGCCCACGTTCGATGAATGTGCCGCCTCCAAGTTCAATGCGCGAAATCCGAGTTCGGCTCAATGCGCCTCTCAATTGGGCGACACCGCCACCGTCTCCTCGTCTTCCGTACCCATCAAAAACGACTTCAGCTGCCCCGCGAGCCGATCGCAGGCGGTGCTCTGCACCGGCGCGATCAGCGGAATCGGAGCGATGGCGCCGATCATTACCGACGTGCCCTTCACGTCGGTGGTGAGACTGCCAGCGCTGATGCCCTGGCGCAGGTCCCAGACCGTCGCTTCGTAATCCGAGGACTTCTCCCACCAGCCCAGCCCCAGACAGCCGGCGCCACCGGGGCCGGCCGCGCACGCGATGCTGCCGCCGCCGTCAGTCTTTTGAGTCACGCCGTCGACCCACACGATGTAGCGCACGCCCATCTCGGCGACACGTTCGGACACGCCGGGACGCGCGAGAAACGCGCTGAAGCCCTGTGCGTTGGCCGGTGCGGTGCTGGGTTCGAGCCACGGATACAGCGCGTCGACGAAATAGTGATCCGCGTAGATCTGGAATGGACCCTTGCTCAGGTTGCTGCGAGGCTCGAATTCCTTGCCCGCGCGTTGCCTCTCGGCAACGCTGGCGGAGACCGACTCGCCGACCAGCTCGCGCTCCAGACAATCGAGAAATTTGTCTTCCGTGCCCGTGCCTTCCAGATGCGGCTTGGCGAGCAGCACGATTGCCTCGTGGGAAGTGATTTGCGTAGGCGCCTCACGCAACTCCTCGATCTTCGCGGTCATGCACCCGCTCGTCAGAAGAGTCGTGCCCAGCGTCGCGATGGCCATCGCGAGACGCGGCGAGACAGTGACACCAGAATTCATTGATCTTCTCCAGGAAGTTCAGGTCGAGGATCAATCCGTCCTGAAGCGTTCGCCGACTTACGGCAATCCGATTCGCTTCCTGCATCGGCTCACCGGTCGCGTCGCGCCCGACCTTTACGATCGAGTATACGCCAGCCATTCATACGTCAATGCCGGGAAAACGCGCAAGCACTTGAGATGCTCAATCGCGAATTATAGGTGCAATGTCAAATGGGCCTTTGGGCCAATGCGTTCGAATGTGACAGCCGCGCGAGCGCGCGACGGCGCTTCAAAGCAACGACATTTGCCGCGACTCTCCGCCACTTGCAGTGGAGCCCGCAACAAACAACGCCGTGTTGTGCACAAATCTCTCGCGATGTTTCAGGCCGTATCGAGTGCACGCAGCCGCAAACCGCTGCGCCAGCAGGTCGGCATATTGTCCTTCGCCGCGCTGACGATGGCCCCAGCGCGGATCGTTGTCACGCCCGCCGCGCATATCGTGCAATCTCGACCAGACGTGCTTGGCCTTCAGCGGCTCGTGTTCATCGAGCCACTCGCGAAATAAATCCTTCAGCTCGTACGGCAAACGCAGCAGTACATAGCCGGCCGAGCGCGCGCCGGCCGCCGCCGCCGCCTCGACAATTTTTTCCAGCTCAGAATCCGTGAGTACCGGAATCACGGGCGCAATCATCACTCCCACCGGTATTCCCGCTGAGCTCAAGCTGCGAATGGCTCGCAGTCGCGCTGCCGGCGACGCCGTGCGCGGCTCGAGCGTGCGCTTGATGTCGTTGTCCAGCGTGGTGACGCTGACCAGCGTGTAAACCAGGTTGTCCTTGGCGAGCGGCGCAAGCAGGTCGATATCGCGCTCGATCATGGCGCTCTTGGTGATGATGGAGAACGGATGCCGACGCTTCGCCAGCACTTCGATGATGCTGCGGGTGACGCGGTACTCGCGCTCGATCGGCTGGTAGGGATCGGTATTGGCGCCGATCGTAATCGGCGAGCAGCGATAGCTCTTCGCCGACAGCTCTTGCTCGAGCAGGCGCGCCGCGTCCGCCTTGTAGAACAGCTTGGTCTCGAAATCCAGGCCCGGCGAGAGATTCAGGTAGCCGTGCGAGGGCCGGGCGTAACAATAGATGCAGCCGTGCTCACAGCCGCGATAGGGATTGATCGACTGGTCGAAGGAAATATCAGGCGATTTATTGCGGCTGATGATGGAGCGCGCCGGTTCCGGCTGCACCGTGGTTTCCAGCGGCGGCAACGCTTCTTCGATCGTGCCCCAGCCATCGTCCACTGCTTCGGCGCGGGTGGGTTCAAAGCGCCCAGCAGGATTCGACACGGCGCCGCGTCCGTTGCGAACAGCAGGGCGAATCGGGCTGGGCATGAACACGATAGTACTGGATATAAAACCAGGCTGGCAACTACTTCTTCTGCTGCTGGGGGAACTCCTGCATTTTCCACAGCACGGGGAACAACCGCGTCCATAGACCGGTAACCACAAGCGTCGCGACGCCGCCGATCAGCACGGCGCGAACCGCGCCCCACCACCTGGCCATCACGCCAGATTCAAAATCGCCCAACTCGTTCGACGCGCCGATGAACACCGAGCTCACCGCGCTCACTCGGCCGCGGATGTAATCGGGTGTATCCAACTGCACGAGCAGATGACGCACATAGACGCTGACCATATCCGCCGCGCCGAGCACGACCAACGCCGCCATCGACACATAGAAACTGGTACTGAGGCCGAACACGATGGTCGCGACGCCGAACATCGCGACGCCGCCAAACATCCACGATCCAACGTGGCGCGAGATCGGACTCAACGCGAGCACCAGGCCGCAGGCCGCAGCGCCGATCCCCGGCGCGGTTCGCAGCAAGCCGAGGCCGGTCGGGCCGACGTGAAGAATGTCACTTGCAAACATCGGCATCAGCGCCGTGGCGCCGCCGAGCATCACCGCAAACAGATCGAGTGAGATCGCGCCGAGCACCACGGGTCGCGAGCGCACGAACTTCAAGCCGGAAAGCAGGGTTTCCAAGCTCAACGGCTCCCGAGTCGTGCTCACCGGCTGGCTCGCGCCGCGAACTTGAAACATCAACAGCGCTGCGGTCAGCGCCAGCGTCATCACGGTCGCATACACGACCGACGGCCCCGCGAGGTACAGCACACCGCCGACCGCCGGACCGATGATGGTAGCGACCTGTTGAGACGATGAATTCAACGCGACGGCGCGGCGGAACGCGTCGGCCGGCACCAGATTCGGCAGCACTGACTGCGAGGCCGGCATCGAGAACGCGCGTGACGCGCCCAGCGCCATCATGATCAGGAAGATCGGCCACGCCGACAGCAGGCCACGCAGCGTCATGATCAGCAACGCCAGCGCGCACATCGAGCTGGTCAGGTAACAGGTGGTCACGATGCGAGCGCGGTTGTAATTGTCCGCAGCGTGACCGGCCGGAAGAATCAACGTCACGAACGGAATGAACTGCGACAGACCGATCAAGCCCAGGTCGAGCGGATCGCCGGTGATGTCATACATCTGCCAGCCGACGGCGACGACCTGGATCTGCGCCCCGAGTGACGCAAGAAAGCGTCCGCCAATGAAGCGCAATACATTGGGGTGGCGCAGCACGCTTTGCGTTTGCGCACTCAGACTGGTCATGCGGTGCCGGGAAGGAAGTCCGTTACAGACACGCCAGGATACTGGGGCGCGCCGCAAAGACCCAGACGGGAGCTATTAGATTTGTGCTAGTCGCTCAAGCCGATCGGGTCGTCGGCTCCCCGGGCGGCGGCGCCGTCGCCGGAACCGGACCGGGCTGCGTCATGCCGGACACATTGTGAGCGCCGGCATGATGGGGCGCGTGGTGTCCGCCGTGTTTTTTATCGTCCGGCTTGAGCTGAGCGGGGAATCTGACCTGTACGACCGTCCCCTCCTCCGAGCGCGTCTCCAGCTCGCCGCGCAACTGGCGTACGAATGCTTCGATGAGCGAGCGGCCCAAGCCGCTTTGATCCGGCGAGCTGGCCGACATGTCGAAACCGGTGCCGTCGTCGCGAATGGTGAGCAGCAAGGTCGCAGGCGACTCTCGCACGATCTGCACCCGGATATGGCCGCCGTCGCGTTCGTTGAACGCGTGCTTGTACGCGTTGGTGATCGCTTCGGTCACCAGCAATCCGAGCGGCACAGCCACGTCGGGGCCGATGACTTCGCTCGGCGAGTCGACCGTCAGCTCGACATTGCGCCCCCGGGACAAGCCACCGCGACGCAACTCGGCGCACAAGTCTTCCAGGAACCACTTCAGGTCGATCTCCTGCAGGTTCTCGGATTCATACAAACGCCGGTGCAACGTTGCGAGCGCGTTGATGCGACTGCGCGCTTCGGCGAATGCAACCTCGGCCCGCGGATCGCGAATCCGGCGCGCGTGCAGGTTGAGCAAACTCATCACCAGCTGCAGATTGTTCTTCACGCGATGATGAATCTCGCGCACCAGGATTTCTTTTTGCTGGAGCGAGTCGCGAAGCTCGTTCTCGCGGGCCGACAACAGATCCGCCATGCGCGAGAACGTTTCTCCGAGACTGCGAATCTCCGCTGGCGCGGCACTGACCCGTTCCGGGCGCACGCTGTGCCGACCGGCCGCATACGCCGAGGTAATGCGCTCGAGATACGTGATCCAGCGCACGACCAGATGCTCGATGCCAAACCAGACGACGGCGATGGCGAGCGCCCACATCAACAACGGAGTGAACACGCCCCACGCAACTTGCAGCGCCAACGGACCGATCGCGGTCAGCACCGGGGTGCCGAGAATGACGAAGATGCGACCGCCGAGCAGCGGACTGATGGCATAAAGCCGCCACGTTCCATCATGGCCGCGCGCGCGGAACGTCTGAGTCTGACCGCCTTGCATGTGCTCACGCAGGTGCTCGTTCACGATGTCGCGCGCTGGCAGCGGCGAGCGGGCCGGCGAACGCTGCGATTCGCCCGTGATGATCTCGCCCTGGCTATCCAGCAGTGCGAATGCGGTGTCGTCGGTCTCGTTGCCGGAGTGATAGCGACGCGTCAGCCAGTCCAGGCCGATGAACAGCGCCACCGCGCCTTGAATGACACCGTCCTCGTTGACCAGCGGTACGGCGGTGATGATGCCCCAGGTGCCCAGCCAGCGACTGACCAGCAGGTCGCTGATGACGAACCCATCGCCGCTCATGACGGAGATGAACCACTGCCGGTCGGCGACGTTCACACCGCTGCGCGTCGGGCCGGAGGCGCAGCTGAAATCGCCCTTTGCGTCGACGACCGACGCGCCCGAGTATTGATCGAGTCCGCCGATGGCTCGCTGCAGAGCGCGCCGGCACGCGAGGCCTTCGCCGGCTCGAACGTCGGGTTGTGCGGCAAGGCTGGTGAGGATCTCGCGCGACGCCGAGATCATGTTGACCTGCTCGGTCGCCGACAGCTGCGCGGCCTGGGCGAGGTTCTGCTCCAGGATCCGCATGCTGCTGTTGTAGCTCGAAATCGCCTGCAAGACCGCGAGCGCGCCCGGCGCCAGCATAGCGATGCCGACGATGAGCACGAGCCGCGGACGCAGGCCGGCATTGCGACCAAACCAGGAACGCGGCGCGGCGACGATCTTGGCGCTCTTCAAGCAGCGACTCCCCGCAGCGGAACAACCTCAGTGCTCAGGACACGCCCGAGCGCCGTTCATTGCTGATATTAGGCTCGCTGAGAGAGTTTACCGCGGGCAACGTCCCGGTCACCTGAGTGGCATCCTCGCCGAGCAGCTCGACCAGGCGGTCGCGAGCGCGCGCAATACGGCTTTTGATGGTGCCCACCGCGACCTGGCACACGTCTGCCGCTTCTTCATAGGACAGGCCGGTCGCACACACCAGCACCAGTGCTTCGCGCTGATCCACCGGCAGCTCCTGCAGCGCGCGGTTCAAATCGCGCAGGTGCAGCTTTGCATCGTGGTCCGGCGCGATGGCCATCTGCGATGCGCAGATGCCGTCCGGATCCTCGATCTCGAACTTTCGATGGCGCAGCTCGGAGTAATAGCAATTGCGCAGAATCGTGAACAACCAGGCTTTCAGGTTGCTGCCCGTCTGGAATTGCTCACGGTTGGTCCATGCCTTCAGCACCGTGTCCTGCACCAGGTCGTCGGCACGCGCCGGGTCGCCGCACAAGGAACGTCCGAAAGCACGCAGTGCCGGCAGCAAGGCCGTCACCTGATCGAGAAATTTATCCTGGCCGGTCATGGGCGGCGCCCCGTGCGTCCCGCTCAAGCGCCACGCTCCTTGTCTTCAAGCTGCTTCAACAGCTGCTTGAACTCGTCGGGCACCGGCTCGTCCATGACGTCGGTGAACATGCGCTTCAAGCGCGATCCGAGCCAATCGGGGACTTGCTCCGTCGCCGCGCTCGCAATCGGTGCTTCGACGGGCTCGTCAGGCTTGGTTTGCTCACTCATGATCATGGCTGATTGGGGTAATGGCGCGACGGATCGCGCATGGTCCATACCTGGGGTCTAACGCTCAGTGGCGGAGAGAACGCCTAGCGCCGTGAAAAAGTTCCAGGGAGTAAGGAACCTTCTCCCCCGTTCGTACATAGTATTGCTGCATTCATCCAGAGCGCTCCATCGCGCCGCTAAAGAACCGTATTCAGGAGTCTCCATGGCCTTAGCTCACGCCATCGCCGAACATCTGCCCTATCTGCGCCGGTACGCCCGCGCGCTGTGCGGCACGCAGAAAAGTGGCGATGCCTATGTCCGGGCATGTCTGGAAGCGATTGTTGCCGATACTTCGGTACTGGATGCCCGCCTGTCTCCAAGGGTTGGCCTGTATCGCTTGTTCCATAAACTCTGGAACAGCGCGCACATCGAGGTGCCGGCGGCGTCGGCAAAGCGCGACGCCGATGGTGTCGAACGGCGCTTGAGCGAGCTCACGCCGGCGCGTCGTCAGGCATTGCTGCTCACCGCGATGGAAGGCTTCAACATCGTCGATGCCGCCCAAATCCTCAGCGTCGACGAAGAGGAAGTGAAACAAATGGTGAGCCAGGCGGTGCGCGAGATCTCCAACCAGCCCAGCACCAAGGTGCTCATCATCGAAGACGAGCCCATCATTTCGCTCGACCTCCAGAGCATCGTGCGCGAGATGGGCCACACCGTCGCGGCAATTGCGACCACCCGCGACGAAGCCGTCCGCGCCGCGCGCAAGACAGAGCCGGGCCTGGTGCTGGCGGACATCAAGCTCGCCGACGGCAGCTCCGGCATCGACGCCGTCCGGCAGATCCTGAGCGAGGTGGAGGTGCCGATCGTGTTCATCACCGCGTATCCGGAGCGTCTGCTGACAGGCGAGCGTCCCGAACCTACATTCCTGGTCACCAAGCCGTTCGTGCCCGAGACGGTGCGCGTCGCGGTCAGTCAGGCGTTGCTGTTCGCCTGATCTTCTCTTTCAGACCCTAAAAAAACGGGGCCTTTCGGCCCCGTTTCTTTTTGCTCGTCCCCCTCGTCAGACTGGAGGCCTGCCGCGCAACGCGCCACCCACCAGCGCCACCAAAGTCAGGACCAGGAAAATAAAGAACAGGATTTTCGCGATACCGGCCGCGGCGCCGGCAATGCTGGTGAAGCCCAGCACGGCGGCAATGATCGCGACTACAAAGAACGTCAGCGCCCAAGACAACATGTGAACCTCCGTACCCTCGTTGAGAACTCCAGCTCGCGACCCTCCTTGTACCGCGCGCCTCTTCAACTTCGGAACGCCTGAGCTTATGTCCGGTTCCGGCGCAGCAATTCGGAACTTCCCGCATGCGTAAACGTTTTTCTGACGAATTTTTACAGCGGAGAAACATCATGAAAACGACTGGAAAGCTGCTTTGGTCCGCGCTGCTGGCAGCGACGCTGAGTGTCGGCCTCGCTGCGTGCGACAAGAAAGGGCCGGTGGAACAAGCCGGCGAGGAAGTCGATGAGGCCGTCGATACGCTCAAGAACGGCGGCGAAGAATCGACCGAGAACAAAGTGGATGACGCCATCGATGAAGCACGCGAAGGCGCCGAAGACACGGCGGATGAGCTGAAAGAAAAGTAAGCGAACGTTGGTTTGCTACCAGGGACAGAGTTCAATCTGTCCCTTTTTATTTGTTCTCGAGGAATTCTTCGATCAGAGCGGCGACTTCACCCGGCCGCTCGTGGTGCATCATGTGGCCGGCGTCGTTGACGACCGCGAAGCTGAGCTGGCGATAGATCGCGCGCAGCCTGGGCTCGGCGAGCTCGTCGCCCATGCGCTTCACCAGATCGGATTGATCGCCCAACACGAATAACAACGGCGCTTCGATCGCGCGCCAGCAAGCTTCGGCCTGCTCGCGTGAGTACAGCACCGGATTGGTTCGCTTGTGTTTGGGATCGGCGCGCAACTCGACCTTGCCGTCGCCTCGCGTTTGTCCCCAGGAGCGCGCAATGAACTCCACGCGCTCCTTGGGAGTGCGGGGGTTGCGACGCGCGAGCACGCGAACCAGCTGCTCGTAATTTTCGTAAACGGCGAATTCCGTGCCGTGCTTCACTTCATCGAGCCATTCGGCATAACGGGCCGGCGCCTGATCGGGTGTCGTGCGCGCCATGCCAAAGCCTTCGAGGCTGACGAGTCGGCGTATGCGCTGCGGCCGCACGCCCGCATACAGCATGGCGATATTGCCGCCCATGCTGTGGCCGACCAGGTCGATGGGCGCATCGGGCGCCAGCTGGTCCAACAGCGCATCGAGGTCGGCGAGATAGTCGGGAAACCAATAGCCATCGGCAGGCCATTGCGTGCGACCGAAGCCGCGCATGTCGATGGCAACACAGGTGCGGTCGGCAGCGAAGCAATCGACGAGGAACTGATACGTTTCGCCCGTATCGCCCCAGCCGTGCAGCAGCACCAGCGGATCCGGGTCGCTGCCGGGCCAGCGATACACATGGAAAGTCAGGCCGCGCGCGTGGAGTTGGTCGTTTTGCAGGGGCCGCAGCGATCGATACATGAGTGTCGTCTAAGGGAGGAATGGCGATACCGTACGCCTTACGGGCACGGCATCGCTCACTTTGGTCAGCGCTCGCTCAATTCTTTTGCGGCGTGCGGACCACGGTGGCACCGGCCTTCTTGCTGGCCTTCTTCTTGCCGACCTTCTTCTTCGGAGCAGCCTTCTTCGGGGCGGCCTTCTTCTTGCCAGCCTTCTTGCTCGCTTTACGCTTCGTTGCCATGGTTACTCTCCGGGTTAGTCCCAATTCAGTCAGATTTCAGTTTTGAGTCACGTTATTCACGTGCCGGCGCATATTACACGGTAGCGCCTTCCTGATGCATGATGGCGGTCGATGGACAACGGCAAGAACATTCACGAACAAGTCACGACCATCGTCGCGCACGCGCGTGGCCTCAGCACGCGCGACCGTGGCGACTACGTGCGGCGCGCCTGCGGAGCCGATGAAACATTGCTGTCGCATGTTCTGCACGCACTTGGCGATGCACTCGGCGAGAAGGCGGCACAGGAGCAAGGCTTCTGGGATGACGTCGCCGCCGGCGAAAGCACGCGCATGTCATCGCTGGAAACGCTCGAAGGGCAACTGCTCGGCCGCTACCGCATCGTGCGCAAGCTCGGCTCCGGCGGCATGGGCGACGTGTATCTCGCCGAGCGCGCCGATGAGGAGTATCAGCAGCGCGTTGCGCTGAAGATCGTGCGCGGCGGGCTGTTCTCGCCGCAGATTCAAAGCCGCCTGCGCATGGAGCGGCAGATCCTCGCAACGCTGCAGCACCCCAACATCGCGCGCCTGCTCGACGGTGGCCGCGCGCCCGACGGCACGCCGTATCTGGTCATGGAGTACATCGACGGCGAACCCATCGACACCTATTGCGACCGTCGGCGGCTGTCCGTGGCCGAGCGGTTACAGCTGCTGCGGACCATTTGCGGCGCCGTCCACTACGCGCATCAGAACCTGATCGTGCACCGGGACCTGAAGCCCAACAACATCCTGATCACCCCCGACGGCGTGCCCAAGCTGCTGGATTTCGGCATCGCCAAGCTGCTCGACTCACGCCACTCGGCGCACACGCTCGCGGTCACGCACTTCGAGTACCGGGTGATGACGCCGGCGCATGCCAGCCCCGAGCAGGTGCGCGGCGACGTGATCACGACCGCCAGCGACATCTATGTGCTCGGCGTGCTGATGTACGAATTGTTGTGCGGCCGGCGGCCGTTCCATCTGGTCGGCACCAGCCTCACGGACATGGAGCGGATCATCTGCGAGCAGGAGGCACTGCCGCCGAGCGCAATGGTCGCGCGCGTGATGACCGAGTCGCCTGAATTGATGGCGGACCTCGCCTCGCATCGCTCGACCACGGCTGCTCGATTGCAGAAGCAGCTGCGCGGCGACCTCGACAACATCATCGGCATGTCGATGCGGAAGGACCCGGAGCGTCGCTATGCATCCGCGGAGCAACTCGCCGCGGACGTCGAGCATCACTTGAACGGGCAGCCCGTTCTCGCAACCAGTGACACTTGGATCTATCGAACCCGCAAGTTCATCAAGCGACACGCGCTGTCGGTGACCGCGGGTGTTGCGATGGTCATCACGCTCGCTGCGTTCTCGGCAGTGACGTACATCCAGGCACAGAAGATTGCGAAGGAACGCGACGTCGCGACCGCCGAGCGGACGCGCGCGGAGCAGATTTCATCGTTCCTCGTAGAGTTATTCGAGCTATCCGACCCGTCGCGGAGTCGCGGTAACCAAGTGACGGCGCGCGAGATGCTGGATATCGGCGCGCGGCGCATTCGATTTGGTCTCGCTGATCAGCCGGAAACGCGGGCCACGCTCCTGGGAACGATTGGGCGCGTTTACGGCAGCATGGGACTGCACGAGAGCTCCGTGGAGCTGTTGCAGGATGCGTTGGACTCGCGCATTCGGATCTATGGCGAGCGTCATCCGGAGGTGGCGCAGGCCCGCGCGGCACTCGGCACTGCCTTGTGTGAGCGCGGCCAGCTCGACGCTTGCTCGCAGCAACTCGATGCGGCACTGGCCATGCAGAAGGAATTGTTAGGAGCCGATGCGGTGGCCGTCGCGCCGACGCTGCTCGCACACGGCCGCCTCACGCAGCTGCGCGGCGATCTCGATGGCGCAGAACGGTACTTCAGCGACAGCCTCGAGATTTATCGACTCCATGGTCAGGACCGGACTTCGGCCGCCGCGTCGGTGATGAACGAGCTGGCCGGGCTGTACACATATCGCAATGATTTCGAGCGCGCGGCCACTTTGTTTCGCGCAGCGCTGGATATCGATCGGCAGGCGCTCGGCAACGATCACCCGCAGGTCGGCGTCCACGTGCTGAACCTCGCCTTCACCTCGCAATCGCTCGGCAAGCTCGATGAAGCGGCGGGGCTATATACGGAAGCACTGCAGATTCTCGAGAAAGTGTTGGGCGAGACGCATCCGATGACGTTGGATGCCAGCGCGAACTACGGCCGCTTCCTGCACCGTCGCGGCGACCTCGCGCAAGCGGAGCAAGTGCTGGTTCGCGTCGTCGATTTGGATCGCAAAGCGCGCGGCGATCAGCATCCTTACGTTGGACATGATCTCGTGAACCTCGGCTTGGTGCGTGTAGATGCCGGCAACGCAGCTCGCGCTGAGCAGGATTTCAGCGCCGCACTCGCCATTTACGGCGCCTCTCTACCCGCCGACCATCCCTTCGCCGCTTCCGCCCTCTCCGGCCTCGGCCGCGCGCAGCTGGAACAAAGCCGCTTGAAAGAAGCCGAACAAACCTTGCGTCAGGCCTCGCAGATCGCCACCAAATCCCTCGCCGCCGACAGCCCTCAACTAGCCGCCATCAACAGCTCTTTGGGTCGCACCCTCCTCGCCCAAAAACGTCCCTCCGCCGCGGCGCCGCTACTGCGCGAGAGCTATCCCATCCTCGCCAAGGCGCAAGGCGAAGACGCGGTGATTACGAAGAAGACGAAGGAAGCGCTGGCCAGCGTGGACAGCGCTCGAGCCGAGTAAGCGTCAACCGCCCAGGAACATCTTGTACGCCGAGTTATCCGTCTCCTCCGCGTACACATATTTCAGTTCGCGGACGTGCAGGTCGAATTCGGTGCTTTCGGACGGTGGGATCTGCACGCCGACGAGGACGCGGCCGTAGTCGGAGCCGTGGTTGCGGTAGTGGAACAGAGTGATGTTCCAGCGGGTGCCGATGGCGTTGAGGAACTTCAGCAGCGCGCCGGGGCGCTCGGGGAATTCGAAGCGGAACAGGCGTTCGTCGTCGAGACCGCGGGCGTGGCCGCCAATCATGTAGCGGACGTGCAGCTTGGCGACTTCGTTGTCGCTCATGTCGTGCACGGTATAGCCGGTGTCCTTCAGCGCCTTGATGGTCGCTTCTTTCTCGCGACGGCCATCGCTCAAGCCCAGGCCGACGAACAACTGCGCGGAAGCAGTATCGCTGTAGCGATAGTTGAATTCGGTGATGCTGCGTCGGCCGAGCGTCTCGCAGAACCGCAGGAAGCTGCCCTTCGCTTCCGGTATCTCCACTGAAATCAGCGCCTCGCGCTGACCGCCGATATCGGCGCGTTCCGCGACATGGCGCAGACGGTCGAAATTCACATTGGCGCCGCAGTTGATAGAAATGAACGTGCGATCGCGGCACTGCTCGCGCTGCACGTAACGTTTGATACCGGCCACCGACAGCGCACCCGACGGCTCGACGATGGTGCGGTTCTCTTCGAAGATGTCCTGCATGGCCGCGCAGATCTCATCCGTGCTGACCAGGATGATCTCATCGACGTACTCACGGGCCAGACGAAACGTTTCCTCGCCGACGCGGCGCACGGCGACGCCATCGGCGAAAATTCCGACCCGATCCAACGTAACGCGCTTGCCCGCCTGCAGCGACTTGTACATCGCATCCGCATCGTCGGGCTCGACGCCGATGATCTTGATCTTCGGAAACAAATACTTCACATACGCCGCGACGCCGGCGATCAGGCCGCCGCCGCCGACCGCGATGAAGATGGCGTCGATCTGCTCGCCCGCGCACTGGCGCAGCAGCTCCATGCCGATGGTGCCCTGGCCGGCAATCACATCCGGATCGTCGAATGGATGAATGAACGCCAGCTGGCGCTCGCTCATCACCTTCATCGCATGCTCGTACGCCTGATCGTAATCGTCGCCATGGAGCACAACCTCGGCGCCGTGATCCAATACTGCCTGCACTTTGATCTGCGGCGTGGTCTGAGGCATGACGATCGTTGCCGGAATGCCGCGACGCTTGGCAGCCAGCGCCACGCCCTGGGCGTGATTACCGGCCGAGGCGCAAATCACACCGCGCTTGGCGGCCGTTTCCGACAGGTGTGCAATCTTGTTGTAGGCGCCGCGAATCTTGAACGAGAAGACCGGCTGCAGATCCTCTCGCTTGAAGAGAATGCTGTTGCCCAACCGGCGGCTGAGCCGCGGCGCCGCGTCGAGCGGAGTGGCGATGGCGACGTCATAGACGCGCGCTTTGAGAATACGTTCGAGGTAATCGTGGGACATACAGGCCAGGATACCGCATTCCTGCAATAATGCGCGCCGCTGCCGGCCACGACACCGACTCACATCTGAACGTCCGCATGAACGATTCGACCAACCGCCTTACGCGCCGTGACCTGATTGCTTCGTCCTTGGCGACATCCCTGGGCGCCGCTGCCCTGGGTTCATCTGCACCGGCCGCGGCCCAGCCCGTCGGCAGCATGCCGGCGACCACCAAGGAGTTGTGGCAATGGTTTCGCACCCAGCCGGTGCTGGATCTGCAGAGAACCTATCTGGACGTCGCCACCGCCGGCCCGACGCTGCGCGCCGCGATGGCGACCGAATATCGCGTCCGTGATTCACAAAGCCTGAACATCGCCTCGTTCGCCGAAGGACAGTGGAGCGCCGAGAGCACGCGCATCGCCACCGCATTCGGCGGCTTCGTCGGCTGCGATGCAGACGAAATCGTATTTACTCGCGGCGCCGGCGAAGCGCTCGCCATGGTCGCCAATGGTCTCGACCTGAGTGCGGGCGATGAAGTCATCACGACCAATCGCGAGCATCCCGCCGTGCTCAGCCCCTGGCTGTTGCTGGCCAGACGCCGCGGCATCGTCGTCAAACAGATCGATCTGCCGGCGCCGCTGAGCGGCCCCGAGCAAGCGCTCGGCTTGTTTGCCGGCGCCGTCACCGATCGCACCAAAGTGCTCATGTTCTCGCACGTCCAGTATGCGGACGGCACGTTGATGCCCGTGCAGGAGCTGTGTCAGTTCGCTCGCAGCCGCAATTTGATCAGCGTGGTCGACGGCGCGCAGGCGCTCGGCATGCTGGATTTCCAGCTGCGCGATCTGGGCTGCGATTTTTATGGAACGTCATTTCACAAATGGCTCGGCGGCAGCAACGGCACCGGCATGTTGTATGTGCGCCGGGACATGCTCGACCGCATCTGGCCGACACTGCCGCGCGGCATCGATGCCTCGCCGCCGGTGCTCACGCCGACGCAATCGAACGGTCACGTCGGCGCGCCGGCGGCACTGCATAAGTTAGGAAACATTGTCCCGCTGAGCTGGGCGCCGCTGCGCGGCGCCGAAGTGGCCCTGGGTTTTCATCAGCAAGTCCTGCGCAGCCGCATCGAAGCGCGTATTCGTGAGCTGACGATCTATGCGCGCCTGCGCTTGCAGCAGCTGCCCGGCGTCGAGGTGCTGACACCGAATCGTCCCGGCTTGTGGGGCGGCATCCTGTCGTTTCATGTGCCCGGCCGCCTCGCCTCCGATATCACGCTCGGGCTGGTGCGCGGCCATCGCGTGTTCGCTCGCGACATGCAGTGGCCCGGCAAGAGCGAAGGCGCGGTCCGCGTTTCACTGCATGCGTTCAACACCCACGACGAAGTGGACAAACTGTTCGCGGGTCTGCAGCAGGTGCTGCGCTAGGCCCGGCAATCATGGTTGAACTGAATTATCTGCTGATCATGGGCAGCCTGAGCGGCTTGGTCGCCGTGCTGGCCCATTCGGTGATCTATTCCCTTTACGAGCTGATCCGCTCGGGCGGCACGCACATGAGCACGGTGAGTTTCACCGACGCGTTCCTGCACCTGGTCTGCGGCACCGGACTCGGGCTGCTGTTCTGGCTCAGCTGGGGATTGGCCGGCATGGTCGACGTGCCCTGGTGGGTCCGAGGCTTATCGTTCGCGATGCTGTGCTGGGCGCCGGTGTCGTTGCCCGCAGTGGTCGCTGCGTGGATCAGCGCTGCGCCGGAACGCGGGCTATCGACCAAGACCATGGCGCTGATGGCGTCACGCTGGGCAATGACCTGCGTGATCGCGGGCCTGGCTTGCGCATGGAGCTGGGAGCGCTCGATGTGAGCGCTCCTCGCCAGCCTGGTTGATCAACGATCGAAGAATTCGCGGGCCACGGACGTGAACCGCTGCGGAGCCGCGCTCAGGAAACCCTGGCCGTAGTCGGGCAGATCGAGCATCGAGCCATTCGGCAACGAGGCGCGAGCGCGTCCCGAGTGCTCCCAGAATTCATCCTTCAAGCGCAGCACCAGCGCCGACTGTTTCACCAGCGGCAGGCGCTCCGACGCAGGATATTCGACCATCGCGACGTACGAGCGTGCGCCGCTGGCGCCCGCGCGCAGCCGATCGCCCAGCTCATCGGTCAAAGCACTGATGGGCGCGCCCGGTCCGCGACGCTCGAGTATCCGGCGCCATTCGTCCGATACATCGCTGCCGTCTTCACGCGAGCCAGGCGACGGCACGTTCTGCAGTAGTGACGCGCGGTCCTGCGCGGAGTAGGACGGCACGCCCCACAGCATCACGCGACGGATGCTCTGCGGACGGGTAATGGCGAGCTCGGCCGCCACCAGCGCGCCGAGCTGATAACCGGCGAGATCGACATTGCGCAGACGCAGGCTATCGATGAAATCGCCGATCGCGGCGGCCAGGTCGGCGACGGTCGCCTTGCTGCTGGCCGGGTCGGAATTGCCGTGGCCCGGCAGGTCGGGCGCATAGACGCTCCGATCGTGTCCCAGCTCGCGCAGGATGGGCGAGAACAAACGGCCGGATCCGCCACTGTGATGCAGGCAGATAACCGGTGTACGCTCGTCAAAACCGCCTCCCGAAGGGTACGCCGTGGACAGATGAATCTGGCCGTGACGGCTCTCGGCGTAGGAACGGCGCACGTGCACGACGGCGGGCTGGGGCAAAGGCAGGCGATTACGATACTTGGCTTGGATCACTCGAAGTCCCCTTTTCTGACGCTCCATGCGACCGACGCCTCCGTGCGAGTTGAGCGTGGCTCTAGCGAGCCGTGCGCGCGGGTCGCGCATTTAAGCTGGGCCGCGCACTTGCTGGACAGTCGAAAGTGTACGTAGCGATGACAGCGAAGAAATGGACCCACTTCTCAGCTTGCACAGCACGGTCAGGCGCTTGGATAGACTAATGTCAATTGCACCGACTGGATTCGAACAGCACGAGGCACACCGATGATCCGCATGCCGCCCATTCGCAGACGCCCGCGCGGGCATTGTCATAAGCAAAACTCGCACAGCGCTCGCAGCGTCGTGGTCGCACTCCTCGCCGGCATCGTGCTCGCGGCCTCCGCGCACGCCGAGCCCTACACCGCCACAGCGATGTGGCAGCTGCAACGACTCGGCACTCCCGATATTTCTCCTGACGGCCGCGTGTCGGTTGTGCCGGTCACGCGCTTCGACGTCGACAAGAACAAGGGCGACACCGATCTGTGGCTGATCCCGACCAAGCCAGGCAAAGCGCGCCAGCTCACCAGCTCTGGCGGCTCGGCCTCATCGCCGGTGTGGAGCCCGGACGGCGAGATGATCGCGTTCGTCGGCAAGCGCGGCGACGATAAGCAACAGCAGCTTTATGTCATCGCGGTCAACGGCGGCGAAGCGCGTCGTGTGACCAATGTTCCGACCGGCGTGATTGCGCCGAAGTGGTTTCCGGATTCGCGACGCATTGCCTTCCTGTCGCAGGTGTGGACCGATCTGGACACGTGGGCCGACATGGACAAGCGCATGACCGAGCGCAACGACGCGAAAATGACCGCGCGCGTGTGGGAGAAAGCGCCGGTCAGCCACTGGGACCATTTTCTCGACGACCGCGACACGCACATATATTCCGTCAGCATCGATGGCGGCGAGCCGCAGGCCATCACGCGCAACGCCGGCGTTTCGCTGGATCGCGCCGAACCCGATGGGAATTCTTATGACATCTCGCCGGACGGCGCCGAGGTCGCGTTCGCGGTCAACAATGACAGCAGCGGCATCGAGCCGAACTTCGATATTTTCACGCTGCCGGTGGAAGGCGGCTCGCCGCAGAATCTCACCAATCTGACCAAGGACAACACCGGCGACGACACCGTGCCGCTGTACAGTCCGGACGGTCGGTCGCTCGCGTTCCGTCGCCAGGTGATCAGAGACTTCTACGCCGACCGCGCGCGGCTCATGTTGTACGACCGTCGTGGCAGCCAGCTGCGCAATCTCACCGAAGAGTGGGACCGTTCTGCCGACGGCCTCGTGTGGGCGCCCGACAGCTCATCGCTGTTCGGCGCCATCGACGACGCCGGCACGCGTCGCATCTATCGCTTCGACATCGGCGGGGGCGAGCCGAAGCCCGTGACTCGCGAGCACAGCTTCGACTCGCTCGCAATCGCGGGCAGCGGGCCGGTGATCGTCGGCCTGCGCCAAAGCTTTACCGAACCGCCCACGCTCGTGAGCATCATCGCGCGCACCGGTGCGGCCACGAAGTTGTCTGACTTCAATGATGCCGTGCTGGCGCGGCTCACTCCGGGCAAGGTCGAGAGCGTCACTTATAAAGGCGCCAACAACGAAGACGTGCAGATGTGGGTGGTTTATCCGCCGAACTTCACGCCGGATCGCAAGTGGCCGCTGTATCTGCTCCTGCACGGCGGCCCGCACAACGGCGTCACCGATGCTTATCAATGGCGCTGGAATGCGCAGGTGTTCGCCAACTGGGGCTATGTCACGGCCTGGCACAACTTCCATGGCTCGAGCGGCTTCGGCCAGGCGTGGACCGACTCCATCACCAAGGAATGGATGGCGCTGCCTTACGAAGACACCATCAAGGCCGCCGACTGGTTCCGCGCCCAGCCGTGGCTGGACACTGAACGAATGGCCGCTGGCGGCGGCAGTTTTGGCGGGTATCTTGCGTCTTCATTGTTGGGCAAGCCGCATCCGTTCAAAACATTGGTGGCGCACGCAGCGGTGTACAACTCCTACACTCAATACAGCAGCGACTACGGGGCGGACAAGAAACGCTACGGCGAATTCTGGGACGACGTCGAACGCTTCGCGCGCAACTCGCCGCACACCTTCGCCGCGAACTTCAAGACGCCGACGCTGGTGATTCACGGCCAGCTCGACCGGCGCGTGCCGGTGAACCATGGGCTGGAGCTGTTCAACGCGCTGCAGAACCGTGGCGTGCCCAGCAAGCTGGTGTACTTCCCCGACGAGAACCACTGGATCCTGAAGCCGCAGAACTCGTTGTTCTGGTACGAGACCTCGCGGCAGTGGCTGGAAAAATATGTGCGACCGGGCCCGGGCGACGCCAGCGCGGTGTCGGCCGCACCGAGCCAGTCGACTCAAACCAAGGTGTCCCAATGACCATTTCGATCAATCGACGTGAAGCGCTGCTGATGGCTGGGGCGGCAACACTGCTCGCGGCAGAAACGTTCGCCGCGGAGACGAAAGTGAAACCCATGAAAGTGCTGATCCTCGGCGGCACCGGCATCAGCGGTCCGCATCTGGTGCGCGAGCTGCAGGCTGCCGGTCACCAGCTGACGCTGCTGAATCGTGGCAAGCGCAATCCTGGCCTGTTCAAGGACGTGGAGACTTTGATCGGCGACCGCGCCGGTCCGCTCGATGTGCTCAAGGGCCGCGATTGGGATGTAGTCGTCGACAACTCCGGCTACTTCCCCAAGCAGGTGAAGCTGAGCGCCGATTTGTTGAAGGGCCACACTCAGCACTACATCTATGTGTCGAGCATTTCGGCCTACGCGGATCTGACGCCCCCCGGCATCGACGAGGACTACAAGCTGGCGGAACTGAAAGATCCCGACGCGACCGAGATCACCAACGACAACTACGGCGGGCTCAAAGCCGCTTGCGAAAAAATTGTCGAGCAGACTTTCGGCGACAACCAGGCCGTGATCCGTCCTTCCTATATCGTCGGACCGGGCGACTCGTCGGATCGTTTCACCTACTGGCCAGTGCGCGTAGCTCGCGGCGGCGAAGTGCTGGCGCCGGGCACTGCGGCCGATACGGTTCAATTCATCGACGTGCGTGATATGGCCGACTTCATGCGCGCCTGTGTCGAGCGCAAGATCAAAGGTCGTTACAACCTGTGCAATCCGCCGGGCTCCGTGACCATGGGCGAGTTGCTCGACGCCAGCAAGCGCATTGCCAAATCGAACGCCTCGTTCACCTGGGCGAGCCAGTCGTTCATCGAGCAGCAGAAGCTGGTCGAGAACGGCGAGATTCCGATCTGGGCGCCGCCGGTCGGCAAAGAAGCCGGCGCGACGCTGGTCAGCTCGGCGCGAGCCGTCGCGCAAGGCCTGCGTTTCCGCGATCTGGATACAACCATCAAAGACACGCTCGCCTGGCACGAGCAGCGTCCGGCCGAGCAGAAAGCCAAATTGCGCGCCGGTCTCACTGCGGAACGCGAAGCCGAGCTGCTCAAGCAACTGAAAACGAAAAGCTGATGTGACATATCTCCGGCGGCGGTCATCAATGGCCGCCGGTGATCCAACTCGACGCGTCCGCCGAACAGAAGAGATGGACTCTCGTCGCCGCTGGAGTGACGATAGCGATCTGCTTCTGGAGACCCGTCATGTCGTCACTCGTCATCCGCTCAGCAGCCCGTTTCCCGACCGCTCGCGTCGCTCTCAGCTGTGTCGCGCTCGCCGTGCTCGGCGCGTGTAGTCGCGGCGGCGAACAAGCCTCCACATTGCCCAGCGAGCCGGCCGAATTGACCTGGGCGCGCACCGCCTTGGAACGCAATCCGCGATACGAAGTACTGGCGAGTGACACACAGACTCGCGTGTTCACGGTCCGCGACCGCTCGACCGGTCAAGTTCAAACCATCAACCTGAACGAGCTGGCCGCCGCGCCGGTCGCGCATTTGAAATCGCCGTCGACAGTTGCAGCGCCGTTGCCTGCGCCGGAAGCGACGACCGCCGCGGCACCGCCCGCGCCCGCAGCAGCACCGGCCAGCCCGGCTGCTCCGGCAAGTCCGGCCGAGCCCGCGCAGCCGGCTCAAGTCGTCGACAACTCACCCGCCGCCGCAGCCGAACGAGCTCAGGCCGCCGAGTCGAATTACACGATCGACCGCACCGGCGGCACGCTGCGTGTCTCCGGTCCTGGCGTCAGCATCGTCAGTTCCGGCAGGGGTAACGCTTCGACTCCAGCGAACGCGGCCGGCGTACGGCCCACCGAGCCCATCATCTGCGAAGGCAAACGCATGCTGAGGCTCGACGACCGCAAGATGTACGTGGAAGGTGACGCGATCATCGCTCGCGGCGGCTGTGAGCTGTACATCACCAACAGCACCATCGTGGCGACCGGCACGGGCTTGATCGTCGAAGACGCCATTGTGCACGTGGCCAACAGCCATATCGAAGGACAGAACGGCTCGTTCAACGCCACCGATCGCGCCAAGATGTTCGTGCGCACCTCCACTTTCGAGGGCGTACCGCGCCGGGCGGAGTTCGCGAGCGTGCTCGATCAGGGCGGCAATCAGTGGAAGTAGCGGTTGGCGGTTGGCGGTTCGCGGTTGGCGGTTGGTGGGGCAGCCGCACTACACTCGCGCCCTGTGGAATCTCCGACCCAACCCCCAACCGCTAACCGCCAACCGCTAACCGCCAAGAGAGTGGCGGGCTTGCTCCTGCTCGCCGCGCTCGTCTCCTGGCCGATTCTTCGCAGCTGCACGCCCGAAACACCCGAGCCAGTCATTCCTCCTGCGCCGGTGCGGGAGGAATTCCACGCCTCCAAGCCTCTGCGCCTGCAACTGCAGAGCGAAGCAGAGAATGCCGATATCGCGTGGCTGCGCTACGAGCTCAACCATCTGCTGACTCGCGGCAAGATGCACGTGTCTGCGGTCTCGACCGATCCCGCCGATCCCAAAGTATTCACGTTGCGCGTGACCCTGGGCGCCGACGGCAAGCAAGCGAACCTCGCGTTGATTGCGCCGGACGAAAACGTCGATCGAGAGAGCCCTCTGCCGTTGCCGGATGACACTCGTCTGGCAACCATCAGCGCGTTCGCCACGGCGCTGCCCCGTTTTCTGAACGCTGCGCATACGACCGGCGATTGGATTTCGCTGATCGGCACCGACGACGCGAAGGCCTACGATACGTTTCTCAATACCTCGCTCGAATGGTCGGGCTCGCAAAGCGCGGGATTCACACAACCGCCCGCAACTCCGAGTCGCGCGCGCTCGGTGGAGCGGCTCGAGTCGCTGATTCGCAGTCAGCCGAAGTTTGCTCGTGCGTGGGGCGCGCTCGCCGCGGGCTATCTGAGCCTGGGCGGCGAAGACGAAACATCGCTGACGCAGCTGGCCGAGAGCAGCGCCGAACACGCACTCACCCTCGATGAAGAAATTGCCGATGCGCACGCCGCGCTCGGTCTCGCCCATTTACGACGCAACGAATGGGTTGCCGCGCGCGAGCAATTCCAGCGAGCCTTGACGCTCGACGTGCAAACCGGCGCGGCGCTCGAAGGTCTTGCCTGCCTGCTCGTCGATGCCGGGAGATATAAAGAAGCCGCGCCGTTCGCCGCTCAAGCCGTCGTCGTACAGCCGCAGAGCATCGGCGCGAACGAATGTTTCTCGTACACTCTCACGACGACGCCTGCTCCGCCGTTACTCCAGTCGACGCCATCGCCGGTGCGCGCGCTCGAAGCCATGCTCGCCGGCGACAATTCGTCCGCAAAAGAAATATTGCGAGGCGCGCTGAGCAGTCAGGATTTCAATCGCTGGGCCGAGCCGCTGCTGCTCGCGGCGGACAATCGCCGCCACATTCCACAGGCACTACAGGCAGTGACGCTGGCCGCGAGCGAGCAGCAGATCGATCCGTCGACGGAAATTCTTTGTGGCACGGCGTTGAAACAACCCGAGTTCGTTTTCAACCGCATGTCCCGTTTGCAGCGTCAAGGCGAACGGTTGCCGCTGCGCGTGCTGTGGATGCCACAAACAAAATTCTTGCGCCAGCATCCGCGCTTCGAACAAGTGGTGAGCGCTGCGGGCCTGCCCGCATTCTGGCAAGAGCAAGGCGTTGCGGACGTGTGTTCTGCGGAACCGCAGCTGTACGGCTGCAAGATGCATTCGGGCACGACGACCAAACCCAGCGCCCGGCGGTGATTGTCCGACCATCCGACGCTCGGCGAAAGGCGCGACTTTCGCCGGCGCTAAGTACTTGATTACCGGTTGGTAAAAAGCCCGCCCTGCGGAATACTTTGCACTGCGGTAAAACGCGTGAAAGTGCGCCATAATGCCGGCCCCGCGACGTCGACAAGCAGGGCGGAACGAATCCGTCAGCCGCGTCATTCCGCCTCGCGGACCGATCAAATCAAGTCAACAGGAGACGCACCGATGGGGGCAATCAACGCCGTGACCGATCTGTCCGTGGAAGACGGGATCGCGATTATCACAATCAACAACCCGCCCGTGAACGCGCTGGGACATGCGGTGCGCGAAGGCATCGTGCAGGCGATGCAGAAAGCGAATGCCGACGCTGCAGTGAAAGCGGTGGTGTTGATCTGCGAAGGCCGCACCTTCCACGCCGGCGCGGACATCACCGAGTTCGGCAAGCCGCCGAAGTCGCCGTGGCTGCCCGAAGTCGTCACCGAAATCGAGAATATGAGCAAGCCCACGGTCGCCGCGATTCACGGCACCGCGCTCGGCGGCGGTCTCGAAGTTGCTCTGGGTTGTCACTATCGCGTCGCTGTTCCTTCCGCGAAGTGCGGCCTGCCTGAAGTTCATCTCGGTTTGCTGCCGGGCGCGGGCGGCACGCAGCGTCTGCCTCGTGTCGTCGGTCCCGAACAGGCGCTGGCCATGGTGACCTCCGGTGCACACATCGATGCAAAGACCGCGAATGCCGCTGGCTTGATCGATGAGATCGTTCCCGAAGGCAGCTTGCGCGCCAGCGCTATCGCCTTTGCGAAAAAAGTCGTCGCCGAGAAGCGTCCGCTCAAGAAAGTGCGCGACATGAACGAGAAGGTCGAAGCCGCACGCGGCAAACCGGAAATCTTCGCTGACTTCCGCAAAGCCAACGCACGCAAGTTCCGCGGCTTCCTCGCTCCCGAATACAACATCCGCACCATCGAAGCCGCAGTGAATCTGCCGTTCGACGAAGGCATGAAGGTCGAGCGCAAGTTGTTCCAAGAGCTGATGGGCGGTGTGCAGTCGGCCGCGCAGCGCTACGTGTTCTTCGCCGAGCGTGAAGTGTGGAAGATCCCGGATGTGCCGGCCGACACACCGACGCTGCCGATCGCGAAAGTCGGCATCATCGGCGCCGGCACCATGGGCGGCGGCATCGCGATGAATTTCGCGAACGCCGGCATTCCGGTCACCATCGTGGAAACCAAACAGGAAGCGCTGGAGCGCGGCCTGGGCGTCATCCGCAAGAACTACGAAACCACCGCGAAGCGCGGCAAGCTCAAGCCGGAGGATGTCGAGAAGCGCATGGGCCTGCTGACCGGCACGCTCGAGCTGGAAAAGCTCGCCGACTGCGACCTGGTCATCGAAGCCGTGTTCGAAAACATGGATGTGAAGAAAGACGTGTTCGGCAAGCTCGACAAGATCGTCAAGCAGGGCGCCATCCTCGCCTCCAACACTTCGTATCTGAACGTCAACGAGATCGCCAGCGCCACCAAGCGTCCCGAGTGGGTGCTCGGCCTGCACTTCTTCTCGCCGGCGAACGTGATGCGCCTGCTCGAAGTCGTGCGTGGCGAGAAGACTTCCAAACAAGTGATCGCGACCGCCATGCAGCTGGCCAAGAAGATCGGCAAGATCGGCGTGCTGGTCGGCGTGTGTCACGGCTTCGTCGGCAACCGCATGCTCGCTGCTCGTCAGGCCCAGGCGCAGGCGATGCTCATGGAAGGCGCGATGCCGTGGGACGTGGATAAACCGCTGTATGACTTCGGCATGCCCATGGGTCCCTTCGCGATGGGCGACCTCGCCGGCCTGGACATCGGCTGGAGCAAAGAAACATCGAAGAGCTCGACGGTGCGCGAAGTGCTGTGCGAAATGGATCGCCGCGGCCAGAAGACCGGCGCCGGCTTCTATGACTACGACGAGCAGCGTAATGCCAAGCCGTCGCCGGTCACCGAGAAAATCATCAAGGACTTCGCCGCCAAGGCTGGGGTCACGCCGCGTCAGATTTCCGAACAGGAAATCCTGGAGCGCTGCATTTACCCGATGATCAACGAAGGCGCGAAGATTCTGGAAGAGAAGATTGCGATCCGCCCGTCCGACATCGACATCGTCTGGATCAACGGCTACGGCTGGCCGGTGTATCGCGGCGGTCCGATGTTCTATGCCGACACCGTCGGCCTCGCCAACGTAGTCGCGAAGCTCAAGGAATACGGCCCGAAGCTGGGCGCCGACTTCAAGATCTCGCCGCTGCTGGAAAAGCTCGCGGCCGAGGGCAAGAAGTTTCAAGATTTGAAGTAACCACCGCCGACGTAAGGAAATCATCCCATGCGTGAAGCAGTCATTGTTTCCACCGCGCGCACGCCGATCGGCAAGGCCTATCGGGGCGCATTCAACAACACTCAGGGCCAGGAACTGGCGGGCCATGCGATCGCCGAAGCGGTGAAGCGCGCCGGCATCGACGGCGCTCTGATCGAAGACGTGATTCTGGGCTGCGCCTTGCAGCAGGGCTCGACGGGCGGCAACGTTGCCCGTCAGGCGCTGCTGCGCGCCGGCCTGCCGGTCACGGTGTCCGGCATGAGCATGGATCGTCAGTGCTCGTCGGGCTTGATGGCCATCGCCACCGCGGCCAAACAGATCGTTCACGACGGCATGCAGATCGCCATCGGCGGCGGCGTGGAATCGATCTCGCTGGTCCAGAACGACAAGGTCAACAAGTTCCGCGCCGCCGATCCGTGGCTGGTCAAGAACATTCCGCAGATCTATATGACGATGATCGAGACGGCCGAAATCGTCGCCGAGCGCTACGGTGTCAGCCGCGAAGCTCAGGATGAATATGCGCTGCAATCTCAACAGCGCACCGCGACGGCGCAATCCGAAGGCCGTTACGACGCCGAGATCGCGCCGCTGCCGTCGACAATGATATTGACGGACAAGGAAACCGGCGCCACTTCCGAGAAGGCCGTGAACCTGAAGCTCGACGAAGGCAACCGCCCTCAGACCACGCTCGCCGACTTGCAGAAGCTGCAGCCGGTGTTCAAGAACGGTCAGCGCATCAAGGAAGGCAAGTTCATCACTGCCGGCAATGCTTCGCAGCTCTCCGACGGCGCAGCCGCCTGCGTGTTGATGGAAGCGAAGGAAGCGGAGAAGCGCGGACTCAAGCCGCTCGGCGCGTACCGCGGCATGATGGTCGCCGCCTGCGATCCGGACGAGATGGGCATCGGCCCGGTGTTCGCCGTGCCGAAGCTGCTGAAGCAGCACGGCTTGAAGATGGACGACATCGGCATTTGGGAATTGAACGAAGCGTTCGCGAGCCAGGTGCTGTACATCCGTGACAAGCTGGGCATCCCGAACGACAAGCTCAACGTGTCCGGTGGCGCCATCTCCATCGGCCACCCATATGGCATGTCGGGCGCTCGTATGACCGGCCACCTGCTGATCGAAGGCAAGCGGCGCGGCGCCAAGTACGGCATCGTGACCATGTGCGTCGGCGGCGGTATGGGCGCTGCGGGTTTGTTCGAAATCTTCTAAATTGGCGGAACCAACGTCGGGACCCAGCGGTCTCAACGGCAGGAATCAGGGGCGGGATGCATGCATCCCGCCCTTTTTTATTTTTTGAGATGCAGGGCGTGTGGAACCGGTGGACAAGCCCCGAAGGATGCTGCACAAAGAGAGGCGAATGCCCACAGCGACGTGAGCGCTCCTCGGAGATCACCGCGGATGTCTGCTTCGGACAAAGAGGTTATAGCGTCGGCGCCACAGGGCCGACCCGCCAAGGCCAGTGGCGGCGATACCAAGTACGCGCGCAAACAACAGGCGATCATCGCTGCGGCCAGCGAGATCCTGAATCGCGACGGCGTCAAGGGCATGACCCTGGCGAACGTCGCGAGCCAGGTCGGCCTGATCACGACCAGCGTGACTTATTACTTTCGCAAGAAGGAAGATCTGGCGGTCGCCTGCTTCCTCGACGCCATTGCTCGTGTCGATGCGCTGGTCGAAACTGCCGCGCAGGAACCGGATCCACCGGCCCGCGTGGAGCGTCTGCTGAAGCTGTGGCTGGAACTGCGCCATCGCGTCGTCTCCGGCGAAGAGCCGCCGGTCGCCTTGTTCGGTGACATGCGCACGCTGCAGAAGCCTCAGCGCACCATCGTCGGCGATGCTTATCGCCGATTTTTCGCCAGGCTGTGCGCGCTGTTCGAATCACCTGAATTCAGCTGGATGACGCCGACGCTGCGCGCTGCCCGCGCGCACATCCTCAGCGAGCAGATCCTGTGGGGCGTGATCTGGCTGCGGCGTTACGACCCCGATGACTTCGGCCGCGTGCACACGCGCATGTGCGACATCCTGCTGCACGGCTTTGCGGGACCGGGTCGCACGTGGCGGAACGTTTCGATCTCGCTCGACGAAATGCTGCCCGCTGCTCAGCAATCCGCTGCGCATGAAACATTTCTGATCGCGGCGACGCGACTGATCAACGAGCGCGGCTATCGCGGCGCTTCAGTCGAGAAAATCTCCGAGCGGCTCAATGTCACCAAGGGCTCGTTCTATTACCACCACGACGCCAAGGACGATCTCGTCGTGGCCTGTTTCAAGCGCAGCTTCGATACCATGCGGCACATTCAGCGCACGGTGCTGGCGCAGAGCGACGATCACTGGGAGCAACTGACGACGCTGGCTGCCGCGCTGTTCGCATATCAAATATCCGAGCGCGGCCCGCTGTTGCGCACATCGGCGCTGGTCGCGCTGCCGCCATCGATGCGGCAGGAAATGATCGAAGCCTATGGCCGGATCTCCAACCGGTTCGGCGGCGTAATTGCCGATGGCATCACCGCCGGCTCGATACGCGCGGTCGATCCGATGATCGGAGCGCAGATGTTCTCGGCGACGCTGAATGCCTCGGCGGAATATCGCTGGTGGGTGCCGGGCGCGACCGGCGAGCAGACTCACGAGCTGTACGCGAAGCCCATGTTGATGGGCCTCTTCGCAGAATGAGAAAAGACGCCCCATAAAAAAGGCGGGATTCGTTGGAACCCCGCCTCCACCGGCGACCCCATCCGTGATCGCCGATTACTCCTTTTTCAAACGCTTCCGTTCCTGCGGGCTGACCGCAGCCGCGCTCCTTCGCTCGCGCAGCTTTTTCGGCCTTAGAACTTCTTGTTCAGCAGCACCTTGAAGTAGCGGCCGTACGGATTGGCGATGAACGGATCGTAGCCGAGGTCCAGACGCACGAACGGCGGATCCTTGTCAGCCAGGTTGATGACCGACGCGGTAAACGTCGTCTCAGCCGGCAACGACAGGCGATACACCAGGTCGTAAGTCAGGAACGAGCCGATCTCGATGCCGCGCGGAGAGGTGGTGGCCAGACCCGCACGCACGTCGGTGACGCCGTCAATGTAACGAGCCGTCAAGCGCACGCCCTGCGGCGCCAGCCAGTTCGTCTGGTAGTCGACGAACGCCGCGCCACGCAGCTCCGGCAGCGTGCCCGCGCCGATGCCCGAGGCGCCGCGAGTGCCGACGAAATCGTCAGCCTTCTGAATCTGGACACCTTCGACGATAGCGGCATCACGCTTGTACTCCAGCGTGTAAGTCGCGTCCGCGCCGATCAACAGATCGCCACCGAGCACTTCATCGAACAGATACGAAATACCGCCGTCGATACCTGACAGCTTCTGATCCGGGCCGTTGATGGTGTTGGTGCGCACACGCGTCAGCGCGCCGATGCTGCAAGTGTTGCCGCTGAACGTGAAGCGCGTCTGCAGCTGATCGAAGGCCGGGTTGTCGCACTGGTTGGCCGAAGTCGGGCTCGTGCCGAAGAACGCCGCGACGATTTCCGAGCCGCTCTCGGTTTCGAGCGCGTCTTCGAAGTCGTAGCTCCAGTAGTCGACCGTGGCATTGAAGCCGCCCGCCTTGAAGATGGCGCCGACGTTGAAGGTCAGCGCTTCTTCAGGCTTCAGGTTCTCACTGCCGAACACGTCATACGTCTTGTATCCGCCGGCCGCCGGCGTGAAGGTCAGCACCGTCGCCGGCGCATTCACCAGCTGCGTCTGCGTCGGACCGCGGAACGTCGTACCCACCGAGCCGCGGAACGTCAGCCAATCGGTCGTCTGCCAACGCAGAGAGAACTTCGGATTGGTCGTCGAGCCCACGCTGCCGCCGTAGTCCTCGTAGCGAACCGCAACCTGCGCCGACAAGCTTTCCAGCAACGGCACATTCAACTCGCCGAACACGGCTTTCACGTCGCGACTCAGGTCCGCCGGTGTCGTTGGGCCGAGGAACGTGAAGATGCCCGACTGCACCGCGCAGTTCATGTTGCCGGTGGACAGCGAGTTCACGCACGGGTTCTTGGTGATGTCGGCCAGATCGTTCGGATCGCGCTCGAGCGTCTCTTCGCGATACTGCACACCGGCCGCCCAGCTGATGTCGCCGGCCTGGAAGCCGATCGGCATCTGGCCGTTCAACACCGCATCGACGATGAACGAAGAAGTCTCGTCTTCGATGGTGTTGTCCTGATACAGCCACGCCGCGAGCTCACGCGAATTGACCGTATTCGGATCGAACGTGACGTTGTTCACCTGGCCGGTGACGATGTTGGACTGCACGGCGCTGGAGAACGGGTTCAGCCACAAGCAGCCATTGGCGCCGGGAGTAGCCGTCGTACAGTTCGGGCCGCCGAGGCCGTTCAACGCCGCCTGCAGGCGCGTGACGACGATGTCCGGAGTGACGATCTCGCGCGTGTTGACCATGTAGGTCACACCCACGTCCCAGTTGAACGCACTCACCTCGCCTTTCAGGCTGGCCGACAGACGCGCGCCGTCGAAGAAACGTTCGTCCTGCTTGCCTTCGCCGGTGAGCGGATTGCCGCCGACACCGTACGGACGCCATTGCAGACCGCTTACGGCCAGCACTTGGGCGTTGTTGATCGCGGTCCGCTGCCCATCGGTCAGCAGCGGCAGGATGGCCGCCAGGCCCGGGTTGCTCTTCGAGATGGTGAAGGTCGGACCCGTGCCAGCCGGACCCTGCGTCGGCGCGTACGAGGGCGAAGAATTCTCTTCCGGCACGTCGTGCGCGGCATACATCGCTTCGACATGGAGCTCGGTGCTCTCGCCGAACAGCATGTTGAATTCGGTGTAGAGGTTGTAGTGCTCTTCCTCTTCGACCAGGTTATCGAACGCGGTGAATTGGAACTGGCACTGCGGGCCACCCCGACTATCTACCGTTGCCAGGTTGCCGAGCGCGGCGCATCCCGGATCGCGGAAATTAGCGTTCGCACCGGTTCCGCCCGGAATGATGAACACACCGGGGTTGCCGAAGCTCGAGTAACCGCCCTGCGGATTCGCCGCGAGCGATTGCAACGCGAAGTCGCGATCCGTGGTGGACAACTCGGAGCGACGGCGATAACCGCCAGCCACCAGCACGTCCCAGCTCTCGCCCTTCATGCCCCACGACAGGTTGGCGTTGTAGTCGCCATCGGAGCCGTCGATGTAGCTGTACGCACCTTCGACGGACATGCCTTCGAAGCCGCGCTTGGTGATGAAGTTCACCACGCCGGCCACGGCGTCAGAACCGTAAGTCGCAGCCGCGCCGTCCTTCAGGACTTCGATGCGGCCGAGAGCCGCCACAGGCAACAAGTTGGTGTCGTAACCGATCGCGCCCGCCGGTGACGGCGCCAAGCGGCGACCGTTCATCAACACCAGCGTGCGGACGGCACCCAGGCCGCGCAGGTTGATGCTGCCGGCGCCGGAAGTGTTCGGCGCGGTGAACTGGTTCGACTCACCCACCACACCCTGGACCGCCGGAATCTGCTTGATCAGCTCGACCATGCTGGGGGAACCCTGCTTGGCCAGATCTTCGGCTCGCAGCACGTCGATGGGCAGCGCAGCGTCTTCCGCGGCGCCCTCGATGTACGAACCGGTCACGACGATCACCTCGATCTCTTCGATGAACGTCGTTTGTTGCGGCTCCGCCGCAGATGCCACACCTGTGCCCAGCGCAGTCGCCAGCAAAGCGGTGTGGATAGTCGAACGCAAATACGAACTCATGAATCCTCCTGACATAGTCCGGGCAATCCGGTGCATCCGCCCGGCCCAAGCACCCCGGCAGACAAATTCGATACCTTTCGCCAATTCGTTTCGGTGAGTTGTCCGATTTGCGCAGCACCCGCGCTGCGCTCGTCGGCATTTTTTACGGTGTTGGAAACTGCGGTATTCACGTAACCGCGTCAAGCGCTTTCCAATGTCAAATCGTGTTTTGTTGCGCCTGTAATACAAAATTCACATAGAACTGTGAAAGCCGTCAAATCCCAAGGAGGCCGAGCGACGGAACTGCGGCCTCGCTACAACATAGGCGCGTTGAAAGTCGGCGAATTCGGGCAGGGAAGCCCCGCTTTCGTATTCAGGGAATGTCTATTTGCAAGGTTGGGTACGAATGCTGCGCCGGAACAACAAGTTGCCTGGGTCTTTTCGCCATGCAGACCAAACGGCGCCTGTGAGGGTGGCTCAAGGTGGCTTTAGAAGCGCGCAAGTCGGCCAAAAGAAAAAGGCGGTCGCGCCGAGCAGCGCAGACCGCCTTTTCGAAAAATCGAATTTGGGAGGCTAGAACATCTCGGACGCATCCGGCGGACGGATCTGCGTCGGGGAGTTGCGGGAGGCGATGTGCTGGCCGGTGATCATCTCGTTATAGGCCTGGCCCGGGCCGACCATCGGATAGACGCCGGCATCCGGGTCGATCATGACTTCGAGGAACGCCGGACCCTTGAACTCGATGAACTCCCGCACCACGCGCTCGATGTCCTGCTTGCGGTCGAGGCGCACCGCGTACGGGAAGCCGTCGGCCTGGGCGGCCTTGATGAAGTCCTTCTTATGAAGCGACTTGTCGCTGGCGGACAGGCGGCCCTTGAAGAACAGCTTCTGCCATTGTTTCACCATGCCGTCGCCGCAGTTGTTCAGCACCACGATCTTCACCGGCAGGTCATAGGTCGTGACCGTTTCCAACTCGCCCAGATTCATACGAATGCTGGCGTCGCCGTCGATGTCGATCACCAGCTTGTCGGGATTGGCGATGGCCGCGCCGATCGCCGCCGGCAAGCCAAATCCCATGGTGCCCATGCTGCCCGACGTGAGCCACAGGCGTGGGCTGCGGAAATCGAAGTACTGCGCCGACCACATCTGGTGCTGGCCAACGCCGGTGCTGATGATGGCGTCGCCCTGCGTCAGGCGGTTGATCTCTTCGATGACGTGATACGGCTGAATCAGCTCGCTGCTGCGGTCGTAGTTCATCGCGTGATCGCGACGTAACTGGGCGCAATGCTGCACCCATTCCGACCAATCGCGCTTGAAGTTGGCGCGACGGCCATACGCCAGCAGCGCACGCAACGCTTCCGGAAGCATGCCCACGTGGTGCCATTGGACCGGCTTCACCTTGTTCACTTCGGAAGCATCGATATCGATCTGCGCGATGCGCCTGGCGTTCGGCGCGAACTTCGGTGGATTGCCGGCAACGCGATCGTCGAAACGCGCGCCCAGCGTGATCAGAAAGTCACAATCGTCGACGGCATAGTTCGCGAACGCCGCGCCGTGCATGCCGAGCATGCGCATCGACAGTGGATGTGTCGTGTCGAACGCGCCGAGACCCATCAATGTGGTCACGACCGGAATGTTGAATTCGATGGCCAGCTCACGCAGCGCCGCCGAGCCGCCAGACTGAATGACGCCGCCGCCGGCGTAGATCAGCGGCCGCTTGGCTTCGCCCAGCATGGTGAAGAACTCGGCACATTGCGCATCGGACAGCGCGCTGCGAAGCAGACGGTTCATGCGATGTCGATAGCCCGGCACCGGCAAGCGCCCTGCGCCCTGGAACGGGCCGCGCCAGTTCTGCACGTCTTTGGGAATGTCGATGACCACCGGCCCCGGCCGACCAGTGCGCGCGATTTCGAACGCGGTCCGCACCGTGGCTTCCAGCTTCGCAGCGTCAGTCACCAGGAAAATATGCTTGGCCACCGAGCCCATGATGCTGGCGACCGGCGCTTCCTGAAACGCATCGCTGCCGATCGCGGCGGTGGGCACCTGACCGCAGATCACGACGATCGGAATCGAGTCCGCCATACAGTCGCGAACCGGCGTGACTGTGTTGGTCGCTCCCGGACCGGACGTCACGACGCACACACCCACCTTGCCGGTGGCCCGCGCATAGCCGGCAGCCATGAAGCCCGCGCCCTGTTCATTCGCCGGAACGACCAGCGGCATGGGCTTGGCGCCTTCTTTCACGCCATCGCGGTTGTGGACGAAGATCGCGTCGTATGTCGGCAGGATCGCGCCGCCGCTGTAGCCGAAGACTGTCTCTACACCCTCATCGGCGAGCACCTGGACGATGACTTCGGCGCCTGACATCTGCTTGCCCGCGAGCGGATGGCTGGCGGCGGTGAGCGCGGCAGGACTGTGTTTCACGACTGTTTCCGGAAAAAAATGCGCCCGATACGCCCATGGCGACCGGGTTTATGCGACCGGGGGAGCCTACAGCAAGGTTGGTGCATGAGTCTATTTGGCACCCCACCGGAGGTAGAACGCTAGGCTGACGGAAGTCAGTCCCGTATGCTTCCGGGCCCTTTCGCTTCTGGACCGCTCCAGCGAAACCGATGACTACTATAGTGACCCCCCAGTCCGGGGCCTGGACCGCCCCCGCCACTTCGAAAGGATCCGCGATGAGCTCCCGCAAGCGCCACATCGTCTCCATCCTGTTACAGAATGAAGTCGGCGCCCTGACGCGCGTCGCCAGCCTGTTCTCCACGCGCGGCTACAACATCGAGTCGTTGAACGTCGCGGCGACCGAAGATCCGACGGTATCGCGCCTCACTCTGGTCACCACTGGCACCGAGGCGGTCGTTCAGCAAATCGTCAATCAGTCGCTGAAGCTCATCGATGTGGTCAACGTCGACGACGTGACGCGCGACCAGCACGTGGAGCGCGAGTTGTTGTTACTCAAACTGCGCGTGTCGGGCTCACAGCTGGCGGCGGTGAACTCCGCTGTGCAAAAGGCAGGCGGTAGAGTCTTGTCGGATGACCCAGAAAGCTATACCGTCGAACTGACCGATAGCGAAGCGCAGATCAACAGGTTCATTGCCGAAGCGGGGAATCTCGGCGAAGTACTCGAAGTCGTGCGCAGCGGTGCACTAGCCATGTTGCGGGGAGCGACCACGCTCCGCGCCTGACGAGGACCCGCACGCTTCGGCGCCCGACACCGGGCGACCAAAGTTCTCTGCAAACATCACGGGGCAGGATGTTTTCGGGGACGAGCTCATTCATTTGAGCTCGTTCTTGGAACCCACGCCTGCGACGATGATGATTGGAGAGACGATGTACCGCCTGTATGACTATCTGCCCTCCGGCAACGGCTACAAAGTACGCCTGGTGCTCAAGCAACTGGCGCTGCCGTACGAGCTGATCGAGCTCGATATCAAAGTGGGCGCGACCCGCACACCCGAATTCCTGGCGAAGAACGCCAACGGCCGCATTCCGGTGCTGGAAATTCCGGAAAAAGGCTGCCTGGCCGAGAGCCACGCGATCATTTCTTATCTGGCCGAAGGCTCGGCGCTGATCCCCGAGGACGCTTACCAGCGTGCGCGCATGTGGCAGTGGCTGTGCTTCGAGCAGTACAACCTCGAGCCGAACATCGGCACGGTGCGCTTCTGGCTGAAGATGCTCGGCAAGACGCGCGTCGAGCTTGGCGAAAAGCTCATCGAGAAGAAAAAGAGCGGTTATGCGGCGCTGGACGTGCTCGAAGACGGTTTGCGCGAGCGCAACTATCTGGTCGCCGATCAGTTCACGCTCGCCGACATCGCGCTGTACGCGTACACGCACGTCGCGCACGAAGGCGGCTTCGATCTCGCGCCCTATCCGAACATTCGCAGCTGGTGCGACCGCGTGTCATCGCAGCCGCGCTGGGCTGCCATCACGTCTGCCTAAGGTAGCAACACGGTCGAGCCCGTCGTACGGCGGGCTTCGAGATCGGCGTGCGCGCGAGCCGCTTCTTTGAGCGGATAGGTTTGACCGATTTGCACCTTGATCACGCCGCGCGCCATCAGGTCGAACACCTCATTCGCCGCACGGGTCAGCGTCTGGCGCGTCGAAGTGAAATGAAACATCGTGGGTCGGGTCAGATACAGCGAGCCACGCTTCGACAACTCCAGCGGCGAAATGGCCGGCGGTGCGCCGGAAGCGTTGCCGTAGCTCACCATCAAGCCGCGCGTACGGATGGTGTCGAGCGAGCGCATGAAGGTGTCTTTGCCAACCGAGTCATAAGCGACCGCGACACCTCGTCCGCCGGTGATCGCCTTGGCCTGGGCAACCCAATCGTCGTCGCTGAGCAGCGCATGCTGTCCACCGAGCTCGCGCACCAGGTCCGCCTTGGCGGCAGATCCGACGATCGCAATCACAGTCGCGCCGAGATGACGCGCCCACTGCACGAGAATCGATCCAACGCCGCCGGCGGCAGCGTGAATCAACAACGCATCGCCCTTCTTCACCCGGTAGACCTGACGCAGCAGCATGTGCGCAGTCAACCCTTTCAGCGTCGAAGCGGCGGCTGCCTGGTCGTCGACGGCGTCCGGGAGCTTGACCAGATCCTCGGCGGAGATGATGCGCGCTTCGGAGTAACCGCCCGAGCCTTGCGCATAGGCGACGCGATCGCCGACTTTCACGTGCTTTACGCCGGGACCGACAGCTTCGATGACGCCGGCTGCTTCTTTGCCCAAGCTCGAGGGCAGCGGCTTCTGATAGAGGCCGTTGCGCTCGTAGACATCGATGAAGTTCACACCGACGGCGCCGTGCCGCAGCCTAACTTCGCCGCGTCCGGGCTCGCCCAGTTCGATGGATTCCCAACGCAGAACGTCGGGACCGCCAGTGTCATGGAATCGAATGATGCCGGTCATGCCGGCATTCTAGGACCGCGGCCGCTCTGGACCAATGAGTCAATACTGCCGTGACGGAACGGCACGATTTACAGGCGGCGCCGCTCGCCGCCTGTCGCTTCGGTGCGGTTTACAGTGCTTGATCGTCCGCTTCGCCGGTACGGATACGCAGCACGCGCTCCAGGTCGGTGATGAAGATCTTGCCGTCGCCGACCTTGCCGGTCTTGGCGGCATTGATGATGGCTTCGGTCACCTGGTCGACCAGCGAATCCTTCACCGCCACTTCAATACGGGTCTTGGGCACGAAGTCCACCACGTACTCGGCGCCACGATACAGCTCGGTGTGACCGCGCTGCCGGCCGAAGCCCTTGACCTCGGTCACTGTCATGCCAGACACGCCGATTTCCGACAACGCGGCACGAACGTCGTCGAGCTTGAACGGCTTGATGATTGCGCTGATGAGTTTCATTCCCCGTGGCTCCTGTCTCGCTTGCGCTAAGGTTTCTCTTTTCCGCCGGGTCGCGTGGCGTGGCCAGACAACCTTGCACTACCGCGGCGAAGCTTTGCAATGCACGTTCTATGCCGCGAACCGGCGACCGAACGCAACCGCTAGCCTGCAGCTTACCAGCCGCCTGCCGGTAAAAAACCGATCGCGGCCGCACCAGTTTAGCGCGCAGCTCCCGCGCGGCGCGCGTGTTTGGTGCAGCCCGCAGCTTTATAAGGCGATTCGGGCACGCTGCCGAAATCGAACCTTCATCCCAATTATGAAAACTCGCGCGTGATCCACATCGCGTCCTCGCGGAAATGGGCAGTTGGCGCCGTTGTGGGTGCAAGAACCCTGTGCGAAAAGGTGCGCCGTCATCACTACAGCGGGTTCAGACAGCAATGGGAGGCAGCACGCGCAGCGACGCCATCGAGCGGTTCGGCGGATGCCTTCACTGGCTGGCTGCAGCCATTTGCAGCGGTGTGACGGGCTGCGCATTTGCGCTGGATCGCGCCGACTCGCAGATTCTGTACTTCGAGCCCGTTCAGCTCGCCGCACCCAGCAGCGCCGCGGGCCAGCAGAAGTCTTCACAAGCGCGCGAGCTGCAGTTCGACGCCTACGGTCGACGCTTCGTCGTGACGCTCGAGCCCAACGATAAGCTGTCGTCGCTGCTCCAAAGCAAGTCCGGCTCTTCAGCTCTGGCGCTGTATCGAGGTCGCGTCAACGGCGCCTCCGGCTCGTGGGCGCGCCTGTCGATGGCAGACGGGAAGATCCAAGGCATGCTCTGGGATGGCGCCGAGCTCTATGTCATCGAGCCAGTGGACGAGCTACAGGATTCGCTGCCTGCGAATACGTCGGCTGATCCGAACGCCACGGCCATCTTTCGGCTCAAAGATGTCGTGATGACTGCCGGTGCGGCTTCGTGCGGCTCCGACACGAGCAACGCTGCCAGCAAAGGTTCCGACGCCTACAACTCCATGCTCGGCGAGTTGAAGGGGTCGCCCGCCATCATGCAGGCGGTCGGCGCAACCAAACGCCTCGAGATCTCCGCGCTCGGCGACGGACTGTTCATGAACCGCTTCGGCGACGACGCGGCGGCGCGCGAGGAAATCCTGCGCCGACTGAACAACGTCGACGGCATCTTCAGCTCGCAGCTCGGCATCGAGATCAGCGTTCCTTCCATCGACATCGGCGACTCGCTGTCGGCCACTACGTCGGCTTCGTCGCTACTCGACGAACTGGGCGACCTGCGCAAGCGCTCGCGGTCGTTGAATTCGCGCGGCCTGACGCACTTGTTCACGGGCCGCAATCTGGATGGCTCGACGGTGGGCATCGCATTCGTCGGCTCGGTTTGCGATCGCCAGTACGGCGCGGGGCTGACCGAGTCGAGCAACTCTCGCTGGGTCGAATCGTTGATCGCAGCTCACGAAATTGCTCATAGCCTGGGCGCGCCTCACGACGGCGATGCCAGCCAGGCCTGCGGCGGCGTGCCCGCCCAGCAGTACCTCATGGCCTCGGCCATCAACGGCAACGACAAATTCTCCGCGTGCAGCTTGAGCGTCGTGCAATCGCGAGTCGCGAGCGCGAGCTGCATCACCGCGCTTCCGAATGCCGATGTCGAAGTGGACGGCAATCTCGGCTCCGTACAGCGCTCGCTCGATAAAGAATTCTCATGGAGCCTGACTGTCCGCAACGGCGGCGGGATGACGACCGCAAACGCGCGCGCCGAGATCGCGCTGCCTTCGGATCTCACTATCGTGGACGCGTCGGTGTCGGGTGGCACGTGCACCAGTGGCGCGGGCCTCATCATGTGCGAGCTCGGCCAGATCCCCGGCGGCAACTCAGCCATCGTCAATGTTTCTCTGCGCAGCGCCGTCGCGATGTCACGCGCGATCACAGTCGAAGTGAGCGCGGCCAACGACAACAATCCGAACAACAATCACGGCACAGGCACGATCATCACGCAGGCCGAAGTGGACTTGGCCGGACCCGTACAGGCTCCGTCCAGCGATGGCGGGGTGGACAGCAGTGAAGGGGTTGGTAGCAGTGGCGGCGGCGGTGGCGCAGCCGGCCCGGGCTTCCTGGCGCTGCTGTTCGGCCTGCTCTGCTTGAAAAATCTCCAGCCGACCCCGACACGTCGTCGTTAGCCTCACCCGGCGCGCTTGAAAGCGCGGTTGCAAGCGCCATTTACGTCGCCATACACGGACAATCCGTGCCCCCTGCCATGGGCGGCATTAGTATCGGTCGCTTGCAACGGCCCGACACTGATCGGGCGTGAGGTGTAGTTTCGCCGTGCCTGAATACAAGGATTACTACAAGATCATGGGCGTCGCCCGCGACGTCGGCCAGGACGAGCTCAAGCGCGTCTATCGCCGGCTCGCGCGCAAATATCATCCCGACGTGAGCAAGGAAAAGGATGCCGAGGCCCGCTTCAAAGAAGTGCAGGAAGCTTACGAGGTCCTGAAGGATCCGCAGAAGCGCGCCGCTTACGATCAGCTGGGCAGCAACTGGCGCCAGGGCCAGGAATTCCGCCCGCCGCCGGATTGGGGCCAGAACTTCGAGTTCTCGAATGCGTTCGGCGACCAGGAAGGCGGCTTCAGCGATTTCTTCTCGTCGCTGTTCGGCGGTGCTGCCCGCGGCGGCGCTCGCGCGCGCGGCGCTGGCGGACGGGGTTTCGCGATGGCGGGCGACGATCAAGTCGCCGCGATCGAAATCGATCTGGAGGATTCCTTCAGCGGCGGCACGCAGACCATCGAGCTGAAGAGCGGACAAGGCGCGGCGCGCACGCTCAAGATCACGATCCCGCAAGGCATCGTCGAAGGCCAGCGCATTCGCCTCGCCGGTCAAGGCAGTCCCGGTCACGGCGGCGGGCCTTCCGGAGATCTGTATCTCGAAGTGCGCTTCCGCAAGCACAAGTTGTTTCAAGTCGAAGGCCGCGATGTGACTTTGACGCTGCCGGTGGCGCCGTGGGAAGCGGCGCTCGGCGCGACTGTGCCGACACCGACGTTGGCAGGGCCGGTCGACTTGCGCATTCCCGCGAATGCGAAAGCGGGACAACGCATGCGACTCAAAGGCCGCGGACTACCGGGCGCGACACCGGGAGATCAATACGTAGTGTTGAAGATCGTATTGCCCCCTGCCGATACGCCGGAGGCGCGCGAGCTATACGAACGTATGCAACGCGAGTTGCCGTTCGATCCGCGAGTAGAGCTGCAGTAGTCGGATCAGTGCACGCCCGTGGCATCGGTGGCGTGCTGCGAATGATCTAGCAGGTAGGCGACGCGACGCACGATGGACAGGTCCACGTGCGTCTTCTCGATGAAGTCCACCGCCCCCTCGCGCATGGCCGCCACCGCGGCGCGCACATCCGCATCTTCTCCCAGCAAAATAACCGGCGTGGACGCGTGATTCGCGCGCAGGCGTTTCAGCAGGTCCAGGCCCGACATGCCGGGCAAGGCCATGTCGGTGATCAGACAACTGCCGCGAATTCCGAGCGGCGACGCTAGATAGCTTTCAGCGCTGTCGTAGTCCTGAACATCCGCGTTCAGCTTACTCAACATAGAACAAAGCATTCGGCGGTCCGTTGCGTCGGCTTCGATTACTGCAACGATGGGGCGGGGGTACGACACAAGAATAGAAGTTCGGTGTGCGCTGAGAAGAAAGCGGCCACGGCCACCATACAAAGTAGGCCCGAGCCGAAGGGAGGATTGGGGGCGGTGGACTCGCCTGTGGGCCGTGGTCGCATGCCGTTATCTTGGCCGACCGCCACCCGTGAAAAAGTCGCACTTGTACTTAAGGAAGACAGCGTTGCTGAACGCTGCTTCATGCAGGGTTTTAAGGGTTTTTTCTAGGGTCGACAACGCGCGTCGTCGACCTGTCGCAAGCCACCGTCAGTTCAGCAAAATCATATCCACCACATGCGCGAATGCGCGCCCTCAAACCTGGCCGACTTCCAGCACCATGCGCACCAGGTGCGCGAGCGAGGACGCCTGCATCTTCTCCATCACGCGCGCGCGGTGGATTTCCACGGTGCGCTGACTCAGCTTCAGGTCGCCGGCGATCACCTTGTTCGCTTTACCGTGCACGACCAGATCGAGCACTTCGCGCTCACGAGGCGTCAGCGTTTCTAATCGGCGACGGATGTCGTTGCGCTCGCCGAGCGCGGCGCGATTGCTGGTGTCCTTCTCCAGCGCCTGGTTGATGCGGTCGATCAGGTCCTGATCGCGGAACGGCTTCTGGATGAAGTCGACCGCGCCGGCCTGCATGGCCTCCACCGCCATCGGCACATCGCCGTGTCCAGTGATGAAAATGATCGGCAATATCGAATGTTTTTCGTTCAGCTTCTGCTGCAGCTCCAGCCCCGACATTCCCGGCATGCGAATGTCGAGCACCAGGCAACCAGGGCGGTCCTCGCTGTACGCCTCGAGGAATTCCGAGCCCGCGCCGTACGTCTCGACCGATTGCCCGACCGACCGAAGCAGCAGCTTCAGCGCGTCGCGCACCGCCGAGTCATCGTCGACGACGAAGATCGTGGGCCGCTGGTTGGTGACGCTCGCTCTCATCATTGCTGACTCCCTGCTGACGCCGGCACGGCCGGCAGTGTGAAAAAGAATCGCGCTCCGCCGCCGGGATTGGCGCTGCACCACAGCTTGCCGCCGTGGGCCCGGACAATGGATCGGCTGATCGACAAGCCGAGTCCGGTACCTCCGGGCTTGGTGGTGAAGAACGGATTGAACAGCTCGGCCATCGCCGCCGGATCGACGCCAGTGCCGCGATCGGCCACCATGAATTCGACGTCGCCTTCGCTGTCCACCGAGGTGCGCAACAGAATCTCACGGCGCACTTCGGGCACCGTCAACATCGCATCGATGCTGTTGCGAACCAGGTTCAGGACCACCTGTTGAATCTGTACCGCGTCCGCCTGCACTTGCGGAGACAGCGGCGAGGGCTCGAGCACGAGCCGCACACCGTTGTGTCGCGCGTCGGTCTGCGCGAGCGTCACCACGTCCTCGAGCAAGCGATTCGCTTCTATCAACTCTCGCCGCACTTCCCGATTCTTCACGAACGTGCGCAGTCTGCGAATGACTTCGCCGGCGCGCAATGCCTGTGCGCCGATGTGATTGAGCGCCGCCTCCACTTCTTCCTGCGAGAAGTCGTTGGCGGCAATCAGCCGCTGACAGGCTTGCGCGTAGGTCGCTATTGCGGTCAACGGTTGGTTCACTTCGTGCGCGATACCGGCTGCCATCTCGCCCATCGTGGATATACGCCCGAAGTGTGCGATTCGGTCCTGCATCTGGCGCGCTTCGTCTTCGGCGCGGCGACGATCGGTAATGTCGTGCAACGTGCCCACTTGCCTCAACACCCGCCCGTCCGGACGCCGTGTTGTTTGAGCAATGTGGTGCACGTAGCGCAGCGACCCATCCGGATGGATGACGCGATACTCGATATCCATGGAGCGGGCGCTGGTCTCCAGCTCGTCGCGCGCCGCTTGCCAGCGCGCGCGATCGGCGGGATGAACCATCGGCTCCAGATATTCGTACACCCCGATGTAAGGCTCGCCATAGCGCCGGCCCAACACCCGATACAAGTGCGGCGACCAGTAGTCCTCGAACTTGCCGTCGGCGTGCACGACGTAGTTGCCGAGGTTCGCGATCTCCTGCGCGATGGTCAGCTGCGCCTCGCTGCGACGGAGCGCTTCTTCGGCGTTCCGGCGCACGGTGATGTCGCGAATGAAACCGACGAAGCGCGGCGGGTCCGTGCCCTGCACGCGGCCGACCGCCAGCTCGGCGGAGAACTCGCTGCCGTCCCGGCGCTTGGCGAGCAGCTCGCGACCGATGCCGATGATGCGAGGCTCGCCGGCCTCGATGTAATGACGCAGGTAGTCGTCGTGCTGGGAGCGGTACGGCTCGGGCAGCAGGATGTTGACCTTCAGCCCGATGACCTCCTGCTCGTTGTAACCGAACATGCGCTCGCCGGCATGGTTCAACAGCTCGATGCGCCCCTCGTGATCGAACAGCACTACGGCATCGACCGCGGCGTCCAGCACTGCCTGGAATTCACGCTCCAGCCTGTGTGCGCGCTCTTCTTGGGGCTCGGCGACTCGCAGTAGCGTCATAGGGTTCCGATCTAACCACGCATGGCAGCAGCACTGGAAGTAGTGCTGCCCGCGATATACTCCCCGCCCGCATGCCTGCAACCGTCTTGCTCATCGATGCGAACGCCGAGGACGAGCAACTGTTCCGCGAGGAACTGGCTCTGATCCGCGATCAGCCGTTCGAACTGGAGGTGGCTCGCACCCTGGCCGAGGGGCTGGGCCGACTGCGCCCGGGCTCGTCTGGCCAGATCGGTCCGGGCGCCGATGTCATCCTGCTCGACCTGCACCTGCCCGACAGCCTGGGGCTGACCACATTCCTGCGCCTGCAGCCCAAGGCCGGCGACCGGCCCATCATCGTGCTGGTCGGCCAGGTCGACGAGGACCTGGGGATCGAGGCGGTGGAGCGCGGGGCGCTCGACTACCTGATCAAACAACAGGTGGTCAGCACACTGCTGAACAAGGCGCTGCGCTACGCCACCGAGCGCACCCACACTCTGCTGGCCTTGAAGGCGTCCGAGACTCGCTACCGCGAGTTGTATGAAAACGTCGTCGCCGGCGTGTTCCAGACCACGCCGGACGGCAAATTCATGGCGGCGAACCCGGCGCTGGTCCGCCTGCTCGGCTATGCCAGCGAGGATGAGCTGCTGGAGCTGCACATCGAGCGCGACCTTTATATGTATCCCGAGGAGCGGGAGAACTGGCTGCGGAACATGGCGGCCGCCGGCGAGATCCGCAACGCCGAGCTGGTCTTGAAGCGCAAGGACGGCCGCAAGATCGTCGTGCTGGAGAACTCTCGCGCGGTGCGTGACGAACATGGTCAGGCCATCTACTACGAAGGCACGCTCACCGATATCACCGAAGCGCACGAGTTGTCGCGGCAGTTATCGTATGAAGCCAGTCACGATGCGCTCTCGGGCCTGATCAACCGGCGCGAGTTCGAGCTGCGACTGCAACGAGCGTTGGACTCGGTACAGTCGGGCGCGCAGCACGCGGTCTGCTACCTGGATCTGGATCAGTTCAAGATCATCAACGACACCTGCGGCCACATCGCCGGCGACGAGCTGCTCCGGCAGCTCGCGCAAGTCCTGCAGGGTCGCGTTCGAAGCAATGACACACTGGCGCGCCTGGGCGGCGACGAGTTCGGCCTGCTCTTGCACGATTGCGGCGTCGACGACGCCATCATGGTCGCGAACGGCCTGCTCAAGGCGGTCGAGCACCACGCGTTTGTGTGGGGAAATAGCACATTCTCGGTGGGCGCGAGTATTGGCCTCGTGCCGGTCACGCCGACCTTCCGACGGGTCACGCAAGTTCTGCAAGCGGCGGATGCGGCCTGCTACGCGGCCAAGGATCAGGGGCGCAATCGCATTCACGTCTACGAGGAAGACGACTCGTTGGTCGCGCAACGTCACGGCGAAATGCAGTGGGTCGCGCGGGTCAAGCGAGCGCTCAACGACAACCGTTTCTTTCTCGAAGCGCAGCCCATCGTTCCCTTGCAGGGCGACCGGCAAGCCAAGCGCAACTACGAACTGCTGGTTCGCATGCGAGACGAGTCGGGCCGCGTCGTGCCGCCCGGCGCGTTTCTGCCGGCGGTCGAACGCTACAACCTTTCATTGCGCCTGGATCGATGGGTGATCACGACCGCTCTGCAATGGATCTCCACGCATCGCTCGCAGATCGAGCGAGTGTCGCGCATCTTCATCAACTTGTCGGGCGACTCGGTGGGCGATCCTCAGCTGCAGGAGTTCATCCGGCAGTCGATCGTCGAACTGAGCGTGCCACCGGAGCGGATCGGCTTCGAGATCACCGAAACGGCCGCCATCGGCAACCTCACGCGAGCGAATCAACTGATCGCCGGCTTGCGGGAGCTGGGCTGCGCGTTTGCGCTCGATGACTTCGGCAGCGGCGTGTCGTCATTCGCGTACCTCAAGGCGCTGACGGTCGACTATCTCAAGATCGACGGGCTCTTCATCGGCAATATCGTCGCGGACCGGATCGATTATGAGATGGTCCGATCGATCACGGACATCGGTCATGTGATGGGGAAGAAGGTGGTGGCGGAGTCGGTCGAGAGTCTGGAAGCGATGGAGAAGCTGCGGCAGATCGGCGTGGATTTCGTGCAGGGATTTGCGGTGGGGGCGCCGGTGTCGATTGACTCGATCGGGGCTTGGTAGTTTAGGAATTAAGAGGCCTGGGTGGTCCGCGTCGCCGGGAGCGTCCTAGCTCTTTCCGGCACCGTGCTCCGCGTCACTCGCGCTTCGCGCGGATTCCTTGGGTCCCGTTCCTGGGCGCACTGCTCCGACAAGGTCCCTCCTGTTCGAAGCTGCCGGAAAGAGCTAGGACACTCCCGACGCCGCCGAAAGGTCAGCTGCGCATTCGCGCCTGACACTTCTCCCACCGTCCAACGCTCTTCTTGAAAGCTCAGGCCAGCACGATCAGCAAATCCTTCGCGTCGACCGTCTCCCCGTGCTTGGTAACGACCTCGGCAATCGTCGCGTCACGATCCGACCGAACCGACGTTTCCATCTTCATCGCTTCGATCGTCAACAACACATCGCCGCGCTTCACCTTGTCTCCTTGCCGAACAGCCACGGTAGCGACCGTCCCAGGCATCGGCGCGCCAACGTGATTCGCATCGGCAGGCTCGGCCTTCCGACGAGGCGGCTTCAGCGCGACCTGGCTGCGATCGGGCACCTTCACGGAGCGCGGCTGACCGTTCAACTCGAAGAACACCGTGCGCGTGCCATCTTCATGGCTGTCGCTCACAGCGACGAAGCGAACGATGAGGGACTTGCCGCGTTCGATGTCGACTGTGACTTCGTCGCCCGGCTCCATGCCATAGAAGAACAGCGGCGTCGGCAACACGCTGACACGGCCATAGTCGAGCCGGTTCTTCATGTAGTCGAGGAAGACCTTCGGGTACATCAAGTACGACGCGAATTCCTCATCCGTGATCTCGCGCCAGGTTTTGCCCTGCGCTTCATCGCGCGCCTTCTTCAGATCGATCGGCGCCAGCACCTCGCCGGGCCGGCCGGTCATGGGAGCCACACCCTTCAGCACCTTCTCTTGCAGAGCCGAGGGGAAACCGCCGTACGGCTGGCCGAGATCGCCGCGGAATAGCGAGACGACGGATTCGGGGAAGGCGATTTCAGTATCGGGATCGAGCACCTGCTCGGCGGTGAGATTGCTGGTGACCATCATGATCGCCATATCGCCGACGACCTTGGACGTCGGTGTGACTTTCACGATGTCACCGAACATCTCGTTCACCTTCGCATAGGCGCGAGCCACTTCCGGCCAGCGCACATCGTCGATGCCGAGCGAGCGCGCCTGCTCACGCAGGTTGGTGAACTGTCCGCCGGGCATGCCATGGACGTACACCTCGGACGCGCCCGAGCGCAGATCGCTCTCGAACGCGCTGTAACAGTGACGCACCTGTTCCCAGTAGCCGGACAGCACGCGCAGGTTCTCCGGATTGAGTCCGGGATCTCGCGGGCTGTGACGCAGAGCTTCGACGATAGAACCCAGGTTGGGCTGCGAAGTGAGGCCGCTCATCGCGTCCAACGCGCCATCGACCGCATCGGCGCCCGCATCGACTGCTGCAAGCACGCTCGCCGCAGCGATACCGCTCGTGTCGTGCGTATGGAAGTGCACCGGCAAGCCGACCTCTTCCTTCAACGCCTTGACCAGCGTGTAAGCGGCGCGCGGCTGGCACAAGCCCGCCATGTCCTTGATGCCGAGAATATGCGCGCCGGCCGACTTCAACTCGTGCGCCATCGACAGGTAGTACTTCAAGTCGTACTTGGTCTGGCGCGGATCGGTCAGATTCCCGGTGTAGCAAATCGCCGCTTCGCAAAGGGCGCCTGATTCGCGCACGGCATCGATGGCGACGCGCATGTTCTCGACCCAGTTCAGCGAATCGAACACGCGGAACAAGTCGATGCCCGACTGCGCCGCCTGCTTCACGAAATACTTCACGACGTTGTCGGGATAATTGGTATATCCGACCGCGTTCGCGGAACGCAGCAGCATCTGTAGCAGCAGATTCGGCATCGAGCTGCGGAATTCCTGCAACCGCTCCCACGGGCATTCGTTGAGGAAGCGCATTGCGACGTCGAACGTCGCACCGCCCCAGCACTCGACCGAGAACAGATCGGGCAGCAGGCTCGCGTAGTACGGCGCGATGGCCTTCATGTCATAAGTGCGGAAGCGCGTCGCGAGCAGCGATTGATGCGCATCACGCATCGTCGTGTCGGTGAGCAGCACGCGCTTCTGCTCGAGCATCCATTGTGCAAACTTCTCGGGCCCCAGCTCGTCGAGCTTCTGCTTGGTGCCGGATGCCGGCGGCGGCAGCTCGACCTTCGGCAGCTTGGGCGGCGCCAATCTCTGCGGCTTCGGACGCGACTTCACTTCGGGATTACCGTTCACGACGACATCGCCGATGAAGTTCAACAGACGCGAGGCGCGATCCTTCTTGCGAGGGAAACGGAACAGCTCAGGGGTCTGATCGATGAACTTGGTCGTGTACTCCGCGGACGCGAACTGCGGATGCAGGATCAGCTGATCGAGGAAGCGCAGATTCGTCACCACGCCACGCACGCGGAACTCCCACAATGCGCGATGCATGCGCGCAATGGTTTCGGCCGGTGTCGGCGACCACGCCGTCACTTTCACCAGCAGCGAATCGTAGGAGCGCGTGATGATGGCGCCCGAATATGCGGTGCCCGCATCGAGACGGATGCCGAAACCGGCGGGACTGCGATAGGCGGTGATGCGGCCGTAGTCAGGAATGAAGTTGTTTTCGGGATCTTCCGTGGTCACGCGACACTGCATCGCGTAGCCATTGAGTCGGATGTCTTCCTGCTTCGGCACGCCACTGTCGGCATCGCCGATCTTCGCCCCTTCGGCGATCCGGATCTGCGCGCGCACGATATCGATGCCGGTGACGGCTTCAGTCACCGTGTGCTCGACCTGCACGCGCGGGTTCACTTCGATGAAATAAAACTTGCCGCTGTCCGCGTCCTGTAGGAACTCCACCGTGCCGGCATTGAGATATCGCACCGCGCGACCGATCTTGAGCGCCTCTTCGCACAGCGACCGGCGCTGCTCGGCATTGAAGAACGTGGCCGGCGCACGCTCGATGACCTTTTGATTGCGGCGCTGAACGGTGCAATCGCGCTCGAACAGGTGTACCAGGTTGCCGTGCGCGTCGCCTAACAGCTGAACCTCGATATGGCGAGCACGACGAACCAGCTTCTCGAGATAAACCTCGTCGTTGCCGAAAGCCGCTTTGGCCTCGCGCCGGGCTGTCGCCACCATTTCGGGCAGCTCTTTCTCGCTCTCGACGATGCGCATGCCACGACCGCCACCGCCCCAGCTCGCTTTGAGCATGACGGGAAAGCCGACTTCCCGAGCGAGTCGCAATGTTTCTGCATCATCGCGCGGCAACGGCGGAGTGGCCGGCATGACCGGCACGCCGGCCGACACCGCCAGGTTGCGCGCCATCACCTTGTTGCCCAGGCGACGCATGATCTCCGGCGTCGGGCCGATGAAAATCAAACCCGCGGTAGCACAGGCTTCTGCGAACTCGGGATTCTCGGACAAAAAGCCGTAACCGGGATGAATGGCATCGACCTGCGCAGCCTTCGCGATGCGCACGATGTCGGCAATATCCAGGTACGTCTCGACCGGCGTTTTGCCCGCGCCGACCAGATAGCTCTCGTCCGCCTTCATGCGGTGCAATGAGAAGCGGTCTTCCTGCGAGTAGATCGCGACGGTGCGGATGCCGAGCTCGGCGGCTGCACGCATGACGCGAATGGCGATCTCGCCGCGATTCGCGATCAGCAGGCTCTTTATTTTCTGAGGCATGACAACACTCGCCGCCCGCACCGAAGCTGCCGGGCCCCTGTAATGGTCGATCGATGGATGGAAGCTGCCAACGGCAGCGAGATGCATCGATCATAGCCGCACGAGGAGCACCTGCAAGACCGAGGCCAATAGGGTTTCGAGATCAAAGTATCGGCAGCAGCGATGACACCGCTGGCATGCCAGGCCAATGCGTGGGAAGACGCGCTGACAGCCTTTTTTCTCAGTGCGCGGCGCCGGCTTCGGCCGAAGCTTCCTTGCGAAATGAGCCAGTGGTGAGCTCGCCGTATTCCTTGTCCATGATGACGATGCAATTGCGGCCGCGCTCCTTGGCCGCGTACAGCGCCTCGTCCGCGAGCTGGATGAATCCGTAGTGACTGCGATCGCTCATGGGCTGGACACAGGCGATGCCGATGCTCACCGTCAAGCGCTTGCCCGACACAGGGGACGCCGCGTGGGCGATGGCGAGAGCTTCGATGCCAGCCTGGATCTGCCGCGCCATATCTTCCGCATGCTGACGGCTCGCGTCGTAGAGCACCATCGCGAACTCTTCGCCACCGTAACGGGCGGCGATATCCAACGGCCGGCGTGCATGACTGCTCAACGACCAGGCGACGCGACGCAGGCACTCATCGCCCGCCTGGTGGCCAAAGCGATCGTTATAGGATTTGAAATGATCGATATCGATCATGAGCAAGGTCAGCGGCCGGCCTTCGCGAGCCGCCTGCGCCCAGACCCGGTCGAGGTGCTCGTCGAACGTGCGCCGATTGGCGATGCCGGTCAATCCATCACGACGCGCCGTTTCGATCAGCAACTGCGATTCGAGGAAGTTGGTGCGGTTGGCGCGCTCCAGCGAATAGCAAACGATCGCGCCGATGGCGTTGGAGAACAGCAATACACCTACATCCACCAGTCGCTGTGACGCCGGCAGGCCGGCGAGCGTCGCGATGATGGGATAGGACACCAGCACCAGCAGCGAAGCACTCAATGCCGGCCGGAACGCCAGGCCAAGCATCAGATAGTTGTAGATCATGGCCAGCACGACCGAGGCGATCAGACTGATGCCCTGGCTGGCTGCAATGACCGCGAGCACCACGACACCCACGCCGAAGAGCATGGCGCCGTAGGGACATACGATGGGATACCAGCGCTGATACAGCCGGCTGTGTACCAGGATGAGCGCGATCAGAAAGATCGGCCCGAGTACGGTGAGGCGGATCAGATCCAGCGGCCCGTGCACGGCGCCCGGCAACACCACGTGCGTGAGCGCCGAAAAGCCGATGACGAAGCCGATGCCCAGCATCAGATTGCGACTGATCTGAGCACGATTCTTGGCGAGATGCGCGCGCCGGAAGCGCCGCTCCAGGTCAGGATCGTCGAACTTCAGGCGCGGAAAGCCGCGCTGGAGTTGCAACGCGTAAGCGGACTGGGGCGGCGCGTCTGCACCGCCTGCGTAACTCGTTCTGGCGACGGCTTCCGAGATTAGTTCGAATCCTGATGATGTTTGCGACGATCGCGCGCGTCCTTGATCAGGCGTCGCCATACTTCGTAGGCATCCCAGCCCCCGGTCGATTCGATGGTTGGCTCGATCACTGTGTCGATACCGATATCCGGCACGGTCAAGGCGCCGAGTTGATCGGCGTTGGCCGCGGATCCTCCGCTGATCTGGCTGACGACGGGTTTGATTAGTGTGCTCATAAAAGTCAGTCGGCGGAGCGCTCTCACGCGGCTTCGGATGAAAAAAACCTGCCCATGTTATTTCTCACCCGACCGTAAAAGCGTGCGCAGTTCTCAGTTTGGGGACTCAGGTCGTCTTCGTTGAGACTTCCGTGCGCGAGACACTCGACAGACGTGGGGACACGTTTGAAATCGCTCTATTATGTTCAAGCGACCAACGCGCTGGCCAGAAGTCGAATGTAACTCTCGCTTTTAACTTGTGCTAGTCGGGGCGAAAAATAAAACTCACCCGCTAAATCGCGGCGCTGCGATATCCGGATTCGCTCGAGCCATTTGAAATTGATCCGCTGACGATCTGCTCGGGCGCCGAACTCATTCTCGATCGAAAGCGGCCGGGGCACTTTCGATACGTCTCGCCAAAGGTGCGACCTTTGCGAGACTACCGCTCAAAATATTTGCTCAGGAACTGGTCGAAAGTCATGTCGTCGGCGGCTTCGACCGAAGCTTGTCGCTCCAGCGACTGTTCGGCTTCGGCACTGAATTCCGCCAGGCGCTGTTCGTTGGGCGGATACAGGTCCACGAAGTAAGCCTTGTGCACGCGAGACATCCGCAGCGCGAACTGCGCGAAGCTCTCGCCTGTCGTGCGCAATTCTTGCAGACTGCGCGCCGACGGCGTGCGATCGACGTCGTCGATCTTGGTCTGTTGCAAGTCCAACGCGGCCGTGTACGGCTTGCGCTCATCGCCTTGATCGAGCAGCTCGCAGATGCCGCGCATCGAGTCGATGAGCTCCAGCGCCCAGGTGCGCAACTCTACAGGCCGCCCATTGCGGTTTAGTTGCAGCCCCGGCTCGCGCCCGCGGCGCGCCACGATGGCGTGATTGGCATCCAGGTGCGCCTGCTCGCCGGCATCGATCCGATCGCTTTGTTTCAGCACACACAGCGCCGCGAAGGCCTCCAGGAAGCGCAACTTGTTCTGATTGACGCCGACCGGGTCGAACGCGCTCACGTCGAGCGCGCGAAATTCCACATACTCGACACCGCCGCGGCGCAACGCTTGCGACGGATGCTCGCCGGAGCGCGCCACGCGCTTGGGACGGATGTAACTGTAATATTCGTTCTCGATCTGCAGCAGGTTGGCGTTGAGCTGCCGGTATTCGCCGTCCACCTTGACGCCAAGTTTCTGATATTCCGGATTCGGCGTGCTGACCGCGGCGGTCAGGTCGCGCACATACTCGTCGAGACTGTTGACCGAAATCTGCACCCCGGCCTGGCTCTTGTTGCGATAACCCAGATCGCTCATGCGCAGCGACGTCGCGTACGGGGCATAAAGCGTGCCGGGCGCGAATGTTTCCAGTTGATGATCGCGGCCGCGCACGAAAGAGCTGCACAATGCCGGAGAGTTGCCGAACAAGTACAGGATCAGCCAGCCGTGGCGCCGATAATTTCTCAGCAACGAGAAATATTGCTCCGAGATGAAATGCGCGTCGGCCCGGTGCTCTTGCAAGACTTCGGCCAGCACCGGCCAGAACTGCTGTGGAAAGGAGTAATTGAAGTGCACGCCGGAAATCGCTTGCATCATCCGGCCGTAACGATTGCCCAGGCCGAGCCGGTACACCTCTTTCAGCTGGCCGATGTTCGAGCGGCCATAGCGTGCAATGGGAATTTCATCATCGCCTGTCAGCATGCAGGGCATGCTGGTTGCCCAGAGCAGCTGCTCGCCCAGGTGGCGGTAGACGAACTGGTGCAAGTCGCATAGATATTGCAGCAGTTGCCAGGACTCGCCGAACGCGGGCGTCACCAGCTCGATCAGGGCTTCCGAGTAATCGGTGGTGATGTGCTCGTGAGAGAGCGCCGAGCCGAGCGCGATCGGATGCGGGCTGTGCTCGATGCGGCCGTCGGCGGAGACGCGCAGCGATTCCTTTTCCACGCCCTTCAGGCCGTTCTGCAGGACACGCGGCTCGCGGGTATTGATCAGCGTCGCCAAGCGACGCTCGAAAGCGCGATCGATGCCGGAGCTGCTCATGTCTCATCAGAACGGTAAATGGCCGGCAAGTTTCACGACCCACGTGCAAGGCGTCAAGCATTCCGCCGGAACGACAAAAGTGAATGACCGAGTGCGTTTGGTAAAGTCCGATACCGCAAAAGCGGCCACTATGCTCTGATTGCCCCATCCCGACCGAGCGCAGGAGATCCGTGGAGCTGCCGACTGTCTTCGATCTCGAGTACGTAACCTCGTATCTGTCGATCGGAGTGGTCGCAGCCCTGGCACTAACGGCTATTGCCGCCCTGGCACGGACCCTGTTCCTGCACGCCCGCCTGGCCCGACGCACCCGGGAGCTGGAATTCGAGCTGGCGCAGCGCCAGCGCGCCGAGTCCGAGCTGCAGACAATCCGTGACGATTTGGAGAATCGGGTCCGTGACCGCACCCAGGCACTGGAAGCGCGCAACGAGGAGCTCAGCCGAGTGCGGCTCGCGCTGGAAACCGCCAATCGACGCCTCCGGCGCCTGGTCGCCGCCGACCCACTGACCGGCATCGCCAATCGGCGCCAGTTCGACCGGGTGCTCGATCGCGAAGTGCGCCGTGCCCGCCGCGAACGGCTGCCGTTGTCGTTGATCTTCCTAGATGTTGACGAGTTCAAGCACTTCAACGACACCTATGGCCACGTCCATGGCGATGAGGTGTTGCGCCGGGTCGCGCGCACCCTGGACGAAAGCTTCCGCCGGGGCGGCGATCTGGTCGCACGCTACGGCGGCGAAGAGTTCGCCGTCGTGTTGCCGGGCATGGATGCTCATCGCGCCGGCCTGTATGCCGAGCGCTTGCGCCGCCGGATCTGGCGGATGGCGATTCCGTGCGGTCAAGCCGGCGAACGCATCACCGTCAGCGGCGGTGTCGCCGCGATCGCGCCGGGCACGCCCGGCTTCGACGACGCCAGGCCGGATGCATTGCTGAAGGCGGCCGATCAGGCGCTCTACAAGGCCAAATGCCAGGGCCGCAATCGCATCGCCATGGCTGCCAGCCAGGACGCCCGTGCACCGACACCGGGCACGACCGAGCGCCCGCTGATCGAGCTCGCCTCCTAGTCTTCCCGGTCTTTCCTGCCCTTGCGCCATTCATGCGCCGTCGGCGTATAGTCGATCGGTCGCATTCATCCTCGAAAACAACAGTTACAAGGAATGTGGGTCGCGAGCGATTAGCATTCCTTGTGCAGGGAGAATCGCATGACAGACAAGAAAACGGTCGGCGGCGTCACGTATCAGAACGCAAGTTCGGATTACTTCGAGAAGCGTGGACTGAAACGTCACGCGCGAGTCTGGTCGCTGTGGGCGCTGGGAGTCGGCGCCGTCATCTCGGGCCACTTCTCCGGCTGGAACTTCGGCATCGGCGCCGGCGGCTGGGGCGGCCTGTTCATCGCCGCCATCATCATCGCGATCATGTATCTGGGGCTGATCTTCAGCCTGGCGGAAATGTCGCCGGCGCTGCCCCATACCGGCGGCGCTTACTCGTTTGCCCGCAGCGCCATGGGCCCATGGGGCGGCTTCATCACCGGCCTGGCCGAGAGCATCGAATACATCATGACGCCGGCCGTCATCGTGTTCTTCATCGGCTCCTATCTCACCGGCATTTTCGAAACTCCTGCCGCGTATCAGCCGTTGTGGTGGATCGGCTGTTATCTGCTGTTCGTGCTGCTCAACTACGCGGGCGTGGAGTTGTCTTTCAAGATCTCTGTCGTCGTGACCGTAATGGCGCTGGCGGTGCTGGTGGTGTTCTGGATCAGCGCGATTCCGCACGCGGATTTTTCGCGCTGGGCGCTGAATATCGCCGCCGGTCCGGACGGCAAGCCCGTCGAGCTGCCACAAGGCGGCGGCAGCTTCCTGCCGTTCGGCTGGCACGGCGTCCTCGCGGCGCTGCCGTTCGCTGTGTGGCTGTTCCTCGCGATCGAAGAGCTGCCGCTCGCCGCCGAGGAGTCGGTGGATCCGAAGCGCGACATGCCCAAAGGGTTGATCTTCGGCATGTTCACGCTGATGGTTTCGGCACTGATGATCATGTTGCTGAATGCGTCGATCGGCTCCGCCGACGAAGGCAAGCTGCACGGCTCGTATTCGCTGGCCACGTCGGCCGAGCCGCTGCTCGATGGCTTCCGCGTGATCTTCGCCGGCGACATCGCCAAGCTGCTGGCGCTGCTGGCCGTCATCGGCCTGATCGCGAGTTTCCACACCATCATCTTCGCGTTCGGCCGCCAGATATATTCGCTGTCCCGCGCCGGTTACTACCCGGCCGCCATGTCTTTGACGCACGGCTCGCGCAAGACTCCTCACATCGCGTTGTTCACCGGCGCGTCGATCGGGCTCGCGGTGATTCTTGCCGTTTGGTTCTCGCGCGGCGCAGAGAAAGGCGGCGCAATCATCGGCGCAACTTTGCTGAACATGGCGGTGTTCGGCGCAATGATCTCTTATGCCTTCCAGGGCATTGCGTTCATCTTGTTACGCAAGAACATGCCGAACATCGAACGACCCTATCGCAGCCCGCTGGGCATTCCGGGCGCGGCGGCAACGGTTGTCATTGCAATCGTCACACTCTACTACCAGCTGCAGGATCCGGTGTACCGGGCCGGCGTGTATTCGGCGCTGGCCTGGTATGTTGCCGGCGTTCTGTACTTCGCGCTCATCGGTCGTCACAAACTCGTGTTGTCGCCCGAGGAAGAGTTCGCACTCACCGGTGGACAGCACGGCCATCCGGAGCGCGAGGGTTACGGCACTACCAAGGTTGACACCGCGTCATGATGGAGCCCCGCCAGGTCAAAAGCGCTGCCGACGCCAAAGCCATCGTCGAGCAGCGCGGTCTGTCGCATGTAAAAGTTGGCGTCTTCGATATCGACGGCATCATGCGCGGCAAATATATGTCGCGCGCCAAATTCATTTCGGCATTGGAGAGCGGCTACGGCTTTTGCGATGTCGTGCTCGGCTGGGACTGTCAGGACCAGCTGTACGACAATGTGAAATTCACCGGCTGGCACACGGGCTATCCGGACGCGCCGGTGCGCATCCTTCCCGAATCGTGCCGGCCGTTGCCGTTCGAAGATGACAATCTATTGTTCTTGAGCGAGTTCACAGGCGCGGGTGAGCAGGTCTGTCCGCGCGGCGTGCTTCGCCGTGTGCTCGACAAGGCGGCCAAGCTCGGTTTCCAACCGTATGCGGGCTTCGAGTACGAAGTGTTCTTCTTCGACGAGACGCCCGAATCGGTGCGCGCCAAGCACTATCGCGATCTGAAGCCGATGGCGCCAGGCTGGTTCGGCTATTCCGTCATTCGCAATTCGACCGCGTCGGAGTTCTATCGGCACCTGCTAGCGACCTGCGAAACCATGGACTTCGGCATCGAAGGGCTGCACGAGGAGACCGGGCCGGGCGTGATCGAGGCGGCGATTGCTTTCGACAGCGCGCTGGCGTCGGCCGACAAGGCGGCGCTGTTCAAGACGTTCGTCAAGGTAATCGCCCAACGCAACAACATGATGGCGACCTTCATGGCGAAATGGTCGCGCGACTGGCCGGGCCAGAGCGGTCACATTCACCTGTCGCTGAAGGACGGCGACGGCAAGCCGGTGTTCTACGATCCGGACCGGCCGCACCAGATGAGCGAGACCATGCGTCACTTCGTCGGCGGCCAGCAGAAGCTGATGCCGGAACTGCTTGCCATGGTGGCGCCGACCGTCAATTCATACACACGGTTGATTCCTGGCTTCTGGGCGCCGACCGATTCAAGTGTGGGTGTCGAAAATAGAACGTGCGCCTTGCGAGTCATTCCGGGCAGCGCGAAGTCGCAACGCGTGGAGTACCGAGTCGCGGCGGCGGATGCGAATCCCTATGTGATTCTTGCCGCGGCGCTCGGCTCGGGGCTGTACGGAATCGAGCATCGCATCGAGCCCGAGCCACTGGTCGAAGGCAATGCTTACGACCATAAGTTTCCCGAGCAGCTGGCGCTGCCACGGACCCTGTGGGATGCCGCCCAGCGTTTGAAACAATCGCGCATGGCGCGCGAGTACTTCGGCGACGCCTTCGTCGATCATTTCGCCGCCACCCGCGAATGGGAAGAGCGCGAGTTCCGCAAGCACATTACGGACTGGGAGCTGGCGCGGTACTTCGAGATCATTTGACGAAGGCCGCAGCGCCGGATGGGGCATATGCAACGAACGATTTCTCCTGTCGATGGCAGCGTCTACGTTCAGCTCGAGCTCGCGACGGCCGCGGTCATAGACGAGGCGCTCGACCGCGCTCGCACTGCCCAGCGCGAATGGCGAAGCACCTCTGTCGCCGACCGCGCAAGCATCCTCACCCGCTTCTGCGACATCTTCGAAAGTCAACGCACCGACATCGCCACCGAACTGACCTGGCAAATGGGCCGCCCCATTCGCTACTCGCCGAGCGAAGTGAACGGCACACTCGAGCGCGCGCGGCACATGATCGCAATCGCCCCGCAAGCGCTCGCCGACATCGACGCAGGACCCAAGGAAAACTTCACCCGCTTCGTTCGTCGCGAGCCGCTGGGCGTCGTGCTCACCATCGCCGCCTGGAATTATCCCTATCTGATTGCCGTCAACAGCATCGTCCCGGCGCTGATGGCCGGCAACGCGGTGGTCTTGAAACATTCTGCGCAAACGCCGCTGTGCGCCGAGCGTTTTGCGACTTGCCTGCGAAAGGCCGGCCTGCCCGATGGCGTGTTTCAAGTCTTGCATCTAAGTCATGCGGACACGGAAAAGGTTATTCGCGATCCGCGGATCGACTTTGTCGCATTCACGGGCTCAGTCGCTGGCGGGCACGCCGTGCAACGCGCGGCGTCGGAACGTTTCATCGGCGTTGGCTTGGAACTCGGCGGATGCGATCCCGTCTATGTTCGCCACGACGCCGATCTCTCGCACGCCATCGAAAACGTGGTCGACGGCGCGTACTTCAATAGCGGCCAGTCGTGCTGCGGCTTACAACGCATCTATGTTCACGAAAGGGTCTACGAAAAATTCGTCGAAGGCTTCGTCGATCTCACGAACAAATACGTGCTCGGCAACCCGCTCGAGCAGAGCACCACGCTCGGCCCGGTCATTCGGACCGCAGCGGCGGATACGATTCGTCAGCAGATCGCCGCATCCATCAGCGCCGGCGCGCAGCCCGCGATCGACGCAGCGAAATTCGCTGACAGCATACCGGGCACACCCTACCTGGCGCCGCAGGTGCTGCTGAACGTCGATCACTCCATGACCGTCATGCGCGAGGAAATTTTTGGCCCGGTCGCCGGTCTGATGAAGGTGAGCTCGGACGAGCAGGCGATTGCACTGATGAACGACACGGCTTTCGGACTGACAGCCGCGATCTGGACGGGCGATGAGGACGCCGCGCTGGCCATCGGCGATCGCATCCAGACCGGCACCTGGTACATGAATCGCTGCGACTATCTGGACCCGGCGCTGGCCTGGGTCGGCGTGAAGGATTCGGGGCGCGGCTGCACGCTGTCAGTCGTCGGTTACGAACATCTCACGCGGCCCAAGTCGTTTCATTTGCGAACGCGCACGCAGTAGCAAGATCGTCAGCAAACCCGTCCGCCCGAAGGAAAACATCATGGCTTCGTTACGCGGCAACTGGAACTACCCCACCTCCGTCCGCTTCGGCCCCGGCCGCATTTCCGAGCTGCCGGACGCGTGCAAGACGTTAGGCATGAAACGTCCGCTGCTCGTCACGGATGCCGCGTTGGCAAAGCTGACGATGATCGAAAGCGCCGTTGCTGCGTGCCAGTCGGCAGGACTCGCCTGTGAAGTGTTCAGCGACGTGCAAGCGAATCCGGTGGAGTCGAATGTCACGAATGGCGTCAATGCGTACCGTCGTGGCGCGCACGATGGCGTGATCGCTTTCGGTGGCGGCAGCGCACTCGACACCGGCAAGGCCGTAGCGTTGATGGTGGGACAGACGCGTCCGATCTGGGACTTCGAAGATCGCGAGGACTGGTACACGCGAGTGAATGTTTCAGGCATGGCGCCGACCGTGGCTGTACCGACAACGTCCGGCACCGGCTCCGAAGTCGGACGCGCCTCCGTGATTACCGATGTGCGCGATCACACCAAGAAGATCATTTTTCATCCCAGGATGTTGCCGTCCATCGTGATCGCCGACCCTGAATTGACGCTGGGCTTACCCGCGAAGGTGACCGCGGCGGTCGGCATGGACGCGCTATCTCACAATCTCGAAGCGTACTGCTCGCCTTCCTATCATCCGCTGGCCGAAGGCATTGCTCTGCAAGGCATGCGTCTGATTCACGATTGGCTGCCAACCGCCGTGCGCGACGGCAGCGACATCGAGGCGCGCTCGCACATGATGGCCGCCTCTTTGATGGGCGCCACCGCGTTTCAAAAAGGACTGGGCGCAATGCACAGCCTGAGTCATCCCTGCTCGGCCAACCTGAACACGCACCATGGCCTGACCAATGCGGTCGTCATGCCTTATGTATTGTCGTGGAACCGTCCGGCACTCGGCGAGAAGATGCAGCGCCTGGCGGCCTACCTGAACCTGCCCCAACATTCCTTCAGCGGCGTGCTGGACTGGATCCTGGAACTGCGAAATACCATTGGCGTACCGGATACATTGGCGGAGTTGGGCGTTACACCTGAGCATGCGGACGCGTTTGCCAGACAGGCGTTCGACGATCCTTCCACCGGCGGCAATCCGGTGCCGGTGACGGTCGCGGAATTTGCTCAGTTGTACCGGAACTGCATCGAAGGACGGCTCCAGACGGCGACTTGATGAACGAAGTGCAAGTTTCATTGGCAATTCATCAGTCGCGAGGCATAGTGAAGACCATGCGTACCGCACTCCTCCTGGGTTTGACATTTGTTGCCGCGACGGTGGCTGCGCCGGCGCATGCGGACGGCATGCGTTGTGGCAGCCGGTTGATCCGCGATGGCGATGCACGCGCCGAAGTACGGGCGTTCTGCGGCGAGCCGGTGGACGTGCAGACGCGCACCATCCTGCGCCGTCCCACTTACACGGTCGGCGGCCGCATCTTCTTTGCAGGCGACGGCCTGATCGAAATCCCGGTGGAAACCTGGACCTACAACTTCGGCCCGAACAAGCTGATGCGCCGGGTGCGCTTCATCGACGGCATCGTCGAGGAAGTCGACACGCTGGGCTACGGGTACAACGATCCGCAGCGCGGCTCTTACGCTGGCCGCTGATTTCGCAAGCGCGCTTTGGTGATCGACCAATAGCGCGCCACCAGCAGCACCGCGCTGATCGTCAGCCCGACGTTCAGCCCGATCCACACCAGTCGCGGTCCTTCGCCACGGTACACAGCGAAGTAGTAAGCGAAGGTGAACCCAACCACCCAGTACGAAAAGACACACAGGGCCATTGGTATGGTCGTGTCCTTGAAGCCGCGCAGCGCGCCTGCTGCGCCGACCTGCACGCCGTCGGAAAACTGGAACAGCGCCGCCATCAACAACAAACTGGCGGCCAGCTCGCGCACCGGCAGATCGCGGGTGTACAGCGCGGCGATCTGATCGTTGAACAGCAAGATCACGATCGCTGATACGGTCATCACGATGGCGCACATCACCACGCCGATCAAACCAGCATTACGGGCGCCGATCAGATCGCCCCGCCCCAACGTGTGACCGACGTGAATGGTCGTGGCCGAGCTGATGGCGAGCGGCACCATGAACATGAACGCTGCGTAGTTCAGCGCGATCTGATGTCCGGCCGCGGTCACGGCGCCCATCCCGCCCATCATCAGCGCCGCCGCTACGAACAAACCGCCTTCGGCCAGAATGCTGCCGGCGATCGGCGCACCGATGCGAGTGAGCTCGCCGAGCACCGGCCAGTTCGGCGGATCGATGCGCGCGAAGAAGTTGAACGGGCGATACGCTCGGTGCACGCGGACGTGTAGAAACATCGCGAAGAACATGAGCCACATGGAGATGGCCGTCGCGACTCCGCAGCCCACTGCACCCAGCCTCGGTGCGCCGAACTTGCCGTAGATGAAAATCCAATTGAAGATGACGTTCACGGTCAGGCCGAGAAAGCCCGTGAACATGATGGGCTTGGTGCGCCCGAGTCCTTCGCTCATATAACGCAGCGAAAAGAACGCGAGCAGGCCCGGCATGCCCCAGCTGATGGCGTGAATGTATCCAACTGCGACCGGCAGCACGTCCTCGGAGATGCCGATCGCCGGCAGGAACCAATCCGCCTGGCGCATGCCCGTGAACAACAGGATTGAAAGCGCCAGCACCAGCCACCATGACTGACGCGCATAGGACGTCACTTTGTACGTATCGTTGGCGCCGTAGGCGTGCGCGACCGATGGCGAAGTAGCCATCAGCAAACCGAAGCCCATGAACATGAAGAGGTTGAAACTGGCGGCGCCGATCGCCAGACCGCCGAGGTCGACCGCGCCCAGCTGGCCCGCCATCACGGTGTCGGCGAAGGCCATGCCGGTGATCGAGAGGTTATTACCTAGCAGCGGGCCGCCGAGCGCAACAATAGCTCGGGCGTCCACGACCAGGCGGGCGCGGCTCTGGATACTCATGGGGTCGAATACTGCCGCCGGCTGTGGCGGTGAATGTGTGGCGTTACGGATCGCGGGCCGCACAGCGTACGGACTAAAGCCGTCCGCGCCAACAGCGATTCCCAACTATTCGCGGCTGACGACGGCTGGCATGCTTGCGCCCCCGTCGTTGCCCGCCATGGAGCCGTCATGCTCGTAGGTTCGTCCGTCCGACGCGTTGCCATCATCGGAGGCACGCGCATTCCGTTCGCGCGCTCGATGGGCGTGTACGCCGAGGCTAGCAATCAGGAAATGCTCACCGCCTCGCTGAAGGGGCTGGTGGATAAATTCAACCTGCGCGGCCAAGTGCTCGGCGACGTAGGCGCCGGCGCCGTACTCAAACACTCCAAGGATTTCAATCTGACGCGCGAGAGCGTGCTCGACAGCGGCCTCGCGCCGGAAACTCCGGCCTTCGATTTGCAGCGCGCCTGCGGCACCAGTCTCGATACTGCCATCGTGCTCGGTTTGAAAATCGCAACCGGTCAGATCGACTCCGCGATAGCCGCGGGCGTCGATACGGCCAGCGATGTTCCTATCGTTTATCCCAGCGCGTATCGCAAATTGCTTCTGCGCAGTGCGCGCGGCCGATCGCTAGGCGAGCGACTCTCGCCGTGGGCCAGTTTTCGTCCCGGCTTTCTCAAACCGCAGCTGCCTGGCGTGAGCGAGCCGCGCACCGGCATGTCGATGGGACAGCATTGCGAAAAGATGGCTCACACCTGGCAGATCCCGCGCGTCGATCAGGATCAGCTGGCGCTGGAGAGTCATCGCAAGGCCGGCGCGGCGTGGGATGAAGGTTTCTATGACGATCTGGTCGTGCCGTTCCGCGGCTTGAAACAGGACAACAACATTCGTCGCGATAGCTCGCTCGAGAAACTCGCCAAGCTCAAACCTGCATTCGCGACGAACGGCACCCTGACTGCGGGCAACTCGACGCCGATGACCGATGGCTCCGCGGCAGTGCTGCTCGCGAGCGAAGAATGGGCGCAGGCGCGCGGACTACCGGTGCTCGCGTATCTCACCTATGGCAAGTACGCGGCCGTCGATTTCGTGCAGAAGGAAGGACTGTTGATGGCGCCAGCCTATGCGGTGCCGCGCATGCTCGCCGACGCCAAGTTGACCCTGCAGGACTTCGACATTTACGAGATCCACGAGGCCTTCGAGGCACAGGTGCTGTGCACGCTCAAGGCTTGGGAGTCGCCGGAGTTCTGCCGCGACCGGCTCGGTCTCAGCGCGCCTCTGGGCAGCATCGATCGGAGCAAGATGAATCTTAAAGGCGGCAGCGTCGCCATCGGCCACCCCTTCGCCGCGACCGGCGCGCGCATCATCGCCACCCTGGCCAAGCAACTTGCCCAGCGCGGCGGCGGCCGCGGCCTGATCTCCGTGTGCACGGCCGGCGGCATGGGAGTCACAGCCATAGTCGAACGCTAATCGGAGTCGGGAGGGTCGTGGCAGGATGCCCGATCCCGACCATTAAAATGCAGCGCTAACCCAAAATGGAGGCGGTCGACAGGGTCTGATGGGAGATACCTGCCGACCGCCGTCCGGACCGCAACTGGAATAAGTTAAACCAGTCGTCGGTCCACTGCGCGAAGGCCGCGATCCCGGGGAGGGGGCAGTAACGAATCGCGACGCTCCGAACAATCGATAGAGGGTGGTGGGTCGGTGGGCGGACGCCAACCCGAAAACAAAAAGATGAAGTGAAAGAAGTGGAGGGCGTCCTTGCCCGGTTGCATGCCCCGACCATGCGGGTCCTTGTGAAGGCATCCCTAATCACACGCACGCAGATCCTAATGGGTATAGCGACAAACCGAGGCAAATACCCTCACAGCCGCCGCAGATACCTTCGCAAGAGCGCCAGGCGACGGATTCGCGAGCGCTTTGCGAGGGCATGACCCACTGACCCTATCCCACTGAGTCACAACGAAAATAGCCCGTGGCACAAACAATTCGCGCGGTGCTGCGGCCCGCTTTCGAAATTGCCCACTCCGCTCGAGCCGCCAGCACCTCAAGCGCGCCGGATCTGGCGTCAATCGGTCCGATCAGCAGTGACTGTTGGTCGACAGGTGCCTCGCGTCATTAGACTTGCGCCCCATGGTCGACTACCTCGGCAATTCTTCTTATCAACACGGCAGCGCCAATCGCATTGGCGTCCTGGTCGCCAACCTCGGCACGCCCGACGGTCCCGATCCCGCTTCGGTTCGGCGCTTCCTCGCTGACTTCCTTTGGGATCCACGCGTGGTCGAGGCGCCGCGGCTGGTCTGGTGGCTGGCACTGCACGGCGTGATCCTGCGCATCCGCCCATCGAAGAGCGCTCATGCGTACCAACAGATCTGGACTCCCGAAGGCTCACCCTTACTCGTGCACAGCTCCGCACTGGTCAAGCGACTCGGCGAAGCATTGCAGCCGCGCTGGAATGCAGCGGTTGCGCTCGGCATGAGCTACGGGTCGCCCTCCATTCCTGAAGCACTCGAAGCGCTGCGACGGCAAGGCGCACAGCGCATCGTCGTTCTGCCTTTGTATCCGCAGTACTCCGGGACGACGACGGCATCGGTGTTCGATCGCGTCACTCGTCAGTTGCAGCGCTGGCGCTGGGTGCCGGAGCTGCGCTTCATCGGCAGCTATCACGACGACGACGGTTATGTCGGCGCGCTCGCAGCCAGCATCGAGCAACACTGGCGCACGCACGAGAGGAACCATCTGCTGTTCTCCTTCCACGGCATCCCAAAGAGGTATGTCGCTGCAGGCGATCCGTATTACTGCCAGAGCGTGAAGACCGCGCGCTTGGTCGCAGAGCGCCTCTCGCTGGGCGAGAAAGAATGGAGCGTGAGTTTCCAATCTCAGGTGGGTCGCGAAGAATGGCTGCGACCGTACACCGACGAACGTTTGCTCGAGTACGCGCGCAGTGGACCGAAGCGTGTGACATTGATATGCCCCGGCTTCGCGACCGACTGTCTGGAAACGCTCGAAGAGATCGCACTTCGCAATCGGCAATCGTTTCTCGAAGCAGGCGGCGAAGCGTACGACTACATTCCCTCGCTGAACTCCAGCGACGCGCACGTGACCGCTCTGACCGATTTGATCGAGCGGCAGATCCAGGGCTGGGCCGATCTGTCGCATCGAACACCCGCCGACGCCGAAGCGACGCTGCGACGGGCGTTAAGTAGCGGCGCACCGCATTGATGTTCGGCCGGTTCCTCGAAATCAGCGTGTACGCGCCCGAGATTCGCGACTCGCTGGCGTTCTATGAATCGCTGGGTTTCGTACAGGCGCCGGTCGGCGAGACGTTCGAGCACCCGTATGCGGTGGTGACCGACGGCCGCTTGTTCCTGGGATTGCACGGCCGCGCCATCCCCTCCCCTGCGCTGACTTTCGTGATGCCGCAACTCATGCACGGCATGGAGCGGCTGGAGCAGCTCGGCATCGAGTTCGAAGACCTGCAGTTGGGCAACGAAGTCTTCAATCGGCTCAGCTTTCGCGATCCTTCGGGACAATCGGTCAACGTGTTCGAGGCGCGCACGTTTTCGCCGCCGCCATTGGAAAGTCAGCCGACGACGACCTGCGGTTACTTTACCGAGTACGGACTGCCAGCCCGCGACGCGGGCCCGATGCGCGTGTTCTGGGAAGCGCTGGGCTTCGTGGCGTGGGACGAGCAACCTGAGCCATTCGCCCGTACGGCGATCACCAGTGACCATCTGAACCTGGCGTTGTATCGTTCACGAGCGTTTCGCCAGCCGGTGCTGACCTTCGAAGATCCAGACATGCGCGAGCGCCTGGCGCGGCTCAAAGAGCGCGGCTGGCAACTTTCCGACGAAATGCCCGACAGTCTCGACGAGTCGAGCAATGCCATCCTGATCGCACCGGAAGGAACGCGGCTGCTGCTGCTACAGTCCGCAGACTGACGACCCGAGGCGGAGACGGACCGCCCTGTGTATACCAAGGACACCAAGGAGAATTCGATGTTCCGGAGTCTCGCCGCCGCCTGCCTGGCGTTGCTCGCCAGCGCGGCAATCGCCGATGAGGGCATGTGGACCTTCGACAATATCCCGCAGGCCGCCATCCAGAAGAAATACGACACGACGCTCGACAAGCCGTGGCTGGATAGATTGCAGCGCTCCATCACACGCTTCGAAAGCGGTTGCACCGGATCGTTCGTGTCGCCCGACGGTCTGGTGCTGACCAATCATCACTGCGCCATGCCGTGCCTCACCGAGATTTCCAGCGAGAGCGCGAACTACGTAGACGATGGGTTCACTGCAACCACGCGCAGCGCCGAGAAGAAATGCCCGACGCAAATCCTCTCCGTGCTGGTGGAGATGGAAAACGTCACGGCGAAGGTTGCTGCCGCCACTGCCGGAATGAAGGACGCGCAAGCGAACCAGGCCCGTAAGCAGGAGCTGAGCAAGCTCGAAGCCGCGTGCACCAAGAACTCCGAAAAGAGCCGCGGCGGACCGCTGGCCTGCGAGTCGGTGACGCTGTATCAGGGCGGCCAATATTATCTGTACAAGTATCGTCGCTATGACGACGTACGGCTGGCGTTCGCTCCGCATCACGCGATCGCGGCATTCGGCGGCGACCCGGACAATTTCAACTTCCCGCGCTGGAGCCTGGATTTCAGCCTGTTCCGTGTCTACGAGAAAGGCAAGCCGATCGATTCGCCGAATCATCTGAGCTGGCGGGTCGAAGGTCCGCAAGTCGGCGAAGCGACGTTCGTCACAGGCCATCCCGGCAGCACCAGCCGCCTGCTCACGGTGGAACAGCTGCGCTTCCAGCGCGACACCTCCGTGCCTTCCTATCTCATTCGTAACTCCGAGTTGCGCGGCCGGTTGATTCAATGGGGCAAGACCGGCGATGAGCCCGCGCGCATCGCCAGTGATTATCTGCAAAGCGTCGAGAACTCGCTGAAGGTTTATCGCGGCTTCCAGACCGCACTGCTCGACGACAGTTTGTTTGCACGCAAGACCTCGCAGGAACGCGAGCTGCGCGAACGAGTGAAGTCGGATGAAAAGCTCGCGGCCACGGTCGGCGATGCCTGGAACGAGGCCGCTGTCGCGCAGGAGCGCTATCGCCAGATCTACGATCGGTATCTCTATCTGGAAGCCGGTGCAGGATTCAACAGCAAGCTCTTCTCATACGCTCGGCAGCTGGTGCGGGGCGCGGCCGAGCGCAGCAAGAGCAACGAGCAACGCCTGCGCGAGTACGCCGACTCCAATCTGCCGAAGATCCAATCGAGTCTGCTGGCGACCACACCGGTCTATCCCGACTTCGAGCAGGTGACGCTGTCGTTCTCGCTCGACAAGCTGCGCGAAGCGCTGGGCCCGGACGATTCGATCGTTCGCAAGCTGCTGAGCACCGAGTCGCCGCAATCGCTGGCTGAGCAACTGGTCACCCGGAGCAAGCTCGCCGATCCGGCGGTTCGCAAGGCGTTGTGGGAAGGCGGTACGCCGGCGATCCAGAGCTCGGACGATCCGATGATTGCGCTGGCTCGTGACATCGATGAGGAAGCGCGCGCGGTTCGCAAGATTTACGAAGACGAAGTGCAAGCGCCGGTCGCGTCCGCGCAAGAGCGCATCGCCAAAGCACGCTTTGCGGTGCTCGGCACGAACACTTATCCCGACGCGACCTTTACGCTGCGACTGAGCTATGGCGCGGTCGCCGGCTGGGTGGAAAAAGGACAGAAGGTGGAGCCGTACACCCGCCTGTCACGGTTGTTCGAACGCACCACCGGCAAAGATCCGTTCCGATTGCCGCAAGTGTGGCTGGACGCGCGCGACCGGCTCGACATGAACACGCCGTTCTGTTTCGTCACGACCAATGACATCGTCGGCGGCAATTCCGGCAGCCCGCTGGTGGACGCGCAGGGTCGTTTGGTCGGCCTCGCGTTCGACGGCAACATCCACTCCATCGCCGGCAGCTTCTGGTACGACGGCGAGGTAAATCGCACGGTCGCGGTTCATCCCGCGATCATGATCACCGCGCTCCAAGACGTGTACGGCGCGAAAGATCTCGCCAACGAACTGCTCGGCAAACGCTGATCTCTCGAGTCACGGCGGGGCCGTCCGGCTCCGCCGTTGTTCAGCGCTTCGCCGCCACCAGGTTGAAGCGCACACGCAAACGGTCCTGCACTTCAAGAGCACCCAGCGCCACGCTGAAGGGCTTCATGCCGAAGTCCGTCTGCAAGATCTCGAACTCCCCGCTCGCGGTCAGGCGTTCGCCGTTCATGACGATAGTGGCGGGCACCACCACGTCGCGGCTCGCGTTCTTGATGGTGATGCGCGCGGTGATCTTTGGAGCTTGCACCGAGCCTTCGACCGTCGCGGACTTCACAGTCACATTCGGATAGCTCTCCCCGTCCAACACTTCCTTGCGGAGCATGTTCTTGCGCGTTCCCTCCTTGTCGGCGTCCGGGATGTCCGGCGGGAAGTCCGTGCCCGCCGCGCGCCTGGCGTCCGGGTCATCGACGATCAGATTCGCCACCGGAAACGACAGCTCGAAACCCGAAGACGCGAATTGGGAACGCATCCAGACACGGCCCTGCACCGATTTGCTGGTCATTACGTGGTTGTGGCCCAGCCGTGCGAAGGTGCCGCCGCGATAGACGAAGATGTGCAGAACGGACGCCTGCGGATCGATCTGGTAAAGCATTGCGCCCGCCGCGCCGGGCGGCGGCGCGGGCTGGGTTGGGGCCGGCTGAGGCGGCACTTCGGGCGATGGCGCTGGCGGCCGCACCGGTCGCGGACAAGCGACAAGTCCGAGACACAGCAGCAGCACTACACTGATACGAGCGAGGCCAAGGCGAGTTGGTTCGATTGCACGTGTGATGGGTGGCATCCGGGTCATCCCGTATGGTTGTCAGATTTGCAGCGCGGCCGGGCCGGGTCGCCGGACGAATAATCGCTTACACTGTCCCCTCTTAAGTACCTGCGGATCGAACAAGTGTTGCAACTGAAGAACGACGAATCTCGCTACGGCGTCGTCGCACAGTTATTTCACTGGACCATCGTCGTGCTGATCATAGTGCAGTTCACCCTGGCCAACCGGGCCGACGCTCTGCCTTTGGGCTCGGCAAAAATTGCGGTGTTGGCCCAGCACAAATCCTTCGGCATCACCATTCTCAGCCTGGCGCTGCTGCGCCTGATCTGGCGCTGGCTCAATCCCGTGCCCGCCGAGCCGCTCGACATCCCGCGCTGGCAGAGGATAGCGGCCCGCGTATCGCACATCGGCCTGTATGCGCTGCTGTTGGTCACGCCCGTCGTTGGCTGGCTGATGTCATCGGCCCGCAACTTCCCTGTCAGCTGGTTCGGACTGGTGACCTTGCCGGATTTCATCGAGCCCAATCGCCCGGCTTATGAATTTCTGCACGAGACGCACGAACTGCTGGCCCAGACACTGTTCTGGCTGGCGCTGCTGCACGTCGCGGCGGCGCTCAAACATCACTTCATCGACAAGGACAACGTGCTTCGCCGCATGCTGCCCGTCAAACTGAAACAGGACCGACCATGATGTTGCCGAAGATTTCACACCGCCTCGCCGGCCGGCTGGTCGTCGGCTGCACCGCCAGCCTCGCCGCCATGCTAGCGCTCGCTGCTTCCCAGTGGAGCTTGCAGCCGAAGGACAGCAAACTGACTTTCGTCGGCGAGCAGGCCGGCGCGCAATTCGAAGGCGGGTTCGACAAGTTCACCGCGGAGATTGCCTTCGATCCCAAGGATCTTGCCGCCAGTCGCTTCGACGTGAAGATCGACACGGCGTCCGTGAACACGCAGGACGAGGAGCGTGACACCACTATCAAGAGCGCCGATCTGTTCGACGTAAAGCGCTTTCCGAGCGCGCGCTATGTCGCGGACAAGTTCACCGACAAAGGCAGCAACAAATTCGCCGCCACCGGCAAGCTCACGCTGCGCAATGTGACCAAGGACGTGCCCATCGAGTTCACATTCGAGAACAAGGGCGGCGACGCCTGGCTGAAGGGCACGGCGAAAATCAAACGTCTGGATTTCGGCGTCGGCCAGGGCGACTGGAAAGACACTTCGCAAGTCGGCAACGACGTGCAGGTGCGCTTCGCGTTGCGCCTGAAAGGCGCTTCATGACCCAACCAGTGTCCATCGGGCCGCGGCACGAGTAACTGCCAACAACGATGACCGCAGCCGCACCGCTTCGATTCATGGGCCCCGACGAATGCGTGGAGGCCACCCTCAACCGCGTCGGCAAGCACGTGGTGTTGGGCTTGCCCGTTGCGATCGGCAAACCGAACACGCTGGTCAATGCTTTCGTGGCGCGCGCCGTTGCCGATCCCAACGTCAGACTGACCATAGTCACAGCTCTGTCACTGCGCGTGCCGCGCGGTCGCAGCGACTTGGAACGGCGTTTCATCGAGCCTTTCACACGCCGTGTATTCGGGAATTATCCGGAGCTGGAGTACCTGCGCCTGATCGAGCGGCAGCAGTTGCCGGCGAACATCGAAGTGCTGGAGTTCTATATGGAACCCGGCGCCTGGCTGAGCAACGAACACCTGCAGCAGCACTACCTGAGCAGCAACTACACGCACGTCGCACGCGACGCGTTGCGGCGTGGGCTCAACGTGATCGCTCAGCTCGTTGCCGCTCCACCCGCCGACGAAGCACCAGGCTTGTTGAGCCTGGGCTCCAATGCGGACATGACTGCCGACCTGCTGCCGCTGATTGCAGCGAGGCGCGCGGCCGGTAGTAGCAAACCTTTTGCGTTGATCGGCCAGGTACATCGCGATCTGCCGTTCATGTATGGCGACGCGCTGGTCACCGCCGATACGTTCGATTTCCTGGTGCAGGATCCAGGCACGACGTTGTTCAGTCCGCCGAACATGCCGATTCCGCCGACCGAACATGCGATCGCATTGAACGTCAGCACCCTGATTCGCGACGGCGGCACGCTACAGCTGGGCATCGGCGAACTGGGCGACGGCATTTGCTACTCCTTGCAGCTGCGCCAGAAGCAGCCGGCGCTCTATCGGGAAGTGCTGGAATCGACCGGCACGCTCGCCCGACACCGCCGACTCATCGAGTCCGAAGGCGGCACGGCGCCGTTCGAGCGCGGCCTGTACGGCTGCACCGAGATGCTCGCCGACGGGTTCCTGGACCTCTATCGCAGCGGCATCCTGAAACGCCGCGTTTATCCCAGCGCGAAATTGCAACGACTCATCGATGACGGACACATCGACGAGCGCGTCAGCCTGCACACACTCGATGCACTCGTCGAAGCCGGCATGAGCCGCATGTCGTTCGCCGACTTCCAGGAATTTCGCGAAGTCGGTTTGTTCCGCGACGACGTTGAATACGATCGCGGCGTGCTCATCACGCCGGACGGCCAGCAATTGCGAGCGACGTTCTCAGATCCTGAACAGCGTGCGCAGATTGCGCAGCACTGCTTGGGCGAAACATTGCGCAACGGCGTGCTCGCCGATGCTGGCTTCTTCTTCGGACCGAAAGGCTTCTACACCGGCCTGCGTGAACTGCCGGCCGTTCAGCGCAAGATGTTCGCGATGCGCGGCATCAGCTTCGTCAACGAGCTGTACGGGCACGAATGGGAATTGAAGTGCGCACAGCGCCGCTATGCGCGCTTCGTGAACACGACGATGATGGTCACCGGCTTGGGAGCCGCCGTGTCCGATGCACTGAGCGACGGTCGCGTCGTCAGCGGCGTCGGCGGTCAATATAACTTCGTCGCGATGGCGCATGCGCTGCCGGAAGCACGGTCCATTCTTTGTCTGCGCTCGACGCGCACGGCCAGCGGCGTTACTTCATCCAACATCGTTTGGAGCTACGGGCACTGCACCGTGCCTCGCCATCTGCGCGACATCGTCGTAACCGAATATGGCATTGCCGACCTGCGTGGCCGCACTGATCGCGAAATCGTCGAGGCGTTGGTCGGCATCATGGACGCCCGCTTTCAGCGAGCATTCGTTGCGGACGCCCAGCGGGCCAACAAATTGCCGAAAGATTGGCGCATACCAGACGCGGCCCGCGCCAATACACCACAACAACTGGCCAGGAAATTTGCGCCCTGGCGCGAGCAGGGTTTGTTTGCCGAATTGCCCTTCGGCACCGACTTCACCGCCGAAGAGATCGTGCTCTCGAAGGCCTTGCGCTCGCTGCAAGCCTCGACACAATCCTGGCCGGGCTGGATGCGTACATTGCTCGGTGCACTGTTAAATGGGGCACCGACGCCCGCCGTTCAGCCCCATCTTGCACGGATGGGCCTGGCGCAAGCCGACTCCTTATCTCAAGCCTTGCAACGTCGGTTGCTGGCGACCGCCCTGCGCAAAGTTTTGCAAACAGGCTGATCCGCCCCTATCTTTGCTTCCCCTCTGCAGGCCCAGGGATGAGCCCCTGCAACCCGCGGAGCGCCTGCTCCGTCCAAATGACTGGGTGTGTGCGGGCACCAAAGCTTTACTTATTCGCACAGGAAGTCATTACATGAACAAGTACGCCGCCCAGCTGTTGGCATGGGTGTTACTCAGCAGCGCCGGCACGTCGGCTTGGGCACAGACGGAAAATTGCAAGTTCAGCTCCGATCGCACCGCCAGCTTCAACGGCCCGGTCAAGAAAGTGGTGGTGTCCGCCGCCGCCGGCGATCTCAAGATTCGTGGCGACGGCAGCGGCGGCGTCAAGGCGGCCGGCAAGGCCTGCGCGTCGTCCGAAAGCTTGCTCGGCAAGATCGCGCTGGAAAGCCGCCGCGAGAACGACATCGTTTATTTAACCGTGGTGATGGCCGAAGGCATGGGCGACATGTTCAGCTTCAATCGCTACGCCTCGCTGGACCTGGATATCAGCGTGCCGCGCGAGGCCGAGCTCGAAGTCAGCGACTCCAGCGGCGATCTGGAGTTGAGCGATGTGGGCGCGGCAAAGGTCGACGACAGCTCGGGCGATCAGCTGCTCAAGAATATCAACGGCAACCTCATCGTCAACGACAGCTCGGGCGAGATCCGCGTGGTGAGCGTCGTCGGCAATCTCGAAGTCGAGGACAGCTCCGGCAACATCGATATCGAAGACGTGCGCGGCGATGTGACGATCAGGACCGACAGCTCGGGCGACATCGCCATCGCCAAGGTCATCGGCAACGCCGAAGTCGTGAATGACAGCTCCGGCGATATCACCATCCGCGACGTGAAAAAGAATGTCACGATCGGCAGCGACAGCTCGGGCGACATCAACGTGAGCGATGTCGGCGGCAACTTCGCGGTGCGCGCCGACACCAGCGGCAACATCCTGCACGAGCGCGTCGGCGGCAGCGTGCGCATTCCGGCGAAGACCTGAGAATTGATTTAGGTCAGTTCGGCGAGCAGGCGCTGGATCATTCCCAGTGCCTGCCGCAAATAGCCGCCACCGAACAGGTTGAAGTGATTCAGCACGTGATACAGGTTGTAGAGGGTGACTCGCGTGGCCGCCCCTGCATCCAGCGGCCAGGCGCTCTGATACGCCGAATAGAACGACGCACCGAAGCCGCCGAACAAGCGCGTCATCGCCAGATCGGCTTCACGATCGCCGAAATACACGGCGGGGTCGAATAACACGGGTTGACCGTTCGCGTCGCTACCCCAGTTGCCGCCCCACAGATCGCCATGAAGCAACGCTGGGGCGGGTCGATAGTCAGTAAAGAAACCGTCCAGCCGCTCGCAAAGTCTTTCGCCGCAGCCGATCAGATCTGCGCCGGCGCCATTGCTCCTGGCCAACTTCAGCTGCGGCCGCAAGCGCTGTTCGCGCAGGAACTCTACCCAGTCGGCGGCTTGGTGATTGGATTGAGGCGTCGAGCCGATCGTGTTGTCACGATGCCAGCCGAACTTCTCACGCGTTACTCGGTGTTGGGCGGCGAGCAACTCACCGAGCTTTTTCTCGCTGCCGGAGGCGCCGCCGCGCAGATCGATCCATTCGAGTGCGAGAAAAGCGATCCCATCCTGCTGGCCCACTGCCAGCACTTCTGGAACACGCACAGCGCGCGCCTTGGCCAACTCCTCCAGGCCCGCCGCTTCCGCCTGAAACATTTCCAGGCTATTGGCGTCGCCATGCTTGACGAACAACGGACCGATCGCGCTTTCGAAGCGCGCACAGGAATTGATCGAGCCGCCGCTGACGCTTCGCTCCGATCCTGCCGCGACTTCAGTCCCTAATGTGCGACTCAGTGCGGCAGCGAGCGACATGACGCTTACAACAGCTCGCGAGCCTGATCTTGCAAGCTGCGGATGGTGGTGCGAATGTCGGCAACACCGCCGCCGTTCGCGAGGATCGCTCTGGAAACATTCGGCAGCACGCGTCCGCGCGCCGACGGCATGCGCTTCAACACGTCTTGAATGGTTGCACCCTGCGCGCCGACACCGGGCGCAAGAATGAAGGACTGCGGCAAGGCATCCACGGTAGCTGCGGCATCGTCGCAGGTCGCTCCGACGACGGCGCCGAGATATTGAAGTCCTTCGCCCTGCTTCCGATTGCGCAGCGTGATCTCTCGGCACAAGTTTTGAGCGACGGTTTCGCCGTTCGCCATGCGAGCCGTCTGCAACTCGCGCCCTTCGGGATTGGAAGAGCGCACGACGACGAACACTCCGCCTTCGGCGCGCACTGCGATTTCCAGAAACGGATCGAGCGCGGCGAGGCCGAGGTACACGTGCGTCGTCACGGCATCGACACGCAAAGTCGTCGTCGACGAAAAATAGCCTTCGGCGTACGCCGCACCGGTGGTGTCGATGTCACCTCGCTTGCCATCGAGCAGCACCAGCACTTCGCGACTGCGCGCCAGCGTCGTCAGTTCTTCAACCGCCTTCAAGCCGGCACTACCGAAGCGCTCGAAGAAGGCCGACTGCGGCTTGAGCAGGGAGATGCGATAGTCCGCCGCCTCCAGCACCCGCTTACCGAACTCGAACGCGCCATCCGGCGTGTTGGGCAGGTTGCACGATTTGAGCAGCGCCGCCGACGGGTCGATGCCGACACACAGCGGGCTGTGCTCGACGATTTTCTGGTGCAAGCGGGCGGCGAACATGGGCATGAGCGGCTACCTTTATCGGCGACGCGCCATTGTACTTTCAGCGCTCCCGATGTGCTCGACGGTAATGAGATGACGCATGCTCATGCGCCGGGCGCCTGAAAGCCGCGCTCACGGAACGTGATCACCAGCGTGTCGCGCACTCCGCCCGGGCCGTCATTTTGAATCGGCGTGGTCTCGTGGATCACTTTCGCATCATCCAGCAACAGTGCCGTCCACGGCGCGCTCATGGTGAAGCGCACGCCCGAAATGCCTTCGGCCTCGAACACGCGAGTCTCGCCGCCGCGCACATGGAACCGGTTCACGAGGATCACGGCGACATAATCGACGCCGTCGCGATGCGCGCCTTCGGGCGTCGGCCGGCCGATGCCTTCGGCGGTGTCGATGCGGAACTGATGTGCTTCGATATGCCAGCGCTGCACGGGCCGCGCGCCAGCGAACAGCTCGGCGAGCCCGCTGATGAGACGACTCCACACAGGTGTTTGCAACACCTCGTCGCTCATGGGCTCGAACCAACGCTCCATGCCACCATGGAGCGCGTTGTATTCAGTGGGTTGCCAGTGCGCGCGATGAGGAACGAGCTGCAGCGGGTGTGCTGGTTCGTAAATGAAACAACTGTGCCGCCGCGAACGATAGCGACCGCCGTCGCGCAAGTACGCGTCGCGAGGCAGTTGATTCCAGCTGGGCGCGAGTCTGCCGAGATCCTCGAGCTTGACGCGGCACTCCGCCGCCAGCTCGTCCGGCTGCAACAACACACAGCCCACTTCGTGCAGCGTCGTCGCTGCATCACCGTTCGCTCTGCTCAGTTTCAAGACGCACTCCCGCCGACAGCTGCACACGAGCAGCCGGCCTGCTGATTTTAGCGCTACTGGCGCAAGAAACGAGACAGATTCCGACCGGCCAATACAGTAACCTTGCGCGCTTGCCCGTACAGGAAGTCGTTAATGATTCGTCATAAAATCGCTGCACTCATCGCTCTTTGCTCGATAGGGCAGGTCCTCGCCGCTGCGCCCGGCGCCAGTTCGCTGCGCACCGTCGCCGAACAATCCGGTAACAAGCGCACCGGTCGTTACGAGGAAGTCGAGCGTCTGTGCCCGGCCTTCCAACAACAGTGGCCGCAACAGGTGCGCTGTTTCGAGTTCGGCCGCACGCCCGAAGGCCGGCCCATGCTGGCGCTGGCCGCTTCTGCCGATGGCGTGCTCGACCCGGCCGCCGCACATCGCGCCGGTCGCCCGATCGTGCTCATGCAGGGCGGTATTCACGCCGGCGAGATCGATGGCAAAGACGCGGGCTTCCTCGCCTTGCGCCAGATGCTCGAAGGCGCGCTCGCCAAAGATGCACTGAAGACTGCGACGCTGGTGTTCGTGCCGGTGCTCAACGTCGACGGCCATGAGCGCTTCGGTCGTTGGAATCGGCCCAATCAAGTCGGTCCGGAAGAAATGGGCTGGCGCGTGACGTCGCAGAACCTCAACTTGAATCGCGACTACGTCAAAGCCGAAGCGCCCGAGATGCAAGCCATGCTGCGCCTGTTGGGCGAGTGGGATCCGATTCTGTACGTCGACCTGCACGTCACCGACGGCGCGAAGTTCGAGCACGACATCTCTTACAGCGTCTCGCCGACGCTGGCCGGGCGCCAGCCGATTCGCCAGGCCGGCGTAGCGTTGCGCGATGAGTTGATGAAGCGCGCGACCGACAAGGGCTCGCTCCCGGTCGACTTCTATCCTTCGTTCATCAGGGACGACGATCCGTCGACGGGCTTTGCGGTCTCGGTCGGCCCGAAGCGTTTCTCGCAGGAGTACTGGGCCAGCCGCAACCGCCTCGGCGTGCTGGTGGAAACTCATTCATGGAAGGACTACCCCACCCGCGTGCGCATCACTCATCACACCATCATTTCCTTGATGGAAATGGCGGCGCGCGATGGCAAGCAGTGGCTGGCGGCGGCGCAGGCGGCCGACCGGGAAGCCTCGACCCTGGGCGGTACCACCGTCGCGCTCACCTACCAGAACACACCGCACTTCAAGACGATCGACTTTCGCGGCTATGAGTATGAGCGCGTGCCCTCTGCAGTGTCGGGCGCACTGCTGACTCGTTACAACGATAAGCGTCCGCAGATCTGGCGCATCCCGTTACGGGATGAAGTGACGCCGGACATCACCGTGACCGCGCCCCGCGGTGGATATCTCATTCCGGCAAGTCATGCGCGCATGGTCGGTGACAAGCTGACTCTGCACGGCATCGAGTTCCGGACGCTCGCGCAAGCGCAGACCGACTCTGAAGTCGAAGTGTTCCGCGCCAGCAAGGCGCAGCCCGCCGGCTCGACCTTTGAAGGTCGCAGCGTGTTCTCGGTCGATGGCAACTGGAACAAAGAAAAGCAGGACATCGCGGCGGGCGCGCTGTTCGTGCCTATCGCTCAGCCGAAGGCCGAGCTGGCGATGGTGTTGCTCGAACCCCGCGATCCGGATTCGCTGGTGAGCTGGGGTTACTTCGCGGCCGCGTTCGAGCGCAAGGAATATATGGAGGCGTACGTGGCCGAAGAGGTGGCCGAGCAGATGCTGAAGCAAGATCCGGCGTTGCGCCGTGAATTCGAGCGTCGCCTCGAAGATCCGAAGTTCGCCGCCGATCCGAGTGCGCGGCTCGACTTCTTCTACAAGCGCCACTCGTCGTGGGACGAGCGTTACAACTTGTATCCGGTGTTCCGCGTGGCTAACGCCCCGCGGTGAGGCGACGTTTCATCGGGCGGCGCCAGTTTCCTGGGCCGCCCGATACTCTAGTCCGTCAACGCTTCTCCAATTCCTCGGCCTTCTTCTCATCGGCCTTGGCTTCGGCGTCCTTGTTCATCTCGCGATAGATATCCGAGCGCCGGTAATAACCATCCGGCTCGTTGGGCTCCAGCTCGATCGCCTTGTTGGCATCGGCCAGCGCCGACTCTGGCTTGTCCAACGACACGTAGACGCGCGAGCGCGTCAAATAGCCGTAGGCGTCGTTCGGCTCCAGCTCGATGTACTTGTTGCAGTCTTCGAGCGCGGCGTCGAACTTGCCCGAAGAGTCACGGGCACGCGCGCGTAGCGCATACAGCTCCGATCGATTGGGGGCCGCGTCGATCGCCTTCCGCAGCAGGTTCTCTGCATCGCGCGGCTGGCCCTTCTGCATGGCCTTGTTCGCCTGCCCCATCAAATCGTCCACCGCTTTGCTGTCCTGTGCTTGCGCCGCCAGCGGCGCGGCGACCAACCAGACGGCCGCGAGCAGACCGGCCGCAATCCGTTTCAATCCCATGTGAGTAGTAAACGCAACCATGACGACCCCCTGACTTTGCCGCCGATTACTGTTGTTGCTGACTCCGTACGGCGACATTATGCGCTCACAACATGCGCCGCTGGTACTACCTCACAAGCCGCGCGAGTTTCATCGGCCGCACTTTTCCAAACGTCGCCGCTGCTCGAGCTGACGCTGTCGCATCTTCAAGCGTTCGCCTTCCTTGGCGCCGTAGCCAGTACGCATTTTGGTACGCACGTCGCGCAAGGACTGTTCGAGCCTAGCGCAGGCGAGTCGATGTTTGGCTGGATCAGGGAGCCGCGCCTGCTTGGGCGATCTGGCTCTTGTTGGCTTGGCTGCAGCCTTTGCCGACGGCTGCTTAGCTGCCGGTGCGGGCGTGTACACAGTAACGCGACTGTCGTCGATTTCGTGAGGATTGGCGTCCGCCGCGCAGGGACGGTCTGAATAAACCGTCCCGGACTGGCCAGTGCAGCGGTAAATGGGGGTTTGTGCCTCGGCCGAATGTGTCAACAGCACGGATCCGAGGATCAGCGTGGCAACTCGCATGGCAGCTCCTGGTGCAGGGGCCGCCACGATGCGACCGGAAAGTCGTCTCGCACAGGCGATTTTGAGGGATTTTTCCGCAGAAATCGCGTGCCCGGTGCACGCGAAATGCGCTAGCTGAGCGCGGTGATGCGCTCCGCCTGATTGCGCAACAGCCGGCCGAAACCGACGGTGTCGTAAAGCTTATTGAGCTCGCCCAGGTCCGGAGGTCGCCGACGCAGCTGCGCCAGCTCCACATCGAGCGGCATATCGCAGGCTATTTCGGTGAGTTGCCGGGCGAGAAACGCGGACTCGCGATGATCGCGCAGCTGGCCGCAGACGAACCCGGCGTTGCGCAGCTTGATCTGCAACACCCGGTCGAGGTCGCTATACAAATGAGCCAGCGACTCGAAGTGATAGAACAAGGTGGACGCCGTCTTGCGACCGACGCCGGGCACGCCGGGAATGTTGTCGACAGCGTCACCCATCAGCGCCAGAAAACAGGCCATGCGCTCGGGGCGCACGCCGAAACGATCTGCGATCCGCTCGTAAGGGAAACGCTTGTCGCTGATGTAATCCCAATACTCGTCGCCGGGCCGTACCAGCTGCGAAAGATCCTTGTCGCGAGTGACGATCACGACTTTGTGGCCTTCGGCGCGGGCGCGAGTGGCGAGCGTGCCGATGATGTCATCGGCCTCGTAATCGCCGCTGACGAACGAGGCAATACCCAGCCCGGCGCACACCCGCTGGCACAGCAGGAACTGACGTTTCAGATCTACCGGCGCGGGCTCGCGATTGGCCTTGTAAGGGGGATACAGGCGCTTGCGGAACGACGTGACCAGGCCGGCGTCGAAAGCGACCGCGATGTGCTCCGGGCGCACGCGCTCGATGAGCTCGCCGAGAAATCGACTGAAGCCGTGCAGGGCATTGACGGCATTGCCGTCCGCATCGACCAGGTCGAGCGGGACGGAATGCCAGGCACGGAACACGAACACCGATGCATCGATCAGATACACCGGACGCTGAACGAGAAAATCAGAATTCAACACTGCAATTTGAGACGGGCGTGCAACGGACTCGAGCGCGGGAAATGCGCCAGCAGATATTCCATCTGGTCCGCCAGCACCCGGCGGCCTTTCAAATAAATGTACTCGGCGTACGTCGGCTTGAACGGCACGGCGATCAACTGCAGGCCGGCCTGTTCGGGAGTCTTCGACGCCTTCAGGTTGTTACAACGACGGCAAGCCGTCACCACATTGGTCCACAAATCCAACCCGCCCTGGCTGAGCGGCCGGATATGGTCCCGCGACAGCAGACTGGACGGGAAACGCTGCCCGCAGTACAGGCACAAATGCGCGTCGCGCTTGAACAATGTCTGATTGTTCAGCGGCGGCGTGTAGTCGTGCCGCAGGTTGCCGGGATTGTGGGTATGGCCGATCGTGGCAATGATGGAATTCACTTCCACGACGGTCTGCAATCCCGAGCGGGCGTTGGTGCCACCGAGCAGCCGGTACAGCCGCGTCCCGCAGGTGTATGCCACCTGCTCCGTGTGGTACAGCCGTACCGCATCCCGGTAGTCAATCCACTCCAGGGGCATTCCTGAGACATCGGTCCGCAGGATCTCTTGGGTCAAGTTGTACAGTTGCGGTTGCACGACTCGGACGCAGCAAGGGGCAGTGCATCCTAAGATACGCGACCCTCGTGTAAAGATTCAACGGCCTAATTCTTTCAGGGAGTTATGGGGCCGAAACCACACCCCGCTTGTCGATCGGCTCACTCTTCTTCAAATACTCGATGAGCGCCTTGCGCTGCTGCGCATCCGGCACCCCCGGGAAAGCCATCGATGTCCCGGGCACGGCAGCGGCCGGCTGCTGCAGGAATTTATCCAGCCGCGCCTCGTCCCAGGCGCCCTGCTGCGCCTTCATCGCAGCCGAGTATTCATCGTAGCCGGGGGCGTCGCCGATGCGCCGACCGACCACGCCGAACAGGTCCGGGCCGAGCCGATGGGTCATGCCATCGGCGATGCCGTGGCAGCCCAGGCACTGGGTCGCGAACAAGCTGGTGCCGTTGTGCTGGCTGGCAGGCTCGAGCAGGGTCAGCGCCCAGTCATCGCTCCAGATCATGATGCGCCCGTCCGGCATCTGCAGGATGTCGCGCACACGCTTGTCGAGAGCGATCGGCTCCTGCACGACCACCCGATCCTCGACGAGCACCAGTCGATAAAGCGCTCGACTGGAGAGCGAGCCGACCAGCAGGTTGTCCTGCCAGACTGGAAACAATTTGCTGTCGATGGTTGCGACCGCAGAGGTGCCGACGCTCGGCACCCACGCCATCGTCGGTTGTCGATAACCCAGGTGCTGACCTTGGTGCGGATTGTGCGGCCACACGTTCGAGCCGTACTCGGTGCCGTAAGTCACATTGGGCCAGCCATAGTTGGCCTGGTCTTGTAACAAGTTGAGCTCATCGCCGCCCTGCTCGCCGTGCTCCGTCAACCATATCTTGCCGTCGCGGGTGCGCGTGAGGCCCTGGGGATTGCGATGCCCCATCGTGAAGATGCGGTGCTCGCGGGTCGCCCGATCGATCAGGATGGTCTTGCCGAAGTCGGCGGCCGGATCCTGTGCGAATATCTGGGTCGATTCCATGCCGGAGAAGCCCGAATCGCCGACCGTGAGCAACAGCTTGTTGTCCTCCAGCAGCAGCAGTTCGCCGCCAATCTCCTCGCCGCGGAAGGCATTCTTGCCTCGCTTGCGATCGGGCCCCTCGAGCGGCACGCAAGGAGTGGTTTCGAACAGTGTCGACCATTTCGCGTTGGCGACGCTCTGCTCGAAATCAGCCAGCGGCGCTGTCAGCTCCGAAACCCTCGCAACGAAACATTGGTCCTTGGCATTCCAATAGTGATGCGAAGCGAACAAGTGCACCTGATCGCCTTCGACCGCGGCAACCACATCGGCGACCCGGAATCGCCAGGTCTGCATCCGCGGCGGCCCCGCTTCGCGCCAGTCCATTGAACGTTTGGGTTGGCGTGCCGATCCGCCGAACGCCTTCGCAAATTCTTCGCGATTCGCGGGCACCTGGGTCGGCAGCTCCGTCACCTTGAAACCTTCACCGCTGGCGGATGCGTCGATCAGATACAAATGTCCATCGCCGGTGCCGAGCAGCGGGCGATCGCCAATCAAGGTCAACCCGCCGCCGCGAGTGGCCGGCTCGGGAATCCATCCTTCACGGATAATCGCGTGCAGCGGATAAAACGCAGTCGAGAAATAGGCGTCGCGCGTAGTGCGCTCGACTTGGGCGGACATATTGAGATGCCCGAAGGAATAGGCGGCCGTCATGCCGGCAACCAGGACAAGGACAGCCAGAGGCAGCCGTCGCAGGCCCAGCGGGCTGATCGCCAACGGCACGATCAGCGCGATGGCTACGACCAACGGAATCAGCATGAAGCGTGGCAGTGAGATCGACACCGTCACGGCCGCTACCAGAAACAAGCTCAACACCGCGAACGAGCGGATGAGCGCCTTGCCCGCAGCCGACCAACTGGCGAGCCGGTCCATGAACAGCGACAGCAGGCAAGCGGTGCCAAACGCACCGAGTGCCACCGCGAGCGCCAGCTTTTGCGGCCGTGGCAGCGTTTGCCACAGCTCGGCGTACTTCAAGACCGGCAGCAAGAGCAGAACGAACGCGCCGCAGGCGTACCACACCAGGCGCTGCCACAGAGGCGGTTGCGCATCGCTCAATCGAACCCATCCCCCTAGTTATCGAACAGGTGAGGGACTAACGCGAGCAGTGGGTCTTTGGATCCCGGCGACGGAAAAATATTACGCGAACAGCGCGCACACAGGGCGCGCTGCCCTGACGAGCCTCAGCGCATCTTCCAGTCGAGCATCAGGCCAATCGTGCGCGGACGAATGATGAAATCCTGCACGCCCAGACCGAAGTCGCCGTACCCGAACGTGACACCGCGCTGGTCGGTCACGTTGTTCACGAATGCGGTCAGGCCGACGCCGGCGAGCTGAGCACTGACGCGCAGGTCGGTCTGACCGTAACCGTTGATGCGCAACTCCGGCGTTTGCAGCGATTGCGGCGCGTCTGAGAGATAGCGATGCGCCAGCGTGATCGTCGGCTCCCACGAGTACGGCAGGCGGGCAACGGCCATTGCCGAGACCTGCCACTCGGAGGAGCCAGGCAATTGCTGGCCATCGCGCAGGATCTCGTTGCCCGCGCTGATCACCGTCTGGGTGAGCTTCGCATCCAGGTGCGTCACATTCAGCGTCAGGTCGAACGAGTCGGTCACGCGCCACAGGCCGCTGAACTCCTGGCCGACGTTGCGCGCCTTACCGGCGTTGGTGCCGTAAGTGAAATCGTCGGGACGATACAAACGCACCTGCAGGTCGCTCCAATCGATCAGGAACACGGTGAAGTCAGTCTGCAACCGGCGGTCGAACGCACTGCTGCGGATGCCGACTTCATAGTTCCACAACGAATCGGTCTTCCAGCCGCTCGGGGTGTTGAAACCCTCCAGCGGCGCGATGGTGTTCGGATTGCCGAAGCGATAGCCCTTCGACGCCAGTCCGTACACCATCAGATCGTCATCGCGGCGCCAGGCCAGCGACAGCTTTGGAGCGAAGCCATCTTCAGTCTGATGGCCAGGCGTCAACGAGAACGAGCCCGGATACAGCACGCCGTAATAGGTCGCCCGGCTGTTGACCTCGGTGTCGAACCAACGGCCGCCGAAGGTCAGCGTCCACTGCTCGGCGAAGCGATAGTTGGCTTCGCCGAACACGGCTTTTTCTTCGCCATCGGTGTTGCCGACGCCCCAATAGAACATGTCGCCGCGCAGATCGGCCGGATCGTTGACCGGCGCCAGGATCTCGTACGAGCCTTCGGACGTGATGTAGTCCCTGAAGGTCTTGTCGGTCGACGTGCCCATCACACCGATCAGGTAGTCGAACTTCTCTCCCTTCGGCGAAGCCAGACGCAGCTCGTAGCTGCGGCTCTCGCTCTTGCCAGTATCGAGATACGGCGTCGGGTTCGGCAGACCTGCGCCATAGAACTCCGTGAAGTCATTGGTCAGGCTGCGCTCCTTCTCGCTGTAGCCGACCAGCGCGGTCAACGTCGCAAAGCCCACATCCTGATCGAGTCGCAGGCTGTGCAGTTGCAGCTCGTATTCCACCGGCTCGCTCACCAGCGTCTCACGCACAAACTCGCCGAGCTCGGGGTAGCGATAGCCGAAGTCCGGCGTGCGATTCTTGTCGTAAAGGCTGAACAGCGAAATCTTGCTGCCTTCGGCCGGCGTCCACACCGCAGAGAACCGTCCGCCCTTGTCGGTCTGCTCGTTGCTGGCCTTGCGGCCGGTGCCGATGTTGTCCAGATAGCCCGCTTCGTGCCGGTAGTAGGCGACGCCGCGAATCGCGAACGTATCGCCGAGCGGCACGTTGAGCATGCCCTTCGCGGAATAGTTCGGGTTGCCGTCGCCGTGGTGCGTGCTGCCGGTGGATGTTTGTACCGCCGCGTCGACGCCATCGGTGCTCGCTTCACGCGCGACATAGTTGATCGCGCCGCCCAGCGCCGATGAACCGAACAACGTGCCCTGCGGACCGCGCAACACTTCCACGCGCTCCACGTCGAATGTATCTACGTCGGGGATGGCAATCGCATAGCCAGGCTCGGTGAGCGGAATTTCGTTGATGTAATAACCCGTCGGCCCCTGGCCCTGATCCTTGCCGACCGATGTGCCGACACCGCGAATGATGGCGGTAGAGTCGCCCAGCGGACCGGCGTTGAAAACCACGCCCGGCGTGCGCGTCAGATAATCCTGAAAGCTCTGCGCGCCGATGGCTTCGAGCTGCTGACCCGACATCGCGGACACCGAGCCTGCGATATCGCGAGCACGTTCGGGCCGCTTGGTCGCGGTGACGATGACTTCATAGAGCGATTCTGAAGTGTCCGCCGCGCCAATGGAGCCCGAGGCCGCAGCCGTGCTGCGAGCGGGAGCGGCTGGCGGCTCCGCTTGAGCCATCATTTCAGTGCGAGCCAGCCGCACAGCGGGGCCGCTCGACGCATCGGCCGTGGGACGTGACGTCACATTCGACAAGTCACGCACCAGGATCGCGTTGGAATCGGTGACGGTGTAACCCAGCCCGGTATCGGCAAGGATTTTCTTCAGCGCATCCAGATCGTCGTAGCGACCGACAACGCCATGAGTCAGCTTGCCCTGCGTCAACTCGGGCGCGAAGAAGATTTCGCGATTGCTCTGGAACGCAAATGCCTTGAGCGCGCTGCCCAGATCCTGCGCTTCGATGTTGAACGTGCGCGGCTCGGTGCGGGTCGCGGCCACAGCCTGCGACAAGCTCGGGGCGCTGCCTGCAGCGGCCAGCACGCATGCAACCATGGCCTTCAGATACGGACGCGCCGCAGCTTTGTTCTGCATGAACCGACTCCCCTTTCTGGTGTTGTGTACCCAGTAAGACGCAGGCCGGCGCAGAACTGGTAAAGCAGGTGTTGGGAGTGGGAGTTGGTCCAAACCTTCTGGCCAACCTCTAATCTCTAACGACTGGCGCCTGTCAGGAGGATGCGCGAATCGTCGCGGCTCGCAACCTCGATGGGGTAGTGACCGGTGACAGTCTCGACGAAGCTCTCGCTGTGCCCCGCCTTGAACACGCCGCTGACGCGCAGTTGACCGAGCGTCGGGTCGGCGAGCTCGATACGCGTCGAGGAGTAACGATTGATCTCATTGATCGCCGTTGCCAGGGTGTCGTTGTCGAACACGACCTGGCCCTGACGCCAGCTCTGCACCTTCGCCAGATCCGCTTTGACCTTCTCGACCGGCGCGTCGTCCGAAACGACCAGCGCCTCACCCGCCAGCAACAACTGTGGAACGGGCGGCGCGCTGATCAGTCGTTGCAACGGCGACAGGATGGGCTCGACCGACACTTTGCCTTCCGCCAGGGTGACGCGCACGGAATCGCCTGCACCCAGTCGCACATCGAACGCGGTGCCGAGCGCAGTCACGCGGCGATCGCCCGCTTCCACGACGAAGGGCCGATCTGGATTCTTCGCGACCTGGAACCATGCCTGGCCTGCGAGCAAGCGAATGTTGCGTTGTTCCGGCGTGAAGCGGATCTCGACGCGACTGTTGGTGTTCAACACCACGGAGGAACCATCCGACAGCGTGATGTTCGAGCGCTCGCCGACAGCGGTGCGGAACGCGCCGCCTTCAGTTGTAGAGCCCATGATCATCGCCGGATGCGCGATGGGGTCAGCCTTGAACAATGGACTGACGGCATACGCGATCGCCACCGCCACACCGACGACCGCAGCGGCAGCTGCGAAACGGAAGAAACGTAAGCGATGCGTAGCGCTCAAGGCTTCACGGCGCAACTTCAAGACGCGCGCGTCCACTCGGGCCGCCGACAACGACGACCACGTGCGCTCGACAGCTTCGAACGCCGCCGGGTTGCGCGGATCGGCCGCCAGCCACGCATCGAACTCGGCGTGGGTTTGGGCCGAATCGTCTTCGTCCAGGCGATTGTGCCAATCCGCAGCTGCGCCGTATGCATCGTCGTGCAGCGGTTCCATGCTCACTTCTCCAACCCCCGCGCCATGTGTTCCTTGGCACGCCGCAAATGAAAACGCACCGTCTCGACACTGATCTGCAGGCTGGCTGCGATCTCCTCCTGTTTCATACCTTCGTACAGACGCAACACGAATACGTGGCGGGTACGCGCCGGCAGCTCGAGCAAGGAGCCGAGCGCCCGATCGAGCAACTGCCTTCCTTGTAAGACGCGCTCCGGGGAGAAATCGTTAGTGGGCAGCTCGCAATTTTCCAACGGGTCGTGGTCCGAGGCGTGCCGCACGGCCCGGCGCCGCACGCGATCCCGGATCACGTTGGCGGCCACCTGAAACACATAGCCTTCCAGATACTCGATGTTCTCGAAGTTCGGCCGATGCGCCAGGCGGATGAAGACCTCCTGCACCAGGTCATCGATGTCGTAGCTTTCGCGGATGCGCTTTTCGAAATAGCTGGTCAAGGGGCGGCGATAGCGCCGGTCCAGATGCACCAGGAATTCCACCGAGTCGGCCGCGGGCGGCGCGGCGGGCACGGGAGCAGCGACTTGTTTGCGCCAACGAAACATCGGGCCAGGGTTTCAGGCGGGAAGTTGCGTCGAGCTTAGAGCCGCGGCCGGCTTCCGAGCAAGCGGCCGCGCTTCGGCTAGTCCTCCAGCTCGATCCAGGTCGGCGCGTGATCGCTCGGCTTCTCCCAGCCGCGCACGTCGCGATTCACGCCCGCCGCCTTGAGCCGGCGCAGCGCCGGCGCGTTCAACAGCAAATGGTCGATGCGCAAACCGGCGTCGCGGCCATAGGCGTTCCGGAAGTAATCCCAAAAGGTATAGATCGTTGCATCCGGGTGCAGGTGCCGGATTGCGTCGACCCAGCCCTGTTCGACGATACGGCCGAACGCTTCGCGCGTCTCGACGCGGAATAGTGCGTCGTTGACCCAACGCTCGGGTTTGTAAACATCGTTGCCGGTGGGAATGACGTTGTAGTCGCCCGCCAGCACGACGGCATTGCCGCTGCCTATCAACTCGGCCGCGTGCACACGCAAGCGCTCTAGCCAGCGCAATTTGTAGTCGAACTTCTCGCCCGGCGCAGGATTGCCGTTGGGCAAATACAAACATCCGACGATCACATCGCGCACCACCGCTTCGATGTAGCGGCTGTGCAGATCCTCGGGATCGCCCGGCAAGGCGCGACGGATCTCGGTGGGCTCGCAGCCTTTGCTGAGAATGGCGACGCCGTTGTAACTCTTCTGCCCGTGCCAGATCACGCCATAGCCCAGCTCGCGAATCGCGGCTTCGGGAAATTTTTCCGACGGCGTCTTCAATTCCTGCAGGCACGCCACGTCGGGCGATGTTTCCTGCAGCCAGCGCTGCAGGCTGGGCAAGCGGGCGTGAATGCTGTTGACGTTATAAGTCGCGATCCGCATGAGTCGGTCAGCCTTGGGCGATGAATGCGTCGATGTTACGAGCGAGCACCACCATCGGCACGTCGCCGCCCATCACCACCGCATCGTTGAACTTGCGGAAGTCGAACTTGTTGCCGAGCGCCTGCTGCGCTTTCTTGCGCAGTCGGTTGATCTCGCTATGACCCACTTTGTAGCCGCACGCCTGGCCCGGCCACGCGCAGTAACGATCGACTTCGCTCGTGACCTCGTCGAGACCCGAGCCATTGGTGCGAGCGAACCACTCGATCGCCTGCTGACGAGTCCAGCGTTTGGCGTGCAGTCCGGTATCGACGACCAGACGGCAGGCGCGGAATGCAATCGACTGCAGATAACCGAGCCGACCGAACGGATCGTTGTCGTAAACACCGAGCTCGCCGGCGAGCTGCTCGGCATACAACGCCCACCCTTCGGCGAACGCGTTGAACGCGAGCAGCGAACGGAACAGCGGCAGCTTGAATGTATATTCGCCCTGCCACACGTGACCCGGAATCGACTCGTGATAGGTCAGCGTCGGCAGCGCATAGGTGGTCCACAGCTTGGTCGTGTGCAGGTTGATCCAGAACTTGCCCGGCACCTTGCCGTCGATCGTGCCGGCGCCGCCGTAGGCTCCGGGCGCGCCCGGCTCCACTTCCGGCGCCATGCGCGTGATCTCGAGGTTTCCTGGCACGAGCGTTGCGAATGCGCGCGGCAATCGTTTGCGAATGTCCGCAACCCGATCGTGCAACAGGGCCATGATCTGCTCGCGCCCCTGGTCGTTGTCAGGAAACAGGAAGCGCTCTTGCTTGCCGAGCGCCGTCATGCGCTCACCCACCGTTCCCTGCGTCAGGCCCTGAGCTTTTAGAATCACATCCATCTCGGACTGCAACGCACGCAGTTCTTGCTGGCCGAGCTCGTGGATTTGATCCGGCGTCATGCGCGTCGTCGTAGCCGCGCTCAATGCCCATGCGTAGTACTCGTCACCGCGCGGCAGTTTCCACACGCCCGCATCGCTGGTGGCTTTCTTACGATGCGCCTCTATTTCGGCGAGCTGACGCTGCAGCGCCGGTGCAATCTTGTCCTGCGCAATCTTGGCCGCCTTCGCTGCGTAGTCGCCTTTCATGTTCTTGGTCCGGTTCGCCAACGAAGTGACGAGCGACCACTCGGCAACGTTGCCGCCGCTGGCCATGCGCAATTGCTTGAGCGTCTTGTCGAGCAGGAAGTCCGGCGCGATCACGCCTTGCGCGGCGGCTGTGTGCAAGCGGCCGGTCTCGCCTTCGATCTGCCCGGCATAGGCTTCGAGCCGCGACAGATAGGCGTCCGCGTCCGCCGGGGTTGCAATCGTGTGGCGCGTGTCGAGCAGGCTCGGGATTTCGAGGAAGGCGCCGGTGTTCTGAGCGCACACGTAAGGCGCGTTCCGATACGACCAGTTCTGATTCAAGGTCGCGACATCGCCATACGGAAACGCGAAGCCTTCAGTGGCGAACTCATGCGAAGTGCGCATGACGTCGACGTCGATCCGAGTGGCATCGCTGAGATTCGACGTATCGATGGCCTTCAGTCGCTGCAGACGTTTCGCGGCCCGCTGCGCGATGGCTCGCTGACCCTCGGCCGAGCGGTCGCTCAGCTTTGCCTTCAACGGCGCGCGCGGCCCGGTGTCGATGCCCAAGCCGGTGGCGCTTTCCGGATAGTCGACCATGATTTCTTCGGCCAGCTCGGCGAGCAGCGCCTCGGCGGCCTTGTCGGCGCCGGACGGGCTGTTGGCCCGAACGGCGGCCGGCAGGTGGGCCACGGCCAGGGCGGCCCCGGTGCCCACTAGGAAATCGCGACGGCTGGCGGTCATCTGAAAGCTACCCCTTTCGAATAAAATACAAGCCGCCGCGGCAACGAGGTGCCGTGAAGCTTGCGGCAAGGTGAGGTGTGCTGAGGATCCAGGCGGGATCCATGGGGACCCGGGCCTGGAATCTGGAGCGGGCGACGGGTCTCGAACCCGCGACCTCAAGTTTGGGAAACTTGTGCTCTACCAACTGAGCTACACCCGCGTTTGGCCGATTCTAGGGGGTGCGGTGCCGCCGATCAATTGGCGGTCGGATTGGGCGGTATACTGCCGCTCCTCGATTCACCCCGCCGATGTCTTCCGTGGCCCTGAGATTCGATTTACGTGACCTGGAGCTGTTCGTGGCCGTCGCCGATGCGGGCAGCATCGCGCGTGCCGCCGAACGGTCGCACACCGTGGCGTCGGCGGTCAGCAAGCGGGTCTCCGACCTGGAAGACAATCTGGGCTGCCCGCTGTTGCTGCGCGGGGCGAAAGGTGTCGAACTGACCGCGGCTGGCCATGCGCTGCTCGCAAGAGCCCGCGTACTGCTGCACCAGGCCGGACAGCTGGACGATGAGATGCGTCGTCATGCCTCGGGCACGCGTGGCTACGTGCGGATGTTTGCAAACATTTCGGCCATCGTCGAATTCCTGCCGGACGCACTCGCTTCGTTCGCCAGACAGCACCCCGACATTCACGTTCATCTCGAAGAGCACGTGAGCTCGGCGATCGCCGCGGCGGTCGCGGACAACTCCGCCGACCTGGGCATCGTCAGCGAGTTGCCGGCGATCGACGGTCTCAGCACGGTGCCGTTCCGGAATGACGACCTGGTGGTCGTGTTGCAACCCGATCATCCGCTGGCGAAGCACCCCTCGCTGTCGTTCGCGGAGTTGATCGATCAGCCGTTCGTCGGCCTGCACGCCGGGAGCTCGTTGCACCGTTTGCTGACGCGCGCGGCCACGGAAGCGGATCGATCGTTGAACTGGCGCGTGCAAGTAACGAGCTTCGATGCGGCCTGCGCGATGGTGGCATCCGGACTCGGCGTCAGCATTGTGCCCAGAGCGGCGACCAGTGCTTACATCCGCTCGTTGTCGCTCGCATCGGTGCCGCTGACCGATCCGTGGGCGCACCGACAATTGTTTCTTTGTATTCGCAGCGGGGCGCCGATGCACTCGGCTGCGAAATTGCTTTACGACCATCTGCAATCCCACGCCATCCAGAAATGACCCCGGAAAAGTCTCAAGATCCGCCCTCGCGTCGCACCGTCCGCAGTTTCGTGATTCGCGGCGGCCGTCAGACCGCCGCCCAACAGCGCGCGATGGATGAGCTGTGGCCAAGCTACGGGGTTGAATTCAGCGAGCAGCCGGTCGATCTGGATCGAGTGTTCGGTCGTCAGGCGCCGCGCATGCTGGAGATCGGCTTCGGCGCCGGCGAAGCCTTGCTCGCCTTCACCCAAGCGCATCCCGAGCTGGATTGCATCGGTGTGGAAGTTCACAAACCCGGCGTCGGTCACCTGCTGCTGGGCGCGGAAGCGGCCGGGCTGAAGAATCTACGCGTGATCTGTCACGACGCCGTCGAGGTGTTACAACAGCAGCTCGCGCCCGCCTCGATTCAGCTGATCCATATTTTCTTTCCCGACCCCTGGCACAAGAAGCGCCATCACAAACGGCGCCTGATCCAGCCGGTATTCGTCGAACTGCTGGCGCGAGTGCTGGCGGTGGGCGGCACATTGCGGCTGGCGACGGATTGGGAACATTACGCCCTGCAGATGCGCGAAGTGATCGATGCTTCACCCTCATTCGCGAATGACGCGCCCGAGACAGGTTTCGTCACCCGCAGCGAGGAGCGCCCGCTCACGCGTTTCGAGCGGCGTGGCCAGCGACTGGGCCACGGCGTCTGGGATCTGAGCTACACGCGCCTGGCGTCACCATCACAATAAAGTCACATTCGGCATCGCTAGAAAAAAGTTCACGTTGCGCCTTGAACACCACGTGAGACCGACGCTGTTGTGAGGGTGATTTCGTAGCGCCGGGTTGATGCCTTGCAGAAAAAATCCCACTTGAATCCCGCGCGGCGCAGGTCTAAAACAAACGTCGATATATAGCGCGTGTCGCCTGACGCAAGGATGCTTCCGCAAGGAGGCTCCCTCACTCCTGCCGGAGGATGGTCAATGACTTCGCCGAGCCCAGTCGTGGGTGATTGGTATCGCCGCTTTAATGGCGCCCTGTTCGAAGTGGTTGCGATCGATCGCGACGACGGCACTGTGGAAGTGCAACACTTCGATGGCACTCTGGAAGAGTTCGACCTGGAGGCTTGGGAAGAACAGGACTTCGAAGAGGCACAAGCCCCGGAGGACTGGACCGGCTCGGTCGACGTCGAGCCCGAGGACTATGAGTCCGACCGGGAGATCACCGCCGCCGGTTCGTGGGTCGATCCGCTGATGAGCCTGGATCGCTCGGAAGCCTCGGGCTATTCCGAGTGGCCGTCGCCGCGGGATTTATAAACTCTCGAAATATTTCTAATTCAGCCCCGCGCTCAAGCGCGGGGCTGGTCGAGCAGTTTGATCTTCTCGCGCATCAGCCAGGCCAGCGCCAATCCTGGCAGAGCCAGCAGCACGCTGATGACGTAGTACATGTCCCAACCGGCATGATCGGCGATCCAACCGGCCGGGCCGCCGAGCAAATATCGCGGCGTCAGCGCTATCGCGGACAGCAGCGCATATTGAAACGCACTGTAGCGCACATCACACAGCGCCATGATGAGCGCGACCGACGCAATGTTGCCCATGGCGCCAGCCATGTTGTCGATACTCACCGCCGCGATCATCAGCGGGTAGCTTTTGCCCGTCAGGGCCAACGCGTAGTACAGGAAGTTGGACGCAGCCTGCATCGCGCCGAATATCAGCATCGACTTCAGCAGGCCCAGGCGCACCATCGCGATACCGCCGAGAATCGAGCCGATCACCGCGCTCGCCGTGAACAGCGCTTTCAACACCAGTGCGATTTCGGTCTTGGTGAAGCCCACATCCATCATGAAGGGCGTGAACAGCCGTAGCGCGAACGCGTCACCCACCTTGAACAGGATCACCAGAGCGATGAAGGCGACGGCGCTCGGCGTGCCCAGCAGTTCGCGCAACGGCACGACCAGCGACTCCTTCAGCGTGCGCGGCGGCTGATGCTCGTAGTGAGGCTCGGGCGCCAGCAGTGTGCCGAGACAGAAGGCGGCCATGACCGCTGCGAGAATCAGAAACGCCGGCTTCCAGCCGAGATAGTCCGCGACCACCAGTGCGAACGCCGCCGCCAACCAGGCCGAAGTTCGATAGCCCAGTTGGTTGGCCGCGGCCGCCAGCCCTCGCTCGTTGGGTTGCGCGACGTCGGTTCGATAAGCATCGAAGGCGATGTCTTGAGTCGCCGAAAAAAACACGATGGCCACGGCGCACACTGCGATCGGGGTCAACGACACTGCGGGGTTTTGCAACGCGAACGCCCCGATCGCCAACGCGAGACCAAGCTGCGTGAGCAGGACCCACCCGCGCCGTCGCCCCAGAAACGGCAGCGGATAGCGATCGATCGCCGGCGCCCACAGGAACTTGAGCAAGTAAGGCAGCGCGACGTAGGACAGGATGCCGATGTTCGTATTGCTGACGCCGCTGTCCTTCAGCCAGGCCATCAAGGCGGCTTCGGTGATCTGATTCGGAAACCCCGAAGACGCGCCGAGCACCATGATGGCGATCATCTTCGGACTGGCCAGAATGTCGCGCCACTTGGGTTTGGGTGCGGCCGTTGCCGGTGTCGTGCTCGCTGCCACTGTGCTCATGGCGGGCGATTATAGAAGGCTCGCCGCCGCACATGGCTGAACCCGCGAGAAATCAGGCTTGATCTATATCCGACGTCGCGCGCAAATCGACTACCATTCCGCGTCATGCGCTCTTTCATCGATCTCTGTCTGCAGCTCGGCGTGCTGCGTTTCGGCGAGTTCAAGCTCAAATCCGGCCGGGTGAGCCCGTACTTTTTCAACGCCGGCCTGTTCAATTCGGGACGGGCGCTGGCGGAGCTCGGGCGCGCCTATGCGCAGGCCATTCAGAGCGCGGGCCTGGAGTTCGATGTGCTGTTCGGCCCCGCCTATAAAGGTATTCCGCTGGTCGCGACCACCGCAGTGGCGCTGCATGACCAGCACGGCCGCGATGTTCCCTGGGCTTTCAATCGCAAGGAAGCCAAGGACCACGGCGAAGGCGGCAACATCGTCGGCTCGCCCCTGCGCGGCCGGGTGCTGATCGTCGACGACGTGATCACCGCAGGAACGGCGATCCGCGAAGCTACCGATATCATCCGCGCCGCCGGCGCACAGCCCGTCGGGGTCATGCTCGCGCTGGACCGGCAGGAGCGCGGCCAGGGTCAGCTGTCCGCCGTTCAGGAGGTGGAACAGACATTGCAGCTACCGGTGACCAGCATCCTGCGACTGGCCGACCTCATCGACTATCTGAGGCAGAGCGGAGATGCGGCACAACTGGCGGCAATCGAGCGTTATCGCGGCGAATATGGTGTGTCGGGCTGAGAGAATGCGCGGCTCAACGGTGCAGCTCAGTGCACGCCGGCGCGACATCGCCAGTGACAAAAACTGTCCAAAGTTGACCCAACGGCGCGCTCCGGCACAATAACCATTCAGCTCCACGGGAATATTTCAAACCGATGCGCGGGATTCGCACACTGCCGATCGTTGTCGCACTAGTCGCATCGGGCGCTGCTTTCGCGCAAAAGGCACAACGGGGCAACGAAGCCTATTTCCGGTGCAAGGACGTGAACGGCCAGCAGCTGTTCAGCGACAGCATGCCGATGGGCTGCCAGGGCCAGGACACCGAGGTGTTGAACGCGCACGGCACGGTGCTGAGAGTGATCGAAGGCGAGCGGACGCGTGCCGCCCGGCTGGCGCGGGAAGCCGGCGAAAGCCTCGAACGCAAGCAGAAGCAGGAACGCGAGCTGCGCGACCGCATGCTCCTGGAAACGTATCTGAGTGTTGAAGACATCGAGCGGCTGCGCGATCAACGCCTCGAGATGCTGGTCGCCCAGCACCGCGCCACCGAGCAAACCATCGTCAACATGCGCGAGCGCCAGAGCCGGCTCGAAAGTCAGATCTCGCGCTTCAAACCTTACAGCTCGAAGCCCGGCGCACCGCCGCTGCCGGACCATCTCGCCGAGGAGATGGTCAACACCGTGAACAGCATGAAGGTGTATGAGGAATCGCTGCAGAAGAACCGGGCCGAGCAAGCCCAAGTCGAAGCGAGCTTCAGCGCCGACATCAAGCGCTTCAAGGAATTGAAGGGAATAAACTAGCTCAGCCGCGGCCCGAGCTGCCGAAGCCGCCGGCGCCACGCTCGGTGGCGACGAATTCGTTCACCACGTCGAACTCGACCTGCACCACCGGCACCACGACCAGCTGCGCGATGCGCTCGCCCGGTTGGATCGTGAAAGTGCTTTGCCCGCGATTCCAGCACGACACGAAAATCTGGCCCTGGTAATCCGAGTCGATCAGTCCCACCAGGTTGCCGAGCACGATGCCGTGCTTGTGGCCGAGCCCCGAGCGCGGCAGCACGATGGCGGCATAGGCCGGATCGTGCAGATAAATCGCGATGCCCGAAGGAATCAGCTGGGTATCGCCGGGCTTCAATTCGAGCGGCGCATCGACACAGGCGCGCAGGTCCACGCCCGCCGAGCCCGAGGTCGCGTATTGAGGCAAGGGATATTCGCTGCCGATCCGAGGATCGAGCACGCGAATCTGCAAACGACGGCGAGCGCCGTCGCCGGAGGTCATTCCATCAGCGGGCATGAGCGGTCAAAGCAGGCGTTGAGTTTTGGTTTTGGGTCGTGCCGCGCGCCCGATAGCGCTCGGCGATCAGCTCGACCAGCTGGCGCGCCAGGGCCGCTTTGCTGGTCAGCGAAAGCTCGCGTTTGCCATCCTGCCAGTAGACGGTGAGAGCATTGTCGTCCTTATCGAACGCCAGGCCGTCACCGACCTTGTTGGCGGCAATCATGTCGAGGTTCTTGTTGATGAGCTTGGTCAACGCATTGCGCTCGACGTGCTCGGTCTCGGCCGCGAAGCCGACCAGGAACGGCTTGTGCTCGCCTCGCGAGACGGTAGCAAGAACATCCGGCGCGCGCGCCAGTGCAAGATTCAATGTGTCGCTGGTCTTCTTGATCTTCTCGCAGGCGATCTCTCGACAGCGATAATCAGAAACCGCGGCCGCGGCGATGAAGATATCGGCGCCGACGACGTTGCTCTGAACCGCGCTCAACATTTGTTCCGCGCTTTCCACGTCGACGCGCTCGACACCGCGCGGTGTCGGAATCTGCACGGGGCCACTCACCAATATGACGTGAGCGCCTGCTTCGCGTGCCGCTTCAGCGACCGCGTAACCCATCTTGCCCGAGCTGCGATTGCTGATGAAACGCACCGGATCGATCTTCTCGCGAGTCGGACCCGCCGTAACGACGACCTTGAGTCCCTGCAGCGGGCCCGCACCACCGCGAGTGGTAAAAACCTCGGCGGCAATTTGCGTCGGCTCGAGCATGCGGCCGACACCCACTTCACCGCACGCCTGCTCGCCGCTCGCCGGGCCGAGCACGCGCACGCCGCGCTCTTTCAATATGCGAATGTTTGCTTGAGTGGCCGGATTCGCCCACATCTGACGATTCATCGCCGGCGCGATCGTGATCGGCGCAGCGGTCGCAAGACACAGCGTCGTCAGCAGGTCTTCGGCAAAGCCGTGCGTGAGCTTGGCGATGAAATCGGCCGTCGCCGGAGCGATCACGATCTCGTCCGCCCAGCGCGCCAGCTCGATGTGCCCCATCGCGGCTTCGCTGCTCTCGTCCCACAGGTCATCGCGCACCGGCTTGCCGGAAACCGCCTGGAACGTGAGAGCCGTGACGAATTGGAGGGCCCCGCGTGACATCACGACCTGGACTTCGGCGCCCTGCTCCATCAATCGGCGCACCAGATCGGGACTCTTGTAAGCCGCGATTCCGCCCGTGACACCCAGAAGAATTTTGCGAGGCTGCGAGCTCATGAACCGGATTATGGGGGCGACCCGGGAGCCCGGCAAACGTCGCTGTCGCATGGAGCCATTCCGCGCAGATATGGACGATTGCTGGCCCGCATAGCGCAACTTGGCGGCGAAAAGCTGACCATTTCGAGCCAAAGCCGCGCCAAATCGAGCCGAAAGCGCCGCCCCGCCGGCCGGCAGACTAGCGCGTCCGGGCAAGGCGTCCGGAGCATCGCCGGGAGACAAGGATGTCGATTCGCAACTGGCCGGAGCACGACCGGCCGAGAGAAAAACTGTTGAAGATCGGCGCGGCAGGACTGAGCGAGACCGAATTGCTGGCCATCCTGCTGGGCGCCGGGGTTCGAGGCCGAAGCGCCCTGGACGTGGCCCGAGATCTGTTGGCCGATTTCGGATCGCTGCGCGCCTTTTTGACTGCGGACCGCCTGAAAGTCTGCAAGACGCGCGGTTTCGGCCCGGCCCGGTATGTAGTGCTCCAGGCAGCGCTGGAGCTGACCCGACGGCACTACCAGGAACTGATGACGGTCGGCTCGGCACTGGAGAACCCCCAGGCCACACGGGAGTTCGTCCAGCTTCGGCTGAGAGACCTGCCGTACGAGGTTTTCTGCTGCCTGCTGCTCGATTGCCGCTACCGGGTGGTCGGTTTCGAGGAGCTATTCCGCGGCACCATCGATGGCGCCATCGTTCACCCTCGCGAAGTCCTGCGACTGGCCCTGTCGCGGAACGCGGCGGCGCTGATCCTGGTCCATAACCATCCTTCCGGCATCGCCGAGCCCAGCCCGGCCGATCGGAGCATCACCGTCCGCCTGAGAGACGCGCTCGCCCTGGTCGACATCCGGGTTCTGGACCATCTGATCGTCGGGGACGGGGTCTGCGAGTCCTTCGCCGAGCGGGGCTGGCTGTAAAAGGATGCCTTTCAGGCATTTTCGGGGCGCGGACGACTTCCCTAAGCCCGCCGCTGCTGGTATAAAGCGCGACTCGTTTTTAGGCCCCCGGTCCCATTAATTTAATGTGAGCCGCGTGCCTCAGATTAGGTACTCCGCCATGTCCAGAGTCTGTCAGATCACCGGCAAAGGGCCGATGACCGGTAACACCGTGTCACACGCCAACAACAAGCGTCGTCGCCGCTTCCTCCCCAACCTGCACGTGCAGCGTTTCTGGGTCGAGAGCGAGCGCAAATTCGTGAGCCTGCGCGTGTCGACCCGCGGCCTGCGCACGATCGAGAAGAAGGGCATCGAGACTGTCGTTGCCGAACTGCGCGCCAAGGGCGTTGCGGTCTAACCGGTAGGAGGCTCAGCCATGCGCGAAAAGATCAAGCTCGTGTCCACGGCCGGCACCGGCCACTACTACACCACCACCAAGAACAAGCGCCTGCATCCGGACAAGATGGAAGTGCGCAAGTTCGACCCGAAGGCACGCAAGCACGTGGCCTACAAGGAAGCGAAGATCAAGTAAGTCGAGCTGGCCCGCTGGCGGCGGGTTGCTTGCTGAATCTGTGAAAGGCCCACCTCGGTGGGCCTTTTGCTTTTGGCGGGAAATAAAAAGCCCGCCTTTTGGGCGGGCTCTTCCGTCGGCACTGAGGCCAACGCCTGGAGATCAGGCGGCGTGCGGCTGCAGCGGCATCGAGTAGCTGCGCAGGGTGCCCGCGAAGTCTTGGAGCACCTTGATGCGGCTGGCCTCGGCCTGCGCGATCAATTCCCGCAGGTGCTGAATGAGCTTTTCATTGCTCATATTCGCGCCGCTCCACATCACCGCGAGGCGCTCGCGGAATTCATGGACGGTCTTGAGCGTCTGATTGGACGCCAGCACTTCGCTCAACCGCGACTTCGCATTCACGTCCAGCAAGGCCGGCTCGCGAACCAGCAACTTGCGGACCCGGCTGCTCAACGCGCCGCCGGCGTTGCCCAGTTCTTCGCGGAAGACCGGCAAGGTCACATTGCGGGTGTAATCCCGCAGCACGTGCATGCGATTCACGATCACCGCGCGGACGTTCTCCAGATCGATGTGCACGCGAGGCTCGACCTTCACCGGTTCAGGCGCGGTCCTCAGCACGCGGGCCAGGCCGAGCGTCTTGAAGACGCGGATGTAAAGCCAGCCAATATCGAATTCCCAACGCTGCACCGAGAACTTCGCCGAGCTCGGGAACGCGTGATGATTGTTGTGAAGCTCTTCGCCGGCGAGCAGCAAGCCCCAGGGCATCACGTTGCGAGCGGCATCGGCACACTCGAAATTGCGATAGCCGTAGTAGTGGCCCACCCCGTTGACCACGCCGGCCGCGAGCAGCGGATTGGCCATCAACTGCGCCGCCATGATGATGATGCCCGGCACGCCGAACAGCAGCAGATCGACGACGATGAGCAGCACGATGCCCATGTTCCGATACTTGGAGTAGACGTTGCGCTCCATCCAGTCATCGGGCGTACCGCGACCGAACTTCTCGGTCACTTGCGGATCGCGGGCGGCGGCCTGATACAGCTCGGCGCCTTCCAGCAGCACTTTCTTCAAGCCGACGATGACCGGGCTGTGCGGATCCTCCGGCGTCTCGCAGCGCGCGTGATGCTTGCGATGCACGGCGACCCATTCCTTGGTGACGATGCCCGAGGTCATCCACAGCCAGAAACGGAAGAAATGGCGTAGCGCGGGGTGCAGATCGAGGCTGCGATGGGTGGCGTCCCGGTGCAGGTACAGCGTCACGCCCATGAACGTGATCTGGATCAGCACGAAGGTCACCAGCACGTATTCCCAGAAGCTGAGATTCAGAATGCCGTACAAGAAGTCTAGATTCACAGGCGCCCCTGCAAGGCTGCAAAGCTTATAGGATTCAAAAAAAACCAGGCTGCCGGACTATAACCAACCCCGAAAGCCCCCACAAATGAGCCATTCCCTGAGCACCAGCAACGCACCGGCGACAGCTATGTTCGAGCCGAACCGGCGACTTTCAATGCGCGGAGCATGGCACCGCTATCATCGCCATCGTCATGCCTGAATTACCTGAAGTAGAAACCACCCGACGCGGCATCGAATCCTCGGTCGTCGGCCGGGTGATCGCGAAAGTCGTCGTCCGCGAGCCACGACTGCGCTGGCGGATACCGAAACAGCTGCCTGAACTGGCCGCCGGGCAGCGCGTGGTTCAGCTGCGACGGCGCGCCAAGTATCTGGTGTTCGATCTCGAGCGCGGCAGCATGATCCTGCACCTGGGCATGTCGGGCAGCCTGCGCGTTCTGCCGGCAGCAACGCCGCCGTCCATGCACGATCACGTAGATATCGTGATGAATACCGGCCAATGCCTGCGATTCAACGATCCGCGACGGTTCGGCAGCCTGCTATGGGCCGAGGACGATCCGCTCCAGCACAAATTGCTGAAATCGCTGGCGCCGGAACCGCTGTCGGAGGAGTTCAACGGTGAATATCTGGCGCGGGCTGCGAAAGGCCGCAGCGTCGCGATCAAGCAATTGATCATGAACGGCCAGATCGTGGTCGGCGTGGGAAACATTTACGCGAGCGAAGCGCTGTTTCGCGCCGGCGTTCGGCCGCGCCGCGCGGCGGGGCGGCTGACGCGGCCCGAATTCGACGCACTGGTCAAATCGATCAAGGACGTGCTGAACGATGCGATTCGCGCCGGCGGCACGACCTTGCGCGACTACATCAACCCGGAGGGCAATCCGGGTTACTTCCGCCAAAAGCTGTACGTTTACGAGAGGACCAAAGATCCGTGTCGAGTGTGCAAGACGCCGATCAAACATTTCGTGCAGGGGCAGCGATCGACGTACTTCTGCCCGCAGTGTCAGAAGTAGCGCTTGTGATGTTGACGCGTTAATAAACGACGCCGACACCCACACCACGCGGATCGGACACAGCCTTGACCTGACCGGTTTGGTAATCCCAGGTCACGATCTGTACGTTGCCGGGCTGGCGCGACTCGCGCAGGTTGTGACCGAACTGCTTCAGCGTCGCCTGTACGTCAGCGCTGAGCGCACCAGGCTCGAACGACAGAACGTCCGGCATGTACTGATGGTGAAAACGGCCCTTCTTCACCAGTTCATCCGGCGCCACGCCGTGCATCCAATCCAGCGTGGCGAGCAACACCATGCCCATGATGTAGCTGCCGCCCGGCGTGCCGAGCACCATCACGCCTTCCGGTCGTTCGACGAACGTCGGCGTCATGCTCGATAACGGCCGCTTGCCCGGCGCGATCGAGTTCGCTTCCGCGCCCACCAGGCGGAAGCCATTCGGCACGCCGGCCTTGGCGACGAAATCGTCCATTTCGTTGTTCAGCAGAATGCCCACGCCCGGCACCATCAGGCCCGAGCCGAAGAAAAAGTTGATCGACATGGTGCCGGCGACCCGATTGCCGTCGGCATCGATGATGGAAAAGTGCGTGGTCTGCATGCCGACCGGCGCTGGCGCGATACTCGGCAACGAATCACTCGGCGTGGCGCGATCCATGCGAATCGACGCGCGCTGGCCAGCCGCGTAGTGCGGACTCATCAACCGCTCCACCGGCACATTCACGAAATCCGGATCGCCCAGATATTCAGCACGATCCCGGTGCACACGCCGCGCAGCTTCGACGATGAGGTGCACGCGCGTCGCGTCGTCGACCGTCTTCAGGTCGTAGCCGGAAAGAATATTCAGCGCATTGATCAAGCCCACGCCACCGGACGACGGCGGCGGCGCAGTGACGATGCGAGCGCCACGATATTCGCCTACCACCGGCTTGCGTTCTTTGACTTTGTACTCGGCGAGATCCTGCAGCGACCAGACGCCGCCCATTTTCTTTACGCCGTCGACCAGCTGCTTTGCGACCTGGCCCTTATAAAACCCATCGGCGCCGCGCTCGGCGAGCGCCGTCAGCGTCTTCGCCAGTTCCGGCTGTTTGATGATGAAGCCGACCGCCGGCACCTGGCCGTTATCCAGAAATACTCTGGCCGCAGCGCCAGCGTTGAAGGTCTCGCGCTTGGCGACGATGCCGCCGCGCAGTCGATTGTTCAGAGGAAAGCCTTCGCGCGCCAGTCGAATCGCCGGCTGCAACACGGTCTTGAACGGCAGCTTTCCATACGTTTTGGAAACATATTCGAAACCGGCGGGCTCGCCTGGAATGCCTGCAGCCAGCGCAGTCGACGTCGACCGACCTTTGACGACATCGCCCTTCTCATCGAGAAACATGTCGTGAGTGGCCGCACGAGGCGCCACTTCGCGCGCGTCGACCATCGTTTCAAAACCATCGGAGGCGCGATGTAACAACCAGAAGGCACCACCGCCCAAACCCGAGCTGCTCGGCTCGACCACCGCGAGCGCGGCGCTCACAGCCACCGCCGCATCGAATGCATTGCCGCCCTGACGAAGAATCTCCATGCCCGCTTCGGTCGCCAGCTGATGCGCACTGGCGATGCCTGCTTTGCCCGGGCGATCCGGCTGATCCGCCAGCGCGGCCAGCGGCAACACGAACAATGCAACGAATAGAACGCGGACACGAAGCAACGGGATGACTTTCATGGGATCTCGAATCGCGCGCGTCTCGTCCGAAATCAATCAGACGAGCGAGCGCTTCAACGGGCGAGGACTACTGCTGCGCGCGGCGCTTGGCCCATGCGCGTTGCAGGGCGGCCTCGACCTTGGGATGAACGAACTGCGCGACGTTGCCGCCGAGACTGGCGATCTCGCGCACCAGAGTGGAGGAAATGAAATTGAACTGCTCGGTGGGGGTCAGGAACACGTAGTCGACCTTATCCGACAGATGCCGGCTCATGGTCGCGAGCTGAAACTCGAACTCGAAGTCGGAGACCGCTCGTAACCCGCGCACCACGACACCGAGGCCGTGTTGTCGCGCGAACTCGACGGTGAGACCCGAGTAACCCGTGATCTCGACGTTGGGAATGTCGTGCAGCACTTCGCGCGCCAGCTCGACGCGCTCTTCCAATGTGAACAGCGGAGCTTTGCCCGGATTGGCGGCGACCGCGACCACGACCCGATCGAAAATGCCGGCGGCTCGACGCACCAAATCATGGTGGCCGTTGGTCATCGGATCGAACGTGCCGGGATACATGGCGCCGGTCATGGCAAAACCTCTTCAGCGGAACGGATGCGAGCCGTCGTGACTCGCAGCAGATGATAGCCGACCTGGCCCGCCTGCTTGGAACGGTACACGCTCCAGCCGGCTGACAGCGGTGGCATCGGCACATTCGAGGGACATTCCACGTAAATGTGCGCTTCCGGTGCCAGCCAACCCTGCGGCAACCTGGCGAACACCGCCTGCAACAGTGTCGAAGCGAATGGCGGATCGAGAAATACCAGGTCGAACGGCTGCGGCGTTCGCTCCAGGAAACGGACCGCGTCTTCGGTTTTGACGGTCGCGCCGGCTGCGCCCAGACGCTCCAAAGTCTGCGTCAAATGCCGGCCCACCTGCGGCTCGCGGTCTACAAATGTCACCGCCGAGGCGCCACGCGACAGCGCTTCGATGCCCAGCGCGCCGCTGCCCGCGAACAGATCCAGGCAGCGCGCGCCGGAGATGTGCGTCTGTAACCAGTTGAATAGCGTCTCGCGAACCCGGTCCGGCGACGGGCGGATCGCTGCGACGTCGGGAAAATCGATCCGCATGCCGCGCCAGCGGCCGCCCACGATGCGTAACTGATTCGGCGGACGGCGGCCGGCCTGGGCGGTGGTTTTGCCGACGGCGCGGCGATTGCTGGGAACTCTGGCCATGTGCGCGGCGGATGATAGCCCCGGCGCGCGCCGCCGTTGCTGTTAGAATTGCGCGCCCCGCCGCGAGACCCTGATCCAAGCTCACGAATGTTCGGTTTCAAGAAGGACAAGCCGCCCGCCGCCCCACCGCCTGCACCTCCTGCCGAGGAGCCGGTCAGCCTGTTCACGCGCCTGCGCACCAAGTTGAACAGGGGCGACTCGTGGCTCACTTACGACCTCGCGAACCTGATTCCCGGCGGCAAGATCGACGAGAACGTGCTCGACGAGCTGGAGATGCGCCTGATCACCGCCGATGTGGGCGTCGACACCAGCGAAAGAATTCTGACGGCGCTGCGTAAAAAAGTGGCGCGCCACGAGCTCGACGACCTGGACGCGCTGCTGGAAGCCTTGCGCGAGCAGCTCATGGACATCGTCCGGCCGGTGCAGGGCCAGATGGTCATCGACAGCAAATACATTCCGTTCGTCGTGCTGGTGGTCGGCGTGAATGGCGCCGGCAAGACCACGACGATCGGCAAGCTCGCCCGCATCATCAAAGCAGCCGACATGAAAGTGATGCTGGCGGCGGGCGACACATTCCGCGCCGCTGCCGTCGAGCAGTTGCAAGTGTGGGGTCAGCGCAATGACGTGCCGGTGATCGCGCAAGCGACTGGCGCAGATCCCGCGGCCGTCGCATTCGACGCCTTGCAGTCCGCACAGGCCCGCAAGTTCGACGTGCTGATTGCGGACACCGCCGGTCGCCTGCACACGCAGTCGAACCTGATGGACGAGCTCAAGAAAGTGAAGCGCGTGATGGGGCGTCTCGATCCCAGCGCGCCGCACGAAGTGTTGCTGGTGCTGGATGCGAGCCAGGGGCAGAACGCGCTCCAGCAAGCCAAGCTGTTTCATGAAGCGCTGGGCGTCACCGGCGTCGTGCTGACCAAGCTCGACGGCACCGCCAAAGGCGGTATCGTGTTCGCCATCGCCAACGAATTAAAACTGCCGATCCGTTACCTCGGCGTCGGCGAGACCGTCGAAGACTTCGTCGGCTTCGAAGCCGAGTCTTTCGTCGATGCGTTGCTCAAGCGGGACTGACTCGATCTGCATGATTCGTTTCGATCACGTTTTCAAACGCTACCCGAACGGCCGCGAGGCGCTCAGCGATCTTTCACTGGAGATCGACAGCGGCGAGGTCGTGTTTCTCACGGGTCACTCGGGCGCCGGCAAATCCAGCCTGCTCAAGCTGATCTCGTTGATCGAGCGGCCGACGCGCGGCCAACTCATCATCAATGGCCAGAACGTCAGCGGCGTCTCGCGTCGCAAGGTCCCGGCGTTTCGCCGCCAGATCGGCATGGTGTTCCAGGATCACAAACTGCTGCACGATCGCACCATCTTCGACAACGTCGCGCTGCCGCTGATCATCGCGGGTGTCGGCACGAAGGAAATCGGCAAGCGCGTGCGCGCGGCACTGGATCAAGTGGGACTGCTGGGTCGCGAACAGAGCGTGCCGCTCGAGCTTTCGACGGGTGAACAACAACGCGTCGGCATCGCGCGGGCGGTCGTGAGCAAGCCGCCGGTGCTGATTGCGGATGAGCCGACCGGCAACCTCGATCCCGAGCTGTCGCTGGAAGTGATGAATATCTTCCGTCGCTTCAACGAAGTCGGCGTGACGGTGCTGGTCGCGAGCCACGACTTGTACCTGCTCGAGCATTTCCCGGTGCGACGGGTGCGGCTGGAATGCGGCCGAGTCGTCGATGACATTCCCGCGGGCATCAGCGCCGGCGAGAAACTCGTCGACCCCGCCAAGCTCATCACCGGCTCCGAAGGAGCGATGTGATGAGCGCCTGGCTGACCCGACACGCCCAGACCTCGATCGGCTCGCTCGGCCGATTGTCCCAGCAAAAGCTGGCCACACTGCTCACGGTGCTCGTCATCGGCATCGCGCTCGCGTTGCCCGCGTGCTTGCACCTGCTCATCAGCAATGCGCAGAACGCAACGGGCAATTGGAACAAAGCCGTCGATCTCACAGTGTTCCTCAAGCGCCCCACTTCCGCGGAAGATGCGAGCCGCACTGCCGGCCGCATCAAGCAGCGCCGTGATGTGAGCAACGTCGAAGTGATCACGGCGGACGCGGCGTTGAAGGAGTTCCGGCACGACTCGGGATTCGGCGCTGCCATCGATGCGCTCAATGAGAATCCGTTGCCGCATACGTTGGTCGTCACCCCGGCCGCGGATTTCACGACCTCTGCCAATCTCGACAGCCTCGCCGCCGACCTGCGCGCGATGCCGTCGGTGGAAGTCGTGCAGCTCGATACGGCCTGGGTGAATCGCCTCAATGCCATCCTCGAGACGGTCCGCCGGGGGTTGATCGTGGCCGCAGCGCTGCTGGCGCTCGGCGTCATGGTCATCGTCGGCAACACCATCCGGCTGGACATCCAGAACCGCCGCGCCGAGATCGAAGTGACCAAGCTCGTCGGCGGCACCGACGGCTTCGTCCGTCGGCCCTTCCTGTACAACGGCATCTGGTACGGCCTGGGCGGCGGCATTACCGCCTGGATCATCACCGCGGCCGTGATTGCCATCCTGCGTGAGCCCATTGGCCGCCTGGCCGGCCTGTACGGCAGCGCCTTCCAGCTGGGCGGCCTGGACGCACGGGCCACCCTGATCCTGCTCGGCAGCGGGATCGTTCTGGGCTGGCTGGGGTCTTACCTTGCGGCCACCCGCCATCTGCGGGCCATCGAACCCACCTAGTCGGTCGATTCTCCTCGCCAATCCGAATGCTCAGTCACGGCATTCGTGACTGCGGTTCACGGGCCGCCTGAAGGCTAAAAGACTTCAGGATTATCAACGGTTTAGCTGAGCGCAAACCGTTCGGAACCTATGGGCGCCGCCGGAACTTTCAAGTCGACTTAGCACTCAAACATCGCGATTGCTAAACTTCTGACCACTGACTGGAGGGGAATCTTCGACATGACATCAACTGCGCTTGTTCGCTCTCACACCGAACTAGCCGCCAGCCCCCTGAACATGCTGGCCGGCCCGGTCGGCAGCCTCGATTCGTACATCGATCGCGTGTCGCGCATTCCGGTGTTGTCGCGGGAGGAGGAGCTGGATCTGGCTCGTCGCCTGCGTGACAACGAGGACCTGGACGCGGCCCGTCAGCTCGTGCTGTCGCATCTGCGCTTCGTGGTTCACATCGCCCGCGGCTACAGCGGCTATGGCCTGCCCGTTGGCGACCTGATTCAGGAAGGCAATGTCGGCCTGATGAAGGCGGTGAAGCGGTTCGATCCGGATGTAGGCGTGCGACTGGTGTCGTTCGCAGTTCACTGGATCCGCGCCGAGATCCACGAGTACGTGTTGCGCAACTGGCGGCTGGTGAAAATCGCCACCACCAAGGCGCAGCGCAAGCTGTTCTTCAACCTGCGCAAGTTCAAGAAGAACCTGGGCTGGCTGACGGACGTGGAGACCAAGGCGATTGCCCGCGACCTCGGCGTGACCACCGCCGAAGTAACCGACATGGAACAGCGGTTGAGCTCGCGCGACCTGTCCTTCGATCCGGCCCCGGATGCGGATGAAGAGGATGGCGCGTACTCGCCGTCGGCCTACCTGCAGCACCCGGAAGCCGATCCGTCGGTCGCCGTGGAACGCGAGCAGTGGGACGAGGACACCGCCGAGCGGCTGTCTCAGGCGCTGGAAACGCTGGACGATCGCAGCCAGCACATCCTGCGCAGCCGATGGATGCAGGACGAGAAATCGACTCTGCACGAGCTGGCCGACAAGTACGGCGTGTCCGCGGAGCGCATTCGCCAGATCGAGGCGAACGCGATCAAGAAGCTGCGCGGCCTGGTGGCCGAGCCGGCATGAGCGAACGAATGGACTGAATCAGCGTTATGGACCCTGTAAACAAAAGGGCCGGACTCGTGAAGAGCCGGCCCTTTTTATTACTCGGGATCGGGCATCCTGCTACGACCCTCGTGCGAGTCGGCAAAAGGCGTGACTTTTGCCTCTCGCCGCCGCAAGCGGCGGGGTACATCCATGTACCCGAATGTTTCTCTATCAACCCTTGGTGATAGGCACGATCGTCATCTCGACACGCCGATTCTGCGCGCGACCCGACTCCGAATCGTTGGAAGCAATCGGATGCGACTCACCCGCGCCGACGGTCAGCAAGCGCTGCTGAGTAACGCCCTGGCCCGTCAGATAATTCGCAACCGACGAAGCGCGGCGCTCCGACAGCTGCTGGTTGTACTGGTCGCTGCCCGTGCTATCGGTGTGGCCGGCCACTTCGATCACCGTCTTGTTGTATTCCTTCAGCACCATCGCAACGCCGCCGAGCGCGTTATAGAAACCTGAATTCAGGTCCGCGCTGTTGGTCGCGAAAGTAATGCTGCTCGGCAGGTTCAACGTGATGTTGTCGCCCGAGCGCGTAACGCTCACGCCCGTGCCTTCGAGCTTGTCGCGCAGCTTCTTTTCCTGCACGTCCATGTAATAACCAACGCCACCGCCGGCCAACGCACCCACGCCCGCACCGATCAGCGCGTTCTCTAGCTTGTCGCCTTTCGTCAGCAAGCCAGCCACCGCGCCCACTGCAGCGCCGATGCCCGCGCCCTTGGCAGCCTTGCTGGTTTGCGACTCTCGCGTATACGGATTGACCGTGGTGCAGCCTGCGAGCAGGCAGGTCACGACGATGCCGACACCGGCGAGCTTGGAAAAACGATCGACCATAGGTTTCCTCTCCGCTGAAAAAATCGCGCGGCACTATGCACCCGCGCCACGCTGGGGATCAGCCTGGAAAAACCGGACTGAACCGGCACTGAATCCGTGAGTGTCTGCCGCGGTGAGCTACCGAAACTAGTAAGGGATTCGCAGTTTTCGATAGATGAAGCTGAGCAACCATAGCGGACCGATCATCAAAAACTGAATGTCTTTGAAAAACGACGGTCGACGCCCTTCGTAGTGATGTCCGATGAACTGACCGATCCACGCCACGACGAACAATGCGATGCAGACGCTCCACAACGGCCACGGCAAGCTTTGCAGTCCGACGATGACCAGCGTCACCAGCCCGGCGAACACCGCCATGCCGACCGCGAGCGACCACGACATGGAGAGGTAATAGACCACGCCCGCCAATAGAAACAGCAAGCCCCAGTTCAGCAGCGGCGATATTTCCTGCCAAGTCCGTGGCGCGGGCACCGACCACAGCAGCCCGATCAAGCTGACGACGATGACGGGCACGCAGATCCAGTGCAGCGTCTTGTTGATGGCGTTGCGATGACTCTCGCCATATTCATCCAGCCATTGCTCCACGGTGCGCATCGATCCCCCCTTGCTCAACGTGATTCTTGAGATTGCTCCTACAAGTTACCCCCGCTCAGGCGCCACCGACAAGAATTGTGGGCTTGCGTTGCAGTACCGGGCTTGCCCGGGCGCACGCCGGCTGGAAAATCAAGCGTTTTTGCTCCTTCCCAACGCCCGCGCCGGCGGCGACGACACCACCTCCGCCCAAGTGCGCACCAAGTGGCTATCGGTCGCGTGCGCTATTATTCGCCCGACCAGGAGAGCCACATGTCAGCCAAACCGAAAGCAGCGCCGTCCGCGGCCCCCGAACTCGATCCCGTCGATCTGTACAACGTCCGTGCCATGCTCAGCGACGAAGAGCGCCTGGTACAGGACTCGGTCGCGAAATTCGTCGACGAGCAAGTCATTCCCATCATGGGCGACTGCTTCGAGCACGAACGTTTCCCGCGCGAACTGGTGACTGGCGTCGCGGAGCTCGGTCTGCTGGGCAGCTCGATCCACGGTTATGGCTGCGCCGGTTTGAATGGCGTGTCGTATGGGTTGATCTGCCAGGAACTGGAGCGCGGCGACTCCGGTTTGCGCAGCTTTGTTTCCGTGCAATCCAGCTTGTGCATGTATCCAATCGACGCGTTCGGCAGCGAAGCGCAGAAAGAGCGCTGGCTGCCGAGCATGGCCAAAGGCGAAACCATCGCCTGCTTCGGCCTGACCGAGCCGCACGGCGGCTCCGATCCGGCCAACATGAAGACGCACGCGAAGCGCCAGGGCAAAGACTGGGTGTTGAACGGCGCGAAGATGTGGATCACCAACGCCCCGATTGCCGATCTCGCGATCGTCTGGGCCCGCACCGACGAGGGCATCCGCGGCTTCCTCGTGGAAAAAGGCTTCAAAGGTTTCACCACGGCCACCATCAAACACAAGATGAGCTTGCGCGCGTCGCTGACGGGCAGCTTGTTCTTCGACAATGTCGTCGTGCCGGAAGAAAACATGCTTCCGAACGTGGTCGGTTTGAAAGGCCCGCTGTCGTGCTTGACGCAAGCGCGCTATGGCATCTGCTGGGGCGTGACCGGCGCGGCGCAGGCGTGTTTGAAAGACGTCATCGACTATTCGAAGACGCGCATTCTGTTCAACAAGCCGCTGGCGGCGACTCAGGCGATCCAGATTCGCCTGGCGGAGATGGCCCGGAAGATCACGACGTCGCAGATGCTGTCACTGCAGCTCGGACGTTTGAAAGATCAGGGCATGATGCAGCCGACCCAGGTTTCCGTCGCGAAGTGGCACAACGCTCGTGCGGCGATCGAAGTGGCGCGAGATGCGCGTGACATTCTCGGTGGCGCGGGGATTAGCGTTGAGTATTCGCCGATTCGGCACGCGCTGAATTTGGAAAGCGTCATCACGTATGAAGGGACGGAGACGGTTCATCAGCTGACCGTTGGTCGTGCTCTGACAGGGATCAACGCGTTCTAACGTTTGTTGTGATTCCGCCGCCGGGGCCCCGGAGTAAGAGGCCTCGGTGGTCTGCGTCAGCTGCGCATTCGCGCGTGACTCTGCTCCGACCGTGCAACCCTCAGATGTGAGTTGAGCTCGCTCGGTGTCGTTACGGCAGTTGCGGCCGCGCTAAGCGCGGCCGCTCTGGTGACGTCGCCGCCGAGATTTCGGGCGGTGGTTGTCGCGGGGGTCTCGGGAAGTTCGCACCCCGGTGACTTTAAGCCCGTCGCCATTCGAGCAAACCGTTGCACGCTTGTTGTACAGCCGGCGCCGCGCATTGCAGCTCGCAGCGCGTTAGCGCGCAGCGAGCGACACTGCCGGCGAACCGACCACTGCCTAAATCGTGCGGCAGCCATCAAAGACTTTACTGCTACAGTGAAGGCGCTCGCGAGTTTCCCGAGACCCCCGCGGCAGCCGCCGCCGAGCCACCAACGCTCCTATCAGATGCGGCAGCAGCAGGCCGCCGGGCCACCACCCCTCCTCTCCGAAAACCTGAACCTCACAAGTCCACGCTAAACGAAGCCGCCGGCTTGAACATCGCATCCTCCTCCACCGCATGCGCAATCCGCGCGCGAGGCGGCGAGACGCGCTCGCCCAAGCGCGACGAAGCGTCCCAGCAGATGATCAGCACGACCAGCGACAACCATGCCCAGGCCTTCTCGCGACGCTGACGATCGCGGGCCAGCGACTTGAAGCTGGGGGCGCGGTCTTGCATCCAGTGGCGGGGCTGTTCCGACGCAGGCAGTTGCGGTGACGAGCCGGCGCGGATGCGGGGGTTGGTGGGAATCGGGCGGTCGATCATGGCGGTTCTCCAACGCCGGTTGAGATCGGCGTTGGGGCTATTACCGCTTCAAAGCCCGGATGCATGATCGCTGTCAGAAGGCGCGGCGCGGGCAGATTGTGATTAATTATGGCCATGGGGCCTCGGGCCGGGCGCGGCGGTACACTGTGCGCCATGAAGAAAGTCATTGCCATCGTCGAAGACGAACCCGCGATCCGCGACAACTATGCTGCTGCCTTTCAGCGCAATGGTTATTCGGTGCGCACCTACGGCACTCGCAAGGAAGCCATCGAGGCGTTCCGCGCCCGCCTGCCGGACCTGGCAGTCATCGACGTTGGCTTGAAAGAAGAACCCGAGGGCGGCTTCGAGTTATGTCGCGAGCTGCGCTCGATGTCGGCCGAGTTGCCAATCATCTTTCTCACCGCCCGTGACAGCGAGCTCGATGCCGTTTCCGGCCTCCGGCTCGGCGCCGACGATTATCTGACCAAGGATCTCTCGCTCACTCACCTGATCGCGCGCGTGACCGCCCTCTTCCGTCGTATCGAGGCGCTGACGCAGCCGTCGAATCGCGATCAAGTGATCTCACGAGGCTCGCTGATGATCGACGCGGCGCGCTTGCACGCAACCTGGAACGATCAGCCCCTCGGCCTGACTCTCACCGAGTTCTGGATCGTGCACGCGTTATCGAAGAACCCCGGCCATGTGAAGAACCGGCAGCAGCTGATGGATGCCGCCAACGTCGTGCTCGACGACAACACCATCACCTCGCACATCAAACGCATTCGTCGTAAGTTCCAGGCCGTCGACGCCTCGTTCGACAACATCGAAACCATGTACGGCATGGGCTATCGCTGGAAGGAAGCCTAGCGGCAGGCTCGCCCAGGCGCACGAACCCTTCGGATGTCGCTTCGTACCAAGCTGCTGCTGCTCAGTCTGCTGACGCTGATCCTGCCGTGGGCCGGCTGGAAATATGCGCAGCAGATGGAGAACACACTGCGCAGCGGCCAGGAGGCGGCGCTGATCACTACGGCCGATGTGCTCGGCCGCGTCGTCGCGAGCGAGCCGGAGCTGCTTTATCGCACCGGCGAGCTGCGCGACACCTTCGATCCGAAGCGCGGCGATTTCTTTGCTCCGCTGCTGCTCACTCAACCGCTGATCGACGGGTTCGCGGATGAATGGCCCGAGCCGACCCGCCCCGTGCCGGGCTTCGGCAACCCTCAGCCGAATGCGCCGCTGCTTCGACTCGGCGTGCACGGTCGCTCCCTGCACGTCTATGCCGAGATCCAGACAGCGCGCCGCGCTTACGAAACGCCGGCCGGCAACGAAGCCGTTCCGGAAAGCGGCTCCGATCGCCTCATCATTCTTACGCGCGACGAATTCAGTCGCGAGCGCGCGTGGTCCATCAGTGCGCTGGCGCCCGGACCGATCATCGTGCGTCCGAGTGACATCGGCTCTCCTTGGCGCCCGCACGCCGAAGACATGCCCTACATCACCGGCGTGTGGCGTGAAACGGCGTCGGGTTATGCCGTCGAGCTCCGCGGGCCGCAGAATTTGTTTGGTACGCAGCTGGCCGTCTACGCACTCGATAAGAACAACGCCACGATTGCCAGCACACGCGGGCTCGCGTGGGTTCACGCCGGATCAGAAGCATTGAAGCAGCGCCTGGAACAGTACGCGCCCGACGGCGTTCGCGTCTCGGTCGTCGATGTGAACGGCTGGCTGCTCGCGCGTGCGGGCGAAGTCACGGTGAACGCATCGTCGACGTATCCGGGCCTGCAAGCCAATGAATACGGCTTCATGCGCTCGGTGTATCGCGGCTTGTTTCCAAGCAGTTCGGTGAAACCTCAAGCCTATGGATTGCCGTACGGAATGTGGGGCGCGCCGGTCGACGAAGCGCGCAAAGGAACGAACGCGGCGATCTGGTTCGATCAGGCCAGTGGCGAACCTTCCTTGGTGCGCGCCGCCGTGCCCGTGCACTACGGCGATGAGATATTAGGTGCGCTGGTCGTCGAACAGCCCGGCGAGCAGCTCGTGCTGGTCCGCGAGCTGGCACTCACTCGTTTGCTGAATCTCACGTTGGTCGCGACACTGTTCTCCGTCATCGTAATGTTGGTGTTCGCCGCACGCCTCTCGCATCGCATTCGCCGGCTGAGTCGCGCCGCGCGAACTGCCTTGACGGCGGAGGGCCGCATCGAGCACAGCATTCCGGGGACGGAGGCGAGGGACGAGCTTGGCGCACTCGCTCGCAGCTACGACACGCTGCTCGGCCGTGTGAAGGAATATACGATCTATCTGCAAACGCTCGGCACCAAGCTGTCGCACGAGCTGCGCACGCCGTTGACCATTGTCAGCTCGTCCCTGGACAACCTGGTCTCGGAAGAAACATTGGCGCCGAACGCGCAGAGTTACGTGGACCGCGCCCGCAGCGGCACCAATCGCATGCACGCGATCCTGACGGCGTTGAGCGAGGCGACGCGGGTCGAGCAGAGCATCGAGCACACCGACCGGGTGCGTTTCGATCTGAGCGAGCTGGTGCGGAACATGGGGCAGGCGTATCGCCAGACGTTTGCGCAGCACCGTATCGAGACCCAGGTGCCGAACGAGTCGTGCATGATCGATGGCTCGCCCGACTTGATCGCGCAGTTGCTCGACAAGCTGATGGACAACGCCAGCGACTTCACGCCTGTCGGCAAACAGATCACGCTGGCACTCGAGATCGGGCCGCGCGAGTACCGGCTCAGCGTCAACAACGAGGGTCCGCCGCTGCCGCCGCAGCTGAACGACCGGCTGTTCGAGTCGCTGGTGAGCAGCCGCGGCAGCGCCGATGGCAAACCCCATCTCGGCCTCGGCCTCTATATCGTGCGCCTGATCGCCGACTTCCACGGCAGTAGCGTCTCCGCAACGAACCTCGCTAACGACAGCGGCGTCGGTATCACCCTGGAGATTCCAAGGACTTAGCAGAAGCCGCACCGCTGCGAGCGATTCCGAGACTGTGCAGCGTCGACAAACCTTACAACGCGGGCTGCCGCCTCGCCAAAATAGTAGTTGCGCAAGCGCGACGATTAGGACTAAGTTCCTGTTCCAGAATGCACCGCAAGCCGAACGGCACGCGGTTTGCTTTGATAGGTCCAACGGCGCCTCTTCCGGGGGCGACGAAGTGGCAGAGAAGCGGGGATGGCACCGCGAGGGGAGTGGGATCGAATCACAAGCGACAAGGATGCGCAGCCTTCCGTCCTGGTAATAACCAGGCGAGGCGGGAGCTAGAAGGGTTGAGCGACAACAGCGACGTTTCCAGATTTAGCCGGCGCCACCAAACAACTCGAAGAGTCGTCGACTCGGAAACGAAAAGCCCCGCGAATGCGGGGCTTTTTTTTGCTTCGAGTTGATAGCGACCGTTACTTTTGTTTCCAGTTGCCGTCCTTGTCCTGATAGAACCAGCCCGGCGCGGCCTTGCTGGCCCAGCGCTCGGCGAACGTGGTGCGAATGTCCATTTCCCATTCGGGATGGCCGTTCGCGTTTGCGATCTCGCGATACAGATTGGTGCGATCGGCATTCTCGTCGGCAACCAGCTTGCGCGTGGAATTGCGCTCCGGCAGCGGCACCAGATTCTGATCGCGGATTTCCACCAGGCCATCGCGGGTCAGGCCGACGGCGCCGGAGTCGTAGTACTTCTTCAGGCGCGCATGCCGCTCTTCCATCGACTGGGTGAGCTGGCGAACCGCCGGTGTGGATACGTTCAGGTCCGCCTGCGCAGCTTCAGCAGTGGGCACCAGCAGGTTCAACACGGAGTGCGCAGCCGCCAACAGCAGGTCGCCTGACTGAACCGGCAGCGAGGAACGCTTGTCGTCCTTCTTGGCCGGCTGACCATCGGCGCCCCACACGTCGTCGATGATCTTGTCAGCCGCCTTCTCGGCGGCGGCCGCCGGAAAGTAAACATTGATGGTGACGCAGGCGGCGACCAGCAGGCACGAGGCCAGGCACAACAACGTAGCGAATTTGTAAGAGGCGGAACGCATCAGAACAAGCTCCTTGAGAGTCGAGCGCGATTACAGTCGGCCGCTCGCGAACCGTCAATCCGAGTTATCGAAGCGACAGTCATTGTAGAACGGGACCTTCGGATTGCGTGGCGGCCAGCAATTGTTCCACCAGGCGTGGCCAGTCCACACGGCGCGAGCTGCCGATGACATCGATGCGCGGCACACCCCGCCCTTTCACCAGGTAGTAATTGCCATTGGCCGCCGGCGCCACGCCATCCATGACACAGACTTCGTTGTGCAACCGACAGGAAATGCCCAGCCGGTCATACTTGAAATCGTCGAAGAAGCGCAGGAAGCCGCTCGACAAGGCCGCGGTCACGCCGGCGCCGCCACCGCCAATACTGCCGATGTTCTCCACCGCACGCTGGCTGATGCGATGACGCGATCGATCCTCCGGCGGCGTATAGAGCCGCGCGTCGAAGGCGATCGGCGTCCAGTTGAACAGCTCCAGCCCATTGATGGCGCCCGACAGCCGCCCCGTGATGCGCCCGAATGAAAACGCGCTGGTCATCGGCTCCAGATCCAGGTTGTCGAGCGCGATGCTCGAGTAGAAGCGCGGCCACTGACCGAAGGGCTCCTCCAGCCGCAAATCACTGATCGTGACTGCGCCGTTGAACACCTGCGCACGCAGCGTCGTGCCGAGCGTGACGATGCCTTCACGCATGCGCAGTTTCGAAATCGTGCCGCCGATCCGCCCACCGAACTCAGGCCAGCCGAAGGCCTTGCACAGCTTCTGCACGCTGACCGGCTGCAGCGTCGCATCGACCAGGAAGGCGATTCCAGGCAGGCCGGCGTTGCGAACGCGGAACGTTTCGAGATCGAGGGCGCCGTCCAACAGCGGAACGCTCGTCGGCTGCGTGAGACGAAACTGCCGGCCTTGAGTCGTGAAGTTCAGCTCGCTCGCACCCAGGTCCAGGCCGAGCAACGCCCCGCCCTGCCACTTCAAGTGCGATTGCGCGACCTGCATCGTGCGGCTGGGTGGCGCATCGTCTTCGTCAGAGTCGTCGCCGGTCGCGTCCGCCAGCCAGTGCCAGTCGCCGCTCAACATCGACAGGTTCAAATTGCTGGCGCCGTCATCGACGGTGACATCGTTGAAGCGCAGATCCATGCGACGCGGCTCGCCGCCGACCAACGACAACTTGCCAGTGACGCTGCCGGCGGTCTGCATGGACTTGAAGTTGGTATCGATCAGCAGCGGCTGCAAGTAGCTCTCATACGCGCCCGGGAACTTCAGTGCAGTCAGCTCAACGTCGAGATCACGCACGGGTTGTTCCAGATCGAGCTGCAATTGCCCGCGTCCGGACACTTGCGCCACATCCGCATGATCGAGGGTGAAACGATCGAGCGACAGCGACTTGCCATCGATCAGCTTGCCTTGCGCCTTCAGCGACATCGCATGCGCTGACAGATCGACGAAGATGGGCTGGGCGAACGCTTGTCCTTGCGACGATTTGACCGCTACGTCAAACGTCCATTGCTTCGCCGTGCCTCGCACGCTTGCATCCACGTGCAGCGACAACTTGTCGCTCGCCAGGCTGCCTTCCTCATTGTTGGCGGTCAGTTCCAGCAACGAGCCAGTGACTTTCGCTTCACTGAGATTTGTTTGCTTGCCGCGCGCGGCGATGTCGAGATCCGCCAGCCCGGTGGCGGTCAGCTCAGGCAGCGGCGCTTTGAGATCAGCCGCAAGCTTCATCAGTCGATCGATGGGCACGCGCTGCAGGCGGACTGTCGCATTCCAACCTGCATCTTGGAGCGTTCCCTGCAAGCCCACGCGACCGTCACCGATGCGCAGGCCCTGCAACGCCACGTCGAGCGAGCCATCGATGCGTCCATAGCTCAAGTTCGCATCGAGGGACTGTTTGCCCAGAGCCGGCAAGTCCGCGAGCACACGCGCCTTCGCGCAAGCAATGACATCGCCGCTCAGCTCCAGCGCCGGACACTCGATGCGCACATCGGTGAGTGTTTGCGACAGCGCGGGCACGTTCAGCTTGCCCACTCGTGCGCGCACCAGCGCATTCTTCTTGGGCAACCCCAGGTCAACGACGACATCGCTCGCGCTCCAGCCGTCACCGTCGACGCGCTCGATATGCAATGTCACGTCATCCACGGCGCGCACGGCTGTTGCGAGCACGACTCCCCCGAGCACCGCGGCTATCGCAGCGAGATTGCGAGCACGAAGGCGGGTCGGTCGCTGCGATTGTTGTAAGCCGGAGACGCTCGTCATCGACGGCATCATGACGAGGCCACTCGGGCCCGCCAAGCAGGCCTGCGGCCGAAATCCTGCACAGACAAATTGACAACGTTGTCACGGCTATGGAATTCTGTCCGGCCAGAACAGCGATCCAACGGGGGCGGACAATGATCGAGGCACGCGCGCGCGCCGGACTTCGCGGCGCCATAGTGGCTGCACTGCTCGTGAGCACTCTTTATGGGTGCGCAAAGAAAGAAGAAACGACGGGCGAGACTCAGCCCAGTCGCATCACTACTGCCTCCAATGTGCATCCGGAAATCTGGCCGCAAGTTTCGCTGCCCGCATTGGATGACACTGCGCTCGAACCGCGCCTGAATGAGTTGATGAGCTCGCTGAGCGTCGAAGAAAAGGTCGGGCAGATCATCCAAGCCGACGTCGGCAGCGTCACTGCCGAAGACGTGCGCAAATACCGACTCGGCTCGGTCTTGAATGGCGGCAACTCCGCACCGGGCGGTGACGATCTCGCGCCGGCGAAGGTATGGCTTGCCGCGGCGGACGCGTTCTATGAAGCGTCGATGGATACGCGCGATGGCAAGCATGCCATTCCGATCATGTGGGGCGTCGATGCGGTCCATGGCCACAACAACATCATCGGCGCCACGTTGTTCCCGCACAATGTTGCGCTGGGCGCAACTCGCAACGCCGACTTGATGCGCAAGATCGGCGCGATCACGGCGACCGAGCTGCGCGTCACCGGCCAGGAGTGGACGTTCGCACCGACGATCGCCGTCGCGCAGGACGTGCGCTGGGGCCGGGCTTACGAGTCGTACTCGGAAAATCCCACGCTGGTTCGTGAGTACGCGCACGCGATCGTGCTCGGCCTGCAAGGCGATCCGGGCAAGCCGGATTTCCTGCGCGGCAATCACGTCATCGCGACGGCCAAACATTTCCTCGCCGATGGCGGAACGTTCGAAGGCCGCGATCAGGGCGACGCCCGCATCACCGAAGAACAGCTGCGCGACCTGCACGGCCCTGGCTATGTCGCCGCGATCGGCGCCGGCGTGCAAGTCGTCATGGCGTCTTTCTCCAGCTGGCAAGGCCAGAAGATCACTGGTCATCACGGCCTGCTGACCGACGTGCTCAAGGATCGCCTGGGCTTCGATGGCTTCATCGTCGGCGACTGGAACGCGCACGGCCAGGTCGAAGGCTGCTCGGTCACGAGCTGCCCCGCGGCCGTCAATGCCGGCCTCGATATGTTCATGGCGCCGGACAGCTGGAAAGGCCTTTACGACAACACGCTCGCGCAAGTGCGGTCCGGCGAAATTCCGATGGCGCGCCTCGACGATGCTGTTCGCCGCATTCTGCGCGTGAAGCTGCGCGCGGGTCTGTTCGAAGCAGGCAGGCCGTCGAGCCGCCCGCCGGGTGGAAAGTTCGAACTGCTCGGCGCGCCGGAGCATCGCGCGGTGGCGAGACAAGCCGTGCGCGAATCGCTGGTGCTGCTGAAGAACACCAACAAGGTATTGCCGCTCAAGCCCAATATGAAAGTGCTCGTCGCCGGCGACGGCGCGGACAATCTGCCGAAACAAAATGGCGGCTGGACGCTGACCTGGCAGGGCACCGGCATCACGAACAAACATTTCCCCAAGGCCGAGTCCATTTTCGCCGGCATCCGTTCGGCGGTGACTGCGGGCGGCGGATCGGCCGCCCTGAGCGTCGAGGGCAAGTACACGCGCAAGCCCGATGTCGCCATCGTCGTGTTCGGCGAAGATCCGTACGCCGAATTCCAGGGCGACATCGCGACGCTGCAGTACAAGCCAGGCGACACCAAAGATCTCGAGCTGCTGAAGAAACTGCGCGCGGATCAGATCCCGGTGGTCGCGGTTTTCCTGTCCGGCCGCCCGATGTGGGTGAACGCCTATTTAAACGCGTCGGATGCGTTCGTCGCCGCGTGGCTGCCTGGCTCTGAAGGGGGCGGCATCGCGGACGTGCTGTTCACGAAGAAAGACGGCGCGGTGAACTACGATTTCAAAGGCAAGCTGCCGTTTGCGTGGCCGCGTACGCCGCAGAAGTTCAACAGCGAGGGCGCGCCGGCAGCGCCGCTGTTCGATTACGGTTACGGCCTCACCTATCAGGACACCGCCGACGTTCCGGCGCTGTCCGAGGAAGTCCCCACCGGCCCCGCGGGCCAAACATCGACGCACAACTACTTCGCCGCTGGCCGTCCGTCGGCGGGCTGGCACCTTGCGGTCGGCAACGGTGCGGGTGCCCGCACGATCCTCGCCACGGCAAGCGGCAATTCACAAGACGATACGCTTACCGTGAGCGCCCTCGATCACTCGGCGCAGGAAGACGCCCGACTGGTGAAGTGGTCTGGCCAAGGCCCGGCCACCCTGGCCCTGCAAGGCGAGGCCCCGATCGACCTGCAGCGCGAGGCCAATGGCCAGCTGTCGGTGACCTTCGAGTACCGCGTGGACACGCCGCCGACCGGCAAAGTCACGCTTGGCATTGAATGCGGACCGGGTTGTCGTGGAGACTTGCCCATCGATGCGCAGCTGCGACAGGCGCCGGCAGGGGAGTGGCGCCAGCTGAAAATGCCGTTGCACTGTTTCCAGGGCAAGGGCGCCGACCTGCGCAATGTCACCGCGCCGTTCCTGCTGACCAGCGCCGGCAAGCTCGAGCTGGGCATTGCCAATGTGCGGCTGGAGTCAGGCTTGAACGACACGGCCGGTTGCGAATAGAGAGTTGTTATAAGTTGTCCGCAATGACCAAAGCACCGCCCCGACGGGCGAAGATCCAGGACGTGGCCGAAGCAGCCGGCGTCGCCATCAAGACCGTTTCGCGGGTATTGAACAACGAGCCCAACGTGCGCGAGGAAACTCGCCAGCGCGTGCTCGCCATCGTCAAGAAACTCAACTACCACCCGAGCCTGTCGGCGCGCAGCCTGGCAGGCCGGCGCTCGTTCCTGATCGGGCTGATCTACGAAAACCCCAGCGCCAACTACATCGTCGACGTGCAACACGGCGCGATGGCTCGTTGCCGCGAGGACCGCTTCCAGCTGCTGATGCACCAGGTCACCGGGCGCGGCGAAGAGATGGAGCGCGATGTGCTCGGCCTGGTCGACCAGACGCATCTGGATGGCTTGATCGTGACCGCGCCGTTGAGCGAATCGGTGGATCTGATGCGCGCACTCGACCGACGAGCCCTGCCCTTCGTCCGAGTAGCGCCGAACGACGTCCCGCATCCAACGCCGTACGTGGACATGGACGACGCCGGCGCCGCGCGCGAGATGACCGAATATTTGATCGGCCTCGGTCATCGCCGCATCGGTTTCATCGTCGGTCATCCGGATCATTTCGCCAGCGGTCAGCGGCTGGTCGGCTACAAGGCGGCGCTGGCCGCGCACGGCATCGAGTTTCGGGATCGTTACGTGCGCCAGGGCTATTTCGTGTTCGAGTCCGGCATGGAAGCCGCCAAGGAATTGCTCATCCAACCGGATCCGCCGACCGCCATCTTCGCGAGTAACGATGACATGGCCGCCGGCGTGTTGATGGCCGCGCACGAGCTGGGTCTCACCGTTCCTGAACGTTTGTCGGTGGCGGGATTCGACGACACCTACATTGCGAAAACCGTCTGGCCGCGGCTCACGACGGTGCATCAGCCCACGTACGACCTGGCATACACCGCGACCAACCTGCTTCTGCAAATGCTACAAACAGGCACGGCCCCACAGTCGATGCGATTGGGGTATCGTCTGGTGTGCCGCGCTTCGACGGCCGTCGTTCACAAATGACAGGATGACCCGTACCGCCGCGTCTCCCGCTCGTGCACGAATACTGTTGTTGATGCTTGCGGTGACGCTCGGCGTCTGCGCATGTACCAACTTCTTCTATAACCGGCTGGACGCGCTGGCCGCCTGGTACATCCAGGACCTGGTCTCGCTCGATGACGACCAACGCAGCGATCTGCGCTCCTGGCTGGAGAGCACGCTGCAATGGCATCGCAGCTCGGAGCTGGCGCGCTACGCGAAATTTTTGCGCGACCTTGCCGGCACAGCGGCGCGTCCCGGCAACGCATCGACTTATCAGGGCATCGAAGCTCAGGTGGAAGAGTTCGGCGCACGCCTCGTCGAACAAGCCACGCCCGAGGCGGCTCGCCTGCTGATGAGCCTGTCGCCCGAGCAACTCACCGAGTTCGAAAACAACCTCACCGAGAAATCCCGTGAGCGCAACGAGAAGGATCTCAAAGCACTCGCGGACGGCAAGTGGCACGAGAAGCGCGCCAAAGACATCGAAAAACAATTGAAGCGCTGGACCGGCTCGATCACCAAGCAACAGCAACTGCTGATCGCCGCGGAGAGCAAGCAGTTCGACAGCACGACCGCGGATTGGCTCGAGAGCCAGGCGCGCTGGCGTAAAGCCATGTTCGGCGCACTCAAGGAACGTTTCACCGCAGGCCAGTCGCCGGCTTCAGTCGAGGAGCGTATTCTCGCGCTGTTGCGTGCGCCCGAAAGTCAGTGGACTCGCGCTTATCAGACCAAGGCCGCGCAGAATCGCGAGCACTCGCTCGTGGTGCTGGGCGCCATCGATGCATCGCTGACGCCGGAGCAACGCAGCCATTTGCAACGCGAGCTGAACCAGCTGGCACAACAGCTCGAGGCGATGACACAAAGCTGATTCACCAACAGCAAATATCTCAAAGGAGCGCCCATGAGCCGTGCACTGTTGCTGGCCATCTCCGTTTCGTTGCTGACCGTCGCGGGCTGCAAGAAAGCCCCGCCACCCGAACAACCGCCCGCCGAGCAGGCCGCACCGGCCGCAACTGCAGCTGCGCCCAGCGCCGAGCTGTCGGCCGAAGACAAGGCTGCAATTTTCGCGTCCATCGACAACATCGAGCGCCTGCCGGGCGATATGGATGAAGACTCGTGGCGCCGGCCGAGCGAAGTGCTGATGTTCCTCCAGGTGCGGCCGGGCATGAAGGTGGTCGATTACCTTGCTGCCGGCGGCTACTACACCGAGCTGCTGTCGCGCGTCGTCGGTCCGAATGGCCAGGTGATCGCTTATAACAATCCCGCCTATCTCAAGTTCTCGGGCGAGAAGCCCAAGCAACGCTACGGCGACGATCGCTTGCCCAACGTCGTGCAGCTCACCACGCCGCCCGAAGAGGCGCCGTTCGAGCCGAATACGCTCGACGCGGCGTTGTTCGTGATGTCGTATCACGATCTGCACTGGAAAGCGAAAGACGGCTCGTGGCCGAGCACGGATCCGGCGCAGTCGCTCGCCAAACTGGTTCCAGCGTTGAAGTCGGGCGCGACCGTCGTCGTGTTGGATCACGCCGCCGTGGCCGGCGCGGATCCGGCCGTGAGCGTCGACGCGCTTCATCGCATCGATCCGGCCATCATCAAGCGTGAGTTCGAAGCAGCGGGACTGGCGTTCGATAGCGAGAGCAAGGCGTTTGCAAACGCCGGGGACGATCACACCAAGCCGGTATTCGACCCGGCAATCCGTCACAAGACGGATCAAGTAATGTATCGATTTAGAAAGAGCTGATCCGGGCGCGGAGGGCTCAGCTCTCCGCCTCGCGTTTGAACGCTTGCGCGAGCTCTTGTTGTTTACGCGGCGGCACCGGGTCGTAGTGGCTCAGCTCCATGGTGTACGCGCCTTCGCCGCCGGTGAGCGATTTGATGCGCGACTGATAGTCGTTGATCTCTGCTAACGGCACCAGCGCACTGATCCGGGTGCGCTGGTTCGCCAACGCCTGGCTGCCACTCACTCGACCGCGACGAGTCGCCAGATCGCCAGTGATATCTCCGGTGGCCGCGCTGGGCGATGTGACTTCGATGCGCACCAGCGGCTCGAGCACGATCGGCGACGCCTCCTCGACCGCGTTGAGAAACGCACGACGACCGGCAGCGATGAATGCTACTTCCTTCGAATCCACCGGATGATGTTTGCCGTCGTGAACGATCACGCGGATGTCCTGTAGCGGGAAGCCGGCGACCGCGCCTTCGTTCAAGGCCTGGCGAATGCCTTTCTCCACCGCGGGAATGTATTGCGACGGAATGACGCCGCCGACCACTTCATCGACGAACTCGAATCCCTCGCCGCGCGGCAGCGGCTCCACGCGCAAATACACTTCGCCGAACTGCCCCGCGCCGCCCGTTTGCTTCTTGTGACGATGATGACCTTCCGCCGGCCGCGTGATGGTCTCGCGATAAGGAATGCTCGGCGACTTGGTCTTGCAGCCGACGCCGTAGCGATCCTTCATGCGATCCAGCAGCACACGCAGGTGCAGATCGCCCATTCCATACAGCACGGTCTCATTCATGCCGGCTTGATGCTCGATGCGCACGCCCGGATCTTCGGCGACGAGCTTATGCAACGCGTCAGAGAGTTTTTGTTCCTCGCCGCGACGCTCCGGCTCGATGGCGACACCGGCCATCGCCGGCGGCAAGGTAATGGACTTGAGGTGATAGTGATCTTCGTCGTGCGAGTCGTGGAGCACCGCATCGAAATGCATCTCCTCGACCTTCGGCACGGCGCAGATGTCGCCGGGAATGGCCTGCGGCACCTCGACATGGTCCTTGCCCTGCAGCCGATACAAATGCGCGACCTTGAAAGGCTTGCGCGCGTCGCCGATGAACAGCTGCGCTCCCGATCGCACCGTGCCTTGATGAACGCGAAAAATGCCGAGCCGGCCGACGAATGGATCGATGTTCACTTTGAAAACGTGCGCGACCACGTGCTGACTGGGATCGGCCTTGACCTTGACTCGCTCGGTCTGCCCATTCTCGCCGCGCAGAAAGGGCGGCGGATTGCCTTCCAGGGGATTGGGCATGAGTCGCGCGAAGATATTCAGCAATTCTTTGACGCCGACGCCGGTCTCGGCCGAGGTGAAGCAGACCGGCACGAGATGGCCCTCGCGCAGGGCGCGCTCAAAAGGGTCGTGCAGCTGCTCCGGGGACAACTCTTCGCCCTGTTCCAGATACAGCGCCATCAGGTCCTCGTCGACCTCGACCACCTGGTCGATGATCTCGGTGTGCGCGGTCTCGACCGATGAGAAATCTGGCGGCTGGATGGCGTCGGGCCCCGGATCGAAGAAGCAGTCCACGACCGACCTGCCGCCCTGGGCGGGCAGGTTCAACGGCAGCAGCTCGCGCCCGAACAGTTCCCGCAGCTGCGCCAGCACCGCTTCGGGCTGGGCATCCTTGGCGTCGATCTTGTTGATGATGACCAGCCGGCACAGCTCTCGGTCGCGGGCGAAATCCATCATCCGCTGGGTGACCGGCTCGACCCCGTTCACGGCGCTGACCACGACCGCGGCGGTCTCCACCGCCTCCAGCACCGTCAGTGCGCGTCCGGCGAAATCCGGGTAGCCCGGTGTATCGAACAGTTGGACGTGACGGTCGGATACCGGGAGATGCACCAGCGCCGCGTCCAGCGAGTGGCGCAACTGCTTTTCCTGCGGGTCGAAGTCACAAACGGTGGTGCCGCGCTCAAGGCTACCGCGGCTGCGGATCACGCCAGCCTCGACCAGCAGGCTTTCGGTCAGGAGGGTTTTACCCGAACCTGCCTGGCCGACCAGCGCGATATTGCGAATGTCCGAGGTCGAATGGGCGCCTGTGATTGCCCCTGGGATTGACATGAGGTGTCACCTCCACGACCACGGCATTTGTGGCCGTCTTGTGTCGCTTAACCGCAGATCGAGGCTCAGCATACTCCTCAACCGGCCATTAAGAAGCTTCCAGCCTATTGGAGCTGTCGCGCCCTACGCTTAACCTACACACCTTGAACTAACTACTCACCCTGCTTCCCCATGAGCAAGCGCGCCCTGATCGTCGACGACTCGCGCTCCGCGCGCGTCATATTGAGCCGCATGCTGGAAGGCTATGGGCTGGAAGTGGATTCCTCCGAGTCGGCCGAGGCCGCTCTGGAATTCCTGCGCCAGGCCCGGCCGGACGTGATCTTCATGGATCACTTGATGCCCGGCATGGACGGCTTCCAGGCGATCCAGGCCATCAAGGGCAATCCAGACACGGCAACCATTCCCGTCGTCATGTACACCTCGCAGGAAGGCGAGTTGTACGTCAGCCAGGCCCGCGCGCTCGGCGCGGTTGGCGTATTGCCGAAGACGGTGAAGCACTCCGACGTGTCGCGAGTCCTGTACCAGCTGCGGTTGTTGCCGGAACGTCGCGAGCCCCGGCCGACGCCGGTCGCAGTCGCCCAGGAAGGGTCGGCCGCGGTGCAGGTGGAGCCGGTCCGTCCGAGCGGTGGCGATGTCGAAAGCATGATTCGCAATGCCGTCGCGCCGCTGCTCAAGGAGCAAAGCGCGGAGATGCGGCGCTTCGTGCTGGCCAGTCTTGAGGCGTTTGCCCGGCGCATCGCGCCCGAGGGCAGGCCCGCGACGGTGCCCGCGCAGACTCCGGCGGCCGCCACCCCCGAGCAGTCGCAGCCGGCCGACGTGCAGACGCAGACTGTCGTCGTGCGTCAAAGCCGATGGCCGCTCGCTGCTGGAGTCGGGGCTATCGCTCTGATTCCAGCATTGGTGCTGGCGCTGTTCTATTCCAAAGAGCTCGAGACCACGAAGGCGCTGCGCGGCGCAGTCACGAGCCTGCAGTCGACCGTCGACGGTCAGCAAGCGCAGCTGACGACGCTGCAAAAGCGTCTCGAGTCCGGTGAGCTGGTCGCGGCCCCCGCCGCCAAGCCCGACAATGTGACTGCCGAGACAGTTCCTTATGGCGAGGCGCCGCTGTCCGGCGCCCGGCTGGAGCGGCTGCGCGACATGCTGGCCCAGCTGCGCGCGAACGGCTTCAAAGGCAAGGTGAAGATTGCCACCTTCGTCGGCGAGTTCTGCCTCACGGGCAACGGCATCGAAGGCTACTCCATGGCCACCGACGACCTGCCGGTGAAGCGTTGCGATCTGGTCGGCAATCCGTTCGAGGACAGCCTGCCGAGCGCCCAGCGCCAGTCGCTGGCCTTCGCCAATCTGCTCTCGTCGCTGCGCCCGGACGGCGGCCTGACCGTCGAGGTCGCCCACGAGGGTCGCCGCCCGACCGTGCCCTATCCCACCTCGGATCAGCTGGTGCGCGTCACTGCCGGCGAGTGGAATCGCATCGCCGCCCAGAACAATCGGGTGGAATTCGCAACTCAACCGGCCGGTTCATGAGTTGTAACCCTCGTCACGGACGTTGCTAGAGGGTTTCATGTCGACGTCGACTCCCTGGCTTCTGTATGGCGCCAACGGCTACACGGGCGAGTTGATCGCGCGTGAGGCGGTCGCGCGCGGCATGCGGCCCGTGCTGGCCGGGCGCTCCAAACAAAAAATCGCGAAGCTGGCCGCCGAGCTCGATTGTCCCAGCGCCGTGTTCGATCTCGACGATCACACCGCGCTCTGTTCGACACTCTCGCAGGTCGCGGCCGTGCTTCACTGCGCCGGTCCGTTCTCGCACACCGCGCCCTCGATGATGCAAGCCTGTCTCGCGACGCACGTCCACTATCTGGACATCACCGGCGAAATCGATGTGTTCGAACTCGCCGCGAGCGTGCACGGCAAGGCGCAACGGTCCGGCATCGTGCTGTGCCCCGGCGTCGGCTTCGACGTCGTGCCGACTGATTGCGTCGCGGCTCGCTTGAAAGAAGTGATGCCGGACGCGACCCATCTGGCGCTGGGCTTCGACAGTCGCGCCGGCTTGAGCAAAGGCACGGCCAAGACGGCGATCGAGTCGGCGGGCAAAGGCTCCTGCGTGCGTCTGGATGGCCGACTGGTCACCGAGAAACTGGCGTCGCGCACCCGTCGCATCGACTTCGGCGCCGGCGAGAAACTCGGTGTCAGCATTCCGTGGGGCGATGTCAGTACTGCGTATTACACGACCGGCATTCCCAACATCGAGGTCTACACCGCGACCTCGCAAAAATCCGCCAACAGCATGCGGCGCGCGAACCTGTTCCGGCCGCTGCTCCGGCAAGGCTGGTTCCGCGAGCTGGCGAAGTTCAGCGCGCAACGGAGGATCACGCCACCCAACAAGACCGAGCGTGACAACAATCCCACGCACGTGTGGGGCGAAGCACGAAATGCCGCGGGGGAAGTCACAACTGCAAGGCTGCGCACCGCCAATGGCTACTCGCTGACGGTGCACGCGTCGCTGGGAATTCTTGGCGACGTGCTGAGCCGCGCTTGCAACCCAGGCTTCACGACGCCAAGCTTGCTGGTTGGCGCTGACTTCGTCAGCAGCCTGCCAGGCTCGTCCACGATCCGCATCGACCCATGATTGACTCCGCTGCCCTGACTTACACTGACACGCTCGTCGCCAAATTCGCACCCACCGGCTGGCTCGCCAACGCGCATTTTCAATCCATCGTGCCCAGCCTGAGCCTGCGCCGGCCGTTCGTCGCCGGGCGCGCCAAAGAAATGCTGGCGGTGGCCGACACCCAGATCGTCGATTGCGGCGAAGGCGTGCGCTTGCTCGGTCACTACTCGAGCCAGGCCGCGGCCGGCAGGCCGGCTTCGCGCGATCTCGCGATCCTGTTGCACGGCTGGGAAGGCAGCTCCGATTCGGTGTATGTGCTGTCGCTCGGCAGCCATCTGTTCAATCAGGGCTGTGACATCTTCCGGCTCAACTTCCGCGATCACGGCCCGAGCCATCATCTGAACGAAGACATCTTCCATTCGTGCCGGCTCGATGAAGTGGTCGGCGCGGTGCGTAGCATTCAGCGCTCGATGCCTGACAAACGCATTACGATCGCGGGCTTCTCCCTGGGTGGAAATTTCGCACTGCGCGTCGCCGCCAAGGCGCCGCAAGCCGGCATCGAACTGGAACGCGCGGCAGCGGTGTGCCCGGTGCTGAGGCCGCACAGCACGATGGAAGTGCTGGAGAACGGCTGGTTCATCTATCAGCAGTATTTCATCAACAAGTGGAAGCGTTCGCTGCGCCGGAAGCAGCAGTGCTTCCCGAAGCGCTACGACTTCAGCAAGATCCTGGCGCAGCGGACGATTCGCTCCATGACCGAGCTGCTGGTGCGCAACTTCGGCGAATTCTCCGACCTGGATGCGTATCTCAACGGTTACGCGATCACTGGCGATGCGCTCGCGCACCTGCAAGTGCCCAGTCACATCCTGATTTCGCTGGACGATCCCATCATCCCGGCGCACGACCTGGAGAACCTGGCGCGCTCGCCGAATCTGCACGTGACCAGCATTCCCAACGGCGGCCACTGCGGCTTCATGGATACCTTCAATGGCGCGAGCTGGGCGGATCGTCAGATCGCGAACATCATGTTTCGCGAAACGTCGGTTGCCGAGCGGCGCAACGCTGCCTAGGGCGCGTTGCTTTTGAATTCTCGCAGCACCTTTCGGTAAGCCGTGGTCGCCACCAACCTCGCACCACGCGCCGCCAGGTGAACGGCAGCTTCGCGAGAGCTCACATTGAGAATCGCCCACCGCCACGGCCCGCGCCATAGTTGTGCGTTGCTGTCAGTGAGCAGTTCCCGATCGCACAACAAATAGTCCGGCACCAGCGCCTCGCACTTCAACGCCGACAGGCTGGAATACTCCGACAAGAGCCAGCCGACCCGATAGGAAGATATCTGCCGCACGTGGTGGACGGCCGCCAGGTCCCGCGACACCAGCACGCACTGGCGCACGACCGGCTTTATCACTTCGCAAATCTTTCTGACGACTACTTCCGCACCGAACACGCGCAAGCTCGCGCGCTTGATCTCGATGAAAGCGGTCACGGCGGGATGGGTACCGATCAGGCTCACTGCCTGAGTCAACGTGGGCACGCCGATATCGGTGTACTTCTGCTGAAACCGATCCGGCTCGCTCACCGAAACTTCGGCCAGCTGCGGCCAGGTCATGGTCAATGCGCTACGGTCCAGCCCGGCCATGCGCTTCAGGTTGGCATCGTTCAGCAGGACGGGTTGCCGATCGGCGCTGAGCTGAACATCGAAGGCAAGGTGACGCGCCCCGAGATCCAGCGCCGAGCGCAGCGCCGGCAGGGTATTTTCGGGATACTCCTCGGCGTTGCCGCGTTGAGCGATCAGATCCGGCAAAGGCGACAACAGTCTGCTGGCACTCATCCGGGCGCGCGGCTCCAGTGATTCGGTAACTATCTTAACCGCAGCAAGGGACCGGGTTGATGCCTCGGACCCGCATTGACCCGTCAAGCGTTGAGAGTCTGGTTCGGACTGGCTATTTTCCTGGCGCATTCACACAGGTTCCTTCCTCATGAATGGATGGCGGGCACGATTTGCGCTGGCAGGGCTGCTGCTCGCGGGGCTGCAGGCGTGCGGTGGCGGCTCTGGAACTCAACAACAGCCTGCCGGCCAGGAGCCTCCACCGACGCCGCCGCCTGCCAACGGCAATTCCGGCCTCGATGCGCGCCCCGCGAATGCTACTTGTACTGCATGGCCTCGACCCAGTGCAGGCAGCGATATTTCCTTGAGTCGATTCACCAACCTGTCGTTCAACGTGCCGGTCGCTCTGCTGCAGACTCCGAACGACAGCTCCCGCTGGTTCGTCGTTCAGCAGGACGGCATCGTCCGGCAGTTCAGCGGCACGAATCCAACGAGCGCCAGCACGTTCATCGATATCAGCGACCGGGTGCGCGATGGCGGCGAGATGGGTTTGCTGGGCATGGCTTTTCATCCCGACTTTCCGACCGACAATCGTGTCTTCCTGTCATACACGCAGGGCAATCCGCTGGTGTCGCGCATCTCGGCGTTCGCCAGCAGCGACGGCGGCGCGACACTCGATCCCGCCACCGAATCCGTTGTGCTCACCATCAATCAGCCCGAACAGAACCATAACGGCGGCAACATCGCGTTCGGCCCCGATGGATATTTGTATATCGGCATGGGCGACGGCGGCAGCGGCGGCGATCCACACGGCGAGCGCGGCAACGGCCAAAGACTCACGACGATGCTCGGCAAGATGTTACGTATCGACGTCAGCAACCCTGCGCAGTACGCCATCCCGCCGACCAATCCATACGCCGGCAATGCGCCGTGTCCGCCCGGCGGCCGCACCAGCGGCGAATGTCCGGAAATCTATGCATACGGGTTTCGCAATCCGTGGCGCTGGAGTTTCGATCGCGACAATGGCGATCTGTGGGCAGGTGACGTCGGCCAGGGAGTTTGGGAAGAAGTGGATCTGGTCACACTGGGCGGCAACTACGGCTGGCGCTGCCGGGAAGGTGCGCACGATTTCAATACTGGCGGCACGCCGGGTTGCACCACTGGCACGCTGATCGATCCCGTCGCGGAGTACAACCACACGCTCGGCATCTCGATCACTGGCGGCTATGTATATCGAGGCGCGCAGAACACCAGCCTGCTGGGACGATATTTGTTCGGCGACTTCAACTCCGGTCGCATCTGGGCCTGGCTTGCCGAGAGCGCCCCGCAACCGCGCGAGCCGACGCAGCTGATCGATACTGAATTGAATATTTCTTCCTTCGGCCAGGGCAATGACGGCGAATTGTATGTGGTCGACTACGGCGGCACTCTGCAACGGATCGACTTCGATTCGGTCGCAGGCGCCGGCACTGCACCTCGGCAGTTGAGCGAAACCGGCTGTGTCAGCTCGACCGATCCCAAACAGCCCGCCTCGGGCCTGATTCCTTACGCAGTCAATGCGCCCTTCTGGTCGGATGGCGCGGAGAAGGACCGCTGGATCGCGCTGCCGGAGGGCCAGGGCATCAGCATTGGCGTCGACGGCGACTGGAGCTTCCCGAGCGGCACGGTGCTGATGAAGAACTTCCGCATCGGCACGCAGCTGGTCGAGACGCGCCTGTTCATGCGTCACCCCGACGGGGCGTGGGGCGGCTTCAGCTACGAATGGAATGCGGAGCAAACGCAGGCAACGCTGTTGGAAGGCGGCGCCACGCGCGATCTCGGTGGCGGCCGCAGCTGGATATTCCCAAGCGAGGGCCAATGTCTCGACTGTCACACGGAAGCCGCGGGGCGCTCGTTGGGACTGGAGACGGCGCAGCTCAATCGCTCGTTCACCTATCCGCAAACCAATCGCTCGGCGAACGAGCTCACGACGCTGAACCACATCGGCGTGCTGACGCCAGCGATCGCCGATGCATCGACTCAGCCCTCGATGCCAGATCCGTACGGCGCGACCGGAACGCTCAGCGAACGCGCTCGCGCTTACCTGCACACGAACTGTTCGCAGTGTCATCGGCCGGGCAGCGCGACGCCGACCAACCTCGACTTTCGTTACACGACCTCTTTGATCGCAACCAATGCCTGCGACGCCGTGCCTCAGGCCGGCGATCTTGGACTGGGTTCGAACGCGCGCGTGATCGCACCAGGCAGCTCGGCCAACTCGCTGGTGGTGAATCGCATGAACCGCCGCGATTCCTCGGCGATGCCGCCGCTGGCATCGCTCACGCCGGACACCGCCGGCGTAACGCTGATCTCGCAGTGGATCGACAGCCTGTCGAGCTGCCAGTAGTCGAGCTATTTATCGCCGCGCTTCTCTTCGAAATGCACGACCGGCGTGCCGCTGGTGACGGCCATGTCGCCTTCGATGATGGCGCCCTTGGCGACCGCAATCGAGCGCGCCTTCAGCGAGCCTTTGATGCGAGCGGTCGCGCGCAGCTCCAACTTCTCCGCCACCGAGACCGAACCGACGACCTCGCCCGCGATGACTGCATTGCCGGCGCGAAGCTCGCCTTCCCAGCGGCTGCCGTCGGATAGGGTCAGCGCCCCCTGCACATCGCCATCGCCGATCACACTGCCCCCGACCACCAGGTCGCCGGCACATTCGAGGTCACCCGTGAACCGCGAGCCCGAGCCAACGAACGTCGGGCTGCTGGACACACGATCGGCAAGACGGCGGCGGGGTGTATCGGCCATGAACATCTCCAGACAAGCGAGCGCGGATTATCGACCGTTGGTCGCGCAGTAGTCATGCAGGGTGCAGTCGGCGAATGGCGTCAGTCCGTGACCCAAGTCACCGAAGCGGTCCGAAGCTGACACTTCGCGTCAGTCGTGCGTCTGCCCGACGGTCATACCACGATCTATAAGTGACTGATTCGGTGCGCCGCCGATCAACTATGGAATTTTTACAGACGCTGGCACAGCGGTTGCACTGAAGAGCTGGCATTTATGCGCTGAACCTCCAAGCTGGCTCGCGAGCGAGCCCTTGAGTTCGATCTCACGCCGCCACGCGTTCTTCCCCGCTGGCGGCGCTTTTTTTTGCCCAACGCACGCGGCTCCCTCCCCCTCTCGACACCGCTATCATGCCGGCTCTCATTGCAGGAGCTTCCATGATTCGATCACTGTTGGTGGGATTGGCGCTGGTCGCGCCGGTAGCTTTTGCGCAGGTCCCGGGCGGCAACGAAGTGCGTACCGCAACCCTGGCCAATGGCATGCAGATCATCGTCTGGCCGGACCATGACATCCCCAACGTCGCGCTCTACAACTGGGTGCACGTCGGCAGCCGCAACGAGGCGCCCGGCATCACCGGCCTGGCGCATTTCTTCGAGCACATGATGTTCAACGGCACCAGCACGCGCGCACCCGGCGAGTTCGATCAGATACTCGAAGCCAATGGCGCGCGTAACAACGCATTCACCAGCGACGACGTGACCGTCTACCAGGATTGGTTCCCGCGCTCGGCGCTGGAAACTGTCTTCGAGCTGGAAGCGGATCGCCTGCAGAATCTCTCATTCGATCCCAAGGTGGTCGAGAGCGAGCGCAATGTGGTGCACTCCGAGCGGCGCTTGCGCGTCGATGACAGTCATCAAGGCCGGCTGCAGGAGCAGGTGCAGGCGACCGCCTTCGTCGCACACCCGTATGCCATCCCCACCATCGGCTGGCCGTCGGACATCCTGTCGTGGACCATCGACGATCTGAAAAAATTCTTCTCGACCTACTACGCGCCGAACAACTGCACGCTGGTGCTGGTCGGCGATGTCGAGCCCGACAAGGCGATCGCACTGGCCCGCAAATACTTCGAGCCCATTCCCAAACAGGAGCCGCCGCGACCGGTGAAGACCGAGGAGCCGGAACAGCTCGGCGAGCGACGGGTCGCGGTGAATGCCGATGCGCAAACCCCGCTCGTCCAGTTCGCATATCACGGCATTTCCGGCAAGGATCCGCGGCGGCCCGCTCTGGATTTGCTCACGCGCGTACTGACCGATGGCGATGCATCCCGCCTGCACCGCGCGCTGGTGGAGGAGCAGAAGCTGGCGATCTCGGCAGATAGTTATTTCACCGCGGGCTTCGATCCTGGCCTGGTGTGGTTCTTCCTTTCGCTGCCAGCCGATGGCGACGCCAAGCAAGCCGAGGCCGAGTTCACTCGACAGGTCGAGCGACTGATCGAGCAAGGCGTAACCAAAGACGAGCTGGCTCGCGCTCGCAGCCAGGCGCTCGCCGATTTCTGGCGCGGCCTCGCGACGATCGATGGCAAAGCGCAGGCGCTCGGCACCTTCGAGGTCCTGCAAGGCGGTCACAAGAAGCTGTTCGATGAGCCGCGCGCTTATGAAGCGGTCACACAGCAGGACATTCAGAAACTCGCCGCAGAGTTGCTGCGATCGACGAACCGAACGGTGGGCGTGTTGAAATCGCCGCCCCCACCGAACGAAGCGCAGACCCAGTCTGGAGGTGCGAAATGAACCGCCTCCGTCGCTTTGTCGTCATCGCCGCGACTGTTTGCTCACTCGCCGCGCCCGCCGCGTTCGCGGCCAGCGCCGTGAAGACACCTGACTTCGAGAGAGTGAAGCTCGCCAACGGCGCCACGCTGCTGTTGATGGAGCGTCACGATGTGCCGCTGATCTCATTCACTGCGGTGATTCGCGGCGGCGCACTGACCGACCCGACAGATCGCCTCGGCACCGCCAGCCTGCTTGCCAGCCTGCTCGAGAAGGGCGCGGGCAATCGCGACGCGAACACTTTCGCGGAAACGGTCGCATCGGTCGGCGGCTCGATCGAGACCGGCGCGAGCACCGAGAGCATCTCTGTGGGCGGATCGTTCCTGGCGCGTGATCAGAAGCTGATGGTCGAGTTACTGGCCGATGTGCTGCAGCGACCGCGCCTGGAACAAGAACAGTTCGAAACATTGCGCGACCGATCCATCGAATTCATTCGCGCCGAGAAAGATTCAGATCGCTCGGCGCTCACGCCCATCTACGGCGCGGCGAGCTTGTTCGGCGCTCATCCCTATGGCCGTTCAGTCGGCGGCAGCGAAGCCAGCCTCGCGGCGATCAAGCACGCCGATGTCCGGCAGTACTACGATGATCACGTCGGCGCAGATCGAGTCATCATCGCCGTCGCCGGTGACTTCAAGACCGCGCAGCTGAAAACCTTGTTGTCGAGCGCCTTCGCCAACTGGCGCAAGGCTGGAAAGTCTCTACCCGTAGTGGGCAAGCAAGCCGAGGTCACTGCGCGTCGCGTGCTGCTGGTCGATGCGCCAGACGCCGTGCAATCGTATTTCTGGTGCGGCAACGTCGGTGTTGCCAGGAGCGATCCGCGGCGGGCTTCGCTCGACATCGTCAACACGCTGTTCGGCGGACGCTTCACCTCGATGCTCAACACCGAGCTGCGCATTCGCAGTGGCTTGAGCTACGGCGCGAACTCCAGCTTCGATCGCATGACCCAGGGCGGCAGCTGGGAGCTCGGCTCGTTCACCCGCACCGAGAAAACCATCGAAGCCATCGACCTCGCGCTCGCCACGCTCGACAAGCTGCACAGCGGATCGATCGACGCCGCGCAGCTCGAATCCGCCAAGAGCTACGTGCTCGGCCAATATCCGCTCGCCCTGGAAACCGGCTCGCAGTGGGCTTATCAGCTCGCAACGCTCGAGTTCTATGGGCTCGACCGCAGCTACATCGACGACTACGGCAACAAGCTCGCGGCCGTGTCGCTCGAGGACGCCAAGCGCGTCATCGACGAAGTCATCCCAACGAGCCAGCAATTGGTGCTGGTCGTGATCGGCAAGGCCGAAGCCATTCGCGATGGGCTGCGTAAATATGGCCCGCTCACCGAAGTAAAGCTGTCGGATCCGGAGTTCCAGGCCAAGCCATGAGTCATGACATCCGCCTGGTGGTATTCGATTTCGACGGCGTGATGATCGACTTCGAACCGCAGCTGCGCCTGCAGTTCCTGGAGCGCCTCACCGGCAGGCCTGCGGCCGATATTCACGCCGCCATCTGGGGCTCGGATTTCGAGCGTGGCGCGGAGGCAGGCGCGTATCGCACGGGTGATGCGTATCTCGCAGCGTTCAACGAGCGCCTCGGTTATCAGCTGTCACGGGACCAATGGGTGGCCGCTCGGCGCTCCGCCATGCGGTTGCGGCCCGACATGGTGGACTACGCCCGCTCGCTCAGCGAACGCGTGCGACTGGCTTTGCTCACCAACAACGGCGCGTTGTTACACGAAGCGTTGCCGGAGCTCGTGCCCGAAGTTTGCGGAGTATTCACGAAGAATCTGCACGCCAGTTATGAATTCGGCGCGCGCAAACCGGACCCGCTGGTGTTCACGCGCCTGCTCGAACATTGCAGAGTACCCGCCCGGCAAGCAGTATTCGTCGACGACGATTCCCAGTTCATACAAGGGGCGATATCCGCCGGCATGCACGGCATTCATTTCCAGAATTTGCCCACACTGCGCGCTGCGCTGGAGCCGATGCTGTCATCCCTGTCTCTATATTCAGCCACCTGATCGGACGCTATGATGCCTGCCCCCAATTCTGGCTAACACGGAAGTGGCGCACGGAAACAGCTTGCTTATGAGCGATTGGCCGCACTCAGTCATTCAAGCCGCGGTACTGCAGTACATTCGCAGTCACGTGAAGCAATCGAACTGGAGCTTCACTCAGCTCGGCGAGGTGCACGATGCGCTGGCGCGAGTGATTCAGTTGAATCCGGGCGAGCTGTGCGTGGTGAGTTGTTTCATCGACGGTCAGCGTTGGTACGTCATGACCACCACTCGCGTGTTCGGCATCTACCGCGGAACACGCTTCGAGTTCTCGCCGCTGCACGTTCGCAAGTGCATCTGGGGCGACTTCAAGCAGGAAGGCAGGGTGCAGATCGAAGTCGCCGAGGTGCAGCTGATCGGCGGCGACAAGATCACGCTCGCCTATGAGGCCGGCTTCGCGTCCATCGCACCGATCTACTACGAACGTTTCTGGCACACGCGCTACCCGACCCTGCCGCGCGTCTAGCATAAGATTTTGACAGCGAGGCCGATCGGCCAGGTCTAAGCTGACTGCTCGTTCCTCGAGGAGAGCAGTCATGGCCAGCATCCATCGTGAAGTTCGTATTCAGGCGTCGGCCGACCAGGTGTGGGACGCGATGCGTGACGTGGGTGCGCTGCATACGCGGCTGTGCCCCGGCTTCGTGATCGACACCAAGATGGAAGCCAAAGATGTCCGCTTGGTGACATTCGCCAACGGACGACAGGCGCGCGAGATGATCGTGAGCGTCGATGACGCCGCGCGACGCGTCTGCTGGGCCATCGTCGATGAACCGTTCGTCCACTACAACGGCGCGGCGCATGTCACGCCGCTGGACGACGGCGCCTGTCGATTCACCTGGCTCTCCGACCTGCTGCCCAACGAACTGGAGCCGACGGTCACGGCGATGATCGAAGCAGGCATTGCCGACATCAAGCGCACCCAGGAACGGACTTAACAAGGCGCATCGAGTCGCTCGGGACGGTTTGCGCACAGACGTGTTCAGGCGAGTTTCTGGCTCACCGATTTGTGTGAAGCTGGTCACATAGATAACAAGTCGTTGGCGATGCTGCAGCGTCCGGGGTCCGACACTGCGGCAAAAAGTGTGGGTAAATCCGCTGAAAAAGCCGCTCCGCCGCAACCGGTGACGCCAAACCCTGACAATTTTTCCGACATGGACAAACGCCGAAAGCCGACTAGACTCGCGGCATCGTTGGTCATTTCCCCAACGAGTTTCCCGCTAGAGATGCAGTATCGGCGCAGCGATTTCGATGTCACCAATACCGTGCAGGTGAGCTCACCCGACGCGGTCCGTCGGGCTGTGGTCGATTTGTTTCGACAGAGCTGGCCGCACTACCCGCTCGACCGGGTGGACACGGCGTTCCGGGATTTCGAGCGCCTGTTCAACGGCCAGTTTCCCGGCTACTACGGCTGCGACACCGTTTATCACGATCTGCAGCACTCGCTCGACGGCACGCTCGCCGTCGCACGCCTGATCGTCAGTTACGATCGCACCCACCTGGCCGATGAGCGCCTCGGCCCGGAGCGCGCCATCCTCGGCGTGGTCACCGCGTTGTTTCACGACGCCGGTTACATTCGTCAGACCGACGACCAGACTCATCGCAACGGCGCCGAGTTCACGCTCAGCCACGTCAGCCGCAGCGCCCAGTTCATCGGTCGTTACCTGCCCACCATTGGCATGGCCGAATGGGTGCCGGTGGCGACCAAGATCGTGCACTTCACCGGTTACGAAGTGCAGTTCGACCAGATCCGCCTCGACGACCCACGCGACCGCAAGCTCGGTCACCTGATCGGCACCGGCGACCTGATCGCCCAGATGTCGGATCGCTGCTACCTGGAAAAATGCCGCGACCGGCTCTATCCCGAATTCGTGCTGGGCGGCATCGCCATGCCCAGCGACTCGACCGGCAAGACTCAGGTGAAGTACAGCTCCGGCCTGGATGTGCTGCGGCAGACGCCCGGCTTCATCGAGGACGTGCGGCGCTCTCGCCTGGATGGCGAGTTCGGCAGCGCGTACAGCTACCTGGAATCGCTGTTCAACGGTCGCAACCCGTATATGGAAGCGATCGAAGCCAACCTGAGCTATCTCAGCGAGGTGCTGCGCACCGGCCGCTGGCCCATGCTCCGTCGCGATCCGCCGTGCTTCACCTGGGAACGCAACCCAGTGCAGAACATCCGCTCGCTGGTCATCGGCCATCTGAAGCAGGTGTGGAAGAGCGGCTGAGCCGGCCTCCCGCTAACATGGCGGGATGCCCGACACTCCCGAACCCAGCTGGCTCAACCTCGGCGTCGCCCTCGCCGTCGGCTTCCTGATCGGCATCGAGCGCGAACGCAGTAAAGGCACCGGCCCGAACCGCGCCGTCGCCGGACTTCGCACCTTCACCCTCATCGCACTCGCCGGCGCACTCGGTCTGTGGATCGGCGGCGTTTATGTCTTCATCGCCGCCGGCGGCGTCATCGGCCTGCTGATCGCGGTGGGCTATGTGCGCACTCGCGATACCGATCCCGGACTCACCACCGAGATCGCCATGGTCGTGACCTTCCTGCTCGGCGGCCTGGCGGTTCGGGATCCCCGTCTCGCCGCCGCGTTGGCCGTGATCGTCGCCATCCTGCTCGCCTTCCGCAGCTCCGCACACAACTGGGTCAAGAACGTTCTGACCGATGAAGAGGTGCGCGACGGTCTGCTGCTCGCGGCCGCCGCGCTGGTCATCCTGCCGCTCACGCCGACCGAACCGATCGATTCGTGGGGCGTCGTGCAGCCGCGCAAGCTGTGGATGCTCGCGGTGCTCGTCATGGCGATCAACGCGCTAGGTTACGTCGCGTTGCGCGCTTTCGGCGCCAAGACCGGACTCGCGATCGCCGGGTTGCTGTCGGGCTTCGTGTCGAGCACAGCCACCATCGGCGCCATGGGCGCGCGCACCAAGAGTCAGCCGGAACTACGTAAGGGCGCAGTCGCCGGTGCTGCCGCCTCGTCCGTGGCAACCGTGATTCAACTCGCAATCGTCGTTGGCCTGGTGAGCACGCCGACGCTGTTGATGCTCATACCTTCGCTGATCGCGTCGGGAATCGCGGCCGTTGCTTACGCAGGCATCTTTGCGCTGCGCAGTTTCCGCGAGAAGTCAGGACCTGGCGATGCGCCCAAAGGCCGGCCCTTCGAGCCCAAGACCGCCATCGTCTTCGTGCTGGTGGTCGGAGTGACGCTGCTGATCTCGGCACTGCTGACCCAATGGCTCGGCGACCGGGGGTTGATGATCGCAGCCGGCGTCGCTGGTTTTACCGATGCCCATGCGGCCGCAATTTCGTCAGCATCGCTGGCCGCGAGTGGCCGGGCGCACACGGAGTTCGCGGCGCTCGCGGTGCTGGTCGGCTTCTCGACCAACATCGTGAGCAAGACGGCCATTGCATTTTCGCTGGGCGATCGACGCTACGCCACTGAGCTGACGCCGGGGTTGGTGCTGATGGCGGCAGCTGCCTGGGGTGCGTGGTCGGTCCGCGCATTTTGATGTCGGGATCGGGCATCCTGCCACGAGCCTCCTGCGAGGGAGCTCTGTAGTTGCGAGGGATTGATGAGTTTACGGTTCACCCGACTGAATGCCCGGTTTCCACATAAGCGCGTCTTCATCACCGGCGCGGGCAGTGGTCTGGGTCTCGAATTGGCAAAGGCGCTGGCCGCCGACGGCTGGACGCTCGGGCTGTTCGATCGCAATCTGGAGCGCCTCACCAGTGTCGAAGCGCAGTTCGCCGAAGCCGGTGTGAAAGTGGTCGCCTATCCGGGCGATGTCACCCAAGCGGACGAGCTCACGGTCGCCGTGAATTCGTTCGCCGCGACTCACGACGGCCTAGACGTGATGATCAACAATGCCGGCGTCGCCGGCGGCGGCTCGATGATGGAAGTGTCGCTGGAAGACTGGCGCTGGATCATCGACATCAACGTCATGGGCGTCGTGCACGGCTCGCGCGCCGCCATTCCTCATCTGCAACGCAATGGCAGCGGCCTGCTGATCAATGTGGCGAGCGCGGCGGCATTCGCGTCGGCGCCGGGCATGATCTCGTACAACGCCACCAAGGCCGCGGTCGTGTCGATCAGCGAAACGTTAGTAAACGAATTGCGCTCGGCCGGCACCCAGGTGTCCGTGGTGATGCCGACGTTCTTTCGCTCTTCGCTGTTGGAAACATTTCGCGGCCCGGCGCACGCGCGGCTGCTTGCAAACAAAGCAACACAGAGTTCGGAATATCCGGTCGAGCAGGCCGCGCGCGATTTGCTGACAGCGTCCGCCGACGGCCAGATCTACATCGTGGTACCCAAAGCGGCCCGCACGATGTGGCGGATGAAACGCTGGATGCCGCTGCGTTTCCTCGATTGGGTAAGGAACTTCAGGCAGCGGCAGCCGCAGGCGGACTGATTCAGACCGGCGTGTCCACCGCCAGCAGGTAGCGCGTGTAGATTTCGGGCAGGCGCGCCAGCACGTGTGGCTTGCCTTCGATGTTGCTGGCGTCCAGGACTCGCCGCAAGGTCGACAGGCTCAGCGATTCCAGCGCCGGTTGTGAAATCGGCGCGTAGCTCAAGTGCCAGGGCTCGGGACTCACGCCGCCGCGATCGGTGCGGTACGGCCGATAAAATCCGAAACGGCGCATGTTCGCATCGAGCCATTGCGACAGCCGCCCGAATATTCCATCCGCCGCGTACTCGGCAGGCAACAACTCGACCGTGTAACCCGGCGGTACCGCGGCGGCGTCGATGACATCCACATCGCTGCCCCAGTGGTGGCGGCTGCCGCCCGGAATCGCCGACCAGCACAGAATCGCATCGACGGCCGCCGAGTCCGACAGCTGCTTGCGATCGAGCAATGCGCCCTGCCGATCGTAGATGGCCCGCTCGCCGCTCCACTTGCGATTCCAGATGCCGACCTGGGCCTGAAAGTCCCGGAAACTGGAGCGCGGCGTGAGATCGATGCCGGCCTCTCGCGCGGCATCTCTCATCGCCAGAAAGGATGCCACTGCTTCATAGTGAAGCATGCAGCGCGGGTCACTCAATTCCACGACATGACTGCGCGCCTGTCCGGTGAGCTCGAGCTCGTTCATTACAATCTGCGTCCTAAGCAACCAAACGATGCCGAAAATAGTTACGAAATAGCGGCTTTTGCCGCGCTTTTTAACATTCTAATCGTTCGGTATGTTAAAAAAACCGACAAGTAGGTCAGGTGTCTCGCCACAGCGGAAAACCCGAGTATCATGCCGGAACGAAGCGGTAGTGCCACCGTGCCGAAGCCGAGGCACTTCGGCAGCACAAGCAGGTAAGTCGCGGAGTATGGGTTGAGATCGCGGGGCCTCAAAATCAGGTTGCTCTCCGTCGCCATCGCGGCGGGCGTCGCCATTGCCGCCACCCTGTTCCTGCTGGAATACCTCGACTATCGCAAGTCCAGCGATGTGCTGGTCCGCCAGGGCGAGCGCTCGCTGTTGAACGCCGAGGCGCAGCGGCTGGACCTGCTGGCGAGCGACATGGCCGCCGCGGGCGCCCAAGCCCTGGAAACAGCGCTGCTCGACCACGACCAGGGGACTGTCGAAAAAGTCGTCGACTCGCTGCTGAACAATCCGTATTCGATTTCGGCGCGCGTCGTAGCGCCGGACGGCTCCATCATCTACGAGACGATTCGGCAAGATCAGTGGATTCAGCAGATCACCGATCGGGACAAGCGCACGATCCGTCGCGGCCTCGGCGGCGTCGAGTCGCTCGGGGCCCTGGAGATCATCGTCGGTCGTCCCGGCCTGGCCGACACTGCACTCGCATTGAAATCGCAACTGGAGCGTGTTCAACAGCGCGACTTCGAGCGCCGCATCTGGATCGTCACCGGCGTGGGCGTGCTCATCACCGGCTTGCTGACGCTGGTCGCCTGGATGCTGGCGCAGCGCCTGGAGCGACCGATCGTCGAGCTGATCCGCTCGGCCGAGCGCATCGGCGAAGGCGATTACACTCGCCCGCACAAAGTCACCAGCAACGATGAGATCGCCGAGCTGGAGATGGCGCTGGATCGCATGCGTCAGAACCTGCGCCAGACGACCATCACCAAGAACTATCTGACCATCGTCCTCAACAGCATGAACGATGCCGTGCTGGTGACCTCGCCGGACGGCATGGTGCGCAAGATCAACGATGCGGCGGTCCGGCTGTTCGGCTACAACGAAGAAGAGATCGCCGGCCAGCCGTTCATCAACCTGATCGCCGAAAACGAGCGTGAAAACTTTTCACTCGAAGCGGCCGGCGTCGAAACCCGCGAGACGGTCATCGCCACGCACAGCGGGCAGACCATTCCGGTGTCGTTGTCGGGCGCACCGATCGCGGGCGACGATCCGCAGTTCCAGGGCACGATCTTCGTCGTTCGCAACATCACCGATCGCAAGCGGGCCGAGCGGCGCATCCGCTACCTCGCTCGTTACGACGCACTGACCAAAGTGCCGAACCGCATGCAGTTCCAGCACATGCTGCAGCAGGCGATCGCCCGCGCGCGACGTAACGATCGCGGCATCGTGCTGCTGTATCTGGACATGGATCGGTTCAAAGAGATCAACGACACGTTCGGTCACGCCGCGGGCGACCGCACGCTCGAAGTGCTCAGCGAACGTTTGATTCGCATCCTGCCGCGTGAAGCTGTGGTCGGGCGCCTGGCGGGCGATGAGTTCGGCCTGTTCATCGAAGGCTTCGCAGACACCGAGGACGAGCGCACACAGGCCGCCAACCTCGCGCGCATGGTGCTCGCCGAAGTCTGCAAAGCGTATTACGTCGATCAGCAGGAAGTGTTCCTGACCGCCAGCGTCGGCATCGCGTTCTGCCCGAAGGACGCCGAGAACGTGATCGACCTGATCCGCAACGCCGACGCGGCCATGTATCACTCCAAACAAAACGGCGGCAACAGCTTCGCGTTCTACTCGCCCGACATGAACGCCGCTGCGGTCGAACGTTTGATGCTGAAGAGCAAGCTGCGCCGTGCGCTCGAGCGTGACGAGCTGATCATGGTGTATCAGCCAAAGGTCGACCTGCGCGACGGCCGCATCGTGGGCGCGGAAGCGCTGCTGCGCTGGCGCCTGCCGGGGCATGGCGATATCCCGCCGTCGCAGTTCATTCCGCTGGCCGAAGAGACGAATCTGATTCTCGGCATCGGCGAGTGGGTGTTGAACCGCGTCTGCGCCGACTATCACCGCTGGCAGGACAAGATCAAAAACCCGGGCCGCGTGTCGATCAATCTGTCGTTGAAACAGCTGCGCCAGGCGAGCTTCATCACTCGCTGCAAATCGGTGTTCCGTCGTCACGAAGTGTCGCCGACCTGCTTCGAGCTGGAAATCACCGAGACGACTTTGATGGTCGACCCGAAGCGCACCATCAAACTGCTGGACGAGCTGTATGCCATGGGCCTGCACCTGTCCATCGACGACTTCGGCACCGGCTACTCCTCGCTGTCGGCCTTGCAACAGTTCCCGATCGGCACGCTGAAGATCGACCAGTCGTTCGTCCGCGACGCCGCCATCAACAGCGACGACGCCACCATCGTTCGCACCATCATCGACATGGGCAAAGCCCTCGAAGTCGAAGTCGTCGCCGAAGGCGTCGAGACCGAAGAGCAATTCAACTTCCTCCGCAACCGCGGCTGCCACTACGGCCAGGGCCGCCTCTTCGGCGACGCCATGACCGCGGACGAGTTCCTATCCCTCGTCCTGACCCAAGAAAGCGGACGCGCCAAGGTCAGCGAGTTGTTCGCGTCGTAATCGCCCCGTCGCCATTGCGCATTCGCCCCCTCCGAAAGGATTTGCTCGTCTGCGCGTGGTCCTCCGCGGGATAGTGCGCGGAACTTCACAACAGCCAAAGTTGCATACCGCGGTGCGCTCCGGGTAGTAAGGCAAGCCATGACTACACCTCAAGGCACTGGCATGGTCGTTCCCCTGCAACGAAAGCCCGCCACGGCGGATTTCGCTGGAGCCATTGGTGAAGCCAACAGGATCTTGGATGAGTTCGGCTTCTCCGCACCGCCGGTCAATCCAGTGACTATCGCACGCGAGCTCGGCGTGAAAGTCTCGTTCGTGAGCATGCCCAGACATCCCAATGTTTCGGGCTTCTATGATGCTCAGGACGATGCCATCTACATCGCGAAGGGCGAATACCCCAAGCGACAGACGTTCACCATCGCACATGAACTGGGACACAGGCTGCTGCATCGGGAATGGGCCGCCAGTAACGACTACCGCGTCATGCTTCGAGATCCAAGCCTCATGATCATTGACGAAAAAGAGCAGGCGGCGAATGCCTTCGCGGCTCACCTCCTCGTGCCCAGGGACATGCTCGACGAATACCGGCACGTTGCTTCGATCGAAGAGCTGTCGCGCTTGTTTGTCGTCTCGATGCCCGTCATTCGGAATCGGCTCAGGCGTGAGTTCGGCGCCTGGCACGTCCGCGCTCAAGGCGGACATCGGGGGACAGGAAGAAGTCGATCCCGATCTCAAATCGGACGTGTGCGGCTGATCGGGAACGCGTAGAACTCGATGGCAGAAAGGCGTTCTTCAGGTTGAGGCAACAGTGGTCCTGCGCGGTAATCGCCTGGATTTCCTGCTTTCTCATCTTTCATATCGCACTCACGCTCGCCATCGGTCTCGGCGGGCTGAACTTCCTCGAGTATCAGTGGCTGATCCCACTCATCACCGTCGAGAACTTTCTGCAGATCGTGGGCATGGGCTATGTAGTGGTCCGATTCCTGTACCCAGGTAAGGCGCTCGCGTTAGCCAGAACCCGACGAACCAGTTAGGATTCGCGCGCAATTTCCGCCCGCTTACCTGACCAGCCCAGCAGAACCGCCGTGCTCTCCTTCTCCTCCCTCGCCCTCCGGCGCGGTCCGCGCCTGTTGATTTCGGATGCGTCCTTCACCGTGTATCGCGGGGAGAAGGTGGGCATCGTGGGGGCCAATGGGTGCGGCAAATCCAGCTTGCTGGCGTTGGTGCTGGGCGAGCTGCAACCGGATGCGGGCAGTGTCGAGTACCCGTCGCAGTTGATCGTCGCGCACGTGGCGCAGGAGCTGGAGGCGACCGACAGGCCCGCGATCGAGTTCGTGATGGATGGCGACGAGGAACTGCGCGAGACCGAAGCGGCGATCGAACGAGCTGAAGCGAGCAACGCCGGCGCCAAGTTGGGCGAACTGCATGCCCGCTACGCCGCGCTCGGCGGCTACGACGCACGCAGCCGCGCGGGCAAGTTGATGCACGGCCTGGGCTTCTCAGCTGCCGATGAGACACGTTCGGTGAGCGCCTTCTCCGGCGGCTGGCGAGTGAGGCTCAATGTCGCGCAAGCGCTGATGTGCCGATCCGATCTGTTGTTGCTCGACGAGCCCACCAACCACCTCGACCTCGACGCGGTGATCTGGCTGGAGCAGTGGCTGCGCAATTACCAAGGCACACTGCTGATGATCGCGCACGATCGTGAGTTCCTCGATCGCACGGTCGGTCGCATCGTGCACATCGAAAACGGCGCGGCGAAAATCTACACCGGCAACTACTCCGCGTTCGAAGAGCAGCGCGCTTCGCAGCTCGCGCAACAGCAGTCCATGTACGAGCGGCAGCAGCGCGAGATCAAGCACATGACGAGCTTCATCGAACGCTTCAAAGCGAAAGCGAGCAAGGCCAAGCAAGCACAGAGCCGTGTCAAAGCGCTCGAGCGCATGGAGAAGATCGCGCCGGCGCACGTCGACTCACAGTTCGAGTTCACTTTCCTGGCGCCGCAGAAGTTGCCCCGGCCGCTGCTCGCGCTGGAGAAACAATCGGTCGGCTACGGCGAACGGGTCGTGCTGGAAAACGTCAACATGACCATCGCGCCCGGCAGCCGCATCGCGCTGCTCGGCCGCAACGGCGCCGGCAAGTCGACGATGATGAAACTGCTCGCCGGCGAGCTCACCGCATTCGATGGCAAGCGCACCGAAGCGCGCGATCTGAAGATCGGCTACTTCGCCCAGCACCAGCTCGAACAGCTGAGTGTGGACGACTCTCCGCTCGGCCACTTGAAACGCCTGGGTGGCGAAGCCGCGGCGAAAGCGACTGAACAGGAATTGCGCGGCTTCCTGGGCAGTTTCGGCTTCAGCGGCGATCGCGTCTTCGAGCCGGTCGGTCCATTTTCCGGCGGCGAGAAGGCACGCCTGGTGCTGGCGCTGACCAGTTACTTGCGACCGAATCTGTTGCTGCTCGACGAGCCCACCAATCATCTCGACCTCGAGATGCGCCAGGCGCTCGCGATGGCGCTGCAAGACTATGAAGCCGCGGTCGTGCTCGTTTCGCACGATCGCCACCTGTTGCGCGCCGTCGCCGACGAGCTGATTCTGGTCGACCAAGGACGCGCGCAGCCCTTCGATGGCGACCTGGACGACTACGCGAAATGGTTCCAAACGCGCGAAGCCGCGGAAACCAGCGCTGAAGAAGAGACCACGGCCGCCGCGCTCAGCGCCGAACAAAAGAAACAACGCAAGCGCGAAGAAGCCGAGCGCCGCAATCGCCTCAGCCCGATCAAGGCCGATATTGCGCGCTTGGAAAAACAGCTCGCGAAACTGGAGCAGGAACGAACGAGCGTCGAGACCGCGCTCGCCGAACCCGACATCTACAACCCGAGCTCGAAGCAAAAGCTGCAGGAACTGCTGCAAAAGCAGACGCAGCTGAAGCGCGACATCGCGAACGTCGAAACCGAGTGGCTCGCCGCCAGCGAGAAACTCGAGGCCGAAATGTCTGCGGGTAGCTGATAACCACGATCGGATAAATGCGATCCTGTTTCCCCCTTTGCGTGCACGGGAGGGGCCAGGGGTCGGATTTGTGTGCTCCGCGTCCGCACAGCGGAAGCGTTTGTAGAGATCCGTCAGGCTCGCACCGGGCGCAAATCTTTGTGCTGTACTGTGCGCCACGCCCATGCTTGGCGGGCGCCAACAGCGGGCACATCAATGGTCGCAGTCTCGGGGGAGACCGTCGCCGCGCCGGCGACAGGGATCGATCGCACGCACCGTCGCGTCATCGTCGCTTCATCGCTGGGCACGATGTTCGAATGGTACGACTTCTACTTGTACGGCTCGCTCGCGGCCGTGATCAGCAAACAATTCTTCTCTGGCGTCAACGAGACCACCGGATTCATTTTCGCGCTGCTCGCATTCGCCGCGGGCTTCGCGGTCCGGCCCTTTGGAGCGGTGATCTTCGGCAGGCTCGGCGATCTGTCCGGCCGCAAGAAAACATTCCTGATCACCATCGTGCTGATGGGCTTGGCGACGGCGCTGGTGGGCGTACTGCCCTCCTATGAAACCATAGGCATCGCCGCCCCAATCATCCTGGTGACCTTGCGATTGTTACAAGGCCTGGCGGTCGGCGGTGAGTACGGTGGCGCGGCGACTTACATCGCCGAGCACGCGCCGCCGGGCCGACGCGCGTACTACACGAGCTGGATTCAGATCACTGCGACAGCGGGCATGATCCTGTCGCTGATCGTAATTCTCGGCTGTCGCTGGCTGATGGGCCCGGAGTTCGAAGTGTGGGGCTGGCGCATCCCCTTCCTGCTCTCGATCATCCTGTTGTGCATCTCGGTCTACATCCGCGTGCAGCTGGAAGAGTCGCCGGTATTCAAGGAAATGCGCGATACCGGCAAGCTGTCCAAGCAACCGGTGCGTGAATCGATCGGCCAGTGGAGCAATCTGAAGCTGGTGCTGCTGGCGCTGCTGGGTGCAATGGCCGGGCAGGCAGTCGTCGGCTATGTCGCGCTGGTCTACATGAATTTGTTTCTCACGCAGACGCTCAAGGTCGATCCTGCGACGTCGAATCTTCTAGTAGCAGCCGCGCTGACGGCAGCGACACCGTTCTATCTGCTCAGCGGCAAGGTGGCCGACAAGATCGGCCGCAAGCCGCAGGTGATGCTCGGCTGCTTGGTCGCGGCCGTGGCAATGTTTCCTATCTTCAAAGGTCTCACCGACTACGCCAATCCCGCGATCGCGACGGCTCAGGCGAGCCATCCGATCGTCGTGATGGCGGACCCGGCCGAGTGCAGCCTGCAGTTCGATCCGATCGGCGGCGCACGCTTCACCAGTTCATGCGACGTCGCGAAGACGGCTCTGGCCAACGCCCGGGTTCCTTATTCGAACGAAGCCGCGCCGGTAGGAATGGTCGCCATCGTGAAAGTGGGCGAGCAATCGCTCGTCGCATTCGACGGCTCGACGCTGCCGGCCGCAGAATTCGCGTCGCGCACCGCGGCCTTCAAACAACAGCTGTCTGCGCTCTTGAAGGACGCCGGCTATCCAACCAGCGCCGATCCGGACCGCATCGACTACGGCAAGGTGTTCCTGCTGTTGTTCATTCTTTCGGTGCTGGGCGTGGTGACCTACGGCCCGATCGCCGCATGGCTGGTCGAGCTGTTCCCCGCTCGCATCCGCTACACGTCCATGTCGCTGCCTTATCACCTCGGCAACGGCTGGTTCGGCGGGTTCCTGCCGAGCATCGCCTTCGCCATGATCGCGTACACCGGCAATATCTATTCCGGGCTGTGGTACCCGGTCATCGTCTGCGCGATGACTCTGATCGTCGGCACATTCTTTCTCAGAGAAACCCACGGCAACGAAGCCGTGTGATCGCTATTTCCTGAGCTGCGCGTCGACCAGCGCGTCGGCCGTGGCCACCAGGAAATGCTGAGGTCCGCTCTTGCCCAAAGCTTGGGCCGACGAGAACGCGCCATCGACGAGCAACAGCAACTGTTCGGTGAGCTCCTCGGGGTTGCGCACCCCTTCGATGTTGTCGACCAGCCCACGCAGGCGCCGACGCAGCTCCTGCATCTCCTCGGTCGCGAGCACGCGCGCCGGATGCTGAGGGTCGGCGAACTCCACCGTGATATTCATGAAGGGGCAGCCACGAAAATGTGAGCTGCTCACGAAGCGGACAATGCCGTTGAGGTGCGCACGCAGGCGGGCGCGTGGCTCCGGGTCGCTCTGCGCAGCCGTCTTGTCCCAGCCCGCCCAGCGGTCTTTTTGCTCCTGCTCCAGCACCGCGACGATCAGCGCGTCCTTGGATGGGAACCAGCGATAGAGGCTGGTCTTGGCCACGCCTGAGCGCGCAACGACGGTGTCCACGCCGACGGCGCGAGCCCCTTCCTTGTAAAACAGGTCCCGGGCCGTGTTCAGAATCCGGTCCCGGACGCTTTCCGTGGGCGCGGCCGCCCCTTCGCTACCGGCGCGCGGTTTTGCACTTGGACTCATGGGCCTCCTCAATCAGCTTGACAGCGCTACAGACCTGTACGTAGCATGCAAACAGACAGGTCTGTAGCGTCTCGTACAGTAGCCTCGGGCACCCGGCCAGTGCAATCGAAGCTCTCTATGCGACATGCCGCCTGTCAGAACTGCCCTACCCCGCGTGGCCAGCGGGGAGGGGCTTTGCGACGGCGTCCGATTACTGTTCCGGAGACGGCAATGAACATGCTCACCACTGGCCTCGCGATCCTGGCCGCGACGACTGCGATTCCCCTCACCACTGCGATCTCCGCTTCGTGCGGCATGCGAGTGGTCCAAAGCGACACCGACTTTCCCGAGCGCTCGCAATTGCGGGGCCAAAAGGGAACGGTGCTGATCAATGTAACCCTCGACGCGAACGGACGCGCCACCGGCGCCGACGTGGAGCGCTCGAGCGGTCACCTGCTGCTCGACCTCGCCGCCAAGCGCAGCGTGCTCGAGAAGTGGCAATTCGATGTCTCCCATTGCTCCCACACGTTCCCGGCGACTCATCAGGTCGCAGTGGAATATCGCAACGAGGAGTATCAGTAAAGCACCCCTTGTCTCCCGCCCGCGCCCACTGCGGGTGGGGTGAGGGCGGGAGCTTCTTTTGAAGCGACTTAACGTCGCTTCAAACCGCGCGAACGACGGTACACGGATGTACCGGCTGGCTAAGGCTCCAGGGACGGCTGCTTGCGATGACCTTAGACAATGCCGGACGCCTGCAGCTGTTCGATCTCAGCCGCGGTCAACCCGGCGTCCTCCAGCACCTCGCGCGTGTGCTGTCCGAGCAAGGGCGGTGCTGACTGATAGCTCAGCGGTGTCTCCGACATTTTGATCGGGTTCGCGACCATGGGCACCGTGCCCGCCTGCGGATGCGGCAGATCGATCCGCATCCCACGACTGCGCACCTGCGCGTGATCGAACACCTGCGCCAGGTTGTTGATGCCGCCCACCGGAATGCCCAGGGGCTCGAACAGCGCGATCCACGCCGACACCGTCCGTTGCTTCAATACCGCCGCCAATAACGGAATCAACACGTCGCGATTGCGCACCCGATCGTCATTGCGCAGGAAGCGTGGATCCCGATGGAACGCCTGACCGGCGGCCTCGCAGAACTTCGCAAACTGTCCGTCATTCCCCACGGCCACGACGAACTGACCGTCGGACGCATCGAACACCTGATACGGCACGATGTTGGCGTGTGCGTTGCCCATCCGCTTCGGCGCTTTGCCGCCGACCAGATAATTCATGTTCATGTTGGCGATCATCGCGACCTGCGAATCGAGCAACGCCATGTCGATGTACTGACCTTGTCCGGTCAGCGACCGGTGCACGATCGCGGCGAGGATGGCCACGGTCGAGTACATGCCGGTCGTGATATCCGCGACCGCGACGCCAACCTTTTGCGGGCCGCCGCCCGGCAGATCGTCTTTCTCGCCCGTGATGCTCATCAGGCCGCCCATGGCCTGGATGATGAAATCGTAGCCGGCCACCTGACGCATCGGCCCGGTCTGGCCGAAACCGGTGATCGAACAATAAATGAGACCCGGATTGATCGCCTTCAATTGCTCGTAGCCGAGGTTATAACGCGTGAGATCGCCGGCCTTGTAGTTCTCGATCAACACATCGACGCGCGCCGCGAGCCTGCGGGCCACCTGCTGACCTTCGGGCTTGGAGATGTCGAGCGTCAGCGACTTCTTGCCGCGATTGGCGCCGAGGAAATACGCGGATTCGCGAGTGTCGTTGCCGTCGCGATCCTTCAAGTAGGGAGGCCCCCAGCTGCGCGTGTCATCGCCGATGCCCGGCCGCTCGATCTTGATCACTTCCGCGCCCAGGTCGGCAAGGATTTGCCCGCACCAAGGCCCTGCGAGCACGCGGCTCATATCGAGCACGCGAATGTGTGATAAAGCGCCCGAGCGCACGTGAGAGGACGACGTATTGGAGCTGGAACTTTCAGGCGTCATACTGCTTCTTGACTTGCATGGTCTTAGGCTTCGGCCGCGCAAACTAATCGCAGCCAGGGCCGCGGAGCAAGGGCGTTTCTATCACCAGAGCTGGTCGGTGCCGCACCATGATCACATTCAATCGATCTGGTTCGATGGTCTCGATGATCCTCGTCGGGGCATTGCTTAGTGGCAATGGGCTGGCCGAAGAACCGGCGCCCGCCGCGACCAATACGGCGGTTTTCGCTGCGAAAACAGCGCCCCCGCACCAGCCGCTGGATCTGCGTGCGCCGCTGATCACGCAGCTCTACACCGCCGAAGAGCTCAATAGAATATTAGCGACCACGTTCATTCGTGAAGACATCGAAGAGGTGCAGGTGGAGGGCGAGCGCGAGCGCCGCCCGACCGATACGCCGGACGTATGGCCCGGGATCGCCGCGCCGGTGTGGGCCCTGCTGAATCCCGCTCAATCGTGGCGCATATTTGCGCCCCTGCCACCGGATCAGACACGCGATCAGAGCTTCGTGCGCGCGAACGCCACCGACACGTATCTACTTGAACCGGCAGGCACGCCGTCGCCTTTCGCTCACTAGGTCGAAGCCAATTCCCCTGGTAGAACGCGGGCGACAGGTCGAACCGTGGCCGTGTCTGTGCGACACTGCGACTCGATTCCCTGGTAAGGCGTGTCCATGACTTCACCGGCTTCCGCCGTTCGCGCCGAGCGCGAACGTGTGCTCTCGTTTCAAGGCGGCTGTAACTTTCGCGACATCGGCGGTTATCGCACTCAGCAAGGCTCCCACACGCGCTGGGGCAAGGTGTATCGCACCGGCGTGCTCACCTACTTCACTGCGGACGATCACGCGCCTTTGACCAGGCTCCAGGTGCGTGCGATTTGCGATCTGCGACGCGCAGAGGAACGCGAGCGAGAGCCGACACGCTGGCCGCACGCAAACGTCAATGCGCTCTCCTGGGACGATGGCATCGTGACACCGACGGTTCGTGGCCTGGCCGCGGATCGGCCGAAAAATGCGGCGGGAATGTTTGATGCGATGATCGCGCTGTACCGCACCCTTCCGGAGTGGATGGGCCCGCGCATCGGCGGCATGTTCTCCGCGATTGCGAATGGCGATGTACCGTTGATCGTCCACTGCGCGGCAGGCAAGGATCGCACGGGCATCGCGGTCGCGGTGCTGCTGCGATCTCTGGGCGTGCCGGAGGAAACCGCGATCCAGGATTATTTGCTGACCAATACGTCGGGCAACTTCGAGGAGTTCATCCGCTCGCGCCACCAGGCGCAACTCGGCGTGACCGACAACCACGCTCCTTTGTTGGCGATGCCGGAAGACATGCGGCGTGTTCTGTTCAGCGCCGACGCCGCGTTCTTGCACGCAGCGTTCGAGCAGATTGGCGATGTCGAGGCCTATCTCGAGAAGACGGCGGGTGTGACGCCAGCCATGCAAGACAAGATTCGCGCGGCACTGCTCGAGTGACACGAGCTCACGGCATGACGGGCGGCTTGTAATCGAGCGTCAGCCCGAACGCCCAGAGCAGCAACAACACCACTGGAACGTGCACGACGAATTGGATCATCGTGAAGCCGATGACGTCGCGTGCGCGCAGCTTCAGGATGCCCAGCAGCGGCAACATCCAGAACGGGTTGATCAGGTTCGGCAACGCCTCGGCGGCGTTGTACACCTGCACCGCCCAGCCGAGGTGGACTTTCAACTCGTTCGCCGCTTGCATCACATACGGCGCTTCGATGATCCATTTGCCGCCGCCCGACGGCACGAAGAATCCCAGCACTGCCGAGTAAACGCCCATCACGACGGGAAACGTTTCGCGCGTCGCCGCCTGAGCGAAAAAACTCGATAAGTGATGCGCGATGCTCTGCCCGTCGCTGCCGACAGCAGACGTGAGAATCGCCGCGATGCCGCCATAGAACGGGAACTGGATCAGCACGCCGCTTACGCCCGGCACACTCTTCGAGACCGCATCGAGAAACACCCGCGGCCGCCAGCACAGCAGCAGGCCGAGCATCACGAACAGAAAGTTGTAAGTGTTGAGGCTCGAGATCGCGAGCGCGGCGCCTTTGCTCGTGAACTCTTGCACGAGCCAGGCGGCACCCAGCGCCGCGATCAGGACGTTGAGCAAAGGGCTGTGCTCGAGCCATTCGCCGGGTCGAGTCGCTAGCACCGTCGATTCAACGGCGGGTGGGTCAACTACGATTCCGAGACGGCGGGCTGTTTGAGCGTTTTCCCCGCGAGGGGTCGTCAGCCACGCGATCGCCAAAGTTACGACGATGAGAATCGCCGTCAGCGCAATCGATTGCCAAAGAAAGATCGTTTCGGTGAATGGAATGACGCCCGTGATCTGCACCAGCGCCGGTGGCATGCTCGCGGGATTCGCCTGCAACTGCGCGGCCGACGACGACAATCCCATCGCCCACACCGAGCCCATGCCCAAGTAGGCAGCAGCGGCGGCAGCACGCAAATCCATGCCGAGATCTTCTCGGCGAGACAGCGCACGCACGAGCAAGCTGCCGAGGATCATGCTCAAGCCCCAGTGCAGCAGCGAAAACAGCATGCTTATGACGGCTACCCAACACGCCGCGCCGCGCCCGGTGCGAGGCACCGCCGCGAGCCTGTCGATCAATCGAGCGGCGGGCGGCGAGCTGGCCACCACATATCCGCCGATGATGATGAAGCACATCTGCATGGTGAATGGGATCAGGCTCCAGAAGCCATCGCCAAACGCCTTGGCCGTCTGCGTCACAGGCGAGCCCAGCGCGATGGCCGCGACCGCAACGACGATCACGCCCAGCACTGCAAAGACGTAGGCGTCCGGAATCCAGCGCTCCGACCAGGCGCAGCAGCGCAGGGAAATGCGTTCCAACCAGCCGGCTTGTTTGTTCATACTTGTATTCGACACACCCGGGCCCGCGAGCCTTCCGGGCTCGCGCCTCTGGTCTCGGCTGCGCGCAGGCTCAGCCTACCTTGATTTGTATCGTATTGTCCGGTCGATCGAGCTTGCTGACAAACTGAGCACGCTCAATGCGCGCGGCGCCTTTGCGATAGGGATTGGGATCGTTGGTGAGCGCCAGCGCTTGGCCATTGATACTCACCTCACTCACTCCATGGCCAGCGCCGCGGATGTCATAACTCAAGGTCACCTGCTTGCCGAACAGTGACAGCCGTACCCGCAGCCCACTCAAGGCCGTGGGAATCACCGGATCCAACGTGATATCGCGCGCTTCGATGCCGAGACCGAGGAATCGCCGCACGATCAAACCCAATCCGATGCCGGCGCCGCTTGAATACACGCGCCAGCCGCCATCGAGCGGCACGGCGCCTCGAGCCACACGATCGTACTCGGCGCTGGCTTGATAGCGATCTTCGAATGCCGCGTCCGAGCTGGAGTAATAGCAATTTGCCTGCCGCAATGTCGCGGTCGGCACGAGGCTCTGAATACCGATGGGATTGGCCTGGCACAACGCTCGGAAGAACCGATCGGTCTCACCGATTCGCGCCAGCGCCTGTGCATAACGCAGGTGCGCGTGCATATACATCAAGCCAATCTCGCGACCGAAGAACGTGGCGCTTTCGGCGCGTTGGAAGAAGCGCTGCGGGCCACCGTGATAGTTCATCGGCCGGTCGAACAATCGCACCCCATCCGGCCCGCTGAGCTTCAGATCGATGAGACGCAGATGCTGTTGGAGCTGCTCGGCATCGAACAGATCCTCCAGGATGGCATGGATCATCGCCAGCGAGCTGTACTTCACGCCGGTGATGCTATCTCGCGGATGGAGCAGATAGTTCACCTTGCCCTCTTCCTCAAAGAGCGCATAGCCCGTGAGAACACCATCCACCAGCAGCACCTGCTGGAAATCGCGTTTGACGTTCGATGCCCAGGTATCGAAGCGCGCCGCTTCCTGCTCACGACCTATGCTTCGTAGTGCATGCGCCAGCGTCGTCAGCACCTGATGATGCAGCGTGACTGTCCAGGCACTGCACATGCGCTCGCGCATCGCCGGATCGGCCGGCTGAAGCGCGTCATTCCAATCGCCGTGACCGTAAGCCGCCAGCGCCGTCCCTTCGACGATGCGACGTTCGATGACTTTCAACGCCCGCTCCACGTGTTTCCACAGCGGCACCGACGGCTTCGTATGTCCCGAGGAGAAGAACGGCACGGGCTCGTCGAGAATCGAGCTGTCGCCCGACGCGATCAGATACTGCGCCAGCGCCAGCAGCGGCCAGAACACGATGTCACCGTGCGAGTCGCCGGCGCGAATGTCGCGTTCACGCTCGAAGAACATGAACCACTGCGGCCAGTCGCCATCGGACGCCTGAGCCTTCATGACCCGAATCAACAAGTCACGAATCGGCGGGAAATTTCCCAAGGCCAGCAGCATCTCAACCGGGCCTTGCGTGACATCACGCGTGCCCCAGCCGCCGCCCGAGTATTGTTCCAAGCCGCGCGGCGATAAGTAATGCACGAACGCGTTGTGCTGGAACCACGGCAGGATCTCGACAAGACGTTCGACTTGTGCCGACAACGCACTTTCCGCCGGCGCCTCGATGCCGTGCAATTCGACCAGCTGCTCACCGCCGGTCGCCGGCACGTCATTGCTTTCAGCAACGAGATTGCCGCGGATCGTCAACCCAAAGCTCTTGCTCGCCGCGATGACCGAACAAACAAACGGTTGTTGGCGAGACCGCCCATCCTCAAACAACAATCCATCGCCGCCGACGCGCTCCAGCTTCGCGCCTTCATGCAGCGAGATCGTGAAGTTTCCTTCGGGAAAGCGGCGGGCAAGGTCACTGCCCTCCGCCGGTTGAATCACTATCGCATCGCCGTCCTGACGCCAGCGCGCTTCGCCCGACACACTGCCATCATCGCCATTGAGCGCGATATGGCTGGAAACAAACCAGCGCACGGCCGCGCCGGACAGCACTTCAACTTGCAGTGTCAGCTCATGCTCGCCGTGCGCTTCGCTACGAACCTCGAGCACTCCGCCGGTGTGTTTGTAGATCCAGCGGCACGCCTTCGGCTGAATCTCGAACGCCGAGGGCAGGTCGAGCAGGCGCCACTGCCCTGCCGATTCCACGAACAGCCGCAGGCCGTGCGACCGGTACAAACCTAGATAACCGTGCACCGTCGACAGCAGGCGATTGAAACTCACATGCCCTTGCGTGAGCATCGAATGAAACACGCCGTTCATCCAAGCTGTCGACGTCAGCGCCAACTCATCGGGTGTTGCATGCCGCCCGGATCGCAGGAGGTGTCCGTGCGGACGCTGGACCCGTAATTCTTTGGCCTTCAATACAACGTGCCGGTCCGCCTCATAGAAGAACGAGAGCACCGCGCCTCGCTCGTCGACTTCTTCATGTCGTCGCCTCGAGCCGAACAATTTGCTCAGCTCCTCGGACTGCAAATCGAGCGCATCGAGCAACGGCGCCCGACTGAACAACGTGGCGTGGTTCGTATCTTCGCTGCTCGTCCCCGCCAGCTCGACGAACGCCGCCTCGGGCAGATCGAGTGCTTGGTCGACCGCGTCGAGATCGCCGAGCGAGGTTGCCTCGGGATGATCCGCACTGAAGCTGCCGAAGAATCCCGTGCTGACACGTTCGCCGGGTTTGATCTCCAGCGGCTGGTCCTGGATCGCAACCATCGAGTGCTCGTGTTGCAGCCGTCGACCGGGCAGACCCTGCACGATGCCGACGGGCGACTGGCCGCCGCGAGTTGCGAGCCCGTGCACTTGCATCGCGTCGGTCGCAAAACTCTGCGCCCGGCGCAAGGAGCCAATGACACACCAGGGGTTGCGTCCAGCCGCGGACAGATTCTGCCGAGAAGCAATCACATGCCCCTGCTTCGGGTGCTGCAGCGGCGTGTGATCGACGTACTGGCTGACATAGAACTCGTTCAGCCGCACGGTGCCGTAAGGCGACAGCGCGATGTCTTGCGCATAGATCAGATCGACCTGCTGAGTCGAGCCTGCAGAATTTTCCAGGCTCACGTGCCAGAACCACACCGGCGCGGCAGCCGCGAGCCGAAGCTGAACCGTGTAGCGAATTCCAGACCACTCACCGCGGCCCGACCAGCCCTCGCCCGAGCGCTCGAAACGTGTCGGGCTGCGCGGCCCGAGCAGTTCGATGTACTGCAACGCGTCGGCGTTCAGCCGTCGCAGATACAAATTCGCCACACCGCCTTCCAACTCGTTGCCAAGGAACAGATTGACGATGGTGTCGCCGTGATCCATGCGCCGCACGGCGCCGTTCTCCAGCAACTCGACCGACAAGCCGGCGGGACTTTCGAGGCGGATGGGTGATAGCGGCATCTGCGACTTTCCTGGCGCGCGCGAACTGCAGTGAAATGCGGTCCTCGCAGTGTAGTGCATGCGCTTCCGGGCGCGGAACCGCAGCGGTACTGACGAGTTGGTTTTAAATAACCCGCCGCGAGGAGACGCTATGAAAATTCGCGAAGCCATGACTCAAGACGTTTGCATGGTCCGGCCCGATCAGACCATCCGCGAAGCCGCTCACATGATGGCCGAGCTCGACATCGGTGCGCTGCCGGTGCAAGAGAACGACCGACTGGTGGGCATGATCACCGATCGAGATATCGCCGTTCGTGCAATTGCCGAAGGCTGGGGCGCGGACACTCAGATTCGTAAAGTGATGAGCAACGAGATCAAGTACTGCTACGAAGATCAGGATATCGAGGAAGTCACGCGCAACATGAGCGACCAGCGCCTGCGTCGCTTGCCCGTGATGAATCGCGACAAGCGCCTGGTCGGCATCCTGTCCTTGGGCGATCTGGCCCGTGAAGGCAGCACACAGGATGACGCGGGCGAAGCGCTGTGTGGCATTTCACGCCCGGGCGGCCAGCACTCGCAAACGGCGCAACGTCCTCACTAAGAAATCTCGATTGTCGCTCACCCTCTGCCTGCGGAGGGTGAGCGCACCTCACTCGGCGACCTCGTCGATCTCGACTTCGACCATGCGCTTGGATCTGCCGATCATCCATGCGATGCCGATGCCGCCGGTAAGATAGTTTTGCTGCCGGACCAGCGGGCTGTCTTCGAACGCCGCATTGTGCAGATTGTCGTAGCGCATGTATGCGCCCACCCAATAGCCCGGGAAGCGCTTGGAGATGGCCGTGAGGAAGTGCGTGCCTGAATAGCCGCCGCGAGCATCGTAGGAACGGCGCTCAGCCGTCGCGAAACGCGGCGCGACTGAGTAGAAATACTCGTGATATTTGTCCGCGCCGAACAGCGGCCCGGCGCCCACGCCGAAGTTCCAGCCCTCGTAGCCGCCGACATTTTCGATGTCGAGATTCAGGCGCGGCGAAAAATTCCAACCCAGCGTCCTGGGCGAGCTTTCCAGGGTGATGGGCACACGCAGCGGCATCACCAGATCGAGCTTCACGTTGGTATCGGACGAGCGCCACAGGTGCACGTCCAGCGACGGACCGAACTCCAGCGTCGGCCGCAGATTCGGCATACCTTGCCGTGCGTCGTTATCGTCGCTGCTCACGGGAATGGTCGCGTTCATGCTGAAGCTCAGCTCCAGATAACGCTTGTCGAACAGCTCGCCGCGCAGACCTTCGCGATCGGCCTTCAGGAACTTGCCGCGATACACGAAGTACGGCAGCGGCACCGGATAAGTGTTGACCTCATCCGAGCCGCGATAGTCCGGAAACGCCATCGCTCCAATGCCCAGGCCCGCTTCCCACAGCGGCTTTTCTTCAGCCTGCGACGCGACCGGCCACGCAAGCACGGCCAGCGCCGCCAACCAGCCTGGCGCGACTCCCCGTATCGAGCTCATCTACAGCAATTCCTCGACTTTGGACTTCAGGTCCTCGGGTTTGGTGGTGGGCGCGAAGCGGTCGACCACCTGCCCGTTGCGGTCGATCAGGAACTTGGTGAAATTCCACTTGATGGCTTCGCTGCCGAGCAAACCCTTGGCGTTGCTCTTCAGCCAGCGATACAGCGGGTGAGCCGCATCGCCATTCACGTCGATTTTCTCGAACATGGGGAAGCTCACGCCATAGTTCTTTTGGCAGAAGCTGCCGATCTCATCGGCGCTGCCCGGCTCCTGTGCGCCGAACTGATTGCAGGGAAAGCCCAACACCGCCAGGCCCTGATCGCGATACTGCTTGTAAAGCGCCTCGAGCCCTTCGTACTGCGGTGTGAAGCCGCACTTACTGGCGGTGTTCACCACCAGCAGCACCTTGCCCGCGAAATCGCGCAGCTGTACCGGCTTGCCGTCGAGGCTGTTGGCCGAGAAATCATAGACGGTGCTCATGACAGCTCCCCTAACGTTGGATCACCGTAAAGCCGGTCGCGAAGTGCGGCGTCTCGGCAAAACAATTGGTCGGCACGCCGCGGTGCTCGGAGTATTGCACCCGCATGTCCCGGCCGACGTTCTTGGTGAGTTCCGCCGCCAGCTCCGGATCGCGAGTGCTGAAATACCAGATCTGCGGCGCGACGCCACTGACGATATACAGCGCCAGTTCGCCTTCGTAGGTCTTGCAGATCCAGCCTTTGCGCGAGAACTTTTGCAAAATGCCGGCGCGCTCGCCTTCCGAATACGACCAGTTCAGGGAGAACCAGGTCCACGCCCCGCCCAGCACGATCGCCAGCACCAGGGTCCAGATCACCAGACGCCGCAACCCGTGGCGCCGCGGTTGAGAGTCGAAGTCGTCGGCCATCTATCGTTGCTCCTGTCTCACCGGCAGCGGCACGTTGCAAACATCGATGCGACCGGCCGGGACTTTGTACCACTCATCCTGCCGGTTACGGCGCGACTCCACCAGATCCGCGAACGTTTGCGTATCCGTCCTTAGCACCTGCAGCCGGGTGCGCTCCGCCTCGGGCACGTCGGCAGCGAGCCTGATTTCAGTAATCGGCGTCCGCTCTTCTGGCTTCTGGTAGAAGCCCATCGCGCCTTTACCGCGCGGCATGGTCGAAAGCAGCTCCATGCCCTGCAACACGCGACCGACCACCGTGATGTTTCGGTCGAGCTGTCGAGGCGCGTTCCCCGTGATCACATACAACTCGGCGCCGCTGCCGCTGTTTACGTCGTTATCGCGACCTGCGCCCACGACCCCGTAGCAATGAACCATCCAAGCCGAACCAGTTGCGGACTCGCGGGCGGCGGGAAAGCCGTTGACGAAACCGGTTTGGGCGGCATAGGTATCGGGATCCGGCAACACGGTGAAGTTCAGCCCCGCCGCCGGCCGCGTGAACTCCGGCGCCAAGGCCTGCTTCGCTTCGCCCATGGGTTTCTTGCCATCCGCCTCGCCCCATTGCACCACGTAGTTGTCTTGCGAACGCGTGATCGCCAGTCCATCGAAATACCTGGCGCGAGCCAATGCCCGCAGATTGGCGGCATGCTTGGGCGCGAAGTCAGGCTGCAGCTCGATGACCACTCGGCCGCCCGCCAGGTCCATGTACAAAGTGTTGTTGGGATCGAGCGGCCGCCAGTCGGACGGCTTGGATGCCGCCAGCACGTCGGCCATGGTGCGGCCGGCAGCTGGCGTGGGGCTGGTCGCGATCAATAAAGGCAAGGCAGCAATAGCAACGACGCGGGCAAGTTGGGTCACGGCCAGTTCCTTGTTAGCTGGCCGCGACTATGCATCCGCGCCGGCCCCAAATCAAACCACGGCCGAGCCTCGTTCCGAAGCCAATACTGGCTGTGAATCTGCGGGGCGGCGGCGTTTCATTCCAAAAACAAACCGAGTGAAACCGAAGCGTCGCACAACCAGCTCATACAGCAGGCAGCAGCTCACCAGCGTCGCGATCAGCACCACCCAATACTTCGTCCACGGGCTCCACGACGCCTGGACCACGTAGTACCCGATTGCGACGATGATGGTCTGATGCAGGATATAAATCGGATAACTCGCATCGCGCGCCCAACGCAGCAGTGGATTGCAGAATGACAGATGGCGATAGCCGTAGCCCAGCAAGGCCATCAGGCACAGCCAGGTGAACACGTTGCCGACGAACGCATCGACTGGCGTGTCGCGATAAATGACGCCTTGCTCGAACAGTAATGTGGCAATGACGTACACACTCACACCGCCGACGGCGAACCGGTGCCGACGCACGGCGAACCACTGCCAGCTTCCGGGCGTCGACGCGAGCAGATAGCCGTACGCCGTCAACATCAAATAGTGATTGAAGGTGTACCAGTCGTCGATCAGGGTGTGAGCTTCGGGAAACAACGGCTTGAGCACGGCTTCGTTGAGGACGAGCGGTAAGGCCATTGCGTAGATCCATGCGCCCGTTTGCAGCCGGTCAGCGCGCTTTCGCCACCAGATCATCAGCGGCAACAGCAGCGGGACGTAGATGTAGAGATAGGCGATGAACCACAGGTGATGCCAGCTGAAGTCGCCTGCCGGATACGGGCTGAGCTGCAGCGTTCGCTCCCAGAAGAATTGCAGGAAGCCGCCGTGCCATTGCCCTTGGAACGAGCGCTCGTAGAAGATCTGCGGCGGCACGATCAGAAACATGCCGATGACCAGCGGCAGCAGCAGCCGCACGGTTCGCTCTTTGAACAGCTGAGCGGCGCTGCGGCGCTGGAGCGCAAACCACATGCCGGCGCCGGCGATCACGAACAACAGCGGCATGCGCAGGCGATGCGAGATATCCATCGGCATCTCCAGCCACTCGATGCGCTGCTCGTTCATCACATGCCAGCCCCAGCCGACGAAGATCATGCCGGTGTGAAAGAACAGCAGCACGAAGATGGCGATGACCCGCAGCCAGTCGAGGAAGTCGTAACGCTCGCCGAGAGCGCTAACCGGCCCGGGCAAGGAATGGGGTGCTTGGATGGCGGCGTGTTCCATGGGTCTCTCCAACGCTGTGGCGATGGTGAGAGTCTGGCGAGCGGCAACAGCGGCCACAGCAACTGAGTGGCCACCGGCGACAGCCGAGTGGCAAGCGGGATTTCAGCGGCCCATGCGGGCGAACAGCGCGTCCTTGTAGCGACGGCTCAATCGCAGCACCATGCCGCCGCGGAGCGCTACCTCGTAGTCGCCTTTGAACAAGGGCGTGAGCGAAGCAATCGCGGAGATATTTACGGCCGCCGATTTGTGAATGCGCGCGAAGCGCTGCTCGCCCAACTGCGCCAGCAGATCCTGCAGCGTCCGACGCAACAGATATTTTCGGCTCGCGGTGTGAACGTGAACGTAGTTGTCATCGGCTTCCAGCCAGTCGATGGAACCGCTGTCGATCAGCTGCAACCGCTCACCCTCGGGCACCAGCAATCGCTCGCTCGATCCGGTCTGGGAGCGTGCCGTAGCCACCGCGGTAGAACGTGACTGCCGATCGCCCAAGCGATCACGCACTCGACCGACAGCCTTGAGCAATCGCTCCTTGTCGTACGGCTTGAGCAGATAATCGACGGCGTTCAGATCGAACGCCTTCACGGCGTGCTCATCGTACGCGGTGACAAATACGATGAGCGGCGCCGTCTCCTGCTCCAGCTGCGCCGCCACTTCGAGTCCGTTGAGGCGGGGCATCTGGATGTCCAGAAACACTACAGCCGGCCGCAGCCGCTCGATCGCAGCCGCAGCCTGCAGCCCGTCCTCCGCGCCCGCGACGACTTCGATGTCACTTAGCTCACCGAGCCAGCGCTGGAGCTTGTCCCGCGCGGGTGACTCATCGTCTGCGATGAGGATGCGAATCACCCCGGTCGCTCCGGCAATGTGACTACCGCAACTACGGAATCGGCGTCGTTCGCCAGCTGTAACGTCGCCTCGCTGCCATAAATGACTTTCAGCCGCTCCCGGCAATTGCGCAGCCCGACGCCTTCGCGTTGTTCGGTCGGCAACGCCGAGCCGGTGTTACGGATCTCCAGCACGATGCGATCGCTCTGGCGGCGGACGGCAACCCGAATACTCACCGGCCCGACACTGCGCTCCACCCCGTGCTTGAACGCATTCTCCAGCAGCGGTTGCAACAGCAGCATCGGCACCTGCGCCTCGAGCAGATTCGGATCGACCTCCCAACTCAGACCAACCCGATCCGCGAACCGCTCCTGCATGATCTGCGCAAACAGCTCCAGCGTGCGCATCTCCTCGCGCAGGCTCGTCATCTCCTTATCGTTGATCTGCAAACTGATACGAAGCAGATCGCCGAGCCGGGCGAGCATCCGGTCGGCACGCTCCACATCGACGTGCATGAGCGCGGAGATGGTGTTCAGCGCGTTGAAAAAAAAGTGCGGCCGCAACTGCGCCTTGAGCTGGGACAGCTGCGCCTCGGCCAACGATTTCTGCAGCTCGAGCAGATGACGGCGTTGCGCCTGCCACTGCTCGAAGGAATCGAAGCCGAAAATGATCCCGAGCCACAACCCCGAGAACAGCACCAGCTTCAGCGACTCGTAACCGATGACGAATAGCCACGGCTCATGTCTGTAGGCCCCGCCGAGCAGTGCATACACCGCGTGACGCACGCCGTACGCGAAGCCGATGAATGTCACGATCAGCACCGGCAACCAGACCAGATGCCGTCCGAACCATTGCAGCGGCTGGTCCAGATAGGGCGCATAGCGCAGCTTGTAATGCCGCTGCAACAGCAACCACATCGTGGCGACGACGCACGACGACCCTTCCCAAAGCAGCGGTTCCCACCAGGCGATGTACGGGTTGTGCAACTCGTCCTGGACTGCGACCAGGATCATGATCAGGCAAAACGCGGCCCACAGCCAAAGCAGCATGCCGGTGGGCGAAATCACCCCGATCAGACGGATTTTAGTAACGGGCGAGGCGGGGGAAACGACAGCCATGCGGCGAGTTTAGTCGCCACATGACTGTCGGACGTCACTTTTGGGGTGAGCGGGACGCGCCGCTCAGGAGGCTTGGGCACGCATCGCCTTGAGGCTGCCGGCCTTGTAACTGCCCGCCGGAACGTTGAATGCGATGTTGAAGCGATTCCAGCCGTTGATGGCGACCACTGCCAGCGTCAGCCGCGCCAACTCTTCATCGCTGAACTGCGCCCGGGCCTTGTCATAAACCGCGTCCGGCACCTGCTGGTTTTCCAGCTTGGTCACTGCCTCGGTCCAGGCCAGCGCCGCTTGTTCGCGTTCCGTGTATAACCCCGGCGCTTCCCGCCACACGCTCACCAGATACAGACGCTGCTCGGTCTCGCCCTCCAGGCGCGCGTCCTTGGTGTGCATATCCAGGCAAAAGCCGCAGCCGTTGATCTGCGACGCCCGGATCTTCACCAGTTCGAGCAACGGGTGTTCCAGCGTGGAATTCTCGAAGCCGTTGGCCAGGCCCAGCAGCGCCTTGAAGATGTCGGGATGCTTCATGAAATTGAACGGTCGATTCTGACTCATCGTGCTCTGTGCTCCATAAATGGGTGTTACAGCCCATTGACGAGCGAGCTCGCCGACCTGTGACAGGCCGGAGCCGAAAATGTCAGCCGACCGGCAGGAACTCGCCGAGCTTGTCGGGATTGGCGACCGTGTAGTGCGCGTAGATGCGCTCACCGTCGGTATCGATGGTGGTGACCGAGTGCAGCTTGCCCCTGAACGACGTGGCGAGCCCCAGCTCGCCATTGATGCGCACCAGGCGCCTTTCGATGCCCCGGGCGTTGCGACGGAAGATCATCTGGAACAACAAAGCGATGCGCTCGGCGCCGTGCAGAATGCGACGCGCAGCCACCGCCTTGCCGCCGCCGTCGGAAACCAGATGAGCGTCGCTGGCGAACAGCGCTTTCAGCGCCGGCAAGTCGCCGACGTTGGCCACCTCGATGAACCGTTCGAGCATGCGCTGGCGCGTCCGCTCGTCGACTCGAAACCGCTGACGCTCGGCCATCACTCGCTCGCGCGCCCGGTGCACGAGTTGACGGCATGCGGCCGCACTCTTGTTGAGCATTTCAGCGATATCGTCGTAGTCGCAATCGAACGCATCATGCAATACGAAGGCTGCGCGCTCATCCGGGCCGAGCCGTTCGAGCAGGCTCAGGAACGCCAGCGACAGCTCGCTCGCCAGTTCAGCTTTCGATTCGGGCGTGACGGGATCGATATCGGCCAGCGGTTCGGGCAACCACGGTCCGATGTATACCTCGCGGCGCGCTTTCGCGGAGCGCAACCGGTCGATCGACAACCGCGTGACGATGGTGGTCAGCCAGGCTTGAGTCGAGCGCACATCCGCACTCCCGGATTCATTCCAGCGCAGCCACGCGTCCTGCAGCACATCTTCCGCATCGGCCCGCGAACCGAGCATGCGATAGGCGATGCCGAGCAGACGCGTACGCTCGGCGGCGAAAGCATTGGCAGTGGCTGTTGGACTGGCACTCATGATTCGTGAAGGCGCAGCGAGACTTAGCTAGACGAGGCTCGGTCTGCCGCTGTGACAAGGCCTGCTCATTATGGCATCGTGACCGCCGATTTTTAGGGTCACCCGTTGCGGAAGTCAGCGTCGGCAATGACCTAACCTGAAGGGGGAAAAAAATGCACAGACCCAAACTGCTGCTCGTCGTTGCATACACATTGCTGCTGCCGTGCCTGGCGCTGGCGCAGGCCAATCAGGCCAGCCGCTCCACCGTTGACGCGTTCTTCGACCGCTTCACCGACGAATGGGTGCGCGCCGATCCCGATCTCGCCACCAGCTCGCGTTACTTCTCGGGCGAGGAACAGAATCGGCTCGAACAGCAGCTCACGCCGCGGACCCGCGCGTACGCGCTCGATCGGATCAAACGCGCCAAGAAAGGTCTGGCGGATCTGGCGAAATTCGATCGCAACAAGATGAACGAGTCACAGCGCGTGTCCGCCGACCTGATGCAGTGGCAGCTCGAGCAGGTCGCTGCCCGCGAAGCCTTCCTCGACTTCGATTTTCCGCTCGAGCAGTTCAACGGCGCCAATGTCGGACTGGTCGAAGCGCTCACGCTGCGCCATCCCTTGGTGAAGCCGGCGGATGCGTCCAACTATGTGACGCGCATGAAGCAGATCGGCCCGCGCATGGATGAGTCGGTCGCCGAAGCCCGCTCTCTGGTCTCCAGGAAGATGCTGCCGCCGCGATTCATCGTGCAGTCGACGCTCACGTCGATGCGCGCCTTCAGCGATGTGGCGCCGGCACAGAATCCGCTGGTAACTGCGTTCGCGCAACGCATTCAGAACATCGAGGGGCTCAGCTCTGCGCAACGCACGGAGCTGCAACAGCAGGCCACGAAGATCGTGACCGAGCAGGTGTATCCGTCCTGGCGCCGGGCCATCGCGATGCTCGAAGGCGTTTTACCGCGAACGACCAACGACGCTGGCTTGTGGCGCTTCGAAGGCGGCGAGCAGGCCTACGCACACGCACTCGGCCGCTTCACGACCACCAAGCTGACGGCCGAAGAGATCCATCAGATCGGCTTGCAACAGGTGGCGCGCATCGAAGGCGAGATGGATAAGATCTTCCGCAAGCTCGGCCGCACCGAAGGCACGATTGCCGCGCGCGCCGCGAAGCTGCGCGAAGACCTGTCTTATCCGGATCCGACGTCGGACTCGAGCCGCGCCGCCATCATGAAAGACATCGACGGCATCATGGCCGACGCGCTCAAGCGCAGTCCGGCGCTGTTCGATTTGCAGCCGAAGTCACCGGTCGTCGCGCAGCCATTTCCTCGCTTCCGTGAAGCAAGCGCGGCCGCCAATTACAATCGCGCGCCGCTCGATGGTTCGCGCTCGGCGATCTTCCAGATGCCGCTGCGCCCGCAACGCATGACCAAGTTCGGTCTGCGCACGCTGGTGTATCACGAGACGGTGCCGGGCCATCACTTCCAGATCGCGCTCGAGCAGGAGAACACGGAGCTGCCGAAGTTCCGGCAGGCGCGCGTGCTCGGCGGCATCTCCGCTCTGTCCGAAGGTTGGGCGCTCTATGCGGAGAAGCTGGTGGCCGACAATGGCTGGTACGACGGCGATCCCGAAGGTCTGCTCGGCATGCTGGATGCGCAGCTGTTCCGCGCTCGCCGGCTGGTCGTGGACACCGGCTTGCACGCCAAGAAATGGACGCGGCAGCAGGCCATCGATTACGGCCTGGAAGCCAGCGAAGTGGAGCGTTACGTCGTGAATCCCGGGCAGGCGTGCGCGTACATGATCGGCCAGCTCCAGATCCTCGAACTGCGGGATCGCGCCCGTACGGCGCTCGGCGACAAGTTCTCGCCGCAGCAATTCCACAACGTCGTGCTGCGCACGGGCAGCGTGCCGCTGGATTTGCTCGGTCGTGAAGTCGACCGTTATGTGGCGGGCGCCACGGCGAATTAGCACGCTAGAAATAAAAACGGGCTGGCGTCGATTACGACGCCAGCCCGTAACTCAGCAGCGGACGATGCTTAGCCGATCACGCGAGAGACGACGTTCGAGATCTCGCTCTCGTCGCCATCAGCCGTAACCGCACGCACCGCGAAGTAGTAGGTGGTGCCCGCCTTCAGGTTCTGAACCGTGTAGGCGTTCGCGCCCGCGCTCGGCACTTCGATGGAGTTCACCATCGCGTTCTGATTCGTGCCGTAGTGGATGCGATAACCCGCGAGGTTCTGCAAAGTCTGGCCGTCGACGGTTTGCGTCGGCACGTTCCAGGTCAACGCGACGTTCGGGCCGGAAGCGACCGGCGTCGGCGCTTCGCTGGAGCTGGAGCCGGTGCCAGTGCCGGTGCCCGAGCCAGAACCGGAGCTGGAGCCCGCAGCCGCCACGGTGATCGCGAAGGCCGGCAGCGAGGCGCTGGTTTTGCCGTCGCTCACGGTGATCACGATGTTGTCGAAGGTGGCTGCGGCGCTCGGCGTGCCGGTCAGCGCGCCCGTAGCAGTGTTGAACTGCGCCCAGGTCGGCTTGTTCTGGATCGAGAAAGCGAGCGTATCGCCGTCATCGTCCTTGGCCTGCGGAGTCACCGAGTAGTTGCTGCCGACAGCGGCCTGAGTAGCGGGCGTACCAGAAATCGTGGGAGCGGCATTGCCGCTGGCGCCAGTGGAGCCCGTGGCGCTCGTGGAGCCCGTCGACGCGCTGCCGCCACCACCGCCACCACCACCGCCGCCGCCGCAACCCGCGGTCACGAGGCCCGTCGTCACCAGCGCAAACAAACCGCCACGCTGCACCCACTTACCGACATTCGCCTTCTGCATCTGATAACCCTTGTTACTTCTGCCGGGCGCTTGCGCGCTCGACGTGAATTTCCAAGGGCGACGCGGTCGTGTGAGCGACCAGACAAATCAGCCGGTGTACTCGCGTACACATAGAACATCCGCGCCATACCGGCACGTGTTGCTCTCGCTAATTTGGCAGCCCCGCTGTCATCGGGCGTGAGCCCTTTAGACCGGTTGCTTTGCGTCCCCGACTTTCGACGGGTTTGCCCTTGACGGTAGCGAGCCTCGATTGCTCCTTTCGAGGTTGTGACTGCCGATGACCGCGCGCATGAGCACGCAGCCAGCACGGCTGTCACCGAATTTCAGTCAGACGAGAAGGTTCAGCTTCCTCGACCCGCTGCGGCGTTCGCTTTCCTTGCGAACCCTTCTAATTCATCAGTGGATGCCAGTGTCACGCTTTCGCGGCTCCTTACCCATCGGAGAGGCACCCAATGACTCGACGCGGGATGGAGCATAACCACCCCCGGCGAATCCTCAATCCTGTCGGCGAATAGCGGCAACGTCGCTGTCTTCAGACGTTACGCCGCGCTCGAAACAAACATTGCCGATGTTTCTTAGCGCGCGCGAGCAGCGAAGTGTGAGCTGGATCACACTTCACCGGCTGGTCGGTCGGATGCGTTTGAAGCCTTTATTTACAGGCTTTTTCGCAACTTGCGGAGGATGGTGACGCCGCTGGGATCAGCGGCGTGGCTTGCTGGTGCGCGGGCTGCGAGCTTTGGACGGCGCGCGTTTGGAATCGTTCTGTGTGCGAAATTTCGGCGCGGAGGGACGGTCACGTCGGAGCTTTTCCACGTGGCTTTTCAGGGCACGGCTGATCTGGAGCGGCTGCCCGGCGACGCGGACCTTCTGCAGCTGAAGGAACACATCCTTGGGCATGCCGGTGGGCAGATCGACGAAGCTGTGATCGTCGCGGATCACCACGCGGCCGATGAGCCGCCCTTCGAGACCGACTTCATTGGCGATCGCGCCTACGATATTCCCTGGTTTGACCCCATGGTCGTGCCCGACTTCGATGCGATAGGTCTCGACGTCCTCGTCGCCGCCTCGGCTTTGGCTGCGCCCGCGCGGGCGGTCGTCCCCGCCAAAGTCACGAGCCTCAGAGCGTCTGCGCGGTCGCTCGCCTTCGTCAAAAGTCGGCGACTCGGCACGCCTGCGCGGCTGCTCCCCTTCGCTCGAGGCACGGCTGTCGCGCGAACCTTGTTCGGCGCGGGTGTGACGCGGTGCTGGGCTGGGAACAGCGAGCTCTTCGCCGTACTCGTTGAACGCGCCTTCCTCGACGCGGCTCGGGCCGCCAGCGCTTTCGTCGTGGGCAGCTGCACCCTCGCCCGCAGCCGCAAGCCTTTCGCGCTCCGCACGCTCGAGCGCCCGGCGCTCACGGCGATTCAGCGGCTTGGGCCCTTGCTCGCCCTGCGCCTCGCCCTCAGGCAGCGAACTCTCAAACTCCGCAGCCTGCTCGAACCGTTCGGTCGACTTGGGCCATCCCGACTCCCGACCTGGGCGCTCGCGCCGCTCCGAGCGCGGCGAGCGCTCTCGCGCCGCGGCTCTGTCGTCGCGAGTCCAATCTGCTGAAGCTCCACGCTCTTGGCTTGCGCCTGAGCTTTCATCCTCGCTCCAGGCTGAGCGCGTGGTGCTTCCCTGTCGCGCGACCGAATCGTCATCTTCGTTCCGGCTCGGACGCGCACCTCGCTCCGGCTCCGAAGCGCTCCCTGCTTGCTCTCGCGCCCGCGCTTCCAGGTCGCGCTCACGCTTCGCGTACTTCTCGTTGCGAGCGGCACGATCCGGGCGAGGGGCTCGTTCGCGGCGGGCGGCACGATCGCCGGAGTCCGATCCTTCAGGCGACCATGCCTCGCGAGTCGAGCGCACCTGCGGCTCGAGCAGCAGCGGCGTCGCACCCTGGGCGATGCTGGCCAGCGCCGCCGCGATATCCATTGCGGACACATTGTTGTCGCGCTCGTAATTCTCGATCAGCGGCAGAAACGGCTGACCGGCATTCGCAGCGATCGCTGCCGTCAACTTCTCGTTGAACTTCGCAACGCGCCGCTCATTCACATCTTCGACCGTCGGCAGCTGCATCTGCTGAATGGTCTGCCGGGTGGCGCGCTCGATGATTCGCAGCATGTTTCTTTCGCGAGGCGCGATGAACAGAATCGCCTCGCCACTACGCCCCGCTCGCCCGGTACGACCGATCCGGTGCACGTACGACTCCGGGTCATAAGGAACATCGTAGTTGACGACGTGACTGACGCGCTCAACGTCCAAGCCACGCGCAGCCACGTCGGTCGCAACGACGATATCGATCTGCGACGACTTCAGTCGCGCAATCGTCCTTTCACGCTGCTGCTGAGCGATGTCGCCATTCAGCGCCTCGACCGCAAAGCCACGCGCCGACAACTTCGCAGCCAGCTCTTCCGTCGCGATCTTCGTCCGTGTAAACACGATCATCGCGTCGAACGACTCGGCTTCGAGGATGCGCGTCAACGCATCGAGCTTGTGCATGCCGCTGACGATCCAGAAGCGCTGCCGGATCTGACTCGCCGTGGTCGTCTTGCTCTTGATCGTGACCTCGGCAGGCTCGCGCAAGTGCTGTTGGGCGATCCGGCGGACCTGCGCCGGCATGGTCGCCGAGAACAAGGCGATCTGCCGCTCGGCGGGGATCTGCTCGAGAATCCATTCGACGTCGTCGATGAACCCCATGCGCAGCATCTCATCCGCCTCGTCGAGCACGAGGTGCTTCAGCGACGACAGATCGAGCGTGCCGCGCTTGATGTGATCCATCGCCCGACCCGGCGTCGCGACGACGACGTGCACGCCACGGCGAAGGCTCTGAAGCTGCGGCGTGTAGCTCTGTCCACCGTACACAGGAAGTACGTGAAATCCCTTCATGTAGGTGGCGTACTTCTGGAACGCCTCGGCGACCTGGATCGCCAGCTCGCGGGTCGGCACGAGTACCAGCGCCTGAGGCACGGCCTCGCGAATATCGATCTTGGTCAGGATGGGCAACGCGAAGGCGGCGGTCTTGCCAGTGCCGGTCTGCGCCTGGCCGACCACATCGCTGCCCGCCAGCAGATGGGGAATGGTGGCGGCCTGGATCGGCGAAGGCGACTCGTAGCCCACGTCCTGCAACGCCCTGAGGACGGCGTCGCCTAGAGCGAGGTCACTAAATGAGGGGCTTTCGCCCGGGGTCTGATCGGAAGGAGCGGGCAAGGAAACCTCGGACTTCGGGCGCGCGAACAGCGGAAAGGCGCGCGAGTGTACACATCCGGCGGCAAAGCCGCAGGAAACAGTCAGTTTCGAAGCGATTTTAGGCCCAAAGGGCCGCTTATGACCAATCAGTACAGTCGTCAGCGCGCGCCCGTACGCACCATTTTCTGGAGCAACTGCTCCAGCAGCCGGGACGGGTCGTCACTGCGGCCCGTGTGCACCGAGGACGTTTGAATCATCGTGCTCCGGGGCGCCACCAGCCAATGGAAGCGCTCCCGCAGCGTCAGCCGCCCGATGGGACCCGACCCGGCGCAGATGGCCGGAATGCTCGCGAGATTCTCACGCACCAGCTCGATATCGACACCGGGCGCGAATCTCAGCAAGCGCTCCTCGTCCAGCTCGATGCGCGCAGCCAGGTAATCCAGCGCCGGGCAGGAGACGATCACGCCGACATTCAAGAACTCTTCGCGTTCGACCCGAGGGACGACGCGAATGATGGCGTAGTCATACGAGCACGGAGCGCGCACGCGTCACCTCCGTGAAAAACAGATGTGGCGACTCCAGCCGTCGCAACAGATATTCCGCGTACGCAGTTCGATACTCGGCCGCGCTGGAGAAAGTTGCATCACCACGCAACAGTGCATCTGGAATCAGGGTAACGATGTGCCGAATAACATCAGGGGTAATGCGCGCGAGCATGAGCTCGTGTGCTTCGTCCAGCGCACTGGCAAACGGCAGCAGCACGTGATCGCGAATCATGGGAAACGCATCTTTGCTTCGTTCCAGATATTGCGCCCACGAGTGGTGAAAGTACAAAGCGGCGCCGTGATCGATGAGACGCAGCTGCCGGTGCCAGATCAGCATGTTGGTGTTGCGCGCCGTGCGATCGACGTTGGTCACGAACGCATCGAACCAGACGATCTGCGACGCGAGCAGCGCCTCCGGCTGAAACACCACGGGATCGAAGGTGATCGCGCCGGGCAGATAGTCGAGCGCGACGTTGAGACCGGCGCTGGCGCGGATCAGATCCTGAATCTCGACATCGGGCTCGGTGCGCGCCAGATCGGGATCGAGCTCGATCAACACGATCTCCGGCACCGGCAGGCCGGCGGCGCGGCCGATCTCGCCGGCGACCAGCTCGGCGATCAGCGCCTTCGGCCCCTGCCCGGCGCCACGCCACTTGATGACGTACATGCCTTCATCGTCAGCTTCGACGATGGCCGGAACGGAGCCACCTTCGCGTAGAGGCGTGACGTAACGGGTGACGACGACGGTTCGCAAGCGTTGGGATCCACACTGCTTCGGCCGCGGGAGTATATAGCCCAGATTCAGGGTGCTGGGAGGTAAGACGATAAATCCGCCGCCGGACGCATCGACTACCCTGACCATGACGGGGCTGATGGTCGAGAGACCAACTCAATCAGGCGCCACGGCGGAGGTTCAACGGCGGCTGGTAGCGCGCTCAATGCGCGCTACCGAGGTGAGATGTGCCGCTGGTTAGAATGAGTCCTCAGACAATCAGACAATGCCGCCGCCGAAACTCTGGCTCGCCGGACGTTTGTTGGCGCACTCCAGCCGATAGTTACTGCGGCGATAAGCAGCCACCGGGTCGATCGCTGCGCCTTTCTGCAGCCTGGCGCGAGCCAGGATCGGCTGCACGTCGGTGGTGAACGCACGCTTCAACGTCTGCGACGCCATCAACGCATCGTTCTGCTGTTGATAGTCGGCAAGCACCTGCCGATCGACCAGCAGCGCCTGCGCGTAAGCCCGCTGCAACTCGATGGCGCTGGTCATCAGGCTTTCGATGGGATCGGTGACGTTGTGGGACTGATCCAGCATGTGCGCCGGCTGGAAGTCCGGCGCCTGGCGCCACTGCGCATCGACCAGCTCGTTGAACACCAGGAACAAGCGGTACGGATCGATCGAGCCGGTGTCCAGATCGTCGTCGCCGTACTTCGAATCGTTGAAGTGGAAGCCGCCGAGCCGGCGGGCGTGCACCAGGCGCGAGACGATCATCTCGATGTTCACATTCGGCGCGTGGTGACCGAGGTCGACCAGGCAGAACGCTTTCGGGCCAAGCGTCTGCGCCGCGAGCAGCGAGCTGCCCCAATCCTGAATCACGGTCGCGTAGAACGCCGGCTCATACATCTTGTGCTCGATGAGCATGCGCCAGTCCGCCGGCAGCGCCGCGTAGATCTGGCGAGTCGATTCGAGATAACGCTCGAACGCACGGCCCAGGTGCTGCTGACCGGGGAAGTTTGCGCCGTCGCCGATCCAGACGGTCAGCGCCTTCGAGCCGAGCAACTGGCCGATGCGAATGCAATCGACGTTGTGCTCGACGGCCTGGGCGCGCACAGCGGCGTCGGTGTGCGTGAGGCTGCCGAACTTATAGGAAAGCTTCTGGCCAGGGCGATCCTGGAAGGTGTTCGAGTTCACCGCATCGAAGCCGAGCCCGAGTGCGGTTGCCCGCTGGCGCAGCGCCGGCATGTCGTCGGTGTGATCCCAAGGCAGGTGCAGCGAAACCGTGGGAGTGGCGCCAGTCAGGCTATGAATGACCGCGCAGTCCTCGAGCTTCTCGAACACATTGCGAGGCTCGCCGATGCCGGGGAAGCGCGCGAAGCGGGTGCCGCCGGTGCCGACGCCCCAGGACGGGATCGCCACTCCGAAGCTCGCCACAGTGGCCGTGACCGCATCGATATCGATACCGCGACGGCCCAGGATCGCGCCGAGCGCTGAGTAGTCGGCGTCGAGATCCTTGGTCAGCTTCGCATTGCCGTCGGCAATAAATGAACGATCGCGCGGGTCGAGGTAAGTGCCAGCCATGATGTTCCCCTTCAGCTCGCAGGAGATCCAGCGCGCGGGCGCGCCGAGCTCCTGCTCTCAGACATCGTCAATTATCGCGTGAATGCGGCGGCGTTACCGGCGTCGACGTTGATGATATTCCCGGTCGACTTCGACGCGCGCTCGGACGCGAAGAAAGCGACCGCCTCGGCCACGTCTTCCGGAAACACGCTGCGCTTCAGCAGGCTGCGCTCGCGATAGATCGATTCGAGCTCGTCGGTGCTGGTCTTGTACTGCTCGGCGCGCTGCTGGGCCCACTCACCCTGCCAAATCCGCGAACCGCGCAACACGGCATCCGGGTTCACGACATTCACGCGAATGCCGGCCGGCGCGCCTTCCAGCGCCAGGCATCGGGCCAGGTGCAGCTCGGCAGCCTTGGCCGTGCAATAAGCAGCAGCGCCCGGCGACGCGGCCAGCGCGTTCTTGGAGCCGATGAACACGATGGAGCCACCAATGTTCTGCGTCTTCAACAACTGGAACGCCTGACGCGAGACCAGGAAGTAGCCGGTGGACAGAATGTCCATGTTCTTCTGCCAGGTCGCGAGGCTGGTCTGATCGACCGGCGACGCCGACGCGATGCCTGCATTGGAAACGCAGATATCGACGCCGCCGAACTTCCATGAGCTGTCGCGGAAGCTGGCGATGACCGCATCCTCGCGCGTCACGTCCATCCAGGTGCTGGCAACGACGTCGTTGCCGTACTGCTTCTTCAAGCCCGCCTCAGCCTCGGCGAGCGCGTCGTGGTCGATGTCACATAGAACGACGCATGCACCTTCATCCATCAAGCGGCGCGCGGTTGCGAGACCGATGCCACCCGCACCGCCCGTGATGAGCGCGATGCGGCCCGCCAAAGGTTTCGGCTTCGGCATGCGTTGCAGCTTGGCTTCTTCCAGGTCCCAATATTCGATGTCGAACGCTTCCTGCTCGGGCAAGCCGCGATACGTCGACACGGCAGCGGCGCCACGCATGACGTTGATCGCATTGATATAGAACTCGCCGGCAATGCGCGCGGTCGCTTTGTCGGCAGCGAATGTGATCATGCCGACGCCCGGCACCAGATAAACGACCGCGTTCGGATCGCGCATCTTCGGCGAGCCGGGCCGCTTGCAACGCTCGTAATAAGCAGCGTAACGCTCGCGATACTGTTCGATCGCCGGCTGCACGCGACGGGCGAATTGTTCGATCGACTCGTTCGCCGCGTCGAACGGCAGCACCAGCGGCCAGATCTTGGTGCGCAGGAAATGATCGGGGCACGACGTGCCGAGATCGGCGAGCGCCTGCAGCTTCTCGCTGCCCACGAATTCCAGCACCGCCGCGCTGTCATCGAAGTGACCGACCTTGCGCGTCGTGCCTGAAATCAAGCCGCGAATGCGCGGCATGATGGCGGCCGCGACTTCGCGACGCTTTTCCACCGGCAGAGGCTGAGACTTGAGCGCGCCGAACGGCAGCTTGCCGCGGCTCTTCTCGGTCAGCCACGTCGTCGCACGATTGATCACATCGAGCGTGTTCTCGTAGCACTCCTTCGCCGTGTCCGCCCACGTGAACACCCCGTGCGCTTCGAGCACCACACCGCGCGCTTTGGGATTCTCACGAGTGAACTTACGCAGCGCGAGACCGAGCTCGTAACCGGGCCGGATCCACGGCAACCAGCCGATCTCATCGCCATAGATTTCTTTGGTCAGCGCCTTGCTGTCGGCGGACGCGGCAATCGCGATCAAGGCATCCGGGTGCATGTGATCGACGTGCGCACGATCCACCAGGCCGTGCAACGGAGTATCGATACTCGCGGCCCGCGGATTCAGATTGAACGTGCAGTGGGAATACAGCGGCACCAGCCCGCTGTCGCTGTCCTTGCCCTTGTAGAACGGCTCGAGCGACAGGAACTTGTCCATATATAAGGTGGCGAAGCCGTCGAGCTTCATGGTGCCCAGGTCGCCGCCCGAGCCCTTCACCCACAGCACCTTCACGTCCTGGCCGGTGAGCGGATCCTTTTCGATGACCTTGGCCGAGGTATTGCCACCGCCGAAGTTGGTGATGCGCTTGTCCGAGCCGAGCAGATTGGAGCGGTACAGCAGCAGCTGTGCCGGCGTCATCCCGGCCGCGAGCGCATCGTTCCAGCGGTTTTCGACCAGCAACGAAGACGACTCGGCTTGCACCGGCTGAACCACACTCATCTAATCTCCCCCACGGGCAGTTTGATCGCGTTCGGGCATAAAAAATCGCTCCGCGCGCTATGAAATGACTGTTTACCACACGAATCGATCATATACAATCAGATGCGAGCATAATCGATCAGCGGTGTTGGAGCCGTGATCGAAGCTGCTTTTTAGGAGGTTCCATGTTGGAACGTGAGCGCCATAGCCTGATTCTGAAGCTCGTCGAAGAGCGCTCCATTGTGAGCGTCGGCGACCTGCTGGATTTGCTCGGCGCATCCGAGGCGACCATTCGCCGCGACATCAACACGCTCGCCGAGCGCGGCGAGGTAAAACGTATTCGCGGTGGCGCCGAAGCGGTGCGTCCGCGGCATCAGCCGCACTTGGTGGGCATGCCGTTCTCGTTGAGTCAGGACATCAGTGTTCCGCAGAAGCGCGCCATCGCTCGCGCGGCCGCGGAACTCATCACCGCCGGCGAGAGCATCATTATCAATGGCGGCACCACCACGTTCGCGCTGGTGGAATTTCTCGCCGATCACGATCTGGACATCCTGACGAATTCGTTTCCGATCGCAGCCAAGCTGCTCGCCACCAGCCGCAATCGGATCACGCTGCCGGGCGGCACCATCTTCCGTGAGCAGAACATCGTGCTCAGCCCGTTCGACAACGACACCATCGAGAACTTCTGGGGCAACAAGCTGTTCACCGGCTGCTACGGCCTGAACCGCTTCGGCATCATGGAAGCCGACCCGTTGGTCGTGCAGGCGCAGACCAAGCTGCTGAAGCGCACCGAGGATGTGATCGTAATGGCCGACAGCAGCAAGCTGCGGCAGAAGTCGGCGATGATCGTCACGGGGCTGGAGCGGATCTCCACCATCATCACTGACGACGGCGCGAAACAGGAAGAGTTGGAAGTGTTCAAAGCCGCGGGCATCAAAGTGATCGTCGCCTCGGTGAGCCAGGACGACGAGTTGCAGAAGCTCGCGTGAGTTAGCAACGCAGCGGCACGGCGAACAACGGCCGGCCGCTCGAATGCGGGGGATGAGAATGCGTAGAAGGGCAATGCTCGTGGGTGCGGTCTCGCTGGCCGCCGTCATGATCGCAGGCTGCGGCGAGCGGCCGCAGACTTCCAATGAAGGCAACGGCAGCGGCGACAAGCTGCGCATCGGCATCGTCGCCAAAAATCTGGGCAGCGGCTTCTTCGACGCGGTCCACAAGGGCGCGGACGAAGCTGCAGCGACGCTCGGCGCGGAGATCATCTTCACCGGCCCGACCACGCCGACCGCCGAAGGGCAAATAGAAACATTGAATGCGCTGATCGCTCAGCGCGTCGACGCCATCGCGATTTCGGCGAACGATCCCGATGCGGTCGTGCCGACGCTGCAGCGAGCGATGCAACGAGGCATCAAAGTCATTTCTTATGACTCCGCCGTTGCGAAGGCAGGTCGCGCAGTTCATCTCGCTCCGTCGTCGGACGAGCTGATTGGCCAGACGGTGGCGCAGCTCGCGTCCGAGTTGGCGCCGGAAGGCAAAGGCAAGATCGCGGTTGTTTCAGCGACGCCCACATCCACCAACCAGAATTCCTGGCTCGCTCAGATGAAGCAGGCCCTGCCGCAGTATCCAGGGCTGCAGTTCGCGGGCGTCGTGTACGGCGATGATGTCGCGGACAAGTCTTATCGCGAGACCGTGGCGCTGGTGAAGCAACATCCGGACCTCGCAGTCGTTGTTTCGTTGAGCTCGGTTGGCATCGTTGCTGCGGCCAAGGCCATCGAAGATCAGGGGCTCACGGGCAAGGTGAAAGTCACTGGCCTGGGCTTGCCGTCCGAGCTGGTCGGGTATGTGCGCAAAGGCGTCGTGCCGAAGTTCGCGATCTGGAATCCCATCGATCTCGGCTACGCGGCGACTCAAGTCGCCGCCCAGCTTGCGCGCGACGCGAAGCCTGAAGACGGCAATGAGATCTCGTTGGGGCGCGTGGGTGCGGTGACGTTCGACGCCGACGGCGTGGGCGCGATGGCCAAACCGTTCATCTACGACCAGAGCAACGTCGAGCAATTCGCGGCGATTTTCTGATGGCGGCGGCGATCCAGCAGGCGCCGGCGCAGCCCATCCTGACGCTGACGCAGGTGAAGAAATCCTTCGGCGGCGCGCACGCGCTGCGCGATGCCAATCTCGATTTGCATCCAGGCCAGGTGACCGCGCTGATCGGCGAGAACGGCGCCGGCAAGTCGACGCTGGTCAAGATTCTTTGCGGCATCCATCAACCGGACGGCGGCGAGCTGATGCTCGATGGCCGTTCCATCCGCGTGCGCGATCCGGAGCACGCACGAGAGCTTGGCATCAACGTCGTGCATCAAGAGTGCGTGGTGTTCGACAACCTGACGGTCGCCGAGAACATCTTCGTCAGCAATCGCCCGAAGAACGGCCGCTTCATCGCGTGGCGCGAGATGCGGACACGCGCGGCGGAAATTCTGCGACAGCTCGATGTTTCCTTCTCGCCGGACATGCCGGCAGGCCAGCTGAGCGTCGCGCAGAAGCACATCGTGCAGATCGCGCGCGCATTGACGAGCGAAGCTCGCGTACTGATCCTCGATGAGCCGACCGCGGCCTTGTCACACCGCGAGGCAGACGATCTGTTCCGCATCGCTCGCCGGCTGCGGGATGCAGGCTGTGCCCTGCTCTTCATCAGCCACAAGTTCGAAGAGATATTCTCCCTGGCCGATCGCTACGTCGTGTTTCGCGATGGCGCGTCGGTGGGCAACGGCATGATTGCCGGCACAGGCAGCGAGCAACTGATTCGCATGATGGTCGGCCGTTCGGTCGAGCAGTTGTTTCCAAAACTGGAGACGACGCTCGGCGAAGAGCTGCTGCGGGTGGAGGGCCTGTCGCGCGCGAGTGAGTTCGACAACATCTCCTTTTCGGTGCGACAGGGCGAAACGCTCGGCATCTATGGATTGGTCGGCGCCGGCCGCACCGAGCTGGCGCAATGTTTGTTCGGCTTGACGGCGCCGAACTCCGGCTCGGTTCATTTAGGCGGCAAGCCGGTGTCGATTGCCAATCCGGCCGACGCGGTTCGTCATGGTCTGGCTTATGTACCCGAGGATCGTCAGCAGCAAGGCGCGATCCTGCCTTTCTCGATTGCCGCGAATGTCTCGCTCACCAATTTGAACTCGCTCGCACCGCGCGGTATCTGCAGCCGGCAACGCGAGTCGGAACTGGCGAACCATTGGATCTCTGCGCTCGGCATCAAAGCGACCGGCCCCGAGCAGAACGTCGGCGACCTGTCCGGCGGCAATCAGCAGAAGGTCGTGATTGCGAAGTGGCTGGCGCGCTCGCCGCGAGTTCTGATTCTCGACGAGCCCACCAAGGGCATCGACGTGGGCGCGAAGTCAGCGGTGCACGCCGTCACCAGCGCGTTTGCCCAGCGAGGCAACGCCGTCGTGATGATTTCGTCGGAGCTGCCCGAGATCCTCGGCATGTCCGATCGCATCCTGGTCATGCGCCGCGGGCGCGTGCGTGCCTTGCTGGATAGAAGTGAAGCGACGGCGGAAAACGTCGTCCAGGCGGCGACCGACGCGTGATTCGAATGATGCAAAACTCCGCCGCCCGGCGCGATCTCGCGCTCGGTGTCATCGTCGTGTCGTTGCTGGCTTCGGTGACGACAGCATTCCCGCTGTTCGCCCGGCCAGGCAACCTCGCTGAAATACTCGACGACAGCGCCATTCTGATTCTGCTCGCGCTGGGGCAGATGCTGGTGATCCTCACGCGCGGCATCGACCTGTCGATCGCCGCCAATCTGGCGCTGTCCGGAATGCTGGTCGCACTGTTGAACAAGAACTATCCCGGCTTGGGCATCGCGCCCGTGCTCTTGATCGCTATTGTGAGCGGCACACTGCTCGGTGCGATCAATGGCCTGCTCGTGTGGCGATTGAAGCTGCCGCCCATCGTCGTCACGCTCGGCACGATGTCGGTGTATCGCGGCGTGATCTACTTGCTGTCCGGCGGCACTTGGGTGAACGACAACCACATGTCGCCGCAGTTTCTCGGCTTCATTCGTTATGAGCTGCTGGGTCTCACCGCGCTCTCGTGGCTCGCGATCTTCGCCGTCGCTGCCTTTGCAGTGGTAATGCGTTACACGGTATTGGGCCGGAATCTCTATACCGCCGGCGGCAATCCCGCTGCGGCGACTTATACCGGCATCGACCCAGGCCGCATGCAATGCATCGCGTACACGATTTGTGGCGCGATTGCCGGCCTGTGCGGTTATTTGTGGGTGGCGCGCTTCGCGGTCGCGTACACCGACATCGCGCTCGGCTTCGAGCTGCAAGTGATCGCAGCCTGCTTGATCGGCGGCGTCGCCATTGCGGGTGGCATCGGCACCGTTGCCGGCGTGGTGCTCGGCTGCCTGTTCATCGGCGTCATTAGAAATGCGCTGCCACTGATCGGCATCTCGCCGTTCTGGCAGATGGGCATCAACGGCCTGGTCATCGTCGTGGCCGCCGTGCTGAGCGCGCGGCGACGCGAAGACAAGCGCGCAATCCTGGAGGCCCAAGCGGCATGAGCGCGCCAAGACACCAACGCCAGCTGCAGTGGAGCCCGTTGTTCGGGCTGATTCTGGTCATCGAGGCGGCATGACTGTGCAAAGATTAAGAAGTCTGCTGCGCTGGGAATCGATGCTCGCACTGGTGCTGGCCATCGAGTTCGTCAGCTTCGCCAGCCTGTCGCCGTACTTCCTGGATGTGTGGACGCTGTCGGATGCTACGTTCAACTTCACCGAGCGTGCCGTCATCGCTCTGCCGCTCGCGCTGCTGATCATCGCCGGCGAGATCGACATTTCGGTCGCAGCCATTATTGCGTTGTCATCCGTCGCAATGGGCCTCGCCGCTGCAGCCGGCATTCAAACGCCGGGCTTGGTTGCGATTGGATTGAGCACGGGACTTGCGGCAGGCATGGTCAATGGCGCACTCGTGACGTTGGGCCGCGTGCCGTCGATCGTGGCGACCATCGGCACGATGACGCTGTTTCGCGGCGTCGCTTACGCGGTGCTCGGCGATCGCGTGCTGAAGGAATATCCGCAGTCGTTCGCTGTGTTCGGTCAGGGTTACCTGGTTGGGCCGTTATCAATCGAGCTGAGCCTGCTCATTGTGCTCGCTGTAGTGTTCGGATTGTTTCTGCACGTAACGCGCTGGGGCCGAACCATCTACGCTTTGGGCGCGAATCCCATCGCGGCGAAATGGTCGGGCGTGCCGGTCGACGGCTATCGCTTTGCGTTGTTTGCCGTGACGGGCCTTTGCAGCGGACTCGCTGCGGTGCTGCTCACATCGCGTCTCGGCTCGACGCGTCCATCGATCGCGCAGGGCTGGGAATTGGAGATCATCAGCATGGTCATTCTCGGCGGCGTGTCGGTGTGGGGCGGCAAGGGCACCATTCCGGGCGTGCTGCTCGCGGCGGTGGTGCTCGGCTTCGTGAACTTCGGATTGGGGCTGTTGAACGTGCCGGGCATCGTAATGTCCATCATCGTCGGCGCACTGCTCATCACCGTGGTCGCCATTCCTGTGATCGCCGAGCGCTGGTGGGGCCGACCGAGCCGTCACCTGTCGTAACCACCCATGACGCATTCGTTGATCGCACTGATCGATATCGGCAAGACCAACGCCAAGGTCTCCGTCATCGATCCGGAGACCGGCGCCGAGATTCGCGGCAGCCGGCGGGCCAATGCTGTCGTTCAAGGTCCCGCGATGCGCGAGCTGGACGTGGACGCGATCAGTCAATGGTTGCTGGATGCATTGCGCGACGCGCCTCATCGAGACCGTATTCGCACCATCGTTCCGGTCGCGCATGGGGCCGCAGCGGTCCTGATCGATCGCGACCATCGTGTGATCGCCGCGCCCGATTATGAAGATACTTGTTTCGAACGAGTGAACGCCGAGTATCGCCGGCGGCGCGACGCTTACCAAAGCACATACTCGCCGGACCTGCCGCTCGGGCTGAACCTCGGCCGTCAGCTGTTCTTCCTGCAAGAAGCTCAGCCGCAGCTCTTCTCCCGAGTTGCGTTCGCGCTGTTGTATCCGCAGTTCTGGGCATGGCGATTGAGCGGCGTAATGGCGAGCGAAGTCACGTCGCTGGGTTGCCACTCCGATCTTTGGCTACCGCGCGAGCAGAGTTTCTCGAAGCTCGCGCAGGCCCGAGGCTGGGACAAGCTGTTTCCACAGAGGACGCTCGCGAGCGACGTGCTTGGGTCGATCTCAGCGGAAATCGCAGCCGCGACCGGCCTGGATCCGCAATGTCAGGTCACCAGCGGCATTCACGACTCGAACGCGTCGTATCTGAAGTTTCTGATTGCACGAGATCGCGATCAACCGTTCACCGTCATCTCCAGCGGCACCTGGAGCGTCGTCATGGCGAACCGCGCGGATCTCACACGGCTTCGCGAAGACAAAGACATGCTCGCAAGCGTCGATGCATTCGGATCGCCCGTGGCAACGGCGAGATTCATGGGTGGTCGCGAGTACGAGGCGACCGCGGGAACGGATGCCCGTCCAAATATGCCGGCGCTGCTCAATGTGATCGAGCGGCAGGCGATGGCCCTGCCGGCGTTTGCGAGTGGCGGACCCTTTGCCGGGCGCGTCGGACGGGTGGTCAATGCCGATTCGTTGTCGGGCTCGGAGCGAGCCAGCCTCGCCACGTTGTATGTCGCGCTGATGTGCGAGTTGCTGATCGAAATGTTGGGCGCCGACGGCGCCGTATTGATCGATGGCCCGCTCGCTACCAATCCGTTATTCGGCTCGATTCTCGGTGCGTTACTGCCTGGACGGTCAGTCGAGTCGAGCTTCGGCGACGGCGGCAACACACGTGCTGCTTGTTATCTGGCGGGCTTCCATGACGCGCCACCCCCGCCGATGACACCGGCAGCGGCTGCAACTCTCAGGTCATTGCCGCCCTACCGGGAGGCCTGGCGGAAATTGGTCCTGAGCTGAGGACTCAGGTGTTGCGCTTGGGGCCGAAGTCCGGCTCCTCACTGCGTTTCTTGTCGCTGGCCTTGTCGTCCTTCTTGTCGCTCTTCTTCTCGCCTTCGGCCGCCGGCTCGCCGACATCTTTCAGATTCTCCCGGACCGCGCGGACCGAGATGCTGCCTTCGAGCGAGCGCGCAAAGGCGCCGACGAAGGCGTTGTGCAGCACGCTGACGATAGTTTCGAGAATGCTCGTCTTGGGATTGTCGATCGTTCCCGTGAACGGAATGCGCGCGGCGACCTGCTCCTTGTCGTCGTTCTCCAGCACATTTGCGGCGAAATCCACCAGACCTTCCCAGATGCGCTTCAGCACATTCTCTTCCGGCTCTTCGCTGCTGTAGATGTTGACGTTCTCGAGGATCGGCTTGGCGTAGCCTTTGAACTTGCCGTCGGCGGCGGCGAGCTCCAGATACAGTTCGAAGTCGCCGGCCTCGGCATCGGCCTTGATGTACTGACGCAGCCACGGATTCACTTGCGGCAGCTTCACGTTGCGCAACTGCAAGTTCACATCGAACGTTGGCTTGTCTTCGAGTGGATTGACGCTGCCGCTGACCTTGGCGGAGCCGCCGTCGAGCACCTGAGCGTCGGCGCGGAAATCAGCGAATGTTTCCTTGTCCTTCTCGACCACGTTGGTGAGGTTGGAGACTTCGGCCTCCAGCCGGGTCGCTTTGATCGCATCCCGGGTACTGATGCCCGGAGCGGTGAACGTCACCGTGCCGTCGTGAATCCGCACCGTGTTGAACTTGAACGGAAACAGCTGTTCGAACCGATCCGTCCAGTTCACGCCTTTGCCGGTCTGCGATTGCTGTTCGTTCTCGGCCTGCACGAAGTTCAGCTTGGGACCGAAGAATTCGCCTTCGGACACCAGCGAGCCACGCAACAGGCTGCGCCACTCGACCGAGAAATCGATGCGATCGCTGCTGAAGAAGGGCACGGGCTGGCCCGAGCCGGTCTTCACGATCTCGATGTTGTTGATGCGGTACGCCCCGCGGATCAGTGAGAGGTCCACGTCTTCGATGTGGCCGTCATAGTCTTCGAGCGCCTGCAGCTGCTCGTTGACACGGTCGCGAATGAGGGTCGGCAGTGCTGCACGGATCGCCACGCCTACGATCAGGATGATCGCGATGGCCAATAACCATTTGTCACGACGTCTCATACCCGTCCGCGGCCACCGACCCCGCGTCGGGCATTGCCGCGCTCCTGTAACTTCTTCGCGGCCGGCGAATGCCGGCTCGTTCTGGGACGCAACGCTTGCCCCAACGGCTCGGTTTCGCAGGTGACGAGACTTTGCTGCCCCTTTGCCGCAAAATTGCAGTTTTACTGACGAGGTCCTGCATGAACGCTCGGCGTTTGACGATTCTGGCGCTCGCCGCTCAGCTCACGATGGTGTTGGTCGGCTGTGGCAAGCAGAATGGGGCTCCCACCGGCCGGGACGCGCCGGTCATCCGCATCGACGGCTCGAGCACCGTGTTTCCGATCGCCGAGGCGGTTGCCGAAGAATTCCAGATCGAGCAGCGCGGCGCGGTACGCGCAACCGTTGGCCTGTCCGGCACCGGCGGCGGCTTCAAGAAACTGTGTCGCGGCGACGTCGACATCTCCAACGCATCGCGCCCCATCCTCAAAGAGGAAATGGAGATGTGCCGCGCCGCCGGCATCAACTTCATCGAGCTGCCCGTGGCGTTCGACGCCATCACCGTCGTGGTCAATCCCAAGAACGATTGGGTGAAGTCGCTCACCGTCGCGGACCTGAAGAAGATGTGGGAGCCGGCGGCGCAAGGCCAGATCACGCGTTGGAACCAGGTGCGCCCGGAGTGGCCCGATGCGCCGCTGATGCTGTTCGGTCCGGGCGCGGATTCGGGGACGTTCGATTACTTCACCGAAGCGGTGACCGGCAAGGCTAAATCCAGCCGAGGCGATTACACCGCGAGCGAAGACGACAACGTGCTGGTGCAAGGCGTCGAGAACAACAAGAACGCGCTTGGTTACTTCGGATTCGCTTATTACATCGGTCACAAGGATCGGATGCGCGCAGTGCAAATCGAGAAGGAAGATGGCACGCAAGTTCTGCCGAGCAATGCGGCTGTAATCGACGGAAGCTACCAGCCGCTGTCGCGTCCGCTGTTCATTTATGTGAGCGACAAGTCCGCGCAGCGCCCCGAAGTGCGCAAGTTCATCGAGTACTACCTGACCGAAGGGCCGGCGCTCGCTGCCGACGTGGGCTTCGTGGCGCTTCCCGAACAGGCGGCGCAGACGGCGCTTCAGCATTTCAAGGACAACCGCCTGGGTACGGTGTTTGGCGGCGTGCCGGAAGTGGGCGTCACCATCGATGAGTTGCTGAAGCGTGAGGCGACGCTGTGATCATTTACCTCCGCTGCTAGCAGGCGCATTCGCCTGCAGCTTTCTCTTCTCGTCTTCACGCGCCCCGGCAAGGATGCCGGGCAGCGCGTAATTGCCTTCGTGGCAGGCGTATTCGTAGATGGGCTCGTCGGTCGCGTAGAACGGATACTCGGCCGTCCACGGCTCCAGGAACGCCACCGGGTCCTCCAGCGTCACGCGATAGTTGATCTTGTCCGGGCCGACGCGCGTGAAGCGCTCGGTGATCTTCATCTTCGGCGTCGAGCCGCGGAACGATTCCTTGTCGGTGAAGTTGGTGGTCTCGACCACCAGCGTGTCGCCTTCCCAGCGCCCGACCGAATCGCCCATCCATTTCTGCACGCCGCTCGGCTTTGCACTCAAACGGATGATGCGCACGTCGTGGACCATCTCCACCAGGATCATGATCGTGTCCCGGCTCTGCACGATCTGATAATGGTTGTTGTACAGGACAGGCAGCATCGGCGGCCCTGAGCTCGAGCCGAACGCCAACAGACAACGCTCCGCGAGCGGCCGCGCCTCGGGACCGTCGAAATTGGTGCGCATCGTCGTGAAGCGCTCGCTCAGCATCTTTTGCCGTTCCGTCGTGAGCGGAATGCGCCCGTTCTTGGGCTCGACGATCAGCGAGCTGCGACGCTCGCCATTGACCTCCACCACGCTCTGGCCGCGATCGATCCAGAAATTGTTATAGCCGCAGTCGGCGCCGGTGAATCCCAGCCCGCAGCTGTGCGGGAGATCCTGCGTGCGAGTATTGGGATCGGTGGGCGCATCCGCCTCGTCGTTGAATTGCTGGTTCTGGGACTCGATGGTCCTGGCCTCATCGGCGCTGATGACCAGCCGCTCCCCGAATTCCTTGGGTCGTTCCAGCGGCGTGATGGTCGCGTTGGTCCAGATCCCTTGCAGGTCCGGCTGACCGTCGGCGGTGCGAGGCAGCTTCCATGCATCGGCCGCGTGGGTCGGGGCTGCTGCCCACAGGGCGAATATCAGAACCGCGCTGAGCCGTCGTCGAGTACCGTCGCTCATGACTTCTTCCCCTTCTCTTTCCAATCAGGGCCGTCGTCTTACCGCGCTCGCATAAAATAGATCTGCGTCGCGCATCGATGCAAATGCGGAACGCAAAGAATAATCTGCGTGCTACAGTCTGCAGAGCAGATCAAAACAAACATACAAGCGAAGGAATCCGCTATGACCGAGCCCGTCCCCAATGGCAACCGCGCTACCTTCAACGAAGTGTTGTGGCGCGAGCTGCAAGCGTTGCGCCCGGAGTACTGCGCATCGAAATCGTTTGAACCGGCAAAATTCACGAGCGGGCGCCCGGACGACGCCGGCACCGATGCGCAGTATCAGGACAACCTGCGCGAGTTGTTTCAAATGATCGGCACGCTCGATGCGGATACCGACAGCAGCAAAGCACAACCGCCGTTGTCCGCGCTGTGCTTGTCGGGCGGCGGCATTCGCAGCGCCACGTTCAACCTGGGAGTATTGCAGTCCCTGGCCAGGAACAAGCTGCTGCCGGAGTTCGACTATCTCTCCAGCGTCTCCGGCGGCGGTTATATCGCCAGCTGGCTGCAGGCCTGGATCCACCGGCAACAGCAGCAAGCAGACACGGCCAAGGAAGTGTTTCAGGACCTCGGCGGCCGCTCCGAGCAACCGGTCAACCCGCTCGCGCCCGAACCGAAGCCCGTCGATCATTTGCGCCAGTTCAGCAACTACTTGACGCCGCGCCTCGGTCTTTTCTCCGCCGACACCTGGACCGCCGCAGCCATCTTCGTCCGCAATCTGCTGCTGAACTGGCTGGTCATCCTGCCGCTGCTGGCCGCGCTCGTCGTGATTCCTCAAGGCGTGTACCTGCTCGTGCAGAGCACGGTCAGCCCGGAGTGGGGACGGACTCTGATGTACGCCTCGGTGCTCGTGGAATTGCTGGCGAGCTTTTCTATTTATTACCACCGCCGCTTCGTGCGGGATCCCGATACACCATCGCAGCGCTATTCGTTGCTCTGCGTGTTTCCAGTGATCGCCGCGGTATCGTTGCTGTCGTTCACCGGACTGGGCTATGCAAACGGTCCAGCCGTCGGGCTCGACGCGCCGTTCTGGTCGGCGGGCAACTCTCCCCTACTGATGTTCTCGGTGCTCTGGTGCACGGTGATCCCGCTAGTGGGCTGGCTGATCGTCGAGCTGCTGTATCGGCTGCGTCACAAGATTCCGTCCGAGTGCGTACACACCGGCAAGTTCGAGTTCGGCGCGCTGCTGCTTTCCGGGCTGGCGGTTTCATTGTTGTTTGCATGGGCCGTGCGGAGCCTGCTGCTGCCGTTCTACAACCACCCCGGCTTGTACGTGATGCTGACGTTGCCGGTGCTGCTCGGTTTGTATCTGCTGGCGCGGACGCTGTTCGTCGGCCTGGCGAGCATGAGCGAAACATTCGTGACCGGCGCCAAGGCGGCGCTGGTCAACGATGGCGATCGCGAATGGTGGGCAAGGCTGTCGGGCTGGATCCTGGCGATTGCGCTGGGCTGGATCGTCGTCACCGCGCTGTGTTTGTTCGGTCAGTATCTGTTCGACAAGATCGCCGATTCCATGAAGCCGCTGGTGGCTGCTGCCGGCGGCCTTTCCGGCATCGCTGCGGCGTTGCTGGGCAGCCGGGACAAGACGGCGACCACGACCGCGACCCAACCTTCGATCATGCAACGAGTCGGACTGGCGGTTGCAGCGCCGATCTTCGTGGTCTGCGTCGTGCTGGTCATTTCGTGGGCCACCGCGACGCTGGGCGGCTGGGTCATCGACAGCTTGCACGTCGCCGACGAGCGCCTGTTCACCGATCCGATGCTGCGTCAGTCGGGATTGCAGCACACCGACATCGATTGGTTCTGGACGCTACCCGGCGTGCTGTTGGGTGCGGCGCTGATCATGGGGCTGATCGTCAACGTGAATCGCTTTTCGTTGCACGGCTTCTATCGCAATCGGCTGGTGCGCGCGTACATGGGCGCGTCTCACACGGATCGCAAGCCCGATCCGTTCACCGGCTTCGATACCTCGGACAACCTGCGCATGCACAAGCTGCGTCCGACCAAAGGGGCGCAGCGCTTGTTGCCTCTGATCAATGTCACGTTGAACGTGCTTCGCGACGGCAACCTTGCGTGGCAGGAGCGCAAGGCCGAGTCGTTCTCGATCACGCCGTACTTCTGCGGCAACTTTCACGAAGGCTATCGCGCGTCTGAAATGTACGGCGGACAGGGCGGCATTTCGTTGGGCACGGCGGTGACGATCTCGGGCGCCGCGGCCAATCCGCACATGGGCTATTGCTCGTCGCCGGCGCTGGCGTTCGTGATGTCGTTGTTCAACGTTCGGCTGGGCGCCTGGCTGGGCAACACCAACGCGCAAGGCGAGAAGGCGTATCACTTGCCCGGCCCGCGCCAGGCGTTGTCGCCGATGCTCGGCGAGTTGTTCGGTTACACCACGCCGGACTTCAAGTACGTGAACTTGTCCGATGGCGGCCACTTCGACAATCTCGGCCTGTATGAAGTGGTGCTGCGTCGCTGCCGTTACATCATGGTCTGCGACGCCGGCTGCGATCCGGATGCGAAGCTCGGCGACCTGGGCAATGCCATTCGCAAGATCCGCATCGACTTCGGCATCCCGATCAAGTTCGAGAAAGAGATCGAGATCTATCCGAACAGCGCCGCCAAGCAGGGCCTGTACTGCGCAACCGCTCGTATCGACTACGATGCCGTCGACCAGGGCACGCCGCCGGGCCGACTGTTGTACATCAAGCCCACCTTGCGCGGACGAGGCGAGCATCCGGTGCCCTATGACGTGTACAGTTACGCCCGGACGGCGGACTCGTTCCCGCATGAGCCCACCAGCGATCAGTGGTTCAGCGAGTCGCAGTTCGAGAGCTATCGAGCGCTGGGCTTCCATTCGCTGGAGCAGATCCTGCGGGGCATGCCGCCCCAGGACTTCGCCGATTTCTTCGCGCGAGTCGCGAACTACATGAGCCCGCACCGGAAGCGTCGGGCCTTCAAGGAACGCGAGGCACTGCCGCTGTCTCGCACGTTATTGGACGACGAGTGAGGTCGATGGCAGCCGCTCATGCCGTCACGGCGCGACATTTTCTGGTGGTTGGGAGCGGCAGGTTTCTGTTGGTCGAATGTGAGTGATTCTGTGGCAGCGTCAACGTCGAATCCGGTGCGAGTACGAACCATCACTGCAGGTGTCGAGCTGAGTGCGGCACTCGAGCTCGAGCGTGTTGAAGCAGCAGTCGCTTTTCTCACGCGCGCGAAGCGAGCGTTCGAAAGTGCCGGCTATGAAGTTCAAACCGCTCGCGTGGCGGTGAACCCCGTCATCGCATCACTCACGCCGGCTGCACGGGACAAGGCGCTGGATCGGTTGCGGCGGATCGATGAGCTGGTCGCATCAGAGGGTGCGATCTTCAATATCGGCCCCATCCTCACCGAGGACCGTTTGGACGACAGCCTGGTGGAATGGTCGCAAGCGTTGGTGAAGGCCACGCGGTCCATCAGCTTTTCGACCACGATTGCCACGCCGGGGGGCGGCGTGTTGCCAAACGTCGCCGCGACTACTGCGAAGATCATGATTGCTCTGGCGAACGCACTTCCCGATGGCATGGCGAACTTCCGCTTCGCCGCCGCCGCGAACATTCCTGCGGGCACGCCGTTCTTCCCCGTGGCGTGGCATCAAGGTTCGGAGTCGTTCGCGATTGGCCTGGAAGGGGCGTCGGTCGTCGAGCGAGCGTTCGCCTCGATGCGCACCGGCGAGGACGCCACCGAGAAGCTACGGAGCGCGCTGAATGAAGTGCTTACGCCGGTGGAAAAACTCGCGCATGAGATCGAGCTGCGTGAACGCCGTCAGTATCTCGGCATCGACACGTCACCCGCGCCTGCGAAAGATCGCAGTATCGCCGCCGCTATCGAGGCGCTCACTCGCACGCCTTTCGGCAGCGCCGGCACGCTCGAAGCTTGTTCCATCATTACGGCGGCGTTGAAGTCGGTGTCGGTCCGCACTTGCGGCTACTCCGGCCTCATGCTGCCCGTTCTCGAAGATCCCCTGCTCGCTCAGCGCGCCGGTGAGAATCGCTACAGCATTCGCGATGTGCTGCTGTATTCGAGTGTGTGCGGCACCGGCCTGGACGTCGTGCCTATCCCCGGCAACACTTCCCCCGACAGCATCAATGGCCTGCTCCGCGATGTCGCGTCGCTCGCGACGCGCCTACGCAAGCCGCTCTCTGCACGCCTATTCCTCGTCCCCGGCAAGAAGGCCGGCGACATGGCTCGCTTCGACGATCCAGTGCTCACCGATTCGGTCGTAATGAAGCTGGACTAAGCCGCGCTCGCGCGCGCGACACACGGGCGGCGATGCGCAGGCCGAGAATGAATATGACCAGTGCTCCAGCCGGTATGTACGCCGGAATGGACACCGCGCGAGCCAGATAACTGTTCGCGAAGATCAACCAGATGTAGTACGAGCCGACGGTGTGAAGCAGCGACCACGCGCGGCGACTGATGAGTCGGGCGGTGCTGTCGAACGAGGTCGCCGCCATCAGCCCGATGAACACATAGGCGAGGCCGCCAAAGATCCATGTGATCGCATTTGTTCCTGCGGCCAGCTCGGCCGGCGCGATCTGACCCAGCGCCAAGATGGCGAGCAGATGAACAAAATGTGAGAGCGCAAACGAGACGCCGAGGTAACGGCGATTGCGCAGCTGCCAGCGAGTCCAGACGTTCGGCCAGAAATAACAAACCGCCGACGCAGTGAATGCGAGCGAGAATAAAGCAAACGAGCTGCGCGCAGTCGCCCGAATGATGCCGCGAACCCCCTCGACCGGGGCACCCGCCATCATCGCTTCCATGGTCACGACCAGTGTCAGCGCAACTGCCACGGCGCCGACAATGGACCAGCCTTCCCAGGCATCCTTGGACCTTCTGTCCATATCCCGCTCCCCTTATCTCGGACTCACGCCCGATTGCTGCGGCGAGCCATCATACTCGTTTCACCGGCAGGTGCGCGCTGTTGGCCGGCAGTCCATGGCGCGCCAGCCGGTGCCCGCCATACAGTTGCGTCCCTGCAAAGCAGCCGGACTAACATTCGCGGTCTCGATGTGACGTTGGAGGAGCGATGCGGACCTTTTTTGTCATACATGGGTCCTTTGTGAAGCGCTGGAGCTACACGCTCGCGGCGCTGCTCGCCATTGTTCCGGCCTCGGTCATGGCCGACTCGCCCCAGGAAGAAGTCACCGCAGTCTGGAAAGCCCAGCAGGTGAACTTCGAATATCGCGGCTACAGCACGATGTACTCGTGCCGGAGCCTCGAAGACAAGCTGGAAATCATCCTGCGAACTGTCGGCGCGCGCGAGAACGTGAGCTTGCAGAGTTATATCTGCGACGAGCAGCTGGGCATCGCCCGCTTTCAGATATCGATGCAATCGCCCGTGATCGCCTCCGAAGAGAACATCCGCGAGCTCACCACCCACGACTCGAAGGACGAGCTGGTCGCTCGCGTGAATGGCGCGCAACTCCCCGGCGCCGCAGATCTGGAACGCTTTCCCGCCGTGTGGAAGAAGGTGTCGTTCGCTCGCGATCGCGACATGCGCTTGGAGCGCGGCGACTGCGAGCTCGTCGAGCAACTGCGCCGTCAGATCCTGCCGCGCATGTCCGTGCAGGTCGTGAAGGACAACATTCGCTGCTCGTCGGCCTTTGGAAACATTGGATCGCCGCGCCTGATCGTTTCGGCGCTGGTGCCGGCCAAGGACCCGCTGAAGCGCTAACCCTCGATCATGTCGCGGATTCGCTCCGCCAACGTCTCCAGCGCGAATGGCTTGGTTATCATCTGCATGCCCGGCGCCAGCAGATCGTTGCTGACCGCCGCATTGTGCGCATAGCCGGTGATGAACAGCACTTTCAGATCCGGACGATGCGCACAGGCGGCATCGGCGAGCTGGCGACCGTTGAAGCCGGGCAGCCCCACATCCGAAATCAGCAAGTCGATGCGCACGTCCGACAGCGCAATCGCCAGCCCGCTCGGCCCGTCGACCGCCTGCAACGATCGATAACCCAGCTCGGCCAGCAGGTCGACGACCAGATCGCGCACCACCTGCTCGTCCTCGACGACCAGCACCACTTCTTCACGACCTGCCGGCAGCAGCGTGACCGGCGCAGGATCCGGCTCTTGTGACAACTCGTGGTCGCCGTGATATGCGGGTAGATACAGTTTCACCGTGGTGCCCCTGGCGACTTCCGACTGAATCTTCGCGTAGCCGCCCGATTGCCGGGTGAATCCATAGATCATGGACAACCCGAGCCCGGTCCCTTGACCGATGGGCTTGGTGGTAAAGAAAGGATCGAACGCGCGGCTCATCACTTCCGGCGACATGCCCACACCGTTGTCGCACACGGCGATGGCGATGTAGTCGCCCGGCATCACATCGCGGAGCTTCGCCTCGTGCGCATCCTCGAGATGCTCGTTGGATGTCTGGATGATGAGCTTGCCGCCTTGAGGCATGGCGTCGCGAGCGTTGATGGTCAGGTTCAGCAGCGCGCTTTCCAACTGATTCTGGTCGCAGCGCGTGAGCCAGAGATTCTGCTGCTCGACCAACTCCAGAGCGATCGCCTCGCCGAGCGTCCGGCGCAGCAGCTCCTCCATGCCGAAGATCAATCGATTCGCGTGCACGGGACGCGGATCGAGAGCCTGCCGTCGAGAAAACGCCAGCAGGCGATGCGTGAGCGCGGCCGCTCGATTCGCAGCGGTCATCGCCGCCGAGACATAAGCGTTCACGTCGATCTGTTGGCCGCGCGCGAGCTTCCTTTGCATCATGTCGAGCGAGCCGATGATGCCCGTCAGCAGATTGTTGAAGTCGTGCGCGATGCCGCCGGTGAGCTGGCCGACCGCTTCCATCTTCTGCGACTGACGCAGCGATTCTTCCGCTTCGGTCAAGCGCTGCTGGTCTCGCAATCGCTCGGTAACGTCCTGCGCATACTGAAAGGCCCCGATCACGCGCCCGAACGGGTCACGCAATGAGGTGTATGTAATCTCGAAGTGCCGATCCGGATCTCTATCGCTGGTCGCCGCCGGCTCGATCAGCGTGAATTCCTCGCCAGCCAATGCGCGGCTCCAGCGGCTGCCCGACAGGGCAAGCTGCTCGCGCTGAGCCTTCATCAATTCCAGCAGGCTCTCACCAACCTTCGGTCGCACGCCAAGGCGATGCTCGAAGCGATCGGCGTACGCTTTGTTCATGGCCAGGAAACGATAGTCGTTGCCGACTGCGGCAACCAAGGCGGTCACTGAGTCCAGCAACTCACCCCACAGCTTGCGTTGTGCAACTGCATCCTCGACCCGCTGTTCCAGCGTCGCGTTGAGTTGCCGAAGGGCATTCTCGGCACGCGCTCGTTCAACCGCTTCCCACGTGCGCTCGGCGGTCTCTCGGGCCAATCCGACTTCAGCGTCGGTCCAACGACGCGGCTCGGCTTGATGCACATACAAAGCACCGACCAATCGTCCGTCCTTGATCAGCGGCACGGTGATCCCGGAGCGCGCGCCGATGGCGCGATAGACATCAGCCCCGTTCGCATCCTTGGTCAATGGATCGTTCAAGCCGTCCTCGAGCCGCACGGTGTGACCGGCTTGCAGCTCTCGAACCAGGCTCATCCCGAAATCGGTGAGTCGATGCTCTCCGGCAAGACTGGCCATGCCCGGCGCCGTCCAATCGCACACGACGAGCGCGCTCTTGCCCGAAGGTTCGATCTCGCCGTAACCGACGCGCCCGGCCCCGAGTTGCCGGCCGACCATTTCCGCCGCGGTCAGCATGATTTCGGAAGCGTCGCTCAGGCTGCGCAGCTTGTCGCTCAACGCCAGCTGAAATGCCAGCTGCCGTTCGGCCCGCACCTTCTTGGTGGTCTCCATGCACAGGACCATGACGCCACCGACATGGCTCGCGGCGTCGGCGTCATCGATGGGGCTGAAGCTGTAGGTCCAGTAGATTTCCTCGCGCTGACCGAAACGGGGGATCATCACGAGGTGGTCTTCGGCCCAGCTCGCCCCGGCGCCCGACATCACACGCTCGATCTGCGGTCCCATGACGGACCACGTTTCAGACCACACTTCGCGCAACGGCGCACCGAGCATCGCCGGATGACGCTCCGGCCCGAGCGAGCCGCGGTAGGCGTCGTTGTAGAAGCAAACGAGCTTCGGTCCCCAGAAAACACAGGCCGGATGATGCGTGGTGAGCAGGATTCTCAGCGCGGTCCGCAACGACTGCGGCCATTGTTCAGGCGAGCCTAGGGGAGTGCGCTCCCATTCGAACGCGCGGATGAGCTCTCCCATCTCGCCGCCCCCGCTCAAAAAGTCGGCAGATCCTTCCACACGAATGACAGGCGAGGTGCTCACGCCCGAAGGTTGCCGCCTTCATGCGTGCTGGTCAACGCACAACCAGCGCGGTTTTCCGTGACTTAAAACATCTGTTGTAAACAGGCAGAATGTTACAGCAAGGCCTGATATACGAGATTGCGCAACAACGATCGGTAATGAGTGCGCAGTTGAATGTCCGATGCTTGCAGCATCATGACGACAACCAGTTTTTCCTGCGGATCGACCCAGAAGTAGGGACCGGTGGCGCCGCCCCAGTAATAATCCCCGATCGAGCCGGGCACCATGCTTCGCCCCGCTTCCTTACGCACGCCGACCCCGAGTCCATAGCCTTGTCCGTATTGAGGCAGCGGCGCGGTCAATCCCAGCTCCAGAGTGAATGCACCATAGCTGGCATCAGGCGGAAGATGATTGCTGGTCATGAGCTCGACGCTCTTTCGTGACAGCAATCTGACACCCTCCAGCTCGCCGCCATTCAACAGCATCTGGCAAAAGCGGGCGTAGTCCTCGGCAGTCGACAACAATCCGCCACCGCCGGAGAACCATTTCGGCGGCTTCGCCGGGTTGTATCCAATGATCAGCGGTGGCGCGCCGGGCGCCGATTGCGCCTGGGCCAATCGCGCCGTTTGCTCGGAGTCCAACAGGAATGTGGTGTCGCGCATACCGAGCGGCCTGGCGATGCGCTCGACGATGAATCGATTCAAATCCAGGCCGCTGCGCACTTCGACGATCCGGCCGATCACGTCATTCGACATGCCGTACTCGAACGCTGCGCCCGGCTGAAACGCCAGCGGCAGTTGCGCCAGCTTGTCGATCATCTGAGCATTGGTTTGCTGGTCATCCATCGTGCCGGCCGCGCGATAGGCCCGCTGCACCAACGAGTCGCCGAATATTCCGTAAGTCATGCCCGAGGTATGACGCATGAGATCCTGGACTGTCACTTCACGACGCGCCGGCTCGAGCGCCAGACGACGCTCGCCGCTGCCTTCCTGGACCTCGACGCCCACTTGCAGGCTCTTGAGTTGCGGCAGATAGACGGACGCCGGATCCATCAGCTGCAGCTTGCCTTCCTCCGCCAGCATCAGCGCAGCGACGATGGTGATCGGCTTGGTCATCGAAGCGATGCGAAAGATCGAGTCGGCACGCATCGTGCTATTCGCCGCCCGATCCTGGAAGCCGAAGCTCTCGGCATACGCAACCTTGCCATGGCGCATGACCATCACGACCGCGCCGGGGATCTTGCCGCTCTGTACGTCGGCATTAAAAGCATCGCTCAGGCGTTGCAGTCGTTGCGACGAGAGCCCGACGGCTTCGGGCTTGGCAGCTTTGGGCAGCGGCGCCGCGAAGACCGGCCCGCCCGCGAATGTCAAAGTCGCCGCCAGCAACCCACCCATATATTTCTTCATGCTTGGTAAGCTCAAACGATGCCCGTGGCGTAATACACGCCGATGACAAAGAACACTGCCAGCGTCTTCACGCAGGTGATGGCGAAGATGTCTTTGTAGGATTGCCGATGCGTGAGACCGGTGACGGCGAGCAAGGTGATCACGGCGCCGTTGTGAGGCAGCGTATCCATGCCGCCGCTGGCCATCGCCGCCACTCGGTGCAACACCTCAGGAGGAATGTTGGCCGCCTGCGCCGCCGACATGAAATGTTCGGACATCGCGGCAAGCGCGATGCTGAGCCCACCCGATGCGGAGCCGGTGATGCCGGCGAGAGTGGTCACCGTGATTGCTTCGTTCACCAGCGGATCCGGAATCGACATCAACGCATTGCGAATGATGAGGAAGCCTGGCAGCGCCGCGATGACTGCGCCGAAGCCATACTCGGAGGCCGTATTCATCGACGCCAGCAATGCGCCACCGACCGCAGACTTCGTGCCTTCGGCAAACTTCGTGACGACCGCTCGGAAAGCAAACAACAGCACCGTCACGATGCCCAACAGCAACGCGCCCATCACGGCCCAGATCGCGACGACGCTCGACAACTGCGTGACCAACGGCTGCGCAAGCCCTTCGAGATGAGTTTCGATCGTCGCTTCGGAAAGCCGTGGGATGAGCCGCGTGAGGAACAAATTGGCAATGCCGACTACCAGCAACGGCAGAATGGCGATGAGCGGATGCGCGGAACTACCCGCCGTCAATTGCTCCGGCTCGTTGCTGTGACCGGCGCCGTAACCCTCACCACTAAGCAGCGCTTGCCGTCGTCGCCACTCCAGATACAACAAGCCGCAGGTCAGAATGAAGACGCCGCCGATCGTGCCTAGCAGGGGCGCAGCCCAGGTGGTCGTGCCGAAGAAAGTCGTTGGGATAATGTTCTGGATCTGCGGCGTGCCGGGCAGCGAGTCCATCGTGAACGTGAATGCGCCCAACGCGATCGTGCCCGGGATCAGGCGCTTCGGAATATCGCCGCGACGAAACATCTCGGCGGCGAAGGGATAGACCGCGAACACCACGACGAACAGCGAGACGCCGCCGTACGTCAGCAGCGCGCACACCAGCACGATGGAAAGAATCGCGCGCTCCTGGCCGACCAGGCGAATCACGGCAGCGGCGATGGACTGCGAGAAGCCCGACAACTCGATCAACTTCCCGAACACCGCGCCCAGCAGGAACACCGGGAAATAAAGCTTCAGGAACCCGACCATCCGTTCCATGAACAGGCCGGTGAACACCGCCGGCACGGCCGAGGGATCGGTCAGCAGCACCGCCAGCAAAGCGGCCAGCGGCGCGAACAAAATCACGCTGTAGCCGCGATACGCGGCCAGCATGAGCAATACCAACGCAAGCAGGACGATGGCGAAAGTCATTGCGCCCCTCACGGCGCAATCGCTATCGCGGTCGCGCGCCCCCTGTCATGGCCATTGCTGGCCGGATCGGAATTAATTCATCAGATGATGATTTTCGATCAGCTTGCCTTGCCGGGGCGGCGCGTGTCAACCGCCCGGCGCTATCAGTACACTGGCCGGATGGATAACGTTACTCACACCATCATCGGCACGCTGGTCGGTGAAGTTGCGGCCCGAGTCGCGCCGAGCGGGAAGAGCACGCTGCCGTCGACCACCCGCCGTAACCTGTGTGTCACGCTGGCGGCGATCGGCAGCAATCTGCCCGATGCCGATCTGCTGTATTCGTTTTTCGGCGGCAAGCTGAACTACCTGCTGCACCATCGCGGCCACACGCACACGATTCTGATCGCGCTGCTGCTCGGGGCGGCGGCTCTCGCGATCACGCGCTGGTGGTTGCGACGGCGGGGTCTGCAACCTTCATCGCAGGACTACGCCCTGCTAGCCGCGGTGTTGTTATTTACACCGCTGCTCCACATCGCGATGGACTTCACCAACAACTACGGCGTCCATCCGTTCTGGCCGGTGGACAATCGTTGGTTCTATGGCGATGCGGTGTTCATCATCGAGCCGTTGTTCTGGGCGGCTTGCGCACCGCTGGCCTTCATCTTCAAGACGCACATCGCGCGCTTCGCGGTGCTGCTGCTGATGGTGGCTGCGATTGCACTGTGCTTTTTGACCGGCATGGTGCCGCGGCCATTGGCTGCGGCTTATTCATTGTTGGTCGCAGGAATGCTGCTGATCGGCCAACGCGCGTCGGCCAATGTCGCGCTCGCCGCCAGCGTCGTCGTCTGGCTCGGATCGACTGCGATGTTCGCTATAACCGCGCAGGCCGCCAGATCGCGAATCGATGCAATCGCCGCTCAACAGTTCCCGGACAGCACGCTTGTCGATCGCATCGTCACTCCCATGCCCGTCAATCCGGCGTGTTGGGAAGTCATGATGCTGCAAAAGGAGTCCGACACGGTGGTCGTGCGACGAGCGATGCTGGCCATGGCGCCCGGCTTGCTGACGGCCGACCGATGCCTCAGCCGCAGCCTCGATATCGAAATCACCGCACCGCTCGTGCCAGTACCGAAGCAAAGCACCGAGCAGTTGAAGTGGTACGGCCAGATCAGCACACCTCTTGCACGATTGACGCATGTCGCGCAAAAAAATTGCGAAGCGGCCGCCGCGTTCCGCTTCATTCGCATGCCGTGGCTCGCGAACGTCAAAGAAGGCCTGGTGCTCGGCGACCTGCGTTACGACCGCGAGCCCGAGCTGGGCTTCGCGGAGCTCGTCATCGCCGATCCACCGAACTGCCCGCGCTTCGTGCCCAACTGGGTCGAGCCGAGGCGCGACCTGTTACGGGGCTACTGACGCTTGGCCGTGAACGTGCCTTCGCCAAACTGTCCGAATACCGCCTTGCCCTTCATGGTGTCGCCTTCCACCGTGCCGGTGTAGTCGAGCTTCAGGTCGGTGCCCTGGACATTGATGGTGAAGTCGAACGCCACTGCGGCGCCAGTCACCGTGCCCTGGTAATCGACGCTGCCTGCCTGACCGGTGATCGTGCCCGCTAGCGCGGAGCCGGTCTGACGCACGGTCATTTGCGCATCCTGCGCGCCCATCTGGCTCTCGGTGGTCAGCACCCAATTGCCAGTCAGGTCCGCACCCTTCGGCGCGGACGGCTGGCTCGGAGTGGTGGAGCAGGCGCTTACCACAATGGCCGCGACCGCGATAATCCATGCTCGTGTTTTGTTCATTGGTTCTCCCTGATGGTGTACGAAGCATAGCCCAGGGCGCGCGGCCCACGAATGTCATTCGGTAACAACTCGGTCAAGTCGCGTGAAACTTTGTCAGCCCGCTCCGACGCGAGCCTGCATGACAGAAAAGTCAGCAAACTGTCAGCCAAAGATGGCTAAGCTGTGCCCCCCAAAATGTTCCTGTTGTTCTGTCCCCAGCCATAACTGCCAGGTGTCATCCATGAATCGAGTGCTTCGTACTGCCGTGTTCGCGACCTTGCTGGCCCCCGCGCTGGCGATGGTGGCCCAGGCCTCCGAGCCGGCCAATGTCAAAGAGCTGCAGAAGGCCCGCCACGATCATTACCACGAGCTCGGCGATTCCTTCAAAGTGATCCGCGACCAGATCAAGAACGACAAGCCTGACCTCGCTGCGATCAAGACCGCCGCGAAGGTGGTGAACGACGCCGCCGCCACGCAGGAGAAGTGGTTCCCGGCAGGCTCCGGCCCGGAAGCCGGCAAGACGCAGGCCAAGGCGGAAATCTGGAGCAAGCCGGCCGAGTTCAAGACCGCGATGAAGAACTTCGCCGACGCCGCTCCGAAGTTGCAGACTGCCGCGAACAGCGGTGACGTTGGCGCGATCAAGAGCGCGTTCGCCGACACCGGCAAGACCTGCAAGGGCTGCCACGAAACGTTCCGCGCCGAAGAGCACTGATCGCTCCGACCGCTCGTAATCAAAAGCGCCCGGATGAGCTACGCTCGCCGGGCGTTTTTTTTCGCCCCGAATAATGGAGGTCTCATGATCATTCGTGAATGGCGCGGCCGCGCCGCTCGATCGCAGACTGCCGAATACCCCACTCACTTTCGAACGAACGTCGTGCCGGAGCTGCGCAACATCCCGGGATTTCTCGGCGCGACGCTGAGCAAACGCGAGGACAGCGAGCGGGTCGAGTTCGTGGTTCTTACGCGCTGGAAATCGATGGAAGCCGTGCGCGCCTTTGCGGGCGCAGATCCTGATCGAGCGGTCGTAGAGCCTGGAGCCGTTGCCGCGTTGAGCGACTACGATCACACCGTGCGGCACTACGAAGTAATAGAGAGCGTCGAGTAGATCGCGGGACTCATTTGTCGAGGGCTTGCTTCATCGCCAACGCAAGATCCTGACGCCCTCTTTCCTCCAAAGCACTCACCGCGCCCTCGAAGTCGCGAGTGTCGCGGTTCTGGCTGAGCTTGCGCTTGCCCTCAACGCGCGTCAGTTCGACCTCAATGCCGACGATCTGACGCAAGTTCTCGCTGATGTAATCTTCAGGCGCATCGCTCATCTTCCAAGGCTGCGGCTCACTCGCCTCGTGCGCACGGGTTAGCCGCGCCACCACACCTCGAACGAATTTCTCATCGTCGCGTACATGAATGCGACCGTGAGCATGCACGACCTCATAATTCCACGTTGGCACGTGTCGATGCGTTTCCTGCTTGCTCGGATACCAATTGGGCGAGATGTAGCCTTGCGTCCCGCGGAACACCACCAACACCTCCGCGCCATCCGTGACTTCCTGCCACACCGGATTGGCACGCGCCACATGAGCCAAGAGAAAGCCAGAGACACCTCGCTCCTCATCCAGAAGAAAAGGCAGGTGGTTGGCCTCCAGGCCGCTGGCTGTATGGGTTACCAACATTCCAAGGGGATGCTCGCGGACGAGGCGAAACAGCTCGGCACGCCGAGACTCGGCAAATTTCACTGGCAGATACATGTCGAGAAGCTTACCTGAATCCCAACTGCACCAAGGCCCGATCCATCTTCGTCCTCATGGCCTCCGACCTCATCGGAAACGATCTGAAGAAGACCTCGCGCGTGAGTGAATCGTTGCGCTGACGTACGTTGTCCGCCCAGAAGCTGGCGCGACCGGCGTCACCCGCGAGCGTGTGAGCTGCGGCAGCGATGACTCCGATCAATACATGTGCGCCCGGCGAGCGAGCGCCCCGCTCCGCCCAGTGGGCAGCTTGTTGGTCTTCGTTCGAGGCCAGGTGAGTGAGTGCGCGTGTTGCGAGCATCGCATAGTGCAGCGGATCGAGCGGACTCAAGCGCATCGCCAGATCGACGTGCTCGCGACCTTCGATTGCCTTGCCTGCCAGCGCCTCGGTCCAGGCGCGAGCATATATCCCTTGCGCATAGTGTGGACTGATGTCCGTCGCGCGCTCGAGCCAGCTCAGGCTGGTTTCGAGATCGCCTTCCAGCCAGTAGGTGCGACCCATGGTGAAGTTGACGAATGGATCGAATGGATCGAGCTCCAGGCCACGCTCCGCGAAACGACGTCCCTGATGGATCGCGCCGGCGATGTCATCCGTGTAGTGCATGAACGCACTCTGGAAGTGCACGAACGACAGGCCCGCGTTCGCGCGAGCAAACGTCGGATCCAACGTCACTGCCCGTTGAAACAGACTCATCGCCGCGCTGTTGTCGACACGATTGAATCGATACAAATGCTGCAGGCCCAGATGATATGCAGACCACGCATCGAGATTCTCCACCGCGGCGAGACGGGCGAGCGACGCTTCGTGCAGCGGGATTCGGATCTCGAGCGCCATGAGCACTTGAGATCGAATCTGCTCGCGCATCGAGTGCACATCGTCGATCCGTCCGGAGAAACGATCGGCCCAGACCACGGCGCCGTCGTTGGTATCTACCAGGTCGACCAGGATCACGAGCCGATCGCCCGAGACCTCGACGGTGCCCGACAAGCAGTAGCGCACGCCAAGCAATCGCCCGATTTCGCCGAAGTCGGCCTCTGGCGCACGCAGACGAAAAGAGGATCCACGCGCGGTGACGAGCAGCCAGCGCAGTCGCGACAGATCAGTGATCAGCTCATCAGGCAGCGCGCTCGCCAGCGCCGCATACCGTTCATCGCCAGCGACGTAACGAAACGGCAGGACGGCGAGCGATGGGCGGGATATCCGGTCGAGGCGATGGACCATGTCCACCAGGCCGGCATCGGCTCTGCTTGATTCGGCCGCCGACGTCGCCGGCCGCAGGACGCGAGCCTTCGCTACGAATCGGTAGCCGTTGCCGTGCAGGGTCCTGATGAATTGCTGAGACTTGCCATCATCGCCGAGCGCCTGGCGAGCGGTCTTCACCCGGCTCGCGACGGCCGCGTCCGAGACCACACGCCCGTCCCAGACCTTCTCGATGATCTCGTCCTTGGAAACCACGCGCTCGCCGTTCTCCACCAGCAGCGCGAGTAGCGCAAAAACCTGCGGTTCGAGGTCCACGAGCTTGCCGTCCATGCGCAGCTCGACGGTTGCCAGATCCAGCTCGTAGCGGCCGAACGCGTAGATCATATGGCCGCTAGGATAAGGCCAGCCCGCGAGAATCCCAACAATCTCCAGGATTTCTCCAGGCCGTCTGCAAGCTTGTGCAGCGGCGCCGTGACACGATTTCTCCACTGGAGCCGGAATCGTCCGCGCCAGCCAATCAGGAGATGACCATGCCGCTCGTCACTATCGATGTAATCAAAGACGTCTTCACGCCGACCCAGAAAAAGGAGCTCATCGCGAAAGTGACCGAAGCGATGATTGCGGTGGAAGGCGAGAACATGCGCCCCGTGACCTGGGTTCGCATCAACGAGTTCGAAGGAGGCGACTGGGCGATCGGCGGCAAGGCGCTGAAGGCCTCCGACGTTCACGCGCTCGCAGCAGGCAAGGCCGCTTAGCCTTCGTCCGGATCCGCGTCTCGATGGCGCGGATCCGGTCCACTCGATGGCTACTTTGCTTCGAAAACAAACCGCAGCGTGTCGGTGACTGCCCTGGCCGGCTCGGTCATGTGCCCCTCGTCTTCATATCGTAGCAAGCGGCTGCGCAGGCCATAGCCGGAGAGTTGCTCCATCCGTTTCGCGAACTGTGCTTCCACGTACGGATCGTCGTCGATATCACGGCCGCCCGCGACCACCAACAGGCGACTGATTTTCCCCACCTGGCCGCTGTTGAGCCGAGCGGCGAACTCGCGCTCCTCGCTGAGCACACCCTGCTCGTTCCACTATCGATGGGCTCGCAGCGACGATCGAGTGGAACGATTGCGGGCGCGTATACAGCGCGTGAAGGCCGAGCAGCCCACGCAGCGAGTGGCCGAGCGTAGCGCCGAAGATTCGTAGGCCGGAACGCTTGGCCGGCAGCCGCGTTAACGAATGATCGTCGAATGATGGAGCTCGGACATGGACCCAGGAACCCGGCACCGAATTCGTCTGTCCGGCGGCACGGAGTTGTCCTTCATCAGGGCCGGGGATGCCGCAAAGCCCGCCGTGTTACTTCTGCACGGATTTCCAACTTCTGCCCGATCGTTTCGAGACGTGGTGCCCAAGCTATCTCGGGCCGCGTATGTGATCGCGCCGGATCTTCCAGGCTCGGGTGATTCAGACGTCCTGCCGGCGGTCTCGTTCACCGCCTTCGGTGCAGCGATCCTGGAGTTGCTGGACCAGCTCGCGATCGGCCCGCGGTACATCTACTTGCACGACTTCGGCGCGCCAGTGGGATTTCACATTGCCATGCAGGCGCCAGAACAAGTACTCGGCCTCATCATCCAGAACGCCAACGCGCATCGCACAGGCTTCGGGCCGCAGTGGGCCGGGACAATGGCCTACTGGTCGCAGCCAAGCGCGGAAAACGAAAAGGCAGCTACCGCGCATCTCACATTCGAAGGCACGCGCGATCAGTACATCGCCAATGTGCCGTCGGATGTCGCTGCGCGCGTCTCGTCCAAAGGCTGGGAGGAAGATTGGCGAGTGATGTGTCTACCGGGCCGGATGGAGACGCAGCGAGCGCTCATCAAGGACTATGGGAACTATGCCGCCCGCTTCGATGCCATCGCCGAATATCTCGCACGCTGGCAACCGCCTGCGCTGATGCTCTGGGGCAGGCACGACGCCTTCTTCGACATTGCCGAGACGCTCTCATGGATACAGGCGCTGCCGAGAATGGAAGCTCACATTTTCGACGGCGGTCATTTGCTGCTCGAGACGCACTCAGCCGCGGCTGCGTCATTGATGCTCGACTTCATCACCCGCACCGACCAGTGATAGCGGTAATCACCGAAACAGTCGTGGCGCCAGATCGTTCAGGCTGCGACGCCAGGTCTGCCATTCGTGAGACGTACCGTCAGATTCGAAGTACACCAGCTTCACGCCGGCTGACTGCAGCGACTCCACAGCCCCGCCGATACTGCCGAGGAACATATCCGGCTCAGCGCTGCCTACACCGATCCAGAGCAGTCGGACTCGTTTGTTGAATGCCGCGGGATCTGCAAACATGCCGTCGTAGGCGATCTTGGTATCGAAGGATCCCGCAAAATCGATCTGCGTCCGCTCGCCCATCCTGTCGTTGCGAATCATCGGCCCGCTGAGCGACGCGATGTACGCGAACTCGTCGAGATGATGAGACGCAATGAAAAGCGTCTGCATGCCACCCATCGATAAGCCGGCCATCGCTCGATGCTCGCGGTCAGGAATCGTTCGATACGAGGCATCGATCGTCGGGATCAGATCATCGATGATGACCTTCTCGAACGCGCTGAAGGCCACTTGCATGTTCTGTTGCCTGATGTCGGGTGTATTCGGCGTCGTGTAGCCGCGCTCCATCACCACGATCATCGGCTTCGCCTTGCCGGCAGCGATCAAGTTGTCGAGAATGAACTGCGCGCGACCCTGCCGCGTCCAGCCGGTCTCATTCTCGCCCGCGCCATGCTGGAGGAACAGCACGGGGTAACGAACCTTGGTGTCCTTATCGTAGTCGGGTGGCGTGTAGACGAGCGCACGCCGCCACGCGCCGGTGGTCTTCGAGAAATACGTTTTCTCGCGCACCTCGCCGTGTGGAACGTCCTTGATGGAATAGAAATCGCCCGCGGGGTCCGGCACATCCAAGCCACTGGTCGGCTTGCCATATCCGAAGAATGTTTCACTCGCAGGATCGTTGACCTGAACGCGGTCGAGGAGGAACCAGTAGTAATGGAAACCGGGCACGGCCGGTGGAGTGGTCACGCTCCACACGCCATCGGCATCCTTGGTCATGGAGAACGGACCAGCACCCAATCCGTCACCGCCAGCAACGGCGACACTACGCGCCTCCGGCGCCCTGAACGTGAACGTGATCTTGCGGTCGGGGTGAATCACAGGTGCCTGCGCGGCGGGCGGATTGGGCGCAGGCCGCGATTGTTCCGCGCCATACGTAAACGTTGCGAGCAATGCTTGCGCAATCAGGAGGAACGTTGCGCCAATGGATAAACGTTTCATGGCGGACTCGATCGCGTGGTTGCTACGCCCGCCATCATAGCCAAGATGGACGTTTCCTATACACTCTCGTCGGGAGAGACCAGCGAGGATCCTCAGACATGCAGTTCTCACGCGAAGCCATTCAAAGCGCTCTGCGAACCGTTTACTCGGCCATGCCGCCGACGCCTCAGTACCAGTGGCCGTTGCTGCAGCAGGCGTTAGGCTTCGAGCTCTGGGTGAAGCATGAGAACCATACGCCGCTGGGCGCATTCAAGGTGCGCGGCGGGCTGACCTACGTGGACTGGCTTCGCAGAACGCACCCGGACGTCCGACAGCTGGTCAGCGCCACTCGCGGCAATCACGGGCAGTCCATCGGGTTCGCGACTCGCCAGCACGGCTTGAAGGCCACCATCGTGGTCCCGCATGGCAACTCCGTCGAAAAGAATGCAGCGATGCGTGCATTGGGCGTCGAGTTGGTGGAGTACGGCGAAGACTTTCAGGCGTCTGCCGAATACGCCGCCGTTCTCGCGGAGCAGGGCAAGTTGCACCGTGTGCCCTCTTACCACCCGGAGCTCGTGCGCGGAGTCACCACTGCGTACGTAGAGCTTTTCGAGGCGTTACGCGATACGCCGCTCGATGTTTTGTATGTGCCCATCGGCCAGGGCTCTGGGGTCACGGGCGCGTCCATCGCTCGGTCGTATTGTGGCGTGAAGACGCGGCTGATTGGCGTGGTGTCTACCCTGGCGCTCGCCTATCAAAAATCGTTTCAGAGCGGTGTACCTATCGACTCTCCGGTCACCACCGCCATCGCAGACGGCATGGCGTGCCGGTCGGCCGTACCAGAAGCGCTCGAACTCATCCGGCGGGAAGTGGACGACGTGATTGCCGTCAGTGACGAAGAGGTCGCGAGCGCGATGCGCCTGATCTACACGTCCACGCACAACGTGGCCGAAGGCGCCGGAGCGGCAGCTCTTGCAGGCGCGACTCAGCAGCGGGATCGATGGGCCGGCAAGCGAGTAGGTATCGTGCTGTCTGGAGGGAACGTCGATGCAGCGGTGTTTGCTCGCGTGCTCAGGAACGAGATCTAGAACTACTCGACGCCTTGCGCATCGAGCGCCCTGAGCATTCTGCTGAGCGCGAAGTGCCGATAGCTGAATAGCGCGAGCGACCGGATCTCGCGCCAGTTCGCATCCTTCGTGACATCGAGCGCAATCCAGCCGTTGTGCCCGAGGTAGGCGGGAATGCTGAAGCTCGCGTCCCGCGTCAACAACGCCTGTTGATCGACGCCGACCCAGAATGCGAGCTGCAGTTTGCGGTCCGCTCGATAGCAGTACGCCTGCGCGAACACCTTCTTGCCCGCGCGCCACACCGGGTTACCGAATTGCTTATCCTCGCTGGTTTCGGGCAGCGAAAGACAGATGGCGCGCAACTCCTTCAGCACGGCCAGCGCGCGCTTCGATTGCATCGGATCGATGTCTTCCGGCCTCAAGGCCGCGGTCGGCGGTGCGATCTGGATGGTGTCGCCCAGCGATCTCGACAACGACGCCGGTGCAACCTTGGTATACGCCTCGCGCACCAGCGTCGCGATCGTTTTCCAGGAGATGCCCTTGTCGAGATTCACACCCAGCCAGCCGCGAGGACCAACGTAGGGCGGCACGAAGAAATGCTTCGGCTCGTGCTTCACATAGTGAGACTGCGCGCCTTGAGGAGCGTTGAGCCACAAGGCGACGCGGCCGTCACCGTGATGATTGATGACGTAGGTCGCAAACGTTTTGCCCTTCACCCGAAAATCGGGGGAGCCGTGCGCCAGCACTTCTTCAGTTTCGGGAAACCAGAGACAAAGTTCGCGGACGGCCTGACTGATGTCCTTTTTCTTTGCCATGGGCGGGCAAAAGCCGTGCGTAATTGTCTTATTGGGAGGCTACGCCGGACTGAAAAACCGTTCTTCTCCTGGCGTGCTGAGAATATACCGCAGCCGGGGGCTTGCCGGAAGGCCCGCGTCGTGCGCCAGTATCGCCGGCCTTGCCGTAAAGGAGGCCGTGAAATGCGCATACTGTTGAGCACATTCGGATCGCGTGGCGATGTTCAGCCCTTGCTGGCGCTTGCTGTCGCATTGCAAGCGCACGGTGCGGATGCCCGCGTGTGCGCGCCCCCCGATGAGGAGTTTGTAAAGCTGTTCGCCGCTGCCGACGTGCCGCTGCTGCCCGCTTTCAGGTCAGTGCGCGATTGGATCGCGGAGATGCTGCCGAAGCGAGCGACGATCTCCTTGCCCAAAGTGGCAGCGCAGGTGATGGCCGCCCAGTACGAGGCAATCGATAAAGCTGCGCAGGGATGCGATGTGATGTTGGCGACCGGCCTGTTTTCCTCGGTTGCAGCGGCGCGGTCCGTTGCGGAGAAGCGAGGCATGCGTTACGTGCACGCGGCCTACTGCCCGATCTTTCTGCCATCGCCGTATCAGCGGCCATTCGAATATCCCAGCCACCCTTTGCCGCGCGACGTCACAGACAATCAGGTCCTGTGGGATCGGGATGTGCAGGCGATGAACGAGATCTTCGGTGAAGGGCTCAATGCCCTGCGCGTCTCTATTGGGTTGCCGACGGTCGATAACGTACGCGACTACTGCCAAACCGCGCGACCGCTGCTCGCCGCCGATCCTGTGCTCGCACCCTGGCGGCAGGCTGCAATGCTCGACGTGGCGCAGACCGGCGCTTGGATCTTGCCAGATGCACGGCCGCTTCCAGATGAACTGCTTGCGTTCCTCGATGCTGGAGCGCCGCCTGTATATGTGGGCCTGGGAAGTCTTCCCGCACCGAAGGACTTCGCTCGAATGGCGATCGACGTCGTGCGCGCGCAAGGCCGCCGCGTTCTCATGTCGCGCGGCTGGGCGGAGCTTGCGCTGGTCGATGGCCTTGACGATTGCTTCATCGTCGGCGAGGTCAACCAACAGGCGTTGTTTCCTCGCGTAGCTGCAGTAATCCACCACGGCGGCGCCGGCACAACGCACGCGGCCGCACGGGCGGGAGCGCCTCAAGTGATTGTGCCGCAGATTGTAGATCAGCCTTATTGGGGCGGCCGAGTTTGGGACTTAGGCATCGGGTCGACACACGACGGTCCGACACCGACTTCTGGATCGCTCTCGTCCGCGCTCGAAGCAGCATTGAACGATGGAACTCGCGCGCGAGCGCTGTCGGTGGCAGATACGATTCTGGGAGACGGGGCGATGCGGGCGGCCAGGCTCCTGATGGAATAAACAGCGGGGTGCGCTCACCCCGCCATCACGCGCGCGCCCTCGCCATCGAATCGTAACTTCAGCTCTGAGAAGTAGGCCATGGCGAGGGCCGCACCCCAAAACACCATCCCGAGCTCGGTCAGCAAGAATGCCCAACCCGAGTACAGGATAGGGCCGAGGAATGGATAACTTGCCATCGAAAAAACGGTCAACCAGAACGAGAATCCTCGGCTCCATCGTTTGAACAAGTAGAGCCCGACCGTTCCCACAATGGCGCCCACGATGAGGACAACCGCGAACACCCCCATTGCGAGAGCGACCCAGGGCTCCGGCTCCTCGGTGAGGTAGGCTTCGTAGGCGTCGTCGATCTGCTTGGGAAACAAACCCGGCACCAGGAGATCCACCAGCGAGCCGAGCACTGCCAGAACTAGTGACGCCAGGACGAGAAAGCGGAAGATGGCGGCTTGATTCATATTGATTGCCCACGAACATGATGACCGCGTTGCGCGGAATTTCCGGACCCGGAAGCGTCTTGATGCTGCGAATATGCGCCTGATAGATCTCGCCGAGGAAAACGGCGTCAGGACGGCTCCCGAGGGTTCGGCGGCTCGGAATGCACGCTGGAATTTGTTGCAAATAGCCCCGGGCAGAATGCAAGGCGACAGATCCTACGTCTTGTCATGATCAGAACACCATGTTCAGTCAAGGCAGTTCTTGCCAAGGTGACGCGATATATCACGGCAGCCATCGACGCTGCGAGTTGTCTCGTCGCGAAAGCGACGGCTTACGCTCCCGCCGGAGTGCCAACTGTTGAGTTCGAACGAAAAGTGACAGGCCGCTAAGGCAAGGCGTAACCGACGGTAGATTGAGCGATCAGCTGCTCTTCGGGGCCTTGCCACAATCTCACATCCACCGTGGCCAGGCGCTTGCCGAGCTTTATCAGGCGGGCGTCGGCAACCACCGTGTTCCATCGGCAGGCGCGGAGAAAGGCGACATTGATGGTGTGTGTCACAGCCATGGCAACGGGGCCGATATGTGCAAGCACGACGGCGTAAGCAGCGACGTCGATCAACGCCATGAGTGCGGGCCCCGAGACGATATTCCCAGGCCGCGCCATCTCCGGAAGCGGCTCTAGAGTGAGCTGCACGTGATTGAGCTTCACGAATGCCAGTTCCCCCAGCGCAGGGCGCGCAGCCACGGGGAATGCGTCACTGAGGAAGGCGGCGAGCCCTTCCTTGTCGAAGCAAAGTTTATTCTCGATCATGACGTCAGCCGGCTGAAGACGGATGGATACTACGCGCATGACCATCAAACCAGAACCACCGACCGCGACAGCGAACGCAGTCCAGATCGTTCGCGACTTCGACACGAGCTGCGCAAGTGTCTGGCGCGCCTGGACAGACCCGAAGATCGTAAGCCAGTGGTTCGGTTCCGACCCGGCCGGCTCCGTCGTGAATGCGACGTTGGACGTTCGGCCTGGCGGCGCCTATAGCATCACCTTTCGAGATAGCAGCGGACTCGAGCATACGGCCAGCGGGCAGTACCGCGTCGTGCACCACCCGCGGGAGCTCTCCTTCACCTGGACCTGGAAGAGCGAGCCAGACCACCAAACGCGGGTAACGATCCTGCTGGAGGATCACCAGGGCGGCACGCGGATGAAGTTCGAACACTCGCAGCTCTGGGCAGGCTCATCGCATGGCTACGCAGAGGGTTGGCGCAGTACCTTCGATAAGATGGAGCGCGCGCTCGCAGCCTCAGTCTGATGCGGGTGCATACGCGACCCAGCCACGAAACGTGAAGCCGGTATAAAACAAACTCACATCGGTGAAGCCCGCATCGCGCAGGATTGCCTCGTCCTGCTCGGGCGAGAGGATCGGCAGTTGCGCAGCGATGGCGGAACGTGCGTTCGCAGCGCTGGCGGAATCGACACCAGAAGAAACCGCAAAGGAAACGTAGCGCGATAGCCATAGAGCACGCTCGGCCTCACCTTGCGGAAAGCTGAAATGCGCGACTATCAACGGTGCACCGGGTTTCAACCGACGCCGAATTTCCCGCACGGTACGCAATCGCTCATCGAGCGCAACGAAGTGCAGCGTCAGCAGGCAGGTCGCTGCATCGAAAGGACCTTCAGGTGCGACATCGATGTAGCCTTGATGTAAACGCACTCGAGAGCCGAGCGACCCGACGGTCGCTTCGGCGAGTTTCAGCATTTCGGCGGAAGGATCGACTCCATCGAATTGCCAGCCAGACTGGCTCTCTGCAAACACCTTCAACTCCAAGCCGCCGCCGGCGCCGACCACCAACACTCGTGCGTCGTCGGCCGCCCGCTCGGCGATGAGCAGCCTGGCCATACGCTGCAGATCGGCGAAGCCAGGCACGAGGCGGGGCGGACCCTCAGCGTAGCGCGATACAGCTTCGGGATCTGCAAAGACGTCGGCGGGCTTGCTCATGACGATCTTTTCGCAGATTCACCCAGGTGATTCAACGCCGACAACTCAGGCGTCGGTGGATTCCATTGCCAAGCTCCGCTCGCCCGAGTAGGCTTCGCATCCTTCCATTCACCAACCCAGGAGAGGTCAAGAGAACTATGACTGTGCGAACCGCGATCTCCGCCGGGTTGATGCTCCTCGCCCGCTAAACGCTGAGCGTTTGCGTTCACCCCGGCGCCGTTACGCCCGTTCCTCTGACGAGGAGCGGATGTCATCGCGTTTGTTTGGGGTTTTCGCATGGCTTCTTTATCACACCTTGGCTGGCGCTCGTTTCATTCTCAGCAACTGACGCTCGAAGATCTGGAAACCGCTTATCCCGCGCGCGTGAGCGGCGTGCACCGGAGCGGTCTGGCGGTTGTTTCGGAACAGGGTACGAGTAGCGTCACCGTTCCGCCCCGATTGCTCGAATCTCTGGAGCTGCCCATCACTGTCGGCGACTGGGTGCTCATCGAGCACGCGGCGCCGCGCGTCCAACGAGTGATCGCGCCGTATTCCGTGATCAAGCGTCACGCAGCCGGCACCGACCATCGACTGCAAACCATCGCAGCGAATCTGGACACGCTGTTCGTAGTCACGTCGTGCAACGACGACTTCAATCCGTCGCGCCTGGAGCGATATCTCGCGGTGGCGTTCGAAGCGCAGGTCGAGCCCGTGATCGTGATCACGAAGGCCGATCAGTGCGACAACCCCGCATCGTTCATCAACGAGGCGAATGCACTGGGAACGACGGCGGCAGTGATCGCCGTCAACGCGATGGACATCACCACGGCGGCAGCACTCGAGCAATGGCTGCAACCCGGTCAGACCGTCGCATTCGTCGGCTCCTCCGGCGTTGGCAAATCTACGCTGGTCAACACGCTTACCGGCAACACGCAGCAAGCGACCGGCGGCATTCGCGAGGACGACAGCAAAGGTCGCCACACGACGACGTCGAGAGAGATGTTTGCGCTCCATGGCGGCGCGTGGGTCATCGACACGCCGGGCATGCGAGAGCTGAAGATCGGCGCGGTCGAAGCCGGACTGCGCACGGTGTTCGACAACATCGAGACGCTTGCCGCTCAGTGTCGATTCCGCGATTGCAAGCATGAATCGGAAGCGGGCTGCGCTGTGCTCGCCGCCATCGCAGCCGGGCAACTCGATCCTCGGCGTCTGGCGAGTTATCGCAAATTGCAGCGCGAGGCCGCGCTGGCCGAAATGAGCACTCGCGAGCGCCGTGCCCGCGACCGCAGTTTCGGCCGGATGGCCTCATCGGCTATGAAAGTAAAGGAGAAAAACAAACGCTGAGTTTGCACATCTATTACCGACAGCGGAGCGAGGCAATGCCCCTTCATTGCCTCGCTCAGGAACCCGTCGCTCGGCGGCGGGTTACGTACCAGTCGAGGCTTTGAGGTGAGTGCACATGATCGATCAAGGGCAGGCCCTGGAGCTCAAGACTCGCTTGCGAGACCGGGCGGAACAGCTGCGCGATGAAGTGCAGCGGACGCGGGCGAGGTCGCTCGAAGAGAGCCCTGGGAACGTCGCCGAGCGTGCTCGGGATGCCGAGGATGATTCGTTCGCGACACTGGTCGTGGATACCAATCTGACGGAAATCGAGCGGGACGTGGACGAGCTGCGGATGATCGACTCGGCATTGCAGCGGATCAACGCCGGCACCTATGGCACTTGCGTGGACTGCGGAAGAGAGATTCCGATCAAGCGCCTGCAGGCCGAGCCGACCGCCGAGCGCGACGTGGAATGTCAGGAGCTCTACGAGAAGACGCACGCTTCGGCACGCACGCCGAGCCTCTGACGATGGCGAGCGCCGAAGTTACTTCGGCTCTCGATCCGGATACTTCTCCAGAATCCTCGCGACGATCTCGCGCGTCTCATCTTCGTTCGGCTCGGGCTTGAGGAATGAAGCATCGAGCGAGCCGCTCCACACTTGCGCGTTCTTCGCCGTGTCCACGATGTCGATGGTGAAGGTGCCCGCTTGTTCGGCGCGCTTGCCGATCGGCAGCGTGACACCGATGCCTCCACCCACGCCTCCGGAACCGCCGCCGACACCCACGCCAACGCCGGGCTTGTTTGCCGGCCGCTCGTAGATGTCGAGCGCATAAGTGACGCGGCAGTCGCCTTTCTCGGCAGCCTGGGTATAGCCCTTTTGTTTGAGCTGCGACATCACCTCGCTCTTCACTCGCTGCTCGGTAAGCGACGCGGGCTGTTGCTGCGTCGGCAGCCATTCAAAAGATTGGCAATTCGGCAGGCCGGTCTCCGCCATATCGACTCGCACTTTCGACGGAGCCGTGGCCGTGCAGCCAGCGAGCAGCGTCGCACCCAGCAACAAACCAGAAGATAAAACGGCGGTCTTCATAAGCAGCCTCAAGGATCGTACTCGTAGTGCCACGGCTCGTAAGGCGATTGCAGCGGGCCGCGGAAATTACTGCCCGCGATCGCGGCCTGCAGTTTCTTCGTCCACCCCTGCGCGTCCCAATTGCTCTTGACCGTGGCCGTCTCGGTGGGCGCCACGATCGCGCCGTCCTTCATGATCTGAAAATCGATGGCCCGCAGCTGACCGTGTCGAGAAATCCCCGGCGCAGCGAGCGGCGCAGCCGTCGGCGGCCGCCAGCGGGCCAGGAATGACTTGAAACGCTCGACATCGTCAGCTTGATCCGGTGAGCCATAAGCGGGCTTGCTGAGCTCGGCGAGCGCTTGTTTGTGCAGGGATGCGGCCACTTTGCCGACCGAGGTATTCGTGTTGAAACGAACGATCTGCAACTCGAGGCTGCGCGCCTCGGTGTTGGCGTACAACGTGTAACCGGGATTCTGCGACTGGAAACGTGCCCGAACCTTTTCGGTCTCGGCGAGCAGCGCGCGATATTCCGGCGAGCGCGCGTGCTTTTGGATCTCATCCGTCGTCCAGCTCCAGCGCGAACCCAGAGTGTCGCCCGCTCGCAGATAAGAGCGCGCTGCCAACAACCGGCGGGGCGTGCCGTCGATCTGTTTCAATGCCGCGGCGGTCTTCTCGGGCAGGCTGTCCGCGATGTGCTTCAGATACTCATCGAGCGCGCCGTCCGTCGACGCGAACGTCATCTGCAGCGGCGCAAGCAGCAAGGCGACAATCGCTACGATGCCGATGCGCCTCGCCACTTACATCGCTCCACGACTCACAGCGACGGCGTCACCGTCGAAGGAGTCTCGGCTTCCTTCTCGATGACGATGGAGCCCTTCAGCACCAGCGCGGCGATCGCGCCGATAGCAGCGAGCTGCGGCGCGAGCAGAGTGCCCACGACGCCCAGCGTCAAAGGAATATCGATCAATACGCGGCCCTCCTCGTTCTTGATGATCACGCGACGGACGTTGCCGGCGCGGATGATCTCCTTGACCTTGGTGAGCAGCGTATCGCCGCTGAACTGAAATTCTTCTGAACGCGGTGGCTCGTTACGGGTGGAATGCGTCTCGGTCATGGCAGTGCCCTCCGGGTAAGTTCATCCGATCAGCTCCTTCAACTTGGTATGCCCCGTGCGCGACATGGGCAGCTTGCTGCCGTCCGACAGGATCGCCAGCCAGCTGTCCTTGCCGTACAGATCGATCCGCGCCAGGCGTTCCACGTTCAGGATGAACGAACGGTGGATACGCACGAAACGCGTGGGATCCAGCTGAGTTTCCAGGTCGCTCATGGTCTGCTGCTTGCGCAGCCGCTTGCCGCCGGCCGCGAACGACAGGTAATCGTCCTGGGCTTCGATGAAATCAATCCGTTCCAGAGGCAGCACGTGCACGCGCCCCTCGTGGCGGATCAGAATGCGCTCCAGCGTGCGTCCGGGCGGGCGGGCCGACGCCGACAATTGTTCCGGCGAGGGCGCGGGGGTCTTGTTTCGCAGGCGCTCGGCGGCACGCTCCACAGCGGCAGCCAAACGCGGCGGCTCCACGGGCTTCAACAGATAGTCGACCGCGTGCACCTCGAAGGCGCGTAATGCGTACTCGTCGAATGCCGTACTGAATATGACGGCCGGGGCGCGCTCGCCCAACAGCTCCAGCACTTCGAAACCGGACAGCTTGGGCATCTGGATGTCCAGGAACATCAGATCGGGATTGAGCTCCTCGGCCAGCTTCACCGCCTCGAAGCCGTTCGCCGCCTGCCCGACGATTTCGATGTCCGGCAGCTTCACCAGGTGCTCGGCCAGGATGGAACGGGCCAGGGTTTCATCATCGACGATCAGGACACGCACGGAAGATTCCTTTAAGACGTTGCATGAGTGCTGACGGCCGGCAGCAGAATGGAAACTCGAAACGCGGTCTCGCCGGCATCGACATCGACGCTGGCGCGGTGACCGCACAATGTTTCCACGCGCGAGCGCACGTTGACCAGGCCGACGCCGGTGCTGCGCGAAGGCGGTCGATCGGGATCGCAGGGATTCGCAACCACCAGCTCCAGAAAGCCTTCCCGCCGGCGGGCCTGCACGCACACTTCACCGCCTTCGAGCATGTGCGCCACGCCGTGATGAACCGCATTCTCCACCAGAGGCTGCAACATCAGCGGCGGCACTGCCACTTCCTTCACGTCGTCGGCGATGTCGAAACTGGCGCGCAACCGCTCGCCGAAGCGCACCTTCTCGATGGCAAGAAAAGTTTCGGCCAGCGACACTTCCTCGGCCAGCGGAATCGCCTGCTGGCGCGCCAATGTCAGACTTTTGCGAAAGAACGTCGCCATGAGAAAGCACATCTGCCGGGCGGCCTGGGTGTCGTTGCCGATCAGCGCCGCCACCGAGTTCAAGCTATTGAACAGGAAATGTGGATCGAGCTGCGCGCGTAGCGATTTCAACTCCGCTTCGCGCGCCAGCACCTGCAGTTCGAGCGCACGACGTTCAGCATTCCGCGAGCGTTGGAACGCGCCGGCGAGATAATGACCGAGCACGGCGAGCGACATGCCGATTGCGCCCGCGAATATCAGCAACGGCAGCAGCCCCGCCGCGGACTCCGGATAAACCTCACCTTCCGGCAGCAGCCACATCGCCCAGGCGGACGCGATGGCGATCCACACGATCAACGACACCAGCCCCGCGATCGCCCAGGTAGTCACCAAGCGTGCAACCGGCGTGTCGTCGGGCGGCATGGCCTGCACGACATACCAGAACGACAACGATTGCAGGCCGAGCACGATCGCCACCGGCACCGCGAACTCCAGCGACCAGGCCACGGGCGCGTTGCCGCCGAACACGAACACGACGGTCAGCAACAGGCCGAACACCACCCACACGCCGAGATACAGCAGCAGGCGCCCCCGGTGTTTGAAGATCGGGTGCATTAATTTTTGATCTCGACGCCGGCCATCACGACCATGCCTTTGACCACCAGATGTTTGGTCGGCACCACACTGGTGGGGCGTCGCTTGTCGATGAAGCCGGCCAGCAGCGTCGTGACTTCGCTGGTCACGGTCCAGTCCGGCGGCACATAGATTTCCACGCCGCCCCAGAATGCAAACACTTCGATCACAGCGCTGTCGCCTTCCATGCGCGCACTGGTCAAATCCAGTTTGATGCCGCCCATGATGGCATTCAGATCGGCGCCACGAAACGGTCGCGACACCGGCCGGAGCTCGTGACCCGAGAGCATCGCGAACGAGCGTACGAACTCAGCGCTGTCGCTCGCCTGCGCACTGCCGAAGCTGAAGCCCTGGTCCTGGTTCGTGTAACTCGTGCCGTTGGTGCTGGCGGCGCCGTTGCTGTTTGAGGTGCTAGTAGGCGTCGGGGCGTCAGGTCCGCTGGGCGGACCGCTCAACGAACGGAACACCAGCACGCCGCCGACGAACAACAATATGCCCGGCAATATCAGCTGACCGAGACTGACGTGGATCCAGCCGATCTTGTCGGCGAAGATCCAGAAGCCCACCGTGACCAGAACCCAGCCCCACGCGCGACTGCGCTTGTGCTGGGGATTGCGAATCATCGCGACGCCGACCGCGACCAGCGCCAGCGGCCACAGGCTGCGCAATATATGACGCGCTTCGAACCAACCGAGATTGTCGGCGAGCAGCGTGCCGCCGAGCAGGATGATGAGTAGCCCGACGATCAGCCGGGTCGAGAACATCTCGTGACGGGTGCTGGGTTGCGGCGCTGAGCGGGGCGGATGCAACGGCCAATCCTCGTGCTGCTTCCGATTCGGATCATCTCCGGGCGGGACCTGGTTCATGACACACCAGTGCCCGACGGGCCGCTCGCCGCAGGCGGTGGCCGATCTTCATGCCGATGCAGGATGAAGCCCAGGCCCGCGGCGATCACGAAGATCGGCCAGGCGCTGGACCAGCCCAGGCCCCACCATTGATGGAAGCCAATCAAGCAGTACAAGCCTATAGCCATCGACCAGACGCCGCCCACGCGGTCCATGTGCCGGGTCGGAAGGAGCAGGCCGAAGCCGCCGATCACGAACAATCCCCACGGTAAGAACTGCCACCAGCCCCACGGCAGCCCGAAGCCCAGGTTGACCGCCAGCAGCAGCCCACCCAGCACCAGCAGAAAAATGCCCGCCACCAGCCGGGAGCGGCGCGGCCGGTGCTGTGCGGATAAATCGTTCATCGAATGACTCCAGCCGTGAGCGCCCTGAATACAGGCCCGACGGCGGGCGTGAGGGATGTCGCGGGCGCTGACGGACTAACGACCATGGGCTCCGAAACTAAGTCCTGCCGGACGGGCTTACCAGCAACTACCGGTGAACGGCGGATACGCGCCGGTAGACATCCGGGGCGTTGTTTGCGAGCGACGGTTCGGTGTGGCCCATCATCCGGCTGGCATTGCTAAGATTGCCGCCCATGAAACGCGCATCATGGATTGGTCGGGCTCGTTCGTGGCCATTGCTCGCAGTGTTGCTGCTCTCGGCGTGCGCCAGTTCGCCGCCGCAACAGAGCACCTCGAACGCCAGGCCCGCCCCTGGAGAGGGCGATGCAGACCAGATGGCCGCCACCGCTGTGGCGCTCTGGGGTGCGAGCCCAGTCACCAATGGTTCGCAGGCCCTGTCGCAGATTCAGAAAGCAGCGCAGGCCGCTCCGGAGCGTCCGGAAATTCTGTGGCTACATTTGCGACTCTGCACGGAAGTGCCCGGCTGCGAGCCTCAGCCCATCGAAGCGCGCCTGCGCAAGCTCGACCCGGACAACGGCGCCGTCTGGATCGGCCCCCTCGCGCGGGCGCAAGCGCGAGGCGATGCGCGAGCCGAAGCGCAGATCCTGGACATGATGAGCCAGGCGGCGGACTTCAACATTTATTGGACGACGACCGTCGCGAGGCTCACTCCCGCCGTGAGTCGGATGCCCATAGCGACGTCGACCGCGCAGGCGGTCCCGACGCCGCTGACCAATGCCATGAATGTGACTATCGGCTGGCTGTCCGCGCTGGCGATTCCCGCGTTACGGCCAGTGACTGCGGCGTGCGATGAACAAGACGTTCGCGAACCCGAAACTCGCGTGCGCTGTGAGCGAGTGGCGAAAGCATTACAAAACAGCGACACCGCGCTGGTCGAAGGGCTGGGCTTGGGCCTGGCGCAGCGCCTTGCCATTCCCGATTCGGCAGCGGCGATGCAGGTAACGGACAAGATCCAGACGCTGCGCCATCAGAATCAGGCGGCCGGCGCCGTCGTTGCGGCGCAAGTGGAGAAAGAGAAATTCTCCGAGCAGATGCTCAAGCTGATGGATCAGCTGAAGAAGGAGCAGGATGTGTCGCGGGCGATCCTGCGGTGGGCCGGCCAGCCGCTGACGCCCTGACGTAGTCGGCCGGCGATTCGCGGCCCCCTCTTCAGAAGTACCTGCTGCTGCGTTATGCAGCCGCGGCCTGCTTCTGTTCCGGTTCGCCGAGGGCCTTGGCCAAATCGGCCAGCAGCGCGGCGAGCTCGCCGGTCATCAGGGTGAAGTCGATATCGAACTGTTCGCCCGGATTGGCCGACTCGCCTTCCGCGGGCGTGTCCTTGTCCATCAACAGGAACTCCACCTTCTTCACGTGCAGCTTCTCGTTCAGTACGAACGAGATGCGATCCTTCCACGTCAGGCCGAGACGTGTCGCGAACATGCCGCCGGTGATCTGCGCGCGGATTTCTTTGCCGTCGAGCGGATGGCGCACGTAGCGAACCACCGGCTTGCTCTGATCCGCCGCCTGCAATTCGCAATCGTCATCGATGGTGAACGTGACCGGCGCATCGCCCAGCGCCAACCAGGCCGTCATCGAGGACGAGGGAGAGCGCTCCGTCTCCATCAACGTGACCTGCAAGCTGCCCAGCGTGTCCCGCAACGTCTCGACCAGCTCTTCGGCCTTGCCTTCGCTGGATGCATTCACGACCAGCCAGCCGTGCGCCGGATCGATCCACGCGTGCGTCACGCGTTTACGCGTCAACGCGCGACCGCGCAGCTCTTCGGTGACGCGCATCTTCAATTCGCGCATCTGACGGCGGCCGACCGGATAGCCCTGCTCCTTGGCGATCTCCTTGGCGCGATCGGTAGCTACCTGGCGGATGATGGAGCCCGGCAATAACTTCTGATCCACGCCGAGCGCGATCAGGTGCTGGCCGTTGACCGTGTGGACGTAGCGCTCCAGGTCACTGGAGAACACCCAGCCCTTGCTCTGCATGTCGAAGCTGCCGCACGGCATGAGCGAGCGCGCGGCGAGCTTCTCTTCCAGCTCAGTCGCGGAGACAGAGAAGTCGTCGGGCAGGCGATAGACGATGAGATTCTTGAACCACATGGGCGGGCGCCGGCGCAAAACGGCGGAGTATACGTGGCGCACGCCGTCCGACCAGTCCTTGACGTTCCGGAAAATCTTCGCCCCCACTTTTAGTCGCCCTGGTCGGTCCGGCCGGGCGCGAATATCGACGGCTATCGCGTTCAATCAGAACGGAATCGCCGAATTCGTGGCTGCGATAGCCGGCACTCTCCAGCGCGTCATCCGCGCGCAGCAGCGCTGCTTTGTCGGCGAATGCTTGCAGCAACGCGTAGTGACTGGTGCCGGGCTCGTGTGTACCGGACAGAATCACGTCAACCACGCGCAGCTGCGTCTCGGCGTCGATCCGGAGATTCGCGACGCTCTCGCCGGCCGCAACCGAGCCGAAAGTCGCGGCGCTGTGCTCCAGCGCCCGCACGACCGTCGTACCGATCGCGACGATCCGCCGGCCCTCGCACAACGCGGCCGCAATCGCCTCTTCGGTCGCGACCGGAATCCGGTACGGCTCATCGAACGGCAGCTTGCGATCCAGCTCCGGATCTCCCGTGGAGGAAATCCCCGCGGCGTGCGTGAGCGTTGCGAACTCGATGCCTCGCGCCTCGAAGTCCGCGAGCATCTGCCAGTCCAGCACAAATCCGGCTGACGGTGGCTCATAGGCCACAGGCGCGCCCGCAATCGAGGTCCAAACATCCCATAGCGACAAAGGCTCGCTGAGATGAGCGTATTGAATGGGACGACCGTGCTCGGCCAGCCCTCGCCACAACTCATCGACCGCAGCTTCGAAACGCAGCGCGAGCAGTCGCGGATGCCCCAGTACTCGTTCGACACGCGCGATCAAGGAACCCAGCTCGAGCTCATCGCCCGCCTCGAACACAGGTGGCAACGGCCGATCTTCCGTGCGCGTGCGATAGTCGCCGGGCCCGAATGCCACAGCGATGAATCGCTGCACATCTCGATGAGCCAGCGATGGCTTGCCTGCGAGCCGCACCTCGATGCTGCGTCCAGTGCGCACGTGCATTCCCTGCAAGCTCGCCGGCAGCGTCGCGGCGTCATTTGCAATCACCAGATCGCCGGGACGGAGCAAGTCCACCAATTGCGAGCGCGGCGCGTGACGAATCGCGCCGTGCTCGTCGACATATAGCAAACGAGCAGTGGCGGGTCGTTGAGTGGGGCGATCGGCTGGAATCATGATGCGTTTCTCAGCGCCGGGCGCGCCGGCAGCAAATCACAAATGGTTTCCGCCAGCTCGTACGCTGACTGGGCCGGTTGCTTGAGCGTCGACGGATCGGCGTCGGGCAGCGCGGCGGCGTGCATCGGCGTGTCCATGTCGCCTGGATCGAGCGCGATGAAGCGCACTCCTTGCGCGGACAACTCTTCGTTCCAGATGCGCGTCATATGCGCCAATGCAGCCTTGCTAGCGCCGTAAGCGCCCCACTGCGGGTACGCGTTGACCGCCGCGTCGCTGGAGATGTTCAACACCAGCGAACCTTTCCCTTCACGCGCCGACGCGGCCAGCGCACCGAGCAGCGCCTTCGTCAATCGAAACGGGCCGAGCACATTCGTTACCAGCGCGCGCTCGAAATCCTCGCACTGAGTGTCACCGAGCACCGCAAGCGGCACGGGACCGAGATCGGACGCGTTGTTGATGAGCACATCGAGCCCGCCCAATCGGCCGGTGACTTGCAGCGCGATACGGTGAATGTCGTGCTTGTTGGAAACATCGCCGACGATGCCGTGCGCAGATTCTTCCGCTGCCACGACGGCAACGCGAGCGGGCGTGCGAGCGACCAAAGCAACCAGAGCTCCGCGACGCGTGAGCTCCCTGACCAGCGCGAGGCCGAGCCCCGATGTGCCGCCAGTGATCGCGACTCTTACGCCGGTCAACCGGCGCGGAGTTTCGGACTGTCGTTGAGTTTGCATAGGGTCTCCTTCGATGACAGCATCTTAGGGACCTGCAGCAACTAGCCAACCACCGTGTCCAATATATTGGCAAGCGGTAGCAAGCATGGACAAGCCAGAACTCGTCGCCGAACACCTCGCCCGCAATCTCGTCGCCTTTCGCCAGGTGCGCAATCTCACGCAAGGCGCGCTGGCGAAGAGTGCTGACGTGCCGCGCTCGACCATTGCCAATCTGGAATCGAGTAGCGGCAACCCGTCGCTCACGGTGTTGGTCAAGGTTGCCAATGCGCTGGACGTGCCGCTCGATGAGCTGCTCGCCTCGCCGCGAGCGAAGGTTCGGAAGTGGGCGAGCGATGAGATGGCGACACAGAGTGCCGGACGCGGCGTCACGATTCGATCGTTGATTCCGGAGCGCGTGCCGGACGAAGTGCTCCAGGTGATGGATTTCGCACCGGGCGCATCGATGCGAGGCTCGCCTCACCTGCCCGGCACGCGGGAGTTCTTCACGTGCCTGTCAGGCCAGGTGACGATCTTCGTCGCCGGCGACCGCTTCGACCTGGCCACCGGCGATGTGCTCGCCTTTCCGGGGAACGTACCGCATTCGTACAGGAACACCGACGCGAACCGGCCGGCGCAAGGCGTGTCGGCCGTGCTGCTCGCCAGAGCGGGCGTTTAAGCCGTCCGCCATTCGCCAGCGCAACGCCTCTGCTGCAGATCGAAAAAAAACCCTTCTGAAGAAGAGGCCGCGCGAGCGGCCGATGACTCACGCGTCAGCGACTTTCAACACCAACTTGCCGAAGTTCTCGCCGCTGAACAATTTCAGCAGCGTCTCCGGAAATGTTTCCAACCCACTGACGATATCTTCGCGCGTCTTGAGCTGGCCGCTCTGCAGCCAACCTGCCATCTCCCGCCCCGCTTCCGGATACCGATCGGCGTAGTCGAACACGACCATGCCAGTCATGCTGGCGCGATTGACCAGCAGCGACATGTAGTTCGACGGCCCCTTCACACCCGATGTGCTGTTGTACTGTGAGATCGCGCCGCAGATGATGATGCGCGCCTTGCGGGCCAGCTGAGTGAGCACGATGTCGAGAATGTCGCCACCGACGTTGTCGAAATAAACATCGACGCCTTTGGGGCAATGCTGACGCAGCGCCTTCTTCACGTCCTCGGACTTGTAATCGATGGCGGCGTCGAAGCCGAGCGTTTGCGTGAGGTAATCGCACTTCTGCTTGCCGCCGGCAATGCCAACCACGCGACATCCTTTGATCTTCGCGATCTGACCGACGACCGTGCCAACGGCACCCGCCGCGCCTGAAACGACGACCGTCTCGCCTGGCTGCGGCTTGCCGATATCGAGCAGGCCGAAATACGCGGTCATTCCCGGCATACCGAGCGTCCCGAGATAAACCGGCAGCGGCGCGACTGAAGGATCGACCTTGCTCAGCCCCTTGCCATCGAGCGTCGCGTATTCCTGGATGCCGAGCGTGCCGTACACGAAGTCGCCGGCACTGAACTTGGGATGTTTGGACTCGATGACTTTGCCGACGCCGCCGGCGCGCATGACTTCGCCGAGCGCCACGGGTGGAACATATGACTTGCCCTCGTTCATCCAGCCGCGCATTGCCGGGTCGAGCGAGAGATATAACGTCTTCACCAGCACTTCATTGTCGCCAGGCGAGCGGGCCGGTTCTTCGACGTAGTTGAAGTCGGTACGCTTCACCGCGCCCACCGGCCGGGCTGCCAGACGGAACTGATGATTGCGAACAGTCATGCGGCCTCCAGGCGTTATTGCTGGCGGCAAGCATAAGGGAAGTGGCCGCGAGAATCGCGGCCCCTCATTACCGACGGTTGCGATTACTGCTCTGCGGAGTCTTCTTCGTCGTCGGCGATGTCGTCGCTATCTTCCTCATCGCCGCAGTCCGCTCCAAGCCAGCGGCCTTTGATCGTGCCTTTAATCACGAAGGCATCGGGCCCCTCGCCCGCCTTCAGATCGATCGTGCCGTTCATGGTTTCCGGCGTCGGCGTATTCACCTTGAACGTGCCCGAACCTTTGGTCTTGCCGGTACACACCATGCGGAATTCCTGACTGGTGCGTGTGGTGCGCACGACGGTCGAGGTGCAGTCATCCGGGTCGGCGGACTTGAACGGCTTGTCCAGATCCTCCTGCGTGATGCACTCGCTGCTGGTTTCCGGCTCCGGCTCTTCGGCGGCGGCAGCCTTGAGATCTGCGGCCAGCTTGGCGCGCTGCTGCGGCGTCATTTTATCCATCACTTCCTTCGGCAACGGCGGCACGCCGCTGAAACGCACGATGGAGGTCATTTCCCACAAGCCGAGCTTGACGTTGAGGCGCTCCGGAGCGGCCGCAGCCACGCTCAGGGCGGTCAGTGTCAGCGCCGCGATCGCAGTCGTTTTCAGCATTTTCATGGTTGTCTCAGGTTAAGGAACGTGGTCCGCTCTCACAGCGTTTCCACTTACTCGCCGCCGATTGTTTCCCGCAGAGGTGTGATGTGGCAACTCGCAAACTTTCACGCTATCGCTCCATGCGCGATTTCACCCGGACCGCCGAGCCCAGCGGCCGGCAAAAGGTGGACAAGTCGCCGGAGTTGCGTTTCGTGATCCAGAAGCACGCGGCCACCCGCCTGCACTTCGATCTCCGGCTGGAGCTGGACGGCGTCTTCAAATCCTGGGCGGTCACGCGCGGCCCGTCGCTCGATCCCAAGGACAAACGACTCGCGGTGGAAGTGGAAGATCACCCGCTCGATTACGGCGACTTTGAGGGCACCATCCCGAAGGGCCAATACGGCGGAGGTACAGTACAACTCTGGGATCGCGGCTTCTGGCGCCCCGAAGGCGAGCTGTCGGCCGAAGCGCAATTGAAAAAGGGCGAGTTGAAATTTCAAGTCGCGGGCGAGCGCCTGAAAGGCAGCTTCGTGCTGGTGCGCATGAAGGGCGATCGTTACGGCGGCAAGCGCACCAACTGGCTGCTGATCAAACATCGCGACGACTACGCAACGGATGCGAAGGGCGTCGAGAGAATGATGAGCGAGGATCGCTCGGTCGCCTCGGGCCGGCCGATGGCGTCGATCGCCGCCGGCAAGGGGCGCGCGCCGAAACCGTTCATGTTGAGCAGCAAGCCAACCAAAGCGGATGCGGTGTGGAACTCCAACCGCGATCCGGTAGAAGCGGCGCCCGACACCACCGCAGTGGCTCACAAGAAAGCCCGCGCTACGAAGACTTCGCGGTCGCGAGCCAAGCAAGCTTCCGGCAAACGGGCACGCGTTCCTGCGTTCATCGAGCCCGAACTGTGCAAGCCGGTCGACCGCCCGCCCGCTGGCGAGGGCTGGGGTCACGAAGTGAAGTTCGATGGCTATCGCCTGCAACTGCGCATCGCCAATGGCGAAGTCACATTGAAGACTCGCAAAGGGCTCGACTGGACTCACAAGTTCCAGGCCATTGCCGATGCGGCCGCCGGGTTCCCCAACGCCATCATTGATGGCGAAGTCGCCGCGCTCGACGAGAACGGCTCGCCGGACTTCGCGGCGCTGCAAGCTGCGCTGTCGGAAGATCGCACCGACGATCTGATCTTCTTCGCCTTCGACTTCATGTACAGCGACGACGGCGACCTGCGCTCGCAGTCATTGCGGGATCGCAAAGCCGCGTTGCACGACTATTTGGGCGACCAAGGACAGGACTCGAGCTCGCTGATTCGCTATGTCGATCACTTCGAGACCGCCGGCGACGCGGTTTTGCAGTCGGCGTGTCGCATGAATCTCGAGGGCATTATCTCCAAGCGCCTCGATGCTCCGTATCGCGCCGGCCGCAGCGGCGATTGGACGAAATCGAAGTGCCGCGCCGGACAGGAAGTCGTGATTGGCGGCTGGACGCAAACCGGCGCGAACTTCCGCTCGCTGGTGGTCGGCGTGAATCGCGACGGTCATCTCGTTCACGTCGGCCGGGTCGGCACCGGTTTCGGCGGCGACAAGGTCCGGCAGCTGTGGCCGAAGCTGAAGAAGCTGGAGACCGACGAGAATCCCTTTGGCGGCAAGACGGCGCCGCGCAAGAAGCCCGAGATTCACTGGGTCAAACCGCAGCTGGTCGCCGAGATCGAATTCGCGGGCTGGACCGGCGACGGCAATATTCGTCAGGCCGCCTTCAAAGGTTTGCGCACCGACAAACCGGCGAGCGAGATCATCGCGGAGCGGCCGGCCGTGGCCGAAGACGTCGATGTCGTGGAGCCGGCGCCGAAGGCCGCTCGCGGCAAGGCCAAAGCTGCAGCGAAGACGGCCACTCGCAGTAAAGCTGCGAAGCAACGATCCGCCACTGCGAAGTCGAGCAAGTCGGCCGCTGCAGGATCGAATGTCGTCATGGGCGTGCCGATTTCGAGCGCCGATAAAATTCTGTGGCCGCACGCGAACGACAAGAAGCCCGTGACCAAGCTCGAGCTCGCCCGCTATTACGAGAGCATGGGCGAATGGATCATGCCGCACATCGAGGGCCGCCCCTGCTCGCTGATCCGCGCGCCGGATGGCATCGGCAAGGAACGCTTCTTCCAGCGCCACGCCATGCAAGGCACCTCGAGCCTGCTCTCGCTGGTCAAGGTGTTCGGCGACCACAAGCCGTATCTGCAGATCGATCGTGTCGAAGCGTTGGCAGCGATTGCGCAGATCGCGGGCATCGAGTTGCACCCCTGGAATTGCCAACCCTACAAACCGGAAACGCCGGGTCGGTTGGTGTTCGATCTCGATCCCGGACCGGATCTCGACTTCAACGATGTCATCATCGCAGCGAAAGAGATCAAAGAGCGCCTCGAAGCGCTCGGCCTGGTGGCCTTCTGCAAGACCACCGGCGGTAAAGGCCTGCACGTCGTCACGCCGCTGGCCGATGCGAAGAAGAATCGCTTGAAGTGGCCGGAAGCGAAGGCGTTCGCGCAGGGCGTGTGCACGCGGATGGCGGAGGACAGTCCCGATCGCTATCTGGTGAACATGTCGAAGAAGCTGCGCGGCGGAAAAATCTTCCTCGACTACTTGCGCAACGATCGCATGTCGACGGCAGTCGCGCCTTACTCGCCGCGCCTGCGCGAAGGCGCGACGGTTTCCATGCCGTTGAACTGGTCGCAGGTTAGAGCAGGCCTCGATCCGACGCGTTACACCCTGCGAACTGCGGCGGACCATGCAGGCAAGGCCACCGAATGGCAGGACTACTGTGACGCCGAGCGGCCGCTGGAGGATGCGATTCGAAAGTTCGTGCAGGACGATCGTTCGCTGGGCACGGCGGTGAGGAAGCCCCGGCACACGACGCATCGCCGGAAGCACTCGAATCACTCGCACGCGATGACTTAACATCGCTGCATGAGAAAACTCGCGAGTGCGTTGGTCGTTCTGTGCGGCGCGTGGATTGCGATGCCGGCACTCGCGGACATCGCCGACGACCTGAATCAGCTTCGACGCCAAGGCTGCGACAAGCGCCCCGGCGTCTCGCAGCCGCTGCGATCCAGTAAAGGCCTCGATGGCGTCGCGCGTGAATGGTCGAAGGGCGGCCGCCTGCGAGAAGCGATGGAGCGCGGCGATTATCGCTTCACGAATTCCGCCTCGATGCACGTGGAAGGCGCCACCGACCGGAAAGCCATTCTCGAGGTCCTGCGCGCCAACTATTGCGAGACCATCACCGACGCCACGCTCAAGGAAATTGGCGTCTATCAGCAACGCGACGGTATCTGGATTGTCGTGGCCACACCGTTCGTCACGCCTGGCGTGAAGGATACGTCGCAAGTCAGCAAGGAAGTTTTATCGCTCGTGAATACGGCCCGCGGCCAAGCCCGCAAGTGCGGGCGGAAACAGTTTGCGGCGGTTCCGCCATTGACGCTGTCAGCCGTGTTGCATCGGGCCGCATTGATCCATAGCCAGGACATGGCGAGCAAGAGCTTTCTCGAACACCGGGGCTCCGATGGCAGCATGGTCGGCGAGCGCACAGCGCGCGTCGGCTACAAGTGGCGCACCGTCGGCGAAAACATTGCCGACGGCGCCCAGACCGCGCAAACCGTCGTCGAGCTCTGGCTCAAAAGCCCGGGCCACTGCGCGAACATCATGACGCCGGGATTTACTGAAATGGGCATTGCCTTCGCGGTGGATCGCAAGAGCGATGCGGGCATCTATTGGACGCAGGTGTTTGCGGCGCCCCGATGAAGCGGAAGATCGTCTCGTTTCATCAGGACGACGAACAGCACTGGGTGGCGCGGCTCGCGTGTGGCCACAACCAGCATGTTCGTCACAATCCGCCCTGGACGAACAGACCTTGGGTCGTTACGCCGGAAGGACGCCAGGCGGCGCTCGGCGTGGAATTGGATTGCAAGAAATGCGATGAGGGCCGACCGCCGGATTGAGAGACGCCGGGATTGGCCCCGGCGTCTCACCGATGATTGTTACTTAGGCGACGCGCCCATCGAACCACCACCTTCGGTGGAGGCTCCACTGCGCGATGCGGAGGCCGAGCCGTTCGCATTGCCGGCGATGTTCAAACCACCGGATGGCTGCGAAGCCTCCGACGCCGTCGTGCTCTTCGGTGCATCAAGCAACCCCCCGCTCTCAGTGCCCGCTTCGCGGCCGGTCGCTGCGCCAGTCGCGCCGCTCAGCAGGCCAGGCGTCGAACCGTCCTTGCCGTCGCGACTGGCATTTGAGCCCGCAGAGCCGGCCATATCAGCGGCGCCTTCAATCTGCACGTCCTTCACGGCGCTCACTGCGGACGCTGCAGCGGATGACGCCGTGGCCGTCGCCATCTGACGCGTCTCACCCACCTTCTCTCGCGTCTTATCAACCGTCTCACTGGCGCGATCGCGCACAGCACTCGTCGTGTTACGCGCACGATTTGTCGCGCGCTCAGCAGTATCCCGGGTGGTCCGGCGCAGTGTGCGCGTGTCGAGGTCAGCTCCGAGCGAACCATTGAGTGTGCCGTGCGTGGCCATGCTCATATCGCGCAGACCACCCGACAAACCGCCACCCAGGCCGCCGCCCAGCCCACCCACAACCTGGGCATTCGCAGCTGCGCAGTTCAACATGGCAGCCATCGCAACACCGATCAGCATGGAACGAGTTTTCATGTGAGTCTCCTATTCGGCACGCAGCCAATCTGCAGCCTTTGATAGGAGTACGAGGCAGCGCAGCGATTTCTTCCGTTGGCCTCAAAATAAGCTGCGCCTGACAACTCGCCCGAGCGATGTAGGTAGAAACCGCAGGACTCTACCGGCCCCCGACGGCTGGAGAAGGGCCAGATCATTGGACTTGAAGTTGCTCTCGACGGCGTCGCTCTGCTCCGCTACACACGAAAGAGGTGTGGCCGCCGGACGAGACGCAAGCGACATCACCGATTCAGCGCGAGCCCATCTTCGTGACGACTCGACAGGCGGACAAAGGAGGTCCGCCCTGGAACTCCTCGCCAAGTTGCGGGTGCACAAAACATTGGCTGCTCAATTCGTGCGAGCAAATATATCCGAGGACTAAGAGGATTACGCAGTACTGTTGACCGGTCGTGTGCAAATAGGATGTGTGGAAACGGAATTATGCGCAGTCGTCCAGCACAGACCTTTCTCGGCGCTCTCCTGGCACCTGTGCTTTGCGGCCCGTGTGCTAACGGAGCCGCGTCGGAGAGTTCATCATGGCCTGCCCCCGACGAACCAATCGAGTGGAACATCCCGAGAATGCGGCTCGTCGAAGTCGCGAAGCTGGTCAGCGAACGGTATGGGATTCAGGTTACCGTATCCACCACCAGCGATCCCTATGTCGGCCCCATCAATGGGCTCCTGTCCCCCGTCCAACTGTTTAATCTACTCGCCAATGCATCCTGTGGACAAATAAATAGCCCGGCCGACGGTGGCACTTACGCGATCGTAGCCCGCGAAATTCCCCGCCTGAATGATAGATCGTTCGACTACCGAATCCCGCGGGACACGTTCCGCAATGTCGTCAACTCATTGGGCCGTCAATCCGATCTCAGGATCTACTACCTACCCACAAGCAACGCGGAAGAAGAGACCGTTGTCGGACCCTACAACGGTCATTGGACGCCTCTCGACGCCATTCTGAAAATCTTGGCTGAAAAGCCCAACCTCACGTTCCGGTGGATGGACGAGGGAACGATCTCGGTCGAACCGCGAGCGAGCGTGCCTCCTGCGCAGGACCTGATCGCACGCGACCTGGAAGGAGAAATCTGTAAAGTCACGATCCCACCTTCCTCTGACCGGATGCTTGTCACGGCCGCGCGCTGGCCCTCGTTCGCTGACGCCACGTTCCCAACGACCTTCGACCGCCAGCGCCTGGAAGACAGCGGCAAGGACAACCTGCCCGATGTGTTGCAGCAGTTGTCGCAAACCGCATTCCATCGGGGGGTCGGATATCGTGCAACGGGAACTCAGTGTGCAGCGTTGCGAGGAGTCGCGCCAGTCAAAGTGTTGATCAATGGGCGCCCGACATTTGGATCTGCTGCAGACTTTTTCGAGGACTGCGTAGATCTGAATAGTATTCCACTCAGCGCCGTGGAACGTATAGAAGCGAGCCCGGATACGGTGTCATTCGCCCACGGGGCGGATGCACTGGGCGGCGCGATCAACTTAGTGCTGAAGACAAGCGACACGCAAACCGCAGAGGCAAGAATCCAAGGCGCTCGAGGTGGCGCCGGTGTACTACACACCTCCATTGTGGCGGGCGCATTGGACGATTCTTGGCTTGCTTCGTTGGTCCTGGACTATTCCGAGACTTCGTCTCTGCGCGGCGCGGAGCGTGAGCGATGGAGGAATCAGGATTTCAGACGTTTTGGCGCTCGCGACTATCGATCCTCCTTTTCCGCGCCTCCGAACGTCAGCAGTTTGGATGGACGCAATCTCGCCGGCCTCAACTCTTCCACCGCCGCGGTGAGCGCCTCGCCGGCAGGCTCAATTGATTTCGCCGCCGGTGAACAGAATCAGTCCAGCCTGTACGCGTGGCAAGACATCGTGCCAGAAATAAGGAGAATGAATGTTTCGGCGATCGCCGAACGTGAAGTCGGGACGGTCCTGCTGAGGTCCGAGTTTCTGTTGGCTGATCGATCAGTGACGCTTCAGTACGCTCCCAACGTCATTCCCGGCTTCGTGCTTGGCGCGAATCACTACCAAAACCGATTTGGCGTACCGGTCGCTGTTCAAGCGGCTCTCACCGGTCTGCCATTGCCTCAGGATGAAGTCGACTCCACCCTCCTCCGCGGAGTACTTCAAATTGATGGCCGCTGGTCCAAGCTCGACTATTCGATTTACGCATTGCACTCGACGGAAGATGCTGCGACCACATCGAGCAATTGGATAGATTATGGTGCTCTAGCGGAAAGCCTCTCGGGGCTAACAGCCTCCCCGTTGAACGTTCTGACGGACAGGCCGGGCCTGGGCGGCAGCCACGTCTTGTCTCCTGCCAGTACCGTGCGCTCCGTCATTGGGGGCACCGTATTTTCCGCGAGCGTCCGCGGCGACCTCTTCAACATGCCAGGTGGAAACGCATCTGCTCAAATCGGAAGTGAAGTATCACGCGAATTCGCGGACTACGGCAACGTGACAGCCAAGCTGCATCGACAGATCGTGTCTGGATTCGGAATCTTCCAGCTTCCGATCGTTGAAGGCGTGAAAGCGACCTTCGGGGCTCGGCTGGATGATTATGAGCAACTCGATCCCGTCACCAGCTACCAGTATTCACTGGAATGGAAACCGCAGCATCGGCTCCGGTTATCCGCTTCATACAGTGACACGTTCGCCGCGCCACGAATGTTTGATCTCAATTTACCCGTGGGGTCAACCTCGACGGTGATATTTGACCCTTCGTGGGGAGAGATCGTGCCAGTGACGATTGTCTTCGGCGGCAATGAAGGCCTACGCCCCACCATAGGCCGATCGTCAACATTCGGGTTGACTTATGGCTCTGCGGAAGACGCATTCAACACCTCGATCGAGTTCTGGAGTGTTTCACTGCAGGACCGGATCGCGATCGTGCCTCCTGTGACGCTTCTTGCCTATGAGGATACTGCGCTGGATGGTCGCATTGTGCGTGACCCCGCGACATCCGATGACATCGCGGCTGGCCGCCGCGGTAGATTGCGAGCGCTCGACGTTAGGCGCGCCAACTTCGGTGAGATTGAAACACGAGGCATTGATGCTTCCGTGTCAAATACGTTCAAAACACAGATTGCGCGAGTTACTCCTCGCCTGGACATCACGTATACCGATGATTTTCGCTACGCGGACCTTCCCAGCAGCAGCGACCCTGGCAGCGAGCGAACTGGAGTCGCGAATATCCTGGGAACGATCACTCGGTGGCGGCTGCGCGGCTGGTTGCAGATCGCCACCGCGGAATGGAATGCGAACGTTCTCGCCCGCTGGAACTCATGCTATGACGATGTCGATTCCGCGCTTATGCGCACTGGCAGGCGTGTCTGCCCCGGACCGACTGTCGATTTCAATCTGACGAAAGACATCGGCGAGCATTTCGAAGTGACCCTTGGTGCGTCAGATATCTTCGATCGCTCGCCGAGTTTCAGTGAGGTGTACGGTGAGGCCGGCTTTGATTTCAATCAGGACGATCTGGTCGGCAGAACCGCCTTCATTGCCATATCCGGGCGACTCTAACCGCACCCGGGCCTTGCGCCGACTGCAAATTGGCAGTCCGGCCATACTCCATGTGGAACTACTTGCTTGGTCTCGTCGACGGCATCGCCGAGGTCGATCAACTTCACGTCATATTCAACAACCTCAAGCGTCTCATCTTCCTTCTCAGTCATGACACTCTCCCATAAGTGATTTGGAGCTACCGGATAGTGTCATGAGCTACGAAAGAGTCAATTGAGGATTCATGAGATCGGCGCGTTTCCTATGAAACCCATGAAGCGTCGGAGACCGCATATTGCATTGAGTGAGGCGAGCCGCGCGTTTGGTTATGACGAGACGCACAGGTCAACTTTGGGCCGGAGGCACTGCGCCGGCGTTCATAAGACCGCACAGAGCATGACGTAACTTTCAGGAGGCTTCGGGCCGCAAAGCCGCGTTCACTGCGCAGCCGAGGAAAGTTGTTCAGGTGGACGGAGATCCTGGCCCACGAGCCCGTTGCCATAGATCTTGTCTGCGCCGCGCGCCCCTAAATCCGTTGCCTGAGCGATGAGCCCAGCAACAGCAACGTCAGCCTGGGATTTATCGACAGCCAGGAGCTGGCGCGCCAGCAGCCCAGCAACGATCGGCGCGGCAAACGAAGTCCCGCGCACTACCCCGAAGGGAGCCGCGATAGCGGCGGCGGACATGTCCGCTCCCGGCGCGGCGAAATCGACGTGCTTGCCTCGACACGCTTCCACGAGCACTCGTTGTTTCGCATCGACGCCGGTGACCGCGACGACTTCAGGGTAAGCAGCAGGAAACAAAGGCGGAGCACTCGGGCCATCGTTACCCACCGCAGCGACGATAATGTGTCCTCGCGCCGTGACCAGACGAACGATCCGTTCGAGCAACACGTTGTCAGGCCCGACCAAACTGATATTGATGACAGGAACCTTTTCCCTCGACATCCAGGCAAACGCTTCAGCGACGGAATCGAGCGCACCGCCGGTCGCCAACCCGCAATAAACATCCGCTGCAAACAACTCCGCGCCCGGCGCGGCGCCATGAAACACATCGCCCTGCCCGACCATCAAAGAAGCAACCGCCGTCCCATGCGCGCTCGGCACCGCGCCGCCAGCGCAGCCGTGCTCGCGCACGTTCACGCCGTTGAACACGGGATGAGAACGCTGTAGGCCACCGTCAATCAACCCAACCTTGCCCGCGACGGCGGACGAACCAACGCCGGCCGCAATCGCGGCAACCTGCAGGCCGCGAATCGCTTCATTCATCGTGCCGGCCATCCGAGCCAGCGCTGCCTCATTGCTTACAGCTGCCGCACCAACTTCCCCGCTCTCCAAATAAACATGGTTGTAATCGTACGTCCCCTCAGGGTCCTCCCGGCGCAACCGCTCCAGCGCTCGCCGAGTCGACATCCCTTGCGGGGCCTGCAGGACGACGATGGAAACATCCAGCCCTTCCAACGTCCTCGTCCGTCCAATCGCGAATCCAGCCGCACGTGCGCGCTCCAACGCAGCCTGCGTAGGCGACAAGGCCACGACCTCGTTGCGAACGATCGGCGCGCCGCGGGGGTCGGCTTCGAGGACCGTCCGATTGGTCCGAAGCAGACTACGAATCCGCACCCGCCGCAGATCACGCAGCCGCTGCGGATCGGCTTGGTCAAGCACGCCGTTGACGGTGCGATTGAGCGGTTCGGTCGGCAGCCCAGGCAAATTAGGCACCTGTACCTGCGGCAGCATGACCTGCGCGCGCGCCGCCCCGCCGACCGCGAGCAGCAGCACGGCAAGCACGGTGGACTTAGTCGGGAACATGAGTACGCTCAACCATCTTCATGAATATACGCGCCAGGAACCCAGATTCTTCCAAGTCGCCCGCCGGCGTCAGGTTGGGGCACAATCATTTTGACCGCTCGGGAATAAACCCGGCCTCGAACTCGTAGTAATGAGCGAGACACCCGCAAGCTCGAAGTCCTCCTTGCAGCAGGTGCGCGAGCAGATCGTGGCGCTTCTGCCCAGGCTGCGGCGTTTTGGCCGCGCGATCACTCGCAATCCGGCGGATGCGGACGATCTGGTGCAGATTTCGATCGAGCGCGCGCTGGCGCGCTATGAGCAGTGGCGGCCGGAGGCGCCGTTTCACAGCTGGATGTTCGGCATCATGCGCAATGCCTGGATCGATGAAGCTCGGGCTCGCGGCCGGCAGGGAAGGTTCCTGGCGCCGGAAGAGGCCGGCCTCGACGTACCCGATAACGCCAGCGAGGCGCAGCTGCGTTTGTTATCGGTGCAGCGAGCGATGGCGTCGCTGCCGGAGGAGCAGCGGCTGGCTGTGGCGCTGGTGCTGGTCGAAGGGCTCTCGTACAAGGAAGCGGCCGCGGCGCTGGACGTGCCGATCGGGACGTTGACGAGCCGGCTGGCGCGGGGCCGCGAGGCGCTGCAAAAGCAGCTGGAATGAAGGTGGACCATGCAGTTCTCGGATGAAATCCTGATGGCGTATGCCGACGACGAAGTCGACGCCGACCTGCGCCGCCAGATTGAAGCTGCGATGGCGCTCGATCCGTCGATTGCCGAGCGCGTCGCGAAGCATCGCAGTCTGCGGGCCGACGTCGGCGTCGCGTTCGATGGCGTACTCGACGAGCCCATTCCCGATCGTCTGCTCGAGGCCGCAGCGTCATCGCCCGCACAGCCCGCGACCGTCACCGATCTCAAAGCAGCTCGCGTGGCCAAGGAGCGGGCCGCACATCCGCGACGTTGGTCGTGGGTGGAATGGACGTCGATCGCTGCCAGCCTGATCATCGGCATTCTCGCCGGACGCACCGCTCTGCAGCCTTCGCGTTCTGATCTGTTTGCAACCCGGGCCGACGGCATCGTCGCACGCGGCGAGCTGTCGGCTGCACTGACCGATCAAATCGGTGGTGAGGACACGGGTGCAAAGGTTCGGATCGGTCTGACATTCCGCGCTACGAGCGGCGATTACTGCCGCACATTCGTCACCTCTTCGACAGCTGGGTTCGCGTGCCGCGAGCCGGACGAATGGAAAGTCCGCGCCCTGAGCGAAGGCGCTGCCGACGCTAAGGACGGCGACTATCGCATGGCCGGCACCGAGCTGCCGCCGGCCATTCTCGAAGCAGTCGAGCAAAGCATGGCAGGCGAGGCGCTGGATCGCGAACAGGAACAGGCCGCCCGGGCGCGCGACTGGAAAAAGTAAAGAACGGCGCGACGCAGGTCCGGAAACAAACACTGGGTTGCAGCGTTGCCGCGCGAGGCCCACTACAATTCGGGCATGGATTCCTTGTTAGAAGAAGAATCGGCGCCGGCTCGGCGCTTCCAGAAACGCTGGCTGTGGTGGGCATTCCTCGCGTGGTGGGCGGCAGTTGCGGCGTGGAATGTCAGCAAGCCCATGCCACCCGGCACCGAGGTGAGCTCACCGCTCATCACCGCTGCAGCAAGCGACGTGCAGTTTCTCTATGACCTCACGACCGCGCTGCCGGACGGCAAAACCGTTCGCGAGCAGCGCATCTTCGATGCAGTGTTCGACATCATCGATCAGGCGCAGTCGTTCGTGATTGCGGATTTCTTTTTGCTCAACGACATGATGGGCGCGGCCGACGGCGTCTACCGCCCGCTCAGCCGCCAGCTCGCCGACAGGCTGCTCGCGCGCAAGGCGGCCAATCCAGAACTGAAAGTTCTGCTCATTACCGACCCTATCAATGATGTGTACGGCGGCATGCCGTCGCCTCTGTTGAACGAGCTGCGCGCCGCCGGCATCGAAGTCGTCAGCACGGATCTGGACCGGCTGCGCGACTCCAATGCCATCTATTCGGCGCTGTGGCGCATGTTCCTGCAATGGTGGGGCAACTCGCCGGACGGCGGCTCGATGATGAATCCCTTTGCGCCGCCGGGCAGTCCGCCGATTACGTTTCGCAGCTGGCTGGCGCTGGCGAACTTCAAAGCAAATCATCGCAAGGTCATCGTTGCCGATCGTGCGGACGGCACGCTGACCGGCATGGTCACCTCGGCGAATCCGCACGACGGCAGCAGCTCGCATTCGAATGTGGGGCTGCGATTCACGGGCCCGCTGGCGCAGGAGATGGTGAACAGCGAAATGGCGGTGGCGCGCTTCTCGGGCTGGAAAGGGCACGTCTATGCTACGTCGCCGCCGCAGGCCGCGACGACTGAGCCCGCCGATCCCGTGCAACTGCAATTCATCACCGAGGAAGGGATTCGCGATCACCTGGTCGGCGCCATCGACACGACGCGCAACGGCGACGCAGTCAGCATCGCAACGTTTTATCTCTCGGATCGCAAGGTCGTGCAGTCGCTGCTGAGCTGCGCGTCGCGCGGCGTGAAAGTCCGGCTGATCCTCGATCCAAACAAAGATGCATTCGGGCGTCAGAAAGACGGCGTGCCGAATCGTCCGGTCGCCAGCGAGCTGGTGAAAAAGAGCGACGAAAAAATCCAGGTGCGCTGGTATCGCACGCATGGCGAGCAATTCCACACCAAGCTCGCACTGGTAACGCACGGCGACCGGCTGATCGCGTCGCTGGGCTCGGCGAACCTCACCCGGCGCAACATCGGCAATTACAATCTGGAAGCGAACGTCGCGGTGGAGTTGGGCGCGGCGTCACCGCTGGGCATCGAGCTGATCAGCTATTTCGACCGGCTGTGGAATAACGACGGGCCACCGGGAACGAATTTCACGGCCGCGTTCGGCGCCTGGAAGGATGACGACACCGGCCGTTACTGGCGCTATCGCTTGATGGAAGCCACCGGCCTGAGCACCTTCTAACGCAACACGCGCGGCTCGCTTCGGTTTCTGGCGCTGCAGGTATCGATACTGCCACGGCGGCAATCGGTCGTCGGGAGGCAGCGCCCACAAGCCACGACGACTCGCACGCGCCGCGTCTTCGAGCTCGATGAACGACCGATCGTGAATCGTGCGCCGATACACCCAGACGTGACCATCGCGCACCATCGCCTTCGCGACATCGAGCCGATCCGGCTCTCGATACACCCGCACGACCTTGCGACCGTAGCGATCGGTCTCGATCACATCGACGAACACTTGCCGGTCGGCGATCAGTTTGACGAGGGCTGCGCGGGCGGTGTTGCCGTAGGGCTGGGATTTCTCCGGCGCGTCGATGTCCTGCAAGCGAACGTCGACATCGCGGCCCTTCGCAGGCCGCACGAGAAAGCTGTCGCCATCGAAGATCCGTCCGACCGTGCCCGAAAAATCCAGCTCATCCGCACTGGTGGCGGCCGGCAGCAGGCACGCGGCGGCAAGAACCAACCAAGCTCTAGCCACTCTCACCGCGCACTTTCTTCAGGTTTGGCTGATCGTCGGCGACAACCGTTGCGGTTTGCTTCGCCAGGTCCAGGGAGACTTTCTGAGCAGCGGATTCGAACGCCGCCGCGACCGCGCCCATGCGGTCTTCGGAAGCACGCTCGCGAGCTTCGCTCGTCACCGTCGCCACCAACTTACGATCGGCGACACGGATCAAGCGGCCGATGATCATCACGTGCACTTCGGGAAGCTGGCCGTCTGCCGTGCTCACCTCGAAATGCCGAACTTCTACGTCGACGATATAGTCGTTGGCGACACGCGCCTGCTCGGCCGTGACGCTGCGAAAGATGTTCTGATCGTTCCATGAACCGACCAGCACGCTCTGCACGACCTCGACGGTGCGGGCGCCCCAACGCACGCCACGGTAGTAATCGAGGTGCCGCCCTTTCAGCACGGCAATGCGGTCGCTATCCAATCCCGGCGCAAAATCCGGTCGACCGATGGACAGGTCCACCGGTGTAGCCGGCACTCCGGTGAGCGAGCCGGCAGCAGCAGGGGCAATCACGTAAGCGCTCGGCACAGGCACATCGCTGTCGAACAGCGAGCCCGTACTACAGCCGGCAACCAACGCTGCAACCGTAGCGACCAGCACAGTTCTCATGCGCGTGCTCATTTCTTGATCTCGACGCCGCTCTCCGGCGGCTCATACAGAATCTGCGACGGGTTTTCCTGCAGGCTGCGCGACAGGTCGCGGAATTCACGCGCCGCCTGGCGTGTTTCGCGCATCAAGCGCTCCAGCTCGAACAAGCCCTGCTCGGTGAAGTTGCCGAGCTGCACTTCGCTCTTTTGCGTGAAGCTGTCGATGCGCTTGGAAGCGTCGGCGAGATTGTTTGCGATGTCGTTCATGCGAGCCAGCGCCTGCTGCACTTCAGGCCGTGCATCGGTCGTCATGCCCCGCAACGATTCGGACGCGCCGTGAATTTCGGCAACCGTCGAGCGCAGCTCCGTGACCAGCGACTGCACGTCTTTCGCTGTTTGCGGCATGGTCACCATCGTGTCGCGCATACCCTTGATGGTGTCGGCGATGCCGGCGAGGTTCTCATCGGACACCACGCGCTGCATACGTTCGAGCAGCGTGTTCGCCCGCCCCATCAATTCCGGCAGGCTGGCGAGGAAGGCATCGAAATCGGACTCGACCGCCTCGATCACGGGATATTGCTCGCCCTGCGTCAGCGGCGCGCTGCGATCCACATCGGACGCTTCTTTGAGGTTCACATAGAGCAGACCGGTCACGCCCTGCAGTCCGAGGCTGGCGCGCGTGGCGGCCGAGATCGGCGCGGTCTTGTCGACTTCGACCACGACGTGGACCCGAGTGGCATCGCTGGAATCGATGGCGAGCCGGCGCACCCGGCCGACATCGACGCCGAGGAAACGAACCGGGCTGCCGCGGTCCAGGCCGCTCACCGAGCCGGTGAAATAAATCTCGTAGCGCTCGTACTCGCGGCCGTCGTTCGCGTCCGTGTACCAAAGCACGAAGCCGATGGCCATCGCGACCACCAGCAGGATGAAGGCGCCGACCGCAACGTAATGAGCGTCTCTTTCCATGCTGACTTACACGGCCGCCTGCGCCGCCCGGGCGCGGGGGCCGTGGAAGTACTCCTGAATCCACGGATGCGGGTTCTTCATGATGCCGTCGAGCGTATCGACCACGATTTTTCTGTCAACCAGCACCGCCACGCGGCTGCAGGTGGCCAGCAACGTATCCAGGTCGTGGGTGATCATGACGATGGTCAGCTTCAGGCCCCGATGCAGATACGTCACCAGCTCGTCGAAGCCGGCCGCCGAGATCGGATCGAGGCCGGCGGTGGGCTCGTCGAGAAATAACAAGGCCGGATCCAGCGCCAGCGCCCGGGCCAGCGCGGCGCGCTTGACCATGCCGCCGGACAGCTGCGAAGGCAGCTTCCCGCCGGCGTCCACCGGCAGCCCGACCATCCGCAGCCGCAGCTCGGTCAAGGACTCCAGCGCCTCCGGCGAGGCATCGAAATACTCACGAATGGGCAATTGGATGTTTTCCGCCACGGTGAGCGAACTGAACAGCGCACCGTGCTGGAAAGTCACGCCGTAACGCCGCTTGACGGACAGCAGTTCCGAGTCGCTCATCTGGGTGATATCCCGACCCTCGATCCGCACCTCCCCCGACGAGGGCCGCTGCAGTCCGAGCATGGTCCTGAGCAGCACCGACTTGCCGCTGCCCGAGCCGCCGACGACGCCGAGCACCTCGCCGGGCATCACATCCAGGTTCACCCCGTCGTGCACGACTTGTTTGCCGAAGCGATTGACGAGATTGCGCACGGAAATGACAGGCTGCCGGGATTCGCTCATGCAGGCCGCCCATAGCGGTTAGCGGTTGGCGGTTGGCGGTTGGCGGTTGGCGCCGGAAAAAGGCAAAGAGGTAGAGAATGGCCGGTTTGGTTCTTCTCCGAACCAACCGCCAACCGCCAACCGCTAACCGCCAACCGCTTCTCCATCAGAAGTCCAGCTCCACGAACACCACGGCGAAGATGGCGTCGGCGAAGATCACCAGGAAGATCGATTGCACGACCGCCAGGGTGGTGAGCCGGCCCAGCTCCCGGGACGAGTCGCGCACCTGCATGCCGCGATAAGTGCCGACCAGCGCAATCAACATCGCGAACACCGGCGCCTTGATCAAGCCGGCCCAGAAAGTAGTCGGCGCGAGCGCGTCCTGCACGCGAGGGATGAATTGTGACAATTGAATATCGAGCAGCAGCGACGACAGCAGTGCGCCGCCGGCCAGGCCCATGGCGTCGGCGATGATGGTCAGCAGCGGCAGCGCGATGACCAGGCCGATCAGGCGCGGCACAACCAGCACCTCGTAGAAATCCACGCCCATGGACTGCAGGGCATCGATCTCATCGTTCAGGCGCATCACGCCGATTTCCGCCGCAAAGGCGCTGCCGGAGCGGCCGGCGACGATGATCGACGTGAGCAGCACACCCATCTCACGCAGCACCGAGATCGCCACCAGGTCGACGGTAAAGATCTCGGCGCCGAAGGTTTGCAACTGCTGCGCACCGAGATAGGCCACGATCACGCTGATCAGGAACGCAATCAACGAGACGATCGGGATGGCCTGGATGCCGGTCTCATATATATGACGGACCACGGACGGCAGGCGCAGGTGATGGGCGCTGCGCATGGAACGAAGCATGGTCGCGGCGATCCGGCCGAAAAAGCCGACGGCATCGCGGGTCTGGATGCCTTGCTGAACCGCGCCTCGCCCGATCCAGACTACGGCGTCTCGCAACGAGGTCGCGCCCGGCGCAGGCTCGCCCGGCTGGGCCGCCTTGTGCTCGAGCAACTCATCGAGGAAGGCGAAATGCGCAGGCCGCTCGCCCACCACTTCGAAACGACCGCCGGCGTGCTTCGCGCGCTCCAGCCAGTTACGCAGCAGCCAGGCCCCGGACAGGTCCAATGTTTCAATGCCGCTGAAGTCGAGCTTGACGTGCCGTCCCTGCTCGTTCAGTTGCGCGAGCGAGCTTTCGATCTCACGAAGGTTGTCGATGCACCAGCCGCCGCGCAGCCGCAGCGTCAGCCCATCGCCAGATCGTTCCGATTCGAATAGCACCGGGTTGGATGTCCAGACTCCGTAAGAATGTGCGCAAGATTAACAGAGCCTTCTGACCGGCGGCACATCGCGATATCCTGCGCGATTGTCGAGCTTGGGATCCGCACATGACGGACGTTGAGAACCTGGTCGAAGCTACATACATGGGCAACACGCTGTGGGAGCTGGCAGTCGCTGCCGGCGTCGCCGTGGCCGTATTCCTGGTGCTGCTGCTGATCCGGCGCGCGATCCGGTCCCGTTATCAGAAGCTCGCCGCCACGCCGGAAACCGAATTCCTGGAGCTGCCGCTCAAGGTCGCAAGCCGCACGACCGTGCTCACCGTGCTGCTCACTGCGCTGTTCATCGGTTCGCAATGGCTGACGCTGGCGCCAGCTGTGACCAAAGCCATCCTGAGCCTGTTCACGATTGCGATTTTCTGGCAGGTCGGCCTGTGGGCCACGATCGCCGTGATCGCCGCGCTGGAACGCAAACGGCAAGCGGCGGATCCGGCCGCCGCCAGCTCGATGGGCATCATCGGCTTCCTGGCCCGCGCGACCATCTGGTCCTTCGTCCTGCTGCTGACGCTGGACAACCTCGGCATCGAGATCAAGCCGCTGCTGGCCGGTCTGGGCATCGGCGGTATCGCCGTCGCACTCGCCGCTCAAAACATTCTCGGCGATCTGTTCGCCTCGCTGTCGATCACGCTCGACCGGCCATTCGTGGTCGGCGACGCCCTGCAGGTCGATGACTTCAACGGCACGGTCGAATACATCGGCGTGAAAAGCACGCGGCTGCGCAGCCTGAACGGCGAGCAGATCATCATGCCGAACGCGAACCTGATCAGCAGTCGCGTGCGCAACAACTCGCGCATGAATCAGCGGCGCGTCGTGATCAATCTCAGCGTCGATCAGCAGACGCCCGTGGAGAAGTTACAGGCGATCCCCGGCAAGGTGCGCGAGCTGATCGAATCGCATCAGCCGATCAAATTCGACCGCTCGCACTTCGCCAAGATCGGCGCAGCGTCCTTCGATTTCGAGGCGGTGTACATCGTGCTGACGCCGGACTACGCCAAGCACATGGACATCCTGCAGGACATCAACCTGCGGCTGGTGGAGTGGTTCAATAAAGAGCGCATCGTGTTCTCGACGCCGCAGCGGGTGTACTACGTGGAGTCGCAAACCGGCGCGCACACGACGCTGGAAAAGAATGGCGAGCACAGCCCGCCGACGTCGCGAGACAGCTGACCTACTTCAGATTGCTGATGGCGCGGACGCGGCTCTCCGGCGCCTGCGTCTGCTCGAGCGCTTCCATGAAGCGGCGCGTCCAGGCCGCGATGTCGTTGCGTCGGAGCACTTTCATCATGTCGCCGTGCCGCTCTCGCCTTTCATTCAGCGGCATCGATAACGCCGCCTGAATCGCGTGGCTCACGCCGCGAACATCGTAGGGATTCACGAGCAGCGCCGACGCCAGCTCACGCGCGGCGCCGGCGAGATTGGAAAGAATCAGCACGCCCGGATCGGCCGGATCCTGAGCGGCGACGAATTCCTTCGCGACCAGGTTCATGCCATCGCGCAACGGCGTCACCAGCCCCACCTTCGCTGCGCGCAGGAAGCCCATCAACGTGGCATGCGGGAAGTTGCGGTTGAGGTAGCGAATCGGCGTCCAGTCGGTGTCGGCAAAGCGGCCATTGGTGCGGCCCGCCGCCTGTTCGAGCGCCTGACGAATCTCTGCGTATGCACGCACGTCGGTGCGCGACAGCGGCGCGATCTGAATGTATGTAATACGCCCGAGATTTTCCGGATGCGTTTCCAGGAACTGCTGATAAGCAGAGAACCGCTCCACCAGGCCCTTGCTGTAGTCGAGCCGGTCCACACCCATCATCAACGAGCGCCCGACCAGACTGTCGGTCATGCGTCGCACTACATCCGAGCTGCTCGCTTCCAGCGCCTCATTCTCGACCGCCGCTACATCGACGCCGATAGGAAATACTTCGGCGCGGATCGTGCGGTCGCCGATGCGGATGCGCCCATCCGGCCGCACCGCTTCGGCGCCAAACAAATGCTCGATGCCGCTGTGAAATGAGCGCAGATCGTTCTGCGTCTGGAAACCGACCACATCGTAGCTGGTGAGATCGCGCAGCAGCTCCGAGTAGCACGGCAGCACGCGGAGCATTTCGATGTTTGGAAATGGAATGTGCAGGAAGAAGCCCACCGGCCGTTGCACGCCCAGCTCGCGCAAGCGACGGCCGAGCGGAATCAGGTGATAGTCGTGCACCCAGATCAGATCGCGCGGCTGCAACAGCGGCAGCAGCTTCTGCGCGAAGATGCGATTGACGTTCTCGTAGGCCTCGCGCTGCTCGTTCGAGTAGCGCATGCCCTTGGAGAAGTAATGAAACAACGGCCACAACACATCGTTGGAGTAACCGTTGTAATAGAGCTCGAATTCGGCGCGGCGCAGATCGATGGTCGCGTAGCTGACGCCTTCGCGAATGTGAATGTCCGGGTCGGCCGGCTCGGTCTCGACGGTTTCACCGCCCCAGCCGAACCACAGCCCGCCGGTGCGCTTCAGCGCGCTGAGTATGCCCACCGCCAGTCCACCGGGCGCGGCCGATTTACGTGGCAGGGAAATCCGGTTGGAAACGCAGACAAGTCGTGTCATCTAGTCCGTGTGCTCGATATAGGCCCTACAAGAAAAAGCTCTGGCGCAGGCTTGCCGATAACGCCGCCTAACGCACCAAGGGCCGGTAATGTTTCACAAAACCCGTACGCAGGCTTCGCAAATTTCCATGACCAGCGTTGTCGTTGCACCGTGTTCCGAAGCGCAGCTCGTGGAAATTACCAGACGATTCAAACAATTGATTCGAATCGAGCGGCTGACGCGCGAGGCGAAGGCTGCGTTCACCGGATGAGTAGCCGCCTTGCTCCTGAAAGCAGATCGAAAACGCTAGAATTCGCGCCCCTATCGATGCAGTTGTCGTCCCCTTCGTCGTCTTGGAGTGAGCGGTCTCATGAAAAAGCCCGTCAATGTTGCCATCACCGGCGCCGCCGGCCAGATCGGCTATGCCCTCGCCTTCCGTGTCGCCTCCGGCGCCATGTTGGGTCCCGATCAGCCGATCAATCTGCACCTGCTGGAGATCACGCCGGCCCTCGGCGCGCTGCAGGGCGTGGTGATGGAGCTCAACGATTGCGCGTTCCCGACCCTCAACAAGATCGTCGCCACCGATGACGCCAAGGTCGCATTCAAGGATTGCGATGTCGCTCTGCTGGTCGGCGCGCGTCCGCGTGGCCCGGGCATGGAACGCAAGGATCTGCTGCTCGCCAATGCGCAGATTTTCTCGGCTCAGGGCAAGGCGCTCGATGCGGTCGCAAACCGCAACGTCCGCGTGCTGGTGGTCGGCAATCCGGCGAACACCAACGCGCTGATCGCTCAGCGCAATGCGCCTGGCCTCAACCCTCGCAATTTCACCGCGATGGTTCGTCTCGATCACAACCGCGCGCTGTCGCAGCTCGCCGAGAAGACTGGCAGCCACAGCACCAAGATCAAGAAGGCCATCATCTGGGGCAATCACTCGGCCACTCAGTATCCCGATCTGCACCAGGCCACGGTCGACGGCAAGCCGGCGCTGTCGCTGGTCGATCAGAAGTGGTACGCCGAAACATTCATCCCGGTCGTGCAGCAGCGCGGCGCGGCCATCATCAAAGCCCGCGGCCAGTCGTCGGCGGCGTCGGCCGCTTCGGCAGCCATCGACCACATCCGTGACTGGGTGTTGGGCACGCAGGAAGGCGATTGGGTCAGCATGGGTGTGCCGTCGGACGGCAGCTACGGCATTCCGGAAGGCGTCATCTATGGCTATCCGGTGACCTGCAAGAACGGCGAGTACCAGATCGTGCAGGGTCTGTCGGTCAACGACTTCAGCCGCGCCCGCATGGATGCCACCCACAAGGAACTGCTGGAAGAGAAGGACGGCGTGAAGGAACTGATCTAACAGATTCCTCGCCAGCACTTCGATTCGCACTTGAACGGCGAACGCATCATATGGATGCGTTCGCCGTTTTCTTTTATTTAACGCCTTGCCCGACTTGCCGCTGTCCGCCGCGCAAGTTACTGTCGTCGGGACCGCGCGACACAGCAGGCCGTGACCGCATTGTCGGACATTCCGACTGAAACATTCGCTCCCTCTTATGGCCTCGTCCCGCGCACAGCTTTCAAGAGGTTCACATCGTGAGCAGCGTGATCTGGTTCCTGGTGTTCGTGCTCGGCGCACTGACGCTTGCTTATAACCGCGCTTCGTTACTGACGACGACGCTGGTGTACGGCGGCGGCTTGCTCGCCTACGGTTTGTTTGGCGACCCCTCGCTGCCCTTGCTGGTGGTGCTGTGGACGGCGCTCGCCGTGCTGGTGTTCCTCAATATCGACGCACTGCGCATCCGTTTCATCTCGCGCCCGTTCCTGCGCATCTATCGACGCATGCTGCCGTCGATGTCACAAACCGAAAAGGACGCGCTCGAAGCCGGCACCGTATGGTGGGACGGCGAGTTGTTCACCGGCGGTCCGGATTGGGACAAGCTGCTTTCCGCCGCCGCACCGAAGCTCACTGCCGAAGAGCAGGCCTTCATCGACGGCCCCTGCGAAGAGCTGTGCCGTATGATCGACGATTGGGACATCACCCATCGTCGCGCCGACCTGCCGCCGCACATTTGGGAATACGTGAAGAGCAAAGGCTTCTTCGCGATGATCATCCCGAAGAAATATGGCGGCCTGGAATTCTCCGCGTATGCTCATTCGTGCGTGCTCGTGAAGCTGTCGAGCCGCTCCGGTGTGGTTGCGTCCACCGTCGCGGTGCCCAACTCGCTTGGCCCTGGCGAACTGCTGCTCCACTACGGCACGCAGGAACAACGCGATTACTACCTGCCGCGCCTGGCTCGTGGCGAAGAGGTTCCCTGCTTCGCTTTGACCGGCCCACGCGCCGGCTCGGACGCCGCCTCGATTCCGGATTTCGGCGTGGTCTGTAAAGGAACGTTTGAAGGTCGCGAGATCCTTGGCGTGAAGCTGAACTTCAGCAAGCGCTACATCACGCTCGCGCCGATCGCGACCGTCATCGGTCTCGCGTTCAAACTGTTCGATCCCGACAAGCTGCTCGGCGATGACAAGACCGACTACGGCATCACTTGCGCGCTGATCCCACGCAACACCGCGGGCATCACCATCGGCCGTCGTCACTTCCCGATGAACGCGCCGTTCCAGAACGGCCCGATCCAGGGCAAGGACGTATTCGTGCCGCTCGACTATCTGATCGGCGGCATCAAGATGGCCGGCCAGGGCTGGCGCATGCTGGTCGAGCAGTTGTCGGTCGGCCGTTGTATCTCACTGCCCTCCAGCGCCACCGGCGCAGCCAAGGCCGCGGTGTTCGCGACCGGCGCCTATGCTCGCATTCGTCGTCAGTTCAACGTGTCCGTCGGCCAGTTCGAAGGCGTGATGGAAGTGATGGCTCGCATGACCGGCACGACCTACATCATGGACGCGGCGCGTTCCGTCACCGCCGGCGCCATCGATGGCGGAGAGAAGCCCTCGGTGCCCTCCGCGATGTTGAAATATCACCTCACCGAATACGGCCGCGTGATCGCGAACGATGCGATGGATATTCACGGCGGCAAAGGCATCTGCCTGGGCCCGAAGAACTATCTGGGCCGTGGCTATGAGCTGGTGCCCGTCGCCATCACCGTGGAAGGCGCGAACCTGCTGACGCGCAGCCTCATCATCTTCGGCCAGGGCGCGATTCGCTGCCATCCGTTCGTGTTGCGTGAGATGAATGCCGCGAAAGACAAGGACAAGCGCAAAGGCACGATCGAGTTCGACAAGGCGTTGTTCGGTCACATCGGCTTCACGATCAGCAATGCCGTGCGCTCGATGGTGATGGCGCTGACGCTCGCGCGCTTCACAAAGGTCCCCGAAGGCCCGACGCAACGTTTCTATCAACACATCAATCGTTTCAGCGCGTCGTTTGCTTTCGCGACCGACGTGGCGATGCTGTCGCTCGGCGGCTATCTGAAGAAGAAAGAAAGCCTGTCGGCGCGCCTCGGCGACGTGCTGTCGTGCATGTATCTGGCGTCGATGGTGCTGAAACACTATGAGAACCAGGGCCGTCAGGAAGCCGACCTGCCGCTGGTGGAATGGGCGTGCCGCACCCTGCTGTACAAGGCTCAGGAACAATTGCACAGCTTCCTGCGCAACTTCCCGAATCGGTTCCTCGCGGGGTTCATGCGGGTGTTCATTTTCCCGCGCGGCCAGACGTATCACGCGCCGTCGGATCCGCTCAGCCATCAGTTGGTCGATCAGGTCATGCACCCGACGATCACGCGCGATCGCCTGACCGATGGCGTTTATCGCACAGTCGAGCCGACCAATCCGCTGGGCCTGCTGCACGAAGCGCTGGTGCTGAGTGAAACCGCCGAGCCATTGGAAAAGCGCATCCGTGTCGACGGCGTGAAGACTGGCAGGATCACGGCGCTCGATCTGCCCGGACAGATTCAACAGGCGTTGGCAGCCGGCATCCTGTCCGAGACCGAAGCCGCGATGCTGCGTGACTACGATCGGCGCGTGATGGACATCATCAACGTCGACGACTTCAACACCGAAGACATGGCTGCCGGCCATCAGCCGGTCGAGCTGCGTCAGGTCAGGGTCGGCAACGCGTAACGCCGGCTCCACGCCGGTGCCGTTGGCTAGGATTTCGCATTGTATTCCAGCACGACCAGTCCGCCTGTGAACGACTGCGCCGAGACCAGTGACAACCGGCGCAAGCTCATGTCCGACGGGGTAAAGGATCTGCCCCGCCCAAGCAGCACCGGTAGTACGCGCAGGCGCAATACGTCGACTTCGTCTGCGCGCAACAACGCATCGCTCAGGCTCAAACTGCCCCAGACAATCACGTCGCCGCTGAATCGGTGGCGAAGGCCGCGAACCGCGGCCACGGCGTCACCCCTGAGGATCTCCGCCGAATCGTTCGTTCCCCAAGGCGCCGATTCCAGCGCGGAGGAAACGACGAACTTGGGTAGTTCCCTGATCGGAATCGCGATCGGTTCGGCAGCCGGGTCCGCGGATGGCCAGTAGTCCGCGAACATGCGGTAGGTCTTTGCGCCGAGGACGATGGCCGCCACGCCGGACAACATCCGCAATTGTTCAGTATCGGCTTCGTTGACCCAGTTCGCATTGACGAAAAAATCGATACCGCCAGCTGCATCCTCGGCGTACCCGTCGAGGCTGACGATCTGTTCCACGATTACCTTGCCCATGCTGCCCTCGCTGCGTCGGCGCCGGAGATCGGCGCCGGTCCCCCTGAAAGACGAACAAACAAACACGAAACCGACATGGCACTGTCCCAGCGAGCAATCGTTGGGTCACGGCGCTTCGGTCTCTGCTTTCTGCAGAGGATTTGCAGCAAGTGGCTTGAGGATGAAGGACAGGCTCTTGAAGCCGTGCTCATTGCCTCGCAAGAGATGGATCTTTTTCGCCCTTTCCTGCCTCTATGGCGGTCATTTCCTCGAGCTTGGTCACGTAGTCGCTCGGAGGATCTGCAGGCGCAGAGTCGTCATGTTGCTCCGAATCGTGACCGTAGGTCGCAAGAGGAATCCCAGCAATCAATGGCAGTAACGCTCTTGTCCTCAGCCTCCGAATGGCTCCAATCATCGGCTGACCCGCCATCCACTCCCAAGCCCTTCGAACTTTCCAGGCCCATCCCCGATCTTCTCGACGACCGCTACAAACGTCAGGCTGGCATCCGCTACACGGCCGGTTATCTCCCAGCAACCGGGCGTCGGAAAGACAAGGTAGATCGGCTGGAAGCCGATGTCGCCATAGTCGTAAATATAAGCGCGCGCGGGGCCCGCAGGTCCGTCCAGACGACGACCGCTTAGTTGCAGCGGCCCCTTCTTCCGGCGCTCCCACCCGACCTTGATTCCCAAGGCACCGTCTCGGTCTACAAAGCCTGCACCTCCGGGTGCGAACACGAATTTGCCTCCGGGATTCAAGACCACATCGAGCGCTTCGTTGCCATAGACGCCGCCCTTTCCTTCGTTCACGACAGTGACGGGACACACGAACGCATCCCGATTCGCTGTCCTTGCGGGCTCTGACTTCGAGACTTCCGCCGCACCAGCCGAGCCAAACGCGAGCGCACTCAATAAGCAGGTGAGTGATTGGCCGCGCATTGCGCATCCCTCCTTTCTCTCCAGCCGCACTCAAATATGGAACGACCTGAGTGACGCGATATATCACGGCGGCCAAGTACGCTGCGAGGATATTTCTCAATGACTCCCGTGATCTTTGGTTACTTCTGTTAGCTGCTTCCGAGCACGAAAGGCCGCTGGCGAATCGCCTCGGCTGCAACGGCTTGTTATGTTTCTCCTTCCACTGAACGAGGCAGTGAACGCCTCTTCTGCGCCGCTTGTCATCGTTCGATCCAACTGGCCTCGTGCCGCCGTCATGCCTCGACATTGGAGCAGAAGCGCGTTAAAACTGGGCGAATCCGTGGAACAACTGCGTGCGAGCTCGATCCATTGCCTGCATGGATCACCTTGATCGCTCATCAGCTGCGGATTGCGACGAAAGAATGGCTCAGCATCAGGCCTCACAGATCACCGGCCGATGACTACGCGCAAGCACTCTCAACCGTCATACTCCCTGCAACACACATCAGTTCGCCATGCAAAAGGACTCGGAAATGGATCGAAGAACTGCTATCTCGACGCTTGCACTCGGCCTTGCTGCGACCGGGACCAGCGCCGCCGAAGCCAGCCAATCCACTGGCGGAATCAAATTGATGGTCCTCTATGGACATCCCCCGAAGCCCGATGAGTTCGAGAAGTACTATCTCGGCGTCCACATGCCGCTGGTCCATGCCATGAAGGGTGCGCGCAAAATGGAGGCGGCCAAGTGTTTGCCGCAGGCCGACGGCTCACCACCTGCGTTCTATAGAATTTTCGAGGCTTGGTTCGACAGCCCCGAACACATGGCAGCCGTATTCGCAACCCCCGAGGGAATGAAGGTGCGAGCTGACGTTCCGAACTTCACAGAGGGTACGACCGTAACGCGAGTGACCTGTAAGTTGGACTGAGCCAGGCTCTGAACGCTTCCACCGCGATCTCGGCGCGGGTACATTAAAGGGCGTACACCTCGCTGTGTACGCTCCTTTTGCGTGGGGTGAGCGCGGATGCCTGTTCGAGGCGACTTAACGTCGCGTCGAACCGCGCGAACGCCGGTACACGGACGTAACGGCTGGCCGACGCTCCAGGGATGGCTACTGGAACTGAGCGCGGCAGAAAATCCAATCCCCGCATTTGCTCGATTTATTCGCTTTAATCGGAGTCCTCCAAGAATGAACCAACTCAAGGCTCGATTCGCGCTTGCCGCGGTGGCTGCTCTTTCCATCGGCGCCGGCGTCGCGCTCGCTGATGGCCCGAAGCGCACGCCTTCACCCGCCGGCGCTGAGGTGTACTTCATCGCGCCCGCCGACGGCGCGACGGTCACGGGTCCGGTGACGGTGAGGTTCGGCTTGAAGGGCATGGGCATCGCCCCGGCCGGCATCACGTTCGACAACACCGGCCATCATCACCTCATCATCGACGCGGACCTGCCGCCGGCCGGCGCGCCGATTCCGACCGACGCCAATCACATGCACTTCGGCAAAGGCCAGACCGAAGCGACCGTGGAGCTCAAGCCCGGCAAGCACACGTTGCAGCTGTTGCTCGGCGACTTCGGCCACGTGCCGCACGATCCGATCGTGACTTCGAAGAAAATCACGATCACGGTGAAGTGACGCGATCCATCCTGCACGTGGACATGGACGCGTTCTACGCGTCCGTTGAGATGCGCGACAATCCCGAGTTGCGCGGTAAACCGGTGATCGTGGGCGGCCTCGGCGGACGTGGTGTCGTCGCGGCCGCTTCCTATGAAGTGCGCAAATACGGCGTGCACTCCGCCATGCCGATGCGCGAAGCATTGAAACGGTGCCCGCACGCGGTGTGCGTGAAGCCCCGTTTCGAACAGTACAAATCAGTCTCCAACGCCGTCTTCGAGATCTTTCATCGCTTCACCCCTTTGGTTCAGGGACTGTCGCTCGATGAGGCGTTTCTCGATGTGACGCACAGTCAAGCGGCGCTTGGCTCGGCCGAATCGATCGCGAAGCAGATCAAGCAGCTCATCTTGCAGCAGACTCAGCTGACGGCGTCGGTTGGGGTCGCGCCCAACAAGCTGGTCGCGAAGATCGCCTCTGACCTGCGCAAGCCCGACGGGTTGGTCGTGGTGCCGCCGGAACAGGTGACGACGATTCTGGATCCGCTGCCGATTCGACGGCTGCACGGACTTGGCAATAAGACTGCTCCTCTGCTCGAGCGACTCGGCATCGTAACTTTGCGCGATCTGCGGCTCGCCACCGATGCGACGCTGCGGTCTGTGTTTGGAAAATACACATCGCAGATGAAGGCGCGTGCTGCCGGCGAGGACGATCGGCCGGTCATTCCGGATTACGACGAAAAGCAGATCTCTTCGGAAACGACTTTCGACAAGGACATCGTCGATCCATCGCAACTGCACGCTGTGCTCGTGCAGTTGGCCGATCGAACCGCGGCCCGGTTGCGGGCGCAGGGTTGGTTGTCGGAGCGCGTGACGGTGAAGATTCGCCGGCACGACTTCAAAACATACACGCGCCAGTGTGCTATTCGCCCGGCGACCCAGGAAACAAAGCCCCTTGCGACCGCGGCGGCGAAACTACTCGACGAGTGGATTAAAGCGCAGCCTCGCACACCGATCCGCTTGCTCGGCGTCGGCGCTGGCGATCTCACGGCTCAGCCTCAGCTGGAATTGTTTTCGGCGCAGGAGTCGAAGAAGAACAAGCACCTCGATGCGGCGCTGGATGACATCCGCGCCAAGTTCGGGAACGCCGCGGTGTCCCGGGCCAGCTCGCTAAAAAATCGCGAGCCGCACTGAGCACGCGCCGGCACTAGGCAGCCACAGTAATACCTGCCCCGTGAGAGCGGCGCGCGGGCTGCACAACAATCTGGACATGTTGGTCCAGCGACACCAGCGCCTGCATCAGGCGCTCGAGCGAGATGTTCTGAAGCTGATAGCGTCGGACCTGAGAGACCTTGGGCTGACTCATGCCGATGATGGCAGCCGCCTCCGTCTGGCTCAGGCTGCGCTGGTCGATCAGACTATTGAGCTTCATCGCGAGCATAGCCTTCACCGACAGCTCTTCCGCATCCTCGAAACCGAGATCTACCAGGACGTTGGTGGTGCCCTTGGGATTTTTGGCCTTGCGACTCATTGCACTCTCCTGCTCGCCTCGTACCGGGCGAGCACCGACTTCATTCGCTTCTCGATCAGCTCCACATCGGGCCGTGGCGTCGCAGTGCCGGACCTGGATTTCTTCTGGAATGCGTGCAGCACATCGCCAATACGCACCATAGACGGCGCGAAAGGCGCCACCCCAATGATCCTCGACCAACTCGTACTCTCCCGAGCGGTTCCCTCGCCATGGCTTGGCAGAATCAGGGGTGCCGCCCAACTGCACGACGAATAGCGCACGCCCATGTCCTTCTGAACCGGAATCGGGAACTCCTTGAAGTTCTTCTTCGAGGAACCCTCCCAGTGCAAAGGCTTACGATTCTCGGGTATCACAATACCTGTTCGGGTATAGATCTCACGTAAATTGATTTTAGGCATCCTTGCCTCGCAGCTACGACATAGCGTCCGCGACTTCCACTTAAGGCTGTATCTAGCTCGCGAGCGCGCGGCTACATTGGCCGCGTCTCGCCGAGCCGCACGTTTTGTTTATTTGGACTCCTCATCATGGATCGATGTTTTCATCCCCACCGACACCCGCGGCGCCATTTGCAACTTTCTCGCGCGCAGCCGAGGCGAAGCTAACGCGGGAGCGATGCGCGGGCATTGGCGCGAGATTTCGCACGCCACTTCCAGTTCAGCCGCGATCAGTTGAGTGCCGAGCAAGCGCGTCATGTGCAGTCGGCGAGCGTCGTTAGAAGCGGCGAAGCGGATCAGATCTGGCCAGAAGGCGGGATTCGTCGGCCAGCGAGGCATCATCAGTTCGCCATAACTTCCAGCAATGCATCTGATTTGCCAAAGCGGTGTGTTCACCAACCGCTTGGCCGTGGCATGAGGCATCGCGTACACCATGCGCGCGGCCATTGTGTTCTTGCCCGCGACATGCCACGCATGTAGCAGCGCCAATTCACAGAACGAACACTGCGCGGACGCATCTCCCACGCGCGCATAGCGCTGAACAGCCAACGCGCTCGCGGACGACGTCGCGTTCTCGCACACTGCATTCCAAAAATTTTCGTCCTCGAACCCTAGTGAATACAGGGTGTAAGGCATCGCCGCGAGTGCACGCAGGGCGCGGGGCGATAGTGAGCAGAGTGCCGCGCTCTGTCGCGGCGGCAAGTGTTGCAGTTGGGTTGAGCTATTCGTGGAGTCGCGCTCCGCTACGAGCAGCTCCAGGTAGTCCAGATTGAGCTGACGAATCCGCGCGAGCAGCGCTGAATTGAGCACAGGTGCACGCACCTCGACATCACGATCTAGTGTCGCTCTCTCGACAGCAATCGAATGTGCGCTCGCATCGTGAACCAAAGACTCTTCCGTGTAGCTCGATGACATGTCGCTTCCTTGCGAACCAAAGGGGCGACGAATGTATTCGGAGCTTTACGCGCAGGTCAATTGCGGAGCACACTATGCGCGCCCGCAGACAAGTCAACGGGCGCAGCAACGGAACGGCACACCGAACAGGGAGTTCGCATGGATCTGGATAACGATTCGTACAGCAACGAGCGCAGCCGGCACGACCTCGCGCTCCGCATGATTCGTCATGAAGCGCGTACGTGCACGATTCGCGAATGCACGGGCCTCACGGACGATCGCATTCGTCGCCTCTACAAATCCTATGCACATGAGCTGAGCGAAGCGCCCGTGCGCCGCCGCCGTGGCAAATCGCCGCGGCAGGTCACCTTCTTCGTCCGCAACACTCGCGCGCAGTTCGAATCGTCGCTGTTAGCGAGCGCGTTCGCCGCCTTCGGCCTCTTGTATGCAATAAAGAACAAGATGCCGACCGAGCCAGCTGGCGTGCTCGATTATGGCCGCCGGTTCTGCGATGCGTACGAAACACACCAACAGCTACTCAACACGCCTACGCTCTCGTTCGAGCACGCGTGGTTCCTGCTTCAACTGCTGAACCGCAGTGGTGACCTGCGCGCTGTGCGTTGTCGACACTGCGACAGCTACTACTTGCGCGACAAATTCAACCTTTGTCGCCACACCTGTCCGACATGCAGACTGAAACGGGCGCGCGTCCGACGCGCCAGGCCCAGCAGCCCCTGTTCCAGTTCACGCGCTGTAATGCGCGACTGATAAACTGCTTGCATGCTACCGCGCTCGCCCAACATCCTCGCCGGACCTTATCTCGAACGTGCCGCGCACCGTCGCAAGGACGAGGCGCATGTGCAGGCAGTGCTGGCCGATCCGCGGACGCTGTTCGTGCCGGTCTGGCAAACGCGCAATTCCGTGCTTCGGCAGGGCGAACTGGTGACCGCCCATTTCGTCACCGGCGTGCAGGCGCTTGGCGCCACCGTGGTCACCGATTACGTGTGGTTGGGCGAGTTTCGCGGCCAGGCCGTTTTTGCTGTCGGTGTGTCAGGCGAACGCCCGCAACTGGCCGACCCCGCCGTGGACTTCCAGGACCTGCGCATGCTCGCCGGCGCTCTGCCGGCTGACGAGGCCGGGCTGCTGGCGTACGCCCGGGCCATGATTCACTGGCGCGAAAGTCACCGCTTCTGCGGCCGGTGCGGCTCGCGGACGGAGGCCGTCGATGGCGGCCACGTGCTCAGATGCAGCAATGAAAGCTGCCGTTCGCAGCAGTTTCCCCGCATCGATCCAGCAGTCATCGTGCTGGTCACGGACGGCGAGCGCGCCCTGCTCGGCCGCCAGGCAAGCTGGCCACCGGGCCGGTACTCGACGATTGCCGGGTTTGTCGAGCCGGGCGAGAGCCTGGAAGACGCCGTCGCGCGTGAAGTCCGAGAGGAAACTGGCGTGGCTGTGGGCGCGGTGGACTACCATTCGTCGCAGCCCTGGCCCTTCCCCTCATCGTTGATGCTGGGATTTACGGCATACGCCCGTAGCACGGATATCTCGCGAGTCGACGACGAGCTAGAGGACGTACGCTGGTGGACGCGCGCCGAGATCGCTGGCGGAGCGGTCGCGCTGCCGATCACGCATTCGATCTCCTTCCGGCTGGTCGAGGATTGGTACGACTCGGGCGCCGCGCGCCCGCTGCGGGAAGAGCCCGGCGTACGAATGTGGCAATTGCCGCGCCGCTGATGCGCGACCCATGCGCCTATTTTCAGGCGTATTCATCCACCGTTAGACCTGCTGCTCTACAATCCCTCGCCATGTGCCTGCTCGTCCTCGCCTGGAAACACCATCCTCGTTACCGCTTGATCCTCGCCGGCAACCGCGACGAGTTTCATGACCGCCCGGCCGCGCCGCTGAACTGGTGGCAGGACGATCCGCGCATCCTCGGCGGACGGGACCTCAAGGCCAACGGCACCTGGCTGGGGGTGGCCCGCTCCGGGCGGTTTGGCGTCGTGACCAACTACCGCGACCTGCAAGCGCCCGTGGAGAACGCCCCGTCGCGCGGCCAGCTGATCCCGCGCTTCCTCACCGGCGCTACGTCGCCGAAAGAATTCCTGGACGACCTGCGCGGCGCGGCACCTCGCTACTCGGGCTTCAACCTGCTCGTCGGCGGCACGCGCGCGCTGTACTACTTCTCCAACCGCGGACCGAACCCCCGGGCGCTGGCGCCGGGCGTGTACGGGTTGAGCAATCATCTGCTCGATACGCCGTGGCCCAAGCTGGCGCGCACCCGCGAGCGCTTCAACAGCTTGCTGTCGCAACCGGAGGTCTCACCGGAAGATCTGTTCGCCATGCTCGCGGATCGTGAGCAGGCCACCGGCCCCGACCTGCCGTCCACCGGTCTGCCGGAGGATTGGGAACGCGTGGTGTCCGCGCCGTTCATCGTGAACGAACGCTATGGCACCCGCTGCTCCAGCGTGCTGCTGGTGGAGCGCACCGGTCGCACGATTCTTCAGGAGCGTCGCTTCGACGCCGCCGGCATCCAGAGCGGCAATTCGCGCTTCGAATTCACCAGCGCCGAAGTGCCCGAGGTCTGGTTCGAAGCCGAAGATCCCGACGAGACCGTGGCGACCGACACTTCGTTCGATTCTTCACCGGAATAGCCATACGAGCGGCGCTCTCGTGACAGCGAGGATGCGTGCGATGGCGACGGGAGTGCTGGCGACAGCATTGCTGTTGCCATTGCAGGCGGACGCCAAGATCGAGATCACGATCCCCGAGGTCAGCGAAGCGATCCAGACGAACGTTCGCGCCTTCCTCAGTCTCACGCGCTACGCAGAGCGCGAGGATGTGACCGCGGAAGTCATGAGCCGCTTGCAACGGCGCATCGTCAGCGAAACGCGCCAGGCTCTCGAACCTCTCGGCTTCTACGACCCCACCGTCACCTACGATGTGAAGCAGGAAGGCGCTGGCTGGCAGGTGACCATCCACATCGAGCCCGGCCGCCCGGTGCGCCTGTCGGAAGTGAACATCAACGTCACCGGCCCCGGCGCCGAAGAGCGCGCGATTCGCGAGCTGCTCGATGAGCAAGAGATCAAGCCCGGCCTGCGCTTGAATCATGGCACTTACGAGCGCGTCAAAGGCAACCTGGTGCGCATCGCCAAGAACGAAGGCTATCTCGATGCCAAGCTCACCCGGCACGACCTGGTGATCGATCGCTTCGAGCGGCGCGCCACCGTCGACCTCGAAGCCGATACCGGCGAACGTTATCTGTTCGGCGACATCGACATCGCGCAGGACGTGATCACCGACGAAGCGATGCGTCGGCTGTTGCGCATGCAGCCCGGCGATCCCTACACGCTCGATACACTGCTGAGAACGCAGTACACGCTCGACGATACCCAATACTTCTCGGTCGTCGACATCGAGAGCGGCGATCCGGATCCCGTGACGCGCACCGTTCCGATCACGGTGACCGCCGAGCCCAGCAGGAAACATCGCTACGCGGCCAGCATCGGCTACGGCACGGATACCAAGACACGCGGCAAGTTCACGTGGGACAACCGGCGCGTGAACGAGGACGGCCACAAGTTCAAGCTCGAGCTGCTCGGCTCATCCATCGTGAGCGACCTCACCGGTCGCTACGTCGTGCCGGTCATGGACATCGCGCTCGAGAAACTGGAGTTCACCGGTACGCTGCGCGACGAAGAGCTCGGCGACACCCAGTCCAAACGAGCCGAAGTCAGTGCCGGCCTCACACAGGTGATGGGCCGTTGGCAGCGCGTGCTGAAGATCGCGCTGGCGGAAGAAGAGACCATCGAAGCCGATAACACGTCGAGCACGAACTTTTATATCGTGCCCAGCATCGGCTACTCGACACTGCCGAGCTATATCGTCGGTGGACGCAGGCGTCCTTACTCCTTCTCGGCCGAGTTGCGCGGCTCACCTGAAACATTGGGCTCCGACGCCTCGTTCTTGCAACTGCGCCTGAGAGGCGAGCGCGTCTTCGACATGACGGAGCTGTGGCATTTGCACTTGCGCAGCGAGCTTGGCATCAGCCGTATCGCCGCCACCTCCGACCTGCCCGCCTCGCAACGTTTCTTCGCCGGCGGCGAAGGCAGCGTACGCGGCTTCGCGCTCAACGAGCTTTCACCCAAGGATGACCAAGGCCGTACGATCGGCGGACGCAATCTTGTGACCGGCACAGTCGAGGTCGTGCGCGACCTGCCTCGTAACTTCGGGGTTGCGGCCTTCTACGACATCGGCAACGCCTTCGACGATTTCAGCGAGCCGGATCTGCAGTACTCGGCCGGCCTGGGCGCCCGCTACAACATCGCTGTCGCCACCTTCGGCCTCGACGTGGCTCAGGCGTTGTCCGACTCGGGACGCAGCCCGCGCTTCCATCTATACATCGCGACCCAGTTTTGATGCGCACGCGCCTCATCCTGATCATTGTCGCGGTGATCCTGCTGGTGCCGGTGGTCGCGGTGGGCGTGCTGCTGTACTCAGAAGCGGGCCTGCAGATGGTTGCCGGGCAGCTGTGGCGGTTGGAGCGCTTCAACGTAAAGATCGAAGGCGTATCGGGCACGCTGGCCGGCCCGTTGCGCGTCAACCGCTTCGAGCTGAATCATCCACGCGTCCATGTCCTGGTGAACGACATCGTCATCGAGCCCCAGCTGCGGGGCTTGTTGATTCAAACATTGCAGGCCGGATCGGTGACCGCGCGCGAGTCGCTGGTGGAGCTGCGCCAAGCCGACATGCCCCCGAACAAGAAACCGCCGCGTTTCTTGCCGCCGTTCCTGCGCGTTGACGCGCGCAATGTCGAGCTTTCCAACGTTCGCTACGTGCATATGAATGGCACAGCCGTCGATGCGAAGACCATTCGCGGACGCGTGACGATCAACTCCACCCATCTTCGAGCGCGCGACTTCGCCGTCGACGCCGATCTGTTCGATGCCACCGGCAATGTCGAATTGCTGGCCGCGGCTGCGGCGGATCTGCCGATGGGATTGAAAGGCGACACCAGCGGCCAGCTGCACCTGCCGGATGTCGATCTGGATTTGAAGGGCTCGGTCGATGGCACCATCGATGAGCTGAACATCAACGGCGAGTTGCTCAAACCCAGTGCCGTCAGCGTCGCTGCTGTCATGACACGACCGGAGGACAGCTGGAACGTCGCGGGTAAAGTCACGTCGCAGCAATTCTTGCTCGACCCGTGGCTGCCGAATCCGCCGCTGTCGTTGCAGAACATCGCGCTGGACGTGGAGCTCAATCCACAGGGCGTGCGTGCCAAGGGGTTGCTCGGCGTTCCGGAGATCGACGCGAAACAACTGCTGATCGATGCACGCGGCCGATATGCGGACCGCACTCTGTTCCTGACGGATTCCGACATCAAGCTGCAGGATTCGCCGGCGGCGCTGCAGACGACCGGCAAGCTGATCTTCGACGGCTCGGCCCCGACGCTCGACCTGTCCGCACAATGGCAGAACCTGCAATGGCCATTGCGTGGCAAACCGATTGTTACCAGCTCCAACGGCGACGGCACATTGAGCGGACCGCTGCCCTATGACTTCGCGGTCACGACCAGTCTGGCCGGGCCCAATTTTCCTTCGGGCGCCGGCTCGGCCAGAGGCGTGATCTCGAAGGAGCAGGTCACGGTTGCGAGCTACTCGGTAAATGCACTGGGCGGATCGCTGACGGGCAACGGCGAGCTGCAATTCGCTCAGCCGCGTGCGTGGCGCCTCGCGACGCGCACAACCAATGTCAATCCAGCGGGATTGTTCAAGGATTTTCCCGGCACCGTGAACATGACGGCCAACGCCTCGGGCGAAGGCTTCGATAAGAACGCTGCGTTCATCGCCGACGTGAACGAGCTTCGAGGCACGCTGCGAGGCGAGCCGCTGCGAGGTCGCGGTTACATACAAAGAGATCGTCGCGGCGGCTGGACCGTGCGCAACGCGAGTGTGGGCCTTGCCGATGCACGACTGTCATTGGACGGCATCTGGAAGGAAACGATCGAGGCAACCTGGTCGCTGGACGCTCCGTCGCTGGATCGTTTGCTGCCGCAGGCGAAAGGCAGGATCGTTTCGAAAGGCAAGGCCAGCGGTCCGCTCAAGAGCCTGCACATCACCGGCGATCTGACCGCGAATGACATTCGCTATGAGCAGTGGCAGGCGGGGCAGCTCACGATCAACGGCGACATCGACGCCAGCGGCAAGGCGCCGTCGCGGCTGGTCGCTTCCGCCAGCCGGCTCGGCGCCGGTCGTCCCATCGTCGAGAACGTGCAGCTCAGTGGCGAAGGAACAGCGCTCGACCATCGCATCAACATGAATGTCACAGGCGCAGCCGCGACGCCACGCGATACGCCGCCATCCGCCGAGATGCAGATCGCCGGCACCTACGATCAGAAGGTATGGAACGCGACGGTCACGACCACCAAGCTGGTCACGGGCAAGGCCGACGACAAGATTTCGATCGCCGAGCCCGCGAAGATCATGGCGTCGAGCGACCGGGCACAACTCGACAACTTCTGTTTGATTGCGGGCGCAGGTCGCATTTGCGCGAGCGGCAAATGGCAGCGAGCGGGTGCGTGGGAAGGCACGGTGTCCGGGTATGAGATTCCGTTGGCGCTGCTGCTGCCGCCCGCGGGGCACGAAGCGGAGTACGGTGGTCGCATCGAAGGCCGAGTGCACGCGTTCGGCGCGCCGAATCAGCCTTGGCAAGGCGAAGCCGGCATGCGCATCATCGACGCCGCCATCATCTATCGCCCGCCCGGCGCCGAGCCCGAGACCCTGAATCTGGGCACGGGCGGTCTCGCCGCCACCGCGAAGCCGGAGCAAATCGATTTCTCATTCGGTGTGCAAGCGTTCACCGATACCTATCTCTTCGCCAACGCGCATCTGGATCGAAAACAGGGTAACGACCTGATGCACCTGCCGCTGACCGGCGACATGCGCGCACGGGCGGCGGACGCAAACATTCTGCCGCTGCTGTTTTCCGAAGTGGATAACGCGGCTGGGCTGCTGACCGCCAACGCCACCATCGGCGGCACGCTGGCCGAGCCCGAGGTCAACGGCCGCATCGAGCTGGCGAATGGCGAGCTGGATTCGTATCGCGTTAACTTCGCGCTACGCAATCTGAATCTGGTCGCCGATCTTGCCAGTAACGGCCTGGACTTTCGCGGCTCCGGCCGCGCCGGTGAAGGCGAGCTGGCAGCGCAGGGAAGATTCACCTGGAGTGGAGGCAAGTCGCAAGGCAACTTGCATCTACGCGGCAATAACTTGCTCGTGGCCGATTTGCCCGAGTATCGCGTGATCGCCTCTCCCGATCTGCGCTTTCTGATCGATGGCAGCCAGATCAATATCGCTGGCGATGTGCTGATTCCGAGCGCGCGCGTGCAGCCGAATCAGATCTCCGGCGCTGTGCGCGCGTCAGACGATGCTCGTTACGTCAACGAAACCGAATCGGAGCGCGCCGGTCGCACGACCGTGCACAGCGAAATCAAAGTCACGATCGGCGACGACGTGCGCGTCGAGGCGTTCGGTTTGCAAGGCAGGCTCGCCGGCGGCGTCGGCACGACCGTGCGCACGGGCGAAGTCCCCATCGGCCGCGGCGAGCTCAGCGTCGTCGACGGACGTTACGAGGCTTATGGTCAGAAGCTCGAGATCAGTAAAGGCGAGCTGCTGTTCGAAGCCTCACCGCTCGACGATCCGGGATTGGACATCGAAGCCCGCCGCAGGATCGAGACAGTGACCGTCGGCCTGAACGTGCGCGGCACGTTGCAGGCGCCCCGGCTGTCGTTCTTTTCCGATCCGACCATGCCGCAGACTCAGATCGTGACTTATCTGTTGACCGGCAAAGCGCCCGACTCGATGTCGGGCAGCGACACGGCGACCATGACGTCGGCTCGCGATACTTTGACCATGCAAGGCGGCGGCCTGCTCGCTTCGCAGATCGGCCGTCGACTCGGCCTGGAAGAAGTCGGCGTCGAAAGCTCGCTCGGCACCGACGGTAGCGCGAACACGGCTCTGGTGCTCGGCAAGTTCCTCTCGCCCCGACTGTTCATCAGCTACGGCATCTCGCTGACAGAGTCGATCAACACACTGAAGCTGCGCTACACGATCAGCGACAAGTGGGTATTCAAGACCGAGGCCGGCGAGAATCAGAGCGCGGACTTCGAGTACACGATCGAGCAGTGATTGAGAGCTATAAAACTCAACTAGAGGCACCCCAGGCATAGGGATGCGCCCGCCGGCAACCACGGCGGGCGAGCGGCAGCATGCCCGAGTCGCTGTTTATTAGTACAGCAGCGCCCGCAACGTCGCGATCAACGACAGCGGCTGATCCAGCATGACGTGATGGTGCGACTCGGGAATCGCGATCGGCCCGCGGCTATTGGGAATGTGAGCAACGATCTCTGCCGCATGCTCATGCGAAACGACCAGGCTGTGGTCGCCATAGATATACGACACTGGCGTTTCGATGCGCCTCAACATGCCAGCAACATTCCGGTGCACGACTCGACGCGGCCCCGTATCGTCGAACTTCCAGGTATAACCATCGTCGACGCGCTTGATGGAATGCTCGGCGACGTAATTGATGACATATGGCGCTGCCCTGTTGTCGGGCGGGATCAGCCGAAAGCGGGCTCGGGCGGCTTCGTACGTCGGATATATCTTCTTGGCACGCAACTCCGGAAGCTTTTGCTCGCCATCGTGCAGCTGCACGCGCGAATCCACGATGATTGCTCGACCGACCTTGCTCGGATGTTGAGCGCACGCTTGCAGCACTCGTCCCCCGCCGAAGCTGTGGCCAACCACGACCGGCCGATCGAAGCCGGCCGCATCGATCACAGCAACAATGTCGCGTGCATAACTCTCGTCGGTGTATTCATCGCGATTGCCGCTGTCGCCCATGCCCGAGAAATCGAATGCAACGACGCGAAAGCGCTCGATGAAGAAGGGCGCGATGAAACTCCACCAGCGCGCGTGGGCGCGAAAGCCATGCGCAAGCACGAGACCGGGCTTATGCGTCTCGTGCTCGTTCCAGATCAAGTAATGAATCGCCGTGCCGCCGGCATCCACATAGCGGGACTCGCACGGCACGGCAAGCGCCCGCGTGAACCATTCGGGCGGTAGGAAACCCAGGGCCGGAGTGTCGCTCATCGCTCAATCGAACTCGGTGGGCAGCGCGCGATCCAGATGATGCTTGTAGGCGCACTGGATCTGCGCCGCAGTCACGCGGCCGGTCGACAGCTCCGGCAGCTCGGCGACCGGAAAAAACTTCACGTCGGTGGTTTCGTAGCTGGTCCGGAAATCGCCGCCCGTGATTTCGCACACGAAGAACATCTTCCAGACGTGGTACAGAAACTTCGGATGGTTGTGTTTGTTACGGTCGAAGATCGCCGCCAGCTTGACGGCCCGCGCCGTGAACCCCGATTCCTGCTCGATCTCTTTTTCCACGGCATGCGACGGCGTGTCGTTCACGTCCGCCCAGCCGCCGGGCAAAGTCCACTTGCCATCGACGCGCTCTTTCACCATCAATACCTGATCGCCGCGAAACACCGCGCCGCGCACGTCGATCTTCGGCGTCGAATAGCCGTCTTCGACCATCCAGGTGGCGCGCACCTTGTCCGGCGTCATTTCCGACTCGAGCGCTAGCAGCTCGCCGGCGATCTGCGCCATCTCGCGATAACGCTCTCTGTCGTATTCTTCCTGTGAGAAGTGCAGGCCGGTTTGTGACAGCGCCAGCAAGCGGCGAGAGAGGTCGAGCACGGACATAGCTAACAGAGAATTCAGTAAAGAGATTCGAAGCTTCTCGCGCCGGCGCGGCGCGTGCAACTTCAGAAAGCCCGACATGCCACTGCGTACTGCACTATGATTGCCGCCCAGCAGACTGTCCCCCGTCCATGAACGATTCCTCTCACGTGGCCGACGCCACGTCCGCGGCTCAACGCATCGATGGCCGCGGCCTCTCCGCCGCCATCTCCGCCTTCCTGATCTGGGGGCTGATGCCGCTGTATATGAAGCTGTTGCAGGCCATCCCGGTTCTGCAAATCACCGCGCACCGCATGTTATGGGGTTGCCTGGTCGGTTTCGGCTGGCTGGCGGCGCGCGGCGACACTCAACAGATGTGGAGCGCGCTGTCGAATCCGCAAGTTCGCTTGAGGCTGTGCGCGTCGGCGACCTTCATCGCCATCAATTGGTCGATTTTCATGTGGGGCATCGCTACGGCCCACGTCGTGGAAATCAGTCTCGGTTATTTCATCGGTCCGCTGCTCAACGTGGCGCTCGGCGTCGTATGTTTTCGCGAGCGGCTCAATCGTATGCAATGGCTGTCCGTGGCGATCGCCGCGGCCGGTGTGTTGTATCTCACCTGGGCTGCCGGTCGGCCGCCGTATGTGTCGATCGCGCTGGCGCTGAGCTTCGGCCTGTATGGACTGGTGCGGAAGACTGCCAACGTCGAAGCGCTGCCCGGTTTCACGGGCGAAACGCTGTTGTTGCTGCCGTTCGCGGCGGGCTATGTGCTGTGGTGTGAGTTCTCGGGCAGTGGCGCGATGAGCCAGAACTCGTTCGAGACCACTCTTCTCTTATTAGTGGGTGGACCGCTGACCGCCGTTCCGCTGGTCCTGTTCGCCGTGGGTGCGCGGCGCATTCCCTTGTTCACCGTCGGACTACTGCAATACATCGCACCCAGCCTGCAGCTGGCCTGCGCGGTCCTGGTATTTGGGGAATCGTTCAGCGGCCCGCGCGTGGTCGGTTTCTCGATGATCTGGACTGCGCTCGCCGTTTTCGCCCTCGATGGAGTACTGGCCTCGCGCCGTCGGACCTGACGCAAAATCCATCATTGACGACCTCTGCATAATTATGCATGATGCGCGCCTTTTTATGCACAGGCGCGTCTGGGCGCCTGTGCCGCAACCGAGGCTGCTCTCACCGACATGGCTGCTGAGATTCACCAATCCGTCGCGCGCCGAGCCGCGATTCTCCGAATCATCGGAGAGTCGACCGTGCGCAATCAGGACGAATTGGTGAAAATCCTTCACAAACAAGGATTTGACGCGACTCAATCGAGCGTCAGCCGCGACCTGCGCGAGCTCCGCGTCGCCAAGGCCGGCGACCGCTACATCCTGCCCGCCCAAGACGCCGCCGCGGCCGACAACCCATTCGCCGCCGTCTCGCGGTTCGTGCTCGAGATCAAGACCGCCGGCACGTCGCTGACGGTCCTCAAGACCACGACCGGCACGGCGCAAAGCGTGGCCGTCGCCATCGACAGCTCCGACTGGTCCGAAGTGGTCGGCACCATCTCGGGCGACGACACCATTTTCATCGCGACCGACGAGCCCAAAGATCAGAAGAAGCTGCGCGAACGCCTGCGCGGCATCTTCGGCATCTGAGCGGCCGCTGCCTCGCACGCACTCTCAAACCGACCAGCTATTTGTATCGATACGGAAACGAGCATGAGCACACTTCCTCCTGGCAACGAACCGATTCTGCTGGCCTTCTCCGGCGGCCTCGACACGTCATTCCTGGTGCCGTGGCTGTCGGAAAACTACCAGCGCCCGATCATCACCGTGACGGTCGATACCGGCGGCATCGATGCCGAAGCGGCGAAAGTGCTGGATCAGCGTGCGCGCGCGCTGGGTGCGAAGGATCACATCCTGGTCGAGGCGAAGAAGGATTACTTCGAGCAGGTGATCAAGTACCTGATCATGGGCAACGTGAAGCGCGGCCAGATGTATCCGCTGTGCGTCGGCGCCGAGCGCGTCATGCAGGCGCAGACCATCGCTGAATACGCGAAGAAGCTGGGCACGAAAGTGATCGCGCACGGCTGCACCGCCGCCGGCAACGATCAAGTACGCTTCGAAGTCGCGCTGCGCACGCTCGCGCCCGAGCTGACGATTCTCGCGCCGGTGCGCGATCAGGCGTTCAAGCGTCCCGATCAATTGAAGTATCTGCAGGATCGGAATCTCACCATCCCGCCGTACGGCGCTGCCTATTCGGTCAATCGCGGCCTGTGGGGCGTGACGATCGGTGGTAAAGAGACGCTTACGTCGGACGGCAGCATTCCCGATCATGCGTGGGTGCTGTCGAAGGATGCGTACTCGAATCCGCAGGCACCGGAAGTGCACACCATCGGCTTCGATAAGGGCATTCCCGCGAGCCTGGACGGCGTGAAGCTCGATCCGGTGAGCGTGATCGAACGGGTCGAAGCGATCGGCGCGAAGTTCGGCGTCGGTCGGGGCATTCACCTGGGCGACACCATCATTGGCACGAAGGGCCGCGTTGCGTTCGAAGCACCCGCCGCTGAAGTGCTGATCACTGCGCATCGCGAGCTGGAAAAGCTGGTGATGACCGGCCGTCAACAGCGCGTGAAAGAAATGTTGTCCGGCCCGTACGGCGATCTGGTGCACGAAGGCCAGCATCTGGATCCTGTGTGCCGCGACATGGAAGCGCTGTTCGTGAATTCGCAGGCGCGCGTGACCGGTGAAGTGAAGGTGCAGTACCGCCCGGGCAACGCATTCGTCGCCGGCGTGAATTCGCCCTACTCCATCATGGCCGCCTCCAAGGGCGTCTATGGCGAAGCCGCCGGTGAGTGGACAGCAGCCGATGCCCTGGGCTTCTCGAAGATGGTCGGCCTGCCCGGCATGTTCTGGACCCGTGCTGGGCAGAACAAGTGAGTTGTTTTCTTTAACTTCTGAACAGGTGAATCGAACACAGCCATGAAGACAGTAGTCGTCGACAAGATCGCATCCATCACTCAGGCGCTGAACCTGAAGCATGAGTTGCGTGTCGCCACGGACAACATTCCTTGCGAGGAAGGCGTGGTGCTGGTTGTCGAGATCCTCAACAACAAGTCGAACTACAACACCCTGGAGCTGACCAGCGGCCGCATGGCCAAGGTCGCCAAGGGCGACGTCATCGTCGGTGCGCTCGGCCATCGTCAGGCGCTGTTCGGCTACTCGGGTCATTTGCCGACCGCGGTGAAGGAAGGCGACATCATCCAGGTGCTGAACATCGGCGGCGTGCTCGGCGTGGTCGAATCGGTGAACCCGGAGAAGGGCACGCCGTTCGACGCCAGGGTCATCGGCGTGGTGTTGCAGTTCCCGTATCTGGGCGAGCGCATCGGCGTGCCGGCGCGGGTCGGCTATAAACGTCTCGACTACAACGTCGCTGTGAACACGCGGAATGTGCCGGTCGTGGCGCTTGCGGGCACGTGTATGGAAGCAGGCAAGACGGCCGCGGCGTGCGCCATCGTTGCCCGCATGCGGCATCGTGGCTTGAACGTGCACGCGTTCAAGGCCACCGGTGTTTCTCTGCGTCGTGACATTCTGGCGATGGAAGATGCCGGCGCTCGCAAGAGCATGATCTTCACCGATCTGGGCGTCGTCACGACCACTGCGAAGGTGGGCCCAGCGATCACGCGCGCGCTGCTGACGGAAATGTCACAAGGCGAGCCGGATGTGATCGTGTTCGAGCTGGGCGACGGCATCCTCGGCGCGTACGGCGTCGAAGCGATCCTGTCCTCGCCGGATATTCGTAGTGCGCTCACGTCGGTGGTGTTGTCGGCGAACGATCCAGTTGCTGCGTGGGGCGGCGTGAAGCTGCTGCGCGAACAGTTCGGCATCGAGCCGTCGGTCGTCACCGGTCCGGCAACGGACAACGCGGTCGGCGTGAACATCATCAAGGACAAGTTCGGCGTGCCGGCCTTCAACGCCATCACCGATGGCGCGGCGCTGGGCGACTGCGTGATCGATTCGTTGAAGCTGGTTCCGAAGACCAAGGCGGAAGTGACCGAAGAATGAGCGACGCAAAGATTCCTGTCATCGTCCTGGGCGGCACCGGCTACGTGTCGGGCGAGCTGCTGCGCCTGATCGCCGGTCATCCGCGCCTGGAGCTGAAAGCCATTCTTTCGGACAGCCAGCCCGGCGAACCGGTGGCCAAGTTCTTTGCGCACCTGGCGCCGATCTATCCCGAGCTGAAGTTCTCCAGCCTGGACGAGGTGAAACAGCTGGTCGGCACGCTGCCGAAGTCGGCCATCATTTCGGCCGCGCCTCATGGCGTGGCGGCGAAGCTCATCGACGACGTCCTCGCGGCTGCCGAAGCGAAAGGCACGAAGCCGCGCGTCATCGATATTTCGGCCGACTATCGCTACAGCACGGCCAGCGCCTATGAGGCGGTGTACAAGCATGCTCACGGAGCGCCGAATCGCATCGCCCAGTTCAGCTGCGCGGTGCCAGAGCACCTGGACAAGATCACGACACCGCATGTGGCGCATCCGGGCTGCTTCGCGACGGCAGTGTTGCTGTCGAGCGTGCCGTTGCTGTCGCTAGGCCTGGTCGAGCCGCGTTTGTTTGCTGCCGGTATCACGGGCAGCACCGGCTCGGGCCGCACGCCGAGCGCGGGCACGCACCATCCGCAGCGGCACAGCGACCTGTACGCGTACAATCCGCTGTCGCACCGGCATACGCCGGAGATCGCAGCGCTGGCGCAAGTGGCGTCGCAAGTGCCGGCGGAGTTCAACTTCGTTCCGCACTCCGGCCCGTTCGCGCGTGGCATTCACGTAACGGTGCAGGCGAAGGCGCTGAAGCCGATCAAAACGCCCGAGCTGCTCGAGGCGTTGAAAGGCTTCTATGCCGGCAAGCCTTTCGTTCGTGTCGTCGGCGAGATGCCTCATGTAAAAGATGTGGCTGCCAGCAACTACGCGTTCCTGAGCGCGGCTGCCAATGGGGAATCCGTCGCCGTGATGTGCGCCATCGATAACCTGGTGAAGGGCGCAGCCGGCGGCGCGATGCAATGGTTGAATCGCGTGTTCGACCTGGACGAAACCACCGGCCTGACGACGCCGGCGGCCGGTTGGACCTGATTGCTTAGAAGAGTGCAAACAACTTGAGCGCAACTACGACTTCGAACGCCCCCGCCGATCATCTGGCGCCCGTCTACGCACAATTTCCGTTGCAGATCACGGACGCGCGCGGCGTGTTCTTGCACAAGCCCGATGGCGGCAAAGTACTGGACCTCTATGGCGGTCACGCCGTGGCGGCACTCGGCTACGGTCATCCGCGCTGGGTCGAGGCATTGACCGAACAGGCGAAGTCACTTTGTTTTCAGAGCAACGCCGTGGCGCTCGATGTGCGCCGTCGCGCGGCGACCCGGCTCGCGAAGTTCTGCGGGCTCGGGCTGGACACTGTGTTCTTCGTGAACTCGGGCGCGGAAGCGAACGAGAACGCGCTGAAGCTCGCCTGCAAAATGACCGGCGGCACGCAGGTGATCGCGGTCGAAGGCAGCTTCCATGGCCGCACCGCTGCTGCCGGCGCTGTGACCTGGGGCGCGGACAAGAAGTGGTACGGCTTCCCGAACACGCCGTTCGAAGTGAAGTTCATCAAGCCGACGACCACCGCGGCCGAGCTGAGCACGCTGATCAACGATCAAACGGCCGCCGTCATCGTCGAGCCCGTGCAAGGCGTCGCCGGCGCAGTCGATATGCCCAAGGAATTCCTGCAGGCGCTGCGCTTCCGCTGCAGCGAGAACGGTTCCGTGCTGATCTTCGACGAAGTCCAGTGCGGCTTCGGACGCACGGGCCATCCGTTCGCGGCCAACATGTATGAAGTGACGCCCGACATCATCACGACGGCGAAGGCGCTCGGCGGCGGCTTCCCGGTGTCGGCGATGCTGGTGGCGGATCATGTCGCGCCGTATTTGAAGATGGACTCGCTGGGCACGACGTTCGGCGGCGGTCCGATGGCCTGCGCCATCGTCGAAACGGTCGTCGACATCATCGAATCCGAAGGCTTGCTGAAGAACGTCCAGCAGCGCTCGGCGGAAATTCGCGAGACCTGCAAGGTCGGTCCGGTCATCGGCTCGCAGGGCGCCGGCTTGTTGCTGGGCCTGCGCACGTCGCGTCCCGCGAAGGACGTGCAGGCAGAGCTGTTGAAGCTGGACATCCTGACCGGCACCAGCGCCGATCCGAATATCCTGCGAATCCTGGCCCCCTTCGTCTTGGAAAGTGAGCACGTCGAGCTGCTGCGCAAGGCACTCGCTCAACTGCCGAAATAACTGGAGCGCATGAGTCGCAAACTCATCGAGCAATAACCATGAATCGTTTTCTCGACCTGGGCGATTTTCCGCGCGAGCAAGTGAAGGACCTGCTGGGTCTCGCCGCTCGCCTGCAGCAAACACCGCAGCCGCAAGCGCTGGTCGGCAAGGTGCTCGGCCTGCTGTTCCTGAATCCGTCGCTGCGTACGCTGGCTTCATTCCAGAGCGCGATGATGCGTCTGGGCGGCACCGCCGTAGTCATCACGCCGGGCCAAGGCACGTGGCAGATGGAAACGCGCTCGGGCGCGATCATGAATGGCGCCGCCGCCGAGCACGTGCGCGAAGCGGTGCCGGTGCTCGCTTCGTACTGCGACGCTATCGGCATTCGCATGTTTGCCGAAGGCCGCAACCTCGCCGCCGATCTGGCCGAGACGGGCTTCCGCATGATGGCCGACCTTTGTGACAAGCCGCTCGTGAACATGGAGTCGGCGATGGGGCATCCCTGCCAGGCGCTGGCCGACTGGCACACGATGGACGAGTTGCGCGTGCCCGAGCGAGGCAAGTTCGTGCTGAGCTGGGCGAATCATCCTCGCGCGCTGCCGCTGGCCGTGCCGTCATCGACGGTTCACATGGCCGCGATGCGCGGCATGGACGTCGTGGTGTTGCGCCCGGAAGGTTTCGCGTTGCCTGAGCCCATCATGGAGAAAGCACGACAGGCGGCGAAGGCGTCGGGCGGTTCCGTACGTGAAACGGATAATCGCGCCGAAGCGCTCGATGGCGCGCACGTGATCTACGCGAAAGAATGGGGCTCGCCGCAGCACTACGGCGACGACGAGGCCGACAAGCGCCTGCGCGAGTACTTGAGCGACTGGTGCGTGAAGGAAAGCTGGTTCCGGGCGGCGGATCCCGGCTGCCATTTCATGCATTGCCTGCCAGTTCGGCGTAATGTCGCGGTGGCCGACGAAGTCCTGGACGGTCCGCGCAGCGTGGTCATCCGGGAAGCGTTCAACCGCATGGTCGTGCAGATGGCAGTCCTTTACCGGCTGCTCCGAGGCTGATCGGTTCTTCGACCGGTCATCGTTCATTGTCATTCGTTACTTCTAAGGAATATTGCCGTGGTGCTTCGCTCTGATCCCTCCGTTGCCGTTCGCGCTCTGCGCAGCGCCGCACCGTACATTCGCATGTACAAGGGCAAGGTGTTCGTCATCAAGGCCAGCGGCGGTGTGTTCGGCGACATCGAGTCCACCCGCACGCTGATCGAACAAGTCGCGATCCTGCACCAGGTCGGCATTCGCGTCGTGCTCGTGCACGGCGGCGGCCCGCAGCTGTCGCAGATCCAGGAATCCCTGGGCATCACGCCGCGCATGGTCGCGGGCCGTCGCGTCACCGACGAGAAGTCCATGGAAGTCACGAGCATGGTGCTCAACGGCCTGGTCAACACCCAGATTCTCGGCATCTGTCGTGAGTTGGATATCGCGGCGGTCGGCGTCAGTGGCGTCGATGCGGGTCTGGTCCGCGCTCACAAGCGTCCGCCGGTGCAGGTCGAAGGTCAGACTGTCGATTACGGCTTGGTCGGCGACATCGACCTGATCGACGCGAAGGTGCTGCAGCAGTTGCTCGACGACGGCCTGATGCCGGTTGTGAGCCCGGTGTCCGCCGATGACAAAGGCACGCTGTTGAACATCAATGCCGATACGGTCGCCGCCGGCATTGGCGCCGCGCTGAAAGCGGAGAAGCTGATGCTCGTGACCGGCGCGCCTGGCATTCTCGAGTCGCTGGAAGATCCGCGCTCCATCATTTCGTACACCGATCTGGCGGGCCTGAAGAAGCTCAAGGACCAGGGCAGCCTGAAAGACGGCATGCTGCCGAAGGCCAAGGCCATCGAAGAGGCGATTCGCGGCGGCGTGCGTCGCGTGCACATCACTTCATACAAGACCCCTGACAGCATCCTCGCCGAAGTCTTCACGAACGAAGGCACCGGCACGCTGGTCGTCGAGAACGTCAGCGCGCTGAGCCCGGCAGAACAGCACGCATGAGCCGTCTGTGGGACAAGGGCGCGCCGCTCGACGAACGTGTATTGCGATACACGGCCGGCGAGGATCACGCACTCGACAATCGCCTGGTTGAATACGACGTGCGCGCTTCCATCGCGCACGCCGAGATGCTCAATGCCCAGGGTTTCCTGCCTTCGGCGGACCTGGAAGCGATCCGTCGCGGCCTGACCGAAATCGCCGCTGAGCACGCAGCCGGCAAGTGGCAAGTGCTGCTCGAGCAGGAAGACGGCCAGACCGCGCTGGAAAGCTTGCTGACCGAGCGCATTGGCGAGGCTGGCAAGCGCGTCCATCTGGGCCGCTCGCGTAACGATCAGGTGCTCACAGCGCTGCGTCTTTATCTGCGCGACGCCGTCGAAGAATTGCAACAACGTGTCGAAGGCGCGGCCCAAGCGCTCGATGAGTTGGCGGCACGCGAGGGTGACGTTCCCTTGCCTGGCTACACTCACATGCAGCAGGCGATGCCCAGCTCGGTGAAGTTGTGGGCCGGCGGCTTCGCTGCCGAGTTGCGCGACGACGCCGAGGGCTTGCAACAGGTGCAGCGTCGTTTGCAGAAGAGTCCGCTCGGCTCCGCAGCGGGCTACGGCTCGCCGAACCTGTCGATCGATCGGGAAGCAACGGCAAAGAAGCTGGCATTCGCGTCAGTTCAACAACCGGTCACGTCTGTGCAGCTATCGCGTGGCAAGGCTGAAGCGCAGCTGTTGTTCGAGATCTCGTTGGTCATGCAGGACGTCGCCCGTCTCGCATCCGACCTGATGCTGTTCTACACGCAGGAGTTCTCGTTCGTCGCGCTGCCGGATGCATTCACGACCGGCTCATCGATCATGCCGCAAAAGCGCAATCCAGACGTGTTCGAGCTGATCCGCGGCCGCAGCGCCAGCGCGCAGGCCTGTTTGCTCGAAGTGATGGGCATCGTCGCCAAGCTGCCGTCGGGATATCAGCGCGATCTGCAGTTGATCAAAGTGCCTTTGTTCCGCGGCATCGATCTGTGCCTGGACACGCTGGGGATTCTGCCCTCGGCGCTGGCCGGCGTGACTTTCCGCAAGGATCGCATCCGGCTCGATCCCTCGATCCATGCGGCCGCCGAAGCCAATGAACTGGTGGTCAAGGAAGGAATCTCTTTCCGCGAAGCTTATAGACGCATCGGGGACAAGCTGCGTAAAAAGTAGCCGTCGACCTCGGAGTCCAGCAGCCATGTCCATCTGGTTCAAACCGTACAAGCTTGCCGATCTCACCACTCACATCGGCATGGCGAAACATCTGGGCATCGAGTTCACCGAGCTCGGCCCCGACTTTCTCCGCGGCCGCATGCCGGTGGAGGATCGCACTCATCAGCCGCACGGCATCCTGCACGGCGGTGCATCGGTTGCTCTGGCCGAAACGCTCGGCAGCTACGCGGCCATGCTGACGACCGATCCGGACAAATATCTGTGTCTCGGCCAGGAGATCAACGCCAACCACATTCGCGGCGTCGCCAGCGGCTTCGTGATCGGCACCGCGCGCCCGATTCATCTCGGTCGCCGTAGTCACGTCTGGGAAATTCGCATCGTCGACGAACGCGACAAGCTGGTGTGCATTTCCCGTCTCACGATGGCGGTCATCGAGATCGAGGCCAAGAACTGACCGGGACCGGAGCGTCCTTTATACTGCGCCGATGAAATCATCCGTGCGCAGAATCGGGCTGGCCGTGCTGCTGTTCAGCCTGGCGGGTTGTGGGCTGAAAGGTCCGCTGTATTTACCTGACGACAAGCAGCAGGAAGTGCCGGCGCAGACGCCGAAGCCGATCTTCGAAGGCAGCAAAGTTCGTACGCTGCCGCCGGCGCCCCAGGCGCAAAAGAAAGAACGCGAGCGCACGCGCGATCAATCGCCGCCAGATCCGTCGACACCCGCTCAGTCTCAGCCGACGCCGGTCTCTCCGCCCGATCCCGATCGTCCCGCCACCCCGCCGCCGAAGGCGGGTCAGTAATGGCAGCTCAACGCAAGCTCGTCCTGGTGGACGGCTCAGGTTACTTGTATCGCGCATTCCATGCGTTGCCGCCGCTGACCAACTCGCGTGGCGAGCCGACCGGCGCGGTGCTGGGCGTGCTCAACATGTTGCAGAAACTGCGCAAGGAAGAGTCGCCGGATCTGATCGCCGTGGTGTTCGACGCGCCCGGCAAAACGTTCCGCGATGAGCTGTTCGAAGAGTACAAGGCCACGCGCACGCCCATGCCCGATGAGCTGCGCTCGCAGTTGCAACCTTTGCTCGACAGCGTTCGCGCCATGGGCCTGCCGTTACTGCGCATCGAAGGTGTCGAAGCCGACGACGTGATCGGCACCTTGGCGTGCGAGGCGGCCGCGCAGGACTACGACGTGATCATCTCCACCGGCGACAAGGACATGGCGCAGCTGGTGAACGAGCGCATCACACTGGTCAACACGATGACCGGCTCGCGCTTGAATCGCGACGGCGTGAAAACCAAGTTCGATGTCTATCCCGAGCAGATCATCGACTACCTGGCATTGGTCGGCGATACGTCGGACAACATTCCGGGCATTCCCAAAGTGGGCCCGAAGACCGCAGCGAAATGGCTCGGCGAATACGGCACGCTCGACAAGTTGGTGGAAAACGCCGCCGCCATCACCGGCAAGGTGGGCGAGAACCTGCGCAACGGCATGAAAGAGCTGGAGCTCTCGCGCAAGCTCGCGACCATCGACCTCAAAGTGAAATTGGAGCAGCCGTTTGAGACATTGAAGGTCGGCGAGCCCGATAAAGATCGCTTGCGAGAGTTGTTCACGCGAATGGAGTTTCGCGCGCTGCTGAAGCAGCTCGTCGGCGACGAAGGTCCCGGTGCATCGGCGTCGGCCGCTGCAGCTTCTGGAGAACCGCCGGCCGAAGGCGCCCCGCCTCCTCCTGTTCCGCGCAACTATGAAACCGTGGTGACGGCCGCAGCGCTGGAAACATGGGTCGCGCAGCTCAAATCGGCGAGTGTGATATCGCTGAATGTGGCGACGACATCCGGCGGCTACATGCAGGCCGACATTGTCGGTATCGCCTTCAGTGTCGAGCCCGGCACCGTCGCTTACGTACCCATCGGCCACAATTATCCCGGCGCGCCCGAACAGCTGTCGCGCGATGTTGTATTGAAAGCGCTGCAGCCCGTGCTCGAAGCCGAGCAGCCGCTCAAAGTCGGCTACGACCTGAAATACAAAGGTCACGTGCTGAAGCGCGCCGGCATCGAGCTGCGCGGCGCCCAGTTCGACATCATGCTCGAGTCGTATGTGCTGAACAGCACCGCGGCGAAACACGAGTTGGGGCCGATCTCACGTCGCTACCTGGGCATCGATCCCATTGCTTACGAGAGCGTCGCGGGAAAAGGCGCGAAGCAGATCGAGTTCAACCAGGTCGCGCTCGATACGGCCATGAATTACGCCAGCGAGGAAGCCGACCTCGCTCTGCAACTGCACCGTCTGCTCTGGCCTCGGCTCGAAGCTTTGGCGCCGCTCAAGGAGCTGTACGAAAACATCGAACAGCCGTTGGTGCCCGTGCTACTGAAGATGGAACAGGCGGGCGTGTTGCTCAACGGCGATCTGCTTCGCAAACAAAGCAGCGAGCTGGCCACGCGCATGCGGGAGATCGAGGCACAGGCGTACGCAGCGGCGGGCCAACAGTTCTCGCTGGAATCGCCCAAGCAATTGCAGGAGGTCTTGTTCGGCAAGCTGGGGCTGCCAGTCATTCGGAAGACACCGACGGGCCAGCCGTCGACCGCCGAAGACGTGCTCGAAGAACTGGCGGGAAGTTATGAGCTGCCCAAGCTCATCATGGAATACCGCGCGTTCGCGAAGTTGAAGTCCACATACACCGACAAGCTGCCGCTGGAAATCAACCGCTCCACGCAGCGCGTACATACGTGTTATCAGCAAGCGATCGCTGCGACTGGCCGGCTGTCATCGGCCGAGCCGAATTTGCAGAACATTCCGATCCGCACACCGGAAGGCCGTCGTATCCGGCAGGCTTTCGTGGCGCCGCAGGGTTGGTGCATCGTCGCGGCCGATTATTCGCAGATCGAGCTGCGCATCATGGCGCATCTGTCCGGCGACGAAGGTTTGCTGAAAGCCTTCAGCGAAGATCGTGACATCCATCTGGCAACCGCTGCCGAAGTGTTCGGCATGACTCTCGACACCGTGACTGCGGATCAGCGCCGCACGGCGAAGATGATCAATTTCGGCTTGATTTACGGCATGTCGGCGTTCGGCCTGGCGTCGCGCCTTGGTATCGAGCGCAGCACGGCGGCGCGTTACGTGGAGACCTACTTCCAGCGCTATCCAGGCGTCCGGCGTTACATGGATGAAACGAGGCAGCTCGCGCACGAGCGGGGTTTCGTCGAGACGGTGTTCGGCCGTCGTTTGTATCTAAACGATATCAACGCACGCAACGCGGCTCTGCGTCAGGCCGCCGAGCGCGCCGCAATCAACGCACCGATGCAAGGCACGGCGGCAGATGTGATCAAGCGCGCCATGATCGATGTGGCTCGTTGGCTAGCGCAATCGAAGCTCGAGGCGCGCCTGCTGCTGCAGGTGCATGACGAACTTGTCTTCGAAGTGCGACGCGAGCTCGCGGAAGATCTGATCGCACATGTACGGGAGCTGATGAGCGGGGCCGCGGAGCTGCGTGTACCGCTCAAAGTGGATGCCGGCATCGGCGAAAACTGGGACGAAGCGCACTGATCGATCACAGTGCGCCGCCGCGCTCGAGCGCCGTCACCCACATTTCATTTCCGATTCAGGTTGATCATGCATCCTGATGCAACCTGATGCCCTGTCCGACTATTTTCATAGTCAGTCATCATTAGTCACATCAAAGGACTTTCATCCATGCGTAAAGCAATTCTGGCCACCGCGTTGTTGCTGGCGAGCACGGCCACCATGGCCGCCGACAACGGCATCTATCTCGGCGCCAGCCTCGGCCAGGCGAACACCGAGCTGGATCGGGACGCCACCGGCCTGGATCTCGACGGCGACGACACCGGCTTCAAGATCATCGCGGGTATCCGGCCGCTCGACTGGTTCGGCATCGAAGCGAGCTATGTAAATTTCGGCGAAGTGAAACAGGGCCCGCTGGCCGTGGAGAGCGATGGCATCAGCGGCTTTGGCGTGTTTTTCCTACCTGTCGGTCCGGTCGACGTGTTTGCTAAAGGCGGCGTGATCAGCTTCGACACCGACGTCAAAATTCAGAACTTCGGCAACTTCCGCGATGACGGCACGGACTTCGCGTACGGCCTCGGCGCGCAATTCCGTTTTCTCAGCCTGAGCGTGCGCGCTGAGTATGAAATGTTCGATATCGACAACGTCGATGACGCCAACATGCTCTCCATCGGCGTTACGTATACGTTCCTTTGAGCATCCGCTCGTACGAATTACATCGGAGCAACATCATGCGTTTGCCCATCCGCTGGCTTGCACTGCCAATTGCGCTCTGCGCAGCGAGCCCCGCCGCCTTTGCGCGCGACCCCGCGCTGTTAGGTCCGTATCTAGGCGCCTCCATCGGCGACTCGACCGTCCAGTTCAAGGACGACGAGACGCGCCAGGAATTCGATGCCGACGACACCGGGTTCAAGATCAACGCCGGCTATCGCATCATCGATTGGGTCGCGGTGGAGTTGAACTACACCGACTTCGGCCAGCCGGTGGATCGCATCTTCGGCGTCGATATGGAAGCGCAATACACGGCGGTCTCGGTCAGCGCGCTGGGCATGCTGCCCCTGGGCAGTAACTTCGACCTGTTCGGTCGCCTCGGCCTGGCCCGCCTGGATGCTGATTTCAGCGCCCGGGGCTTTGCCGGCTCGGACAGCGACAAGAGCACCGAACCGCTGTTCGGCATCGGCGCACAGTTCCGCGCCAGCAACCTCGCGATCCGGATCGAATATGAAGGCATTCTGCTGGACGCCAACAATCGCGATGACGACGACTGGTGGGACGACTGGAACGACGATGACGACTGGGATGACCACAATGACAGCGACTGGGTGAGCATGCTGTCGCTGGGGTTCACCTATAAGTTCGGTGGCGCGCCGCGCTGAGCGCCGCTACGAATTGGTCAGGCCAATTTGTGGCGTATGTGCCACAAAAGCCACGGAAGCGGCTCCGCCCAACGGTGCCGCGTGTGGTTCGCGAGACGCAACTTAATTGCGGTTAACCACCTGAAACGATAAAGATTTTTTCACACGGATCGGGTGAAAAAGATCCGGAACTTTCGCTTGCGGCGGGCGTCATAACTCCCGAGCGTCGGCCAGGACGCTCCCGTTCGCTGACCTCCCTGAGTGAACGGTAACCCGGTCCATCCCCATGCCGGGTAATACTGCCCCGGTGGCTCCAGAAGTCGCCGGGGTTCTTTTTTTATTGGAGACCGACTCGGGCATCCTGCCACTCGCGGTCTCGCACGGGTTGCACTAGTGCGCCTTCGTTCGAGGCGCGGCGAAGACCTTTTGATTATTCAGCTGTATCCGAAGCACGGTGAGGGGTCGCGGCCAGCATCGTCAGGACCTCTTTGCGGGCTTCATCGACGCCTGTCTTGGCGACCGCGGAGAACAGCTGGGCAGTAACCCCATCCCCCACTTCGGCCCGCACCTTCTTGAGAGTCGCCATTGATTCGCCGCGACCGAGCTTGTCGGCCTTCGTCAGTAGTAAATGCACTGGCAAGTTCTGCGCGCCGGTCCATTCGAGCATCTGCCAGTCGAAATCCGTCAGCGGATGCCTCGAGTCCATCACGATGATCACACCCGCCAGCGAGGCTCGGGTCTCGACATAGCGCCCCATGAGCTGCCGCCAGTGATCCCGCATTTTCTCCGGCACCTTCGCGTATCCGTAACCCGGCAGGTCGGCCAGCCGCTGCTGCTCGTTCAGGGCGAAGAAATTGATCAGCTGCGTGCGCCCGGGTGTCTTGCTGGTCCGCGCCAGGTCCTTGCGGCCGGTGATGGCATTCAAGGCGCTGGACTTACCGGCGTTGGAACGGCCGGCAAATGCCACCTCCGCGCCCTGGTCGGCGGGAAATTGGCGCGGCTGCCAGGAGCTGGTCAGGAACTCGACGGGTGGGAATTGCGGCATGTTGGACTGTATGTTGCGTGAGGCTGAGGCAAGCCATACCGCTAGTGTACAATTCCGCGCCTTTTGGCCAGCCGCCGCTACGGAGTTACGAATAATGAAGTTTCAGTCGATGGTCCTGCTCACCGTTCTGTGCGGCCTGCAGGCGGGCGTTAGCTTCGCTGCCGAGCAGCCTGTCGCAGGCTCGGCCGAGAAAGGCCAGGCGAAAGCCGCGCCGTGCGTCGCCTGTCACGGTGTCAATGGCAGCAGCGTGAACCCCGAATGGCCGAACCTGGCCGGCCAGCACGAGACCTACATCAAGCGCCAGCTGAGCGCGTTCAAGAACGATCAGCGCCAGAACGTACTCATGACTCCGATGGCCAAGCCGCTCTCGGATGAGGATATGGCAGATCTCGGCGCGTTCTTCGCCTCGCAGAAGCCCACGGGCACGCTGGAAGCCGAGCCGTCGAAGGTCGCGCTGGGCCAGAAGCTGTTCCGCGGCGGCGATCCGGCCAAGGGCATCGCGGCCTGTGCGGCCTGCCACGGCCCGGACGGTGCGGGTAACCCGGCGGCCGGCTATGCGCAGATCAAAGGCCAGCACGCCACTTACACGATCAATCAGTTGAAGGCGTATCGCTCGGGAACACGCCAGACCGATCCGAATCAAATGATGCGCAACGTGGCATCGCTGCTGACCGACGAACAAATCGACGCGGTAGCTGCCTACATCCAGGGCCTGCGCTGATCGAACTATCGGCAGGCGCTCAAACTGCTCGGAACGACGCATGAACAAATTCGCTGCTCTGCTCTCGACCCTGGTTCTGCTCGCGGCCTGCGGTAAGCAGGAACCCGCCCCAAGCGCTAACGCCCCCGCTGCGGCCCCTCCGGCGGCTGAGCAACCCGCGGCTCCGGCTGCAGAAGGCGGAGCAGCGGCGCCGACGGATCAGGCCGCGGCCGATCAGGCTGCGACCGCGCCGACTGAAACTGTCAGCGAGATGGACGATGGGCCGGCGGCGACGGAACAGCAGCAGACCGCCTCGACGACCCAGCCCTCGCTGAAGCTGGGCGGCTCGGCCGGCGGCCCGCCGACCTCCTCGAAGTTCAAGGAAGGCACCAACTATCAGAAGATCGTGCCGGCTCAGCCCACCAACGCGCCGCCGGGCAAGGTCGAAGTGACCGAGGTGTTCTGGTACGGCTGCGGTCACTGCTTCGCGCTCGATCCGGCGATCGAATCCTGGCGCGCCAAGGGCAAGGCCCCGTATGTCGAGTTCAACCGCGTCCCGGCGATGTGGAACGAAGGCACCCGCATGCATGCGCGGATCTATTACACCGCCGAAGTCCTGGGCAAGCTCGAAGAGCTGCACTCGCTGATCTTCCGCGAGGTGAACGTGAGCGGCAATCAGCTCAACAACGTCGACAAGATCGCGGCGTTCTTCCAGCAGCACGGCGTCAGCAAGGAAAAATTCACCGAGACGTTCTCGTCGTTCGCGGTGGAATCCAAGCTGCAGCGCGCGGATTTCCTCAACAAGCGCTACCGCATTCAGTCCGTGCCGACGGTCATCGTCAACGGCAAGTACAGCACCGACATCGGCGCCGCCGGCGGTGAGAGCCAGCTGTTCAGCCTGATCGACGAGCTCACGGCTCACGAGCACGGCGGCTGATCTGCAGCTGGCTGCATGCTGAACATCTTCGTCCCGGCAGCGCAGGGCCTGACCAGAGTCAAGGCCGGCATGGGCGACGATGGGCCGCCGATTCCGACGCAGGCGGTGTGGATCGATCTGCTCGAGCCCACCGTCGAGGAAGAGAAGCTGGTCGAAGCCTCGTTCGGCATCGAAGTGCCGACGCGCGAGGAAATGAAGGAGATCGAAACCTCCAACCGGCTGTACGAGGATAACGGCGCGCTCTACATGACCATGACGGTCGCCGCGCAGCTCGATACCGATCGGCCGGTGAGCATGGCGGTGACTTTCATCCTGGCGGGCAATCGGCTCATTACGAACCGATACATGGATACCAAGCCCTTCCAGCAGTTCATCGCCTATGCCGGCAAACATCCGGCGTCCTGCCCGAATGGAGTGACCATCCTCGCGGGCCTGATGGAGGCGTTCATCGAGCGCATCGCCGATGTGCTCGAGCGCGTCGGCGCCGATCTGGACAGCGTGTCCAGCAACATCTTCGCTCGCAACGGCAACGGTCAACCGACCAGCCGCGACCTGCGCGCGATGATCGAGCGCATCGGCTTCAACGGTGAGCTCAACTCCAAGGGTCGCGAGAGCCTGGTCAGCCTCGGGCGATTACTGATGTTCGTGCAGCAGTCGGTGCCGGGCATCAGCACCGAGCAGCGCGACCGCTTTCATTCCATCAGCCGCGACGTGCTGTCACTGTCGGATCACGCGTCGTTTCTAGGCTCGAAGGTTTCGTTCCTGCTGGAAGCGACGCTCGGCCTGATCAACGTCGAGCAGAACAACATCATCAAGATCTTCTCGGTCGCGGCGGTGCTGTTCCTGCCGCCCACGTTGATCGCCAGCATCTATGGCATGAACTATCACTTGCTGCCGGACCTGCCGGGCAAGTACAGCAATTTCTTTTTTTCCATCGGGCTGATGGTGGCCTCGATGGGCGTCACATTCGCGCTGTTCAAACGCAAGGGTTGGTTGTAGATGGCGGCTCACAACATCACCAGCATGGCGCTGTTCTGCGATTTCGAGAACATCGCGCTCGGTGTGCGTGACGCGCAGTACGCCAAGTTCGACATCGACCGCGTGCTCGAACGGCTGCTGCTCAAGGGCAGCATCGTGGTGAAGAAGGCGTACTGCGACTGGGACCGCTACAAGGATTTCAAGAAGCCCATGCACGAGGCGTCGTTCGAGCTGATCGAGATCCCGCACGTGAAGATCTCCGGCAAGAACTCCGCCGACATCCGCCTGGTCGTCGACGCACTCGACCTTTGCTACACCAAGGCGCACGTCGACACGTTCGTCATCATCAGCGGCGACTCGGACTTCTCGCCGCTGGTCAGCAAGCTGCGCGAGAACAACAAGATCGTCATCGGCGTCGGCGTGAAGAGCTCGACGTCGGACCTGTTGATCGCCAATTGCGACGAGTTCATTTATTACGACGATCTGGTGCGGCAGGAAGAGAAGAAGCGCCACCAGCGCGCGCGTCGCAAGCAGCCCGCGGGCTCTAAAGCCGCGGCCGCCGCCGGCAGTGAAGCGCCGAAGGCAGCGAAGCCGCAAACCAGCGAGGAAGATCGCAAACAAGAGGCCTTCGATCTGGTCGTCGACACCATCGATGCGCTCGCGGAAGAACGCGATCAGGACGAGAAGATCTGGGGCTCCATGGTCAAACAGACCTTGAAGCGGCGCAATCCCGGGTTCAACGAAAGCTATTTCGGCTTCCGCACGTTCAGCGATCTGCTCGAAGAGGCGCAGACCCGTAAACTGCTGACGCTCGAACCCGATCAGAAATCCGGCGGCTACATCATCCGTCGGGTGCCGCGCGCGGAATAGCTAGCGACGTAAGGACACGTCTGCCACCAGCGGCAGATGATCCGAGCCGAGCACCGGCCCGAGCCTCGTGCTGACAGCCTGCCAGTGCCGCGACAGCAAACAATGATCGATGCGGATGCCGACCGGTGCGAACTGCGACGGCCAGCTGGGCGCCAGCCCGAAGCCGAGCGCCGCATCGTGCAGCCCTGACTGTTCCAACGCATCGCTGAAGTATTCCGACCAGGGCGTGAGATTGAAATCGCCCGCGACCAGCAGCGGTCCTCGCTGCGCCTTGCTGAAAGCGACCAGCGAATTCAGCTCCTGATTCCGAAACTTCGAATTGCGCGGACCGAGCGGCCAGTTCAGGTGCACGCCGAGCACACTCACCGGGGTGCCCTTCCAATCCAGCATCAATCGCGCAGCGACAGCGCCACCCCGCGAGAGCGGCACCGACTCCGCGGAAATCACTGGCCACTTGGTGAACACCGCGGCGCCCATGCGACTGGAATCGATGTGATAGTGCGGATACGTGGGCAGCAGCGGCGCCAGCATCTCTGCTTGCGGCGGCGTCAGCTCGAGCAGCACCACCGCGTCCGCATGTGACTTCTCGATGTACTCCGCGACCTGCGCCATGTCGGGATTACGGAACCAGACGTTGAAAGACAGCAGCCGGAATGTTTCCTCGCGCGGGGCCGCGACGGCGGCAGACACGGACTCGCTCCCGACATAGGGCAGCAGCGGCACGACGCTGACGCCGAAGCCCACCGCAGCAGCGACGGCAATTCCGAAACGTCGCAACAGCATCAATACGCAGGCAAACAAAACGAAGCACGCCGCGTACTGCACTCGAAAATGAGCGAACAAATCGAAAGGCCACGCGAGCTGCCCCAGCAACCCAGCGAGCAAACACAGCCAGACGCCGGCCGTGCCGAGGATCGCGAGTTTGGTGGTGACGCGGAGGAGTGCTTGACGGAACAATTCGATGAACCCGAAGCGGCTGGCGAGCAGCCGCCTATCGACGGTTGTTACATCAATACTTTGGCCGTGGCGCGAGACGTAGCGGCCCGGCCCGTGGCGTTCGCGTAAAACAAATCCATCGTGCGAATGCCCTTCACACGCCGCGTGGAGCGCCGGACCTCGCGCAACAGCTTCAAGAGCAGTTGTTCATTGGCGCGCCGGCCGCCGCTCGCGAATTCCGAGGTGATGCCGATGTGAACGACGGTGACGTGCTCGATGTCCTGGCGCGCGTAGACGGCGACGCCGACCGGCCGGCCAGTCTGCACATCGATGGCGAACAGCGACTGCACTTCCGGCAGACCTTTCATATGGATGCGCAGCCGGTCGCGATCGGCGACGATCTCCGGCGCACCGAATTTCTCGATGGCGTCGGCGATACAGGCGCTGACCCGTTCCTGGCAGGCATTGAAAAACAGCAGCGCTTCCAGCGCCGCCTTTTGCGCAACGGGCACGTGCGATTTGAATTCTATTTTGCTCATGACCCTACGGCTTCGAATGAAAGTCGGCCCCTGCCACGATCCAGCCCTTGGCTGAACAGGAGCGTTGCTCCATCGCGAGGAGCGCATCATGAGCGGCGGCCACGGGCTTGTCGAGCATCCCCGACTACCTATCGCGGTGCGTAACTGCTTGCAACGGCGTCGAAAACACCTGCTTGTCGCATAAACGCGCCATTGACTTGACCCCACCCTCGCAGGCAAAACTGTCTGCTGCAGCGCCTTCGACTATGTATCGGCGGCGCGCTGTTGCAGTCCTGTCACATCAGCGGGCCGAGCCCAGCCCTAACTTGCGAACGGCAACTTAAGACGGGCCCGGCAGTAGGTTTAAGCCTTTCCGGAACTGAGACCAGCGCGTTTCGCGCAGCCCCCGAATCGAAAGTGGGCGAAACTTTGAACTGGCGCATGTTTTCGCGATTAAAAAACGGGAACTGAGTCGAGCGACAGTCAAAGTGCTTATTGTCAGATTAGATACTTGTTCATCAGGGAGCGGAAAGCCGCAGTCTGGGAAGACATCACGCCGCGAAACGCGGTGCTGAAGGGTGGGCTTTTTCGCATATTCCGGCTTGAGGGTAGGTCTGCGCGGCCCGCGCGGCTCGCGCGACCAAGGGGAAGAGACATGGGAATTCTAGATCTGGGTCGGTACAAAGGAATCGTATTCGCGATCACCGGGTTTCTGGTGTTCATGGCCATCATCATGGCGGTGAACCACGGCAAGGCCGGCCAGTTCTCGGACAACGTCGCGGGCGTGCGCTTCCTCGAAAACCGGGCGCAACAGCCGCACGCGGTGTACGACGCCAGCGTGCAGCTGGCGCAACGGCTGCAAAACGGCGAAAAAATAGACGAGACGCTGGAAAGCCTGCGCAAGGCCGCAGCGGCCTTCGACAACTCCCTGAACAGCCTCGCCAACGGCGGCATGATCACGGACAGCACCGGGGACATCCTGGTGCTGCCGTCGATGACCGAGCCGGCCGCGGTCGAACAGCTGAAGGGCGCCAGCAAGCTGTGGGACGGCTACAAAGCCAAGCTCGACCCGATCTTGCGCTTCTCCGGCTCGCCTTACGTGACCACTCAGCCGGCGCCTGCTCCTGCCCCGGCAGCCAACGGCAAGAATGCAGCCGCCCCGGTTGCCGCTGCCCCGGTGTCGACGGTTCAGCTCAGCCCCCGCGGGCGCCGCCTGCAGGGCGCGCTGAACGATCTCACTCAATACGGCAACACTGCCCATGGTCAGCTCTCCACCGTGCTGGCCAGCCTGTCGAATCAGGTCGAGGCGCACAGCCGTAAGCAGACCGACACGCTGCGTTACATCCAGATCGGCGGCATGGTCGCGGCCTTGCTGCTGCTCGGCGCGATCTTCCTGTTCTTCGCCCGCAACCTGCGCAAGGAAGAAGCTTCCTCGAACCGGCAGCGCAAGGAAACGCAGGACATTCTGCGCACGGTGAATGAAGGTCTGTTCCTGCTGGACAAGGACCTGAAGCTGGGTAGCGAGCGCTCCATGGCGCTCAACGCCATCTTCCGCCGCGAAGACTTCCTGGATCTGACCTTCGACAAGCTGCTCAAGGACATCGTCCCCGAAAAGACCCTGCGCACCGCGATGGACTACGTCGCGCTGCTGTGGGGCGAGCGCGTCAACGAGAAGCTGGTCAAGACCATCAACCCGTTGAACGAAGTGGAAGTGCATTTCGACAACCCGGCCGGCGGCTTCGACACGCACTTCCTGGAATTCGATTTCAACCGCGTGAAATCCGAAGGCTCGCTGTCGCACCTGCTGGTGACGGTGAACGACGTGACCAAGCGCGTGATGCTGTCGCGCGAACTGCAGGAATCGCAGGAAAAGGCGCAGGCCCAGCTCGATCTGCTGTTGCGCATCCTGCACGTGGAGCCGGACAGCCTGACCAGCTTCCTCACCGACGCCGATGTGTCGCTGAAGATGGTGAACTCCATCCTCAAGGAGCCGGCGCGCGAGGAATCGGCGTTCCGCGCCAAGATCGACGGCATCTACCGTCAAGTGCACGCGGTCAAGGGCGAAGCGGCGGCGCTCGGCCTCAAGACCGTCGAGCAGCGCGCCCACGCGTTCGAAGAATCCCTCAACGACCTCAAGGGCCGGCAGTCGCTGTCGGGTAGCGACTTCCTGCCGCTGGTCGTGAAACTGGACGATCTGTTCAACCACCTCGCCCAGGTGCGCGAGATGTTGAGCCGGCTGGTCGACCTGCACCACGCCATCGCCACCAAACGCACGGCCGGCGGCGAAGTCGGCGCCGAAAAAGTCGATCAGTGGCTGGCCGGTCAGGATCAGACGCAGATCACCAAGGCTCTGGTCGCCCCGGCGGATCTCGGCGAGACCACTGGCGCAGTCGGCGGCCTGGAACGCACGCTCGAGGATCTCGCGGCTCGGGTCGCGAGCAGCCAGTCCAAGCAGGTCAACCTGCGTTGCGCCGGCCTGGACGGCGTGCCTGAGGCTTATCGCCGCGCGGTCAAGGACATCACTATTCAATTGGTACGCAACGCGGTCGTGCACGGCATCGAAGAGCCGGGCGAGCGCGCCAAGGTCAACAAGGCCGCGGCTGGCGCCCTGGCCGTGGAATTCACACCTCGCGGCAGCGATGGCTTCGAGCTGATCGTGCAGGACGACGGCCGTGGCTTGCAGCTGGAGCGGATCAAGGAAGTCGCGGTGGAACGCGGCCTGATCACCCCGGCCCAGGCTGCGATGCTCGACCCGCGTCAGACCATGGCGCTGATCTTCCGCCCGGGCTTCTCGACGGCGGATCGCGTGACCACCGACGCCGGTCGTGGCGCCGGCATGGATCTGGTGCGCATCCTGGTCGCCGAGCTCGGCGGCCGCGTGGGCCTGGCCTCGGCCGGCGGCAAGTTCTCCAAGTTCAAGATCTGGCTGCCCGCAACGCAAAGCGCAGTGGCCGCCTGATCGCCCCTTATGTGACGGACCGAATCACTTCGCCTGGAATATTGAAGACTAAGAGGGACTGTAATGGCGAGCGCCAATGCCAAGGCTGAACCGTTGACGAACGGGAAGCTCAAGCTCATGATTTGTGACGATTCGAACATAATTCGCCGCAAGATCGAGCGAGAACTGCAGATCGAGCGTCTGCAAGTGATCGCCACCGCGGCGAACGGCAAGCAGGCCGTCGAGGCCTTCCGCAAGGAGCCGGCCGACGTCGTCACCATGGACATCACGATGCCCGAGATGGATGGCATCGAGTGCGTCGAGAACCTGGTGAAGATCAAGCCGGACGTTCTCATCCTGGTGATTTCGGCGCTTTCCGACAAGGCGACCGCCATCGAAGCTTTGAAGAAGGGCGCCAATGGCTTTCTTTGCAAACCATTCACAGATCGCCAGCTTACGGAAGCGCTGGAAGAGCTGTTGAGGGGCGCCGGCAATGATGACTAAAGTTGAATTGGAAACGTTCGTCGAAGGAACGACGCACTACTTCGCGACCGCGGCCAACCAGCCCGCTTCGGTCGGCTCGCCCTACATCGTGCAGGAAGGCAAGCCCACGATTCAGGAATTCACCGGCCTGATTTCCATCGCCGGCAAGCGTCGCGGCATCGTTTATTTCACGGCCTCACGCCCCATGCTCACCGTCATGCTCATGCGCATGGGAGAGACGGAGCTGACCCAGGAAAACATGTGCGACCTGGTGGGCGAAGTCGCCAACACGATCTCCGGCAACGCGCGCCGCGATTTCGGCAAGGACTTCATGATCTCGGTGCCGACCGTCGTGGCCGGCGAGCCCGAGAAGATCGTTACTCCCGACAACATCCGCTCCTTCGTCATTCCGATCAACTGGCGCAGTCATTCGGCGCAGTTGGTCGTGTGTCTCGAATGACCTTTTCAAGATGATCGAAAGCGGCCCGAAGGGGCCCTTTCGATGACCCGAGAATGGTGACGTGCGCAGTACGCGGCCCGATGATTTTCTCAACACGGTCCGCACCACTGCGGCGCGGCCGGGTCAGATCATTGATGTCGTCGTACTAACGTCGGACGCCGGCTTGCTCGAGGCCCTGCGCTCCTCCGCGGGGTCCGAGCACGCTCTCTGGGATGTTCCTTCCGCCGATGCTGCCGTCGACTATCTGGTCGGCGGCCGCTGCGACGTCCTCATCGTCGACCTGGGCTCGCTCCACGGCGATGTGACTTCGTTGCTGGAACGCTTGCAGGCGCAGTTCCCCGAGCTGATCTTCATGGCCACCGGCCGGCGTGAAGAGGAAAGCGGGGTCGCGTCGTTGCTCAGCACCGGCCAGATCTATCGCTTCCTGCACAAGCCCATTTCACCGGGCCGCGCCTTTCAGTTTCTCAACGCGGCCACGCGTCGTTATAACGAACTGGCCGACATACAGCCGGTCGCTTTGCAGGCGGTGCGCACCATCGCTCGCAAGCGTCCGTATCTCGGCAAAGCCATCGCCGCAGGCTCCGGCGTGCTGGCAGCCGTCATGGCATTCGCTATCTGGTGGCACTCACGCGATCAGGGCTTGCCAGCGACGCTGCAAACCACGCAGGTCAGCGACGCGCCCGTCGAAGATCAGGTCAAGTCCAAGCTGGGCAGCGCGCAGATCGCTTATCTCAGCGGCCGGCTCATCGATCCGCGCGGCGACAATGCCCTTCAATATTATCGAGACGTGCTGTCGCTCGACGCGAACAACGCCGATGCCGAGGCGGGCGTGCAGAAAGTCATCCACACGCTCGAGCAGCGGGTCGTCAAGGCGTTGGAAGAGCGAAGCGCGCCACGCGTCGTGACCGCCTGGACAGCGTTACAGAGAGCGGCCCCCAGTCACCCGCGACTCGATGCTCTACGTGCGCAGCTGTTGGCGCTGTCTCGAGCGGCGCCGAAGCCGCCGCAAGTCGCGGCTCGACCGAGCGCCGCTCCGGCAGCGGCCGCTCAGCTGGCAACTCCCACTGCCGATGCTGTTGCTGCGGCCGCCATCGCCGAGCAGGAGTTAGCAGACGCCATCGCCCGCGAGCTTGCCGAGCAGGAAACCGCAGCGAATGCACCGCCGATCGCGAATGCGCCGCCGGTCGAACAGGTCGCCGAAGCGAACAATGAATCGGCAGCACCCGCTGTCGAAATCCAACCGCAAGAGCCGGCGCCGGAACAGCAGGCGTCCGTGCTGCCCGATCAGGACTTCGCACAAGCGGCCTCGTTGAAGCGGATTCGCGAAGTGCCGCCGGTGTATCCGAGAGAAGCGCAGCGCTCAGGCACCGAGGGCTGGGTGCAGGTCGAGTTCACGATCGCGCCAGACGGCAGTACTCGCGATCTTCAGGTTCGCGACTCGGCCCCCACGCAGGTGTTCGACAAGGCTGCGCTCGACTCCGTGGGCAAATGGCGTTTCGAGCCCGTTCGCAAGAACGGCGCGCCGGTCGCCCAGCGCGCCGTGTTGCAAGTGAGATTCGTGCTGAATAACTAGCCGGCGACCCGGCGACTTTCCGGCGAATGCCCCGGGACCATCGGCGCTTCGCCCTCGCCTTGCAGCTTCTCTTTATTCTCGAAGCTGCGACCCAACAGATAACCCAACACCCCCCACAGCGCCGCCACACCGGCACCGAGCCAGGCCACCGCGGCGATGCCGAAGCCCGCGCCTGCGACCCAGTTGTTCAACTGAGCAGACATCGCATCGGAGAGGCGATACACCGGCACGTCGACGGTGTTCTTGGCCTTGTACTTCGTTTCTTTGTCCAGCGGGCTCCACAACATTTCGCGGCCCGGGCGCACGAACGCATATTCCATCGCGCGACGACCGATCACGACCATCGTCAGAACCGCGAACGCGCCGGACATCGCCAAGCCTGCGAACGCGAACACCATGATCAGCGGCACGAAGGTAATCAGCGCCTTGACTCCGAACTTCTGCGCGATGCGTCCGGTCAGGAAGATCTGCGACAACACCGTCAGCGCCTGCACGATCCAGTCGAAGCGCGCGAAGATCTGGGTGCGATTCTCCAGGCCGGGGAAATGCTCTTCGACCATGCGCAGCTGCTCGAAGTACAGCAAGGTGTTCACGCAGGAAATGCCGACCACGAACAGCGCGATGCCGAGCACGTACGGCGAGCGCAGGATGATCAGTGCGCCGGCGAAGGGATTGCCGCCGATGGGACGATCTTCGCCCTTGTTCGAGGCGTCGGTGCGCGCCGACCAGACCCCGAGCAGAACGCGCTGACAGAAAATCGCAGCCACGAATAACGTCGCGCCGAAGAACAGCACGCCGCTGTTGCCGATGAAGGGCACCGCGATATCCGAGATGAACGGCCCGATCAGCGCGCCGGCACTACCGCCCGCTGCAATGACGCCGAACAGCCGCTTGGTCTGGCCGCGGTCGAACAGCTCCAGCAGGAAGCTCCAGAAGACCGAGATCAGGAACAAGTTGACCACGCTGATGAACACGTAGAAGAACTTGCCCGCGGTCAGGTTGATCTCTTCACCCCGCAGCGCCAGCCCGGTGATCGCCAGCACGAGCGCGACCAGACCGTACATCCAGGGCAAGAACACGCTGCGACGAAAGCGCGCGACGACGACGCCATACAGCGGAATGATCAGCACCGACACGATCGACGTGACGATCCAGATATCGGCCAGTTTGTCGCGGCCCACGATGGTGCCGATGGTCTCGCGCACCGGACGCACGGAGAAGTATCCGGCCCACATGAAGAAGAACAGGAAAAACGCCGCCACCACCGCCCCGGTCTCCGCCGGCTGGATCGGCGCGAGGCGTGACAGCAACCGGGCGAAAGGCGAAGACGGAGCGTGGTGCGTGGGCGTATTCATATAGTTTTACTCGACGTCACATCGGCGTCGCGGGCTCGACGGCGCCGTATTTTTCCAGCACCTTGCCGACCTGCTTGGCATCGCCGACGGCGATGATCTGCAGCTGGCCGCGGTCGTAATATTTCTTCGCGACGCGCTGGATGTCGGCCGGCGTGATCGCCTCGACCCGCTGCGGGTAGGTGTCCCAGTAATCGGCCGGCAACTTGTAGATCTTCTGAGTCGCGAGATTTCCCATGAGCGACAGCGGCGAGTCCAGCGATAGCGCGAAGCGACCGATCAACGCGCGCCGGGCATTTGTCAGCTCCCGTTCTGTTACAGGCTCGTTGGCAATGCGCTGCAGCTCGAAGTCGAGCTCGTGCATCGCGCCCTCCGTCACCGCGGTACGCACGTCAGTGCTCGCGACCACAACGCCGGGGAAAGTCGTGCCTGTGAATGAACTGTAGACCCCGTAGGTATAGCCCTTGTCCTCCCTGAGGTTCATGAACAAGCGCGACGCGGGGCCGCCGCCCAGAATGTGATTCATCACCAGCATGGCGAAGTAGTCGTCGCTATTGCGCTCGATGCCCAGCGAGCCTATCCACAGCGAGGTTTGCACCGAGCCCGGCCGATCGACCAGCAGGACGCGCGCCTTCTCGGGCCCCTTCGGCGGCGGCAGCGAGACCTTGTTCAAGTCCGCCTTGGCCCAGTCGCCGAAGTGATGTTCGAGTTTGGCGACCAGATCTTTCAATGTGATGTCGCCGTGCGCGATCAGGAACGCGTTGTTCGGGCGATAGCGCGCGGCATGGAAGGCCGCGAGATCGGCGCTGGTCAGCCCTTTGATAACTGGTTCACTCGGCACCACCAGCGCACCGGGATGCTCGCCATAGATGGCGCGCATGAACTGCTCCTGAGCTTGAAAGCCAGGATTCGCTCGCTGGATCTGCAGCTGCGCCAGGAACCGCGCGCGAAATTTGTCGAGCTCGCTCGCCGGGAACGTGGGATTGCGAATGACATCGGAGGCGATCGCCAGGGTCTGCTCGACGTTGTCGCTCAGGCCAGTGACCGAAACGACGCTCTCTCCCGATGCCGGGCCGGCAGTCGAAGACAACGCTGCGCCGAGCGTCGCGAGTTGCTCGGCGATCTCACGACTCGAGCGTTGCTTGGTGCCTTCACGCAACTGGCTCGCTGTCACCATCGCGACACCGCGCTTGTCCGCGGGATCGGCCAGGCCGCCGCCATTGAAGTACAGCTGCATCGAGAACGTCGGCAGCTTGTGATCTTCCAGCAGCGACACCCGCAGGCCGTTCTTCAGCACGGCTTCCTGCGGTTTCGGCAGTTGCACTCGCAGCGTCTGTGGGTTGACGGGCACTTTGCCCTTCAACTCGACGCCTTTCGTCGATGCGCCGGCGGGAGCTGCAGAACCGGGCGGTGTGGGGGCCTGCGCGGATGCCTGCACGAACAGCAGCGATGACAGCAGCGCAAGCACGGTGTTCTTGTGTGTGACTGTGTTCATGGCGTGCTCGCTTACGGACCCGGAGCGGCCGGAGCGGCCGGCGCGGCCGGCGCTGGCAGCGTCGTCAGCACGGTGCGGCCGGTGGGAATCAGATATTTCCTGGCGACGCGCTGCACGTCGCCGCGCGTGACTGCATCGATCTTCTGCAGACGCGTGTTGATCAAGTTCGGATCCTTGAACAGGATGGTGTAGCTGCCGAGAATGTTGGCGCGATTCTGCGCGCTGCGGATGCTCTGCAGATACCCGAGCCGCGTCGCGTTGCGCGCCTTCTGCAGCTCCCAATCGGCAATGGGCTCTTCGGTGATGCGCGCGATCTCTTCGTAGATCGCAGCTTCGACGACTTCCGGCTTTTGATCCGGCCGTACCGTCGCGGTGACATAGAATCCGCCGGTGCCGATGCGCTCTTCGACGTAACCGCCGATGCCGGAGACCAGCTCCTTTTCCTTGCTGATGCTTTGATACAGCCGCGAGCTGTCGCCGCCCTGGAGCACCGAGGACAGCACTTGCAACGCGGCCTGGTCCGCATCGTTGCCGACGCCGATCTTGTAACCGATGAGGATCTGCGGCGCGCGCGCCAGCGGATCGGTCAGCGTCTCGCGGCGCTCGGCAGTTTGTTTCGGCTCGATCAGATCCACCGGCGGCGGCGCCGGCTGCCGAGGAATGTCCTCGAAGTATTTCTTGATCGTTGCCAGCGCCTCATCGCGCTTGAAATCGCCCACCACCGTCAGTACGGCATTGTTGGGCGCGTAATAGATGCGGAAGAACTCCGCCACGTCCTGCACGCTGGCCGCGTTCAGATCTTCCATCGAGCCGATGGTGGAGTGCTTGTAGCCGAACTTGTCGTAGAACACTTCGTCGAAGCGCTCGTAGGAGCGGCCATAAGGCTGGTTGTCGACCCGCAAACGGCGCTCTTCCTGCACCGCCTGGCGCTGGTTGTCGAGCTTGGCCTGCGTGATGTCCAGCGAGCGCATCCGGTCGGCTTCCATGTACAGCGCCATCTCCAGCTGATTCGCCGGCAAGGCTTCGTAGTACACCGTGAGGTCGGAGCTGGTGGTGCCGTTCATGGCGCCGCCATTGGTGAACACTTGATAGAAGTGCTCGCCGTCGCCGACGTTCTTCGAGCCCTTGAACATCATGTGCTCGAACAGGTGCGCAAAGCCCGTCAAGCCAGGACGCTCGTTGCGAGAGCCGACGTCGTAGGAGACGTTCACGGCGATGACGGGAGTGGTGTGATCCTCGACCAGTTGCACTCGCAACCCGTTCTTCAACGTGTGCTCGGAAAAATCTACACGTACCGCTGCGGGTGTCGCAGCAGTTGCTCCGACGATGGGGAGCGCGGCAAGGGCCAGGCACAGGCACATGCCGTATCGACGGGCCATCATGGTGACCACTCCATTATCGCGGCGCCGGCCGCGTTGGATTGCAGATCCGGTCGAGAATACAGCATTGACTCGACCCATCGGACATCCTGACAGTCACGTCAGGTTCGAGCCGACGCAAAGAAAAGGCCCGCACACGGCGGGCCTTGGAAGCATATCGCGAGACTGGCTGCTCGAGGCTTACGGGATGGTCTTCTGCCCTGCGTTCGACACGTCGCTCTCAGCGCCACTGGAGTTGTACGCTTTCACGCGGAAGTACCAGGTGCCTGACGACAGACCGGTGACTGTGTACCTCGACGTGCCTGCAGTTGCGACCTGCACCGTCTGGTCGAGGCTGGTGGCGGTGCGTCCGTACACGATGCGGTAGCCCGCCAGATTGGTCAGCGACGTGCCGTCGGTGTTCTGGGTCGGCGGCGTCCAGGACAGCGTCGCGCTGCCGTTCGATGCTTGCACGACGGTGATCGAGAACGACGCCAGCGAGGCGCTGAGCTTGCCATCGCTCACCGAGATCGCGATGTTCGAGTACGTGCCCGCGTTCGCGGCGCTCGGCGTACCGGACAACTGTCCCGTCGAGTTGTTGAACGTTGCCCAGCTCGGGCGATTCGAGATGCTGTACGCCAGTGTGTTGCCGTCGGGATCGCTGCCCTTCGGCTGGAAGCTATACGCCGCGCCCGCGGACGTGGTGGTCGCCGGCGTGCCGCTGATCGTCGGAGCGCGATTGCCCGTACCGACCGTGATCGAGAACGCCGGCAACGAGGCGCTCAAGCTGGAATCGCGCACCGTGATGCGAATGTTCGAGTAGGCGCCCGCCACGGTGGGCGTGCCGGTCAACGCGCCGGTGGAGGTGTTGAACGATGCCCAGCTCGGACGATTCTCGATGGCGAATGCCAGCGTGTTGCCGTCCGGATCGGTGGCGGTCGGCTTGAACGAATAGCTCGCGCCGACAGTTGCGTTGGTCGCCGGCGTGCCGGCAATCGTCGGCGCGCGATTGGTTGTGGGCGCGGTGCCGACGGTGATCGTGAACGCAGGCAGCGACGTGGTCGCTTGGCCATCGCTCACGCTGATTCTCAAACTCGAGTACGTGCCGATGTCGGCCGCGGTCGGCGTGCCGCTCAGCACACCGGTCTGCGCGTTGAGGGTCGCCCAGCGCGGCAGATTCTTGATCTTGAAGACCAGGATGTCGTTCTCCGGATCGCTGGCCGCCGGCGTGAAGGTGTACTGCGCCCCGACTTGCGCAGTGGCGCCCGGCGTGCCGCTGATTTTCGGCGGCTGGTTGACGCCGACATGGATCGAGAACGCCGGCAGCGTCACCGTGGTCTTGCCGTCGGTCACGCTGATGCGGATGTTCGAATAGGTCGTGGCGTTGGCTTGCGTCGGCGTGCCGTGCAGCTGGCCGCTCGCGGTGCTGAACTCAGCCCACGACGGACGATTGGCGATCAAGAAACGCAGGCTATCGCCATCGGGATCGGAGAACGTCGGTTGGAACAGATATTCCTGATCGACGAGCACCGACGTCGCCGGCGTGCCGGAAATGGTCGGCGGCGCGTTCGGCGCCTCCGGGCGCTCGTTCACCTTGATCTTGAACGGACCGACGGAGCGGGTGTCGCGGCCGTCGGTGACGCTGATCGTAATGTCTTCGCTCTCGCCGATGTTCGCGGCCGTCGGCGTGCCGGTGAGGACGCCGGTCTCGGTATCGAACGTCGCCCACGAGGGCTGATTGGTGATGAAGTACTCGAGAAAGTCGTCGTCGGCGTCGATGGCTTCGGGCTTGAAGGAGTACAGCTCGCCCACGGCCACGTCAGGTGCCGGAATGCCATCCACTTCGGGTGGCTGATTGGCAGGCTCCGGCAGTGACGGAATGTCAGCGCCGCTACTGGCTGGCGGCTGCTCGGGGCTACTGCCGCCCGAGCCGCTGTCGAAGCACCCGCCCAGTGACGCGGCGATCAACGCCAGCAGCGCCCGCTGCAGCAGGGTCTTCCCGAAAATGGTTGGAATCATTGGTCGTACCTTGGCTTCGCGCGCGACGACGACGGTCCGAGGACCGGCGCTGAATCGCGCTGCTGTATTCCGGAAATGAGGCAGTCGTCGCGACGCAAACGCGACGCTCGAAGCGCAGGGAAAGATTGGCGCACACAGACGCGTGCGCGATCGGCAGCTCGCTGGTCACACCGTCGCGCGTGCACGCGCTCGCAAGGGGCCTTGCGAACATCGACACGGCGGCGATCGTGGCAACCCCGCTGTCATAGGAGCGCTGCGCACCGCGCGCCGCGTTCCCGTAGACCGGAGGCTTTGCGTCCCCGCCTTTCGACGGGTTTGCCGATATCACTTTCTGCTGCTCCCAGACTTTAGTTTTCCGTGGTCATGAAGACCCCAGGGCCGCACGGCCTTTGATCGAACAGCAGCAAAGGAAGGAAGGATGACGGCTAGCTCGGTGACGCAAGAAGAGCTGGCCGGCAACCCCGCTATCCCCAGCATTCGCTGCAGGACCGGAGGCTTTGCGTCGCCGTCTTACGACGGTTATGCCCTGGTGAAGCGTTGTTCGTTCGTTTCGTTGTTCTCACCACTCTCGCCGCCGTGCAGGCCGCGTCCAGTAGAGAGGTGCGATTCGACAAATGACGATTGAACAAAACTTCGTGGTCGAGGCGGAGTAAATCGTAGGAATATCGTTTTTGCAATTGTCGGTAGCGACCGACATTGCGGCGGTGGAATTGTCACGGCCAATTCACATAACGACGTCAAAATCCAGACGCGCGCTTGCGCGGCGCAGGCGTTGATTCGGCAAATACTGGATCGCGGAAAAAACAAACGGCGGCTGGATTGCTCCAGCCGCCGCTGCTGCCTCAACGCTCTATCGTCGTTGCTTACTGCACGACCTTCGAGGAGACGCTCGAGCCCGCGCTCTCCGTGCCGTTGCTCGTGTAAGCACGCACAGAGAAGTAGTAGGTGCCCGGCGAGAGATTGCTGATGGTGTAGTTGGTGACACTCGGATTCGCCACCTGCACGGTCTGCGTCAGCGCGCTCGACGAAGTGCCGTAGGAGATGCGATAGCCGGCGAGATTGGTCAGCGTGCTGCCGTCGGTGTTGGTCGTCGGCGCACTCCAGCTCAGCGTCGCGCCGCCGTTGGACACATCGACGACCGCGATCGAGAACGCCGGCAGCGAAGCCGTCGCACGACCGTCACTCACACTGAGAACGATGTTGCTGTACGTACCGATCTGCGAAGCGCTCGGCGTGCCGGACAGCTGACCGGTGCTGGTGCTGAAGGTGGCCCAGCTCGGACGATTCGCGATCGAGTAGGTCAGCGTGTTGCCATCGGCATCGCTCGCGGTTGGACGGAAGCTGTAAGCGCTGCCCGCGCTGATCGTTTTCACCGGCGTGCCGCTGATGACCGGCGCGCGGTTCGTGCTGGTCGTGACGCTGATCGAGAAGGCCGGCAGCGAAGTCGTCACTTTGCCGTCGCTCACCTTGATCACGATGCTGCTGAAGGTGCCGGTCGCCGTCGGCGTGCCGCTCAGGCGGCCCGTCGTCGTGCTGAACGACGCCCAGCTCGGACGATTCGTGATGCTGAAGCCCAGCGTGTTGCCATCGGCATCGGCGGCCGTAGGCTGGAAGCTGTAAGCGGTGCCGACCGTCGCGGTCGTCGACGGCGTGCCGCTGATCGTCGGCGCGCGGTTCGCGATCGTGCCAGTGCTGTTCACCGTGATGCTGAAAGCCGGCAGGGACACGGTGTTCACGCCGTCGCTGACACGCAGAATGATGTTGTTATAGACGGCATTGGTCTTCGGATAGCCCATGAGCTTGCCGCTGTTGGTCGAGACCGCCATCCAGCCCGGCTTGTTCACGACACTGAACTTGAGCGCTTTGCCTTCCGGATCCTTCGCAGTCGGCTGGAAGTAGTACGTGGTTTTGACCTTGATGACGGTCGGCGGCGTGCCGCTGATGGTCGGCGGCAGATTGGCGGCCTGGGCGGTGACGGCGCCCGCAAACGAAGCGAACGCCGCGATCGCGGCGAGAGTAGACGAAAAGCGCATTTAGCACTCCAGCAAAGCACTTGTGTTCCGATGCCAGCTCGCGCTTTGCGCACACGCATGTTGAGCGTGGCGGTGCGAGCACCTTTGTCTGGCAGGGAAGCTGGCTTTGCTGGGCCGGCGCTCGAGGAGCGCGGGCGGCAGGCCGAAGGACTTCACGATACAACCTGATGAAGGTCGGGTTGTAACGGCAACCCCGCTATCTTTGGAGCGGCTGCTGGAACAGCGGCGCCAGAGGACCGGAGGCTTTGCGTCACCGTCTTTCGAACGGCTTTGCCCTTACAGACCGGCGCATTGTGTCGAAGACCAGAAATGTGACATATCGGGCTGGCCCCCAAACGCGCTCAGGAAATCTTGCAAGCGCACGCAGGGAACTTTCAGCGACGCTTAATGGCGACGCTTAACGGGCCCGCATGGTGCGCCTTAGAACCGGCGCACCATAGCCTGTTTTTCCCGGGAATTTGTTTTATTGGGGGAGCGTGAAGCCGTGCTGCCGCACCAGCCGTGTGCAGGCAGCCACTAAGTGTTGATCGTAGAGCTTACCGGCGCTGCGGTTGATCTCTTCGATCGCGGCGTCCATGCCGGCGGCCGGCCGGTACGGACGGGGCGAGCACATGGCTTCCACCGTATCGGCGATCGCCAGAATGCGGGCTTCGACCATGATCTCTTCGCCCTTCAGGCCGCGTGGATAGCCGCTGCCGTCGAACCGTTCGTGCGACTGATAAATGATGTCGGCGATGGGCGCGCCCAGATCGATATCCGCGAGCAGTTGGCAGCCTTCCTCGACGTGCGTGCGCATGAGCGCAAGCTCGGTCTCGGTCAGCGGTGCGGGCTTGCTGAGGATGGACGCCGGCACGGCGATGTTGCCGATGTCGTGTAACAGCGCCGCGACTCGCAAGCCATGCTGGCGCTCGCCATCGAGGCCCGCCTCTCGTCCGATCGCCACCGCCAGCGCTGCCAGGCGACGCGACGAACCGGCGGTGTACGGATCGTGCCGTTCGCTCATCCGCACGAACGAATCGATCATGCCTTGAAGCGCCACGTCAGTGCGCTGCAGAGCGCTCAGCGTCACGGCGTGCGCACGCTTCGAGTGCAGCACGCGGCACACGCCGTCCGCCAGAGCAGCAAGCGTGCGCTGATCTTCTTCGGTGTAATTCGCATCCCGATTGCCCACGCCGAGCACGGCGATCACTTCGTCACCTGACAGCATGGGCACGGCCAGGAAGCGCGTAAGGTCGGGCAGGCCATCGTTCTGCGGCTTGCGGGCGACATCGTTGGTCCAGGTGGGATGCTTACCGCGTACGCATTCGCTGAGCATCATCGCGCGGCCCATGGGCTGCGGCTCCGAATCCGCCATGACCACTTGCGGCCGGCTGCCATCGCGCCAGGCGGCGAGCGTCATGGTCTTCTGCACGTTGTCGACGAAATACAGATAGCCGAGCGGGCTGCGTCCCGCTTCCATGGCCTGCTCGATCACCCGGCGCACGATCGCGGATTCGTCGAACGAGTCGGCCTGCTTGAACAGCTCGACCAGGAAATCGGCCTGACGCTGGGCCAGACGGCTCGCGATCAGGTCGCGACGGCGCTGCGCCGTATCGCGAATCAGCACGATGCTGTCGCCGCGCCGGTTCTCCAGCAGGCCGACGCTCACTTCGACGTCGAACAACGTGCCGTCCTTGCGACGATGCTTGGTCTCGTAACGACCGCCGCCACGGACGCGGCCGAGCTGTAATCGCATCGTGGTCTCGCCGGAGGCGGGATCCTCGATGTCGGCGGCATTCATGCGCAACAGCTCTTCCTTGCTGTAGCCGGACATGCGGCAGTAAGCCGCGTTCACGTCTTGAATCTGCCCGTCGCTGCCGAGCAGCCAGGAGCCATCGGCCGCCGCGTCCAGCAATGAATTGCCGGCTTTCGCCTGTTCCTGCAGCTGACGCTCGGTTTCCAGACGCTGCGAAACATCGAATGCGGCGACCAGGTCGGCATTGCGGCCATCGAACTCGATCTGCTGCGTAGAGATCGACAGGAACAGCGCGCGGCCGTCTTTGCGTTGGTGCACGCTAATGGACGGATCCGGCGATTCGCCGCCGGGCAGCGCCAGCGCCGACGCCTTCAAGCCCAGGAATTCGGCGCGCGAATAGCCATACATCGCCAACGCAGCGTCGTTGACGGCGATAAAGCCGCCGGTGGCGTGATCGGCGATCCACATCGGCTGCGGATTGTTTTCGAAGACGCGACGAAAGCGCGCTTCGCCGGCCGCCAGGCGTCGATTGCCCGCTTCGAGCTCGCTGACCTGCGAGCGCAAACGCGCCTGCGCCTGGACCGACTTTTCCAGGGCCTCGGTCTGAGCTTGCGCCTGTTGAGTTCTTTCCTGAGCCTCGGCCTGCAAACGTTCGGCGCGCTCGACGGCCTCCGCCTGCGCGAGCTGTGCCTTCTCCAAGGCTTCTGTTTGCGTAGCTTGTGCGCGTTGCGCACGCTCCAATGCTTCAGCTTGCGCGGCTTGGAGACGCTGCGCTTTTTCGAGCGCTTCGGCTTGAGCAGCCTGCTGACGTTGCGCGGCCTGCGCCTTCTCGAGCGCTTCGGCTTGAGTCTTTTCGAGCACGGCGAAGCGCTGCAGAGCGGCCGTGTCGAGCATGTTCATCGGGCGAGTGTTGCCGCTCGCACCGTTACCGTGGCCGTTGGTGCGCGCGCCATTCACGTGACCTGCCGGCAACAATTCATCGAGTGCGCTCAGCAGTTTATCCGGCGCGGTCGCACGGGAGAGGAAGCGTTCGGCGCCCAGCTCCAGGGCAAAGCGCTCGTACTTCGGATCGTCGTGCCGGCGCGTGTAGAACACGAACGGAATGCTCTGCAGGCGCTCGTCCTGCTTCCATTTGCGGCACAGAGCGAAGCCGTCCATGCGAGGCAGGACTATGTCGGAAACGATGGCTTGCGGCGGCTCGCGCCGCGCTACGTCCAGTGCCGCGAGTCCATTCGAGGATTTCAACACCCGATGACCGCGACCCGACAGCAATGTTTCAAGCGCGCTTTGCTCTGACTCGCGCTCGAATGCGATCAGGATGACACCCATGGCCAAGTCTCCCGGCGCGAGCGCGCCAGCCTAGAAAAACAGTCCCCGCGGAGCCACCGAAGTATGCCCGGCGCCCGCGGGGATTGGCACGATTAGGGGGAACTCTGAGCTGTAAAGGGAGACGCAGAGCACATTTGGGAAGCGGTTGGCGGTTAGCGGTTGGCGGTTGGCGGTTGGTTCGGACGAATTCAGAAGAGGAATGGAATCCCAACAGCCCTCTTAACTAACCGCCAACCGCTAACCGCTTCTCAGGGACCCGCGCGATTGATGCGTGTCCAGTACTGGCCGAGCAGCGAAACCTGGTCGGTGAATTGCTTGAAGTCCACCGGCTTCACGATGTAACTATTGGCGTGCGCCTCGTAGCTGCGCGCCATGTCCGACTCCTGGTCGGACGAGGACATGATCACCACCGGCGTCGAGCGGGTCCTGGGATCGGCCTTGATCTGCGCCAGCACGTCCAGGCCATCGATCTTCGGCATGTGCAGGTCGAGCAGCATCAGTTTCGGATTGCCCGACAGCCGCTGCGCATAAACACCCTGACGAAACACATAGTGCAAGGCGGCCTCGCCATCCTGCACCCACACGACTTGCTGTGAAACGCCGCCGATCTCCAGTGCGCGGATCGTCAACTCCGCGTCGGTGGGATTGTCATCAGCGAGCAGAATGTACCCGGTGTGACTCACGGCGCCTCCCCGATTCTCGCACCTTCCGCCAGTGCGATGACGAATCCATATTCTCGCGCTACTTCGCGCATGTGCTCATATCTCCCCGACTTGCCGCCGTGCCCGGCCTCCAGATTGACGTGCATCAACAGCGGCCGGTTGCCGGTGTTGTGCCGTCGCAGCTTCGCGACCCATTTGGCCGGCTCGTAATACTGCACCTGACTATCCCATAGTCCGGTGGTGACCAGCATGGCTGGGTAATGCTGGTGGCGGATATTGTCGTACGGCGAATAAGAAAGCATATAGGCGTAGGCAGCGGCCTCGTTCGGATTGCCCCACTCGTCGTATTCGAGCGTGGTCAAGGGAATACTGGTGTCGAGCATGGTGGTGACGATGTCGACGAACGGCACGTGCGCGACCAGCGCGGCATAGCGGTCGGCCGCGACGTTGGCAATCACGCCCATCAGCAGCCCGCCGGCGCTGCCGCCGGCAGCGAACACTTTGTCGCGCGCGCAGTAGCCTCGCGTCACCAGATAATCAGTCACGTCGACGAAATCGTTGAAGGTGTTCCACTTCTGTTCCAGCCGGCCGGCGTCGTACCAGCGCCGGCCCAGCTCCTGGCCGCCGCGGATGTGAGCCATCGCATACACGAAGCCGCGATCTAGCAACGACAGCCGTGACGAGCTGAACGCCGGCTCCATGCTCAGCCCGTACGAGCCATAGCCGTATTGATACAACGGCGCGCTGCCGTTCAGCGGCGTGCCCTTGCGATACACGATCGAGACGGGAATGCGCTCGCCATCGCGCGCCGGCGCCCACACGAACTCGCTGACGTAATTTGCTGGATCGAAATCGCCGAGCACCGGCTCACGTTTCAACACGGTGCGCGAGCCGTCGGCAAGATCGTATTCATACGTGGTGCCGGGCGTGGTGAGCGACGTATACACATAACGCAAGCGTGTAGTGTCGAGCTCGGGATTGGAGCCGAGCGCCATGGTGTAAGCGGGATCGTCGGCCCTGAGATGGAACGGCGCTTCGCCCCACCGCTGTACGCGCACGTTCATCAAGCCTTGCGAGCGCTCGCTCACCGCGACGAACGTGCGGAACAACTCGAAGTCCTGAATGAATACTTCCGGATCGTGCGCGATCACGTCGCGCCACTGCTTGCGATCGGCAGCCTGCTCCACCGGCACTTCGACGATGCGGAAGTTCAGCGCCTGCCAGTTGGTCCGCAACAGGAAGCGCTCGTCGAGATGATCGAGCTGATATTCGTGGTCCTCCTCGCGCGCCACGACCACTTTGAAATCGAAGCCCGGATCGTCGACCCGTGCATAACGCCACTCCGAGGAGGTGGTGCTCTCCGAGGCGATCAGCAGATAACGCTCCGACTTGCTGCGCTCGACGGTGAGATCGAAGCTTTCGTCCGGCTCTTCGTAAACCAGCACATCCTCGCCGCTGTCGCCGAGACGATGACGGCGGATGCGCCGGCCGAGCAGCGTCACCGGGTCCTGCTCCACATATAACAAGGTGCGGTTGTCTTCGGCCCAGGCCACGCCGGCGCCGACGTTCTCGATCACGTCCGGCAGCAACGTGCCGGTCGTCAGATCCTTGACCCGGAGCCGATACTGGCGGCGCCCGACCGTGTCCTCGGTGTACGCCAGCAAGCGATTGTCCGGGCTGATCTCATAGCCGCCCAACTGAAAGAACGGCTGCCCGGAAGCGAGCGCGTTGCCATCGAGCAATATCACTTCTTCCGCACCGGGCGCATCCGGCCAGCGCACGACGATGGGATATTCCTGGCCGGCGGCGAAACGGATGGCGTACCAGTAGCCGTGGTAACGCACCGGCACGGTCGAGTCATCCTGCTTCAAGCGCGCGACGATTTCGGTGTACAGCCGGTCGATCAGCGGCTGGGCCGGGGCCAGCATGGCCTCGGTATATTGATTCTCGGCCTTCAGATAACTCAGGACGTCGGGATCGCTGCGCGTGTCGTCGCGCAGCCAGTAATAAACGTCATCGCGCGCGCCATTGGGCGAGGAGACGCGATGTGATCGCATCGGTGCTAACGGCGGTTTGGACACGATGGCTGGTACGAAAAAATTGCTGAACAAAGGCGGTTAACTGAACAGATCCTGCAGCCCTAACGCTTGGGTGGCAACTGTGGTCCTCATCCAAACCCCTATTCGCACCCCAGCGGAGCACGTCGTAGCCACTTGCCAACAACTTTACCGCTGGCACGCGGCTGACAAAGGGGTAGGATCACGCCCGCCACCCGACCGTCCGGATCAGCGGCTCATCGTATCGGCATCAAACCGGCAGCGGGTGTCTACAGAGGGCAGGCGAGAGAGGAAATTCACGCAGGGACATTTGCTGAACGGCGCATGCCAATTTTGCGCGGCAGTTCACGCGAGCGAGCCGGAAAAGACAGATACAGTTCGCAGCCGATCCATCTTGCATAAGTAGTATTACGCGACAAGCAAAAACCCCCGGAGGGGTCTATGGCCAACGCGCAACATAGTCGTTCTTCAGGACACGGAAACACTCAGGACGAGGTCAATTTGGAGATCGACGATTCACAAGCCCTACGGCAGCTAGAGGAAGGCCATCAGCCGCCCATCCTGGTGCTGAGCCGTGACGCCAACCTGGTGGAAACGGTCAAAAAGGCCGCCCCGCGTGGCGTGCCGGTCGCGTTTGCGCCCGACCTCGATCATGTCGCCGAGAAACTCTCCAACCTGAAGCCGGGTGTGCTGGTCGCGGATACTGCGAGCACCGCCGACGTGGCCTCGATGGTTGCGCAGCTGACTCAGCATTTCCCTGAACTGGTCGTGGTGGTAGCCGGCAAGCGCGAAGAAAACTCGCAGCTGATGCAGCTCACCGCCGCCGGCCGGATCTTCCGATTCCTGCTCACGCCGTTGTCACATGGCCAGACGCGCCTCGCGCTGGAAGCGGCGGTCAAACAGCATTTGGATCTGTCCGCCGCCGGGCAGCGCCTGAGCACGGGCGGTGCGGCCGGCGAAGGCGGCAGCAAAAATTACGTGATGACCTACGGCGCGCTCGCCGCTGGTCTGCTGGTGGTCATTGGCGGCATCTGGTTCGGCGTCAACCGCTTCACCGGCGAGCCCGAAGTGCCCCCGGTCGTGAATGCCCCCGCCGCGCCGGGAGCGCAGCAGCCGGGCGGCGTGCCGGAACGTCCGGATCCGGTGAAAGCCGAGCTGGCGCTGGCCAAGGATGCGTTCGCTCAGAACAAGTTCATCGAGCCGCAGGGCGAGAGCGCACTGGACCTGTATCGAAGCGCGCTGGCGCTGGATCCGAACAGCCAGGAAGCGAAAGACGGCATCCGCTCGGTCGTGGACAAGATCCTCGAACGCGCCGAGGCCGCACTGCTGGCCGAACGTTTGGAAGAAGCCATCCGCACGATCGAAACCGCGCGCGATATCGATTCGGCCCACCCGCGTCTCGCGTTCCTGGATACCCAGGTCGCGCGTGAACGTGAACGTTTGAAACTCTCGCAGGCTCAGGACGTCAGCAACCGCGTGCGCTCGCTGCTCAACACTGCGAACGATCGCATGGCCAACGGCCGTCTGCTGACTCCGAACAATGGCAGCGCACGGGATGCGTTGTTGGAAGCACGCCGTCTCGATCCGACGGATCCGACGGTGCTGACCACCATTCGTGAGTTCAGCGCGCAGTTGACCGAAGAAGCCCGCAAGTCGCTCGCTGGCGGCAACATCGAAACGGCCACTGCATATGTGCAGGGCGCGCGTCAGATGGGCTCGGCGGGCAGCGCGCTGGCCGCGGTCGAACGTGCGCTTGCTGAAGCGACCCGCGCCGGTAGTCCGGGCGCTGGCCCGAACACGGCCACGAACGCTCCGGCACAATCCGCTGGCACACGCCGTCCGGCGACGCCGGCCGCCTCGCAGCCAGGTGCGGGTCCGAACATCGACGCGATGGTTGCTGACGTTCGTACGCGCCTGAACGAAGGCAAGCTGATCGATCCGCCGGGCGACAGCGCTCGCGACGTGCTGGCGAATCTGCGTGCCGCCGCACCGAATCGTCCGGAAGCCGACGAACTGGCGCGCACGCTCTCGGCGCGTCTGCTCGACTCCGGCCGCCAGGCGATGAATGCCAAGGCTTATGATCGTTCCGCGCAGCTCATTGCCGCTGCGAAGGATGTGGGTCAGCGCTTCAACGGCCCGGCCATTGCGCAGGCCGAAGCCGATTTGATCGCGGCCCGCGAGCAGAACTCGCAGCTGACGAACGTCGTGTCCGCGGCTTCGTTGAAGCGCGTGCGCATGGTGTCGCCGGCCTATCCGGATGCAGCTCGCAAGCGTGGCATCGAAGGTTGGGTCGAATTGGCCTTCACGGTGCAGACCAACGGCTCGGTCGATCAGGTGGAAGTGCGTAACGCCAGCCCCGCCGATGTGTTCGACGACGCCGCGATCCGCGCCGTGCGTCAGTGGCGCTTCGAGCCGGTCGAGAAGAACGGCGAGCGGGTCGAACAGCGCGCCATGGTGCGTCTGAAGTTCTCGCAGCAGGCTGCGAACTAAACGATCCGGGCAATCGTTGCTAACGAAAGGCGGCCTTCGGGCCGCCTTTTTTATTGCGCGGCCAAACGCTACGCTGCGCGTCCTTTTGCTCACTGGCCGGCCATGGACACCGCCCTCCCCAAAGCGCCCGCTCCGCTCTCGTCCTTGCCGGCGCAACGGCTGGACGCGTCGGGTCGCGCCCACGTGGATGTGCGCGCCATCGTCGCGCTCGCGATTCCGTTCGCGGCAAACAGCGCCATTCAAGCGATCCTGAATCTGACGGACACGTGGTTCATCGGTCGCATCTCCACCAGCGCGCTCGCCGCCATCGCCGCGATTCACTGGCCAGTGATCGCTTGTATCGCATTGTTCGGCGGCGTCGGTCTCGCGGGTCAGACATTGGTCGCGCAAGCGTTCGGCGGGCGACGGCTCAAACGCGCGTCGCAAGCGGGCTGGATTTCGATGTGGGCGGCGCTGGCGGTCGCCCCGCTGTTCTGGTTGATCGCAATCAACGGCAACGCGGTGCTCGATCCGTTCGGCCTCGATCCAGAGGTGCAAGCGTTGTCGGTGCAGTTCTGGGAACCGCGCATGTACGGCGCTCCACTGGGCGTGGCGCTGTGGGGCATCGTCGGCTTCTTCAACGGCATCGGCCGACCCCGGATCTCGTTCATGGTCGAGGCGCTGGTCTGCGTCAGCAACGCCGTGTTCGCTCAATTGTTTATTTTCGAGCTCGGTTGGGGCATCGCGGGCGGCGCCTGGGCGACGAACTGCGCGCAGGCGCTGGGTCTGCTGGTGGCGCTGAGCATATTCGTCGCACCGAAGATGCATCGCGTGTTTCATTCGCGATTGATGTGGCGGCCCCGCGTTCGCAAGCTCGTCGGGCAGTGCAAGCTCGGCCTGCCGATGGGAATGTTGATCGCGGCCGACGTGCTCGGCTTCGCAATGTTTCAACTCATGCAGGTCCATCTGGGCACCGTGGATGGCGCCGCGACCCAGGTCGTGATGATGCTCACGTCGATCTCGTTCATGCCGGCGATCGGCATCGCCATGGCGGGCACGACGTTGGTGGGTCAATCCATCGGCATGGGCGACCGCGGCTGGGCCCGGCGGATCGGCAACAGCATCATTGTGATGTGCATGGCGTATATGGGCACGATCGGCCTGTTGCTCGGGCTTACCGCCCCCTGGCTGATTCCCACGTTTGTAGCCGCAAACGATCCGCAGGCGCTGGCGGTGATCCAGCTCGGCACGACGCTGATGTGGGTAGCGGCGGCATATCAGCTGTTCGATGGGTTGAACTTCGCTTCCTCTTTCAGCCTGCGCGGCGCGGGCGACGCCACAGTGCCTGCGCTGTGCGTCCTGGCGCTGTCGTGGCTGGTGTTCGTGCCCCTGGCGCACATGCTGTCGTTCACGCCGGGCGGCGGCTGGATCGAAGGCCTGCCGCAATTCGGCCTGGGGGCGCTCGGCGGCTGGCTGGCCGCGCTCACCTACATCATCCTGATCTCGACGGTGCTGTGGCTGCGCTGGCGTTCGGGAGCGTGGGAAAAAATCCGGCTGCGCTGAGCTTACAGCCGCGTAAGCCATTTCGATGGCGAGCGATGCTATGGTTTGCGATCGACGGCCGGGCTTACGGATACGACACTGTGAACGACACGAGCGCTACTTCGAACGACACCGCCATTCGCATCTGGGACTGGCCGGTGCGGCTCACGCATTGGTTGTTTGTTTTCTGTATCACCCTGTCGTGGTGGACGGCTGAAGAAAACGTGATGGACTGGCACCGCTACAGCGGCTATGCGCTGCTGGGCCTGCTGGTGTTTCGTATCTATTGGGGCTTCGCCGGCAGCTCGAGCGCGCGCTTCTCACAATTCCTGCGTGGCCCGAGCGGCATCGTTGCTTATATGCGCGAGTCGCGCGAAGCGCATCGCGACGCCGGCCACAACCCGCTCGGCGGCTGGAGCGTCGCAGTGATGCTGGCGCTGATGCTGGCGCAAGTGGCGATCGGTTTGTTTGTAAGCGATGTGGACGGCATCGAATCCGGCCCGCTGTCGCACCTGGTGAGCTTCGATACCAGCCGCACGCTGGCGGAGATCCACGAGGTCGTGTTCAACGCCATTCTCATCTTCGTCGGCCTGCACATCGCCGCCATTTTGTTTTATCTGCTGGTGAGAAAAGACAACCTGGTCGTCGCCATGCTCACCGGTCATCGTCGTAACGTGCGTGTCAAGCCGATGCTGCCGGTGCCGGCCTGGCGCATCCTGCCGGGCATCGTGCTGGCCAGTGGCGTCGTGTGGTGGGTGGCCACCTGAAAAAGAAAAGGGCGATCGACCCGCTGGATCGATCGCCCTGTCTTGTCCCAGATGCGCTGAGTTGGTTATTTCACCAGTCGGAGAACCGGCCGCTCGGTCTTGCCTTGCAGCCGATCGCGATGGAACCCGGTTTCGGGCCGGTACTGGAGCGCCTCCATGCGGCGCTGCAGCTCGGCGGCTCGCTCGGGATCAGGGGTCACTCGCAGACGCACCGGCGGTGAATCGGACTTGCTCATTCTAAACATCACATTTCCTCCCAGGCGGTGTTCCCTTCTCGCCGCGGTGTAACGCACCACACGACGAAATGGATCCACCGACAACAGCAAACTTTGCATCCCCTAATACGGATTGACGGGTATCCCGCCCTATTTCCATTGGTTCGCGGTTGCCGCGAAGTTCTTGTTCTGCGGCCGGACTATACAGAATCGCTGGCCTGTAGGTGCTTCCATGACGATCCAGGTGTGAACCTTTTCGACACGCCGGGCGCCGAGCGCCTCCAGCCGTTGGGCTTCCGCTTCGATGTCATCGGTTTCGATGTCCAGGTGGACGCGGCTGTCGTGCTGCACGGTCTGAACTTCGACGTGCAAACCGAGCTCGTCGGTCTGCATGCAGCGGTAGAGTGGACTGGGCTCTTCGTTCTTTGGCCGCAGCTCATAGCCGAGTGCGGCAGACCAGAATTGCGCGGCCTGCTCGAGATTGTCGGTCTTGCAGTCGATGATGAATCCAGCGAGACGGCTGCGATGCATGCTTCTTCCCTCAACGCGGCGCACGATATCAGAAAACCCACACGGCTCAGGCGTTCGGGTTCACACCTTTGCGAGCCGCATCCATCGCCGCGAGAATATCTTTAGTCTCACTGCTGGAGAATATGTCAGTTAGTGACGCGGTCACCTTGCGTTGCCAGTTGGCGTGCTCGGTGTCGGTGCCTGGCACGTTGACCGGATCGGTCATGCCGATCAGGTCCTCGATCTGCAGCAGTGCAATGTTCGAGCTGGACAAGCCGATGAAAGCATGCACTGCGCGCGACAACGCGGCCGAGTACGTTGGCAGCGACTCACCATCGCGCCAGTGCCATAAGCCCGCAGCAACCAGCGCTCGCAACAAACTGACGCGATCACGCACGCGCGCATCGTGTGCTTGCTGACGCAGCTCATCGGTCGGATACAAATCGAGCTGCGCACGCAACGTAACGTCGCTGCCTTCCCACCAGCCTCGCAGCGTCGGCAAGTCGTGTGTCGTGACGACCGCCATCGCGTGCCGAACATATTGATCGGGCCGCTTGAACGTGCCGTCGGCGAACTGTTCGAACATCAGCACCTTGTAGTGATAGGCGCGATAGTGCTCCATCGCCTCGGTCATCGCTTCGGGCACCGTACCCAGGTCTTCGCCGATCACGATGCAATGATTGCGCTGGCTTTCCAACGCGAGAATCGCGATCAGATCCGCTAACGGATAGTGGACATATGTTCCGTCCTTCGACAGCAGTCCGCGCGGCACCCACCACAATCGATACAACGTCATCACGTGATCGAAGCGCAGCGCTGCCACATAACGCATCATGTTACGGACCAGGCCGACGAATGGCTGGTACTGTTGTGCGCGCAGCTCGACCGGATCCTGCGGCGGAATGCCCCAGTCCTGACCTTTCAATGCCAGCGCATCCGGAGGCGCGCCGACCGACGCGCCCTGCAAATACAGATGACGGTTGGACCACGTTTCCGATCCGGCCGGATTCGCACCGACGGCAACGTCACCATAGATGCCAATGGCCATGCCTGCTTCACGCGCGGCGCTCTGCGCAGCGGCCAATTGCTCAGCAGCGAGCCATTGCAGAAATTGAAAGTATTCGACGTCCTCGGCGCGCTCGCGGGCGAAACGCTCCACCGCGGATGACGTGGGATCGCGATACTCCTCGGGCCAGCTCGGCCAACCCCAGTACTGCGGACCTTGCAGACGCAGATGGCCGTCGAGCGCATCGTAGATGGCGTGCAGGCGTAGCGGCTCGCCCTGGATCTCCTGGAACTGCCGGAAGGCCTGACCGCGCGGCGTGTTTCCATTGAGGTGGCGCGCGCGGAAACTCGCGTACAGCAACGACAGGATTTCAAACTTCGCCGCCGCCACTCGCACATAGTCTACGTTCCGAGTCGCGCGCACTTCCTGCAACATCGCCTGGAATTTTGGCTCGGCAACCCGCTTTCGCGCCGGCTCGCACTCGGCGAAGTCGGGCACATCCTCGACGCTGACATACAGCACGTTCAAGAACTGCCGATTCGAAGGACTGTAGGGACTGATGTGCGCCGGATTCGCCGGCATCAACGCGTGCAGCGGATTCAGACCGATGATGCCGCAGCCGAGCGGCGCCGACAGTCGAATCAAATGGCGCAGGTCTCGAAAATCGCCGACGCCCCAGTTGTCATCGGCGCGCAGCGAATACAACTGCACGGCGATGCCCCAGAGCTTCTTGCCCTCGGCAATTGCGTGAGCCTCGAAACATTGGTCGGGCGTCACGACAACGCGCAGGGTTCCTTGCAGGCCGGTGTCCAGGGCAAGCGAGGCCGTGTGATAACCCAGCGGCAAAGCCGGCAACGACACGGTCAGGCGCCGATAGGAACGATTGTCGATCTTCGCTTCCTCGATCGCCTGCAGCTTGGATAGCTGAGCGCTGCCGGCGCGCGGCTCGCCGCTCTCGAGCGTAATGCCCCAATCCACCTTCTTGGCGGCCAGATCGACCGGCACCGCGATCGGCACCCCGATCGGCTTGCCTTCGGTCACGACCAGCACCGGCGGCACGAATCCCGTCCAGCGGCGCGTGTGATATTCGTGAATGGACGTCTCGGCTGCCTTGGCGTCGGCCGCATCTACGCTCAGGGCCGCCAGGATGGCGGCCTGCGATTCGGCCGAAACCTGTTTGGGCTGGCCGCGAAAATCTAAATAGGAATCCGCGATTCCGTACAACTGGGCGAGTTGGCGGATCGGATTGTCCATTTACGTTTTCAGCGAGAACCCGCTGCGAATCGAGCTCGGGGCATCGCCATCGGCGAGCAATACACAGGAGTGCGGCGCGACCACGCAATTCTCCCCGGCGCCGAGACGGTCGCCGAGATCGTTCGCACGCCAGCGCGACGTGTCGAACACGGTCTGCCAGACCACACCCGTGGTTGGCGCCGGCAAGCGGAAGTCACAAGGTTGGTCCCCAGCATTGCACAGAAACAGCAGATGTCCGTTCGGTGTTCCATAGGGATCGGTGAAAGCATGCCCGATCAGCACGCCGATGGCACGGGCGTTCGCATCGTGCCAGTCACCGGCGTTCAACTCGTGCCCGAGCGGATGCCGCCAGCTGATGTCCTTGTGCTCGCGATCCACCTGGCGCGCGCCTTTCAGGAAGGTGTCGCGTCTCAGGCCGGCCGCATACCGGCGCAACGTGAGCAGTTGCCGTACGAATGCGATCAACCAGCTGCGGCGCTCGGCCAGCGACCAATCCAGCCAGCTGATCTCGTTGTCCTGGCAGTAGGCATTGTTGTTACCTCGTTGCGTACGGCCGAACTCATCGCCGGCCAGCAACATGGGCACGCCCTGCGACAGCAGCAAGGTCGCGAGCAGATTGCGGATCTGCCGTTCGCGCAGCTCCACCACCGCCGGATCGTCGCTCGGTCCTTCGACGCCGCCGTTCCAGCTCAAGTTGTGATTGTGGCCGTCGCGGTTGTCTTCGAGGTTGGCTTCGTTGTGCTTTTGCTCATAGGCGGTCGCGTCGTAAGCAGTGAAGCCATCGTGGCAGGAAATGTAATTGATGCTCGCTGTCGGCCGGCGACCCGAGGCCCGAAACAAATCGCTGGAGCCCGCGAAGCGCTCGGCGAGATTGCCAAGAATGCCGGGATTGCCGCGCCAGAACCCGCGCACGGTGTCACGATACAAATCGTTCCATTCCGACCAGCCGGCCGGGAAATGGCTGAGTTGATAACCGTCCGGCCCCACGTCCCAAGGCTCGGCGATCAGCTTTACGTAACGCAGCGACGGCTCGTTCGCGACCGCTTTGAAAAATGCGGCATCGGTGCGGAACGGAGCGTTGTCCCGACCCAGCACGGCGGCCAGATCGAAACGGAAGCCGTCGACGTGCATTTCCTCGACCCAGTAGCGCATGCAATCGATGATCAGATTGCGGGCGGCAGCGTTGCCGATAGCAATCGTGTTGCCGGTGCCGGAGCGATCGACGTAGCGGCTCAGATTGGTGCTGTCGAGCCTGTAGTACGCAGCATTGTCCAAGCCGCGCCAGCTCAGCGTCGGCCCCTTCTCGTTGCCTTCGGCGGTGTGATTGAACACCACATCGAGAATCACCTCGATGCCGGCGGCGTGCAGCGCCTTCACCATGGTGCGGAATTCCGCGACCGGATCTTCGATCACGTAATCCGGATGCGGCGCGAACCAGGCCAGCGAGCTGTAACCCCAATAGTTCACCAGGCCGCGCCTGGCCAGGAACTCCTCGGGAACGAACGCCTGCACCGGCAACAGCTGGACCGCAGTGACGCCAAGCGCCTTGAGATAGTTGATGACCGCCGGTTGCGCGAGGCCGAGAAACTTGCCGCGCTCACGCTCGGGCACGGCGGGGTGCAGCTTCGTGAATCCTTTGACGTGCAATTCATAAATGATGGTGTCACGCCACGGCACCGCCGGCGGACAATCTTCGCTCCACGCGAATTCGGATTGCACGACGCGCGCCTTGTACACGTATGGCGCACTGTCCGCTGTGTTTATTTGCTCGGTGGGTTGATCCGGCAGATGACCGAACAGCGCCGGATTCCACTCGAACTTGCCGGCGAGCGCACGCGCATAGGGATCGAGCAGCAGCTTGTTCGGGTTGTGTCGCAAGCCGTACGACGGGTCGTACGGGCCGTGCGCACGATAGCCATACACCATGCCGGGCACGCCGTGCGGCGCAGGCAAAAAGCCATGCCAAACATTTTCGGTGCGCTCGGGCAGCACCAGGCGGGTCAGCTCGTGCTCGCCACTGTCATCGAACAGGCACAATTCGACGCGCGCGGCGCCGCTGGCATGGACGGCGAAATTCACACCATCGCCGGTCCAGGTGGCGCCCAAAGGCTGAGGGGACCCGGCTTGCAGGCTGGCGTGCGAGTAATCTGCTGGTACGGCGTTCATCGGTGGAATGGTGACCGATCCGGGGGCCGCATGAAAAGTAGCGAATCGCGAAGATGTCTTATTGACTTGGTACTTTCAGGCTCCGCCGCACATCAATCTCGCGCCCAGATCACCACCGCGAGCGGCGGCAGGTTCAAAGTGATCCGGGCCGGGAAGTCGCGCCACGGCTCGTCATACGCCTGCACTTCCGTCTGTGGTGCATAGCCTGAGCCGCCGAATGCGGCGTCGTCGCTGTCGAGCAGCTTGCGATAGCGCCCGCCGGCGGGCGCGCCAAAAGTGTAATTGTCACGCGGCACCGGCGTGGCGTTGAACGCGATCAGCAACTGCGTGCCACCCTCGCCCGGCAGCCGCTGGCGCATGAACGCGAACACGCTTTCGTTGGCATTGTCGACTTCCAGCCAGCGAAAGCCTTCCCAGCTGTTGTCGCTGCCATGGAGCTCGGGATAGTCGCGATACAAACGATTCAGCGCACGACACCAGGACTGCAGCTGACGATGGTGCGGATGCTGGAGCGCGGCCCAGGCGAGATCTTCGTAGTCGCGCCATTCGTGCCATTGCCCGAACTCGCCGCCCATGAACAGCAGCTTCTTGCCCGGGTGCATCATCATGTAGCCCATCAGGAAGCGATGATTGGCGAGCTTGCGCCACTCGTCGCCCGGCATCTTGTCCAGCAACGAACGCTTGCCGTGCACCACCTCGTCGTGCGACAGCGGCAGGATGAAGTGCTCCGAGAACGCGTACACGAACGAGAACGTGATCAGGTTGTGATTGTGACCGCGATGGATCGGATCGAGCGCCATGTAGCGCAGCGTGTCGTTCATCCAGCCCATGTTCCATTTGAAATGGAAGCCGAGCCCGCCCAGGTGCACCGGCCGCGTGACGCCCGCGAACGATGTCGATTCTTCGGCCATGGTGACGACGCCATGGTGATAATGACCGACGGTCCAGTTCAGCTGCTTCAGGAAGTCGATCGCTTCGAGATTCTCGCGGCCGCCATATTGATTCGGCGTCCACTCACCGTGCTTGCGCGCGTAGTCGAGATAGATCATCGAGGCGACCGCATCCACCCGCAGCCCGTCGATGTGATATTGCTCGATCCAGAACAGCGCGTTCGCAATCAGAAAATTGCGCACCTCGTGGCGGCCGTAGTTGAAGATCTTCGTGCCCCACTCCATGTGCTCGCCGCGACGCGGATCGGCGTGCTCATACAGCGCCGTGCCGTCGAAGTCGGCGAGGCCGTGACCGTCGCGAGGAAAGTGTGCGGGCACCCAGTCCATGAACACGCCAATGCCGGCCTGATGCAGTCGATCGACAAAGCGCATGAAATCCTGCGGTGTGCCGTGCCGCGCCGTCGGTGCGAAATGCCCCAGGACCTGATAGCCCCACGACCCGTCGAAGGGATGCTCAGCGACGCCGACCAACTCGACGTGCGTGTAACCCATGTCGACTACATACGGAATCAGCTGATCGGCCAGCTCGTCCCAGGTCAGAAATGCGGGCTTGCGATGCCACGAGCGGCGCCACGACCCGGGGTGCAATTCATAGATGGAGATGGGCGCGCGCAGTGGATCCCAGTTGCGGCGGCGGTCGAGCCAATCGGCATCGCCCCAGCTGTAGCCGCCGAGGTCGGCGATGACTGAAGCACTGTCGGGGCGCAGCTGCATCTGAAATGCATACGGGTCCGCTTTCATCAGGTGCTGTCCGTGCGCACCGACGATCTCGAACTTATACAGCGAGCCTAAGCCGGCGCCCGGGACGAATGTTTCCCATACGCCCGAGTGGCCGCGCATCTGCATGACATTGCGATTGCCGTCCCAATGATTGAACTCACCGACCACACTGACCCGTCGCGCATTCGGCGCCCACACGGCGAAGCGAGTGCCGGCGACGCCGTCGTGCACTTCCAGGTGCGCACCCAGCTTCTGGTGAATGTGGTGATGATTGCCCTCACCGAACAGGTGCAGATCGAGATCGGAGAGAGCGGAAGACATAGCAGTTGTTGGCGATTTAGGAGTTAGAGGCTGGTCTAACAAGAAGAGCACGATGTCGGCCAAGGTTCCATGACTGATCTCCAACCACCAACAGCCAACCGCCGTCTTACAGCACCGGCTTGATTGACCAGATATTATCCGCGTACTCGCGGATGCTGCGATCGCTGGAGAACGGCCCCATGCTCAGCGCGTTGATCACCGACTTGCGGGTCCATTCTTCAGTGTTCCGGAACAACTCGTCGACGCGCGCCTGGGCCTCCATGTATTCATGGAAGTCCGCCAGCACCATGAAGTGCTCGCCGTGACTGAGCAGCCGGTCGCTCACCACCTTGGAGTCGAAGATATTGTCCGGCGTGAAATAACCGGAGTCGATCAGCTCGATGGCGCGTTTCAGAGCTGGATTCTTGGCCACTTCGTCCGCGGGTGAGTAGCCCTGCGCACGGCGCGCGGCCACTTCTTCGGTGGTCATGCCGAAGATGAAAATATTCTCGTCGCCCACCGCATCCTTGATTTCGATGTTGGCGCCGTCGAGCGTGCCGATGGTGAGCGCGCCATTCAACGACAACTTCATATTGCCGGTGCCCGACGCTTCCATGCCGGCCGTGGAGATCTGCTCCGACAGGTCGGCCGCCGGCATGATCTCCTGCGCCAACGACACGTCGTAGTCCGGCAGGAAACAGACCTTCAGCTTGTCGCCGATGCGTGCGTCGTTGTTGATGACGTGCGCGATGTTGTTGATCAGTTTGATGATGGCTTTGGCCATGTGATAGCCCGGCGCCGCCTTGCCGGCGAACATCACGACGCGCTTCGGCATCGGATCGTCCGGGTTGTCGAGCAGGTGCTGATAGCGCGCGACCACGTGCAGCAGGTTCAGCAGCTGCCGCTTGTACTCGTGAATGCGCTTGACCTGAACGTCGAACATGGCGTCGACGCTGACCGTCACGCCGAGCAGCTGATGAATGGTCTTGGCGAGCCGCTCCTTGTTGGCGCGCTTGATCTCGCGGAAACGATTGCGGAAGTCGGCATCGTCCGCGGCCCACTTCAAACGCTCCAGGTCTTCCAGATCGTTCTCCCACGCCGAGCCGAGCTTCTCGGTCAGCAGCGCGGACAACAACGGATTGGCCTGCTTCAGCCAGCGGCGGACGGCGATGCCGTTGGTCACATTGGTGAAGCGCTCCGGCCAGAGCTGAGCGAAGTCGCTGAAGATGGTCTCGCGCATCAGCCGCGAGTGCAGCTTCGCGACACCATTGACCCGATGGCTGCCGACCACCGACAAATAGGCCATGCGCACGCGCCGATCGCCGTCCTCGTTGATGAGCGACATGCGCCGCCGCCGATCCAGGTCCTGCGGGAACTTCGCGCTCACTTCCTCCAGGAAGTCGCGATTGATCTGATAAACGATCTGCAAATGGCGCGGCAGCAGCCGCTCGAAGAACGACACCGGCCAGGTCTCCAACGCTTCCGGCAACAGCGTGTGGTTCGTGTAGCTGCACACTTCACGCGTGATCTTCCAAGCCGCCGCCCACTCCATGTCGTAGGTATCCACCAGCAGGCGCATCAGCTCGACGACGGTCAGCGCCGGGTGCGTGTCGTTGAGCTGCACGGCGATGGCATTCGACAGATCCTTCAGCGGCCGGCGCTCGGCCATGTGCTGCCCGAGCAGATCCTGCAACGAGGCGCTGACGAAGAAATACTGCTGCTTGAAGCGCAGCTCCTTGCCTTGCGGAGTCGAGTCGTCCGGATACAGCACGCGAGTGAGATTCTTCGCGTCGACCTGTTCGGCGACCGCGGCCGCGTAATTGCCGTGATTGAAAGCTTCGATGCGGAACGGCGTGATCGCACGTCCCGACCAGAGCCGCAAATGGTTGACCGTCGGGCTGCGGTTGCCTGGAATCAGCAAGTCGTAACCGACTGCCCAGACGTCCTGCGTATCGACCCATTCGTATCGCACTCGACCCTGTTCGTCGCGAGTGGCGCGACAATGGCCGCCGAAGCGCACGCGATGGCGTATGCCGCCCTGCCCCGTCTCCCAGAAATAGTGGAAGCCCAACCAGGAGCTGGCGACTTCGCGCTGCGCGCCGTCCTTCTCGATGACCTGGGTAAAGATGCCGTAGTCATAGCGAATGCCATAACCGGTGGCCGCATAACCGAGCGTGGCGAGCGAATCGAGAAAGCAGGCGGCGAGCCGACCCAGACCGCCATTGCCTAGACCGGGATCTTCTTCCTCGGCGGCAATGTGATCGAGATCGTGGCCGAGCGACTCGACGGTCTCGCGCACTTCGGTGAGCAACTCATCTTCGAACGCCGACAGCGCATTGATCAGGCTGCGGCCGAGCAGGAACTCCATCGACAGATAACAGATCCGCTTCACGCGGGCGCGCGCCACCCGGTGACCGGTGGCAATCCACCGCTCGGTAAGTTCTTCACGGACGGCGATGGAAAGCGCGTCGTAGATGTCTCGGCGGGTCGCGTTCTCGGTGGACTTGCCGAGCACGCGCTCGAGGCGATCGACGATCGCCTCACGGACGGCGCCGAGGCGCAGCGGCACCGCCGAACGAATCGCAGAAGTCTGCGCCATGAAAATCCTCGCTTACTTAACCTCGGCCACCTTCTCGGCGACGATCCGCCACGAAGCGCCCTCGCGCACCAGGGTCAACTCCTTACGCAACGAGTTGGTGCCGAACTTCTGCACGAACCGCACGATGCGCTTGTCGGACCCATCCGGTTCGACGCGCAGGCCTTCGACAACTGGATCGGGCACCGGGCCGGTGGCCACCTGCTCACGACGCTGCTCCAGCCAGGCTGCACTCCCCGCCGAATCCGTCGGCGCGGCGAAGCTGCCAGAATAAAGCGCAACAACCGCATCCGCTTCGCGGTTTGCCCAAGCCTGGGCCCAGCTCGCGACCACTTCTTCGGGCGAGCGCGCCGTGGTGCCGGTGGAGCGGAAGTACGAAGGCGGCTCATCCAGGCAGCCGCTGCCAGTGTGCCGGCCGGCGGTGGGCTCCGGAATCGTCAGTGCCTCCGCGCGGTTCGGCTGGGTCATGCCGTCGGGCACTTTTAGCTGCGGATTGTTACGCGACGCCAGATAGGGCTGATCCTTTTCCACGCACACCGCCTGCTCGCCGCCGCCACAGGCGGCCAGCAACGGCAGGAGCAAGGCACAGCCGACGATCAGACGCCGGACAGGCAAAAGCGCGCGAATCTTGTTCATGCAGGCGAAACCCTGGAATTTTCTATGGTCGATGGCCACGGGCCGGTCTGATTCGACGGTCGAATGTGGCCGAGGCCCTTTCGACAGCGCCCGGTAACGTGACTTTTACCGGTCGACAGGCGAACGGCGAATGCTACGCGGCGGACGGATTTACGCAACCGGCTCGCAACGTACGTCGGTTTTGACCGACGAGGCGATGAAACATTCATCGTGCGAGCGATGGTGCAGCTCGTTCAGCTGCTCGGCGGTCGGCTGCTTGCCGGCAAACACCACCTTGGGCCGCAGGGTAACGACGGTCATGGCCATCCTGCCGGCCTCGTTCTTGGCCATGACGCCCACCGCCTGATCCTCGTAGCTGTCCACGACGAAGCCTTTCGCCGCGGCAAATGACAGAAAAAACAGCATGTGGCAGCTGGATAGGGAAGCGACGAACGCCTCCTCCGGATCGACCGCGCTCGGATCGGACAGCGGCACCCGGACCACGTGGGGCGAACTGGAGCCCGGCACCGTCACGCCGCCATCGAATCGCCACTCGTGCGCCCGGGAATACTTCTGGTCGGTGAATACGGCGCCGAGGCGCTGCCAGTAGATGGTCGCGGTGTACTCGCTCATGGGATCGATCCGGGCCGGAGTCGGCCGAGGCCGACGGGGTGGCATTGTCCCGCGGCTGCCACGGCTTTGCCACATTCCTGTCCGGGTTCGGGCAGAATCGCCGCCCAACATGCCGGCTAACGCCGCGATCTGGCTGATTTGGGCTTCAATCTGTCTCGCAATGGGGTTGCCTTGATGGAACGGTTTCGTGCCGCTTTACGGACGATCTTCGGGGAACTGAACTGGCAGCCGCCGGGATGGTTCAACGCTGCCAGTGGCTCGGTTCGCCAAGGCGCAGCCCGCCTCAACGCTTCCGCGCGCGCGAACCCGCAAGGCGCCGCACTCGTGCTCGCCGGGATTGCCGTGCTGATCGCCGGAGCCTGGTACGGCTGGCACTGGTACAAAAATCGTCCGCAACCGGTGCTGACCGAGTTCGCCGTCAGCGCCCCCGGCCCGACCTGCTATGCCTGCGAGCCGCCGGGTCCGCCGAATCCATTGGTCGTGACCTTCTCTGCATCGACCGCAACGCTGGAGCGCGCCGGGCATCCCGTCGACCCGACGCAAGCCGGGATCGATATCAGCCCCGCAGTCGCGGGCCAGTGGTCCTGGGACGACGATCGCACGCTGCGCTTTCAGCCGGCCAGCGACTGGCCCATCGGCCAGCAATACCACGTCGAGCTGTCGAAGCAGAGCTTCGCCGCCTCGCACGTCACGCTCAAAGAATATGAGTTCACGTTCCAGACGCCGGCGTTCGCCGCCAAGCTGGCCAATACCGAGTTCCATCAGGACCCGGTCGTCGCCGGCAACAAGAAAGTCGTCGCCAGCATCAACTTCACGCACCCCGTCGATCCCGAGAGCTTCGAGAAGCGGGTGAAGCTGAAAATGTTCAACAAGGTGACGGACACCATCGAGAAGGAACTGACCGCGCCGGCCTTCACGGTCATCTACGACAAGTTGAAGTTGAACGCCTTCGTGCATTCCGCGCAGCTGGAAGTGCCGCCCAAAGCCGGTCGCCTGCAAATCACGATCGAGCCTGGCACGCGTGCCGCGCGCGGTGGTAACGAATCCAAAGACACGCTGACCGCCAGCGTCGAAGTGCCGGGACTCAACAGCTTGAAGGTTTCCAACCTGGCGCTCGACATCGTGCGCGATGAGCGCAACGAGCCCGACCAGGTGATCCTGATCAACACATCGTTTTCGGTGCTCGAAAAGGACCTGCCGCCGAAGGTGCACGTGTGGCTGCTGCCGGAGAAACATCCGGATCCGAAGTTGCAGGAACAATTCAGTCGCGGCCGCGCCGGGCAGCCCTATCCCTGGACCGACACGACGTTCCGGCCCGAAGTGCTGACTGCGCAGAACGCGCTGAAGGTCGAACAGATTCCGGGTGAGCAGGAGCACTACGAGCTGCACAGCCTGCGCTATCAGGCCAAGCCGGGCCGCTATCTCTATATCAAGATCGACGCAGGCCTGAAGTCCTTCGGCGGCTATGTGCTCGGCGACAGCGTCGAACGCATCGTGCAAGTGCCGGAGTTCCCGCGCGAGCTGAGCATCCTGCACCAGGGCTCGCTGCTGTCGATGTCGGGCGAGAAGACCGTCAGCTTGTTTGCTCGCAACATTCCGGCCGTTCGGGTCGAGATCGGTCGACTGTTGCCGCGCCAGTTGCAACATCTGGTGACTCAGACCAGCGGCAGCTTCGGCGCCCCGCAGTTCAACAACTGGGCGTTCGAGTCCGCCAACATCACCGAGCGCTTCTATGACGTCATTCGTCTGGAAACGGGCGACCCCGGCAAAGCGCAGTACGAAGCGGTCGACCTCGGCAAGTATCTCGACGACAACGCCGGCGATCGGCGCGGTGTATTCCTGTTCCGCGTGCAAGCGTGGAATCCGGATAACGATCAGCCCCTGAGTTACGCACCCGAAGCTTGGAATCAAACCATCGGCGCGCAGCTCGCGGATGCTCGCGTCATCGTCGTCACCGATCTCGGCCTGGTGGTGAAGCGCTCAGTCGACGGCTCACAAGATGTGTTCGTGCAGTCCATCGCGACCGGCGCGCCGATTGCAGGCGCGTCCGTCGAAATCATCGGTCGCAACGGCTTGCCCGTGCTCACCGAGACCAGCGACGGCGACGGTCACGTACGCTTCCCTGAATTGAAAAGCTTCCAGCGCGAGAAGTCGCCTGTGCTGTATCTCGCGCGTCGCGGCGGCGACAGTTCGTTCCTGCCGCTCGATCAGCGCGGCCGCGCGCTCGATCTGTCGCGCTTCGATATCGGCGGCGTCGAGAGCGCTGCCGAACGGACTGCGTTGTCGGCTTATATCTTTTCGGATCGCGGCATCTACCGGCCGGGCGAAGAGATCCACGCCGGCGCGTTGGTTCGCAATCAGGAATGGACCGGCCGCATGTCTGACGTGCCGCTACGCCTGGAAGTCACCGACCCGCAAGGCACCGTCATCCGCCGCGAGACCTTCCGCCCCGGCCCGGCCGGCTTCGGGGAAATCCGGCAACCGACCAAGGAAACATCGCCGACCGGCACGTACACGCTGTCGCTCTCCATCGTGCGCGATCAATACAGCGCCGATCTCATCGGCTCGACGACGGTCCAGGTGCGCGACTTCCAGCCGGACCGGCTGCGCATGAAAGCGACGTTCTCCGCAATGTCCGCCGACGGCTGGGTCCCGCCCGACGATCTGGAAGCGCACATTCAATTGGAGAATCTGTTTGGCACGCCGGCGGAGAGCCGGCGCATCGTGTCGAATCTGACGCTGACGCCGAGCATTCCTTCGTTCCGCGCCTACCCGGATTATCAATTCCACGATCCGCAATACGCGCGCGAAGGCTTCAGCGAGCAGCTCGAAGATGCGACGACCGACGCACAAGGCAAGGCAACGCTGTCGCTGAACCTGCAGCGCTTCGCAAAGGCGACGTATCGAGTGCACTTGGTGTCGCAGGGTTTCGAAGCCGACGGCGGTCGAGGGGTTACGGCCGAGGCTGCACAGCTCGTCTCCAACATGCCTTATCTCATCGGCTACAAACCCGACGGTGAACTGGGCTATCTGTCTCGCAACGGCGAGCGCACGGTCAATCTGATCGCGATCGATCCCAAGGCTCAGCGCACCGAAGTCAGCGGCCTGGTGCTGACGCGACTGGAAACCCGCTTCGTCTCGGTGCTGATGCGCCAGTCGAACGGCACTTTCAAATACGAGTCGCGCCGCAAAGAGACGTCTCTCGGCGATACGCCACTGACGATTCCCGCTGCCGGTCATTCGCTGAAGCTCGTCACCGAGGCGCCGGGCAACTTTGCGTACGTGGTGAAAGACGCATCGGGTCAGCAGCTCGCCCGCTTCGACTATCAAGTCGCAGGCGAAGGCAACGTCACACGCACGCTGGAAAAGAACGCCGAGCTCGAACTGACCTTGTCGAAGCGCGACTATGCGCCAGGGGAGGAAGTGGAGGTTTCGATTCGTGCCCCGTACGAAGGCGCCGGCTTGATCACCATCGAGCGCGAGCGTGTGTACGCGTGGAAGTGGTTCAAGACTTCGACGACCAGCTCGGTGCAGACGATCTCGTTGCCGGAAGGGTTGGAAGGCAACGCCTATGTCTCGGTCACTTTCGTGCGCGACACGGGCTCGTCCGAGATCTACACCAGTCCGATGTCCTACGGCGTGCAGCCGTTCTCCATCGCGGTGGACGCAAGGCGCAATCCCGTCACAGTCGAAGCACCTTCGCTGGTGAAGCCGGGCCAGGATGTCACCTTCCGATATCGCACCGAGCGGCCGTCGCGACTGGTGTTGTTCGCTGTCGATGAAGGCATCCTGCAGGTCGCCGCGTACAAGACACCCGATCCACTCGGCTATTTCTTCCAGAAGCGCGCGCTGGAGGTGTCGACGACGCAGATTCTGGATCTGATCCTGCCCGAGTTCCGCCAGCTCGGCCTGGCCGCCGCGCCCGGCGGTGACGCCGAGGGTCTGCTCGGCAAGCATCTCAATCCGTTCCGTCGCAAAGGCGAGAAGCCGGTGGCGTACTGGTCGGGCATCGTCGATGCGGACGCGACGACGCGTGAGCTGAAGTACACCGTGCCGGATTACTTCAACGGCACGCTCCGCGTGATGGCAGTGGCCGTAACGGACGATCGCGTTGGCGTGCACGAGAGTCGCACGTTGGTTCGTGGCGACTTCGTGTTGTCACCGAACGCACCGACGACGGTTTCGCCGGGGGATGAGTTCGATGTGAGCGTCGGCGTGTCCAACAACGTCGAAGGCTCGGGCGCCGGCGCCACGGTCGCTGTGACGTTGGAAACCGACGCCGGGCTCGAAGTGGTTGGCGAACCGAAACAGGAAGTGGGCATCGCCGAGGGCCGCGAAGGCTCCGTGCGCTTTCGCTTGCGAGCGAAAGATGTGCCGGGTCCCGCGAACATGAATTTCATCGCGCGGACGGGCAATGCGAGCGGTAAGCGGAAGATCGATCTCAGCGTGCGCCCTGCGACTCCATTCATGACGCAGCTGAGCGCGGGTGTATTGCAGAAGGGTGATCGCGAGATTCGCATCGAGCGGCAGATGTATCCGCATCACCGCACGCTCGAAACCGGCGCGTCGATGCTGCCGTTGCAGTTCGCGCATGGCTTTGTCGCGTATCTGTCGAACTATCCGTATGCGTGCACGGAACAGATCGTCAGCATGTCCATGCCTGCGGTGCTGCTGAGTTCGCGGCCTGAATTCGGCTATGTGAAGACGCGCGATGGCTCCGATGTGTCCTCGCTGATTGGCGAGCTGCGCTCGCGCCAGACTGAGACTGGGGCGTACAAGCTGTGGCCGGGCGGCAATGACGTCGTCGAGTTTGTCTCGCTGTACGCCCAGCAACTGTTGCTCGAAGCCGGCGAACGTGGCCAGGCGGTGCCGGGTGACCTGGTCGCGAATGGCAACAACTACCTGCGCGAGATCGCGCAGCGCGATGGAAACAATCTGACCGAAGAGCGACAGAGCGCGTATGCGATCTATCTACTGACGCGCCAGGGTCAGCGCATGGCGGCGGAGCTAACCGCCCTCCGCAAACGCCTGGCTGAGCGGTATCGAGGCCAGTGGGAGCAGGATCTCACTGCTGCCTGGCTGGCAGCATCGCTGGATTTGATGCGCCAGGACCGTGATGCGGAGAACCTGATCTCCGGCACGCGTTTCGATGCACCGGTCGATGAGTTGTACAACGACCCGATGACGCGGGACGCGTTGTTACTGTTCATCGTCTCGCGGCACTTCCCGGAGCGGTTGAAGACCGTGCCGAGCGATGTGTTCACGACGATGGCGAAACGAGTCACCGATGGGTACTACCACTCGCTGTCGGCCGGCACGACGCTGCTGGCGTTGGATGCATACGCGTCAGCTACCGAAGGCGCGGAACGCAATCTGGCGATTGCCGAGGTGCTGAAGAACAAGAGCGTGCGGTCGCTGACGTTGCCGCAGGGTCTGTTCCCGACGGTGAAGTTCACGGATCAGGCCGCGGCGCTGAAGTTCGCGAACAACACGAACCTCAATGCGTACTACCTGATCGAACAGTCCGGCTTCGACCGCAAGCCACCGACGCAGGCGATCAAGCAAGGGCTGGAGGTGTTGCGTGAGTACACGGACAGCAGCGGCAAGCCGATCACGTCGATCACGATGGGACAGCAGATCGATGTGCACCTGAAGTTCCGGGGACTGAAGGAGGGCGGATATTCCAACGTCGCGCTGGTCGACTTGTTGCCGGGCGGCTTCGAGTTGGTTGTCCCGACGGAAGGAGCGCAGACCCTGTTCGCTGAAGCCGTCGAAGGCCAAGAGGACGGCGGATACGAGCAAGCCTACGACGCTTGGCAGTGTCAGATCTGCGTTGGCAACCTGAAGGCATCGCTGCAGTACGCTGATATGCGCGAGGATCGCGTCGTTTTCTACGCGAACGCGAACAGCGACGTCTCGGAAATCGTTTATCGGATCAAGGCGACGAACGTTGGCAGCTATGTGACGCCGCCTGCGTACGGTGAGGCGATGTATGACCGCAGCGTTGTGGGTCGCTCGGCTTCTGGTCGCATCGAGGTGTCACGGCCGTGACGCGTTGGCGGCTCGCCATCATCGCTGGAATCGTGGCGATCGTCGTAGCGGCGACGCTCGTCACGATTCGGCTGTGGCCGCGCGAGCCGCTCGCGGACAAGATTGCCTCGTCGACGGCAATCTTCGATCGCCAAGGCCGGCTGCTGCGGCTGACGTTGGCGAGCGATCATCAATATCGACTGTGGACACCGCTCGAAGAGATCTCACCCGAGTTGGTCGAAGCACTCCTGCTCCACGAAGACCAGCACTTCTACTGGCACCCCGGGTTCAACGCGGCATCGCTAGTCCGTGCGGCAGTTTCGAGTTACTCCGGCGGGCCGCGAGTCGGCGGCTCTACGATCACGATGCAACTCGCCCGCCTGATGTACGGGCTGAACACCCGAACCATCAGCGGCAAACTCCAGCAGATCTTCCGCGCTATTCACCTGGAGCTCCGCTACTCGAAGCGCGATCTCCTCGAAGCCCATTTGAACCTGATGCCGTACGGGGGAAACATCCAAGGCGTCGGGGCAGCGAGCTTGATCTACTTCGACAAGTCAGCGAAGCGACTCGGACTCTCCGAAGCGCTGACGCTTGTTCTCATCCCCCAATCCCCCGCTCGTCGTGCACCTGCACAGGCCGAGCCTGCCGACCTCCGTGATGCGCGCACACGCCTGTTTGCTCGTTGGATCGAGCAGCATCCCGACGCCGCGAGTTCGACAGACTACATCGCCACGCCGTTGCGCTACGCGTCCCTGCGTGACTTGCCCTTCGCCGCGCCTCACTTCACGAATGCAATCTTGCAGCGGCCGCGACCAGCATCGGTCCACTCAGTAAACACGACGCTCGATCTGCGGGCACAGAAGACTCTCGAGCGCGTCATCGCAACCTACGTTCGCGAGCACAACCATATCGGCATGCACAACGCCGCCGCGATGCTCGTCGACTATCGCGATCTCTCGGTGCGCGCGATGATTGGTTCGGCCGATTTCTTCGATACCCAGATCGAAGGCCAGGTGAACGGCACGCTGGCCAAGCGCTCGCCCGGCTCGGCGCTGAAACCGTTCATTTACGCATTGGCTATCGACCAGGGCGTGATCCATCCGCAAACGGTGCTCAAGGACACACCGACCGCCTTCGGCCCGTTCAATCCGGAAAACTTCGACGGCCGGTTCGTCGGTCCGATCACCGCGCGAGACGCGTTGATCCGTTCTCGTAACGTGCCGGCGCTCACCCTCGCCTCACAACTTTCGACGCCATCCTTCTATCAGTTCCTGCGCAGTGCCGGCGTCACGCGCATGGCGAGCGAAAAACATTATGGCCTCGCGCTGACCTTGGGCGGCGGCGAAGTCACGATGGAAGAGACCGCCACGCTGTACTCCATGTTGGCAAATCGGGGTCGCCTTGCTCCGCTGCGCTATCTCGCCGACGAGCCACAAAGCGAAGGCGTCCGCACGCTGTCGGAAGAAGCGAGCTTCATGACCTTGGACATGCTCCGCTCTGCGCCGCGGCCGGAGGATTCGTTCGCACGCCGACGCAGTGGCGTTCAGGCTGCGTGGAAGACCGGCACGTCATGGGGCTTTCGCGATGCCTGGACCGCCGGCACCTTCGGTCCTTACGTGCTGGTCGTGTGGATCGGCAACTTCGACGGCCGGGGCAATCCCGCGTTTGTCGGTGTGCAAGCGGCGGCGCCGTTGTTCTTCCGCTTGCTCGATGCGCTCGCCGCGCAGGAAAAGCTGGTCGAGCCTATTTACCGCCAGCCGCCGCGCATGGAGCGAGTCGAGGTCTGCAGCGCCTCGGGCGACCTGCCGAACGCGGAGTGTCCGCAGGTAGTGAGCACTTGGTACATTCCGGGTGTGTCACCGATTCGCGTGAGTCAGATTCATCGTCGCGTGTGGGTCGATACGAGAACGGGCGAGCAGGCATGTCCACCCTACGATCCGACGCACACGCGCAGCGAGGTCTATGAATTCTGGCCCACTGATCTACTGCAATTGTTCGCGCAGGCCGGCATGCCGCGTCGGCGTCCGCCGCCGCCGGCGGATTGTCAGCGGGATGTTCCCAGCGGCACAGCACCGCAGATTACGTCGCCTGTCATCGCTGTGACTTACACGGTACGCAGTGGCCGCGTCGGCAGCGAAACGATTCCGCTGGCGGCCAACGCGGACAGCGAAGTGCGGCGCTTGCACTGGTTCGTCGATGAAAGTTACGTCGGTACCGGCGCGCCCGGTATCGCGATCGGCTGGCATCCCTCACGTGCCGGTCATTACATGGTGCGCACCGTGGACGATCGGGGCCGCGCCGATAGCCGGGAGCTGGTCGTGGAGCTGGTTCGTTAGTCCGTTCCATCGAGAGAACTGATCGACGATTCGAGCGGAGCGGTTACTATTGAACGCTCTCGCGGGCGCCGGCGCGCTCGCTTCACTCGACCCATAGGTGACCCCTAGCGCATGCATCATCAATCCGAGCTGATTGCCCTGATCGCCATGGGCTTCGTGCTGGCCATGGGATTCGGTTTCCTTGCCTCCAGGCTGCGCATGCCGCCGCTCGTCGGTTACCTGGTCGCGGGAATTGCAATCGGTCCGTTCACGCCGGGCTTCGTCGCCGACGCGGGTCTCGCCGGCCAGCTGGCAGAGATCGGAGTGATCCTGCTGATGTTCGGGGTCGGCCTGCACTTCTCGATCGGCTCGTTGCTCAAGGTGCGCAACATCGCGTTGCCCGGCGCTGTCGTGCAGATCGCGGTGGCGACCATCATCGGCTGGGGGCTGGCGCGCTTGTGGGATTGGGGTACGGCGGCAGGCGTCGTGTTAGGTCTTGCGCTGTCGGTCGCCAGCACCGTCGTGCTGTTACGAGCGCTCGAACAACGCAACGAGCTGGATACCGAGCAGGGTCGTATCGCCGTGGGCTGGCTGATCGTCGAAGACCTGGCGATGGTGCTGGCGTTGGTGTTCCTGCCCGCACTCGCGCACACCGGCGATCGGGCCGGCGAAACCAGTTTGCTCGCCAGCCTCGGTTTGACGACGTTGAAGGTCGCGATGTTCGTGGCGCTGATGCTGGTCGGAGGCCGACGCGTCGTGCCTTGGGTGCTGGCGCAGATTGCACGGACCGGTTCTCGTGAGTTGTTCACGCTGGCGGTGCTGGCGATTGCGTTGGGCATCGCTTACGGCTCGGCCATGCTGTTCGATGTGTCCTTCGCGCTCGGTGCGTTCTTCGCCGGCGTGATGCTGGCCGAGTCGGACCTCAGCCATCAGGCGGCGGAGAATTCGCTGCCGCTGCAGGATGCGTTCGCGGTGATGTTCTTCGTGTCGGTCGGCATGTTGTTCGACCCCATGGTGATCTTGCGTCAGCCGTTGGATCTGCTGGGAGTGCTGTTCGTCATTCTGATCGGCAAGTCGGTGGCCGCGTTCGCCATCGTGCTGGCGTTCGGTTATGCCGTGCGCACGGCACTGACGATCTCGGCGAGCCTGGCGCAGATCGGCGAGTTCTCGTTCATTCTCGCCGGCCTGGGCGTCGGGCTCGGCTTGCTGCCGCCCGAGGGTCGCGACCTGATTCTCGCTGGCGCACTGCTATCGATCACTTTGAACCCGTTCGCCTTTGCGACCATCGAGCCGATCGCGCGTTGGGTGAACGAGCGGCCCCAGCTGCTCGCGTTCTTCACGCGCAAGGAAGGAAAACGTTCGGCTCTGCAGCCGGATCACAAGGTTTCCAATCTGCGCAATCATGCGGTGATCGTCGGTTACGGCCGCGTCGGCAGCGTCGTCGGTCATGGCCTGCAGGCCCAGGGGCTCGAATACGTCGTCATCGAGATGAGCCGTCGCGTCGTCGACCAACTGCGGGAAGACAAGATCACTGCGGTGTATGGCGACGCCACCGCTCATGGCGTGCTCGACCTCGCCCAGATCGAACATGCGCGCTTGCTCGTGATTGCATCACCCGATGGCTTTCACGCCCGTCGCATCCTCGAGCTCGCTCGTGCAAAGAACCCGAAGATCGCAGTGGTCGTGCGTACTCACAGCTCATCGGAGCTGAAATACCTGATCCGCCAGGGCGTGGACCGCGCCGTCATGGGCGAGCTCGAGCTGGCGCTGGAGATGACCGATTACGCCCTTCGCAGCCTCGGCGTGTCCGAAGAGCGCTGCAAGCTGCTAACGCAGTGGTTGAGGAATGAAGGCGTAGCGGGCAATCCGAAGGATCCGGGGGCGTGAGGCAGAGCCCTGATCTCATGGAGCTGACGAATAGCGACCCATCACTTCTTCCGGCCGTCGCAGCGCCTGAAACCCAAATTGCGAATACAGACCCGCCGCATCCCGGGTACGCAACAGCACAACCTGTAGTCCTGCAAGATCCGGATGCGCGAGCATGGCTCCGATCAGCGCCTTGCCGATGCCTGCGCCTCGATGTTCCGGAACGACGAACACGTCGGCGATATAGGCGAACACAGCTCGATCGGTGATCGCGCGCCCGAACCCCACTTGTTGCGCATTCTTGTAAGCACCGAAACAGAGTGAATGCAGAATCGAGCGCTCGACTGTTTGCCGCGATCTGCCGGTCGCCCAATAGCTGGTACTGAGAAATCGATGCACCAGCTCCACATCGATACGGGCCTTGTCGGTGCTGATCTCTATACCCGCTAGCATAGTTCATACTCCCGCGGAAACTTGGCGGCCAGTTTTATCCCGTGCCCGAGTACTTCACTATACTCTCCGGCTAGCTGCCGGCAGGAATAAGAACTCTCGATGGATGCGATGTTTGTAACAACCGCCGCCGAATCCGACATCGCTCGGGCGTTGGGGCTGTGGCCGGAGCTGGCTGGACGGAGAATTCGGCCCTTGATGGTCACAGCGTTCGGCGATATCTACGTGGAGTCGGCCGAGGGCGAGGTTCTGGTTGCAGACCCGGTGGAACTGAAGTGCTCTCACGCGGCCGAATTCGTGACACATTTGGAGCAGTTGTTCGCCGACCGATCCTGGGCGCAGGAGCGGTTGATGACGGAACTGCTCATGCTTGCTCAGGAGCGCGGCGTTAGAAGAGAACAACATCAGGTCTTTGCGATTACTCCGCATCCTTCCTTCACCGGCGCCCTGCGGGTCGAGAACCTCGTTGCGATGGACCTGTATGTCTGGCATCGCATCTGCTCCCAGCTGCGCGAGCCACCATGACAGAGCGGGGTTCTGGAAAGCGGTTTCTGTCAAAAGCACCAAGCTTATCGCGGGCTATCTCATCGCGGGCGCCACTTATTTGCTGTATTTCAGATGGCCGAACTATGAAGGCCATTCTCCCTGGGGAAGACTTGCAAATCCAGGCACGTAATCATCAGGAGGGCGGAAGAATCGAGCGGTCGGTGGTGGCGAGGAAAGCTAGCAAACTCACCATAGCTTCCACCAAGGCTTCGCCTGCGTCTCATACTGAAGCCGCATCACCCTGTTGGTATTTCCGAACGCCGAGTCGGAATAGATAACACGGATTTTCTCCCGCGCATCTTGGCCGACGGTGTCACCGTCCCGGATCACGGGTCCGTTCTGCAGCAGGTAGCGGGCCACGCCCTGCAGGCGGTCGCGCAGGTCGCCGGGTTTCTCGGGCGACTCCTGGGTTTCGAGCTCCATGTGACCCAGTGCTTCCATGCCTTGGGTGAAGCCGCCGCTGGCGGTCTTCGTTTGCCAGCCGACGCGAAAATCGACCCAGATGTCCAGCGGCGGTCCGAGAGGCAGCACCTGCTCGGCGAAATCGAGGAAGATCTGTTTGGGAATGACCAAGGTCGCGTTGCCCCAATACACGCCCATCGCATCGCAAGCCGCCAACACGGCGGCGGTGGCCTTGGTGAGCAGGACCGACTGTTCAACTTCGTTCTGCTCACTCATCAATGTCACGAGGATGTGAGATTCGTGGCGCCGCACCTCTTCCGCAGCATCCTTCCAGAGAAGGCTGGTTGCGCAGGGTCCCTCCAGCTCGGACCAGGGAATGGGCGCCGGCATGTTCGCGAGCATGAGCATCCCCTCCTTGAACTTGAAGGATGGAATACCTTCGGCAGTAGATTCCAGGGTCGCATCGAGATCCGGGTAACGCAGCTGCAGCTCGCGTTCGATCGCAGACGCAGGCAGCTCGATCGGCTGACGCAGCAGAATCATCGAGATCATGATGGACATGGCCGACTGCGACTCCTTGGAAATGAGCCCGCTGTATACCCGAAACCAACTTGATCAACGCAGGATGGCGTGCAGGATGACGGTCGGCAGCATCGTGAACAAGCCGGACAGCGCGATCGAGATCATCACCAACAGATAAATCGCGACGCTCAGCAGTGAGACGACCACCACGCCGGCGACGGCGATTAGAAGTTTCAGCCACACTGGCATGCCAGGAGGCGGCGACAACGTAACAGTCGCACCCATGCGTGCGAGCGCCTTGAGGCGTTTGTCATGCGGCGGATACATGGGCAGGCTCGAGCCACTGAGCAGTCCACCGCGACGGGCGCCGCCGGCGACGAGCATGTGAGCGCACCACGCGGGAAAGCCGCTGCCATTGCCAAGTTGGCCGAGCGCGTCGCTGAGAGCTTGAGGATCGCGAGTCAATTGCACGGCGATGGCGTCGGCGAGATATTTGCGACGGCGCCAGATCAGGGCGAGCAGCGGCTCGAGGAAGACGCTGCTGACCATCCCGCCGAAGAACCCACTGATGACCACCGGCCCGTACAGCGGCATGCGAATCCATTCGCGCCAGGTGAGGTTGTTCGAAGTGTTGCCGCCGGAAGGCTGCGAGCTCTGCGCGCTGCCGAAGGGATTGGTGAGCTCCAGGATCAGACGTGAATCTGCACTCGACGCGCCGTTCTTCAAGGCTTCCCGTAGCGTTTGCCACAAGCGTGACCACGCGGGCGGATCGACGATGCCATCGCTGAGTCGCGCGACGAAACCAAACAAGCTCAGCGTCTGAGCAACTCGCATCCCTTGCACCACGTCGCCGTTGGCGACGAGTCCGATGAGATGGCCCGCGACCGCCTGCATGTGCGAGCGATTCAGCTTCTCCAACAATCCAGTGGAGACCAGCACCGTGACCGATTCGTCGTCCGGGCCATAGACCGCGGCATTGATGCCAGGCATATCGACGATGGCCACCTTCGGCATTTTGATGTTGGCGGCGATGGCCATTTCGGCGACCACATTTGCGAGCCGCTGTTCCGCGAGCACGCCAGGATTCGGCGCGCGCAACGCCAGTTCCTGCGCACCACTCGCCTCTGCCTCGCGCACGATACGTCGCAGCGTCAGCATCACGAGCAGCACTGCAATCAGACCAGGCAGCGCGGCGACGAGCGCCAGATAGAGCCAACGACTGGCCGGCTGAGTCTCGATGTGATCGCTGATGTAGCTCAAGGTCTCCATGACCTGGCCGAGCAGGTCCGGGGTCGGCACGACCAGATTGATCACATCGAGCAGCAACCCGATCAGCGCATAGAAGAGCGGCGAGGTCAGCGTCGCGACGACGAAAGCAAGGATCGCAATTCCAACAGCAGCAACCGCACTCACCTGCCACGCCGCACGACGGTGACGCGCGATGGCCGCGAAGAAACTTTCGCGTTCTTCCGCCGTCCAGAGGGGAAGCTCGGCCGCCGACATGGTCATTCCACCCAGTTGAACGAGCGCGTCACGGCCTTTTGCCAGGATGAATACAAATGCCCGCGATCTTCCTTGCTCATGCGCGGCCGCCACATGTGCGACACACCCCAGTTGCGGCGCAGGTCGTCCGTGCTCTGCCAATAGCCTGTTGCCAGGCCAGCGGCATATGCCGCACCCAAGGCGGTCGTCTCGGTCACTTTCGGTCGCACCACACTCACGTCCAGGATGTCCGATTGAAACTGCATCAACAGGTCGTTCACGACCATGCCGCCATCGACACGCAGCTCCTGCAGTTGAATGCGAGAGTCCTGCTCCATCGCAGCGACCACGTCGCGCGTTTGATACGCCGTCGCCTCCAGCGCCGCGCGAGCGATGTGCCCGCGATTCGCATATCGCGTCAGGCCCGTGATTACGCCACGCGCATGATCCTTCCAATGAGGCGCATACAGCCCGGAGAACGCCGGCACGATGTAAACGTCACCGTTGTCCTGCACACTCGCCGCGAGCGCTTCGATCTCACCGCTGTTACGAATCAGGCCTAAGTTGTCACGCAGCCACTGCACCAGCGCGCCGGAAATCGCTATCGATCCTTCTAACGCAAAGCATGCGGGATTCCTGCCAAGCTGATATGCGACCGTCGTCACGAGACCGGCAGCCGACGACACCGGCTTGTGGCCGGTGTTCATGAGCAGGAAGCAGCCGGTGCCATAAGTGTTCTTGGCTTCGCCCGGCTCGAAGCACGTCTGGCCGACCAGCGCCGCTTGTTGATCGCCGAGAATGCCAGCGATGGGCACGCCTTTGAGGGGCCCCTCGGCGACGTGCCCATACACCTCGCTGGACGATGCGATCTTCGGGAGCACGCTGCGCGGGATCGAAAACGTTCGGAGCAATTCGTCTTCCCATTGCAGCGAGCTCAACCCCATCAACTGGGTACGGCTCGCGTTGGTCACGTCGGTGAGATGCAGACCGCCGTTCGCACCGCCGGTCAGATTCCACAGGACCCAGGTATCCATCGTGCCGAACAGCAGGTGTCCCGCATCGGCGAGGGCCCGCGCGTTCGGCACGTTGTTCAGCAGCCATTTCAACTTTAGCCCGCTGAAGTAACTGGCGAGCGGCAACCCAGTGAGCGCACGAAAGCGATCCTTGCCGCCCTCCCCCGAGAAGTAGGCGACCAGCGGATCGACCCGCGTGTCTTGCCACACCAGCGCGTTGTGTAGCGGCTCGCCCGTGCGCCGATCCCAAATCATCGTCGTTTCACGTTGATTGGTGATGCCAATCGCGACGAGATCCTTGGCAGTGAGGTTCGCGGATCGCAGCGCCTCGGCGATCACCGCGTCGGTGTTGCGAGCGATATCGATGGGCGAGTGCTCGACCCAGCCAGGCTGCGGAAAGATCTGAGGATGTTCCTGTTGAGCGCTGGCGACGATGTTGCCGGCCTGATCGAACACCATGAAGCGCGTGCTGGTCGTGCCTTGATCGACGGCGCCAACGAATGAGCTCATGACATGACTCTCTCAAGTTGCCGGCAACATGAACACGCGGCGGGCCTCGGGCGATTCGAGCTGCGACTTGCTGTAGCAGCGCGCGATCGGGCCGTTGCGGTGATCGAGCAGATCCGGCCGCCGTTGAATCATCGCATCGAACGATTCGCCGGCGGGCGAGCGCAGGCACAGCTCCTCGTTCAGCAGCACCAGGTAAGCCCAGGTGATGGTCTCGTGATATTTGCTCTGCGCGCCGACCTTGGCAACGTAGTTCTGCAAATGCCGGCGGAAGTGCAACGCGCCTTCGGGAAAGCCGTCGCGCTGCAGGTAGCTCCATGCCAGCGATAAGTGCAGCCGATGGTCGAAGCGGGCCGGATCGAGCGAGCCCTGCTCGAACGCGAGCATCGTTGGATCTGCGAGGATTGAACGCGGTAGAGCATTCATGAGCGATTCCTCCCACTGCGACGATTGCCAGTCGCGGCCCGGCGCTTCGCCGTCGCACGGGCCACGGCGCGCTCGGACTCGACCAGTTGATGACTATCGGCCGCAGTCAGATCCAGTCCATAGATCTTCTTGAGCTCGGCAATCTGCGCCAGGGTTGGCGCACTGAAGGCCTGCTCGCCCTCGAAGGCGTGCAGCACGATGCCCTCCAGCAGATCGCCGAGCGAGGTGTTCTTCAGAGCCGCCAAGGCTTTGAGAACGTTGAGCAAACGAGCTTCCAGGCGGACGCCGGTCTGGACCCGGGTGACGGTAGCCATGCTTCGTACCTTGGTAACTTGGTACCAAGGTAGCAACCGCGGCGAAACGGCGCAAGCTGCGCCGCGTTAACCCAGGAACTCGCGCCTGAACTCTTCGCCCGGCAGCGGGCGGCCGAAGTAATAGCCCTGCAGCTCGTCGCAGTGATTGGCGCGCAGGAACTCGATTTGCTGCTCGGTCTCGACGCCTTCCGCGACGACTTTCAGGCCGAGGTTGTGGCCGAGTGCGATGATGGTTCGAACGATGGTCGCATCGTCGTGGTCATGGCCGATGTCCTGCACGAACGAGCGGTCCACTTTGAGCCGGTCGACGGGCAGGCGTTTCAGATAGCTCAGGCTGGAATAACCGGTGCCGAAATCGTCGAGCGCGATCTGCACGCCGAGGTCGTTGAGCTGACCGAGCATGGCGATGAATTGATCGGCGTCGTGCATGACTGCGCTTTCGGTGAGCTCCACTTCGAGATAACGCGCTTCGAGCCCGGTCTCGCGCAACACCTCTGCGATCGTCTGTACGAGGTTGTCCTGTCGGAACTGTCGCACTGACACGTTCACCGAAACAACGAACGGCGGCAGCCCCGCATCCTGCCATGCCTTGTTCTGAGCACAGGCGGCACGCAGCACCCACTTGCCGATCGGCACGATCAGACCGATTTCTTCCGCAACCGGAATGAACCGCGATGGCGGCGTGGCTTCCTCGTGCGATGTGTGCCAGCGGATCAAAGCTTCCGCGCCAGTGATCCGACGCGTCCGCATGTCCACGCGCGGCTGGTAGTGCAGTGAGAACTGCTGACGCTCGAGCGCACGGCGCAGCTTGTTTTCCAGCTCCACCCGCTCCGTAATGAGCGCGTTCAGCTCGGCCGTAAAGAACTGGAAGTTGTTGCGACCCTTCTCCTTGGCGCGATACATCGCCTGGTCGGCGTGCTTCAACAAAGTCTCGGCGCTGGCGCCATCGTCCGGATACAACGCGACGCCCATGCTGCAAGTGACGTTGAATTCGCCCTGCGGACTGGCCCAGGGTTGTGAAATGGCGTGGAGCATGCGCTCCAACACCAGCGCCACGGCGTCCGGCCCGCGTTGACCGTTGATGAGCAGCACGAATTCATCGCCGCCCAACCGTGCCACGGTGTCACCGTCGCGCACGCTCGCACGCAGCCGCTCGGCCATCGCACGCAGCAGTTCGTCACCGACATGGTGACCCAGCCCGTCGTTGATGAACTTGAATCGATCCAGGTCGACGAACACGACGGCCAGGCGAGTGCCATAGGCGGCGGCCGATCGAATGCCTTGCTGTAACCGCTCGTGGAGCAGCGAGCGATTGGCGAGACCGGTGAGCGTATCGAAGTTGGCCTGCTGCTCGATGCGGGCTTGATAGAGCTTGCGCTCCGTGATGTCCTCGACCGTACCTTCGTAACAAACGACGTGACCGCTTTCGTTGAACACGGCGCGCGCGTTCTCGGAAATCCAGATGACTTCGCCGCTCTTGCGATACACCTGCGATTCGAAGCCGCTGACCGAGCCGCGCGACTTCGCCAGCGCCATGAACTCTTCGCGACGCGAGGGCTCGACGTAGAGCTGGTTGCGAATGTCTTTCAGCTGGGCGATGAGCTCGCCGGGACTGTCGAACCCGTAGATCCGGGCCAGCGCCGGGTTGGCGTCCAGATACTGCCCGTCCGTGGTGGTGCGGAAGATGCCTTCGATGGCGTTCTCGAACAAGTTGTAATAGCGCCGCTCGGCCTCGCGCAGCGCCTGGCTCGACTCCTTGCGGACCGTGATGTCCTGAATCAGGCCTTCGATGGCCGCAAGCTTGCCGTGAATGTCATAGATGCCGGTGCCCCGCTCCCATACCCAGCGGATCTCGCCGGTCGCGTGCACGATGCGGTACTCGCAATCGAAGCGGCCCTGCGTGCGCAGGCCCGTGTACATCTCGGTGCGAACCCGCTCCCGGTCGTCGGGATAGGTGATCTGCTCGTACGAAACGCGCTTGTTGAACAGCAGGTCGGAGGCGTCGTAGCCGGTCAGCCGCCGCACCCCGTCGCTGACGAACTCCATGGTCCAGTCGGCATCGTCACGGCAGCGATACACCATGCCATCGAGGTTGCCGATCAGCGTACGGAGCATGCGTGCGGTTTCGGTGCTCCCTGCGGTGTCGTAACTGACAGTCGGTGTTTCGTGCGGGACCAGTGACGTGGCGGTGGGCTGCATGCCTTCTTAGTTATCGTGACAAGAGCGGCTGAATATCAGCTGTGTGCGCGCGATCGCGCGTGGCTTTGTCACAGAAATGATGAGCAACGTCAATGGCTCGGCCGGTCAAATCGAAGCTGTGATGGGCTTCAATGGCGCCTGCCCCGCCGGGGTGCAGCGGCTCGCCCCAACAGCGAGCCGCTCCCCTCAGCTGTTACCAGGCGATGCCGTAGTCCTCACCGTGATACGCGGCCGCGCCCCAGAACGTGCCGTGCCTGGCGTCGATCTGAATGGCGGTGATCGGCCCGGAATTGTTTGCCGAAAATTCCAATTTGTAACCTTTCTTGGTGAGCTCGTTGCGAACCCAAGCCGGCACCGATTCGGCCAGCGTCAGCCGCCCGGGAATGGACTCGTGCGAACCGAAGGAATCGCGCAGCTGATACGTGGTGATGTTGGCGCCTTCGGCCGCCTCCTGCGGCGTCATGCCGAACTCGACCACGTTCAAGAAGAACTGCAGCAGGTTTTGTTCCTGCGTGTCGCCGCCCTGTACGGCAAAGGCGAGGTACGGCTTGCCATCCTTCAGCGCCATCGATGGCGTCAGCGTCGCACGCGGGCGCTTGCCGGGCGCTACGACGTTGAACGGATTGTCGGCCGGGTCGAGCACGAAGCTTTGCATGCGCTGACTCATGCCGATGCCGGTCTTGCCCGCAATGGTCGCCGGTAGCCAGCCGCCGCTCGGCGTCACGGAAACGACCCAGCCTTCCTTGTCGGCGGTCTCGACGGTAGTGGTGCCGAGCCGGAACGTGCGGTCGAACTCGGCCAGCGCCGTCGGGCTCCACTGGTTCGGCTTCGACTTGTCCGGGCCACCCTTGACCGTGCGCCACGCATCGAGCTGCGCCTTGAACGGATTGGTCGCGCCCTGGAACGGATACGGATCGCCGGGACGAATGTCCGGATCGTTGCGATCTTCCTTGATCAACTTGGCGCGCTCGCGCGCATAGTCCTTGGAGAGCAGACCTTTGATCGGCTCTTCGGGCGGAAAGCGCGAGTCGCCGTAATAGAAATCGCGATCGGCGAACGCCAGGCTCATGGTCTGATACAGCGTGTGGATGTAACGCGTGCTGTTGTAGCCCATCGACTTCAGGTCGAAGTTCTCGAGGATGTTCAGAGCCTGCAGCATCGACGGGCCCTGCACCCAATGCGTGAGCTTGTAGACCTCGACGCCCTTGTAGTTGACGCTCACCGGCTCCTCGAGATACGGCTGCCAGTTGGCGAGATCTTCCGGGGTGTGCAGACCGCCGAGCTCTTGCGAGCCTCGGGAGAATTCTTTCGCGATGTCGCCTTTATAGAAGCGGTCGTAAGCGGCCATGATGGCCTGCTTGCGGTTCTTGCCGTCCTTGCGCGCCTTCGCCTCGGCATCGACCAGCTTGCGCAAGGTCGTGGCGAGATCCGGTTGGCGGAAGATTTCACCGGGCTCCGGGCCGACACGCGAATATCCCGGCAGCGGCTTGCCATCCTTGCCTTCGTGAACCAGGAACGTGCGGCGCGACTCGGGCCACTTGCGCAGCTCGTCCTGCCACTTCTCGATCAGGTCCGCGGTCTGCGCTTCGATGGGATAGCCATCGGCCATTTCGATGGCGGGCGCGAGCACCTCGGCGAGGCTGAGTTTTCCGTACTCGGCGAGCATTACCATGATGCCGCCGGGCGTACCCGGCGTGACTGCGGCGAGCGGACCGAACTCGGGCGGAAAGTCGTAACCCTTGGAGCGATAGAACTCCGGCGTCGCGCCGGTCGGTGCAACACCGAGCGCATTCACGCCAATGACTTTGCGAGTGTGCGGGTTATAGATCAGCGCCTGGGTCTCGCCGCCCCAGCTCAACACGTCCCACATCGTGGAAGTCGCGGCGATCATCGCGCACGCCGCGTCGATTGCATTGCCTCCCTGCATGAAGATTCGCGCGCCCGCGGTTGCGGCGAGCGGCTTGCCAGTGACGGCAACCCAATGTTGGCCGTGCAACGGCGGCTTGACTGTCTTGGCTTGGATCGGCGTGGCGATGGTCGCGACGAATGCGGCCAGCGCAATCGTCAGACGCGAGCTCACCCGTTTGGAATCGAATGGCATGACCCTACCTGTCTGATGGCGGCCGCCAGGCGGCGGCGCGAAGGGCAGGATCTTAACGCGGTGGGATCGAAGAAGGAGCGGCGCACGAACGGCGCCGCTCCTGAAGGGGCTATTACAGACGCCACCGCACGCCGAGCGCGAACGAACGGCTGAGGAGCAGATTGCCGAAGTTCATCGTGCCCGGGCCGCCCGCCGAGCCGAAGGCGTAATACGCCTGCTGCATTTCTTCGGTCAGGTTCACCGCATCGAACGACACGGCGAGGTCGTCGGTGATGTTATAGGACAGCTGCAGATCCAGGCTCGCCTCGGACTTGCGCCAGATGCCGATCGGGTTCGCGAACAGACGCGCTTCGTTGTTGTTCTTGAAATCGTCGCGCCACACGTAGGACAAGCGCGCGCCCAGGCCGGAACGATCGTACGCCAGCGTGATGTTGTACGAGGTATCGGACACGCCGAAGAACTCGGATTTCTCCTCGCCGATGATCTCGCCCGCGGAATTGGTCAGCGGCACGGTCTGCTCGGAATCGAGCTTGGTGAAGCTGCCCGTGAGACCCAGGCCTTGCAGCACACCGGGCAGGTAGTCCGGGAAGTAAACGAAGCCCAGTTCGATACCTTCCAGCGTGCCATCGGAGGCGTTGACCGGCTGCGTGACCACGAACGAATCGGTGTTCAAACCGGTGTTCGGGATCGTGATACGACGCGTCAGCGGGACCACCAGACCTTCGATGTCGCGACGGAACAGCGTGGCGTACACCGCGCTGTCGGTGGCGAAGTACCACTCGCCCGTCAGGTCGTAGTTCTTCGACGTGGCGGCCTCGAGCTCCGGGTTGCCGCCGCTGCCCGAGCCGTAGCCGACCTGCGTCAAGTCGCCGGTGAGCGCGAAATTGGCGTTCAGATCGAAGAAGTTCGGCCGTCGCAGCGTCTCGCCGTAGTTGAAGCGTACGTTCACGTCATCGGTGACCGCATAACGCAACGTCAAGGATGGCAGCAATTCGCTGGTGCTCTTTTTCGTGGAAGAGCGGTCGCCCTCGATGATGTCGGTGAACTGCATCGGCGTATCCACCGACACGTAACGCAAGCCGAACTGGCCCTGTAACTTGCCGACCTCGATATCGGTCTGCACATACGCGGACGCGGTGCGCTCCTTAACTTCGAAGGCGCGCAGCAGCTGGGGACCGGCCGTCGGCACGCCGTACATCGCGCGGACTTCCGGCGCATGGTCCAGCAGGTAATAGCCATTCACCACGGCCCATGCAGTCGGCACATCACCTTCGCCATCGAAGAAGCCGCTGTTGGTCGTGACCATTCCGGACGGCAGCGTCGACATGTTCACGCCGAGGAACGGCTCGGGCGTCGGGCGCGGGCTGAACGATTCAGCGGTGCGATCGTCGTAGCGCACGCCGAAGCTCAGCAGGCGGAATAGGCCGTCGCCGAGCTCGTAGTCGCCGTCGATCTGCAGTGTCTCCGCGCCGCCTTTCTGGCGACCTCGGTTTTGGAACAAGGCGCCAACAGTCCAGTCGTTCGGGTCGAGCATTTCGGCATCGTTGCCGAAGTGCCAGGACGGAATGCCATTACCTGCGTTGAAATCGACCGTGATCTGGTCGGGCACGCGCTCGGTGCGTACGGCGATGAAGCGGGTGTTGTATTCGCTATCTTGCAGCGCCAGGTCCGCGGACAGCGAGAACTTGTCGCTGATCTGCCATTTTCCGTTCAACGCGTACACGAAGGTGTCCGTATCGCTCTTCGTCGCGTCACCGCTGTTGAAGCCGAACGGGGCGCCGACGACGCGCGTCTTGATCAGGTTCGTGCCCGGATACATCGTGATCGTCGAGGCGGGATCGGGGCCAAGGGTGCCCCACCAATCGGCGAACGTGAAGTGCAGATTGTTGAATGTCTCCTCGCGATAGCCCTGATAGAACGCTTCGAAGGTGTATTCGGAGGTGTCATTCGGCGCCCACTGCACAGCCACGGTTGCGGCGGGCCGCTCGCGATCGCCTTCGAAGTCGCTGGCGAACAGCGCGTCTCGGCCCAGCAGGTACGGGTATTCGACGCCGTTGAACGTGAGCATGGAGCCGGGCGCGGTCGGCAGACCTTCGTCGGTGCCGGCCTGCCAGATCGGATCTTCGGAAACGCGGCAGTCGCCGTTGAAGATGCGCTCGAGCGGGGTCCAATTGGCGGCAGCGCCGCTGCCGTTGCAAGCCAGGCCTTGCGGCGGATTGTCAGCAGTCGCGAACGGCACCAGCGCGCCGGCGGTCACGCTCTGATCGCGATAACGCACGCGCGAGTAACTGGCGTTGGCCATCACGCCGAACCTGCCTTCGCCCACGTCCCAGGTATCGGCGACCAGGAAGCTGATGTTTGGATCGATGTCCTCGCGCTGTTCTTGCGTCGTGGCGCGAGCGTTCAAAGAAACTTCCAGACCGTCGAAATCGAACGGACGGCGCGTGGACACGTCGATCTGACCGGCGAGGCCGGTTTCGAGCTGATCGGCCGCGCGCGTCTTGTAAACATCGATCTTGCCGATGAGGTTTGCAGGAATATCCTGCAGCGCCAAGCCGCGAGCCGAAGCAGGCGGCGGCGATGCGGTGAACACGTTGCGACCGTTCCAGGTCGTGGTCACGTCGTTGAGACCGCGGATCACGATGCCTTCGGCTTCGCCGCCGCCGCGATCGGTGACTTGAATACCCGAGATACGCTGCAGAGCTTCGACAACGTTGTTGTCAGGCAGTTTGCCGATGTCCTCGGCGACGATGGATTCCACGACCTGCGTTGAATTGCGCTTGTTTTCCAGGCCCTGCACCAAGCTTTCGCGCACGCCGCTGACGATGACCTCTTCGAGCTCGGTCGTCTGCGGTGTCGTCGTTTGTTGCGCGAATGCGCTCACCGACAAAGAAAGCGCCGCCATTGCGGACGCCGAACGAATGACTAGCTTCGCCACGTTGCTATCCCCCCAAAGCTGCCGTCTGTACGGCCGAAGTTGATTTCTCAGACAAATGCTATCTGCAAAATGTCGGACAAATCAAGATTGCGATTGCGAGGCAGCCCGGGCCGGCGTCCGCGTCGAGGCCGAGACTTAAATAAATATCAATCAGAACATATGGTTATGCTATCCCACAGAATGCGACGCAGGCGCCATCCGCGCATTCACTTGTGATCGCCGCGGCGCACCCGGACAATCCGCACGGTCGCATGCGCGATGTCCAGAAGGCGCCGATGCCCGTTATCAAGCCCGATCAAGTTACCGCCGGTGGCGAGCGGAAAAATCGCAAAGAACTGCACCTGCACAGCTCCATTGCGCGCGATCTCGGTCTGCGCATCGTGTCGGGCCGTTATCGTCCGGGTCATGTGCTGGCTGGCGAGATCGAAGCGAGCGGTCAGTTGAAAGTTTCCCGCTCCGCCTATCGAGAAGCGGTGCGCATGCTCGCCGCGAAGGGGCTGGTGCAGAGTCGAACCCGCACCGGCACGCGCGTGAGCGCGGTCGAGCAATGGCATTTGCTGGATCCGGATGTGCTCGCGTGGGTCTTCGCAGGCGAGCCCGAATTGGAAGTGCTGCAAGGGTTGTTTGAATTGCGCACGATCATCGAGCCCGAAGCGGCAGCGATCGCAGCCGCTCGCCGCAACGACAAGAATCTCGAAGTCATGCGCAACGCGCTCGAGCGGATGGGCCTGCACACGGTGAATGTCGAAGCAGGCCGCATTGCCGATCGTGATTTTCACTCCGAGCTGCTGCGTGCGACCCGCAATCCTTTCATCATTTCACTGACAAATGGCGTGGCCGCCGCGGTGCACGCGCTCACGGAATTCAAACAACGCGAGCATGCACTGAAGCGCGATCCGTTGCCCGAACACTGGCGCGTGTTCGAGGCCATCGAAGCAAAAGACACGGAACGAGCCAGAACTTCGATGGCCGAGCTGATTCGCCTGGCGATCACGGATATGCCGGTGAAGCGCTGGCCCGATAACTGGACCGACAGCCGGCTGGTGCGGGATTCAGGCTAAAAGAAAGGGCTCGTCGGCTTGCACCGACGAGCCCTGTTCAATCTGAGAATATTTATTCGGCCTTGGTGCTGAGCTGCGCCTGCGACGCCTTGCGCGCCGCTTCGAACTCGTCTCCCGGCAGCCACTTCGGCAGATCCGCCTCTGCCGCGTTCGCCACGTTGTCGCCGACGTAGAACAGCAGCTGCGCATCTTCGATCATGCCGTCGTAGTTCCAGCTGTCCGAGATCTCGTCGGACTGCTGGTGATAATGGTGCTCTTCGAACTCCGCGTGCTGTTCCTTGCCCCAGCCCTCGGGCTTGCCGATGAACTTGGTGCCGGTATCGAGATACAGCGCAGGCACGCCGATCTTCGCGAAATTGAACTGGTCGGAGCGGTAGAAGAAGCCGCGATCCGGGAATTGATCGGGTGTCACGACTCGGTCCTGCAGCTTGGCAATGGCATTCACGTAATCGTCGATGGTCGATTTGCCTTTGCCGACGAATACGATGTCCTTGGCGCGACCGAGAATGTTGCCGCCATCGATGTTGATGTTCGCGACGATCTTGGCGGGCGGCACGGTCGGATGCTCGGCGTAATACTTCGAGCCCAGCAGGCCCTGCTCTTCGGCAGCGACCATCAACAGCATGATGGAGCGCTTCGGCGGCTGCGGCAGCGCCTTGAAGGCCTTGCCGATCGCGAGCACCTGCGCCACGCCGGACGCGTTGTCCATCGCGCCGTTGAAGATCTTGTCGCCTTCCGCATCGGGCTCGCCGATACCGAGATGATCGTGGTGCGCGGTGTAGATCACATACTCGTCGCTGAGCTCGGGATCGCTGCCCTTGAGCACCCCGTACACATTCGCGGTGCTGGAGCGGTTCAACTTGTTCTTGAAGTCGAACGACGTCGTGACGCCGAGCGAAACCGGCTTGAAATCCTTGGATTTCGCCGCTTGCACCAGCTGATCCAGATCCTGCCCGGCGAGCTTCGTCAGCTCGCGTGACGCTTCCTCGGTGAGCCAGCCTTTGACCTGGATGCGCGGCTCGTCCTCAGCCGGCAATTCCACTTGCTCGCCCGACCACGAGCTCTGCACCACCTGGAACGGATAGCCCGCCGACGGCGTGGTGTGAATGATGATCGCACCGGCCGCACCCTGGCGCGCTGCGCTCTCGTACTTGTAGCTCCAGCGGCCGTAGTACAAGCGCGTGTCGCCGCCGAACAGCTCCGGATCCCAATCCGGATCGTTGTTCAACATCAACAACACTTTGCCCTTCAGATCCTGGCCCTTGAAATCGTCCCAGCCGAACTCGGGCGCCTGGATGCCATAGCCTACGAACACCACCTCGGCGTTCTTGATCGAGCCTTTCTCGGCCTGCACACCGCTGCCGGCGATGTATTGATCCCACCATTTGAACGATGCGGTTTTGCCGTCCTTCTTGAAGGACCATTGCTTGGGCATCTGGGCGGTGACGCCGACCACGTCGAAGGATTGCTGATAGCTGCCATCGGCGCCGCCCGGCGCGAAGCCGATCTGCTGCAACTGGTCCGCGATGTACTGACGAGCCTTGACGTCGCCCGGCGTCGCGGGTGCGCGGCCTTCGAATTCATCGGATGAAATCTTTGTAATCTGCTCGCGCAGATAGTCGGCCGCGATCTGTGACGATGCGCTCTTCGCCTCGTCTCTGACCGGGCTCGCGGCAGTTTCAGGCGTCGGCACCGGCTTCGGTTCCTTGGGCTTGCAACCCAGCGCGGTGAGCATTGCTGCTGCAAGGAGCAGCGCTGACAGCGACCGTACCGGTCGCGAAACGGTATACATTCGGAACTCCAGTGAAACGAGTTACGGTGACCAAGAACTGTAACAGATGTGGTCCGCATTGCCGTCCTCAACTCGCCCTCACCTGTTGTTGATCTACGCCGGCCATGCCGGCGGCCGAACGCATGCGATGGTCGAAGCGGTGAAGCAAGGTATCGCCGATGCGGGCGAGGAGATCGAGCTACGCGCTCTGCCGGCGCTCGAGGCGGGCGTCGATGATTTGCTCTGGGCGCATGGATTGCTGATCGGCACGCCCGAGCACTTCGGCTACATGGCGGGCGCCATCAAGGATTTTTTCGATCGCACGTTCTACCCGGTGCAAGGCCGCGTCGATGCCCTGCCGTACGCGGTCTTCGTCAGCGCCGGCAACGATGGCACGGGCGCTGTCAGCTCCATCGAACGCATCGCCCTGGGTTATCGCTGGAAACAATGCGCCGAACCGCTGATCGTCAAAGGCGACCTGAGCGAAACAGATCGCGAGCGATGCGCGGAGTTGGGTCAGACGCTGGCGGCGGGCCTCGCGCTCGGCGTGCTGTGAGCGCCGCGAGGGAATAAGTTATTTCACGACCATCGAGTGCGTCACAAGCTGTGACACAGTCGCTCGATTTTCTGGCGCCTGGCCCAGACACTCCGGTGACACATTGAGTCGCACGGCGATTGTCAGGACCTCGAACCCGGTCACATCAGTTGCAACGGCGACCTGCCGATAACAAGGAGAAGGACGCTCCTTCAGCGCCCCTAGATGTGAAATGGAATACGTGTTGCAACAGCTTTGGCTCGTGATTGGCCTGACGGCCTTCATCGTCGGTGCACTGTACTGGCGGCGCCAGCACCTGCCCGTGACGGCCACGCGCACTGCCGCCCGGCCGCCCGCTCCCATCGTCTACCGCGACTCGCCTACTGTTCGCGTCGCCGATTCGCAGCGTGTCGATCGCTCGCGCAAGGTCGTTCGCATCAATGTCGGCGAGTCGCTCGACGTGCTCGCCACCGCCGTCGGCCTGCCACCTCGCTTTCGGATCAGTGTCAAAAATATCGTCGACGGTAGCGATCTCGAAGCTGCGCACATCTGTGTCCAGTTCGGTGGAGCGCAACTGAGCTGCGGTCCGCTGGTTCACGAAACCGCATTCAACGAATATGTGATTCCCCGCGCGAGCCGCGACGAGCACCGCAGCTCGGTCTTCTATTACTACGAGCGCGGCGACTCGCTCGAGTTCATGCGGATCAAACTGAAATCAGCCGACCTCGACAGGGGCCAGGTCGAGCTGGATGTCATGCAGTTGCACGGTCACTGGCCGAGTCATCTCGGCGCCGACAGCTGACATAATTTCAGATTTTCAGGCTGACATCGAAGCGACGGGGGCGCTATTCTCCGACCCGTTCTCAGCAAAAATAAATCCAAACATACAGACGAAGTGCGTTTGTCGACGGAGACGATGATCATGCACAGCCGCGTTTTATTGGTGATTCCCTTTCTCGTTCTCGGGGCCTGCGGCGGAGGCGGCGGCGGCGGAGGCGGCGGAAGTTCGAATCCACCACCCGCGGCGGTTGCCGCACCCAGCGGTCTCAGCTACTCCTCCTCCTCCTCCACACCTGTATTCGCGGTCTCCAAGCCAATCACGGCGCTCACGCCCACGGTGACGGGCACGGTGACGAGCTATTCCGTCAGCCCCGCCCTGCCAGCCGGTCTCACTTTGAATTCCACGACCGGCGTGATCTCCGGAACGCCCACTGCCGGCATCGCGGCGACGACCTATACGGTTACAGCGAGCAACAGCGGCGGCAGCACCTCGACCACCATCTCTTTCAGCGTCATCGACGCAGCTCCGAGCATCGGTTACGGCTCAACCGAGCTCAAGCTGGTGCGTGACCTGGCAGTCACGACCATTTCACCGCAAAACAGCGGCGGCCCGGTCGCAACTTGGGCCATCGACAATCCGCTGCCGGCGGGGCTCAGCTTCAACACGGCCGACGGCACGATTAGCGGGACGCCGACCGAGATGAGCGCGCCGGCGAGCTATACCGTGACTGCCGAAAACGCGGTAGGAACCGATTCGGTCGCGTTGACCATCGGCGTCGAATCCGGCGTGTTGATCGATCTAGGCCTCGGCCTTGTCAAGACTGCGTCCTATAGCGACGAGCGGGTTCTCGACCAGGAAGGGGATCGCGTGCTGGGGGCCGACGGCTTTGGCCACTGGGCATTGTGGAATGCTCAGACCCAGGTCAACCTGGCTCAGGGCGAGACGCGCTGTTACGGAATCTACGCTGAGAGCTGCAATGTAAAGATCGACCTTGCGGGACCGACCTTCGCTCTGTGGACGCGAGACGGCCTGGAGCTGCGAGACTCCTCCGACGGACAGTTGCTCGGGACGATTCCCCGCTCGTCGGTCACCGGTTGGTGGCAATTGGCCACTGACGGCAGCTATGCAGCTGTCTCGACCGCCACGGGTCTGTCTGTTTACTCCCCCAGCGGCGCTTTGTTGTTCTCCAAGGCCGGCAGTTACAACTCGGCCAAGGTGTTTGCTGCGCCCGGCGAGCTCCGCCTGCTGAACAACTCGGGTGGCGTCCAGGTGCTGGAACGCATCTCGCTACCGGCTGGCACGTCCACCACCAGCAGCCCGCTGCTGGGGCAGGCGCATTCCTGGTTCCTGGATGGCGAACATTTCATCACCAGTCTTTCCAACACGCTCTGGATCTATTCCGCAGATGGCGTCCTGGCCGATTCGCAGACGCTGCCGCACATCGAGCGTCTCACTGGACAGGGAAACTGGTTCTGGACGTTCCGAACCAATGCGGGGGAAGGCATCAACATCTACGAGATCGACCCGTCGAGCACCACGCCGACCATCAACTACCCCGCTTTCGATGGCGCCCTCAACGCCGACATGGAGCGGGTGTTCGCGTCGGCTGACGCCATCCTGGTGGACTTCGAAGGCCAGGCCGGGCTCGAAGTAATCGATTTGTCCGGCGCCGCGCCGGTGAAAACCACCTACTCCGATCCGATTCGGGACCTGCTGGCGTTCGCCGCTACCTCCAGCACCGATTGGACGGTGCTGAACAACGACGGCGTGCTTGCCGACGTGACGAGTGGCACCCCGGATTACTTCAGCTACGGCTTGGTCAGGGACATCGGCGCCGGCAGCGACTTCATCGCGGTGGCGACCGCCGCCGACAAGATCTTCTATTTCGACGCTGGCACTCTGCAGCCGGCTGGCACGATCGACTTCCGCGCCAGCAAGCTCCAGTCGTCCGACGATGGCACGGTGATAGCGGCAGCCGACCTGCTCGGCTCCAGCGTAACCCTCAAAGCGTTCTCGCTGCCGTCGGCGACCGAGATCACCTCTTTGGCTACTTCTGGAACCACCGTACTGACGGATTTCGCCCTGGCAAGCTCCGGTCAAACATTCAGCACGAGCCGGCGCACGGCGACGAGTAACCAGCTTGCTCGTGCTGTGATTGCCTTGCCGGGCGGCTCGGTACTGTGGTCGGATACGATCACGGTGTCGAACGATGAGCTTGCCGGAGCCGAGGTGGCTCCTGTGCTCTCGCCGAGCGCACTGTCCTTCGCCGCGACGGATCGAGGCCCCGTCTCTCAATCCACCGCGTGGGTCTACACGAACGCGAACCTGGTTGGCACGGCCGCTGGGTTCCCGGTGGGTTGGCTCGATGAAGATCGGCTGTTCGTGAACCGCTACGAACCGGGCTTCCCGGGTGGATATATCGAAGCGGTCGTGGTCAACGCCCAGGGACTGCCCCTCAACACGCCGACGCTTCCGCGGATTCGCCGGTTCCAGGTGGTCTCGGGCGATAGCATTTATGCGCCTGAGCACAACAAGATCTTTTCCGCCACCACCGGCGCGACGCTCTGGTCCTCGCCATCGACTTTCTTGACCGAACACGGCGGAGTCACCGAAACGCACGTGGTATTCAACGCGAGAGCCATGGTCCGCGCCGAGCCCTACTGATCTTTCTCGACCATGGCGCGCAGGCGATCGATTGCATGATCCCAGCGCGAGGTGATGAGCTCGATACAGCGTTGTGCCTCTTCGAGTTGTGACGACTCGATTTGCCACACGCTGTCTCGGCCTTGATAGACGCTGGTGACCAAACCAGCGTCTTTCATCACACGTAGATGTTTCGCGACCGCCTGACGCGTGACGTCGACATTTGCAGTCAACGTCGCGGTCGACGAGGGGCCGGCTGCGGACAGGAAAATCACCAGCCGCAGCCGCGTTTCATCGCCGAGCGCCGCGAAGATCGGGGCGGAGGCTTTGAGCCTGAGCTCAGGCCGCTTGGTTGACATAGCGCTCCAGGTTTCTGACCTGATCGTCCCAGCCTTGATTGTTCTGACCGAACACTTTGGCTCGACGCGCGAGTGAAATGGCGTCGAAGCCGGACTCGGTGATGGTCAGTAGCGTGCCGCCCTCCGCGTCCGCCAGTTTGAATTCCACCAGCGTCGTCGGCTCCTTCGCATAGTCGAGCGACGAATCGTGCGCGCCCGGGTGCCAGCGCCATGTGAACAAATGCTCCGGCTGCATCTCCTGCACGAAGATGTCGAAGTTCCCGCCCTGTTCGGCGCTGGCATTCACGTGCACTCGCGCGCCAGGCGCGAATGCACCCTCGACCGAATCGCCGCAGAACCATTGGGAGAATTTTTTCACATCCGTGAGCGCGTTCCAGACGCGGCTGCGCGGCGCGCGCAGTAAGACCTTTCGTTCGATGCTGTGCATGACCCGCTCCACTGACAACCCGATGGTTGCAATATAACTCTGGCCGGCGATCAAGTGCAACCGATTGGTTGTCAGTCGCCGGCGGCGCGGAGGTTCTCTCTATAATGTGTCGATGGCCACCAAACTCAGCCGCGATTTCTATGCTCGAGAGACTCTGCTGGTCGCCCGCGATCTGCTCGGCATGCATTTGGTTCACGCGGGACCGGAGGGCGAGCAGGTGGGTCGTATCGTGGAGACCGAAGCGTACAAAGGGCCGCATGACCTGGCGGCGCATTCTTCACGCGGGCGAACCAAGCGGACCGAGGTGATGTTCGGGCCGCCCGGACACGCGTATGTGTACTTGATTTACGGCTTCTGGAACTGCCTGAACATCGTGACGGCTGCGCATGGAACGCCGCACGCAGTGCTGTTGCGAGGGCTGGAGCCGGTGAAGGGAATTACTAACTCGTCCCATGGGCCGGGCCTGTTATGTCGTGCCCTACACATAGATCGCGGCCTGAATGGGGCCGATCTGCTCGGCGACACCTTGTGGCTGGAGAAGCCGACCCGATATCGGCCGCCGAAGGTTGCCCGGGCGCCCCGGATCGGCGTGGATTATGCCGGCGACTGGGCCAAGAAGCCCTGGCGGTTCTTCGATAAGGATTCGCCCTACGTTTCCACGGTGAGCGCCGCTGCCCGTAGGCGAGCGCTGGCCCCCGATCAGGGCGGCGTCCGCGCGAAGTTGGCCCGTAAATAGCGTAAGATCCCAACCCTTTTCCGTGGCCCCTTTGGCCGCCGCGGCACCTCTAACCGACTATTCCCCCCGATGCAGGTTGTACCCCGCGAACTGTTCTCCTATCGCAAGCACTGGGCGTCCCGCTTCGGGACCGCTCCGTTCCTGCCCATGTCGAAGGAGGAAATGGACGCACTCGGCTGGGACAGCTGCGACATCATCGTCGTCACTGGCGACGCTTACGTTGACCATCCCAGCTTCGGCATGGCCATCATCGGCCGCGTGCTGGAGGCCCAAGGCTTCCGCGTCGGCATCATCGCGCAGCCCGACTGGCGCTCTGCGGAGGATTTCGCCCGCCTCGGCAAGCCGAATCTGTTCTTCGGCGTTACCGGCGGGAACATGGATTCGATGGTGAATCGCTACACGTCGGACCGGCGCATTCGCAGCGACGATGCGTACACGCCGGCCGGCGAGGGCGGCAAGCGGCCGGATCGCTCGGTGATCGTCTATTCACAGCGAGCTCGCGAGGCGTTCCCGGACGTGCCCATCGTCATTGGCGGTATCGAAGCCAGCCTTCGGCGCATCGCTCACTTCGATTATTGGTCGGAGAAAGTGCGGCGCTCGGTGCTGCTGGATGCGAAGGCGGACCTGCTGGTGTACGGCAACGGCGAGCGCCAGATCGTCGAGATCGCGCACCGACTGGCGAAGGGTCAGCCGATCGATCAGATCGACGATCTGCGAGGCACGGCGTTCGTAAGACATGCGACGCCAGAAGGGTGGACGGAGATCGATTCGACCTCGATCGACGAGCCCGGACCGCTGAATCCGCCCATCGATCCGTACGCGGCGAATGACGCCAAGTCGAAAGCGGCGATGCAGGCCGCAGCGAATAACGCAGCAACTGAAAATATTTCGTCTGCCGGCGGCGCGCCCCGAATGGAGGCGTCCGCGAGTAGCGCGACTGCCGCGAATGGTTCGCAGATCGGCGCCGCGCCCGGCAATACCGCGTCCACTGAAGCAGTTGCCGGCGAGGCGACAGTGAGCGCGCCGCCGTGTGCGACGGCTGCGAAGCAGCCCGTCGCGAAGGTCGTGAAGTTTCATCGCCACGTTCCGACCTCTGACCGCGCGCAATCCGTCATTCGCATGCCTTCCTTCGAAGCCGTGCGTGACGACGCCGTTCTCTACGCGCACGCCTCGCGCATCCTTCATCTCGAGTCCAATCCGGGCAACGCGCGCGCTCTCGTGCAGCGGCACGGGAACGTCGATGTGTGGCTGAATCCGCCGCCGTTGCCGCTCTCGATGAAAGAGATGGATGCGATCTACGAGCTGCCTTATCAGCGTGTGCCGCATCCGTTCTATGGCGAGCAGAAGGGTGCGAACAAGATTCCCGCGTACGAGATGATCCGCTTCTCGATCGCGATCCAGCGCGGCTGCTTTGGCGGCTGCACGTTCTGCTCGATTACCGAGCACGAAGGCCGCATCATTCAGAATCGGTCCGAGAACTCGATCATCAAGGAGATCGAGACGATCCGCGATTCGGTGCCCGGCTTTACCGGCGTGATCTCCGATCTGGGCGGGCCGACTGCGAACATGTATCGGCTCGCCTGTAAGTCACGCGAGATCGAGACGGCGTGCCGCCGGCCTTCGTGCGTGTTTCCGGGCATCTGCCCGAATCTGAACACCAACCACACGCCGCTGATCAATTTGTATCGACGCGCGCGTGCGCTGCCGGGCATCAAGAAGATCCTGATCGGCTCGGGCGTGCGGTATGACCTGGCGGTCGAGTCGCCTGAATATGTGAAGGAGCTGGTTCAGCACCACGTCGGCGGTTATTTGAAGATCGCGCCCGAGGCGATCGGCGAAGGGCCGCTGTCGAAGATGATGAAGCCGGGTGTCGGCACGTATTACCGCTTCAAGGAGCTGTTCGAGAAGTTCTCCAGGGAAGCCGGCAAGGAGCAGTACCTGATTCCGTACTTCATCGCCGCGCATCCGGGCACGACCGACGAGGACATGCTCGAGCTGGCCCTGTGGTTGAAGCAGAACGGCTATCGCGCCGATCAAGTGCAGGCGTTCCTGCCCTCGCCGATGGCAACGGCTACGGCGATGTGGCACTCGGGCAAGAATCCATTGAGGAAGGTGACTCACGGCAGTGAGGAAGTGCACATTCCCAAGGGTCTGAAGGTGCGACGGCTGCACAAGGCGTTCTTGAGATGGCACGACGCGAATAACTGGCCGATTCTGAGAGATGCGCTTCGCCGCATGGGCCGCGCCGATTTGATCGGCCCGGGCAAGCAGCATTTGATTCCGGCCTGGCAGCCGCTCGGCACGGGCGAGGCACATGAAGGGCGTCGCTCGAAACATTCGCCGCACTCGACCAAAGACAACGCACCGGCGCATGGCAAGCGAAGACACGACGCGGCAGGAAACGCGAAACGCGCGGGCGCGCCGCAGGCAGCGCCGAGCAAAGGCCAATCGACGAAGCCGACGAAATTTCGCACTCAGCACACCGGCCTGAAAGGTGTGCGCATGCCTCGCTCGAAGTAACACAACCCTTTTTCTTATCCTCTGTGGCGGCGCTATGCGCGGCGCTCGAATAAAAAAAGGCCCACCAGAGGTGGGCCGATTGCAGGGGCTGGGTCGAGAAACTAAAACTTAGAATGCGTGCGTCAGCTGTACCGCGCCCCACAGGGCGTCGCGGGAGGCCGGGCCGTCGCGCAATTCAGCGGTTTGATAGTGCAGGGCGTAGCTGAGCTGCGTCTGGTCCAGGATTTGCGTAACCACGCCAATCCACGCCTCGGCTAGCAGCGGCTGCACCTCACCTGAGGTGTAGCGGACCTCGCTATCGCGAAACTGGCCCTGCAAGAACGCGTTGTAAGCACGAGCTTTGACGCGAGCGCCGGCGAACACATACAGCTCACGGCCACCGCGATAGCTCTCGCTCGGCACCGGCGCCGCCATGTAGTCGGTCAGCTCCGGCGCGAAACTCCACCAGGGCGAGTTGAAACGACCGGCTCGCACCGAAATCGAAGCACTGGTCTCGGTCAGGAAGCCGACGCTTCCCTGCAGCGTGGTCTTCACATCGATCTGACCGCTCGGATCGGCGATCCAGAGCTGCTGGCGGGCGAGGGTGTAGCGCGCCGTCGGCTCGCCGCCCGCGGAGATCTGATGATCATACCCAAGCGGTCGTTCCGAACCGACCAGCTCGTGGACGGCGCTGTGCAAGCTTTCCGACACCGAAAGGCCCAGCACGCCAATGGTCAGGCTGCTGGTCCAGGCGCCGCGATCGTCCTCATCCACCGTCACCCGGCCGTTGGAAAGGAACAGCAGGCTGGCGTACGGGCGGTCATCCGGTTGCACTTCGCGGACCAGCGTGTTCTTGGGCGTGAACGCCAACAGGCCGATCTGCCGGGCGTAATGGACGTTCGTTTCCTCGCCGTTGAACACCAATCGGTCCAGACGAGCCAATAAGGGATCGAGTGACAACAAGCCGTCGCGAGCGCGTTCGCCAGAGAGGGTGATGCCCAAGCCGCCAGTGTAGTCGCGGTCCTGGTTGCCACCGGCGAACAGGTCGTTGTCGACCTGCACTCGCACCGCGTCAACGCCTTCCAGCCAACCGATGCGCTGATTGGACACGACGACCTCGGCGATAGCGTCTTCGATATCACTAACCGAGGCGGCCACGGTTTCGTCAGTCACCGCCAGCACCGGCGTGATTTCGAGCGAAGACAGCTCATCGGCACGCGCTTCATTGCCAGTAACTACCAATGCAGCGGTGCCTAACGCCGCGAGGACTGCCCATCGCAGCTGTGCTGCCCATCCTGTCTTGTTCGTTGTCGCCATAACCTTGACCTTCCCACTGGCGCTGCGTTTACTGCCACGCCGCCGCTACCTGTTGCTGTTGTTCCGTGGTGCTACTGTCCCCCAAAGCCGGAGCGTCGATAAACGCGGTGAACGGAATGACATTCATGAATCGCTGGTCATGAATCACACCGTGCTGCTTCGTTCTCACTACTCATGCGGCAACCACACCGTCGCTTCGTTATTGCAATCACACTGCTGCAAATGCACTAATCCGCTTGTGATGCACAGAAATTAGCGGGGCGGCGTGAGCACGCTGTTGGCCCAGCCGTGAACGAGCCGTGAAAAATCAAACCGTCTGATTGGTGCCGGGGGCGAACGGGATTTCGCTCGCTTATGGAGCGATGCCTGCTGGGCAATGGAATCTTTCCTGGGGGGAAAGAAAGATGGATAAGTTCACCTGCATGGTGGCGTTGGCGAGAGTGGTCGAATTGGGGAGCTTCGCCGAGGCGGCGCGCCGGATGGGAGTTTCTGCGCCAATGGTGACCAAGTACATCGGGCACCTGGAACAGGAACTAGGCTCGCGCCTGCTGAATCGATCGACGCACTCCCTGAGTCTCACCGACGTCGGACAGCTTTATCACCAGCGTTGTGTCCAGATTCTGGAAGATATCGAGGAAGCGGAAGCGGTGGCCGGCGCCAACAGCGCGGTGCCCCGCGGCGCATTGAAGATCTGTGTTTCGGGAGCCTTCGACCTGTCGCACGTCGGACCGGTGCTGCTGGAATATTCGGCACGCCACGGCGATGTGCGGCTGGAAGTAACGGTCAGTAATCATTTCGTGGATCTGGTGGAGGAAGGCTTCGATCTGGCGGTTCGCGCCAGCGCCCACCTGCGCACCAATCTCACGACGCGCAAGCTGGCCACATCGCGACTGGTGGCGTGTGCGTCGCCGGCTTATCTGAAAAAGAATCCGCAGCCGGAGATCCCGGAGAACCTGCTCCATCACAACTGTCTCGCCTTCACCGACACCGCACCCACGTCGCAGCAATGGCGCTTCGAACGCGACGGGCGCAATTCGATGGTGCAGGCATTGGGAACGTTGCGTGCGACCAGCAATGAGCTGCTCAAGCAAGCAGCGCTTCGCGGCCAGGGCGTGATCCTGCAGCCGACCTTCAATGTTTATCAGGAGCTGCGCGCGGGGACGTTGCAACAGGTGCTGGCCGATTACGATGCCGGCGCGCTGGGGATCTATTTGATCTATCCGCAGCGTCGGTATCTGGCGACCAAGGTGCGAAGCTTTATCGAGCTGTTGGATGGGCGATGGGGTACGGACCCAGAAGCGGACCCATTTTGGAGTAATGGCGAGCCGCCGGTGCGCGTGGTCACGGAGGCTACTGTTATCAAGTAGCCTACTCATCCACGACCTAGCCGCTGCGTTCCAGCTCCCACTGTCCCCAGGGCACGCCCCGGCGCACATGGACGCCGAAGCCGGCGTGTTCGAAATGTCGCGCCAGGCGCGAGCGATACCAGCTCGCCTGGCGTAAGGTGATATTGCTGTCGCTAGTGTCGCGATCCGCGTTGTCGCGCCAGTCCTCCTGCGTCGGAGCATGGAAGTACAAGGCGCCGCGTGACAAACGCGCAAGATTCGCCATCGCTTGCGCGCTTTCCCGGTCAGACAGGTACTGCATCACGTCATAACAAATGATCAGATCGAAGCGACCGCGCGGTCGATAGTCAGCGAGCGATTCGTTCACCCAGCCGTGCTCCTGGCATAGGTGCTCGCTCACTTCCAGCCCGATATACGTAGCCTCGGGAAAAGCTTCGAGCAGCGGCGCGCGCAACCACCCAAGTCCGCAGCCTGCATCGAGAATCCGCTTCACCGGCAACTCCAGCTGCTTGACCAGTGCGGCCACCATGCCGGCGCGTCGGGCCATCTCATCTTGGGTTGTAACCCGCGTTCGCGGATTCATATAGAAGCGCTGATAGAAGCGGGCGTCGAAGCGGTTGGACATCTGATCCATGGACCTGGCTGGCGTCGGCGGGAGTTTACTTGGCTTGCGGGTCGTTCTTGATAGTCCGACTGCCGACCCCACCTAAGTCGCTATGCCTTACCTGGAACTCAATCATGGCCATGCGTAACCCGCCGTCCTGGATGTGGGCCGAGGCCTGCGAAATGTTGGAACGCGCGCAACAACTGCAGCGGCAGTTCTTTCGTTTCGGCAGCACGGTTGCAGCTCAGCCGCGCTGGGAACCGCCCATCGACATCCTCGCTTATGGCAACGAGGTTCATGTCGCCGTGGCGTTACCCGGTGTTGCTCCCGACCACATCGAAGTGCGCACCGACAGCGGGCTGTTGATCGTCAGTGCCACGCGCGCATTGCCGGTGACCAGTCGCGCCACCGCGGTTCATCGGCTGGAAATTCCATACGGAAGTTTCGAGCGGCGCATCGCGCTGCCTGAAGGACATTATCAATTGCTGGAGCAGGCATACACCAACGGCTGCCTGTTCCTGCGCCTGGCACATCGCTAAATGGCGGGGTACGACGTGAAGCCTGGCACCGAAAGTTTCGACTACCCCGCGCCTAGAACAGCCACCGGTCGCAAGACCGTGTTTGTTGAACCTCTGCGCCTCCAATGCCCGAAAAGGGTGGGTGGGACAATTCAATGACTACCGACGCAAATCGCAAAGAATCTCAGCAGCCACAAAACAGCGACACCGATACGCACACCATCACCGATGACATGCTGGTCATCGTACCGGTGCGCAACCTGGTGCTGTTCCCTGGCACCGTCGTGCCCGTGGCCATCAATCGCGACCGGTCGCTAGCGGCCGCGCAGGAAGCCGTGCGTAACAATCGCAAGGTCGGCTTCCTGTTACAGCATGATCCAGATCTACAGGCGCCCACCGGCAGCGACCTGTATGCGACCGGCACGGTCGCGAACATCGTGCGCTATGTGACGGGCGCCGACGGCACGCATCACCTGGTCGTTCAGGGTGAGCGCCGCTTCCGCGTGCTCGACTGGCAGAACGGTCTGCCTTACATGGTCGCGCGTGTGGAATATCTGCCGGATCCGAGCAACGTTGGCAGCGACGTCGAAGCACGCGCGCTCAACTTGAAACGGCTGGCCGCCGAGGCCATCAGCCTGCTGCCGCAAGCGCCGGCGGAGCTGTCCAATGCCATTCAGTCGGTCGAGTCGGCCTCGACGTTGGCCGATCTGGTCGCAAGCTTCATGGATGTGAAGCCGGCGGAGAAACAGGAGCTGCTCGAAACCCTCGATCTGAAGGTGCGCCTGGAGCGCGTCAGCGCTTTGTTACAAAAGCGCATCGAAGTGTTGCGGCTCCAGCGCCAGCTTGAGGAAAAGACGCGCGACGCCATCGACGAGCGCCACAAGGAAGTGCTGTTGCGCGAACAGCTGCGCCAGATCCGCAAGGAGCTGGGCGAAGAAGGCGAGGCCGGCGAAGAGATCGCCGAGCTGCGCGAAGCCATCGAGAAGGCCGGCATGCCCGAGGACGCCAAGGAGCAGGCCGAGAAGGAATTGAAGCGGCTGGAGCGCATGAGCGACGCCAGCGCCGAGTACTCGATGCTCAGGACCTGGCTGGATTGGATGATCCAGCTGCCCTGGTCGAAGCTGGATAAGGAGTCGATCGAGATCGAGCACGCCCGCAGGGTGCTCGACGAGGATCACTTCGGCCTGGACAAGATCAAGCGGCGCATCGTCGAGTACCTCGCCGTGCGCAAGCTCAATCCGCAGGGTCGCAGCCCGATCCTGTGCTTCGTCGGCCCGCCGGGTGTGGGTAAGACGTCGCTGGGTCAGAGCATCGCGCGCTCGCTGGGCGTGAAGTTCGCGCGCGTCAGTTTGGGTGGCGTGCACGACGAGGCCGAGATTCGCGGCCACCGTCGCACGTACATCGGTGCGCTTCCGGGCAACATCATTCAGGCGATCCGCAAGGCGGGCACGCGCAACTCCGTGCTGATGCTGGACGAAATCGACAAGCTCGGCGCCGGCATCCAGGGCGATCCGTCGGCGGCGTTGTTGGAAGTGCTCGATCCGGAGCAGAACAACACGTTCCGCGACAATTACCTGGGCGTGCCGTTCGATCTGTCGAAAGTGGTGTTCATTGCCACGGCGAACATGCTCGACACCATTCCCGGCCCGTTGCGCGATCGAATGGAAGTGATCGAGCTCACCGGTTACACGGAGGACGAGAAGGTGGAGATCGCCAAGCGCTACCTGATGCGTCGTCAGCTCGAAGCGAACGGCTTGAAGCCCGAGCAGGCCTCGATCACGGACGACGCGCTTCGCCAGATCGCGCGGGATCACACTCGCGAGGCCGGCGTACGTAGCTTCGAGCGCATGATCGGCTCGGTTCTGCGTAACGTCGCGGTGAAGATCGCCGAAGGCACGATCACTCAACAGACCGTGGAGGTCGGCGACCTCGCGGGCATTCTCGGCGCCCCGCGCTTCGAGAATGAAGTCGCGATGCGCGTCAGCGTGCCGGGCGTGGCCACGGGCCTCGCGTGGACGCCGGTGGGTGGCGACATCCTGTTCATCGAGTCGACGCGGGTGCCGGGCAACGGCAAGCTCATTCTCACCGGCCAGCTCGGCGACGTGATGAAGGAGAGCGCGCAGGCAGCGTTGTCATTGCTGAAGTCGCAAGCAGCGCGACTCGGCATCGACACCACGGTGTTCGACAAGAGCGACGTGCACATTCACGTGCCGGCGGGCGCGATCCCGAAGGATGGCCCGAGCGCCGGCGTGTCGATGTTCACGTCACTGGTCTCGCTGTTCACCAACAAGACGGTGCGCAGTGACCTGGCGATGACCGGCGAGATCAGCCTGCGAGGCCTGGTATTGCCGATCGGCGGCGTCAAGGAGAAGACAGTGGCTGCGCATCGCGCGGGCATCCGCAAGGTGCTGCTGCCGGCGCGTAATCGCAAGGACCTGGAGGATGTGCCGAAGAGTGTGCGCGACGAAGTCGAGTTCGTGTTCTGCGAACGTGTCGACGACGTGGTCCGCGAGGCTCTCGACATCAAATTGAATGTAGCTCAGGTCAACGCCGCCGCCTGATTCGAAGAGCCGCTATGCCGAGGGTGGGACCTCCACCCTCGGCCCTGAACCCGTCCTGAACTCCTCGCCTGCACCCATGACTTTAGACATGGGTGCTGGCACGCGCCGTGCAGACCAATCAGCATGAATCGCATTGCAAGATTGGCGCGAAGGGAGTAATCAGTGAGTCATGTTCCGCACTCAACCGAGTGAGATGCGCAACTTCAGCGCGTTCCAGCGTCGCCTTCCGCGAGCTGCGCAGGTCTTCATTATTCCTTCTTCATCGGCGCCGCCGATCTTTACGGTTCGACGCCATCGTCAGGCGCACTCGCATGGCGCACCTGTGTACGGAACATGTTCGGCCATAGCGCAGTCTTTGAAAGTAGGGTTGTCGGCAATCGCCCTGGCGATTACCAGTAACCCTCGGCATCTCTCGTCGCAGTACCGGAGTATGCTGGTTACGAATTAGGACAGTGTGAACTGCGTGCAAGAGCATGCTGTCGTAACAGGTATATAGAACCCGCGAGCCCTGACACATTTCATAGGCTCGCTGATTGGAGGGCGGTTCGATGACGTCAGACAGCCCCAGAGGAAGCTCGCAACGCGGCGAGAGCTTCGTCGAGGCCTTGAGCGCCTACAGCCGATTCCACCGGGCCCAACACTGGTCGGGCACGTTCGGTGAATTCCTTCGCACCGTTGTCCCAGGCAATGCGCGGCAACTGGCCCGTAGCAGCCATGAATATCTATGGGACATGCTCAATTGGTTCGGCAAAAACTCTCCCGGCGCCAATGGCATTGGTAATGCCAACGCGAACGGCAATGGCAACAGCGAAGGCGCCGGCTCCAAAGAGTTGTTCAAGCGCGAGCTGTTCGGCATCGATGAGCCGCTCGGCCGCATCGTCGATTATTTCAAGGCGGCCGCCGCCGGCTCCGATGTCGGCAGACGCTTGTTACTGCTGCTAGGCCCGCCGTCCGGTGGCAAGTCCACCATGGCCATCCTGTTGAAGCGTGGTCTCGAGGAATACAGCCACACCGATGAAGGGGCTATGTATGCCTTGCAGGGCTCGCCGATGCACGAGTCGCCACTGAATCTCATTCCCGCAAGCCTGCGCGCCGAGTTCCGGGATACGTATGGCGTAGAGATCAAAGGTGAGCTGAGCCCGTGGGCGCGCGACCGTCTCGAACGCGAGTTCGAAGGCGACTTCCTGCGCATGCCCGTCGAGCGCATCTTCCTTTCAGAAGCGTCACGCGTGGGCGTGGGCACGTATGCACCCCACGATCCGACCACTGCGGACCTCGCAGACCTGGTCGGCTCCGTTGATCTGTCCAAAGTGGCGCAATACGGTGACGAGGGCGATCCGCGTGCGTGGTCGTGGTCAGGCGCGGTGTATGCCGCCAGCCGCGGCGTGCTCGAGATGATCGAGATCCTGAAGGTGAAGCGCGAGTTCCTGTATCTGCTGTTGACGCTCACCCAGGAAAAGAACGTCAAGGTGTCGCGCTTCCCGCTGATCTATCTGGACGAGACCATCCTGGCGCACACCAACCTGGCGGAATTCCACAAGTTCCTGCAGGAGAAGGAGAACGAGGCGCTGCTCGACCGCATGGTCATCGTCAAGGTGCCTTACACACTGTCGTACTTCGAGGAATCGCGGATCTACAACAAGCTGGTGTCCGCGGCGCCCGCGTTTCGCGATGTGCATCTGGATCCGCACGCATTGAAGCTGGCCGCGGTGTTCGCGGTGCTGACGCGCCTTTACAAGCCAGAGCGTGAAGGCCTGGACATGTCGAAGAAGCTGCGTCTGTACGCGGGTGAGAGCGTGGAAGGCTTCCCGGAGACAGAGATCACGCGGCTGCGCGCCGAAGCGCCCGAGGAAGGTCTGACAGGTGTCAGTCCCCGCTTTATCGTGAATTCGATTTCCAACGCCATCACGCGCACCGACAAGAAGAGCCTGACCAGCATGGAAGTGCTGCTCGCGCTCAAGGACTCCATCGAAACCGACGCGCGCATGGATGCGAAGGCGAAGAAGCTGTGGATCGATTATCTGGTGTTGGCGCGCAAGGACTTCTACAACCGCTGGGTGAAGGAAGACGTGCACCGCGCGCTGTTCGCTTCGTTCGAGGACGAAGCCCAGCAGTTGCTGGATAAGTACCTGGATGAAGTGGAGGCGGCGCTCGATCATCGCGAAGTCACCGATCCGATCACCGGCGAGTCGCGTCCGGCCGATGAGCGCTTCCTGCGCTCGGTCGAGGACAAGATCAAGGTATCGGAATCGGGCAAGCTGACGTTCCGTCAGGAAGTGGTGCGCAAGGCCATGGTGGCGTACAAGGCTGGTGAGAAATTCACCCTCAACAGCCACTCGCGCATGCGCGAAGCCATCGAGCAGTACTTGTTCGAGGAGCGGCGTGACGTGTTGCGCCTGGTGACGTCGGCGGCGCGACCGGACGACGAAGCCCGTAAGAAAATCTCCGCGGTTCAGGACCGCCTGACCTCGGAGTACGGTTACGACGATCACAGCGCCAAGGAAGCGCTGAGTTACGTGACGACTTTGCTCGCTCAAGAGTGAACCGGAGCGTGCGTTAAGGAGTAGTCTCTAAGGACCAATCCATGGCGCGCTCAACAGGAGTACTGTAGCTGCGAGGTCGAATGAGACGGGGGTTGCGAGCGACATGAGCGACATCCCAAGGGGTAGTGATTCTGGCAATCGCAGCCCGGGCGAGGCCGGTTGGTACGACCTCTTCTCGCGCGGCGCGCGCGACTGGCTGCGCCACAACGACAAGGTGCGCGATGCCGTGCGCCAGCATCTGCCACAAATCGTGGCCGGCGCCGACGTGCTCACTGGTGGTGCAAGCACCGTGCGCGTGCCGGTGAAGATGCTGGAGCACTATCGTTTCCGGTTGCGCAATTCCAACGAGCAGCAAGGCGTCGGGCAGGGCCAGGCGAAGCCCGGCGATCGCATCGGTCGGCCCCAGCAGGACAGCGAGAATCAACGCGGCCAGGGCGGCAACGAAGACGGCGGCGTGCAGTACACGCTGGAGTTCCGCATCGACGACATCGTCGACTGGCTGTGGGAAGAAATGCAGCTGCCGAATCTCGAGGCCAAAGCCGGCCGCGCCAAGGAAGATGACTGGACGCGCGAAGGCTGGGATCGACGCGGCGCGCGCTCACGACTCGATCGTCGCCGCTCGATGAAGGAATCCATCAAGCGTCGCGGTGTGCAATCAGCCAGCGGCGCCGAGTCGCCTTCTTTCACCGATGACGACCTGCGCTATCGCCAGCTCGCGAAGCGTGAGCAACCGGCCATGCAGGCGGTCGTCGTTCTGTTGCTCGATGTCTCGGGCAGCATGGGCGAGCGCGAGCGGCAGATCTCCAAGACGTTTTTCTTCTGGGCCATTCAGGGGCTGCGCCGGCAGTACCGTCACCTGGAGCTGGTGTTCGTCGCGCACACCTCCGAAGCGTGGGAGTTCGAAGAGGACGAGTTCTTCAAAGTCACCGGCACTGGCGGCACGGTCGCTTCGGCCGGCTTGAAGAAAGTGCGTCAGATCATCGACGAGCGTTACAGCCCGAGCCAGTACAACATCTATTTGTTCTACGCCTCCGACGGCGAGAACTTCCCGTCCGATCAACCGCAGGCGCAGGCCGCACTGGAAGATGTATCCGGCGACTGCAATTACAGCGGCTTCCTGGAAGTCGCCCCGCTCGCCGGTTCCGCGCCGGACAGCGAAATCGGCAGACTGTTCGTCGACCTGTCGCGGGATGACGATAGCGTCGGCGCGTATCGCGTCAGCGGCACCGATGACATCTGGAATGCCGTGCGGCATTTCTTCACCCACGCTTCTCAGGGGTCCTGAGTCGGCCATGCCCGAACCGATGCACACAGAAGATTGGCAATCCCACATCTCGCGCATCGAACAGTTGGCTCGTGCGCAGGGATTGAAGTACCACCCGGTCGAGTTCGAGGTGGTGCCGGAAAGCTTCATGACCGAGATCGCGATCTACGGTCTGCCAGTGCGCATGCCGCACTGGTCTTTCGGTGTTCGTTACATCTACCAGTTGATCCAGCATCGCATGGGGCTGTCACGGCTGTTCGAAGTCGTGTTCCCCGGCAATCCGGGTCGCGCGTATCTCGCCAAGAGCAACAGCGCGGCGGAAAACGTGCTGGTCACGGCGCACGTGCTCGGGCATGCGGACTTCTCCGCGAACAACATGTTGTTCCGTCGCAGCCAGGACCAGGTCGGCGAGCACATCGTCGAACAGGCCGCAGCGCATGCGCGCCAGATTGCGATGGCCATCGAAGAACATGGCTTGGAACGCGTGGAGCTCGTGCTCGACGCGGCGTTGTCGTTGGAACAACACATCGATATCGATCAGGGTCTGCGTCGGCCCCGCTATCCCGAAACGATTGCGGAGCGCGGGCCGCCGGCAAACGATGAGTTCGCGAAGCGCTTTGCCTCGCTCGGCCCGGACACCGCGCGACCGGCGCACAGCGGTCCGGCGAAGAAAGCGCCGATCCCGCCGCATCCCGAAAGCGACCTGCTGTGGTTCATCGCGCAGTACGCGCCGGAGATGGAGCCCTGGGAGCGGGACATCTTCCTGGCGGTCCGCGAAGAGTCGTTCTATTTCTATCCTGTGTTTGCCTGCCAGATCATGAACGAAGGCTGGGCTTCGTATTGGCACGCACGGCTGTTACGCGAGGCGGACTTCCTGCCCTCGGCCGCCTATGTCGATGCGATCAAATGTCACTCGGATGTGGTGCGCCCGACCGCAAGCGGCGAGAACGTCGCGCTCGCGACCAATCCGTATCACTTGGGCTTCTCGATTTGGGAAAAAATCGTCGAGGCGCAGGGCCTGGAAGCCGCTCGCCGGATCATGGCGGAAGACGACGACTTCTCGTTCGTGCGCAACCATCTCACTCATGACCTGGCCACGGAGTTGAAGCTGTTCCGCTTCAAGGGCCCGGCGACCGGCACACTGACTGTGCAGGAAATGGATCTGCCAATGCTTCACGAGGCACTGCTACATCCGAAGTACGGCTTCGGCGCGCCGAGAGTGAGCGCGTCTCGCATTCATGTGGACGGTAAGCTCGAGCTGGTCCACGACCACCTCACCGACGGGCGCGGTCTCGATCCGGAACGTGCGCGCAAGGTGCTGGAATACGTCGCGAGAGTGTGGCGGCGTCCGGTGACCTTGGCCACCATCGACAACGATCAACGCAGTGTCGAGATTTCCGTCTCGCCCGGCCTGACGCCAAGCTTCACTCGCTGAGGAGTGGGCGGCTCAGGCCGCGGAAGCTGACAAGAACCGCGCCTTGTAGTCCTGCACGAACGCTTCGAGAGAGCGCGGCGGACGGCCGGTCACGTCCTGAACGACGGTATTGGGCGGGACATTGAGCATGTTGGACGCGCACGCGTCCCAATATTCCAGCTTCGCTTCAATCATCACCGGCGACAGACCCTTACCCTGCAGCCAACCACGGGCTTCGTTGGCAGTGATGTCATGGTAGCGAACCGGCTTGGCGAGAATATGACTGAGCCTGTCAGCGATTTGCGGAAAGCTAAGCGACTCCGAGCCGGTCACCGTATAGATGCGCCCCGCATGCGAAGGATCTTTCAAAGCAGCGACCGCGACGGCGGCCACGTCCCGTGCGTCGACCCAGCTCCAGGCATTGGAGCGGAACGGGCCGGCGATCAGTCCTTGCTGGGCGATCGTGGGCGCGAATTCGAACAACAGCTGGAGCATGTAAGCCGGCCGCAGACGGGTCACGGCAACGTCCGGACAAGCCGCCACGCCGCTTTCGGCCTGGCCCAGCCAGCGAAGCATGCGGGCGCAACACATCTGCGGATTGGCGCCGACGCCCGACAGCTGAACGAAACGCCTGACGCCGGCCGCCTTGGCGGCGGTGGCCATCTTCAGATGGGCTTCGGCGATGTGAGGGGAATAGCCGGAGGCCAGGAAAGCGGCCTCGACACCCTCGAAGGCGCGCTGCAGACTGCTCGGGTCCTCCGGATCGGGGCGGACTGCCTCGATATTCGGGGCCTTGATCGGCAGATCGACGGGTTCCTGTAATAGCGCACGGACCGCCACGGGCTGATTGGCTAGCTCGGCGAGCACTGCTCGGCCTACATGGCCCGTTACGTCCGTCACCAGAAACATCGTTCAATCCCCCGGTAGCAGGTCTTGATCAAGGGTTGCGAAATTGGGCGATACATTAAGCAAGCTTCGGATTGCGGTAAACCACCGCGGCAGCAAAAACTTCGTGCGTTACGGTCATCAATGGAGAGCCTACAATGCGCCCACGTCACGGTTCCGTGACTGCAGGGAAAGAATTCTTTGAATGAATAATTTCAGTGACATCGTAGCCTTCGTGCGTGTCGTTGAAGCCCACAGCTTCGTCGCCGCCGCACAGACGCTAGGTATGTCCCCTTCGGCGATAAGCAAGGCGGTCAGCCGCCTCGAGGAACGCCTGGGGGCGCGCCTACTCAATCGCACTACCCGTTCGCTGAGTTTGACCGACTTGGGGACCGGCTTCTATGAGCGTTGTCGTGAAGCGCTCGGCCAGCTCGACCAGGCGGAAAACGAGGTCTCGGAGTCGCGGGGCGTTCCGCGTGGCAAACTGCGCGTGGACGTGCCCATTTCCTTGGGCCGCAAGATCATCGTGCCCGCTCTGCCGCGGTTCATTGAACAAAACCCCGAGCTGACGGTGCAGATGAGCATGAACGATCGGGTGATCGACCTGGTGCAGGAGGGCATCGACGCGGCTCTGCGTGTCGGTAATCTCAGTGACTCCAGCTTGATTGCGCGGCGTGTCGGCAACCTGCGCGGCGTCACCTGCGCCTCGCCCGAATACATCGAGCGCATGGGCGGGCCGCCAAAGTCGCCGGAGGACCTGAAGCCCGAGCAGTGCATCGCCATGTTCCGCCCGGGCAGCAATCAGATTCGTGATTGGATGTTCCGGAAGGAGGGGGTCGACCTCAGCATCATTCCGGCCGCGCCGTTGTCGTTCAGCGATCCCGAATCCGCCGTGGCCGCGGCCGTGAGCGGCGCCGGCTTCGTGCGCACCCTGGATTTCACGGCTGAGGCGCAGATCGCGTCGGGATTGTTACAACCGGTGTTGGAAGACTGGAACGACGGTGCATGGTGGCCGGTCTCGGTCGTCTATCCGCAGCACCGGCAGCCAACGGCGAAGATTCGCGCCTTCATCGAATTCGTCAGCGGCCTGTTCCCGCAGGTCACTCCCGATCGAGTGCCGCTCAACGGCGCTAACGCCGACGCGATTCCGGCTCGTGTCGCACGTATGGCGGCAGCCGCGCCGCCATGACCTAACCCTTGCTTGCTTCCAGCAGCTGTCGAATCAGGCCCATGTCAGACGTAGCCATCAGCCGTGCAATGGCGGCGATACTTTTCCTGTTCTCATCGATTTCGTTGGCGCAAGACCTGAAGCAGGTCGACTTCGATGCGCCCGCGGCTACTGCGTGCGCGTTCGACAATCTGACGCTCCCAGAAAATTTACGCGTTTATGCGGCGGGCAGCTATTCCGGCCGCCGACTGGGCTATGCGCTCGATGAGAGCGGACACGAAGCGACTCGCTTCGACATCACCGTGAACAGCCCCTCGCAATCGGTCGCGCTGCTGCTGGGAGCATACGAGCCGAGCGTTTGGAACATCAGCTGGAGCAAAGGCACCAGGATCGTCGCGGTGATGATCTCCGGTTACCACCACCAGGCGGTCGTGGGCCTGGAAGAGTCGGTGCCAGTGTTGAAAAGCAGCTACGACAATCCGGGTCCCTGCGGATATTTCTATGTGAGCGATGCGCAGAGCGGTTCGGTCGACCCCATCGCCCGCAAGCTTTTCCAACAGCCGGTCGATCAGATATTCCCCGGCTACAGCGATGGCCAGATATTGGTCGGCGATTCATTGTCGCTCGGCCTGGAGCTGGTGACTGCGCCGTGGTCGGGGCAAGCGGCTATCGATAGCGCTGTCGCGAGAGGTCTGCTTCGTCCAGCCACGCCCGCCGATGCGGACGCCTGGGCCCTGCTCACGACGGCAAGAACCCGGCCCAACCTGGACAAAGCCTATGTCGTGCTCGCGCCCTTCATCTATCCGAGCGGCCTTTCCGGCGCGGATTCGGTGACCTTCTTCATTCTCCGCAACGTCCCTCGGCCTTCTGGCAACCCCGGTCGGTCGGCCGTTTATGATTTCAATTCGCTGACGTGCAGCGGATCGCAGTGTGTGCGTTGAGTTCGAGTGTGCGCGACGCCATTCGAGCTGAAGTTTGCTCCATTGAACCTTGCGACGCGCTCGAGCGCGCGCATCGTGACGATGCATTGGCGTGGATCGACTCCGGTGCGCAGTTGTGCCGGATTCACAAGCCGGCGACGCCACCCAAACATCTGGTTTCATACTTCGTCCTGGTAGATCAGGACCATGTGCTGCTCGTGGATCACAAGAAGGCGCTACTCTGGCTGCCCACCGGTGGGCACGTCGAGCCGGGCGAGCATCCTCGAGTCACGGTAGTCCGCGAGTTGGCGGAGGAGCTCGGGCTCGCGCTTACGGAAGATGTCAGCGCGCCTTTAATGCTGACTGTTGCAGAGACCGTAGGCATCACGGCCGGGCACACCGATGTATCGCTATGGTACGTCCTGAAGGGAGATCGTCACGCTCCTCTCGAATTCGATACCGAGGAGTTTTACTCGGTACGCTGGTTTCACTTCGATGAGGCGCCGACTTCGCGGAGCGAGCCTCATCTGGCACGGTTCCTGGGAAAGCTGGCCCTGCTTCGAAAGTAACGCACGCGTGAACAAAGTCCTCGCACTCCTGACGCTTGCCATACCGCTGTCAGCACTCCCGGCAGATCCCGCTCCAGTCGCCAGAAGAGAGATCGAGCATCTCATTGCTCATCTGGCCTCATCCGGCTGCCAGTTCAATCGCAATGGCTCCTGGTACAGCGCCGCTCGTGCCGTGAGCCATCTCGAGCGCAAGTACGAGTACTTGCTCGATCGCGACCTCGTTCCCACCGCTGAAGCATTCATCGAGCGCGCGGCATCCGAAAGCAGTTCTAGCGGCAAGCCCTATCTGGTGAAGTGCCCGGGGCAACCGGAAGTCCAGAGCAGCATTTGGTTTCGGTCCGCGCTGGCGACGTTCCGACAAGAATCCAAGCAGTAGCCCGGGCCCTCATCACTCCTTCGGCCCGAAGTCATACCCACCGCCGCGCTCCAAGGCGCGCCGATACGCGGGCCGCGCGTGGATCTTTTGTAGAAACGAGTAGAGCCGCGGCCGACTCTGATCCAAACCGCCGCGCATGGCCGCCGCCTCCAGAGGGAAGCTCAGTTGGATATCGGCGGCAGTGAATTCATTACCCGCGAACCATTCGCTGCGCCCCAGCTCGCCTTCCAGATAGTCCAGGTGCAGCTGTAATTGCGGTGTAATAAACGCCTGCTTGACCTGCCGTGCGATCGCCCGCGCCACCGGACGGATGAAAAACGGCATCGGCCCGCCCTCGATTCGATCGAACACCAACTTTAGTAAGAGCGGCGGCATGGCCGAGCCCTCGGCGTAGTGCATCCAGTACCGGTAGCGCAATCGCTCCTCGGAGCCAGCGGGCGGCGCCAATTTTCCGGCACCGTAACGTTCGACCAGATACTCCAGGATCAAACCCGACTCGGCGAGGGTGCGGCCGTCGTCGGTAATCACCGGCGATTTGCCCAGCGGATGCACCTTCTTCAACTCCGGCGGCGCCAGCATGGTCTTGGCATCGCGCTGATAACGTTGAATTTCATACGGCACGCCCAGCTCTTCCAGCATCCACAACACCCGTTGCGAGCGCGAGTTGTTCAGGTGATGCACCACAACCATCCGGCGTTACTCCATTACCTGTCACGTTATTGCCGCTGTGCCGTCATTGTCGCAATTCTTCAGCCACTGGATGCACTCGATGCGTAGGTGACGGGTTCTTTTGATGACGGCATATAGAGATAACCGATCGTTTCGGTCGCGATTCCTGATCCGACTTCATCAATGTCGTGCGCTCAACCCGATTTCTCCTCTTGCGTCCGGTGCCTAAAGTTGCGCCCCAGTCAGGCAGTGCCGCTGCCGTGTGGATTTGTCTTGCAGGTTTTGAGGGAGTCTCGAATGAACAATACAACTCGTGACAGCCAGCCCGCCGGTCGCTTTGTGACCGTTGTGTTGCCAGCACTGGCCGCTGCCGTGCTGACGCTGCTGCTGCAGGGCTGCAGCAGCGAAGCGCAGACGCAAGCCGCCGCGCCGCTGCCGCAGGTTTCGGTCGCCGCCGCGCTCGAACGCGACGTGCAGGAATGGGATGAATTCACCGGCCGCCTCGAAGCAGTGGAATCGGTGGAGATTCGGCCGCGCGTGACTGGATACATCGAAAGCGTGAACTTCACCGAAGGCAGCATCGTGAAAAAGGGCGATCTGCTGTTTGTGATCGACCCGCGTCCGTACCGCGCCGATCTGTCGAAGGCGGAAGCCGAGCTGGCCCGCGCCATCGCCCGAGCTGAATTGAGCAATACCGATGTGGAGCGCAGTGAAAAGCTGCTCGGCGTAAAGGCCGTCTCTCGCGAAGAGTATGACCAGCGTCTCAACGCGCAGCGCGAATCGCAGGCCAACGTCGAAGCTGCTCGCGCCGCCGTGACGGCTGCGAAGTTGAATCTCGAATTCACTCGCGTCACCGCGCCGATCACCGGCCGCGTCAGCCGCGCTGTTGTCACTGCGGGCAACCTGGTGACGGGTGGTTCGACTCAGGCGACGTTGCTCACGACGCTGGTGTCGATCGATCCGATCTACGTGACCTTCGAAGGCGACGAGCAGGTGTATCTGAAGTACACCGAACTGGCCCGTCGTGGCGATCGTCCGAGCTCGCGCGACGCCGCCAACCCCGTGCTGATGGCGCTGGCGAACGAGCAGGGCTTCCCGCACAAGGGCGCGATGACGTTCGTCGATAACCAGGTCGATCCGCGCACCGGCACGATTCGCGCCCGCGCTTCGTTCGAGAACAAGGACGGCTATCTCACGCCGGGCTTGTTTGCCCGAGTGAAGCTGCTGGGTCACAGCTCGCACAAGACGGTGCTGGTCGACGATCGCGCCATCGGTACGGATCAGAGCCAGAAGTTCGTTTACGTGGTCGATGGCGAGAACAAGGTCTCCTATCGCAGCGTGAAGGTCGGCCGGCTCACCGATGGCCTGCGCATCGTCGAAGACGGCCTGCAACCCGGCGAGAACGTGATCGTCAATGGCCTGCAGCGTGTGCACCCGGGCGTGATCGTCGCTCCCGAAAAGGTGGCGATGGATGCGCGACTGAACGACAACGCGATGCTCGCGTCGACCAAGCCCTGAGAATCAGCTGATTGTTGCCTGACCTGTTTGGCCGCGGCCTCGCGCCGCGGCTGTAGGGGCCGCTTTCGCCCCCGTTTTGTGGGGAAACATTTATGAAATTCGCTCGCTTCTTCATCGATAGACCGATCTTTGCCGCGGTCGTCTCGATCGTCATCTTCCTGGTCGGCGCGATTGCCATGTGGCAGCTGCCGATCAGCCAGTACCCGGAGGTCGTGCCGCCGACCGTGGTGGTCAACGCAAGCTATCCGGGCGCCAATCCCAAGGTGATCGCGGAAACCGTCGCGGCGCCGCTCGAGCAGGAAATCAATGGTGTCGAGAACATGCTCTACATGTCCTCGCAGGCCATGAGCGACGGTCAGATGACACTGACAGTTACGTTCCGTCTCGGCACCAACATCGACACGGCGCAGGTGCAGGTCCAGAACCGCGTGGCGCAGGCATTGCCACGCCTGCCCGAAGACGTGCGACGCGTCGGCGTCACCACCTTGAAGGCATCGCCCGATTTGTTGATGGTCGTACACCTCACTTCGCCCGATAACCGTTACGACACCGTCTATCTGCGCAACTACGCCACACTGCAGATTCGTGACGTACTGGCGCGCCTGCCCGGCATGGGCGACGTTCGCTTGTTCGGCTCCGGCGATTACTCCATGCGCGTCTGGCTCGATCCGGAACGCATCGCGAGCCGCGGCCTCACCGCGGGCGATGTCGTCAACGCGATCCGCGAACAGAACGTGCAAGTCGCCGCTGGTGTCATCGGCGCGGATCCCGCACCGGCCAACGTCGACTATCAGTTGAACGTCACTGCGTCCGGACGCTTGATCACCGAGGAACAGTTCGGCGACATCATCGTAAAGACGCTGCCTGACGGCTCCATCACGACGCTCAAAGACGTTGCGCGAATCGAGCTCGATGCCGCCCAATATTCGTTGCGCAGCTTGTTGGGCAACAAGTCCGCCGTCGCGATTCCGGTCTCTCAGTCCCCTGGCGCCAACGCACTCGAGCTGTCCGATGCCGTGCGCGCCACCATGAAGGAGCTGAGCCAGAACTTTCCGGAAGGCGTCAGCTATGAAATCGTGTACGACCCGACCATTTTCGTGCGCGACTCGATCAAGGCCGTGATCAAGACGTTGTTGGAGGCGCTGGCGCTGGTCGTGATCGTCGTGATCGTGTTCCTGCAGACCTGGCGCGCCTCGATCATTCCGTTGCTGGCCGTGCCCGTGTCCATCATCGGTACGTTCGCGCTGATGCTGGCCTTCGGCTTCTCCATCAATGCGCTGTCGCTGTTCGGCCTGGTGCTGGCGATCGGCATCGTGGTCGATGACGCGATCGTGGTGGTCGAAAACGTCGAACGAAACATCGAGAGCGGCCTGTCGCCTTTGGAAGCGACCTACAAGGCCATGGATGAGGTCAGCGGTCCCATCATCGCCATCGCCCTGGTGCTGGTCGCGGTGTTCGTGCCGATCGCATTCATCACCGGCCTCACCGGCGAGTTCTACAAGCAGTTCGCGCTGACCATCGCCATCTCGACGGTGATCTCCGCGATCAATTCGCTGACCTTGAGCCCGGCGCTGGCCTCGCTGCTGCTGAAGCCGCACGGTGCGAAGCCGGACGCGCTGACTCGCGGCATGGACAAAGTGCTCGGCCGCTTCTTCCGAGCGTTCAACAACTTCTTCCATCGCTCCGGCGACAAGTATGTCGGCGGCGTGCGTGGCGTGCTCCGTCACAAGAGCATGACGATGGGCGTGTTCGCGCTGCTGCTGGTTGCGACCTGGGGCCTGTTCCAGGTCACGCCCAAAGGCTTCATCCCGGTGCAGGACAAGCAGTACCTGATCACGCTGATCCAGCTGCCGAACGCGGCTTCGTTGAATCGCACCGAACAGATCGTGCGTGAGGTGGGCGAGATCGGCATGAAAGTACCCGGCGTGCACAACGCGGTGCAGTTCCCTGGCCTGTCGGTCGCCGGTTTCACCAACAGCTCCAACTCGGCCATCGTGTTCTTCGCGCTGGACGATTTCGACAAGCGTAAGTCGCCCGAGCTGTCGGGCTTCGCGATCGCGCAGCAGTTGAACGGTGCGCTGAGCTCGATCAAGGAAGCGCAGATCGTCACGTTCCCGCCGCCGCCGGTGAACGGCCTCGGCACGCTCGGCGGCTTCAAGCTGCAGCTCGAGGATCGCGCTGACTTGGGCTACGACGAGTTGTACAAGGCGACGCAGGCAGTCATCGCCAAAGCGCGTCAGGCGCCGGAGCTCACCGGCGTGTTTTCGAACTACGAAGTGAACGTGCCGCAGATTCTCGCCGACGTGAATCGCGTCAAGGCCAAGGAGCACGGCGTGCCGCTCAGCAACGTGTTCGAGACGCTGCAGGTGTATCTCGCGTCCCAGTACGTGAACGACTTCAACCGTTTCGGCCGCACCTACAAGGTGATCGCGCAGGCGGACTACGACTATCGCGCGAAGGCTGAAGACATTCTGCAATTGAAGACGCGCAACGAAGCGGGCGACATGGTTCCGCTCGGCTCCGTCGTGCAGGTCTCGCAGACCTACGGCCCGGATCGCGTGTTCCGTTACAACGGCTATCTGACTGCCGATATCAACGGCGGTCCGGCGCCCGGCTATTCGACCGGCCAGGCAAAGGCGGTGATGGAGCGCATCCTTGCCGAGAATCTGCCGAACGGCGTGAAGTATGAATGGACCGATCTCACCTATCAGGAAATCCTGGTCGGCAACAGCTCGGTGTTCGTGTTCCCGTTGTGCGTGCTGCTGGTCGTGCTGGTGCTCGCAGCGCTGTACGAGAGCTGGACGCTGCCGCTGGCCATCGTGGCCATCGTGCCGATGGCGCTGCTGTCCGCGATCTTCGGTGTGTGGATCACCGGCGGCGACAACAACATCTTCACGCAGATCGCACTGTTCGTGCTGGTGGGCCTGGCGAGCAAGAACGCGATTCTGATCGTCGAGTTCGCCAAGGACCGCGAGCAAGCCGGCGTCGATCCGTATAACGCCGCGCTCGAAGCCGCGCGCCTGCGACTGCGGCCCATCCTGATGACTTCGATCGCATTCATCATGGGTGTGGTGCCGCTGGTGCTCGCGTCGGGGGCAGGCGCGGAGATGCGTCACGCCATCGGCATCGCCGTGTTCTCCGGCATGCTTGGAGTGACCTTCTTCGGTCTGTTCCTGACACCAGTGTTCTACGTCCTGCTGCGCGCGGCCGTCGTCAAGAAATTCCGTGCTGGCAACAAATCAGAGGCCATCGAAGGAGCGGCCCATCATGCGTAACCTGAAACAAGTAGCGTTGAATGTGAGCAAGAAGTTGTCCGTTCTCGCGGTGAGCGCCGTGCTCGCCGCCTGCGCGGTCGGGCCGGACTACCAGCGGCCCGAGACGAAGTCTCCCGATGAGTTCGTGAGCACGGACGCGACGCAGTTCGCGACCGCCGATGTCGAGGGCGACTTCTGGAAGGCGTTCAACGATGAGCAGTTGAACTCGCTCATCGAAGAAGCGCTGGCGGCGAACCACGACATTCGCATCGCGACTGCCCGCTTGCGGGAAGCGCGAGCAATTCGTGGCGAGGCGCAGTTGGATTTCGCACCGACCGTGACCGCTTCGGCTGGTCAGACCGAATCACGAGGCAGTGCGCGCCAGGCGCTTGGCTTCGCGCGCGATCAGGACTACTACGATGCGGGCTTCGACGCGTTCTGGGAATTGGACTTCTTCGGTCGCATCCGACGCAACGTCGAAGCGAACACGGCGTTGGTGCAAGCGGCAGAGGCGGGCGTGTACAGCACGCAAGTGAGCATCACTGCTGAAGTCGCACGCAATTACTTTGAGTTGCGGGGCTCGCAGCAGCGGCTCGAGGTTGCTCAGCGTAACGCGGAGAACCAGCGTGAAACGCTGCGAATCACGACCGCTCGACTCGATGCGGGCCGTGGCACGCAGCTCGATACGTCACGCGCGCAAGCGCAGCTGTCGGCGACGCTCGCAACGATTCCGGATTTCGAATCGGACATCACTCGCAGCATCCTGCGTCTGGGCGTGCTGACCGGCAAGTCGCCCGAAGCCCTGCTCCCCCAGCTCTCGGCGGTGCAGAAGCTCCCGACGCTGCCGACGACTCAAAACATCGGCACGCCGGAGCTGCTGCTGCGTCGTCGTCCTGACATCATGGTTGCGGAACGTCAGCTGGCCTCGGCCACCGCGCAGATCGGCGTTGCGGTCGGTGACTTGTTCCCGCGCATCTCGTTCGTCGGCCGCTGGGGCTTCGACGCCATCGACAGCGGCGATCTCGGCAAAGGCAGCAGCGAGAGCTACGCCTTCGGCCCGAGCATTCAGTGGGCCGCGTTCGATCTTGGTCGCGTTCGCCAGCAGATCAAACAGCGCGAAGCTGCCACGGATCGTGCGCTGGCCGTGTACCAGCAAACGGTGCTTCAGGCGCTCGAGGAGACTGATGCGAGCATGACTGCCTATGTGAAGGCAAAGGTGAAGCAAGCTCACCTGCAAGACAGCACCACCGCTTCGCTCGAAGCCGTGACGCTGGCTCGCGCCCGCTACGAAAGCGGCGTCGCCGACTTCCTCACCGTCCTCGATGCGGAACGCAGCGCGCTGACGGCGGAAGATCAGCTGGCATTGAGCGAAACGCAGACAGCGACGGCGCTGCTCGCAACGTACAAGGCCCTGGGCGGCGGCTTCCGGCCGTTGGATGCGCAGGCTTCGCTCAAATAAGACGCCGACTGGCAAGGATGGGCTGCATGCTGCCGCCCATCCCCCAGACCCGCTCTTGAACTCGCGTCATCGTTCTCAACGTCTGGGGTATGCTCGGCGCTGCCCCCATGAGTCACACCCCTTATTTCCACCCGGCGGTCGACGCCTGGTTCACCAGTCGATTTCATGTGCCCACGCCCGCGCAGGCGGACGCGTGGCCGGCGATTCAGTCAGGAAAACATGTACTGATCGCGGCTCCGACCGGTTCAGGTAAGACGCTGGCGGCGTTTCTTGCCGCCATCGATGAGCTGGTGCGCGAAGGCGAGCAGTTCGGGCTCCCGGATGAGACGCGCATCGTCTATGTCTCGCCGCTGAAGGCGCTGTCCAACGACATCAATCGCAATCTCGAAGCGCCGCTCGCCGGCATTCGCGACAAATTGCTCGAGTCGGGCATGCGCGATGTCGACATCCGCACCTGGGTTCGTACCGGCGACACACCGCAGGCCGAACGCAATCAAATGCGGCGCAAGCCGCCGCACATCGTCGTAACGACGCCGGAATCGCTTTATATCCTGCTCGGCTCGGAGTCGGGCCGTGAGATGTTGAGCACGACGCGCACGGTTATCGTCGACGAAATCCACGCGGTCGCCGGCAGCAAACGCGGCTCGCATTTGTCACTTTCGCTGGAACGGTTGGAAGCGCTGGTCGGCCGCCGGCTCACTCGGGTCGGTCTTTCGGCCACTCAGCAGCCCATCGAAGAAGTCGCGCGTTTTCTGGTCGGTGGACGTTACGTGCTGCCGAATGGCGAGGCCGACTGCGCCATCGTCGACAGCGGCCACATTCGCAAACGCGACCTGGCCATCGAGCTGCCGGAAGAGCCGCTGGAAGCGGTGATGTCGAATGAAACCTGGGGTCAGGTTTACGATCGGCTGGTGCAGCTCATCAACGAGCATCGCACGACGCTGATCTTCGTGAACACGCGGCGCACGGCTGAGCGGATCTGTCGTCAGCTCACCGAGCGCCTGGACAAAGACAAGCCCAAAGATGCGCCCCCTTCGGTCACTGCCCATCACGGCAGCCTGGCGAAGGAGCTGCGCTTCGATGCCGAACAGCGGCTGAAGTTCGGTCAGCTCAAGGCGCTGGTCGCCACCGCTTCTCTCGAGCTCGGCATCGACATCGGCGATGTCGACCTGGTGTGCCAGATCGCCTCGCCGCGCACCATCAATGCGTTCCTGCAGCGGGTGGGTCGGTCCGGACACGCGGTCGGCGCGACACCGAAAGGGCGTTTGTTTCCTCAGTCGCGCGACGATCTGGTGGAGTGCACAGCGCTGCTCGACAGCGTGCGTCGAGGCGAGCTGGATCGATTGAGGATTCCGGTGGCGCCGATCGACGTGCTGTGCCAGCAAATCGTTGCTGAAGCCGCGGCCCGCGAATGCACGGAACAAGAGCTGTTCGATCTGGTTCGATACGCCTATCCATTCAAGACGATCACGCGCGAATCGTTCGATGAAATCGTCCACATGCTGGCCGAGGGGTTCACGACTCGTCGCGGTCGGCACGGCGCGCTGCTGTATCACGACGCCGTCAATCACATCATCAAAGGCCGCAAAGGCGCTCGCCTGACTGCGATCACTTCGGGCGGCGCGATTCCGGACACGGCCGACTATCAAGTGATGCTGGAACCCGAAGGCGTCATGGTCGGCACGCTCAATGAGGACTTCGCGGTCGAGAGCATGGCGGGCGATGTCTTCCAGCTCGGCAATTCGTCGTATCGCATCCTGCGTGTCGAGCGCAACACGGTGCGAGTGCAGGACGCAAAGGGCGAAGCGCCAAGCATTCCTTTCTGGCTCGGAGAGGCGCCGGGACGAACCGATGAGTTGTCCGTCGCGGTCTCGCGCTTACGCGAAGAAATCGAAAGCCGCTTCGATGACCACTCCTACAATGGCGACCTCGCCAGATCCGCCGCCTACCAGTGGCTGACTGCAGAAGTGGGCCTCGGCGAATTCGCCGCCGGCCAACTGGTCGCGTATCTGGCGGCGGCGCAGGCCGCGTTGGGTTCGCTGCCAACGCAGCAGAAGGTCATCTTCGAGCGCTTCTTCGATGAGTCCGGCGGCATGCAACTGGTGATTCACTCGCCGTTCGGCAGCCGGATCAATCGCGCCTGGGGCCTGGCCCTGCGCAAACGTTTCTGCCGCACGTTCAATTTCGAGCTGCAGGCTGCGGCCACTGAGGACACGATCATTCTGTCACTGACCGGCTCGCACAGTTTCGAGCTGTTGGATGTGGCGAAGTATCTGCACCCGAACAGCGCGCGCGACATCCTCATTCAAGCCATGCTCGACGCGCCGATGTTCAACACGCGTTGGCGTTGGGGAGCTTCGATCGCGCTGGCGCTGCCGCGATTCCGTGGCGGCAAGAAGGTGCCGCCGCAGATCGCACGCATGAATGCGGAAGATCTGCTCGCGTCCGTGTTTCCGGACCAAGTCGCGTGCGGCGAGAACATCGTCGGCGACATCGTGGTGCCCGAGCACCCCTTGGTTCAGCAGACCGTGCGCGACTGCCTGGAAGAGGCCATGGATATCGAAGGCTTCGAGCGACTGCTGCGCGCCCTGAGCACCCAAGAGGTCAAAGTGGAGGGCCGCGACCTCACCGAGCCGTCGCCGCTGGCGCTGGAAGTGCTGAACGCGCGCCCGTACGCCTATCTCGACGACGCACCCCTCGAGGAGCGACGCACGCAGGCGGTGATGAGCCGCCGTTGGATGGATCCTCAATCCGCTTCCGACATCGGCAAGCTGGACTCAGCTGCGATTGCTCGCGTTCGTGAAGAAGCGTGGCCCGATGCAGGCAATGCCGATCAGCTGCACGATGCCTTGCTGTGGCTGACCTTCATGACGAATGAAGAGGTCGAGAGCCAGCCGAGCTGGCCGGGCCTTTGTCACGAGCTCATGACTCAACGACGCTTGACCAGGCTCGATGTCGGCGCCGCCAGCATCTTCGTCGCGACCGAGCGCGTGCCTTACTTCGAAGCTCTGTTTCCCAATGTTTCCATGGAGCCTCCGATCGTCGTGCCCGCTGCCTATGCGGCCAAGCGCGACCGCGATGAGGCCGTACGCGAGATCGTGCGTGGACGCCTGGAGGGGCTCGGCCCGACGACCGCTGCACAACTCGCAGCCTCGTTTGGTGGAAACATCGAAGACGTCGACGGCGCGCTCTTGGCACTCGAAGCCGAAGGCACGGCCATGCGTGGCAGCTTCGACTCGGATGTATCCGCAGGCACCGTTCAGTGGTGCGATCGCCGCTTGCTCGCGCGCATTCATCGTTACACCGTGAAGCGGCTCCGTGCCGAGATCGAACCCGTGCAGGCGCGCGACTTCCTGCGCTTTCTTTTCGACTGGCAACGGGTCACTCCGAACCATCGTATGCAGGGCCCGGACTCGGTGCCTGCTGTCCTGGCTCAGCTGGAGGGCTTCGATGCTCCAGCCGGAGCATGGGAAACGGAAATATTGCCGGCGCGCATCGCCGAGTACGAACCCGCATGGCTGGATGAGCAATGTCTCGCCGGCCGCATCATCTGGACGCGTCTGGCCACTCGTAACGGCGACTCGGAACGAGGCGCCGCGCCAGTGCGTTCGACGCCGATTGCGTTGCTGCCTCGACGCAATGTGAAACAGTGGTCGCAGTTCTCCAACAACATCGAACGCTCACAACTCACCGACAAGGCGCGCCGGGTCGCCGACTACATCGATGAGAACGGCGCATCGTTCTACGACGAGATCGTGGATCACGTCGGTTTGTTGCCAGTGCAGGTGGAAGAAGCGCTTGGCGAACTGGTCGCACTTGGCCTGGTGAATTCCGACAGCTTCGGCGGTCTGCGCGCCCTGTTGATGCCTGCGGATCGACGCCGGAGCAGCGCGCGCGATCGTCGTCGACACCGACGCATCGCCATCTTCGGCATGCAGGATGCGGGTCGATGGGCGTTGGTCAAACGGAAAGAAACAAAGCTCGATGACGGTAAGCCGGTGCCGCCGCGCAACGACGAAGCTGTCGAGCACATCTGTCGCACGCTGCTGAGGCGCTGGGGCGTCGTGTTCTGGAAGCTGCTGGAGCGCGAAGCCGATTGGCTGCCGCCATGGCGAGATCTGCTGATGTGCTTGCGGCGGCTGGAAGCACGCGGCGAAATTCGGGGCGGGCGTTTTGTTGCTGGATTCTCCGGCGAGCAGTTCGCATTGCCCGAAGCGATCGGTCAGCTGCGCGAAGTGCGCCGGCGCGAAGGGGAGTTGCAGTTGGTCGCGTTGTCTGCGGCCGATCCGCTGAATCTGGTTGGCATTCTCACGCCGGGTGGCCGTCTGCCGGCGCTCACGGGCAATCGCGTGTTGTATCGAGACGGCGTGCCGACGGCGCTGTATGCAGGCGGCGAAGTGAAGTTTATCGAGCAGCTCGACGCCGCCGAGCAATGGCAGGTGCGAGGAGCGTTGTTGAAACGTCAGGTGCCGGCGCCGCTCGCTGACCTCGCTTAGCCCCGAAGGCCCACCCCCGGGTCAGATGACGATGATCCTGCCTTCCTTGTGATCCACCGGCTCTTGTTTCGGATCTTCGCGCTCGAGCTCCAGTGAATCAGGTTCGGCCGGCGGCTGTTCCGACTCGACCTTCGGCTCGCTCGAGCCTTGGTTCGAATCCTGACGGGCGATCGTGCCCAAGCCATTCATGCGCGTGTTCACTTTGCGCGGCGAGCCTGTGTAGAAAATCGCGCCGACGCCGTTCATCGTCGCATCGAGCGATTCCTGCGGGTTCACGATCACGCTGCCGACGCCGTCGACCGTAACTTTCGCGTCAGCAACCGCGAGCTTGCTCAGGTCCGCATGGCCTGCTCCGGCGAGCCGCACGGTGAGCTCGTCCAACTGACCATCCGCTATGATATTGGTCGCACCGGCCGCCTTGATCGCCGTGTCGCCGCCGTGCAGGCCGGCCACGCTCACATCGTTGCCGCCTTCCACCTCCAGCGACTGGAGCTCGGGCAGAGTGATCTTTACGGTGAGGCGCGTGTTGTTCCGTAGCATTCCCCAGTCGCGCACCTTGTTCTTGATGTGCAACGTGCCGCCGCTGACGCGGGTCTCGGTGCGGCCGATGGTTCTCTCGTTGCCGCTGACCTGCACCGACAGCGGCTCGCCAATCCGGATCTCCAGCTTGGCCGCGCCTTCCAGGCTGATGGAGTCGAACGACCCGACATCGCGACGCTCACTCACGACCGGACCGCGATCGCCGCCGCCGTCGTGACCGCCGCCACAGCCGCTCAGAAGCAACGCCACCGCGGCCAGCATGGGAAGTTTGTTCATGACGCGACCTCGGAATTTTACATAGCCCCTGGTTCATCATCGGCCTGGCGATCGGTCCGGTGGAAGCCCACGCCGGCGAATCGCGGCCCGCTACCGGTGAGCCCGAAAGCACCGATTGCTTCCTGGCGCCCGGCCCGACCGCGTGCGAAGGTCCGCGTCCCTCGAGCACCCCGGCTTCAAAATGTGATCCGGGTCACAACTTCGCCACTCCAACCCGCCTTTTTGCCGATTTGGAACGCATGCTGTGAGGGTAATGCGCGCAACGTGATTTTCGTCCGTGTCCTGAGAGCACGTACAGGGTTAACCTTACTTCCGTGCACATCAAGCCTCCGTCCCGAACCAAGCACCGCAACTCCCTGCGCGAGCGCTTCGCGAAGCTGTTGCCGCCGCTGACCTTTGCCGAACCGCTCGAGAGCCAATATCGCAACTGGCACACCGATCATGTGCGCGAGCGCGTGAAGTACACGATGCTGCCGGCGATGGGGCTGCTGCTGATCGTGTCGATGGCCGGCGGTCCGTTTCGCGAGTTGCGCGAAACCTTGTTCGCGCCGGATCAGATGGTCATCGTCGACCTGCTTCGATTCGGCGTGCTCTTGCCGACCTGCACGGCGATGCTCCTGGTGACTTACACCAAGCTGTATTCGCGTTGGCTGACGTTCGCGGCGCCGGCCGTGGCGCTGTTGCAGAGCCTGTGCATCGTCGCTTGTGACTTGCTCATGCACCGGCAGGGCTACTCGCTCAGCTCGGTGCTGCCCATGCTGGTGCTCTCGGCGTACATGTTGTTCGGCATGATGCAGGGGCAGGCGACGATCACCGCGACTGCCATCGTCGTCGCTTACGGCCTGACCGGCTGGGCCGCCGGCTTGAACAGCGGCCAGCGCTCGTTCGATCTGGCCATGACCAGCGTCGCACTGGTGCTGGGATTTTTCTTTCATTACAGCTTCTCGCGCACCCAGCGGTTGAACTGGTTCAGAAACATGATGCTGACCGACTCGGTGCACCGTGACGCGCTGACCAACATCGGCAACCGTCGCATGTTCGATGCGCACATCGAGCGCTTGTGGAATCAAGCGATCCGTACGCGCGCGCCGATCGCACTGCTGCTGGTCGATCTGGATCATTTCAAGGCGTTCAACGACCACGCCGGCCATCAAGCGGGCGATCACTGCCTGGCGCGCGTCGCCGGCGCCATCGCTCAGTCGGCGCGACGTCCGTTGGACATCGCCGCTCGTTACGGCGGTGAAGAGTTCGTCGTGCTGTTGTTCGACGTACAGCGCGATCGCGTCGAGGAGTTGTGTCGCGAGCTGCACTCCAACCTCGCAGCTCTACAGATTCGGCATCCGGCGTCGTCGGTGGGGCCGCAAGTGACGGTGAGCATCGGCGCTGCGTGCGTCGAGCCGCAAGCCGGCCGCAATCACGATGGCTTGATCCAGCTCGCCGACGAAGCGCTGTACGCGGCAAAAGAAGGCGGTCGCAACCGAACCGTCGTCATGGATCGGGAATACGCGACGCTCAAGACTGGTGCGTTCCGCGTGCCTCGCAAGCGCGCGCGCACCGAAGCTGCCTGACTCCATCCAGCGACGTCACAACCTTTTATTTCTCTTGTACAGCGTTATCAATCGACGCTGTTCCCCGGCGCGTTGTTTTCTGATGATACATTTCGATCGAGCGCGGTGGATCCAAACGGTCCGCCGGTGCATTACATCGAACTTCAAATCAGAGCCCATCGCCCGTATGTCCGCCATGATCGATACGCCCGCCGACGCGCCCGCCCGCTCCAACGAGATCGTCACGCTCCAAGCTCACATCCTGCAGCAGCAGACGCGTTATCCCGAGGCGAGCGGTCAGTTCTCCTGGATCCTGTCGGCGCTGGCAATCTCGGCGAAGATGATCGCTTCGCACGTGCGGCGCGCGCGGCTCGACGACGTGCTGGGCACGGTCGGCAATCAAAACGTTCAGGGCGAGCAGCAGCAGAAGCTCGATGTCATCGCCAACGACATCCTGTTGCGCACGCTCGGCGGCCGTGAAGGCGTGGCCATCGTCGCTTCGGAAGAGAACGAGGAGCCGGTGATCCTGCGCTCGGACGATGCCGCCGAGCGCAAGTATTGCGTGCTGTTCGATCCGTTGGATGGTTCGTCGAACCTCGACGTCTGCGGCTCGGTCGGCACCATCTTCTCCATCCTGCGCAAGGATCGTCGCTCGCCACAACCGCAGTCGTCGCTGCTGCAACCGGGCGCCGAGCAGGTCGCGGCGGGCTATGTGCTGTACGGCTCCTCGACCGTGTTCGTGCTGACCATCGGCCTCGGCGTGGATATGTTCGTGCTCGATCCGGCGTACGGCGCGTTCATGCGCGTGGCCCAGGGCGTGCGGATTCCGAAGACCAACAAGTGCTACTCGGTCAACGAAGGTAATCGGCTCAGCTTCCCCGAGGGCTACCAGAAGTATCTGTCCTGGGCGCAGGAGCGCGGTTATTCGAGCCGCTATGCGGGCGCAATGGTGGCCGACGTTCATCGCATTCTGTTGCAGGGCGGCGTGTTCATGTATCCGCCGACCCGGAAGGCGCCGAAGGGCAAGCTGCGCCTGATGTACGAAGCCAATCCGATGGCCATGATCGTCGAGCAGGCCGGCGGCAAGGCGCTCAGCGCCCCGGGCGAGCGCATTCTCGACGTGCGTCCCACCGATATTCACCAGCGCGTCCCGGTCATCATCGGCAGCAGCGAGGAAGTGGATCAGGTAGCCGCGCATTTGTGAGACGAGGCGCCGATCCGGACTCATTTCAGCCAGGCTGGGGTATCCGCAGACCCCAGTAATCCATTGTGGAAGTCCGCGCGTTGCAGCAACCTGTGACGGCGGAGTGTATTCTTCTATCCTGGTGGTTTGGGTCTTTCGGGAAGCTAAGTGCTCACGGCCGATAAAGTTCTAGTCACGGTAGGAACGCCCTGCTCGATCTCTGCAGTGGGCAGCACGGAGACCTATCGCGCACGCGTTACCGACGCGCCGGAATTCATCGCGCTCGCGGCGTTCGATGCCGGCCTGATCGACGTCGATCCGCAGGACGACGGCTCGCTGAAACTGCGCTGGGTCAATGGCGAAAGCACGAGCATCGAGGAAATCGAGCGGCTGCACGGCAAGCAGCTGCGCGCTTCGCTCGGCATTCGTTACATCGACGAGCTCACCGCACTAGGCAACGCCGTCGTCACGGACGTAGCCGCCTCCTTGCCCCATGACTTCGATCGCGGCGGCTTGCGCCGGCTGGCCGGCCTCACCTATCGCGACGTCCGCGATTCGGCGCTCAAGGACATGTATGGCTTGTTCGACGACGATCCGCGGCTCGGCCCGTCGTTGCAATCCCAGTTGTTTGCCTACACGGGATTGGGCGCGCTGGCGGCGCTGCCCGTTTCGTTGGCGGAGCTGATCCCGAATCCCTATGAATTTCGCGTCGCCGGCGCCACCGCCTTCCCCGGCCTGGATTCGCACGGCCAGTTGCGTGCAGCTGGCACGGTCACACCGGAGAACGACAAGCTGCGCGACAAGTTCGCGATGCGCCTGGCGAACTCGCTGTCGTCGCACGGTCCGGCGCTGCTGTCGACGATGCTTGCCCCGTCGTACTCGCTCAGCAAGTCGCTGAAACATCCTGAACTGCTCGATTCGTTGCGCTCGGCCAGCGGCTTCATGCGCGTCCCGCAGACCCCGCTGAACGCCGTTGGGGCGTGTGCGTCCAGCTCCATCGTATTCTCCGAGTTCGCGGCGCAGATGCTGCTCGACTATCCGGGTTATCAGCGTCCGCAGCTGGTGTTGTGGACCGCGGCCGACGCGGCCACCCGCCCGAACTGGCAGATCCTCGATGCCTTCGGCCCGGGCGCCCTGATGACCCGGGGCAAGCTGGAAACACTCAACGCCGGTCGCAGCCCCGCTGAACAGCGCTCGATCGCGGACAGCCTCGCCCCATTCGACATCGACGCGAATGGCACCGTGGTGGGCGAGGGCGGCTCGGGCCTGGTCATTACGACACTCGACTTCGCGCTGCGTAACTTCCTCGATATCACTTCCATCATCGTGGGCTGGGGCCAGAGCGGCGAGGCGGGCGGCAAGGCGCACTTCGCCGGCGTCGGTTTCGGTGGCGAGAACGCGCTGATTCACGCGTTGGAGCTCGCTTATCGCGGTCACGGTTATGGGGTGGCCGATTTCCAATATCTGGTCGCGCACGCCACCGGCACGCGCACGAATTCAAAGACCGATCTGACGACCGCAGCCAATGCGCGTTCGGCCGCGGCAGAGAGACAAGGCATCAAGAGCGCATTGCCGACGGTGGCCGTAGGCACGCCGAAGGCGGTGGGCGACGGCCACACCATGGGCGAGACAGGATTGAAGGCGGTCTCTCAGGCGCTGCAGTTCCTGCTCGGCAAACCCGCGGTGGGCGTGCCGACATTGCGGCATCTCGATCCGGATCTCGGCACAGTGGCCGAATCGTTCAAGCTGCAGTCAGCACCGGTAATTGGTAACGGCGATGGCGGCGCGCTGTGCGCAACCCAAGGCTTCGGTGGTTATAACGGCGCCATGGCTCTGCGTGCGGCGCATGCCGAAGCGTTCGCTCGTTACTCGCCGGATCGCAAAGTGCTCGCGGCGTATCTCGAGCGCTGGCCCGAGCTACGCCGTGAACGTGAACAGCGCGAGCGCCACTGGCGCTTGCGCCGTCGCAGCGCCATCGAGCTGGCGCAAATGCACTGCTGGAAAGGGCTGGATTAGTCCGGAAAAACGGCCCGATCAGCCGGCCTTCTTGCCGGTGAAGGTGCCTTCGCCCAGCTCGCCGAGCTTCACGGTGCCCTTCATGCTCGCGCCATCGACGGTGCCGGTGTAGCTCACCGCCAGGTCCGTGCCCTGCGCATTCACTTGAAAGCTGATGGTGATGTCGTTGCCCTTGACGGTGCCGGTGACCGGCGACTCACCCAGCATGCCCTTGTAGGTGCCGCTGATCTTGTTGCCGTCCTGCTTCAGGCTGAAATGCGGATTGCCGGCGCCGGCCTGAGTCTCGACGGTCAGATCCCACTCGCCGGCCACGTTGGCGTCGGCGGCGAAAGCGGACGTGGCGAGCATCACGGCGGCGGCGGAGGCGGCCAGGAGCATTCTGCGCAGGCTGTTCATGACGATTCCCTGGTAGTGATTATTGAGGTCCGTGTGAATTGTGGGTGGTTGCCCCGAGCACCGGCAACTGCGTTGACGTTTCATGACGCTGGTCCGTTTCGGCCCGCGTAATGGTGACGCGTTTTGCCCTGCGGTTCCGCCTTGTATGCAACAATGGTTCCCTAAGGGATGGACTGACGGACTAAGGACAGCAGCGCTCAGAGTGTTTAAATAGCGAGCTGATGTTCCGCGACTTCCGCAAAATCTCGCCACGCATTTTCTGGCTGGTCACGCTCGCCGCGACAGCGGTGCTGTTGACCGTGGTCGCGGTTCCGCAGTGGCTGTCCAAGAATGCTCGGCTGCAAGTCCTGCGCTCGCACGTCGGCGAGATTGCGCAGATTGCGGCCAGCGTCGTCGATGGCGATCTGCACCGGCAATTGCTCGATCCCGCCAACTACACGCCCGAGCTGTACGAGCGTGTGGTCGCGCCGCTGGTGCGCTTTCACTCGGCGGATCCCGAGATCTTTTATGTCTACACAATGGTGGAGCGCGACGGTAAGAGCTTCTTCGTCGTCGACACCGCCGCCTCGAGCAAGCTGAAGACCACGCGCAAGCTGCGGCCTTCGGCATACATGGAGCCGTTCGAGAGCATCGATGTCGAGCCGGATCCGGACTATCTGCAGCGGATCGCGAGCGGGAAAACCTACGTCTACCCGAGCTTTCAGCGCGACGTTTACGGCACCTTCCTGTCCGGCCACACCCCTATCTACGACAGCCAGGGCCGCTACAGCGGCTTCGTCGGCGTCGACTTCGACCTCACGTACTACCTGGCGTTGGAATCGAGCTTCCGCGCGATCCTTTACGGCTCGGTGGCCGGCGCGGTGCTGATCGCGCTGCTGATCGGTTATCTGGTCGCGCGTTATCACTATCACGTGCAGGACCGCATCGATGAGCAGTATCGAATCTCGATCCGCGACGAGTTGACCCAATTGCTGAATCGCCGTGGCGCGCTCAGGTTCTCGCGCGAGGCGCTGGTCGCACGCGCGTCCAGTTATGCCGTGATCCTGGTCGATATCGACGATCTGAAGGGCATCAACGATCTATACGGTCACGCCGCCGGTGACGAGTTCATCGTGAAGGTCGCGGATACGATTCGTAACAGTGTGCGTGAGAAAGACATCTGCGCACGCATGGGCGGCGATGAGTTCCTGATCTTCGCCACGGGTTGCGACCTGGACGCGGCGACTGAGATCGCGCGCCGCATCCTGGGCAAGGTGTTCTCACACGACAGCAACTCGAGCCGCTCGCACTTTGGCGTTTCTATCGGGATCTGCGTAGCGCCGGGCGCGGATGCGACCTTCGAGTTGTTATACCGGCAGGCGGACGAAGCGCTGTACAAGGCGAAGCAGGCCGGCCGCAACCGCTTCGTGATTTTCGACCCGATGGTCGCCGCTTAAGAAGCCCGAGCCTGCGCCATCAGCCGGTGCAGGACATCGCCCAGCTCTTCCACCGTATTCGGCTTCAACAGCAGATCGCGCACGCCGGACTTCATCACCGATTCGCGATCCTTGGCGCCTACGTACCCCGAGGTCATCACCACGGGGACTTCCGGGCGCAATTGCAGGACCTGCGAGGCGAACTCGATGCCCGACATGCTCGGCATCGACAAGTCGGTGACCACCGCCTCATACGCTGTCGGATCGGAACGGAACGCCGCCAGCGCTTCGTTCGCATCCGTGAAGCCCGCCACCCGATAGCCCAGCCGCTGCAACACGCGGGTTACGAGATATACAAGCGATTCCTCATCGTCGAGGTAGAGAACGCTCTGGCCCTGGCCACGCGGCACTTGCGAGCCGTGCGACGGATGCCGGGCCGCCGCGTCGTGGAATAACACAACGTCCTTCGAGGTTTCTTCTTCATTGCCGCTGAACGCCAGGATTTGAGTGATGATGCCGGCCGCGCGGGCGCTGGCCCGCTGCACTTCGGCGAGCGACAGCTGCGCCGGATGATCGGCCGGAAGGTCTTCCGCCGCGAGCCGGGCATTGCCACAGATCGCCAGCAGAATGTTGTTGAAGTCGTGTGCGATGCCGCCGGCCATGGCCGCGAGCGCCCGGCTCTTCTCCAGCAACTCTCGATCCCGTTCAGCCTGCAGGCGAGCGGTCACGTCGCTGGCGAAGGCGATGACACCCTCGTCGGCCGTACCACGATCCACCAGCGCGAGCCGCCAGTGACACTGCATGTGGCTGCCGTCCTTGCGCCGGGTCTCGAGCGTCACGCCATCGGGGAATTCGACGCCGGAAAGTAACTTGGGACAGACGTCCTCGATGATGGGCATGCTGGCCGGCGTAGCGACCAGCTCATGAATGTGCCGGCCGATGGCCTCCGCTTCCGAATATCCAAAGGTCGCGGCCGCCGCCGGGTTCCAGGCGCGCACGATGTGGTGGGTGTCCCAGACAATGCAGGCGAGCGGCGCTCGGTCGAGATACAGCTGCAATCGTTTATTGATTGCCTGCAGCTGCTGCACGCCGCCGTCCGCATCCGAATTGCCACGCCTCGCAGGCCGGCGGCGCTGCCGCCACCACTGCGTGAACCCGAACATAACGCCCCGCTGAAGACTGAAGTAGGTGACTTATCGCGTCTGCGCTGGACGCGGCTCTTTCTTCTTCCCCGGGGCCAACGTAGCACAGCGGACGCATCCGGCGCGTTGAGCAACTCTACCGGCTATCGCTTAGGAGAATGGAGTAAGCAGCGCGCACCAAGGGGTTCGCTGCAAATATTCCAGTGAATGCCAGTTCAGATATTCCAGCGCTCGCGGCACAGCGCCAGGAATCTGGCTCCGGCCTGCGACAACGGCTGATGGCGAAGGTGATAGACGCCTACCTGCCGCTCGATACTGGAAAACGGCAGGCCTTCGATGTGCTCGAGCTCGGGCGGCAGCTCGGTCACGAGATTGGAGACATAGGTCACGGCCTTGCCCTCGGCGACCAGCGCCAGCCGCAGCTCCATGTGGCTGACCTCCCAAACCGACGCGAAGGCGTTGCGCAACCGATCGCCGCTGGGGCGCCGGGCCGCTTCGTCGAGATAGGAAGTCACTAGAGGCAGCGTGCGCAACGTCGCTTGCGGATCGCGCTTGAGCGCTTCGCGACTGGGGTGATCGCGGGCAATCATCAAACGACGCGTCTCGGCGAAGCACGAGTACACCGTGAAGTAATCGGGCATGGTGTGTTGCAAGGGCCCGAAGCCAACTTCCCAACGGCCGTCGGACACGCCATGGACGATCTCGCGGCTGGGCGCGACCGTCACCTTGAAGCGGGTCAGGGGATTGCGCTCCGAGAACTCGCGCAACAGCGCGATACCGAAACGCGCATTGGTGGCGGGTGAAAGCGCCAGGGACAAAGTGGACAACGCACCGGTCTTGATCTGCGCAATGTCCGCTAATGTCTCGCGCTCTTCGTTCAGCACCGTCTCCGCATAACGCAGCAGCCGGATGCCGGCTTCGGTCAATTGCGGCGGATTGCCCCGACGCAAGAGCACCGCGCCGAGCCGATGCTCGAGGTTGGCGATGGCCTGGCTCACCGCCGATTGCGATAAGTTCAATCGTTCAGCGGCGCGACTAAACCCGCCGGCCTCCACCACGGCGTGAAAACAACGGACTTCATTGCGCTCGATCTGCATGTGGTCAATTTTCGCGCAGCAGTCGCAGCTACTGCAAATTCATTGAAAGAAGCGCTGCCTGTCAGCGCGATCGATAAGGGTATAACGCCCGCCGATGCGATCACAGCCGCTGATAAACGCATCGCCGCCGCGGCGTCGTGGAGTAGCGCGCTCAGGCGTAGCTTGAGCAGTCATCGAGGCGCCGCGGGGACGAGTCATGAGCGAGTCATTGCAACACGTTCACAAGGGTCTGGAAGGCGTGATCGCCGACACCACTGCGGTGTCGCTGATCGATGGCGAAGCCGGCCGGCTCTACTACCGCGGATACGCCGTCGAAGAGCTGGCGCGTAAGCGCTTCGCAGAAGTCATGCACCTGGTCGTGTTCGGAACGCTGCCGGATGCCGATCGACTCCAGGAAGTCGAAGACTATTTGTGGATCGCAGGCCGCTTGCCGCCGGAGCTCGCCGCGTCTCTTCGTCAGATCGCGCGGCATGGCGAGCATCCGATGGCGACATTGCAAGCGATCACGAGCTTGCTCGCGTTGGAACCTCCCGCCATCAGCCTGGGCCGATCGCCGCAGGAAGAAGAGGCGCTCATCGTCGCTGCTCGCATTCCCGCCGCCATCGCCACCATCTACGCAGCGCTGCAGGATCATCCCGAGCATCCGTATCCGAGCTCGCGCCGCTATGGCGAGCGTTACCTGCAACTGTTGCACGGCCGGCAGCCCTCGCCGCTCGAAGTCTCGGTATTTGAAAGTGCGCAGATCTTGCAACTCGATCATGGCTTCAACGCCAGCACATTCACCGCGCGCGTGGTCACTTCGACACTAGCCCCGGCGACTTCGGCCCTCTCTGCCGCCATGGGCGCGTTATATGGACCGCTGCACGGCGCCGCCGATCAGCAAGCACTGGAGATGGCGCTAGAAGTCGGCGAGCCTGAACGCGCACGCGAGTTCGTGGCGCAGTGCCTTGCAACCGGGCGCAAGGTGATGGGCATGGGTCATCGCGAGTATCGCGTGGTCGATCCTCGCTCACGCATGATCCGGGCGCTGGCCCAGCAAGCTGCGCATCGGCCTGAACACATCAAGCTGCTCGATGTGCTGAGCGCCGTCGACGAAGCCTTCATCGAGCAAACTCGTGAGAAACGACGCACGCTGCGCGCCAACCTGGAGTTCTACAAAGGCGTCGTTTATCTGGCGCTGGGTATTCCCAAGGAGTTTTTCACCGCGAGCTTCGCGGCCGCGCGCGTGTTCGGCTGGGTCGCACATGTGATGGAACAGCGACAGGACAATCGCATCATTCGGCCCACCGCGCATTATGTTGGCCCCGCTCCACGCGCCCTGACGCAATAAATGAGGTGTTGCACGTCAGCGCACTTGTCAGGTTACGCGCGGGGTGGCTATAGTGCAGTCACGTGACTTAAGTGACTAACCCGCACGTGTCCCATACTTCCTCCCCCATCGCCGTGATCATCAGCCTGATCAACGTCGTAGTACCGGTCGTAGCCATCAGCGACGCGCCGTAGGGGAACTATTAAATTACGAATCAACGACCCCCGTCGGTGCAAAGCCGGCGGGGGTTTTTCGTTTTAAGCGCCGGTTTTGTGTCGATGGGCCCAACAAGGAGCCCTCGTGATCGCTACACAACCGGCCGCTGCACCGAAACGCACTGGCGCCGAGCTCATCATCCACCTCCTGGAGCGGCAGGGGGTCGACATCGTCGCGGGCATACCCGGCGGCGCGTTATTGCCGTTGTATGAAGCGCTGGGCCGTTCGACGCGCATTCGCCACATCCTTGCGCGCCACGAGCAAGCAGCAGGCTTCATCGCGCAAGGCATGTCGCGCATCACGCGCAAAGCCGGCGTCTGTTTCGCAACCTCTGGCCCCGGTGTGACGAATGTCGTGACCGCGCTTGCCGACGCCAAGCTCGATTCGATTCCCTTGGTGTGCATCGCCGGCCAGGTGCCGCAGTCGCTGATCGGCACCGACGCGTTTCAGGAAGTGCCGACCGTCGACATGGTACGCCCCATCACCAAAGCGAGTTTCTTCGTGCGGAATGCGAGCGAACTGTGGCACGTGATCCCGGAAGCCTTCCGCATCGCCGAGGGTGGACGACCCGGCCCGGTGCTGATCGATGTGCCCAAGGATGTTCAGCTTCAACTCTCCGAGTCTGAGCCTGCGAGGGAAGCACAGCGTGAGCAAGCGTCGATCTCCGTGCTCGAAACGCGGCAGCACTTCGATCTCGCGGCTCAAATGATCAATGCGGCCCAACGGCCGGTGCTCTATGTGGGCGGCGGCATCGTCAAGGCGAGGGCGCACGCGGAGATTCGTGAGCTGGCTGAACGCGCCGCCCTGCCGGTGACTTCGACACTGATGGCATTGGGCGCGTTGCCCGCCGGCCACAGTCTGGACATCGGTATGTTGGGCATGCACGGCGCGCGCTATACCAACTTGATCATCGATGAGTGCGACCTGTTGATTGCCATCGGCGCGCGCTTCGATGATCGCGCCACGGGCGATCCAAAGCGGTTCGCCCCGCACGCTCGAATCATTCACATCGACATCGACCCGCGCGAATTCGGCAAGATCAAAGCGGTCGACGTGTCGATCTGCGCCGACGCGGGCTTCGCGACCCGCGAATTACTGAAACGTGTGCAGGCGACACGGCGAGCACTGTGGCTGTCCCGAGTGAATCAACTGAAGCAGGGTCATCCGCTGCGGACACCAGGCAGCAGCGACGTGTGCTCGCCGTATGGGATCGTGCGAGCGGTCGGTGCGCTCGCGCCGGAGGATGTCATCGTAACTACCGACGTCGGCCAGCATCAGATGTGGGTGGCACAACGTTTCCCGTTCATGCGCCCGGATCGCTGGCTCACCTCGGGCGGCCTCGGCACGATGGGCTTCGGCCTGCCCGCCGCCATCGGCGCGGCGCTGGTCGAGCCGGACGCTACAACCGTGTGCTTCACGGGCGACGGCAGCCTGCTCATGAACGTGCAGGAGCTGGCGACGCTGGCCGAGCTCGATTTGAATGTGAAAATCGTGCTGCTCGATAATGCCGCGCTCGGTCTGGTCCGCCAGCAGCAGGAATTGTTCTATCGGCAGCGGTTCGTCGCCTCGCTGTATTCACAACCGAGTCGCTTCGTCGCCATCGCGGAGGCTTTCGGCATTCCGGCATTGGACCTGGGCGGTGCAGCCGATCCGCACGGTGCAATGTCCCGCGCGATGACCGCTCGCGGTCCGGTGTTGATCCGCGTGCCGATCGCCGCAACTCAGCACGTTTTGCCGATGGTGCCGCTGGGCGCCGCCAATACCGAAGCGCTCGATCATGTAGAGGAAATTTGATGACTCAACCAACGCTCGCGCCGCCCATCAGCTGGGGTGACTTCGAGAAAGTAGAACTGCGCGCCGGCACCATTCTGGAAGTGATGGAATTTCCCGAAGCCCGTCGGCCCGCCTGGAAGCTGCGCATCGATTTCGGTCCGCAGATCGGCGAGCGGGTTTCGAGCGCACAGATCACTGCGCTGTACGGCAAGGCAGATCTGGTCGGACAACAAGTGATGGCGGTTGTGAATTTCCCGCCCAAACAGATCGGCCCATTCCGCTCTGAAGTACTGGTCACGGGATTCCACGATGAGGAAGGACGCGTGGTGCTGGTCCGTCCAGAAAGACGAGTGCCGAACGGCGCGAAGCTGCTGTAATGTGCCGCGTCCGAAACAGGGTCCAGCGATGCGTTTCTCCGAGATTCTCGATTCGATTGGTGCGACGGGCGAAGAATTCCAGGTCACGGTCAGCGACGATTGGATGCAGGGCCGCGCCACCTATGGCGGACTCGTTGCCGGAGTAGGAAACGAAGCGATGCGCAAGCTGGTCCCACGCGACCGGCCGCTGCGCTCGCTGCAAACGACCTTCGTTGGTCCGGCCGCCGCCGGGACGTGGCGCATTCGGGCACGCGTATTACGTGTTGGCCGAGCGGTGACGCTGGCTCAGTGCGAAGTGCTCGATGGCGATCAGGTTGCCGCCGTGCAAGTTGGCGTCTACGGCATGGATCGCGAGTCGGCGGTGCTCGTCAAACCGGCTGCAGTCGATTCGCCGCGGAAGGTCGAGGAGATCAACGAGGTTCGTTACTCACCCGATCGCTTCCCTGCCTTCGTACAACACTTCGCGCTGCGCTGGGCGTTGGGGGCGAAACCCTTCAGCAGCACGCGCTCGCCTTCCAAAGTGTTCATTCGCCATCGCGATCCCGCGCCCCTGACTGAATCGCACATCGTCGGCTTGATCGATTGCATTCCGACGCCCGCGCTGTCCATGTACAAGGCGCCAGCCCCGGGCAGCTCACTGGTCTGGATGCTGGAGTTCTTCGAGCACGATCTGGAATTCAGCCCGGAAGCCTGGTGGCGCATCGACAGCGACATCGATGCCGCGACCGGCGGCTATGTGAATCAAACCGGCCTGCTGCACGATCCGAACGGCCGGCCGGTCGCGCTGTCTCGGCAGTTGTTCGCTGTCTTTGGTTAAGCCGCAGCCGCGGCGTGCGCCAGCCGCACCACATCCAGCACGCCGTTGATCATGAACTGCACGCCGATGCAGATCAGCAGGAAGCCCATGATCCTCGCCATCGCGTTCATGCCCGCGATGCCGAGCACTTTCGACAGCCTGGTGGCGGCTCGCAGCGTGATGTAAGAGATCACGCCGACCACGGCGATGCCCAGCGCGATCAACACGTGGCCTACCACGATGTGCTCGGTCTGCTGCGCCGAAGCCGACAAGCCGATGACGACGGCGATCGAGCCCGGGCCGCTCAAGCCCGGCATGGCGAGCGGCGTGAACGACACATCGGCCTTGCCCGCCGCTTCCATCTGCTCCTGCCGTGACATCGCCACGGTATCCGGGAACAGCATGCGAAAGCCCAGGTAGCTCACGATCATGCCGCCGGCGATGCGCAGGCCGGGAATGGAAATGCCGAAGAAGTTCATGATCAGGCCGCCCGCGACCAGGAACGACGTGAGAATGAAGAACATGTAAATGCAGGCGCGCCGGATCTGCTCGGTGCGCTCGTGCTCGTTCAAGTTCGAGGTGATCGTCACGACCATGCCGACCGCAGACAGCGGATTGACGATGGGCAGCAGCGCCACAATCGTACTCAGCACCAGGGTGAGGCCTTGGACAAACCAATTCATGGGCCGACGTTGTACCTGAAACGGCGCAGCTTCAGGGGGCCTTTTTACGTTTCGCCGCCTGCGGCTTGCACAGACGCTCGAAGCCGCTGGCGATGAATGGCGCCATGCGCCGGCCGATGGCTTGGAAATCGCTGGATTTGCACAGCCCCTCGGATAGCCGGTCGATGCGCCCGGTCTGCGACAGCGTGAGCGTCAGCGCGCCGGAGAGGAAGTGATAGCTCCAGTACAACTCTTCTTCGCTGACATCGGGCAGCGCCTGACGAAGCGCGTCGATCAGATGATGAATCACGTTGTCGAAAGTGCGGCCCATGGTTTCACCGCCCCAGGCCGGCGTGTTGTTCACCTGGGCGATCAACGCAAAGTAATTGTGCCAGCGCTGATCGCCGGTAGCTGCCCGCTGCAGGATGGGCTGTAAAAACGCATCGATCACGCCTTCCACGCTGATGGCGCTGCCGGCCGACTTCACATAGGCGTCGATGGACTCGATGCGCTCCTTGTTGATGATCTCCGCCCGGCGCTCGAACACGGCATCGAACAAGCCGCGCTTGGTATCGAAGTAGTAGTGCAACAGGGCGGTGTCGACCTTCGCTTCCTGCGCCACCTCGCGCACCGTCACGCCCCAGAAGCCATGGCGCGAAAAGTGATCTTCGGCAGCGTCGAGGATCCGCTCCCGCATGTCGGGCGCGGCGTCGGTCTTCAACGGCCGGCCCCGACGGACTTTGCGGCGTTTGGTGCTCATGTTCGTGGGTTGGGTAAAAACCCTGACAGCATACATGGTTAGCTCTCGGCAAGTATTCATCAACTGCTGAATAATTGACAGCGAGCGCCGGTGGAGGCAATCTCGTCAATAATCATCACCTGATGAATAAATCCAGGCCTGCATCGCATGACGGGTCAGTTAGGGGGACTTGAGCATGACTGCCTATACTTCTCGGGGCGCCTTGCGCCTGTCGATCGCCGCCATTCTCGCCGCACAGCTGCCGACACCGGCCAGCGCGCAATCGAACAATGACGCCGCCGTTACCAGCATCGAAAGCGTCGTCGTCACTGCACGCCGGCGTGAAGAAAGTCTGCAGGACGTGCCTGTAGCGATCTCCGCGCTCACAGCGGATCAGCTGCAGACCCAGAACGTCCGCACGCTCGAGGATATGACCGCGTTCGCGCCGAATATCAAAGTGAACGCCGGCCGCGCCACCAGCAGCACGATCAACGCATACATCCGCGGCGTCGGCCAGAACGATCCGCTGTGGGGCTTCGAGCCCGGCGTGGGCATCTACATCGACGATGTTTATATCGCTCGCCCGCAAGGCGCGCTGCTGGACGTTTACGATGTCGAGCGCATCGAAGTCCTGCGCGGGCCGCAAGGCACGCTGTACGGCAAGAACACGATCGCCGGCGCGATCAAATACGTAACGCGAGATATCGCGACGGATGAGGCGGCGCTGAATGTTTCAGCGACTGGCGGCAGTTACAACCAGCGCGAAGTCAAAGTTGGCGGCTCGATGCCCGTGGTCGACGAGCACGTCTTTCTCGGCGCTGCGGTAGCCTACCTGCGACGGGATGGTTACGGCGAGATCGTCGACGACGGCCGGGCACGCTCGTACAACCGCGTCGGACAGGATGTTTCTGACAAAGACGTGCTCGCGGCGCGCGCCAATGCGACGTTTGTCTGGGGCGACAGCTCCAGGCTGCGCATACTGGCCGATACCGTGCAGGACAACTCGAATGCTACCGGCGGCCAGCGGCTCAACAATCTCACCGTCGCGGCCGGTCCGGCGGCCGGCACCTATCCGCGCTTGAACGATCGCTACGACCAACGCACCGACATGCCGGTGGACCGCGATCGCTTCATCAACAAAGGCGTCGCCGCGACGTACACCCAATCGCTCACCGACGCATTGGACCTGAAGGTCGTCGGCGCGTATCGCGAAGGCGAGGGCCGCCAGTTCATCGACTTCGACGAGTTGAACGCCAATCTGTTCCAGGTGCCTGCCCAGTACAGCGACGATCAAACCAGCGGCGAAGTGCAACTGACCTACACCAGCGATCTGGTGCAAGGCGTCGCCGGTGTCTATTACTTCACCGGCCAGGCGACGGGTGCGTTCGACGCCTCCTTAGGCTCGCTGGGCCTGACCTCGCTCACTAAAGGCAGCGTCGATACCGACAGCATCGCGGTGTACTTCGATACGACCTGGTCGCTGACCGACCGCTTGAACCTGAACGTCGGGGCTCGCTGGAATGAGGACGACAAAGAGGCGACCGTGTTCGTCGCCCAATATGCCGGCGTGCTCGCGCCGAACGCTACGCTCTTCAATGAGCGCAATGTGCCTGCCGGGTTCACGCTGATCGCCGTGCAGAGCGACTACACCAATGACCGCAGCTTCTCCAACGTCTCGCCGCGCCTCGGCATGGACTTCAAGCTCAACGACGACCTGATGCTGTATTTCAGCTACGCCGAAGGCTTCAAGAGCGGCGGCTTCGATATGCGCGGCAATCAGCTCGCCAATCCGAATACGAGCAATGGTTACGACTCCGAGACCGCGGACAACTTCGAAGTGGGCATGAAATCGGCGTGGTTCGACGACACCTTGCAGCTGAACCTCACTGCCTTCTACACGCCATACGAAGACATTCAGATCACGACGCAGGAGTTCGTGATCCGCAATGGCATTCCGGTCAACGCCACTGCAGTGCTGAACGCGGGCAAACAGGTGAACCAGGGCGTGGAACTGGAAACGATGTGGCGGCCAGTCGCGGGGCTGACGCTGGTGGCGAATGTGGGTTACCTGGACGCGGAGTTCGAAGAATTCTTCACTTCCTGCCCGACGCCGGCACCCGGCTGTCGCGTGGATCTCAGCGGCTTCAACGAACCGATCAACTCGCCCGACTGGACGACGTTCCTCGGCGGCACCTATGAGTGGTCGCTCGGGGCTGGCGACATGAGCATTCACGCGGGTTATCAGTACCGCAGTGCTACCAAGGTCGCAAACACGACTGCGAGCATCACGGATCAGGATGCCTATGACATTCTGGATCTGGGCGTTGCCTACACGACCGCGGATGAAACCTGGCGCTTCGCCGTCGAGGGCAAGAACATCCTCGACGAGGAATATCGAGTCGCAGGTTATGACTTCGGCGCGACGGGCCCGACGGGTGGGTTCAGCCAGATAGGTTTCTACGGACCGCCGCGGACCGTCTCGGTAACCGCAACGTATCGTTACTAATTGCGAATCGAACGTTCCAGGTGTCGTGTTGTGCGCCCTAGCGCCACAACACGGCTTCTGAAAAGCTGATTGACCGGGCTCATGGCTTCTAAACATCGCATCCTGATCACCGGCGCGGCCAGCGGCATCGGCCTGGCGCTGACCGAACACTTCGCGGCGGGCGGCCACGAGGTCATCGCTTGTGACTTACAGCAGTCCGCGCTCGATTCGTTAAGAAACAGTGTGCCTCGGATTCGTACGCTGGCGTTCGACTTGTCGGATGCGAAGCAGATCGATGCGGCGTTTGCGTCTTTGGGTGAAGACACGCCGGATATCCTGATCAACAACGCCGGCCTGCAATTCGTGTCGCCGCTGGAGGAGTTTCCGCCGGAGAAGTGGCAGCTCCTGATTGCGGTGATGCTGACGGGAACTGCTTTGCTGACGCGAGCTGTGTTGCCGTCCATGCGGAAGAGGAACTATGGCCGGATCGTGAATATCGGCTCGATTCACGCGCTGATCGCGTCGCCGTTCAAGAGCGCGTACGTGGCGGCGAAGCATGGTCTCGTGGGCTTCAGCAAGACGATTGCGCTGGAGACGCACGACGCGGATATCACGGTAAACACCGTGTGCCCGGGGTATGTGAAGACGCCACTCGTCGATGCGCAGATCGCCTCACTCGCCAAGACTCATCACATGACGGAGCAGCAGGTGGTCGAGGAGATCATGCTGAAGCCGATGCCCAAGCGGGAATTCATTACCACGGATGAATTGGTTGGATGCGTCGAGTTTCTGCTCAGTCCGGCGGCGCGGAATATCACGGGCCAGTGCCTGGTGCTGGACGGTGGTTGGACTGCGCAGTAATCCCAGATGTTTGGCAAGGGGAAGCCCGGCCGGAGTTCAGTGCTGCCGCCCCCTCTCCGCGTCCAGCGAAGCGCAGACGCCCGAGAAAGCGCCCCAGCCCAACGCTCCCACCTTGGACGCAGGACAAAGCATCGAGTCGCGCATCTTAGAGCTGGGGAAAGGTGGGGGTCTCGGGAAGTTCGCAAGCACGGTGACTGTACCGCCGCCGCCATTCGAGCAAGCCGTTGCACGTTGGCAGTACCGAAGACGCTCGCCAGTTTCCCGAGACCCCCACCTACGCCCCAGCTCTGCCGTCAGGCTGCGCGCAACGCGAAGCGACAGCGCGAAGCGAAATCCGGCCAGGAGAACGGTGGCGCGTTAGCTCCGCGCGAAGCGAGCGAAGCGCACTAAACTACGCTACCGAGACCAACGAGGCCGAGTGGCCGATGACTCGTAGCTACAAAATTACCCTGCTGATCGCGCTCTACGTGGCGCAGGGCCTGCCATTCGGCTTCTTCACGCTCGCACTCCCAGTGCTGCTCCGAGAGGCCGGCTACTCGCTCACGCAAATCAGCCTCCTCAGCTTCGTAGCACTGCCTTGGGTATTGAAGTTTCTCTGGGCGCCGTTCCTCGATCACACCGGCACCCGCCGCGCCTGGCTGCTCTTCTTTCAGTTGGCCTCGATCATCGGCGCTTTGCTGTTGACGCAGGCCGACCCGAGCAATGGCTTGATGGTGCTGATCATGGCCGCCTTCGCGTTCAACATCCTTGCCGCGTCTCAAGACGTGATCACGGACGGGCTCGCCGTTCGCATGCTCGATACCAAGGAGCGGGGACTCGCAAACGCTATTCAGGTGGGCGCGTATCGCTTCGGTATGATCCTTGGCGGCGGTTTGCTACTCAGCGTCTTCGCGCGCACCAACTGGCAGGTCACCTTCGTTTGTATGGCCGCCTTGCTGGCACTCACGGTGCTACCGACCTTCTTCCTGAAGGAAACAAGGGCCGCTACCGACGGTGCGAAATACAGCGCGAGCGAACTGCTCATCGGCTGGGCACACAGGCTGATGCAGCCGGGCATCCTGTGGTTCGCCGCCATCATCTTTCTATATCGCTTCGGCGATCAGATGGTGGCGACCTTGCTCGGCCCGTTTCTCATCGATCAGGGCATGAACAAGGAAGCCATCGCGTTGATGAAAGGCACCGTCGGCTCCGCCACCAGCTTATTCGGTGCACTGATCGGCGGCTGGCTCGCCTTCAGTGCCGGCCGGCGAACGGCCGTGCTCACCAGCGGCATCGCGCAAGCAGCGTCGTACACGCTCTACATCGCCGCCGCCGTGGGCATGGGCGGTGTTTCACTACTCTGGGTCGCGACCATCTGCGAAGGCGTGATCGGCACCATGGCGACCGTCGCGTTGTTCACCTTGATGATGGACGCGTCCGATCCGGAACACGCCGGCACGGACTACACCTTGTTCGCCAGCCTCGTGGTTGTGATGGGCCCGATCGGTAACGTCTCGGGCGCGGCGGTCGCCGACGCAATCGGCTATGCACCGGCCTTCACGCTGGGATCGATACTGGCACTGGCCGGCACACTGCTAGTGGTCCGCATGCTCGATCACAAGCCCGTGCCCGCTCGCATCGAGCAGGTGTGGCGTCGAGCGCCGGCGAATTAGGGCAGTTCGATCGTGAAGGTCGAGCCTTCGCCCGGCTTGCTCTGCGCCCACACCTTGCCGCCCAGGCGTTCGATCGCCTTGCGGACCAGGGCGAGGCCGATGCCGGTGCCCGGATATTGGTCGTCCCGGTGCAAGCGCTGGAACAGTTTGAAAATGTGATCGTGATATTGCATGTCGAAGCCGATGCCGTTGTCGGTCACCGCTAACAACACGCCACCATCCTTGCGACGACAGACGACCGCTATACGCGGTGTCTTGGTATCGCGCGTGTACTTCAACGCGTTCTCCACGAGATTACGCAGCGCCAACGACAGGCCACTGGCGTCGACACGCACCGTCATCGGCTCGACGACCACGGTCATCACGATTGCGCGCCGTTGTATCTCGTCCTGGTAGGGGCTCAGCACCTGATCCACCAGCGACGGCAGGCTGATGACGCTGGCCTGCATACCGCGACGGTCGATGTGCGAGTACGACAGCAGATCGTCGATCAGCGTCGACATCTTCAACGAGCCGCCACGGATTCGTGACAGGTGCTCGCGCGCCCGCTCGGTCAGCAGCCCTTCCATCTCCTGTTCGAACAAGTGCGCGAAGCCGTTGATCGCACGCAACGGGGCCTTCAAGTCGTGAGCGACGGCATAAGAGAACCCTTCGAGCTCCTCATAAGCGCGCTTGAGCTCGGTGGTGCGCTCGCCGACGCGTTGTTCGAGCGCCGTGGTCAGCTCGCGATAGCGCTGTTCGCTATGGCGCAACTCGATATTCGCGTCCTGCAACTGCTGATTGGCGCTCATCAGCTGATCCGTCAGCTGCTGCGATTCGCTTTGAATCCAGGCTTCGCGTGCGCCCAGGATCACGGCGAACAGGATGAAGATCGTCGCCGACAGCCAGATGACGCGCGGCGTGAAAGCCGCCGAGCTGCTCAATGCCACGACGATCATGATGACGATCAGCAATGCCGGCATCACTGCCTCGAGCCAACGCTCGCGCACCTGCGTCTTCTGCGCGATGTCGCCTTGCTCGCGCTTGCTCAGCCACGACTGCTCATGCGCGGCAGCGGCCACCAATCCGAACATGAGCAGCCAGCTGACGTTGACCAGGTCGTCCGGCAAATAGCTCTCGGTCAGCAGGGCGTGCGCATATGCGAAGTTCGACACCGCATAGATGCAAGTGCCGATGACGATCAGCAGCATGGGCGTCCACGACGCCCCCCAACGGAAGGTCCACAGCGCGCTCAGCGTGAATAGAAACGTGCCGGCGACCAGCACGGTGTGTGCAACACCGATCCAGAGAAACGCGGGCGTAACATCCGCGTTCTGAAGCGCCGGCTCCAGCATGCCCAGCACCACCGTAACTGCCAGGCAGCAAGTCACGAGCCCGAGATTGCCGACATGCTTGAGAGTAAACGGCTCGCGGTTGCGAGCCTCGGGCAGCTGCACGACCCCGACCATGATGAAGAGCGCGAAACCGGTGTAGAAGATCTGGTTGAGGCTCGGGAAGGGCTGCTGCACCTCGAGTATCAGGTGCACATAGTTCCAGTGCAGTTGCCCTAACAACCAACTGGTGCAGGCGGCGGTGATCCACAGCCAGGCGCGGCGTCGGTCGGGCTCGACCTGACGAGCGGAGCGGAAGCAGCAATACGCAGCGGCAGCAGCCGCCACCGTCCAGGCCAGGTCGTTGATCCAGCGCTGGACGTCGTTACTCGCGACGTAGATGGCGACGGCGTATACGACCAACCCCGCAAGCCACGCGTACGCGAGCGCCCAACGCGAATGCGTCGTCTCCATCTCCGTGTTGATCTTGTCTGCTTCGGCTGCCACGGCCGGTAGTATGCCTGCGATGTCAACGATGCGTGCGGCCGTGAGCGGCCGGCAATGACGATCGTGGGCAGCGGCTGCACGCTCAAGTCAGTTTGATGCGCTCTTCGCCGCAGCGCTTGCAGCGCTCGGTACTCACCAGACGTCCCTGCTTCACGTCGAAACGACGACCGGACAGCACTTCCCACTTGTGAAAGCCCGAAGAACACAGCGTCTTGCCTTCGGCGCGCTGCTGTTTGGCCTTCTTCAGATTGATGACGTTGGTCATGGTCGCATGTGAGTTCAGTGCGTCATTGCATACACCACCACATTCACACCGACCATGTAGGAGCGCGTCGAAAAGGTCTCGAAGTACCACTCGCCATAGGCCTCGCGCTCCCAGCCGTCGCCGACATCGGTGTTATGGGTGGCGAGCACCATGATACGGCCATCGTCGTCCAGCCACGCGCGCATCTGCGGTGTGTCGAGGGAGCCGGCGGGAAACTTGTGTGCGCCCGGCGATTCGGCCGTGCTGCCGCCGGGGCTGGCGAACGGCAGCGCCGGAATCTGCGGCATCTCCTGGAGATCGAACACCGTGTGAAAGATGGGATGATCCAGCGTGAGCACGCGCCATTCTCGATTCGGCAGCACGGTGCGCATCACGTTGGCGAACTGCTGCCACTCCGCATCGCCCCAGAAGTCGTCGACCCAAACGAACCCGCCGCGCTTCAAATAGTTCGCGAATGCGGTGCGCTCTTCTTCCGTAATGACCATGTAACCGGGATCGGACATGTAGAGCATTGGGAAATCGCCGAGGTCGGGCGCGGTGAGCAGGCGGCTTGCGGCCTTCGGCGCGACATTGATACGAGTCAGCTGTTTGAGGCGGTGACCGAAGTTGTCGTCGCCTTCGGGAAAATCGGTCTCCCAACGCGCCCATACGCGGCCGTCGTAAGCGTAGTAAGCCTCGCCCATGCCGCCTTCGCTGTCGTAGATGGCGCGAACCAGATTCAGTCGCGACAGATCGGCGGGAGCGGACGCGCGCCCGCCATCGCCAGTGATGAGATTACTGCCCGCGAGCGCGCCCAGCGTCGCGAAGGCGCCGGTGGCGAGCATCGAGAGGTGAAGGAGGTTCCTCATGAGCAACCGTCACGTTCAGCGATTCCCCAAGCGACGGTAGTACTCGGCCACGGCCTCGCGATAACGCGGCGAATCCGGCGATGGCAACGTTGCGTGCGCCGATGAATCGCCCTTGGCGCGAGCCGCGGCATTCAAGGCAGTCAGTTCGATTTGATCGATGACTCGCAGCATGGCCTCGCCCTGATCGGCCAGCGGATCGCCATTCAGCCGTCGCAATTGATTCGCGTGACGGCGCAGCGCTTCCAGCTCTGAATCCGTCAGCTCGCCCCCCGTCATCCGATTCGTGAGCTCGCGAATGCGCTGACTGATTACGCTGGTCTGTCGAGCCAATGAGCCACGACCGTCTTCGAGCGTGTTGAGTCCGCGCGCGGGAATGATCGGATTCCAGGCGGCGAGGCCGTTCTGAGCGCCCGCAGTACCTCCACGCGAGCTCTGCGACTGCGACGTGCCGCCCTGGCGCGAGCCCGGCGAGCCTTTGCTGCCATCGGCCTGCTGACCTTCGCTGTTGTCACCGCCTTTTTTATTCTCGCCCTTCAAGCTTGCACTGCGAGCGTCGTTGTCGCCGGCCTGGTCGCCTTGACCTTGGTTCGCATCGCCTTGCTGTCCCGCTTGGCCGCCTTGTTCCTCGCCAGAGCGTTGCGCGCTCCTCACAGCACGACGCAGCTCGGCGACCTCGGCAAGCAGGTCGTCTGTCGTTGCCGAGTCGCGCTTCTGCGAACGTTCCGTCGACGCTTGGGTCGCCGCCTCGCGCAGGTCGTGCTCGAGCGATTCGAGCGCGTCCGTGATCAGCCCTTCACGAGGCGCTGCCTCGCGGGCGCGGCCATAGTAGACCTCGGCGGCGCTGCGATTGAGCCGATACATCACATCGGAGCCTTCGATATCCCGCACGATCTCACTCAGACGCTGCGTGCTCTTGGGTGTCTTCGTGCGATGCTCGTGGACGGCGCCGCGCATATCGCCTTGCAACTCCGATAGCTCGGAGGCCAGGCGTTGCTTCGCTTCGACCAGGTCTTTGACTTCGCGTTGGCTCAAGCCGCCACGACCGCTGGAACGGAACGTCGACTCAGTTCCCTGCGACATGGATTTGTACAGCTCGCCTTCGATGCGGCGCTGGTCGTCCAGCATCTGGCCGCTGCGATCCGCGAAGCGCTCGAGCGTTTCATCCAGCCGTGAGCCGTCGGGCCTGTCGATCTGCTTCAGTGCCTGGCGCAGATGCTTGCTCGCTTCCTTCGCTGATTGAGCATTCGCCTCGTTCTCGCCTTGCGACTGGTTCGCCGCGCGCATCTGCTCCAGCGCCTGCTCGACCGACTGCAATGCCTGCTCGACTTCGGAGCGCTCCTGAGCATTACTGCCGCTGTTGCGCTGACCTTTATCGCCAGCATTGGAGCCGCTCGAACCGCTCGAACCGCCGCCCTGACTTTGCCGCGATGAGTTATTGGCTTGTTGCTGTTGCTGAGACGACTGCTGCTGACGATTCAATTCATTGAGCCGGCGGCGCAGATCTTCCGCCTCACGCCGCAGTTGTTCCTGCTGCCAGCGCTGCTCTTGCAGAGCCTGGGCATTGCGCTGCTGTTCGGCAAGTTTCTCCTGACGCTCGGCCAGCTCCTTCAGTTTGCGGATGGCCTCGCTCAACTCCTGCTGACTGTTCTGCTGCGACAGCTGCGATTCGCTTTCGTACTGGCTCTTCTCGACATCCATTTCGAGCTCGAACATTTCGCTGAAGTTGCGCGCCGCCTGCGAGCCTTCGCCGCCGCCGTCCTGCTGCATGGAGACCTGCACTTCCCGGAACGCCGATTCGGCACGCAGCAGTTGTTGAAGCGCCTGCTGTTCGGGAGTGACTGCCTGCTGCAAACGGAAGGCGGACAGATGTCCGGCTGCAGGCTCCATCAATCCCGCCGCGCGTTCCAGGCTCTCGACGAACGTCTTCACTCGTTCGTCCGATTCGACATCCATACGTGCGCGCGTTCTTTGCGCCAACGTGCGAGCCTGCGTCGACAGCGTCGTCTGGAAGTCAGCCAGCATCCGCGCGCTGTCTTCGAGTTGTTCGCGAGAGCGGGCATTGCGTTCGTCACTTCGCTGCAGATTCCACGTGGCCAGCAGGATCTCGCGCTGACGCTCGGAGATCGCGCCCTGCTCGTCGGCCATGCCGCCACCGCCGCCGCCACCGCCTTGTCCTTGCTTGAAGGTGCGCTCGAACGGCTGGACCTGAACCATGAACAGATCGGTCTGCACGGTCTGCTTGCGATCCTTGGCGACGGCGTAATACGACACCAGATCGCCCGGCACGAGCCGCTGCGCATCCGCGGCCTTCGCCCCCAGATCCTCCATGCTCAGCAACGACTCGTTCTCGGAGCGCTTGGCGCCGCCGCCCACCGGCATCTTCTTCCACTCGCCGCCATTGACGGAGTAGAGCAATGAAACATCGCGCAGTTTGAAATCGTCTTCGGCCTGGATGTGCACCGGCACTTCTTCGATGCTGGTGGCGCGCCAGTCGCGGCCGGGCTTGCGAATCTCGATGGTCGGCTTTTCGTCCGCGACGATTTCGATCGTGTACTCGTCGCTCAGCGCCACGAACTCATCCGCGACGCGTGCACCGATCTGATACTTGCCTGGCTCCTTGACCGCGATGGTGCCGGTGTTGGCCTGGCCGTCCGGCTCCAGTTCCTGGCTCAACCCGTCGACGATCAATGCCGGCGCATCCAGAGGCGCATCGGCGAAAACTTCGACTTTGACATCCGTTCCCGCGACCGCGCGAATGTCACGCGACTCCTCATCCGTCGTCGCATCGAGGCCGGTCCACTCCGGATACTGATACGTCAGCCTGACACGCTCTATTCTCGGCAGGTCGACGACACCGATGTTGTGCTCGGCGCTGCGAACGCCATCGGCCTCGACGTAATAAGAGAGCGGGCCGCGCACGGCGTACAGTTTGAAGTCGAACAGGCCTTCCTCCGCCGAGCGCATGGGAGCCGCTTCCCATTGCTGTTGATCGGCGAAGCGCACGAAGACCTGCGTCTGATCCGGCCGGAAACCCTCGATGGTCGCCTGGATCGCCACGTCGCTGTTACGCCGGACGGTTGCATTGCCCGGCTCGACCGTCACGCGCTTCAGAGTGATGGCTTTGCTTGGCAGCTCCGCGCCCAACAACAAGTGACGACTGCCGAAGCCCCAATACGATGGGCCGACGCTCAAGAGCAATGCGAGCGCGACGACCGCGACGGCAGCGATCGACGCCGCAAACATGAACCGACGCTGCGAAATGATGGCTGATGGGGGAGTTTTCTCGGCGATCTCAGCCGCGTCCGCGGCGAGCAGCTCGATCAGCGGCGACGCGTGTCCTTCAGCTTCACGTCGTTTGCTATCGAGATAGGTCTGGATGCGGCCGTGCTCTGCCGGCAGGTGCTGCTCGAACACTTTCGAGCCGTCATCGCGTTTCAGCCGCCGCAAAGGCAACCACAGCAGAATCAGCCCGACCAGCAGCAGCAACACCGCCAGCGCAACACGAGCGGAGATCGCGATCGACGCGGCGAAGCCTTCGTGATTGAACAGCCAGACGGCAATGCACGTCAGCAGCAACGTGCCGGCGGCGCCGACCGCGCCGGCGCGCAGATATATATGTGCTCGCAGCCGGCTGCGTAATTCAGCCAGATAGCTTTCGAGTCGTGCACGTGAGGTCATTGCGGCACCTCGCGACGAATGGCCAGATGCCGATTCGCCAACAGTGTTTCCGCCAACAGCAGGATGGCGGCCAACCACAGCAGCCAGGGGCCGAGCGATTCCGGCTTGGCTTCGGCAGCAGGCGCCGGGGCAACCGCCGACGTCGGCTCCTGCGCACGTAATGCCTGCCAGCGCGCGATGAAGTCCGGAGGTAACGTGGCGAGATCCGATTCACGCACATCCACGTTCACCGCCAGCCAGCGCGCCCCTTCGCTGCCGCGAATCTCGTAAAACCCGGCCTGGTCGGGAATCAGACGGTCGGTCGTACTCTGCGCCAGCGCCAATACCCGACGGCCCTGTGGATCGAATATCTGCCCGCCGCCGCCTGCGGTCAATCCGGTGGTAACGGTCGAGCCGACCAGCGCACTGGTCGTGGTCGCCTCGGCCTGCGTCAGGTAACTCGCGGCCGAGCCAATGAAATGAACGAATAGCGGGTGGATCGCCATGTCGCTCCAGCGCCGGTCCACCGGCACCGTCAGGATCAACATCCGACCGGCGCCGAGCGTGCGCTCGATCAGCAGCGGCATGCCGTCGTCGAGCGCGATCAGGACTTTGTCGTCGGCCGTCGGCTGAATGGTGCGCTGTCGGAAGAATCGCACCTGGTTCCAATCCGCCGCTTCGCGCAGCACCGGGTGCGTGCTGGCAACTTCACCGACCTTGCCGGTCCGGTTCTTGACCTCACCGCTGTGCAGATCGCCGAGCAGCGGATCGTCCTTCTCCTGTGCCTCGCCCAACGTGGCCAGTACCGCACCGCCGGCGGCCACATAAGATTGAATGCGCCGAGCCGCGGCGCTGGACAGCGAGCTCGGATCGGAGACGACGATCAACGAATATTTGCTGAGCCCGCCGGAGTCCATGGAGTTAGCCACGCGCTGCTCGACAGTCAGTCGGGGCGCGGAGAGGGCGCCGATCGCCGCGGCGAAGTAGGCCGTATCGTCCGATTCCGTATCGCGCGAGATCAGCAACGCAGTTGGATCGGCCTGCTCGATGACAGAAAAGAAACGATCGTCTTGCGACAACTCGTCGCCGGGCTCGAGCACGACCTCCATGCGATGCGCACCGGGACTCAGGTTCAGGTCGCTGAAGGTGACTTTCGTGAACGAGGCGCTATTGCCAGTTGCCGGCTGCGCGACCGGCTGGATGGAGAGGTTGGCCTCGCGCGCCGTGCCACCTTCACCAGCCACGATTTCTGGCTGGGCCGCAGCGGCCGCGAGCGTCACAGTCTTTCTGGAGATTTCTTTATCGTCGACGCGAAGAATCACTTCGCGCTGCTGCGGTTCAGTGACCGAGCTTCCCACCGTGGCTTGCAGCGAATGCGTGTCGAGGGGCATCACCGTGGCGCCGGCGATAAAGATGTTGCCGGCGGCTCCATCGCTCACGTCGTGCATCACGAGCTGCGTCTGTGCCGGCAGCTGCAAATCGGCGAAGCGTAACGGCGCCGCGCTTCGTTGCATGTCCGAAATCAAGTGCAGCAGGACCTTCGGTCGCGGCGATCCGAGCCAGGAATTCGCGGTGCTCATCGCGAAGCCATAGTCGAGGCGCTCGATGCCGGGCTTGAGATCTTTCAACAAGGTGCGCACTGCACCGGCATTTCCCGCCGGCGTGCTCTGGCTCACGACAGCAATGCGTCGACCCGAGCCCGTCAGCAGCATCACGCGATCCGATGAGGGAAGTGCGGCAATGACACTCTCGGCCTCTTGCAAGGCCCGCTGCCAGCGACCTCGGTGCTGCATGGACAACGACGAATCGACCAGGATCGCGTGCAGCTGCGCGTTGGCATTCGGCTGCGGCACCATGCGAGCGGTCAGCAGCGGACCGGCGAACGCGAGCACCAGCGCGATCAGCAGCAGGATGCGGGTAACCAGCAGCAGCCAATAGCGTAGCGTTCTCTTTGCGGTGCGCTGAGTCTCGCTCGCTTCCAACAACATGAGCGAGGCGAACTGATGCTGAGTCGGATTCGCGCGCGCCACGCGATGCAGCCACAGCGGCAATCCGATGGCCAGCAATCCGAACAGCAGTGCAGGCGCGAGAAACATGGCTTACGTCCGGCCTTCCCTGAGCAGCAAGTAGCGCCGGAGCGCGTTGTCGAGAGGCTCGTCCGTGGTGATCAACAACTGATGCGCGCCGACATTGGCGGCGGCGCGTCGTAACGACTGCAGATGGTTGTCGAGTCGCTGCTGATATTCGGTCGTCAGATACTCGGGCGAGACGTTCAGCGTTCGCTGCGTCTCGACGTCCTCGAGCAGCACGGACTCGCGCCAGTTCGGCCGCATTTCCTGCGGGTCGAGCAGCTGGAACAGCATGATGTCGTGACCGCGATACGCCAGCGGCTGCACCGCGCGACTCATCTCTTCCGGATCGCAATAAAGATCCGAGATCACTGCGACCAGGCCGCGACGGGACAGATGCTCGCCAAAGCGCTGGAAGCAGGCTTCGAGATTGGTGCCGTTGCCCGGAGTCACCGCGTCGATGGCGTGGATCATCGCGGTCAGGCTGCCGGCACGGCTGGTCGCGGGACGGAAGGTTCGCACCTTCTCATCGAACACGATGAGTCCCACGGGATCGTGCTGACGCGCGGCCAGATAAGCGAGCGCAGCGGCCAGGAACTTGCCGTATTGCAGCTTGCTGACCGAGTGCGAGCCGTAACCCATCGAGGCGCTCGCATCCAGCAAGATCATCAGGCGCGTATTGGTCTCGCCTTCGTAACGACGGATGTAAGTGCGCTCGGTGCGCGCGAAGACATTCCAATCGACGAAGCGGGGATCGTCACCTTCGACGTAGGCGCGATATTCCTTGAACTCCTGACTGAAGCCGTAGTGCGGCGAGCGGTGCAAGCCGGTGAGAAACCCTTCCACGGCCGTGCGCGCGATCAGCTCCAGATTCGCTAGTCCGGCCAGCGTTTCCGGCGGCAGCAGGCGATTGGAGGCGGCGGCATTCACCGTTCGACGACCTCGCGCAGCACTTCGTCGACGCTTCTGCCGTCGGACTCGGCCTGGTAGTTGGTGAGCACGCGATGTCGCAGCACCGGCAATGCCAGTGTTCGCAGATCGTCCTCGGTGACGTGATAGCGACCTTGCATCAACGCGCGCGCCTTGGCGGCAAGGCACAGGAACTGAGTCGCGCGAACGCTGGCCCCATAACGAACATAGCGGCGCACCGATTCAGGCGCGTTGGATTCCCGAGGTCGCGTCGACCGGATTAGCTCCACGGCTTTCCGGCGCACTTCGGTAGACAGCGGCACCTGTCGCACCAGCCATTGGAATTTCACGATCTCTTCGGCATTCGTGCACGGGCTCAGCTGCGGGCCTTCCACTCGCGAGGTATTGCGGTCGACGACTTCCATTTCGTGCTCGGCGCTCAGATAGTCGAGCAGCACGTTGAACAGGAAGCGATCGAGCTGGGCTTCGGGCAGCGGATACGTGCCTTCCAGCTCGATGGGGTTCTGGGTCGCGAGCACGAAGAACGGCTCACCGAGCGTATGCGTCGTGCCGCGCACGGTGACCGAATGTTCCTGCATGGCTTCGAGCAGCGCCGCCTGCGTCTTCGGCGGCGTGCGGTTCACTTCGTCGGCCAGCAGCACGTTCGCGAACAACGGGCCGGGCACGAACGTCCAGCGGCGATGGCCCGTGGTGATGTCCTCTTCGATGATGTCGGTGCCGGTCACGTCGGTGGGCATCAGGTCCGGCGTGAACTGAATGCGCTTGAACGACAGGCCCAGCGCCGTCGCCAGCGTCTTCACGAGCAAGGTCTTGGCCGTGCCGGGCATGCCGGTGATCAAGCAATGACCGCCGACCAGCAGCGTCAACAGCAAATAGTCGATGACTTCGTCCTGGCCGACGATGACGAGGCGCACCTGATCGCGGATCGCCCCGATGCGATCGTGGAAGAGATTCACCAGCGCGGCGGTTTCCTGCTCGTTCGCGACGACGTCATTCATTAACTACGCTCCTCGATCATTTTCAGCAGCAGGGCCTGCGCGGGCTTGAAGTGCGGCGCCGTGGCGAGCGCGTCCAGCAGATGACGACGGCTGCCCAGCTTATCGCCCATCTCGCGCAGGGCGCGCGCCATTCCGTAGTGAGCCGGCGCTTGATCCAGCTTGTTGAGCGCGAGCAAGGCCTGGAACTCACGCAACGCGTCTTCGTTACGACCGGCAGTCAACAAGCGCTCGCCGAGCTGTGCGTGCACCTCGGCGTTCAGCGGATCCGAATAGTTGAGCGACACCATCAAGTTGGTGGCGTCCTGGGTGCGCCCGGCTTCGTCGAGCCAGCGAGCCAGCTCGCGCAGCGCGGTCGGGTCCCAACCGCCGGCGCGGCGATAGGCTTCCATGGCGACGATGGCCTCCGAGCGGCGATTCAACTTGTCGAGCGCCTTGGCCAGCATCAAGTGCGCGCTGTCTCCGCCGACGTGCTCGGGATACAGCGCGACCGCACGACGCGCCGGTTCAACCGCATCCGCCCAACGCTCCTTTTGCAGCGCCTGACGCGCGGCCAGCATCTGCTGCTGCCAATCCTCGAAGTTCGCCAGCACATTCGCGAAGCGCGTCCGCACGAACGTATCGAACTCCTTGTCGAAAGCGGCCGGCGCAATCTTGAACGTGGCTTCGATGGCCTGCGCCGTCGTGCGCTTGCCGTCGAACTGCCGGAGCAGCGCGCCGAGTTGCTCGAAGCCCCAGCGCTGCTCTATGAACAAGCACACCAGGCCCGACTGCATGTACGACACCTGCACCTGGCCCGGATAACTCGGGCGAATGAAGCCGGAGTCCAGATCCGCAACCGGCAGGAATTGTTTCTTTTCGAGCGCGGCGATGGCTTCCGGCGTCACCGCGACCCCAGGCGTCGGGCCGGTCCGCCACTCTTCGAACACCGAAATACCCTCGCTCAACCAGCGCGGCACGTGATGATCGGTGACTTCCAGGGTGAACACGTGCGCCATCTCGTGCCACAGCGTGCTGCCCCAGTGAAACTCGCTGGTCGGACGGCTCGACGGACTGTCCATCGCGACGACATAGCCGAATGTGACACCGAGCAGGCCGATGCCGGGCAACGCCGCCACGCGCACGGCGAAATCGTCATGGTCCGGATATAGCTCGACGGTGATGGGCTCGCGCGGCTTGAAGCCGTAACGCTGCGATAAGCTTTGGATACTGCGGCCGGTGAGATCGAGCACATACGGTCGCAGTACGTCTGACTCTTTCTTGTGCAGCCGTAACTGGACCTGATAGGTGTCCTCGCCGATCACGACTGGATCTTCGCTGATCGAGAATTCATCGATGCGATCCAACAGGCGCAGCGAGTTCACCGTCGTCGGGCTGTAAGGATCGCCGGAGTACGCAGCCTGCAGGTGCGTGCGGGCTTCATTGACGTTGCCGAGCCGCAGCAGGTTCGAACCGAGCTCGGCATGTGCGCCCCACAGATCCGGTTGCACTTCGACCGCCCGGCGCAACAGCACGGTCGCTTCCTTATAGCGACGACGCATGATCTCGAAGTGCGCCAGCTGCTGATACATGGCGCCGTAACGCGGGTTGTAATCGAGGATGCGCTTGATCCACTGATCGGGACTATTGCCGCGGGCCATTTCCAACGACGCGCGCAGCGTGTAAACCTCGAGCGGCGGCAGTTTCTCTTTGCTGACGACTCGCATGGCGCGGTCCAGCGCCTTGTCCGCGTCGTCGAGCTGGCCTTCTTCGAGATCCATCGACGCGGTGAGCAGGTGGGCTTCGATCAGATCGCCGTCCTGCTTCAAGGCGTCCTCGACCAGCGGCCGTGCTTGTCCTTCGAAGCGCTCCGCATACACGCTCGCCAGGCCCAGCTTGGCGTGCACGTCATTAGGGAAGACTTTCAGCGCTTCGCCGAACAGTTCGACGGCATCGGAATACTGGTGCGTCTGCAGATACAGTCGCGCCCATCGAACGCGCGGCTGCACGGCGCGTTCGTTGTTCTGCACGGTGTCGCGAAAAATTCGATTGGCCCGCTGAATATCGCCCACGGCCCAAGCCGCTTCGGCTTGAACGATGGGAGTCGGCGATTCCAACAATTTGGCGTAACAGGCGCGTGCCTGCTCGCTGCGGCCGTGATAGCGGTGCTCGTCACAAGGCCGCAACTCGACCGCGCGGCGCGGGTCGTAATCGATGGACTGCGCGCCGGCCGCCGCGGCGAACAGCAACAACACCAAAGTGGCAGTGCGGGTCATCATGGCGTCGCGCCTCCACCGGCTTTGGCATCGATTTCCCTTTGAAGCAGCGCCAGGCGCACCAGCACTTCTTCGAGCTGGTCGTAATACTGAGTATCCGGCAGCGCGGCTCTTTGTTCCTTCACGCGATCAAGGTCCTGCTCGATCACGCCTCGTTGTGACAACAGGGCTGCGACTTCGGGGTTGTCCGGCATCACCTCGCCGGCGCCGAGACGGGCGAGGGTGAAGCGGCCGGCGTCGTCACCTTCCATCCGCGCGTGCTCGGTCGCCATCGACGTCTCGGCCTTGAAGGCAGCTGCGATCTGGTTGGTCGCGAAGGCATAGGCCTCGGCAGCGGTGACGATCTGGTCTTTGTTCGTGTCCGCCGCTTCCGACGCGACGGCCTGGGCCCAGTATTGGGCAAAGCGCGTCGCCGTCTTTTCGCCGCCGCTCTTGGTCGCCGTGATGACGACGCGCCTTGGTTTCTTCCAACGCTCGGCCACAGCGCCGCTGGCGCTGGTCGCATTGATGATCAACTGATCGCGGGCCGGCAGTTCATCGAACAGGCGCGCGAGCTCGCTGTCGGTGAGATCGGGACCCGGAAGATTGAAACGATAGTTTTCGCCGTCGTAACTGCCGTGACCGATGAGCACGATCACCGCCGAGTCGCTGGTACTCATGCGCGAGGCGAGCGATTTGATGTCGCGCTTCACGGCGTCCGCCCGGGCCGCATCGCCGCTCAACGACATGACATTGGCAGTGCTGCCGGCGGCTTTCTCGGCGGCGCTTGCCACTGCGGCGGCGTGCTCGCGAAATCTTTGTTCGTAGCCGGGCTCGCCGCCCAAGCCGGCGACAACGAAAGTGTAGGTGGCTGCGGACGCGGGCAACGTACATGCCGTCGCCAACAAAGCCGAAATGAGGCGCGCTTTGTTCACAGCCGCCCCCATCGCAGTCGAAGCAGCCACTCGCCGAGCTTCAGAGCGAGCAGCACGATGAACACAATGGGCAGATTCCAAAGGTCCAGCGTCTGTCGTTCGACGATGCCGGCCTTGGAATAAGGAATGGCGCCCGCGAGACCATCCAGTTCGCTCAACGGCCAGTAACGTCCGCCAGTGACATTCGCAATGCGTTCCAGCAAATCGCGGTGCTGATAAGTCGCGAAGTGCTCGGCCACGCCGTCGTTACGCAGTACGTGCGTGACGGCCGATCCGACCTCTTTGTCTCCTGCGCGTGCGGTCATCTCGATCCGATACAGGCCGGCGGACGCGGCATCGAGGGTCGCGCTGTAGCGGCCATCGCTCTGCCCGGAGGGTTGCATGGTCTGCTTGAACGGCGCGTCGCGTTCAGGCGCCACCTGTAGTTCGACCGTAGCGTCGCTGATGGGTTCGAAGCGCTCGTCGCGGACTTCCGCTTCGAGCCGCACCGTGCGTTCGTCTTCATACACGGTGCGCTCGCCGTTCACGGTGACCCGAGCCGGCGCCGTCGATGAGATGGCGTGCATGAGCTGGCGCCAGAACATTTCGTGACTCTGATCGTCGGACGGCATGCGCATCTGCCAGCGCAGGGTGCTGGCCGTTGCCAGCACATAAGTAGCACCGCGGCCGTAGTGCTGCCAGACCAGCAAAGGTGAACGACCTTGTTCACCATTCGCCTCCAGCAACACGATCGCGCCCGGCTTGAGCCGTCCCAGCGATTGATAGTCCGCCAGCGGCGGTAGACTTTTCCAGCGATCCAGATTCTTGCGCGGATCGACTTCGAGTCGGGGAATCGGCGACTCGGCGCCATACATCGTCAGCACCGCTTGCCCGGGACGCTGCACGAATTGCGTGGGTTGCCGTCCGGTGAGCTGCACCGGCAGGGTCTGCGCCAAAGCCGCGTTCTGCCAGCCACCGGCGGACAAGCCGTAACGGCCGGCCAGCATCAGCACGGCGCCGCCGCGCTTGTCGACGAACTCCTTTAATAACCTGTGTTGCTCGGCGCGCAGCCCGGCCGCTTCGTAGCTGCCGATGATGACCGCGTCGTAACCGAACAATTCCGCCGGATCGGACGGGAAGCCGTCGACCAGCTCCTCCGGCGCGTTCACGCCCTGGCGATAATGTTTATTCGGCGTGGTGCGGACGATACTGGCGACGCGTAACGCGCGATCGCGATCGACCGCCCGGCGCAAGAACTTATATTCCCAGCGCGGCTCGCCCTCGACGTACAGAATGCCGCGTCGGCCGGCGGGCACATTCACTACTCGAGTGCGCGCGTTGTTGATCACGTTGCGCTCGCCGTCCAGCGGATCGAGCACGAAGCGCAATTCATGCGTGCCTGCCTGGCCGGCGGGCAAATCCAGCGCAAGCTGGGTGGTGGCCGCGTCGGGCCGTAGTTTGACGTCGCGCGCTGCGACCAGATTGTCGCGATCGTAGACGCGCAGGCGCGCTTGGGTCGCACCGTTGTGACGAATGCCGATCTGCGCATCGATGGTCGAACCCGCGGGCGCCGATCCTGCAACCTCGACGCGCTCCAGCTCGAGATCGTCGCTGACAGCTTCCGGACCGAGACCGACGGTGTGAACGGGCACGCCATAGGATGCGATTTCGGCGAGGCGCTCTTCGCTCAGTGTGTCGCCATTTTCCGCGCCGTCGCTGAACAAGATGACACCGGCAAGGGGCGCGCTGCCTGCACTTTGCAACACTTGATGAAGCGCGTCGCCAATGCGTGTCTGCCGGCCGGGCGGCGGCATGGCGTCGAGCGTGTTCAGCGGCGTCGTGGCCTGCGCAAATCCGAACAAGCGCACCGCGAAGGTTTTTTCCAGCCGCTGCAGGGTGCCGTTCTGCAAGGCGGCGGCGACTTCTTGCAGCCGCGATTGCCCGGCATCGCCGTACGCCATGCTGGCGGAAGCATCGATGGCGACCGCGAGCTCGTTCTCGCGATCGCGCACCCGCTCGACATTCAGCACCGGACGCCACAACAGGCAAAGAATCAGCGCGAGCAGCAGCGTCTGCAGAACGCCGACGGGCGCCAGCATTCGCCAGCCGAGCGCGCGCCGTCGCCACAGCGAGAACGCCACCACCGCGGCGGCCAGCAAAATCAAAGTAATGAGCAGCCCTATCGGCCAGGCGCTCGCAAATGCAAACGTGCCGGTTCGATACGCCCAGAGGGGATGAGTGAAGAGCCGCTCGAACACCGGCCAGTAATAGTAGATGCGCCGCCCCAAACGCAAGCCACAATCCTGCTGAAAATCGTGAAGAAGCGGTTAGCCGTAGTCGGAACCGCAGCCGGCTTCATGCGTACTGGTTTGACGTACCCAACAACCAGCGCGCATTCATCTACGCCCAACCGAAGTCATGTCTAGTGAATCCCTGCATGAGAGCGCCAAGGCGCTTCGCCCGGAGACCATCGACCGGCACCGCGCCGTGTCCTCCTTGATGGAAGAGCTCGAAGCGGTCGACTGGTACGACCAGCGGATCGATGCCGCCACCGACGACGAGCTGAAACGCATCCTGGCGCACAATCGCGACGAGGAAAAAGAGCACGCCGCCATGGTGTTGGAGTGGTTGCGCCGTAAGGATCCCAAGCTCGACGAGCACCTGCGGACCTATTTGTTCACCGAGAAGTCCGTGCTCGAGATCGAGGATGAAGCCGAGCACGCCGGCGGCGGCGGCGAGGCAGGCGCCGACGACGGTTGTCTGCGCATCGGCAGCCTGCGCGGTGAACAGCAGAACCCGATTCGCGAGTTGGCGCTGTTTGCCGGCACAGGAATCAAACCATGAATGAGCTGTTGCGCACTCACGCCCCGATCTCCACCGAAGCCTGGAAGGAGATCGACGCCGAGGCCAGCCGCACGCTGAAGACGTTGCTCGCTGCGCGCCGGCTGGTGGATTTCAAAGGGCCCCTCGGCTGGAATTGCTCGTCGGTCTCGACTGGCCGGACGCATACCCTGTCGCCCTCGTTACAGGACGGCGTGGTGGCCAAGCTGCGGCTGTCGCTGCCCTTGATCGAGATCCGCATTCCGTTCGAGGTCGATCGCGAAGAGCTGGATGCGATCGGGCGCGGCGATACCAATCCCGACCTGGACTCGGTTCGCAATGCGGCTCGCGCAGCGGCGATCGCCGAAGATCGCGCCATCTTCCAGGGCTATGAGGCTGGTCATATCGACGGCATTTTTCCCGCTGCTAGCGACCGAGGGCTGACGATTCCCGCAGATTTCGATGCATATCCCGACGTGGTCGCGGAAGCTACCCATCGATTGCGCAGCGAGGGTGTCAGCGGTCCCTACGGCATCGCGCTTGGACCTCGCTGCTACACCGGCCTGACTAGAAGCACACTGCGCGGCTATCCCATCATCAATCATGTGCGCGAGCTGGTGGATGGACCGATCGTGTGGGCGCCGGCCGTCGATGGCGCAGTCGTGATGAGTCTGCGCGGCGGCGACTTCGAGCTGATCGTCGGACAGGACTTCTCGGTCGGCTATCTGGATCACACCAGCACCTCGGTACTGCTCTATTTGCAGCAGAGCTTCACGTTCCGCGTGCTGTCGCCCGAGGCGGCGGTTCCCCTCACGCACGCAGCGGTGGATGTGACTCCCGCGAAATAAAACATTGACGGATTATTAACAAAGGGCGACTTAACCCCTTGACCGCACTCTAATTGCGCGCGGCTCATCGAAGTTGCCTGCGCGTGGGGCGGCCGTTGCCGCGTCCAGCCCCTGGCTGCGGCTGGAGGTCAGGGAATTCGCGGGTTCTGAGACACGGCACAGTACTTGCTGTCATGAAGGCGTGACATCCTGTCTCGCCCTGACCTGCCGCGTTTCTGCGGCTCGTGACCATGCGCCTGCCCTCGCTGAAGTTTCTCAAGACCTTTCAAGTCGCCGCGACGCGCCTGAGCTTCAAGGCTGCCGCCGAGGAGCTGTGCATTACGCCGTCCGCGGTCAGTCACCAGATCAAGGGACTGGAGGAGCAACTCGGCGTCGCACTGTTCGAGCGCGGTCCGAGCTCGCTGACGCTCACCGAAGCCGGCGAGAGTTATCTGCAGCACCTGGAGACAGTGTTCGCCCGGCTCGAAGCGGTCACCGAGCAGTTGCGCATCCGTTACGGCCGCGATGTGGTCCGTCTGCACATCCCGCCGTTCTTCGCGACTGAGATGTTGCTGCCGCGCCTGCCGTCGTTCCTCGAAGTGCGGCCGGACACCGACGTGCACATCAATACGGTGGCGGGCACCTTGCAGTCGCATCCAGCGGAGGCGGATCTATCCATCGTGGTGGACACCTCGCCCGAAGAGCTGCACGACCACGACTGCCACAAACTGTTCTCGCAAACCTTCGTGCCGGCGTGCTCGCCGACGTTGTTGCAACGTCTGCCGATCGATTCGATCCAGGACCTGAACAAACATACGTTGATCATTCATGAAGCGCGTCGCGACGGCTGGCAGCGCTGGGCGCAGACGCTCGGCATCGACCTGCGGCCCAAGAGCGTCGTGCGCTTCGATTCCATGAATACCGCAGCGGAAGCAGCCGAGCACGGCGTGGGCGTCGCGCTCGTTTCGTCGCGTCTCGGTAACGAGCGCTTCGCACAGGGCTCGCTGGTGAAGCTGTTCGACCGGGAGCTCGAGACCGGCGAAAGTTATTTCTTGATCCTGCGCAAAGAAGACGCCGAGCGGCCCGATGTCAAAGCGCTCACTGAATGGCTGATCGAAGAATTCAGCATCGCGGCGTGATGCAGCGCTCGCTTTAGAGCAAAGAAATCCCAGGGGCGAGTTTGTTTTCTATCCGCAGCAGCGGAGGGCGGGGCGCGCCCGTTTGTTTCTAATTTGTTTCATATCGGGGATTGCCTGCATGAGCGCAATTGCTGCCAGCATGAAATCTTCTCGTTTGTCGCGGCGGCTCGCCGGCTCTAGATTGGCTCCATTCCATAAAGAAACGTTCCAGGGGATTCATTGACACCTTTGGAGTTACTTCGATGAACACGCTCAGCAAGTCCTTGTCTATCGCCGCCGCTACTATCGCCTTCGCCGCGCCGTTCGCCACTCAGGCTCACAACTACGACGCCGCGATGGATTCGTGCATCAACGCCTTCGTTGCCTCCAGCTTGCCGAAAGAGCAGCCGGTCAAGGTCAGGAAGGAAGACGGCATCAACAGCCCGCTCAGCGTTCACTCGCGCGCTTACAAGATCGTGGTCACCGCGAAGGGCGTGGAAAGCGGCAAATACTTTGCCCGTGGCACCTGCATCGTCGATCGCAGCGGCGCAGTGGTTGCGCTGAACGGCAAGCCGCTCACCCAGAAGCTGGCTTCTCGCTGATGTTTGATTGATGGCTCACGCTCCGGGAGAGGCGCAACTGACATCCCCCTGAAAGTTCGCGCCCGCAAGGACGCGCCTCCCGGAGCGATTTTCTGCCAACTTTTCCGACAAGTTCCCTTCGACGCAAGTTTCTTTCGCGACTGATTACGGTAACTTCAGCCCATGGCGGCGCACGCTTCACGCACACTGAGTGCAAAGCAGCGAGTCGAGGCTCCTCCCATCCATGCGCGCAACGGAACGCGTCCCCAACGAACGTCGCAGCGGTGTTGAACGCCGTCACTACAGCATTGCCGCGTACTGGCGGGGTGCGCTGAATCCACGTCGTCGAGCGGGACGACGCACGACCGATCGTGTCTACGCCATCATCGATTGGCACTCACCGCGCGTGCTGGCGCTCGTCCTGCTGATTCTTGGCTTGTCGACGCTCGATGGCGTGCTGACATTGATGCTGATGAGCCAGGGTGCGCAGGAAGTGAACCCGGTGATGGCGCTGTTCGTGCCTCACAACCTCGGCTGGTTCGCGGCGATCAAATTGACGCTCACCAGCGCCGGCGCCGCCGTCCTGGTGGTCTGCGCGAGGATGAAGCTGTTCAGGTTGTTTCCCGGCGAAGTGCTGCTGTACCTGGTGGTCGGTTGCTATGTCGCGCTGGTGGCTTACGAGCTGCAACTGCTCGCCAACCCGCCGCCGATGATCTAGGCGCCGGTTAGCTGCGAACCGCAGCCGGCGAACGATAACCGCCGACATACCAACGAAAAGCGAAGTAGGTCCAGGCCGACAAAGTGCCGCTGACCACGGCGGTCACGAAGTATTCGGCATCAAACAGCCGGGCTGCCACCACGATGCCGCCGAGCATCGACAGCGTGGCCTGCCCGAGCCGCAGCTCCCAACGATCCACGTAGTGCAAATATGCCGGCGCGCATTGGGCAATGCGCGTGCGATGGGGGTCGAAGCCAAACAAACGCGATAGCGCCATATAGCTACCGACGCCCATCAGGCTCCACAGCGCCACGTGCCACAGATCCACTGGCTTGCCCGACAGCGCGGAATAAACGACCGCGGCCATGAGGAACAAAGCAAAGGCGATCAGACCGTGCAGCTTGCGCGATTGCATGGCAGTGAACCGGTGAGAAAGAGGTGGCCAGGTATAGCGCCGTCACTTTGCCATTTCTGTGATTCAGGTCAAAGCGTAAACCCCTGAGCATGACCCTGCCCTTTACCGCAGCGGGCTCCCGGTCAATTACCTACGCGACGGCGCTCGCAGCACCTATAGCTATCTCACAACGGCCTCGCGAGGCAGAATATTGTTTTGGCCGATCCCTCACCGGACGAGAACAAAGAATGAGATTTTTCCGGCGTTCGCTGATCACCCTGGGGGTCGCAGCGACGCTGCCCACCGTGGTGTTCATTGCAGTCGGCGCCTTTTATTTCCTGCGTGCCGAACGGGCCCGTGTCGAAACTGACACGCTTGGCCGCAGTGAAATTGCGACCATGCTGGTCGACGGCCGCCTGCGTCGCGACCTGGCCGCGCTCAACGTGCTGACCAGCTCGGTGGACCTGGCCCGGGGCAATATGCCGGAGTTTTATTCCCGCGTGCGACGAGTGCAGGCGGCCAACCCGGCATGGCGCACCATCGTTCTGATCGATGCGCTCGGCGCCAAAGAATTGTTCGATCTGCGCCGACCCATGGGTGAACCTCGAGCGCTCGACGGCGTGCACGCACCGGCGCTCGCTGAGATTCGTCTTAGCCAGGCGCCAATCGCCGGCTCGATCAGTCCGCCGCCCGAAGCACTGGCCTGGGTTTACGCCCCCGTCAGCAGCGATGGAGAGTTGCGTTACGTGCTCGGCGCCGGCATCGAGCCACAAGCCTTTCAAGAACTGCTGACCGCGGTCGCCGAAGCGGGCACGACCGCGGCCATCGTCGATCCACGAGGCAGCTTTGTCGCACGCACTCTCAACTTCGAGACACGCGTCGGCACACCGGCTACGGAGTTCGTGCGCAAAGCGATCAGCGAAGGCGATAGCGGCTTGTATCCCGGCACCACGTACGAAGGGTTGAAGAACTACACGGCATTTCATACGTCGTCTTGGTCGCAATGGTCGGCTCACCTCGCCGTGGCCTCGACCGCCATCGACGCGCCGACGGCGTGGTCCTTCGTTGCTGCGGCATCCGCCGCCACAGGCGCCCTGATACTCGGCGGCGCGCTGGTTCTGTTGATGCTGCGGGATATGGCCGAGCGCCGCCGCGCCGAAGAAACATTGCGTCAGTCGCAGAAGATGGAAGCCGTCGGCCAGCTGACGGGCGGCATCGCGCACGATTTCAACAATCTGCTGACCGCCGTCATCGGCAATCTCGATCTGATCCGCAACAAGGTCCACGACAACGAACGACTGCGCAGGCTGGCTGACAATGCGCTCGAGGCATCGCGACGAGGCGCAAAGCTCGCCTCGCAATTGCTGGCTTTTTCTCGCAGCCAGCGCATGGAGGTCGGCTCGGTCGATCTGCAACAGCTGTTCAACGGCATGAGCGGCTTGCTCACGCAGTCGGTGGGTCCCTCAGTCGAGGTACGCATGTCGCTCGATCCCGATGCGCGTTGGGTCATGAGCGACGCGAATCAGCTTGAACTGGCGCTGCTCAACTTGGCGGTGAACGCGAGGGATGCCATGCCTGCCGGTGGCAAGCTCATCATCAGCGCCCGTCGCGCTGATGTCGTCGACCGACATCTGGCGAACGGCGACTATGTGCAGCTGTCCGTGACGGACACGGGCGTTGGCATGACCGAAGAGGTGCGCGTGCGTGCGGTCGAGCCGTTCTTCACGACCAAACCGGTCGGCCAGGGCACCGGCTTGGGGCTGTCGCAGGTGTATGCAGTGGCTCGCGAATCGGGAGGTTCCCTGCACATCGACAGCGAGCCCCAGCAGGGCACGACGGTTCGTTTGCTTCTGCCGCTTGCGCCCGCCGATGCAGTCGAGCCCGAGCCGGTTTCGGCAGCGCCCGTAGCTGCGGATTCGGCGCCCGAGCCAGTGAAAAAGAGCACCAGCGTGCTGGTGGTCGATGACGACCGGCTGGTGCGACGATTCATGACCGAATCGTTGCGCTCGCTGGGCTACGAAGTGCGCGACACGGACAATGGCATCGATGCGCTGGTGCTGCTGGATGCACAGCGCTGCGATCTGTTGCTCGCCGATTTCGCCATGCCGGGCATGAACGGCGCGGAGCTGGCCAAGGCTGCCCAGATGAAACAACCTGGAATGCCCGTGCTTATAGTCTCAGGCTATGCGGACAGCGCCGCGGTGGAAGCAGTGCTGGGCACGGCCAGGCAGTTGCGCAAGCCGTTCGACATGGCCGAGCTCGGCGCAGCCGTGGCGGAAGTATTGCAATCCTCTCGGAGCTGAAATGCCCCATACGACTCGAGAATCCGCCGACGCCGTCGTTCTCACGCCGGCCGGACCGGCCGTCGCGGCAGTGATCTGGCTGCACGGGCTCGGCGCGGACGGTTTCGATTTCGTGCCCATCGTCGATGAGCTGCGCTTGCCGGCGACACTGCCGGTGCGATTCATTTTTCCGCACGCAGCGCCGCGGCCGGTGACGATCAACAACGGCTATGTCATGCGCGCGTGGTATGACATCAAAGGGTTCGGCCCGGGGCGAGCCGAAGACGACGCCGGCATCCGCGAGTCCGAGGGCGTCGTGCAGCGATATATCGAACAAGAGATCGCACAAGGCATTCCGGCCAGCAAAATCGTGATTGCCGGTTTCTCACAAGGCGGCGCGATCGCGCTACAAACAGCCTTGCGTTATCAGCAGCGCCTCGCGGGCGTGCTGGCGTTGAGCACGTACTTGCCTTTGGCCGCCTCCTTGCGCGCAGAGGCGTCCGCCGCGAACCGAGATGTGCCGATCCTGATGTGTCACGGCGTGCACGATCCCGTCGTACAGGTGCAAATGGGCGAGGCGTCGCGCGATGCGTTACTGGGACTCGGCTATCGCATCGACTGGCGAACGTATCCGATGGAGCATTCAGTTTGCACGGAAGAGGTGCTCGATCTCTCGAACTGGCTGCAGGCCCGCCTGGCCTGAGGAACAATCGTCCGAGCTCTGACGTACCGCCTGTGATCACATCACAAACGAAGGCGCGGGTATGTACGTCAGCATCGGTCCCCTGGTTGCACTGGTCGCCGGCATTCTGATCCTGGTCGTGCCGCGACTGTTGAATTACATCGTCGCCATCTATCTCATCATCATCGGCCTGCTCGGCTTGTTCGGACCGCGACTATAGGGCCTGTGAACACTCATTGGATGGACTGCGACGAGCTATTGCGGTTCAGGGCTAGGCGCGACGACCGCCGTATACTCTCCGTATATGAGGGAGGAGTAACGACGTCCTGAACCGCAATAGCTCGTCCCATCTAAGGATATTCATTCATTAAATGGGTTGCGCCTCCAATGAGTGTTCACAGGCCCTTAGCGTTCCGGTTCGTCACTTTGCGGTAAAGTGCCGCTGAGTGAAGAACCTTACCGCCAGTTACAACCGTCTGCACCGCAATTCCCGTGGCACGCTGTGGATGCTTGCATCCGCCGCGTCGTTCACGGTTATGACGATGCTCATCAAGTTCCTCGGCGATGACTATTCGGCGCCGTTGCAAACGTTTTATCGGAATGCCGCGGGCCTGATCGTGATGATCCCGTTGATTGCGCGAAACCCGCGGCAAACGTTTCGCACCTCTCGGCCAGGGTTGTTGCTGTTTCGCGCGACGGCGGGAACGGTTGCGATGATCCTGGGCTTCTACGCCTATCAAAAAATGCCCCTGGCCGACGCGAATGCGCTGTCGTTCACGCGCACGCTGTGGCTCGTGCCGTTGGCCGCATTCGTGTTGAAGGAGCCGATCGGGCCACGCCGAATCGCCGCCACCATGATTGGTTTCTTCGGCGCGCTGTTGATGCTGCAGCCGTCGAGCACGAGCGGCTTCGGTTTGCCTGCGGCCGCCGCTTTGCTGTCCGCTCTATTGATCGCGCTGACGGTGACCGGGATGAAAGTCATGACCCGCGATCACACGACCATGACGTTGATGGCCTGGTCTGCGGTGCTCGGCTTCGTGCTGACCATTCCTGGCGCGCTGCTCGCCTGGCGTACGCCGAGCTGGTCGGACCTGGCGCTGCTGAGCCTGCTGGGAATATTGGGCCTGGTGAACCAGGCTTGCTACATCAAGGGCATGGCGGAGGGCGACGCCATGGTGATGGCGCCGATCGATTACACCCGCCTGATCTTCGCGATCGTGCTCGGCTACGCGTTGTTTCGCGAAGTCCCGAACGGCGTGACCATGCTCGGCGCCGGCGTCATCATCGCTTCGACCTTGTACATCACCTGGCGCGAAGCGCAGCTCGGTCAGCCCAAGCCTGAAGCGCAACGCGCCGAGTCATGAGGTCCAGCGACGCGCCGTTCGCAGCCGGTCGCGTCGCTTTGAACAGGCCGGCATTTCAGGTGCTGGCCCGGGACTTCATCGAGCGGCTCGCGATCCGTACGTTCTCATCCGCCGCATACACGGCCTGCACCGAGGCATGGCCGACGCTATCGACAGCGCGAGCCAGCGCATCCCGATAGCAAGCGTTGTACACCTTCATCCGGCGCAGATCGCGTGGCTCCTTGTACTGAACGCAGACCCGATCCGAGGCGCGCTGCAGGCGGCTGTACAGCACCTTCGCATCACCCTGTTTGGCAAGATTCAAGTCGGTGTAGTCGACAGTGGTCGAGGGCGCGTCGGCAGTGCCGGGTGCATCGCCAGCGTGAGCCGCGGCGCCGAAAGCCAGGGCAGTGAAGGCACAGGCGGCAACGTAACGCGCAACGCGGAAGGACTTCTGGCTGGACATGATCGAGTCTCCTCTAACTTCGCTTCTCTTTCGTACCGTTCATCGCGCGCTTGTCCTTGAGATGCGAGTGATTCGCCCAGGGTTGCAAGCGTCGCGAGAAATTTTCATCGACGCGAAGTTCGACCGGGCGCAGCGGCCCGACATTCCTTCTGCTCATCGTGCGGCCGAATCGTTTCGACGCACACGCAATTGCCGCTACAACAGCGCCGGAAACGCGTTATGTCGGGCGAAAAATCGAGCTGGAAGCACCGCTTGCGACCGGGCGTGCCGGCGGCGCGACGAAAGGATGGAATGCGTCGCGGCTCTTGCTTACAGTGACCGCATGGACCTCGCACAACTGAAACAAAACAGAAATCTGCTGTTCTGGTCCCTGCACGTACTCGGCTGGAGCGCCTACGGCGTTTCTCAGTACGTCGGCGCACTGCTGTATGGCAAGCCGGTGTCCTATGTACAGTACATCGCAGTCGCAGCCGCCTCGGGCTGCGTGCTCACCATGCCGCTGCGTTACATCTGCCGATGGCTCTGGAAAAAGCCGCCGGCCGTGATGATGGCGGGGGCCCTCGCCGCTGCGTGGGTTACGGCCTGCTTCCTCCGCGTCATCATGAACTGGTTCTACCATCGCTGTGTGGAGCCGGAATGGCCCATCGTGCACTGGCACGAATACTTCAGCGGCGCATTGAGCTCGACTTATCTGATCATGTGCTGGGTCGGCCTGTACTTCGGCGTGAAGTACTACGAGTCCTTGCAGTCACAGCGCATCGCCACTCTGCAGGCGGCGTCGCTGGCGCAGGAAGCGCAATTGAAGATGCTGCGTTATCAGCTCAATCCGCACTTCCTGTTCAACACGCTCAACGCCATTTCGACGCTGATTCTCGACAACCGCAACAGCACCGCCAACAACGCGGTCACCGGGTTGTCGGAGTTCCTGCGCTATACGCTCGATCAGGACCCGATGAAGAAAGTCACGGTCGCGCAGGAGATCGACGCGCTCAATCTGTATCTGAATATCGAGACGATGCGCTTCGGCTCGCGCCTGCGACTGAACTACGCCATCGAAGACGCGGCCAGCACCATGCTGGTGCCCAGCCTGTTGTTGCAACCTTTGATCGAGAACGCCATCAAGTACGCGGTCTCACCACGGGAGCAAGGCGGGCAAATTCGCATCGGCGCTCACGTCACCGGGGGTATGCTGCAACTGGAAGTTGCCGATGACGGGCCGGGCATGATCGATGCGACCCGTTTGGCCAATGGTCGCGGCGTCGGTATTCGCAATACTCGCGAGCGCCTGCAGGTGCTGTACGGAGAACGCGGCACCGTTGCAGTAACGAACACCGACCCCGGTTTGCGGGTGTCGCTGACGTTTCCAGCGGAACGCGCTACGGCTCCCAACTGAGCCAAAGCGTGGCATGAGTAAGCCATGACTGACCAACCCATTCGCACCATCATCGTAGATGATGAAGAACTGGCCCGGCGCGGCATCGAGCTGCGGCTTGCCCAACATCCGGATATCGAGATCGTCCGGCATTGCGCCAACGGCCGCGAAGCCGTCGAATCGATGATGGAGGACAAACCGGACCTGATGTTCCTGGACATCCAGATGCCCGGCATCTCCGGTTTCGAAGTGCTGGCGCGATTGCCGCAGGAGTTGCTGCCGATGGTGATTTTCGTCACCGCTTACGATCGTTACGCGCTGGACGCCTTCGAGGCGCAGGCCATCGACTACCTGCTCAAGCCCATCAACGACACACGCTTCACCCAGGCGCTGGATCGCGTGCGTGGCTATTGGCAACAGCGCAATGCGCTCAGTCAGCGGGAACAGCTGATGAAGTTGCTCGCGACTACCCAAGGAACCGGGCAGGTGGATGAGCAAACGCTGCGGCAATATCTGCACGCCGAGCGCCAGCCACAGTATCCGCAGATTCTTCCGATTCGCGACGACGCCGGCACGGTCAGGGTCGACGTGAAAAGCATCGATTGGATCGATGCTGCCGGCGACTACATGTGCGTGCACGCCGACGGGCGCACCTACGTATTGCGCGAGACCATGAAGTCGCTGGAAGCGGTGCTCGATCCGCAGCTGTTTCAGCGCGTGCACCGTTCGACCATCGTCAACGTGTCACGCGTGCGGCGGCTGCGGCCTCACACCAACGGCGAATATTTCCTGACGCTCGACGACGGCCAGGAGATCAAACTGAGCCGCTCTTACCGGGATCGGGTCGATCAGCTGCTGCAGCGGCGTTGACTGGATGGCGCACCAGCCACGGGTGCAGGAACACGGCCGCCAGCACGATGGCGACGCCTAAATAGAAACTCGGGCTGAGCTCGCGCTGCTCACCGAGCAACACGATCGCCATCACGATCGCATATACCGGCTCCATGTTGAGCGCGATGGTTGCTGAGAACGCGCTTACGTGACGAAGCGCTGCCAGCGATACGGCGAACGGCAGCAGCGTGCAGCCCATCGCGAGCACGGCCAGTAACGTCGCATCCCGCACTGTTGGCAGGACAAACACAGTGTCCGGCGCCATCGCCGCCGAGATCAGCGTGATCAACAACAGACCGGCGCCCATTTCCAAGCCGGTGACCGCCAGCGCATCGGAATGGCCGATGTAACGTTTGTTCAGACTGGCAAACACCGAGACCAGCAACGCTCCGAGCACGCCAACCGCCACACCCAGGCGCATGGTGGTTGGCGTTCCGCCCACTACCAACGCGACGCCCGGAATCGCCGCCAGGCCAAACAACAGTTCGCGCACGTCGAAGCGACGGCCCACCAGAAAGGGTTCGATGAAGGCGAGGAACACCGGCGACAACGCCAGGCAGGTGGCTGCAACCGAAGCGTTGGCCAACCGAATGGAGCCGTAGAACGCCAGCCAGTGAAGCGCGACCACCATCCCGATGCCGGCATAGATCGCAATCAGGCGCGGCGGCAACGCAGATAGTCCGCGCCAGAAACGCGGCACGAGCACCAGCGCGCCGGCCACGAGCAGCAGTCGCCACCAGACCAGCGACAGCGTATCCAGCGAGATCAGCTTGCCGAGAATGGCAGTGAATCCCCACAGGATGACGCAGAAGTGAATTTGCCAATTGGCGCGAGAGACCGCCGACATCCAGACAAACCTTGCCAGTCGCTATCCCCGGGCAGGATAGCGACGATAGTGAACGTTATCGCGTTCGGCTCAGTACGCCTTCGCCCACACCACCCGCTGCGGGCTCGGCTTGCCGGTGAACGGGCAGGTGCCGGGCTCGCTCTTTTCTAACGGAATGCAGCGCACCGTCACGCCAAGCTCGGCCTTGATTCGCTCTTCCAGAGCCGCTTCGCCGCTGAAGTGCGTCAATGCGAAGCCACCGTGAATGGGCGTCGGAGCATTCTCGGCCACGCGCGGCGCGGTGAAGTACTCGTAAAACTCTTCCTTGGTGTCGATGCGCTTCGTGAACTGCTCGCGATATGCCTTCGCCCGCTCGAACAGGCCATCCTGAATGGATTGCAAGGTGGTACCGATCGACGCGACGAACTCACTGCGCGGGATGCTCTGTTTGTCCTTCGGCGCGCGATCGCGACGGCCGACGAACAACGCATCCTTCTCGAGGTCGCGAGGGCCGACTTCAATGCGCACCGGCACGCCTTTCTTGATCCAGTTCCACACCTTGTCGCCGCCGCGCTCATCGCGCTCGTCGACGACCACGGAAACCGGACGATCCGCGTAGCGCTGCGCCCGCAGCTCATTGGCCACCGAGCGGCAGTACTCGATCACGCGCGCCCGATCTTCATCGGACCGGTAAATGGGCAGGATCACGACCTGCACCGGCGCGAGCTTCGGCGGCAGCACCAGGCCGTCGTCGTCGGAATGAGTCATGAGCAGGCCGCCGATCAGGCGGGTCGACACGCCCCAGCTGGTGGTCCAGGCGTGCTGGTGCTGGCCGTTCTGGTCCAGGAACTCGATGCCGCTAGCCTTGGCGAAGTTCTGGCCGAGGAAGTGACTGGTGCCGGCCTGCAGCGCCTTGCGATCCTGCATCATGGCTTCGATACAGAAGGTCTGCTCGGCGCCCGGGAAGCGCTCGTTGGCCGTCTTTTCGCCGCGAATCACCGGCACGGCCATCCATTCTTCGGCGAAGGTCGCGTACACATCGAGCATGCGCATGGTCTCTTCCACGGCTTCTTCCTTGGTGGCGTGCGCCGTGTGGCCTTCCTGCCAGAGGAATTCGGCGGTCCGCAGGAACATGCGGGTGCGCATTTCCCAGCGCACCACGTTGGCCCACTGATTGATCAGCAGCGGCAGGTCGCGATAGCTCTGCACCCAGCGCGAGAACGCATCGCCGATGATGGTCTCGGAGGTCGGGCGGACGATCAGGGGCTCTTCCAGCTCGCCGGTCGGGCGCAGCTTGCCATCCGGCCCGGCTTCCAGGCGGTGATGGGTGACCACCGCGCACTCCTTGGCAAAACCTTCCACGTGGGCAGCTTCCTTCTGCATGAAGGACAGCGGGATGAACAGCGGGAAGTAGGCGTTCTGATGGCCGGTAGCCTTGAACATGTCGTCCAGCACCCGCTGCATGTTCTCCCACAGCGAGTAGCCCCACGGCTTGATGACCATGCAGCCGCGCACGGCCGAGTTCTCGGCCAGGTCGGCGCCGCGAATAACCTGCTGATACCACTCGCCATAGTTTTCATCCCGGGTCGGGGTGATGGCGGTCTTGGCCTTGGCGCCCTGCGGGGCGGTTTGGGGTTTGCTGTTCATGTCTGCGAAGAACTTTTGATGCGCTCGGCATGCGGCCGGGAAGGGGCGCGATTACAGCAGATTTTCCGTGCCAGACGAAATCCGATGGGAGTATTCTAAGTTGGGATAACGGCTCGGGCGGAATATAGACACGGGCGTCATACGGAGCCCGCCGTCTTGAAGTCACTGCGCTCACCTGCTCATGTTCGCTTGCTCGAGTTGCTGCTTGCCGCGCGCGAGAAGGCCGGTTTGACTCAGCAGCAGCTGGCGGATCGTCTTGGCAAACCGCAGAGCTTCATTTCCAAATACGAAGGCGGGGAACGGCGCATCGACGTGATCGAGTTCATTGCGATCGCGGATGCACTCGACATGGATGCGAGCCGCGCCATCCGGGATGTGCGCGCGAAATACCGCCCGTAACGAGCTGGCTACCTGGCCGCGTCGACGACCGGCGCGTATTTTCGGAAGTGGGCGCTCAGCTGCTGCAACCGTTCCGCCATCTCGTGGCGTCGCGCGGGATCGTTCTCGGTCAGCCGTAGAACCTCGTCAGCCGCGCGATTCAGTGCTGCAACAGCTTCGCGGTTGCGCGGATGGATGTCGTAGGCCGCGGCGTAACTCTGCAGCGCCGACATGATCCCATCGGACAAGCCTTCGTTCTCATAGAACGCCCACGCTGCGTCGCCCTGTTTCATGGCGGTGCGAAAGTCCTGCTGGCTGGTCGCCGGCAATTCGGCGAACGCAATGGCCGGGCTGGTTTCGAGATAGTTTTGATATCCGAAATAGCCGGCCGTCAGCGCCAGCACGGCGCTCGCCGCCAGCGTGGATTTCTGTAGCCGCGTGACGCCGCGGAATAACTTGAGAAAGTCACCCGCAGTCTGGGGGCGATCCTTGCGCTCGAAGGACAGACATCGTTCGATCGCACGCGCATGCTTGCGCTTCAGCCCCTTCAGCGGCGTGGGCTTGATACCGAGCTTGCGCGCGTTCGGCGCGCTGTGTCGCTGATACGGATGAAATCCCGTGACCAACTCGTACGCGATGATGCCGAGCGCGTACATATCGTCCGCGGTATGAGGATCGACGCCGGCGACCATTTCGTCCGTCGCATACGCTTCGGTGTACGCGCCAAGCGATCCAGCGTCGAACTCATCTTTGTTTTCTTCGGTGATGGAGCTGGGCACGGCGCGCGCGATGCCGAAATCCAGAATCTTCGCAGTGCCATCCGAGGCAATGAATACGTTGCCCGGCTTGAGATCCGAATGAACGATGCCCTTGCGATGCGCGTAGGCCAGGCCTTCGGCAATACCGCGAATGATCGGCAAGGCGAACTCGGCACTGTTGCCCTTGCCGCGCCCTTCCCGAACGATGGTATCGAGCGAGCGGCCTTTCAGCAGCTCCATCGTCATGTAGACGGTGTCGCCATCGCGATCGAAGTCGAACACAGTGACGACGTTTGGATGCGCCAGCGTTTGCGCCTTGCGCGCCTCGCGCTGCAGGGCCATGAAAGACTGGGGGTGCCGCGCGAAATCCGCGTTCAGCACTTTCAATGCAACGTGAGGATTTGGATCTCGCGCTTCGAGCTTGCGCCGGTCGACGGCGCCGAATACCAGGCCCATGCCGCCTTTGCCGAGCATGGTTTCCAGCACGAAGCGCTGTTTGATGACCGAGCCCGGCTCGAGTGAGCCCGGCTGCTGGCTCAAAGCATCACGCGCGCCTGACTCCGGCGCCTTGAGCGTGGGCGCGAACGCCGCATCCGGGCCTTGCACCGGCCGACCGGCCTGCAGTGTGCGCGCGGCAGTGCCTGAATCCTCCGTCGACTGTCGGACGAGCGTCCCTTCGGGTTCTGCACGCACGAGCGTGTGCAGTTCCGTCCCTGAGCGATGCAGGGTGGCGTCGGGTTCGGCAGCGCGCAGCTTGGTTTGTTGTTCGTCCGTGTTCTTCATGGGGGCGCCGACATTGAGAACGTCAGCCGCTTCCTATGCTGATCAGGTCGCTTCCACAATGACCACCGTCACATTGTCGCGTGCGCCCGCTTTTAGCGTGGCATCGATCAGCTTGCGCGCCGATGTTTTCACATCGTCGGCCGACAGCGCCGAGGCAATCTGCGCGTCGTTCAGCTCGCGCGTCAGGCCGTCGGAGCACAGCAGGTAACGATCCCCGAGCCGGACCCGGTCCTTCCGGATGTCCAGCGTCAATGTCGCCTCCCCGCCGACAGCTCGCGTGATGGCATGGTCCGCTTCTTCATCGGGATGTTGCAAGTTCAGCTCGGCGGCCCAGGTGTGATCGGTCGTCAGCTGCGCCAGCTGACCCTGGCGCCAGCGATACACGCGGCTGTCGCCGGCCCACAGCACGGCGAGCTCGGTACGCCGGACCAACAGGATGGTCACGGTGCTGCCACTGACGATGGGATTGATCGGCCGCACCGACGCTTCATACAAGCGGCGATTCACGTCGCTCATGCGCTGGCGGACGGCGATGACCGCTTCGTCGAGCGAGCCTTCGCCAGTCAACAGCTGCAGCCCCTCGCACACCATGCGGCTCGCGACATCGCCATCGCGATAGCCGCCCATGCCGTCAGCCACCGACCAGACGCCGGCGGCGTGCAGTTCGACGAAGGCGTCCTGATTCGTGGCGCGAAGACGGCCGACGTCAGTCATGCCTGCCGAAACGTAAACGGGCTGAATGTCCTCTTCCACCAATGTTTCATCCATGAAGGTCACTGCCCCACCGGCCGGCTGGATTTTTTCAGCCGCTCCAGGTGTTCCTCATAGGCGCGCGCGAACGCGTCGCCAAACAATGTACGGAAGCCGGTTTCGGCGTCCTTGCTCAGCTCGCCGTACTTGTCCCGGTACAGGTCCCAATAGCGCAGCTTGGCTGGCACGCCGAGGATCGAGCCTTTCATCTGCCGGTCGAACTCGTCCTGCATGCGTTGCGGATCGAAGTGCGACAGCATCGACTCGAACGCCAGGCGCATCGCCGCCAGGAACGCCGACTGGTGATCGCGCACGTCCCGAAACGCATCTTCGAAAGCATCCGGCGGCGCCAGATACGCGGGATTGTGTTTCACCAGCAGGTTGTGAAAAGCATCGTCGACGTTGGCGGAAAACTTCAACGGGTTGTTGTCCGCCGCCTTGAACGAAGTGCCGCGCATGCGCAATTCATCCTTCACGTGCTCGCGGGTACGCAACGCTTCCATCACACCGCCGAGTGCGATCCGCAGAATCTCTCCGAGCATGCGCGCATTCTCCGCGCTGGGCTCGAGACCTTCGATGCCCGCCGCATCGAACAACGCTTTCAACTGCGCCCCATCGCCGCTCGCCGGCTTGCTTTGCTCGGGACGCGGCCGCGGCGCCGGAGCGCTGGGAATTTCTTTGGTGACCGCTTTCGGGACGGCTTTGGCAACCGGGGCCGGGCGTTGCAGCTGTGGCTGCGAGCGAGGCGGCGTGGGAACAGCGATCGTGGATTTCACAACATCAGCCCGGAGGCGAGACGGAACCGCTGAGGGCGACGGCTTCTTCGGCTCGGCAACCTCGGCCATGCCGAACCATTCGGTGCCGTGATCCTCGTCGACCTCGTCCTCTTCGTCCTCCTCATCCTCGTCGACCCTGGCAGTCGAGTCTTGCAGAATGGTGCCATTCCGGGGGGCGCTCGGACGACTTGCAACCAGACTTTCGGTTCTGTCTTCGGCCGCAGCTGGCGCCGGCGTGACAGCGCGCCGCGCGGGCGGTACGAGCTTCGGGCCGCCGTTCTTCAACGCGGCGAACGGATCGTTCTGCAAATCCTCGGTGGCGTCTTTCTGGATGGAAACATTGATCTGATAGGCATCGATATACAGCAGGTCGCCATCGCGCAATTGCTGCGGTTGCCCGCGTGTCAGTCGATTGTCTGGGGAATTGATGAACACGCCGTTGGTGCTGGTGTCTTCGACGAAGTACTTGCCGTTGACGTAGCGGATCAGTGCATGCCGGCCCGACACATACGGGTCGGGGAACACCCAGTCATTGTCCGGCAGGCGCCCGATGGTGCCGCCGAGCGCCTTGAAGGTCTTGCGACCGGCGGCGCCCATGGCCTGGGCCTGCGGGCCGGTCACTTCCAGGGTGAGAATCATGCGAATGCACTGCCCGTCGATGGATGCTGGTCGATAATTGGGTCGATAATTCCGGCATTAGAGCAACCGACCAAGCATCGCAGTATCGGCCAGAGGTCTGCAAGAATGATGAGTAGAACCCCACAGTTCCCTGACAGAACAAGCATTTCGGCACGCCGCACCGGATTGTTACAACGCCTGGGACGCTGTCTATCCGCCGTGCTTCTGAGCGCGGCCTGCTGGTGGTCGCAAGCCACGCTGGCCGCCGAGCCGCAGGTCACCGAAGGATTTATCAACGCGTCGCCGGCCGAGGTGTGGCGGATCTTCACCACTGCCGAAGGTTACAAACAGACCGGCGTCGCCCATGCCGAGGTCGACTTCAAGGTCGGCGGCGCCATCCGCACGCACTACGATCCCAAGGGCCGGCTCGGCGATGCCCACACCATCGTCAACGAAATCCTGGCGTACGAGCCGGAGCGCATGTTGGCGATCCGCATCAAGCAGGCGCCGGCGGATTTCAAATATCCCGACGCCATCGCCGGCACCTGGACCGTGATTTATCTGACGCCCGCCGGGGACAACATGACTCAAGTGCGCATCGTCGGGCTGGGCTATACCGACGAGCCGCAATCCCAGGCCATGCGCAAATTCTTCGCCGAGGGCAACCGCTGGACCCTGGACCGCATCGCCAAGCCCTATTGGCCGAAATGCGCCAAGTGCGTGGCCGAGGAGGCCGCCAAGGCAGGCACTCCCTGACACTCACTAAAGTGTGTGGCAGGTCTCACTATTGAGTGATTTTGCGGACCCGCTCGACATATGCGCCTACGTCCTTTTGTTAACCTGCCACGCGTTATGGCAATCGGACCACGCGGATGGATCGCAGGTACATCGAGAACGAGCACGTCGTAGATCGCTACTTGTCCGGCGACCTGACGGTGCGCGAGGCGCGCGAGTTCGAGAAGTTCTGTCTCGACAATCCGGCCTTCCTGCAGGCCTTGCCGATTCCCGTGCGTCTGAAGACGCGCCTGTCTCGTCGTCCGGCCGACGGCAGCGAGACGGGCGTATTCGAAGCGATTCCATCCAGCTCGACGCGCGCTGTGATGGAAGAAACCGACGATGGTTTCGATCCCGAAGAAGCGCGGGAAGAAATGCGCCGGAGCCGCTCCGGCTTCGCCGTCAACAGCGTGCTCGTCATGGGGTTGGGGCTCGCGCTGCTGATTGCCGCTGCTGCTGCGGTGATATTCGGCCTGCAAGTGCGTTCGCTGTCCGAACAAATGCAAGTCGCCGCGGACGAGCAGAACAGTACACAGATGCAACCGCCTGGCAGCGTGCAGCGCTACAAAGCGCAGCTGGTCGCAGCCAAGCCCGGACAGCCGACGCTCGCGCTCGGCTGGGTCACGCCCGCGCAGCTGCTCGACATCAGCATCGACGCGACCGACGGCAAGATCCAGCAGTTCCAGATCACCATCGACAGAAACGACGGCGTGCGGGTGATGCAGATCAAACGCATCATGCGCGACTCCAACAAGGAAGTGCGCTTCAGCCTGAACTCATCCGCCTTCGGCCCGGGCGACTATCTGGTGAAAGTCGAAGGTTACAACTGGCGCGGCCAGACCCAGACCGTCGGCTGGATGATGCTGGGTCTGCAGTGATCTCATCCGCCGCGCAGCGTAGCCACCGGCGGATGATTTACGACTGAGCGCGTCGCCAGGGTTCCGCTGAGCCCGACCAGCACCGCCCCGGCCACCAATCCCACCGCCCACACGGTCATATCGAACGTGTAGTCGAGATTGAAGATCTCGGTGGCGAGGAAATATCCCGCCGCCGTTGCGCCGATCGCCGCGAGCGTCCCCGACAGAATCCCCAGCGTCGTGAATTCCGCCGCCACTCCTTGCAATACGACGCGACGGCTCGCGCCCAACGTTCGCAACATCGCGCTCTCGTAACGCCGCTCGTCGCGGGTCGCTTGTATGGCAGCCAGCAGCACCGTGACGCCCGCGAGCAGCGTAAACCCGAACACGTACTGCACGGCTAACGAAGCCTTATCCATCACTCCACGCACTTGCGTGAGGATCGCTTCGAGGTCGATGGCCGTCACTTCCGGAAACTGGCGCACGAAGTCCATCAGCACCGGCCGCTGCTCGCGAGGAATGTGCACGCTGGTGATGTAGGTGCCGGTGCTGTCGTTGAGCGTGCCGGGCGAAAACACCATGAAGAAATTCGGCCGGAACGAATCCCACTGCACTTCACGGAAGCTGGTGACGCGAGCCACGATGGTCTCGCCAGCTACGTCGTAAGTCAGCTCGTCGCCGAGCTTCAGGCCCAGCGCTTCCGCCATTTCCACCTCAACCGACACGCGCGGCCCACCGCCGTCGTTCGGACGCCACCATTCGCCGGCGACCAGCTTGTTGTCGTCCTGCATGGTCTCGGCCCAGGTGAGATTCGCTTCGCGATCCAGAAAATCCCGGCCGCGATCGCTCTGGAGTTGCAGATCGCCGGCCGACTTGCCATCGATCTTGATGAGCCTGGCGCGAATCATCGGCACCAGCTGCGGCGGCCCGATCGAGCGCTCTGCGAAGAACTCACGGACCGGCTCGGTCTGGTCCGGACGGATGTTGATCATGAAATGATTGGGCGCATTCTCCGGCAGGCTCGCCTTCCACTCTTGCATGAGGTCATTGCGAACCACCGCGAGCAACAGCAACACCATCAGGCCCAATCCGAAGGCGACGATTTGAATGACGCTGTCGCGACCGCGCCGCGCGATATTTGCCATGCCGTATCGCCACGACACGCCGACGCTGCCACGCAATCCGCTCAATGCACGCACCAGAACCCAGCCGGCAAGCATCAGCGCCGCGAACGTCACAAACGTTCCGCCGAACACATACAACAGCAGCTGCGCATCACGAACCAACCACGCCAGCAGCGCGACGAGCGCGGCGAGTGCCGTTCCGTAGACGGTGACGTAGCGCAGCGGAGGCGGCTCGAGATTGCGTCGCAGCACCCGGGCCGGCGGCACGAAGCGCAGCTGTAACAACGGCGGCAGCGCGAAGCCAATCAGGATCAGCACTGAAGTCACGATCCCCAAACCGCCGGCGCTCAGCGATGGCCTTGGCAGCTCGCCGCGCACCAGATCTTTCAACAGATAGGCAATGCCTTCCTGAGCCGCATACCCGATCACCGCGCCGACGATGCCTGCGATCAAACCGATCATCAGTAACTCGAGCACGCTGATGGACAGCACGAGTCGCTGAGGCGCGCCCATGCTCTTCATCAACGCGACGGTATCGAGATGTCGGGCGACATAGCGTCGCGCCGAAATCGCCACGGCAATTGCAGCCAGCAGGATGGTCACCAAGGCGGCGAGATTCAGGAATCGGCTGGCACGGTCGATGGCGGAGCGGATCTGCGGGCTGGCATCGGCCAGGTCGACGATGCGCTGGCCGGGCTTTTTGATTTCCGTCAGCCGCTGTTTGAACGCTGCGACGGCCTGCTGCTCTCCCGCGAATAGTGCGTAGTGAGAGATGCGGCTGCCTTCCTGCGCGAGCCCGGTCGCCTCGACCTCGTCGAGACGCATGAGCAAAGTCGGCGCGAGGTCGACGAACTGCGAGCCTTGGTCAGGTCGATAGTCCAGCACGCGGGTCGCGGTGAGCTCGCTCGAGCCGACGCGAATCTTGTCGCCTACCTTGGCGCCGAGCTGCGCAAACAAGCGTGCTTCGAGCCATGCCTCGCCGGGCCCGGGAATCGTGGTGACTTCCTGCGCAGGGCCAAACGGTACATCTGCAACTTTGACGCGTCCTCGCAGCGGATACTCGGGAGAGACCGCGCGAATCGCCGTCAGCGCGCTGTCTTCGCCATTGAACACGACGCTCGGGAAGTTGGACAGCTCCGCGGTTTTCAGGCCCGCGTCTTTGGCCATCTGAAAATACTGTGAATCCAGCGCCGAGCGCGATTGCAAGCGCAGGTCTGCCGCCAAAACTTCGCCCGCTTGCTGATCGACCGCGAGACTCACGCGACTGGTGAAGAATCCCACGGCGGTCAGCGCCGACACGGCAACCAGCAGCGCCAGCATCAAGACTCGCAGCTCGCCCGATTTGCCGTCGCGCGCCAGTGCCAGGATTGCGAGCCTCAGCGCTTTCATGCGGCGACCTTGCCGGCGTCGATGCGAATCGTGCGCCCGCATCGCTGCGCAATCGCGTTGTCGTGAGTGACCACGACCAGCGTGGTCTGCGCGGCGCGATTCAGCTCGAACAACAATTCGATGATGCGCTCGCCGGTCGCCGAATCGAGATTGCCGGTCGGCTCATCCGCAAATAACAATGCGGGCCGCGTAACGAACGCGCGTGCGATGGCGACGCGTTGTTGCTCGCCGCCAGAGAGTTGCCGTGGGTAGTGCTCACGCCGCGGCATCAAGCCGACCTTTTCCAGCACTTCCGATGCCGCCTCGCGCGCTCCGGACCTTCCGGCAAGCTCCAACGGCAACATTACATTCTCGATGGCGGTGAGGGACGGCACGAGATGAAAGCTCTGGAACACGAAGCCCACATGCTGGGCGCGCACCGCGGCGCGGCCGTCTTCATCCAGCGCAGTGAGTTCGGCGCCGTTCAGCCAGATTCGTCCGTCAGTCGGTTCGTCCAACCCGGCGAGCAAGGCCAGCAACGTGGATTTGCCCGCGCCCGACGCACCGATGATGGCAACGGTCTCGCCGGCCTGAATACTCAGATCGACGTCCGCCAGGATGGCCAGCGTTCCCTCCGGACTGCTAACCTGCTTGCTGATTTTTTCCGCTCTGAGGACCGGTTGCGCAATGCTCATGTCGAGATCTGAATCTGGATCGTTGGGCAAATCAGAATTGCGGCTGCTCGCACTGTTAAACGACACGGCGCGGGCTGTCTCAGTGTGCCAGCGCCAACTTAGCGGAAACTTATGCCGCGCTGTCGCGATCGGTTTCAGCCTGGCGGTATTCAGTCTGCTGGGGCTGGGACTGGCGCTGCCAGGTTTGGTTCAAGCGGCGGCAGCACCGAAACCCATCCTGGTGCTCGGCGACAGCCTGAGCGCCGGCTATGGCGTCAAAGTGGATGCCACCTGGGTGGCCTTGCTGGAACAACGGCTGGCCAAGCAAGGTTACGGGTACCGCGTAGTCAATGCCAGTATTAGCGGCGAAACGACCGGCGGTGCGCGCAGTCGGCTGCCCCGTGCATTGGAACTGCACAAGCCAGCGGTTGTCATCATCGAGCTTGGCGGCAACGACGGCCTGCGCGGCCTGCCATTGAAACAGGTACGCAGCAACTTCGAGTACTTGATCGAGACCAGCCAGGCGACGCAGGCCAAGGTGGTGCTGGTAGGCATGCGCATGCCGCCGAACTACGGCGCCGAATATGCCAACACCTTCCACGCACTGTATGGTGAGCTGGCGAAAAAATACGACGTGCCGCTGGTCGATTTCTTTCTGGACGGCGTGGCGCTGGACGACACCCTGATGCAGTCCGACGGCATCCATCCCAATGCCACGGCACAACCCAAATTGCTGGACAATCTGTGGCCGGCACTGAACAAGGTACTGAAAAAATGAACGCGATCGCGCAGGGGGCGCCGATGACGGCCGAGTCCACCAAGCCCTGGCTGAAGAGCTATCCAGCCGGCGTGCCGGAGCTGATCAATCCGAATCAATATGCCTCCGCAGTCGAGCTCATCGATGGCGCCTGCACCCGCTTCGCGGAGAAGCCGGCGTTCACCAGCATGGGCCGCACGATCACGTACGCGGAGTACGAGCGGCTGTCGCGCGACTTCGCGGCGTATCTGCAAAGCATCGCGCACCTGAAGAAGGGCGACCGCATCGCTCTGATGATGCCCAACGTTCTGCAGTATCCGATCGCGTTGTACGGCGCGCTGCGCGCCGGCTTGACCGTCGTCAACACGAATCCGCTGTACACCGCCCGCGAGCTGGAGCATCAACTCACCGACTCCGGCGCGAAAGCGATCGTCATTTTCGAGAATTTCGCGCACACGCTCGAGCACGTCATCGACAAGACGCAGATCGAGCACGTGATCATCACCGGCGTCGGCGATCAGCTGAACTTCCCGAAGTCGGTGCTGGCCAATCTGGTGTTGCGCCATGTGCGCAAGCAGGTGCCGCACTACGACTTGCCGAACGCGGTGCGCTTCAACAAGGCGCTGCAGCGAGGTCGTTTCGAAACGTTCACGCCGATCGCGATGACTCACGACGACATCGCGTTCCTGCAATACACCGGCGGCACGACGGGTGTTGCCAAGGGCGCGATGCTGACGCATCGGAATATCGTTGCGAACGTGTTGCAGGCGGAGTCGTGGATCGGTACGTCCGCCAGCGTCGGTCAGGATACGATCATCACGGCCTTGCCGCTGTATCACATCTTCGCACTCACCGGAAATTGGCTGGTGTTCGTGAAGCTCGGCGCGCACGACGTGCTCATCGTCAACCCGCGTGACTTCCCGGCGTTCGTCGCCGAGCTGAAGAAATTCCGCTTCACGTACATCAGCGGCGTGAACACGCTGTTCAATGCGCTGCTGAACACGCCCGGCTTTGCGGAGGTCGACTTCAGCGCGCTGCGCATCACCCTGGGCGGCGGCATGGCCGTACAACGTTCGGTCGCGGAGCATTGGAAAAAGGTCACTGGCAACGTGCTGACGCAGGCGTGGGGTTTGACGGAGACGTCGCCCGCGGCCTGTATCAATCCGTTCGGCGAGGACTTCAACAACTCCATCGGCCTGCCGATTCCTTCGACCGAGATCAGCATTCGCGACGACGACGGCAACGACCTGGGCATCGATAAAGTCGGCGAGATCTGCATCCGCGGGCCTCAGGTTATGCGCGGTTATTGGAACCGTCCGGACGAGACGGCGAAAGTCATGATGGGTGACTGGCTGCGCACCGGCGACATCGGCCGGCTCGACGCGAACGGCTACGTGTTCATCGAGGATCGCAAAAAAGACATGATTCTCGTGTCCGGCTTCAACGTCTATCCGAACGAGATCGAAAGCGTGGTCGCCGCTCATCCCGGCGTGCTCGAAGTCGCCGCGGTCGCGAAGGCCGACGAGCACTCGGGCGAAGTGGTGGCGCTGTTCGTCGTGAAGAAAGATCAGTCGCTCACCGAGCAGCAGCTGATCGATTTCTCACGTCAGCAGCTCACCGGGTACAAGGTGCCCCGGCATGTCTATTTCAGGAACGAGCTGCCGAAGACCAACGTCGGCAAGATCCTGCGTCGCGCGCTGCGCGATGAGTTGAAGAAAGAAGCGACCCAGCGCGCCTAGCGTTGGGCGTGATACTGCGGGCTCAGCTCGTGCACGGCGGCGATCATCGCGCCGGCGTGCTCGGGCGGCACCGCCGGATGAATACCGTGGCCGAGATTGAACACGTGCCCATGGCCGTGCCCGTAGCTCGCGAGCACTCGCGCCACTTCCTCACGAATTCGCTCAGGCGCCGCATACAGGCAGTTGGGGTCGAGATTCCCTTGTAGCGCCACGCGGTCGTTCACGAGACGTCGCGCGTCGCCGAGATCGGTCGTCCAGTCGACACCCAGTGCATCGCAGCCGGTCTGCGCCATGGTGCTCAGCCAGTCACCCGCTCCCTTGGTGAACAAAATAACCGGCACGCGTCGACCTTCGGCTTCGCGCGTCAAACCATCGACAATGCTCTGCATGTAGTGCAGCGAGAATTCCCGATACTGAGCCGGCGTGAGCACGCCGCCCCACGTATCGAAAATCATCACGGCCTGTGCGCCAGCGGCGATCTGCGCGTTGAGATAAGCGCGAGTGGAATCAGCGAGCAGCTGTAACAACGCCCGCAAGGTCGCGGGCTCGTTGTACATCATCGTCTTGATGCGAGAGAACTCACGCGAGCTGCCGCCCTCGACGATATAGGTGCCCACAGTCCATGGGCTGCCGGCAAATCCAATCAGCGGCACACGGCCGTTCAGCTCCTTTCGAATCAAGCTCACCGCATCCATCACGTAGCGCAGCTCGACATTCGGATCCGGAACGCCCAGCTTCTCCACATCCGCCTTCGACCGCACCGGCCGCTCGATGCGCGGCCCTTCCCCCGTCTCGAACTGCAGCCCCAAGCCGAGCGCGTGCGGAATCGTCAGGATGTCGGAGAACAGAATGGCGGCGTCGAGCGGATAACGATCCAGCGGCTGCAACGTCACTTCGCAGGCCAGCTCCGGCGTCATGCACAGCTTCAGAAAATTCCCCGCACGCTCTCTGGTCGCACGATACTCCGGCAGATAACGCCCGGCCTGACGCATCATCCACACGGGAGTGCGCTCCACCGGCTGCCGCAACAGCGCGCGGAGGAACAGGTCGTTCTTTGGGGTCGGTCTGTTGGCTGTGCTCATGGCCGCACTTTACCAGTTGCCCCGCCTCAGCTGCGCTTGGCCGGATCGAAGAGGCGTTCGTGTTCGACGATGGCGTAGCGGTCGGTCATGCCGGCGATGTAGTCGGCGACCGCGCGGGCGCGGCCCGGTTCGCCGGATTGGGCTTCCATCTGGGTGGCGATCTGCTGATGCTCGGTAGGCAACAGCTCGGGGCGGGTGAAGAACGTTTGGAACAGGCTGCTGACGACCGCGTCCGCTTTGTTGGTCATGCGCAGGACGCGATAGTGACGGTATACGTGCTGGAGCAGGTAGCGCTTGAGTTCGAGATGTTCGGCCTGTACCGGCTCGCTGAATTTGACTAACGCGCCGGGCGCGGCGCGCACCGCTTCGACGTCGGCCGGGGCGGCGGCGCGTAATTGGGCGGCGGTGTTTTCGATCAGATCTGTCACGACGTACGCGATCATGCGACGGATGACTTCGTGCACGAGCCGCCGGCCGTTCAACGCTGGATAGGCAGCCATCACCACGTCGTACTGTCGCTGGAACAGCGGCACTCGTTTCAATTCGTCGACGGTGATGAGGCCGGCGCGCAGACCGTCGTCGAGATCGTGATTGTTATACGCGATCTCATCGGCCAGATTGGCGATCTGCGCCTCCAGCGTCGGTTGCCGGCGGTGGATGAAACGTTCGCCCAATTCGCCGAGCTGGCGCGCATTGTTCAGCGAGCAGTGCTTGAGAATGCCTTCGCGCGTCTCGAAGGTGAGATTCAAGCCAGCGAAGGCGGCGTAGTGCTCTTCGAGCTCGTCGACGACACGCAGCGACTGCAGGTTGTGCTCGAAGCCGCCGTAATCTCGCATGCAGGCATTGAGCGCATCCTGCCCGGCGTGCCCGAACGGCGTGTGGCCCAGGTCATGAGCGAGACAAATGGCCTCGCACAGAGTTTCGTTGAGCCGCAGCGCTCGCGCGATCGTGCGGGCGATCTGCGCGACCTCGATGGAATGGGTCAGGCGCGTGCGAAACAGATCGCCTTCGTGATTGACGAAAACCTGGGTTTTATAAACCAGGCGTCGAAACGCCGTGGAGTGCACGATGCGATCGCGGTCTCGCTGATACTCGCTCCGGTAACGCGGCGCTTCCTCCGGATACTGACGACCCTTCGAACGGGTGTCGCAGGAGGCGTAGGGCGCGAGCGGCGAGGGCGCGGCGCTCATGCAGCGGCGTCGAAATGCGTTCGCATCGTGGCGGCGAACGCTTCGCCGGAATAGTCGCTGACGACATCCGCCTTGCCGAGGCTTCGCAACAGCACCAGGCGCAACTTGCCGTCGAGCACTTTCTTATCGAGACCCATCAGCTCGCGCGCACGCTCGGCGCCAATGCGCGGCGGGTCTACCGGGAGGTTGAATCGCTTCAGCAAAGCGATTGCGCGTTGTTTGTCGGCGCTCGGCAACCAGCCCAGCCGCTCGGACAAATCAGCGGCCATCACCATGCCTGCCGCAACCGCCTCACCGTGCAGCCAATTGCCGTACCCCGAGGCTGTCTCGATGGCATGACCGAAGGTGTGACCCAGATTCAGAATGGCGCGCAAGCCGTGCTCGCGCTCGTCGACGCCGACGACTTCGGCCTTGATCTCACAGGAGCGACGCACTGCGTAGATGACCGCGCTGTCGAGTCGTTTCAACAAAGCCTCGGCATGCTCTTCGAGCCAGGCGAAGAACGTCGGATCGTAGATCAAACCGTACTTCACGACCTCGGCGATGCCAGCGGCAAACTCCCGCTCGGGCAGCGTGTGGAGCGTGGCCGTATCGGCGATCACACAGCGCGGCTGATGGAATGCGCCAATCATGTTCTTGGCGCTCGGGTGATTGACGGCGGTCTTGCCGCCGACGGACGAATCCACTTGCGCGAGCAGCGTCGTTGGCACCTGGATGTAGTCGATGCCACGTTGATAACAGGCTGCGGCAAATCCTGCCATGTCGCCAATGACGCCGCCGCCGAGCGCGATCACGGCGGCATCGCGATTCATACGCTCGCTCACCAACGCATCGAAGATTCGCGACAGCGTGTCCAGCGTCTTGTGTTGCTCACCATCCGGCAGCACGAGCGCCGCCGTACGCTGATGCTTCAGCGCCGTTTGCAGCGGCCGCAGGTACAGCGGGGCGATGGTTTCATTGGTGACGACGAGCAGATTGCGGGCGGCAATGTGCTCGCTCAGCAACTCGTCGTCCTCGAGCAGGTGCGGCCCGATCAGGATGGGATAGCTGCGCTCGCCGAGCGCGATGTCGACTCTTTGGTGCGGTTGGTGGCTCATGCTGGGGACAGCTCCTGCAAACGCTGCACGACCTCGTCGGCAACCGCGCGCACCTGCCGGCCATCGGTGCAGACCACGACGGCAGCGATCGATTCGTATAGCGGAGCGCGGAAGGTCATCAGCTCGCGCAGCTTGCACTCGGGATTTTCGGTGTACAGCAGCGGGCGCTGGCGGCCGTGCCGGGTGCGCTCCAACTGCTGGTCGACGCTGGTCTGTAAATACACCACGTGGCCGCGACTCGCGAGGTGCTCGCGGTTGAACGGCGACAGGACGGCGCCGCCGCCGGTGGCGACGATCACATCCTGCATCTGAGTGAGCGAGTCGATCACTTCGCGCTCGCGCTCGCGAAAGCCGGCCTCGCCTTCCTTCTCGAAAATATAGGGAATATCGACGCCGCAGCGATGCTCGATTTCGGCGTCGCTGTCGTAGAAGTGAAGGTGCAGCAGGCGCGCGAGCTGCTTGCCCACGGCGGTCTTGCCGGAGCCCATCGGGCCGATCAGGAAGACGTTATTGCCGCGCGCCGGCTTGGTCGGTTCGGAGGTCATGACAAGGCCGGACTATAAACGAAACAGGCCGCCCGAAGGCGGCCTCACCGTTACTAGTACAGCCCGGGTACATGGATGTACCCCGCCGCTTCAGCGGCGGCGAGCGGGCAAAAGTCACGTCTTTTGCCCTACTCGCAGGAGGGTCGTGGCAGGATGCCCGATCCCGACTTTAATAAAGACTGGAGCCCTCGCGCAGGATGCGCGGGGTCACGAAGATCAGCAGCTCGTCCTTGTTGTCCGTGGTCGTGTTGTTCTTGAACAGACGGCCGACGACCGGGATGTCGCCCAGGTACGGCACCTTGACCTCGGCTTCGCGACGCTCGGTTTCCAGGATGCCGCCGAGCACGACGGTCTGGCCGTCGTTGACCAGCACCTGGGTCACGATTTCGCGGGTATCGATCGAGGGCACGAAGCCGCCTGTGGCGCTGGCGACCAGCTGACCGACGCTGTCCTTGGACACGGTGAGGTCGAGGATCACGCGGTTGTCCGGAGTGATCTGCGGAGTCACCTTGAGGCTCAGCACGGCCTTCTTGAACTGAGTGGTCGTGGCGCCGCTGGACGAAGATTCCTGGTAGGGAATTTCCACGCCCTGCTCGATGGTTGCTTCACGCTGGTTGGCCGTGATCAGGCGAGGCGAGGAGATGATCTCGCCACGGCCTTCGGCCTGGGCCGCCGACAGCTCCAGGTCGACCAGGTAGTCGGAGTCGATCAGCGCGAGCGCGAGACGGCCAGCCGGGTTGGCGGCCGGCAGGTTCACCAGATAACGGTCGGCCGCGGTCTCGGGCAGCGTAAATCCACCCAGCTGACCCGAGTCGCCGTTGGTCGGCGTGCCGATGCCATCGGGGAAGCCGTCTTGGTCGCGGTCCTGGCCGCCAGCCACCGCCGGGTACGGGCTGATGCCGACACCGTTTTCGCCGTTCAGCGGGCCGCCCAGCAGGCCGAGGCCGTCGCTGCCGCCCTGATTGAAGGCGACGTTCGCACCGAAGCGCACGCCGAGGTCGCGGCTGTAATCGTCGCTCACGATCACGATGCGCGCTTCGATCATCACCTGCTTGACCGGGATGTCGAGCGTCGACACCAGGCGACGGATATCCGCCAGGCGCTCAGCCGTATCCTGCAGCAGCAGGGTGTTGGTCCGTTCGTCGATCGCGACGCTGCCGCGCTCGGAAATCAGCGAGCCGGCGCCCGACTTGATCAGCGTGGCGAGGTCGGAAGCCTTGGCGTAGTTCACCTGCAGGTACTCGGTACGCAGTGGCGAGAGCTCCTGAGCTTCCTTGCGCGCGGTCAGCAGCTCTTTTTCGCGGGCCCCGATCTCTGCGGCCGGCGCGATGAAGATGACGTTGCCTTCCTGACGGGAATCCAGGCCCTTGGTGCGCATCACCACATCGAGCGCCTGATCCCAGGGAACGCTCTGCAGACGCAGCGTCACGTTACCGGCGACCGAGTCGCTGATGACCATGTTCTGACCGCTCGTGTCGGCCAACAGCTGCAACACGGCGCGGGTTTCGATGTCCTGGAAGTTCAGCGTCAGGCGCTCGCCGACGTATTCCTTCTTGTCGCGCAGCTCGGGCGGCAGCTTCACGACCGGCTTCACTTCGATCGTGTAGATGTTGTCGGACTGATAAGCGAGCTGTTCGAAGTCGCCGGAGGCGGAGATGACGAGGCGAGTGCCGTCGCCGACGCGCAGGGCGTCGACGCTGCTCACCGGCGTGGCGAAGTCGACCACGTCCAGACGCTGCAACAGGTTTTCGGGGATCGCGGTCTTGGCGAAGTTGACGACGATCTTGCTGCCTTCCTGGCGCAGGTCGGCCGGCACCTTGGAATCGGTCAGCTCGACGATGACGCGGGCCGAGCCGTCACTGCCGCGACGGAAGTCGATATTGTTGACGCTGCGTACGCCGGACACGGAGGCAGCGGTGCCGGGACGCTGAGCCGCGGCGGCGAGGCCGCCAGGCTGTGCGCTCGACTGCAGCGAGCGGCCGGTGCCGGGGGAGGCGAGCGACACCACGATGGTGTTGCCTTGAACGCGGGTTTCGTAGGGAACCAGTGAGTCGACATTGAGCACCACGCGGGTGCGGCCGTTCGCCTCCGCGACGTTGACCGTGTCGAGCACGCCTTGTTTCACGTCGACTCGACGCGAAGTCATCGCGACCGAAGTCGCCGGCAGATCGAGCGCGATGCGCGCCGGATTGTCGACGGTAAATGTGAGCGGTGTGGGCGCGCCCTCGGACAGGCGGAGCGTGAGCTCCACTTTGTTTCCGGCGGTGGCCTGGGCCTCGATGCTTTCCAGTCGATTGGTGGACTGCGCCCAGGCAGCCTGGCCGAACCCGGCCAGCGCGGCCAAGGTCAGGACCAGTCCTGCGGCAGACCGTTGCACGCTTGAGAACAACATTCTGTGTTTCTCCCTGAGAATCATTCGTTCAGCGCCAGCGCCGCTGGCCGCTCGATGTATCCGCCGAGACCGTCCGGGACGATCTCGATGATGGAAATACGCGTGGGCGTGATGCTGACGACGCGGCCGTCGTTCTGACCCATGAAGCTGCCCGGCAGCACGCGATGAACCAAGCCATCCTTGCCCTGGACCAGACCAAAGTTCTTACCCTGCAGCTGCAGAGTGCCAACCATGCTCATGGTGTCGAGCGGGAACTGTTCGAGGAATTCGCGCGTGCGCTTGCTGTCCGGGCGCACGGCGTTGGCCACGTCGCTACGCGTCGGTGCGCTCGGCACGAACGGCGAACGCATGTTCGACGCGTTGTACGCGAAACCTTCGTAGGCCTTGATCTCCGGCAGCGGCTCGACGCGCTCGCCAGGACGGCTCTTGATTTCAGCGACCTGCGCCTTCAGCTTTTCCATATCCGTCGAGCAGCCGCTCAGCCACAGCAGGGCGAGCGCGCCGGTCGCGAATGTTCGAAGATGGTTGCTATGTACCGTCATAAGTGACTGCTCTTGACGTTATCCGTGAAGCCCCGTGTCAACCGCCCGCGTTCGGCCGGCGACCCGCCGGTCCCTGCGGTTTCTGGGCAGCTTGTTCCTCTTCGTCGAGATAACGATAAGTCTTGGCCGTGACGTTCAACTGCAGCTGGTCGGTGCCCGTGTCCTTACCCCCACCCGGCAGAATTTCCACGTCGTGCAACGTCACGATGCGCGGCAGAGCGGCGATGCCACTGACGAACGCTCCGATTGCGTGATAGCTACCTGTGAGTCGCATCTTGATCGGCAACTCGGCGTAGAAGTCCTTGTTGATCTGCGCCTCGGGCTGGAACAGCTGTTGATCCAGACCTGCGCCGGCGCCCTGCTGCGAAATATCGGTCAACAGGTTCGGCACTTCGGTCTTATCGGGCAGCTTACGTAACATGGCGCCAAAGGAGCGCTCCATTTCGGCGAGCTGCGCCTTGTAGTTGTCCAGATTCGCTGCCTTGCGCGCCTTGGTTTCCAGCGTCAGCAACAACTGGGTCTCCTCAGCGCGCGCCGAGTCGAGCTCCGGCTTCTTGTCCTTCCACGCCAGGAAGTAGGACATCACGCCGGCGGCGACCACGAAGATCAATGCAATGGCGCCGAGCCGGAACGGCAGCGGCCAGCGACTCGGATCGTTGGGATCGAGGTCGCGCAATTGCTCGACGAATGTGCTCACGACGCACCTCCCGGACGACGCGCACCCGCAGGCCCGGTCGCGTTCTCCTGCGCCGGCGCAGCCGCCACTTGCGGATTCTCCTGGATCGCGTTCAGCGTGAACTGCGAACCCGCGTCGGAAGCGCCCTTGGTCTCGAGAATCTGCAGCGCCGGGTCCTTCAGCCACTCGGACGCGTCGATGTTGCGCATGTAAGAGGCCACGCGCGTGCTCGACTGCGCGATGCCCTTCAATTCGATCTTGCGGTCGGTCTGTTTCACTGAGGTGAGATAGATGCCGTCGGGCGTGGTGCGCACCAGCTGATCGAACACGTGCACGATCTCAGGTCGGCTCAGCTCGAGCGATTCGATCACTGTGATGCGCGCCTGCAAGCGTTGCTTTTGCTCTTCCAGATCCAGGATCTCGGCAATCTGCTTGTCGAGCTCTTTGATCTCTTCGTTCAGATAGCTGTTGCGCGCCATCTGATCGTCGATCGCCGACTGCATCTGCCAGTTGACTACGAAGTACACCAAAGCGGCGCCCAGCAGCGCAGCGACCGCCCCGACCCCGAATTCCTGACGCTTGCGTTTGCGTTCCGCTTCCCGCCAGGGCAATAGGTTGATTCTTGGCATGTCAGTCGAAGCTCCGTAACGCGAGACCGCACGCTGTCAATAATGCGGTGGCATCTTTCTTGACCGCCTGCGCCTTGGCCTTCTGACTTACCTTCATCTGACCCAGAGGATCGCCTCGTTGTGATTCGATGCCGACACGACTTTGGATCATTTCCGCGGCGCCCGGAATGTTGGCGCAGCCACCGCAAATCAGAATCTGTTCAGGCTGCTCGCGGCCGGCGCCCGAGGCGAGGAAGAACTGCAGCGAGCGGCTCACCTGCTGGCACATATCGTCGATGAACGGGCCGAGCACTTCGGTTTCGTAGTTGCCCGGCAGACCACCTTCTTTCTTGGCACGGCCGGCTTCTTCCATGCTAAGGCCGTACGTGCGCATCACTTCTTCTGTTAACTGCTGACCGCCGAAGGCGAAGTCGCGCGTGTAGATGACTTTCAGATCTCGCAGCACGCTGAACGTGGTCGAGCTGGCGCCGAAGTCGACCACCGCGATCACGCGGCCGAGGCCGCCATCGGGCATCTGGTGAGTGAGCAGGCGGCAGGCGTTCTCGAGCGCGAAGGCTTCCACGTCCACGATCCGCGCGGTCAGGCCAGCGGCAGCACATGCGGCGATCCGCTGTTCGACGTTCTCGGAGCGGGTCGCAACCAGCAGCACGTCGAGCATGTCTGGATCCTTCTCAGAAGGACCGATCACTTCGAAGTCGAAGCTGACTTCTTCCATCGGGAAGGGGATGTACTGGTCGGCCTGCATTTCCACCTGGCCTTCCAGCTCGTTCTCACCCAGCGTGCGGGGCATCTGGATGACTTTGGTAATCGCAGCGTCGCCGCTGATCGCCACCGCCGCTTCCTTGGCGCGCGCGCCTGAACGCTTTACAGCTCGCTTGATCGCCTCGCCGACGGCATTGGCATCGACGATGGCCTTTTCGTTGATGGAATTCGGCGGAGTGGCTTCCGCCGCATACGACTCCACGCGGTATTGACCGCCGCTCATGCTCAATTCAATGAGCTTGACCGAGGAGGTAGTGATGTCCAGCCCCAGGATGGGTCTGGATTTTGCGGTTAACAGCACGCTGGTTCCCTTTCTTGATCAACCACTTAGGGCACGATCGGAGATCGGACGCGAAACACGGGCGGCAACTATATACAGCCGTGACTTAAGTTGAATGTGAGGAGCCTCACGAAATACCATCGCGGTATTCCCGCACCAAAAGTGCTTTTTTTGCAGTAGTCAGCGCATTTCGGCTGCGTTCATTGGCCAGAGACGAAGCAGATCAGAGCCTTACCTCCTGAACAGCGTCGAATCTCTCCTCGGACCGCGCGCTCTCCTGCCGATATCCCTGAACGCCGTTTGCGGTTTCGTGCCGCAGACCCAATCGGTGTGAAACCTCAGAGTCGTGTGCAACGATCTTCAGGGTCTGGCCTCAAAGTCAGCCAGAGGAGGCATTGTTACTATCGGTCGACCCCCAGACCGATGGCGCGATGCCGTGGAGCTTCGTCCCAAAGCCAGATTATGTTCATGGGTTCGGGGCTAATATTGCCTAGCAGCTTTTGATATAGCAACTGGCAAAGCAAGGACTTAGGATTTTTAGTTGCCATGCGACGTTACCTCAAATCCCCTCTTCGGCTGATCCTCGCGGGCATGATCGGAGCGGGCGGCGCGGCGGTCCTCGGACTGGCCGGCGCCTATCAGTACCTCCGACCCAGCCTGCCGGACGTGAGCGCCATCAAGGACATCCGGCTGCAGGTGCCGTTGCGCGTGTTCAGCCGCGACGGGCGACTGATTGCCCAGTTCGGTGAGCAGCGCCGCATCCCGTTGTCCTTCGAAGCCATTCCCGGCCAGATGATCAATGCGGTCCTGGCGGCCGAGGACGATCGTTTCTTCCAGCACGGTGGCGTCGACTATCCGGGCCTGGCGCGCGCCGTGCTTCGTCACCTCCTGTCGGGCAACAAAGCCGAGGGCGGCAGCACGATCACGATGCAGCTGGCTCGCGGCGTGTTCCTGAGTCCGGAGAAGAGTTATCGCCGCAAGATGGTGGAAATCTTCACCACGCTGCGCATCGAGCAGGAGCTCACCAAGCAGGAAATTCTCGCGCTCTATCTGAACAAGATGTTTCTCGGCCAGCGCGCTTACGGCATCGGCGCCGCGGCCGAGGTTTATTACGGCAAGGCGGTCGATCAATTGACGCTGCCCGAGATCGCGGTGATCGCTGGCACGTTCCGTCTGCCGTCGCGTGACAATCCGGTCGCGAATGCGGAGCTCGCCCGACAGCGGCGTTCCTATGTATTGCGTCGTATGCGTGAGAAAGAATTCATCACGCAGGCCGAGTATGAGTCGGCATTGAATGCGCCCGTCGAGTCGAAGCTGCACGGACCGGCGGTCGAAGTCGAAGCGCCGTACATCGCGGAGATGGTGCGAGCCGAATTGTTCGAGCGGCTCGGCGCCGACGCGTACACCGCAGGTTATGAAGTCGTCACGACAGTCGACAGCCGCCTGCAACACGCAGCGGTGAAAGCATTGCGTGGCGCATTGCTCGATTACGATCAGCGCCATGGATATCGCGGCCCCGCAGGACGCGTCCCATTGCCGTCAGGCGCGCGTGAAAAGGAATGGTCGCAGGCGCTCGAGGAATACGCAGTGCGCGGCGGTCTCGAACCTGCTGTGGTCATCGCGACGGAAGAGAAAAGCGCGGTTGCTTACTCGCGCAACGGCGGCCGCATCAACTTGGGCTGGAGTGCAATCAGCTGGGCACGCAGCCCGCTGCCCGATGGTAGCGTCGGCCCCCAATTGCAACGCGCGGCTGATGTGCTTGCGGTCGGCGACATCATCTATGTCGCTCAAGAAGTCTCCGGCAACTGGCGCATGGTGCAGGTGCCGGAAGCGCAGGGCGCGTTCGTTGCCATGGATCCGCAGGATGGCGGCATCGCTGCGCTCAGCGGCGGCTTCGATTATTTCGCCAGCAACTACAACCGCGCCGTGCAGGCCAAGCGCCAGCCGGGATCCTCGTTCAAACCTTTCCTCTACTCGGCGGCGCTCGACCAGGGCTTCACGCCTGCGAGCATCGTCAACGACGCGCCGCTGGTGATCGAGGATGCGGCGCTCGAAGGCAGCTGGCGCCCGCAGAACAACTCTCGCGAATTTCGCGGTCCGATGCGTCTGCGTGAAGCGCTGGTCCGCTCGCGTAATCTGGTTTCCATCCGCGTGATGAATTCGTTGGGGCCTGCGTATGCCACGCAGTTCATTTCGCGCTTCGGCTTTCCAGAGAACAGCTTGCCGCGCAATCTGTCGCTCGCTCTGGGCACGGCGCAGGTGTCTCCTTTGGAGATGGCCAGCGCTTACTCGGTGTTCGCGAACGGCGGGTTCCGCATCGAGCCCTATTTCATTCAACGCATCATCGACACCAACGGCAAAGTCGAGTTCGAGGCCCAGCCCAAATTCGCCTGCGCCGACTGCGTACAGCCGACGCCCACCGAGACCGAAGGCGGCCCGACCAATCTGCTCGATGCGCCGATCACCACCGCCACCAACGACGAGACGCGCTGGGGCGGCCGCACTTATCTGCAGGAGAAGTTTCTGGCTCCCCAGGTGCTCTCGCCGCAGAACGATTATTTGATCACCGACATGATGGCGGATGTCGTCAAGCGGGGCACCGCCGTGCGCGCCCTGCAATTAAAGCGAGGCGACATCGCGGGCAAGACCGGTACGACCAACGATCGTCGCGATGCCTGGTTCTGCGGCTTCAACAGCTCGCTGGTCGGCACCGCCTGGGTGGGCTTCGATCAGGAACGTTCGCTCGGCCCGGGTGAAGAAGGCAGCCGCACGGCGCTGCCGATGTGGATCTACTTCATGTCCGAAGCGTTGAAAGGTGTGCCCGAGCAAAAACGCACCCCACCCCCGGGGCTCGTATCCATGCGGATCTCGGCGGATACCGGCCTGGCCGCACGGCCCGGCGATCCGAACGCTATTTTCGAGACCTTCATGGCCGGCCATCTGCCGCCGCAAGCCGAAGTCGACACAGCGCTGCCCGGCGACGAAGACGAAGAGAACAAGGAAAAGGACGACTCGCTGTTCTAGCCGAAGCGTGCGGATGGCGGATCGGTTCTGATTACGGGAACGAAGATGAGCAAACGAAGTAATCCACGCGCGGAGCAGCTGCGCATGGCATTGGCGCAGGAGGCGGCACGCATCATGTCCGAGCAGGGCATCGATGATTACGGTCTGGCCAAGCGCAAGGCGGCCGAGCGCCTCGGGGCGACTGACATCGCGGTGCTGCCGAAGAACACCGAGATCGAAGCCGCGCTGGCCGCGCACCATCGTTTGTTCGACGGCGACAAGCACTCCACGGCGCTGAGTGCGTTACGCCGCACAGCGCTACAGGCGATGAAGTTGCTGGATAGCTTTCAGCCGCGCCTGGTGGGACCGGTGCTCAGCGGCACGGCGTCGGCGCACTCGGAAGTGAACCTGCACTTGTTCGCGGACAGCCCGGAACGGGTGACGCTGCACCTGATGGACAAGAATATTCCGCATCACCTGGCCGAGCGCCGGCTGCGTTACGAGCCGAATCGGCTGGTTTCGTATCCGGTCGTGCAGTTCGTCGCGGGGGATCGGGAAATCGACGCGGTCGTGTTTCCCATCGATGGCATTCGCCAGTCCCCGGCCAGCCCGGTGGACGGCAAGCCGATGCGCCGCGCAGATGCGGCGGAGTTGGAATCTCTACTGGAATCGGGTGAGCCCGGATGACTTTTCGAGGCGACTTAACGTCGCCTCGAACCGGGCGAACGCCGGTACACGGAATGTACCGGCTGGCCAACGCTCCAGGGATGGCTGCTTGAGATGACTCTCAGCGCTTCTCGATTTCGACGTACTTGCGATTCGCCGGGCCGGTGTACAGCTGGCGCGGACGGCTGATCTTCATGGTCGGATCGGCAATCATTTCCTGCCAGTGCGCCACCCAGCCGACGGTGCGCGCGATCGCGAACATCACCGTGAACATCGACTGCGGAATGCCGATCGCGCTGTAGATGATGCCGGAATAGAAGTCCACGTTCGGATACAGCTTGCGCTCGACGAAGTACTCGTCCTTCAACGCGATCTCTTCCAGCTTCAGCGCCAGCTCGAACAGCGGGTTGTCGGACTTGCCGAGCTTCGCCAGCACCTTGTGAGCCATGGCGCGGATGATGGTCGCGCGCGGGTCGAAGTTCTTGTAGACGCGATGGCCGAAGCCCATCAGCTTGAAGTTGTCGTTCTTGTCCTTGGCCTTCGCGAGGAACTTCGGCACGTTCTCGACGGTGCCGATCTGCTCGAGCATCGCCAGCACGGCTTCGTTCGCACCGCCGTGCGCCGGGCCCCACAGGGCCGAGATGCCCGAAGAGATCGCCGCGTACGGATTGGCGCCGGTGCTGCCGGCGAGACGCACGGTCGATGTGCTCGCGTTCTGCTCGTGATCGGCGTGCAGGATGAACAGCAGATCCAGCGCCTGCGCCTGCACCGGATCGATGTTGTACTGCTCGCACGGCACCGCGAAGAACATGTGCAGCATGGTTCGCGCAGTAATCCAGATCGTTGCGCGGGTACATGAAAGGCTGCCCGAGCGCGTGCTTGTACGCGGCCGCGGCGATCGTCGGAATCTTCGCGATGATGCGATGGGCAAAAATCTCGCGATGGCGCGGGTTATTGATGTCCATCGAGTCGTGATAGAACGCCGCCATCGACGCCACCACGCCCGAGAGCATCGCCATCGGGTGCGCGTTGTACTGGAAGCCGTTGAAGAATCGCAGCAGCGATTCGTTGATCATCGTGTGGTACTGGATGGCGTGCGTGAATTCGGCGAGCTGCTCGGTGGTCGGCAGCTCCCCGTTGATCAGCAGGTACGACACTTCCAGGAAGTTGCTCTTCTCGGCCAGCTGCTCGATCGGGTAGCCCCGGTACAGCAACACACCGTTGTCGCCATCGATGAAAGTAATTTTACTTTCGCACGACGCCGTGGCCATGAAGCCCGGGTCGAACGTAAACATGCCGTGTTCCTTGGCGAGATTGCCGATGCTGAGCACATCGGGCCCGAGCGTGCCGCTCTTCACTTCGGCGAGCGACTTCTTGCCGGTCGCCAGATTGGTCAGTTCAAACTTCTTTTCAGCCATGACGATAACCTGGGAGCTAATTTCGCAAACAGATGCCACAGGGGAAGCCTGACCGGGCGCTTCGGTGAGGGAGCATCTGGCCAAGCCGTGGAGAAACGAGCGAGCCCGTCCGTAGGCATTCGTTCGTCGCGGCTTTTTGCAAGCGCAAAAATCGGAGGCGCAGACTTACACGTCATCGCCAGCGAATCAAGCATGGAGACTGTCGTCAGACATTAGGAATGTGCATCGCTGCGGCTGCGACGCTATAGGCTCGACTCGGCTGCCGCGAAGTCCGCCGTTGTCTATTAGGCGGACTTATCTTTCCTTCGGCGAGATTAATCCTCGCGTCGAATAACTCCGACTACTGCACGATCTTGATGAGCTGGCCGGGCTGCGGCTCTTTGTTCGGGTAGAGGTCGTTGAGCAGGCGCAGTTGCTGTTCGGCGTACTCGGGCAACGGTGAAGTTTTCGCAAGATCGGCAATGCGTGTCGTCTCGGTCGCCCGGATCGTCTTGATCTTGTACGGCTCGGCGAGCGCGAACTCGTTCTGCCTCAGGCGCCGGAAGGTTTTCACCGAGGACATGAACAGCGCGTCGGCCTTGGGCGCGCCGGTGGAACCCTTGCTGGCGCCGGCAAAAATGTAGGCGAGATTGTTGTGATAGAGAACCACGTAGCGGGCCGGCATCAGGCCGAACGGCGTGTTCGCGGCTCGCACCAGGGCGGTGTAACCCTGCAACCCATTCACCTCGATGGGCTCTGACTGACTGGCGCTGGAGCGCGCGAGCAGGCGTGAAAGAAATTCACGCGGCCCGGTGTTCGGCGGCGGCGCCTGCGTCTGCATCTGCAGAACGCTGTCTTTCTGCGGCGAGAGTGCGACGACGCGATCGGCCTGGTTCTCGACCGTCCAGCCGCTCGGGAAGGCCAGCGTCAGTCCCATGTCGGCGTGATAAAAGCGATTGCCTTTGAGCACGCCTTGCGAGCGACTCGGCCCCATCGGCAGACCTTCGATCTGCTTCAGATATTTCTCGCGGCCGGGATCGAGATTATCGGTCGGCCCACCTTTGAGCTTGTCCGCGGCTTTCACCACTTCGGTGAGACGCTGATCGTTGTCCGGGTGAGTCGCGAACACGCCGTGATAGACACGCGGCTCCCGCTTTTCCTCTCGAGCGCGCGCGATCTCGTACATCTCCTGGTTCTTCAGCAGGCGCACGACGTCGATCATGCTCTCGGGCGCGTAGCCGACCTTGGTAAGGTATTCGGCGCCGAGACGATCGGCCTCGAGCTCCTGATCTCGTCCATAGCCGCTGACCAGCGCCGCGCCAGCATAGTTGGCGAGGCCGGCAAGATCGGCGCTGCCCGTGAACAGGCCAACTGCGGCCGCGCCGATATTCGACAACGTCGACTTGCTCTGCTGCCGCACCGGATGCCGTGCGGTGACGTGTCCGATCTCGTGACCCAGCACGGCGGTCAGCTCGGCCTCCGAATTCAAGTAATTCATGATGCCGCGGGTGATGTAGACGTAGCCGCCGCCGGTCGTGAAGGCGTTGATGTCCTCGCTGTCCAGGACCATGAAGTGATATTCGAGCTCGGGACGGTGACTGGCCTTGGCAGCACGCTGGCCAACGTCGTTCACATAGGCCTGCAGCTGCTGGTTCTCGTACGGTCCACCGAACTGCTGCATGATCATCGGGTGAACTTCTTTGGAGCGCTTGATCTCGCCGGATTCGCTCTGGAACACCAGATCCGGGCTGCCGGTCACGGGATTGGAAGCGCAGCCGCTCAGCAGCGCAGCCGGTCCGGCGGCGAGAGTCACGAGCAACACGGCGCGAACAGAGTTTTTCAGCGGCATGGCGGCGTCCAACTCGGCAACGGCGAGGTGGCCATTGCACTCCATAGCTCTATGTCGATGCAAATCGTCGCGAGTTCCCTGACTGGATTCCCTTTACCGGCAGAATGGCGACCGGAACAACGCGAACGACAAAAGGGCGCCCCGGAAACCGGAGCGCCCCTTCGATGTAGAGCCCGCCTGCTGAATGCCTGCTTAACGCAGACTCAGCCGGCTCGCAGATGATCGCTGGGGTATGAGCCCCGGCAACCGGTGTTAGCGAGCGTACTTCTTGCGGAACTTGTCCACGCGACCGCCGGTATCGACGATCTTCTGCTTGCCCGTGTAGAACGGATGGCAGTTGGAGCAGACTTCGATCTGCAGGTCATGGCCCAGCGTGGAGCGGGTAACAAAGGAGTTACCGCAGCTGCAGACCACGTTGATCTCTTTGTACTCGGGATGGATGCCGTCTTTCATGGCGCTATATCTTGGGTCGGACGGGGCCGAAAAAAGGGGGCGAAGTGTAGCGACCGAACGCCACCCCCGCAAGAAAAAAACTTATCGCAGGAGGGGGGCAATCGGATTCGTAGGTACTTGACGGCGGTTATCCACAAAGTCTGTGGATAAGTGTGTGGATGACTCACCACCGCATCGAGCTCGGACCTTGCAGAATTGTGACGCTGTCAAATTGCTCACTTTTTCACCAGGGTATTTCACCCTGCGCGATCAATGACTTACGAAGCCCTGCTGATATATCGCATGTAATTTTGTCATCAACGTGGGGCGCGGACGACACGCTTGGTCGAGTGTGCATAACCCCGCCGCGCGCAGTGCTAAGGGATCGGTTTTCAAAGAAAATTTTGTGGGACGGATCACACTGTTTGCGGTCAGGGGAAGGGAACTTTTCGCTCCGTCGCGACGTTCGGATTTTTCCTACGACGGTAAGAACAGCTCCTGCAGATCGTTGAGGAAGCGCTGCCCATCCACCGTCGCCCGCCAGTGTCGATCTCCGTCGCGCTCGAGCAGTCCTCTTCGTTCTGCCTGGCTCACGCTCTCCGTGAGCACGGCGAATGACAAGCCGGTGCGTGACTCGAACGTTTGCTCGTCGAAACCCTCGATCAGTCGCAGGCCGTTCAACATGAATTCGAAGGGCAAATCCCCGGCCGGCACCACGCGATGCTCGCTCACCCTCGAATTTGCAGTGCGGGACAGGTATTCCCGAGGTTGCTTCACTCGAGCGGTCCGGACGATCGCTCCGCCTGTATCGGGGCGCGTCAGCTTGCCGTGCGCGCCGGCGCCGATGCCGATGTAGTCGCCGAACTCCCAGTAATTCAGATTGTGGCGGCTCCTGCGCCCCGTTCGCGCGTAAGCCGAAACTTCGTACTGCTCATAGCCGCGCGTCGCCAGCAGCTCCTGACAATCGATCTGCATCTGCCAACAATCGTCGGGGTCGGGTAACGCCGGCGGGCGGTGATAGAACACGGTGCCCGGCTCCAGCGTGAGTTGATACTGCGAGAGGTGGGTGGGCTGAAGTGCCAGCGCGCGCTCCAGGTCCTCCAATGCTTGCGAGACGCTCTGTGCCGGCAAGCCGTACATCAGATCCAGATTGAAATTGTCGAGCCCGGCCTGCCGCAGCTCTTCAACGGCCCGCGCGATGTCGCCGGCGCCGTGAATGCGTCCGAGCAACTTCAGCTGCTCTTCGTTGAACGTCTGCGCCCCCAGCGACACGCGATTCACGCCGGCGTCGCGGTAGCCCGAGAAGCGGCCGTGCTCGATGGTGCCGGGATTCGCTTCGAGCGTGATTTCGATGCTCGGATCGAAGGGCAGCTGGCGGCGCACCCCTTCGAGCAGTCGGCCGACCTGATCCGGCGCGAACAGGCTCGGCGTGCCGCCGCCGAAGAAGATCGACGTGAGGGGGCGGCCTTGTGCCGCTGCCAGGTCGTTCTGCAGGTCTTCGAGCAAGGCGTCGATGTATTGGGCCTGCGGCACCAACTCCGGCGCCGCGTGCGAGTTGAAGTCGCAGTACGGGCACTTGCGCACACACCAGGGCATGTGCACGTACAAGGAGAGCGGAGGCAGGACGAGGGACACGAGCAACTCGCTACGGCGCGATCGGATAGATCTGGCGCAACTGGGAGACCAAGCCACGCAGCGCCTTGCCGCGATGACTGAGCAGATTCTTCTCCGCCGCGGGCAACTCCGCCACTGTCAGCGGGCGATCGGCCAGCTCGAAGATCGGGTCGTAGCCGAAACCGCCGGCGCCACGACGATTGCTGGTGATGCGGCCTTCCCAACTCGCCTGACAAATCAGCGGCGACGGATCTCGTGGCGAGCGCAGGTACACCAACGCGCATTGATAACGAGCGGTGCGCTCTGCCGGCGATTTGCCTTCCAGCACGGCGAGCAACTTGCGCAGATTGTCTTCGTCGCTCGCACCTACGCCTGCATAGCGCGCGGAGTAAATGCCGGGCGCACCCTCGAGTGCATCGACTTCGAGGCCTGAATCATCGGCGATGGCCGGCAAGCCAGATGCTTCCGCCGCGTGTCGTGCTTTCAGGATGGCGTTCTCCACGAACGTCAGCCCGGTCTCCTCGACACTCACCGAGGTGAACTGCGACTGCGGCAGGACTTCGAAGGCCGGCGGCGGCAGCAGCTCGCGCAGCTCCTTCAATTTGCCGGCATTGCCGGTGGCGATCACCAGGCGCATCGGGCCCCGCTCAATCCGCGTTCAAAGCTTCGAGCTGGCGCGCCAGCAGCTGACCGCAACCGTTCGCGGCCAGATTCAGCAGAGCATCGAGCTCCTCGCGCCGGAAGGCATGACCCTCGGCCGTGCCCTGCACCTCGATGAAACCGCCGCCATTGTTCATGACGATGTTCATGTCGGTCTCGGCCTCCGAGTCCTCGGCGTAATCCAGATCCAGCACCGGCTGTCCCGACCAGATGCCCACCGAGATCGCTGCGACCTGGCCATGAATCGGGCTATCGCGCAGCACGCCCTTGCGCACCAGTGAATTGACGGCATCGACCATCGCCACATAGCCGCCGGTGATCGAAGCCGTACGCGTGCCGCCATCCGCTTGCAGAACGTCGCAGTCGACGGTGATCGAGCGCTCGCCGAGCGCCTTGAGATCGATCACCGCGCGCAAGGCTCTGCCGATGAGCCGCTGGATCTCCAGCGTGCGACCGCCTTGCTTACCCGACGCCGCCTCGCGCTTGTTGCGAGTGTGAGTGGCGCGCGGAAGCATGCCGTACTCGGCAGTCACCCAGCCTTTTCCCGAGTTGCGCAGGAAGGAGGGAATGGTTTCCTCGACGCTCGCGGTACAGAGCACGCGCGTGTCACCGCACTCGATCAACACCGAGCCTTCGGCGTGACGGGTGAAACGACGAGTAATGCGGATCGGCCGCAGCTCATCGAGAGCGCGGCCACTGGGTCTGGATTTCATGCTTCCTCCCTCGGAAGCTGTAGGAAAGCGATGCTGCTAGTTGCTGAGGTAGCGCATCACGGCAGCGGTGGAATTATCGCTGAAAGGCGATGCAGCCTGAACTGCGCGTCGGCCCAGGGCTTCCAGCCAGGCCCGCAGTTGTTGTGTGTCGTCCCGGAAAAATGCGGCGATATCCGTGTCGCGCAGGTTTGCCCAGATGCCATCGGTACACAACAGCAGCACGTCGCCGGCCTGTAGTGCGTGCCGGCCGCTGATGGTCATCTCGGGAATCGCCGGATCGCCGCCAAGGCAGCACTCGACGAAGTTGCGCATCGGGTGATTGGGCAGCTCTTCCTCGGTGATCTTGCCTTCGCGCAACAGCAGCTCGACATGGCTGTGGTCGCGGGTGCGCGCCACCAGCTTGCCGTGACGGATGTGATAGATGCGGCTGTCGCCGACGTGCGCCCAATAGGCTGCGCCTTCCTGGACCAGGCACACCGCAATCGTGGCGCGCGGCCGCGCATCGATGCTCTGGCCGTTGCCCAGGCGGGCGACGTCGTCGTGCGCGCGACTTAGCGACAAATGCAGGAAGCCGATGGGATCGAACATCGGTAAGGGCGTTTGCTGGAAAGAATCCAGCAGGCTTTTCAGCGCCGTGTCGGCGGCGCGGCTGCCATCGGAATGACCGCCCATGCCATCGATGACCACGAGCAGCGCCGCCTTATCGGTGGCGGCGACGGTCACACGGTCCTGGTTGTCCTCACGATCACCGATCAGACTTAAATCTGCATGCTCGATCCGCAAGCGCGGGCTCCGGCCGGACGGCTCTTCAGCTGATACACTTGCCCCTTTCAAGGCGTCGCTTTATAGCATCGCGTCACGCACCGTGTAAGACAGCGTTTGCCTTAATCTCTCCCAACGGCACGAAATAATGATCCGCAGCATGACAGGTTTCGCCCGGCGCGAGCGCCAGGGCCCATGGGGTACGCTGGTGTGCGAGCTGCGCACCGTGAACCATCGCTACCTCGAGACCTCGCTGCGCCTGCCCGAAGAGCTGAAGGCGCTGGACAACGACGTGCGCCAGGCGGTCACCGCGGCGCTGCGCCGAGGCAAGGTGGACGCCAACCTGTACCTGAAGTCGGCGGCGGGCACGCAGCGGTCGCTGGAGCTGGACTCGCAGTTGCTGGACGAGCTGGTCGCCCGCGTGGAACAGGTCCGGGGTCAGCTGAAGTATCCCGCGCCGGTCAGTCCGATCGATGTGCTGCGCTGGCCCGGCGTGGTGCGCGAAGCCGAAGTGGACATCAAGCCGGTGCTCGCGGCTGCGTTGGAGCTCGTGCAGGAAGCGCTGAACGAGTTGAACGACACTCGCCTGCGCGAAGGGCAACGAATTCGCGAGTTGTTGCTGACCCGGTGTTTAACGATGCGCACACAAGTCCAAGCAGTACGCGCGCGTTTGCCGGAAGTCTCGCGCCGCATGCGTGAACGCATCGTCGAGCGGATCGCGCAACTCGGCACGACGGCGGATCCCGAGCGCTTGGAGCAGGAGCTCGTGCTGTACGCGCACAAGATGGATGTGGATGAGGAGTTGGACCGCCTCGGCGCGCATCTGGACGAAGTGACGTCGGTGCTGAATTCCGCCGAGCCCGCCGGCCGCCGCCTGGACTTCCTGATGCAGGAGCTGAATCGCGAAGCCAATACGCTTTCATCCAAGTCTCAGGACAGCGAGACGACGCGGGCGGCCGTGGATATGAAAGTCGCGATCGAGCAGATGCGCGAACAAGTACAGAACGTGGAATGAGTGCAGTGTCGGGAACCCGAGGAAAACTCTTTGTGATCGCCGCGCCGTCGGGTGCGGGCAAGACGACGCTGGTGCGTGCATTGATGGCGCGCGTGCCGTCGCTGCGCTTTTCCATTTCCTATACGACTCGCAAACCTCGTCCCAACGAACACCACGGCCGCGATTACTTCTTCGTCGATCACGCCGAGTTCGAGCGCATGGTTGCGGCCGGCGATTTCCTCGAGCACGCCCGTGTGTTCGACAATTACTACGGCACCTCGAAACCTCAGGTCGAAAGCATGCTTCGCAGTGGCGAGAACGTGCTGCTAGAGATCGACTGGCAGGGTGCGCAACAGATTCGCCGCGCCATGCCCGAATGTCAGTCCATTTTCATCCTGCCGCCCTCGCGCGAAGCACTCGAACAACGCTTGCGCGGCCGGCAAACGGACAACGATGAAGTCATCGCGCGTCGCCTGCGCGATTCGATCGCCGACATGTCCCATTGGAACGAGTTCGACTACGTCGTCGTGAACGATGACTTCGAGCGCGCCACCGGTGAGCTCGAAATGATCGTCGCGGGCCTCGGGGACAGGTTGCAGCGCGACCGATCCGAGCTACAAACGTTGATACGACGCTTGTTGGGTTGAGCGCAGCGATATTTTTTTCTCGCGCGGCCGGACGCTGAACTTGCCGCCGTCGCCACGGACAAAGCTTCTGACCTGCCGCGGATCAGCGGCTTGTAATCAAGGAACATTCACATGCGATTCAGAACTCTTCAGCTCAGCACTGCCGCCGCTTGCGCGTTGTTGATTTCCGGCTGGGCTGCCGGCGCGGAAGCCGAGCGTCCGCGCACCATCAGCGTCTCCGGTCAAGCTGAGATTCAGGCTGAGCCGGATCGCGCCCTGATCACGCTGGGCGTCGAAGCACGCAAGCCGAAGATGGAAGACGCGCGCAACGAAGTCACGAAGACCGTCGACGCCGTGCTGAAGCTGACGCGCGATTTGAAGATCGATCAGAAATACGTGCGCACCACGCGCGTCAGTGTTCAGCCCGAGTACAACTGGGACAACAACGCCAAGGAACGCAACCTGATCGGCTACTACGTCTCGCGCCAGATCGAGATCGAACTGCGCGATCTGGACAAGCTCGGCCAGCTGATGGAGAAGTCGTTCGACCTCGGCGTGAATTCGGTCGGCGATCCGCGCCTGGACTCGACCAAGCGGCGCGACCTGGAGCGTGAAGCCCTCGCGAAGGCCGTTGCTGACGCGAAGCTGAATGCGGAAGCCGTGGCCAAGGCCGCCGGCGCTCGTTTGGGCGCGCCGCGTACGATTTCCGCCAGCTCTGGCTTCGTGCCGCCGCCGATGCCGATGATGAAAGCCAACATGGCTCGCGCCGAGATGGCTTCCGACGCCGGCGGCTCCTACCAGAGCGGCCAGATGGGATTCAACGGCAGCGTGCAGGTCGAGTACGATCTGATCCCGAATCCGTAATCGAGGGTCGTCGGCGGGGGCGGCTATTCCTATGAATCGCAGCTTTCACGAAACGCTACGCAGCGCTGCCTTTGCGGCAGCGCTGCTCTTGATCCAGAGCGCCGCGCACGCCATCGAGAAGCCGAAGCAGGCGGCTCCTCCTGAAGCACCGCCGGAAGCGCCCCCCGTCACCATCGCGCCGACGGATGAAACTGAATTTCAGCAAACGCTGCAGCGAGTCACCACGTTTCGTAACTTTCGTGGCCTGGACGTCGGTGACGAAGTCATCGATCAGATCGCGCGTGGCGAAGCGCACAAAGCCGTCGCGAGCTTGAGCACGCTCGCCGCGCAGGGCAATCGGAATGCAAACATTGCCCTCGTGCGCATCCAGCACTGGTGCAATTCGGTGTCCCAGTCGCGCCAACAGGATTGGCAGGCGCAGCTGCCTCAAGTCGCCAAACAGTTTCCGGCGGAACGGGCTGGTCGAGTCGCCGGCGTGCTGAAGGCCCAAGCCGAATTCAATCCGCGCGCCAAGCAAGGTTGCAGCCAGGCGCGCTTCGACTTCGCCGGTATCGAATCGCGCTTGCGTGCGGCGGCGGATGCCGGCGATCCGGCGAGCGCTGCCGAATTGGCGCCGTTCACGCGCGATCCCGTCAAGCGCGAAGCTTTGTTACAGGCGGCGATCAGTAAAAATTACGCGCCTGCAATGTATGCAGCGGCGAGCAACCTGTTGGTAGCCGTCCAACGCGGCGAGACCACCGAGAACGTCAGCAAGATTCGCGACCTGCTCAAGGTAGCCGGCCGCAGCATGCCGAAAGCAAAGCTGGACCTGGCGAACTGCATGTCGCTCGGCTGCGATGGTCATCCGGCCGATACGCGCACTGCTCTCGCTTTCGGCACCGACGCCGCGCGCGATGGCGAGCCGACAGCATTCCTGTCGATGGTTCGCATGCCATGGGGCCGGCAGATGCCCCGCGTGCAATTGTTAGCGTGGCAGTACTTCGGGGATCAGTTGAATGAAGCCGGCTGCATGGGCGACGCCTACATCGTCACGTCGCTAGGCTTCGCGCAGAGCATTCCGATGCTGGAAAAAGGCCAGCCCGCGCAGGTGCTGGATGCGGCGAAGTCGCAAGCCGAAACGTTATGGAAAGATAACGGCGAGCGAGCGAAGAAAGAAAACGGCTGCCGCTAGCCGGAGCCTTCAGGCGGCGACTCGATCGACCAGCAGCACCGTGCCGTCCACGCCAGTGACGCGAACCCGCGCGCCCGGCGGGAGGTTCGGCCCGCGAATGCTCCAATCGCGATTGCCCAGGCGAATGCGGCCCGCGCCGTTCTGCAGCCCCTGCTCCAACACCACGACCTGGCCGATGTGGCTATGGCCGGAGCGATGGCTGGCGAGCGGGCTGTTCAACTCGCGCTGCCTCTGTGCGTACTGACGCCAGAAGTACAAGCCGAACACCGTGCTGGCAAAGAGAACGAACCAGATCATGGACGTGCAAAGTCAAAAGAGTGGCAGCAAAGGTAGCAGTCAGCCCTCGGGGAAACGACGAATGAGGTCACAGAGCACTGTGAACCTCGCTCAAAACATCGACCGGGGACCGGGAGACTTTACGGAATGGCAGGCTGCGCCGCCATGCCCCTTCCGCAAGTTGTGAAGCAACTTCGAGTTCCGCGGAAAAGGCGCGAAATCAGCTCGCCCGCTGTGAGGGAACACCCTGACGGCGCTTCAGATGAACCAGCAAAAGTGAAATTGCCGCCGGAGTAACGCCCGGGATCCGCGCCGCACGACCGACCGTGTCCGGCCGTGCTTCCTGCAAGCGCTGGCGCACTTCCATCGACAGGCCACGCACCTGCGCATAGTCGATATTGTCCGGCAGTCGCGTGTCTTCATGACGGCGTTGCCGCTCGATCTCGTCCTGCTGGCGATCGATGTAGCCGGTGTACTTCGCCTGCACTTCGACTTGCAGCTGCACCTGTTCCGCCAGCCGTTCGTCGACGTCGGCAGCATCCATCCAGTCGGCCTTGCCGACCTGTTCGATCGAGGCGAGCGCCGCGTACGACACTTCCGGCCGTCGCAACAAATCGAAACCGTGTGCCTCGCGACTCAGCGTGGTTCCGAGCAGTTCGAGCGAACGCTCTTCGGTGAGGTGCTGCGGACGCACGATTGCTTTGTCCAGGCGCACGACTTCGGCATCGATAGCTGCGCGCTTCGCGTCGAAGAACGCCCAACGCTCGTCGTTTACCAGGCCCAGCTCGCGACCTTTCGCGGTCAAGCGCAGATCGGCGTTGTCTTCTCGCAGCAGCAGTCGATACTCGGCGCGGCTCGTGAACATGCGATAGGGCTCACTCGTGCCGCGAGTGATCAAGTCGTCGACCAGCACGCCGATATACGCCTCATCGCGACGGGGCGTCCACGCTTCACGCTCTTGCGTCAGCAGCGCCGCGTTCAAACCCGCGAGCAAACCCTGCGCCGCGGCTTCTTCGTAACCGGTCGTGCCATTGATCTGGCCGGCGAAGAACAGGCCGCCGATAAACTTCGTCTCCAGGCTGTAACGAAGGTCGCGAGGGTCGAAGTAGTCGTACTCGATCGCATAGCCCGGCCGCGTGATGTGCGCGTTCTCGAACCCTTTGATCGAGCGCACCAGGTCCAGCTGTACATCGAACGGCAGGCTGGTGGAAATGCCGTTGGGATAGATCTCGTGAGTCGTCAGCCCTTCGGGCTCGATGAAAATCTGATGCGAGGTCTTGTCGGCGAAACGATGGATCTTGTCTTCCACCGACGGGCAATAGCGCGGCCCGACGCCTTCGATGACGCCGGTGTACATGGGCGAACGATCGCAGCCCGCGCGAATGATCTCGTGCGTGCGCTCGTTGGTCGCGGTGATATGACAATTCACCTGGCGCGGATGATCGCTGCGACGGCCGAGATATGAGAACACGGGCGCCGGCTCATCGCCCGGCTGCACCAGCAGGCCGTCGTAGTTGATCGTGCGGCCGTCGATCCGCGGCGGTGTGCCGGTTTTCAAACGACCCACGCGGAAAGGCAGTGCGCGCAACCGCTCAGCGAGACGATTCGACGGCGGGTCACCCGCACGTCCGCCCTGATAGTTGGTGAGACCCACATGAATCTTGCCGGCGAGGAACGTGCCCACGGTGAGGACTACGGCCCGCGCACGAAACTCGATGCCGGTCTGAGTCACGACGCCATGAACGCGCTCGTGCTCGACGATGAGATCGGCAACTTCCTGCTGGAACAGCGTCAGGTTCGGCTGGTTCTCCAGCATCGAACGGACCGCGGCCTTGTACAGCACGCGATCGGCTTGCGCCCGAGTGGCGCGAACCGCCGGGCCCTTGCTGGCGTTCAGGGTACGAAACTGAATACCACCGCGATCCGCGGCCTGCGCCATGGCGCCGCCGAGCGCATCGATTTCCTTCACCAGATGGCCCTTGCCGATGCCGCCGATGGCGGGATTGCAGCTCATCTGGCCCAGGGTCTCGATGCTCTGCGTGAGCAGCAGCGTGCGCACACCCATCCGCGCCGAGGCCAGAGCAGCCTCGGTGCCGGCGTGACCGCCGCCCACGACGATGACATCGAAATCTTGCGGAAAGCGCATGGGAATCAGGGGCGCCCGCGCACCCGGCCCAGGAAAAAGGGCGCCCATTCTAGTTCAGACGCCGGACGAATTCTCCGGCTGGCCGCTTAGTTCGTGGGATGCCTTACGCGCTTCAGCAGCGACAGGGCCATTCCAACCAGCAGCGCCACTCCGACGACCAGGACCACCCACAAAACGACTACCTTGGCCGGGGTCTTCTTCGGCAGCGGTTTCAAGGCATCGGCGCCGCCCAACTGAACGATCTGATCCACGAAGCCCTGCTCGATCATCCGCTCCCGGTCGGCGGCGCTCATGTTGGCCAGCAGGCCATCGCAAACCGCCGGTTGAGCCGGTTCCGCCCGGCGACTGCCGAACGCCACGGTGAACGGGCTCGGGCCCTGGGTGAGAAACCGCAGCTTGGCCGGCCGGTAGCCCAGCTCGAGCGTGCTGTCCTGATACACCTGCGGATCTTTCAGGATCTGCAGGCGCCAATATCGATCGGTGGTCGCCTGGAACTGCGCCGGCGGGCTTTCCCGCCGCACGGTGTCCGAGACGATGACATAACTTTCGCCGGTCCAACGACTGCGCCAGGGAGAGCCTTCATCGGCCCGGCTCTGCAAACTCACGCTGACCGTGCTGTTCGGTTGTGGCAGGCGTATGCGCGCATAAGTGACCGGCGCCTGGTGCTGGGAATCGAAGTACAAAACATCCGCTTCCTTGGATGTCATTGGATGCGCGTTGAACCACATGGGTTCGATTTCTTCCGCGGCGGCAACTTGCTCGGCCGTAACCGAATTCAGGACCAACGGCGGACCGCTGTCGACACGCTGCACGCGCAGATAGCTGTACTTGCGATTCGGCAACTCGATGCGCTCGCGACGCAATTCCTGATCGCCCTGCTGCGCGAGTAACAAGGTGCTGGCGGGCACGATGGTTTGCCACCGATCCAGATCTTCGCTGGCCTCGATGCGAACTTTCACCTCGGAAGCGCCGTCGGGACTGCGCCAGTCGAAACGGATGGCGCGCAGCGTCTGAGTCGGGCGGGCATCGATGATGTGCATCAGGCCGCTGACCACTTCGGGTGCGAGCGCCGACGATTCCTCCACGTTCACGCGGGTGCCGGACGATGTTTCGACGGCGACGCGCGAGTTGTCCGTGTAGATCTGATCCCGTCCTCGCAGCACGAACACGAGCAGCGACTGTTCGGTCACCTCCGGAGCCATACTCGAAGGAGCTGCGCAAAACGCATGCGGCACCGGCATTCCATCGGCGTTGAAGACCCGCAGATCGCCCAGATCGGCACGAGTAATCGCGCGATACACATCGTCGGGCAGCACGGTCTCGACTATCGGCTGGGAGTAGTTCGCCCGGACCGACATGCCGCTGGAATAGTCGTTCTGGCTGGGCGGAGCGGCGCCGACACTCGCTGCCAGCAAACAGCCGAATGAAACGAACATTGCGCGCACGGTCATAGACGATTGCAAGGTCCTGTTGGTCGAGCCCATCATTCCGTCACCTGCTCGTTCACCCTGCGGGGAGGCAGAGGTGCGAGATAGCCGGTCACCACCAGCAACGCCCCCACCGTGAGGAACGAGGCGATCTTGCCGATGGCGCTGACATTGGCCAGATCGAAGAACAGTTTGCCGACGACGACGACCATCAGCGCCGCGCCGACGATCCAGACGTATCGCCATCGCTGGCGCGCGGCCAGCGTCATGGCAGTGAAGCCCAATACGCCCCAGAAGATCGAGAGCGAAGCTTGCACCAGCGTGGAATGCGCCATTCCATGGCTTGTGATCGGCGCCCCGAAGTTGTGATGGAGCGTGCGAATCAACGCGGCGTTCAACCAGACGAAGACCAGGCCGGCGACGATTGCAATCAGCGCTCGGGAATCGAACTGCCAGAGAATCGTGCGCTGCTCGTCTGTCAGCGAGCTCCACCACATCGCGAGCGCCGCGAAACACAGTGCGACACTGATATCGAGCGGATTCAGTAGGGGCAGATAGGGCAGCCAGGTCGAGTCGCCCGTGCTGCTCAGGTTGATCACGAGTATCCAAAGGGCCATCGCGCCAACGAGCGGCATGGCGCCGTAGACCCGATACGCCTGCTCGCGTATCGCGACCGGCCAACGAGGACTCAGCTGTTGGCGGCCGAGCCAGGCGACCGCCAGCGCAGGCACGACGCCCCAGGGCAGTAACGCCCACACACCAGTCGTCAGCTCGGCGATTCGATAACTCGCTTCCCACGCGACGATGAGCGCGAACACCCAGGCTGCGCCGGCGTGGAGCCAATTGAGCCCTGGCACGTCGCGGCTCTCGCCCAAGCGTAGCATCGCGAAGTGCGCGACAAACAGCAGCACCCAACCGACCGCGCCCCACCAAACGAACGGATGCCCAAAGTTCATCGCGCCGGTCAAGGCAAACAAGGCAACGAACGGCGGCAGGTACGTCGCGATCAGCAGCGGCAAGCGCCATTCGCGTTTCAAACTCAGCCAGGCCAGCAGCGCAAGCGTCAACGCGACGAAGCTCAACGCCGCGCCATACGCCGCATCGGGGAAGTACGTTTCGATCTCGCGCAATCCCCCCAGCAGCCACCAACCGACACCCCAAAAAGTGAACACCGCATCGGCGCCGGACTCGTAGCGCGCCTGTCGCGGGCGATTACGAAACAGCCAGTAGCCGCTGCAGATGCCGGAGATGCTGAGCATGACTGCGCCGAGCAACGTGCTGTTGAGAATCGGCAGGTCCTCGGCATTCCGATAGTGCATGCCCATCAGATAACCCATGCCTGCCGCGATCTGTAGCAATGCGCCGAACGCTCGAGCGAGCTTGCGCTCCTGGCGCACACCGAGCCACAACAACCCGGCGCCCTCGACTGCCCACATGGCCGCCGTCGTGCGCGTATCGAAGGCAAGGGGAATGGCGAGGCTGGCGAAGATCACACCCAACGCGGCAAAGGCTTCGACCAGCAAACGAAAGCTCTCGTGACGCGTGCGATAAAGCGTCCAACCCAGCGCCAGGTAGAACGCGCCAAGCGCAAACGCGCTCCACGCCATCGCATACTCGATGCGCGAGACCATCGACGCGTGCAAGCCAAACGCGACCACCGGCAATCCGAAGACCAGCGAGCCGGAGACATAGCCCTTCAGATCGGGCGGCTGGCGCACGCAGTTCAGGATCGAGACGCCGACGTACATCAGGAAGAACAGGATGAGGAAGGCGTCGGCGGCGAACAAATCGTCGCTTTCATAGCCGTTGAAGCGCCACAGGCCGGTGATCGTGTACGTGAACAGGAAGCCCAGTACGTTGAGCACCTTCCACGTACGGAACCAAGCCACCGCAAACACTCCGAGATTCAGGATGGCGTAGTAGCTGAACAAAGCGATGTAATTGCCGCTGCCCGTCGACACCATGACCGGGGCGAGGAAGCCGCCCGCGGTGCCGATGACTGCCAGCGAAAGCGCGTTCTGTCCGACCGCCAGAATCGCGGCGGCCAGGGCGACCACGACCAGCAGCCCGAAAGCGAGTCCGGTCGGCAGCAAATCGAAGCGTGTTGCCGCATAGACGGTTAGATACAAACCCGCGATGCCGCCACCCTGTAGCACCTCGGAATAGACGGGCCGCTTCTCACGCAATCGCCAACCCACGATCAGCAGTGCGAACGCGCCGATCGCGATCGCAACGAAGCGCAGCTCGATCGGGAACAAGCTGTTCTCGGCCGCATATTTCGCCAGGAACGTCGCGCCGAAGAACAGAATGACGATACCGATGCGCGCCAGCGGATTGCCGCGCTTCAGCCAGCTCATGAACTCGCCGAACAAGCGCTCGATGCCAGACGGCTCCGGCGGCGGAACGGGCCGCGGCGGCGGTGACGGTGCGGCTCGCTCGCGAGGAGCCGCCGTCGGAGGCGTTGGCTGAACAACACTCGGCGGCACGGCTGAGGTAACTTGCTCTGCCGAGGCTCGAGCTGCCGCGACACCCGGCGAGGCCGTCGGCGCTGGTGCGCTTTCAGCGACAGCTTGCGAAGCAGCGCTGGGCTTCGGCTCGGGAGACTCGACAGTCATCCGCAGCGAGCGCATTTGCTCATCCAACGACTGCACGCGGCCACGCAAATGAAAGATCTGGGCCAGCAATGCCCCGAGCAGCGCAGCGAACCAGAAATTCTCGAGATCCGACGTCATCGACGCGCCGGCCGCGCCGAACAGCAACGCCAGACCGATCGTCATTCCTTTGGAGGATGTTTGTTTTTCCGGCTGCATGCCCGCACCGCTTCTGTGCCGGGCTGCGCCCCGGCGGGCGCATCTTGCTGGAGAGCCGTACGAAGCGCAAACGGCCTATTTAGCGGTTGTCTTGTGCTGAGTCTTGAGCAACGCCAGCGCGGCCTGCTCCATCTGGCGCGGCGACATCGATTTTTGCGGGACTCGTTTCTCGACGATGCCTGCCTTCCAGGCATCGAACACCACTGGATTGATGTATGACTTGCGGCACACCGCCGGGGTGTTACCCAATGCCTCGGCAACGTTGCGAGCCGTGGCGGCCACGCAGCCATTGAAGGCGCGCTGACTCATGGGTTCCTGGCGCGCCTGGCACGCCAGGAACGCGATGGCTCGCACCGTGCCACCCCAGGTCCGGAAATCCTTGGCGGTGAAATCGTTGTCGCCGCCCATGGCCTCGTGCAGGTACTCGTTCACCATGCCCGAGTCCACCGGCTGGCGCTTGCCGTCATCGTCCACGTATTGAAACAACGCCTGCCCGGGCAGCTGCTGAATGTGTCTGATCAGGCGCCCGAGCCTGCGGTCGTCCAACACCACTTCGTGCGGGCGGCCACTCTTGCCGCGGAAGTTGAACGACGCCCGCCCGTCCCTCAGAAACTTCACATGTTTGTTTCTAAGGGTGGTCAACCCATAGGACTGGTTGGCGCGGGCGTACTCTTCGTTGCCCACTCGAATCAATGTTTCCTCGAGCAAAGTGACGATGACCGCCAGCACCTTGTTCTTGGGCAGGCCCGGCAATGCCAGATCCTGTTTGAGCCGGCGCCGCAGCTTGGGCAGCTGCGCGCCGAATTCGATCATCTTGGTGAACTTGCCGTTGTCGCGCGTGGTGCGCCACTCGGCGTGATATCGATACTGCTTGCGCCTGCGAGCATCGCGGCCGGTTGCCTGCAGGTGCCCGCGCTCCTTGGTGCAGATCCAGACATCGGTATAGGCCGGCGGAATGGCCAGCTTGCGAATGCGGGCTAGGACGCGCTCCTCGGTAATGCGCTTGTGGTCGGGGCCTACATAGTAGAAGCCCGTGCCGCGCTTGTGACGCCCGATACCCGGCTCGGCGTCCGATACATAGATCAATCCGTTGGCTCGTGCGTGCTGATGAGCCTGCACTACCGATTCGGGGAGATCTGGCGGCAGGTCACGCATGGCCAGCTATCAAATGTTAAGACGAACTGTCGGCATGCCCTCGGTGCAGCAGGCCCCAGCCGATCAGGGCCACGCCGATCAGCAGCAGCGCGTGCACGGCGAACACGGCCATCTTGATGCCGAGCCAGAGAACGGCCCACGCCACGACTAATGCAAATCCCAACCACACCAATGGCTTCATGCTCTCGCCTCTTGCCCTATCGAAGGGTTGCCGTGGCAAAACGTTCGGAAAAAGCCTTGGTTCCGAGGTGCTGAATTGACGAAGGATTTGCCGTACGACACTCTGCGCTCCTCTTCCTCCGGGAGTCCCGTTCCAAATGCTGAATGTCACGTTGCGTGCCTTGCTACTCGGCTGGGTCGCTTGCCAGTTTGTTCCATCGATAGCTATGGCCGCGGCCGAGCGCCGGCCGCTCACCGCCGAAGACATCAACGCCGTGCGGGAGATCAGCGATCCACAGGTGTCGCCGGACGGGCAGTGGGTCGCCTACGTGGTCCGCACGGCCGATCCGGTCAAGGACAAAGGCAACAGCCACATCTGGATGTCGAGCTGGGACGGCAAACAAAGCGTGCAGCTCACCAACTCCGATGACAGCGAGAGCTCGCCCCGCTGGAGTCCCGACGGCAAGTACCTCGGCTTTCTCACCGCCCGCGGCGAAGACGATCCGCCGGAACAAGTGTGGTTGCTGGATCGCCAGGGCGGCGAAGCCAAGCCGCTGACCGGCTTCAATGGCGACGTGGTCGATTTCGAGTGGTCGCCCGACGGCAAGAAACTGGCGCTGATCGTCAGCGACGAAGATCCCCGTAAACAGCGCGGCGCGGACAAGGACAAGACGCCGGCGCCCATTGTCATCGATCGCTTCTACTTCAAAGAGGACGGCACCGGCTATCTGGGCACGCAGCGCCGTCATTTGTATGTATTCGACGTAGCCACGCGCAAGGCGGACAACCTCACGCCGGATCGTTTCGACGAAAGCATGCCGCGCTGGTCACCCGACGGCAGCCGTATCGCCTTCTATAGCAATCGCAACGAAGATCCGGATCGCAACAACGAGTTCGGCTTGTACACCATCGAGCCGCGTGCCGGCGCGAGCGCGACGCTGGTTACCAGGTTCCAAGGCGACACCGGCGACTCCTCATGGATGAGCGCACCGTCGTGGCGCCCCGATGGGCGAGAGCTGGCGTTCGTGACTGCAGGCGACCCGAAGCTCATTTATTACTCGGTTCACAACCTGGCGGTTGTCGCGGCGACCGGCGGCACGTCGCGCATTGTCACAAAGACTCTGGACCGCAATGTGATCCAGCCCCACTGGTCGGCAGACGGCAAAGCCATTTACTTCCTGCTCGAAGACGATCGCAACCAGGTGCTGTCGCGCCTGAATGTGGCGAACGGCAAGATCGATCGCTTGCTCGACGGTCGACGCGAAACGACTGACTACGATCTGGGCAGCAAAGGTCGCATCGCCGTCCTCGACAGCACCGTGGACTCGCCGGATGCGGTGTATGCATTCGATGGCAAGCAAACGCGCGTGCTGTCTCATCACAATGACGAGTGGCTGGCGAGCGTGCAACTCGCCACGACCGAAGAGATCTCCTTTCCGTCGAAGGATGGCACGCGCGTGAGCGGCTTCGTTGTGAAGCCAGCGGGCTACGTTGCTGGCCAGCGCTATCCGACCTTGCTGTGGATTCACGGCGGGCCGGTCTCCCAGTACGCGAACTCGTTCACGCTGCCATGGCAGATCTTTGCGTCCCAGGGGTACGTGATCGTCTCTGCGAATCCTCGCGGCAGCTCGGGGCGAGGCGAAGCGTTCACGACCGCCATCTATAAAGATTGGGGCGGCAAGGACTCGGAGGACGTGCTTGGCGCGGTGGACTATGTCGTGCAGCAGGGCATCGCCGATCCGAACCGGCTAGGCGTCGGTGGCTGGAGCTATGGCGGCATTCTCACCAACGTCGTGATTGCCAAGGACACGCGCTTCAAATCGGCGACCAGCGGCGCGTCGATCTCGAACGTGCTGGCGGGCTATGGCACGGACATGTACATCCGCGAATATGAGATGGAGCTGGGCCTGCCCTGGAAGAATCTCGACACCTATCTGCACAACTCGTACGCGTTCTTGCACGCCGACCGCATCAAGACGCCGACGTTGTTCCTGTGCGGCGAGCAGGACTTCAACGTGCCTTTGCTGAATTCAGAACAGATGTATCAAGCGCTCCGCAGCCTCGGCGTGCCGACCCAGCTGATCATCTATCCGGGCGAGCACCACGGGATCCGCAAGCCGACGTACTTGAAAGATCGGATGCAGCGCTACCTGGATTGGCACGGCAAGTATTTGAACCCGCCGCACACTTGATAGCGGGCGCTACTTCTTCTTGGCTTGCGCCCCTCGCTTGGCGGTGGGGCGCGGCTTCGATGACTCCGAGTCGCCACGCCGTCGCAGACCTTCGATCAACTCATCGCTGCGCGTCGTGCCGACGATCTGATCGCCTTGTACATCGTCGCGAATGCCCAGCGCCGCGGCAGCGGACTGGCGAATCAGATAAGCGCCCCGCGGCGTGAACGAGGACGATTCCGCAGCGTCGTACGCCTTGTACCACCACCGCGCCGCCTGCCAGATGGCCTCGGGACAACTCGACGCTGATGGCAACCCCGGACTGAGATCGATATTTGCCAGGCCGTGCGCCCGCTCGAGCAGCGTCGCGGACGGAATGCCATGTCCGTGCATCAGCGGATTGCCGCGATCGCCAACCGCCCAGCAATAACCCAACCACGCAACGATCTGAGCCAACAGATCGACGATCGTGCGCTCCTGCCCGATGCGCGCCACGTGTTCCCTGATCGCGGCGTGATCGTCCGTAAACTGCAGAATCGCAACGTTTGGATAGAACATCGAATCCCCGTAGCGCGACTCCGCATCCAGCTTCACCGCCTCCAAGCCATTGCGCTCGACTCGCGCGCTGCTGTTGCTGATGGCGTCCACGCGGGCCGTCATCAGCACGTTGCCGTCGATGAGCAGGCCACAGGTGGACCAGAAGCTCGGCAATAAATCCTGGCGCAACTCCGACTGCGCCACCCTCATCCGGAAGTCGACGATGGACGTGCCGCCGAGCAGCACCACACCATCGCGATAGCCGGTCGAGCTCAGCCAGGTGAAATTCGCCGCCGCGCCTTGTGGGGCCGACTCCGCGGGCGTTTCCTTCAGCAGAGGATTGCCGCTGGCAACATCGGAGCGGCGCAGTCCGGAAAGATTCATTGGCTGATCCCTAAGAAATATTCCTGGCGAAACGACGGGCGACTGGCATCGAGATCGTTCAGCCGCCACTGCGAGACCGTACAGAACACGCGTTGTCCGCGACGATAGAACTCCAGCAGCATTGTGCCTTCGGCGGCGGACTGCAGCGACTCGTCGCTGTGCACGGTAGTGCCGCTGAACGAATGCCGGGCCGGCAAGCTCGCCTTGGCCGGCGCAGCGACCCAATCGCCGAGTACAGATAGCAACCCTCCGCCGGCCACCAATGCAAGCGGCGAACTGATCAGTTCGGTAACACGCCGTTCGTTGCGTGCCGTTGCGCTCGCTGGAAACGAAGACCACGTGGCGCGGCTGAAGTGCACGTCGCCGGTGAGCAGCGTCGTACTGCGAGTTGCACGACCCAGCAAGTCCATCAGCTCGCTGTAGTCACGCTCATAGTCCGCGAGACGATAATCGCCAAGCTCGCCTCTGCGTTTCGAGGTGCTCTCGAAGATCGGCTGGCCCAGCACCAGCACACCCAATCCCTGAGGCTCCGCGGCCCAGGCGCGAAGCTGTTGCCACTGCGTGTCGGAGAACAGACGTTCCTGGGTGCGATTCACTCTGGTGTCCAATACGAAGAAATCCAGCGGCGGCACGCGGAAGCGGTGACCGTTCGCTGTGTCGCCTTGAAACGCTTGTCCGAGCGCACGAGCGATTGCCCGCCATGCCTTGCGCTTGCCGGGATCGCCTGTATCGCGAGCGACCATGCTCGGGTGAGGTGCGTTGTTCCAAAGTTCGTGATCGTCGGTGCAGAACACGTTCGCTCCCTGCGGCAAGACGGTGTTCAGTCCCTGATCGGCAAACCAGGTGCGTGCATAGGTCGCGGAGTGCAGTTTCTCCAACTCGGAGACGCTGTGAGTTTTGATCGCGAACTCGTACCACGGTGCGTCCAGATACACCTGATCGCCCGCCCAGATCCTCAAATGCGGGCGCACGCCATTGCGATCGAGCTGCGCGAACAACGCTGAAGCGAGCCTCGAACGCTTGTTGCCGGTGAAGTAACAAGACGACAGCAACACGCGCAGCGGCTTGGTTTCCTCGCCCAACTGCTCGGGCAAGGTATTGAAGCGCGCGCGCGCCGGCTCGCCGTTGCCGAGACTGGCGCTGGCTTCGTACGCGCGATCCGGGTGCAAGGTACCCATCTCGATGAGCTGGTAAAGCAGTGGCATGGCGCCCACGGGTTGCCAGTCACTGGAGCGGGCGGGCGGGAAGGCCTCCCAGTCTTTCACCGGCACCTCCTTCCCGTTGACTCGCAATGAGATCGAGCCCAGCTGCCCCGTGTCGACGCCCCGTGCACACAGCCAGAGGCGGGCAGTGTGCTGTGTCACCAGATGCGGCACGAGTTGGAGCATGGAGCGAAATTCTGCCGATCACGGCGTTACATCGGCAAGCAAGCAGCTCTGTCGTTATATACAGTTTTGCGCCATCATAGGCGGCGATGAGCATTGCAGCCAGCACCGCCCCCGATTCCGCGCCCGCCTTTGGAGACACCCTGAACGCCGCTCAACGGCGGGCGGCTCTCTATGGCGCGCGCTCGGCCGAAGGATTCGGCTCGGGTCCGCTGTTGATCATCGCCGGCGCCGGCACGGGCAAAACCAACACGCTCGCCCATCGAGTTGCGCACCTGCTGCTCGAAGGCGTGGCGCCCGAGCGCATTCTATTGCTGACGTTTACGCGTCGTGCCGCCCAGGAGATGCTCCGGCGGGCGGAACGGATCGCGACTCAAGCATTGGCCAACTCGCCGCGAGCCGGTTCGATTCACATCAATGCCGCGCGCCTGCTCTGGTCGGGCACGTTCCACTCCATTGGGAATCGACTGATCCGCGAGTATGCGCACGTGGTCGGACTCGAACCGTCGTTCTCGGTGATGGATCGAGGCGACGCGTCCGATCTGCTGGACGTGGTCCGCCAGGAATTGGGCTTCTCGAAGAAAGAAAAGCGCTTTCCGCGCAAGGACACTTGCCTTGCGATCTACTCGCACAAGGTGAACAGCCGCGCCCCACTCGCACAAACCCTGCAGGATGCGTTTCCCTGGTGCGCCGAGTGGACAGACGATCTTGCCAAGCTGTTCCGCCGCTACGTGGAGCTCAAGCATTCACAGCAGCTGCTCGATTACGACGACCTGTTGCTCTACTGGCATTTGCTCGTTCAGCAGTCGGAGCTCGCGCAGGCCATCGGCGCCCGCTTCTCGCACGTCTTGATCGACGAGTATCAGGACACGAACACGCTGCAGGCGGAAATCGTGACGGCCATGAAGCCGCAGGGAGCCGGTGTCTGCGTGGTCGGCGACGACGCGCAGGCCATTTATTCGTTTCGTGCGGCGAGCATCGAGAACATCCTCCAGTTCCCAGCGCGCTTCACGCCTGCGGCGGAAATCATCAAGCTGGAGCACAACTATCGCTCCGTCCAGCCCATCCTGGACGCCGCCAACATGTTGATGGGCGACAGCCCGCGGCAGTACCAGAAAGAGTTGCGCTCGGGGCGCACGTCCTCGCGCCGCCCCTTTTATGTATCCGTTCAAGACGACAAGGCCCAGGCGCTCTACATCGTCGAACAGATCCTGGCGACACGCGAACAAGGCGTTGCGCTACGCCGGCAAGCGGTATTGATGCGCAATTCCCATCATGGCGACATGCTCGAGCTGGAGCTGATCCGGCGCAATATTCCTTACACCAAGTACGGCGGCTTGAAGTTCCTGGAAGCCGCGCACGTCAAGGATGTGCTGGCGCTACTGCGCTGGGCCGACAATCCGCGCAACCGAATCGCCGGCTTCCGTGTGCTGCAATTGTTGAGCGGCGTCGGGCCCGCGGTGGCCGATCGCTGCCTGAAGGTGTTTGAGGCGAGCGGCTATGCGTGGCCGACGCTGGCTTCGTATCGCATGCCCTCTGCAGCGGAGCGGGAGTGGGCAGGCCTGGTGGAATTGGTAGGCGATCTCTCCCAGGCGCGCGAATGGATCGGTCAGCTCAGCCGCCTGCGGAAATGGTACGAACCCCAACTCGAGCGCATCTACGACGCTGCGCGCGTGCGCATGGGCGACATCGAGCAGTTGGAACGGCTGGCTGGCCAGTACGCGTCACGCGAACAGTTCATTACCGAGCTCACGCTAGATCCGCCCCAGGTCACCAGCGATCTGGCCGGCGATCCGGCGCGCGACGAGGACTACTTGATCCTTTCGACCATTCATTCGGCGAAGGGCCAGGAATGGGACTCGGTGTATGTATTGAATGTGGCCGATGGCAATTTCCCCAACGAACACGCCACCGGCCGGCCCGACTTGATCGAGGAAGAGCGGCGGCTGTTGTACGTCGCCATGACCCGTGCGAAGCATGACCTGCACCTGGTGGCGCCGCTGAGGTACTACATCACTCAGCAGAGCCGCACCGGCGATGCTCATGTTTACGGCGCGCGCAGCCGCTTCCTGACCGATCAGCTCATGCAATGTTTCGAACAACGAGCATGGCCGGCCACACCGCAAACGCCTGGTAACAAAGCCTCTGAGACCAAAGTACGAATTGACGCAGCCGCAGCGCTGCGCGCAATGTGGGATTGACCTCTTTCCATAACTAACAACACTTCGGTCCACTCACTATGGCGAAGCGCACGACCCGTGCGGCGGCTGGCCGCAAGCGCACGAAAGCTAGAACCTTCGACGTCCGCCGGGACACGCTCGATTTCCGGGACAAGATGTTTGTTCCGACTTTGATCGAAGTGCCCACCGAGCGCGAGCTGGCGCGCTATCGAGAGCATCGCGTCCCCATCCTGGATCAGGGATTCGAAGGCGCCTGCACGGGCTATGGCCTCGCAACCGTCGTGAACTATCTGCTGACCACGCGCAAAGTGGTGAGCGACTGCAATCCCGTCAGCCCGCGCATGCTGTATGAGCTGGCGAAGCGTTACGACGAGTGGCCGGGCGAAGGTTATTCAGGATCGAGTGCGCGTGGCGCCATGAAAGGCTGGCACAAGCATGGCGTTTGCTCCGAAGCGCTGTGGCCGGCAGTCGCCACTAAGAGCAACAAGGGACAGTTGTTGACCGGACTGAATGACGGACGCACCGCCGATGCTCTGCGCCGCCCGCTCGGCGCCTACTATCGTGTGAATCACAAAGATCTGGTCGCCATGCACACCGCGATCGCTGAGGTCGGCGTGTTGTTCGCCACGTCGAACGTGCATCAAGGTTGGAGTCAGCCTGGCGAAGACGGCTTGATCGAGTACTCCGATGCGCTGTTGGGTGCACACGCGTTCGCTATCGTCGGCTATGACAAGCGCGGCTTCTGGATTCAGAATTCCTGGGGTGACGAGTGGGGCTACGAAGGCTTCGCGTGCATCAGCTACGACGACTGGCTGCAGAACGCCACCGATGTGTGGGTTGCACGCCTCGGTGCGCCGATCGAACTGAAGAAGAGCAGCTCGACCGCCGTCGCGCACTCTGCTTCGGCAGGCCAATCGGCGGCGTACTCCTATCCGGATCTGCGGCCTCACATCATCAGCCTCGGTAACAACGGCGAGTTCAAGGCCGGCGGCAACTACGGCACCTCGGCCGAGGAAGTTGCGCAGCTGTTCAAGAACGAGCTGCCCAAGGCCATCGAGACTGCGGGCTACAAGCACATCCTGCTTTACGCGCACGGCGGTTTGGTGAGCGAGAACTCGGCGGTGCAGCGGCTCGCGGACTACCGTTCGACCATGCTGTCGTCGGGCATCTATCCCTTCACATTCATCTGGCACAGCGACTATTGGACCACGGTGAAGAACGTGCTCGACGATGCGTTCCGGCGTCGTCGGCCGGAAGGCGCGCTCGATGCGGCCAAGGATTTCATGCTCGACCGGCTCGACGATGCGCTCGAGCCGCTGGCCCGCGTGTTTTCAGGCAAAGCGGCCTGGGATGAGATGAAAGAGAACGCGCTGGGAGCGACTCAGAACACCAAGGGCGGTGCGCGCGCCGTGGTTGCTCATCTGAAGCGGTTGATGGACAAGCTGCCCTCCGCGCAGGTGCCGAAGATCCATCTCGTCGGTCATAGCGCCGGCAGCATCTTCCATGCGCCGCTGCTCACTGCACTGAACGAGGCTGGCATCGACATCGAGTCGGTCACGCTTTGGGCCCCGGCCTGCACGGTCGAGCTGTTCAAGCAGCACTACCTGCCCGCCATCAAGAAAAAGCGAATCAAACGGTTCGCGCTATTCGCGCTCTCCGACAAGATGGAGCAGGACGACCACTGCGCCAGCATCTATCACAAATCACTGCTTTATCTGGTCTCGCACGCCTTCGAGGACCAGCCGCGCATTCCGTTGTTCCGGGAGGGCGTGCCCATCCTCGGCATGCAGAAGTTCCTGCGCAAGGATGCCGAACTGACCACCTTGTTCAAAGGCGAGAATGCCAGCTTGGTCATCTCGCCGAACAACAAGCCAGTGGACTCGATCGATGCGTCGACCTCACTCCATCACGGCGATTTCGACGATGACGCTGCGACCGTGCGGGCGACGTTGCGCAGGATTCTCGGGGATGGCGCCGGCAAGAGCGAAGTCATCAACTTTCAACGCTCGGCTTCATCGTTGCGCGAGCGACGGGTTCGGGCCGACAAGGCCGCGGGGTTCTAGGCTCCTCGCACTGGCGCGGCAACCGCAACGAGAATTGAATGGACGTTCGGTCGCACTGAAGGTAACCCCCACGCGGCAGTTTTCGCGTCGACCGTTCACTGGGATCGTCCGAGGGACGGTCGACGATCAGATATATGCCGACTGCCAGTTGCGTAGCTGCGATCTTGCCGGCTGCAAACTCCAGGACCCGGGCCGTGCCCTTCGGTGCGATCACAATGCGCCACGGCGTCACGTTCTCTGCCAGTGCCAGTACTCGCATCTGACGGCTGAGAAACACCACGTCGATGTTGAAGCGCATTCCAAGCGTGTGCACGCTGCTTCCCGGCATCAAGAGCAAGCCCTCATCCTCAGGCATGCTTCGGCGACGTAGCAGGCCCGTGCATCGTGAGCGGAACGAACAAGCCATGTGCACGCGACGCGCGATGCACCGTCCGGTGGCGGTGCGCAATTCCAGGGGTCTCATGAGCTTCCTTGCACTCCTCGATCAAAACAAGTCGAGCGCGCCCGCCTCCAACAGCTGAATCACGATCGGAAAGCCGATGATGATGAACGTCGTGGGAAACAGCAGCGCGATCAGGGGGAACAGTATCTTCACCGGCGCTTGATTCGCCAGCTTCTCGGCGCGCAGGAATCGTTCCTGTCGCCGTTGGCGTGCTTGATCGGACAGCACGTCACCCAGTGAACCGCCCGTCTGCTCGGCCTGCGAGACGGCGGCGGCGAAGTTCGTCACCGACGGCAACATGATACGGGCGGCGAGCCGATCGAGCGCTGCCCGACGTGAAAGTCCGGCGCGCGATTCACGCAAGCAGCGGGAGAATTCTTGCTTGACCGGTCCATCACGCAGCGCGCCGACGGCTTGCTCCAGGGCAGCAATGAAGTTCAAGCCGGCCTTCATCGCGAGAACCAGCACGTCGAGGAAAAAGGGGAAGTCCTTTTCGAAGCGTGACTGGCGGCGCTTTGTGACTTCACGTAGCCGAAGGTCGGGGTAAAGGAACGAGAGTGGGACGAGGGCGGCGGCGATTGTTATGTGGAGCGGGTCTCGCAGACTGAATCCGAATATGACGGCGACGGAGACGGCCGCGCCGGCTGCACCGACGATGCGGCGAATGACGAGGAATTCCGCGGGGCTGATCATGTACGCCGCGCCAGCCGCATCGAGCTGAGCTTGAAGTACCTCACGTCGCTGCGAAGTGAGCGAGACGTCGACGGCTTCGCTGTACCAGCGCATTGCGGGCCGAAGAAGTCTCAGCAACCACGGCAGCTGGTCACGCCACGCTTCATCACGAACTGGCGATGGTTCAGCGCCGCTGCGCAAGGCGAGCGGGAGCAGTAAGACCAGGCAGCAACTCAGGCCCGCTAATGACATTGCTACGTAGAGATTCATGGCTGCTACACGTCGATTCGCACGATCTTGCGAATCAGCCACGCGGCCAACGTCATCATTGACGCGACGATCGACAGCACGACCCAGCCATACCACTGCGTGAACAGCAGACTCATGCGCGCCGGTTGCTGCTGATACAAGACGAAGCCGATGAAGATGGGCAGTAGTCCAACCACCCAGCCCTGCGCGCGCCCCATGGAGGTCAGCGCATCAATCTTGCCTTCCATGTGCGCCTTCTCTTGCAGCGTTCTGGCGAGGGATTCGAGCGTGTCGGCGAGATTGCCGCCAACGTGTCGCGAAACATTCATTGCGGTGTTCATTAAATCCAGCTCTGGCGCACCGACGCGCCGACGCAGGTCGTCGAGCGAATCGGCTAACGGCCGACCGACTCGATGCTCAGCGATCACGATGCCGAATTCCTGACTCAGAGGCACAGGTTGACGCGCAGCCGTCAGCTCCAGACCTCGCGCGAGATTGGAGCCTGCTCGTAGCGCCGAGCTAAGGGCGAGTAGCGCGTCCGGAAGCTGATAGACGAAGCGCTTGCGCCGTTGCGTGGCGATGCGCCTTGCGATCATCCACGGCCCGACGAGACTCGAGATCGTGGCGCTGACCAGGCCGACCGGGCCTGCCATGGCATAAGCGAGCGACCCTGTGGCGACAGTCATGATCAGGCTGATCGCGAACAACGAACGTGGATTGGTGAGCACGAAGCTCTGCTTCAGGCTGGCGCCGATTCCGGCGATGAAGGAGCGGCGATAGCCAAGCACAGCTCGCAGGATTAGTGCTGCGACCAGCAGCGCGGCGACGGCCGTGAAGACGATTGGTGTCAAAGGTGTGTGAGCGAGCTGTTGCATGCTTCGTCTGCTCCGATCAACCAACGTCGGAAAAGATGCTTCGGTCGAGGCGTACACCGGCGTCGTCCAGGGCTTCGTAGAACGCCGGCGGCTGACCGCATCCTTGATGGCTCCCGACCACAGCTCCGTGCGCGCCGATGCCTTTTTGGCGAAAGTTGAACAATGGCTGCGTGAGTATCACGTCGCCTTCCAGGCCTTCGACAGCAACGATAGCCGTGACCCGCCGCCGTCCATCGCTGAATCGGGACAGCTGCACGATCACATCGACGGCTGAGGCGATCTGCTCGCGAATCGCACGCACCGGCAGTTCCATGCCGGCCATCAACACCATCACTTCCAGGCGCGACAGCAGATCTCGCGGTGAATTGGCATGTCCTGTGGTCAGCGAGCCATCGTGGCCCGTATTCATCGCCTGCAGCATGTCGAGCGCTTCGCCACCGCGGCACTCCCCGACGATGATGCGATCAGGTCGCATGCGAAGAGCGTTACGCACCAGATCACGAATCGTGACTTCCCCCCGACCTTCGACATTCGCCGGTCTGGCTTCAAGCGACAGCACATGCGGCTGCGCGAGCCGCAGTTCGGCCGCGTCTTCGATGGTGACGATGCGCTCGTTACTCGAAATGTATTCCGACAGTGCGTTCAGAAAGGTCGTCTTGCCGGTTCCGGTGCCACCCGAGACGATGATGTTCTTTCGATACTGGACGCAGACCTTCAGAAACTCGGCCATCGCTGCGGTGAGCGCGCCGATGTCCACCAGCTTCACCATGGAATAGCGCTGACCGGCGAAGCGCCGGATCGTCAGGATAGGGCCAATCAGCGATAGCGGCGGAATGATCGCGTTCACGCGCGAGCCGTCTGGCAATCGCCCATCGACCATGGGCACGCCTTCGTCGATGCGACGACCCAGTGGCGCAACGATCCTTTCGATGACGCGCATCAAGGATTCTGCGCTGATGAAGCGAGCGGGCACGGCGGACAGCAATCCGTCGCGCTCGACGTAAATTCTGTTCGGGCCGTTCACCATGACTTCGCTGATCGAGTCGTCGTGCAGGTACGGTTCGATAGGGCCGTAGCCCATGATCTCTGCGGCCATCTCCTGCACGAAGCCGTTGAACTCGATGCTCGGCGGCAGACGAATGGCGCCCGATGCAAGGATGGTCTCGATGGCCTGCTTTGCTTCGGCTCGCAGGTCCGTACCTGCGAGTGTGTTCAACGCTGTGCGCCGGAACAGATCCAGCTCACGCAGGATCATCGGCTGCAGTTGTTCCTTCAGGGCCGCTGACAACTCGGCGTGCGGTGTGCTCATCGTGCGCTCCTTCGCGGCTGCTGCGTCAATCGAGATAGCGAAGATGGGTCCAGGAGCGACGGATGTGCTCGGCGACGTGCGACAGCTTGCCCTTCAAGGTCACGACTTGCATCACGACCATCGGCTTGCCTTCGCGATGACCGCAGAAGACCCGGACGTCGACCGGTACGTTCTGGGCTTCGGCCTGGAAGGTGGCTTCGTAGCCGACGAGGTCGCCGTACTGCGAAGGGCTGATTTGCTCGGGCGGAAGCGTGCGATAACGAACCGCCATCTGATGCAGCACTCCGTGCGCGGCTGACTCGAGCTCATGAGGCGCGAACTTCAATACTGGCGCGATCGTCCAGCTCATGTGCGTCGGCGGATAAGTGAGTGCGGGCGTTTCAGCGGTGAATGTGAGTGAGTTGGTACTCTGCTTCAGCGCGGTTTCCCACTCCGGATCGTGCTCGGTCCAGATCTCGAGGTCCATTTCGGGAATGCGATGAATGTTCATGGGACGGCCGGCTCTGGTTCCTGCGATGGCGTCGATCGAGGTCATTGCGCATAGGGCGGCGATGAGCAGCGGTGTTCGCTTCATGGCTCGGCTCCGTGCGCTATCAGACCGATCAAGAATGTTGTCGTCGTTGCGATCAGGGCGCTCCAGTGATTCGTTCGTCTGAACGCGTCTCGCCAGTTCAGGCGTGACAGTATTAGAAACATTACTAGCCAGATGAGCGCGTACGAGAGCAGGAAGCGGCCGATGAGGTTGCCGAGCAGGTGGGCGGTCATGCGAATGGCCCCGCGATGAACTTCGCGCTGCGCACGCCTTTGGTTCGTGCGCGAGTTCGCTTGCAAGGTGGCTTGCTTTTGACCAGGCGGCTGCTTCGTTCGCAGACGTAACTTGTGCGACAACGGATGCTGGCTACGCAATGGCAATTGCGTGCGGATCTTGGATCTGCGTGGTGGGGTCGACGGTTTCGCGGTTTCATTGGCGTTCCTTGCCGTTGGTTCCTGTTTTGGGCGCGTGGTCGCGGTGCCGTTACGGTGGCGGCCGGTTCAGTGCCTGTTCCAGTGGCGTGTAGATCACGCGGAGCTGCTTCTCGGTGATGTTGGTGTGATCGGCCAATAGCTGGCGAACTTGGTGGACGGGCTCTTCCAAGCCAATGTGCCATTCAATCGGCACGCCGCCCGCTTTCGCTGCGGCTCGCACCTGGCGCTTCGCTTCGTTCAACACTGGACCGTCCCAGCCGCGGAAGCCCCATTCCTTTGGGTGTCTCTTCAGCCGTCGGAACAGCTTGGCATAGAGCAAGACTTTGCGGTCGGGGTCGTAGCCGTCGAAGTTGATGCAATGGACGGTGTACTTGCGATCCGCCGGCGCGCCGCTGATGAACTGCTCGTAGATCGTTTCCTCCTGGTCCGGCGGCCAGCCCTCGATGGCATACGTCGCGTCGTTCACCAAGCCGAATTCATCGAGCACGTCTCGCACTCGCTTGCCCGCTTCGACGTCGGCTGGATTGTTGGCGTCGGGCATGTGAGGGGTTGTTTCGATGAGAATGCCGTTGGCGAAGGGCTCGTGACGGATGTCGGGAGGGAGGCATTTCGAGAGATGAGGGAGGGGGAGGTAGAAGAGCCATTGGCCGGCGTAGGAGCCGCGATTGGCACCACGCACGCTTTGCTGAAACTGAGGGATGGATGCGCCACCGAAGCTGGCCGGCCAACTTGCTACTAAGATCTGCAGGATTTGGCGGAGCTGTCTGCTGTGCAAAGGCGCTGCCAGCTCCAGGACTGACGAAGTCGTTGGTTCATCGCTAGCAGATGTTCCTTGAAGTGCGAGATAGGCACCGCCCTCCTCAAGCGACAACATCGACTGCCCTTCCGCATCGGTCAAACCGTATGTTAGTGAGAAGCCGATTCTGGACAGCGACTGCGGGCCCAGCCTGCCCGAGTCAGTAAGGTGCAAGTAGTCTGAAAGATGAGCGTCGTCGAAAACCGAATCCGCAATCGCATGATCCATTTCGATGAGATTGGTTGGTAAGGCTTGTGCATCATTTTGGCCAATGATCCAGGATCGCTTGAACTCTGGGAGAATGTTTTCTAGCTCAGCTAGCACTACGCGGCTTTGATATTGATATTCCTGCAGCGTCATCGGTCGACGATAGGCAGCTGCTGTCCATATCAAGGCCTTGTCCATCGCACTACTCATCGGCTGGTGGCCTGAACATCAGAAATGGGTGTGTAGATCACGGTGATCCTTTGCCGAGCGCTGGCAGGCTGAATTCGCTCGTCGAGAATTGAGCCGATCCGCAAAGCCATCTCTTCGTCGACAACTCGCCATTCAATTGAGGACGCAGTAGCTCGCGTCGCATCTAGCTGCCGCCGCGCCTCGGTAACTAGCCCGTCCGCTAGTTGTCGTTTCAGTGGCTCATACCGACACTTGTCCCCCAACGGGCACTCCTGCGTCCAGTGCTTCGCATCCAACAACACATCGCGGTCCGCGTCGTAGCCGTCGAAGTTGACGCCGTTGACATTGTACTCAACGCCGCGGGGTGCGCCGGTGATCAACTCTTGATAGCGATAGGCATCAGTGTCGGGGCGGGTGATGGAGGACCAGGCGCCGGGACCGCCGTCGGTGGCGCCGATGGTGAAGTTGCTTGGGCTGCGAGGGATGGAATAGCGGACGCGGAGAGTGCACGTGGCGTTGTGCGCCCAAATGCGTTCGTCCCCGACGAAGTAACTGGCATCCTCCGCGACCGTAAAATTGAAAACCTGCAGCGACGCGTCGACGCGGCGGTTCTCGAGGACCAGCGTGTCGCCACCCGCAGTGGCAACCGGCGCGCCGAGTTCGATGTCGCGAACGGCGGTCCAGCCGCGGCCCTGCACCCACAACGGATGCTCTTCCGTAGCTGCAAACCGCGACGCTTCAGTCTCAACAACGTGATAAGAAGACGCGCGTCGCGTGAAGGCGTGAGTAACGAGCCGCGGGCGATCGAGATAGTCGCGCTCGCTGCGCGCACCCACCCAATCGCCAGGCGAGAGCGATTGAATGGGAACATCACGATCGCCGCTCCAAACTGAAGTGTCGGCGGCGAAGCTGGCGCAGCCGAGCTCACGCTTGGTCGCATCAGCTGCCGCATGAAGTCCAGCGCGACCGAAGCGGGCGAGCTTGGCCGCGAGCTTGAGCATGAACGCCGGGCTGACGTAGCTGCCCAACACGCGGCCGCGATCGAAGGCATCGCACTCGATGAGCTGGCTGAGGTCGTGACCCAGCGCGGCGCCGATGGTCTGGGCGGTGCCGACGGGGTCCTCCATGAAGGACATCGCCAGCTCATAAATGCCCCGCGCCGTTTCGATCGGATCGGTGATTGCAGCGACGAGGTCGCCGATCTGATCCCGCAGTCCTTCCCAGAACCCGCGGACAAATTCATAAGCGTCAGCGGCGAGACTGCGAAGCTCATCCCAAACGCGGCCGAGCGCACTTTGATCTTCAGCAACCGGCGGCGCATCAAGCTCAGTAGCCGTGCAAAGAGGCGGGTCATTGACAGTGCCCGAACTGCCGCCGCTGCCTTGATCATCTCCAGCGTCATCGTCCGCATCGCTCGGAGGCGGTGCATCTCCCTGACCGAAGCCGAAGAACCCGTCACCGAGCGAACTGCCTGCGTCATCTGCGGAAACCGGCGAGCTATCCGTACCCCCGGACGCACCTTCATCGTCGTTGTGACTTTCGCCACTGCCCGGTTCGCCAGCACCAGCAGCGAATCGTTCGACCTCGGGGAGATCCGCACGCGAAACCAGCAGCTCGCTAAAGCGCAGCGGACTTTGCATGCGCACGGTCGCCGTCGACGTGATCGGCAACCGAGTCCGACGCAGCAACTGCCGATGAAACGCATCGCTATCGTGCGTCAGCCCGAGCAGGCGCGAGATGAAGCCGCCGATCAGCGGAACCTTCAGCTCGTATCCATACGTAACCTCGACGCGCAGCAGGTTCGCGTCTTGAATGTTGAGTCCACCGCTGGCGCCCGGCTGCGTGTCACGCGCGTGGAGGCGATCGTTCGGCAGCTCACGAACACCGTCGGCGTCAACCGCGAGATCCTCGAACGCCTCACGCGTTGGGTTGAGGATGCGAATGCGTGCATCAGTGAGCAGTTGGCTTTCGAGCCGAGCAACCGACTCAGCGAGGCCTTGCAGCGAAGCGTCTGGTGAACTGAGCGGCGCCAGCCCCTGAGCGAGGCCGTGTCGAATAGCCGCGGGGGTCGCATTGGAAACAGCACCTGCGCGCGCCGCTTGCAAGGCCGCATGATTGAGCGTCGCCTTCGCCTGGTAGACGAAGCCGAACTGAATCAGCGCCAGAATGACGACGAGCAGCACCGGCAGCGCGATCGTCGCTTCGACGATTGCAGAGCCGTATTGCCGCCACGCGCGGCGGGTTGCTTTGGTCACATCCATGTGACGCTCTCGCTTCCTTGCGATCTTCAGTGATCTAGTCTTTCAAACGTGGCTCGAGTGCTTGGTCCGATTCGCGCTTGAGCCGGTCGAACCGTTGCACGGCTTCGCCAACGACATTCGAATCGGCGCTGATGATTTCTGGCGTAACCAGCACTACCAGCTCCGTCTCGCCGCGGCGGAACTGTCGCGACTTGAACAATTCGCCAATGACCGGCAGGGCGCCGAAGCCGGGAAGTTTCGTGACCGTTTTCGCGTCGTCCGCGCTGAACAGACCGGCGACGACCATCGGCTCGCCGGAGTGCACGTTCATTTCTGTATTGGTCTTGCGAGTCGCGAAGCCGGGAATGCCGAGCACGGAATTGGCTTTATCGACGCTGCTAACCTCGACACCGACCTTGGTGCGAATCAGCCCCGCTTCGTTGGCGAGCGGCTCGACATTGAGCAGGATGCCGAACTGCTTGAAGACGACGTTGAGCGCGCCGTCCTGGTTCTGAACGGGGATCGGCACTTCGCCGCCAACAACGAAGTCCGCCTGGCCGCCACTGATGCATGTCAGCGTTGGCTCGGCGAGCAAACGAGCGTCGCCGCGATTCGTGAGCAGATGAATGACCGAGTCGAGGCTGGATGTCAGATCCACACCGTTGTCCGTGCTGAACACGGGACCCGCGGCAACGTCGGCCCAATCGACGCCGATATCGCGCAGCGCCGACTTGCGAACTTCGATGAGCTTCGCCCTGATGAGAATCGTGGTCTCGGCTTGCAGGGCCGGCGCCGGTGTCGCGATGGGATCGACGATGCCGAGCACTTGCACGAGATAGGCCACGCTCGAGCCGTCACGAGCCCAGATGCGAAGATCGGTCGTGCCCGCTTTGCGCCCGAGCACCAGGATCTCCTGCGTGTCGTCCAGCACTTTGATGTCGATGGTCGCGCCGTCGCCGGCCGACACCCGCTTCGTGCCCGGTGAGCGAATCAACAGGCTTTGACCGACCGGCACCGAGAGAACGCCAACCGGTGCGTGCTGCAGGGCTTCCGTCGCCGGCGTGCCGAGCATCAGCGCGCTCATGAGCCAAGCGCCAACTACGAGACTGACGCTCATGATTCAAACTCCGCCCAGGATCACTTGGACGCGCAGCCGTGGCTTCGCAGGAACATCGGCCGTCTCGCCTCTCAGCAAGCTCGTTTTCGTGACACGGGCGATGCGCGTGATCGCCTGATCATTGGGCTGGCGAAGCGCCACCGTGATTCTTCCCGCTTCTTGCGCGAGTGTGATCTTGGCGGCGTCCGCGGGACTCACAGCTACAGTGATGGTTCGGAACGGACCTGACTGCAGTCGATCCGGCAGCGAATGTTCGTTGGCCTGGGTTCGCAAACCGGTCGCGATAACGGGCACCGAGAACAGCAATGGCAAAGTGACACTGTCGTTCGCGGCCGCGGTCGTGAAGAGCAGATCGATGCGATCGCCCGGCGCGAGCATCCCCGCAATCGAGGCCTCTTCATCGACCGGGAACGTCAGCGCCCGCATCCCCTCTGGAAGCTGCGCGGAGAAACCCGCGCCTGCGCCCTGAGCAAGATGCGAACCAAGAATCGTCTCGCCGCCTCGAACGGCGCGCGACAGCATCCGCCCGGCAATCTCACTCCATTGCTCCGAGCGCACCGCATCTGCGTGCAGGAATGTATTGGGGACTTCGCGAACTGCGACCGTTTGACTTGAAAGCACTGAGCCGGATGACAGGTCGGTCTTCGCAACGACGACGTTTATCAGTCGATACTGCTTTTGCAGTTGCTCGCGCTCTGCTTGCACTTCGCTGGCGATATAACCTTTGACGAAGTACGCCGCTCCGCCGCCAGCCGCGAGCGCGCCGCCCAGCATGAGTGTGGTGATCCAGATACCTTTCATTGCTCGTTCCTTGAGCGATTCGACCATCAGAACGGAATCATCAGGGCCCAGGAGAACTCATCGTGATGCTCGGCCAGCAACTCCAACGCGGCCTGCGCGCCTCGCCACAGCACCATCAATCCGGCGAGGATCGCGAGATACTCCGCTGTGCCCCAACCGCGCTGGCAGTTCATGACTTCTTCCAAGTGACAACGATTGCAGTAGTCGCAGGGCGAACTGCGTCAGGGATGATGACGAGCAGTGCCTGCTCTGCCTGACGCTGCGCTTCCAGTACGAAACCGCGATGGCTCTCTCGCGTCGGGCGCGTGTCGATAATGTTCCAGCCGTTGGTAATCAGGAGCTGCGAGAACGCCTGCGCTTCGATGTAAGGAGCGCGCTCGCTGTACAGGCTGATGTGCTCCGACTGCATCCCTGAGTCGTCGTACTGCTGTAGATTGACGATGCGAACTGTCGACGGCCGCGGGAAATCAGTCCTTAGCTCGAGCTTCGCGGGATCCAGCGCGGGGCTGACCAGGATGGTTCCCTCGCTTCCTGCTGAGGCTGCACGCGCTTGCACTGTGATGAAGTGCTCGCGCGATCTAAGCATCAGCACTTGCCAGGGTGAATTCGCCGAGCGACGCGCTTCATGACGGCCCGACGACTTCAGCTCGGATTCGTAGTGAGCAAGGACTGCGCCCGGCGAAAGCCGCGACTCAAAAGCCTTGAGCGACATCGGCAGGCCGTTCAGTCGCATGCTGCGAGCAATCCATTGCGTCGAGCCCTGAGGCGGAGCAGCGAGATCGGGCAGCGTTATGCGTTCGGCATTGGCCGGCAGCACCAACAAGATGAGAAGTACCACGACCATTCGGCTGGTGTTGATCAGCATGGCTCACTCGCGTTCGCGCTCGACGACGTACGCGGCCGGCAGCGCAGTGGAGCGAGGACGCAATTGCGGATCCCATCCATACTGACCTTCGCCATACAACGGGCCGCCCTTGCTCGGCGCTTGCATCGAGAGGACTCGTCCTGGGAGCTCGAGATCTTCGATCAGTTCGTTGGCCGTGATGCGGTCCACTCTTCGGCCGAATTCGTTTTCATCCCGCGGTGACCACGTGTCGCTCAGCAGAGAGCCCGTTGCACGTTGGATAAGTGGAGCAGAATTGCGACCTGCGAGCAGCGGTTGCATGTTTGCTTCAATCGTGGCGCTGGCGAAGGAGCGACGATTCAAATTGAGATCGTCCATCCGCAACGCATTGGCAGCCAGGCCGACCGGCCCAGTTCCGTGCGCCAACCCAGGCACTAACACGTACCCTGCGTCGACCGGAACTGTGTCGTTCGACGATTGCAGTGAGATGGCGCTTCCGACGGGTGAGGTCAGCATCGACTGACGGTAGTGCCGCCAGAATGAATTTCGCGACACGCCTTCCGAACGCAGCGAATCGATTGCAACCAGGCCGGTGCTGGAATCGCCAAACGAACGATCGAGCGCCTCAATCGTCACATCCGCTGCCGACTTCCCGGTGGCGCTCCACACGGTGCGCTCCCAAACCGAGTAACGAAGTGCGTCGAAGCTTTTATGTTTCAGATCGAGCTGCTTGCCGAGCAGCGCGATGCAGCCGAGGAACGGCGAGAGCACGGCCAAGGCGACGACAGTCTCTACCATGGCGTTGCCACGATTCGTGGAGCGCATGATCAGAAGCTCCACGTGACGGGCGCGAGCTTCGCTTCCCAGAACGGATTGAACAAGTTGGCGTACTCGTGCCGACGCTCACCCAACGACGCGAACGCCGAGCCGCGCGGCCGCCGAAACTCCACGCGAGCAACAGCGGCAACGGCCAAGGGTTGCGCCGTCGCGGTCATGCCGAGCAGATCGGCGGTTGCGACGTTCGTCTGAGCCTTGGTCGCAATCGCGGCGATGCGAAGAGAGGTGTCGCCAGGTGAACCCGCAACGTTGTAGTAAGCCGGCACGCCCGCGTAGTTCGAATCGAACTCACGCGCACTTGCAGTGCTGACTCGATCGCCGATTCGTTGCCACCTGTGCCAGCCGAACACGCCGCGAGTGCGAAACTGCATCTGATCCTCCGCACGCCAGTCGGCCAAGTTCGCATTTTGATTGACCGACGTGGCGCCGCGCTTGCGCAGCTGGACCGCTAGCAGGTTCTCTCGCCAGCCACGCTCACCGATCACCCAACGCTGCAGATCGGAGTTGCCGCGAAGGCTTGCATTCACCAGTTGCTGCAAGGAGTTGCTATCACGGGTTGCTGTGTAGCGCTGTATGAACGCTGGTATAGCCGCCGATTGCGTCATCAGCTGTGCTTCGAGCAGCGGCTGCAATTCGCCCGGCATGCGCGCTAGAGCATCGCCGTCGTTGATGCGAATACGCGGATCGTAGGTACGACCCGTCTGCTCCATCAGGCTCTGCACATTGCGGAAGGCGAGCGAAGCATGTGCTTCCGCCTGCGCGGCGCGAATGTTTGCACTCCACGCATCGATGGCGGGGACCGTGATCTCCGCCGCTTGCTCGGTCGCGTCACGCACCTGAGCGGAGATCTGCTCGGCCAGGTCGACATACTGGCCCACGTATGGAATCCACTGCGTGACCCGGTCGATCGCTGAGATTGAGTCGTTGATATATCGCACCCAGCTCACATATGAGATGAAGTGCCCGACGGCGACGTGATTGGCAACCATGGCTCGATTCGCATAAGCGATGAAGTTGAGATGGCGTGCAGTCCACACCGCACCGCTATACGCTGCGGCGTCCGCAGCGTTCGCGACCTGCGATCGTTCCGTGACCTTCTGTCCGGTGTTGAACATCACGGCGAGCACTGCGCTGCTGATGAGCACACCGAACAGCGCGACCGGCGCGATCTGCCCGCAGTGACGGTTACTGAGCCGCATTGGTTTGCTGGTTGTAAGTGGAGAGGCTGTCTGCCTGAGCCGCGCGGTTCTGAGCAGTCGTCGCGGAGGCCTGCGCGTCGGTGATGTCTTGGGTGGCCGATTGGCCCGCCATTTCGCGGCTCATGCCGGCCATTTGGTTTTGCAGCACATCGCCGAACGCTGCGAACAAGCCGATGCCGGCTACCGCCACGAGCGCGGTGATGATGATGTATTCGCTCATTCCCTGGCCGCGCTGTGCACTGCGCGCGTGCGCCATCGACTTCATGCGCTTGCTATCCATTGCAGATCTCCGTGGGTTGGTGGCGACACAGTAATTGCGCGGGGCTGGCGAAAAACGCCAAATAAATGCGCATTCGTCGAGAAATAGCCGCGCTGTTTTCCTTTGAAACGTGAGCGAGTATCGTGCGGCACCATCAAAGATCGGGAGGACGCGATGCGTTTAGCAGTGAAGTTGGCGTTGGGATTGGCTGCCCTCGTCGGTTCGGCGCAAGCCGCCGAGCCCAATCAGCCCATCGTGCTGAAAGCGGCTTATCTGTTCGACAGCAAGTCGGGCAATCTCACGAACGGCGGCGCCGTGCTCGTGGAAGGCGACAAGATCAAAGCGCTCGGCTCACAGGCCGCGCCGGCCAATGCGAAGGTGATCGATCTCGGCGACGCGACGCTGCTGCCGGGCTTTATCGATGCTCACACGCACATCACCAACGAAGGCCATGACGATTTCTACAAGGGCTTCCACGCGGACATGTATCGGTTCGCCGCCGAGCAGTCCTTCTACGCCGCGATCTACGCAAAGCGCACTATCGAGGCCGGCTTCACCACCGTGCGCAATGTGGGCGCGGGTGAGTTTGTCGACGTGGGTTTGCGTAATGCCGTCAACGCTGGCTTGACGCCGGGCCCAACCATTCTGACGGCAGTCCACTCGGTGGGCTCCACCGGCGGTCACTGCGATCAGGGTCCGTTCCCGCCCGATCGCATCGCGCCGCTCGGCGTGATGGACGGTGTATGCAATGGCGCCGACGAGTGCCGCGCGGCCGTGCGCTATCAGCTGAAGTGGGGCGCTGACGTGATCAAGATCTGCTCGTCCGGCGGCGTGCTCTCAGAAGCCGATCCAGTGGATGTGCCGCAGCTCACGCCCGACGAGTTGAACGCGATCATGTCGGAAGCTCACGCGTGGAAGAGGAAAGTGGCGGCGCACGCGCACGGCGATCTCGCTGCTCGTCAGGCCGTCGAAGCCGGCGTGGATTCCATCGAGCACGGCAGCTTCCTCAGCGATGAGACGCTGAAGCTGATGAAGGCGAAGGGCACTTACCTGGTGCCGACGCGGTTGGCGGTCTGGTGGGTGAACCAGGTGGCCGATAAGTTCCCGCCGGCGATTGCAGCCAAGGCTCGCGCGACCTTGCATGAGCACGAGCGCATGTTCCGCTCGGCGATGAAGATCGGTGTGCCGATTGCGTTCGGCACCGACTCGGGTGTGTCACCTCACGGCATGAACGCCAAGGAGTTCAAGCTGCTGACGGACATCGGCATGCAGCCGGCCGCGGCGCTGATCTCGGGCACGCGTGAGTCAGCCAAGTTGCTGGGCATTGCCGACCAGGTAGGCACGCTGGAAGCGGGCAAGATCGCCGACATCGTCGCGGTCAAAGGCAATGTGTTGAACAACATCGCCGCGACCGAAGCGCCCGTGTTCGTGATGAGGCACGGCGTGGTGGTGAAGCAGCCGTAACGAAACGCTGGCTCAACTGAAGCGGCTGGCGAGGAATTCTTGCCAGCGCTTCCTCGCCAGCATCTGATAGCCCTTGTCGAAGTTCGGCGACGAGGACTGGTAGAAGCCTGGGCCGGCGCCTCCATATAAATAGAGCTCGCGCCGGTCCGGGTCGACCGCGACGAACCGCCCCAGCCAATTCAGTTGCTCGCGAGGGATGGCCGGATCCGCGGTGCCGGCGTGAAACTGCACCGGCACATTCAATCGCGCCAGCAATGTGATCAAGTCCGGCCGGGGATCGGTCTGGGATTTCTCGCTGGCTTCGATCGGCGTGTACAGGGTGATCACGCCGACCACGCCGAGCGGATCGTTCAGCGCCATCCGTAACGCCGTATAGCCCGCCGAGCCGAATCCCACAATCACGACAGGATTAGCGTTCGGCATGCTGCCATTCAACGTCACGATGCCGGCGCGCACGTCGCTCTGAACATCGCGACTGAAGGCCTCGCTCAGCATCGCATCGGGGTGAGTGGAAATCTTGGCGGTGCCCCGCTCGGCGCAGTCGATGATCAGCGCGACGTATCCGGTGCGCGCGACCTCGCGCGCCATCTCTTGCAGTTCCTTGGGGATTCCGGGGCTGTCGTGAAGAAGGACGACAGTAGTGCGGTTGTCCGCGCCCATGGGAGTCGCGACGTACGCGGGCAACAGAGTTCCGGCGTTATCGACGGTGAGCCCGCGGGCCTCGATGTCCCACACTCGAGTAGCGGCATCGGCAACCGCCGTCGCGCCGAGCGCCGACGCGGCGGTCAGTTGCAGGGCCGTGGCGAGGAACTCCCTTCGCGTTGCTGGTGGCTCATCTTCGTCTAAACATCCCAGGCACATACCGCCTCCCGCAGCATGCTCGTCGCATGCGCGCTCATTATCAGCACGAGAGGCGAGTGCGCAAGAATGTGGCCCGAAGATGTGAACTGCCGCTCACCGCTTGCTCGCCGCGCGTTCCGTATCGAGCAACACCCGCTTGCGCTGCATGCCCCAGCGATAACCGCCCAGCTCGCCGGTCCCGCGCACGACACGATGACACGGAATCAAGAGCGCAACTGAATTGGTGGCACACGCCTTCGCAACCGCTCGCGCCGCGCTGGGTTTGCCGATAGCAGCCGCGACTTCCGAGTACGATCGGACTTCGCCGTACGGCACCTTCTGCAAGTAGCGCCATACGATCAGCTGGAACGCCGTGCCTCGCACGTCCAGCGGCAGATCCAGCCGCGGCTCGAGGCCTCGGAGGTGCCGATTGAGCGCGCCCATCCACGACTCGAACTCGGTCCGCGAGCTGTCCGGCATCGGTTGCACGGTAGCGGCCGAGAATTGCAACCGCAGATCGTCGAGCAGCGCTTGATCGCTGTCGCCAAACTGCAGGAAACAAATGCCGCGATCGGTTGCGCCGATCATCATCAATCCCAGCGGCGTCTGGCCGCTCGCATAGGAGATGGTCAGCCCTTTACCGCCGCTGCGATATTCACTCGGCGTCATGCCGAGCTGGCCGTCGGCCTTCTCGTAGACGCGGCTGCCGGAGCCGAAGCCCGCTTGATAAATCGCATCTGCCACAGGGGCTTCGTTGCGCAGTTCCTTCTTCAGCATGCGAACGCGCGCGGCCGTCTGATACTCCTTCGGGCTGCTGCCCATGATGGCCTTGAAGCTACGCTGCAGATGGAACGGGCTGTAGCCGGAACGCCTGGCGAGTTGTTCCAGGCTGAGCTTGCTGTCCGGCGCGGCCTCGATTTGCCGGGCCAGCTCGTGCACTACCTGAGTCAACACATTCGCCGACGCGCCCGTCGGGCGACATCGTTTGCAGGGTCGCAATCCGGCGCGCTCCGCTGCTTCGGGCGTTTCGAAGAAACGAACGTTCTTGCGCAACGGGCGGCGTGAATTGCAGGAGGGCCGGCAGTACACGCCGGTGGTCATGACGCCGTAGAAAAACTCACCGTCGCGGCTCGCGTCACGGCCCTGCACGGCGCTCCACAACTCCTCATCTTTGGCATTCGACATGGCGGTTCTCCTCTTTGCCTGGGTCGCAGTTTTGCGCGCGGCCCGCTCGGAAGATTCCCGCCTCTTGCTGTGCAATTTTTTGGACTGGCGCTTGGTCATGTCAGCTGCCCGCAGTGTAGCCCGCCCCTGGCGAAAGTGAGCATTGCGCATGGCTCTTCAGGGCCAGTGTTGGCTGCCCGTTGGTACGCTGTAATCGAGCCTTCGATATGCAGAATACGCCGCCATGAACAAGCTCATGAAAATCGTCGGGGGCTCGCTGGTAGTGCTGGCGGCAGGTGCTGGTATTGCGGCTGGCGCTGCGGTGTGGCTCAGCGAGCGCAAGATGCACCGGGTCGTCGATGTGCAGAGGGCATCGACGAGTTTCGCAACCTTCGATGCGAGCCTGGAACGCGGCGAATATCTCTTCGTCACCCGTGGCTGCTCGGAATGTCATGGCGAGCGCGGCGAAGGCAAAGTGATGATCGACGATCAAAAGGCGGGGTTCTATGTTCACTCGCCGAACATCACTCGCGGCGGCGGTGGAGCGGCCGCAACCTACACCGATACCGACTGGGTTGCGCTACTCCGGCACGGTGTGAAGCCGAACGGCGCTCCGGCTTTCATCATGCCGAGTGAAGACTACGCGCAGATGGCGGACGAAGACGTAGCTGCGCTAGTGACCTACATTCGAGGCATGGCGCCCTCGGCCGAGCGTAAGGTGGAGATTCGTCTGCCGCTCATGATGAAGGCTTTGTACGCCTTTGGCGTATTCAAGGACGCCGCGGAGAAGATCGATCACACCAAGCCCGCGCCAGCCCGGGTGCCGAACGATATGCACGCGCAGGGCGAGTACATCTCCAAAACATGTATCGGATGTCACGGGCAGGGTTATGCGGGTGGCCAGATCCCCGGTGCTCCGCCGACCTGGCCGGCTGCGGCGAATCTCACAGCGGCGGCGGACGGCGCAATGACTCGTTACACGTCGGTCGAGCAGTTCCGTCAGATGATGCGAACAGGCAAGCGCGCCGACGGCACCAGCATCGGCGTGATGCCTTTCGAAAGTCTGCGCGCGATGAGCGATGCGGAACTCGATGCGCTGTTCGGGTTCTTGAAGACCCTGCAGCCCAAGGCTTCCGGCACTCGCTGATTGGCGTCCGTTATTGACCGGCGGCGACTTTCTTGTAGCCCGCCGGTGGCTCGAAGGACTGCGGATCGACCTTGTCCGTACTGACGGACACGAGCTCGGTGCTCATCCCCATCAAGGAGAAGAGGCCGCCCGGCAACTGCGCAGGTGGCGCTGCCGCTTCGGGCGCGGCCGCGGCTTTTTTCTTTCCAAACATGCCGCCCAACGCGCCACCCAGCGCTTCGCCGAGACCTGCCGGTGAAGCTGTGCTCGGCTGTTGACCGCCGGCTTGCATCTCCTGAGTGCTTTGGCACTGCGGGCCGCCCACGCCCAGACCGAAGCTCAACTTGACCGGGTAGCCTTTCACGTCGCGCATCTTGTTCGAGACTTCGCCCCACAGGCCCTGGTATCGCCCGAACATGGACTCCGCGCGCTCGGCGAAATCACGCGAACCCGCGGTGGCCAATCCCATCTTTTGTGCGAAGGCCAGCTGATACGCCTGCGCTTCTTCGGACGCCTTGAAATCGGGCGCGACCCACTGATCGAGGACCAAACCGAAATCGCAGACCTGACCGGTCTTTTTATCTTTGCAGGATTGGGTTGCGGTGACCGTCACTCGCTCGGCCTGATAACCCGCGATGTCGGCTTTCTCGCCCGAGCGGATGACCTCGCCTTTTGGTTCGGACCATTCGCACTGTGAGTCATCGACGCCCGAAGTCCCGCGTTGCTGTGCCGCCTGCGCCTCCTGCATCTGCTGCGACACCTTCTCCATCTGGGCGCGGGTCTCTGCAAAGGTGGTTTCGGTATAGGTCTTCTTCTTATCGTCCACCGAATACATCTTGTCCTGATCCAACCGAACAATCTCGGTGGAATCGCCAATACCGCGCGCGAAGGTGCGCATCAAGCCAGATTCGAACTGCAAGTTGCTGTCGGTGCGGGCCCGTTGGCCCGAAATCGACGTGGTCGTCGTGCCGTTCATGTTGGCCATCTTCATCAACCCGGCGCCGCTGATACTCATGCGCTCGGTGATGATTACGTCGGCCTGCGCCGTGGCGCTCAGAATCGCGGCGAGGGCGCCTGCCAGAAGGGCGCGCGTAGGAATTGTTCTGAACGTTTGCATCGTAACCTCCATCTCCAGCACCGGAGCGCTCGAAGGTAACTAACGCAATCCTCCGCTCATTCCTGCCACTTTTGCAATCGCGAGTTCAGCGCACGCCAGTGCGCCGCCGCAAACGCCCTCGCTTCAATTTCGTAACAGTTATGCCAGTAGCCCATTCGCGCCGACTCCTTCAGGTATTTCCAGATCGTGAGCCGCCGGGTCTGCCACTGCCGCAGCACATGGAAATACTCGTGCAGGATCAGCTCGGGATCGTTCCAAAAATCGTTCGCTGAACCGCGAAGCAAGATGCGCCCGCGTCGCGTGGTCGCGCGTGCGCCGAGGTGCATGCGTGCGTAGAAAGAATTTTCTATGACTCTGATGTGATCGACCGATTCCCCGAAGATCTCGCGGAGCGCGGTGGCGATCGGGGCGGGGATGGAGGAACGATGGCCCAACATTTGGCCGCCGCTCGCTACTTGCCGATGCAGAACGTCGTGAAGATGCGGCCGAGCAAATCATCCGGCGTGAACTCGCCGGTGATTTCGCCGAGACATTGTTGAGCCTGGCGGAGCTCTTCGGCCATCAATTCGCCGGCGCGCTTTTCCATGAGCTGGCGTTGCGCTTCATTCAAATGAGCGTAGGCGCGATCGAGCGCATCGAGATGGCGGCGGCGGGCGGAGATGGTGCTGGTGCCGGCGCCTTGGAATCCCATGCACTCTTTTAAATGTTCGCGAAGCAGATCGATGCCTTCGCCGGTCGTCGCGGATACATGCAGCCGCGGCGGTTGGGATTGTTCGTAACGAGACTGCGCCTGCGCGAGATCGATCTTGTTCAGTACGACGGTCACGGGAATTTCCGCGGGCAAGCCGGCGAGCTCGGCGGCCATGCTCTCGTCGTCGAGAGCGCGAGTCGCATCGATGACATAAAGAATGCGGTCGGCGCGAGTCATTTCGTTTCGGGCGCGGCGGATGCCTTCGGCTTCGACGACATCGGCGTCTTCACGAAGGCCGGCGGTGTCGGCGATGTGCAGCGGCATGCCATCGATATGAATACGTTCGCGGAGCACGTCGCGAGTGGTGCCGGGGATGTCAGTCACGATGGCGGCTTCGTAACCGGCGAGGCGGTTCAGCAAGCTCGACTTGCCGGCGTTCGGGCGGCCAGCGATTACGACGGTCATGCCTTCGCGAAGCAGTGCGCCTTGTTGAGCCTTCGCGGTGATCTGTTCGCAGAGATCGATGGTCGAAGCGATGCGCTCGTGCAGAACGTTGTCGGCGAGGAAATCGACTTCCTCTTCGGGAAAGTCGATCGCGGCTTCCACGTGCATGCGTGTTTCGGTCACCGCTTCGGTCAGCGAATGAACCGCGACAGAGAACTCACCTTGTAACGATCGGAGCGCCGCGCGCGCAGCCTGACTCGAGCCGCTGTCGATCAGATCGGCGATGGCTTCAGCCTGTGTCAGATCGATCTTGTCGTTTAGAAATGCTCGCTGCGTGAACTCCCCTGGCTGCGCGACACGCGCGCCGAGACCGAGCACTCGAGCGAGCAACATATCCATGACGACCGGTCCGCCGTGGCCGTGCAGTTCCAAAACATCTTCGCCGGTAAATGAGTTCGGCGCCGGGAAATACAGGGCGAGGCCGCCGTCGAGCATTTCCCCGTCGGCGTCACGAAAGATGCGCAGGGATGCGTGCCGTGGCTCGGGAAGCTCGCCGAGCACTGCGGACGCGATGGTTGGAACGAGCCGGCCCGAAATTCGCACCATCCCGACGCCACCGCGACCCGGCGGCGTTGCGATCGCCGCGATGGTGTCAGTGTCGCCGGGACGGGTCGTCATCTCGATCGACCGGGTCAGCTCCGGTCTTTCTCTTTCTTATCTTCCGCCGCGACCAGCTTGTTGATGCGCCACTGCTGGGCGATCGACAGCAAGGTGTTGGTCAACCAGTACAGCACCAGGCCGGCCGGGAACCAGGCCATGGTGACCGACATGATGATGGGCATGAACATGAAGATCTTGGCCTGCACCGGATCCGTGCTCGGCATCGGTTGCAGCTTGAACTGCGCGAACATCGCACCGGCCATCAGGATCGGCAGAATGAAGTACGGATCGCGCGAGCTCAGGTCGGTGATCCAGCCGAGGAACGGCGCTTGCCGCATCTCGACGCTTTCCAGCAGCACCCAGTAGAAGGCCAGGAAGAACGGAATCTGGATCAGGATGGGCAGACAGCCGGCGAGCGGATTGATCTTCTCTTTCTTATAGATCTCCATCATCTGACGGCCGAGTTGTTCGCGGTCGTCTTTGTAGCGTTCCTGAATCGCTTTGATGCGCGGGCCGAGGTTGCGCATCTTCGCCATGGAGCGGCCGCTCGCCGCGGTCAGCTTGTAGAAGGCGAGTTTGATGAGGAACGTGACGATGATGATCGCCCAGCCCCAGTTGCCGACCAGGCCGTACACGAACTCGAGCACGGTGAACAACGGCTGGGAAATGATGGTCAGCTTGCCGTAATCGGCCACCAGCTCCAGACGCGGGCCAGCTTTGGCCAGCTGTTCCTGCAGCTTCGGACCGACGAACAACGTTTCATTGAAGGTGTGCTTGCCACCGGCCGGCACCGCTGCGAGCGGACCGCGATAAGACAGCACGAAATCGTTATCGGAATCGAGGCTCAGCTGATAGTCGTAGGTCGCACCGACCGGCGGCACGGCAGCCGCAACGAAGTGGTGTTGGAGGGCAGCCATCCAGCCGCCGGCAAACGTGCCTTTGAAGGCGCGATCGTCCTCGTCTTCGATATTCAGCTTGCGATACGCCTTGCCATCGAAGATCGCCGGGCCGCGATAGGCATACGTCTCGACGTTGAAGTACGAACGCTCGACGTGTTCGTAATGACGAATCAGCTGCACATACGAAGCAGCTCGGTATTCGGCGCCCGACTGGTTATCGACGTCGTAGCTCAGGTCGACCTGATAGCTGCCCGGCTTGAACTTGAACGTCTTGGTGACCGTGACGCCCTGGCCGTCGGTCCAGGTCAGCGGCACGACCAGTTCTTTCTGCCCGACCTCTAATTTGTATTGGTTCGATGCGGCTTGATAGCTGACTTGATGCGTCGGCTCGGCGCGGTTGTCGGCTGCTCGCAAACCAGAACGCGCTACATACAGCGGCGGATTCGCAGTGAACAGGCGCACCGGCACATCCGGGCGATTCTTCTGCACGGGATATTTCAGCAGGTCGGCGCGAATCAGCTCGCCGCCGCGAGTGCTGATATCCATCGAGAGCACGTCGGTGACAACGCGAATGACGGGCGCGGTGCCTGCGATGGTCTCGTTGTTGCTCTGATTTACGGTTGCGGCCGATGTGCCGCTCGCCGAAACCGGCGGTGCGGTCGGATCGCTCGACGGCAACTCCGGCAACGTATCGTTCGCTTTCGGGGCAGCGCCGTTTGCAGACTGCGTTTGGCTGGCCGCAGTGCTGGCCGGCGCGGGCGCAGGAGCGTAGTCCTTCTGCCAGGCCATGAAGTTGAGGTACAGGACCAGCGCGAGCGCGGCCCAGATGAATACGCGTTGGTTATCCATGAGGAACCGGCTTGGTATTGTGAGGAGGTGGCACCGGGTCGTAGCCGCCTTCGTTCCAGGGGTGACACCGCATCAGGCGGCGCACCGTCAGATAAGTTCCGCGAGCCGCGCCGTGTTGTTGCAAGGCTTCTTCGGCGTAGCAGGAACAGCTTGGGTAGAAGCGGCAGGTCGGCCCAAGCATCGGACTGATCAAGTAACGATAGGCGCGAACGGCGGCGGTCAGGATGGCGCGCATTGCTTTACAACCGTGCGCCAATGCTTTTCCAGGCTGCGAACGATGACGGCATTGTCCGCATCGCGAGCACCGGAGCGCGCATTGACGACGATGTCCACCGCAGGCAGTTCATGCTGATGCTGACGAAACGATTCCCTGACCAGACGCTTGATGCGGTTACGCCGCACGGCGTTTCCGATAGTGCGTGCGGCAATCGATAATCCAAGTCTCGGAATCGAACCGCCGCTGTTCCGAGTAAGGACTGCGAAACAGGCGTCGGTGGAGCGGCGTGAATCCCGGTAGACGCGATCGAATTCGGATTTATGCCGGAGACGTTGCGCCGGTTGAAAGCGTCGGGCCGGGGCTGGCAAGTCTGGGGTCGGACGAGTGCGAGCGCCGCTGCGATCGACGCTGTTAAACGGTAAGGCGCTTGCGGCCCTTGGCGCGGCGACGAGCCAGCACCTGGCGACCAGCACGGGTGGCCATGCGCGCGCGGAAACCATGGGTGCGCTGACGGTGAACTTTGCTGGGTTGGTAAGTACGCTTCATGCGGGCATCTCAACGATGTCGTAACTTGGGCTCGGGCCAGAAATCGCGCTAAAACAAGTACATGCTGGCGCGCGTAGAGGGGCGGCAAGACTACGCACCACCCCCCTCACTGTCAAGCGCGAGAGTGCCTTTCGACGCACAAAATTCGCGGCGACTGCCTGTGGATAACTGCCTGTCCAACGGTATAGACTCGCCGCCTCTCGCGTTGACCTGGCGCAGAACAATTCTTTCTTGATTCGATTAGGGGACGAAACCGTGCAGGGTTCGTTGTGGCGCCGCTGTCTCGCGCAATTGGAAGTGGAATTGCCGGAGCAGCAGTTCAATACGTGGATCCGGCCACTGCAGGCCGTGGAGGACGGACGGACCTTGCGCCTGCTCGCGCCGAACCGTTTCGTCGTCGACTGGGTGAACGAGAACGTCGCTGGCCGGATCACCGAGCTGGTCGATGCGGTGGGCGAGGAGCCCACGCCGGCGGTCGTGCTGGAAGTTGGCTCTCGACCGGCAGCTCCGGCGATGACGATCAACACTCATCAGCCTGCCGCTGCTGCGCGCGCCCCTGCCTTCATCGCTCCCGCTCCGGTGCGCGATATCCCAACCGTGCTGGGCAGCCGGCTCAATCCCGATTTCACCTTCGCGAACTTCGTCGAAGGTAAGAGCAATCAGCTCGGCCGCGCCGCGGCTTTCCAGGTGGCCGAGAATCCCGGCCGTGCTTACAACCCGCTGTTCATCTATGGCGGCGTGGGTCTGGGCAAGACGCACCTGATGCACGCGGTCGGCAACATGATCAGAGCTCGTAACGAGCATGCCCGGGTCGCCTATGTGCACTCGGAGCGATTCGTCGGCGACATGGTGAAAGCGCTTCAGCACAACACCATCAACGACTTCAAAACCGCCTATCGCTCGCTCGATGCCCTGCTGATCGACGACATCCAGTTTTTCGCCGGCAAGGATCGTTCGCAGGAAGAGTTCTTCCACACCTTCAACGCGCTGTTCGAAGGCCAGCAGCAGATCATCATGACCTGCGACCGCTATCCCAAGGAGCTCGACGGTCTGGAAGAGCGGCTCAAGTCGCGCTTCGGCTGGGGATTGACGGTGGCCATCGAGCCGCCGGAGCTGGAAACCTGCGTGGCCATTCTCATGAGCAAGGCCGCTCAGACCCGCGTCGATTTGCCGGACGAAGTGGCGTTCTTCATTGCCAAGCGCATCCGCTCCAACGTGCGTGAGCTCGAGGGTGCCCTGCGTCGCGTGGTGGCGAACTCGCAATTCACCGGCCGCGCGATCACCATGGAGTTCGCGAAAGAGTCGTTGCGCGATCTGCTGGCCTCCCAAGATCGCATGGTGACCATCGAGAACATTCAGAAGACCGTCGCGGAATACTTCAAAATCCGCGTAGCCGATCTTCTGTCGAAGCGTCGCAGCCGCTCGATCGCTCGACCGCGGCAAGTCGCGATGGCGCTGGCCAAAGAGTTGACCAGTCATAGCTTGCCGGAGATCGGCGATGCGTTTGGCGGCCGCGATCACACGACGGTGCTGCACGCTTGCCGGGTGATCAAAGAGCTCAGGGAGTCGAATACGCGCACCAGCGAGGACTACTCAAACCTGTTGAGAACCCTGGCTGGATGACTGTGGATAATTTGTGAGTTGCACGTGGGCCTTATTTATCCACAACCAGCACACAGTTTCGATACAAGCTCAGGCGAAGTTAGAAGATGAGTTTTGAGGATGACAAACGATTGATGGGACTCGTAAAAAGCGGGTTATACACAGCGTCGTGCGTCCTTCATAATCATCATAAATTCTTTAAATACTTAATCTCTAATTAAGATTGCTAAGGTGACCACGATGAAGTTCAGCGCTGAGCGGGAAAGCATCCTCGCGCCACTCCAAGCGGTAATCGGCGTTGTGGAACGGCGCCAGACCATGCCGATCCTGGCCAACGTCCTGATTTCCGGTCGCGGCGAGCAGCTCTCGATCACGGCGACCGATCTGGAAGTGGAGTTGGTGGCCAAGGCCAACGTCTCGCTGCAAACCCCCGGCGAGATCACTCTGCCCGGCCGCAAGCTGCTGGACATCATCAAGGCCCTGCCGGACAAGGCCCAGGTCACGATCTCGATCGAAGGCGAGAGAGCCACGGTTCGCTCTGGCAAGAGCCGCTTCACCCTGGCGACTTTGCCGGCGAGCGACTTCCCGACGGTCGAAGACATTCGCGCTCAGAAGGCGCTGCTGATCTCCCAGTCCGCCCTGCGCCGCCTGCTCGACAAGACCCATTTCTCGATGGCTCAGCAGGATGTGCGTTACTACCTCAACGGCATGTTGCTGGAAGCTGACGGGAAAACGCTGCGAACGGTTGCGACTGACGGGCATCGCCTTTCATATTGCGAGACTATGCTCGAACACGAGGCCGGCGCGGCCCAACAGGTGATCGTTCCACGCAAAGGCGTGCTCGAGCTCCAGCGCCTGCTCGCTGGTGAAGGCAATGTCGAGCTGGCGATCGGAACCAATCACGTTCGCGCCCAGATCGGCGACATTCGCTTCACTTCGAAGCTGATTGACGGTCGTTTCCCGGAATATGGCCGCGTGATCCCGAGCAATCCGACCAAACGGATCAATGCCAATCGCGATGTGCTCCGCTCGGCGCTCCAGCGCGCAGCCATTCTTTCGAACGAAAAGTACCGCGGGATTCGCTTGGCGGTCCGCCCCGGCGTTTTGCTCCTGCAATCCCATAATCCGGAGCAGGAAGAGGCCGAGGAGGAGTTGGAGATCAATTACGCCGGCGAGGAGCTGGAGATTGGTTTCAACGTGAACTACCTGCTGGATGCCCTGGCGGCTGTTGATAGCGGCGACGTGGTGATCGGCCTCACCGACGCCAACAATAGCTGCCTGCTGAGCTCGGACAGCGCACCGCAGGCCAAGTACGTCGTCATGCCGATGAGGCTGTAAAGCAATGACGGGCGTGCACCGGTGCTGACTGCGATCACGGTAGACAACTTCCGTTGCATCGAACACGCCAGCCTCGATTTCGATTCACGCTCGACCGGCGTTCTCGGTGACAACGCCTCCGGCAAGACCAGCTTGCTGGAGGCGATTTACTTTCTAGGGCACGGACGTTCGTTCCGGGCTGCCCAAGCAGAGAAGCTCAGGCGCGAGGGCGCCAGCTTCTTTCGGGTCGTTGGCCGAATCGCCACGCATCGCGGCTTGCTGACGGCGGGCCTCGAACACACCCAAGGCCGCACTCAAGGCCAGCTCGCCGGGCAGGGCATTTCCGGGATCGCGGACATCGCTGAAGTCCTGCCCCTGCAGATCATCGATCCCGGTGTCCATCGATTGGTGGAGGAGGGTTCGGCGCGCCGGCGCCGACTGATGGACTGGGGAGTGTTTCACGTGAAACGTGAGTTCCTCGGTTACTGGCGCCGCTATCAGCGCGCCCTATCTCAACGGAATGCCGCCCTGAGAACCGCTCACGGTGAGGAGCTGCTGCATGCCTGGGATCAGGACTTCTGTGCTGCCGGCGCAGAGGTCGACCGCTTGCGATCGCACTATGTCGAGGAGCTGAAGCCTCACTTCGAATCCCTGGCGACTCGCCTGGTGGGCCCCGGCACGACGCTGACCTATCGTAGGGGCTGGCCGGCAGAGGTCGACTTGAGAGAGGCCCTTCGCGACTCCATTTCTAGAGACCTGCGGCTCAAGACCACCCATGTCGGCCCGCACCGGGCGGATCTCGGATTTTTGATCGACGGGACGCCGGCGAGGGACCGGGTTTCGCGCGGCCAGCAGAAGATGCTGGCGGCCGCATTCATCCTCTCTCAGTTGCAGTGTCACACCGCTCTAGGGGCGGTGCCGACCACCCTCATGTTGGACGATCCGGCGGCCGAGCTGGATGTGGATAACTTGGGGAAACTCCTTCTGGCGATCGCCGAGATCCCCAGTCAATTGATCGTCACTTCGGTCCACGAGCGGGGACTGAAGGGCATCGAAATCGGCCGTAGGTTTCACGTGAAACAAGGCCATTTCGAGCCGATGGTATAATGCCGCCGCACTTATTTCAGGCCGGACCATGACAGATAAAGACGTCTACGATTCCAGCAAAATCAAAGTCTTGAAGGGCCTCGACGCGGTCCGCAAGCGCCCCGGAATGTACATCGGTGACACCGATGACGGGACCGGTCTACATCACATGGTATTTGAGGTCGTCGATAACTCAGTCGACGAAGCACTGGCGGGTCACTGCTCCCAAGTGATCGTCACGATCCACGCGGATCAGTCGGTCACGGTGTCCGATGACGGCCGTGGAATACCTGTGGATATCCATCCGGAGGAGGGTGTTTCGGCGGCCGAAGTCATCATGACCATCCTGCACGCCGGCGGTAAGTTCGACGATTCCTCCTACAAGGTTTCCGGCGGACTCCACGGCGTCGGCGTCTCGGTGGTGAACGCCCTATCCGAGTACCTGCTGCTGACCATTCATAAGGAAGGCCGCCTGTACCAACAGGAGTACCGCCTGGGTGAGCCGCAAGCGCCGCTCGCCGAGGTCGGTACCACCCAGAAGCGCGGCACCATCATCCGCTTCAAGCCGAGCTCCGCGACTTTCACCAATATTGAGTTCGACTACAGCATTCTGGCCAAGCGCCTGCGCGAGCTGTCGTTCCTCAACTCAGGCGTCCGCATCGAACTCATCGACGAGCGCGACGACAAGCACGAGACCTTCCACCACGAGGGTGGCATCAAGGAGTTCGTCCGCTACTTGAACCGCAATGCCCAGGCCATCCACGACACCATCATCTGGTTCCGGACGCAGGAAGGCCCGATCACCGTCGAGTTGGGGCTGCAGTGGAACGACTCCTACCAGGAGAGCATGAGCTGCTACACGAACAACATTCCTCAGAAGGACGGCGGCACCCACCTGGCTGGCTTTCGTAGCGCCCTGACCCGCACGCTCAATGCCTACATCGACAAGGAATTCGCGGCCAAGGACAAGGTGGCCATGAGCGGCGACGACGCCCGCGAAGGCCTGACCGCGATCCTGTCCGTGAAGATGCCGGACCCGAAGTTCTCGTCGCAGACCAAGGACAAGCTGGTCTCGTCCGAGATCAAAGGCATCGTAGAGTCGGCGGTGGGCGCCAAGCTGGAGGAGTTCCTGATGGAGCATCCGCCGCAGGCCAAAGCCGTCGCTAATAAGGTGTTGGAAGCTGCCCGTGCCCGCGAAGCGGCCCGGAAGGCTCGCGAGATGACTCGCCGCAAAGGCGCCCTCGACCTGGCCGGTCTGCCGGGCAAGTTGGCGGACTGCCAAGAGAAGGATCCGGCGCTGTCCGAGATGTTCCTGGTCGAGGGTGACTCCGCAGGCGGCTCGGCGAAGCAGGGCAGGGATCGGCGCACTCAGGCCATCCTGCCGTTGAAGGGCAAGATCCTGAACGTCGAGAAGGCGCGCTTCGACAAGATGCTGTCATCGGCCGAAGTGGGCACCCTGATCACCGCGCTCGGGTGCGGAATCGGCGCGGACGATTTCGATGTGACCAAGCTGCGCTATCACCGCATCATCGTCATGACCGACGCGGACGTGGACGGCTCGCACATCCGTACCCTGCTGCTCACCTTCTTCTATCGCCAGATGCCGCAGCTGATCGAGCGCGGGCACATCTACATCGCTCAGCCGCCGCTGTTCAAATTGAAGAAGGGCAAGTCCGAGCACTATGTGAAGGACCAGGCCGAGCTCGATTCCATGCTCCTGACCTACGCCCTGGAAGATGCGCAGCTGTTCGCCGATCCGGCCCAGCCGACGCCGATGACGGGTTCAGCTCTGGAGACTCTGGCTCGCCGCTGGATGGAAGTCGCCTCGATCATCCGACGATCGTCCCGGCGCTACGACGAGCGAGTGCTCGAGCAGCTGCTGTACATGCCCGAGGTCACGCCCGCGAATCACGATCAGCTCGACTGGCTGACGCAGTGGGGCCGCACGCTGGAGACCCAGCTCAACGCTTACGACGATGCCGCTCGGAAGTATCGCGTGCGAGTGCTGGCTGCTGTGGATGGCGGAACGCCTCGCTTGCTGGTTGCTCGCATCGAGCACGGCATCACCCAGGAGAAGCACATCCATCGCGAGTTCTTCGAGTCGGCGGAGTATCGGAGCATTGCCGACCTCGGGACGACCCTCGCCGGACTGTTCAAGCCGGGCGCTTACATTGCGAAGAACGACAGCAAGCAGGAAGTGGGTGGCTTCAAAGAAGCGATCAACTGGCTGCTCGAGTCTGGTCGTAAAGGGCAGAGCATCCAGCGCTACAAAGGTCTGGGCGAAATGAATCCCGAGCAGCTTTGGGACACGACCATCAATCCGCAGACTCGTCGTTTGATCCAGGTGCGGATCGAGGATGCCCTGGCGGCGAACGACATCTTCGCGACCCTGATGGGCGACCAGGTCGAGCCGCGGCGTGAGTTCATCGAGAAGAATGCACTCGCGGTCGCCAATCTCGACATTTAACTAAAAGCTAATGTTGGGTGGCAGAAATTCTGGATTCTGCCACCCAACAATCAAGAATAATTATAGCTAGCCGGCAGCGATCGGCCGACCCGACGCATCCGACACGCCACTCTCCCCAGTCGAGGACAGCGTTGCGAGCTTCTTCTCGATCCACGTCCGCACTTCCTCATTGAGCTCACGAGGATCGCGGCCTGCCGCATCGATGGGCGGGCCGATGACGACGCGAATCGTGCCCGGCTTCTTCACCCAGCCGCGGCGAGGCCAGAAGTATCCGGCGTTGTGAGCGACCGGAATAATTTTGCACCCGGCTTTCGATGCGAGCAGCGAGCCGCTGACGCCGTACTTGCGAGTCTCGCCGACGGCCACGCGTGTGCCCTCAGGAAAGATCAAAACCCACAGGCCTTGTTCCAGGCGCTGCTTGCCCTGCTCTACCACTTGAGTCACGGCTGTCGCGCCAGCCTTGCGATTGATGGCGATAGGCTTGAGACATTTCACGGCCCAGCCGACCAACGGGATCCACATCAGCTCGCGCTTGAGTACCCAGGCCTGCGGCGGAAAGACAGCGGCCTGCGCGATGGTTTCCCAGGCAGATGAATGCTTCCACATGGAAACATGCGCGCCCGGCGGAATGTTTTCCCTACCCTCGACCGTATAAGTGAGACCGCAGAGCTTTGCGAGCAGCCACATATTCACGCGACCCCAGCTCCGCGCAATCGCGTACAGCTGTTGGCTCGGTAGCCAGCCAAACGCGAGCACGACTACTGCATAGAGCAGCGTCCCAACGAACAGCGAAGTGGTAAATAAAATCGACCTCAGCAGCTGCATTCAGATGCCTCGTCCTTCCTAACCCGGCAATCGCGACAAATCCGCCACCTGCAGGAACAGTCCACGCAGCCGCACCAGCAAGCCTAATCGATTCGCGCGGACGTCCGGATCTTCGGCCATCACCATCACCGAATCGAAGAAGCGATCCACGTCGTCCTTCAAGGTCGCGAGCTGCGTCAGTGCGCCGGTGTACTCACGACGGGAGAACAAGGGATTGACCGCCCGCTCCATGGAAACAACGTGATCGAACAGCTGGCGTTCCGCCGGCTCGCGGAACTGGCCGATTTCCACGATCCCGGAAAGGTCGCCAGTGGCTTTGCGCAGAATGTTGGCAATACGCTTGTTCGCGGCGGCCAGGCTCGCCGCTTCAGGCAATGTCAGGAACCCTTCCAGCGCCTGCAGGCGGATGTCGAGATCGAGCGTCGATTGCGGCTTGCTCGCAAGCACGGCATCGAACATTTCAGTCGTGACCGCACGGCCGCCCGCATCTTCCAGGTACGAGGAACGCAGGCGCTCCATCAGATAACCCCAGATCTCATCGCCGATGTTTTCAGGTGCCGTAACCGGCTGCAACGAGACCGCCGCGTCCACCAGCCGGCGCAGATCCAGATCGAGCTTGTGCTCGTTGATCGTGCGCAGGATGCCCAACGCCGCACGCCGCAGACCGTATGGATCTTTGGTGCCGGACGGCTTCTGGCCAATGCTGAAAATGCCCGCGATGGTGTCGAGCTTGTCGGCGACCGACAGCGCGATGCCGGTCTTCGTGGCAGGCAATTTGTCACCGGCGAAGCGCGGCCAATATTGTTCCTCGAGCGCTGTGGCGACTTCGGCAGCTTCGCCGTCGAGCTGCGCGTAGTACTTGCCCATCAAGCCTTGCAGCTCGGGGAATTCTCCGACCATCGCCGACAGCAAATCACATTTGCTCAGCTTGGCCGCGCGTGCCGCGAGTTCAGCATTGCCACCGATGCTTTCGGCGATCCGCTGCGCGATCGTAACGACGCGAGTGCTCTTATCAGCCAGCGATCCCAGCTTCGCCTGGAAGGTCACCGCCTTCAGTGCGGCGAAACGCGCCTCGAGACGTTCCTTCCGATCGGTGTCCCAGAAGAATGCCGCGTCGGCCAGGCGTGGACGCACGACCCGTTCATTGCCATCGCGCACCCGATCCGGTTCGCGGCTGGCGATGTTTGCAACGGTGATGAAATAGTTCATCAAGTGCCCGTCGTTGCTGCGCACCGGGAAGTAACGTTGATTGTCCTGCATGGTCGCGATCGGCACTTCCTGCGGCAGACGCAGGAACTGTTCATCGAAGCGCCCCGACAGAGCGACCGGCCATTCGACCAGCGCCGTGACTTCGTCGAGCAACCAGTCTTCGATGACCGCCTGGCCGCCTATCGCGTCGGCCAGCGAATTAACTTCGGCGCGGATGCGCTCACGACGAGCTGCAACGTCGGCGACGACATGCCCCTTCTCGAGCAACACTTCGGCGTACTTTGCGGGATTGCTGATCGCCAACTGCTTCGGCCCGTGGAACCGGTGGCCCTGCGACTGCTTGCCCGCCGGAATGCCCAGGATCTCCGCCTCAACGACGCTCGTACCGAACAACATCACGACCCAGTGAACGGGACGCACGAACTCCTGTGAGCCCGCGCCCCATCGCATGCGGCGGGCGATGGGCAGACCCTCGAGCGAGGTGGTCACAATGCCCGGCAGCAGCGTCGAGGTAGCGGCGCCCGGCTTCGAGCCTTCGAACTGCAGCACCTTGCCCTTGGGACCGTCGACCTGCACCAGCTGTTCGATAGTCACGCCACACGATGCCGCGAAGCCCAGCGCCGCCTTGGTCGGCTGACCATCGGGACCGAAGGCATTCGCAACCGAGGGGCCCTGACGTTTGATCTGTTGATCCGGCTGTTGATCGGCAACACCGGCCACGAATACAGCTAACCGGCGCGGCGTGGCGTACCACTTCACGTCGCCGTGTTTGATAGATGCGTCATCGAGGCCTTTGGTCACACCGGCCGCAAAGGCCTCGGACAAAGTGAACAACGATTTCGGCGGCAGTTCTTCGGTGCCGATCTCAACCAGAAAGTCACGTTTGCTCATGCTGTGGTTCCAGCTTCGGCGCCCGCGCGATTCAACATCGGGAAGCCCAGCGCTTCGCGGGTCTTGTAATAGGTCTCGGCGACTTCTTTCGCGAGCGCGCGCACACGAAGGATGAAGCGCTGGCGCTCGGTGACCGAGATGGCCTTGCGTGCGTCGAGCAGATTGAAAGTGTGCGATGTCTTGAGCATCTGCTCATACGCCGGCAGTGCGAGACCGCTCTCGAGCAGCTTCTTGCACGCCGCCTCGTGATCGTCGAAGTGACGGAACAGCAGCGCCGTATCCGCCAGCTCGAAGTTGTACTTCGACTGCTCCACTTCGTTCTGGTGATAAACATCGCCGTAGGTCACGCGGCCGAGCGGGCCGTCCGCCCACAGCAGGTCATAGACGCTCTGCACGCCCTGCAGATACATCGCCAGGCGCTCCAGGCCGTAAGTGATCTCGCCCATCACCGGCTTGCAGTCCAGGCCGCCCACTTGCTGGAAGTAGGTGAACTGCGTGACTTCCATGCCGTTCAGCCAGATTTCCCAGCCGAGACCCCAGGCGCCGAGCGTTGGCGATTCCCAGTTGTCCTCGACCAGGCGAATGTCGTGAGTGAGCGGATCGAAGCCGAGCGACGCCAGCGAGCCGAGGTACAGATCGACGATGTTCGGCGGCGACGGCTTCAACACCACCTGGAATTGGTAGTAGTGCTGCAGGCGGAAGGGATTGTCGCCATAGCGACCGTCCGTCGGCCGGCGCGAAGGCTGCACATACGCCGCGCTCCACGGCTCGGGGCCAACGGCCCGGAGCAGGGTGCCGGTGTGAAAGGTGCCTGCGCCCATCTCCATGTCGTAGGGCTGCAAGATCACGCAGCCTTGCTTCGACCAGTACGACTGGAGGGCGAAGATCAGGTCTTGAAAAGTCCGCGGCGGGACGACGGCTTTCGATGCGGCCATCTGGGGTCCGGTCAGTGGGGAAAAGCGCGCGAGTATACCGTGCGGGTTATGTTCCAAGGCCGCACACGTTGAGCAGTAGGTCTCACCGGGCGCAGGCCGCAACCCCCGTGAAACGACGACCTGCTACAGATTGGGGCTGGGGCATGACAGGGGATGCACACGTATGGTGCAGTCTCCAGACGGTGTGCTCCAATTTGGAGCGTAGTTCTGTAATGTTTTCCGGGCCGCTCCATCAAATCCAAGCATTTGCGCCATGACGGTGCGCTGGCATGCTTCCTGCAATTTTGTCTGGCGATTCGGTGGGCCCCGCTCGAAGAACACTCAGCCATGGCCCGCAGCCCTCAACAACCTCCTGGCGTCGTAGCGGCGAGCGGCCCGGGACATCTCAATCTCGCTGTCTACCGGAGGAGAACTCATGACGACCCCCGCTGAAGTCCTCAGCATGCTGAAAGAGAAGGAGGTCAAATACGTTGACTTGCGCTTCACGGACACTCGCGGCAAAGAGCAGCACGTGACCGTCCCGGCGCACACCGTCGACCAAAGCTTCTTCGACGACGGCAAGATGTTCGACGGCTCCTCGATCGCCGGCTGGAAGGGCATCAACGAGTCCGACATGGTGCTCATGCCGGATGCCAGCACCGCCGTGCTCGATCCGTTCTTCGAGGAAACCACGCTGATCATCCGCTGCGACGTGCTCGAGCCCGCGACCATGCAGGGTTACGAGCGCGATCCGCGTTCGATCGCCAAGCGCGCCGAGGCCTACCTGAAGTCCACTGGCGTCGGCGACAAGGCGCTGTTCGGCCCCGAAAACGAATTCTTCATTTTCGACGACGTGAAGTACGGCACCAACATGCAGGGGTCGTTCTTCGAGATCAATTCCGTCGAAGCCGCCTGGTCTTCGGGCAAGAGCTTCGAGGGCGGCAACATGGCGCACCGTCCGGGCGTGAAGGGTGGCTACTTCCCCGTGCCGCCGGTCGACTCGTTCCAGGACATCCGTTCGGCCATGTGTAATGCCCTCGAAGAGCTGGGCATGAAGGTCGAAGTGCACCACCACGAGGTGGCGACCGCCGGCCAGTGCGAAATCGGCGTGAACGCCAACACGCTGGTGAAGAAGGCTGACGAAGTGCAGATGCTCAAGTACGCGATCCACAACGTCGCGCACGCCTACGGCAAGACCGTGACCTTCATGCCGAAGCCCATCGTCGGCGACAACGGCAGCGGCATGCACGTGCACCAGTCGATCTCGAAGGACGGCAAGCCGCTGTTCGCGGGCGACAAGTACGCCGGCCTCTCCGATCTCGCTCTTTATTACATCGGCGGCATCATCAAGCACGCCAAGGCCATCAACGCGTTCACGAACGCCAGCACCAACAGCTACAAGCGCCTGGTGCCGCACTTCGAAGCGCCGGTGATGCTGGCGTACTCGGCGCGCAACCGTTCTGCTTCCATCCGTATTCCCTGGGTGTCGAACCCGAAGGGCCGTCGTATCGAAGTGCGCTTCCCGGACTCGACCGCGAATCCGTATCTCGCGTTCGCGGCCATGATGATGGCCGGCCTCGACGGCATTCAGAACAAGATCCACCCGGGCGAAGCCGCGGACAAGGATCTGTACGACCTGCCGCCGGAAGAAGCGAAGAACATTCCGGAAGTCTGCTACTCGCTGGAACAGGCGCTGCAGGCTCTGGATGCGGACCGCGGCTTCTTGAAGGCCGGCGGTGTGTTCACCGACGACGTCATCGACGCGTACATCGCGTTGAAGATGCAGGAAGTGACCAAGGTGCGTATGTCGACGCACCCGCTGGAGTTCGAGCTGTATTACAGCGTGTGACGACAGCAGTCAGCGGCGGTTCACGTTGGACGCCGGGTTTTACCGCCCGGCGTTCAGCCCGGAGCCGGCATTTTGGATGCAGGCCGCTGATACGTTTTTGATTATGGTGACGGCCATCACAAATGCGCCGTCGCCGCTTTTGTCAGGTCGAGGTGGAGCGGCTATGCTCATTACATATGCGTACGGCGCTTTATGTTCTCCTCGCACTGGCGGCACCGGCCTTCGCCGGTCAGACCGTTTACAAGTGGGTGGACGAGAAGGGTGTCACGCACTTCTCCGATCAACCCACGGCGGGTGCGGAAAAGGTGGAAATGAGCGGCGGCGTGAATCGTCCCGCCAGTCCGCCGCCTACTTACGCGCCATCAGCGCCGCAGGAAACGCAAGCCAAAGCCGGTCCGGCTTATTCGCGCTTCGTCATCGTCAGTCCCCAACAGGATCAGTCCATCGTCAACACCGGTGGCAACGTCACCGTGCAGCTGGCGGTGAGCCCGTCGATGAGCCGGGGCCATTCCGTGGCGTTGTATCTGGACGGCGCGCCCGTATCGGATTTCAACCCGAGCGCGGAGAGTTACGAGTTCTCGAACATGCCGCGCGGCACGCACACCGTGAAGGCAGTCATCACTGCGAGCGGCCGGACGATTCAAGAAACGCCGGTTGTTACTTTCCACGTGCGCCAGGAGTCGGCCGCGCAGCCGCCGGTCGGTCCGGCCATGCGCAGCAAACCGCCGAAGCGTGCGGCGGGCAACAAGCTGGCGACCAAGCAGCCGAGCTACGCCGCGTTGAACGGCAGCAAGGCAGCCATGGATCCGCGCACCAACTTGCCGGTGCGCACCAAGCCCGCCCCCGTGGTGCCCCCGAAGGCGCCCGCGAAGCCGAAGCCCGCGCCCGTGGGCCCGAACACCGGCAAGTAATATTTGTTTCCGTCCGCGTGCCGCTCGAGCGAGCGGCCGCGTCGCTCCTTCGCACGTGGCCACGGTGAAGGACGCGAATGGCTGCACAGCCCTCACATCTCATGGCCACCGCTGACTCCGCGCGCATCCTCGACAGCCTCAGCACCAGCGTGCTGATCGTCGATCGCACGCGCTCGCTGCTCTTTTTGAATGTTTCGGCCGAGACGCTGTTCGGCGTCAGCCGCAATCAGGTGCGCGGCCGTCCGCTGGCTGAATTGTTAGAAGACTCTGCCGTGCTCGACGAGGTCATCGCTCGCGCGGCCACGACATCGCGTCCTTTCTCTCGACGTGAGCTGCAGCTGCGTCCGATCTATGGCGACGGCGAGCTGGTCGTCGATTGCACCGTGGCCCCTTATGAGGAGAGTGGCGCCCCAGGCGCCGTGCTCATCGAGATCAGCGACGCCACTCAGCACCAGCGCATCACGCGCGAAACTGCACTGCTGACTCAGATCGGCGGCAGTCGCCTGATGATTCGTCAGCTCGCGCACGAGATCAAGAATCCACTCGGTGGATTGCGAGGCGCCGCGCAGCTGCTGGCACGTCAGCTCGACGATGCATCGATGCGCGAATACACGACGGTCATCATCAGCGAAGCCGATCGCCTGGTGACGCTGGTCGACACGTTGCTCGGTCCCGGACACCTGCCCCGCAAGAAATCGATCAACATTCACGAGCTGCTCCAGCACGTGGGTCATCTGCTCGGGGCTGACGCGCCACCCGGCGTCGTCATCGATCGCGATTACGATCCGAGCCTGCCGCCGCTGCACCTGGATCGCGATCTGATCATTCAAGCGATGTTGAATCTGGGCAAAAACGCCATGCAGGCGCTGGCCCAAACCGCCGGTCGCAGCGGACGGCTGGTGTTGCGCACTCGTGCGCTCACCAATGTGAATATCGGCGCGCGTCGGCATCGACTGGTTGCCAGCGTGCAGTTCGAGGACAACGGCCCGGGCGTGCCCGAGCATCTGCGCGACACTTTGTTTTATCCGCTCGTTACGGGGCGAGCCGACGGTACTGGACTTGGTCTGGCAGTGGCGCAAGACCTGGTGAGTCGTCACGACGGCCTGATCGAATTCGAGAGCAGGCCGGGTCTAACCATCTTTACTATTTTGTTGCCATTCCATGTTACAGACCACACCGGTGAAGCCTCTTAACGTCTGGCTCGTCGACGACGATGCCTCCATCCGTTGGGTGCTGGAGCGCGCGCTGCGCCAGGGCGGCATGGCGCCCACAGCCTTCGATCACGCGGACACGGCGCTCGCAGCGCTGCGACGGGATCGACCCGATGTTTTGATTACTGACATTCGCATGCCCGGTCGCAGCGGCCTGGAGCTGTTGACGGAGATTAGAGATAACCAACCCGACTTGCCGGTCATCGTGATGACCGCGCATTCGGATCTGGATAGTGCGGTCGCTGCCTATCAAGGCGGCGCGTTCGAATATTTGCCGAAGCCGTTCGATATCGATCAGGCGGTCGATCTGGTGCGTCGCGCGGCTCAGCAAAAGACGCGCGTCGAGGAAGCTTCGACGGAAGCGCGGCGTATTCCCGAAATGCTCGGCCAGGCGCCGGCCATGCAGGAAGTGTTTCGTGCGATCGGTCGGCTGTCGCGCTCGAGCATGACGGTGTTGATCACGGGCGAATCGGGCACAGGTAAAGAGCTGGTTGCCCGCGCCTTACATCGTCACAGCCCGCGTGCGAACAAGGCGTTCATCGCGTTGAACACGTCGGCGTTCACGGCTGATCTGCTCGAGTCCGAATTGTTCGGTCACGAGAAAGGCTCGTTCACCGGCGCGGACTCGCAGCGTCGCGGACGTTTCGAGCAGGCGGATGGCGGCACCTTGTTTCTCGACGAAATCGGTGACATGTCGCCGCAGCTGCAGACCCGTCTGCTGCGTGTGTTGGCGGAAGGCGAGTTCTATCGCGTCGGCGGCCAGGTGCCGGTGCGAGTCGATGTGCGAGTGATCGCGGCGACTCACCAGGATCTGGAAGGGCGAGTGAAGCAGAACCTGTTCCGCGAGGACTTGTTACATCGCCTGAACGTGATTCGAATCGAAGTACCGCCACTGCGTCAGCGCCGTGAAGATATTCCGGAGCTGCTGATGCACTACCTGACCGAGGCAGCGGTCGAGCTGGGTGTCGAGTCGAAAGTGTTGACGCCGGAGGCGGCAGCGGCGCTGTCCAACTTTGACTGGCCGGGCAATGTTCGCCAGGTGGTGAACGCGTGCCGCCGCCTGACGGTGACTGCGCCGGGTCGCGAGATCAAAGCCGAAGACATTCCAGCCGATCTGGGCGGTGTGCCGGGACCGGCGAAGTTGCAGGACGAATGGACCCGCCAGCTCACCAACTGGGCCGAGAAGCGCCTCGCCGCTGGCGAGACCCCGCTGCTCGACGACGCCATGCCCGAGTTCGAACGCACGCTGATCCGGGCGGCCTTGCGTAAAGCAGAAGGTGGCCGCCAGGAAGCGGCGAAGCTGCTCGGCTGGGGCAGAAATACCCTGACGCGCAAGCTCAAAGAGCTGGCGATGGACGACGAATAACGCGGCCATCGGTATCAGGTGTTGCGCGGCTTCGCCGCGCTGATCAAGACAGCGCCATCGCTCATCAACGCAGGCGCTGTTAATCTCCGCGACTGTTCGCTAGCAGGGCGCTGAGTTGTTCCACGTCATTCTTTTCCAGCCGGAGATTCCTCCGAACACGGGCAACATTATTCGCCTGTGCGCCAACTCCGGCTCGTCGCTGCACCTGATCCGGCCGCTCGGTTTCGACATCAGCGAGAAGGCCGTGCGCCGCGCGGGGATGGATTACGCCGACCTCGCGAATGTTCGTGCGTGGGATTCGTTGGACGAGTGCTTCAACGCCATTTCCGTGAAGCGCTGGTTTGCAATCTCGACGCGCGGCAAGACTCGTTACGATCAGCCGCAATTCGCGCCGGGCGACGCCTTCGTTTTCGGGCCCGAAACCCGCGGCCTGCCGCAAGATCTACTCGAGACTTGCCCGGCCGAGCATCGGCTCACGATCCCGATGCGTGCCGGCAATCGCAGTTTGAATCTTTCCAACGCTGCCGCGGTGATCGTGTACGAAGCGTGGCGACAACTCGGATTTGTCTGAGCCTCAGGGCAGGTTCAACTGCCAGGACACACCGAAGCGGTCATTCACCCACGCGAACTTGCGACTGAAACCGTAGTTGGCGAGCGGCATCAGCACCGCTCCGTGTTCGGACAGCGCCGTGACCAGCTTGCTTTGCTCTGCTTCGGAGCTGCAATCGATGAAGAAGGAAAACGCCGGCGTGAAAGTGAAAGCATGCTTCACGGGACTGTCGATGCACATCACGCTCTGACCGGCGATCGAGAGCGTGGCTCGCAGCACCGAGCCTTCCTTGCCGGCCGCTCCCGGGCCGTAGCGCTGGATATCGGTGATCCGGGTATCGGGAAACAGCGAAGCGTAGAAATTCATCGCCGCTTCGGCTTGTTCTCCCTGGAACATCAGAAAGGGTTGGATCGATTCCATCAGCTCACTCCGGCTTGAGCGCCCGACTCATCAATTCCTTCACCGCATCTTTGGGCGCAACGCCTTCATAAACGACGCGGTAAACCTGCTCGCAAATCGGCATCTCCACGCCCGCTCGCTGCGCGACGGTTCGAACTGCATTGGCGGCGAGCACGCCCTCAACAACCTGGCCGATCGTCTTCTGTGCGGCGTCCACCTTCTCGCCCGACGCCAGCGCCAAGCCAAAGCGCCGATTGCGCGATTGATTGTCCGTGCACGTCAGCACCAGATCGCCGAGCCCTGCCAATCCCATGAATGTTTCTTTCTTCGCGCCCAGCGCAACGCCCAGGCGAGTCATCTCGACCAAGCCGCGGGCGATCAAAGCAATGCGCGTGTTGGCGCCGTAGCCCAGGCCATCGGAAATGCCCGCGCCGATCGCCATCACGTTCTTGATGGCGCCACCGACCTCGACGCCGGTGATATCGGTCGACGTATAAGCGCGGAAGTTCTGGCCGGAGAAACGCTGGGCCAACTCGGCAGCGAAACCAGGATCTGAGGCAGCGATTGTCATCGCCGTCGGCAGCCCGGCGCCCACTTCCTTGGCAAACGTCGGTCCTGAGATCACGGCGGTAGGCACGCTTTCGCCCAACACCTCGCGCGCAACCTGGTGCGGCAATAAGCCCGTAGAGACTTCGAATCCTTTAGTCGCCCAAGCCACGCGGGCATCCGGCAACAAATGAGGAGCGATTTCCTCGAGCATCCCGCGCAGGGCATGACTGGGCACAGCCACGATGACATCGCGACTCGCCTGCAGAGCTGTCTTTAAATCGGGCTCGATGCGCAGCTGCTCCGGAAACGCAGCAGCTGGTAAATAGCGTGCATTACGCCGATCGCGTTGAAGCTCGGCGAGATGCGTCGGATCGCGCCCCCACAGCACGGTGGGAAGCGCGACGCGAGCTAACTGGATCGCGAGCGCCGTGCCCCAAGAGCCGGCGCCCAGCACTACGCATGTTGAGCCGTCGGCCGCCGCCTCTGGCGCGACAGACATGGCGCGATCAGTTGACGGAAGGAGCGCCCGGAGCCGCCGGCTGCTGCCCTTGGCGAGCCGCCGCTTGGGCGAACAGCGCGTCGAAGTTCACCGGCGGCAGCAGGAACGGCGGGAAACCGCCCTTCATGAGCAGATCGGAGATCACCTGGCGAGCATAGGGCAGCAAGTAGTTCGGGCAGAAAATGCCGAGCAGACGCTGCATGTCGGCCTGCGGCACGTTGCGGAGGCCGAAGGCGCCCGCCTGCTGCAACTCGACCAGCCAAAGCGTCTTGTTGTCCGCCTGGGCTTCGACGCGCACGGTCAGCACGACTTCCTTCATGTCACCGCCAATGTCGTTGACCGCGGTGTTGAGGTTCAGGTTGATCGTGGGGTTGGTGTTCGGATTGACGCGCGGGCCGGTCGGCGCCTCGAAAGACACATCTTTCAGATACACCGCCTGCGGCGCGAACTGCGGCGCATTGGGGTCGGCGTTCTGGCCGTTGGAGGCGGGTACTTCGTCAACCATGTCGAGTCCTCTGTCGTATTCGTCGAATAATAATGAGCGCGGACATGAATGTGACTGGACCCGCGCCTATAGCGCCCTTACCTGGGCAATTGAGCGAGCAGTTTATCCAATTCGCCGGCTCTATCGAGAGCCGCGAGGTCGTCGTAGCCGCCGATATGGCGTTCGCCGATGAAGATCTGCGGCACGGTGCGGCGGCCGTTACTCTTTTGCAGCATCACTTCGCGCTCGCCCGGCACTTCGTCGACCTTGATCTCACGAAAAGCCGCGCCCTTGCGCTCCAGCAGATTGCGCGCACGCTGGCAGTAGCCGCACCACCCGGTTGAATACATCACGATTTCGCTCATCAGTGCTTACCGTCCTTCTTGGCGGCACCTTTGACCAACGGCAGGTTTTCCTGCCGCCAGCTGTTCAGACCACCGCTCAAGGTCACCACTTTGTTGAAACCCGAAGCGCGCAACTGGCGCGCGGCTCCGGCCGAGGTAAAGCCGGCATCGCAATAGACGATGACCGGCTTCTCCTTGAATTTCTTCAAGGATTCCGCGCGGCTGCCTATTTCAGCCGCAGGGATGTGGCGCGCCTCGATGATGTGTCCAGCCTCGTAATCCTTGCTGTCTCGAACGTCGACCACCAGCGCGCCGGTGTTGGCGAGCCGGACCGCATCCGCCGTGCCGATGGCGCTGGCGCCGCGAGAGCGATGACGCATCTCGATCACGATCGCAAGAACGGCGAGAATCGCCGCAGCGGCGATCAGGAACGGATGGTTGGTGGTGTATTCAAAGAATCGATTCATTGCAGCAGATCGGGATTCAACCCGTGGGGCTGGCAAAAGGGCGCGAAGTATAACAGCCGGGCCGATGTCCCAGTTTCCCGAGGCCCGGGATCCGGGTTTAGCCTAGCCAATGTCAAATTTGCGTCTCGCGGCCGCGCTGGCGGCTCTGATCACAGTCTTGGGCACACTTGGGTTGGGGACCGTGGCTTTTCAAGCCTGGGCCGCCGGCGCGCCCACCCCTGCCGCCAAGGAAGCCGAGCTCAAGCAGGTTCGTAATCGAATCGACTCCATCCGCCGGAGCATCCAGGCCGAAGCCGAACGCCGTGACGCGCTGGCCGGGCAGGTGAAGGAAGCCGAGCTGAAGATTCAATCGGCCCGCGAGCGGCTCTCGGATGTACGCGCCCGCCGGATTGCCGCCGAGAACCGGCTCTCCGATCTGAAGGCCGAGCAGCAGACTACCAACAAGCGCATCGACGATGAGCGGGATGCGCTCGCCGCCGAAGTGCGCGTTGCTTATATGAATGGCCGTCAGGAGCAGCTGAAGCTGCTGCTCAACCAGCAGGATCCAGCGCAGCTGGGACGCATGCTGGCGTATTACGGATATTTCGGTCGCGCTCGCGCCGAGCGCATTACAGCGATCGGTGAGCATCTGGCCCATCTCGAGCTGCTGGCCGAGAGCATTGCCACCGAAACCGACCAGCTGCGACAGCTCGAGGAAGATCAGGCGAAGAACGTGAAATCGCTCGCCGGCGCCCGCGATCAACGCGCCCGCACGCTCGCCCAGGTGCAATCGAAAATCAAAAACCGCAACGACGAGCTCGCGAAGCTACAGCGTGAAGCGCAGGCGTTGGAGAAACTCGTCGAAGAGCTGCGTCGGGCCATCGAAGAATTTCCCGAGCTGGCTGAACAGCCGTTCCAGCGGGTGAAGGGCAAGCTGCCCTGGCCGGTGAAGGGCTCGCTACTGGCGCGCTTCGGAACGTTGCGTGCCGGCGGACCTCTGAAATGGCAGGGCATGGTCATCGCCGCCGACCGCGGCACCCAAGTGCGCGCGCCGTATTACGGTCGTGTTGTTTACGCCGACTGGTTGCCGGGCTTGGGACTGCTCGTCGTGCTCGATCACGGCGGCGGCTATATGAGTTTGTATGGTCACAACGAGCAGGTCTATCGGCGCGTCGGCGACCGCGTTCAGCCGGGCGATGTGCTCGCCGCTGTAGGCGACGCGGCAGGCATGGGCAAGCCCGGTTTGTACTTCGAGATTCGCAAAGGCCGCACGGCGCTCGACCCGGCCGACTGGCTGGCCAAGCGCTGACTGCGCAGCGGGACGGAGTCCGAAGCGGCTGGTCAGCCGATTCAGCCATGGACTGATTGTCGCTACCAGCGTCGGGCTGACAGCCTAGAACCACTGCGCTTAGACGGGGCTCACGGTTTGGGTGCCGTGATCTCTCTGTCACAGGATTTTTCACCATTCCTTGAACGGCGTCCCGGATTCGCGACCGCCGTGGGCCGCATTGTCGCCGCGAGCTGGACGTGTACTATGTTTAAAGGCCGCCGAACTTGAATTCTCATCCCCTCATGTCACGTGTAGTCATGCCGTTTCGTTTCGCGCTCGTGCTGGGCGTCGGCGTCATCATGGGCTTTGGCCTGTCGGTGGGGCGCACGGTCCAGGCGCAGCGGGAGATCGAGCCGCCGACGGCCGTCATGAATGACGAGAGCGATGATGACGGCGAGAAGTCCGTGCCGTGGCAGGACGCGCGCCTGCTCGCGGAAGTGCTCGAGCACGTCCGTAAGGAATATGTCGAAAAGATGTCCGACCAGGAGCTGATCGAAGCCGCCATCCGCGGCATGATCGCCGACCTCGATGCGCACTCGGCGTATCTGGACCCGCAGGAGTTCGACGAGATCCGCATCAGCACCACCGGTGAATATTCCGGCGTCGGCATCGAGGTCGCGCTGGAGAACGGCGTGGTGAAGGTGGTGAATCCCATCGACGGCACCCCGGCCCAGAAGGCGGGCGTATTGCCCGGCGATACCATTCTCGCAGTCGACGACGTACCGGTCAGCGTCGAGAACCTCAGCGACACGATCGATCGGATGCGCGGCAAGGCCGGCACCGCGGTGAAGATCAGCATTGCGCGCGCCGACGCGAAGGAGCCTCTCGAATTCACTTTGTCTCGCGCAGCCGTGCAGGTTCACAGCGTACGTGACCAACTGCTCGACGGTGGCGTCGGCTACGTGCGCATCTCGCACTTCAGCGAAACGACCACGACCGATCTGGAACGCTCGCTCGCGTCGCTGAAGAAAAAGAACGGCGCTGCGCTGAGCGGCCTGGTGCTGGATCTGCGTAACAATCCTGGCGGCGTGCTGGAAGCAGCGGTCGGCGTATCCGACGTGTTCCTCGAAGACGGCGTCATCGTGACGGCTAACGGCCGCGCCGCCGACGCCCGCTTCGAAATGGATGCTCACCCCGGCGATACGCTCGAAGGCGCGCCCATGGTGGTGCTCGTGAACGGCAGCTCGGCTTCGGCGTCGGAGATCGTCGCGGGCGCCTTGCAGGATCATCGTCGCGCGACGCTGGTGGGCCGTCAGACTTACGGCAAGGGCTCGGTGCAGACGGTGCTGCCGCTGTCCGATGGCCATGCCATCAAGCTCACGACGTCGAAGTACTTCACGCCGTCCGGCGCGTCGATTCACGAGAAGGGCATCAAGCCCGACGTGCTCGTGAACGAGAACGATGTGCCCAAGCCGAAGGATGGTGTGGACGTCACCGAGTCCTACGGCAGCAAGGACGACGTCGAGCTGCAGCTCGCACTCAGCACGTTGCAGCAGAAGGCGGTCGGCGCCATTCGTCAGAGTCGCGCCCCGTAACATTGCATGCGCTCGGCTCAGCCTGCTGCGGCCCAAACCCAGGGATTTGCCGCCAGAGCGTTGTTGTGCCTGGAGCTGCTGACGCTCGCGATCGGCGCGCTGCAGTTCGCTTTCGTTCCTGATTCGGTGGAGCGGCCCTTGCTGGCCGCCACTGCGCTCGGTCTGCTCACCGTCAGCATTCTCTTCTCGCGCGTGGTGCCCGCGTTTCAGCGGCCGATCGCGCGTCAGCACTGCATCGACATCGCTGCGCTGATCGTCTGTATCACTTTGTTCGCAGTGGCGACCGGCTCGGCGCACAGCTTCCTCGTACCGCTGTATCTGATTCCGCTGGTCGGCGCGTCGTTGGCCTTCGGTCGCTGGTGGGTTGTGCTATTGCTGACGACCGTCATCGCGGCGGTCGGCTTCCTGCTCGGTGCACTGACACCGCAGATGGACATCGCCGGTCCCGAGTTCGGCGTGCAATTGTTGAGCGTGCTGGCGCCGGGCGCCGCGGTCGCGTTGATCATCGCGGCGTTGATCGAACAGATGAACAGCGCCGTGCAAAGGATCAGCGATCTGGCGTCCACCGATGCGCTGACCGGCTTGCTCAACTTGCGCTCGTTCGAAGAGATCCTGCAGCAGGAACATCGCAAGGCCGAGCGCTTCGGCCGGCCTTACACCATTGTCGTGGTCGACGTGGACAACCTGGCCCACATCAACGAAACGATGGGTCATGAAGCGGGCAGTCAGATCCTGGGCGCGGTGGCCGCGGCCATCACTCGTTCCATTCGCACTTCGGATGTGGCGGCCCGGCTCGGTGGCGACGAGTTCGTGGTGTTGTTGACCGAGGCGGATACGGCGATGGGCGGAGCCATCGCCACGCGCATTCGTAACAACGTTTATGCGGGCACCGTGTCCGTCGCGAATCGGTTGATCCGCGCCAACGTCAATGTCGGTACGGCCAACTTCCCCGAGGATCATCTCTATCCCAAGGAGTTGATGATCCTGGCCGATCAGAACATGCAGCAGGACCGCGCGCTGCGCCGGCCGCCGGAATAAATCCTCAGCCCGCCGCGCCCATCAGAATCGCGCGGATCGCCCAGACCCCGATACCGATCAGCATGATCAGGACCGGGAAGATGCTCAGCCCGAAGCCGAGCGAACGGCTCTTGGGATCGCGCACATATGAAATGGCATAGATGGCGCGGCCCAGAACGAACACCACGCCGAGCGCCGCCGCCCACAGCGGGCTGACGTAAGCGGCGAAAATCCATAGCGTCGGCAGGAACATCACCAGCAGTTCCTGTGTGTTCATGTGTACGCGGAAGTGGCGTTCGAAGATTTCGTTGCCGCTCGTAGCCGGCGCCGCCACACCATAGCGGGTTCGGGCAAAACCGACCTGGAGCGCCAGCCAAAAGAACTGCAGCAGGGCGACTACGGTGACGATTGCGACAAAAGGCATTGCGTTCCCTCATTGACGTACTTGTCGGTCGGCTCCATATCGGACGTATCATTGGCGCGACGGATGTGGGCCGTAGCTTACCCGTCACGTTACGAGGATCGCATCATGACCGGATTTATCTTTCGCGCCGCCATCGTCGCCCTGGGACTATGGCTGGCCACTCAACTCTTCGACGGGCTGCAGTTCGACGGCCCGATGACGTTGCTCGCGGCCGCGGTGCTGCTCGGAATCGTCAACGCCATCGTCCGGCCGATCGCCGTGATCCTCACCTTGCCGTTGACGCTGCTGTCGCTGGGGCTGTTCCTGCTGGTCATCAACGCCGGCATGCTCGGCCTGGTGGCCCTGCTGCTCGGCGGCTTTGCCATCAACAGTTTCTGGACCGCGCTGGGCGCCTCGCTCATCGTCAGTCTCACTTCCTGGCTGGCCTCGGGCATGATCGCCAACAACGGCCGCGTCGAAGTGATCACGATGAAGAAGTAAGCGCGCCCTTCACCGCGACCCGATACAGGATCCAACCGATCACGGCGAAGATCGCCAGGCCCACCAGCTCGCCGAAGTGCAGGAACTCCGGCAACGCCAGCACATCCGCACGCCCGCTGTACACGATGGGAATGGCGATCACGATGCCGAGCAGCGCCTCGCCGGTGATCAAGCCGGCGGAGAACAACACACCCTTGCGATGAATGCGCTCGGCGGCGTCGGGATCGTTGTGAACTCCCGAGGCTCGCTCGACCAGATGGGCCAGCAAGCCGCCAAGGAAGATGGGCACCGTCAGGTCCAATGGCAAATAAATACCGACAGCCGCTGCGAGCACCGGCGTGCGGAAGTTGGCGCCGCGCTTCTTCAGGACTTCATCGCAAATGATGATGGCGGCACCGATCGCCACTCCGATCCAGATCAAGTCCCATGGCAGCTCGCCGCCAAACAAACCTTTCGCTACTGAGGCCATCAGCGTTGCCTGCGGCGCCAGCAGCGGATTCGGATGATCCGGCGTGGGGACGCCGATGCCATACGCCTTCGCAAGCAGGTTCAACACCGGCGCCATCACCACCGCGCAGGACGCTGCGCCGATCGCGAGCATCACTTGCTGTCGCCACGGCGTCGCACCGATCATGTAGCCGGCCTTCAGATCCTGCAGGTTGTCGCCGGCGACGGCTGCCGCACAACAGACCACCGCGCCGATCACGATCGCAGCGACAGGGCCGAGTGGAGCATTACTGCCCATGAGAGCCGCCAGCACCAGCGACGCAAACAGAATCGTGCCGATCGTGATGCCCGAGACCGGATTGTTCGACGAGCCCACCAGACCGGCCATGTACGCCGACACCGAGCTGAACAGGAAGCCGGCGACGATCATGATGAGGGTCATGGGGATCGATACCGCGAAGTTCTGCACGATCGCGTGATACAGCCCCGCCAGCGGCAGGGTGAACACGACTAAGCCGATCAGCACGGCCTTCATCGGCAGATCCTTCTCCGTTTCGGCGACCACTTTCGAGGCGCCGGCGCGTGCCGCTTCGAGACCGCTGCGAATGCCGGACATGAGCGACTTGCGCAGCGAGATCAGCGTCCAGATACCACCGATCAACATCGCCCCGACGCCGAGGTATCGGATCTGCGCGCTCCAGATGGCGCCGGCCGCGTCTTCAGCGCCCGCACCGGCCAGACGAGCCGCGAGCTCGGGATTGCCGTCGAGAAAATAGGTGCTGTAGATCGGGATGGCGATGTTCCAGGAGAGAATGCTGCCGGCCACCACAACGATGCCGATGTTCAGACCGACGATGTAGCCTACCCCGAGCAGCGCCGGCGACAGGTTCGTTCCCATGTACGCGATGCCCTTGCCGATGAAGCCGCCGAACGCAGCTGAGTCGGGCACCAGGCGCAGACCGCTCGCCGCGATGAGCTTGCCGAGGCCGCCCAGTCCAGAAGCAGCTGCGAGCACGCGAATACCGCTGGCGGGATTCTCACCGGCCTTGAGCACTTCAGCCGCGGCTTTGCCTTCGGGAAATGCCAGCTGTTGATCGACGATCAGCGAACGACGCAACGGCACCGAGAACAACACGCCGAGGATGCCGCCCAGACCCGCGATCGTCAGCACCCACCAGTACTGGAAATCGGTCCAATGCCCGAGGATTACCAACGCGGGCACCGTGAAGATCACACCAGCGGCGATCGATGAGCCGGCAGACGCGCCGGTCTGCACGATGTTGTTCTCCAGAATGTGACCGCCGCCCAGCAGGCGTAGCACAGCCATCGAGACGACAGCGGCCGGGATGGCGGTGGCGATCGTCAGACCCGCAAACAGACCAAGATAAGTGTTCGCCGCCGCGAGAATCATCGCGAGCACGACCGACAGAATGATCGCGCGCGGTGTCAGCTGCGGCGGGCTTTGAGTCGCGGGTGTATTCATGGGATCACCAGCCGCAGGTTTGGCCTTTGTTCTGTTCTTCCAGCCAGGCGAGCAACGGCGCGAAATATTCCGTGATCGCCGATGCATCCATCTCGCGCGTGCCGGTCAGTTTCTCGAGCGTGTCCTGCCAGGGCTGGCTCTGTCCCAGCGCCAGCATTTCGCGGAAGCGTCTGCCCGCCTCCTCGTTGCCGTAGATCGAACATTCGTTCAGCGGGCCCTGGAAGCCCGCCGCCTGACAGAGCGCGCGATGGAACTGGAACTGCAGGATGTAAGACAGGAAGTAGCGCGTGTACGGCGTGTTCGCCGGAATGTGATATTTCGCACCCGGATCGAAATCCTCTTCGGTGCGAGGCACGGGCGCGGCCACACCCTGATACTGCTCGCGCAGCTGCCACCACGCGGCATTGTAATTCTCCGGCTTGATCTCGCCGGAGAACACTTTCCAGCGCCATTCGTCGATCAGCTTGCCGAACGGCAGGAACGCGAGCTTGTCGAGCGCCAGCCGCATCTGCTGATTGATGGTCGCTTCCTTGCTCGGCTTCACGGCGCCAGCCAGGCCGATCTGGTGCAGATAAGCCGGCGTCATCGACAGATTCACCGTGTCGCCGATGGCTTCGTGGAAGCCGTCGTTCGCGCCGCTCTGATACAGATACGGCTGGTCCTTATAGGACAAGTAATAAAACACGTGACCGAGCTCGTGATACACCGTCATCAGGTGTTCCTGCGTCGGCTCGATGCACTGCTTGATGCGCACGTCTTCCTTGCCGTCCATGTGCCACGCGCTGGCATGACACTGCACGTCACGATCGCGCGGCTTCGCGAGCAAGGAACGTTCCCAGAAAGTCTGCGGCAGTTTCGGGAAGCCGAGAGACACGTAGAAATTCTCGGCCGACTGCGTGATCTTCACCGGATCGTATTTTTGTTTCTCCAGCGCCGCAGTCACATCCAAGTCGGTGGCGCCAGGGTAGGGCTCGACCAGGGGATAAATCTCACCCCACTGTTGCGCCCACATGTTACCGAGCAGCTGCGCTGGAATCGGCTTGCCGGCGGGCACGTGCTCCTGGCCGTAAGTTTTCTGCAGCTTGCCGCGAACATAACAGTGCAGCGAGCCGTACAGCGGCTTCACTTGTTCCCACAGTCGCGCGGCTTCCTTGGTGAAATCGTCCGGCGGCATGTCGTAATTCGAGCGCCACATCGCGCCGAGATCGGCGAAGCCCAATTCTTTCGCGCCTTCATTCGCCAGCTCGACGAAACGCACGTAGTCCTTGCGGATCGGCCGCGCTGTTGAATGCCAGCCAGTCCACGCGTCGGTCAATTCGTCGTAGTTCCGACTGTTGGCGAGGATGTCGCTCAGCTCGGTCTGGTCTTTACACGACTCGGGGCCCTTGGGGCAGTACTTCGCGGCGCCGTACATGCCTTCCATTTTCGAAGTGAGGGCGGCCAGCTCGGCACGCTTCGTAGCATCGGCGGGCGCGGGCGCGGCGACGCCGAGCTTGAGCAATTGCACCGAGCGAGCGGCGTTCGGGCTCAGCTCATCCGGTTTGTAAGCCTTGGCTTTTTCGACGGCGCCGCTGAAATACTCCAGCACGCGCTCGTTGGCCTTCGCATTGAGGAACTCGGTGTCGACATTGATGAAGGTCGCGTACGCGAACCCGGCCGAGCTTTGCTCATGCGACCGCTCCGCGAGCTCGCGATTGAGACGCTCGATGAAAGCGTCAGCGTTTTCGGCCTGGGCCGCGGGAGGCTGTGGCTTGCGCTCGCAGCCGGCAATGGCAAGCACGGAAGCGACCGCTGCAGTCAGTCGCACGCATAGACGAGTCATGGCTGTTCTCCGACGGAGTTACTTCACACCCGCCATCATCTTGCGGATGAACGGGGTCAGCACCAGCAACACCACGCCGGCAATGAAGCCCCACCAGAACAGATACAGGAATTGCCCGGGCATGCTGGGCAGATCGTTCGGATCGATCTCGCCGGCGAACTGACCGGCGAGGTTGTTGCCGAGCGCGGTGGCGAGAAACCACAAGCCCATGACCTGGCCGACGAAGCGCGGCGGCGCGAGCTTGGTCATCGAGCTCAGGCCCACCGGGCTCAGACATAACTCGCCGAATGTATGCAGCAGGTACGTGAGCATGAGCCAGGTCGGCAGCACCTTCTCGCCTGCGACGACGTAGCGCGCAGCGAGAAACATCACCAGGAAGCCGAAGCCCATCAGCATCAGACCGATGGCGAATTTCGCGGGCGCCGACGGATCGAGATTGCGTCGACCCAGGTTCACCCAGATCGCCGCGAACACCGGCGCGAAAATAATGATGAAAGCCGGGTTCACTGCTTGCAGCGTGCCGGCCGGCAATTCCCAGCCGAACATCATGCGATCGGTGTGACGCTCGGCGAACAGGTTGAACGATGCGCCGGCCTGCTCGAAGCCCGCCCAGAACATGGCACAGGCGATGAACAGCGCGATCATCGCGACCACGCGCTTGCGCTCGTCGAGCTGCAGGCCGGCGGCGAACAGCAGGTAACCGAAGAAGCCGGCGGCCAGCGCCACCAAGGCCCAGTTGAGCGCCTTCGAAACAGCGAGTGGATCGAGCTGCAGCATGCCGAGCAGCACCGCTGCCATCACGGCGACGAGCACCACCATGAAACCGACGATGGGAGTCCAGCTGGCGGGCTCGCCCATCGGCACCACACCGGAGGTGCCCAGGTAATGTTTGGTGACCTGGAACTGCACCAGGCCGATCAACATGCCGATCGCCGGCAGTGCGAAACCGGCATTCCAGCCGAAGGCCTCGGCGGCCATCGGGACCAGCAGCGAGCCCAGCGTCGCGCCGACGTTGATGCCCATGTAAAAAATGGAGAAGCCGGCATCGCGTCGCGAGCCGCCCTCGGGATAGAGCTGCGCGACGATGGCGCTGATATTGGGCTTGAGCAGGCCGACGCCGAGCACGATCACCATCAGGCCGATGAAGAACAGCTGCGTGTTGCCGGTGGCGAGGCAGCCGTTGCCGAGCATGATCATCACGCCGCCCCAGAACACCGCGCGCTGTTGACCGATCAGACGGTCGGCGATCCAGCCACCCAGCAAGGACAGCAAATACGTGCCGGAAATGTACAAGCCGTAAATCGCGCTGGCGGTGCGATCGTCCAGGCCGAGCCCGCCATCGGCGATGGCCGCGGTCATGAACAGGATCAAGATGGCCCGCATGCCGTAGTAGGTAAAGCGCTCGAACGCTTCGGTGGCGAACAGGGTCATCAGGCCACGGGGATGACCGAACACCTGCGGCCCATGGGTGGAATCGCGTTCGATGCTTTGATTCATACGGGAAGGATCTCCCTGCGGCAGCTCGCGGGCGCGGCGCTGCTGTTGTTATGGATGGCAACCATGACAGAAATCATGGAGGCGCAGTCTCACCGAAGAGCGCGCCGCGGGGCAAGCTTGGGTCGCGGCGCGGAGCTCAAAAGCTTTCGATGTATACCGAGACGTTCAGGTCTCGTCGTCGCTCGGCTTGCTCTCGGCCCGCTTCTTCAACAGGAAGCGCGACAGCAGGATGCCGATCTCGTACAGCAGGTACATCGGCCCCGCCATCATGGTCTGCGAGATCGCATCCGGCGGTGTCAGGAACGCGGCGACGACGAAAATTCCCAGCAACACGTAGCCGCGGTTCTTGCCCATCGTGTCGACGCTGACCATGCCGGTCGAGGCGAGCAGCACGGTCGCGACCGGAATTTCGAACGCGATGCCGAACGCAAAGAACAGCAGCAGCACGAAATCCAGATAGTTCTGCATGTCCGTCATCATCTGCACGCCGGCCGGCGCGCTGGTGGTGAAGAATGCAAACATCAGCGGGAACACGACGAAGTAGGCGAAGGCCACGCCGGCATAGAACAGCACGATGCTCGAGACCACCAGCGGCACGGCAAAGCGCTTCTCGTGCTTGTAGAGGCCGGGCGCAACGAAGGCCCAGGCCTGATACAGCACGTACGGCATCGAGATGAAGAGCGCAACGAACAGGCCCAGTTTCAGCGGCGCGAGAAACGGCGAGACCAGGCTGGTTGCGATCATCGACGTGCCGGCCGGCATCTTTTGAATCAGCGGCGTCGCCACCAGCGTGAACAGCTGGTTCGAGTAGATCGCACACGGGATGAAAACGATGCCGATGCAGATCACCGCACGCAGCAACCGGTCGCGTAATTCGACCAGGTGCGAGATCAGCGTGCCTTCGGCTAATTGTTCACGCTCGTCAGCACTCATGCGCGAGCTCATTGCACAGCTTTTGTCGCGGGCGTCTCGGCAGCCGATTGTGGCGGCGGCTCCATGCCAGAAACCATGGTTTGCAGATCCAGTCCCGAAGCATTGTGAGGTTTATCGCTGGCGGGTTGTGGCTCGCTCGGCGCGACTGCCTCCGCACCGGCCGTGGTCTCGGCGTAGGGAGGTTGAGCCGGCGCAGCGGCGGTATCGGTCGAAGGTGGAGGCGATGCTGGCGGCGGCGACTGCATGGGACGGGACTTGGTCATCTCGTCCAACGAGACTTCCTGTTCCAGCTGCGTTCGTAACTGACGCGCCATGGCGCGGGCACGGCCGGTCCAGCGGCCGACCTTCTCGGCCAGGCCAGGTAACTTTTCCGGTCCCAGCACCAGCAGCGCCAGGCCCAGGATCAGGACGATCTCGGTGAATCCGACTTCGAACATCGCGCGCCCGGGTCAGAGCATCAAGCGTTGGAGCTCTTGCTGCCCGACTTCTCGGACGTTGAATTGAAGTCAGCGTCCTTCTGAGGGGAATTGAGCTGCTGAGTCTCCTTCTCGTCCTCGCTGTCCATGGCTTTCCGGAAGCCTTTGACGGCGCCACCCAGATCCGAGCCGATCGTCCGCAGCCGCTTGGCGCCGAAGATCAGCAGCGCAATGGCGAGGATGATCAGAAGTTCTTTGAAACCGATGCCCATTCGACTCTCCCGCTTCGCAAAGCCGCCGGATCATACGCCACCCATCTGTCGATTGGGTGTCGGCGGCCGTGGAAAACTCTAGCCCTTGCCCGGTCCTTCCGGCGGCGCCTGCAGCCAGAACGTCACCGGACCGTCATTCGTCAGGCTGACCTGCATGTTGGCGCCAAACTCTCCACTTTGGACCGCGCCCAAGCGCGCGCGTGCCCGCCCGACCAGGTAATCGAACAACCGCCGCCCTTCCTCGGGCGCGGCGGCCGGACTGAATCCCGGACGAGTGCCGCTGCGAGTGTCCGCCGCCAGTGTGAACTGCGAGACCAGCAACAGCTGTCCGCCAATGTCCTGCAGGCTGCGATTCATGCGGCCTTCGCTGTCTGGAAAAACGCGGTAGGTGCACAGCCGTTCCAGCAACCGGTCGGCCTGCGACTCGCTATCGCCGCGCTCCACGCCCACCAACACCAACAATCCCGTCTCGATGGCGCCGACTTGCCGATCGGCCACACGAACTTCGGCGTGGGTTACGCGCTGGAGCAGGCCGATCATGGGAAACCGTGATGTGGAGGGTTCCGCAGGATAGCGGACGCGGGCCGGACATGAATGAAGATTCCGTAACAGCGCATAGCTTCCACAAGGCTGGGCAATCTGGCGACATTCCGGCGTAGCAACTCCACTTATCGGCCGATACTTCACCCTTGACGCTATCAGCTCGGGACATCGGCCGCTCCGAGGCTGAGGGAGAAGCCTTCGGGGGCATGGCTAGGGCCGATGGCCATGAAAGTGGGAAAATCAAGCACAATTACGGCACGGTTCAACCTTGAGGTGCATCTCCGGAGCGAGCGGCGCCTTAAAACAGAACCTGCTGCTGGCGCGAGCTACTGGGACCTGCGGGCCAGAGCCGTCGGCTTCGTTATGACAGCTGCTGCACTGTCATGGAGTTTTCTTCACCCAACCCGCTGAACCGTAAAACAATCTTCCCGCCGCTGTCATTTACCGGTCACGTTGCGGGCCGAGTCTGCGCGCACTGCAAAGCCTCGTCGCAGGAGGTGAACCATGAGCCCGACTCCGAGCAAACCGGTCTTCCGCTTCCGTAGCGTGTTCATTTCGGACATCCACCTGGGCTTCCGCGGCTGTAGCGCGGATTACCTGCTGGACTTCCTGCACTCGGTCGAGTGCGACACGCTCTACCTGGTCGGCGACATCATCGACCTGTGGAGCCTGAAGCGCTCGTTCTTCTGGCCGCAGCAACACAACAACGTCATCCGGACCATTCTTGGCAAGGCCAAGGCCGGCACGCGCGTCATCTACATCCCGGGCAATCACGACAGCGTGTTCCGCGAGTACTGCGGCATGGTGTTCGGCAATGTCGAGATCCATCGCGAGTTCGTCCACGAGAACGCCGACGGTCGCAAGTTCCTGGTCTTGCACGGCGATGAATTCGACAGCGTCATCAAAGCCAGCCCGCTGCTCGAAGCGCTGGGCAATCGCGCTTACGCCTTCATTCTCAAGCTGAACCGCTATGTGAATTTCTTCCGGCGCGCGTTTGGCGCCCCGTACTGGTCGATCGCTGCGTTCTTGAAACACAAGGTGAAGAACGCGGTGAAGTACATCGCCAACTTCGAGCGCGCTCTGGCCGACGAAGCGAAGCGCCGCAATCTCGACGGCATCGTCTGCGGCCACATCCACCGCGCCGAGATCACCGAGATCGACGGCATCACTTACTGCAACGACGGCGACTGGGTCGAGAGCTGCACGGTGCTGACCGAAGACGACGAAGGGCGCATGTCCCTGCTGCGCTGGACGGAGCAGAAGCAGGTCGTGGCGCACACCGGGATGGTCGCGACGTTGCCTATCGGACAGGCCGCGTGAAGATAGCGATCGTTACCGATGCGTGGCGGCCGCAAACGAATGGTGTCGTCAAAACGCTGAGCACGACCGCCGACGGCTTGCGCGCGCTCGGTCATGATGTGCACATCGTCGAGCCGAATCAGTTCAAAACATTTCCGTGTCCGACGTATCCGGAAATCCGGCTGGCTTGGCTGCCTTACGGTCGTGTATCTGAGTTGCTCGAGGAATTTGGCCCGGACGCAATTCACATCGCCACGGAAGGAACGTTAGGCGCTGCCGCTCGAAAGTGGTGCTTGCGTCGACGGTTTCCGTTCACCACGTCGTATCACACGCAGTTTCCCGAGTACGTTCGCGCGCGAGTACCAATTCCACTCGCTGTGAGTTATGCACATTTGCGACGCTTCCATTCGGCGGCTGCACGCACGATGGTCGCCACACCGGCCATGCAGCGTCTGCTCGAGTCACGCGGGTTCAGGAACATCGTGCGCTGGACGCGAGGCGTGGATGTTTCTTTATTCAAGCCGCGCTCCAAGAGTTTCCTCGATTTCCCCCGGCCTATCGCGATGTATGTGGGCCGAGTCGCCATCGAGAAGAACATCGAAGCGTTCCTGAAGCTGGACCTGCCCGGCACCAAAGTCGTGGTAGGCGACGGCCCCGCACGCGCCGAGCTCGAGGCGAGATATCGGAGCGCGAAATTCGTCGGCTTCAAATTCGGCGAAGAGCTCGCGGCGCACGTCGCTGCAGCGGATGTGTTTGTATTCCCCAGCCGAACCGACACGTTTGGTTTGGTCTTGCTGGAGGCGATGGCTTGCGGCGTTCCCGTTGCTGCTTATGCCGTCACTGGCCCCATCGACGTCGTGAATCAAGGCGTCACTGGCGAACTCAACGAAGATCTCCGCGCTGCTGTCTTAGCCGCACTCAAGCTCGACCCGAACCAGTGTCGCGCCTATGCGCTGGCGAACACGTGGGAAACAGCAACGCGGCAGTTTCTTTCTCATCTCGCGCCGAGAACGGCAACTGCGGGCGTTGTTGAGTCGGCGCTCGATTCGGCGTAGCGGTAGGAGAAGAGGGCGTCGGTGGTTCGGCAGCGCCAGGGCCGGGGGTGTTCTCCCGGCACCGCGCACCCGCCTGCGCACGCTTCGCTCCCGCTAGCGCGGGCGCCCTGCTTGTACGTCCCCGTAGCGCTGCTACGAAAGGTCCATGCTTTTCGAAGCTGCCGGGAGGACACCCTCGGCCCTGACGCTGCCGAGCCACCGCCGCATCAAGCGCACTCTGAAACGGGCGATCCCGAACGACCGCCGCATCAAGAGCGCTCCTAGCGAGCCGCCCCCAACATATCCAACGCTCCATGCAACAACGCCGTCGCTCCGGCCAGCTCAGGCACAATGACCAAGTGCGCGCCGGCGGCACGCAGCGCCGGCTCATTCACCGACTGCTCAGCCCGGGCCGCTATAACCACCGACGGATTCAAAAGGCGCAGCTGATTGATCGCCGCCCGGGCCGGGGCGAAGTCGGGCAGGGCGACGACCGCCAGTCGGGCATTGGCGACATGAGCAGCTTCCAGCACGGTAGGCGAGAATGCGTTGCCATAAATTGCTGGCAAGCCATCGGCGACGCCGTCCCGCACCCGTGACAATCTCGAATCGATGACGGCAACGCTGATTCCCGCCTCCCGCAAGCCGCGGGCGACACTCTGGCCCACTCGGCCGTAGCCGATGACGATCGCATGAGCTTCCAGTTGCGCGCCTTCGCCGCTCGCGCCGGTGCCGGTGTCGAACCAGCGGCGCAGCCTGCGATTGTGCAGCATGAATTCGCCGACCTTGGGCGCGATCGCGAACGCCGAAGGTGTCAGCACGATGGTCACCAGCGCCGAAGTCAGAATCAGATTGTAGAGCTGCGGCGAAAGGGCCTGAGTCTGCAGTCCGATTTGCGCCAGTACGAAGTTCAGCTCGCCCACCGGGATCATGCCGAGCGCGGTAAAGGCTGCGGTGCGGGCCGTCAAGCGGAACGGCACGATGCCGATCGCGGTGGCCGCGAACTTGAGCAGCACAGTGAATGCCGCCACCGCGAGCACTGCCGGCCAGTTGGTGATGATGAAATTGAGATCGATCAGCATGCCCACCGACACGAAAAACAGTGTCGCGAACAGGTCGCGCACCGGCACGACCTCGGATATCACGCGATGATCGAACTCGCTCTCCGACAACAGCAGCCCGGCTACGAACGCCCCGAGCGCGGGCGACAGGCCGAGCAAGGTGCTGACACTCGCTGCACCCAGCGCCAACACGGCGGCAGTGACGATGAACAATTCGGACGAGCGCATTCTGGAGATGTGGCCCATCAGAAACGGCACGGCTCGCAGACCGACCGCCAGCGACACGCCGATGAACACCGTCGCTTTCAGAATGGTGATGCCGACATCGATGGCGACCTCCATCGGCGTTGCGCCGGCTTGAGTCGCGACCAGCTGCGGCAGCACCACGATCAGCACGACGATGATCAGGTCCTGCACGATCGCCATCGACAGCAGCAGCCGGCCGTGGCTGGAGGCGATCTCGCCTCGGTCCAGCAATGTTTTCAGGATCACCATGGAGCTGCTGGCCGCCAGCGCGACGCCGAACACGGTGCCGGCCAGCACACCCCAGCCCATCACCAGCCCGGCCAGCGTGCCGCCGAGAATCGTCAATACCACCTGCACCGTGGTGCCGATGGTCGCGATGGCACGCACCCTCGCCAGGTCCTTGAGCGAGAACGCCACGCCCAGGCCAAACATCAGGAAGATCACGCCTACATCGGCCAGCAGCGCAATTTGTTCGCGATTGCCAACGAATCCCGGGGTGAACGGTCCAATGGCCACGCCGGCCAGCAAGTAGCCGAAGATCGGCGACTGGCGCAGCCAGCTGGCGAGGAAGCCGCCGGCCACCGCGATGGCGAGCGCGACCGCGACGTTCAGGACCAGGGGTATTTCATGATTCATGCATGATTCGTCGGGGCCTGAGGGCGGCGTGGGTTCCGGCGCAAAAGGCGAGGGCAATGTAGCATGCGTCGCGGCCTTGCCACGGGTTTGCCCGAATCCTGCCGCAAGCTGGTCGCAGTAATCCTGCAGTGGACGACACGTATTCGAGATGAGAGCACTGAAAAAATATCGCAAGCAGATCTTTGCCGGCGTCGCCCTCGCTTTCGGCATCGCGGCGATCGCGTTCACGATCTGGGTGTTCACGCTGGACCGCAAGGTCACCAGTCAATTCGAGGGACGTCGCTGGACCCTGCCCGCGCAGGTTTATGCCCAGCCCACGGAGTTGTATGTCGGCCAGACGTTCAGCGCCGAGACGCTCGAGCAGGATTTGCAGCGGCTCGGTTATCAACGCGTCGACAAGCCTCAGCATCCGGGCAGCTACAGCCGCAAGGGCGCGCGCATCGATTTGATCAACCGTCGATTCCAGTTCTGGGACGCGTTGCAAGAGCCGCAGCTGCTGACTGTCAAAACAAACGGCAACGCCATCGAGGATCTGCGCAATGGTCGCAACGAGGAAGTGCCGATCTTTCGGCTCGACCCGCTGCTGATCGGCAGCATCTTCCCGATTCACGGTGAAGACCGCGTCGTCGTCACGCCCGAGGAAGTGTCGCAGCTGTTGCCGTCGGCGCTGAAAGTCGTCGAGGACCGCAAGTTCGACACGCATTGGGGCGTCAATCCCACCGCCATCATGCGCGCCGCGTTCGTGAACTTGCGCGCCGGCGCGATCGAGCAAGGCGGCTCGACGCTCACTCAGCAGCTGGTGAAGAGTTATTTCCTCGACAACCGGCGCACGATCGGTCGCAAGATCGAAGAAGCCATCATGGCCATGCTGCTGGAAGTGCACTTCAGCAAGCAGGACTTGATGAATGCTTACATCAACGAGATTTATCTCGGCCAGGACGGCCAGCGGGCGATTCACGGCTTCGGTCTCGCCAGTCAGTTCTACTTCGGCAAGCCGCTAGCCGAATTGCAGCTGCACGAAGTTGCATTGCTGGTCGCCATCGTGCGCGGGCCGTCTTATTACGATCCGCGTCGTCACCCGAAGCGTGCGCGCGAGCGTCGCGACATGGTGTTGAAGCTGATGGCCGATTTCGGCGTCGTGGCGCCGGACATGGCGAAGAAAGCGGCGAAGCGTCCACTGGGCATCGTCAGTGCCGGGTCGCAGGCGGGCGGCGGTTACTACCCGGCGTTCCTCGATCTGGTTCGTCGCACGCTGCGACGTGACTATCGAGAAGAAGATTTGACCGAGGCCGGGCTGCGGATCTTCTCGACCCTCGACCCGACCGTGCAGACGCAGGCCGAGAAGGCGCTCACGCAGGAGTTGGATCGACTCGACAAGACCCGCAAGACGAAGTCGAAAGCGCCGCTCGAAGGCGTGGTCGTGGTCACGGCTCCGCAGAACGGTGAAGTCATCGCCATGGTCGGCGGCCGGCAGGCGAGCTTTGCGGGCTTCAATCGCGCGCTGGATGCGAAGCGCTCGATCGGCTCGCTGGTCAAGCCGGTGATCTATCTGGCCGCGATCGAAAGCGGGCAGTTCAACGCCGCGTCCATCATCGAAGACGGTCCGGTGTCCGTGAAGCTTGCGAATGGCCAGCTGTGGGAACCGAAGAATATTTCCGAGCAGTACTACGGCCCCGTGCCACTGGTGCGTGCGCTCGCGCAATCCATGAATCTCGCGACGGTGAACCTCGGCATGTCGGTGGGCTTGCCGAAAGTAACGCGTGAGTTCCTAGCCCTCGGCCTGGAGAAAGAGCCGCCGCAGTTGCCTTCCGTGCTGCTCGGATCGCTCGATGTTTCTCCGCTGGAAGTCGCGCAGCTGTACAACGCCTTTGCGAACGGCGGCTTCAGTACGCCGTTGCGGGCGGTGCGTTCGGTGCTCGACACGGAAGGCAAGCCGCTGAAGTCGTTTGCCCTGGAAGTGACGCCAGTGGCGAGTCCCGACGCTGTTTATCAGGTCAATCGGATGATGGTCGAAGTCATCGAGCACGGCAGCGGTCGCGGCGCGCGTGCGCAGATTCCGCCGCAGATCGTGGTGGCCGGCAAGTCGGGCACGTCTTCGGATTATCGCGACAGCTGGTTCGCGGGCTTCTCGGGCAGCCATCTCGCGGTCGTGTGGATCGGTCACGATGACAACACGCCCACCGGCTTGACCGGCTCGTCGGGTTCGCTGCCGGTGTGGTCGCGCCTGATGGCGAATATTGGAACAACTTCCTGGAGTGCGCCGTTGCCGGAAAGCCTGGAAGAAACCTGGATAGAATTCCCCACTGGCCTGGGCGCCCGGCCGGACTGCGGCGAGGAACCGATTGCCATTGCCGTGCCGAAGGGGACCCAACTGCCGATGCAGCCGTCATGTGGAACCAACGTGTTCGGCGAGTTCGGCGAGAAGGCCCGGGACTGGTGGCGGGGCATTACCAGGCAATGACGGGGAACCTGAGTCCAGCGGTTCAGTTTCGGGCGAACACTTTTTCAGTCGATAACGGTCTAACAGTCGCGTGATTACCTGGCAGCGGAAACTTCCCTCGCTCGTGGCGGTGCTCGTCGTTTCGGCGTGCGCCGTTCCTCCGCCTTATCGGGCGCCGGCTCCGCCGGCTCCCGTGCCTCCTCCGACGCAGGAGCCGCCGGTCGAAACACGTCCGGCTCCGGCGCCCGAACCACCCGTCGAACAACCGCTGCCCCCCGCACCGGTCGTTCGCGAGCCGGTGTTGAGCGCCGCTTCACGAGCGCTAGTGAATCAGGCACAGATCCAACTGCAGTCGAAGAACTATCCGGTTGCCGCCTCGTCGATCGAGCGCGCGCTGCGTATCGAGCCGGACAATCCGCTGCTGTGGATCGAGCTGGGCAAGGTGCGACAGGCCGAAGGAAATTACGTCCAGGCCGAGAACATGGGCCGCAAGGCGGCGTCCATGTCCGTCAACGCACCGAAGGCATACTCGTCTGCGTGGACTTTGATCGCCGAGTCGTTGCGCGCGAGAGGCAAGAACTCCGAGGCGCAGGAAGCGCTATTGCGAGCTCAGGGCGTCCGCTAAAGCGCTGTCTCAGCGGCGCCAGAACGATGGCGTCGCGATGACCAGCAGCGGGAAGATTTCCAGACGCCCGAGCAACATCGCGATCACGCACAGCCACTTGCCGGGCTCGGAAATCGAACGGAAGTTCGACGAGACTTCGCCCAATCCCACGCCGTAATTGTTGATGCACGAGGCGATCGCCGAGAACGCAGTAACGTGGTCGGCGCCCGCGATCATCATCAACACCATCAGCACCGCGAACAGAATCATGTAAGCGGCGAAGAAACCCCACACCGAATCGATGATGCGCCAGTCGACCGGCTTGCTGCCGATGCGGACTGGAATCTCGGCGCTCGGATGGATCAGGCGCTGCACTTCGCGCTGGCCTTGTTTCCAGATCAGCAGCCAGCGGATCACTTTCATGCCGCCCGAGGTGGAGCCCGCCGAGCCGCTGATGAACGTCGCGAGCAGCAGGATCACCGGGATCGCGCCTGGCCACACCGAGTAATCGGTCGTAAAGAAGCCGGTGCCGGTCTGTGCAGAGATCGCAGTGAATACTGCAAATCGCGCCGCCGTGTCCGGCGTGTAAACCCGATCGACCAGCAACATGCCCAAGGTCAGCAGGAACAAGCAGGCGACGAGTAACAGGAAGGCGCGGAACTCTGGATCGCGGAAGTAATCCTGCAGCCGCTTATAGCGCCACACGAAGAAGTGCAGCGCGAAGTTCACTGCGCCCAGGAACATGAACAACGACGCTACGATTTCGACGGCGACGTTATCGAAGTAGCCGAGACTCAAGTCGTGCGTCGAGTGGCCGCCGGTCGACACCGTGGAGAAGCTGTGCGCGATCGCATCGAACGGCGACATGCCCGCCATCCAGTAACAAGCGGCACACAGCACCGTGAGCGTCACATAGATCACCCACAGCGCCTTCGCCGTCTCGGTGATGCGCGGTGTGAGTCGCACGTCCTTCGCAGGCCGCGGGCTTTCCGCTTTCAACAATTGCATGCCGCCGACGCCCAGCATGGGCAGCAGTGCGACGGCCAACACGACGATACCGATGCCGCCGAGCCATTGGATCTGCTGGCGGAAATACAAAATGGAGATCGGCAGCTCCTCGAGGCCGACCAGCACCGTCGCACCGGTCGTCGTGAATCCCGAGACGGCCTCGAACACTGCATCGGTCAACGTGAGATCGGGGCGGTCCGAAATCAGCAACGGCACCGCGCCCGCCAGACCCAGCACGATCCAGAACATCGAAACGATCAAGAAGCCGTCGCGCACCCGCAATTCACGGTGCGCCTTGCGCGCCGGCCACCAGATCAGCGCCCCGACGACCAGCATGCCGGTGAACGAGTCCAGGAACGGCTGCCAGTGACCGTCGCCGTAGTACAGCGACACGCCCACCGGCGGCAACATGGACACGCTGAATATCATCAGCAACAGACCCAGGATGCGCTGGACGGTTAGAAAATTCATTTAGGGCCTGCGAACACGCATTTGATGGGCTCGTCCCATCAAAGGATATTTATTCATTAAATGGGTTGCGCCTCGAATCGTCTGCCGCTGCGTTACAAAGCTTGCCCATATCGACATATGGGCTGCGCTTTGCGCCTTGCTGCAGGCGATTGGAGGCGCAACGCAGCCCACCAAATGCGTGTTCACAGGCCCTAGCTTATCTGGCGTGCCGGCGCGGCACATCGAACAGGCGCTCGACCGCTTCGACGTGGCGGCGGTCGGTGAGGAACAGGATCACGTGGTCGTCGCGCTGGATGACCGTGTCGTGGTGCGCGATCAAGACCTGATCGCCGCGTGCGATGGCGGCAATGGTTGTGCCCTCGGGCAATGGAATGCTCTCGATCCGTTTGCCGATGACACGACCTTCGCCTTGCACTCCGTGCACGATGACTTCCAGCGCCTCGGCCGCGCCATGTCGCAACGAGTGCACGCGAACCACGTCGCCACGCCGCACGTGAGCGAGCAGCGAGCCGATGGTGACCTGCTGCGGCGACAAGGCGATGTCGATCGAGCCGCTCTGCATGAGCTCGGCATAGGCAGGGCGATTGATCAGCGCCATGACCTTGTGACAGCCCAGCCGCTTCGCCAGCATCGCCGACAGAATGTTTGCTTCCTCGGCGTTGGTGACGGCGACGAACGCGTCGGCGCTGTCGATGTTCTCTTCCAGCAGCAGCTCTTCATCCGCGGCGTCGCCAGTGAGCACGATGGTGTTACTCAGTTGCTCCGATACGCGCCGGGCGCGACGCGGGTCGCGCTCGATCAGTTTGACTTGATGATTGACTTCCAGGGTCTGCGCGAGCCGAAAGCCGATGTTGCCGCCGCCGGCGATGACCACGCGTCGTACCGGATCTTCGAGCCGCTGCATCTCGTTCATCACGAGGCGGATGTCTTCGCGAGCCGCGATGAAGAACACCTCATCGCCGTGCTCGATGACCGTGTCACCCTCGGGCTTGATGCTATGGCCGCCGCGATAGATCGCCGCGACGCGCGCATCGCGGCCTTCGATGTGAGTCGGCAATTGCTTCAATTGCTGACCGACCAGTGCGCCGCCTTGCAATGCCTTGACGCCGACCAGGCGAATGCGTCCGTCGGCGAAGTCCAGTACCTGCAGCGCGCCCGGATACTTGATCAAGTGCACGACGTGCTCGGTCACCAACTGTTCGGGGCTGATCGGCACATCGACGGCGAATGCGCGATCCTCGTGTGAGAACAGCCTGGTGTGCTTCGTGAAATCGGCGGAGCGGATGCGGGCCACGCGCGTCGCGTCCTTGTTGAACAGGCTCCACGCGATCTGGCACGCGACCATGTTCACTTCGTCGCTGTTGGTCAGCGCGATGAAGATATCGGCGTCGCGCGCGCCCGCGGCTTCGAGAACGCTTGGCTGCGTGCCGCTGCCGACCAGAGTGCGAATGTCGAGACGGTCCTGCAAGTCGCGCAGCAGTTCATCATTCACGTCGACGACCGTGACTTCATTCGCTGCTTCGCGCGCCAGGTGGTAGGCGGCGGTGCGACCCACCTGTCCGGCGCCGAGGATGATTATTTTCATACCGGTTCCAGGTTCGCGTACGCCAGCATCAGCCACTTGGTGCCCTGGCGCTCGAAGTTCACCTGCACGCGCGCATGGCTGCCTTGGCCTTCCAGATCGAGCACTGTGCCTTCACCAAACTTGCCGTGACGCACTCGCTGGCCGAGGCGCACGCCGCCCATGCTGCCGGGATCTTCCTGCACCCGACCGCCCATGGTGCGAGGCGTCGAGTAGATCGGGCGCGAGATCTGGATGCGGGGGCGGATCTCTTCGAGCAGCGAGGCGGGAATTTCCCTGATAAAGCGCGATGGCGTGCCATAGCTGTCCACGCCGTGCAAGCGTCGTTGCTCGGCGTATGTGAGGTAGAGCTGTTTCATGGCGCGCGTCGTGCCGACGTAGCAAAGGCGGCGTTCTTCTTCGAGCCCGTCCACATCGCTGATCGAGCGCTGATGCGGAAACAAACCGTCTTCCATGCCGCACAGGAACACCACTGGGAATTCCAGGCCCTTGGCCGAGTGCAACGTCATCATCTGCACGGCGTCTTCGCCGGCGCCGGCTTGTTCTTCGCCCGATTCCAGCACGGCGTGCGAGAGGAAGTTGGCCAGCGGTGAAATATCGACGTCGCCTTCGGGCTCATAACCCCGCGCGGCGGACACCAATTCATTCAAGTTGTCGACGCGAGCTTCGCCGCGGTCGCCTTTCTCTTGCTGATAGTGAGCGACCAGGCCGCTCGCGTGAATCACGTGATCGACCTGCTCGTGCAGCGGCAACGTGCGCGTCTGTTCCGCCAGCTGCTCGATCAGCAACAAGAAGGCATGGATCGCCTGACCGCCACGTGTGCCCATCTCCTTGATGCTCGCGCCGGCAGCCTCCCACATCGAGGTGGCATTGGCGCGGGCGTAGTTGCGGATCATGTCGAGCGTTTTGTTGCCGATGCCGCGGGTCGGCAGGTTTACGATGCGTTCGAACGATGCATCGTCGGTACGGTTGTGCATCAAGCGCAGATAACCGAGCGCGTCTTTGATTTCGGCACGCTCGAAGAATCGCAGGCCGCCGTAAACGCGATACGGAATGCGGTGCGTGAGCAACGCTTCTTCGAACGTTCGCGATTGCGCGTTCGAGCGGTACAGGATCGCGCACTCGCTGCGCAGGCCGCCCTTCATCACATAGTCGCGAATCCGATTGACGACGAAGTCCGCTTCGTCGCGCTCGTTGAACGCGGCGTACAACTTGACCGGATCGCCCTGTTCGCCGCTGGTCCACAGATTCTTGCCGAGGCGGCCGCCGTTGTTGGAGATCAGTGCATTGGCAGCCGCGAGGATGTTGCCGGTGGAGCGGTAGTTCTGCTCCAGTCGAAACATCTGGACGTTGGGATAGTCGCGACGATATTGGTGCAGATTCTCCACGCGCGCGCCGCGCCAGCGATAGATCGACTGGTCGTCGTCGCCGACCGCGAATGGCAGGCCTTCGGGCCCGGCGAGCAGCTTCAGCCACGAGTACTGGATCGTGTTGGTGTCCTGGAACTCGTCGATCAGCACATGCCGGAAGCGCTGGCGATAGTGCGCCAGCAGATCCGGGCGATCCCGGAACAGCTCGTAGGCGCGCAACAGCAGCTCGGCGAAATCCACGACTCCGGCGCGGTCGCACTGTTCCTGATACAGCTCGTACAACTTGATGAACATGCGCCGCGTCGGATCGCCGTCATCCTTGAGCTGCCTGGCGCGCAGCCCTTCGTCCTTGCGGGCGTTGATGAACCACATGATCTCTTTCGGAACCCAGCGCTCCTCGTCGAGGTTCTGCGCTCTCAGCAGCCGCCGGATGGCGCGCAGCTGATCGTCCGAGTCCATGATCTGGAAGCTCTGCGGCAGATTCGTGTCGCGCCAATGAATGCGCAGCAGACGGTGCGCGATGCCGTGGAAAGTGCCAATCCACAGCGGAGCGCTCGGCACGCCAAGCATGGTTTCGATGCGCGCACGCATCTCGCCGGCGGCCTTGTTGGTAAAGGTCACCGCCAGGATGCTGTGCGGAGAGGAGCCTTCAACCTGCACCAGCCAGGCGACGCGGTGGGTGAGCACCCGCGTTTTGCCGGAGCCGGCGCCGGCCAGGACCAGAGTCGGCGCCAGCGGAGCCGCGACGGCGGCGCGCTGAGCGTCGTTAAGTCCTTCAAGTAGATCAGAAACGTCCAGGGTCAGTCCTCACGTCAGCCGAGCCTACGTCGGGTACAGCCACCCAGGCACAGGGATGTGCCCGACGCCGCAGGCGCCACAGCGCGAGTGGCAGGATGCCCGAGTCGCTGTATTACAAGCATGCCCGAGTCGCGTATTAATCAGGTCGCGCATTCTAGCAGGCTGGCCGTTTCTATATGCTGTGCGGCTACAGCGGGTTGCCGGGAGGCGTGCATGCGTGTTTGGCGCGGGATGTTACTTTCCCATTGCGCGGTTTTGCTGACGTTGGCGGGATGCTCCAAGGCACCCGAGCCCGTGGTGCCGGCTGCTGCGCCAACCTCCGATACCGGCACCTCCAGCGTGCCGCCGGAAGCTCCGGCGACATCCGAGCCGCCCGCGGAGTCGGGGCTCGCCATCAAGCGCGGTATTGTCACACTGGCCGCTGATCGCAGCAGTTTCCGTCCCTGCGGCGAGCAGAAGGATCTGCTGCTGGTCGATCAGACCGATGGCGTGTTGAAGCGTGAGTTCGCCGGCGAGAAGGATGCGAATGGCGCGGATCAGGGGCTGAAGCTGTACGTCGAGGCGTATGGCGAGCGCGCCATGGATCAGCCCGCGCCCGAGGGCTTCGCGGGTACCTTCTTGTTGGAGGAAGCGTTGTACGCCGCGCCGGATGGGCAGACGCGCGGCTGCGGTTTACCGCCGCAGGATTACATCGTCGCCGCTCGCGGCAACGAGCCGTTCTGGGGCGTAGAGGTCAGCGAAGCGGAATTGCTTTGGCGCCAGCCCGAGGAGCCGAAGGAAATTTCCATTGCCGCGCCGCAGACGCAGGATTCCGAAGGCGCTGTGAGCTTCGTGGCCGCCAATGCCGAGCATAAGATCGAACTGCTGATCGAAGCTCAGGCGTGCCGAGACGACATGTCCGGCGAGTACTTCGCGTACTCGGCGCGCGCGACGCTGGATGGCAAGAAATACGCTGGCTGCGCGCGCGTCGGCAACATGTCCTTCTGACTCAACGTTCGCGCAGTGACAGGCTGTTGGTCGGGCCCGCGATGCGTCGCGGGCGATGCCGTCGATACAGCGAACGAAACACCAGGCCGATCGTCAGTGCCAGCAGCGGATCGGTGATCGAAGCATGTTCGGCGGGCAGCCAGATTTGCAGCAGTTCGACGACCGTGGCGATGGTCAGCATCACGCCAAAGGCAAACTCCGTGGACGCCCCCCATTCACGCACCACCCACAGCAAGGCGCCATAAAGAAACAATTTGCCGAACACCTGCACCCAGTCGACCACCGCCGGATTCCAGCCGGAATCGACCAGCGCCAGGAACGGCCAGAAATCGAACTGCGCGGCTTGTCGAGAGAAGTCGAACGGCGCGAGCTCTTCGATGATCAACAACGCGACGACCGCGAGCACCAGCGCAGCTCGCCGTGGGCGCGGTCGCAGCCGGTGCATGAGTACGACCATCGGCAACAACAACAGTAGCGCCAGCAATTCGGCGGGCACGAACGCCTGGCTCGCAACGACCAGGCGGCCGATCAGCACCGCTGCCATCAGCAGCAGCAATGTTTCCAAGCGTCGCGGCCGGCTCACCATCGCAGCGACCGCCTGATTCACGACCAGCCAGCAGGTGAGAAAGATCAGCACGGTGACGAAGTCGAACGTGGGATCGAACAGCGGCCGCAACGCCGCCTTCAGCTTGCCCAGATCGAACTGCGGCACGAACGGTGCGAAGCGCCACGCGAGCCACAGGCCGATGAGGAGTGCCGCGCCCGGATCGCGCGTTTGTTTCTCTGCGCGCGACGGCATGTGCATGAGATGACTGAGCGCTGTCCAGCCCATGCCGCCGATCGCACCGAGCAGCGTTCCACCGGAATTCAGCGCGAGATCGGCCAGGCTCGGCACGCGCTTCGATACATAGACCTGTGCGACTTCAATGCCGAGAGACAGCAGCGTGCCCAACACGGTCGCAAGCGTCACTGACGGCCCACGTCGGAGCCGCTCGTTCAGCCACAGATACAAACAGAAGCCGAGCGGCAGATAGAGCAATACGTTGGAGATGCGATCGCCGCGGCCGGCGCGCGCCCACGACAACTGACCAAGTGCGCCGAGCAAATCGCTCTGGGCATCGGGCTTGAGGTTGAACGGATACAGCGAGCCGTAGAGGATCAGCGCGATGACCGCTGCCGTCAGCCAGGGAATCGAGCTTCGTGGTGTACGCGCCGGAGCCACGATGTCGGAAGCGAGCTACGTCAGCCGGATGGTGACATAGTGATCGATCAGCAACGCTGCGAACAGCAGTGCCAGATAGGTGATCGAGTAACCGAAGGTCTGCATGGGCAGACGGGCGTCCTGGCGCACTTTGAGCTGCAGGGCGCGGAACAGGAAGAGCGAGCCGAGGATCAGCGCCGCCGCGAGATAGATCAGGCCGCTCATGCCGGTGAGGTAGGGCAGCAGCGTCACGATCACCAGCAGGATCGTGTAGAGCAGAATATGCAGCCGCGTGAAATCGCTGCTGTAGGCGACCGGCAGCATCGGAATGCCCGCCTTCGCGTACTCATCGCGTCGTGCAATCGCCAGCGCCCAGAAGTGCGGAGGCGTCCAGGTGAAGATGATCAGGAACAACAGCAGCGCGTGTGGATCGACCGAGCCGGTGACGGCCGTCCAGCCCAGCACCGGCGGAGCCGCTCCGGCCGCGCCGCCAATCACGATGTTCTGCGGAGTCGCGTGCTTCAGCCACACCGTGTAGATCACCGCGTAGCCGATCAGCGAGCAGAAAGTGAGGACGGCTGTCAGCGCATTCACACAGCCCCACAACAACACCATCGACACCACGGCTAGTACGAGTGCATAGCCCAGCGCCTGACGCTCGGTAACGTGGCCGGTCGGCAGCGGGCGATTACGTGTGCGCGCCATCTGCTCGTCGAAGCGACGATCCAATACGTGATTGATCGCAGCTGCCGAGGATGCCGCCAGGGCGATGCCCAGCGTACCGAAAATCAGCGCATTGAGCGGCGGCAAGCCGGGCGCTGCCAGGAACATGCCGGCAATGGCCGTGAACATGATCAGCATTACCACGCGGGGCTTGCCCAGCTCGTAGTAATCGCGCCAGGAGGCGGCAGGCTGAAGTGAGGAGGTTTCCACGGCGGACATAGGGGGGCGGCAGTGACCAACGGCGGATTCTACAGGCAAGTGGTTGGCCGTTGGGCGTTAGGAAGCAGTTCCGATCCTAATCCGCGACGCCTTACGTCCAACCACTTCTAGCGCAACAATCTGTTCATCCGCACCGTCGCGAGCAGCAGCAATGCGGCTACCCCGTTGTGCGCCGTGGCCAGTGCCAATGGCAACGCGCGCATAACCATGACGGGGCCGAGAATGAGCTGCGCAACCAATATCAACCCGAGCACCACGCCCGCGGTCCGCACTGCCGGCGTCGTGCCCCGTCGCCAGGCCAGGTAACTCAATGCGCCCAGGATGAGAGCCGCCGCGATTGCGCCCAGCCGATGAACGAAGTGGATGGCGACGCGCGCCGGATGATCCAGCACGCCGCCTTCGTAATCGATGCCCAAGCCCCGCCACAGCACGAAAGCGTCCTTCATGTCCATGTCCGGCCAATAGCTGTTCTGACAGGTCGGGAAGTCCGGGCAGGCGAGCGCCGCGTAGTTACTGCTGGTCCAGCCGCCGAGCATGATTTGCAGAGCGAGCATCGCCAGACCGAGGGCCGCGAGCTTGCGCAAGCCGCCGTTGTCCGAGCGCTCCACGACTTCCGGCGGACGCATTGCCAGCCAGGCGAGCAGCGACAGTGTCGACAAGCCGCCGATCAGGTGCAGAACGACGATGAGCGGCTTGAGCAGCAGCGTGACGGTCCACATGCCCAGCAGCCCTTGGAAAATCACCAGTGCGACCAGCGCGAGCGGCAGAGCCACCGGCTGCTGCGGATCCTCGCGATTGCGGATGGCGAGGCCGGCGAGCACCAGGATCAGCAAGCCCAGGCCGGAGGCGAAGTATCGATGCACCATCTCCTTGATGGCCTTGTGGTACTCGAACGGCCGATGCGGGAACGCCTGGTTGACGGCGTCGACGTTCTCGGCGGCGCTGCCCGCGCTCAAGTGACCATAACAACCCGGCCAGTCGGGGCAGCCCAGGCCCGCGGCGCTCAATCGCACCCAGGCGCCGAGCACGACCACGACCAGCGCGAGCAGCACGCCGGCCAGCGCCAGGCGGCGGAACAGAAGCAAACTTGAAGTCATGAACTGCTGAGATTCAAGGCGATTTTGAGCGGGGCGCAATGATAAGCGCCCCGACGCCGGATTTGTGTCGGTTGGGCGATTTGCCCGCACCGTCTTACAGTTATTTCACGAACGAAGCGAGCCGCGTCAGGAACGTGTAATCCCCCTCGATGGCCATCAGCGCGATCAGGATCAGCAGCGCCAGCGGCGGCACCAGGATCGCCAGCTTCAGCGCCAGCCGTTCCCAGGCCATGTGCATGAAGATCGCCACGATGAAGCTAGCCTTGATCAGCATGAACACGATGATCAGCGTCCAGCGCAGCGCGCCCTGCAGCTGGAAGTAATCGACCATGTAGGAAAATGCGCTGAAGACGAACAACAGCAACCAGATCCACAGATACAGCTTGATGGGGTGCTGCTGACCTTCCGCATGGGCGCCGTGCCCGGCTGCGTGTGCGGATGAATGATCCACAGGAACGTCCGTCTCGATGTCGTGCTGTCTTACCGCCATGCCGCTCTCCGCAAGTAGTTCGGGACGGGCGCGACCCGTCACCACAAATAGAAGAACGCGAAAATGAACACCCACACCAGATCGACGAAATGCCAGTACAGGCCGGCGACCTCGACGGTCTCGTAAGTGCCTTTGCGATCGTAGAAGCCGCTCAGCACGCGCCACGCGACCACGGTGAGGTAGATCACGCCGCCGGTCACGTGCAGGCCGTGAAAACCGGTGATCATGAAAAACGACGAGCCGAATTGCGCCGCGCCGAGCGGATTGCCCCATGGCCGGACGCCTTCATCGACGATCAGCTTGGTCCACTCGAAAGCCTGCATGCCGACGAAACACAGACCCAGCGCCGCCGTAGCAAACATCAACTGGGCAGTGCGCTTGCGATCGCGTCGATAGCCGAAGTTCACCGCCATGGCCATCGTGCCGCTGCTGGTGATCAGCACCATCGTCATGATGGCGATGAGCAACAGGGGAATGTGGTGACCGCCAACGGTCAGTGCGAAGACTTCGGCGGTATTGGGCCACGGATCGGTCGTCGACATGCGCACGTTCATGTACGACGTGAGGAAACAGGAAAAGATGAACGTGTCCGAGAGCAGGAAGATCCACATCATTGCCTTGCCCCAGGGCACCGGGAAGGCCTGCTTGTCCGCAGACCAGTCCGCGGTCACGCCTCTGAAACCAGGCTCCAATGTGGCAGGTTCGTGGCTCATGCTTGCCTCTCGCTCACGTCGATAACAACACAGCGAACAGTCCCAGCCAGACCAGCAGCAGATAGTGCCAGTACACCGAAGTGAGCTCGACGCTCAAACGCACGTCGATCAGCTCCACGTCTTTGCGCAGCGCGCGCGCGAAGGTGCGCCCCCATACCACCAATCCTCCTAGCAGGTGCAGTGCGTGCACGATGGTGAGCACGTAGAAAAATGCGACTGCTGGATTCAGCGGCGTGAACAACTCGGAATAGCGAATCTCGCGCCACGCGAGCCACTGGCCGACCAGGAACGCGAAGGTCAGCAGGCCCGCTGCAAACAAGCGCACTCGAGTCTGTTGGACCTCACTCCTGGCGACCGAAGCTCGCGCCGACTGCATGGTGATGCTGCCCAGGATCAGCAGCACCGTGTTGAACCACAGGATCGTAGGATCGCGAATCGCCTTCCAATCGCCCGCAGCCATCGGCGAGCCGTGCCCCGCGTGCTGGCCCATCCGCATGTAGTAGGCTGAAAGGAACAAACAAAACAACGAAGTGACGACGGCAAGGAAGATCCACAGGCCGATGCGCTTCGCCGAAACAGAAAAGCCCGTTGCCTGAGGAGCCGCAGCCGCGGTCGCTTCCCACGGCTTCGAGCGCAACTTCATCACCAGGATCGCCCAGACGACGATGCCAGTCGCGAGCGCGGCGTATGCGACCGTCAAGCTCATGTCGGAACCCCGTGCTCGCGACCGACCGGCGTCTTCTCGGAGTGCGGCACGTTCTGAGGAATGAAGTCCTCCGGCGCGCCGGGCACGCTGTAGTCGTAAGCCCAGCGATGCACTTCAGGCAGGTCCTTGCCCCAGTTGCCGTGCTTCGGCGGCGTCTGCGGCGTCTGCCACTCGAGCGTGGTTGCGCGCCAGGGGTTGCCATCCGCGACCGGACCTCTGAAGTAGGAGTGGATGAGGTTGTAGAGGAACACCAGCTGTGTGGCCGCGACTATCATCGCCGAGATCGAAATCCATTCATTGGCTTCATGGACCGAGGGTGGAATGAACTGAATGGCGTCGCTATAGCCGTAGTAACGACGCGGCACGCCCAGGATGCCCATGTAGTGCATCGGCAAGAAGATCGCGTACGCGCCGATAAACGTCATCCAGAAATGGAACTTGCCGAGCGCCTCGTCGAACATGCGCCCGGTGATCTTCGGATACCAGTGATAGATGGCGCCGAACACCACCAGAATCGGCGACACGCCCATCACCATGTGGAAGTGCGCGACCACGAAGTAAGTGCCCGACAGCGGCACGTCGACCGTCACGTTGCCAAGAAACAATCCGGTCAGGCCGCCATTGATGAATGTGAAAATGAAGCCGATGGCGAACAGCATCGGCACGGTGAGGTGCACGTCGCCGCGCCAGATGGTCAGCACCCAGTTGTAGACTTTGATGGCGGTCGGCACCGCGATGATCAGCGTGGTGGTCGCGAAGAAGAAGCCGAAGTACGGATTCATGCCGCTCACGTACATGTGGTGCGCCCACACGACGAAGCTCAGACAGCCGATGGCCAGGATCGCCCACACCATCATCCGATAGCCGAAGATGTTGCGGCGGGCGTGCGTGCTGAGCAGATCCGACACGATGCCGAACGCCGGCAGCGCGACGATATAAACCTCCGGATGCCCGAAGAACCAGAACAGATGCTGGAACAGCAGCGGACTGCCGCCGGTGTGCACCGTCTTCTCGCCCATGGAAGCGACCGCCGGCATGAAGAAGCTGGTGCCGATCACCGAGTCCAGCGTCATCATGATCGCGGAAACGAACAGTGCAGGGAACGCCAGCAAGCCGAGGATGGAGGCCATGAAGATGCCCCACACCGACAGCGGCATGCGCATGAACGTCATGCCCCGGCAGCGGGCCTGCAGCACCGTCGTCACATAGTTCAGACCGCCCATGGTGAACGCGACGATGAAGATCGCGAGCGACGCGAGCATACAAATGATGCCCCAGGTCGCGCCCGGCGTGCCCGGCAGCACCGCTTGCGGAGGATACAGCGTCCATCCGGCCCCGGTGGGACCGCCGGGGACGAAGAAGCCGGCGACCAGCACCAGCACCGCGAGCAGGTAGAACCAGAAGCTGAGCATGTTCATGTACGGGAACACCATGTCCCGGGAACCCAGCATCAGCGGAATGAGATAGTTGCCGAAGCCGCCCAGGAACAGCGCCGTCAGCAGATAGATCACCATGATCATCCCGTGCATGGTGATGTACTGGTAGTACTCCTGCGGGGCGATGATGTTGAACGTATCCGGAAATCCCAGCTGCAGCCGCATCAGCACCGACATGGTCAGCGCCACCAGGCCGATGGCGGTCGCCACCAGCGCGTACTGAATGGCGATGACCTTGTGGTCCTGACTCCAGATGTACTTGCGGATGAAACTCTGCGGATCGTGCAGGGCGTGTTCGTGATCGCGATCGGCGATTGCTACAAAAGCCATCGACACACACTCCTTCTACATGTTCGGATAAGTCTTCTGGTCTCGCCTGTGAGCGGGTTTATAAAGTCCGTATGTAATCGAGCACGTCGGCGACGGCCTGATCGTCGGCGAGCACCTTCGCCATCGATCGCATCTGGGCGCCATGAAAGTCTTGTGGGTGACCGCCGCGAACGCCGTCGCGGAAGTGCTGTAGCTGGCGCGCCATGTACCAGTCGCTCATGTTGGACAGCCGGGGCGCGTTGGTCGCCCAGATGCCCTTGCCGGTGTCGCCGTGACAGGACGAGCAGGTTTCATACAGTTCCTTGCCGCGCACCGGATCGCCCACCACGCTGGCCGGCGGCCGCACTTCTGGCAGGGTCTTGATGTAAGCAACCACGTTTCGAACCGCAGCGTCGTCGCTGAGCATGGACGCGAACGGAATCATCTGTTTCGCAAACGCGTCCTGGTCATTCGAGCCGCGCACGCCCGCTTTGAAGCTCTGCAGTTGCCGCACCAGGTACCAATCGGATTGGCCGCTGAGCTTCGGCGCATTCAATTCGCGATTGCCTTCGCCCTTTGCGCCATGACACGCAGAGCACGCTGTAAACAACGCCTGGCCCGCGGCCGGATCGCCTTTGGTCGCGGCGAGCGTTTGTTCGAACGTCGGCTGCGCATCGAGCCACTTATCGAAGTCCTCTTGGGTGTTCACGACGACCCGGCCACGCATGGCGAAGTGAGCCATGCCGCAGAGCTGCTCGCAGAGCACGTCGAATTCGCCGGTGCGCGTGGGCGTGAACCAGAAGTGCGTGACCATGCCCGGCACCATGTCCATCTTCACGCGGAATTGCGGCACGGCGAATTGATGATTCACATCCTTCGCGCGCAACAGCACTTTCACAGGCTTGTCGATGGGCAGGTGCAGCTGCGGGTTGGCGACCAGCACGTCGTCCTGACCCACGGCATCGTTCGGATCCATGCCGAACGGATTGTCGACGCTGATCAGGTGCGCGTGCGACGCGCCGAGCTCACCGTCCTTGCCGGGAAATCGATAAGTCCAGGCCCACTGCTGACCCAGCACTTCGACTTCCGATGCGTCCTCCGGCACGGTGACGAACTTGGCCCACACCGACAGACCCGGCGCGAGCATCGCGGCGATGCCTACCGACGTGATGCCGGTCAGCCACCATTCGAGTTTCTTGTTCTCCGGCTCGTAATGGGCTTTGTTGCCCTGGCGGTGCCGGTAACGAATGATGCAGTAGGCCAGGAACAGATTGACCGCGACGAACACCACGCCGGTCACCCAGAACGTCACGTCGACGGTCGAATCGACGGTGTCCCAGTTGGAGGCGATGGGCGTGAAGTACCAAGGGCTCAAGAAATGAAACAGCACCGTGGCCACGACGAGCACGATCAGTGCGATCGCTATCAGCATTGGCGGTTCCCCTCTTCGTTTCCCTGAAGCGCACTTGTTGGTTGTTGTTGTGTCTTCAGGTTCTGGGTGCGGCTACTCGCTCCACGGAGGTGAACGGGTTGATGAAGTGGGAATCGATGCCGACCATCTCGCAATCCGCATGACGCTCTGCCATCACTTTGCGGACCGCTCCTTCCTGGTGCTTACGAACATAGACCAGGACCAGATATTTGCCGGCGGCAATATCGTCGTGGAATTTCTTGAGCTTGTTGTTCTCGGTGGCGATGCCGGTGAGGCCGCCTTCCCACGCACCGAACAATGTCGCAGCGCCAACCAGAATGGCGTAGACCAGTGTCGGGACTTCGAAGTCGGGGCCGAAGGGTTTGAAGTACATCAACAGCCCGACGCCGATCAGGCCGGCGACGAAGCCGAGCGCCGCGCCGATGAAACCATCCCGGACAATGTCCAGTGTTTCTAAATAATTCGAGGAGTGAATGTGCTGTTTCTTGAGGCCGCACTCGTCCTTGGAGATGACGTGGATATAGAAATCTTCGACGCCCACTTCATGCAGATCATCTGAAACATCCTGTGTGCACTTCAGCGTCGACGACAGGTAGTACATGCATTTCATGGCAATCCCCCGGGCTGCTGCAGAACTAATCAACCGTTACGCGATACCTCTTTATGCAAATCCAGCCTGCGCGCGATGAAATGCCGTGGCGCACTCCTTCGCTAGCGGCACGAGTGTGTCACAGTTATCCGATATGCGACAGCTTCAGTAATTTCTTTAAATCTTCCAACAATGCCTTTTGCGGCGCATCAGCCTCATATTTCATCATCAGGTTGCCCAGCGGATCGACCAGATAAATGCGTCCGAGCCCGGGCGCCTGAGCTGCATCCGGGAATGTTTCTAACAATGTTTGACCCGGGGAATTGTCGATGCGTCCGAGCAACAGGCCGCTTTGTTCAGTCTCGAGATAAGCCTGGTCGCAGCAGTTGCCGGTCGCCAGAAACACGCGCTGGACTCGTTCCATTTTGTCGCCGAGCGCCAGTCTCGTTTGACGCATCAACGTAAGTGCTTCCCGACACCTGGTGTCACAGGCGCCATCGCCGATGAACACCATGCTCCATTTGCCGCGCAGAGCGTTGGCTGCAAGCGGTTGATTCGTCGCCCCCGGCAGTTCTACTTCCGGTAGTGGCCGCGCCGGATGGATCAAATCGCCTTTGTTGGTATTGCCGTGGGGACGTACGCCCACGCCGTAATAAAGCAGGAACGCCAGCGCCAGCGGCGCGAAGAATGCGCCGACCAGGATCCAGATTTGCTTGCGGGCGACCGGTCGAGGCTGGGCCGGATCAACGGGACGATTCATCTGTTGCCTTCTTGGTACGGAAGCCGGTGATAACGAACAGAACGACGGCAGCGATGGCGAACGCGAACCACTGCACGGCGTAGCCGATGTGACGGTCGGGACGAAAGCCCAGATGGGCCTCCCAGATGCGTTCGAAGCCGTCGGGTTGTGAAGCATCGAGCAACAACACTCCGGGAAGGAGCTTCTGACCCAACTGCTGCTCTAGTACAGGCTGCTGAGGAAAGCTGAGCACACGCGGCCACGGAGCGTTCGCATCCACCGGCGGCGCCTCGAGCTCAATCCCGGCTCGAGGCAGCTCATCGACGGTTCCGGTAATCGTGCGCTCCTCATTTCCGACCCGGATGTCGGGCAACTGAGTGCGAGAGCTGCCGAGCGGCAACCAACCCCTATCTACCAACAGCCAACCTGCTGCCGTCTCGAAAGGGGTGAGCACTCGATAGCCCGGCTGACCCGAATGCGAGGGCATATTGTCGAGCAGGATCTGGTGCGCTGGATCGAAACGACCCGAAACCTCGGCTCGCTGATAGCGCGGCAGGCTGGCGGCGTTCTGCGGGGTGATTGCGACCTGGGTCGTCTGCGCTGTCGCGTACTGATCGAGCAGGGCCTGCTTCTGGTCCGCCCGGCCGAGCTGCCAGAAGCCGAGCCACATGAAGAACGCCACGCCGAACACGGTCAGCGCGGCGCCGAACATGCTCGGGCGCCAAACGCGGGTCTTCGGCTTTGTGTCGGTAGCGCTCACGATATACTGCTTGCGATCCGCGTCTGTCGGATCAGGAGAGTGCCATGGTCAAGTTCTTCATCATCGCCTGCCTGGTTGCCATCGTGCTCAGCATGGCCTCCGGGCTGTTCTATCTGGTCACCGACAAGGGTACGTCGAAGAAGATGGTCAATGCGCTGTCGGTGCGCGTCGGACTGTCCGTGTTGCTGTTCCTGCTGTTGCTGCTGGCCTGGTCGCAAGGCCTGATCACGCCGCACGGCATGTAAAGCAAAAAGGCCGCCGCGTTCAGTTGAAGCGGCGGCCCCGGGAAATCGCGGAGCGCTCTGTGAGAGTCAGCGCTCCGCCCAATAGTGCTGTGGCGGCTTACAGCCAGTACACGAATACGAACAGGCCCAGCCACACCACGTCGACGAAGTGCCAGTACCAGGCCACGCCTTCGAACGCGAAGTGATGGGTCGGCGTGAAGTGGCCCTTCAAGCAACGGAACCACACCACTGCCAGCATGATCGCGCCCATGGTCACGTGGAAACCGTGGAAGCCGGTCAGCATGAAGAAGGTCGAGCCGTAGATGCCCGAGGTCAGCTTCAGGTTGTAGTGCTGATAAGCCTCGATGTACTCGTGCGCCTGCAGGTACACGAACAGGAAGCCCAGCGCGATGGTCAGGCCGAGGAAGATGTTCAGCACGGCGCGGTTGCCGGCCTTGATGGCGTGGTGCGCGATCGTGATCGTGATGCCCGAGGTCAGCAGGATCGCGGTGTTGATCGCCGGCAGACCGAACGCAGGAATCACGTCGAAGTCGCCGCCCACGTCGCCCGGACCGTCGGTCGGCCAGGACGCTTCGTAGTTGTCGCCGCGAATGATTTTGGTCAGTGCGCGCGTGCCTTCGCCACCGAGCCAGGGCACCGAGAAGTTACGCGCGTACCACAGCGCGCCGAAGAACGCCGCGAAGAACATGACTTCGGAGAAGATGAACCACATCATGCCCATGCGGAACGAGCGATCCACCGCGTCATTGTAGAAGCGGCCTTCGCTCTCCTTGATCACGGCGCCGAACCAGCCGGCGAACATGAACAGCAGGATGGCAAAGCCCACCGTCATCACCCACGGACCGGCGTTCGAGTGGTTGAGCCACATCGCCGCTCCGCCCACGGTGAGGAACAGCGACACCGAGCCGACCAAGGGCCACGGGCTACTGTGGGGAACGTAATACTTCTCGGACGGCGCGTGCGTGGTCTGTGCGTGGGCCATAGTTATCTGCCACTCATTTCAAAACGAATCAGTTCAGTACGAAAATCAGCTCGTGCTCTTCGCGTCGTACATGACATACGAGAGCGTCAAGCGATCGATGTTCACGGGCAGCTTCGGATCGACGATGAAGCGCACCGTGAGCTCCCGCTCCTGTTGCGCTTCGAACGGCTGCGGCGTGAAGCAGAAACATTCGGTCTTGTGGAAGTACTTGGTCGCTTGCAGCGGCGCGATGCTGGGGATGGCCTGCGCCACCACCGCCTGATTGCGCAAGTTGCGCGCATAGAACTTCGCTTCGCTCAAACGCCCGGGATGCACTTCGAGGCTGCCCACTGCCGGCCGGAACTCCCAATCGCCGATCGCCGGCGAATCCGACAGCAGCTCGATCGTCACCAGCCGGTTCTTGTCTTCCGGCGCGGTGAAGCTGCTCGCCTCCACCAGCTTGGTGCGATCGCCGTAACCGGTGACGTCGCAAATCACGTTGTACAGAGGCACCAGCGCGAAGCCGAATGCGAAGCTGCCGGCAGCAAAAATCCACAGCTGCCGGGTCAGCGAGCGATTCGCCTTCTTGAGCGGTGCGTCTGTCATGTCAATGCGACCGCATCACCGCCATTGCGATGAAACCGAAATAGAACGTCGCGGCCAGCAGCAACAGCCAGATGACTGTGCGCTGGATACCCCGCTTGCGTTCCGGATCGCGAATCTCGGTAGCCATTATTTCACTTCAGGAGCGGTTTCGAAGCTGTGATACGGCGGCGGCGAGCTCAGCGTCCATTCCAGGCCGTGCGGACGGCCGCTGTCCCAAACCTTGTCGCTCGCCTTCTCGCCGCCACGGATGCACGCGACGATGACGTAGACGAACAGCAGCTGCGACAGGCCGAAGCCGAATGCGCCGATCGAGGAAATCATGTTCCAGTCGGCGAACTGCGTGGAGTAGTCCGGGATACGACGCGGCATGCCGGCCAGGCCCAGGAAGTGCTGCGGGAAGAACAGCACGTTCACGAAGATGGTCGACAGCCAGAAGTGCGCCTTGGCCAGCTTCATGTTGTACATGTGGCCGGTCCACTTCGGCAGCCAGTAGTACGCAGCGGCCATCAACGAGAACACCGCGCCCGGCACCAGCACGTAGTGGAAGTGCGCCACCACGAAGTAGGTGTCGTGGTACTGGAAGTCCGCCGGCACGATCGCGAGCATCAGGCCGGAGAAGCCGCCGATCGTGAACAGGAACAGGAAGGAGATCGCGAACAGCATCGGCGGCTCGAAGCTGATCGAGCCCTTGAACATGGTCGCGGTCCAGTTGAACACCTTCACGCCGGTCGGCACCGCGATCAGCATGGTCGCGAGCATGAAGAACATCTGACCGGCCAGCGGCATGCCCACCGTGAACATGTGGTGCGCCCACACGATGAACGACAGGAAGGCGATCGAAGCGGTCGCGTACACCATCGCGTCGTAGCCGAACAGCGGCTTGCGGGAGAACGTCGGGATGATCTCCGAGACGATGCCGAACGCCGGCAGGATCATGATGTACACCTCGGGGTGACCGAAGAACCAGAAGATGTGCTGGAACATCACCGGGTCGCCGCCGCCGGCCGCCTCGAAGAAGGTCGTGCCGAAGTAGTGGTCGGTCAGCAGCATGGTCACGGCGCCCGCGAGCACCGGCATCACGGCGATCAGCAGGTAGGCGGTGATCAGCCAGGTCCACACGAAGATCGGCATCTTCAGCAGCGACATGCCAGGCGCGCGCATGTTCATGATCGTCACGATCACGTTGATGGCGCCCATGATCGAGGACGCGCCCATCAAGTGCACGGCGAAGATCAGCATCGGGAACGCCTCGCCGGTCTGCTGCGACAACGGCGGATACATGGTCCAGCCGCCGGCCGGCGCGCCGCCCGGCACGAACAGCGTGCCGATCAGCATGGTGAAGGCGAACGGCAGGATCCAGAAGCTGAAGTTGTTCATGCGGGGCAGCGCCATGTCCGGCGCGCCGACCTGCAGCGGAATCATCCAGTTCGCGAGACCCACGAATGCCGGCATGACGGCGCCGAAGATCATGATCAGCGCGTGCATGGTGGTCATCTGATTGAAGAACATCGGATCGACCAGCTGCATGCCGGGCTGGAACAACTCGGCGCGGATCACCAGGGCCATGGTGCCGCCGACGAAGAACATCAACAGGCTGAACAGCATGTACAGCGTGCCGATGTCCTTGTGATTGGTCGCGAACAGCCAGCGACCGATGCCCTTCGCGGGGCCGTGATCGTCGTGGTGATCGTGTGCAGCGTGAGCGTCGTGTGCGTGTGCCATGGTCTATTACTCCGCGGCAGCGGCCGTTGCCGGCGCTGCATTCTCAACCGTCTGTGCCTGGGCAGCGGCGGGGGCTGCGCCACCCTGCTGCTCCGCGAGCCAGCTGTCGTACTCGGCTTGCGGCTTCACTTCCACGACCACCGGCATGAATGCGTGGTCGCGTCCGCACAGCTCGGCGCACTGGCCGCGATACGTTCCGGGCTCATCGGCGCGGAACCACAATTCATTGACGAAGCCCGGGATGGCGTCTTTCTTCATGCCGAAGGCCGGCACCCACCAGGCGTGGATCACGTCGTTCGAAGTGAGCAGCACGCGCACCTTCGCGCCCACCGGCACCACCAGCGGCTTGTCGACGCTCAACAGATAATTTTCCACGCTGTTCGGATCGATGCCCGAACCGGTCTGGCGGGCGGCGTCGCTATCGCGGGACAAGGTGGAGAAGAAGCTCACCTTCTGGTCCAGGTAGTCGTAGTGCCACTTCCACTGATAACCGGTGACCTTGATGGTCAGGGTCGAGTCGCGGGTGTCCTCGATCTTCACCAGGGTGGCGGCGGCCGGAATGGCCATACCGACCAGGATGGCGACTGGAATGATGGTCCAGACGATCTCGGCTTTGGTGGAGTGGTCGAACGTGGCCGGCACCGCGCCCTGCGAGTGACGGAATTTCACGATCGAGTAGATCATCATGCCGAACACCGCGATCGCGATCAGCACGCAGATCCAGAAGATCATCATGTGCAGGCCGTGGATGTCGCGACTCAGCTCCGTCACGCCGACCGGCATGTTGATTTCCCATGCCGCCAGCGCCGCCCCGGTGGGCAGTAACGCTGCCGCCGCTAGTGAACCGGCTGCGGCGTATTTCACGATCTTCATTGGCCCTAATGCTCCCAAGTGCTTCGTTCTGCCCGCGCTCGCGCTCGAAGTGCCCAGCACTCCGAGCCGCGCACGCAGTTCAACGCCGCGCTAACTCATAGCGCGGGCGTTTCGTTCATATTCCCCACCAGCTGCTTTAGACGCACCGCGAGGCTGCGGCGCTCGTCCTCTGTGAGAAACCTGCCCACCTCGCAGGCGTGACCACGCGACTCCAAGACGAGTCGGCTGGGATGTAGCGCCGCCGGCGGGGCGTGGAGTGTAACCCTCGACCAATGTCTAGGAAATACCGATGACTGCACACCACGGCGGTCCCAGTGTCTGATGATCACCGAGTCCTCGGTCACTGTAATGGTTTCCCGCTCCAGCCCTGAACGCATGGAGGCACGAAGCGCCCAGGTCAGTAACCCGATTTCCAGGCCGGCAAAGGGCAGGACCGGCCAGAACCCCTGGGCTGTAAACATAAGAGCGACGGCAAAAGTGGGCACGGCGACCGACACGATGAAGATGCGCGCGGTCTTGGGAGTGAGCGACCGGTGGGGCACGAGCTCGAGCACCCGTTCCGCGGGAGCGGGGTCCGGGGTCGGGCGAGGCGGCGGCAAGTCGGCCCGAGCGTTCATCGTGTAGATAATTTTGCCAAAGAGCTACATTTTCGTTATCGATGCTATGGGTCGATCTCTAAAAATTTAACGCTTCAATCGGGTGACGTTGCTCACTGGAATGCGCACTTCACCCCCCGAACGTGAGCGCGGACGCAGCTCGCCCGCCCAGGCATGACCGTAGACCACTTCGACGGAGACGGGTAGTGCGGCCTGTTCCTGGGCCGGCCGGACCGCTTGTCGCAGGGACTCGATCCGGCTTTTGGCAGTCAGTCCGCGCGCCCGGCCGTGGGCCAGATTGCTCGAGCCGCTGGCGACCAGCTCGGTCAGCAACGCATCGAGGTGGGGGTAAGTTATCGTCAGCCGCTCGGTGTCCATGACCGGCTCCGCCAGTCCGGCGCGCATCAGCGCATCGCCCAGGTCGTGCATGTCGATAAAGCGATGAACGTGGGGGTGGGCGTCGATTTTTCGCCAACCCTCGCGCAATTCGCGCAAAGTGTCCGGCCCCAGGGTGGCGAAGGTCAGCAGCCCGCCCGGTTGCAGGACCCGGCGGATTTCCTGAAACACGACGTCGGGGTCGTGGCACCACTCCAGCATCAGGTTGCTGAAGACCAGCTGGGCGCTGGCGTCTTTGACCGGAAGTCGATGCGCGTCGGCGGCCACCCGATGGAATTTGCGCAACCAGCTTTGCTGCCGATCGGCTTCCGTCAGCATGCGCGGCGCGAGATCGATGGCGACGACCTCGGCGGTCTTGTAGCGATGCTTGAGCGCTTTGCTCCCGTGCCCGGTGCCCGCGCCGAGGTCGAGTACGACCTTCGGCTGCAGCTTTACGAAATCGAGCCGTTCGAGCAGGCGATTGCGGATTTCGGCCGGCACAACGGCCGCGGCGTCGTAAGTTTTCGCGGCCTGGTCGAAGGAGCGGCGAACGAGCGCGGGATCGAGATAGAACTCATCGGGCAACATGGCCCGACGCATCTTACCCGCTAATGGCGAGCTGCTCGTCCTCTAAACGCCGCGAGCAAGTCGGAGCGCTTTGTTCGGCCAGTGGCTCGGGCGTGATGCCGAGCTTGGCGAACAGCTGGCGGTCCTTGTCCTCTTCGGGATTTTCCGTCGTCAGCAACTTGTCGCCGTAGAAAATCGAGTTCGCGCCAGCGAGGAAGGCGAGCGCCTGCGTTTCGTCGCTCATGCCCGAGCGGCCGGCGGACAAGCGCACGTGCGCCTTCGGCATCAGCAAGCGAGCGACTGCAATCACGCGTACGAAATCCACCCCATCTGGTTTCTCCGCGCCGTACAGCGGTGTGCCCGGGACCTGCATGAGCTGGTTGATCGGCACGCTGTCCGGATGTTGAGGCAGCGTCGCGAGTGTATGTAACAGCTCCGCGCGATCCTGCTCCTTCTCGCCCAGGCCGAGAATGCCGCCGCAACACACGTTGATACCCGCGTTGCGCACGGCTTCGAGCGTGTCGAGACGATCCTGATAGGTACGCGTCGTGATCACCTTCTTATAGTGAGACTCGGACGTATCCAGATTGTGATTGTAGTAATCCAATCCCGCGTCCTTGAGCTGATGCGCCTGTTCCGGCGTCAGCATCCCGAGCGTCACGCACGTTTCCATTCCCATCGCGCGCACGCCTTTGATCATCTCGGCGATCTGCGCGAGTTGCTTGGGCTTCGGGCTGCGATATGCCGCGCCCATGCAGAAGCGAGTCGCGCCATTCGCCTTCGCTGCGCGCGCCTTCTCCATCACATCGTCGAGATCCATCAGCGGCTCGGATTTCAAACCGGTCTCGAAGCGGATGCTCTGCGAGCAATAGGAGCAGTCTTCCGGGCACGCGCCGGTCTTGATCGACAGCAGCGTGCTGATCTGCACCTGGTTCGGGTCGAAGTACAAGCGGTGCACGCGTTGCGCGTGATAGATCAGATCGGAGAACGGCAGCGCGAACAGTTCGCGCACTTCCGCCAGCGTCCAATCGGTGCGCACGGCACCCAGGCGATCGACCAGCGTAGCGTTGCGGACGGCTTCGGAACGGGTCATTTCCACGGCAAACCTCAATTTATTCGGGCGCTGCGCGCGGCTCGGCAGCTCCATGCTCCCGTTTGGCCGTCACGCAGGGTCAGTCATCACGGACTGAGTATTCGTGGCCGCCGGGAAGCCTGTCAACCGATGTTGGGAATCCGAGTCGACATTATCGGCCGATGGGCCGGCGCGGCCGCACGCTGCGTATGGCCACGCCGCTGCGCACTGTGCGGGCAATCCTGCGCTCCCGATCGGGAAAATCTGGATCTGTGCGCCGGTTGCGCGGGCGATCTGCCGCTGAATGACAATGCCTGCGAGCACTGCGCCGAGCCGTTGCCGGCTGTGCATTCCGGGCTGACGCTGTGTGGCCGCTGTCTGCAGCGGCCGCCGGTGTTCGATGCCTGCGTCGCGCCCTTTCGTTACGCCTTTCCGGTCGATCGCATGATTCAGGGGCTGAAGTACCGCCGCGAGCTCGTGTATGGACGAATCCTCGGGCAGCTTCTGGCCCGGCATCTGTCCCGACGCGAAACGCGGCCCGAGTTGGTCATTCCCGTGCCACTCGGTCTCGCGCGATATCGCGAACGGGGTTTCAACCAGGCGCGCGAGCTCGCGTTGCCCGTGTGCAGGTCGCTCGGGCTGACAGTGAGCAGTCATCTGGTTGTGCGTCATCGCGAAACGCAGGAACAGGCGTCGCTGGATCGGAATGAACGGCTCAAGAATACCCAGCGTGCCTTTGCGTTGACGGCGCCGCTCACGGCGAGGCATGTCGCAATCGTCGACGACGTGGTTACGACTGGCAGCACCGCCAATGAAATCTCGAAAGTGCTGCGCGCGGCAGGGGTGGAGTGGATCGAAGTGTGGGCGGTCGCTCGGGCCGAGCGGAAGTGATCATCCTGCTAATCGCATCACCGAAACGTATATTCCAGCACGATGCCGATGAACACCGACATGCCGAAGTAGTTGTTGTTGAGGAAGGCCTTGAAACAATCCTCGGGCTTGCGGCGGCGAATCAGGAACTGCTCATACAGAGCAAACATCGCTGCGAACGCCAGCCCCAACCCATACCACAGGCCCAGCTCCATCTCGTGCCCGATCAGCCAGAGGCCGAGCAGGGTCATCAGCTGCATGATGCCGATGATGAAACGATCGGCGTCGCCGAACAGAATGGCGCTGGACCGAATGCCGAGCTTCTTGTCGTCCTCGCGATCCACCATCGCGTACATCGTGTCGTAAGCCACCGTCCACAACAGCCCGGCCATGAACATCACGATGGCCGGGCGCGGTACGGCGCCCGTCTGTGCGGCATACGCCATCGGCACTGACCAGGTGAAGGCGATGCCGAGATAAGCCTGCGGCATCGGAAAGAAACGTTTGAAGAACGGATAAGTGAGCACCAGCACGCCGCCGATCAGCGTCAGCAACTGCGCGAGCTGATTGAGCGTCAAAGCCAGGCCCAACGCGATCAACCCCAGTCCCGCGCACAGCCCGATTGCTTCCATCGGATCGACTGCGCCAGTCACCAACGGACGATCTTTGGTGCGCTTCACGTGGCCGTCGAAGTTGCGATCGGCAAAATCATTGATGGCGCAGCCGGCGGAGCGAGTAAGCACCGTGCCGAGCACGAAGACGATGAAAACGTGAGGATCCGGTTTGCCGCCGGACGACAGCCACAGTGCCCAGAGCACGGGCCACAACAGCAGCCAGATGCCGATCGGTTTGTTGAGCCTCGTCAGCGCCGCATAAGCGTGTAACTTCGCCGCCGCGCCTGGAAGGATTTCGGTGACGAAGGTAGTGGACGCAAGCTTGTGCCCTAGCCATTGCAGGCGCTGGCGGAGCGGCGCCAATGGCTGAGGGGCGCGCAGTTGTTCGATGTCAGGCGGCGGTATCGGCTCAGGAGGCGGCGACGCGGGCGTCTGTGTCGATGGTGAGGCCATCATCGCGACGGTTTTGATGTAGTCGCGTTGAGAGGGCGCAGGTTCTTGCGGCGGCGTGGCCGGTGAACTCGGCGCCTTCGTCGCCCCGCTGTGAGACGGCGCTGGTTCTTGCAGCGGCGTGACTGGTGAACTCGGCGCTTTCGTCGCGTCGCTTTGAGACGGCGCAGGCGCGCTCGACGACGCCAGAGTCCTTGGCGGCGGCGTTACAACCGGCGACGGTGTCCTCGCGCTCGCTTGATGTGTCGCTGGCGTGGCCGAAGATACCGGCTTCGGCGGCTCGCTTCGCGGCGGCGTCGACGCTGTCGCTGCGTCGGAAGACGCTGGAGCCTTCACGTTCGCATGATGTGTCGCCGACGGAGCCGGCGACGCGTTTGCTAGTTCCGTGTGTGGCGTTGGAGCAGCTACTGGCGGTGTCGCGGGCGCCTTCGCATTTAGGTGATGTGCCGGCGGTGGAGCAGGCGACGCGCTGGCACCTTCAGTCTCCGACGCTGGCGGCGGCGCAACTGTATTTGCACTGGCCGGCGTTTTTGCTGCTTCGTTCTGCGGTGTCGACGACGCTGTGCCCGACTGTGACTTCTCCGGTCGGCGCTTGGCTTGAGTCGGTGCAGGTGGAGCTACCGCGGGAGCCGCGGTTGTCGAACCCGCGTTCGGCGGCAGCGTCTTATCCGGCTTGTGCTCCGCTCCCGACGGCGGCACTTCGTGATGCGCAGGTGCGGCGATAGCAGTCGCTGGCGGAGTCACATTTAACGGCTGCGCCTTCTCTGGAGCGTGACTCTCTGCCGTCGTGGCCGCTGCTGACTTCGCGATCTCTTGAGGCGTCGGTGGCGGCGGAATGACGTGCAGCGGCTGAGTCTTGTCCAGGTTGTGCTTGGCCGGCGGCGCCGGCTTCAGCATATCCATCTGCGCAGGCGGGGACTTCGGCGCGGCTGGCGTCGCTTCCAGCGGCTGCGTCTTATCCGGGTTATGCGCGTTTTGTGAATCTGCCACGAACCTGACCGTTTAAACCTTGCCGAACCTTTCGCCCTGTCCAATCCAGCGCCGCAACAGCGGCGCTATGTTGGCCTCATTTTCCTTGAGCATCAATTCCGCCACTTCCTGAACTTTCGGCAGCAAATCGGCATCTCGCACCAGTTCCGCCACGCGCATTTGCATCAGGCCGGTCTGTTTCGTGCCCAGCAGCTCGCCGGGTCCGCGCAATTCCAGGTCGCGACGGGAAATCTCGAAGCCATCGTTGGTCGCTCGCATGACGGATAAACGCTCACGCGCCACCTCCGTCAGCGGTGTCCGATACAGCAGCACACACGTGCTCTCCGCCGCGCCTCGCCCGACGCGTCCGCGCAGCTGATGGAGCTGCGCCAGGCCCATGCGTTCAGCATTCTCGATGACCATCAAACTCGCATTCGGCACGTCGACGCCGACTTCGATGACCGTCGTCGCCACCAGCAGATCGATCGCGCCTTCCTTGAAGCGCCCCATCACCGCATCTTTCTCTTTGGGCGACATGCGGCCATGAACCAGCCCGACCTTCAACTCCTGCAGCGCCTCGGCCAGTGCGGTGACCGTGTCTTCGGCGGCTTGCGCCTCGAGTTGCTCGGATTCTTCGATGAGCGGGCAGACCCAATACGCCTGGCGCCTCTGCCGACACGCATCGCGAATCCTCAACACGACTTCATCGCGCCGATTCTCGGGCAGCGCGACGGTCTTCACCGGCGTGCGCCCGGGCGGCAGTTCATCGATCACGGAAACATCCAGGTCGGCGTAGGCGGTCATCGCCAGCGTCCGCGGAATCGGCGTCGCCGTCATGATGAGCTGATGCGGATAGCGCCCGGAAGCCAGGCCTTTTTCCCGCAGCAGCAAACGTTGGTGCACACCGAAACGGTGCTGCTCATCGACGATCACCAGGCCGAGTCGTCGAAACTCGACTTCCTGTTGGAACAACGCGTGCGTGCCGATCGCGATCTTCGCTTCGCCCGACGCCAGATCCGCCAACGATCTCGCACGCGCCGCGGCCGTGCGCTTGCCGGTGATCAACGCCGGAAATAACTCGAGCGGCGCCAGCCAGTTTGTGAAATTGCGAGCGTGCTGCTCGGCGAGCAGTTCGGTCGGCGCCATGACCGCGACCTGAAAGCCCGCTTCAACCGCTCGCAGCGCTGCTAGCGCGGCGACCAACGTCTTGCCGCAACCCACGTCGCCTTGAACCAAGCGAAGCATCGGGCTCGACTGCGAAAGATCACGCTCGATATCACGCCAGGCGCGCGTCTGCGCGCCGGTCGGTTTGAAAGGCAGACTCTGGAGAAAACGATCGATGAGCGGCTCGCCGACGGTGAACTGCCAGCCGGGATCGCGCTGAATCTCACGTCGCAGTAATCGCAAGCTCAGCTGATGCGCGAGCAGTTCCTCGAACGCGAGACGTCGCTGCATCGGATGCTGTCCCGCCGCCAGCAACTCGAGATCCGCATCCGGCGGCGGCCGATGAACGTACTGAAGCGCTTCACGCAGCGGCGGCAATTTCAGTTGCGCAAGCACTGCCGGCGGCACCCAGTCCTGCACGGTTCGATTGGCGAACTCACGCAGCGCCATTGCAGTGAGTTGCCGCAGGCGACCTTGCTGCACGCCTTCGGTCAACGGATAGATCGGCGTGAGCACATCCTCGTTCGCCGTCACCGCGTCGCTGGCGACACGCCGATATTCCGGGTGCACGATCTCGAGCCCGCCCGGCCCTCGCCGGACCTCTCCGTAGCAACGCAAGCGCGTGCCACGGCTCATCTGCTCGTGTTGTGAGTTGCTGAAATGAAAGAAGCGCAGCGTCAGCCAGCCGGAGCCATCGCCGATACGACATAGGAGTTGGCGCCGTCCGCGGAATGCGATTTCAGCAAGCTGCACTTCGCCTTCGACGACGGCGCGATCGCCATGACTCAATGAGCCGATAGGAATGACCTGAGTGCGGTCTTCGTACCGCAGCGGCAACAGGAACAGCAGATCCTGAATCGTCGAGACATTGAGCTTCGCCAGCTTGGCCGCGAGCGAATCCCCCACGCCGCGCAGCGCCGTCACCGGACGAATCTCCGGCGACACCGCCGCCGCGGGCAGGTCAGGGCGTTTGCTGTTTGAAGGGGAAGAGCTCATTCACAGCAAGTGTACGGCAGCCGGCGCTCCGCCAGCCGCCGAAAGCGCTGATGCAGACTCTTAATCGAGCTCGACGATGCAATCGATCTCAACGTTCGCATTCTTCGGCAGCGCCGACACCTGCACCGTCGCTCGCGACGGATACGGCTCGGCGAAATACTCCGCCATGATCTTGTTCAAGGTCGGGAAGACACCGAAGTCGAGAATGAACACCGTCGCTCGGGTGACCTGCGAGAAATCGCCGCCGGCCGCCGTGACGATCGCCTTCAGGTTGTCGAACACGCGGCGGATCTCGGCATCGATCGAGGTCTGCACCATCTCACCGGTCGCTGGATCGAGCGCGATCTGGCCGGAGACGTAGACGGTCTTGCCGACCTTCACCGCCTGGGAATAGGTGCCGATGGCCTTGGGAGCGTTCGGAGTCGCAATGATTTCGCGCGCCATGATGATCCAACCGTTGCTGACGAGGAGCGCGGATTTTGCGCGCGTTCGCGCGCAATGGCCACCGTGCTACTGCCTCTCCCGCGGAATTTCACCGGCCGCGCTCTTTGAGTCGCGCAGCCTTCGGGTCAGGCAATGACTCGGGTCACGCGCAACACTTCCGGCATCTTGCGAAGATTTTTGATTACGTGCGCCAGGTGCTTACGGTCACGCACTTGCAGATCGAAGATCAGCGTCGACGCGTCGCCGTCCCGCTCGTCGACCGCAACGTGTTCGATGTTGGTCTCGGTCGTCGCAATATTCGAGGCAATCGCCGCGAGCACGCCCATGCGATTCGCCACGTCGATGCGTACCTCGACGTTGAACAAGCGATCCACATTCGGCTGCCACGTAACCGTGAGCCACTTGTCCGGCTGCTTGCGATAGTTGCGCAGATTGCCGCAAGCCTCGCGATGGATCACGACGCCTCGGCCGCTCGACAGGTACGCCATGATCGGATCGTTCGGGATCGGGAAGCAGCAGCGCGCGTAGCTGACCACCATGCCCTCGGTGCCCGCGATGGCGAGCGGCTCGGCTTGCGAGGTCGGTTCTGGCTGATGGGTGCCGTCCGCGGGCAACAAGCGACGCGCGACCAGCGCGGCCAAGCGTTCGCCGAGGCCGATCTTTTCGAATAACTCGTCCGGCGTTTTGAGATTGAGCTCCGCGGCGGCCGCCTGCAGGCGCTCCTCGGGAATTTTCTTCAGCACCAGCGACAGATCCTGCAGCGCCTGGCTCAGCATCCGTTTGCCCAGCTCGACTGCTTCGCCGTGTTTCAATCCTTTCAAGTAGTGACGAATTGCCGCGCGCGCTTTCGCCGTTACGACGAAGTTCACCCACGCCGGATTCGGCGTTGCGCCTTTCGCAGTGATGATTTCCACCGTCTGACCGTTACGCAGCGGCGTCCGCAGGGGGACGAGGCGGCGATCTACTTTCGCGGCCACGCAGTGATTGCCGATATCCGTGTGCACGGAATAGGCGAAGTCCACTGCCGTGGCATTACGCGGCAAGCGGCGAATCTCACCGCGCGGCGTGAAGACGTACACCTTGTCCGGGAACAGGTCGAGCTTGACGCTCTCCATGAATTCCTCGGCGGAATTGCCGCTGTGGGGCATCTCCATCAGGTGCTGCAGCCATTCGCTCGCGCGATCGCGATAGGCGCGGCCCGCGTCGCCGCCGTCCTCGCCCGATTTGTATTGCCAATGCGCGGCGATGCCGGACTCGGCGATGCGATGCATGTCTTCGGTGCGGATCTGCACTTCGATGGGCATGCCGTTCGGACCGAACAGCGTCGTGTGCAACGACTGATAGCCGTTGATGCGCGGAATCGCGATGTAATCCTTGAAGCGTCCCGGCATCGGTCGATACAAACCGTGCACCAGGCCGAGCGCGCGATAACACGTGTCGATCGAGTCCACGACGATGCGGAAGCCGAACATGTCGACGATGGACGATAGCGGCACGCGTTTACGGCGCATCTTTTGATAGATGCTGTAGAGGTGCTTCTCGCGGCCCTCGACGCGGCCTTTTACCTGTGCTTTCTCGAGCGCGGTGCGCAGGTTGTCCGCGATCTTGCCGACGAACTGCTTCTGATTGCCGCGCGCCTTCTTCAGCGCCTTTTCGATGATGCGATGACGGCCGGGGTAGAGCGCCTTGAAGCCGAGCTCTTCCAGCTCCGACTTCACCGTGTGAATGCCGAGACGATTCGCGATCGGCGCGTAGATTTCGAGCGTCTCGCGCGCAACGGTGCGGCGTTTTGCAGGCGGCACGGAGCCGAGCGTGCGCATGTTGTGCGTGCGGTCGGCGAGCTTGACCATGATCACGCGAATGTCGCGGACCATGGCGAGCAGCATCTTGCGGAAGCTTTCGGCCTGAGCCTCGGCGCGCGAACGAAACTGAATGTGATCCAGCTTCGAGACGCCATCGACCAACTCCGCGACATCGGCGCCGAAGCGCTCGGCGATCTCGTCCTTGGCCGTGGGCGTGTCCTCGATGACGTCGTGCAGGATGGCCGCCACGATGGTCGGCGCATCCATGTGCAGGTCGGCGAGAATGTGAGCGACAGCAACCGGATGCGCGATGTAAGGCTCGCCGCTCAGGCGCTTCTGGCCCTCGTGGGCCTCGGCGCCGAATTCATAAGCGTCGCGGATCCGGTCGACCTGCGCGGGGGGCAGGTAGGTCTCCAGCTTATTGAGCAGCTGGTTGACCCCTATCGAGCGTCTTCCGGTAGGTAACAGGTTGAGGATGGAAGACGCGTAGTCCATAAGCTGGAGCTGGGGACTTTAAGGCGCGACTCAATCTCCGAGGCCGAGATGAGGCGCGCGCAGCTCGCCCGACATACCCGCCATATCCGGTTCAGGCATGAGCTCGGGCTGCGGGGCGCGCTCGGCTTCCTCGAGGATCTCGGGGCCGATGTGACCGGCGGCGATTTCACGCAGCGCGACCACGGTGGGCTTGTCGTTTTCCCACTCCACCGTCGCCTCGGCGCCATTGGCCAGTTTGCGGGCGCGCTTGGCGGCGACCAGCACCAGCTGGAACAGGTTCGGGATGTTGTGGAGGGAGTCTTCGACGGTAATTCGGGCCATGGAAAACCTCGGACAGATTCAAAAAACCGGGGGATTGGCTGGGCAGTATACCCGAGGCAGTGCCCGGAACAGTGACTTCAGGTACCATACCGCGCCCCGCCGGCCGGGGTCCCTAAGGTTTTCTGGCAACAGTACGCCGGTTAGAAGCGGAGAGAGTGGGTTATGACGTTTCGATTGAGCCCGGTAACGGTCATCGGGCTGGGCTTGCTGGCTGCGATGTCGATCTCGACTGCGAGCGCCGCGGGCGATGCCGCCAGAGGCAAGGTCCTGGCTTACACCTGCCACGGCTGCCATGGCGTTCCGGACTATAAGAACGCTTACCCGAACTACCGCGTGCCGAAACTGGGCGGCCAGAACGAGGCTTATCTGGTCAGTGCGCTGAACGCCTACGCCAAGGGCGAGCGTCCGCACCCGACCATGCACGCGCAGGCCGTAACGCTGACCGACCAAGAGAAGGCCGACATCGCCGCGTTCCTTAGCGCGGGCGGCGGGATCCCGAACAAGGAAGTCGTCGGCACGCCGCCGCCGGCCACTCAGACCTGCGTTGCCTGCCACGGCGCCGATGGCGCCAAGACCGTGGCTCCGGATTACCCGAAGCTGGCCGGCCAGCCGGCGGATTACATCGTGCACGCGCTCAAGGACTACAAGAGCGGCAAGCGCAAGAACCCGATCATGGCCGGCATCATCAGCGGCGTGGACGAGAAAGACTTCGAGGCGCTCGCCGAGTTCTTCTCCAAGCAGCAGGCGGTTTGCACCACCGACCAGGTTCGCGATCACGGCAAGTGCGAGACCGAGTAAGCGCGTACTCGCTTATTGATTGTTTATTGACGACGCGCGCGGGAGCGACCTTTTATGCAGAGCTTTCGCGCGTTTCGCATCCACCAGGAAGCCGGCAAGATCGTCTCCCGCATCGAGACGATCGGACTGAACGATCTCGCCGAGGGCGAGGTCGTCGTCAAAGTCCGCTACTCCACCATCAACTATAAGGACGCGCTCGCCGCGACCGGCGCCGGCAAGATCCTGCGGCGTTATCCGCTGGTGGGCGGCATCGATCTCGCGGGCGAAGTCGTGTCGAGCAGCGATTCGCAATTTCAGCCCGGCCAGAAAGTGCTGGTGACGGGCAGCGAGCTGTCCGAAACGCGCGATGGCGGCTATGCCGAGTACGCTCGGTTGAAGAGCGATGCCGTCGTGCCGATCCCTGCGGGTCTCGATGAATTCCAAGCCATGGCGATCGGTACCGCGGGCTACACCGCTGCGCTCGCCGTCCATCGCATGGAGCAGAATGGGCAGCAGCCGGACGGCGGCGAGGTCGTTGTAACAGGCGCGACGGGCGGCGTCGGCAGCATCGCCGTCGACATGCTCGCCGCGCGCGGATACAGCGTCGTTGCCGTTACGGGCAAGCAGGCCTCGATCGATTATCTGCAGCGTCTCGGCGCCACGCGCGTGTTGCTTCGAGATCAGATCAACACCGGCTCCCGGCCGTTGGAAGAGGCGCAGTTCGCTGGTGCCATCGACAATGTCGGCGGCGAGTTGCTCACCTGGCTGACGCGCACGGTCAAGTTCTGGGGCAACATTGCCTGCATCGGGCTGGCAGCCAGTCCCGAGCTGAAGACCACGGTGATGCCGTTCATCCTGCGCGGCGTGAATTTGCTCGGAATCAACTCTGTATACACGCCGCGACCGCTGCGCCTGCAGGTGTGGCAACGGCTCGCGACCGATCTCAAGCCGCGCCATCTCGACAGCATCGTGACGCGCACGATCCCGTTCGAGCAGTTGCCCGGCGCGTTCGATGGTTATTTGCAAGCGGGTGTCACCGGCCGTACGGTCGTGCGCATCGCAGGTTGAGCGTTGTTCGTGAGCGATCCCACTCTCATTGCCGGTGCGGCTCAGCTGGGTATCGAGCTGACCGAGCGCCAGTCCCAACAGCTGATCGGCCTGCTCGACGAGCTGGACGACTGGAATCAGCGCATGAACCTGACCGCGATCCGCGAGCGGCCGGCGCAGATCACCAAGCATTTGCTGGACAGTCTGTCCGTGCAGCCGTTCCTGCAGGGGGAGCGAGTGCTGGACGTGGGCACCGGCGCGGGTTTCCCCGGGTTGCCGCTGGCCATCGTCAATCCTTCCAGGCAGTTCACGCTGCTCGATTCCACCGCCAAGAAACTGAAGTTCATAGAACATGCCTCGGCGTTGCTGGAGTTGCCTAATGTGCAAACGGTGCATACGCGCGCGGAAAGTTTCCGCCCGGCGCAACGATTCGATATCGTGTTGTCGCGCGCGGTGGGGCCGGTAGAGCAATTCGTCAAATGGGCCGGTCATTTATGTGTCGGCGGCGGGCGACTGCTGGCGATGAAGGGCCGGCATCCTCAGGAGGAGCTCGCCAAGTTGCCGAGCGGCTGGAAACTCGCGGCCGTCCATCGACTTAACGTGCCCGCTCTGGACGAAGAGCGGCATCTTGTGGAACTCTGCCGCAGCCACGAGCGGCTGTAGCGCCAAGGCCGGCGGTCGAAGCCCACTGCCCTCAAGCCCGAAGATCAATTTGCAGATTCAGCGTTGTGCCGATTGCGTGACTCACTAACGGACTGGTCCCATTCAACATTCCATGCATCGCATTCTCGCCATCACCAACCAGAAAGGCGGCGTCGGCAAGACCACGACGAGCGTCAATCTGGCCGCATCGCTGGCGGCGACCAAGCGACGCGTGCTGCTGATCGATATCGATCCGCAGGGCAATGCCACCATGGGCTGCGGCATCGACAAGCGCACCGTGGAGCGGTCAACCACTGACGTGCTGCTCGGTGACAGCGACGCCGCTTCGGCGATGCGCTCGGTCGACTACGCGGATTTCAAGGTGATGCCGGCAAACCAGGACCTGGTCGCCGCCGATGTCGAGATGATGGGCAAGCCCGGCTGCGAGTCTCGCTTGCGGGACGCGTTGCAGCCGGTGCTGTCGGAGTTCGACATGGTGCTGATCGACTGTCCGCCGGCGCTGAACATGCTGACGGTGAACGCCCTGGTCGCGGCCCAAGGCGTGCTGATTCCGATGCAATGTGAGTACTACGCGCTCGAGGGGTTAACCGCGTTGATCAACACGATCGAACAGATCAAGGCCGGGCCCAATCCGAAGCTGGAGATCGGCGGCATCCTGCGCACTATGTTCGACCCGCGTAACAATCTGGCCAACGAAGTCTCGCAACAGCTGATCGAGCACTTTGGCGACAAAGTGTTCCGCTCCATCATTCCGCGCAACGTGCGGCTCGCAGAGGCGCCCAGCTTCGGCAAGCCGGCGTTGCACTACGATAAAGAATCGCGCGGCGCGCTGGCCTACCTGGCGCTGGCCGGCGAAATGATTCGTCGAGAGGAAGAAACATTCAACGTGGCGCCGCCCGCTGCTGACGCGGTCGCGTCATAGTGACGAACCATGACAATGGCGAATAAACAACCACGTCTCAGCCGTGGGCTGGGTGCCCTGCTCGGGCAGCCTGCCGCGGCCGCCTCTCCTGCCGCTGCAGCCGTGGTGACGGCGCTACGGCCGGTCGACGAAGAGTTGCGCAAGCTGCCGGTGGACTTGTTACAGCGTGGCAAGTACCAGCCGCGCATCGATCTGCGTCAGGAAACATTGCAGGAGCTGGCCGACTCGATCAAAGCGCAGGGCGTGGTGCAGCCCATCGTCGTGCGCCCGATCAATGCCGATGGTTCGTACGCGAACAACCCTGCGGAGCATCAGGCCGAGCAGCGTTACGAAATCATTGCCGGTGAGCGCCGCTGGCGCGCAGCTCAGATTGCCGGCTTGCACGAGATCCCGGCCGTCATCCGGCGCGTGCCCGATGAAGCCGCCATCGCCATGGCGCTCATCGAAAACATCCAGCGCGAAAACCTGAACCCGCTGGAAGAAGCACGCGCCCTGCAACGCCTGATTACTGAATTCGAGATGACGCACGCCACGGCGGCGGAGGCCGTCGGCCGCTCGCGTTCCGCGGTGAGCAACCTGTTGCGCTTGCTGGAGCTGGGCGAAGACGCCAGCAGGCTGGTCGAGCATCGCGACCTCGATATGGGTCACGCGCGCGCCTTGCTCACTATCGAAAACAAGCGTCAGCAGGCTGAAGTGGCCGCGCAGGTCGCGCAGCAGAAGTTGTCGGTGCGCGAGACCGAGGCATTAGTGAAACGGCTGCAGTCGCAGCCATCGGCGAGCTCGCACGATGCCGCGACCCGCGCCGATCCGAACATTCGCAAGCTCGAGGCGGACCTGAGCGAGAAGCTCGGAGCGAAAGTGCAGGTCCAGCACGCCTCATCCGGCAAGGGCAAGCTGGTCATCAGCTACCATACGCTGGAAGAGCTCGACGGCATTCTCGAGCACATTCGTTAGAACGGCGTCGCCAAGCGCACGCCTCGCCATCAGCAATACCAGGTAAGGTTCATGATCCGGCGTCTCAGGGAAGTCTGTTCGCGGGAGGTCCGTTCAAAATGCGAACGGCGCCAGTGCTGAACGGCGCGGCGCCGCGCACCTCGATCGCTCCAATTCCGTGTGCGTTGCTGCTGCTGGCTTTCGCCACGGTCTGTTGTACGACTGCGCACGCCGAATTGGTTATCGACGGCCGCATCGATGAGCCGGAGTGGCAGGGCGCGATCGTCTGCAAAGACTGGCAGCGCACGTTGCCATTCGCGCGCGATCAGCCTCGCTACGGCAACGAGCTGCACATTCTCTCCACCGAAGGCGGGCTGGCCGCGGCGTTCGTGCTCGATCAGCCGCCCAGCGAGCGACGCATCAAGCCGCGCACGCCGCGCGATTCGGAACGCTTGATCGGCGACACCATCTCGCTGATGGTGGACTTCGACGCCAACGCGCAGATCGGCTATGAATTCACGGTCGGCCTGGGCGGCGGCATTCGCGACGGCCTGATCACCAATCAAAACAAGTTCGATCGCGACTGGGACGGGGCCTGGCAGCACGCGGTCCACGAAACCGAGCAGCAATGGTTCGTGGAAATTTTCATTCCCTGGTCCAGCATCCGCATGCGGGAATCGGGCGCCGATACGCGCACCATCGGCGTGTATGGCACGCGCTATCTGTTCGAGCGCGGCGAGCGCTATGCGTGCCCCGGCATCACCAGCGACGCGGCGGTGTTTCTTTCCGACTTTCGGCGCATCCAGATCTCACAGCACGCGTCGGTCGCGAGTCTGGATGTCGTGCCGTACGGAACGGTGATCTCCGACTTCGTCGATGACCACACGCGCTTCAAAGCCGGCGCCGACATCAATTGGAAGGCGTCGCCCAACCTGTGGCTGTCGGCGACGCTGAATCCCGACTTCGGCCAGGTGGAAAGCGACGAACTGGTAGTGGATTTCTCCGCCATCGAGGTCGTGTTCACCGACAAGCGCCCGTTCTTCACGGAGAACCAGGGCATCTTCGATCTGCGCACGCCGACCAACGGACAACTGGTTTACACCAGACGCATCGGTGCGGCGGCTGACGACGGGAGTGCGGCCTCATCCGACATCGATGCAGCGCTCAAGCTCACCGGAACGGCAGGGCAGCTCACGTACGGCGGCTTCGTCGCGCAAGAGCATGATTATCGCAACGGTGCCGGCCGCTTGTTCGCGGCAACTCGCCTGGCGCTGCCTATGGATCATGCGCGCATCGGTTATCTGGGTACTTGGGCGGATCGGCCGTTTCTCGATCGCGACGCGTTCGTGAACGCTGTCGACTACGAGCTCACGCCGAGCGAGGACTGGCGCATCAGCGGCCAGGTGATCCGTTCCGATATCGGCACCAGCGGCATGAATCTCATGGGCCTGGACATGGCCCTGGCGCGTGGCACCGAGCCCAGTCGTTTCGAACAGAACACCTACGGCTACGAGAGCTGGCTGCAGGCCGACTTCAATCGCAGCTCGCCGCTGACGCACACGATGAAGCTGCTGTACATCGACGACTCGTTCGACCTGAACGATCTCGGTTACATGGAGCGCAACGCGCTCAAGCAAGTCGAGTGGGAAACCAATCTTCGCATCGCCAGCGACGGCGGGCGGGTCAGCGGCGAAACCCAGCGGCTGTACACGTTTTATCGTGAGAACACCGACGGGCAACGGCTGCAATCGCGCTTCCTGTTGTCGCGCGATGTGAGTTACGCGAGTGCGTGGAAAGCTTTTCAGGAAGTGCGCTATGTGACCAGTGGCGTGGACGATTTGATCTCACGCGGCAACGGTCCGGTGCGGCTGGACGAGCGCGTGTCCGCATATATGGACATCACCACGCCGCGCTATGGCGACTGGCAATTCACATTGGGCAGCTATCTGTTCCAACAGGGGGTCGAGGAGTATTCGGGCTGGCTGCAATTCCTGGCTACCTGGTATCCGACCGAGAAGCTGACCCTGCGCGTGGATGTATTGCCGCAGTATTCCGCGGACTGGCTGCTTTGGGAGGACAGCAACCTGTTCGGCTCCTATCGCGCCAAGCGGTTCGATTACGACTTCCGGCTCGACTGGATTCCCGCGCCGCGCCATGAGTTGCGCGTCAAGTGGCAGTGGATCGGCATCGACGCCGATCTGCGGCGCGCCTATCGCACCGATGCCGCGGGCAACCTGTTCCCCACCAGCGACCCGGTCGCGCCGTTCACCGTCAACAATCTCGGTCTGCAGATCCGTTACCGGTACGAGATCGGGCCGATGTCGGAATTGTTTCTGGTCTATGCCCGCGGCGGTTACAATTTCATCGACGACGACGAGCGCGGTGTGAGCGAGTTGTTTCGTGACATGACCGATGTGCGGGACGCGGATCAGTTCCTGATCAAGCTCCGATACAAGTTGTAAATCTGGCGTGGCGCTGACGCGCCGAATGGTGTAGGTGGCTGCTGCTGTCAAGGCCCTGAGACAAAATGCACCACCTGCACGGTGTCAACGCAGACCTATAGTCATAATTCACGATAAGACACGCTTCATCTTCCTTGTAGCACTGCAAAACGCTGCGTATAATTCGCCGCCGTTTCCGGCCGGGCGGTAATCCAATACGTGCCAAACACGTGAACGTCACTGCGCGCCGCGGCAAGCTCCTGGCGTTGAAATTCGCCGCGATACAGCTGGTAAGCACGGGCCTGGCAGCACTCGTGTTCTTGATGTCGAGCGGCTGGAACGCGGCCCGCTCGGCGGTCGTGGGCGGTTTGATCATTGCGTTGGGGACTCTCGTGTTCGCATGGCGGTTGTTCGCCACAGACTGGCCGGCGGCCAGCGCGGCGCGCGGGTTCTACGCAGGCGAATTGTTGAAGTGGATTTGGGTAATCGGCGCATTTGCGCTGGCTTTGACTCGCGGCGGTATGGAACCGCTGCCCCTGCTGATCGGCTTATTGGCCGCGCAGTCCGGGTTCTGGGTCGCGATGGGAATCTTCAAATAGCTTTGCAGGCGAGGTGGGTTGATGGCTGAGCATGGTGGTCCGGCGACCATGACTGATTACATCAGGCACCATCTCCATCATTTGGAGATGCCGGTCGGTGAAGGCCGGTTTTGGGTGCTGCACCTCGACAGCATCTTTTTCAAGCTGCTGTGCGCGGCCATTTTCCTGTTTCTGTTCCTGCGCGTGGCGCGGCGTGCGACCACGGGCGTTCCCGGCAAATTCCAGTGTTTCATCGAGATGATCGTCGAGTTCGTCGACACCTCGGTGAAAGAAACCTTCCATGGCAAGAGCAAGCTGATCGCGCCGCTCGCGATCACGATTTTCTGCCTGGTGTTCCTGATGAACTTCCTGGACATGATCCCGGTCGACTGGCTGCCGGCGGCTGGCGCCGCGGCGGGCATTCCTTACCTGCGCGTGGTCCCGACGGCCGACCTGAACACCACCCTGGCCATGTCGCTGACCGTGTTCCTGCTGATCCAGTATTTCGGCGTCAAGCACAAAGGCGTCGGCACGTTCTTCGGCGAGATGCTGACCGCGCCGTTCCATGCGCCGAACATGATCGGCAAGATCCTGCTGGCGCCGGCCAACCTGCTGCTGCGCCTGATCGAAGAAGCGGTGCGCCCGATTTCGCTGGCGCTGCGCTTGTTCGGCAACATGTACGCCGGCGAGCTGATCTTCATCCTGATCGCCTGCCTGACGCTGGGCGCGAGCTTGAACAGCGCGATGACCTACATCATGGCGCCGCTGCAGTTCGTCGCCGGCTTCGTCTGGACCGCGTTCCATATCCTGATCATCACGCTGCAAGCATTCATCTTCATGATGCTGACCATCGTGTATCTGAGCATGGCCGCCGAGCACCACTGATTTCGTTTCGATCGTTCGATTACTAACTAGCTGTTTTTCTGCACGCACCGGAGATTCAAATGGAGAACATCACTCAGATTGCCGACGTCATGAGCTTCACCGTGATTGCCGCGGGTCTGCTCATCGGCCTCGGCGCGCTCGGCACCGCGATCGGCTTCGCGTTGCTCGGCGGCAAGTTCCTGGAAGGCTCGGCTCGCCAGCCGGAGCTGACCGGCATGCTGCAGACGAAGATGTTCATCGTCGCCGGCTTGCTGGACGCGATCCCCATCATCGGCGTCGCCATCGCTCTGCTGCTGATCTTCGCGAACCCGTTCATCGGTCAGCTCGGCGGCTAATCGCCGCGAAAGTGGATCGGCCAGGCGGTGTCACAGCCGCCGCAAGTGAATCGGAGCAAGCATGGATCCCACAATAACCATCGTCGTCCAGGGCATCGCGTTCTTCGCGGTGGCCTGGATGGTCATGAAGTTCGGTTGGCCGCACATCATCGCGGCGATCGAGGATCGGCAGCGCAAGATTGCCGAGGGTCTCGCGGCTGCCGAGAAAGGCGAGAAGAGCTTGGCGGAAGCCAGGAATTCGGCCAACGACATCATCAAGGAAGCGCACGCGCGCGCCGCGAAGATCGTCGAACAGGCCAATCGCCGCTCGGTGGAGATGGCCGAGGAAGCTCGCGGTGTCGCATCGGCGGAAGCCGAGCGTCTGGTCGCCGGTGCACGCCAGGAGGCTGCGCTGGAATCGACCCGAGCCCGCGAAGAGCTGCGTCGCGAAGCCGCCAACCTGGCGGTGTTCGGGGCCAGCAAGCTGCTCGGTCGTGAGATCGACGCCAAGGCCCACGCCGACTTGCTCGACAAGCTGGCGCTGGAGATCGAGCGCGGTTAACGCGCTCATCGCAACGGAGCACTCATGGCCGAAAAAGCCACCATCGCCCGCCCCTACGCCAAGGCCGCGTTCGAGTCGGCGCGTCAACACCACGCGCTAGAGAAATGGTCGGCAGTGCTGGCAACCGCCTCGTCGGTGGTGCAGGACGAGCGCGTTGCCGGACTGCTTTCGAGCCCGCGCGTCACGCCGGAGCAACTCTCCGGCTTGATCGCGGACATCGTCGGCAGCGACCTGGACGAGCAGACCCGCAATTTCCTGGCGACGCTGGCGAGCAATCGCCGCCTGGCGCTGCTGCCGGAAATCGCCTCGATGTACGAGGGCCTGCGGGCAGAAGCCGAGAACACCGCCGATGTGCAGGTGATTTCGGCGGTGGAGCTGAACGAGGCGCAGAAACAGCGCCTCGTCTCGGCCCTGAAGAAACGATTGAAGCGCGAAGTGCGCTTGCACGTCGCAGTGGACGCATCGCTGATCGGCGGCGCCATCGTGCGCGCGGGCGATTTCGTCATCGATGGATCGCTGAAGGCGCGCCTCGACCGGTTGGCGGTCGAGATGAGTCATTGATAGCGCCGGCCCCTACACCGAATTGACCGAGGATTGAGCATGGCCATCAAGGCATCTGAAATCAGCGATCTGATCAAGTCACGCATCGAGAAGTTCTCGAGCGCCACCGAAGAAGCGAACATCGGCACGGTAGTCACCGTGACCGACGGCATCGTGCGCGTGCACGGACTCGCCGACGTGAAGTACGGCGAAATGTTGGAATTCCCCGGCGGCAGCTTCGGCCTCGCGCTGAACCTGGAGCAGGACTCGGTCGGCGCCGTGGTGCTGGGCGAGTACAAGCACATCACCGAAGGCGATACGGTGAAGACCACCGGCCGCATTCTCGAAGTGCCGGTCGGCGAAGGCCTGCTGGGCCGCGTCGTCGACGCGCTCGGCAATCCCATCGACGGCAAGGGCCCGATCCAGGCCACCTATCAGTCACCGATCGAGCGCGTGGCGCCGGGCGTGGTGTCGCGTAAGTCGGTGAGTCAGCCGGTGCAGACCGGTTACAAGGCCGTCGACTCGATGGTGCCGATCGGCCGCGGTCAGCGCGAGCTGATCATCGGCGATCGTCAGACCGGCAAGACCGCGCTGGCCATCGACGCCATCATCAACCAGAAGAACAGCGGCATTAAGTGCGTCTACGTCGCCATCGGCCAGAAGCAGAGTTCGATCGCGAACGTCGTCCGCAAGCTCGAAGAGCACGACGCGATGAAGCACACCATCATCGTCGCGGCGTCTGCATCCACTCCGGCCGCGATGCAGTACCTCGCGCCGTACTCCGGTTGCGCCATGGGCGAGTACTTCATGGACAACGGCGGCGACGCCCTGATCATTTATGACGATTTGACCAAGCAGGCGTGGGCGTATCGCCAGATCTCCCTGCTGCTGCGTCGTCCGCCAGGCCGCGAAGCGTATCCGGGTGACGTGTTCTACCTGCACTCGCGTCTGCTCGAGCGTTCGGCTCGCGTGAACGAAGAGTACGTGGAGAAGAAGACCAACGGCCGCGTCAAAGGCAAGACTGGCTCGCTGACGGGTTTGCCCATCATCGAAACCCAGGCGGGTGACGTGACCGCGTTCGTGCCGACCAACGTGATCTCGATCACCGACGGCCAGATCTTCCTCGAAGGCGATCTGTTCAACGCCGGCATCCGTCCCGCCATGAACGCGGGCGTGTCGGTGTCCCGCGTCGGCGGCGCCGCGCAGACCAAGATCATCTCGAAGCTGGGCGGCGGTATTCGTCTCGCCCTCGCGCAGTACCGCGAGCTCGCGGCGTTCTCGCAGTTCGCTTCCGACCTGGACGAGTCGACCCGTCGTCAGCTGGAGCGCGGCCAGCGCGTGACCGAGCTGATGAAGCAGAAGCAGTACGCGCCGATGTCGGTGGCCGAGATGGCGCTGTCCATCTACGCCGTCAACAACGGCTACATGGACAAGGTCGAGATCAAGAAGATCGGCGCGTTCGAAACCGGGCTGCAGGCGTTCGCCAAGACGAACTACAAGCAGGCCATCGACGCCGTCAACTCGAACCCGGTGTTGTCGCCGGAGAACGAAGCTGCGCTGAAGAAGATCTGCGAAGAGTTCGCCACCTCCGGTACTTACTGAGAACGTAGATGCCCGGCGTAAAAGAAATCCGCATCAAGATCGCGAGCTTCAAGAGCACGCAGAAGATCACCAAGGCCATGGAAATGGTGGCCGCGAGCAAGATGCGCAAGGCGCAGGAGCGCATGCGCGCGACGCGTCCGTACGCGGAAAAGATTCGCACGGTGATCGGTCACTTGCGCCTGGCGAATCCGGATTACAAACATCCGTTCATGGTCGAGCGCGATGTGAACGCCGTCGGCTTCATCATCATCACGACCGACCGCGGCCTGTGCGGCGGCCTGAACGTCAACTTGTTCAAGGCCACGCTGGCCGCGATCCGCGACTGGCAGAAGCAGGGCAAGAAAGTCTCGGTGTGCCTGATCGGCTCGAAGGGCGTGCAGTTCTTCCGCCGGCTCGGCGGCGTGGACACGCTGGCGACGGTGACCCACCTGGGCGACCGTCCGCACGTGAACGATCTGATCGGCACCGTAAAAGTGATGCTGGACCAGTATCGGGAAGGCAAGCTCGACCGACTGTTCCTGGTCAACAACGAGTTCGTCAACACGATGAGTCAGAAGCCCGTCGTGCGCCAGCTGCTGCCGGTCGTCACGCAGGACGAAGACAAGCTGCAGAAGCTGTGGGATTACATCTACGAGCCGTCCGCGGCCGAGCTGCTCGATGGCGTGCTGATGCGCTACATCGAATCGCAGGTCTATCAGGGCGCGGTGGAAAACGTCGCTTCTGAAATGGCCGCGCGCATGGTCGCGATGAAGAGCGCGACCGACAACGCCGGCAAGCTCATCGAGGAATTGCAGCTGATCTACAACAAGGCTCGCCAGGCGGCGATCACCAAAGAGATCAGCGAAATCGTCGGCGGCGCCGCTGCCGTTTAATGGCGCGCACCCGAATACAGAATTATTGAGGAACGACACATGGCAAGCGGCAAGATTGTCCAGATCATCGGTGCGGTCATCGACGTGGAATTCCCGCGTGACCAGATTCCGAAAGTGTACGAAGCACTGAAGCTCGAAGACGTCGACCTGACGCTGGAAGTGCAGCAGCAGCTCGGCGACGGCGTCGTGCGCACCATCGCCATGGGCGTATCCGAAGGCCTGAAGCGTGGCCTGAAGGTCAACGCGACCGGCGCTCCGATCTCCGTGCCGGTCGGCAAGGGCACGCTCGGCCGCATCATGGACGTGCTGGGCGCGCCGCAGGACGAGAAGGGCCCGGTGCAGACCAAGGATCTGCTGCCGATCCACCGGCCCGCGCCGTCTTACGACGAACAGTCGGGCGGCCAGGACCTGCTGGTCACGGGCATCAAGGTCATCGACCTGCTCATTCCGTTCGCCAAGGGCGGTAAGGTCGGTCTGTTCGGCGGCGCCGGCGTGGGCAAGACCGTCAACATGCTCGAGCTGATCAACAACATCGCCAAGCAGCACTCGGGTCTGTCGGTGTTCGCGGGCGTGGGCGAGCGCACTCGCGAGGGCAACGACTTCTATCACGAGATGATCGAGTCGGGCGTCATCGACACCAACGACCTCACCAACTCCAAGGTGGCGATGGTGTACGGCCAGATGAACGAGCCGCCGGGCAACCGCCTGCGTGTCGCGCTGACCGGTCTGACCATGGCCGAATACTTCCGCGATGAAAAGAACGAAGCCGGCAAGGGCCGCGACGTGCTGCTGTTCATCGACAACATCTACCGTTACACGCTGGCCGGCACCGAAGTGTCCGCGCTGCTCGGCCGTATGCCTTCGGCGGTGGGTTACCAGCCGACGCTGGCCGAAGAAATGGGCGTGCTCCAGGAGCGCATCACGTCGACGAAGACCGGCTCGATCACGTCGATTCAGGCCGTGTACGTGCCTGCGGACGACTTGACCGACCCGTCGCCGGCCACCACGTTCGCGCACTTGGACGCGACCGTCGTGTTGTCCCGCCAGATCGCCTCGCTGGGCATCTACCCGGCCGTGGATCCGCTGGACTCCACCAGCCGTCAGCTCGATCCGCTGGTCATCGGCGAAGAGCACTACAATGTCGCTCGCGGCGTGCAGGCTGTGCTCCAGCGCTACAAGGAACTGCAGGACATCATCGCGATCCTGGGCATGGACGAGCTGTCTGAAGACGACAAGCGCACCGTATCGCGCGCTCGTAAGATCCAGCGCTTCCTGTCGCAGCCGTTCAACGTCGCGAAGGTGTTCACCGGCCAGGACGGCAAGATCGTCCCGCTCAAGGACACCATCCGCGGCTTCAAGGGCATTCTCGACGGCGAGTACGACCACCTGCCCGAGCAGGCGTTCTACATGGTCGGCGCCATCGAAGAAGCCGTCGCCAAGGCGAAGACGCTGCAGTAATTGAAATCGATCGGCGGGCGATGTTTGTTACATCGCTCGCCTATCTAGTGAGAGCACATGGCAACCATCCACGTCGACATCGTCAGCGCCGAAGGCCAGATCTTCTCTGGCGAAGCCACCATGGTTTTCGCGCCGGCCGCCATGGGCGAGATCGGTATTGCGCCCCGTCACGCGCCGTTGCTGACGACGCTCAAGCCGGGCGAAGTGCGCGTGCAGACGCCGAGCGGTGAAGAGCAATTCTTCTTCGTCGGCGGTGGCGCCATCGAAATCCAACCGCACCTCGTCACCGTGCTCGCCGACACCGCGCTGCGCGCCAAGGACATCGACGAAGCCGCCGCTCTGCAAGCGAAGCAGCGTGCGGAAGAAGCGCTGAAGGATCGCGCCGGCAAGATCGACGTCGCCGAAGCTCAGGCCGAGCTCGCCCGCGCCGTCGCTCAGATCAAGGCGATCGAGAAGCTGCGCAAGATCAAGCAGTGATCCGCTAGCGGGTGTCGCCCGCCGCCAATGTTTCTATACGCAGCGCCTCGCCATTCAGCGAGGCGTTTGCCTTTGGGGCTTGATGACGCACGGGCGCATATCACGGCGAAGACACTACTGCGGTCCTTCGCGAGAGCTCATTGCTCCTCTGGTGCTGACTCGCTTGCCGCAGTGGATGCAAACAACCGAGCCGCTGAACCATTTCACTACGAGGCCAGACCAGTCGCTCCACGCGGCCCTGGAAAAATCCTGAGCCGTTATCTTCTCGTTGCAGTGGGGGCAGCGAATCCAGCGCGCCAGCACGAAGTGAACGAGCGCTAACGCTGCAAACAGTCCGAACAGAACGATGAATGGCAATGCGCTGCCATCCGCGGCCGTAGCTTTTGCGTAAGCCAGCCACGCAAACGCCGATAGTAGACAGGCCCAAGCTGCCAGAACGACCGCGGCATTCAGTTTGCCCAGCAGCGGATTTCTCACGCTCGCGAGCGAGCTCATCGATCCGCCTGGCATGTGAGCCTGCCTTGTGACAGAAAGAGCAACGTTTGTTCGATTGCGAGCCGGTCTTTCATGATGAAGGGATGACTCGCCGGAATCACGCAAAATCCCGCCATCCCCTCCAGCTTCGCGCTCTCGATCGACACCTTGCCGTCGTCGGGCCCGGGAATCAGCAGCGACAAGATCAGGTTGATCGTCCGATTACCCGTGATGATGCCGACACGGAACGGCGGCGCACCGAGGCTCTGCGGGACAGATGCGTGCCCAGTGCCCAGCTCCAGTCCTGCCGGCCCGTTGATGAACTTGAACAACGCCAGTCCGCCAAGCTTGTCCACGACCTCGCTGCCATGATTGGGCGGGCTCAACATCACCACGCGACCAATCTTCAGGTCCGGCGCCGACTTCGCGAGCTGCCGGACGATAATGCCGCCCAGCGAGTGAGTGACGAAGTGAACCTCGCCCGTTGGATCCGTCAGGCACGCACGAACGGCCGGTAACGCGAAGTCCCTGGTCAGCACCTCGATGGAATGCTGGCGCGACGGATAGGAAACGTTGCACACGCGATAGCCCGCCGCCTCCAGCGCCCGATTCATCTTCGACATGGAGTCGGATGTTCTAGCCAATCCGTGCAGCAGCACCACTGAACCGGTCTGGCGCACGTCGGCATCATCGGCCAGACCTGCTTGGGGAGCGACGGAGAGAAGGGCGACGAGCAGGGCTGCGACGCTTCTCATGAGCCTACCGGCGCGTGAACAACCAGGCGATCAGAACAGTCAGGGCCAGATTGACTGCGTGGAGCAGGAGCGAGACGGCGAGCAGCGGCACGCGTACGGCGAAGCTCGGCTTGCGGAACATGGCAGAGATACCGGTCTGAAGCAGCAGTACGGGGAGGTGCCACGCCGCCCAGATACGGAAGAACGCGACGCTCCACCAGGGGCCATGGTCGAACGGGTTGCCGCTGAAGCCCTGCCGGGCCAACACCCAGAAGCGGGATTGCCAGAGGACCAGAAAAAGCAGCTCCACGGCAGCGAGTCGGGGCGCCATCTCGAGGGCGCCTTGGATCGTCGAATTCACGTCGGCCCCGGCCATCCCTTGACAGCCAGTCCACAGACGAGCGCCGTCGGATCAATGCGATCCAGCGCAGCTAGCTTCCGCACCGAAACACCGCTGAGTAATCGTTATGAGGCCGATAATACGATCATTCGGCCGGCGGCGCGCTCGTTATTTTGGGAAATATGTCAGGTCAGTGGCGTTTGCTCGGGCGCGTTCACTAAGTCGTTTCGAGCAGGCGCCGCGTAGTGGTGATGGTCGCGTATTCGCCATCGAGGTTGGCGAGCGCCATTGCGTGGACTTCCTCGGCCGTTCGCTTCGTCCCGTGATAGTCGACCTTATCGAATGCAAACGTCGCATCGGCCACGACCTGAGTCTCGAACCCCAGGTTGCCCGCGGTCCGCGCCGTTGCTTCGACTGAATTGTTTGTACTGACGCCGACGATCACCAGCTTGGTGATGCCTCGCACTCGCAGCCACTTCTCAAGCCCGGTGTTCACCACAGCATCCGGCACATTCTTCTCGACCACATGCTCGCTCGGAAGCGGCGCAAGCCGATCCTGAAACTCAACGCCCGGCTGCCCCGGCCAGAACGGCGAGCCACGCGTTCTCGACATGTGCCGAACGTGCACCACCGTCGCACTCGCCTTACGCCAGGCATCTAACAAAGCCGCAATATTCCCCTCGGCATTCGGATTGTTCCGCGGCCCCGCGGCAGGGCTCGCCATCCCTTTCTGCATGTCGATGATGAGGAGTGTCGGCATTGGTGTATTCATGGCGTGCAGGCGAAACGTGCAAGCTTGAAACTTCGGGAAGATCCCAGTGTAGATGAACGCACGGGTCGCATACATGTGCGCATGCAGGGGGCCGAAGCGCACGGTACGATGCACGCATGAAACTCGGCTTCGAACACACCTACGCGACCCTCCCTGCCCGATTCTACGCACGCGTCGAACCTGCGAAGGTTACTGATGCGCAGGTGGTCATTTTCAATCGTGCCCTAGCCGCCGAGCTGCGGTTGGATCCGGATATGGACGTCCGGCAGGCCGCAGCGTTGTTCTCTGGAAACGAGCTGGCTGAGGATTCGACGCCGATCGCGATGGCGTACGCGGGGCATCAGTTCGGTTCGTTCGTGCCGCAGCTCGGCGATGGTCGGGCAATTCTTCTCGGGGAAATCCGTGATCGCCAAGGGGTCCTGCGCGATGTCCAACTGAAAGGCTCTGGCCGCACGCCCTTCTCCCGCGGCGGCGATGGTCGCGCGGCGATTGGGCCGATGCTTCGCGAGTATTTGATCAGCGAGGCGATGCACGCCTTGGCCATTCCCACCACGCGGTCGCTTGCGGTAGTCACAACGGGCGAGCAGGTCTATCGAACCGAGATCCTGCCCGGCGCGATATTGACGCGAGTCGCCGCAAGCCACATCCGAGTGGGAACATTTCAATACTTTGCGGCGCGTGGCGATCAGGAGGCAGTGAAGGAGCTACTGGACTACGTGATCGCTCGCCACTACCCGGAGACGCGAAACGCCGAAGCACCAGCGCTCGCAGTGCTCAAAGCGATCACAGCGCAACAGGCGGCGCTGATTGCGGATTGGATGCGCGTTGGGTTCATCCACGGCGTCATGAACACCGACAACATGGCGCTGTCGGGCGAAACGATCGACTACGGTCCCTGTGCATTCATGGATCGATACGACCCGAACACCGTCTTCAGCTCCATCGATCTCGGCGGCCGCTATTCCTATACGAACCAGGCCGGCATCGCGCAATGGAATCTGGCGCGACTGGCAGAAACGTTGCTGCCGCTGATCGATGCCGACGAAAAGAAATCGATCGAGCTGGCGACCGAAGCGATCGAAAACTTCGTCCCGCAATTCGAGACCGCGTTTCTCGCACACATGCGACGGAAGATCGGCCTGGCTTCCAGCGAAGACGGCGATGCCGATCTGATCTCTTTGCTATTGGCGGCCATGCAAAATGCCCAGGCCGATTTCACGCTGACGTTCAGTGCGCTATCACGCGTCGCAGACAATCCGGCAGATGACGCGACAGTTCACGAGCTGTTCGACACGCCCGCTGACATCGATGGTTGGCTGAAAGCCTGGCGCGCACGACTGGTGCTGGATCCGCAAACGCCAGCGCAGCGAGCGGAAACGATGCGCTTCGCCAATCCCGAGTTCATTCCTCGCAATCACCGTGTCGAAGCGGCATTGCAAGCCGCAACCGCGGGCGACCTGCAACCCTTCAACAAATTGCTTGGAATCCTGCAGCGGCCTTACGAACGGCAACCGGACGCCGCGGAGTACACGCAACCGCCACCGTCGTCAGATCCGAAATACAAGACGTTCTGCGGGACTTGAGAAGCGGTCAGGCCGCGTCTTGCGCCGGCACCGACTCCGAGCGCGATGCCGATGACTTCGACATCATGTCGCTGGTCCGACGGCTGCGCTCCGCCTGGCCGAGCAGCTCGAGCGCTGCAGGCGCATCCTCGTCGCCAGCGAATGCGGCCAGGCCAGTCGAGAGCCGAATGCCGCTGGCGGCGGAGCTGAGGCCCCAGTGAACGAACGCATTACGAATGGTTTGTTCCATCGCACTGGCTTCGATCGGTCCGCTCTCCGGCATGACGACGACCAGTCGGCACGTGTTGACCGGCGCGGGCAGTCGCACCACCCAATCGAGCTTCGGCCGCATGGCATCGTGAGCCGCGCCGAGCAAGGTGTCTGAGATCGCTCCTGTCGTGCTGTGTTGATGGAACGCAGCGGCATCCGCCGCGTCGAGTCCGATGCTCAGCAACTGCAAGGTTTTCCTGGAGCGACCCGCCTGAACGATCTCCGCACGCAAGCGGCCTACCAGGTGACGTGCCGTGTGCGCGCCATTCTCCAAGTCGACGGTAGCCGGCTCATGCGCGCGACCGGTCCTTGAAGACTGGCGACGGCGAATGGCGGTTACTCCGGCCTGCACTCGACCGACGATCTCGGCGAGCGCGTTCTGACGCATCAGATATTGATCCACGCCCATGCAATAGCCTCGCTCCTGAAACCGCACGTCCGCGATTTCCGTGAGCATGATGATGTAGACGGGCGCAAGGGAAAGAATACGCAGCCGGGCGATGAACTCGATGCCATCGACCGCCGGCACGGAGCTGTCGGTGATGACGACGGGGAACCATTCGCGGGCGAACATCGTGAGCGCTTCGACGCCGTCGGCAGCGGCCGCGACTTCGAATCCCTGCAGCTTGACCAGCGCCGCCGCCGACTCGCGCATGCCCACATCGGCGTCCACGATCAGGACGCGGCGGGGCGGCGAAAAATCAGGCGAAGCGCTCATGTCTACAGGGTTCTTATGTGAGATGGAGCTACGGTACTCCTCTGGCCAGCGGGAGCGTTAACGTGCTTGCCATTTCTGTGAGGCGGCTCCCGGCGCGGGTGCGACCTGGCGCACATATCGCCCGGAAAGGCCGCTTTCCGGGCCGGGCGAGCGAGCTGGTTGCAGTGCTCAAGCCGCACGCCGACGCCCGAATGTTTCTTCCGAGCCGAAGGCTGCACGTGCGTGCACCGGTTGATCGCCCACATCGGCGGCGCCCAGTTCGAATACGCCAACAGCCGTACTGAGCTCTTCGCCGCGCTCCTTGAGATTGCCGGCGGTCGTGGCCATCGAGCGCACCAGCTCACCGTTGCTCTGCGTCACGGCTTCCATTTTTTGCAACGACTGATCCACCTGTTGCAGGCCGCCGGTTTCGTGAGCAAACGAGGCCTGCAGCTTGTCCATGATGTTCGCGATGCCGCGGACGCCCGCCACCAGATCGTTCATCGTGACGCCCGCTTCGCCGACCAGCGTGCTGCCGGCAGTGACGTTGTCGACCGAGCTCTCGATGAGCTGCTTGATTTCTTTCGCGGCCGTGGCGCTGCGCTGGGCGAGGCTGCGCACTTCGGATGCGACTACAGCGAAACCACGACCGTGCTCGCCGGCACGCGCCGCCTCGACCGCGGCGTTCAGCGCAAGCAGGTTCGTCTGAAATGCGATCTCGTCGATGACGCCGATGATGTCCACGACCTTGCGTGACGACGAGCTGATCTCACCCATCGTCGAAACCACGCGCGATACGACATCACCGCCCTTGGCCGCAATCGTGACCGCCGAATCCACCAGCTTGCTCGCTTCGCGGGCCTGCTCGGCATTGCGAGCGACGATATCGCCCAGCTGCCGGACAGCATTGCCCGTTTCAGCAAGCGCGTCGGTCTGCGTCCGGTTGCGATCGGCGAGCTCTGCACTGTCGCTGGCGCCTTCACGGGCGGCCTTGGCGACCAGCTGAGTACTGTGGGAGAGTGCTGAGATAGTGTCGCGCAGGCGAGTGATCACGCCGTTCAAAGCAAGACCCGCATGACTGACGACGGTGTCCTCGGATTCGCGCAGGTCGATGGTGCCCTGGCGATCCATCACTTCGACGAGCCGCTGCAACTCCGCCGCTTGCAAACTTTCAGCCCGCATCTGATGGGCGACGTAGGAAAGGTCAACGGTCTCCGCGACCACATACGACGCATGGACCAGGACGATACCCAAGCTCGGCTTGGTGAAGCACATGACACCGTAGCCCAGCTCCTGAAAATAGTAGAACGAGAGGTGATGGACCGCGGCGATGCCGGCGGCATCGCGGGGTACGCAGACCAACAAATGTTAATGCTGTTTCGTCCCGCGACGCCCCAAGGTTGAGGCCGCAACGTGCCCGACCTCCCAGTTCAATCACGACGCGCTTCTCAAACTAGACGAATGCCCCGGCTGGTGAAAACCTGAATAGAGGCGTTGCCTAGGGGCATCGATGCAGCGCCCGTCAGCCGCTTCTCTCCTGGCAAGGGCACGCCCACAATACGGCTTGGCGTGTTCGCTACCGGAAGTGTGCGCATGAGGGAGCCCGTGAAGGCTGCGGTTCTGGGACTCTGCCTGGCACTGACCTCGGTCGCCGCGCCAGCGCACGAAGATGACATGTTCTTTCCCATGCTGGCCCAGGGCGTGCCTTCCGAAGCGGGCCCCGCGTCCAACCTGGTGCGGCCCAGGCAACCACCCGATCAAACGCTGTCGCTGCAGCCAACGCGCCAGATCAAGTTCGATACCGACGAAGGCACGTGGCTGTCCGTCGATGTGTCACCCGACAGCAAGCGTGTCGTGTTCGACATGCTTGGCGACATCTACACGCTCAGTACCGTGGGCGGGAAGGCAACCGCCATCACGCGCGGCATGGGATTCGATACGCAGCCGACCTATTCGCCCGACGGCGCCTGGATTGCGTTCGTCAGCGATCGCTCCGGCGCCGAGAACGTCTGGGTCATGCGGCCCGATGGCTCCGAGGCTCGGCAGATCAGCTTGGGCGGCGACGATAGTGTCTTGGTGTCTCCGGCATGGAGCGCCGATGGCAAATCCATCTATGTGAGTCGCTTCCTGTGGAGCGCGGACAGCTATCAGCTGTGGTGTTATGACCTGGACGGCACCGAAACATTGGTCGCGCCGATCAAAGCACCCGGCCAGCCGCGCGACAAAGGCCAAAGCTCGCTCGGCGCGGTTGCTTCCTCCGATGGCAAGTACATTTACTTCGCGCGTCGTAATGGCACGTCAATCGATCGTAAGGTTGACGACTGGTCCATCGTTCGTCGTGAGATCGAGAGCGGCGCCGAGCAAACACTGGTGCCCACGGCGGCAGGTCGCGGCCGCCCGAACGGCGCCTATTTTCGACCGGCGCTTTCAGCAGACGGAAAGCTGCTGGCGTACGCCACGCGTTTCGAAGGCCGCACCGGGCTGCGCCTGCGCCATCTGAAAACAAACGAAGATCGCTGGCTGGCGTTCCCGATCGAGCACGATCAGATCCATGCCCAGAGCTGGCAGGACCTCGTGCCGCGCTACGCGTTCACCCGCGATGGCCGATCGGTGATTCTCAGCCGCAATGGCAAACTGGAAAAGCTGTCAGTCGACGGTGGCGCCAGCACTCCGATCCCATTCACGGTGACCGTCGATGTTCCGCTAGGGCCACTCACGCGCCTTGCTGTGAAACAAGAAACAGGCCCGGTGCGTGCGCGCCTCATACAAGCGCCGGTGCAGTCGCCCGATGGCGGATTCGTGGCGTTTTCGTCGCTTGGACATGTGTATGTCATGCCGTTGTCTGACGGCGCGCAGCCGAGGCGGCTGACATCGAGCGAGACACCGGAGTTTCATCCGAGTTGGTCGCCGGACGGCCAGCAGATCGCTTTCATCACTTGGACTGCGAAGCAAGCCGGCCAGGTATGGATCGTCGGCGCGAACGGCGGCGCGCCTCGACAGATCACGAGCGTCGCTGGCTATTACTCGCATCCGGTCTTTACGCCGGATGGAAAGGCGGTGCTGGTCGTGCGCTCGGACAATGAGGCGCGTCTGCGCAGCTCGATGGAATTCGGTCAGCACGTCCGCGATGCCGCGCTGATTTCGGCGCCGGTCGAAGGCGGCGTAGCGAAAGTCGTGGCGACCGGCACGTTCGGTGGCAAGCCGCATTTCTCGGCGAGTCCCAATCTCGTCTATCTGCGCCAGGCGGAAGGGTTGAGCAGCGTCGATCTCACCAGCGGCGAAATCGAACCCGCGGTGGATGTGCAGGGCCCGAACTGGTATTTCGCCGAGAATCTCGCGCAGGTGGATGACAGCCGCTTGAGCCCCGATGGCAAGTGGGTGCTGGCCATCATCGCGCAGCAAGCTCACATCGTCGCTGCGCCCAAGGCAGGAGAGATGATCGATCTGCTCAATCCCGGGCGCCAGCATCGTCGCATCACCGATGTGGGCGCCGACTTCATCGAGTGGGCAGACGGCGGCAAGACAGTTACCTGGTCGGTGGGCTCGACGTTCTATCGTCGCCCGCTCGCAGACATCGAACTGAATCCGGCGAGCAGCCCGGGCTGGAGCGCCGATGTATCCAAGCGCAGCCTGGATTCGTTTCCAGCAGTCGTCGAAGTGCCACGCGACGATCCTCGCGGCAACCTGGTGCTGCGTGGCGCTCGAGTGATCACCATGCACGACTCGGAAGTGATCGAGAATGCTGACGTGTTGATTCGCGACGGCCGCATCGCTGCCGTCGGCCCGAATGGCTCGCTGAAGCTGCCGGCCGACACCGAGGTTCGCGAAGTCGCAGGCAAGACCATCGTGCCGGGCTTCATCGACGTTCACGATCACGTAGCCGACATTCGTCGCGATGTGCTTGCGATGGAGAGCTGGGGCCTGCGTGCGCGCCTGGCGTACGGCGTCACGACCGCCTTCGATCCGTCCTCGCTCAGCATCGATATGTTTGCTTATCAGGATCTGGGCGATGCCGGGATTCTGGTCGGCTCGCGCGTGCCGAGCACGGGACCGGCGATGTTCTCGTTCAACCGCTTGTCTTCAGTGGATGAGGCCCGTGCGCTGCTGACCCGTTATCGAGATCACTATCGCACCCGGAACGTGAAGCAGTACCTGATCGGCAACCGCCAGCAGCGGCAATGGCTGGCGCAGGCCGCGAAGCAGGTCGGTGTGATGCCGACGACCGAAGGCTCGCTGTCATTGAAGCTCGAGCTGTCGCAGATCATGGATGGTTACGCCGGCACCGAGCACGCTTTGCCGACGGCGCTATATAACGACGTCATCCAATTCGTCGCGCGCAGCGGCACGAGTTACGACGCCACGCTGCAGATCAAGAATGGCGGCCCGGGCGCGCAGGACAACTTCGTCGCTCGCGATCGGCCCTTCATGGATGATAAGTATCGCCGCTTCCGACCGTACTACATCGCGGCTCAGCAAACCCTGGCGCGGGAATGGATCGAGCCGTCGACCCTGATTTACCCACGCATCGGCGGCGACGTGGCTCGCATTCAACGCGCTGGCGGCGTCACGGCGATGGGCTCGCACGGTGAGATCCAGGGGCCGGGATTCCATTGGGAGCTGGAGGCGCACGTGGAGGGTGGCATGACTCCGCTCGAAGCGCTTCGTGCCGCCACATTGGGCGGCGCGCAGGCGATCGGGCGTGCCGCTGAGTTCGGCAGCATCGAGCCGGGCAAGTTTGCGGACCTGGTCGTGCTCAATGGCGATCCGCGCGAGGACATCCGGCGCAGTCGGGATATCGAGTTCGTCATGAAGAACGGCCGACTTTATGACGCCAGCTCGCTCGATGAGCTCTGGCCGCGCCAGCGCCCGCTCGAGCAGCCTTGGTTCGGCGTCGACGGCCCGCCCGTCCACTAGCGATAGCGGGCGCATGTCCCGATAATGCGGCCCTATTCTGGCCGCGTTGGCCTGCCACCGCTCAATCGCCCATGCCCTTGTCCATCGTCATCCTGGCCGCCGGCCAGGGCAAACGCATGAAGTCGGACCTGCCCAAGGTGCTCCAGCCCCTGGCCGGTCGACCCATCCTGTCGCACGTGCTGGATACCGCCAAACAATTCAACGCCGACGCGATTCATATCGTGTATGGCTACGGCGGCGAACAGGTGCAGAAGGCACTGGCGGCCGAGCCGGTGAAGTGGGTGCTGCAGGCCGAGCAACTCGGCACCGGGCACGCGGTGGCGCAGGCCATGCCGGCGATCCCCGACGATCACGATGTGCTGATTCTGTATGGCGATGTGCCGCTGGTTCGTCAGCCGACCTTGCAAACGTTGCTCGAGCAATGCAATGCCAGGGCCATGGGCGTGCTCACGGTCGTGCTCGCCGATCCAACCGGCTATGGCCGTGTGGTTCGTGACAACGCCGGCAATGTCGTGCGCATCGTCGAACAGAAGGATGCGAACACCAAAGAGCGCGCCATCGGTGAGATCAACACTGGCCTCATGGCAGTGCCTGCGGCCTCGCTGCGCAAGTGGCTCGCCGAGCTGAAGAACGACAACGCGCAGGGCGAGTATTACCTCACCGACATCATCGTCATGGCCGTGCGCGCCGGCATGAAGGTGAATGCGGTGATCGCGCCGACGGAAATGGAAGTGCTCGGGGTCAATGACAAAGTGCAGCTCGCCCAGCTCGAAGGCTCGCTACGCGCCGAGCGGGCGCGCGAGTTGATGATCAACGGAGTTACGCTGGCTGATCCGGCGCGTATCGATATTCGCGGCAAGGTCACCGTTGGTCGTGATGTTTTCATCGACGTGAATGCGGTGCTCGTCGGCGATGTGGAGTTGGGCGACCGCGTCCGCATCGGGCCGAATTGTTATTTGAAGGACTGCCGCATCGCTGCCGACACGGAGATCCATCCGAACTGTGTCGTCGATCGCGCTGTCGTCGGGCCACGCAATGTCATCGGCCCGTTCGCCCGCCTGCGTCCGGAAAGCGTCCTGCACGATGACGTGCACATCGGCAATTTCGTCGAGGTGAAAAAGAGCGAGATTGGTCAGGGCAGCAAAGCCAATCACCTGACCTACCTGGGCGACGCCACCGTCGGCAGCAATGTCAACGTCGGCGCCGGCACGGTCACCGTGAACTACGACGGCGTCAACAAACACCGCACCGAAATCGGCGACGGCGCCTTCGTCGGGTCCGGTTCCATGCTGATCGCCCCCGTCAAGATCGGCCCGAACGCCAACACCGGCGCCGGCTCGACCATCACCAAGGATGCCCCGGAAGGCAAGCTGACCCTGGCTCGCGCCCGCCAGGTCACCATCGACGGCTGGAAACGGCCCCAGAAGAAGCCCAAGGAGTAAGGGGGGGCCGGAGCGAGCGGCCTTAAGGCCGCTTCCCGACCGCCGGCCGAGCTGTGAGACTTTCCACAGCCCCAGGGAACCCCGGTCGGCTACACTCACTTTTTATAACCTGCGGCTAACACGGACCTCTATTCCCATGTGCGGCATCGTCGGCGCGATTGCGGATCGCAACATCGTTCCCATCCTGATCGAAGGCCTGCGGCGCCTGGAGTATCGAGGGTATGACTCGGCCGGCCTCGCCATTCTGAATGGCACCGGCCACCTGCGCCGGCTGCGCACTGTCGGCAAAGTTCGTAAATTGCAGGACGCCCTGGCCGAGACCCCGGTCGAGGGCCACCTCGGCATCGCGCACACGCGCTGGGCGACCCATGGCGTCCCGTCCGAGCGCAACGCGCACCCGCACATCTCGCGGGACGGCATTGCCATCGTTCACAACGGCATCATCGAGAACCACGAAGAGCTGCGCGAGGAGCTGAGCAAGCTCGGCTACCAGTTCACCTCGGAGACCGACACCGAGGTGATTGCGCATCGGATTCACTTCCACAAGCAGAAGCTCGGTGACATTTTCCGCGCGGTTCGGGCTACGGTCGCGGAGCTGGAAGGCGCCTATGCGCTCGCCGTCGTTTCCGAAGATGCGCCCGACAGCATGATCCTCGCTCGCGCCGGTTGCCCGGTCGTGATCGGTATCGGCAACAACGAAAACTTCGTCGCCTCCGACGTCGCTGCGTTGCTGCCGGTGACTCGCAAGTTCATTTTCCTCGACGAAGGCGATGTCGCCGAGATCCGTCGCACCGGCGTGCGCATCGTCGATCACGAAGGCAACAACGCTCAGCGCGAAGTTCGCGAAAGCTCGCTGTCCGCCGATGCTGCCGAGAAGGGCGAGTACGCGCACTACATGCTCAAAGAAATTCACGAGCAGCCCCGTGCCATCGCTCAGACGCTGGAAGAACGCGTGGCCGGCGGCAAGCTGCTCGAAGCCGCGTTCGGTCCGCTCGCAACCGAAGTGTTCCGTCGTTGCGAGGCCGTGCAGATCGTCGCCTGCGGCACCAGCTATCACGCCGGCGCAGTCGCCAAGTACTACATCGAGCAGATCGCGCGCCTGCCTTGCTGGGTCGAGATCGCGAGCGAATATCGCTATCGCAATCCGGTCGTGCCGAAGAACACGTTGTTTGTTTCGATCTCGCAGTCTGGCGAGACCGCCGACACGCTGGCCGCGCTGCGCATGGCCAAGCAGTCCGGCTATCTCTCGACGCTGTCGATTTGTAACGTTCCGGAGAGCTCGCTGGTGCGCGAGTCCGAATTGGTGCTGCTGACGCGCGCCGGCCCGGAAATCGGCGTGGCCTCGACCAAGGCGTTCACGACCCAGCTGTGCGCGCTAGGCATGCTGGTCATCGCGCTCGCCAAATTCCATGGCACCGATCCGGAGCGTGAGCGCGGCCTGGTGCAACGATTGATCGAGATCCCCGGCCTGATCGAGAAGACCCTGCACCTCGACGACACCATCAAGAAGCTGGCGGAGCGCTTCGCCGACAAGCACCACGCGCTGTTCCTCGGCCGCGGTCAGATGCACCCGATCGCAATGGAAGGCGCGCTGAAGCTCAAAGAGATCTCATACATCCACGCCGAAGCCTATCCGGCTGGCGAGCTCAAGCACGGCCCGCTCGCGCTGGTCGATGCCGACATGCCGGTCATCGCCGTCGCCCCGAACAACGACCTGCTGGAAAAGTTGAAGTCGAACCTGCAGGAAGTGCGTGCGCGCGGTGGTGAGTTGTATGTATTCGCCGATCCGGATTCCGGCTTCCAGCCGTCCGAAGGCGTCACCGTCATCACCATGCCGAAGCACGTCAGCCACTTCCAGGCTTCCGCCGTCTACACAGTGCCCCTGCAGCTACTGGCGTATCACTGCGCCATCCTCAAGGGCACCGATGTAGACCAGCCGCGGAATCTGGCGAAGTCGGTGACGGTCGAATAATCAGATTGGGGCGCGCCGACGGCGCCCCATGAATGCAACCAGCGCCAAACCGAACGCCAACAGGCCCGTGGTGCCGGGTTCCGGCACAGAGACCGGTTTGCCAGGTCCTCCATTGCCAGGAACACCGTCGTCAGGAATACCGCCGCCAGGTGTGCCGTCGCCAGGATTGCTGCCACCAGGATTGCTGCCACCAGGATTGCTGCCGCCAGGAGCGCTGTCACCAGGATTGCTGCCGCCAGGGGCGCCATCACCAGGAGTTCCGCCACCGGGAGCACCGTCCCCAGGAACACTGCCGCCAGGAGCGCCGTCAGGAGCACTGTTGATCGGAGGGCTGCCGCCAGGAGCGGTGCCGTCAGGAGAGCTGCCGCCGCCGGAGGACCCACCGCCGGAGGAGCCGCCGCCAGGGCCGCCGATGCCGGGCGAACCGCTCTTCGAAATGCCGCCGCCGCCACCGGCGAACAACCTCATCGAAGCGAAATGCTCGACCGAGTTCGCTCCGGAGGCGTCCGGCTGGAACTGATCCTGGGGGCCAATGTGGTAGGCGCCGCCAAGTTGAGCGCTGATGTCCGAGAACAGTTGGCGATCTTCGAACGAAAAGCGCTCCTCGGGAGTGGCAAATTCGTCGGCATAACGCCATTGCGCCGACTCGCCATACGTCGCTCCGACCAGATCGGAGAGCGCCGAATACGTTGCCAGAGCCGTGTCGGCTGCAAAGTCGAGCGCCAGAGGCGCTCCGTCCCAGGCGAGCGGGGTCAATTCACAGGCGCTCTCGATCGAGGCGAGGCAACCTGCATCCCCGGCTACCTGTGCGGAAGGGGTTCTCGAGTTGGCCACCAGCACGGCAGCAGTGGATGACGCCAGCAACCCTGCGAGCGCGATGACAAGTCTTTTCTTTGTCTTTGATGACATACGACCTCCGTTCAGTTGCGTAGGTAATCAGCAAGAACTAAGCCAGCCCGGTCGATGTGTCAGTTTTCAAAGGATTGCGCTGTAACTGAACCGCAGATCAGATACGTCTCGTAAGTCTTTTCGACGCGACGCCACACACGCCGTAAAACGAAATTCGAAAACTGCGCGACATAATTCGCGCTGTCGTTGTCATAACTTCAAAGTCATGTCCAACGCGCTCAGATCAAGTGATATCGACTGGGAGATCTGTTCGTATATTTTCGTGAAACAGATGCTTGACTAGAGAGCTCGATCCTGTGAGCCGTCGAGCAGCTTCTGCTCCCGCGACAGCCGCACGGCATCTCTTCGTGAATTGACGCCGAGCTTTTCGTAAAGCGACTTCAAGTGATACTTCACCGTGTTCGGTGAGATCTTCAGCAGGCGTGCGATCGCTTTATTTGTATAGCCAGGGCCAGGTCGTGTTCTCTGGCGAGAGCAGCGCGCTGCTGGATCATCCGGAAGTGAGGCGCGCTTACCTCGGCGATTGAGCTGCTGTTACGCCGGACGAGTGTTCGCCGATTCCATCTGCGACAGAAACGACGCGGGATCCAGTACGAAATGTGCCGCCCTCGATTCGGCGGCGGCCCGTAACAGACGCAGCACGTCCAGCGGCACGATACTCATCGTTTCGACTGTCACTATCGCAAGGCGCAGTTGCTGTGCGATCCGAATCACTTGCTGGAAGAGCGCCATGTTCGGCTGCCGCAGATCGAAGCGTACGACGACAGAGTCCACCCGGTCTTTGCTACGAAACAGCTGAATGTCGTTTGTCTGTTCGCTGCCCCAGAGGGTGAGCTGCGAGCTCCACGACTTGCCTTGGCTCAAGGCGCTCCCGAGGATTTGCTCCAGCTGCGGATGACGATACGAGCGCCATGCAGAGCTGGCATCGAAGCAGCCTTCTGCAAACAAAGAGAGCACATCGCCGCCTGCGTCCAGCCAGTCTTGCGGCAGCAGTGCAATGGTGAATTGCCAGACGGCCATGAGCTGAGGATCGACCTCACTTCCCGCACTGGCTCGGATCCTTGCTGACCTCTTTCAGATACGCGATCACATCCGCGCGATCGGCCTCTTGGGAGAATCCAGGGAAGCCCATGATCGTGCCCGGCAAGGTGAGGTACGGTGCGCTGAGGAACTCATCGAGCGTCTTCTCGTTCCATACCCATCCGGACGAGCGCATCGCTTCGGAATATGGGAAGCCGGCGACGGTGCCGGCCTTGCGACCGAACAGGCCACAGTGCATGGGTGCGTTTTCGGTGCTGGCGGAGAGGGAATGGCAGGCCGCGCACTCCTTGGTGTACAGCTCGCGGCCGCGAGTCGCATCTCCGCCTCCGGCGTCTTTGGAGCCGCACGCCGACAAAAACAGCGGCAGGGCACAGGCCAGCAACCAGGATCGATTCAACTTCGGCAAAGACATTCAGACACCCAGCGTCGCCCCAGACGGCGCCGGAGCATATCCAATCTGGCCCGGACCGGCGATGGCGCGGGCGTTTGCCCTTTCGATGGTCCATAATGCCCGGTTTCGGCCACCTGACTTTCGGGCCCTGTCATGCAAATCACCAAAGACGCCGTCGCACTGATCCACTACACGCTGACCGACGATGAAGGCAAAACCATCGACAGCTCAGCCGGCGGCGAGCCGCTCGCCTACATTCATGGCAACGGCAATCTGATCCCGGGCCTGGAGCGCGAGCTCGAAGGCAAGGGTGAGGGCGACAAGCTGGACGTGAAAATCACGCCGGCCGACGGCTACGGCGAATTCGACAAGGCGCTGATCCAGCAGGTGCCGCGCCGGGCCCTGAAGGGTGTAGGGAATCTTCATGTCGGCATGCAGCTGCACGCTCAATCCGAGCACGGCGTGCGCGCTGTGACCATCACTAATTTGCAGGGTGACATGGTGACGCTCGACGGCAATCACCCGCTCGCCGGTAAGAATCTGAACTTCAAGGTCGAGATCGTCGGCGTGCGTACCGCGACCGAGGAAGAGCTGGCGCACGGCCACGTGCACGGTCCGGGCGGCCATCATCACTGATTAGCGAATCGTCACGGCGTGCGCACTATCCGTGTGCGTACGCCGAAGATCCTGCACCAGCCTTCATTCAAAACAAGTCGCGGTCGGCAGCTGGTTGATCGCGAACTTCCGACATTCCTGGTCATATCCGCACCGTAGAATGGCGCCGCCTCGGTGGCACATTCCATGCTTGATCGAGGGAGCTCTCCCTCACGGTTCGAGGAAATGTCGATGCAATTCACCCCTGATTCCTCACCCGCCAAGCGCACCCGCGCTCAGCCCAAGCCCGCAGCGGCAAAAAAACCGCGCGCTGCTCGAAAATCACCCACAGCTACAGCCGCTGTAGTCGCCGCCGCGCTCGAGCCGACACCGGAAGATGTGGGCAGCATGATTGCGACGGCCGCTTACTATTTGGCGGCAGCTCGTAATTTCTCGCCGGGTCACGAGCTGGACGACTGGCTGGAGGCCGAGCGCGCCGTGCACGCCAAGCTGTACGGCTGACGTCTGCACGCATTTCATCGCATCCGCCTTTGGGAGTAGGCTGGTCCTCGCATAAGAAGGAGGGCCGCGATGCTACGCGTTAGTTACCTGCTTGCCTTCAAGAACAAGACCGTCTGGACCATCGGTCCCGAAGAGCCGGTGCTGGAAGCCATTCAGCTGATGGCCGACAAGCACATCGGCGCACTGCCAGTCATGCGGGACGAGGAACTGGTCGGCATCGTCTCGGAGCGAGACTACGCCCGGAAAGTGATCCTGCTGGGCCGTTCCAGCTCCGACACGCCGGTCTGGCAAATCATGACCTCGCCGGTGACGACGGTTTCTGCCGATGAAGGAGTCCACCGTTGCATGGAGCTGATGACGGAGCTACGCATCCGCCACCTGCCGGTCATGGAAAAGAACCGGCTGGTGGGGATGATCTCGATCGGCGACCTGGTGAAGGCTGTGATCGAAGAGCAGCAGCAGACCATCACCCAGCTGGAACGTTACATCGCAGGGTGACCCGACCCGCCCCCTTGTTCCCCTCCCGTGGACGGGAGGGGAACAAGGAACGTTCGTTTCCTCTGGATCAGCCCTGCGCGGTCGCGACGGGCATCGCATCGTCGAGCAGGCCGCGCTGAAGGGCGCGATTGACGGCGCTCAGCACCGCCAGCAGCGAGGCGGTGACGATGTTCTCGTGATAACCGACGCCGAACAGAGTGGCGCGAGCCGGCGTGGTGATTTCGACGAACGCCATCGCCTTAGCGCCGCTGCCCGTACCCACCGAGTGCTCTTCATACGACAGCACGTCGAAGCGCAGCCCCAGCGCATCGACGATGGCGTCGATCGGGCCGTTGCCTTCGCCGTGAAGCAGCGCGCCCTGGCCGTTGCACTTCAGCTTCAGGGACAGTCGCTCGATCTCGTGCTGATCGCGCAGCGACGTCAGTTGATGACCGCCGTACACGTACGCGCCGTCGTCGCCGAGGAATTCCTTCTGGAACAGCGACCAGATCTGCTCGGACGACAGTTCCTTGCCGGTGGCATCGGTGACTGCCTGCACGACCTGGCTGAATTCGATCTGCAAGCGGCGTGGCATGGTGATGCCGTAGTCGCGCTCGAGCAGATACGCGATGCCGCCCTTGCCCGACTGACTGTTGACGCGAATGACCGACTCGTAAGTGCGGCCCACATCGCGCGGATCGATCGGGAGATACGGAATCTCCCAAATATCGCCCTCGCGGCGGGCGGCGAAGCCTTTCTTGATCGCGTCCTGATGCGAGCCGGAGAAGGCGGTGAACACCAGGTCGCCGACATAAGGATGTCGCGGATGAATCGGCAGCTGATTGCAATGCTCGGCAATGCGCGCCGCTTCGTTGATGTTCGAGAAATCCAGGCCCGGGTTCACGCCTTGCGTGTACATGTTCAACGCCAGCGTCACGACATCGACGTTGCCCGTGCGCTCGCCGTTACCGAACAACGTGCCTTCGACGCGATCGGCGCCAGCCATCATGCCCAGTTCGGCGGCGGCGACACCGGTGCCGCGGTCATTGTGGGGGTGCAGTGACAAGATGATGCAATCGCGGTTCTTCACGTGACGGAGGAACCATTCGATCTGGTCGGCATAGATATTCGGCGTGGCCATCTCAACGGTCGCGGGCAAGTTGATGATGACCCGGCGCTCCGGCGTCGGCTGCAGCACCGCGTTCACGGCGTCGCAGATCTCCACGGCAAAATCCAATTCCGTGCCGGTGAAGCTCTCCGGGCTGTACTCGAAACGCCATTCGGTTTCAGGATGGCGCTCGGCATGCTCGCGTACGCACTGCGCGGCCTTTACAGCGATATCCGTGATGCCGGCGCGGTCCAATCCAAACACCACACGACGTTGCACCGTCGACGTGGAATTGTAGAAATGAACGATCGCGCGGCGGGCGCCCTGGAGCGCCTCGAAGGTGCGAGCGATCAGCTCGGGCCGACACTGCACCAATACCTGAACGGTCACATCGTCCGGAATCAGGTTCTGCTCGATCAGCTCGCGGCAGAAGTCGAAGTCGGTCTGCGAAGCGGCGGGGAAGCCGATTTCGATTTCCTTGAAGCCGGTTTTCACCAGCAGATCGAACATGCGCCGCTTGCGGGCGCCGTCCATCGGTTCGATCAGCGCCTGGTTGCCATCGCGTAGATCGACGCTGCACCACATGGGCGGCGTGCTGATGACTTTGTTCGGCCAGGTGCGGTCTGGCAACGGGATCGGGGCGAACGAACGATACTTGGTAGAAGGTTCCTGCAGCATGGTTTCCGTTTCCTGTATCGCAGCTGGCAATGACCTTGTCAGCCGCTGAAGCGAGTCGAACTAGAAGCTTGTTTTTTTGCGCCGGTCCCGAATCTCATTTCAGAGGGGGAGGCGAGGGTGTGATTTGTTGCGTCTAGCGACGCAGGTGCAGGCGCGCACGCAGCAGCCCACTGCCATGGGGGGGCAGAGCAGACATTTGCTGGATCGTACGCATGTGCATGAATCTAGCAGGGCGCTTGCGCGAAACGCAAGGAGTTCCTGCGGCAATCCGTTATCGGCGTCACACCGGGGTAGGGGAACTGCTCCCCGTGGCCCTGGGTTGGTTTGATATGGTGCAACGGACCAATCCTAGGTTTAGTCCCTGGAGGATGGGCTGGATGGCCCTGCTGCTGCTGGCGGCGTTACAGCCGGCCGCGAGCCAGGAAGGCCCTTTCCAGATCGTCTGGGTAGTCATAGGCGAGGCGTCCAGCGGTTCTGACAAGGATCCCGCACATGCTGGACGCCAATTGTTCATGGCGTCCGACCTGGTCTCCAAGAGCCTCGCCAACGTGCGGATCGAACAGGTCGAAGTCGAGCCTGTCGTCAACGAGCTCGCCATGGGGCAGCGACTGTGTCTCGCGAAGATGAGCATTCGGACGCTCGGGCCCGGCAAGGAGAAGGTCGGCGGAGCGCCACTATCGATCTCCGTGCGACAAGATCAAAAGCCTCGTCTCGGCCTGAAGCGAAGCAAGCGAGATATTTGTTTGCAACCGACCGCAGCCGGTGAATATCCGGTGCGCCTCACCAGTATGTTGCCGGCAAGCGATGGCAGCACGCGCGGCGCGCAAGTGTACTTGCGGGTGAGCGATCCGGACAAAACGAACGACCCGACCGCCGCAGACATTCCCTAAAGTCGTTAGCGAGTATTGCCCTATCGGGCGGACCGCAAATTTCACGCGTTCTTCACGCGTGCTATCACTTTGCCGTCACGAGGCGACGGCACAGTCTCCACCATGAAAACCAGACACTCATTGCACGACTGCATGGCCGCGCCTCCGGTTGCTGAAGCGCTCATGTCGCGCAACTGGGGCCGCTCTGGACAGGTTTTACAACTGTGGAGTACGACTCGTGAACATTCATACCAGGCTCGTTGGCGCTTTCGATGCCATTATTCTCTCTACCCTGGCGGCCATGACCGTCGTGGTGACGGTCGCGTTGCTGAATCCGCTCGGCGGCGGCTTGTTTGAAACGATGGGCAAGCGGGCGACGGTGACGATCGAGCAGATCGCGTAAGTCGCCAGAACTAGCGCAGGGATAGAATCTGCAGCCAATCGCGCCCGCGATCGCCGTACACAAGGAAATGCGGGTTCAGCAGATCCGCCTTGGTGTTGTAAGCCAGGCGTTCACCGTTTGTTTTGACCACTACGCCACCGGCCGCCTCGACGACTGCTTGCGCGGCCGCCGTATCCCATTCGCTGGTCGGACCGAGGCGCGGATAGAAATCCGCGCTGCCTTCCGCGACCAGGCAAAACTTCAGCGAGCTGCCGACGGCAACCAGTTCGTACGGCGCCAGCTTCGGCAGATGTTGGTCGAGCGAATCACCACGGTGCGAACGGCTACCGACGATGCGCAGCGGAGTGTTGGCCGGTGAGCACACCCGCAATGGCTCTGGCCTTTGTCCATCCACTTGTTTGAACGCACCGACGCCAGTCGCGCCCGTGTACGTGGTGCTCGTCACCGGCACGTGCACCACGCCGAGCGTAGGCACATGATCCTCGATCAACGCGATGTTGACCGTGAACTCGCCATTGCGAGAGACGAATTCCTTCGTGCCATCGAGCGGGTCGACCAGCCAATAGCGGGTCCATTGACGTCGTTGCTCGAAGGAAATATCGCTCGCTTCCTCCGACAGCACCGGCAGCTCCGGTGTCAGTGCACGCAATCCCTTGCTGATGATCTCGTGCGAGCGCAGATCGGCGACGGTCAACGGCGACTGGTCGGTCTTGTGCGTGACTTCGAACTGTTCGCTGTAGACGCTCAGGATCGCGTCGCCGGCCTGCTGGGCCAGCTTGACGACATTCGCCAACAGTTCTGATGCAGCCACGACAGTTTCCTTACAGGCCGGACAATTCGTCCGCCGGATACAGCATACCGGCGTCGCGCAGCCTGTTCATGATGTCCTCGGCCGCGGCTTCCGGAGACGAGAGTGCGGTCCGCAGATGAATCTCCGGCTTCTCCGGCGCCTCGTACGGCGAATCGATGCCGGTAAAGTTTTGCAGCTCGCCGCGACGAGCCTTCTTGTACAGGCCCTTCGGGTCGCGCTTCTCGGCTTCTTCCAACGGCGTATCGACGAACACTTCCAGGAACTCGCCCGGTTGCATCAGCTCGCGCGCCAAACGCCGCTCTGAGCGGAACGGCGAGATGAACGACACGAGCACGATCAGGCCCGCGTCCACCATCAGCTTGGAAACTTCGGCGACGCGACGGATGTTCTCGACGCGATCGGCGTCCGTGAATCCGAGATCCTTGTTCAAGCCATGACGCACGTTATCGCCGTCGAGCGTGTACGTGTGCCGACCGAGCGAGTGCAGGCGTTTCTCGACCAGGTTGGCGATAGTGGACTTGCCCGCGCCTGACAAACCCGTGAACCACAGCACGCAGGCACGCTGGCCCTTCAATCCCGCACGCGCATGTTTGTTCACATCGAGCGCCTGCCAATGAATGTTCTCCGCACGACGCAGCGCGAAGCTGAGCAGGCCCGCGCCGACGGTGTCATTCGAGATCTTGTCGATCAGGATGAAGCCGCCGGTCTCTCGGTTGTCCGTGTATGGATCGAACGCCACGGCGCGGTCCAGGCTGAGATTGCACACGCCGATTTCGTTGAGCTCCAGCTGCTTCGCGGCCAGATGTTCGAGCGTGTTCACGTTCACCTTGTACTTCGGCGCAGTAATGCTGCCGGTGACCGTGCGTGAGCCGAGTTTGATGAGATACGGACGGCCGGGAAGCATCGCTTCCTCGTGCATCCAGATGATGGTCGCTTGGAACTGATCGGCGACCGCCGGCGGCGAGGCCGCTGCGGCGATCACGTCGCCTCGGCTGATGTCGACTTCATCGGTCAGCGTGAGCGTGATCGATTGTCCTGCGACGGCCTGCTCCAGATCGCCATCGTGAGTGACGATGCGGGCTACCTTGCTGGTGCGTCCTGACGGCAACGCGCGAATCGTGTCGCCTTTGCGAATCACGCCGCTGGCGATGGTGCCGGCGAAACCACGGAAGTCCTGGTTGGGGCGATTCACCCACTGCACCGGCAGACGAAACGGCCGGTGTTGCAGATCGTCTTCGATCTCGACGGTTTCGAGGTACTCCATCAGCGTCGGGCCCTGATACCAGGGCGTCGCGGAGCTGCGTTCCAGCATGTTGTCGCCGCGCAAAGCGGACAACGGCACGGGCACGATGTTGTCGAGGCCGATCTGTGCGGCGAACTCGCGATATTCAGTGACGATGGTGTCGAAGATCTGCTGCGAATAGCCGACCAGGTCCATCTTGTTGATGGCCAGCACGACGTGCTTGATGCCGATCAGAGACACGATGTAACTGTGCCGACGTGTCTGCGTCAGCACGCCTTTACGAGCGTCGATCAGGATCACTGCGACATCGGCGGTCGAAGCGCCGGTCACCATGTTGCGCGTGTACTGCTCGTGGCCCGGTGTGTCGGCGACGATGAACTTGCGACGGTCGGTCGAGAAGAACCGGTAGGCGACGTCGATGGTGATGCCCTGCTCGCGCTCGGCGGCCAGGCCGTCGACCAGCAACGCGAAATCCAGCTCGCCGCCCTGCGTGCCGACCTTCTTGGAGTCGGCTTCCAGCGTGCTCAACTGGTCCTCGAAGATCATCTTGGATTCGTACAGCAGCCGGCCGATCAGGGTCGACTTGCCGTCATCGACGCTGCCGCAGGTGATGAACCGCAGCAGGCTCTTGTGCTCGTGCGACTTCAGGTAGGCCTGAATGTCGGTGGCGATGAGATCGGATTTGTGAGCCACGATTAAAAGTAACCTTCCTGCTTCTTCTTCTCCATCGACGCGGCGCTGTCGTGATCGATCACGCGGCCCTGTCGTTCGGAGCTGGTCGTCAACAGCATTTCCTGGATGATCGCGGGCAAGGTCGCAGCCTCGCTCTCGATGGCGCCGGTCAGCGGATAGCAGCCGAGCGTGCGGAAACGCACCGACCTCATTTCCGGCCGTTCGCCGGGCTTGAGCGGCATGCGGTCGTCATCGACCATGATCAGCGTGCCGTCGCGCCGGACCACCGGGCGCATGGCGGCGAAATACAGCGGCACGATGGGAATGTTTTCCAGATAGATGTACTGCCAGATGTCCAGCTCGGTCCAGTTGGATAGCGGAAACACGCGCAGGCTCTCGCCCTTGTTCTTGCGCGCGTTGTATTGGCTCCACAGCTCGGGGCGCTGACGTTTCGGGTCCCAGCGATGCTGGGCAGAGCGAAACGAGAACACCCGCTCTTTGGCGCGCGACTTTTCTTCGTCGCGACGGGCGCCGCCGAAGGCCGCGTCGAAGCCGTATTTATCCAGCGCCTGCTTCAGGCCCTGGGTCTTCATCACGTCGGTGTGCACGGCCGAGCCGTGCGTGAACGGGCCGATGCCGCGATCGAGGCCGTCCTGATTGATGTGCACCAGCAGCTGCAGGCCGAGCTCCTGGGCCATCCGGTCGCGAAACGCGATCATGTCGCGGAATTTCCACGTGGTGTCGACGTGGAGCAGCGGGAACGGCGGCTTGGCTGGATAGAACGCCTTCATCGCCAGGTGCAGCATCACCGCGCTGTCCTTGCCGATGGAGTACAGCATTACCGGCCGCTCGCACTCGGCAACCACCTCACGGAGGATGTGGATCGACTCGGCTTCGAGTCTTTGTAAATGGGTCAGTCTGGTCATCGAAGAATTGTGCGTTAACACCCTTATGCCTGCATATCGCAACTGGTACGGCGCCGCTCACGTCTGGTTATAAGCAGGTCACCGCTCGGCGCGCCGTCAGCTCGTGAAGCTAAAATCGCGGCCTTTTCAGATACATATGCTTACAATTGTTTAACACTACTTGGCCTGTCCCCGTGCTGAACTTGCATCCTGGCGCGGCAACCAACAGCAGGCCAGCTCCTGGCCGGCCATGTGTGTCGAGGGCTGGCCATCACGATTGAAGCCGTCAGCATGCCCAGAACGCTCACACACCTGCCTTTGCCGACGCCGTCGAAAACGGCATCCCGCGCCGGGGCCTTCCGCTCGGTCGTCGCCGGCGCCGTAGCCCTGGCGCTGACCGGCTGTGCCGTGGGGCCGGACTATCGCCCACCGCAGACAGTCACGCCGGACGAGTGGCACGAGTTGCCGGCAACGGGCGTGCGCGTGGAGTCTCCCGACGCGCCGTCACTCGCCGCTTGGTGGACGACGCTCAACGACCCGCAATTGAACGAATTCATAGAGCGGGCGCTCGCCGAGAATAAGTCGGTGAAGCAGGCCTACGCCCGTCTCGTTCAGGCTCGTGCTCAACGCGCCATCGCCGGCTCGGGTTTCTGGCCGAATATCGGCGCGTCGACCAGCGCCAGTCGCAGCGAGTCCGAGTCCAATTTCAACGAGCGCGGCGAAGCGGTCAGTACGGTCGGTGAAACCTATAGCGGCGGCCTGTCAGCAAGTTGGGAATTGGATCTTTTCGGCGGTCAGCGGCGCTCGTACGAAGCCGCCACTGCGCAGCTCGCCGCAACCGAGGCTGACTTGCGCGATGTTCTCGTCGTCCTGCTCGGCGATGTGGCGTTGAGCTACGTTGGCGTGCGGACCGCGCAGTCGCGGCTCGATTTCGCCGAGCGCAATCTCGAATCACAGCGCGAGGCGCTCGACATCACTCGCTGGCGCGCCGATGCCGGTTTGACGACGGTGCTCGACGTCGAGTCGGCGAATACCAGCTATCAACAGACGCGCTCGCAGATTCCGTTGCTGGAATCGAGCCTGGTCCAGAACATGAACCGTCTGGCCGTGCTCACGGGCCAGACACCTGGCGCGCTGGAAGCGGTACTTCAACAGCGCAAACCGATTCCGATTGCGCCGGTCGATATCGTCGCGGGTGTGCCTGCCGATGTATTGCGACGCCGTCCGGACATTCGCAGTGCTGAACGCCAGCTCGCCGCGCAGACAGCGCAAGTCGGCGTCGCGACGGCGGCGCTGTATCCGAGCTTGTCGCTGAACGGCTCCATCTCCTGGCAATCGCTCACCGCCAGCGATCTGCTCGATGGTTCCAAGGTCGAGCGCAGCGGACTGACGCTGAGCCTGCCGATCTTCAATGGCGGACAGCTTCGCCAGAACATTCGAGTTCAGAACGCGCTGGTCGATCAAGCGCTGGCTTCGTATGAGTCAGTCGTGCTCGCCGCGTATGAAGAAACGGAGAATGCGTTGGATGCCTGGACCAGCGAGCAACGGCGCCATGCAGCGCTGATCGAGGCCGTCGAAAGCGCGCGCCGCGCGTCCGAGCTGGCGCTCGTTCAATACAATTCCGGCCTGGTCGATTTCCAGACCGTGCTCACCGCCGATCGTCAGCTGCTCTCGCTCGAAGATTCGCTCGCGGTCAGCGACGGCGAGATGACTTCCAATCTGATTCGTCTGTACAAGGCGCTCGGCGGTGGCTGGTCGGTGTTTCCGGCTGCGACCACCGGCAGTTGATGCCGCATCCAATCTAAGCACCCCAGCGCAGTTGCAAGGCCCGCATGGATACCGAAACCACCAACTCCACCGATCTCTCGCGCACGTTGCGAGAAGGCCTCGACGCTGCGCCGGCGTGGCAGCGCTACCTCAAATCGGCAGCGATCGCGCTCGTCATCATCGCGGCGGCGTATTTCACTTTCGGTCGCGGCGACAGCAAAGAGGTCACCTACACGACGCAGGAGGTGGTCAAAGGCGATCTGACCGTCACGGTCACGGCGACCGGCAATCTCGAGCCGAGGAATCAGGTCGAGATCGGCAGCGAGCTGTCCGGCACGGTCGCGAAAGTGAATGTCGACGTGAACGACGAGGTCAAAGCAGGCCAGGTGCTCGCATCGCTCGACACGACTCGTTTGAAAGCGCAGGTGCTACAGCAGGAAAGCTCGCTCGCTTCGGCCGAAGCGCGGGTGTTGCAGGCGGATGCGAGCGCCAAAGAAGCTCGAGCGAACATCGCGCGCTTGCTGAAGGTGCGAGAGCTGAGCGGCAACAAGCTGCCCTCGCAACAGGATATGGATGTAGCGGAAGCCGCGGTTGCGCGTGCTGATGGTGAGCTGGCGGCTGCGAAGGCGGCGGTTGCGCAGTCGCGTGCAAGTCTGGAAACCGTACGCACCGATCTCGGCAAGACCGAGCTGCGCTCTCCTATTAATGGGGTGATTCTGGTGCGGTCGGTCGAGCCAGGTCAGACCGTCGCCGCTTCGCTGCAAGCGCCGGTGCTGTTCATCATGGCGGAAGACCTGAAGAAGATGGAATTGCACGTGTCGGTGGACGAAGCCGACGTGGGCTCGGTTCAAATCGGTCAGGAAGCTTCGTTCACGGTCGACGCATATCCGAACCGTCGATTCTCGGCGCACATCACTCAGGTTCATTTTGCGTCGAGCAACACCAAGGCGTCTTCTTCTTCGAGCAGCTCCAGCCAGGCGAGCGCGACGTCCACGGGTGTCGTGACTTACGAAACCGTGCTCGAAGTGGACAACCCCGAGTTGCTGCTGCGCCCGGGCATGACGGCGACCGCCGAGATCGTCACAACGAATATCCAGGACGCGGTGCTGGTGCCGAACGCGGCGCTGCGCTTCTCCCCGGAAACCGCCGACTCTGCCGCGGCCGCGCCAGGCGGCGGCCCGTTGTCGGCGATCATGCCGAGAATGCGTTTCGGTGGTCCTCGACAACAGCAGAAGGGCACCGGACGCCGCATGGGCCGTGCTTATATTCTGGAAGATGGCAAGCCGGCGCTGGTGATGTTCCGGGCGGGCGCGACCGATGGCCGCATGACTCAAGTGCTGCCGTTCGAGCGTCCGCCCAATGCTCCCGAAGGCGGGGCTGTTCGCATGGGCGGCGGCAATGGCAATGCGCCTCCGGGCATGACACCGGAGGAAATGCAAAAGGCCTTCGAGCGCAAACTCGAGCCGGGCACTCAGGTCATCACGGACTCCGGGACGTCTGCGCCGTGACCGGCATGCCTTCGAGCCCGACGCCGGTCATCGACCTCTCGCAGGTGACCAAGATCTATGGTCACGGCGAAGGTGAGGTGCGCGCGCTGCGTGGCATCGACCTGCGCATCAACGCGGGTGAGTTCGTGGCCGTGATGGGACCGAGCGGCTCCGGCAAATCGACGTGCATGAACATACTCGGCTGCCTCGATACGCCGAGCGGTGGAGCTTATAAATTTCTCGGCGTGCCGGTCGGCAACATGAGCGCCGATCAACGCGCGTTGTTGCGCCGGAATTATCTGGGCTTCGTGTTCCAGGGCTTCAATCTGCTGAGTCGCACGACGGCGCTGGAGAATGTCGAGCTGCCGCTCGTGTATCGACATGTTCCCAAAGAAGAGCGCCATGCACTGGCGCGCAAGGCCTTGCAGGAAGTCGGACTCAGTGGCCGTGAGACTCACGTTCCCAGTCAGCTGTCCGGCGGTCAGCAGCAGCGCGTCGCGATTGCGCGCGCCATCGTGACTCAGCCGCAAGTGCTGTTCGCGGACGAGCCCACCGGCAATCTCGATACGGCGACCAGCGTCGAAATCATGAAGCTGCTGACAAGTTTGAACGAGCAGCGCGGTATCACCATCGCGATGGTCACGCACGAGCCCGACATCGCTGGCTGGACCCGTCGCATCGTGCGCTTTCGCGACGGCCACATCGAGAGCGATCAGGCCAACGAGCCGGTGCGGGAACACTAATGTTCGGTAACGCCATCATCCTCGCGTTGCGAGAGATTCGCCGGAACGTATTGCGTTCGACGCTGACCATTCTCGGCATCGTCATCGGCGTCGGCGCGGTCATCACCATGGTCACCATCGGTGAAGGCGCCACCGCGCAGGTGCAGGCGGATATTCAAAAGCTCGGCTCCAATCTGCTTCAGGTATTTCGCGGGCAGGGCTTCGGCGGCGGCGGCGGTTCGCGTCAGGCGGCTCCGCCGTTTTCCATGGACGACGTCGAAGCGATCAAGAACGAAATATCCGGCGTGCGTACCGCGACCCCGACCATCGGCACGGGCACGCAGGCGATCTACGGCAATTCCAACTGGGCGACTCAGGTTCAAGGCACCGACGATCAATACATATCGGTGCGTGACTGGCCGCTCGCCAGCGGCCGTAACTTTTCGGAGTCCGAGCTGCGCGCCGGCGCCGCCGTCTGCATTCTCGGCGCCACCGTGCAGCGCGAGCTGTTCGGCTCGGAAGATCCGCTGGGCGCGAACATCCGCTTGAACAAGCTGTCGTGTCAGGTCATCGGCACCTTGTCGTCGAAAGGCCAGTCGGGTTTCGGGCAGGATCAGGACGACCTGGTCGTCGTGCCGCTGCGAACCATCCAACGGCGCGTGGTCGGCAACTCCGACGTGAGCTCCATCATGGTGTCGGCGCGCGATGGCGTGTCGACCGAGAAAGTACAGGCCGACATCGAATCGCTGATGCGCGAGCGGCGCAAGATCCGTCCGGGCGCCGATCCCGACTTCAACGTGCGCGATCTCAAGGAGATCAGCAGCGCGATGACTCAGACCACACGCGTGCTCACGACTTTGCTGGCAGCCGTTGCGGCGGTGAGCCTGCTGGTCGGCGGCGTCGGCATCATGAACATCATGCTCGTCTCCGTCACCGAGCGAACGCGTGAAATCGGTACACGACTGGCGGTGGGCGCCATGGCGCGAGATGTACTACTGCAATTCCTGATCGAAGCCGTCACGCTAGCCGCGTTCGGCGGCATCATTGGAATCGCATTGGGATTGACGGCCGGTGCGCTCGCCACTCACGCCTTCAATGTGCCGTTCGTACTCAACGTGGGCATCGTGATGCTGTCCTTCGGCTTCTCGGCGGCGGTCGGCATCATCTTCGGTTATTTCCCTGCACGGCGCGCCGCGCAGCTCGACCCCATCGAGGCTTTGCGGCACGAGTAGTGGGGATCCAGATGAGTGACGGTCATGCCATCACGCTCTGCGATCATCTTGTGTGCTCTGCTGCTGTCCGCCTGCGGGACGTTGCCGGATGGCAAGGGCTGGGGTGAAGAGGCGACGCTGACGCCCGGTTGGGATCGCGTCCGCGAATCTGCCGTTGATGCCGTCAAGGATCCCTGGACCTGGGGGCCGCTGCTCGGCGCTGCCGCTTTTCAAATCGACGACTTCGACCGACGCACCTCCGATTGGGCGCGCGAGCACACGCCGGTGTTCGGCTCACAGAGCAGCGCCGAACAATGGAGCGACGACCTGCGCTCCGCGTCCAGCTTCGCTCATTACGCCACCATACTGGCCACGCCGAGCGGCGGCGAGCCCGGCGAGTGGCTGTTCAACAAGGTCAAAGGAACATTGGTCGGCGTGGCAGCCGTGAGCGCGACCGGCCAGATCACCAACGTAATGAAGGAAGAGTTCGATCGCGAGCGGCCGAACGGCGCCGACGGCGAAAGCTTCCCCTCCGGCCACACCTCCGCGTCCGCCGTACACACACGACTCGCATCTCGCAATTTGCAGTCGATAGAAATGTCCGACGCCACGCGCACTACCCTCGACGTTGGATTGCACGCGCTGACCATCGGTACATCGTGGGCTCGTATCGAAGCAGGATGGCACTACCCGGCGGATACGCTCTTCAGCATGGCGCTCGGCAATTTCATCGCATCGTTCGTCAACGACGCCTTCATGGGTCTGTCCGAATCGAATGCGGCGCTGGCTGTGCAGGTGGTCGATGAAGGCGCAGTGCTTCGGGTACAGCTGCGCTTTTAGGCGGGTGGCGCGGCCCGGCGCGAAGGAGGACAATCCTCGAGTCCTCAATCAATAACACCAGCAATCCGACATGAAAACTCGCGCCGCCGTTGCCCTTGCCGCTGGCAAGCCCCTCGAAGTCCTGACCCTGGACCTGGATGGGCCGCGCGACGGCGAAGTGCTGGTTGAGATCAAGGCGTCGGGCGTCTGTCATACCGACGAATTCACGCGCTCGGGCGCCGATCCGGAAGGGCTGTTCCCGGCCATCTTCGGTCACGAAGGGGCCGGTGTCGTGGTCGACGTGGGCCGCGGTGTAACGACGCTGAAGAAGGGCGATCACGTCATCCCGCTGTACACGCCGGAGTGTCGGCAATGTAAGTCGTGCCTGTCCCAAAAGACGAACCTGTGTACGGCGATTCGCGCCACGCAGGGCAAGGGCGTGATGCCCGACGGCACCAGCCGCTTTTCCATCGGCAAGGACAGGGTGCATCACTACATGGGCTGCTCCACGTTCTCCAACTTCACCGTGATGCCGGAGATCGCGCTCGCGAAGATTCGCGAGGACGCGCCGTTCGACAAGGTCTGTTACATCGGCTGCGGTGTCACGACGGGCATCGGCGCCGTCATCAACACGGCCAAGGTCGAGCCGGGCGCCAACGTCGTCGTGTTCGGCTTGGGCGGCATCGGCTTGAATGTGATTCAAGGCGCGCGCCTGGCTGGCGCGAACAAGATCATCGGCGTGGATATCAATCCGGCTCGCAAGGCGCTGGCCGAACGTTTCGGCATGACTCACTTCGTCAACCCGAAGGAAGTGCAGGGCGATCTGGTGCCTTATCTCGTATCGCTCACCGATGGCGGCGCGGACTATAGTTTCGAGTGTGTCGGCAACGTCGATCTGATGCGCCAGGCGCTGGAGTGCTGTCATCGCGGCTGGGGCGAGTCGATCATCATCGGCGTGGCCGGCGCGGGTCAGGAAATCAAGACGCGTCCGTTCCAGCTGGTCACGGGCCGCGTGTGGAAAGGCACGGCATTCGGTGGTGCGCGCGGCCGCACCGACGTGCCGAAGATCGTCGACTGGTATATGGACGGCAAGATCAAGATCGATGAGCTGATCACGCACCAGATGCCGCTGGATGACATCAACAAAGCGTTCGACCTGATGCATTCGGGCGAATCGATCCGCTCGGTGGTGATCTATTGATTCCAACCTGAATGAGAGGGCGCGGTCATGACACTCAATCTGGTTTCGGAGCACGCCTGTTTCGGTGGCTGGGTGCGTTTCTATTCGCACGAGTCGCGCGAGTGTCGCACGGAGATGCGTTTTTCCGTGTACGTCCCGCCACAGGCGGAGCAGGGCAAAGTCCCCGTGATGTATTACCTCGCCGGCCTCACCTGCACTGAAGAAACATTCATGATGAAAGCCGGCGCGCAGCGCGTCGCCGCCGAGCTGGGCTTGATGCTGGTTGCGCCGGACACCAGCCCGCGCAAGGCGCGGCAGCCTGGTGACGACGCCAGTTGGGATTTCGGACTCGGCGCCGGCTTCTATGTCGATTCCACCCAGGCGCCGTGGTCGCAGAACTATCGCATGTACAGCTATGTGACCAAGGAGCTGCCGGAGATCGTTCAGTCGCTTGGCTCGGGTCGTGCGGATCGTCAGGGGATCTTTGGTCACTCGATGGGTGGCCATGGTGCGCTGGTGTGCGCTTTGCGTAATCCGAACCAATATCGGTCGGTCTCGGCGTTCGCGCCGATTTCGGCGCCGATGGAGTGTCCGTGGGGGCAAAAAGCGTTTGGCGGATACCTGGGCGCGGATCAGAGTCAATGGAAGCAATATGACGCCAGCGAGCTGATTCGCAGGGAGCGTTACGCGCGCCCCATCCTCATCGATCAGGGCGCTCGCGACAAATTCCTCACCGAGCAGTTGAAGCCGGATATTTTTGCGGACGCCGTGCGTGAATCGGGCAGTGAGTTGCAGTTCCGCATGCATCCGGGCTACGACCACGGTTATTACTTCATCGCCACGTTCATGGAAGATCATCTGCGGCATCACGCGAGGCAACTGATTACTTCGTGAGCCGATCGCCGCGTCGCTTACCCGGCTGGCTGATACTCGTCGCTGCGATGACCGCCATCGGGCCGGTCTCGATCGACATGTATCTGCCCGGCTTTCCCGCCATCGAGCAGGAGTTCGCCACCCGTGGCGTCGAAGTCACGATGGCGGCTTTCATCGTGGGCATCGCGGTCGGGCAGCTGTTCTACGGTCCGATCAGCGATCGCTTCGGTCGCAAGCCGCCACTGTATTTCGGGTTTGCCGTTTACATGATCGGCGCGCTGGGGTGTGCGCTGGCCGTCAACATGACGATGCTGACGGCGATGCGCGTCGTGCAGGCGTTGGGCGGGTGTGCGGGCTTGGTCATCGGCCGGGCGATCGTGCGCGATCGCTGTGAGCCTCACGAAGCGGCTCGCGCCTTCACTACGCTGACAATGATTGTCGCGCTAGGCCCGGTGCTCGCGCCCGCGGTTGGCGGCGTGATCGTCACCTATCTCGGGTGGCGTGCGACCTTCGTTGTGCAGATGGGCATCGCGCTGGTGCTGATGCTGACCATGCACCGGGTGCTCACGGAGTCGCATGTGACGCGCGATACCTCCGTGAGCTTCGGGGACATTCTCCGCAACTACGGGCGGCTGAGTCGCGATCGTCACTTCATGGCGCTGTCTCTGCTGCTGGGCTTCTCGATGGCGTCGATGTTTTGTTACGTCACCGGCGCGCCGAAGGTGATCACGCAGAACTATGGGCTGTCGGCCCAGCAGTTCGGTGCGCTCATCGGGTTGAATGGATTGGCCTTCATGTCGGCCAGCATCTTGAACATGCGCGCCCTGCGGACATTGGGCCCCCGTCAAGTGCTGGGCCGCTACGTGTGGGCGTCGCCACTGCTCGGGCTCGCTTTGTTTACCTTGAGCCTGTTATTTGCTCTGCCGCTCTACGTGGTTGTCGGCTTGCAGCTTCTCTTCTTTCTCACCGTCGGCCGCGTCGGTCCCAACGTGTCTGCTCTCGCCCTCGCCCCTCACGGCCGCGCCGCCGGCACCGCCTCGGCGTTGATGGGTGCTACGCAATCCGCTCTAACGACTTGCGCCGGCATCGCGGTCGCCATCTTCAACGACGGCACCGTGCACACACTCGCGGCCATCATGGCAACGGGCGCGTCGCTCGCGTTGCTGTGTTATCTGTGGGTCCGTCGCACGCTTTGCTAGCTTGGCGCAGGCGTTAACTCCGGCGAGCTAACGCCGCTGTCCGGTCAGGTCCAGCCTTCCAGCTTCGTCTCCATCGTGATCTCCGCCTTGAGCAGGCGAGAGATCGGGCAGCCGGCCTTGGCGGCTTCGGCGGCCTTTTGGAAATCGGGAGGTGTCGCGCCGGGGACCTTGGCGCGGACTTTCAAATGGACGGCGGTGACGGTGAAGCCGGCATCGGTTTTCACCAAAGTGACCGCGGCCTCGGTCTCGATCTTCTCGGCCGTCTTGGTCTCCGCCTGCAGCTGCGCCGACAAGGCCATGCTGAAACATCCGGCGTGAGCCGCGGCGATCAGCTCTTCGGGGTTGGTGCCTTTGCCTTCCTCGAAGCGGGTCGAGAAGGAATATTGGGTATCGCTGAGCACACCGCTTTCGGTGGAGATCGAACCCTTGCCGTCTTTCAGGCCGCCTTTCCAGACGGCGGATGCGGTGCGTTTCATGCCGTTGCTCCAGTGGGAGTAGGTTGAGACTCGACGAGAGTGATGGTGTGCGACAGCTGCGCCGTCTTCGCCATGATGGCGCTGGCCGAGCAATATTTCTCGGCCGACAGCTGCACGGCGCGTTCGACTTTTTTACGGTCGAGGGCGTGACCCATCACGGTGTAGTGCATCTGGATCTTGGTGAACACTTTCGGATCGGTGGTGGCGCGTTCGGCGTCGATGTCGACGACGCAATCGGTGACCGCCTCACGACCACGCTTCAAGATCAGCATGACATCGAAGGCAGAGCAGCCCCCCAGGCCGAGCAGCAACATCTCCATCGGACGGAATCCGAGATTGCGGCCGCCTGCGTCCGGGGCGCCGTCCATGACGACGGAATGTCCCGAGCCGGACTCGCCGACGAACATCACGTCCTGAACCCACTTGACGCGTGCTTTCATCAATTGATTCCACCGATGCACAGATACTTGATCTCGAGGTAGTCCTCGATGCCGTACTTGGAGCCTTCGCGGCCGATGCCGCTTTCCTTCACGCCGCCGAACGGTGCGACTTCGGTGGAGATGATGCCTTCGTTGATGCCGACGATGCCGCTCTCCAGCGCCTCGGCCACGCGCCACGCGCGGGAGATGTCACGCGTATAGAAGTAAGAAGCAAGGCCGAACTCCGTGGAGTTCGCCAGCCGGATGACTTCTTCTTCGGTCTCGAACTTCATCAGCGGCGCCACCGGGCCGAATGTTTCCTCGCGCAAGACGAGCATGTCGGCTTTGATCCCGGTCAACACCGTCGGCACATAGAAATGTCCGCCGCCTTCGACGCGCTTGCCGCCAACGACAACTTTGGCGCCCTTGCTCACGGCATCGCGCACGTGCTCTTCGACTTTTGCGACCGCCTTGTCTTCGATCAGCGGCCCGATGATCGTGCCCTGATCCAGGCCATTGCCGACCTTCATCGCACCCACCTTCTCGGCGAGACGCGCGGCGAAGCGGTCGTAGATCCCGCTCTGAACGTAGATGCGATTGGCGCAAACACAGGTCTGGCCAGCATTGCGATACTTCGACGCGATCGCGCCGTTGACCGCCGCTTCGAGGTCCGCGTCGTCGAACACCACGAACGGCGCGTTGCCGCCCAACTCCAACGAAACCTTCTTCACCGTGCCCGCGCACTGAGACATCAGCAGCTTGCCGACCGGGGTGGAGCCCGTGAACGTCAGTTTGCGCACCAGGGGATTGCTGGTGAGCTCACCGCCAATGGGCTTCGAATCGCCCGTGACGACGGAAATGACGCCGGCAGGCAGGCCCGCCTTCTCGGCCAGCACGCACAATGCGAGCGCCGAGTACGGCGTCAGTTCGGACGGCTTGATCACCATCGTGCAGCCCGCCGCGAGTGCCGGGCCGACCTTGCGAGTAATCATCGCGGTCGGGAAATTCCAAGGCGTGATCGCGGCACACACACCGATGGGCTGCTTGAGCACGACGATGCGCTTGTCCGGGCCGTGCGACGGAATCACATCGCCATAGACGCGCTTGCCTTCTTCCGCAAACCACTCGATGAACGCCGCGCCATAAGCAATCTCGCCGCGGCTTTCCACCAATGGCTTGCCCTGCTCGACGGTCATGAGCACGGCGAGGTCTTCCTGATTCGCCATGATCAGATCGAACCATTTGCGCAACAGCTGCGCGCGCACTTTCGCAGTACGCGAACGCCAATCGGGCAGCGCTTTATCCGCAGCCTCGATGGCTTCACGGGTCTCCTTGGCGCCGCAATTCGGCACGGTGCCGATCAGTTGCCCATTGGCGGGATTGAGGACTTGCTTCACTTCGCCGCCGCTTGCATCTACCCAGCGCCCAGCGACGAAGGCTTGCTGGCGAAACAGACTCGGATCGCGAAGGGAAAGCGTGCTTTGAGGGGCGGCGGCCATGAAATGCTCCGGCGGGAAATAAGAGGGCAGCGCGGCGACTTCAGTCGTCGACCAGCTGCTGACCGGGAAACAAAGCTTCGTTGAAGCCAAAACTGCGCAGATCGCGGATGCGCATGGGATAGAGGATGCCGTGCAGGTGATCGACCTCGTGTTGCACGACGCGTGCGTGAAAACCGTCCACCGTGCGATCGATGGGCTCGCCCTTGGGGTCGAAGCCGCGATAGCGCAGCTTGGTATGGCGCGGCACCAGGCCCCGCATGCCCGGCACCGACAGGCAACCTTCCCAACCTTCTTCCATCGTATCGGTGAGCGGCTCCAGCACGGGATTGATCAGCTCCGTGTACGGCACTTCCTCGGCCTGCGGATAGCGGGGATTCTTGCCCACGCCGAAGATCACGACTTGCAAAGACGTGCCAATTTGCGGAGCTGCGATGCCGGCCCCGTTCAGCGCGGCCATGGTGTCTTTCATATCCTGCAGCAGGGCGTGCAGTTCGGGCGTATCGAAGCGCTCCACAGGCTTCGCTACCTGCAGCAGCACGGGATCGCCCATTCTCAAGACCGGTCGGACCGACATAACTCGTCGCGCAGGAGTGGAGTGAGATACCAGTATAGTATCGCCCCGCGCCCTGGAGCTTGACCCAAAACGCCTGTCATCCCACTGTCACCCCATGTCCGCTCCTCCTCATGTCCTGGTGCTGGCCGCCGGTGCGTCCCGGCGCCTGGGCCAGCCGAAGCAACTGGTGAAACTGGCCGGCCGGCCGGCGCTGCACATCGTCGTCTCCAATGCGGTGGCCGTCGCGGGCCATGCCGTCACTGTCGTTGTGGGTGCGCACGCGAAAGAGATGACTCATTTGCTGGCGCATTCGCCGGCATCGGTGATCGTCAATCGTCATTGGGAAGAGGGCATGGCGTCGTCACTGCGCTTCGGAGTCGCATCGCTGCCGCCCGGATGCCAGGCGGCGATGGTGCTTCTGGGCGATCAAGTGGCGGTGACCGCCGACGATCTCAAGCGCCTGGTGAGCGCATGGAAGGGCGAGGAAAGTATGATTGCGGCGAGCGTGTATGAGCAGCGCGTCGGCGTTCCGGCGATCTTTCCACGCTTGAGCTTTTCCGAGCTGGCCGAGTTGCGCGGCGATCAAGGCGCGCGCATGGTGCTCGAACGTAACAATTACCGTCTGGTCCGCGTGCCCATGGCCAACGCGGCCATCGACCTGGATACGCCGGAAGATCTAGCCCTGCTGAACGAGCGCTTCCAGCGGGCCGGGGAATCGGCCTACAGCGTGGGGTACGGAAGCTAGGAGTAATCGAGTACCCTGCGCTCAGCAAAGTGCAACTGGTTGAAATGCTTCTTCGATCGAAGTCGCTACCAACAAGATCGCTATTCACTTAACGAGAGTTCCTTGCGCGTCGTCATCATCCTGCTGCTGGTTGCCTTCGTGATTGCTGTCATTTGGATGCGCGCCAAGCGCAAACGTTGAGCGACTCCTGCCGGCGGCGGAAACATCGCCAGTCGCTCAGCCGTTTACCTCAGCACATTCGCAGAGGTAAGCGCCATGCAGGAATTCTTCCAACAGCATCTGGCTTGGGTCATAGGGCTGATCGTGCTTGCGATCGCGTTGACCATTTTCGTGTTCCGCAAGCGGCTGTTCGAGCGCGGCTATCGCAAAGGCGAGGCGGCGAACCCGCAACGGGTGAAGGAGCAGAACCGGCCCGATGAATGGAGCCGGAGCCACTGACGGCCGATGGCTAGTCCTGTGGTGACGGCGCTGCTACGCCCAACGATGCGAGCGCGCCGATGAGCATCGATGCCGTGTACGGTTTCACCAGTACGCCGATACGCTTGTCCGCCGCGAACTTGTCCTTGAGCTCGCGCTCGCTGCGGCCGCTGGCGATGAGGATGGGCAGATTCTGTAATTTGGCCCGCATTTCCGCCGCGAGCTGATCGCCGGGTCGATCCGGCAAGCCCATATCGACGATGACCGCCAGGACATTCGGTTGGTCGGCCAGAGCGGCGGTCGCCTCGCCGGCGTCCCCCGCCTGTAGTACCTGGAAACCCACATCTTCGAGGGCATCCACGGCAAACATGCGCACCAGCATCTCGTCTTCGACGATGAGAATGCTAGCGGGTCCCGAGTGCTGATCTGTCATGGGTTGTGGTTGTTGCGTGGCTCTGCCATGCGATCCGTTTTGCGCCAAGCGGCGAAGTGTACTGCAGTCGTGGGGTCGAGCGTATAACCCGCGGTAAAGCCTGAGGAAAGTACGTCATAACGCACCTCGTGTAAGATTTTCAAGGACATATTTGCCGTCATACCGTGGCAGCGCGGAACTTTCTACACGAGCGGCGCATTGGGTGGTCTGCGTCGCGACCTGACTCGAAACAACGACATATTCTCAAGGTGCCGCGAGTTCGGGTGCAGTAGGGCGTGACACCCCCACGGGTCGTTTTTGGCGCAACACATTTCCGGGAGTAGCGGCGCGGTGGACGTGCTCATCGCATGCAAATGAATTCCGATCCCTCCGCAACGGCCGCTCCGCGCGTATTGCGTGTACTGATAGTCGAGGACGAATCGCTGGTGAGCCTGTTCCTGCAAGGCGTATTGCGGGATCTGGGGCATGAAGTCAGCGGTATCGCCCCGTCGTTGAGAACTGCCCTGGCGTTTGCCGCGGGCACGCCAACGGACCTGGCCATCGTGGATGTCGGCCTGGCCGGGGACGGCGGGGACGGCATCGATGCGGCCGTCGCCTTGCGCGCGCGCCATGGAATTCCCGCCCTACTCATGACTGGAGCGCCCCTGGCTTCATTGGGTGAGCGGATCAAGGACGCCCAACCTCTGGGCTTCCTCGCGAAGCCTTATACAGAAGCGGATGTGGAGCGAGCGTTGACAGCGGCAGTGGCACAGCTGCCGTCACAGATCTGATCCGGGAGGCTGCGACTGCAGGCGCGCAGTCGAGCGATTCCCGCGAGAACCAGCGCCCTCCCGCCAAGAAACGTCGACGGGTGAGCTAATGGCCCAAGCTGTAATTGATACGACATCGTCATTGGAACGCGGCGACATTCTCAAGGCCTTGCGCCTGTTGAAGCGCGGCGACTTTTCGGTGCGCATGCCGATGGATCTGGCCGGCATCGATGGCGAAATCGCCACGGCCTTCAACGATGTCGTCGAGCTGAACGACTCCATGACGCGGGAGTTCGCCCGCCTGCGCGAAATGATCGGCCGCGAAGGTCGCATCTCCGAGCGCGCCCGCCTCAATACCGCCAGCGGCAGCTGGTCGCAATGTATCGATTCGGTGAACGGCCTGGTCGGCGAGATGGCGTATCCGGTGTCCGAAGTGGCCCGAGTCATCGGCGCCGTCGCGAACGGCAACCTGTCGCAGACCATGAATCTGGAGGTCGACGGCCGGCCGATGCGAGGCGAATACCTCCGCATCAGCACCGTCGTGAACACGATGGTGGATCAGCTCGGCTCGTTTGCTTCCGAAGTGACGCGCGTCGCGCGTGAGGTGGGTACAGAAGGCAAGCTGGGTGGTCAGGCCAACGTGAAAGGCGTCGCCGGCACCTGGAAGGACCTCACCGACTCGGTCAATCACATGGCCGCGAACCTGACCGGCCAGGTGCGAAACATCGCCGAAGTCACCACCGCGGTGGCCAGCGGCAACCTTTCCAAGAAGATCACCGTCGACGTCAAAGGTGAAATGCTGGAGCTGAAGAACACCGTCAACACGATGGTCGACCAGCTCAACTCGTTCGCCTCCGAAGTGACCCGCGTGGCGCGCGAGGTGGGCACCGAAGGCAAGCTCGGCGGCCAGGCGAAGGTGGAAGGCGTCGCCGGCACCTGGAAGGACCTCACCGACAACGTGAACCACATGGCCGCAAACCTGACCGGCCAGGTGCGAAACATCGCCGAAGTCACCACCGCGGTGGCCAGCGGCAACCTTTCCAAGAAAATCACCGTCGATGCGCGCGGCGAAATTCTGGAGCTGAAGAGCACCGTCAACACGATGGTGGACCAGCTCAATTCGTTCGCGTCCGAAGTGACGCGCGTGGCGCGTGAAGTGGGCACCGAAGGCAAGCTCGGCGGCCAGGCGAAAGTGGAAGGCGTCGCCGGCACCTGGAAGGACCTCACGGACAACGTGAACCACATGGCCGCGAACCTCACCGGCCAGGTGCGAAACATCGCCGAGGTCGTGACCTCGGTGGCCGACGGCGATCTCAAGCGCAAGCTGGTCGTGGAAGCGAAAGGCGAGATCGCCGCGCTGGCCAACACCATCAACGGCATGATCGACACGCTCGCGACGTTCGCCGACCAGGTGACGAACGTGGCGCGCGAAGTGGGCACTGAAGGCAAGCTCGGCGGCCAGGCAAGCGTGCCCGGCGCCGCCGGCTTGTGGCGCGACCTCACCGACAACGTGAACCAGCTCGCCGCAAACCTCACGACGCAGGTGCGCGCCATCGCCGAAGTCGCGACCGCCGTGACCAAGGGCGATCTCACACGGTTCATCACGGTGGAAGCCTCGGGCGAAGTGGCCTCGCTCAAGGACAACATCAACGAGATGATTCGTAACCTCAAGGACACGACTCAGAAGAACAACGAGCAGGACTGGCTGAAGACCAACATCGCGCGCTTCAACCGACTGTTGCAGGGCCAGCGCGATATTCGCCACGTCTCGAACCTGATCCTGTCGCAGCTGGTGCCGCTGGTGAATGCGCATCAGGCGCTGTTCTATCTCACCCGCCAGGATGGCGGAGAAAACATTCTGGAGCTGGTGGCGAGCTATGCCGCGCCGAACCGTCGACGTCCGCCGCCGCGGTTGCGGTTGGGCGACGGCCTTGTCGGCCAGTGCGCAGTCGAGAAGCGATCGATGCTGCTGACCGATGCCCCCCACGACTACATGCGCATTACTTCCGGCCTCGGCGAAGCGAAGCCGTCCACTGTGATTGTGCTGCCCGCGCTGTTCGAAGGCGAAGTGAAAGCCGTGCTGGAATTGGGCTCGTTCGAGCGCTTCAGCACGATTCACACGCTGTTCCTCGATCAGCTGATGGAAAGTATCGGCATCGTGCTCAACACGCTGGCCGCGAACATGCAGACCGAAGCGCTGCTCGCGCAGTCGCAGTTGCTCACCGGCGAGCTGCAGAGCCAGCAGGAAGAGTTGAAGAAGACCAACGACCGGCTCGAGCAGCAGGCCACGACGCTGCAGCGGTCGGAAGACCTGCTGCGCTCCCAACAGGAGGAGCTGCGCGCCAAGAACGAAGAGCTGGTGGAAAAGGCGAACCTGCTGTCGTGGCAGAACAAGCAGGTGGAAGCGAAGAACCAGGAAGTGGAGCGCGCCAAGGAGATGCTCGAGGAAAAGGCCGAGCAGCTGGCGCTCACGTCCAAATACAAGTCGGAGTTCCTCGCGAACATGTCGCACGAGCTGCGCACGCCGCTCAACAGCCTGCTGATCCTTTCCAAGCTGCTCGCCGACAACGCCGACGCCAATCTCACCAGCAAGCAGATCGAGTTCGCGCAGACCATCAATCGCGCGGGCACCGAGCTGCTGGCGCTCATCAACGACATTCTGGACCTGTCGAAGATCGAGTCGGGCACGGTGACCCTCGATGTGAGCACCGTGCACTTCGCCGAAGTGGTGGACAACCTACAGCGCAGCTTCGAGCAGGTGGCCAGCGACCGGAAGCTGCAGCTGAAGATCGAGGTAGATCCGTCGCTGCCGCGAACCATGATCACCGACGAGAAACGGCTGCAGCAGATCTTGAAGAACCTGCTGTCGAACGCGTTCAAGTTCACGCACGAGGGCGGCGTCGAGCTGTCCATCTATCGCGCCAGCAACGGCTGGAATCCGGGCAATCAATCGCTCAATTCGGCGTCGTCCGTGGTGGCGTACTCGGTGCACGATACGGGCATCGGCATCGCATCGGACAAGCTGCGCGTGATCTTCGAAGCGTTCCAGCAGGCCGACGGCACGACCAGTCGCAAGTACGGCGGCACTGGCCTCGGTTTGTCCATCAGCCGTGAGATCTGTCGCTTGCTGGGCGGCGAGATCATGGTCGAGAGCAAGCCCGGCGTTGGCAGTACGTTCACGCTGTACCTGCCGATGACCCACGATTTCTCGAAGGCGCCGGTGACGCACACTCCGGTGCAGCCGACCACGCTCCTGCACACCCATGCGCCGTCGCAGATCGTGGTGAGTCGCGAGTCGACGCCGCTGCTGGTCGCGTCCGAGCTCACCGACGATCGACAGAACATTCACCCGGGCGACCGCGTGCTGCTGATCATCGAAGACGATGCGAAGTTCGGCCGCATTCTGCTCGACCTGGCGCACGATCGCGGCTTCAAGGCGGTCGTGTCCGCGACCGGCAGTGGCGCGCTGCCCCTGGTGCGGCGGTTCAATCCGTCCGTCATCACGCTCGATATCAACTTGCCGGACATGGACGGCTGGCGTCTGTTGGACATTCTCAAGCGCAGCGCCGAGACACGGCACATTCCGATTCACATCATCTCAGTGGATGACCCGCGCGAGCGTGGTTTGCAGATGGGTGCCTTCTCGGTGCTGGAGAAGCCGGTGGACCACGCCACCCTGCAGCAGGCGTTGTCGCGCACAGAAGATTTCATTGCGCGCAAGGTGAAGGAACTGCTGCTGGTCGAGGATGACGACCTGCAGAGCGGCGAGATCCAGAAGCTCATCGGCAACGGCGACGTGCACCTGACGCGGGTGACGAACGGTCGCGAGGCGCTGAAGGCGCTGAAAACCAAGGAGTTCGATTGCGTAGTGCTCGACCTGGTGCTGCCGGATATGGACGGCGTGCAGCTGATCGAGACCATTCGCCGCGACACCTCGCGCCGCCTGCCGGTGATCATTCACACCGCGAAGGACCTCAACCCGGCCGACGAAGCGAAGCTGCGCAACCTGGTCGAGTCCTTCATTCTCAAGAGCCCGGAGTCCCATGAGCAATTGTTCGATGAGACCGCGCTGTTCCTGCATCGCCACGTCGAGGGCATGCCGGACGATCAGCGCCAGATCATCGAGAAAGCGCGCCGTCGCGAACCCGGGCTCGCGGGACGCAAAGTGCTCATCGTCGACGACGATATCCGCAATATCTTCTCGCTGACCGGCGTGCTCGAGCAGCACGACATCGAAGTGCTGCACGCCGAGAGCGGCCGCGAAGGCATTGCCATGTTGAACGACACTCCCAGCATCGACATGGTGCTGATGGACGTCATGATGCCGGACATGGATGGCTACGAGACCATGCGACAGATCCGCAACAGCGACCGTTTCCGCAAGCTGCCGATGATCGCGATCACTGCCAAGGCCATGAAGGGCGACCGCGAGAAATGCATCGAAGCCGGCGCGTCCGAATATATCTCCAAACCGGTTGATGTCGATCAGCTGGTTTCGATGATGCGCGTGTGGCTGCGGCGCGTTTGAACAGAGGCATGCAGGCCCTGGGCCCGCACGTTGCTGGCGCTCACGAGGAAGCGCCGGCGTTGGACGCTACTGGCACTTTGCCGGCGCTGCCGATGCGCGCGACCATCCTCATCGTCGATGACGAGCCGAACAATCGCTTCGCGCTCGCGCAGGTGCTGGCCGAGCTCGAGGAAACGGTCGTCGAAGCGGCGTCGGGTGAGGACGCACTTCGGTTCCTGCTCCGCGAGGAGTGCGCGGTCATCCTGCTCGATGCGAACATGCCGGGGCTCGATGGCTACACCACGGCTGAGCTGATCCGCCGTCGCGAACGCTCGCGGCACATTCCCATCATCTTCGTCAGCGCCATCGATCGCGACGACGAGCACATCGCGCGCGCCTATTCGATGGGCGCCGTCGACTATGTGTTCAAGCCGGTCGATCCGGTGATCCTGCGCTCCAAGGTCGCGGTGCTGGTCGATTTGTACCGCAAGAGCGCGGAGGTGGAGCGCAAAGCCGCGCTCGAACGCTTCCTGCAGGAAGAGAACTTCCGTATCCGTCAGGAGAAGCTCGAAGCCGAGCGGCAGTTGCGCCAGTTCGAGGAGCGGCAAGCAGCCATCGTGCGCTCGCTTCCCATCGCGCTGTACAGCGCCTCGATCGACTCGGGGTTCTCCGGACCGCGCTTCATCAGCGATGTGATCGCCGATTTGATCGGCTTCGCGCCGCATTTATTCGTCGAAGATCCGCAGCTCTGGGTCGATAACATCCATCCCGACGACCGGGAGCGCGTGCTCAACGAAGTCGCGATGATTCCCACCGTCGGCGGCATGTCGACCGAATACCGGTGGATCTGCGCCGACGGCTCGCACCGCTGGTTCCTGGATCGGGCCGTGCTGAACCGCCAGGACGGCCGGCCGTTCGAAATCTTCGGCAGCTGCCTGGACATCACCGATCGCCGTCGCGTCGAGCAGCAGCTCATCCAGTCGCAGAAGATGGAAGCCGTGGGTCAGCTGACCGGCGGCATCGCGCACGACTTCAACAACATGCTGACCGTCGTAATCGGCAATCTCGACTCGCTGGCTCGCGCGCTCAAAGGCACGGGCCGCAACTTCGACCGCGCGCAGATGGCGCTTACTGGCGCTTTGAGCTGCGCCGAACTGACGCGTCGTATGTTGGCGTTCGCTCGCCGCCAGCCATTGCAGCCGAGCGCCGTGAATCTCGGCGAGGTCAGTCGGAATATCGCGAAGCTGTTGGGTCGCACGCTGGGCGAGCGTGTCGAGATCGAGGTGCTCGTGCATGACGACTTGTGGAATGTGCTGGCCGATCCGGCGCAGGTCGAGTCATCTCTCATCAACCTCGCCGTCAACGCGCGCGACGCCATGCCTGAAGGCGGCACACTGACGATTGAAGCCCGCAACGTCAGTCGAAACGAGCGCGATCAGGATCTGCCGGAAGGCGAGTTCGTGTTGCTGTCCGTCACCGATACGGGCGCCGGCATGACGCCCGATGTGCTGGAGCGCGCGCTCGAACCGTTCTTCACCACCAAGGGCATGGGCCATGGCACCGGCCTGGGATTGAGCATGGTGTATGGCTTCGTCAAACAATCCGGCGGCCACGTAAAGATCATCAGCACGCCGGGCCGCGGCACCTGCGTGAGAATCTACTTGCCGCGCACAGATGCCGTATCGAGCATAACGGCCGGGGTTGGCGAAGACCTGTCGCTCTCCGGACACGACCGAACCATTCTGCTGGTCGAAGATGATGCTGGCGTTCGCGCCGTCACGGCGGCAATGCTGAAGGAGCTGCAGTTCAACGTCATCGAAGCGGATAACGGCGCCCGCGCCTTGGATATCGTCGATCGGGAGTCGGAGATCGATCTGTTGTTCACCGACATCGTCATGCCGGGCGGCATGAACGGTTTTGAGCTTGGTCGCCTGGCGCGGGAGCGTCGGCCGCAGTTGCCAGTGTTGTATGCGACCGGCTACTCCGCTTCGTACGCCGCGCCCGAGAAGGGCGCGGATATGTTGGCTAAACCGTATCGGGAGGCTGACCTGCGCAGCAAGTTGCGCGGGCTGTTGCCTGTTCGCGCGAGAGCGTGAGTCAGCTGCCTTTCAACTCCAGGCTTCGCACTGTATCCGCAGCAATCTCGGCCTCCGTGAACGGCAACTTCAACCACTGCCCCATCGAATACAACTTCGTCTGATCGGACGCAAACGCCGAATCCTGTTCCTCTGACTGCGAATACGACAGCAGACCCCTCGCATCCACTTCGCCCCGATCGTTCCACGTCACTACTTGCATCCAGCTATTGCCCGTGACGATGGGCGTATAGCCTTTGCCCGGCTGCAGCTTTGCCAGCACCATACTAAACATCCCCGTCGCGTGTGCCCCGCCCGGGATGCCGATTTTTTCGCCATTGCGCTCCGTGTATTGGACCTCGCCCCACGGCGCGTCCAGCGCGATCTGCGCCTCGTTCAATTTCTGCGTCGCCGTCGCTAACGCAAGCATCACAGCTTCCCGCACTTTCGCGTCGCTCGCATCGATCTGCCTCGGCGTATTCACTGGATCCTTCGCGTCGAACGGCACGGCCCACAGATTCGGCGTCGTGCTCATCAGCGGCCATGCTTCCGTCCACACCTGCGCGCCTCGACTCGTAACGTCTTGCCTTCGATCCCACGCCGCCAGCACTTCGCAAGTTTTAGTCACATCGACGCGGCTCTTGTCCACCTTCACCCTCTTCGGCTCGCGCCTGCAGATCGCCAGCACGTCATCGAGCAACAACTCGGCGCCGAAATTACGATGGCTGAACAACAAGTCCTGCAGGCGCTGCGCATCGAATCGGTTCGCTTGCTTGGCCTTCAATACCTCGTTCACGAACACGAGGCCCGCACGCGTGCGCAGTGAGCGCTCCGTCCGCTCCGGCCCGATGATGGGCGAATAGCCTTCCAGCGGTTGCGATGGATTGGACAGCCAATAGCTGTCGTTCGAGTTCGTCACATAGTCGTCGCGCACCAAGTGCGGCGACTGTTCGGCCGGCAGAATCCCCGGTTGTTGAGCGCGCTGATCGATGCGCCACTCGCAATCCGGCGCGCCGCGCATCACTACCGCCGGCCACGGTCCCCACTTTTTCACCGTCGTGCTCGCGCAGGCCTCGAGCATCGCTTCATCCACATTCGGCACGACGGAGAGATCTGCGTAAAGAGCTGTGCCTTGTCGATCGGCCGCGATGGTGTTCACCCAGGCGACACCCTGTGACGTTTGCATCGCCGCCAGCATGTCTGCAACCGACCTGGCGCGTGCAAACTTCAGGTATTGCTCCGTGGACCGGTTGTTATCGAGATTGGAATCGCGAATTGCGTACGCTCGCTCGCGGGTCCATGGCAGATCGTTGTCCTCGAGCATCGGGCCGAAGTGGCTGTAGTAAGTCGTGTGCTCTTCGCCTTTCACCGAGCCGTCCGGCTGCTTCACGTCGATGCCCACCGCTCGCGATGTGAGCTTGCGCGTCTCGTCGCCATATCGATAAGCCAGCGGATCCTTGGGATCGAGCGTCAATTCGTACAGCGTATATCTCAACCCCGTGGACACAGTGTGTGACCACGCGACATCGTGGTTGAAGCCGATGCTGACGAAGGGCGTGGTGATCAGCCCGACGCCCATGACGTCCAATTCGCCCGGTACGGTGAGATGCGCCATGTGAAAGCGGCTTCCGCCGGACCAGGGATAGTGCGGGTTGCCCAACATCAAGCCTTTGCCGTTCACGGTCGCCTGCTTGCCGAAGGCGATGGCGTTCGAGCCATACATCGTCGCGTCTTCGGCGGCAGGCGGCGCGCCGAACGTGACCTTTTTATCTTTCTCGGGAGGCGAGGCGTTGGCGATTGCTGCCGGCGAGCGGCCGAGGCCATAGCGAATGCCGACGCCGATGCCCATGCGTGCCATGTCCGCGGCTTCGATCGGCCTGACCCAGGGCTGGTTACGACAACTCGCGGGGAGTTGCTCTCCAGTGTGGTCCGCCAGATAACGGTTGTATCCCGCGACGTAGCCTGCCTGAAGATCGGCCATTTGCTCCGGAACGCGCGCGGCTGCGTGAGCGAGCGCCTGCTCGGTGATCACCGATTTATGGAAGATGTCGGCTTCCAGGCGGCCTTCCTCCGGGCCGAAGAACTTGGATTGTTCGCCTCGCGCATTCACAAACTCACGGGCCAGCGTGCACACGGCATCAGTAGCGACTGCATATGCGAAGCCGTAGCCGAGGCTGCCCCAATCGTCGGCTTTGATATGAGGTACACCGTGAGCTGTCCAGCGCACCATGGCGTTGTAGCGTTCCTTGCTCGCCGCGTCGTTCGACGGGGGCTTGCTACAACCGACGGTAACAGTTGCACAGGCCAACATGAGCGCCGCGCTTCGAGCTGTTCGATGGATTCGAGAAGTCATGTCCATTTCCTCCCCAAGATTGCGCACATCGATCCCGCAAAATTACAACGTCGCTCCCTCCAGCGCTTTGCCTTCAGGGCCACACTCACGCAAACGGGCCATTCCCGCCTCTTGAGTTCCCGGAAGTCGGCCCCATGGTGCGGGCAGGTCGTCGCCAAAGCGGAATTGCGCTCGTCAAAGTGCGTCAATCAAGGTAGAGTGCGCGTCCATCTCAGCCGCCATCCGGTCGGCTTCACCCCTCGGGTTCGTCGGCCCCGCTCTTTGAACATGGGCCCGCCTCGATTTGTCTCCCGCCTCACTGGATCCGAAACGTAAGTTTCTGCAGGCTGGTTGAGGATACGTTTCCATGCCTTTTGCTGCCCTCGGGCTCATCCCCGAACTGACTCGTGCGCTCGCCGATCGTGGCTACACCGCACCCACTCCCGTACAAGCGCGAGTGATTCCTGAAATCCTCGCTGGCCGTGACGTGCTGGCCGGCGCCCAGACCGGCACCGGCAAGACGGCCGGCTTCACGCTGCCGTTACTGCAGCGTCTGCAAGGCGGCGCTCCGTCGAAAGCGCCTCGTGTTTTGATTCTCGTGCCGACGCGCGAGTTGGCGTCGCAGGTCAATGAAAGCATCCAGAGTTACGGCAAATATCTGCGCCATCGCAGTCTCGTGATCTTCGGCGGTGTGAGCATCAATCCGCAGATCGAGAACCTGCGCCGTGGCGCCGACATCCTGGTCGCGACACCCGGTCGCTTGTTGGATCACGCTCAACAACGGACCGTCGACTTGTCGCGCGTCGAGATCTTCGTGCTCGATGAAGCGGATCGCATGTTGGACATGGGCTTCATCGCCGACATCCGCCGCGTGATCAAGCTGCTGCCGAAACAACGGCAGAATCTGTTGTTCTCGGCGACGTATTCGGATGACATCCGGAAACTCGCCCAGGGTCTGTTGCACAACCCGGTGGAGATCGAAGTTGCGAAACGCAACGCCGCGGTCGATACGGTCGAGCAGCGTGCGTATTTCGTTGGAAAGGAGCAGAAGCGTGCGTTGTTGTCGCACCTGATCCTGGACGGCGATTGGCAGCAGGTGCTGGTGTTCACGCGCACCAAGCATGGCGCGAACCGGCTGGCCAAGCAGTTGGAGCAGGACGGCATCGAGACGGCAGCGATTCACGGCAACAAGAGCCAGAACGCGCGTACGGCTGCACTCTCGGACTTCAAGAACTTCCGCATTCGCGCGCTGGTCGCGACGGAAGTGGCGTCTCGCGGACTCGATATCAAAGAGCTGCCGCACGTCGTGAATTACGAGTTGCCCAATGTGCCCGAAGACTACGTGCACCGAATCGGTCGCACGGGGCGCGCAGGCGCGACGGGATTGGCAGTGTCGCTGGTTTCGTCGGATGAGTCGGGACTGCTGAAAGATATCGAGCGGCTGCTGCGCAAGCAGGTGCCGAAGGCCGACGTGCCGCACTTCAAGCCGGCGCCGCCGCCGGTTCGCGGTGAGGAGTCTCACGAACGTTCCTCACCACGTCAGTCGCAGTCCGAGTTGGCTCGCTCGCAAGCCCGGCAAGGTCGACCACAAGGTCAGCAAGGGCGGTCCTCGCATCAGCAGCATGGCGATGCTGCTCGCCCGACTGGCGACGGCCAAGGCCGCCGTCGTCGGAAGCGCGCCGGCGGCGGTGGGCAGCCGCAGGCTCAGCAGTCGCATCAGAATCCAAATCAACCGCGTCACGCGCACGGCCAGCGGCCGCAACGGTCGCATGGACACGGGCAGGGACAAGGACACGGCGGCGGCCAGGGCCGGTCGAATCAACAGCGCAATTCATCTCGCGGCCATCGCGGTGGGGATCGGAACAGAACGGTCTAGCAAGGAACAGCACGGCAAAGGCGTCGCCGCCGCCCCATGGCCGGCGGCACTCACGGAACGTTGCACCGAGTGACGTTCTTTGCCTGCATCAGTTGGAATTTCCGCGGAAGCGCGGAAACTCCCCTCGATCGCCATTGGCTGCCACGCCGCTTCTTCTCGGGGCGACAGGTACGCGATTGACCTCCGTTTGCTCTCTCACCTGGCGCAAGCCAGAGCCGCCTAGTCTTGATCCATCTTGCCGCTGCATGCGCTACCTCTGCATGCATGACGCCGTCATTGTCATCTGAGTACTGCAGTACCTCGCAGCACTCGCGCGCACCTCCGGCAGGAGGGAGCGGGGCGAGCACGGCCGTGTAACCAGGTGCCCTCCGTGTCCAGTATCCGAGAGCAGACGGGTCTGTCACCGGCCGTATTCGCCCGATTGCTCGGGGTGTCTGTCCGAACGCTGCAGAGTGGGAGCAAGGGCGCCGTGCGTACCTTGCTTCTCGTCGCAGCTAAGAACCCTCGCGCGCTCCTAGATGTAGCGTGAGAATCTTGTGCTTCGGACGGCTGGAGTGTGCCTGGTCTGAGGGGGCGGTCCCTGGCTTCCCTACAGTCGTGCCAGGCCTTCATATATTGGGCGGGTGCAGGCAACCTTCGATTCCCTCCATGGGGAGCCCGGCACGACGCACGTCGCTGAGGTGTAGATTCGACGCATTTCGGGATGGCCAGTCGAAAGAGAGACATCGGTGAAAGGTGTAGCCATGCCTGCAGTACCAACGTTCGAAGCGGAGACGGCGGAGATCAGTGGGCACCTGTTCGAGAACCCGAGTGTGGGCGTGCCTCGCGGCATTTACTGGTCCTGCACGATCGGCTTTGCGCCAATATCAGCCTCACCGGAGGGTGAAGAACGTGACGAGGGCTGGCCGTGTACGCTACTTTGCGACTGGATAACGTGGCCCGTTCGCAGTTGGCAGGAGATTCATGGACTGTCGCTTGAAAGCTGCGTCGGTCCTCTAGCAGTCGAGGCTTCGTTGTACTTCTTCGGACAGCACCAGTCGCTCTCACGCCTCGAGCTATCGTTCCAGCGATCGCAGGCTGATCGTTTTCGTGTCCGCGGCAGCTTTCTGGCAGATCTCGAAGACCTCGACGGAAAGACGCTTCGCGCAGTGACGTCTGCGCTGGATATTGAAGGCCGGTTCGTCGGGCTCAGTGTGCTCCCGGACAACCTCTTTCCCAAACCGAAGTCCGAAGCAGAGGCGATCGAGGCCCTTGGGCAGTTCGCTGACCTGCAATCGTATGAAAGACCGCAGTGGGAAGATCTAGTCTGGATGTTCAGGCCACGGCGCAGCGATTCGGTGGGATGACTGCCTTCTATTCGCTTGTGCTGATAGGGTGTCCGCCGATAGGCCACTCGAGCTCGACGTTGAGTGGTCGGATCGTCGGCTCGACATCAACACGACCGACGCAACATTGGAGAGATTTCCAGTGAATGAGATGCACGAACTGATCGAACTCGAGGAGCGGGGATGGCGCGCTCTGTCGACGGCAGGCGATGCTGGCAAGAAGTTCTATGCGTCCGTCCTGCGCGAGGACGCGGTCATGTTGTTCCCAGGTGGCATGCGTATCGTCGGGCGAGAGCGCATTCTTGAATCTCTCGGCGCGCAGCCCTGGGATTCATTTCAGATAGAGAACCCGGCGATAATTCCGCTCGCAGCGAACGCGGCGACCTTGGTCTACAAGGCGAGCGCGCAGCGAAAGGGGAGCGAGCCGTACGTCGCACTGATCAGCAGTACTTACGTACACGACGGAGCCTGGCAGCTGGTGGTGCACCAGCAGACGCCCGCATGAGGCGTCGCCGGCTGTCATCCCAAAATAGCTTCACGCTGATAAAGCTTGATCGCGACAGCGACGAGCAGCGCCCCCAGTGCCAACGTCGTCCCGGCGCAAATCAAAACATGTAGCGCCGGGATCGAATCCCCGCGCATCAAGCTGGTCGCGATCAGGTGCTGGCTCAGGCTCGGCACAGCCATCAACCCGGCGCTGGGCTTCGTGCCAGTTACGACCGCGAACATGATCGGGGCGATCGGGAAAATCATCACGACCGACAGCCATGACTGCGCCTCGCGATTGCTCCTGGTGAATGACGCGACGACTGTCATCAGGCCCGCCCCCATGGGCACGAACGTGATCATGATGGCGAAGATGGCCAGGATGACTCGCGGCCCGAAGTTGGCCGACATTCCCAGCGCTTCCAGTGGAATGAAGGTGAGCACGACGCCAAACGTCGCGAGCGTCAGCAACAGCGAGACCGACATGAAAGCCGATGTCGCGAGCATCTTGCCGACGATCAATTGCGAGCGACTCACGGGCAGAGTCAGCAGCGGCTCCAGCGAGCCGCGCTCGCGTTCACCCGCGGTGGTATCGATTGCCAGATAGAAGCCGCCCACCAGCATCGACATGAAACAGAAGTAAGTCATCATGCCAAGGATCAGCAGCGACCGCCCCGCCGGCGTGGCCACGTCCAACGTGTGAACACCCACCGGGTCGATCACCGTGGGATTGATGCCTCGAACCATCAATCTCAACACCGCTAGCTGATGCCCATACGCGCTGAGCAACTGCCGTGCGCGATCCGCACTTGGCGACGTATTGCTGTTCGAGGTATCGACGACTAATGACAACGGCGCCGACTCCCCGACCTGCAAAGCCTTGCCATAGTCCTCGCCGATGAGCAGGACCATGTCCTGCTGTCCCGAGCGCACCGCATCCATCGCCTGATCGCTCGTGAGCTCCACGTCTTCAGTCTTCACGCCGTTCTCACGCAGGAACTGCACGAGATTCGGCGCGTGCGTCGCGCCGGCGATGGGCAGGTTCAGCGGCTTGTCTTGATTCGCGACGGCGCGTTTCGACACCATCGTCGTCGTCAGGCCAAAGATCACCGGCGCGAGCAGCACGCCAAAGAAGAAGGCCGAGACGATCACGCGACGGTCGCGCAGGTTCTCCAGCACTTCCTTGCGGAACACAGTCCACATCGCGCCCATCACGCCACCTCGCCTTGATCGGCAGCGCGCACGAACGCTTCTTCCAGGTCCGGAGCGCCGGTAGCTTTGAGAATTTCCGCCGGCGTGCCTCGTACGACGACGCGGCCGTGCGAGATGATCACGATGTCGTCGCACAAGGCCGCGACTTCTTGCATGACGTGACTGGAGAACAGCACGCAGCGGCCCGACTCGCGCAGCTCCCGAATCAGTTCGCGCAACATGCGCACGGCATTGACGTCGAGGCCGTTAGTCGGCTCATCCAGAATGATGGTCTGTGGTCGATGAATCAGTGCACGCGCCAGTCCGACTTTGAGCCGCTCGCCTTGCGAGTAGCCTTTGGCGCGCCGTTCGGCGACTGCGCCTAAGGCGAGACGCTCGATCAGCTGATCGATGGAGCGATTCAATTCAGCGCCGCGCAATCCGTGCAGCTCGCCGTAGTAGCGAATGTTCTCGCGGCCGCTCAGATGCGCATACAGCCCGCTCGCGTGCGGCAACACGCCGAGCGAGCGGCGTACCGCCAACGGGTCGGTGCTGCAGTCGTGGCCATCGATCAACGCACGACCTTCGTTAGCACGAATCACCGTGCTCAGGATGCGCAGCGTCGTGGATTTGCCGGCGCCGTTGTGGCCGAGCAGGCCGGTGATCTTGCCGTCGCCGGCCGAGAATGAAACATCCTGCAACGCCTGCACCGCGCCGAAGCGCTTTTTCAATCCGTCGACTTCAATCATGGAGCGGGCGCCGAGCGTGACAGCAGGAAGGGAGCGGGGGCGACGGTCTTCAGGCACTCATCGTCCAGCGATTTCACATTGCCGGCGGCGATGAAGTTGGCGACGACGCGCGGCATGCAGCCTACGGCGATCTGCCCATGACCCTGTCCGTCGAGCACCAGATGCCTGGCATTCTTCAACCCTGCCACGACTTGCTCGCCGTAGCGCGCCGGGGTCACAGGATCGTTGCCGCCGGACAGCACCAACGTCGGAATCGCGCTCTGCAGGGGCTTGCTGAATTCCTCATCGACCGGGCCGCGAGGCCATTGTTCGCAAATCGTCCGCATTGCCTGCATGAACGTCTCGCCGATGTAGGTTTTGGCGAGCTCGGCGTCCGAAACAGGGTGCTCGTGCCAGCGTGGCGCGTCCTCGCTGCAGACCACCGCGAAGTGCATGCCGTTGGCGATCTGCGTGTCGAGGCTTCGCTTGATCATCAGATACTGCGCAGCCAACCCTTGCGGCTGTCCGAGCTCGGCCTCGTGGATGAGCAGCGGCAGCGTCGACAAGGTCTCGTCGGAGTAGCTCAGCAGTCGAACGGCGGCACTCAGCTCAGCAGCGCCAAGCTGCGCGTTCGTGGGCTCGGCGCTCAGCGGGTCCGGGATGGAAAGCGAAACCGGCTTCTCGAGCACGCGAGTGCGCAGCGTCGCGAATGTGCCCGCAATGTTTGGAAAGGTGCGCTTGCAGTCCACGTTCGAATCGCAGCGGGCGAACGCGCTGTCGATAGCGGCTTGCGCATCGAGTGCGACATCCGGTCCCAGCGGCAATTGCGGCGGCACGACGCCATCGAGAATGGCAACGCGCACTCGTTGCGGATAACGCCGCATGTAGTGCTGCGCCACTCGCGTGCCATACGAAACACCGTACAAATCCAGCCTTTGATAACCCAGCGCCGCGCGAACATCGTCGAGATCGCGCACAGCGACACTGGTCGTGTAGTAACGTGGGTCGCCTGGCAATCGGGCGAGACACGAACGGGTCAGCTCGCGCAGCTGCTGCGGATCGCTGAAGGTGATATCGCTCTCGTCGGGAAACGTGCAATCGAGACGATTCGATCGTCCCGTGCCGCGTTGATCGACGATCACGATGTCACGATCGCGCCGGATTCGCGCTAAGGCAGGGGCAATGGAGATATAGAAATCGCTCGCCGCCTGGCCGGGTCCGCCACTCAGCACGAACAGTGGATCGCCCGCAGCCTCGGTACGCAGCGAGCGAACCACCGCGACGTGCAGCCGAAGCTGCTTGCCCGACGGATTCTCGCGATTCTCCGGCACCGACAGCCAGCCACAGCGAGCCGCGACGCCGCCACCGGCAATCTCACTCTGCAGCCGGCAATCTTCGAGCTCCAAGCCCGCGCCATGAGCTTGGAATGCGCTGCAAAAGGTCAAAGGCGCCAGGCCCCATAACGCCAGAGTGCGCAAGCGCTTATGAATCGCCGACATCGATTTCCCGGGGTGAACGATCACGGGCGGCAATGGTAGACGAGGCCGCGTCGCGCGTCCCGCGCTGCCAGGGCCCCTGCCCACGTCCGGGAACCTGTGTGCGCCCCTGACGGTCTGTTACATTCGCATCAACAACTATCCCAACGACCCCCTGGAGTTACGTCATGCGTTCATCGCCGTTACTCGCCACCGTCGCCGCCGTTGCCTGCGCGCTGCCGCTGACGGGAGCCTTCGCCAAGGACGAGGCTTTGGCCAAGGCAGTTGCGTCCGAGCACCGTTCGCCGAATTTCGTGGCGCGCGATCAGGCTCGCAAACCGCAACAGGTGCTCGAGTTCATCGGCGTGAAGCCCACCATGACCGTGGTCGAAATTTCCCCGGGCGGCGGCTATTGGACGGAAATCCTTGCGCCGTACCTGCACGACAAGGGCACTTATTACACGGCCATCACACCGCGTACCGCCAGTGAGCGGGCCGCAGCCTCTGCCGACACCTGGCAGAAAAAGCTCGACAGCGACAAGGCGCGCTACGGCAACGTGAAGATCGGCGATTTCGGCGGCGGTAAGTTCGAGCCTGCGCCGGCCGGATCGGCGGACGTGGTGTTCACTGCCCGCAACGTGCACAACTGGATGGGCCAGGGCACGGCCGAGCAGGCGTTCGCGTCGTTCTACAAGACGCTCAAGCCGGGCGGCATCCTCGTCGTCGAGGAGCATCGCGCGGCCACCGACAAGCCGCAGGATCCCAAGGCCGCCAACGGCTATGTGCGCGAGGACTACACGATCGAGCTCGCGGAGAAGGCGGGTTTCAAGCTGGCCGGCAAGTCCGAGCTGCTGAGCAATCCCAAGGACACGAAGGATCATCCGAAGGGCGTGTGGACATTGCCGCCGACGCTGGCCCTGGGCGATACGGACCGCGCCAAGTACCAGGCGATCGGCGAGGCGGACAACTTTCTGCTCAAGTTTCAGAAGCCGCAATGACTCGGTCAGCGAACTGACTGAGCGAATACGGCGGCGAGGAGCCAGGCGTGGAAGACGAACAAAAGAAATGGTTGTACTGGGCGATTCCCGCCGTGGTCGCGGTGGCCATCGGGGCTGCGTTGTATTACGGGCGTTCGCATCGGCAGGCTGAGCAGGCGAAGCAGACGCCCGCGGTGACGGTGCCCGACGCCCCGCCGGCGTCGACGGAGCCGCCGGTGCGCAATCCATTGGGCGAAACCACGCCGCCGAAGCCGTTGCCGCCGCTGGCTGACAGCGATCCTTCGTTGCAAGAGTCGTTGAGCGGTGTGTTCGGTCGCGCGCTCGATCCGTTCCTGGTGCCGAAGAACATCATCCGGCACACGGTCGTGACCATCGACAATATGCCTCGCAAGAAGACGGCGGTGCAGATGTGGCCGGTGAAGCCCATCGGCGGTGAGTTGATTGCCACCGGCGAGGGCGAGGAGCTCACGCTCGGTCCCGGCAACTACGCGCGCTACGAGCCGGTGATCAAGATCCTGAGGAACACCGACACGGCGCAGGTCGCGACGCTTTACAAACAGTATTACCCGTTGTTCCAGGAAGCGTACGTGTCGCTGGGTTATCCCGACGGCTATTTCAACGACCGGTTGGTCGAAGTGATCGATCATCTGCTGGCGACGCCGGACGTGCCGGGACCGGTCAAGCTCAAGCGGCCGAGCGTCAACTTCGTGTTCGCCGACGCGCAGCTCGAAGAGCTTTCGTCGGGGCAGAAATTGCTCATTCGCATGGGCAGCGCCAATGCGGCCATCGTGAAGGATAAGCTGCGCGAGTTACGCCAGGCGATTGCCAAGCAGGAGGCTGCGGCGAACTGATTGATCGGCGAGCGTCATTGAAGACAGGAGTGTCGTCATGAGCAAAGTCGTAGTGATCTCGGTGGCCTCGGCAGTGGGCCTCGGTCTGTTGAGCCTGCACTTGGTGAAGCAGCTGAAGGAAGGCGAGGCCGCCATCGAAGATCTGAAAGCGCAGGTCGCAACGCTGCAGGGGCGGCAGCAACCAGAGCCTGCGCCGCTGCCGCGCGAAAACAATCTACCGCCCGAAGTCATCGCCCCGCAGCCGAGCGAAGTCATCGGCACACCACCCAAAGTGCCGCCGAAGACCGTCGGCGTCTTCACCGTGAACGGCCAGTCGATGCCGCCGAGTCCGCCGAGTCGCGATGACCGCATGCGCATGATGCGCGAGCATCGCGAGCGTCAGCGGCAGTTGATGCAGGATCCCGAGTATCGCGAGGCCATGCGTGTACAGACGCGAGGCAACTTCGCGCGGCAATATCCAGGCGTGATTCAAGAGCTCGGACTGGATTCGCAGCAGGCGGATGAATTCTTCGACCTGCTCGCCGACCAGCAGATGCGAGCGAACGAACAGATGCAGCCGATCTGGGAGCTGGACAGCGCCGATCCCGCCGATCAGGCAGCGATGCAGGAGCGTCATCGCAAGATTGCGGACCAGGCTGCAGAAAATCAGCGCAAGAGCGAAGCGGAGATAGCGTCGCGCTTTGGCCAGGACAAGCTGCAGGCATGGAAGGACTACCAGTCCACCATGGGTGTGCGTTACGAGTTGGAAAACGTGCGCAGAACGCTCGCGTCGAACGGGATGCCGCTCGATGAGGACTTGAGCAAGCCCATGCTCAAGGCACTGGCGCAGGCCCAGGCGCAGGCGAGCCAGGCCGCGGCGAATGAATATGCGGCCGCCGTGAGCCGCGGCGCCGCACCTGCGCTCACGGCACGCGTAATGACCACCGACAGCTTCGACGACACCAACATGGAGCGTCACATCGAGGCGCAACGCAAGCGCAATCAGCACATGCTCGACGCGCTTTCCTCCTATCTGTCGTTCGAGCAGCGCCAGGCGATCGAGAAGCAGCAGGACGCTCAGCTGAAAATGCAGGAAGCGCAGTACCGGCTCATGCGCGCCCAACGTAAGGCGGACCCCAACAGCAATGGCACGTATTTCGTGGAAGGCGGCTCGACCCTGGTGCCGCTCCGGCCCTAGTTGCGAGCGGCGTGCACGCGACCGAGAAAGTCACGGATCAATGGCAGCACAGTCTCGAAGTGAGACTCGAGCAGCCAGTGGCCGCCATCGGTGAGGTGCAACTGCGCGTCAGGCAGATCACGTAGATAGGCGCGGGCTGACCCTTCCGGCATGTAGCCGTCGCGCGGACCCCAGACGATCAACGTCGGCGGACGGTGCTCGCGCAGGTACTGCTGGTAGCGCGGAAACCAGTCGACGACATTGGCCTCGATGGCCTCCATCAACTGCACGCATATCCGGCGTCGAACTGGCGTGTTCATGAGCGGCCAGTGCAGTTTCCACAGATCGGGCGGCATCGACTCGGCGTGCCGCTCGTCGGTCTCGCCGATGAGCTCATCGCGAAAGCCGTGTTCGCTGACCGCCTCTTCCAGCACGGCATGATTGGTCGGCGACGGATCATCCCAATAGCGCTTGATCGCAGCGTACTTCGGGCCCATCGCGTCCTGGTAGATATCGCCATTCTGGATGATCAGAGCCGCGACTCGCGCCGGCGCACGCATCGCGAGCCGCAAACCTATCCACGAACCGTAGTCGTGCAAATAGAGTGCGTAACGGGTCAGCCCCAGCGCGCCTGCAAATTGCTCCAGAAACGACGCATATGCCCCGAACCCGTAATCGAAGTCGTTGGTATCAGGTGTCTCGCTGTATCCGAACCCGGGATAGTCGGGCGCAATCAGGCGCCAGCGGTCGGCCAGCGCAGGCAGCAAGCGACGATATTGGAACGAGGAACACGGGTAACCGTGAGGTAACAGCAGCACCGGCGCGTCGCGCCGGCCCGCCTCTCGATAGAAGATTTTCAGTCCGTTGAGGTCGAGATAGCGGTGCAGCGTGCTCATACCGCTAAATGAGTTGTCACCGGGCCGGTTCCGGCGGCCCATGACTACCGCTGGTGCATTGGTTGGGTAATATGGCGAAGGTTCGGCTGGGTCAGACTTCCATGTACAAACAATCATCCGCTTCGTTCGCCGTGTTGATGACCGTGGCCCTCTTGGGAGCTACCGCATGTAGTAAAGAACAGCCGGTCGCCCAGACGGCAGCTCCGCCGCCGGCGCCCGAGGCGCAGTCGCCGGATACAGAGGACCTGGGCCAGCCGTCGGATCCACGTTTCATCGGCAGAATCTGGGTGTCGACGACGCCGGGTCACTCGCGCGGCACCTTGATGATCTTCCTGCCGGATCGCACGCTGTTGATGGACTCGTGCTTCGAGACCTATCGCGTTTCCAAATGGGGCGCCGAAGGCGATCGCATTCGCTGGATCGAGGATTCCATTCCCATCGAAGCGACTGTTTCGATGCCGAACGAAAACGAGCTGCGCTTGCAGCTGGCGGGACAGGACCGGGTGCAGTCATTCGTGGTCGCGGCGGTGCCAACCGTTTGTCCCGATATGCCGCGCTGATGCGCGGCAGCTCTTCTCGCAGCGAGCGAGCCGTCGGTATTTCACGTAAGCGAAATCACCCAAATGTTTTTGCTGCGATCCGCCCCTTGCAAATCGCGCACTGCGAATTTCACCGAAAAATAAAACCTGCCTCGCGAGTGCGCTGCGTCCAATGTTTGTAATTCAAGCGCACTGAGTGCATTTGCAGACATGTCTGGACGTTACGACATTTTGCGCAAACAAATTTCTTTTCGTTAACTGCCCGCTCCCGAGAGCGACACTTCGTCGCATCGACACGCCTCAATGCGTGCGATCGCCGACCAGGATGAGTCAGGCAGAACGATAGATCGCGGCTCCGGGTGAGCGCCGTTTCGCACGCGTAAGCGACGCGGCTCCCGTGTCATACCCGCGAGGATCGTCCATGCGCACTTCACTCAAGTGCACGCCCACTCTGGGCGTGTCCGCACTATTTTTTGCCCTGCTCTGCGCGTTGTCTCTGCTGAGCAGTATCGCTCAGGCCGCACCGACGATTTCCGGTACGCCGAAAACGAAGGTGCTGGTGAGCACTTATTACAGCTGGGCGCCGACTGCCCGCGACCCGGCGGTGGCGCAGCGGACGCTGCGTTATTCCATCGTCAACAAGCCGTCGTGGGCCGTGTTCTCGGTGTATTCCGGAAAGCTCGAAGGCACGGTGCCGCGGACGCCGGCCACTTGGTCGAACATTCGTATTTCAGTGAGAAGTGCGACAGGCACGGCGACGCTGCCGGCGTTCTCGATCACGTCGTACCGTTCCGACACCAGCGGTGGCACGACCAATCGTCCGCCGGTGCTGAGCGGCACGCCGTCGAGCTCCGTGACCGCAGGCAACGCTTATGCTTTCCGGCCGACCGGCTCGGATCCCGAGGGCCGCACGCTCACCTGGTCGATCACGAACCGTCCGAGCTGGGCGACGTTCAGCACTTCCTCGGGCGCGCTCACCGGCACGCCGACCTCGTCGCACGTGGGCACGTATTCGGGTATCGCGATCAGCGCGAGCGACGGCACCAATCGCACTGCGCTGCCGTCCTTCAGCATTGCCGTCAATGCCGCCGGCAGCAGCAACGGCTCGGCGACGCTGAGCTGGACTCCGCCGACCAACAACACCAACGGCACGACGCTGACCAATCTGGCGGGTTATCGCATCTATTACGGCACCAGCTCGAGTGCTCTGAATCGCACCGTCCAGGTGGCGAATGCCGGCGTGACGCGCTACGTGGTGCCGGATCTGTCCGCGGGCACGTGGTACTTCTCGGTCCGAGCGTACACCTCGACTGGCGTCGAAAGCGGGAATTCGAACACTGCGTCGAAGACCATTCGCTAATAAGAAGAATCGCGAGCTACGCTCCCGGCCCACGGGAGCGTAGTTTCGCTGAGCGCAGCAACTACTGGCGACGTTTCAGCCAGTCCACCATCGTGTTGCTGACCAGCTCCGGCGCGTCCTGTTGCACGAAGTGATTCGCGCCTGGAACCGTGACGAGAGTCAGATCCTTCTCCACCCACTGCCACGTGCCATTGAGCGCGCCCGGCAGCAGCGCCTGATCCTCCAGGCCGTGGAACATCAGCACCGGCGCTTGCACCTTCGGGAAAGTGAAGTTCTCCGGCGGCGGCGGTGCATCCGGTTTCGGATAATTGGCCTTGTAGTAATTGAGCATCGCCTCGACGTCCGATTGCTGGAAGGCCTGCAGATAACGGGGCCGGGCAGCCGGGTCGGTCACCCATTGCGTGAGGCGCTCCAGTGAGATCACCTTGTGCGCGTCCGGCTTCTGGAAGTTGAAGGCGTACTCGCTATTCTTCTTCTGTTGTGGATTGGTGGCGATCTCGCGTGCGATGCCCGCCGGGTGCGGCAGATTGCAGATGATCAACAGTCGCGTGATCTCGGGCTTGCGCATCGCTACGTTCCAGGCCACCGAGCCGCCCCAGTCATGGCCGACGATCACGGCGCGCTCGACCTGCTCGGCCTTGACCACCGCGGCAATATCGCCAACCAACAACGGCATGGCGTAGTTCTCCACGCCTTTGGGTTTATCAGAAAGGTTGTAGCCGCGCAGATCGACGGCCACCGCTCGATAACCGTTGTCGGCGAGCGCGCGCATTTGTTTGCGCCACGAGTACCAGAAATCCGGAAAGCCGTGGATCATCACGACCAGCGGTCCCTGGCCCAGTGCCGCATAGTGGATCTTCACGCCGCCGGAGTCGGCGTACTTGTGCTCGACCTGATCCCACACATCCGTCGTGTCGGCCATCGCGATTCCCCCTTGCAGGACTAACAAGACTACGGCCCACGCCCAGCTACGCATGCGAGCTCCGTCCCTTCCGTTTCCGAGTGGTCTGGCACGCCGACTATATAACGCTGCAATGTGCGTTACTGCCCGACAGTCGGACTGAGCGAATCGTGAGCAGACGATTGTGACAGTCACTCCTATGCTCGCTGTGCAGATCGGGCCTATGATGATGCGTCCTCCAACCGGTCGGAGCTTCGTATGTCTCTTCGCGGCAAGACACTCTTCATCTCGGGCGCATCGCGCGGCATCGGCCTGGCGATTGCGGTGCGGGCGGCGAAAGATGGCGCCAATATCGCGATCGCAGCCAAGAGCGATCAGCCCAATCCCAGGCTGCCCGGCACCATTCACACTGCGGCCGAAGCCATCGAAGCCGCGGGCGGCAAGGCTCTGCCCATGCAGGTCGATATTCGCGACGAGAATGCGGTCGCCGAAGCGGTGAAGAAGACCGCCGCACATTTCGGCAGCGTCGATATCCTGGTGAACAATGCCAGCGCGATCTCGCTGACCGGCACGCTCGACACGCCGATGAAGCGCTTCGATCTGATGTTCGGCGTCAACGTCCGCGGCACCTTCGTGTGCTCGCAGGCGTGCCTGCCTTATCTGAAAGAATCGGCAAAGGCGGGGCGCCATCCTCACATCCTCAATTTGTCGCCGCCGCTGAGCATGAAGCCGCGCTGGTTTGGGCCGCACGTCGCTTACACGATGGCGAAGTACGGCATGAGCATGTGTGTGCTCGGCATGGCCGAGGAGTTTCGCGCCGACGGCATCGGCGTCAACGCGCTGTGGCCTCGCACGGTCATCGCGACGGCTGCGTTGAATGTCATCGCGCTGGCAGATCCGAAGAAAGGTCGCAAGCCGGAGATCATGGCGGACGCGGCGCATGTCATCCTGACGCGCGATCCTCGCAGCTGCACTGGCAACTTCTTCATCGACGACGAGGTGCTGGCGAGTGCGGGAACGAAGGATCTCGATCAGTACGCGGTCACGCCTGGCAACAAACAGTTTCAGCCGGACTTCTTCGTCGACTGATCGTGAACCGTTTGCTTCGCTTTGGTTTCTTGTTCGCAATGGTGTCGACGATGAGCGGACCGGCGCAAGCGCAGCCTTCCTTGCACGACAAATGGGCGACATTGGACGGCAAGCCGCCGCTGGTGATCGCTCATCGCGGCGCCTCGGGCTATCGGCCCGAGCACACGCTCGCCTCGTATCTGCTGGCGATCGAGTTCGGCGCCGACTATGTCGAGCCCGATCTGGTCGCGACGCGCGATGGTCAGCTCATCGCGCGACACGAGCCGCTGCTCGATGACACCACCGATGTGAAGTCGCGGCCCGAGTTCGCATCGCGCCGGAGCACCAAGACGCTCGACGGCAAGGAAGTCACCGGATTCTTCGCTAGCGACTTCACGCTTGCGGAGATCCGGCAGCTGCGTGCCGTGCAGCCCAATCCGGCGCGTTCGAAGGAGTTCGACGGCAAGTTCACCGTGCCGACGTTCGAAGAGATTCTCGATCTGGTCGAGCAGGAGTCGGCGAAGCGCGGGCGACGCATCGGCCTCTATCCCGAAACCAAGCATCCCGCGTTCCATCTGCAGCTGAACTTGCCGCTGGAAGATCGATTGCTGGATGCATTGACTCGGCGTGGCTTGAACAAAGCAGGCACGCCTATCTTCATCCAGTCATTCGAGAGTGCGAATCTGCAGTACCTGCGCGCGAGGACACCGTTGCCGCTCGTGCAGCTGATGGACGAGGGATCGCTCATCTATGACAACAGCGGCCAGCGAGTGGAGAGCGTTCTCATTCCTGACTACGGCGATCGTCGCGGCGGCGAGCGGCCGAAGAGTCTCGCCGACGTGGCGAAGTACGCAAATGCGATCGGACCCTGGAAACGGCAGATCCTGCGCGACGCCGGGCAGCCGAAGTTGCTCACGACCACGGTGATCGAGCAGGCTCATCAAGCCGGCCTGCGCGTGCACACCTATACATTCCGCAATGAGCCCGCGACGTTGGCGCCCGAGTACCACAACGATCCGCAACAGGAATACCGGCGCTTCTACGAGCTGGGCATCGACGGCGTATTCTCCGATTTCTCCGACACGGCGCTCAAGGCGCGGGCAGCGTGGGGATCGCGCTGATCGTCGGCCAGTCGCGCACCCAGCAGCAAACGTGATCGAAGCCTTCGATGGTTCGTTGTTGCGCCCGTGGGTAACGCAAGAAATATCGTTCGATGGTCGCGAGCGGCACGACCCGATCGTTCGCGCCGCGCAGATGTAACTCGGGCCAGGGGTGCGGCTGGTCGCTCAGGGCGGGATTCAACGATTGCGACAATCGCAGATATCGGTGGTGCTCGGTCCAGGCGTCCGTATCCAGATTGGCAGCGACAGTAACCACAGAAAACACATTCTCCAGCCGCTCCGCGATCAACACAGCGAGCGAGCCGCCGCCACTGTAACCAACCAGCGCGACTTGCTCGGCGCCGACGCGACGCTGTGCTTCTCGCACCGTCGCTACCATGCTATCGACGACGTCGGCTGAATAACGCGCGCCGGTCCAGAGCTCGACGTTGCATTTGTCTGAGCGAAGCCCGTTGTAGCACGGACGGGTGACATACGCGGCGGGCGCCGCCGAGCGCATCAACATTTCCAACGCGACCGGCTGACGCGTGGTGGGATCGTCGCTCGGTGCGCGGCCGAGCCAGGGAATGCCGTCGCTTTCGAGGAATATCGTCAACGGTTGCCTGGCATGATCGGCAGCAGCACCGCGTTTCAGATACACGATGCTGGGAAACTCGCCGGCCGTAACATGAACGATCTCGAGCCCGGCCTGCTGGGCACGCCGATCCAGGCGCTGCCCTGCAGAGGTGCAGCCGCCCAGGAGCAGCAAGGCGGATATGGCATTAAGGGCAACCCTGACGTTCATGACACGCGATTGCGACCTGCATCACAACGGAAGTCAACCTCCGGCGGCACAGTTCGCCCCGCTATAAGGGCGCGCCTGCACTTATGGCCCGTTGCAGTCGAGCGAGAGCGGCGGATAACTACGTGCCGCGGAATTGTGGCGATTGGCGAGCCAGCTCATACGAAAAACCAAGGGAGAGCTTGCAATGAAGGCAGCGGCGCTCAGAGCAGCCGGACGGACGTTGGCAACATGGATGGGCGGCGTGGCGCTGCTCGCAATGGCGCCGTTGGCGCAGGCCATTCCGCCGAGTTTCAGCAGTCAGGTCAATATTCCGATTCCCGCGCCCGGGCAGGACGTGTTCATCAATCTGCGCACGGCTGGCGCGGTCAGCGGCTCGCCCCGGATCGATATCGATACGGGACAAGGTATTCTGTTTCTCAATGGCAATGTGACCGACAGCCTGAGCATTCAGCGCTACGATCCGAACGATGCAGGCGGGGTCTGCATCCAGATCTCGAACATCGACTACACACCTGCCAGTGGCGACACGCTGTCCGTGCCGCTTTCAGCCACCAACCCGCTGGGAGACACTGGTTCGACCGGCACACCTGGCATCACCATTATCAATGCCCCGGGTCCTGGCATCGTGATTCCGGGCAACGAGGCGCAAGAAGATACTTGCGCGGATCTCAACCAAGCACCGGCGGTGAGCATCAACGGCGGCAATCGCACCGTGAACGACAGCGATGGCGCGCCGGGCGAGAACGTTTCGTTCAGCGCCACCGCGAGCGATCCGGAAGGCGAGATACTCAGCTATGCCTGGTATGGCACCGACGGCGAAACGCAGCTGTCGACGTCACCGGCGCCGACGCTCCCGCTGCCCGACGGCATTTCGTTCATCCGCGTAATCGTGAGCGACGCAAGCGGTGAGAGCACTCTCACCGAAGTGACGATCACTGTCGGCAATGCAACCGGCCCCGCCGCGAATGCGGGAGCGGATCGCAGCGTTGCCGATAGCGACCGTGAAGATGGCGAGGACGTGACGCTGGATGCGAGTCTGTCTACCGATGCCGATGGTCAGATCGTGACGTATCGCTGGTCCAGCATCACTGACGGCCAGACTGAAACGCTGCTCGGCACGAGCAGCTCGCCTACGCTGCAAACACGCTTGCCGAACGGCGAAAACCTCATTCAACTGCTGGTGACCGACAACGCCGGCCTGCAGGCTTCGGACACCGTGACGATTACCGTCGACGCGGGTCCGGTGATCACGACGCTCGCCGATATTCCCAACCTGTCGCCGAATCAGCGCCGCGTCGCGCTGGCGTTGGACCGCATCTGCAACCAGTTGCGCGATCTGTCCGGCCTCACCGCGGATCAGCAAGATCTGCTGATCCGTTGCAACGGCCTGCAGATCAATAACACCACGGCAAATCAGATCGATGCGCTGGATGAAATGGTCGCCGACGACTTCGCCGTCGCGCGCACGCAGACGCTGCTGTTCGCGAACACGCAGTACGCCAGCGTCATGGATCGTTTGATGGCGCTGCGTGGCGGCGCCAAAGGACTCAGCCTCGCGGGCCTCAACATCATCGTCGATGGCAAGTCCGTGCCGCTGGCTCAACTGCAGGACATGGTGAAGGGCCTGTTGGGTGGCGGCGCCAGTGCCGACGAGCCCGGCGGCCTGCTTAGCGACAAGTGGGGCATGTGGGCGCGCGGCAACTACAGCTTCGGCGAGAAGGACCGCAGTGACAGCAGCCCGGCCTTCGATGCGAATCAGTGGGCGCTGGTGGGTGGCTTGGATTACCGTTTCAACGACAAGCTGGTCGGTGGCGTGTCGCTCGCGTACGGACAGTCGAGCATCGAATTCAATCCGCGGGATGAAGGCGGACTCGATACCGACACCTGGGCCTTCTCACTTTATGGCTCCACCTATGCGGCCAAGAATTTCTATTTCGATGCCATCGTCAATGTCGCCAACGCCGATTACGGCGCCGATCGGAACATCACCTATGTGGATGGCGCCGGCCTGGTGAACGTCGACGCCCATGGCGACACCGATGGCATGACGTACAGCGCCGGCCTCTCGGGCGGTTATGACTTTCTGGTCGGCGGGCTCACGTTGTCGCCGACGTTGGGCCTGTTCTATATCGATGCGACGATCGATGGCTTCACCGAGAGCGGCGCTGGCGGCTTGAACCTGATTTACGACGAACAGACCTTCCAATCGTTCACTGGCAATCTGGGCTTCCGCGCCACATATGCGTGGAATCTGAGCTGGGGCGTGCTGCTGCCACACCTGCGCATCGACTACGTGCGTGAGTTCAAGGACGACGCCGATGTGTTTGGCGTGCGCTTCGCCGCCGACCCGAATGCGACCGGCACGCCGCCCATCCTCGTGGAAACAGACAACCCGGATGAATCGTACTGGCGCTTGGCCACTGGCCTCTCGGCGCAGTTCATCCACGGCATTTCAGGGTACGTCGAGTACCAGCGCCTGGAGAGCTTCGAGTTCATCAACTTCCAGGACGTGAGCATGGGCCTGCGCTTCCAACGTAGCTTCTAAATATGAAAACGCGCCACCTGCCGAAGACTCTGGGCCGAATCACGGCACTGCTCGCCCCGAGCTTGTTCGTCATCGCCTCGGCCGCAGCGCCCGGCGTTACCGACAAAGCGGCGACCAAGGGCATGGTGAAGCGCTCCGAGCTGGAGATCGTCGACTGCCTGTTGCCGGGGCAGGTGCGCCAGCTCGGCAATAGCAGCTTCCTTTCGCAGCGACGGCCAATTCGGACCACCGCATCGGATTGTTCGATCCGCGGCGGCGAGTATGTCGCCTACGATCGCGCCGACCTGCAGTCCGCGCTACGCATCTGGATGCAAGCGGCGGAGTCGGGCGATGTCGAAGCCCAGACCAATGTTGGCGAGATCTACGAGCGCGGCATGGGCGTGCCGCCGGACTACGAAGCGGCGGCCAGGTGGTATCAGAAGGCTGCGGATAAGAACTACGCACGGGCGCTGTTCAATCTGGGCACGATGTATGAGCAGGGTCTGGGTGTGCCGCAGGATGGGCTCAAAGCTTTGAACCTGTATCGACAGGCTTGGGGTGTGCCGGAGGACAACATCATTTTCACGTCGGCCGCGCAGCGCGAGCAGGACGAGCTGCGCAAAGAGCTCGATGCCGCCATCGCGGAGAAAGACGCGCAGCTCGGAATCCTGCAGAAGCAACTGAAGGACTTGCAGGAGCAGCTCGCGAAGCAGCCGGCTGTCGAGCAGACCGCCGACAACAGCAGCAAGGAAATCGAAGCGCTGAAGCGCTGGATCGCACAGCTCGAGCAGGAGCGTCGCAAGAGCACGGAGCGTCTGGCCGGCATTCCAAAGACTCGTACTCCGCAGGGCACGACTGAATTGGCCCAGCTGCCGCCGACTGCCGACGAGCGCACGCTCCAGGGCATGAACTTCGGGCGCTACTACGCCATCGTCATCGGCAATCAGAACTATCAAAGCATCGAGAGTCTGGAAACGCCGAAGTACGACGCGGCTCGTGCGGCTCGCATCCTTGCCGATCGTTACGGCTTCACGGTGTCGATTCTCGAAGACGCCAACGACATTACGATGTTGAAGGCCATCAACGATCTCAATGCCGTGCTCAAGCCCGAGGACAACCTGCTCATTTACTACGCCGGCCATGGCGCGCGTTTGCAAAGTGGCAAGAGCGAGGCGGGCTATTGGCTGCCGGTGAACGCGGACGCGCCACCGAAAGACACCTTCTGGGTGCCGAACGAGCAGATCACCGGTCATCTCGGCCGCTTGCCCGCTAAGCGCGTGCTAGTGGTCGCGGACTCGTGCTACGCGGGCTTGCTGTCAACGGATCCGAGTTATCTGTTCCTGAACGATAAGGTCACCTATTCGAAGGACTACATCAAATTCAAATTGCCGAAGCGCGCGCGGCTGCTGCTGTCCTCGGGCGGCGATAAGCCGGTCCTCGATGAAGGCAGTGGCGGCAACTCCGTATTCGCTCGTGCGTTCCTCGACGAGTTGGAAAACAATCAGGGCATTCTTTCCAGCCCCGAGTTGTTCAGCCGGATTCGCAAGCGCGTCGAGATTGCCGCACAGAAGAACAAGTTCGTGCAGGTCCCCGAGTTCAAGTCGATCAAGGGCGCCGGGCACGAAGTGGGCGACTTCTTCTTTGTGCCGCGAGTCAGGAGTTAGCGCGCCATGCGGCCTTGTCCCAGACTTCCAGGCCCTCGCTGATCGTTTCGCCGCTCAGGAACCTGGCTAGCAGCGCGGGCAGGCTGTGCGGGTAGAACCATTCGCGGCTCGCGAGAATTTCCTGTTGGGTCCACCAGCGCGCGTCGAACAGATCCGACTGCTCGAATGCATCGCGCAGCAGGCTTTGTATCTCTGGCGCGGGGCCGTGCAACCGCACCGTGGAAATCGCTTCATGTTGCAAGCGTCGCGAGCCGCGATAGTCATAAATGACATCGCGGCGCCACGTTGGCGCTTGGATCTGCTCTGCTGTGACGACGATGCCGGTTTCTTCACGTAACTCACGCATCAGCGCGTGTGTGTGAGTTTCGCCGGCCTCGATGCCGCCACCCGGTAACTCCCACGCCGTGCCGAACTCGGGGTTACCGTACTCGCCGACTTGCAGTAACAGCACTCGCTCGTGCTCATCGAGCACCACTGCGCGTGCTACGTTGCGCTCGATGAGAGGCTTCGTAGCGGTGGCGTCGTCTGCCACGTTCAGCCGCCGCGGCCGACGACTCCGCCGCCGTCGATCACGATGGTCTGGCCCGTCATAAATGAGCCGCTCGGGCCGGCGAGGAACACGGCGGCGCCGGCGATTTCATCGGGCTCGCCGATTCGACGCAGCGGATAGACCTTCACGGTCTGCTCGTAAACTTTCGGATCGTCCCACAACGCCTTGGCGAAATCGGTGCGGATCAGGCCGGGCGCGATGCAGTTGGCGCGGATGTTCTTCGGCCCCCATTCAGCGCACAGGTTGCGGGCCAGCGCCATGTCTGCCGCTTTCGACAAGCCATACACGCCGAGTGTCGGCGAGCCGAGGATGCCGGCGATCGAGGAGATGATGATCACCGAGCCGCCGCCACGTTGCGCCATCTGCGGCAGCACCATGTTGCACAACCAGAAGTTACTGCGCACGTTGCTGTTCATCACTTTGTCGTACGCATCGTCCGGCATGTTGATCGACGGGCCGTAGTACGGATTGACGGCGGCGTTACACACCAGCACGTCGATGCCGCCCCACTGTTTGATCGTGTCATCGACCAGTTTCTGCAGATCTTCTTTGCGATTGATGTTGCACGCGAGCGAGATCGCTTCGCCGCCTTTGTCTCTGATCGCTTTGACGACTTCCTCGCAAGCATCGAGCTTGCGGCTGCTGACCACGACCTTCGCGCCATGTTCCGCCATGCGCTCCGCGATCGCACGACCGATTCCGCGGCTCGAGCCGGTGATCACTGCGACTTTGCCGGTGAGATCGAACAGGGTGGATGTCATGAGCTTCCCCATCGCTAGCAGCGGACGACGTTGTTTTGTTCTCGAGGGTTTGATCATAACCAAGCGGTCGCATGACTCATACCGCGAATTCAAAAGGACGGCGGGCAAATGACTGTTTTGCGTGCGGCCATCCGCAAAGTTTCGTTGAGCGCACTGCAGGTCGGAAAACGCAGACCCGGTCACGCCGGGATTTTCCGTTTCTGTGCGCCCTGTCGCTAAACGGCGGCAGTCTTGTGCCGATCTGTCGGACTGAGGCTGCGGAACTGCCTACGCGAGCGGAACGTTCTTTGATCGTGGAGACGCGAGGTTGTTATGAAATCCAAGCAATGGGGCAAGCATGTACGGGAGCTGGTGAACGCCAGCTTGGATCCGATGGTCTACGCTCTGCAGTGGGCGCGCGACCCGCGCTGTATGCAGCGAGGGCTGCAACACCGGCGCGTCGGTGCAGCGATTGAACGTAATGCGACGGTCTGCCGGCTGTGGCTCGGCAAGCCACGCTGAAATTCGGCGTCCTGGTCGTGGCAATTTCTCGCCAAACCAGCACCTAATTGCACTGATTCGAGCTGAGCGCGGCAGGTACGCTGCGCTCCATGCTGACAAAAGACTTCAAGGACCGAAGTGCGAAGGAGCGCATCGCCCGCGAGTCCCAAGCGCTCGCCGAACTGCTCGCTGCGCGCGAGCTGCGCGAATTCGCCCTCACCCGTCAATTTGAGATTGGCCCCTTCGTGGTCGAGTGCCTGTTTATCGAGCAGGCGCTGGTCGTCGAACTGGCTCCTTGCGACGCACGCCTGAAATTCCTCACCGATATGGGGTACCGCGTGCTGGCCATCGAACCCCGCGAACTGAGGCGCCACCCGCGGCGAGTGCTCAGGCGGCTGCGCGCCGCGCTGAAAACGTAAACGCCCCCCGGATCGCACTGGCGCTTAGTCCAAAAATGGAGTAATTTCGTAGTTACTCCATTGGAGGACTGGACCATGATGCAACCTCATAGTCTCGAGCGCGCCGGGTTCGACCCGGATGAACTAGGGTCCGCCGCCCTGACGGCCTTCTTCAATATCACTGCCGCCTGGCGCCTCGGCGCCGAAGAAGAGCGGGTGCTGTTGGGCTCGCCGCCCCGTTCGACCTTCTTCAAGTGGAAGAGCGAGCGCGCCGCGCGGGTGTCCGCGGATACTCTGGAGCGCATCAGCTATGTGATGGGTATCTATAAGGCGCTGCACATTTTGCTGCCCACGCAGGAAGTCGCCGATGCGTGGGTGAAGAAGCCCAATTCGGCGCACGGCTTCGGCGGCAAGTCAGCGCTAGAGCGGATGCTTGCCGGTCGGGTCGTCGACCTGGCGGATGTGCGTCGTTATCTGGACGCGCAGCGCGGATGACGGCCGAGCCGCGCGCGGTCACGCTCCGCTGGCAGAAGATGTATCGAATCGTCGCTTCCCGGCATCCGCCGGTGAACGTGTTCGAAAATATTCTGCCGCCGCAAAAAAGGGAGCTGGGTTATTTCATCGAAGGACTCACCAACGACCGCCTGCGTGACGAGAGCGGCGAAGCGCCGGTGATGCCCGATGAGGATCGCGTGCACGGGCCGGGCGCCACCATCGTGATGGCTCCATTCACTCATACCGGGTTTCCCAGCCGTTTCAGCGACGGTAGTTTCGGCGTCTACTATGCCGCGCACACGCTGGAGACCGCGGTCCGCGAAACGGCCTATCACCGCGGGATATTCATGGCGTCGACCAACGAGAGTCCTTGCGAAGTCGACATGCGTGCTTACGTGAACCGGCCGGTGCAGCCGTTCCTGGACGTGCGCAGCCCGCGTTTCGATCATCTGCATCAGCCCGACGACTACAGTCCGTCGCAGACGTTTGCCAGACCGTTGCGTGATCAGGGCCATTGGGGGCTCGTATATCGAAGCGTTCGACACGAGGGCGGCGAGTGCGTCGCGGCGTTCAAGCCGCAGGCGGTGAGTATTCCCGTGGCGGGCGCCGCGCTCGCCTACGTTTGGGATGGCGAGCGCATCAGCAAGGTTTACGAGAAGTCCGAAGTGCTGTTCGACTTCAGCGCGCCGCCTCAGCGGTAGCGCGACAGAATCTTCTCCAGCCCTTTCGATCCGGGGGTCAGCTTCGCAAAAGGCAGCTGATTCACCGGCGTGGCGGTCGTGCCGCTCACTTCGTGAAAGTCCGGGCTCTTCTCGTCGATATAGATCAGCCCGGTGACGAATTCGTTCTGCGCCAGCTTGTCGCGCAGATAATTGAACGCCTGGCCACGATGCCTCGGATCGTAGGAAGGGTCCAGCTTGCGCAACAGGATCAGACTGCCATCGTGCATGGTGACTGGCATCGTATCGCCCTGCGCATACTGCGCCGTGATCTCACGCGCCGGCGGCACGAAGTCCGCGTGTACGACCTCGTCGTAGTGGTCGCGCACGAACTCGTAACTCTTGGTCGAGCCTTCGTGATCGTTGAACGTGACGCACGGGGACAGCACGTCGATCAGCGCGAAGCCGCGATGTTTCAAGCCGGCGATGATCAGCGGCACCAGTTGCTCTTTGTCGCCGGAAAAGCTGCGAGCCACGAATGTGCCGCCGAGCGTGAGCGCGGCCAGCACCGGATCGATGGGCGGCTGCAGATTCTCTTCGCCCTTTTTGGCTTTCGAGCCGATGTCGGCGGATGCGGAGAACTGCCCCTTGGTCAGCCCATACACGCCATTGTTCTCGACGATGTAGAGCATGTTCAGATTGCGCCGCATGGCGTGCGCGAACTGGCCGAAGCCAATTGACAGCGTGTCGCCGTCGCCGGAAACGCCGATGTAGTGCAGATCTTTGTTCGCGGCGATCGCGCCAGTGGCGATCGAGGGCATGCGGCCGTGCACGGAGTTGAAGCCGTGACCGCCGCTCACGAAATACGCCGTCGTCTTCGACGAGCAGCCGATGCCGGACAACTTCACCAACTGCTCTGGCCGCATCGACATCTGCCAGCACGCTTCGATGACCGCGGCGGTGATCGAGTCGTGTCCGCAGCCGGCGCACAGCGTCGACATGCTGCCCTCGTAGTCGCGACGGGTCAGCCCGAGCTCGTTCTTGGGAAGGCCGGGATGCGCGATCTTCGGCTTGGCAATGAAGCTCATGCTCAGCCTCCCACGGCGAGACGCTTTTCGGGAATGGAGGCGAGTACGCCGTCGACGATCACGCTCGAAGACATGGGCAGGCCGCTGTAGTGCAGGATCGAGTGCAGCTTGGCTTTTTCCACAGCTGTTTCCAGTGTCAGCAGGCTGCGTAGTTGAGCGTCGCGGTTCTGTTCGACCACGAAGACCTGTGAACGCGAGGCGAGGAAGTCCTCGACTTCCTGGCCGAACGGAAACGCCCGCACTCGCATGTAATCGATCTGCACGCCGCGACGACGCAGCAGGTCGAGCGCCTCTCGCACGGCGCCGTCGCAGCTGCCCAGCGACACGAGGCCGAGGCTCGTCGAGCCGCGACTGTCGAGCATGGCCTTCGGCACGAGCGTCTTGGCGGTGTCGAACTTGCGCTTTAGACGATCGAGCACGATTTGATACTCGGTCGAATCTTCCGTATAGCCGCCGTACTGCGTGTGACCCGAGCCGCGCGTGAAATAAGCACCCTTCGGATGCGTGCCGGGTAAAGTGCGATAGGGAATGGCGTCGCCGTCCTTATCGAAGTAGCGATAGAACTTGTCGATCTGTTCGAGCTGTTCTTTCGTGAGCACCTTGCCGCGATCGGGCGCGTAGGCGTCGTCCCATTTCAGGTCCGGGCACATCCAGTCGTTCATGCCGATGTCCAGATCGGACATGACGAACACCGGCGTCTGCAGGCGCTCGGCGAGATCGAACGCGTGTACGGCCATGTAGAAACATTCTTCCGGACTGTTCGGGAACAGCAGGACGTGACGAGTATCGCCGTGCGAAGCGTACGCTGCGATCATCAAATCGCACTGTTGAGTGCGCGTGGGCATGCCTGTCGATGGACCGACGCGTTGAATGTCGAAGATCACGGCCGGCACCTCGGCGTAGTAGGCCAGGCCGATGAACTCGTTCATCAAGGAAATGCCGGGGCCGCTGGTCGGCGTGAATGCGCGTGCGCCATTCCAGGCCGCGCCGATGACGGTGCCGATCGCGGCGAGCTCATCCTCGCATTGAACGATCACGTAATTGCGTTTGCCGGTCTCGGGATCGATGCGCCACTTCTGGCAGAAACTCTTGAAGCCATCCATCAGCGATGTCGACGGCGTGATGGGGTACCACGCACCGACAGTAGCGCCGGCATACATGCAACCGAGCGCCGCCGCCGTGTTGCCGTCGATCAGGATGTGATTCGCCGTCATGTCCATGCGCGTCACGCGCAACGGCAGCGGGCACTGGAAATGTTCTTTGGCGTAGTTGTAGCCCAGCTCCAGCGCCTTGACGTTGGAGTCGAGCAGCGACTTCTTGTTCGCGTAGCTCTCGCCGAGCAGCGAGCGCATGACATCGAGATCGATGTCGAGCAAAGCGCCCAGCACGCCGGCGTAGACGATGTTCTTCAGCAGAATGCGCGAGCGCACGCCCTGGAAGGTCTCGTTGCAAATGCGGGCCAGCGGCACGCCGAAAATAGTGATGTCGTCGCGCTTCAACAGCGCCGGCCTGGGCCAGGTCGAGTCGTAGAGCAGATAGCCGCCGGGGCTGACTTCCTTCACATCCTTGGCGTACGTTTCGGCATTCATCGCGACCATGAAGTCGATGCGACCGGAGCGAGCGACATAGCCGTCGCGCGAAATGCGGATCTCGTACCAGGTGGGCAGGCCCTGGATGTTGGAGGGGAAGTAGTTCTTGCCCATGACCGGAATGCCCATCCGGAACATGGATTTCATCAGCAGCGTGTTGGCGCTGGCGGAGCCGGTGCCGTTGACGTTCGCTAGCTTGATGACGAAGTCGTTTATGCGGTCCGGCGAGTCTGGGCTGGCTGCGTGCTGCATGGAGTGGTCTCGTCGCTCGCATAAGGAATGCGGATCTTCGACTTCTGCATATCCCACGCCGCCGTCGGGCAGCGCTCGGCGCACAGTCCGCAATGTACGCAGACGTCTTCGTCTTTGACCATTACCCGCGCCGTATGTTGCAACGGTGCGGATACAAACAAGGGTTGCGTGGCGCGCAATGACGGGGCTTTCAGGCGCTGCCGCAGCTCGGCTTCGTCACCGTTCGGCGTCATTGTCAGGCAATCCACAGGGCAGATGTCGATGCACGCATCGCATTCGATGCAAAGGCGCGCGTCGAACACAGTCTGCACGTCGCAGTTCAGGCAGCGCTGCACTTCGGCGGCGGCCTGCTCGGCAGTAAAGCCCAGCTCCACTTCGATATTGATTTTCTTGAAACGCTCCTTCAGGTCGACGTGCGGCATCAGCCGCCGCTCGAGCGGGTTGTAGTCGTTCTTGTAGGCCCACTCGTGCAAGCCCATCTTGCGGCTCGACAGGTTCAGCATGCGCGGCAGGCGCTGCGTCACATCCTGGTCCTGGCAATGTTTGTGAATGGAGATGGCGGCCTGATGGCCGTGTTCTACGGCCCAGATGATGTTCTTCGGCCCGAATGCCGCGTCGCCGCCGAAGAAAACATCCGGCCGCGTCGACTGGAATGTCGCGGCGTTGACCTTCGGCACATGCCATTGATCGAACTCGACGCCCAGGTCGTTCTCGATCCAGGGAAACGCGTTCTCCTGGCCGATGGCCAGGATCACATCGTCGCAGGCAAAGAATTTCTCGCCGATCGTGCGCTCGGCGACGATGCGGCCCTTCGCATCCAGGTCGTATTCCATGACGTCGAACTGCATGCCGGTGAGCCGACCGTCTTCGATGACGAACGACTTGGGCGCGTGATTCACGACAATCTCGACGTTCTCGGCCTCGGCATCTTCCAATTCCCACTCGGAGGCTTTGAAGAAGCCGCGCGGCTTGCGCGCCATGACTTTCACATCGTCTGCACCCAGCCGCAGCGAGGAACGGCAGCAATCCATCGCAGTGTTGCCGACGCCGATGATCAGCACACGACGGCCGATGTTCTTGACGTGGCCGAAAGCCACGGACTCCAGCCAGTCGATGCCGATATGAATATGAGCTGCGGCGCCCGGATCGTGGCGTCCAGGCAAATTCAGATCTTTGCCCTTGGGCGCGCCGCTGCCGACGAATATGGCGTCGAACTCACCGGTGGCGAGCAACTGTTTCATGCTCGTCACCGGTGAGCCCAGACGCAGATCCACCCCCAAATCGACGATGTAGCCGATCTCTTCGGCCAGCACCTGCTCCGGCAGACGGAACGACGGAATATTGGTGCGCATGAGTCCGCCGGGTGTGTGCCACTTCTCGAAGATCGTGACTTCGTAACCCAGCGGCATGAGATCGTTGGCTACGGTGAGCGAAGCGGGCCCGGCGCCGATGCAGGCCACGCGCTTGCCATTCTTCTGGGCCGGCGCTTTCGGCAGATACGGCCGTACGTCGTCGCGATGATCGGCGGCGACGCGCTTCAAACGGCAGATGGCGACCGGCTCTGCCTCGACGCGCCCACGCCGACAGGCCGGCTCGCAAGGCCGATCGCAGACTCGACCCAGAATGCCGGGGAAAACGTTGGATTCACGGTTGACGAGATAGGCGGCCGTGAACTGCCCCTGCGCAATCAAGCGGATGTATTCGGGAACGTCCGTATGGGCAGGGCATGCCCATTGGCAATCGACGACGCGATGATAATAGTCAGGATTTGCAGTATCGGTTGGTTGCACCGTTACTTAGCCCCCTATCAACGACGACACTGCGCCGAAACGTTGCCGGCGCGGTGATTACTCGATCGGTGAGCTAGCCTACACCTAAGCAGTGCGGGGCACCACCGGAACCGCCGAACTGAACTCTGGAGTAATGATGGGATCCAGAATGCGTCGGCGACTGTCGAGTGTCAGACGATCCCAGTGCACTTTCTCAGTGGCTGCCGCCCGCAACTCGGCATCGGTGACGGTGCGGACGATCTCGTTCGCGGGCGCCGGTCGCGTCGTGGAGAGTCGCCCGGTCGTTCCTTCCTTCAGGATGTTGCCGACCGCGGCCAGCACTTCATTATTGATGGTCAGCGCGCCGTGATTCTCCTGAACGAACCAGGTTTCCGCACCTTCCCAGAGCGCGCGAGCCAGTGGCACGGTGCCATCGCCATCGCGCCGGATTGAATATTCGAAGCCGCCGTCGCGCAATCGCAGTGACGTCACTGTTTCCTGATTCGTGCCGACGATGACGGCGCAGCGTTCATCGGGCGGGGGCATGCGGCTGCGCACTTTGCCGGCACGGTTCAGCATCGTGGCATCGGGCACGAGTTCATCCTGGGGCCACTGCGCACGGTCGAACAGATTTGGTTCATCGGCCGTCAGCGCCGACGGCAACATTTGATAGAGACCGGGCAGAGTGAGGAACACGGTGCGCGCGAGTTGCTCTGCCGTGCTGAGCTGATCGAGCGCAGCGATTTTGCGAACCGTCGGATAAGCGGCGCGCAGGGCCTGCACTGGTGCGAACGATCCTTGGTTGGGTGCGCCGAGTTGCACCAGTCGTTGAATGCGCCCGTTGCGATCGTTCGCCAATGCGATTCTCGCGACCAGACCGCCCATACTGTGCGCGACGATGTGCACTTTGCGCGCGCCGGACTTCTCGATGGCGCGCGTCAACGCCCGAGCCAGCGTTTCCAGATCGGCACGCCAGTCGAAAGGGTGGAACACCGGAAGAAAGCCGGCGATCTCCAGCGACAGGCGCAGTTTCAGATAGCCGGGCAACATGACGCCCAACGCACGCAGCGACTTTCCGGCCGGCAATGCCAGTTGCGACAATCCGCCCTGCGCAATGGCCATCGGGTGCAGCCAGAGCAACGACGTCATTCGTCGCCGCAACGATCCCAAGCGCGAGCCCATGATTCCGGGCAGGATGAACACCACCTCGCCACGACCGTTGCTGCGAGTGGCCGCGAGCTTCGCCAGTTGCGCCAGCTCGCGATACTCGAGCTCGCCAAAGTACGCGCTCAACAGCGCCGCGTGTGCCCCGGATCGCAATAGCGCGACGATCTGGTCTTCGTGTAGGTCGGCGGGACTGGGAAGGGCAGGCGGATTGGACATGTGTAGCTAAACGCCTTAGCGGCTGCCGAGTTCAACGACTCGGACCTGCACCGTTTGCGGCGGAGCATGCTGGAACTGCAGCGTCATCGGGAAGCGCAGGCCGGCCGTCAGCGGTTGCCGCAATTCCACCAGCATGAAGTGCGCACCCCCCGGAGCGAATGTGAACGGCTCGCCCGCCTCGAGCGGCACGTTCGACAGCGGCCGCATTTGCATCATGCCGTTCTGTTCGCTGTTGGTGTGCATTTCGATGTGATCGGCCACGGTCGTGGTCGCGGACAGCAGCGTGTCTGCGTCCTTGGTCGTGACCTTCATATACACAGCCGCGACGGTGGCGCCTGCTGGCGTCGCATTCGCCCATGCATCTTCCACGCGCACCGGTGCGCTCATCCGATCGCAGCCGGCGGCGAGCAGCGCCAACGCTGCAAGGGCCAGATTTCGCAGCAGGCGGATCATTCGGTCATTGCCGTTTTGATGACTTCGCACATGGCGTTGATTGCTTCGGTGCGTGAAGTGCTCTTGCGCCAGATCGCACCGACCGTACGCGTGGGTACGGGCCGCGCGAACTCTTTGACCGCGAGCCCCTGACCCGAGCCGAACGGCCCGCGCGTCGCCAGATCCGGCAGCAACGTGATGCCCAGGCCGGCGGCCACCATCTGGCGCAGCGTTTCCAGGCTGGTGGCGCGATAGTCTTCGTTCTCTTTCACGTCGATGCGATTGCACACATCCAGGGCTTGATCGCGCAGGCAATGGCCGTCCTCGAGCAGCAGCAAGGTCTCGCCGGTCAGATCGTCGAGCTTGATGTGCGCCTTTTTCGCCAGCGGGTGATTGTTGGGCACTGCGACGTTGAAGTCCTCGTGATACAGCTCGCGCGCTTCCAATCCGTCCATCGGCACGGGCAGCGCCAGGATCGCGACCTCGATCTCGCCGTCGCGCAATTTCTCCAGCAGCTGCTGCGTCTGATATTCGTACAGCATCAGCTTCAATTGCGGTAACTGCTTGCGCAGCCGTCGCGCCACCAGGGGCAACAAGTAAGGCCCGATGGTCGGGATCAAGCCGAGCTTGAGTTTGCCGGATAAGGGGTCATGTTCGTTGCGAGCCAGCGAGATGATCTCGTCGCTCTCCTGCAGGATGCGGCGCGCGAGCGGTAGGATCTTCGCGCCGGTCTCGGTCAGCGTTACCCGGCGCGGCTGTCGCTCGATCAATTGCACGCCGAGGTAGTTTTCCAGCTTCTTCAACTGCGCCGACAGGGTCGGCTGGCTGACGAAGGAGCGCTCGGCGGCTTTGCCGAAGTGCTTGGTGTCGGCGAGGGCCACGAAATAACGCAGGTCGCGCAGATTCATGGGCGAGTAACCTGTGTCCAGTAAAATTGGCTCATAGGCGAAGTCTATCAAAAAACCCGAAACAATCGATTGGCGATTGCGGGTTCCGCCCGCATAATTGCATCCGTCGCCGTAAGGGGCTCCACAGCGGGGCGCTTCGCGGCACATATTTCAAAACCGCGCCCAGCCACAAGCCAGCGCAAAGTAATCGTTGATGGAGGAGTGATACATGTTAGGTGTTGGACAGAAATTTCCGCAGTTCTCGCTGACCGGCGTGGTGTCGAACGATTTGAACAACGCGTTCCAGCCGTTCGATTCGAACAGCAGCAATGGCAAGTGGAAGATCGTGTTCTTCTGGCCGAAGGACTTCACCTTCGTTTGCCCGACCGAGATTGCCGCGTTCGGCAAGCTCAACAAGGAGTTCGCCGACCGTGACGCCGTCGTCTACGGCGTGAGCACCGATTCCGAGTTCGTGCACCTCGCCTGGCGCAAGGACAAGGAAGAGCTGCGCAATCTGCCGTTCCCGATGCTCTCGGACATCAAGCGCGAGCTGACCTCGGCGCTCGGTGTGCTCGATGCGGAAGCCGGTGTCGCGCAGCGTGCGACGTACATCGTCGACCCGCAGGGTGTGATCCGCTTCGCGTACGTCACCGACCTGAACGTCGGCCGCAGCCCTGAAGAAGTGTTGCGCGTGCTCGATGCTCTGCAGACCGACGAGCTGTGCCCCTGCAACTGGAAGAAGGGCGAAGACACGCTGCAGGCTGCTTGAGCCACAGCGCCCTTTGCTGACGATGGATGCCGGCGCGCTTTGCGCGCCGGTGTCCCAGCTCGAAGTTCAACTGTGGAGGTTTAGTAATGTCTCTCGAAACGATCCGCGATCAGCTGCCGGATTACGCGCGCGATCTGAAGCTCAATATCGGCAGCGTGCTCACCCCCCAGGGCGCCCCTGGCCTGAGCGAAAGGCAGATTGCCGCCGTCGCCCTGTCGACCGCGATTGCCGCCCGCAACCCGCACCTCACGCTCGCCATTGAGTCGTGGGCCAAGGCGCACCTCGACGACGCGCATGTGAACGGCGCGCGCGCCGCAGCGGCCATCATGGGCATGAACAACATTTATTACCGCTTTCTCCACCTGGTGGAAGACGGCGAGTATTCGACCATGCCGGCCCGGCTGCGCATGAACATCATCGGCAACCCTGGCATCGACAAGCTCGATTTCGAGCTGCTGTCGCTGGCGGTGTCGGCCGTCAATGGCTGCGGAATGTGCATCACCTCGCACGAGAAGAAGCTGCGTGAAGGCGGCATCAGTCGCGAGCAGATCCAGAGCGCCGTGCGCATCGCGTCGGTGATCCATGCCGTCGCCGGCGTGCTGGAGTATCACGCGGAGTCCGCGGCTGCCGCCGCAAGCGTGTGAGAAATCCGGACATGGCGGCTATACTGGCCGCCATGTCCCCCCGCCCCACGAGACTGTCTGCCGGCGTGGTTGTGATTCGTGAGACTCACGAGGGCTGGCTTTACCTGTTATTGCGGGCCTACAACCACTGGGACTTTCCCAAAGGCATGGTCGAGGCGGGCGAAGAGCCGCTGGCCGCCGCCATCCGCGAAGTGCGCGAAGAGACCCTGATCGTCGACTTGGACTTCGCATGGGGTGAGGTCTACATCCAGACCAACCCGTACAGCCGCGGCAAGGTCGCCCGCTATTACCTCGCCAAAACTCCCACCGTCGAAGTATCGCTGCCCGTGATCGAAGCGCTCGGCCGCGCCGAGCACAACGAGTTTCGTTGGGTCGACAAGGCGCAAGCGTTGCGATTGGTTTCTCCCCGCGTTGCCCCCATTGTCGAATGGGCGGCCGGCTACATCGAGCCGCGCCAGACCGCCTTGGATATGGGTGAGGCTTCCGTATAGATGGGCGATAAACAAGCCAAAGAAAAACAAGTAGTGGTCGTGGGCGCCGGTTTCGCCGGCCTGAATGCCGCGAAGCGCCTGGGCAATGTCGCTGGCATCGCTGTCACGGTGATCGATCGCGAGAATCATCACCTCTTCCAGCCGCTGTTGTATCAAGTCGCCATGGCCGCACTCAGTCCGGCCGACATCGCCGTTCCCATCCGCAGCCTGCTCGCCAGATATCGCAACATCCGCGTGTTGAAGGCGACGGCGCAGAGCGTCGACACCGCGAATCGCAAAGTCGTCACCGACGTTGGCGATGTTCCCTACGATTACCTGGTGCTCGGCTGCGGCGCCCAGCACGCATATTTCGGCCATGAAGAGTGGGAGCCGCACGCACCCGGGCTCAAGTCGCTGCCGCAGGCTACCGAGATACGGCGGCGAGTGCTCGAAGCATTCGAGATCGCGGAACGCGAGACACATCCCGAAGAGCGGCGGCGACAGCTCACCTTCATCGTCATTGGCGGCGGCCCGACCGGCGTCGAACTGGCGGGCGCCATCGGTGAGATGAGTCGCTTCACGCTGGCTCGCGACTTTCGCAGCATCGATCCGCGTCAAACGCGCGTGATCCTGGTCGAGGCTGGTCCCAGAATTCTCACATCCTTCGATGACAAGCTCGCCGCGCGAGCGATGCGCGACCTGGAGTCGCTAGGCGTGCAAGTGTGGACAGGTGCGCGCGTGACGAATGTGACCGCCGAGGGCGTGGTCATCGGCAATGACAAGATAGCGGCTGCGACGGTCCTTTGGGCGGCCGGCGTGCGAGCGGCCGATCTCGGCCGCACATTGGGCGTGCCGCTCGATCCCGCAGGTCGCGTGTTCACCGGGCCGGACCTGACCATCGAAGGTCATCCCGAAATTTTTGCGACCGGCGACATGTCGAGTCGCGCCGGCCCCAATGGTCGACCGCTGCCAGGGGTCGCGCTGGTCGCCATGCAGGAAGGCATCTACGCGGCGGACCTGATCAGGAAAGAAGTTCGCAGCGGCCCGCAAACGCCGCGTCCCGCGTTCGAGTACGTCGACCTCGGACAGATGGCGACGATCGGACGCAGTCGTGCAATCAGCGAGTTTCGTGGCTGGAAACTAACCGGCGTGCCGGCGTGGTGGTTCTGGCTGGTGGTGCACATCTACCGATTGAGCGGCTTCCGCAACCGCCTGTCGGTACTGATCCAATGGGCGTGGTCGTATATGACGTTCGGGCGCGGCGCGCGCTTGATCGTCGCCAAGGACTGGCAGTCGTACCCGGATCAGAGCCCGGTCAATCCCGGAAGTTCTTGAACTGCAGCGGCATGTCGAGCTTGGCGCCGCGCGCCAGTCGAATCACTTCCTGCAGATCGTCGCGACTCTTGCCGGTGACGCGCACCTGCTTGTCCTGAATCGCCGCCTGCACCTTCAGTTTTGAATCCTTGATCAGGCGCTGCAGCTTCTTGCCCAGCTCGCTTTCGATACCCTCGCGCAAGGTGACGACCTGGTGCGCCGTCTGCCCGAGCACGACGGGGTCTTCGACCTTGGTGCAGGCGACATCGATGCCGCGCTTGGACAATTTCAGCATCAGGATGTCGAGCATCTGCTTGAGCTGAAACTCCGCTTTCGCGTGCAACGTGACGACCAGCTCCTTCAGCTCGAATCTGGCATCCGTACCCTTGAAGTCGAAACGCTGGCCGACTTCGCGATTGGCCTGGTCGACGGCATTGCTCACTTCGTGGGCATCGAGCTCGGAAACGATATCGAACGATGGCATGGCGGTACTTCAGCGGCTGACGAGAGGCGCGGCGGGCTGCAGGTCGATGCGACAGCCCATGGCGCTGCTGGTGAGCGCGGCCTCGATGACCCGGATTGTGTCATACGCCTGTCCGGCTGACACCGGAACCGGTTTGTCGTGTTCGATGGCCTCTCGCATCTCTTCGTAGAACGAGAGCCAGCGGCCGGTCTCGGGTGTGATGACCTCGCGCCGTCCCGCTGCACCTTGCACGAGCGTGCCCCACTGCTCGGTGGGCTCGCCGCCGAAGAAGTGCTCGTCGGGCTCGACGCCCGCTTTCAGCTGCTCTTCCTGCTGATCGAGGCCGGCCTTCAGGAACGAAGCCTCCGATCCGTTGACGCGATATCGATAGCCGCCGTCGGCGCACATCAAACTCACGCCGAGCGTCATGCGCAGCGAGCCCTGGCCCATCAGGATTTCGAAGCCATCCACGGTGACGCTGTTCGGGCGCTGGCTGAAAACATTGGCGTACAACCACTCGGGCTGGCCGAACAGCATCAATGTCTGGTCGATCAGGTGCGTGCCCAGGTCATAGAGGATGCCGTTGCCGGGCTCGTCTCGATCTTTCCACTTGTCGGTGACCTGCGGCCGGAACCGATCCCAGCGCGCATGAAAGGAATTGATCTTGCCCAGACGCCCTTGCTCGATGAGCTTTTTGATCGTCAGGAAGTCGCTATCCCAGCGGCGGTTCTGGAACACCGACAGCTTGCGCCGGTATTGCGTCGCCAGTTGTTCCAGTTCGCTGACTTCTGCGGTGGTGGGTGCAAGCGGCTTGTCCACGACGACATGTTTACCGGCGCGCAAAGCCGCAGCCGCGTGCGGCACGTGCAGTGGACTCGGCGACGCAATCGCGACCAGGTCGATGTCTTTGCGGGCGAGCAGGTCATCGGCGCTTGCGAGCACGTCAACGTCGCCGAGATATTCCTGGGCTGGCGCGGGTTTACTGGTCACGACTGCCGCGATGTGAAAGCCCGCAGCCCGCAACAGCGGCGCATGAAAATACCGACCCGCAACGCCAAACCCGATGATGCCTGCTCGTAGTGCCATGTCGTTATACTGCCGCCATGCCGGCCCTGTTGTCACGAACCCTGCTGGACAGCCCGATGGTCCGCATCCGCGACGTGCAATGCTTTGCGTGTCGCGGCCGGCACCGGGGTGTCGCTGAATGCGATTCGGTCAGCCACATCGTCATTCCTTACCGTGGCAGTTTCGTGCGTCGTGTCGGTGCGCGTGCGTCGCACGCCGATGTCAATCAGGCGTTGTTCTTCAATTCGGCCGAAGAGTATCGGATCGATCATCTCGCCGACGACGGCGACGCTTGCGTGTCGCTGCAGGTCGCCGCTGATGTTCTGGAGGAACTTGCTGGTGAGGGGGTGTCCGTACGCTCTGGCACGGTGGGTTTCTCCGAGACACAACGACGCATCGCGCCCGAATTGCAGTTGCAGGTCTCGAGATTGCGCTACTCATCCGCTAATCCGCTGTTTGCGGAGGAGTTGGCGTTGAGTGTCGTGCGTCAGGTCGCGTGTGGGTCGCGCCGTGCTCAGCGCCGTACGCCCGCCTCGAGTCGACTGATAGATCGCGCCAAACAAGCCTTGCACAGTCAGCCGCAGCGTCGCTGGTCGTTGAGCGAGATAGCGCGCCACGTCGGTGCTTCGCCGGTGCATCTGACGCAAACCTTCAGTAGCGGCGAAGGCGTGCCGCTGTACCGATATCAAACTCAGCTGCGTCTGGGCCTGGCGCTGCATCGACTTGACGAGGCGCACGATCTCGCCGGTCTGGCGCTGGATCTTGGATTCTCCAGCCATAGTCAGTTCAGCGCCGCGTTCACGAAGATGTATGGCGTCGCACCCTCGCGCCATCAGTCGCAACTCCTTAAGAATCGAACAGCGCGCCGTTGATCCCGGCAGTACATTGACGCTCTCACCGGGCTGGAGGGAGCGGTCGTGTCCATTTCACGTTCATTTATTTATCCATCGCTGCTGGCCGCCGCCGGCACTGTGGCGGGCAGCGGCGCGGCTGCTTCATCGCAATCGGGTTTCGTGCCGGCGCTCGTCGCAAACACGAGGCATGAGTCCATCCCCGCCGAAATGGACATCTACGCGCCGTTCCTCGGCGATTGGAACATTACGGGAACCGAGTATCGGGAGCCGGGCAAGGCGACGCCGGTCACCATGGTGGTGAACTTCTCGCGGGCGTTGGAAGGTCGCGCGATTCAAGACGTGTGGAGCTGGCCGCTCGACAGCAAGCTGCCGATCGCCGGCGCGAATCGAGCCTGTGGCACGACGTTCCGCGTCTACGATCCGCTCCAGAAAATCTGGCACGTCACGTGGATCGATCCGGTGAAGCGAGCGAGAGTGCAGCTCGCCGCCAAAAAGGTTGGGTCGGACATCGTGCAGATCGGCGCAAACGACAGCGATCAGCCGCGACGCTGGACCTTTACCGATATCACTGCCGACAGCTTCACCTGGCGCGGCGAATTCTCGGAAGACCGCGGCAACACCTGGCATCTCAATGCCGAGTACTTCGCGAAGCGGCGTTAGCCGTTCATGCCGATCGCGACCAGGATCACAGCGAACATGGTCAACACGAAGATGATCATGATGCTCAGCAGGAACAGCCGCACCCAGGCGCCGAAGCGCGAGACCCCATAGGCGCCACGCAACTGCTTATAAAGGTGCAGCGGGGGCACGATGCCAATCGCCGTGCCCCAGATCCACGCGCTCACGCCCAGGTCGTACAGGAGCGTGACGGCGACGGCGAACAGCATCATGAAGCTGATCGAGTAGGTGACGAAGATGGCGTGGTCGTAGGCGTGAATGTCCCGCCGCCAGAAGAACAGCAGCCACATGAACGGCACGCTGAGCGGAATCAGCGCCCATGAAAACTTGTAGCCGGTGGTCTTGAGCTTGTAAGCCAGCAGCGCGGGATTGTTGCTGGCCTGCTCGATCGCACTCTTCAGCCGACCTTCGGTGCTATCGATTTTCTCGGCGACGCCTGGCGCCTGCGCCGCGTCTGCTTTGGCCTCGCTCCTGGCGTTCGCTTCCTGCTCCTGCGCGAACTTCACGATCTCCTGCCAGTCGCCTTTGATCATGGCTTGATTGGCCTGGCGCGTCGCCATCAAGGCGGCGATGTGATCCTCGATTTTCTTGCGCTCCGCGGCGTTCGGCTCGGTTGCCGCAAGCTGTTCACGGGCCGCCTCGATCTGTTCATCGAGTCGTTCGATGTTGTCCTCGACGTTTTCCTTGAACTGGCTGGCAACGCCCAACGGATCGCCGACGCTCGCGTCCTCGGCCAGGAAGTCGCCGGTGAATGGAATCACCGCGAACATCAGGAACACGACGAACAGAAACAGCGCCATCGGCGAGACGAACTTGGCGCGTTCGCCGTCGATGTAGCGGCGTGTGAGGCGGCCCGGAAAAAACAGCAGCTCCGGAATGGTGTGCCAGACTTTGCCTTCGAAATGGAACACACCGTGCAGGATGTCGTGGCCCAGCGAGATCAGGCTGCGGTGCACGTGAGTGGCCTGCCCGCAATTGGAGCAGTAGGCGCCGCTGACGGTCGCGCCACAGTTACGGCACTGGCCGTGGCGGTGGTCTTTCGCTTCACCCGCGGCAGGCTCGACGGCCCGCGCGATCACGCCGCCAGTGATGACATCCGCCGCTACTTCGCTGTGTCCTTCCATGGAGGTAAAAATATCAGCTGCTCTATTGCGTTGTAAAAGTCATTCCTGACTTTTACAACGCCTCGCTTACGAAAGGCGTGGTTTTCACAGCGCTCGACGGGCCGTCCATGGCCCGGCATCTGCGTTAGCTAAGTCTTGTCGGTTCCGAACCGTACTCTGCCATCCACCAGCGTGCTCAGCACCCTGGCCCGCGTGAGCTGTTCCGGTGCGCAACTCGTCAGGTCGGTATCCAGGATGGTGAGATCGGCCAGATAGCCCGGCGCAATCAGGCCCAGCCGGTCTTCCTGGTAGCCGGCATAGGCGTTAGTCGTTGTATACGCGGTCAACGCTTCCTGCACCGTGATCTTCTGTTCCGGCACCCAGCCGCTTGGGTTCGCACCGTCAATGGTTTGTCGGAGCACCGCCGCGCCGACGCCGAGCAGCGGATCGATCGGCGCCACCGGCCAATCCGACCCGAACGTGACCTTGGCCTTGGCATCGAGCAGCGAGCGAACCGCCCACGCCGTGTGCAGACGTTCCGGACCCAGCGGCTTGATGGCCCAGCGACCGTCATCGATGGCGTGATAAGGCTGCATCGACGCGATAATGTTCATCTTCGCAAAGCGCGGCACATCGCTCGCTAGCAAGTGTTGAGCGTGCTCGATGCGGAAGCGCCGATCCCGCGCGCCGTTCCTGGCGATGGTTTCCTCGAACATGCCGAGCACTTTGTCATTGCCTTCGTCGCCGATGGCGTGCACGGCGATGTGCAGACCGGCTGCATCGGCGCCCAGGATCAATTCGCGCAGCTTTTCCGGTGGCGTGCGATAAATGCCGTGATTCGACGGGTCGTCTGCATACGGCTCCTGGAACACGGCGGTTCGCGATCCCAAGGAGCCATCGACCAAACCTTTCAGCGCGCCCCAGCGCACCCAGTCATCGCCCCGGCCTTCGGCCTTGACCAGCGCGTCGAGCTTGCGCCATTCCTCCAGCGGCACGAAGGAGTAAAAGCGCATGCCGATTTTGTCCGCCTGGCGCAGCCGACGCAGCGACTCGTGCGTGACCCAATCGAGCTCGGTGACGTGAACCTGAGTGACGCCTTTCGATAGCGCGTGCGCGGAGCCGACGCCAATCGCGGCGTCGATGTCAGCAGCGCTCGGCGCCGGAATCGCGGCCTTCAACAGGTCCATCGCCTCGTCTTTGATCAAACCCGTCGGCTCGCCCTTCTCGTCGCGAACGATCAAACCTCCTTCGGGATCGGGCGTGTTGCGATCGATGCGGGCGAGTTGCAGCGCGAGCGAATTCAACAACGCGACGTGTTGATCCAAACGCACGACCGCCACGGGTGTGTTCGGCGTGACCGCGTCGATCCACTGACGCGACGGCAACTCGCCGCCCCACATCTGCTCGTCCCAGTTGCCGCCTTGCAGCCACTGTCCAGGTCGCAGCGCCTTCGCGGACCCGGCGATGCGGTCGATGAATTCTTGTTTGGTCTTCGCCGTGCGCAGCTGCGGCGAGCTGAGCCCGAAGGAAGCCCGCAGGAAATGCGTGTGATTGTCCATGAAGCCGGGCATGACGAATGCCCCCTTCAGATCGACGACGCGCGCGCTCCGGCCTGCAAGCTTGCGCACTCGCTCGTTGTCTCCGACTACCGCAACCCGGTTGCCCGAGAGGCCGATCGCATTGGCGAGCGGCACGTCGCGCTGGCCGGTCCACACCTTCGCATTCACGTAAGCGACGTCGAGCGGACGCTCGGCGGCGAGCAGGTGGCGGCCGGCGAGCATTGTCCCCATGCCGGCCAGCATTTCGCGTCGATTGATCAAAGCACGTCTCCAGGCTGCGGCTGGCCATCGATGCCGATGGAGCGGGCCACCGTGGGATTGCGAAGTTTGCGATAGGCCAGCGTCGGAGAATCGAGCTGCGCCAGCGTCAGGCGCAGCTTACGAGTATCGCGGTCGAACAGGCGCGCGGGATTGCATCGAGGCGAACTGTTCCACGGTCTGTCACGCACCGGCAATAGCTTTCAGCCCAGCTATGCATAAATAACCTCGGCGGCATGGCGGCTGCCGGGGGTGGCCACCGTATGCTTTCGGCCATGATTTCACTCCTGGCAGGCACGAGAATTCTGGAGCTGAGGGCTTTGTTCATGCGCGAGCCGCGGCGCGTGAGCATGATGGCTCAGTAAAAGGGGAGACGATGGCGCGCAGTCGATGGCTGGTGCGGGCACTGCTGGTCGCTGGAGCATTGCACCTAGGTGCTTGCGGCCAGCAGCAAGAGCCGGCGAAACAAGCCGCTCCCGAAGCGTCCAACGGACGAGTCGACCAGGCGCGTGTCGTTTCCCCTGAGAGCGAGGCGCAAAACTGGCTCACGACCGGGCGCACATTTTCCGAAGAGCGCTTCTCGCCGCTCGAGCAGATCAACACCAGCAACGTCCAGCAGCTCGGCTTCGCCTGGCAATATGACCTGCAAACCGAGCGTGGCTTGGAGGCGACGCCGGTCGTCGTTGACGGCGTGCTGTTCGCGAGCAGCAACTGGAGCAAGGTATATGCGCTCGACGCCCGCACCGGGCGTGAGCTGTGGGCGTTCGACCCCAAGGTGCCAGGCGAATGGGCGCGCAACGCATGTTGTGACGTCGTCAATCGCGGGGTCGCCGTGTGGCACGGGAAAGTTTACGTGGGCACCCTCGATGGCCGACTGATTGCGCTCGATGCCAACACCGGCAAGCAGCTGTGGAGCGAGGACACCTTCATCGATCGTTCGCGCTCGTACACGATTACCGGCGCGCCCCGTATTGCTGGCGGCAAGGTGATCATCGGCAATGGCGGCGGTGAGTTCGGCGTGCGTGGGTACATTACCGCCTATGACGCGGAGAGCGGCGCGCAGGCGTGGCGCTTCTTCACTGTGCCGGGCGATCCAAAGCTACCGTTCGAACATCCCGAGCTCGAAGCCGCAGCGAAGACGTGGGATCCGAACAGTCGATGGGAAGCAGGCGGCGGCGGCACGGCGTGGGACTCGATGGCCTACGATCCGCAGCTCAACCTGCTGTACGTCGGCACGGGCAACGCAAGTCCGTTCCCACAATCGGTGCGCAGCCCCAAAGGCGGCGACAATCTTTATCTCAGCTCCATTCTCGCCATCGATCCGCAGACCGGCCGATTGGCGTGGCACTATCAGACCACACCGGGCGAGTCGTGGGATTACACGGCCGTTCAACACATCATCCTGACTGAGCTCCAGATCGGCGGTGCGCAGCGCAAGGTGTTGTTGCAGGCGCCGAAGAACGGCTTTTTCTATGTGCTGGATCGCGCCACCGGCGAGCTGCTGTCGGCAGAAAAATATGTCGACGTGAACTGGGCGAGTCATGTCGATCTGAAAACCGGTCGTCCGGTGCCGACCGGGCAGGGCGATTACTCGAAACAGCCGAAGCGCGTCGCGCCGGGTCCGTTCGGCGGCCACAACTGGCAGCCGATGGCGTTCAGTCCCAAGACCGGCCTGGTTTACATTCCGACGCTGGATCGAACGGCGTACTACGCGGTCGATCCTGAGTACAAATATATTCCCCGCCGTTCATTCAACACCGGACGTGACTTCACTGCAGCTTATGTGGCGCAAGTCCGCGATGGCGCCGAGATGACGCGCAAGGGCGCGCTGAAGGCGTGGGATCCGATCACGCAGCGTGAGGTCTGGCGCGTCGACTATCCGTGGTTCTACAACGGCGGCCTGCTGGCGACCGCTGGCAACCTGGTGTTCCAAGGCACCACGGATGGATATTTGAAGGCGTACACCGCCGACACGGGCAAGCTTGCAGCGGAAGTTTTCGTCGGTACGAGCATCATGGCCGCGCCGGCGAGCTACGCCGTCGACGGCGAGCAATACATTGCTGTTCTCGCCGGTTACGGCGGCGCGCAGCTCGATGAGTATCTGGAAGGCTCCGCTGCTCGCAAGTATGGAAATGCAGGCCGCATCGTTGCGTTCAAGCTGGGTGGCGGCAAGGTGCCGGTGCCGCCGGAGAAAGACTGGAATACAAACATTCCGCCGTTACCCGAGCGCATGCAGGCCGATGCGGCGACATTGGACAGTGGCGCGCTGCTGTTTGGACAGCATTGTGGTGTGTGTCACTCGCTCAGCGACGAACCCGGCGGTTATCCGAATCTATTGCGGCTGGCGCGGGGTAAGCACGCGATCTTCGAGGAGATCGTTCTGCGCGGCGCGTTGGCCGGTCGCGGCATGGCGAGCTTCTCGAATGAGATCAGCGAAGCCGATGCGCACGCGATTCACGCGTACCTGATCGATAAGGCGTACGAGGCTAACGCCAAGCGCTAGCCCGAGGTTGATGGCGCCGGCTCCGCCAGCAGCTGCTCGATGAGGCCGCGGAATTCGGCGACGTATTCCTCGTAGTGTTTGCCGGTCGCGGGCCCGGAGAAGCCGACATGGATGTCCCGCACCGTGCCGGCCCGGTCCACGACGATCGTGGTGGGATAACCATAAATGCCGGTCAGCGTAGGCAATGCCTTGCTGGCTTCGTCAGTGTCGGAGACGCCGGCGATCAATGTCGTGAATTCAATGCCCAGATCCTTGCGGTAGCCTTGCACGGCCTGCGCGGCCCGATCGAACTCGCCGTGGCGTTCGAACATGAGCGCCACGATCTCCACACCCTTGGGTCGGTACTCCGCGTAGAACGGCACCAGGAACACGGCCTCGTCGTGACAATTCGGGCACCAGCTGCCGCCGAGCGTTACCACGACCACCTTGTTACGAAACTTTTCGTCGTGGAGCGAGACTTCGTTGCCGTCCAGATCGCGGAAGGTGAAGTCGAAGCGCGATTTCTCATCCCTCAGCTGCGTGTTCGGTCCCTTGCCTTCGAGCGTGACGTCGTCGTTGCGTCGGGCCTTTACCGTCGAGTGCGACGCCAGCCCCTGCCACATCTCGCCTTCGAGCTCGCCCTTCCCGTTCACTTTCACTTTGTACAGATATGCAAGTCCGCCGGCGAAGGTGGATAGCTGCGCTGCCTCGCCGTGCACCTGGCCTTCCAGGAAGCGGTGATCGCCCGTCGGCGTCATTACCGTGCCGGTGATGCGATCGTGTTGTTGCTCGAGGATTGCGACCGCGGGACTGCTCTTGCCCTCGCTGGTCAACGTCATTTCCCAGCGGCCGGAGAGATCGGCGTTGTCGGTCAGCGGCTCTTTATAGAAACGATACGTTGCTGCGCCCGGGTCCTGGCGCTGGGCGTGGAAAGGAATGACTTGTTCCTTGCTCCGGTCCTTGATGAGCGTGACGCTGCCCTCGAGCCGGTCGCGATACATGCGCGCGTGCAAGGAATTCTCGTAACCAGGAAACACGGCGCTCAGCTCGCCGTCGGTCAGCGTCACATTGTCGACGCGCGTGCGCTCGGCGGCATTTTCTAAGTACAAAACGAAGCGGTCGTTTTCTTTGCGGACTTCCAGGCCGAACGGCGCCTCGCCACCGGGCAGCGCGAGCGTCGCGCGATAGTCGCCTGTCTGTGGTTCATCTACAGGCCTGCCGCAGGCCGCAATGGTGACGAGCAAGCCCGCTAGAACCGGGCGCGATATCGATCTTTGAGCTGAATTCCAAGCCGCTGCGTACATGCACTGCTCCGTATCGGTAAGGGGCAGTGTCGGGCGTCTGCCTGCGGACTGCAACAACCTCTCGTCAGCACACTTGACACGAAAATAACAGTAGCCCTGAGGGCGCGGAACCGCGCTGACGAATGGCGCGTTTTCGGACCACTGAATCCAACGCATACCCGTGGAGGAGATATGAGAACCCCGATTTTCCGGGCCGGACTGCCGATGGTCGGATTGCTAGCCGCCGGCGTGCTCGCGGGTTGCGCAAGTGTTTCCGATGTGACGAGGGAACGGGTCGCCCGCAGCGAAACGTCGGTTCAACAAGCGCAGCAGGCGGTGGGCCGCTCGGAAGCTGGCGCCCTCGAGTTGCAGCGTGCCAAGGACAATCTTGAGCAGGCCAAAGCGGCCCTGAGCAAGAAGGAAAGCACCAAGGCCGAACGCCATGCGCAGCTCGCGCAGCTCGACTCGGAATTGGCCGTGTCGAAGTCACAAAGCGCAGCAGCCCGCAAGGCAGCCGATGAGCTGACGGCGAGCATTCAACAATTGCGGCAGGAAATCTCGCGCGGCACTGTGGCCAGCGAGCAGTAATGGTGGACAGCAGACTTCCAACCACCGGAGAAAGGATCATGAACCGTTCATACCATGTGTTGTTGACAGCTGCTCTCGCAGGTCTGCTGGCCGCGTGTAGCTCGACGCCGGAGCGCATCGAAGATTTGGAGGTGGCGCGCGCTGTCGTGCCGCAGGTGGAAGCGTCGCCGCGAGCGGGTATTGCTGCGAGCAACGTTTCCGAAGCACGCAAGGCGCTGGACCGCGCCAATAAGATGGCCGACGAAGGCAAAAAGGTCGGCGATATCGAATACGAAGCGCAGATAGCGGCGCGTAATGCACAGATCGCCAACGAGAAGATCCTGGCGGCGCAGGCCCGCGAGGAGATCGACAAGGGCAATGCCGAGCGTCAGACCGTTCTCGCCGAGGCGCGTGAAGCGCAGGCGCGGGCCGCTGAACGCCGCGCCAGCACGTTGGAGCAGGAGCTCGCCGACATGCGTGCGCGCAAGACCGATCGAGGCATGGTGCTCACGTTGGGTGACGTACTGTTCGATACGGGCAAAGCAACATTGAAGCCGGGCGCGTATGGCACGATAGATCGCCTTGCCAACGTATTGAAGGAGTCGCCGGATCGGAAAGTGATGATAGAAGGTCATACCGACAGCACCGGCTCCGAGGAATTGAACCAAGCTCTGTCTGAGCGTCGCGCCGCAGCCGTGCAGACGGCGCTACTGGAACGCGGCGTGTTGGCAAATCAAATCACTGCGGTGGGTAAGGGCATGGCCTTTCCGATCGCGAGTAACGATGACCCGGGTGGTCGCCAGCGTAACCGCCGCGTCGAAATGATCTTTACGGACAACAAATCGCAGGTGGCTTCGGACGTGAATTAGTCGACCGAATGACGAGGTCATCAACTGTCTTGTCGTAGCCTCCTCCGCCGGTGGGCGGAGGAGGCTTTTTGCTGTCTACATCTGTCTCAAGGGAGCAGTCATGAATGTACGCATTGTCGTTGCCGATGAACGTCAGGCGAGCTTTTACGACGCCGTGACACCCAAGTCACCGTTGACCGAGCGAGCTTCGCTGCACAATGAAAGGACCGGCAAACGAGACATTGAATTGGAGACCGACCGCCCGGGCCGGCGCTTCGGCGGCACTGGCGGTTCCAACCACGGCGTCGGTGGAGTCGAAGGCCATCACCACGGCGTCACGGGCGAGAAGAGCACTGTACTGCACGAGCTGACCATGTTTGCTAAGGAAGTGGCGCGGAAGATCGAGACAGATCGCGCGCGAAATGAGTTCGATCGGTTGGTGCTGATGGCGGGGCCGAAGATGCTCGGCCTGTTGCGCCAGTCCTTGTCCGGCCCGACGCAGTCGATGCTGGCGGGGGAGATCTCGAAAGATATTTTGCGGCACGGGCCGGATGTGATTCTGAAGGCGGTGCCGATCGAGGCGTTTGAAAGGTATCGGATGCAATAGACGTTCAGTGGCTCGCGTCTGCCGGGAAGGGGGTGTCTCCTTCCCGACAGCCGCCGATACAACGGCTGTAGTGTTTGCGCGAAGAACCAGATCAGTTGCTGATTCTCTGCCGCGGTGTCGCTCAGTTTGGCACCCATAGCAAGGCGACCGTGCGTACGTCGATGTCGGTCTTGCGTGGCTTCACTGATGTTTGCTCGATGGTCACTGTGGCCGGGTCGAGCTCGCTGCGGAGGCGGCTGACTTCGGCTTCCAGCTCGTTCTGCATTTCCGTGAGCCGCTGCTGAATCGCTTCGCGGTTTTCCTCCGCGCGATCTATATCACCACTCTCCTTGCTCAACCGGCCGGCGCTGCGAGCGGCACTGCCGACTCTTTGCGCATTACCGGCGCTGATGGCTTTGCGGCCGAGCAGCGCGCCCAAGATCGAGGTGCCGACCGAGATTGCCGTCTGCACCTTGTGCTGTGACAAATCGGAACGTTCGCGGTCGACTCGCTCATCCGCACGTCGCAACTGATCCTGGAGCGTCGCCAGCTTCGGCGCATATTTCTTTCGCAGCTTCTCGATCTCCGCGTCGCGCTTCTCGCGAAGGGCGAGGCTGAGTTTGGCGCGGAAGTCGCCTTCGCTCGTGCCCGGTGCAACGGATTGGCCGACTGAGGGGCAGTGGAAGATGGGTAGCGTCGAGCTCGAGTACAGATGGCTGACCAGTTCTTTCTGCCACGAGCGATAGTTCTGAGCACGCAGCAACGCGGCTGGAGCCTCAGCGTATCGCGCATTGTGAGGCGGCTCCTGCGAGAGATCCTTTTGCACATCGCCGCCGGAGCCGACATCCGCCTGCGACCAGTCGACGTGGGATTCGCTGTCATCCAGCGGCGCAATGAGCGAACGGGTTTCCCACACATCGAGGCCCGCGGCTTTGTCGACGAAGTGCAAACGAGCGATGCCGAGAACGCGAGGCAAGTACGTTGCATCGGCCTGCGATGTTTCGAGATAGAGCTCGTCGACCCCGGCTGGGATGACGGGCTTGTCTGAGATGCTCTGTGATGCTCGGCCTGTCGCCGCAGCAGCAGGAATAATTTTTCGTCCTGCCGCCTGGACCGGAGCTGCAGAGGGAGAAGTCGTGGTTACGCCAGGCGTCGGACGCGACAGCTTCGCAATCTCCTGCAACGTCAGCGGACCGCGGAGGTAGGACAGCGTCCATCGCGTCCGGAACAACACAGGTGCGGCATCGTGCACGTTGCGCATCAGGAACACGCGGTTGCCCAGATTCGCGAGCAGCTTTTCCAACTGCGCCTTGTCCAATCCTTCGCCGGCGGCGCCGAGTAATCCATCGATCACGCGCGCCTTGTCACGCTGCGTCTGCAAGCGCCCGATGAACCACGTGCCGGCATTCGACAAACCTTTGTAATCCAGATCGACCGGATTCTGCGTCGCCAGCACGACACCCAATCCAAACGCACGTGCCTGCTTCATCAATGTGAGCAGCGGCAACTTCGACGGCGGCATCGCGCTTGGCGGGAAGTAACCAAATATCTCATCCATGTATAGCATCGCGCGCAAGCTCGACGTGCCCGACTGACGGCGCATCCATGCCACGATCTCACCTAGCAGCAACGTCACCACGAACATGCGCTCGGTATCGCCGAGATGCGCGATCGAGATCACCGAGATCCGCGGTTTGCCATCGGCCGTGAACAACAAGCGCTGCACATCGAGCGGCTCGCCCTTCATCCAGGCGGCGAAGCTGGGCGAGGCGATCAGATTGTTCAGCGACATGGCCAGCTGCATGCGCTCTTTGGCGGGATAGAAGGTGTCGAGGTCGAACACGCCGACCTTGTCGAACGGCGGCTTTTGAATGCCCTGAATCAGCGCGGCCAATGACAGGTCGCGGCCGGCCGTCCAGGCCTGGTCGAACAAGCTGGACAGCAGGATGTGCCCGCGACTTTGCAGCGGATCGGCCTCGATGCCAGCCAAGCCGAGCAATCCACCAACTGTTGCACTGACACGCTCGCGCAAGGCGCCGGCGTCGAGGCGGTGCTCTTCGGGCGGTGCTGCAAACGACTGTAGGACAGAGAGCGGACGACCCGCCTCGCTGCCGGGCGTGTAGATCGCAATGTCCACGGCATCGCGGAATCGAGCGATGCGAGCGCCGTCCTGCGCCCAGTCGGCCAAGCCCTTGCGCCAGGTTTCCGCCGTCTTGGTTGCCGCTTCATCCGGATTGAGCCCTTGCCGGGCCGCGGCGCCGGCATCGATCCAGGGCGCGAAATCCTCGGGTCGCAGCGAAGGAAAGCTCAACAGCAGGTTGCCGAGGTCGCCTTTGGGATCGATGGCGATCGCCGGCACCCCATCGATGGCCGCTTCCTCGAGCAACGACAGGCATAACCCGGTCTTGCCGCTGCCGGTCATGCCCACGCAGACCGCGTGAGTGGTCAGATCGCGCGAGTCGTAGAGCAGCAAGTCGGGACGGTCCGCGTCGCGCTCCGCGTCGTATTCGCGGCCCAGATAGAAGGAGCCGAGGGCTTCGTAAGAGGGAAGGGTCGCCATGGAAAAAATTGCTCGTTGCAAGGACGGCGGCTAAGAACTTTTAGCGATGACGCAGCGTCGTTCGCTTCTGACGTTATAACCGTTTTGTAACCCGTCGATTACTGACCTTATCACTGCTGGCCGGTAAGCTCCCGGCCCGTATGTCCATCACGCTCGATCAAGTCACCAAACGGTATCAGGGCTCGCCGGTCGTCAACGACGTTTCGTTGGAAGTCGGCGAAGGCGAGTTCTACGTCCTGCTCGGCCCGAGCGGTAGCGGCAAGAGCACCCTGTTGCGTGCGATCGCAGGCTTGACCGGCGTCGACCATGGCCGCATCGCGTTGCACGGCAACGATGTCACGCACGTCTCGGCTCGGCAACGGGGCGTCGGGCTGGTGTTCCAGAATTACGCGCTGTTCCGTCACATGACGGTCGGCGAGAACATCGAGTTCGCGCTCAAGGTCCGGCGCATGAAGTCCGCCGAGCGTCGCAAGGAGCTGCTGCGTCTGGTCGCACTCGAAGGCATGGACGATCGACTGCCGACGCAGTTGTCCGGCGGCCAGCAGCAACGCGTCGCTGTGGCGCGCGCGCTCGCTCACAAGCCCCCCGTGTTGTTGCTCGACGAGCCGTTCGGCGCGTTGGACGCCAAGATCCGCGAAGAACTGCGTCGAACGATTCGCCAGGTGCAGCGTGAGCTGAAGATCACCACCGTGCTGGTCACGCACGACCAGGAAGAAGCGTTCGCGATGGCCGATCGCATCGGCGTGATGAATCTCGGCCGCTTGCTCGAGAGCGGCAAGCCGGACGAACTGTATGCGCGGCCGGCAACGCGCTTCGTCGCAACCTTCCTGGGCGCAGCGAATCTGCTGCTGGCTCGCCAGACCGAGCAGGGCATCCGCTTCGGCGCGGCGCCCGTGAACGCGCGGCGCGTCGAGAAGCTCGAAGGCGGACGCGAGCAGGAGGTGGTCGCAGTGTTGCGTCCCGAAGAAGTGGAGCTGGCGCCGACGCGCGACAATCTGCGCACCAACTTCATCGCGAATGGCATCGTCGAAGAGCAGGTCTTCACCGGTGCTTTCGAGCGCATGCGCGTGCGCATGGCCGATGGCGCGGCCAATGCTCACATCGCGAGTCCGAACGCGAATGGCGGCAGCAACGGATCGGCGGCTTTGCTGGATGTCACTCGCACTCAGCACGAGCAACGCTTGTTCCCGCTGTCGCTCGGCCAGTCGGTCGCGATCGGTGTGCGTCGAATTCACGTGCTGCCGACGCCGCTGTCCAGCTATACCGCTTATGGATCGGATGAAGCGTCGTGCGAGCGTCTGTCTCAGCATCCGTTGCTGGTCGAGCTCGCCAGCCGGATGAAGACGCGCATCATCAAGCGCAATGAAGCGCCGTTGGTCGCATGCGATGCGCCGGCCAGTGCGCCTGTGTCCGGTGTGGCTGTGATCGCGGCCGGACAAAAGACTGCGGACCAATTGCAGTGGCTGTTACAGAACGGCGCAGGTGAAGTGCTGGTGCTGCCGGCGCATTCCTCGCCGCCGCAAAAAGTCTTGATTCATTGGGCCGACGATTCGGCTCGACGTTCGACGCTCGCCGTCGCCGCGAGTTTGTTACGTCACGTCGCAGCCGAAGCAGTCTACGTTGGCATTCTGCCGGAAGGCTCGGGTGGCGAGTCGCAGCGCCCATTCGGTGTACGCACTCTGCTCGACGCGCGCTCCGAAGCGCAGGCCGTGCACGGTCTCGAAATGCGCACTGAATTGCGATTCGGCGCGGCGGCCGATGAGCTGCAGCGGCAGCTGACCGAGTCGCAGGATCCAATGCTGATTCTCGGCGTGTCCGATCCAGCGCAACTGCGCGGCACGTTCGGTACGTTGTTCACGTCCGGCGCGACCTATCCGATGATGATCGTGTACCGGCCCAGCAAGGACAGCGAAGGAGCCGTCGAATGAACCGGCGCAGAACATTGGCCTGCCTCGGCCTGCTGACCCTGCTCGCCGGTTGCGGCGGCGGCGATGACGCCGGTCGGGTGACATTGCTCAACGTCAGCTACGACCCGACGCGCGAGTTGTATCGCGAGTTCAACGAAAGCTTCTCGCAGCGCTGGGAACAAGAGCACCAGCAGCGCGTGACGATCAAACAATCGCATGCCGGCTCGGGCAGCCAGGCGCGTGCGGTGATCGATGGTCTGGATGCGGACGTCGTGACGCTCGCGCTCGCCTATGACATCGATTCGATCCAGACCAAGGGCAAGCGCCTCGGCGCGGACTGGCAGAAGCGCCTGCCCGACAACAGCTCGCCTTACACCTCGACCATCGTGTTCCTGGTGCGCAAGGGCAATCCCAAGCAGATCAAGGATTGGCCGGATCTGATTCGCGACGGCGTTTCTGTGGTCACGCCGAATCCCAAGACCTCTGGCGGTGCGCGCTGGAATTACCTCGCCGCATGGGGTGCCGTGCTCCGCACCGAGCTAGGTAACGACTGGACAAAGCTCGACGATCCTGCGGCCGAGCAGGCCGTAGCCGCTGCTCAGAAGAAAGCCGAAGAATATGTGAGGCAGCTGTACAAGCACGTTCCGGTGCTCGATAGCGGCGCGCGTGGCGCGACGAACACGTTCGTGCAACGTGAGATCGGCGATGTGTTGCTCGCATGGGAAAACGAAGCGCTGCTCGCGATCAAAGAGCTCGGTCCCGACAAAGTCGAGATCGTCATCCCGAGCAGCAGCATCCTGGCCGAGCCGCCGGTGGCGGTGGTCGATACCGTCGTCGATCGCCGTGGCACGCGCCAGATTGCCGAGGCGTATCTGAAGTATCTGTACGAAGAGCCGGGCCAGGAGCTGGCCGCGAAGCACTACTTCCGTCCGCGCAATGTCGCGGTCCTGGAACGGCACAAGGATCAGTTCCCGGCGCTCGAGCTGTTCACCATCGACCAGGTGTTCGGCGGGTGGAAGGCGACGCACGAGCAGCACTTCGCCGACGGCGCGCTGTTCGATCGGATCTATGGCAGCGGGAGCGCGGCCAAATGAGCTTTCGCCAGCCGTCCATCCTGCCGGGCTTTGGCCTGACGCTGGGCTTCTCGACGTTCTTTCTCTCGGCCATCGTGCTGGTGCCGCTGGCGGCGCTGGTCATGAAGACGGCGACGATGGGTTGGAGCGACTTCATCCGTGTGGTGACCGATGCGCGCGCATTGGCGTCGTATCGATTGAGCTTTGGCGCGTCAATGCTGGCCGCGACGCTGAATAGTGTGTTCGGCTTCATCATCGCCTGGACGCTGGTGCGCTATGAGTTTCCGGGCCGCAAACTCATCGACTCGCTGATCGATATGCCGTTCGCGCTGCCGACCGCCGTGTCGGGCATCGCGTTGACGGCCGTGTTCGCCGAGAACGGCTGGATCGGCCAGTACCTCGCGCCGCTTGGCATCAAAGTGGCCTACACATGGATTGGCGTGGTCGTGGCGCTGACGCTCATCGGCTTGCCGTTCGTCGTGCGTTCGGTGCAGCCGGCCATCGCCGAAGTGCAGCGTGACCTGGAAGATGCGGCCGAAACGCTCGGCGCCGGTCGCTTCACGATCTTCCGTCGCATTGTGCTGCCCACCGTATTTCCCGCGCTGGCCACCGGCTTCACGCTGGCGTTCGCCCGAGCCGTGGGCGAGTACGGGTCGGTGATCTTCATCGCCGGCAACCTGCCGATGCGCACCGAGATCACGCCGCTGCTGATCGTCATCAAGCTGGAGCAGTTCGACTACAAGGGTGCGGCCGCGCTCGGCTTCATCATGCTGACCATGTCGTTCGTGATGCTCTTGTCCATCAACCTGCTGCAAGCCTGGAGCCGTCGGCGCATGGTCGCCGCGGGACGCTGATGGCGGGCGGTCCTTCCAAGGAAATGCTGGCGGAGATCGCCAGCCGTCCGGGCCGGGATACGCTGATCTCGTCGGCCGTGAAGTACGTTTTCATCGCGCTCTCGCTCGGCTTCCTGGCGGCGTTGCTGTTCGCGCCGCTGGCCACCGTGTTCATCACGGCGCTGAGCAAGGGCTGGGAGATGTACTTCGAGAGCTTCAAGGACGAAGACACGCTGGCCGCGATCAAGCTGACCTTGACCGTGGCCGCCATCGTCGTGCCTACGAACACGATCTTCGGCATCGCCGCCGCCTGGGCGATCGCGAAGTTCGAATTCCGCGGCAAGAGCTTCCTGATCACGCTGATCGACCTGCCGATTGCCGTGTCGCCGGTGATATCCGGCCTCGTGTACGTGCTGCTGTTCGGCGCGCAGGGCTGGTTCGGCTTGTGGCTGCAGGAACGCGACATCAGCATCATCTTCGCGGTGCCGGGCATCGTGCTCGCGACCATGTTCGTGACCTTCCCGTACGTCGCACGCGAGCTGATTCCGTTGATGCAGCAGTTGGGCAATGACGAGGAAGAGGCGGCGATCACCCTGGGCGCGGGCGGCCTGATGACGTTCTTCCACGTCACTTTGCCGAAGATTCGCTGGGGCCTGGTGTACGGCGTGATCCTGTGCAACGCGCGCGCCATGGGCGAGTTCGGCGCCGTCTCGGTGGTGTCCGGCCACGTGCGCGGCCTCACGACCACCATGCCATTGCACGTGGAAATCCTTTATAACGAGTACAACTTCGTTGGCGCGTTCGCCGTGGCCTCGCTGCTGACGTTGCTTGCGGTGCTGACCCTGATCATCAAATCCTTAGTGGAGATGAAGAGGAAGTGATCGATCGCTTCTTCTCCTACGTTGTCGACCGGATTCAGCAGTTCATCGACGGGCTGCAGATCGATACGTCGCGCGCGAGCCTCGGGGTCTGGATCGCGATCATCAACGTCGCGATCGTGTTGCTGCTGGTCGGCGGCATTTCCATCTCGGCCATCGGCTCGCTGCGCGACCTGGCCGATCAGCAAGGCAAGTCCCGTGTTCAGCTCGCCGGCGCGATGGCGCGTGAAGATATACGGCGCTTCAGCGAAGACGCGCTGAGGGATGCCAAGTCGGTCGCCGATCGCCAGACACTGCAGCGACTGCTCGCGGACCGGCGCTCGACCACGATCGGTCCCTATCTGCGGCGCTCCTGCAATTCAGAAACGATCGCATCCTGCGCCGTGTTCGAAGGCGATCGGCTGGTCGCTCAGGCCGGCGTGCAACTGCCTTGGGAATTGATCGCGACGACTGCCGCCGAGCAGGGCGAGCGCTTCATGGCGGCGCCGCTGGGGTCGCAGTATGCAGTGCTCGGCGCATCCGCTCAGGTGGGTGGAGCGACCGAACGGCGAGTGTTCGTCGCTCGGCTGCTCGATCAGAAGATGGCGCAGATTCTGACGGATCGCGTCGGCAGTCAGATCCGGCTGATCAACTACCGGCTGTTCAGCGAAGATCGCAAGGGCGACGACGACTTCACCCGCCTGCATTCGGCGGGCCTGTCCGATGGCAGCTCGGCAGTAGTGCGGCTCGATGAGCTGGATCTGTACGCCGCGAGCTTCCCGATTTTTGCCGTGTCGGGCGAAGCCATTGCATTTCTCGAAGCGCGCCTGCCGTCGTCGGATATCGATGCATCGGTCGGCGGCCTGGCCAAGCGTTTGCTCGTCACCGCGCTCATTCTTGCCGCGCTGGCCGTGCTGGCCGGCATCGTCCTCGGTCGCCAGGTGACTGGCCCGGTCACGACGCTGACCGATGCGGTGGAAAAACTCGGCCATGGCGATTTCTCAACATCCATTCCCGTGGGCGGTACTCGCGAGGTCGGCCAGCTCGGCCGCACCATCGAGGACATGCGCAACAACCTGATCGAGCTGACGGGAACGTTGCGCCGTCGCGAGGCGGAAGCGCAGGCGGTGCTCGACGGCATCGTCGAGGGCGTGTACGCCGTCGACAAGTCCCGAGTCATTCGATACTTGAACCCGCAGGCGGCCCAATTGCTGGGCGTGCCAGCTCACGAGGCCATCGGTCGGTTCTGCGGCGATGTGTTGAAGCCGTGCCGCGATTCGAACGGCATGCGTCCCTGCGACACTGACTGTCCGATTCTGCGCGCACGCCACGAAGGCAGCTCGCAGGCGACGGAACGTTTGCAGCTGAGCGACGGCGCGCCCCGCATCACCATCATCACCAGCTCCGGTCCAGTCGACGAGCTGCAGGTGCAGGTCATTCGCGACGAGACCGAGCTCGAAGGCGTGCGCCGCGCGCGCGACTCCGTGCTGGTCAATATTTCGCACGAGTTCCGAACGCCGCTCGCCGCACAGCTGGCTTCGATTGAACTGCTGCGTGATGGCTTAGATACGATGACTACCGATGAGCAGAAGGAGCTGGTGTTGTCGTTGGAGCGCGGCGCGTTGCGACTGACGCGGCTCATCGACAATCTGCTCGAGAGCGTGCGCATCGAGTCCGGCCAGCTGAGCATCCGTCATCAGGCAGTGGCGCTCGCCGAGGTCGTCGAAGATTCCGAAGCGCTGGTCGGCGCGTTGCTCACGCAGCGCCGGCAACGATTGGAAGTGAGCTTGCCCGAGGATCTGCCGAACGTCGACGGCGACGGCCCGCGTCTCACGCAGGTGTTCGTCAATCTGCTCGCCAACGCCAGCAAGTTTGCGCCGGAAGATAGTGTCGTGCGCATCGGCGCCGAGCAGACCGGCGAGTTCGTCACGAGCTGGGTCGAGGATGAAGGCCCGGGCGTGCCCGAGGCCGAGGGCAACTCCATCTTCGATCGTTTTTATCGCAGCGGCGGCCAGGAACCGGAGCCCGGCGGCCTGGGTCTGGGATTATGGATCGTGAAATCCATCGTCGAGCGGCATGGCGGCACCATTGCCACGAGGCGCACTGCCGAGGGACGCACACGTTTCGAAGTGAAGCTGCGACAGACTGCCGAGTAATCCAATGAAGATTCTATCTGCGGACGATGACAAGGACTCGCTGGCGCTGATCGCCTTTACGCTGTCGCAAGCGGGCTATCTCGTCGTCAAAGCCAGCGACGGCGTGCAGGCCTTGCGCGCGTTCGAGAGCGAAGGGCCGGACCTGGTGATCCTGGATATCAACATGCCGGGCGCCACGGGCTTTCAAGTGTGCGAGCAGATCCGCACCAAGTCGCGTGTGCCGGTGATGATGTTGACGGTGCGTGGCGAAGAGGAAGATCTGGTGCGTGCTCTGGAGTTGGGCGCCGACGATTACCTGAGCAAGCCTTTCAGCCCGCGCACGCTGCTCGCACGCGTCAAAGCTCTGCTGCGCCGGGCCGGCATGGAGAACACCGCGCCGCTCGCAGCAGGCCGCATCCGGCTCGATGTGGACGAGCACACGGTACAGGTCGGGTCGAATCCGCCGCTGCGCCTCACCAAGCTCGAGCTGCGCTTGTTACAAATGTTGATCGCCAACTCCGGCCACACGGTGAGCTCGGATCGTTTGCTGATGCAGGTGTGGGGTCACAAGGGCTCGGGCGATCGTCAGCTGCTGAAACAGCTGGTGCACCGCCTGCGCCAGAAGATCGAAGTCGATCCGGCCGCGCCCCAGATGCTGCAAACTGCGCCGGGTGCCGGTTACAAGCTCGTCGTCGATTGACCTCGCCATGTGGTTATAAATCGGTTGCAGAGTCATAGCATTCCCTGCGCCGATTCGTGACTCGCACGTTACAGACTTGATACCGCGCACTCGCCTACGCTGTCGCTTCCTGGTTGATGGGAGCGACGATTGGCAGGATTGCTTCGAACCGTAGTTATTGTCGGTGGCGGCTTCAGTGGCACGGTGGTGGCCGCAAATCTGTTGCGACGTCCGCCGCCGGGTCCGACTCGTCTCATCTTGATCGAGCGTTCGAACGAGGTGGCGCGTGGCGCTGCCTACGCCGAGCGCGGCTTTCCCTATTTGCTCAACGTGCCGGCCAGCCGCATGTCGGCAAACTCGGCTGCGCCCCAAGAATTCCTCGAGTTCGCGCAACGGCGCATCCCGAAGGTCACCGGCGAAGACTTCTTGCCGCGCGCGCTGTACGGCGAATATTTAAATGAGGTGTTGCTCGCTGCGCAGCTGAGTGCGCCTGGAAACATTCGGCTGGAAATCGTCCACGGCTCGGTCCTCAATCTACGCCGAATCGAACGGCATCTGCCATTGCGAGTGGAGCTGGAAGACGGCCGTCGTTTCACCGCGGACGACGTAGTGCTCGCGCTGGGCAATCCCAAGCCTGCTTCGTTGGCAGCGGCCAGGGACGTGCTGACTCATCCGGCGTACATCGCCGACCCCTGGACCGTCGATCTCAAGTTCAATCGGTCGCAGACCGTGCTCTTGATCGGCACGGGTCTCACCACTGCGGACATCATCAACGTCGCCGCGTCCGATCCGCAGCGAACGCCGACGTTACACGCTTTGTCACGCCACGGGTTGGTGCCGCCCCGGCAAACGCCGTTCCGCCCGGATGCATTCAAGGGCGACGGCAATGCTCTACTGTTGGCCGCATCGACCTCGCTGCGCCGGCTGGTCAGTTCGGTACGTTTGCTGGCGCAGGAAGCCGAGCAGATGGGTGGCGACTGGCGCGAGGCCATCACCTTCGTACGCAACATGGCGCCGACGATCTGGCAACGACTGCCGGAGCGTGATCGCGTGCGCTTTCTGCGCCACGTGCGGGCGTACTGGGACATCTATCGGCATCGTCTGCCGCCGGAGCTGATTCAGAAGATCGACACGCTGCGCCATTCGGAGCGACTGACGATCCACGCCGGCCATATCAAACAGTTCATTCCTCGCGGCGAGGGCATCGAAGTGATCTGGCGTCCGCGTGGCTCGCAGAAGCTGCGCGCTCAGCAATTCGATCGAGTCATCAACTGCACGGGCCCCGACTACGCCATCGCGCGCTCCACCGAGCCGCTGTGGAGCAACCTCGTGCAATGCGGATTGTGTGTGCCCGACACATTGGGACTCGGGTTGCGCACCGGACCGCATGGCGCCGTCATCGATGCCGATGGCTGGCCGGGTCCGCACCTTTTCTATGTTGGGCCGATGTTGCGTGCCGACCATTGGGAGGCAACCGCGGCGCATGAGCTCCGCGGGCATGCCGAAAAGCTCGCGACGCTACTGGCTACGGAGCGGCGCTGAGGCCATGAGAATCCTGGTTGTCGATGACGATGCCGATCTGCGAGCACTGATCGGATTCACGCTGATGCAGGCGGGATTCGATATTTGTACCGCGGTGGATGGCGAGAGCGCGTTGCAGGCGTTCCAGCAAAACTCGCCGGATCTGGTGCTGCTCGATGTCAACATGCCGGAGCCGAATGGCCTGAAAGTGTGTCGCGAGATTCGCGGCCGCTCGCCCGTGCCTATCATGATGCTGACGGTGCGAGATGTCGAAGAGGATTTGATCGAGGCGTTCGATTCGGGCGCGGATGACTACGTGCACAAGCCGTTTAGCCCGCGAGCATTGCTGGCGCGAGTGCGAGCGTTGATTCGACGTTCGGAGCCGTTGGACGCTGCGCCTGTGACCGCAGGTCAGTTGCGTCTGGATCCGGAGCAGCGAAGCCTGCAGTTCGGCGCGGCGCCGCCGATTCGACTCACACCGCTGGAATTGAAAGCGATGCAGTTGCTGATGGTGACGCCCGGGAGAACGGTGACCGCGGAAAAGTTGTTGCTTCATCTCTGGGGTCGTGCCACCGCCCGCGAACGTCGTACCCTCAAGCAGCTGATTTATCGCTTGCGTCACAAGATCGAATCGGATGCGTCGACGCCGGAAGTCCTGCAAACCACGCCGGGCGCGGGCTACAAGCTGGTGGCTGAGTAAGATCGTGTCGCTATGTGCTCATAGCGCGTAACCGGTGCACGGGCCAGATACCGATGCTCAATGAATGCAGCTGACCGCCGTGTGACCGGCGATCGACTGATCGCATGACCGGCCTCAAGTAGATTGTTCGTCAGGCGACATCGCAATCGACAAGGTTGCAATGTCGGAGGCTGCAAGCCGTTTTCTCCCCCTGGGCCGGCAGTCTTGCTTAGCCCTCTCGTCCCTCACCGGTGACGAGAGGGTCCTTTTCCGACGCCCTTCTCATACTTCGTCGCGAATCCCGAGCTCGAGCTGACTTTGTCAGCCAGCTGCAGTCGAGTCAGCGATGCACGCTGGCGTGCGGCTGTGAGCAGCTGGAGCAGTTGCCGATGTGTTGGTGTTTGAAGCATCTTCATAGGGCGTTCGACCTGCCGGCGGATATCCCATTTCGAGATACTCTAGCATTTCACAAAAAGAGGTAAACGCGGACGATGGCCCCCTTGGACCGCGGCCGGGGCGATCCGACGCCGGCCCTCGTGTGTCAATAACGTAATGTTCTTGTGACCGCCGCGCGGCAGAATGCCAGCTTCTCATCGGTGACACAGGATTCCACGGACAGTGGCCGAGGCAGCGAGCGGGTGGGCAAAGTGGCGCATCTGGTTGATCGCGGCCGGCGCCGGCCTGATCAGCTTGCTGCTGTTCGATGCCTTCCGGGTGCTGCTCGCCGAAGTGCACTTCTCCAAGGTCATGCAGCAGATGGAGGCCGAGCCGCTGCCAGACCTGCTGCTCGCGTTGCTGGCGACCGCCGTCAGCTATCTGGTGCTCACCGGCTACGACCTGTCCGCCATGAAATACGCGGAAGTGAAGATTCGCCGGTCCACCGTAGTGCTCACTTCCTTCATTGCGTATGCGCTGGGCAATACTGTCGGTTTGGGTGTCCTGACCGGCGGCGCCGTGCGCATGCGGCTGTACACGGCTGCTGGCGTCGAAGCGAACAAGGTCGCGCAAGTGATCGCATTCAATGCCAGCGCCTTCATGTTCGGCACGGCGGCATTTGGCGCGGCTGGATTGTTATGGGGTGCGGAGGGCGTTGCTCATCTCGGTCACATGCCAGCATGGCTGCTGCGGGTGATCGCGGCAGCCCTATTGCTTAGTGTGCTGGGCTTCATTGCGCTCGCGGTGCGGCGTCGCGAAGTCATGATCGCGTGGCGTTGGAAACTGCGCTTGCCGCCAGCAAAGCTGGCCGTGCAACAACTCGTGATCTCAGCGCTCGATCTGATCGCATCCGCCGCGACGCTGTGGTTCCTGTTGCCGCCAGGCGCAGTCGAGCCTGGCGAGTTCATGGCCTGGTATTCGATCGCGCTGGTGCTCGGCATCCTGAGCCATTTGCCCGGCGGCCTCGGCGTGTTCGAAGCGGTCATTCTGCTCGCGTGCGGCGATCGTGCGCCGGTGGAGCAGATCGTCAGCGCGTTGGTGCTCTATCGCGTCATCTACTATCTGTTGCCGCTGGTGCTGGCTGCCGTCCTGCTGGCGGCGTATGAAGTTCGTTCTGGCATTGCTGCTCCGATCGGCCGGGCAGCGGTGCGACTCTCACCGATGCTGCTGGCAACGATGACGTTCATCGCCGGCGGCTGGCTGCTCTTCTCCGGCGTGACGCCGGCGTCGGCACAAGCCGTCGATATGCTGGCATTGCGTGTGCCGCTCACTTTGGTCGAGGCTTCTCACTTTCTCGGCAGCGTTACGGGCTTTGCGATGATCGTCATCGCGCGTGGCTTGTTACATCGTCTGGATGCGGCGTGGTGGGCCGCGTTCCTGCTGGCACTGGCGGCGGCCGTTCTGGCCATGCCCAAAGGCTTTGCCTTGGTGCAAGCGAGCTACCTCGTGGTGCTCGCGGTCCTGTTGTATCTATCGCGCGCACAGTTCGATCGGCGCTCGGCGCTGTTCTCGAATCCGTTGCGGGGCGTATGGCTGATCTCGGTGGTGTGGATGGTGGGCGCGACGGTGTTCCTGCTGTTCTTCGCATACCGTCGGGTCGATTACACCAACGAGCTCTGGTGGCAATTCGAGTTCAATGCCAACGCGCCCCGTTCGCTGCGCGCGATGATGGGCGTGATGGTTGCGGGTTTGGGCGTGGCGCTCTGGCAGCTGTTGCGACCTTCGCCAGGCGCGCCTGCGCTTCCCTCCAGCGAAGAACTGGACCGCGCGAGCGATATCGTGCGCCACCAGCCTTCAGCCGAAGCGAATCTCGCACTGATGGGCGACAAGCGCTTGCTGTTCTCGACCCAAGGCAATGCTTTCATCATGTACGGCCGGCAAGGTCGCTCGTGGATCTCATTGTTCGATCCGGTCGGCAAGCCGTCGGAATGGCAGGAGCTGATCTGGCGATTCATCGAGCTCGCGACCGATCACGGCGGTCGCGCCACGTTCTATCAAGTACGCGGCGACATGTTGCCGCTGTATCTCGATGCAGGGTTGCGTGCTTACAAGCTGGGTGAGTACGCGTACGTGCAGCTGCAGGACTTCACGACCAAGGGCTCGAAGCGCTCGCATCTGCGACAGGCGATCAATCGAGGCGAACGTGACGGGCTCGAGTTCGCGCTGATTTCGCCAACCGATGTACCCGCGCTGCTGCCTCAGTTGCGCCATGTTTCGGACGCGTGGCTGGAAGGCCAGGAAGCGCGTGAAAAAGGCTTCTCGCTCGGCTCGTTCGAGCCTGCATACCTGTCGCGCCAGTCGTTGGCCATCGTGCGTCAGCAGGAGCAGATCGTCGCGTTCGCCAATTTGTTGAGCACAGCAACGAAGAACGAGGCCAGCGTCGATCTGATGCGTCAGCTGCCGCTGGCGCCGCCCGGTACGATGGATTTCCTGTTCATCAAGCTCATGCTTTATTTTCAGGGCGAGGGCTATCAGCGCTTCGGGCTCGGCATGGCGCCGATGTCTGGCATGGCGAGCCACGAGTTGGCGCCGCGCTGGCACCGGTTTGGCCGGATGCTGTTCGACCATGGCGAGACGTTTTATAACTTCCGCGGACTGCGCGGATTCAAAGATAAGTTCGATCCGGTGTGGGAGCCACGCTACCTGGTGGCTGGCGGCGGACTGACGCCACTGCTCACACTCGCCGACGTGGCGACATTGATCAGCGGCGGATTGCGAGGAATGATCGCGAAATGAGGTTGTATTCCCGCTGGTTCGTATTGCTGCTGTTGGTGCTTGGGTCGAGCTCGTTTGCCGAGACGCTCTCGCACGGCCGCTTCGAAAAGCTCACCGTATACCGGCCACAAGGCGACGCCCGGCAAACAGTGCTGTTCTTCTCCGGCGAGCGCGGCTGGACAGCTGACCTCGAGCCCATTGCGCAATCGCTCGCTCGACAGGGTGCGCTGGTGGCGGGCATCGATGCACCCGCGTTCTTTCGCAATCTGGACCAGGACGGCGGCAAGTGTGTCTCGCCCGATGGCGACCTGGAAAACTTGAGTCACTTCCTGCAAGCCTACTATCGATTGCCCACGTATCGGCCCGCGTTGCTGGTCGGCGCCGGTTCCGGGGCGGAGTTCGTGTATGCAATGTTGGCGCGAGCACCCGCCGGCACCTTTGGTGGCGGGATCTCGCTGGGGTTCTGCCCGGCGCCTGCGCTGAAGAAACCACTTTGCTCAACGGGCAAGTCGTCGGGCTCGCCGCAGCTCGCAGCACCCTGGACCGTGCTGCACGGTATTCACGATCAACAGTGCCGGACTCAGGCCAAGCAATTCCTCGCCAGTGTGAAGCAGGCCGAAGTGATCGACGTGCCCGGTGACGACTATGGTGAAGGCGACTTCCACACTTGGGAGCCGCAATTCGCGGCCGCGTTCCAGCGCTTGGCCGCTCGCACGCAAGGCTTGCCGGCGGTGAGCGCCGCCGAGTTGAAAGACCTGCCCGTCGTTGAAGTGCGCTCGAACAGCAATTCCGACACATTGGCTGTACTGATCTCCGGTGATGGTGGTTGGGCAGGGATCGATAAGGAACTCGCGGCCGCCCTGTCGAAGCAAGGCATGCCCGTGGTCGGGCTCGACTCGCTGCGTTACTTCTGGAAGGCGCGCACGCCGGAGAGCACTGCGGCCGATGTGGATCGATTGTTGGGCCACTACCTGAACGCTTGGAAAAAGCAATCGGTGGTGCTGATTGGTTTCTCGCAAGGCGCCGATGTGATGCCGTTCGTCGTGAATCGATTGCCCGCGGCCACGCGCGAGCGGTTGCGCATGGTGGCGCTGCTATCGCTCTCGGACACCGCAGTGTTCGAATTCCATTTGCAGAACTGGCTTGGCGCAACCAAAGGCGCTTTGCCGGTGACACCCGAGCTATTGAGAATGAAAGGCGTTCGCGGTCTGTGTGTGTATGGCGCGGATGAAACAGAGTCGCTCTGCGCCAGGCCTGCCGCTAAATCGTTGCAAGTAGTGAAACTTAGCGGCGGCCATCATTTCGATGGTAACTACACCAGGCTCGCCTCGTTGCTCTTGAGCCACATGCGTTGATGTGTTCGATATACCGCGACGATCTGAGTACGGTGGTCACTCGTTGCGTGCTTGCGGTACGCTGCGTCGGCAGCCCCGATGACGGGGAACTGCGGATAATCTGATGCGTTACTTTGCGCGCAGACGCTCAGCGGCGGCGCTTGACCGGATAGGGTCCGGGGAGCAGCGAGATGAACAACAACGCGGATACGCAGACCTGGTGTGAGTGGCAACAGGCTGTGGTCAAGCTGATTCGTGAAGATTTCAGCGAAGTGCTCACCGAGGTGGGCGAGCAGGACGTGGATTGGGACGCGTGGCGCCCACTCTACGTACAAGGGCTGTCGCCGCGAGAGGCGGTAGCGGACGCTTTCCTGCTACTGCCGGCCTGACGCCCTCGCAACGCGCATAACACTTATGCGCCCCGGCCCAATAGTAAGCAGGGCCGGCTAGTCGAATACTTGATGCTCTGTCACAGCGGAGCCGCCAAGTGAGCGCATCCCAACGTTTGCCCGTGATCTTCTTCGGTCACGGCAATCCCATGAACGCCTTGGCCGACAATGTATACACGCGCGGCTGGCGGCAGATCTGCGAATCCTTCCCAAAGCCTCGAGCGGTGTTGTGCGTGTCGGCACATTGGTATGTCCCGTACACCGCGGTGACCGGCATGCAATCGCCGCGGACCATTCACGACTTCGGTGGCTTTCCTCGCGAGTTGTTCGAGGTCGAGTATCCCGCGCCGGGCAGTCCGGATATCGCCGCCGAAGTTCGTGGCTTGCTGGGTCCGGCGGTGAGATTGGACGACGCATGGGGTTTGGATCACGGCGCGTGGAGCGTGCTGTGTCACTGCTATCCCGATGCCGATGTGCCAGTCATTCAACTCAGCATCGACGAGACGCTGTCGGCGCAGGAACATTATTTGCTCGGTGGCTCGCTGGCGTCGCTGCGAGAGCAGGGCATTCTCATCGTGGGCAGCGGCAACCTCGTCCATAACCTGCACGCGTACGGTTGGGGTCGGCGCGTCGTCGAGCCCTACGATTGGGCAGTGCGCTTCGAGCAGCAGGCACGTGCGTGGATGCTCGCTGGCGAGCATCAGCCGTTGATCAACTATGAAAGGTTGGGCAAGGATGCGACGCTCTCGGCGCCGACGCCGGATCATTACTTGCCGTTGTTGTATGTATTAGGGGCGCAGCTACCGGGCGACGAGGTGAGCTTTCCCGTCGAGGGAGTCGACGGCGGCTCGATTTCGATGCTGTCGGTGCGCTTGGGCTGAGCACATAAAAGGACAGCCCGAAGGGTTAAAAACTTCGGGCTGTCGGGTGCAGGAAAACTCGGGCTCCCCTGGGGAGTCGAATGTGCCGGGTGGGGGCTATCTCAAATCAGCCGCCGCCCTGACGTTCCTGCAACTTCGCAGCGACGCGCTCGCGCACGTCGGCATTGGCCGTCATCGTTTCCACGATCTGGTTGAACTCATCGACTTTGAGGCCGGACTTCTCGACCGCAGCGATCATGTCGGATTCGGCCTTCTGCTTCACTTGATCTGCCTGCGCGGGCTCTTTCGCAGTCTGCAGGTCGGACGCTGCCTTTTCCTGGATCGTCTGCACTGCGACGTAAGCATCGGCGAACTGCTCGATCTTCTGATCGCTGATCTGCGCCGACGCAGCGGTGTTCGACTCGGGCGCTTCATTCATCGGCGGAGTTTGTGCTTCCGCCGCGGGAGATGGATATTCCTGGGCTGGCGGTGCGGGCTCTTGCACCTGCGCCCATGCCGCAGGGGCAGCTACGGCGCTGGCAGCGAATAGCGCGGTGTAAACAAGGTTGGAACGTAAGCTCATGAGGATCTCCTCGTCTTGCGGCAATCTCAAGTTTTGAATACCGCGGGCGCAGACGAGGTTCCGCGCGACCAAATATTTTGTAAGCCGCTGTCGTCAGAGGCCGACGCGTGTGGTCGGCCCGCGGACGTCACATTCAACAGACACTACGCGTTCTTCACCATCGACATCACCTGGCCTGCATCAAGCGTGCTGGCCTTGTGCTGAATCTCGGACGAGTACTGACCTTGTATTTGCTTAGCCTGCCCGAGCAATGATTGGTAGGTTTGTTGAATCAGGGCACTGTTCATCTGCCGGCCGCCGGAGTAATAGCGCTTCGCCAGCTGCCCGAGTGCATACGTAGTGGCAAAAGAAAATGCGGCACCTGCGGTCGCGCCTCCGAGCCCGCGGCCCAGGCCGCCAGCAACGCTGCCGAGCAAACCCCCGAGCAGCTTGCGACCGATTTGTTCGACGTATTGCGAGGTCAGGCCCACGCCGGCGGTCGCAATAAACTCACGAATGTGACCTTTGTCGAGCTGAAAACCGTAGGTCTGACCGATCCGATACACCAGTTTGATCTGCAGCGGAATGATGGCCATCGTCGCCAGCGACTGCGGCAGCAGTTCGATCGCGCCATTCACGATCGAGTGATTGAGGATGTACTTGTCCATTTCGGCATCGGACATCGCTGCTTGCCGAGTGACGTTGCCACTGGGTTGTGCGGTTGCTGCCGCGATCGGCGTATTCGGCAGCGGAGTTTCGGCAAGCGCCGCCGCTTCCTGCTCCACCTGTACTGCTTGCTGAGTATCGAGCGCCAGCGCGCCTCGCAGCTCTTGCAAGAACTTCTGCTCGGCGGGGCTTGCTACTGCGTCGGCGTCACAGACGCACACAGCCATCTCATAGGCGAGCTGACGATGCGACGGATCGGTGAGCGCCGCCGCAGCTTGTGAAACGTTCACGCGCTTCAACAGCACGTTCTGATAGAGCTGTGACATTTGCGGCGCGCCGGCTTCACCGCTCAACGATTCGGCGATGCGCTTGATCTCTTCACGCTCCCGATCGTCCTTGGCGCCGTCCGCGAAGGCGGCCAGCAGGGCAATGGTCAGGACGGCTTCTTGCTCGCGTGCGTTCATCGAGATCACCTGTTCTGTTGGCGCCTCGCTATTTCTTGGCCGAAGCGCGCCGTTGACTCAAGGCCACGCCTCCCAGGATCAATGCGCCGGCGACGGCCATGCTGAGAGTGAGCGGCTCGCTCAGGAACACCCACGCCCAGATTACGCCGAACAGCGGCACCAGATAAGTCACTGTCGAGGTGCGGGGCGCACCGATCCGATACAACAGCCTGTAATAAAGGAAATACGCCAGGCCGGTGCACAGTGCCCCTAACATGACCGCGGATAGCCAGGAAAGTGCCGGAACCGGCGTGCTCGGCCAGGTTACGAATGCCAACGGCGCCACCACGATGGCCGCACACATCACCGTGCCCGCCGCCACCGCGCTGGGCGGCAGATCGTGCAGATAGCGCTTGGTGAAATTTCCGCCAAAGCCATAAAGAATCGAAGCGAACACGCCCGCGAGCGCCGCCGGTAGCACACTGCCGCCCGAAGTCTTGCCGCTAGCAAGCGCAGCGACGCCGATGAAACCGAGCAGTAGGCCGAGCGCGCCGCGCTTGCTGATCTTTTCGCCGAACAGCAGGAACGCCACGATGCTGGTGAACATCACGACCGTCGCGTTACTGATAGCGACCACACCGGCTGGGGCGCGTTGTGCGGCCCAGGCGAAGAGTACGAAAGGCGCGGCCGAATTGATGATGCCAATGCCCAAGAACCGCAACCAATGCGATGGCCTGATCTGATCCTTCACCCGCCACAGGAACGGCAACAGAATCAGCGCGCCGAGTGCCAGGCGAACTTCGACGAGCGCGAACGCGCCGAAGTCCTTCGCGGCGATACGCATGAACAAGAATGAGCTGCCCCATACTGCACCGAGCAGCAGGAGCTCCGCCGGCGTCAGCCACACGCTGGTAGCGGGGGCAATGGGAGCGGCCGCGGTCGTGGACCGCAACGAAGAGTCAGAGCTGGACATGGGTGAACCAGGGAGTTAGCGGCGCGCCTTCATTGACGGCCGTATGAGCAGGTGGCTCGCTAGGAATATCATTTGCGCTCCACGCTGTCACGGAGTTTGCCCGATATCGGGGCGCACCGCGCCGGTCAGGATAGCTTTAGTTGATGTACCGGCGGCATCGATAAACCTGGGCTAACGATAGCCCTTGGCTTGCAGCGAGAACAGGTGTGAGTAATGACCGTTCAACTGCATCAGCTCGTCATGACCGCCGCGCTCGATGATGCGGCCGTTCTCGATCACCACGATCTGGTCCGCCATGCGCACGGTGGAAAAACGGTGCGAGATCAGGATGGCGATCCGACCGCGTGTCAGCGTCCGGAAATGCTCGAAGATGGTCGCTTCAGCGCTTGCATCCATCGCGGAAGTCGGCTCGTCCAGCACCAGGATGTCGGCCCGCGAGCGCATGAAGGCGCGTGACAGCGCGATCTTCTGCCACTGGCCGCCGGAGAGCTCGCGGCCGTCGTTGAACCATTTGCCCAGCGGCGTGCGATAGCCCGCCGGCAATGTTTCTACGATAGGTGCGGCCATGCCTTTCTCGCCCGCGTCGCGCCAGCGCTCCTCGTCTTCGAAGTGACGCACGTCACCGGCGCCAATGTTCTCACCGAGCAGCAGCTGGTAACGGGTGAAGTCCTGGAAGATCACGCCGATGCGATCGCGCAGCGCCGCTTCGTCCCACTCCTGCAGGTCCTGGCCGTCGAGCAGGATGCGGCCAGAGCTTGGCGTGTACAAACGGGTCAGCAGCTTGATCAGCGTCGTCTTGCCCGAGCCGTTCTCGCCGACCAGCGCCAGCGATTCGCCGGGGCGGATGTGCAGATCGATATCGACCAACGTGGGCTGTTCGGCGTCGGGATAAGTGAAACTCACTTGCTCGAATCGAATGCCGTCCTCGGGTTTGGGGCCGTGCACGGCCACGCCCTTGCCGCCATTCACCGGCGTTTCCAGGTAGTCGTACAGCGTCGACAGATACAAATTGTCTTCATACATGCCGCCAACCGCGGACAGGATCGCGGACACCGCCGACTGTCCTTGCCGGAACAACATCAGATACATCGTCATCTGGCCCAGCGTGATGCGTGTCGCGATGGCGGAGAGCGCGATCCACGCGTACGCGCCGTACAACGTAATGGTCGCGATCAAGCCGAGGAAGAAACCCCAGGTGTCGCGGCGGATCGTTAGATTGCGATCCTCGTGATAGAGCTTGTTGAAAATATTCCGATAGCGCTCGAGGAACAGCGGCCCCAGGCCGAACAACTTCACTTCCTTGGCATGGTCCTCGCGCGCCAGCACGGTCTCCAGATACAGCTGCATGCGTGTTTCTGGTGAGCGCCACAGGAACAGTCGAAATTTATCGCCGGAGAACTTGGTCTCCGCCAGAAACGCGGGCAGGCCGGCGAGGATCAGCAGCGCAACCGCCCAAGGCGAGAAGTGCAGCAGCAGGGAGCCGAAACTCAATAGCGAGATCGCGTTCTGGGCCAGACCGAACGTGCGCGTCACGAGCGAAAGCGGACGGCTCGATGCTTCACGCCGCGCGCGAGTGAGCTTGTCGTAGAAGTCGGAGTTCTCGAAATGCGACAGTTCGAGCGTCAGCGCCTTTTCGAGGATCATGACATTGACGCGCTGGCCGAGCTGAGCTCGGAGTAGCGATTGACAGAGGTTGAGCCCGCGCTGCGCACCGGCGATGGCAGCAACGAGTGCGCCTTCTCCCGCCACCAGCCACAAGGCGTGCTCAGTGAGCGCCTCTCGCGTGCTGGGCGTTGCCTGAATGGCGGCAACTACCGCGTCGACGATGAGCGCGCCGACGTAAGCGACGGCGGCAGGCAACGTGCCGGCGATCAACGTCATCAGGCCAAACGCGATCGTGAGCGGACGACTCGTGGTCCACACGAGCTCGAGCGCGCGAGTGCTGTAGGCAAATACCCCAGCGAAGCCGCGCGCCAGTTCCGGTTTCGTATTCGTCGGACGTCGCAGTGAGCTCATGCGTGTCTCATCGTCGATTGCTTTGTCATCTGCGGCAGCACAGACTCTCCAACATCACTTAATCAAGAGAGATCGCCATCTCATGAGCAACCCCGGGGACAAACCATCCCAGGAGCCGACCCCCCAAGGAACCAGCGCACCCGCCGACGAATCACAGGCCGACAAGCGCTCCGGACGGATCGCCTATGATGAGCGCGGCAATTCGATCTGGGAATGGCAGCTCGAGACCGGCGTCTACAGCCGCGACATCAGCACGCAGCGGCTGAAGAAGCTCGATCTGAACGACCTGTCCATCGCCGACACCGCCATCCAGCGGCGCCCGCCCGATCCGGGCGGCTTCAATCCTTACGACAATTCCTCGTCAACCCGCGGCAACGTTGGCAAGAACGACCCCTACAATGGTGGCAATCGCGCCCCACTCAAGCCCGCCGAGCCCAAGCGCAAGCCGACCGATCTGAAGAAGCTGCAGGAGTGGATGGAACTGAGGAAACGCGTCGAGCAGAACAAGCGCGACGACGAGAGTTGAACAAAGCTCGAATCAGGGTCTTCTCCGAAGCTGGCTCGGCCGCACCTGTGACCTTTCGGCGCAGGCTAGGGAGATACCTCCCCCTAGCCTGCGCTGCCCACCGACGTCACCTCCCAGATCACTCCGGCGCGTAGATCTGATCGAACACCCCGCCATCGGCGAAGTGCACCTTCTGCGCCTGGGCCCAGCCGCCGAAATCCTTGATGGTGACCAGGTTCAACTTCGGGAACGTCTTCTGGTACTTCGCGGCGACCGCCGGATCGATCGGGCGGTAGAAGTTCTTCGCGATGATTTCCTGGGCCTCCGGGCTGTACAGGTACTTCAAGTACTCGGTCGCTACTTCGCGCGTGCCCCGACGCAGCACCACCTTGTCGACCACGGTCACCGGCGGCTCGGCCAGGATGCTCAGGCTCGGTACCACGATTTCCACCTTGTCCGGCCCCAGCTCCTTGATGGACAGGAACGCTTCGTTCTCCCAAGCGAGCAACACATCACCGATGCCGCGTTGAACGAACGTCGTCGTCGCGCCACGAGCACCCGTGTCGAGCACGGGCACGTGGCTGAACAGCTTCTTCGTATATTCCTTCGCCGAAGCCTCGCTGCCGCCCGGCTGCTTCAACGCCCAGGCCCAGCCCGCGAGATAGTTCCAGCGTGCGCCGCCTGACGTCTTCGGATTCGGCGTGATCACCTGCACGCCGGGCTTGATCAAATCGCCCCAATCCTTGATGCCTTTAGGATTGCCTTTGCGCACCAGGAACACGATGGTCGAGGTGTAAGGCGAAGAGTTGTGCGGCAGGCGGGACTGCCAGTTCGCCGGCAGCAGCTTGCCGGTGCTGGCAATGGCGTCGATGTCACCGGCGAGCGCCAGGGTCACAACATCGGCCGGCAAGCCGTCGATGACGGTGCGCGCCTGTTTGCCCGAGCCGCCGTGCGATTGTTTGATCGTGACTTTGTCGCCGGTCTGCTTCTCCCAATGAGCCGCGAATGCCTTGTTGTAGTCCTCGTACAGCTCGCGCGTCGGATCGTAGGAAACATTCATCAGATTCACATCGGCGGCCCGCGCCACCGGACCGCTCAGCGCAAAGCCGGCGAGCGCAAGGCCCGCCCAGTAGCGCCATGAAAATATCTTGAAGCCCGTCATGTGTCGTTCTCTCCGGTAATCGACAAATAAAGATCAGAAGCCCACCGCAAAGCGGGTAAACAAAGCTTTTTCGTCAGCACGGTCGCCGATGGCGGCGCCGCCCTCGAAGCTGGTGACGTCGTAGTTGAGCGACCACTTGTAGTTCTGGGTCAGGTACCAGTTCACGCCCACGCCCCAGGCGCTGGCCTTGCTGGCAGCGGTCGCGGGGTTCGCAAACGAATCGGCCGCGCCGACGAACGCGTCGTCGTCGATGTCGAGCTCGTGATAGCGCGCGACCAACTCGAGCGCGCCCCACGTGCCCTGGCTGGGGTCGAAGATGGATTGCGGCGTGAAGCCGCGGAACGATTCGTCCTCGCCGGTAGCGAACCAGGCGAGCTGCAGCTGCCAGGCGGTGTTGTCGAGCGTGTCACGACGCAGACCGGCGGTCGCAGTGAGTCGGGACACGTCTTGAGAAATCGTCACGTATTCGCCGAGCACGCCGAAGCTGCCGATCGAGTAATAGGCCTGCGGCGTCCAGCGCAGACGCTCGCCATCGGCGATCGTGCCGTTCACACCGTTCGTCGTGCCGCGATAGCTGAAGAATGTTTGCTGCCCGGGCGTGCGATAGCTGGGCAGAAGTGTGGTCGTCGTATTGCCGGTCGAATTCACATACGTGCCCGCGACGCCGAAGCCGAGACCGCGCAGCGCGAAGTTATCCGAGTTCAAGAACGGCTGGACGAACACGCGTGCCGCCCAATCGCCCTTGGTATCGTTCTCGGCATCGGCGTTCGGCGTGTTGCTGTCGCTGCTGCTGCCGTCGCCGACGCCGTTGAAATAGCCGAGCGAGTAATTCACGACGCCGCCAGCAATGTCTCCGCCCAGTTGCAGACCGAGATCGCGATTGGGCACGAGGCTGGTGGGCAAGCCGCGCTCGATGAAGCGCAGATCGGTGGATGAGACCAGGCGCTCGAGACCCACCGGCACTTTGAACTTGCCGGCAGTGACGACAGCCCACGGCTTCAAGCGTGCCGCGATGAACGCATCGAGAATGATGGTGCGACCGCCGGCGAAGTCCGGCGTGAACCGAAAGTCATAGATGTTATTGAACGTGCCTTCGAACGTCGGACGCACCCGGCGTAGAAGCCAGGTGTCGGCGGTCTCCGGGGTGGCGTCATCCGCAAAGTAACGTCCGTCGAAATGCAGCACGCCACGCAGGCGCGCGACATTGGCCCCGTCAGCCGATTGAATACGAAAGCCTTGCTGAGGCGAGGCGCGCACGATTGGCGTCGTCGGCGCGGCAGCCTTCGCTGCTTCTTCCTGCAGTTCGAGCTTGCGCTCCAGGATCCGGATTTTCTGTTCCTGCGCGTCCAGCCGTTCACGCAATTCGGACAACTCGTCCGCTTGTGTACCGGCGGTCGCCACGCCCAGCACCACCGCGATACTTCCGGCCAGCAGATTCGAAGCCATAAAACTGCCTCCCGATAGGTTGTTGGTGGCCACGCTGCCTCAAGCAGTCCCTGATTCCATCGTAGGAGTGGGCAGGTGAAGGATCAGTCGGGCTGCCGTGACAAACGGGTCTCAAGGCGACCGGGTAGGTAGAACTTGCGGACCCGCCGGGGCCCGGCTCCAACCCATTGCATACAAGGAAGTTGACTCCCCCTCGGGCGGCCGGTAATACTCACGCGCATGACTACGTCGCTCGCAATTCACCGCTGGTGGTGGCGACCCTCACAGGAGAGGGCCGCTGGAGCTTGTTGGGCGTAACAAACACACACTAGCCAAGCATCCAAAGAACCCATCTCCGCGCACCGATCCGGAGATGGGTTTTTTATCGCCCCTCGCCGGACCGAAGAGCACGGTTCAACGCCGAGGACAGTTGAGTGCAACCACCCTTCGACATCGCCGCAGACCTGGACACGCCGGTCTCGGCCTATCTGAAGCTCAAGCCCTTCAAGCCGCGCTTTTTGCTGGAGAGCGTCGAAGGCGGCGAACGGCTGGCGCGGTATTCCTTCATCGGCTTCGGCGATTGTCTGGAAGTCCGGCTCGACGAGCGGGGCTTGAGCATCGACGGGCGCATCGGTCCGCCGCCGCAAACCCAGGCCGAATTGCTGAGTGCACTACGCAGTGCACTGGCACGCGCCCCGCAGCCCAGTCCGCAGATTCCCGGCGTGCCCTTGCCGGGTGGCTTGGTCGGCGCCGCAAGCTACGACCTGGTGCGGCGTTTCGAGCGACTGCCGCCGCGAACCCCGCTGGCCGAGCCCACTCCGGAAGCTCATTACCTTGCGCCTCGCTCGCTCCTGGTCTTCGACCATCTCACTCGCGGCGTCGCGCTGTTGCACGCAGGCAGTGAAAGCGAGCGCGTGGCTCTGCGGCGCGAGGTGGTGAAGGCATTACGCGGCGCCATTCCCCCGAGCGACAAGAAGATCAAGTATTCGCCGGCCGTCGGCAGCCTGAGCGAAGAGCAGTACATCCAGGGCGTGCACCGAGTGAAGGAGTACATCGCCGCCGGCGATGTGTATCAGCTGGTGTTGTCGGTGCGCTTCGCCGGCCTGTGCGACCTGGAGCCGTTCGAGGCGTATCGAGCGCTGCGTCTGCTGAATCCTTCTCCTTATATGTATTTTTGTGAGCTGGGCGATTCGACCATCGTCGGCTCGTCGCCCGAAGCGCTGGTCAAGCTGTCGCGCGGTCGCGGGTCGATGCGTCCGATCGCAGGCACTCGGCCGCGCGGTCGCGATTCGGTCGAAGACGCCTTGCTGCAAAAAGAACTGCTGGCCGATCCGAAAGAAAATGCCGAGCACATCATGCTGGTCGATCTGGCTCGCAACGACCTGGGCCGGGTGGCGAAGGCCGGCACGGTCAATGTGAATCCTTATCGAAGCATCGAGCGCTACAGCCACGTGATGCACATCGTCAGCGGCGTGAACGGCGAGCTCGCTCCGGGCAAAGATGCATTCGATTTGTTTGCTGCCGCGTTCCCCGCCGGCACGCTGGTCGGAGCGCCGAAAGTGCGCGCAATGGAAATCATCGACGAACTGGAGCCGGTGCGACGCGGCTTCTATGGCGGCACCGTCGGCTACTTCGGTCATGGCGGCGACATGGATCACGCGATCACCATTCGTACGATGGTGTTCCGCGGCGATACCTATAGTTATCAAGCGGGCGCGGGGGTGGTCGCAGACAGCGTCCCGGCGGCGGAATATCAAGAAGTCCTGGCCAAGAGCGCCATCGTGCGCCGTGCGCTGGCGTTGGCGGAGGAGGGGCTGTGAGCAATCCAGAAACAGCACGGTTGCTGCTGATCGACAACTACGATTCGTTTACTTACAACCTGGTGCAGGCCTTCATGGTGTTGGGCGCCGAAGTGCTCGTGCACCGTAACGACAGCATCACCGTCGACCAGGCGAAGTCGCTGAACGCGACGCATCTGTGCATCTCTCCGGGCCCGGGCACGCCGTACGACGCGGGCGTGTCGATGCGCATGATCGAAGCGTTTGCCGGTGAGGTGCCGATCTTCGGTGTGTGTCTCGGCCACCAGTCTCTCGTCGAAGTGTTCGGCGGCAAAGTGGTGCGCGCCGGCCGGCTCATGCACGGCAAGACGTCCCTCGTGCACCACGATGGCCAGAGCATCCTGAAGAACATGCCCGAGCCGTTCGAAGCCGGCCGCTATCACTCGCTGATCGCGCAGCCGGACACGCTGCCCGACGCGCTCGAAGTGACGGCGCGCACCGATGAAGGCGAGATCATGGGAGTGCGGCACAGGACCTTCAACATCGAAGGCGTGCAGTTCCATCCCGAGAGCGTGCTGACGCCGCAGGGGCCGGTGCTGATGGGCAACTTCCTGCAGCAGCGTTCCGGCAAACGAGCGGCATGACCATGCGTCAGACGCTCGAACGATTGCTCGACCGCAGTAACCTGAGCGAACAGGAAGCTTCGGAGCTGCTGGTCGCGTTGACGGATCCGACCCTGGCTCCGGCCATGGGTGGCGCGGTTCTCGCAGCGCTGCGAGCCAAGGGCGTGACGGCGGATGAAGTGCGTGGTTTCGCGAAGAGCATGCGCAAGCTTGCGCGTCGCCCGGAGTTGTCGCCAGGCAGTCCACTGGTCGACATGGTCGGCACCGGCGGCGATGGTTCGGGCAGTTTCAATCTTTCCACCGGGGCGGCGCTGTTGGTTGCGTCGATGGGCATTCGCGTCGCGAAGCACGGCACCAGTTCCGTTTCCAGTCGCAGCGGCAGCGCCGATGTCATACGCGCGCTTGGATTGGCTCTGCCGCTCGATGAGCGAGCGTCGGGCGAGTGCCTCGATGCGACCGGCTTTACGTTCTTCTTTGCGCCTCACTATCACCCGGCCATGAAAGCGGTGATGCCGATCCGGCAGGCGCTCGGGGTACGTACTGTCTTCAACATCCTGGGCCCCTTGTCGAATCCCGCCGAACCCGACTTTCATTTGATCGGCGCGTACAGCGCCGACATCGCGGAGTTGATGGCCGAGACCATGGCGGGCATGCCGCTGCAGCGGGCGTACGTCGTGCACGGCGCATCCGGCTGGGATGAAGCCACGCCGATCGGCCCGTTCACCGTATTCGATGTCACGCCCGGCAAGGTCGTGCGTTCGACGCGCAGCGCCGAGGAATTCGTGCTGCCCCAGTGCAGCGTCGAAGAGTTGAAAGGCGGCGATGCGGCCTATAACGCCCAGCACCTGCGCGCCGTTTTGGAAGGTCGGGAACAGGGCGCCCATCGCAATGCGTTGATCTTACAGGCCGCTCTCGTGCTCGAATTGCTGGGCAAAGCCGCTTCGGCGCAGGATGCAGCGCATATGGCGCAGGATGCCATCGAGAGCGGCGCCGGGCGGCGCCTGTTGGAAAAATTGACGGCTTTCGGCCAGCAACAATCGGCCGCGAGCCAGGGGCGCTGACATGTCCGGCCTGCTTACTCAAATGACTCAATCGAGCCAGACGCGGCTCGAAGAAGCGCGTGCGCGCGAACCCGAAAAGGCGTTGTGGGCGCGAGCCTGCGACATGCCGCCGGCGCCGCCTTTGCGCCTGTCGCCGGAAGGTTTCGATGTGATCGCCGAGTGCAAGTTGCACTCGCCGTCGGCGGGCGATCTGTCCGCCAATACCAGCGATGTCGAAAGTCGCGTCACCGAATATGCATGTGGTGGTGCATGCGCCGTGTCGGTGCTCACCGAGCCGCTGCGCTTCGGGGGTCAGCTGGAACACCTGACGCAAGCAGCCCGCGTGCTCGCTCCTCACAACGTCCCGGTGATGCGCAAAGACTTTCTCGTCGATCCTTATCAGGTGATGGAAGGTCGCGCCGCAGGTGCAGGCGGTGTGCTGGTCATCGTGCGCATGCTCGACAAGAGCCGCATCACGGCGCTGCTCGACTGTGCGTGCATGTTGAAGATGTTTGTGTTGCTCGAAGCGTTCGACGCCGCCGATCTGCAGATCGCTCGCGAAGTGCTGGCGCTGCGTCGGGGCCACGACGAAACGATCCTGGTGGGGCTGAATTGCCGCGATCTCGACAAGCTCACCGTCGAGCTGTCGCGCTTGTCCGAACTGGCCGATAGCATGCCGCCGGGTTTTGCGCCGGTCGCCGAAAGCGGTGTGAATACGCTCGATGACGTGACGAAGATCGTCAGTCTGGGTTATCGCGTCGCCTTGATCGGCACGACGCTGATGAAGGCGCCGCAACCGCGAGAGCTGCTGGGCAAGATGCTTTCAGCCGGTCGCCAGACCGCGATGGGCATGGCCACTCGCAAGCTGCGCATAGCGAAGGGCGAAGTGAGCTGAGGATGATGTGGGTCAAAGTCTGTGGGCTGACCACAGCTGATGCCGTTGCGGCGGCGGTCGACGCCGGCGTGAACGCAGTCGGTTTCGTATTCGCCGAGTCGAAGCGGAAGGTCACGCCCGGCCAGGCGGCCGAGCTCGCCCGCGATGTGCCACGTGACATCTTGCGTGTCGCGGTGATGTTGCACCCGTCGCAGGCGCAGCTCGACCAGGTGTGGTCGCAGTTCAAGCCGGACGTTTTGCAAACGGACGTTGCCGATCTCGCGAGCTTGCAGGTGCCCGCCGGCTTGCAAGTGACGCCAGTGTTTCGCGCAGGTCGCGCGTTGCCGGCAACGTTGCCGACGAGGTTGCTGTTCGAAGGGCCGGTTAGCGGCACCGGCGAGACGACGGACTGGTCGGCGGCCGCCGAGCTCGCTGCACGAACGCAGTTGATTCTGGCGGGCGGACTGCAGCCCGCGAACGTCGCCGAGGCGATTTCGATCGCTCGCCCGTTCGGCGTCGACGTGAGCAGCGGCGTGGAAGCGCGGCCCGGTGTGAAGGATCCGCAGAAGATTTATGACTTTGTCCGTAACGCACGTGCGGCGGGCAACGGAGTAGTGAAATGAAACATTCCTTGAGCAAGAGCGAACAGCAGGCGCTGATCGCCAATGTCCAGCAGGACGCCTATCCCGACGAGCGCGGTCGCTTCGGGCCGTTCGGCGGCCGCTACATTCCAGAAACGCTGGTGCCGGCGCTCGATCGGCTGCAGGTCGGCGTCGACCGCTATCTGCGCGATCCGGACTTCCTGCGCGAGTTTCACGACGAGCTGCACAACTGGGTCGGTCGCGCGACGCCGCTGACTTTTGCGCGGACGCTGTCCGAAAAGTGGGGTGCGGAAATCTGGTTGAAGCGCGAAGATCTCGCGCACACCGGCGCGCACAAGATCAACAACTCCATCGGCCAGGTGCTGCTGGCGAAGAAGCTCGGTGCGAAGCGAGTGATCGCTGAAACCGGCGCGGGTCAACACGGTGTAGCGTCGGCTGCCGCCTGCGCGCGTCTGGGCATGCCTTGCACTGTATATATGGGCTCGGTCGACATGGAGCGCCAGGCGCCCAACGTCGGTCGCATGAAGTTGCTGGGCGCCACCGTCGTTCCTGTCACCAGCGGCGATAAGACACTGCGCGCTGCGGTCGATGAAGCGTTGCGCGACTGGGTGTCCGATCCCAATGGCACCTACTACTGCCTGGGCTCGGCAATCGGCCCGCATCCGTATCCTTACATCGTGCGCGAGTTGCAGTCGGTCATCGGCCGTGAAGCTCGCGTGCAGATTCTCGAGCGCACCGGCAAGCTGCCCGACCTGGTCGTCGCCTGCGTCGGCGGCGGCTCGAACGCGATCGGCATGTTCCATCCGTTCGTCAAAGACAAAGACGTGCAGATGCTGGGTCTCGAAGCCGGCGGCAGCGGTTCAGGGCTCGGTCAGAACGCGGCCTCGATTGCGTACGGCACACCCGGTGTTCTGCAAGGCTGCTTCTCGTTGTTGTTACAGGACGAGAATGGCCAGATCCAGGAAACGCATTCCGTGTCGGCCGGTCTCGACTATCCCGGTGTCGGTCCCGAGCATGCCTTGCTGGCAAGCATCGATCGGGTGAAGTACGAAGCCGTGAACGACGACGACGCGCTCGCTGCGCTGGCCGAGTGTTGTGCGGCCGAAGGCATTCTGCCGGCGATCGAATCGTCGCACGCGCTGGCCGGTGCGAAACGTTACGCGCTCGCCAATCCGGGCAAGCGCATCCTGATCGCGCTCTCGGGCCGCGGCGACAAAGACATGCCGACGCTGCAACGTACCCTGTTGAAGGATGTGCTCTGATGCCTGCTCGTGATCTCATCAGCACCGCGATTCGCAATCGGCGCGAGACCGGCCAACCGGCGCTGATCGCTTACATCACCGCGGGCTTTCCCAAGAAGGAAGGCTTCATTCGGCAACTGAACGCGGTCGGAGCCGTGGCCGATGTCGTCGAAGTCGGCGTGCCATTCACCGATCCCATGGCGGACGGCACGACGATTCAGCGTTCCAGCCGCGCAGCTCTGGAGCAAGGGGTGTCGTTGCGGTGGATTCTGCAGGAGCTGACGCGTGCGGAAGTGAAGCCTCGAGCGCCGTTGCTGTTGATGAGCTATCTGAACCCACTGCTCGCTTACGGCATCGACAAGCTCCCCGAGGATGCGGCCGGTGCCGGCATCTCGGGCTTCATCGTTCCCGACCTGCCGTTCGAGGAAAGTCACGAGCTGCGCAATGCGCTGGACGCACGCGGTCTCGCCCTCGTTCAGTTTGTCACGCCGGTGACGCCCACCGAGCGAATGCAGATGCTGACCGAAGGCAGCGGCGGATTTATCTATGCGGTTACCATGACTGGCACCACTGGCAAGAACGTCGCGGTGCCCGAAGAAGTGCTGGAGTACTTCGATCGCGTGAAGAAGCTTTCGCCGGTGCCGGTGTGCGCGGGCTTCGGCATTCGCAGTCGCGAGCAGGTTCAGCGGCTGGCGCCGTTCATCGACGGCGCGATCGTGGGCTCGGCGCTGGTCGAAGTGCTGGAGCGGGGCGACGATCCGGCGCAATTCCTTCGATCGCTGCGCGAGTAGGTCGCCCTGTCGCGCGCGAGCGACGGTAAATATTTCCAATTGATGAACGAGCTGCTGCAGCTTCACGATGCAGCGGCGCGCTCGCCCCATCGTTCACTTGCGCTGTAGGCGCGAGCTAGGAACAATCCGCGGCCTCGATTCTTAAGAACGTCAGTGGGTGCATTGCACGTTCGACGTGTTCAGGCGGGAGTGATGGCGTCGAAAACTCCAGGATTCTTCGCAGCGCTGTTTGGGGCCAAGAAAGTCCCGGAACAGCGCCCGACGGTTTCCCAAACCAAAACCAATCCTTATCACGCCGTTTCCGTTCTGCCCGGCACCGATGCGTGCGCCGCGGCCTATCGCTTTTCCGGCCAGCGCTTCTTATCCCGGCAGGCGCCGCGTTTGCCTCTGCCGAGCTGCGATGTCGCGACTTGCGGCTGTCGCTTCAAACATCATAAGGATCGCCGCTCGGGTCCGAGACGAAACAGCGACGTGGGCATGATCATGGCGGGGTATTCCGGGAACGAGCGCCGCCAGTCCCGCGGCCGTCGCTCTACCGATCACTACTAGCGCTTTCCGGCGAGAACGCCGACAAGCGGCTCTGCGTGCGGAGCATGTCGGCTTCGGTCAGCTCCGGAAGATCGGCGCGCAGCTTTTGCAATAGCGCTTCGAACGCCGACGGCGGCACCGCCGGGCTGCAAAAGAAACCTTGATACTGATCGCAACCGAGCTCGCGCAGGTAGCCGAGTTGCTCGGCGGTTTCGACGCCTTCGGCGACGACTCGCAGCCGCAAGTTGTGAGCAAGCGAGATGATGGCTTTGACGATGGACGCGTCCGCCGGGTTGGACATCAGGTCGCGCACGAAGCTGCGATCGATCTTGAGCTTGTCGAGCGGGAAGCGGCGCAGGTAACTCAGGCTGGAGTAGCCGGTGCCGAAGTCGTCGATGGAAATGTGCACGCCCATGGTGCTCAGGAATTCCAGGGTCGATGCGGATTTCTCGGCGTCGTCCATGATCGCGCTTTCGGTCAGTTCGAGCTCCAGATAGCCGGGTTGCAATTGGGCTTCTTCGAGCGCCGAACGAACTACCGCGACCAGATCGACGTGCCGAAACTGCTTCGCCGAAAGATTTACCGCCACGCGCACCGGCGACATTCCTGAATCGATCCAGGCACGCACCTGGCGGCAGGACTCGCGCAGCACCCATTCGCCGATCTGCACGATCAGCCCCGTGTCCTCGGCGATGGGAATAAAAACACCCGGCGGCACGAGGCCGCGCGTGGGATGGCGCCAACGCAGCAGTGCTTCGGCGCTTCGGATGCGATTCGTGCCGATATCGACCTTGGGTTGATAGTGCAGCTCCAGCTGGCCCAGCTCGACCGCGCGACGCAGATCATTTTCCAGCGACACGCGTTCGTCCGCGGCGTTCGACATTTCCTGCGCGTAGAAACGATAGCTGCCGCGACTCGCCGCCTTCGCTACGCGCAAAGCCATTTCCGCTCGGCGCAGCAGGAGGTCGAACGTGTCGCCATCGAGCGGATACATGCTGACGCCCATGGTCAGCGAGGTGTGAATATCGAACGAAGCGATCACGAACGGTTCGCGTACCGCCTCGGTAAGTTTGTTCACGATCGCTTCCGCTTCGCGCGGTCCCTTGAGCTCGCGCGCAATGATCGTGAATTCGTCGCCCGCCAGTCGGGCCAGCACATGGTTGTGACCGAGTGTCGCGCGCAATCGCTGTGACAACCCGAGCAGCAGCTCGTCGCCGGCCTGATGACCCAGGGAATCGTTGATGGGTTTGAGACGATCGACGTTCAGGACGATGACGGCGAACTCGTTGGCGCTGTGCCTGGCATCGACGATGGCTTGCGAGGCCACGGTGGCCGCAGCGCGTCGGGTGGGCAGGCCGGTCAGGTAATCGGCGCCGTCGCGCCGGCGCAGGACCCGCTCGCGATGCAGCTGGATCGCAAACCAAGTGGCGATGGCCGTTGGCGCCGCGAGAATCGCGAGCAGCGGCAAGTACGCCAGCCAGTATTGAAGAGTCCCTTGCATGTACTCAGACGGTCGTCGTGCCCCGCGGCCGCGAGACATCTGTTGAACATATCGGGCACTGGCCACCCGGCTTGAGAGCCAGTGCTCCAAAGAACACTGACAGGCACGGTCCAAGGCGCGAAGTGTGCGCTGGTTCGCACGCCTCGTCGTCTCGATTAACGTAACGGGCTCTCGGTTAGAATCAGGGCCATGCGCTCAATCTGTGTGTTTTGCGGCTCCAGCCCCGGCAATCGACCCGAATATATGGACCTGGCCCGGGCTACCGGCCGCTTGATTGCCGAGCGACAGCTCACGCTGGTCTATGGCGGCGGCAAAGTGGGGCTGATGGGCGCCCTGGCGGATGCGGCGCTGGCGGCCGGCGGGCGAGTCATCGGCATCATTCCGCAGATGCTGCTGGATCGCGAAGCCGGCCATCGCGGGCTGACCGAGCTGCGCGTCGTCAGCTCCCTGTCCGAGCGCAAGTTCGTGATGGGCGTGCTGTCCGACGCGTTTCTGAGCCTGCCGGGCGGCATCGGCACCCTGGACGAGCTGTTCGAGGCCTGGAGCTGGTTTCAACTGGGATTGCACAAGAAGCCGAGCGGACTGCTGAATTTCCAGGGCTACTATGATCATCTGGTGCAGTTTCTCGACCTGGCGGTGACCGAGGGCTTCCAGAATCCCCGACATCGGGCGGCATTGCTGGTCGGAACAGAGATCGAGTCACTGCTCGATCAGCTAATGGCTGCTTCCCAAGGCGCGCCATCGACGTAATTCTGCTGCCATGTGTCACCTTGACACTGATGTCCCCTGCCTGCAGCCTTCGGGCCGCCATCTGCAGGGGCCGGCCCCTGGCCCACTGACTTAAGAGGACCCCATGCTCCGAACCATGCTCCAGGCCAAGCTGCACCGAGTGCGCGTGACCCAGGCCGACCTCGACTACGAAGGCTCGTGCGGCATTGACGAAGGTCTGCTGGAAGCGTCCGGGCTACGGGAAAATCAGTACATCGAGCTCTATAACGTCAACAACGGCGAGCGCTTTTCGACGTACATCATCAAGGCGCCCCGCGGTTCGGGCGCGATCTCGTTGAATGGCGCCGCGGCGCGCCGGGCGATGGTCGGCGACCTGCTGATCATCTGCGCTTACTCGCAATATTCCGATGCCGAAGTCGAGAAGCACGAGCCCATCGTCGTGCTGGTCGATGAGAACAACCAGCCGCGCGTGAAGCCGCTGCGAGCCGCGTCCTGAGGCGCCGACCGCATGGAGCTGATCACGTGGTTCATTGATTTCATCCTGCACCTCGACAAGCACCTCATCGAGCTCATCGCCAATTATCACCACTGGATCTACGCGATCCTGTTCCTGATCATTTTCTGCGAGACCGGCGTGGTGGTGACGCCGATTCTCCCGGGCGACTCGTTATTGTTTGCTCTCGGCGCGCTGGCAGCGGTCGATACCACGGGGACGCTCAACGCGCCGGCGTTGTGGGCGTTGTTGATGGTGGCGGCCTGGCTGGGCGACGCGACCAACTTCCGTATCGGCCGGGCGATCGGGCCGCGAGCGTTCAGCGGCACCATTCCCTGGTTGAAAAAGGAATATCTGGATCGGACGCACGCGTTCTACGAGAAGTACGGCGGCAAGACCATCGTGCTGGCGCGCTTCGTGCCGATCGTGCGTACGTTCGCTCCGTTCGTGGCGGGCGTGGGGGACATGAACCGGGCGAAGTTCTTCACCTATAACCTGCTGGGCGGGTTCCTGTGGGTGACGATTTTCATCTGGGGCGGCTACCTGTTCGGCAACGTGCCGCTGATCAAGGAGAACTTCGGCCTGGTCACGATTGCGATCATCGTGATTTCGTTGATGCCGGTGGTGTGGGAGCTGATCCGTGGCGGGCAGAAGCCCGCCGGCGCATAACGCCGCCACGGTGGTTTTATTTTGGCCTGCGGCCGGCCCAGATGGCGCCAGCCGCAGGCCAAGAAAAAAACAAGGTTGCTGCGTTATTTGCGTAGCGTGAACAAGCCCACGATGCTGGCTCCGAGCAAGGTAAAGCCCAACCACTCCGGGCCGGTATCGGTCGCAAGCAGAATGATGCTGCTGAGCACGCCGATCGCACCCACCAAGGTCACGTCGCGGCGGCGGCCGTCCTCCTTGATCGTCTGTTTCAGCCGCTCGATCTCCGTCGTATCGATGGGCACTCTGAACCGCCCGTCCGATGCGCGTTGAACCGCGTTCTCCACCAGCGGCGGTAACTGATGTAACGCCTGCAGCATATCGGGCAGTTGTTTGCGCACATCCCGGGCCAGGGCTCGCAGGCTCCAGCGTTCGGCCATCCACTGACGCAGCAGTGGCTGTGCCGTCTTCCACAAATCCAGATCCGGATACAGCTGACGGCCGACACCTTCGATCTGCAGCAGCGTCTTTTGGATCAGCATCAACTGCGGCTGCAACTGCGCATCGAAGCGTTGGGCCGCTTCGAACAAGCTGATCAGCACCTGGCCGAAGGAAATCTCCCGCAGCGGCTTGTTCGCAATGGGCTCGCACACCGTGCGCACCGCCGACTCCAGTTCATCGACGCGAACATGCGCGGGAATCCACCCCGAATCGATGTGCAGCTGAGCGATCCGGCGATAATCGTGCTCGAAGAACGCGAGAAAATTCTCCGCGAGATAGTGCTGATCCCGTGGCGCCAGTGTGCCGACGATGCCGAAGTCGACCGCCGCGTATTGCGGCTGCTCGGGATTGTCGAGCAACACGAAGATGTTGCCTGGGTGCATATCGGCGTGGAAAAAGTTATGGCGGAACGCCTGGGTGAAAAAGATCTCCACGCCGTTCTCTGCCAGGCGCTGAATGTTGGCGCCGCGCCTCTGCAGCTCTGCAATATCGTTGACCAGCACGCCTTGCACGCGCTCCATCACCATTACGTTGTGGCGTGTGTAGTCCCAGTAGACCTCGGGCACATACAGCAAGCGTGAGTTGACGAAATTGCGTTTGAGCTGCTGCGCGTTGGCCGCCTCGCGCTTCAGATCCAGCTCATCGATGATGGTCTTCTCGTACTCACGGACCAGCTCGACCGGCCGCAGGCGCGGCGCGTCGCTCCAGTACCGGTTCGCGAGATCCGCGAGCGCGTACAGCACTTCGACATCCCGCTCGATGAGCGCGCGAATGCCGGGCCGCACGATTTTTACGACGACTTCCTTGCCGTCCTTGAGCTGCGCGCCGTGCACTTGAGCAATCGTCGCCGCCGCCAGCGGAGCGGCGTCGAAACGAGCGAATACATCGCTGGTTGGGCGCTCATACGCGGCCTCGACAATGGCGCGAGCAGCGTCATTCGAAAACGGCGGCACGCGGTCCTGCAGTTTCTCCAGCTCGTCTGCAATATCCCGCGGCAGCAGGTCGCGACGCGTCGAGAGCGTCTGACCGAACTTCATGAAGATCGGTCCCAGCTCCTCGAGCGCCAGACGCAAGCGTTCGCCGCGCGACAGCAAGGCTTTGCGCCGGAACCAGGTGTTCGGCGAAAGATAGAACGCGAACCGAACCGGCCGGAACAGATGCGTCGCGAGAATGATCTCGTCCAGGCGATGGCGCACCAGGACGCGTTGAATCTGCAGCAGCCGTGAAATAACTCTCAGGCGCATGCGTCAACCGCGCTTGCGTTCGAGCAGTGACAGGCGCGCCTCGAAGCGATCGACATCGTCGCGCAGCTTGTCGACGCCAGTAATGAACTCATCCGCCTCGGTCCGGCTCGGAGCATCGCGCCCTTCTTCTTGGAGGTACTCAGAAACATTCTGTGCAAACGTGTCCACGGCCCGGCGTGCGAATCCAAGCGCCGAGCGCGCCGCATTGCCGACCTGATGAGCAGCCACGTCGCCAATGACCCGGGACAGCTCTTCTTCCAGATCGGGCCGCGCCTGCTTGAGCAGCTCGCTGAACGTTTGCGCGACCTCGGCATCGCCATGAATGTGCACCGACCCTGTTCGCAACGCCGCTTCGGGCGCTGGGCCGGCCATACGCAGCAGCGACAAGGGCGTGCCCGACAACGTCGCGCTTGGCGTGCCTTCGTGCTGCGTGTCCAGCGACATTTGCTCGCCGTTCGCTTTGAAATAGATGCTGAGCGGCATGCCCTCGACGTGCAGCGCCATCACCTTGGTATCCAAGCGACGGCACAACGCGCGCGCCGCTGACGAAGCGGCGATATTCCGATTGAGCAGCGATTCCAGCGGCGTCAGACGCATGTCAGAAACGATAGCCCCGATGCAGGGCGACGATGCCGCCGGTGAGGTTGTGGTACTTGCAGTTCTCCAAGCCCGCCGCCTGCATCATTTCGATCAGCTCCTGCTGCTTGGGGAACTTGCGAATCGACTCGGCGAGATAGCGATAGCTGTCTGCATCGCGCGCGACAACCTTGCCGAGCCATGGCAACACCGAAAACGAATACGCGTCGTACAACGGCTTCAATCCGGGGACGACGGGATGCGAGAACTCCAGAATCAACAGCTGTCCGCCCGGCTTCAGCACGCGCTGCATGGAGCGCAGAGCCGCCGCCTTATCAGTGACGTTGCGCAGGCCAAAGCCAATGGTCACGCAGTCGAAGCTGCTGTCGGGAAACGGTAAGCGCTCGGCATTGGCGAGCGAGAATCGAACGTTGTTGACGAAGCCGCGGTCGGTCATCGCGTCGCGGCCTTCAGCCAACATGGCGGCATTGATGTCGGTCAGCACGACCAGGCCATTTCCACCCACCTGCTTGCACATGCCCGCCGAGAGGTCGCCCGTGCCGCCGGCCACATCGAGCGCGCGCTGGCCGGGGCGCAATCCCGTCTGCGACAGCGTGAACCGCTTCCACAGTCGGTGCGTGCCCGCCGACATGAGATCGTTCATCAGGTCGTAGTTGCTCGCGACCGATTCGAAAACGGCTCGAACCCGCGCCTGCTTTTCCGCGACCGGCACCTGCTGGTAGCCGAAGTCGGTGGTCGCGTTCGGGGGAGGGGTGGCGTTGGCAGTCATGGGTCGTCGCTGGCTGTGACGACCCATTCTAATCGTTTTGCGCTAGGGGCGCGGCGGCTTCAGTGAGAACGGTGCGGGCTTCTTCGGCAGCACGGTAGGGTAGGCAATGCCCAATTCCTTCAGCCGGTCCAGGTAGTTCTGCCATTTCTGCGCGCGGTCCCGGCCCAGTTCGTACAGGTAGGCCCAGGTATAGAGGCCGGTATTGTGGCCGTCGTCGAACACCAGCTGGACGGCGTAGTTGCCCACCGGCTTGACCTCGGTGATCGCGACCTCGTGCTTGCCAAGCTGCAACTGCTCCTGCCCGGGCCCATGGCCGCGCACCTCGGCCGAAGGCGAGTACACCCGCAAATATTCATACGGCAGCTCGAACACCGAGCCGTCGTCGAAACTGACTTCCAGTACGCGCGACTTGGTGCGCGATTTGATGTTGGTCGGATGCGGCATGGCCGGCCTCAGCAAGGGACGATAACTACAGAATGTAGCGCGTCAGGTCCTCGTCCTTCACCAGCTCGCCCAGGTACTGATCGACGTATTCCTGGTTGATCGTGACGCTGAAGCCATTCTTATCGGCGGCTTCATACGACAGCACTTCGAGCAGTCGCTCCAACACGGTGTGCAAACGGCGTGCGCCGATGTTCTCGGTGCGCTCGTTCACTTGATGAGCGACCTCGGCGATGCGCCGGACCCCGCTGGCGTCGAAATCCAGCGTCACGCCTTCAGTGGCGAGCAACGCCTTGTATTGCGTGCAGAGCGAGGCGTCGGGCTCGGTCAGGATGCGAATGAACTCTTCGACCTTCAGCGCATCGAGCTCCACGCGAATCGGAAAGCGGCCCTGCAGCTCGGGGATCAGATCCGATGGCTTGGACATGTGAAACGCGCCGGAGGCGATGAACAGAATATGGTCCGTCTTCACCATGCCGTGCTTGGTAGTGACGGTGCTGCCTTCCACGAGCGGCAGCAGGTCGCGCTGCACACCTTCACGCGATACGTCGGCGCCGTGGGTTTCCTGGCGACGAGCGATCTTGTCGATCTCGTCGATGAACACGATGCCGTTCTGCTCGGCGTTCTGTAACGCGCGCATCTTCAGCTCTTCTTCGTTGACCATTTTCGCGGCTTCTTCATCCGTGAGCAGCTTGAAAGCTTCACGAACTTTCACCTTGCGAGTCTTGGTGCGCGCGCCGCCGAGGTTGGAGAACATGCTCTGCAATTGGTTGGTGAGATCTTCCATGCCGGCGGGCGCCATGATTTCCACGCCCACAGGCAAGGCGCGAACTTCGATTTCGATCTCACGATCGTCGAGCTGACCTTCGCGCAGCATCTTGCGGAACTTCTGCCGCGTATCGCCGTCGCGAGGATTGGGTTCGGGCTCGGCGGTGAAGCCGAGCGACTTCGGCCGAGGCAGCAAGGCATCGAGCACGCGCTCCTCGGCGGCGTCCATGGCGCGATGGCGCACCTTTTCCATCTCTTCCTCGCGAGTCATCTTGACCGCGACGTCCATCAGATCCTTGATGATGGAATCGACCTCGCGGCCGACGTAACCGACTTCGGTGAACTTGGTGGCTTCGACCTTGATGAACGGCGCACGAGCGAGGCGAGCGAGCCGCCGGGCGATCTCGGTCTTGCCGACGCCGGTGGGGCCGATCATCAGAATGTTTTTGGGCGTGATCTCGGCGCGCAGCGCTTCGGTGACCTGCATGCGGCGCCAACGGTTACGCAGCGCGATGGCGACTGCGCGCTTGGCGGCGCCTTGTCCGACGATGTGCTTGTCGAGCTCTTGAACGATTTCGCGGGGAGTCATTGACATACAATTGGAAGAGTTACTTCAACTCTTCGATCGTGAGATTACGATTGGTGTAGATACAAATGTCGGCGGCAATGTTCAACGCCTTCTCGACGATCGTGCGGGCATCGAGCTGGGTGTTCTGTAACAACGCGCGCGCGGCGGATTGAGCGAACGCGCCGCCGGAGCCGATGGCCATGATATCGTCTTCGGGCTCGATGACGTCGCCGTTGCCCGAAATAATGAACGAGCTTTTGGTGTCGGCGACGCACAGCAAGGCTTCCAGCCGTCGCAAGCTGCGATCGCTGCGCCAATCCTTCGCGAGCTCGATGGCGGCGCGCGTCAGATTGCCGTACTGCTGCAGCTTGGTTTCGAAGCGCTCGAACAGCGTGAACGCATCGGCGGTGCCGCCGGCGAATCCTGCCAGCACTTTACCGTCGTACAACCGCCGCACTTTGCGGGCGTTGCCCTTCATCACGGTGTTCCCTAACGAGACCTGCCCGTCGCCGCCGATGCAGACGACACCGTTGCGGCGGACGGAGAGAATGGTAGTTGCGTGGGGTGATTCGCTCATGGTGTCTGCTTTTCGCGCTGTCAGGTCTTTTTGCGCGCCCGTGGATGGGCCGCATCGTAGATCTTGGCGAGGTGCTGAAAATCAAGGTGCGTGTAGATCTGAGTGGTTGCTATGTTCGCGTGGCCCAGCAGTTCCTGCACGCCGCGCAGGTCCTGGCTGGATTCCAGCAGATGGGTGGCGAACGAGTGGCGGAACATGTGCGGATGGACGTGCACGCCGAGGCCCTGGTGCTTTGCCCACGCTGCGACCTGTTTTTGAACGGAGCGCGGGCTGATGCGATCGCCGAGCTTGCCGACGAATAGCGCGGGATTTCCTACGCCAGCGAGCTTGGTGCGCTCGAGCAGCCACCGGCTGATGGCTTCGACGGCGTGACGGCCAACCGGGACCACGCGCGCCTTGCTGCCTTTGCCTAGCACGCGGACGGTTCGGTCCGCGAGGTCGATGTCGGTGAGATCCAGGCCGACCAGTTCGGACAAGCGCAGGCCGGAGGAATAAAACAATTCCATGATGGCCTTGTCGCGCACGCTGATTTCTTCGTCGGTGCGGAAGCTCAGCAGTCGATTCATCTGGTCCACGTCGATGGTCGCGGGCAAACGTTTCTTCGCCTTCGGCGCCTGCACTTCGATCGCAGGGTTGAGCTTGGCCGCGCCTTCGCGCAACAAGAAGTTATAAAAACTCCTGAGCGCGCTCAAACGTCGTTGAATGGTTCGCGGCGAGGCGCCGACGCGATGCTCGGCCGCGGCGAAGGAGCGAACGTGCTGACCGTCGACGCGCGACCACTCGGTCACGCCGCTTTTATCGCAATGAGCGACGAAACGTTTCAGGTCGCGGCGATAGTTGGAATCCGTGTGCGGCGACATGCGCCGCTCCACGGACAGGTGGTTGAAGAACTTTGGCAGCCAGGCGAGGGCGGATTCATCCATCGATCGACGCCCACGACCGCGAAATCAAGCGGCCGCGACGGCCTCGCTCACCAGATCGCCGATGCGCGCCAGGAAGTCGGTGCTCATGGTCGGGTGGAAACGTTGCGCGTCCGGGCTGCCGATCGCGAGCAGGCCAAAGCCGGCTTCACGGCCGAGCGGCACGAGCGCGGCGGAGCCGATCTCGACGGTGCCGGCGCCGAACAGGAAGTCACGTTGGCTGTCGCGAATCTGGCCGCAGCGTGGGCGGGCGGATTCGAACAGCGTGTCGAACATTTTCAACTCGGCGGCGTTCGCATCGATCAGGCGCAGATGACGGCTGTCGATGCCGCTGAAACCGGTCGGACGATTGGGTGCGAGCAGCAGCAACCATTCGGAAGCGCCGAAGTCCTCGCGCAGCGATGTTTCCATTGAGTCCAGCAACGTGGCGGCGGAGCGTGCGCGAACCAAGCGACACGCGAGGCGGTGGATCTTCGCAGCGAGCACGTCGTTGCTCCGGGCCACATCGATCAGCTCACGCAGGCGCGCTTCCAAGGTCTGATTCTTGTCGCGAAGCGCCGAGACCTGACGCTCGACCAGCGACACGGTGGCGTTGCCGCGGCTGTGCGGGAGCTTCAGCTTGGTCAGCAGCGCCGCGTGGCGCTCGAAGAAGTCGACATTGTTCTGCAGGTAGTCAGCGATCTCGGTCTCGCTGGGCCCACTGTCATCCAGCTTGCCGCTGACCGCGGGGGTGAGGTTCTCCACATCGCGGACCGGTTGCTTGCTCATACAGGTGCCTTGTTCTTCCGCCTGATTCCTAACGCTCAAACTTCCACCGTCCCTTCGAAAACGGTGACCGCCGGGCCGGTGAGCCACAGCGCTTCGCCTGGACCCGGCCAGCGCACGATCATGCGACCGCCCGGTGCGTCCACCTGCACTTCCTCCTGCAGCAGCCCCCAGCGTCGTCCGATGGCGACGGCCGCACAGGCGCCAGTGCCGCAGGCTTGCGTCTCCCCGACGCCGCGCTCGAACACCCGCAAGCGGATGTGAGTCGGGCTCACCACTTCCATGAAGCCCACGTTGGTGCGCTTGGCGAAGCGGGAATGATTCTCTACCGCGGGACCCAGTGTGTCCACGGCGGCATCCCGCACCGAGGGCACTTGCATGACCGCGTGCGGATTGCCCATCGACACCGCGCCGATCTGCAGTTCCTTTTCACCCACACGCAGCGGATACACGTCGGCTTCGCGTGAAGCGTCGAACGGCAGCGCTGCCGGAGAAAAGTTGGGCACACCCATATCGACGGACACCAGGCCGTCATCCCTCAAGAAGCCGCTGATCTGGCCGCCGGGGCTGTCCATCTGCACGCTGGCTTTGCCGAGCTTGCGCGCGACCAGGCTGGCGATACAGCGGGCGCCGTTGCCACACTGCTCGACCTCGGAGCCATCGGCATTGAAGATGCGATAGAACACATCGAAGCCGTCTTTGGACGGCGGCATCAGCACCAAGGCCTGATCGAAACCGATGCCGAGACGGCGGTCGGCGAGGCGGCGAAACACTTCGCTGGAAGGTAATTCGGTGCCGGCGGGAGCCTCGAACACGATGAAATCGTTGCCCAGGCCGTGCATCTTGGTGAAAGACAGGCGCATGCCCGAAGCATATCATTCGCAACAACGCGAAACCCAGCACAGTCCGGCCTGCCCCGACGGGCCCAAGATTGTTTTCTTTCCGGCGAAGCGAGGATTTTCATGCGCCACTTGATGGTAATGAACTCCAAGGGCGGCAGCGGCAAGAGCACCCTGGCGACCAACATCGCTTGTTACTTTGCAGGCCAGGACGCCAAAGTCGCCATTGCGGACTACGATCCGCAGCGGTCCAGCCTCGACTGGCTGGCGATGCGCCCGGACGATCTGCCCAAGATCACCGGCGTGCCGGCCTATGACGAAGGAATACGAGGCGTGCCGCGCGATACCGAGGTGCTGGTGATCGACGCTCCAGCCCGGACGCATGGCGCGGAGATGAACGAGCTGGTCCGGCGGGCCGAGACCATCATCATTCCGGTGATGCCGTCACCCATCGATATGAAAGCCTCGGCGCGCTTCATGGAAGAGCTGCTCGAGCTGGGCAAGGTGCAACGTCAACAGGCGCGCTTGGGCATGGTCGCGAACCGCGTGCGAGAGAACACCCTGCTGTTCGACGAGCTCGATCAGTACCTCGAGAAGCTCAAGGTGCCGTATCTGGGTCAGCTGCGTCAGTCGACCAACTATCTGCGGGCCTATCAGCGTGGCATGAGCATTTTCGAGCTGCCCGAATATCTGGCCAGCCCGGACTGGGAGCAGTGGAAGCCCATCACCAAATGGCTCGATAGTAAAAAGAGCCAGCCGAGTTAGCTGCCCAGGCTGGCGCGAATGCCGGCCTCGGGGTCGGTGTAGCGCAGCTTCACGCCAAGGTGCTTCAGCATGCGATCGTTGCTGACCCGGCGCGATTCGTTGAGGAATGACAGGCGTTCGGGGCTGAACGTGAGCTGGGCTTCTTCCATCGAAACGCGCGGCGGCGGCGGCAGGCCGGTGATCTTTGCGACCAGGTCGATGAACGCGGTCGAACTGATGGAGTTGCCATCGGTGACGTTGTAAACGCCACGCGCTTCTTTGTTCTCGATCGCTGCTTCACAGGCTGCCACCAGGTCATCGACATGGATGCGGTTGCTGATGCCGGCGTCTTCTGGCCGCACCACGGGCTCTGACTTTCGCAATCGTTCCAGCGGCAACCGCTCGGGACCATAGATCCCAGGCACTCGTAGCACGACGCGCCGAACGCGTCGTTCGTGACACCACACCCGGGTCATTTCCTCGGCGCTGACCCGTCGGCGGGCGCGATCCGTCCGCGGCATCACCGGCGTGCTTTCGTCGACCAACCCACCTTCGGCGTCGCCGTACACGCCGGTCGTGCTCATATAAACGAAGCTCTTCGGCGGCACGAACGCCAGGTGCAGGAAACGATCGAGGCGCAGGTCGCTCTCGCCCGAGTTGGGCGGCGGAGCCAGGTAGACGATGGCTTCCTGATCCAGGCGCTCGGGCAGGCTGGCGCCGGCACGCACCCGATCCAGGTCGATGACGATGGTTTTCAATCCGTGGCGCTCCAGCGCGGCGCCCTTGTCGTTCGCGCGGACCAGGGCCGTGACCTCATAACGGTCACGCAGGCGGGCGGCCAGGCGCTGGCCCACATAGCCACACCCGGCAATCAGGATATGAGGACGGGCCGCGCTCATGCGCGCCCTCGGACCATCGACTTGACACGGCGTCGGTGCATATTTAAATTTCAGAAAAGACAGAAATTACGGATGGATCTAGCAATGCAGCTTACGCCTACCATGCATCGTTGCGTGCTCCATTGGGGCGAAATGGCCAGCCGTTGGGGCGTCAGCCGCTCCGTGGCTCAAATCCATGCCTTGCTGTTCCTGGCGCCGTCGCCGCTGACTGCGGACGAGATTGCGGAAACGCTCAATGTGGCGCGCTCCAATGTCAGCGTCAGCATCAAGGAGCTGCAGGCGTGGGATCTGGTCAGCGTGACTCATCAACTGGGCGATCGGCGCGACTACTTCCAGGCGCGCAAGGATATATGGGAAGTGCTCACCATGATCATGGATGGGCGTAAGAAGCGCGAGATCGACCCGACTCTGCAAATGTTGCGTGAGGCTACCGCCGACGCCGGGAAGGACCACGAGACGCCCGAGCAGGTGAAGCAGCGCATTGCCGACATGCTCGAGTTCGTCGAAGAGCTATCGGGTTGGTACGACCAGATCCGCACCATGCCGCGGCCCACGCTCTTGAAGCTCATGCGCATGGGCACGAAGGTCGCCAAGATCGTCACATGAGCCGGCCGGAGTGGCAACGCGTGCCGCGGCGTGTGGTCCGTTCGGACGCGCCGGCCATCGTGTTGGTCACGGGTGCGACGGGTTTCATCGGTCGCCGGCTCTGCCGCAGGTTGCTTGCCGATGGTCACAGCGTCGTTGCGCTGACTCGCAATGGTCAGCGTGCGCGCGACGTGTTCGGCTCCATGGTGCGGGTGATTACTTCGCTCGACGAAATTCTTTCGGGCGAGCGCATCGATGTGATCGTCAACCTTGCCGGCGCGCCCATCATCGCGCAGCCGTGGACTCCAGCGCGTCGCGCTGAATTGCTCGATAGCCGGTTGAGCGTCACCAACAGAATCACCGACCTGATCGCTCGGCTCGAACACAAGCCAGACGTGCTGATCAATGCATCGGCGATCGGCTATTACGGGGTGCGCGGCGACGAGGAAATCACCGAAGCGGCGCGTGGCCAGCCGATCTTTCAATCGCATCTCTGCCAGGCCTGGGAGCTGGCTGCGCAAGCGGCCGAGCGATATGACGTTCGCGTGTGTCGCCTGCGATTCGGCATCGTGCTGGGGATGTCGGGTGGCATGCTGCCGAAATTGATTCCGTCCGCTCGTATGCGTCTGCGTGTGGTGCTTGGGACCGGGCAGCAATGGCAGTCGTGGATCCACATCGACGATCTGCTCGACCTGTTGTGGTTCTGTATCAAGCAGGAAGACATGAGCGGCGGCATCAACGCCACTTCGCCGCAGCCGGTTCGACAGCAGAAGTTTGCGGAGACATTGTCCGCCCAGTTCGGCTGGTCGATTCCGGTGCGCGTGCCGGCCGGAATCCTGCGAGCCACGATCGGCGAAATGTCACAACTGCTGCTCGAGGGGCAGAAGGTGCTGCCGACCAAAGCACTGAGCGCCGGCTTCGCGTTCCGCTATCCCGAGTTGAACGCGGCGCTCGCCGATCTGTTGCGAACTAAAGATCCTGTGAAGGCATGAGCGCGCTGCCGAGCTTGGCCAGCGCGTCCGGCGCGTAATCGAACGAATCAAAAAACAGTTGTTCGGGCGGCAGGCCGCGGCTCGTGAACTCGTGGCGGATCGTTTCGACCATCACGGGCGGGCCGCTGGCGTAAACATCCAGCTTGGCGAGATCGGGATGATCCTCCAGCGCCGCGGCGTGAACCCAGCCTGTTCGGCCTTGCCACTGATCATCGGGGCGCGGCGCCGAGAGCACGGGGACGTAGTGCAGATTCGGATGTTGCTGGCACAGCGCTCGCAGGTGCGCGTCCTCGTAAAGATCTGGCGCTGCCTGCGCGCCCCAATAGAGATACAGTTGCCGGCGATCGCCGACTTCGAGCAGGCTGTGAAGCATCGAGCGCAGCGGCGCATAGCCGGTGCCGCCGCCCACCAGCAACGCCGGTCGCGGCGACTCGCGGCGGAACCAGAATTGTCCGAGCGGCCCTTCGATCCGCAGCAGCGCTTTTTCCAGCGTGCCATCGAACAGCTGCTGGGTGAATTCGCCGCTCGACACGCGACGGATATGCAGTTCGAGCAGCTTGCCGTCGCCCGGCGTGCTCGCAATCGAGAAGCTGCGCCGTCGGTTCTGCGGCAGCATGACGTCCAGATATTGACCGGGTGCGAAATGGAAATATTCGCTGGCCGGCACGCGCAGGAACACCGCGATGATTTCCGGCGTGAGACGCTCCAGCCGCTCGATGCGACAGGGCAGGCTCTTGACGACGATCTCCGGCACCGGCGGCCGGATCTCGCGCACTTCGATGGTGAGATCTTCGCTCGCCGCGTGCGCCTGACAGAGCAGGGCGTAGCCGTCGCGCTCTTCATCCGCCATCAATCCGAGCGGGCGGCCGTGCGGATAACTCACCTCGCCCTGCCGGATGCGAGCGCGGCACGACGAACAATGCCCGCCCTTGCAGCTATGAGGAAGATTCAATCCCGCGCGTAACGCAGCATCGAGAATGGTCTCACCACGTTCGACAGTGAGGATCTGCTGCGACGGTAGCAGCGTGACGCGAGCGTAAGGCCGAGGAGCGGACATGAGAAAAGCCTAGCTTCTCCGCCGATCGCTCTGTCTGCGCTCTTGCCAGCGGCGCGCGCGGATCTTCGGGAGGTTGGCTTTGCGGCCCACGGCGAACGCCAGAGCGTCGTTCAGCGCCTTCACTGAGCGCTCGCGCTCGCCCAGCTGTTCCATCAGGCTCGCGAGCAGTTGATACGCCTCCAGGCGCGGGCGGATGGCGATGCTGGTTTCGAGGAAGCTGCGTGCTTTGCCGTAGAGCTCTGCACGAGTTGCGAGTTGCGCGCATGTGAACAACAACGCCGCATCTTCGCCGTGTTCCGACAGCCAGCCTTCCGCACGATCCAGCGTCTTCAGCGGCTCGTCGGTTTCCAGCTCGCCGTACGCCAGCACCGCGGACTCGTTCCATTGTTTGTTGATGCAATCGCGCAGGGCCGATTCCGCAGCCTCGTGGTCGCCACACGCCATCGACGCGCGGGCGTACGCAACGACGATTTCCGGATGCTTGGCCAGCGATCGGGATGTTTCTTTCCAGGCGGCTTTCAATTCGTTCAGATCGCACTTGGTGCCGGCGTCTTTCAGACGGTCCAGATGAACCTGCGCGACGGTTTCGTCAGCCATCGCAGCGGTGATGCCTCGGGTGCTGCGGAGTCGCGGTTCCAGTGCCTGCAACTTTTGCCAATCGCCGAGCTGTCGATACACGCGAGCCAGCAGCAGCAAGCCTCGCGCATTTTGTTCTTTGGTCGCTTCGAGCTGTTCGAGCGTGGTCAGCGCAGCCTGCAGTTGCTTGTGCTTGAGCAACACCTCGGCCTGCATGACCAGCGCCGGTGCCCGACGATCGGGCGCAACTTCCAAAGCACGCTGCAGAAGCTCATCGCGCCGTTCCGCCGCACCTTGCAGGTCCGCAGCGCGAGCGGCTGTCAGATAGTGAGCGGCGGGATACTCTGCTTCACGCACATTGCGGGTGAGAGTGGTCTCGGCCGCTTCCCAGTTGCCCTCGGACAATTCCAGGATGCCTTGAGCAAAGCTGCGACGTGCGCGCTCATGGCGACGTGCTTCCTGAGATTCCTTCCAGGCGCGGCGCGCGGTGATGAGCTTGATCAACAGTCTCACCACGAAGTAGCCGGCGATCAGCACCAGGCCGAACGTGACCGCCGACATTTCGATCAGCCGCCCGGCGAAGCGCAGAGCCACGTAACCCGGATCGCCCAACACGATGTTGGCGAGCAGACCGGCGATGATCATCGCCGCGGCGATATAAAGGCCGCTTCTCATCCGTGCTTACTCCGGACCTCGGCGCGACGGGACCATCCGGCGCAGGGCATTGGTCGAGCCGGATACGCTGGGCAGCTGGGGATCGACATTGACCGGTTCGAGCGCCTGCACCTCGTTCAACAGCGCCTGCGTCTCGGGCTTGGAGAGATCGAAGAATTCTCCGAGCGAGCGGCGTGCGCCCGCCAATGCCGTGCGATAGGCCTGCTCGTCATGACGGATCACGGCTGTGCGGGCCGCAAAAAATAACAACTGCAGGTGCTGGCGCCTCAGCAACGCTTCCTCAGCCGTGATCACGCTGCCGGACACTCCGTCCACTTTGCGCACGAGGATGAGATTCGAGAAGGTCTGGCTGAGAATGGCGGCGGCGCGAGCAAACATTCCGTCCGGCAGCTTGCTGCGATCGAGCCCGTTGCGCTCGGTCAGCAGGATGCCTTTCACCGGAGCTTTGCTGGCGCGCTCTTCGGCGCTGATCAGGCGGGAGAGAATGCCAGTGGTGTCGGGCAGCTGCACGGCGCGCAGCGCTTGCAGCTCCTTGGCGATCTCCTGGCGAACGCCGGCGAACGATGCGTCCCGCAGCGATGCCAGGCGCAGATCCGCCGATTCCAGTGCGACGATCGCGGTCTCGACGTCACGCTCCAGGGTCAGTCGGCGCTGCGCCAGCTCGAGAAGAAACAACGCCTCGGAACGTGACCATGCGCGCTCCGGCCCTTCGGCGCGACCGCGCAGTTCCTCGACCGAAGAAGCCAGTTCCTGCAGTTGTTGAGGCGCGTCGTTGAGCGTATCGAGACGGCGGTTCAGATCGCGATGCGCCTGCCGCTCGCGGCTGGCCTGGCTCTTCACTTCGGCGCGCAGCAGCTCGCGATCCGAATTGGATGCGGCCAGCGTGTCGTTGGCGGTGTCGAGCTTGTCCCGCATCGAGTCCAGACGGAACAGGCTATAGCCGGCGATGGCCAGCGCGAGCACGGCGATAGCTGTGGTCAATCGACTGTACGTGTGTGCACGACGGGTCCTCGACGAATCGCCGGGAGCAGACGAGCTGATAGTTTCAGGACCGGTTTCGGCCATAGGAGAGGACGCTGCTTGCGACCGGCGTATCCTAACACGCAGCGCCGTTTTCAAGCCGCCCGGGCACGGGTCCTCCAGCGGGCCAAAGCGCCAATCATCGAGACATCGTCGGCGCCGTTCGCGACAATCAGCGTCCCGTTCATGCCAGCAGCCTGGGCTGCTTCAGCGATGCGCCGGCTGGCCACCAGCAGCGTGGTTTCGCGCAGAAGTGCGCGACCGTGCTCGGACAGCATCTCGATCAGGTTGTGCAAGGTTTCGATGCTGGTCGCCGTGACTACGTCGATGCCTTCCTGCCGCCAGCGTGTTTCGAGCGCGTCGCGCGTGGCGTCGTCGATCGACGGGCGAATGCGCCGATATACGTCGCGAGTTTCGACGACAAAACCGCGCGCAGTGAATGTCTCCTGCATCAGCTCGCGACCGCTCGAGCCGCGCACGATGAGCACCTTCGCGCCGTCCGGCAATGTGAGATCGGGATGCGCCAGCAGAGCTTCGCTGTTGAAGCCAGCTTCTGGAACGATGTCGGCGGGCAACGATGTTTCTTTCAATGCCGCCGCGGTCGCCTTGCCAATGGCGGCGATGCGCGCCGTCGCACTCTTCTCGATCAAGTGCACACCGTGAGCGACGGCATTGACGCTCACAAATATGATCAAGTCGTGCCCGCGGGCCGCTTCGGCCGTGACCGGTGCAATCTCGACCGCGGGAAATGCGATGGCGGTCGCGCCATGGCGCTGGATTTGTTCGCACAGGCTCGCTGCTTGGGACGCGGGACGCGTAACGAGAACCGTGAGCTCGGCCAGCGGCGGCATGACTTTCGGAATCATGGCGACTCCTGGCGCAGGCGTTCGAGCAGTGGGCCGGCGCCATCTTTCAACAATTCCTCGGCCAGCCGGGCGCCGATCGCTTCGGCATCGTCGATGCTGCCGATGTGCGAGCCGCGATACATTTCTTTGCCGTCGGGTGAACCGATCACACCGTGCAATCGCAGCTGTGCGCCGCTGAGCGTGGCGAATCCGGCGATCGGAGATTGGCAGCTGCCTTCGAGTCGCTGCGCGAACGCACGCTCGGCGACACAACATTGCCATGACTCAGTGTCGTTCAGTGCGCGCACATAGGCGATATTGCGCGCATCGTCATCGCGGCATTCGATGCCGATGATGCCTTGCCCGACCGCCGGCACCGATTGCTCGGGTTGGAAATATTCGGTGATGCGGCTCTCCAGGCCGAGGCGGATCAAGCCCGCGGCGGCGAGGATGATCGCGTCGTACTGGTTTTCATCGAGCTTGCGCAACCGGGTGTCGACATTGCCGCGCAGAGTAATGAGCTCGAGATCCGGTCGCGCACTCTTCAACTGACATTGTCGACGCAAACTCGACGTGCCGACGCGCGCGCCCTGCGGGAGGCTCGCAAAATCCTTGTAGCGGGTAGAAACAAACGCGTCTCGGGGATCGGCACGCGGCAGCATCGCGGCCAGCGTGAAGCCCGGCGGCATATCGCTCGGCACATCTTTCATGGAGTGCACGGCGATATCGGCACGATGCTCCGACATGGCCAGCTCGAGCTCCTTGATGAACAGCCCTTTGCCGCCGATGTTGGCCAGCGGGCGATCCAGGATGCGATCGCCTTGCGTGGTCATGGGGACCAGCTCCACCTTCAGGCCCGGATGCTTGGTTCTGAGCAAGGCCGCGACGTGCTCGGCCTGCCACAGGGCCAGGCGGCTCTGCCGCGTGGCGATGCGCAATGTATGTTCGGAGATACTCATGACAATTCTTTAAACGAGCCCGCAAGGCACACGCCAGGGCGAATCATTCCGCCGACAAGGCCTTTGCTGCTACTTCCGCGCGCCGCATTTCGAGCCTGAAACGAATCAGCGCGATGATCAGCGCGAGCACCACCGGCCCGAGGAACAGGCCGATGGCGCCGAACGCAGCCAGCCCGCCCAGCACGCCGATGAATACGGTGAGCGTACCGACATTGGCGCGTCCCGACACCAGCATCGGCCGCACCACGTTGTCGACCAGCGATACCAGGATCGCACCCCATGCCAGCATGAAGATGGCCCAACCCCAGCGGCCCTGCACCGCCAGCACCACCGCCGCCGGGCCCCAGACCAGTGCGGTGCCGCCGAACGGCAGCAAGGCGAACAGCGCGGCGATCACGCCGAAGACGATGGGCGAGGGCAGATTCGCGATCAGAAAGGCAATGCCCACCAGCGCTCCCTGAATGAGCGCCGTCATGCCGGTGCCATACACCATGGCGCGGGTTACCGCGGCCAGGTGGTCGAACAGCTTGGCCTTGTGCGCTTCGGCCATGGGAATCAGCTCGCGCGCGGTCTGCACCATCTCGCCGCCGTCGCGAATGAAAAAGAACAGCATGAACTGCATCAGCACGAAGCCGACCACCGTGCCGATCGCGCCTATGAACGCCTTGCCAGTCAAGGACGCCAGGGTCTGCAGGGTCTCTTTCGAGCCTTGCGTGATCCAGCTTTGCAGCTGCGCAAGATCGATGTCGAGGGTGTTGTTGAGCCAGTTCAGGCCCTGCCGCACCCAGGGAACATTCGCCAGATTCAACACGTTGCCAGTTGTCTGGCCGGCGACTTTGTCTTGCACGATCTGCAGCAGGTCGCCGACCTGAGCCGCGAATGCCGCGCTCAGCGCGGTCAGCGGACCGATGATGACGACGAATGTGAGCACGGTCAGTAACGCCGCCGACCATTGGGGTTTGCCACGCAGCCGGGCGGCCAGCCGTACATGCAGCGGATAAAGCAGAAACGCAATGAAGATCGCCCACAGCAGCGGACCCAGGAACGGCTGCACGATCTTGAACAAGGCCAGGCCCAGCACCAGGCACGTCACCAATGCGAACGTGCGTGCGTAGAACCGATCTTTCACCGGTGCGACGCGTGGCGGCTGGGTCATGGGTCTTGCATTCCGTGTGGCCGCGGGCGCGCGGCAAAGGTCGCCATGCTAGCACCGCCGCACGCTCACTGGTTTGCTAACATCTGCAGCTTGCAGCTCGAGAGGAACGACTCATGAATGCCCGAGTAGAAGTGACTACCGATCAACTGGTCGCCGACTTGAAGACCGTCATGGAGGACGCCGAAGCGCTGCTCAAGGCGACCTCGACGCTGACCGGCGAAAAGGTCCAGGAAGTGCGCGCCCGCGCCGAAGAATCGTTGCGCCAGGCCAAGGTGCGCCTGAGCGAAGTCGAGGAAGAGGCGATGCGCCGCGCGCGCGAGATCGCCGACGCCGCCGATGAGTACGTTCAAGAGAACCCGTGGCAGGCGGTCGGCATCGCAGCCGGTGTCGGCCTGGTGTTGGGGCTGCTGCTCGCCCGTCGCTGAGCGCGGCTCGCCAGGCGACTCCAACCATGGCCGTGGAAACGCACGATCCGCACATCACCGCCCACGCCCGGAGCGCGGAGGAAACTTCGCGACCGGTCCACGGCCTGTTTCAGTCGCTCAACAATTTCCTGGCGACCTTTGTCGCCATCGTGCACACCCGGCTGGAGCTGCTGACCACCGAGTTGCAGGAAGAGGTGCGCCAGGTCGGCGCGATTTTGCTGTGGGCCTTCGTCGCGGCGTTCGCGGCGATGATGGGTTTGTTCCTGGTCGCGCTGGCGGTGATCTTCGTGTTCTGGGACACGCACCGGCTGGCCGCATCGGTGGCCATGATCGGAATGTTCATTGCGGTGGCGGTGGTGGCAGGCTTGATCCTGCGTCACAAGCTGGTGACCAAGCCGCCATTGCTCGACGATACGCTGGCTGAGCTCGCCAAGGATCGGGACCAGCTCAAGGCCCGTTTGTGAGCGAACGTTTCAACCAGCTGGCGGCGAAACATTCCAACCTGCGCTTGCGGGCAGCGGTGCAGCGTCGTGAGCTCGGCTCGACCATGAACGAGATCGAGCACCATTTGAGCGGCCTGGATCGAGGCCTCGGCGCCGCGCAACGGCTGGCGAAAAATCCCGCGGTGCTGATTGGCGGCGTGGCCGTGGTCGCGTTGATCGGGCCGAAACGGCTGATGACGTGGGTGAGTCGCGGCGCCTTGATATATTCGACCGCCCGGCGCGTCATGCGCCTGCGGCAGCAGCGGGGTTAGTGGCTCTCGCCGCGAATGCGCCGGAGCAGCTCCGAAGCATGGCGCCGGCTCACTTCCAGCACGTCGCCGCATTCACGAACTCGCACCACGTATTGACCTGAATCCGTGCGCTCCACGGCGGAGATGTATTTCTCCGCAATCAAGGCATTGCGATGGATGCGCACGAAGTCCGGTGCGAACTCTTCCGCCAGCGCCTTGAGCGATTCGTCGATCAGGCTCTCGCCGCCCTTGTGGCGCACGGTCACGTACTTCTGATCGGCGTTGAAATAATAAATATCCGCCAGCGGGATCAGCTTGAGCGTTTCGCCGAGCCGCGCGCAGATCTGTTCGCGACGATGTTCGAGCCGGGCCGATTCGGCGACTTTCACCAGACGGTTCGGAGAAATGCGCGACGCGTGGCGCAAGGCGTGCGCGAGCTTTTCCTTACGAACCGGCTTGAGCAGATACCCGACCGCTTCGGTCTCGAACGCTTCCACGGCGTATTGATCGTAAGCGGTGGTAAAGATCACCGCCGGCGGGTCTTGCAGCGAATCGATGTGCCGCGCCACCTGAATGCCGGACAAGCCTGGCATGCGCACGTCGAGCAGCACGACGTCGGGACGCAGCTCGCCGCACGTCGCCAGTGCCTGCTCGCCGTTGTCGGCTTCGCCGACGACTTCGCAGTCTTCGATTTCTTCCAACAGTCGCCGCAACCGCTCCCGCGCAGGCGACTCGTCATCGACAATTAACAGACGCATCTGTGTTGGTTACCCGACCCCGGCTAGCCGTTTACCATATCCTCGCCAGCATACGGAAAGATCAGCCGGGCGCAAAATTCCCCGTCCCGCTGCTCGGTCTCGACCCTGGCGCGGCCGGGCCAGGCCAGCTCCAGGCGCTGCCGGATGTTCTCCAGCGCCATCCGGTTGCCTTCGCGATTGACGTAGCCGGACTGGGCCAGGATGGGGTTGCGCACTTCGATGTGCACCTGATCGTCGTGGCGCCGGCCGACGATCGAGACTTCGCCGCCGCGCGGCAAGGTTTCGACGCCGTGATACACGGCATTTTCGAGCAGCGGTTGCACGATCAGGCTAGGCACGAGCGCGCGCATCGGCAACTCATCCACGTCCCAATGCACCGTGAGTCGATCGCCCAGGCGCAGCTGCTCGATGCGTTGGTGGGTGCGCGCAATGTCCAGCTCGTCCTTCAGTGAAATGCGGGCGCTGGCATCGCTCAAACTGGCGCGAAACAAATCGGCGAGATCTTCCACCGCCTGCTCGGCGCGCTCCGGACTGGAACGGGTCAGCGCGGCGATGGTGTTCATGCTGTTGAACAGGAAGTGCGGGCGGATGCGTGCTTGCAGAGCGCGGATGCGGGCGAGCGCCTCCAGCTCGATGGTGCGCTTCCACTCGGCGCTGACATAGAAATATCGCAGCGCCAGTGCGCTCACGATGAAGCCGACCGCAACGTTTCTGAGCACGAAGCTGGCATGCTCGCGCGGGAAGAAGCTCGGACCGGCGCCGTCGATGTCGCCGCTCCAGATACGACCTACCTGAAACACGGCTTCCGAAACGATGCCGATGGTGAGCACCAGCATGGCGATGGCGATCATGGCCGCACGCGCCGGCGGCATCGTTTGCAGCCACGCGCGCGAGCGACAGAGCACAGCCGAGCAGGTGAGCCCGATCCACAGTAGGAACATCGAGCTGCCGGCGAGGTCCATCCAGAAATTGTCGTGCAACGCCTGCCGGGCCAGCGCGATCACCAGCGCCACCAGCTCGCCGATCAACACCACTACGAACACGGCCGGCGAGGCGCAGAAGTCCGGCAGGAAGAAAGTTGGCGCCTTGGAGGCCGGCGATGACGGCGTGGCGCGGGAGTCGGAGACGGACGCCGCCATGACTGCAGAGAATCAGGGTTTGTGTCGCGGCGTGTCGCTGTCCCGGGCTGCGGCGAACATCGCATCCTTGAGGCGGAACAGCGTGGAGATGTCCTCATCGCCATGACCTTGCTCGATCAGGCGCCGGTAGTGAACCAGCGTCATCTCGATCAAGGGCAACTGCACGCCGTGGCGGGCGGCCATCGCGCGGCAGATTTTCAGATCTTTCTCGTGCAGCTTCACGCGGAAACCGGCGGGATAGCTGTCTCGCAGGATGTTCGGCGCTCGATTCACGAAGTACCAGCTGGAGCCGGCGCCTTTGCCGAGCGTGTCGATCAGCCGATCGAGCGGCAGGTCCTCGGATTTCGCGAACGCCATGGCTTCGGCGACCGCCTGAATCACGCCCGCACACATGATCTGGTTCGTAGCCTTCGCCGCCTGGCCCGAGCCGCTGGCGCCGAAGTGCGTGACTGCCTTGCCCATCGCCTGCAACACAGGCTGCGTGCGTTCGAAAGCTTTTTCGTCGCCGCCGACCATAACAGCGAGCGTGCCGTCGCGCGCACCTTCGGTGCCCCCGCTGACGGGCGCATCGAGAAACTGCGCGCCGGCTTTGTGCAGCCGATGAGCAGCGGTTCGCGCCGTGTCGGCGCTGACCGTGGAGCAGTCGATGACGATGGTGTCCGGCTTGATGACCGGCAAGAGCTCATCGATCACTGCGAGCACATCCGCATCGGCGGACACGCAAGTCACTATGACATCGCACAGGGGTGCGAGCTCGGCGAGTTTGCCGACGGCCTTGCAGCCAGTCTCTTGAGCGAGCGCTGTGGCCTTTTCAGCCGTGCGATTCCATACGGCGCTCAGCAGTCCCTGCTTGTGAAGGTTGCGGGCCATGCCCAGGCCCATTGCGCCCAGGCCGACAAATCCAGCTCGCAGGGTCACTGGCACAGCACATCCATGGAGGACTTGGCCGAGGCGCGCGCGGCATCGAGCTCGGCGTCGCTCAGATAGCGCCGCTCGCCGTCCTTACCTTCCTCATACAGTCTTTGCGAAGCCATGTATTGATCGTAACGCTCGCGCGCCTTGATGCAACGGTCGGCTTTGTCCTTAGCGGTCGCGGCGGCGGCCGCCTTCTGTTCGGCGGGCGAGTTGCCCGCTGCCGGCGGCGCGCTGGTATTGGCCTTGATGGCTGCTTGCGAGCGCTCCTGGGCGGCGACGATGTCGGTGCGCTGGGATTGCACGTTGAGCCGCTCGGCCGGCAACGACGGCGGCTTGTCGGTGTACTGAATGTTGCCCTTCTCGTCCTGGTACTTGTAGACGTCGGCATGCGCGGCGCCGGCGGCCAGCGAAGCCGCGGCCAGGGTCAGCAACAAGACGGGTCTGAGCATGGCAGTCTCCAAACAGTCTCTTTCTTAAATGGCCCGGGCGTCCGTTTCACCGGTGCGAATGCGGACGGCGTGACCCAGCGGGATCACGAAGATCTTGCCGTCGCCGATCCGGCCGGTATTGGCGACCTGCACGATGGTCTCCAGCACCTGGTCGACCCGATCGTCGTCGATCGCCACTTCGATCTTGCACTTGGGCAGGAAGTCGACGACGTACTCGGCGCCACGGTACAGCTCAGTGTGCCCGCGCTGACGCCCGAAGCCTTTGACCTCCGTCACCGTTACGCCGGCCACACCGGCTTCCGATAGCGCCTCCCGCACCTCGTCCACTTTGAAGGGCTTGATGATGGCGACTATCAGTTTCACGCCGCAGTCCTATGTAAAAAGCCCCGGCAGTTTAGCAGGAGGACTCCAGAGGAGGGATTAAGACAGTCCCTGTCATGCAGCAGGACTGAGGAGTGGTTCACGTTTGTAGGGAAAGAACGGCACAAAAGAAAACGGGCGCCGTAGCGCCCGTTTTCACCCATGCCAACCAGACGAAGCAGCGTTAGAGGTTGTAGCCCCGCTCGCCGTGCTCGGTCGTATCCAGGCCTTCGGTCTCGACTTCGTCGCTGACCCGCAGCCCGATGACCACATCGATGATCTTGAAGGCGATGAAGGACACGATGCCCGACCAGACGATGGTCGTGCCCACGCCCCACAGCTGGGCCATGACCTGCTTGCCCATGCCCGCGTAACCCCAGGTGCCGGCGACGTAGTCGTAGATGCCGGTGCCGCCGAGGGAGGGGCTGTTGAATACGCCGGTCAGGATGGCGCCGAGGATGCCGCCGACGCAGTGCACGCCGAACACGTCCAGCGAGTCGTCGTAGCCCAGCGCTGCTTTCAACTTGGTGACCGCGAACAAGCAGACCACACCGGCGATCAGGCCGATGACGATCGCGCCCATCGGACCCACCCAGCCGCAGGCCGGAGTGATGGCGACCAGGCCGGCCACCGCACCCGAAGCCGCACCGAGCATCGTCGGCGTGCCGCGGAAGATCCACTCAGCGAAGGTCCAGGCGATGACCGCGGCGGCGGTGGCGACGAAGGTGTTGATGAACACCTGCGCGGCGAACGCATTCGACTCGAGGTTCGAGCCGACGTTGAAGCCGAACCAGCCCACCCACAGCAGCGAGGCGCCGATCATGATCAGCGGCACGTTGTGCGGCGTCATCGCCGTGGTGCCGTAGCCCTTGCGCTTGCCGACCAGGATGCAGCCGACCAGGCCGGCGATGCCCGCGTTGATGTGCACGACCGTGCCGCCCGCGAAGTCGAGCGCGCCTTTCTGGAAGAGGAAGCCCGCGGTTGCAGTCGCAGCTTCAGCGGCGGCCGCGTCGGTGTACGCGTCCGGACCGGCCCAGAACCAAACCATGTGCGCGACCGGCAGGTAGGAGAAAGTGAACCACAGCACCACGAACGCCAGCACCGCGGAGAACTTCATGCGCTCGGCGAACGCGCCGACGATCAGACACGACGTGATGCCCGCGAAGGTCATCTGGAACGCGGCGTAGAGATACTCGGGAATGTAGACGCCCTTGCTGAAGGTCGCTGCCGCCGTCAGGTTGCCGGCCGCATCCAGCATGCCCGCCAGGAACATGCGATCGAAGCCGCCGAAGAATGCGTTACCGCCGGTGAATGCGACGCTGTAGCCGTAGATCGCCCACAGCACCGACAGCAGGCTGAAGACCACGAACACCTGCATCGATATGGACAGCACGTTCTTCGAACGGACCATGCCGCCGTAGAACAGCGCCAGGCCGGGAATGGTCATCAGGATGACCAGCAGCGTGCTGGTCATGACCCAGGAAATATCGCCCTTGTCGAACGTCGGCGCGGCCGGCGCAGCGGCTGCTTCTTCCGCTGGAGCAGCAGCTTCGGCCGGTGCAGCTTCCGCAGCCACGGCGGCTGCAGGTTCCGCGGCCGGAGCGTCTTGCGCGAGCGCCATGTCGGGCGCTGCGACTATCGCGAACGCGACGAGCGCGAGACTCCATAGGTAGGTGAGCACGCGGCTCGTTGCCAAGGGTTTTTTCACTGTCGTTCTCCTACGCAAGAGATAGATCGTTGTTGCTGCCAGGTGCTGCTGTTGGAAACAAAGAGATTCACACTGCCTCGACGCCGGTCTCGCCGGTGCGGATGCGCACGGCTTGAGCGAGGTCGATGACGAAAATCTTGCCGTCGCCGATTTTTCCCGTGCGCGCGACGTTGGTGATGGCTTCGACCACTTGCTCGGCGATCGAATCGTCCACTGCCAGCTCGATCTTGGTCTTCGGCAGAAAATCCACGCGGTACTCGGCTCCGCGATACAGCTCGGTGTGACCGCGCTGGCGCCCGAAGCCCTGCACCTCCGTGACCGTGATGCCTTGAACCCCGATATCCGCGACGGCCTGTCGGACGTCATCCAGCTTGAAGGGCTTGATGATCGCGGTTATCAGCTTCATTGCATTCCGGCTCCGGGTTCATGGGCGCGTGCTCGGGACTAGTAAAACTAGTCGTAGTAATTCCCCGCTTCCCGGGCGCGCCGCATCGGAAATGCATCATCTGTGCCACGAATTCGTGCAAGCAAACCAACGCCGCCGTGGCCGACAACGGGGCACTGGCGCACTTTCTCGGTGCGAAAATTCCGGCGCTTTGCTTCAACTCGGAGCAAAATGCCGCCAACCTTGGACTGACTGCCCCGTAACCGTGGACCGACCACCACGGACGGGCGATTTTGAGGCTTAATGCCGTCCCGACCTGTTTTGTTAGGAGTCTGCCCCGTGGACCCTCGTTCGCTCGATGAGCTCGCCCGTCGTCTCGCTGCCGCCGTTCCGCCGGGCGTGCAGGCGCTGCGCCGTGACCTGGAAGAAAACTTCAAGGCCGTGCTGCAAGCGGGCTTGAGCAAGCTCGATCTGGTGTCGCGCCAGGAATTCGATGTGCAAGCCGGCGTGCTGCGCCGGACCCGCGAGAAACTCGAGGCGCTCGAAGCCCGCCTCGCCGAGTTGGAAAAGAAAAATCCCTAACCGATTTACCCGCTCGCCGCGCTGCTATTTAGCGGCGATTCGGCGTGATATGCGCGCTCGCAGCGCGCGGCCCTCTTGAAAGAATCAGCAAACGTTTCTTTGTGGAGGGCCAGCAATGGCGATGGCGACTGTCTTGAGTCGCGCGCAGCATGGAATGGAAGCGCCGCTGGTACGCGTCGAGGTGGATCTCGGCCCGGGCTTGCCGCGCTTCGCCATCGTCGGTCTTGCTGAAGCCGTTGTAAAAGAAAGCCGCGACCGAGTGCGCGCGGCTATCACCAACTGTAAATTCACGTGGCCGGAAGGTCGCGTCACGGTGAACCTTTCACCGGCGGACCTTCCGAAAGATGGCGGTCGCTACGACTTGCCGATTGCGCTCGGCATCCTGCTCGCATCGGACCAGCTGCCGGCCGACTCGCTGCGCGATTGTGAGTTCTATGGCGAGCTCTCGCTCAACGGCGAAGTGCAATCGATGCAGGGCGTGCTGCTCGCGGCGGTAGCGGCTGCGCGAGACAAACATTCCATTTTTGTTCCGCGTGCGAACGTTGCCGAGGCGGCGTTGGTCACGGGATGCCGAATCGCGATTGCCTCCAGCCTTCCCGATGTCGTTGCTCACGGCAACGGCAAAGCGCCGCTGTCTTTCATTACGGGCGCTGCACCCGAGAGTGCCGCTGGCATCGAAGCGGATCTATGCGAGGTGCGCGGTCAAGAGATCGCCAAGCGCGCTCTGGAAATTGCCGCTGCCGGCGCACACTCGCTGCTCTTCATCGGCCCTCCCGGCACCGGCAAGAGCATGCTCGCGCAACGGCTGCCAGGCTTGCTGCCGCAAATGAGCGAAGGGGAAGCGTTGGAGGTGGCTTCCGTGCGGAGCGTGGCGCGGCTTCCGATCGATACATCGCGCTGGCGGACGCGGCCGTTCCGCACGCCCCACCACTCTGCGTCTTCAGTTGCTCTGGTCGGCGGCGGCTCGCGGCCGCGTCCCGGCGAGATCTCACTCGCCCATCACGGCGTGTTGTTCCTGGATGAGTTGCCCGAGTACGAGCGCGCGGCGCTCGAAGTTCTGCGCGAGCCGCTGGAGACGGGCGTCATCACCATCTCGCGCGCCGCTCAGCAGGCCGAATTCCCGGCCTCGTTTCAATTTGTGGCGGCGATGAATCCTTGCCCGTGCGGCTACCTGGGTGACGAGCGTGGCATCTGCCACTGCACGTCCGAGCAAGTTCGCAAATACAGAAACCGCCTGTCAGGTCCGCTGATCGATCGTCTCGATCTGCACGTCGAGGTGCTGCGCGTTCCGCACGAAACGCTGCGTGTGCCTGATCCTCACGCTGAAACGACCGCAACCGTATCGGCGCGCGTCGTTCGTGTCCGTGAGCTTCAGCTCGCTCGGCAGGGATGCGCGAACGCACGCCTTTTGACGCGTGAAATCGAACGGCTGTGCAACCCCACAGCGCGCGCTCGCAACCTGCTCGATCAAGCTGCTAACAAGTTCTGTTTTTCCGCGCGTGCGTATCACCGGGTTCTGAAAGTGGCGCGCACAATTGCCGATCTGGCCCACGTCGAGCGCATCGACACGGCGCATGTCAGCGAGGCGATGATGCTGAGGAAGCTTGATCGCGCCGATCAGCCGGCGCACCGAACCAGAGTGGGCATCACTCGCGGCGATCAAGGCGAGCGATAAGGAGGCGGAATCGGCAGGACGCCGTGTGGATTTGGCCGGCGCTCGACGGCCCGGCGGAGATTGCTGCGCTCGGCACATCCGAGCGCAGCAACTCGAACTGCGGGATTACTTCGAGCCAGCGACCATGTAGTCGACGGCATTGATGATCGACTTGTCGGCCAGGTCCGCGCGGCCACCTTTCGGCGGCATGAAGCCGGCGGTGCCCTGGAAGCCTTCGATCGCGTGCTTGTGTAGCGTCTCCGCGCCCTTGGCGATACGCGGGCCCCAGGCAGCCTTGTCACCCATCTTCGGCGCGCCGGCGACGCCGGCGCCGTGGCAGGCCATGCACGCCATGTTGAACACTTCCTCGCCACCCAGCTCCTTGGCCGGTTCCGCAGCCGCCGCCTGAACCGGCGCCAGCGCCGAGTTGTCCTGGCCCGCGACCGCAACCTTGGCCACCGGCGCAATGCGCTCGGCCACCACGGCCTGGTTCACCGGATCGGTGATCACATGCTGTTCCTGCGTACCGGACGCGATGATGCGCGCCAACACATATAGAAGGATGGCAATGCCGATCAAAATGCCGAGTACCAGCATGAAGGTGTCAAAGAACTTTCTATCGTGCTCGGCGCTCACTTCGGCTCCAACAACAGGCTACAGGGCGGGGAAAGCCACATGGCAAAACGGCGCGCAGTATAGCGGCGTCGCCGCTCCCGATAAACTCAGCAGGCTAACTCTCTGATCGGCCGGAGATTCTGCCGCTGGCCTTGGGCTGGCGGCCCAGGCCGGCTATGATTCGCGCCCCGCTCGCCGGCGCTGTCCGGCCAGGGATAAGCCGGCGAGGCTCGCCGGCGGGACTGCTACAATCGTCCCCGCACGCGCCCGTAGCTCAGTTGGATAGAGTATCGGTTTCCGAAGCCGAGGGTCACTGGTTCGAATCCAGTCGGGCGCGCCATCCTTTCGCCGAGTTGCCTGGCGTCGAAGCTCAACTAGCTGGTTGAGCGTCTTTGCGACTCTGGTCTTGCCAGCGATCAGGCGTGCGCTTCGGTGAGCAGCACCGATCTCAACAATTCGACCAGCGTGGCGTCGTCGAACGGTTTGGCCAGGATGATCAATTCGTGATCCGCGGCGAAACGGCGGGTCTCGGGCGTCTCCAGTCCCGTGGTGAGAATCACAGGCAACTGCGGCTGCTGATGCAGCAGGTGCTGCACCACCGTCGCGCCGTTGCGATCGGGCAATGCCATATCGACCAGCGCGGCATCCCATTCAACGCCGACTCTGTCATCGATCACTGTGCTGCCTAGGTAAGCGCAGTCGACATCGAAACCCGCATCGACGAGTGCTTCGCGGAGCGAGAGCGCGACGAGGAGTTCATCTTCCACAATCAAGATGCGCGCAGTCATGGCGATGACTTCACTATCTAACCGCTGATCCGACAGGCCGTTTTATTTAGTCGGCTGAGTAGTGCCAGATGTATCGAATTACGCGCGTCTGGAGATCAGAGATTATGCGTACGCGTGCAGGGCACGCAGATGCCTATAAACATAGGTTAAGCGTGACCAGCGATCTCAGGCAGAGGTAGTTGCGGTCTTCGCCAGCGTGAGCCTGGAGATGGGCGTGGCGAACGCGCGGACTCCGTTCCGTAGGGTCGAAGCGCCCAGGGAAGCCAGCGTTGGGTGCAGGCCTCGATCACCGCACAGTAACGCTGGAAGTCGCAAGGCAACGTCAGATACGCGTTGGCGTCGAATTTGTTATAGCGTCGATGGATATCCGGGTTGCCCTCGATGCTCGCCAGTATTACGGGCACCGCGCAAGTGAGCGGATGGGCCCGCATCAGGTCGAGCACGCACAAGCCGCCGATACTGGTCATTTCCAGACTGAGAATCACCAGCTGCGGCATACAGGCCGGCCGGCCTGCAAACACTCCCGTCGAAAACAGGTAGTGCAGAGCCTCGCTGCCGTCCATCAGGTGCAATACGCGAGCGCGCGGCGCCACTTGCTCAAAAGCCACGAGCGTGGTCTGCGCGTCCAGCAGGTGGTCGTTGACGACGAGAACATCGGCGCTTGGAACCATACGAAAACTCACTGTGAAAAGGAGTCGATGGCATCAATGGAAAGGCTGCCCGCGCCAATGAAGTTCCGCTTGGAATGAATCTCGCTGAAAAGCGCGCTTCGGCGCTGCCCGCTGCGCAAATAGAGCCGAAAATGCTCAATCCGAAAGCAAGCGGCCCCGGTGCGCGCTGAGTCGCACCGGGGCCGCTTACATCAACAACTCACAATCGTTCGATTACAGCTTCGCGACCGCTTTGACAGAGCCGTCCACCGCGCTCGAATCGATGTAGCCGATCGCCTTCGGATCGGAGGCGACCCAGGCTTTCACCTCGGCATCGCTCTTCAGCTCTTTCGGCGGAGTCGCTTTGCCCGTGAAAGTCAGCCGCGCCCAAGTGGCTTTCGCCTGCGCGCTCGAGCGACCGGTGGCCTTCTGATAGAAGTCACCGCGAATACCCGCCGCTTCCGGCTGATCGGCCAGCGCCGCAGTGCTGCCGTCCGGGAACGTCGTGCTGTTGCCGAGATACAGAGCAGAAACCTGCTCCGCGCTCAGGCTGGCCGCCGCGTTTTTCGGATTGACGATCACCACCACTTCCGCATTCGCAGCGCCGGCGCCGAGCGCCAGGGCGGCGAGCACGCACCATTTCGAATTACGCATGGCTCACCTTTAGAACAAGAAGTCGGCCGTGAGGGTGTACATGTTGACGCTGTCACTGAATCCAGCCGGTGCGGCGCTCAGGAAACCCTTGCCGCCGTCCTTCGGATTGATGCGATCGAATTGGCCCTTCAACACCGCGCCCTTGAGGAACGCGAACGCGGGCAGTTCGTAGCGCACGCCAACGGCGTAACTGTCCTGATCGCTGGTGCCGGCGGCGAGGCTGTCGAGCTGGGTGTCGAGCACGATGCCGGCGAGCGAAGTACGCGGAATCAGATTCGTGGAACGAGGGCTGTCCACGGTCAACGTCGCGTAAGTCACATACGGCGCAAAGCTGCCGAAGCGATGACCCGCCGTCACGTAAGCGCCGCTGAGTTCCGGCACGATAACGCGCTCGCTGCCGCGCTTGGCGAACTCGGAAATCACGAACGTGCTGCCATTGTCGTACTGCAGGCCGAGGTTGAAGATCGGCGACTTGTTGCCGTCGAAGCCCACTTGCTTCGCCTGCTCGACATAGCCGGCGCCGGCAATCGCGTTGACCAGCCCCTGCGTGCTGCGCATCTCGCCGTCATACGTCTTGGTGTGATAGCCGATGCGGCCGGTGAACGAGCCGATTTCGCCGCTCACAGCCAGACCGTACCAATCCTTCACGTCGATGGAGGCGTCGCCGCCAGCGGCAATGGGCAGCGTCAGTTCGCCGACGCCCGCATACGGCTGCACGGTGACTTTCACCGGGCCGGCGTTCACGCTCCACACCGCATCGACACCAGTCATCTGATACACGGGGCTGATGCCGTAAACTTCCAGCGGCGGACGCGCCCAGGTGTTGGCATAGCCGAGATACACGGAGTCGGAGAACATAAAGGTCGGCGGACGGGTCAGACCGCCGCGGATCGCCAGGTTCGACAGCGGCTGCCACTTCACGTACGCCCAGTCGAGGCTAGGGCCGAAGTCGCCATCGGGCTGAGTCTTCACGACGCCCTGCGCCGTAACCGACCACTGGTCATCGAAGCGCACGGTGCCCTGCACGCCGAGGATCGAGTCGTATTCCAGCGAGCCCGAAGAATCGATGGCTTCCTTGTTGGTGGAGGAACGGTACAGCACGCCGTCTTTGTCCACTTCGGAGTAACCCGCCGTGCTGAAGCCGCTGTAGTGAAAATCCACTGCCGAGCTGACCGTCGGCAGCGCGGCGCAAACTGCCACCGCTAGAATTGAACCGCGCAAACGCATGAGATAAATGCTCCTGAACGAAATCGTCGCGAAACCAGGTCGTAGATGAACCGGACTCTCAATCGAGTCGCGTATCGGGAAGCAGGCGACGGTTCTTGAGCGGCGCTGTAGCGGCGTTGCGCAACCCACCAACTGGCTCACAACAGGTGGCGCGCGATCGCCTCATTCGCGGCTTAGACGAAACCCTAAGCCAGTGCTTTTCTCATTGACGTTGCAGCGACGCTGCAATCAGACCGCGCGAACGATCTGTTCGCGCAGCCACTGTTGTGCGGGGTCGACATGGCTGCGCTCGTGCCAGACCATGCCCATTTCGTAGCCCGGCACAGGGAGGGGAGGGGAAACCACGAGGAGCTCTTCGGTGTGTTGCCGAACCAGTCGTGCGGGAACCAGCGCAACCAGATCGCTCTGGGCAACGAGCTCCGGAACGAACAAGAAATGCTGAGTGGACAGCACGACGCGACGTTTGCGGCCGCGGCTCTCGAGTGCAGTGTCGGTCACGCCGCGGAAGCCGCCGCCATCCGGCGAGACGAGCACATGATCGAGCTCGCAGAAGCGATCGAGCGTCAGTTTGCGTTTGAAGGCGGGATGTTTCTTGCGGGCGATCAGCACATAGTGTTCCCGATACAGCACCTGACGGTGCAGATGCTCGGGTGCCGCCTCCATCGCAAGCAGAGCGACATCGAGGGCGCCGTTCTCCAGTTGCTTGAACATTCGACTGTGACTGGCCTGGTGCGCGGCGACCCTCGACAGCGGTGCTGCACGTCGTAGCTTCGGCAAGAGCGGCAGCAGGATCGCCTGTTCCGCGTAGTCCGCGGCGGCGATCTGCCAGATCACGTTCGCCTCCTTCGGATCGAAGACGTGACTCTTGTTCAGAACCTTTCTGACTTCGGCCAGAGCAGCCTGCACGGCGGGAAGCAGCGCCTGACCACGGGCTGTCGGGATCATCCCGCCGGCGGCGGGAGATAACAGCGGATCGGCAAACAACTCTCGAAGCTTGCGCAGCTGCACGCTCACTGAAGGCTGGCTCAAATGCAGCCGCTGCGCTGCGCGCGTCACGTTGCGTTCGGTGAGCAGCGTTTCCAACGTCACCAGCAGATTCAGATCGATGCCGCGTAAATTGTTCATCGCTATAGCCCGTATCAAAACTATTCATTTCCGCTATGGCGACGAGCATTGCACAGTGCGCCTCGGAACGCATCGACAGGTGATTCATGAAAGTATTGATGGTGTATGCGCATCCCGAGCCTCGCTCCTTGAACGGAGCCCTGCGGGACTTTGCAGTCGCGCATCTGCGTGCCTCCGGGCACGAGGTGCTGGTGTCGGATCTGTACGCGATGGGCTGGAAGGCCGCGCTCGACGGCGATGACTTTCTGAATCGAGACGCGAGCGCGCCTCTGAAAGTGGAGCTGGCGTCGAAGTATGCCTTCGAGGAGAACGCACAGTCCGCGGACATCGCGAACGAGCAGAAGAAGCTATTGGCGGCCGACGCCGTGATTCTTCAGTTCCCGCTGTGGTGGTTCACCATGCCAGCGATCCTCAAGGGTTGGGTGGAGCGCGTGTACGCTTATGGTTTTGGTTACGGGGTGGGCGAGCACTCGGATCGCAGATGGGGCGATCGATACGGCGAAGGTACGTTCAAAGGCAAGCGTGCGATGCTGATCGTGACCGCTGGAGGCTGGGCCGAGCATTACGCGGAGCGTGGCATCAATGGACGCATCGACGACCTGCTGTTCCCGATCAATCACGGCGTGCTCCATTATCCCGGCTTCGACGTACTGCCGTCGTTCGTGATCTATCGGACGGGACGCATGGACGAGGCTCGTTATCTGCGGACCCGGGCCGAGCTGGGCGAACGGCTGGATACGCTATGGAGCGCCGAGCCGATTCCTTATCGCACGCAGAATGGCGGCGATTATGAGATTCCGTCGATGCAGCTGAAGAGCGGGCTGGGCATTGGCCGGCTGGGATTGGACATCCATCTCGCCGATCGCTGAACTGGTCAGGGCGCTGTGTAGCTCCAGTGCAGCGCCAGTAAGCCGCGCGCGAAAGCGCAGGCCTTTCGCATCGATTGCCGCCGAAGTGGCGGCGGGGCCGTCAATTGGCCGGCCGGTACTCCCGTTCACATACGGCAAACTTCATCCATGCAACGACGACACGTGTGCGCGAGCATTTTGGGTGGAGTGGTATTTCCGGGTTCCATGGCGGCGACGGCGATGAGTAATAGAGCAATCAACTCCAGCGGCCTCTCTTACGCGCAGGCTTGTCTGGTCGAGCGACCGAGCAAGCTCCTGTTCATCAGCGGTCAGGTTCCCGCCGATGCGGAAGGCAAAGTGCCCGAGCGCTTCGAAGATCAGTGCCGCCTCGTCTGGCGCAACATCGAAGCCCAACTCATCGCCGCGGGCATGAAGCTGACCGACCTGGTCAAAGTCACGGTGTTTCTCTCCGATCGACAGTACCGCGCAGCCAACGCGGCCGTGCGCAAGGAGGTCCTCGGGACGCACGCGCCGGCGCTGACCATCATCATCACCGGCATCTACGACGAAGAGTGGTTGCTCGAGATCGAAGCGATCGCTGCTGCCTAGGCATCCTTGTCGCGTTTGAGAATCAGTGAAGTGGTAACGTCGATCACGTCCGGCAAAGTGGCAATGTGGTCGCGGGTCGAGTTGAGCTGCGAGGTCGCGCGCGCCTCGATCTCGACCGCAAGATCGATGTCGCCACTCAGTGAATAGCAGCGGCGAACGTCTGGCAATCCCGTGATGGCAGCCACAGTTTTCGGCGCCGGCGTCTTTGAAAGTTTCAGCAGCAGCAGCGCGGACAAGCCATCAGCGTCGGCAATACGAGCGTGATAACCAATAATGACGCCAGACTCTTCCAGCTTCACCAAACGCTCGCGGACCGTGCTCCGCGCCAGCTTTACTTTGGCTGCAATGGTTTTCAACGGCATCCGCGCGTTCGTGCGCAGAAGCGAGACAATCTGCATGTCGATCGTATCCATCGTCGCTCTCCGCTGCCTTCACTGGGCAGCCGCCAGCATTTTCGTCGTCAGTATTGCTTGGTCGCAACCAGTGGCCACGCCGAAACGCTGGACACCGCCCGCGATCTCGTCGTCCGGCTACGAATCGTCGCCAACCTTCACGCCCGACGGTCGCGAGATGTACTTCCTCAGCGCCGACACCAACTTCGACAAGTATCGAGTCATGGTGTCCCGATGCGAGCGCGGCGCATGGAGCAAACCGGAAGTCCCATCGTTCGCCCAGTCGCTGCCCGCGGTCGAAGCGGATCCGTTCGTGACCTATGACGGCCGTCGCTTGTACTACATCTCGACGCGCCAGGACCCCAAGCATGAGGACTTCGACATCTGGATGGTCGAGCGCTCGACCAACGGTGCGTGGAGTGAGCCGAAGCGTTTGCCTGAACCGGTGAATTCGTCGACGTCGGAGCTGCTGCCCCGTGAGGACATGCGAGGTCGCTTGTACTTCGGCTCCGCTCGTGAGGGCGGCGCAGGTCAGGGTGACATTTACATGGCCACGCGTCAGACCGACGGTAATTGGCAGGTCGAAAACGTCGGCCCGCCGGTGAACACGCCGTCGTTCGAGTATGAAGCGGAAGTGTCACGCGATGGCAGCACCATGATCGTGGTCGCGCATCGCACCGAGCGATCGCATCTATATCAATATAAGTGGCGCGACGATCGCTGGGTGGAGGTCGGAGAGATTCCGGCGCTGGCGGAGCAATTTCAGGTCGGGCCGTTGCTGTCACCGACCGGCGATCGGCTGCTGTTCGCGCAGCGTGATGGCGAGCGGTCTGGCGAGATGTTCCTGGTCGATCTCGCACCGAAGGCCGCGGAGGTCTGGCCTCCGCGCTGCCGTTGATGGTATAGCAGGAGGAATGGCAACACTCACTGGTCGCACCATCGCGGTCCCCGAAACCCGGGAGCTGGATGTCTTCTCTGCAATGCTCGAACGCCGGGGCGCGACGGTCCTGCGCTGTCCGCTCGTGGCGATTCTGGATGCGCCCGATCCCAAGCCCGTGCTCGATTGGCTGCACGCTTTCAGTGCCGGCTCCTGCGACGACTTGATCCTGCTGACGGGCGAAGGTCTGCGTCGCTTGCTCAGCTGCATCGACAAGAACGAGCCCTCGCTGCGCGATCCGTTCGTGCAGCGCTTGGGCGCGGTGAGAAAGATCACGCGAGGCCCGAAGCCGGCGCGAGCTTTGCGAGAATTGGGACTCAAGCCCGAGGTCGCAGCAGAGTCGCCGACCACGCAAGGCGTGATCGATTCGCTGCGCGCCGAAAATCTGCAAGGTCGCGCAGTGGGTGTGCAGTTGTATGGCACTGAACCCAATCGGCCACTGATAGAGTTCCTGCAATCCGCGGGCGCGCAGGTGCGGACGGTCGCCCCTTATGTGTACGCCGATAAGCTTGCCGACGACGCGGTTCGCGACCTCATGCAAAAGATGGCGGCGGGCAGTGTGGACATCATCGCGTTCACCAGCACCCCGCAAATCGAGCGCCTGTTCAACGTCGGCCCGCCAGAACTGGTGCGAGCCGCGTTTGAGAAAACCGAGGTCGCAGCGATTGGCCCGGTAGTGGCCGATGCGCTGAAGCGGCACGATATTCCCGTCAGGTTGATGCCAGAGGACTCGTTCTTCATGAAGCCGCTGACCACGGCGATCGAGCAGGGCATCGGCACGCCGAACGGCGCGTCGCAAAGTTAAAAGACCGGCCGTCCCTGGCCGCCGGCGGCAGCGGGCCTGAAGTGGGGATCAGGCCGGTGCCAACCAAGTGCGCTCAAGCGTGCCTGTTTCGTACTGCAGTTTGTTTGGCGTTTGGTCAATGACGTGTAACAGTCTGTAACTGCGTGCGCCGTGCTTGAGAATTGCCAGGGGCCTGCCGTACAAGAGCGGGATGCGAGCCGCCGCCAACTTACTCATTGTCGAAGACGACCCCGAAATCCGGCAGATGGTTGCCGATCTCATGCGCCGTGAAGGCTTCGAGGTCGACGCAGCCGAGGATGCGCGGGGCATGGATGATGTGCTCGCACGCCGCCGACCGGATCTGATCGTGCTGGACCTGATGCTGCCGGGCGAAGATGGCTTGAGCATCTGTCGCCGCCTGCGGGCCCATAGCAACTTGCCCATCCTCATGCTCACGGCGAAGAGCGACGAAGTCGATCGCGTCGTCGGCCTGGAAATGGGCGCCGACGACTATCTCGTCAAACCCTTCGGGCCGCGTGAGTTGTTGGCGAGAGTGCGAGCGCTACTACGGCGAGGCGCGTCGACGCCGCCGACCGCGCGTGAGCGGCGCTTCTCGTTCGGCGGCTTCGTCATCGATCTCGATGCGCGCGAGCTGGTCGATCAGAACAGAACGCCGGTCGCGTTGACCGCCGCCGAATTCGATCTGCTTGCGTGCTTCATTCAGCACCCGCGACGCGTGCTGACCCGTGAGCAGATTCTGAGTTGGACGCGCGGGCGCATGGCCGATCCGTTCGACCGGACGGTGGACATGCAGATCTCCCGCTTGCGACGCAAGCTCGATACAGCCAGTCCGTCTGCCAAGCTGATCACGACCGTGCGCAACGGTGGCTACCTGTTCACTGCGCACGTCGGCAATGTCGCATGATCACGCGACTCACATTCGCCTCGCGACTCGGCTTGATCGTCGTGCTGAGCCTGATCGTCGGCTGGATCGCGTCGACGGCCATCTTCTACATGGCGACCGCCAGGGAAGACGGAGAGTCACGGCCACTGCCGTTGCCCCGGCAGATTGCGGCAATCGTTCAACTGCTCGAGCAAGCCAGCGGCAGCACGGAGCGTTTGCTGATCATTCGCGCTGTCGGCTCGCCGAAGTTCAGCGTGCAGCTCGTGAGCGCATTACCGCTGCTGCTAACGCCGCAGACCCGTCCTTTCGAGTTGCGCGCGCAACTACTCGAGAAGGCGCTCGACGAAATTGGCGGACGACCGTTCAGCCTCACGTTCGACGCAGCGGCCGGCCATGACAAGCGGCCGCCGCAGTTCTCCTACATGACGCCGACCGATCTGGAGCTGCGCGTCCGCTTGAAGACGGGAGAAACATTGGTGATTCGCGGCTATCACCGGCCGACGACCAACGTGTATGGCATGCCGATCGGGTTCATTGCCGGTCTGGTCGGCACGCTCACGGGCTTGATGGCGTTGATCATCATGCATCGACAGACCCGGCCGCTCGCGCGGCTGGCGGCAACGGTCGATCAGTTCGACTTCTCCGGTCAGCCGACGATGCTGGCGGAAACACGTTCGGCTGCGCCTGAGATTCGCGCGCTGATTGCTGCGTTCAATCGTTTGCAGGCTCGGCTGGCGCAACTGCTGCGTGCACGAATGGCAATGCTCGGCGGCATTTCTCACGATGTACGAACATTTGCCACGCGCCTGCGCCTGCGTGTCGATCACATTCCCGACAAGGCGGATCGCGAGCGCGCCGTCGCCGATATCGACGACATGATTCGTCTGCTCGATGACGCTCTGCTCGCCAGTCGAGCCGGCGCCGGCGAGCTCATCGAGGAATTGGTCGAATTCAGGCAGGTTGTGCGAGACGAAGTCGACGATCGTTCCGCGGAGCGAGCGCCGATCCATTTGCAGTCGGTGACGGCCCAACAAGATGCCATCGTGCTCGGCGATCGAGTGGCGCTGCGTCGAGTCGTAGCAAATCTGATCGACAACGCTCTGCAGTACGGGCGTGCCGCGCACGTACACGTGGCTGCAAGCGATCGATCCGTGCAGCTCACGGTCGATGACGAAGGTCCCGGCATTCCCATCGAGCAGCGGGAAGCTTTGCTCGAGCCATTCGTTCGTTTGGAAACATCTCGTAATCGCCGCACCGGCGGCGCCGGGCTCGGGCTCGCCGTCGTGCGCAGCCTGGTAGAAGCGCACGGTGGCGCAATCAACATCGGTGACGCGCCGACGGGTGGCGCGCGCTTCACGGTCAGTCTGCCGCTCTTTCACGCTTGACCGCCTCGACGAGCGAAACCGATCTGTATCATTTTTGACGCCGATTCCGACGTACAGAATCACAACCAGATTGTCACGTCGGAATTCGCAAATTTCTTGCGCGCCATTGCAATGATTTATTAAGCGCGTTGACCCTCGCTGACACTGTCACGTACAACAGTTCGAGTGCTTCACAAAGCGCGGTCATGACCGCCACGGCAAGCACCAAACAAAGTTCGCGGCGACGACGAGCGATGCAACGTGCGCCTCGCGAGGATGCTGCGAACGACTGACGATAGAACACATACCAGCAGTGTTCGCCCAGGCGGCGGGTCACGGCCGCGGATGTAGTGGGGGATAATATGAAGTCGAATCGTAGCCCGTGGGTCCGGCGCGTCCGCACGTCGCGTGACGTCGTCGCCATCAATCAGAAGTTGCGGGATGGTGTGCGCGGTGTGCTGGCAGGCTCGCTCCTGCTCGGCAGTGGCGCGGTCATGGCGCAACAGGCTGGCGTCGAAGAGCTCGAAGTCATCGTGGTGACCGGCTCATATATTCAAGGCACGGCCGAAGACGCCGCGCTGCCTGTCGACGTGTTCACCGCCGACGATTTGCAGATGCAAGGCTCGCCGACGATGGTGGACCTGGTGAAGTCCATTCCCGCCGTGCAGGGTGTGCTCGGCGAGTCGAATCAATTCGGTTCGGCGCAATCCACGGGTAGCAGCAACATCAATTTGCGCGGTATCGGCGCGGTGCGCACGCTGGTGCTGATGAACGGTCGTCGTATCGCAGGCTCGCCGACGGGCAGCGGCGTCGACACCAACTTGTTGCCGATGGCAGCGATCGGTCGCATCGAAGTACTGAAAGACGGCGCCGCCGCGACGTACGGTTCCGACGCGGTCGCGGGTGTCGTCAACTTCATCACCAAGAGCAATGTCGAAGGTCTGTCGCTCGATGCTTCATACAGCTACATCGATGGCTCCGATGGCGACTACCATGCAAATGCCTTATGGGGCCATCGCGCCGACACATGGAATGTCATGGTCGCCGCGGGCTATCGCCATCGTTCCGAGTTGAACACCACAGAGCGCGACTGGGCGGTGCGCTCCTACGATGTGAACCCGCAAGGTGGTTACTCCGGATTCGGCAACCCGGGGCAGTACAACACCACAGCGTTCACAGCACCGGACGGCACGGTAGACGCCGCAGGGTCGTTCCGAGATCCAGGTTGTACGGCCCTGGGCGGATTCGAAGTTCTCCCTGGGGATGGCTGCCGCTTTCAGTACATCACTTTCGACAATCTCGCCGAGCGCGAAGAGCACTACCAGCTCTACAGCGAATTCAACATGGATATCGGCGAGAAGACCGCGTTCCACCTGGAAGCGCTGTATGCGGTTCACGATGCGCCGGAAGAAAATTCTTCGCCGTCCTACGGTCCGCAGCAGGGCGCGAATCTGACTGCGACGCGGACCACCGGGCTGCTGTCACCGAATTACATCATTCCGCTCAGCAATCCGGGCTTGCAAGCTATCCTGCCGCTCCTCGGCGCAGATGATCGTGGCGACGTGTTGGCGCGTCGCTTCGTGGTCGCGAGCGGCCTGCAGTGGCGTCCTTTGGGCAACGGCGGCAATCCGCTCACGGGTGAGGGTAAGAAAGACGAGCGTTTGTTCGATGGCTTCCGCGTGTCGGCGGGCCTGAATGGCGAATTCGGTCCCGACATCGGCTGGGATGCGGCTGTGACCTTCAGCGAGAACACTCGCGAGGTGAATACGCCCGACATCCTTGCGTACCGTCTGCAACTCGCGTTGAACGGCCTGGGCGGTCCGAACTGTTCCGGCGGCGTCGCGGGCCAGGGCGGATGTTTGTTCTTCAATCCGTTCTCGAATGCGTTCGCGGGCAATCCCTCGACCGGCGCAGTCAACAACCTCAACTACAACCCGGCGCTGGCGAACGATCCGGCGGTGGTCGACTGGATGTTCGAGGACACCGGCGCGACGGATACTTCCTCGACGCTGGCAGTCGATCTGGTGTTCAACGGCGAGTTGCCGTTGTCGCTGCCGGGTGGCGCCATCGGTTGGGCGGCCGGCGGCCAGTATCGTGACGAAGGTTACGAGCGCGACGTCAATTTCTGGTCCGACATCGACCAGAATCCCTGCGTCGATACGCCGGTGAACGGCAACATGGGTTGCACGACCCAGTTCGGTGTATTCACGTTCTTCGGTCCACAGCGCAATCAGGACCTGAGCCGCGATGTGTTCGGCGTGTTCGGCGAAGTGAATCTGCCGCTGCTCGAGTCGCTGCAGGCGCAAGTCGCGTTGCGTTACGAGGACTACGGCGGCCTGGTCGGCTCCACCACCAATCCGAAGATATCGATGCGTTGGCAGGCGCTCGATTGGCTGGCCTTCCGTGGCTCGGCCGGCAGCACGTTCCGCGGTCCGCAGCAGACCCAATTGTTGGACGGCTTCAGCACCACCCTGGTCTACACGGGCGTCAATCGGGGCTACAAGCCCTATGACAATTACGGCAATCCGGACCTGAAGCCGGAAGAGGCCGATACGTTCAACTTCGGCACCCTGGTGCAGGCCGGCAACTTCAAGGCCACACTGGATTACTGGAGGTTCAACTTCGATAATCCGATCGGCACCGAGGGCGGCACCGAACTGGTCGCAACGTTCTTTGGCGTGAATCCGGGCGATCCGAACCGTTGCAACGACGCGGCCTACGATGCGTTGCAGACTCGCTTCACGTTCACGAGCCCGACGGCTTGCAGCGCTGCCGCACTGATTCGTACTCGCGTCGATGTGATCAACGGACCGGAAGAAAAGATCTCCGGCCTGGACGCCAGCTTGTCCTATCTGTTCGAAGGCGTGGCGGGCGGCGAGTTGCTCGTGGGCGCGGACGGCTCATACACCTTGAAGTACGAGCGAGATGCATTGTTCGTCGAGGGTGTGCTGATTCAAGAAAAGGACGACTACGCTGGCACTCGTGGCGGCGCAGGCACCGGCTCCCTGCCCAAACTGCGCGGCTCGACATATCTGGATTACAGTCTCGGCAACCACGCTTTGCGTTGGACGACCCGTTACATCGATGGCGTAACGGATGTGCGCTCGAGCGTGCCGGATGGGCGGCGTGAAATCGGCTCGTTCCTGACGCACGATCTGGTGTATCGCCTGCAGCTGCCGGCGCAGACCACGTTCGTTGCGTCCGTGATCAACCTGACGGATCGCGATCCGCCGCTGGCGCTGCTGGATCTGAGCTACGACCCGTTCATCGGCAATCCGCTCGGGCGCTACTTCAAGGTGGCTGCGACTAAGCAGTTCTGATTCAGCGGTAGACCGAAACAAAACGCCGCTCGATCTCGAGCGGCGTATTTATTGGCGTCAGTCCTCCAGCGACCAGCCTTTCTCCCACGGCGGCTCCGGCCCGAAGGTGTTCGCGACGAAATCGACGAACGCGCGCACCTTCGGCATCAGATTGCGCCGCTCCGGATAGACCGCATGCACGGCAATCTCCGGTGGACTGAACTTGCAAAGCAGCGGCTTCAACTCGCCCGAGCGCAGTTGATCGCCCAAATAAAAAGTCGGTAGCTGGATGATGCCGCCGCCCGCGATGGCCGCTGCACGGTTCACGAGCCCGTTGTTGGTATGAAGATTCCCGTTTACCGGCACCACGTGTTCCTGACCGTCGCTATCGGTGAAGCGCCATTCGCGCGGCGTGCTCAGCGGCGTATAGAGAATGCAGTTGTGCTCGAGCAGGTCTTCGGGCCGCTCCGGTGTGCCGTGCTTCGCGAGGTACGCGGGCGATGCACAGATGACCTGGCGCGTGGGCGCGATCTTGCGCGCGATCAAGTTTGAATCGCGCAAGCGTCCGATGCGGATCGCGACGTCGAAACCTTCTTCGACCAGATCGACTTGACGATCGTCCAGGCTCAGCTCGACGGTCACGCCCGGATAACGCTCCATGAATGTTTGTATTGCCGGGCCGAGCTGCAGGATGCTGAAAGACATCGGTGCGGAAACGCGCAGCGTGCCGCGCGGCTCGGTTTGAAAGCGCGCTACTTCGAGCTCGGCGTTCTCGATCTCACGCAGCGCGCTGCCGCTGCGCCGATACAACTCGGCGCCTGCTTCGGTGAGGCTGAGCCGGCGTGTCGTGCGATTCAACAATCGCGCGCCCAGCTTCTCCTCCAGGCGGGTGACGGCCTTGCTGACCACGGGCTGCGACATCTCCAGCGCCTCGGCCGCGGCCGTGAAGCTGGAGAGCTCGACTACTTTGACGAAGATGGCGATGTCGGTGAGGTTTTGCATTGCGTCGATTCGTGGAATAAATCCCATGCCGCCAGGGCCGATGATCCGGCGCCGGCGCTGGGACTACCGTAGCACCCATCAGGTCGGGCGTCGCCCGGCCACCAAATCAGGTGCTGTCATGTCCACTCAGGATACCCTCCAGGCGCGGGATTTTTTCGCCCAGAAGCTGGCTTTTCTCACCGGCCCGTACGAGCTCAGCGGTCAGATGCGCCGGAACGAGCCCATCGTCATCGTCGATGTCCGGCTGCCCAGCGACTATCAGGCCGGCCACATTCCCGGCGCCATCAACCTGCCTCAAGGCAAGTGGCACACGCTCGCCGGCCTTCGAAAAGATCGCACGGCTGTTCTTTATTGCTACAGCCAGACCTGCAAGCTTGCCGCAGCCGCGGCCGTCGAGTTGGCTTCGGCCGGCATTCCGGTCGTCGAGATGGAAGGCGGCTTCGAGGCTTGGGTCAAGAACGATTTGCCCGTCGAACGCTGAGCGCGTCTCGAGATAAATCCCGATTTCATCGATCGATCATCATTCAAGAGGTGTTGTCATGTTCACTGGTCCGCAACAGGCCGGCAATGCGTTGTTACGTATCTCGCTGGGCCTCATGTTCATCGCTCACGGTCTGATCCTGAAGTTCTTCACGTTCACGCTCGCCGGCACAGCGCAGTACTTCGCGTCTATCGGTTTGCCGGGGGCGCTCGCGTATGTGGTGTTCGCGTTGGAAACAGTCGGCGGCGTGTTGTTGGTGATCAATTACCGCACGCGCTGGGTTGCGTTGGGATTGATTCCGGTGCTGTTGGGCGCGCTGTGGGTGCACATCGGCAACGGCTGGGTATTCAGCAATGCCGGCGGCGGTTGGGAATATCCCGTGTTCTTGATTGTGATCAGTGCGGTGGTAGCGCTGCAGGCTGCGCCCGCGCGCGTGAAGAGTACGCTCGGTTCGGCTACGCCGACCCTCGCGTAAGAGATTCCTTGGATATGCGCCCCGCCTTCGGGCGGGCGCGTCACGCTGAGAGCGGTCGTGTTGGCCGCTCTTACTGTGGCTCCAGCCTCTCGCCTTCCGGCGGCGGAAATTCGCTGCAGACTTCGCGTAACCAATCGCGGAAGCGAATCACTTTCGGCACTTCGAAGTTGTGCGCCGGTGCGACGAAGTAATACGAGTTGTGCTGCCTCACGCTCTGCGTCGACGGGCGCACCAACCGACCTGACGCGAGATCGCCCGCGACCAGCGACCATCTCGCCAGCACCAAGCCATGACCTTGTTCTGCCGCCGCTAACACCGAGGCGGAGTCGTCGAGGATCGGGCCCCGCTCGATACGCGTCGTGTCCCCGCCGACGCGTCGAAGCCAATCCATCCACGGCTCGCTCGCGCTGTGAAGCAGCGGGTACTTGTTCAGATCACCCAACGTCGCAATCGGGCCGAGCTTGGCGTGCAGCGCCGGGCTCGCGACCGGGAACACCCAATCGTCGAGCATCTTCTCCGCCTGCAGTTGCGGCCAGCTGCCCGAACCATAGCGAACCGCCGCGTGAAAGTCCGTCTGCATGAAGTCGACCAGCTCGCGACTGGCGCTGAAGCGCAGGTCGACCTCGGGGTGCTTCTGATAGAAATCGCCGAGTCGCGGCAGCAGCCATTTCTGCAGGAACGAGCCGAGCAGACTGATGTTCAGCAGACCGCTGCTGCGATCGAGGCGCAATTGATCGACGGCGCGGGTCAGCTCGCCCATGCCTCGTTGCACGCCAGGCAGCAAGCGCGCACCCTGTGGCGTGAGGCGCACCGAACGGCTGTGCCGGACGAACAGTGGAGTCTCGAGGAATTCTTCGAGGGACTTGATGTGCGAGCTGACGGCCGCGGTCGTGACGTTCAGCGACTGTGCCGCGCCCGTGAAGCTCAAATGGGCGGCAACGGCCTCGAAGGCCCGCAGGGCATTCAAAGGCAATTTGTTGTCAGCGCTCATCGTTCCGCCGCTTCGTTCAAAATTCTTTTAATCCATGAACCCGAAACGCTACACGAACCCTCGCATGCGCAGCGAAAATATATCGATTCACTTAATGATGCAAGGTACGATGCCTGGGGTTCCAAGCGAGGTGGGAGCGAGCCATGACCAGCCTGCACATTGAGCCGGCGACGCCGGCCGACGTGCCGATGATCCTGCAGTTGATTCGCGAGCTCGCGGAGTTCGAGCGGCTGCTGCACGAGGTGACGGCCACCGAAGAGCAGTTGCACGAGCAGCTGTTCGGTCCGAAGCCGAAGGCCGAAGTGATCATGGGGCGACTGCAGCCGGGCGGCGAAGTCGCGGGCTTCGCGCTGTACTTCCACAACTTCTCGACCTTCCTGGCGAAGCCCGGCATCTATCTCGAAGACTTGTATGTCCGTCAGCCATATCGGGGCCGTGGTTTTGGCGAGCAGCTGCTGCGTCGTCTGGCGGGCATCGCGCTCGAGCGTAATTGCGGTCGGCTCGAATGGTCGGTGCTCGATTGGAATCAGCGCGCCATCGATTTCTACAAGAGCCTGGGGGCGGCGCCGATGCACGAGTGGACGATCTATCGCGTCACCGGGTCGGCCTTACAAAAGCTCGGCAATGGGGGCTGAAGAGCGCGCGCAATCGATTCTTTCGATCGGACTGATTGGAAATAACTGCCGGGGAATCGGCCGCGATTGTGTTTAACGTGCTGGCGGCTGACACGGACGCGGTGTATTTTCGGGCGCAATCAGGGGTTCGAATAACGAGGGTCGCATGTCCATTCGCGCCTTGCGGTACCTCATCGCACTTGCCGAGTGCTTGAACTTCACTCGCGCGGCGGAGCGCTGCTCCGTCACTCAATCCACCCTGAGCATTCAGTTGCGCAAGCTCGAAGAATATCTCGGTGTGCGTTTGTTCGAGCGTGATCGCGCGCATGTCGCACTCACCGATGACGGTCGCAAAGTGCTTCGTTTCGCTCGCGTCGCTGTGCGTGCAGCCGATCGCATCGTCTCCGTCAGCCGCGATGGCCGTACTCGCTCGGCTGTTACCACGGAGGCTCTTATTGAAGAGATCAATTGTCAGCGCTTGCCCATTGATTAGACTAAATCTAATTTAGACAAGGGCTACGACTCAAAAACGAGCGGAGCCCGCAGGGGAGACACAGCATGGGACCGCCGATTCACACCGTGCGCGTGGTGACGTGCGCCAGCATTTTGTCTGGCCTGTTTGCAATGGGAGCCGCGCTCGCCCAACCGTTGGGCCTGCCTCCCGTGCCCGTCCCAGCGGACAATCCGCAAACGCCCGAGAAGATCGCGCTCGGCGACAAGCTCTTCAACGACAAGCGTTTCAGCAGCACCGGCGAGGTGAGCTGCGCGACTTGTCACGATCCGAAGAAGGCGTTCACCGATAGTCCGCTCGTCACATCCGAAGGCATCAACAAGCTCACCGGCACGCGCAACGCGCCGACGGTGATCAACTCCGCGTACTACAAGCTGTTCTTCTGGGATGGCCGTTCGCTCGACATGGAGGACCAGGCTCAGCACCCCATCGTCAATCCGGTGGAGATGGGCCTGGTGAATCACGATCCGGTGCTGAAGATCGTGCGCACCGATCCCGACTACGTGGCGCGCTTCAAGAAAGTCTTCGACAAGGAAGGCGAGCAGGTCACGATGAAGGAAGTGCAGCAGGCCATCGCCAGCTTCGAGCGCACCATCGTCTCGGGCGATTCGCCTTGGGATCGCTGGTATTACGGCGGCGATCAAAAGGCCATCAGCGAGCAGGCCAAGCGCGGCTTCAATGTCTTTCTGACCAAGGGACGTTGCGTGTCCTGTCATGCCATCGAGCAGGACTACGCGCTGTTCACCGACAACCGCTTCCATAACATCGGCGTCGGTGTGAATCGCATTCAGCAGGAAATCCCGCAGTTTGCGCCGGCATTCCTGACCGCGAAGAGCGCGGGTACGGACGTCGACAAAGCAGTGCTCACCAATCCGAAAGTGTCTGAGCTCGGCCGCTTCGCGGTGACCGAGGCGCTCGATGAGATCGGTGCATTCAAGACTTCGACGCTGCGTAACGTCGCGGTGACCGCGCCGTTCATGCACGACGGCAGCTTGAAGACGCTGCGCGACGTGGTCGAGCACTACAACAACGGCGGCGTGACCAAGAAGGACGATCCGGTGAACGACTTCCTGAGCGGCGGCATCCGTCCGCTCAATCTCACCGACGATGAGATCAGCGACCTGGTCGCGTTCATGGAATCGTTGACCAGCCCGCAGTTCGCCGCGCAGAAGGCCGCATCGGCGAATCCTGTTTCCTGCAATGTGAAGACCACGACGGTGGCGAACGCCAGTCCGGTGACATCCGGCAGCGGCGGAGAGGGGATGTAACATGGACATCAAATACGATCGCCGCAGTTTCATCAAAACATCGACGATGAGTGTCGGCGCCGCGGCGCTGCCGCTGACCATGGTGGAGCTGGCGTTCGCGGAGCCGAGCGACAACTTCACGTTCGCGTACATCTCGGACTCGCACATTCAGCAGATCAAAGGCACGCAGTTCGTGCGCAACTGGGATCGCGGTTTGATCCGCGCAGTCGCCGAGACCAATCTGCTCACGCCCAAGCCGGATTTCGTGATTTTCGGCGGCGACCTGGCGCAGATGGGCAGCAAGCCGGAGCTCGATCACGGTGCGGAGCTGTTGTCGAAGCTCAATGGCAAGGTCTACCACGTGATGGGCGAGCACGATTACTACCTCGACCTGGGCGAATACTGGTCCAAGCTGTTCGGCAAGCAGTACTACAGCTTCAACCACAAGGGCGTGCACTTCGTGGTGTTGAACAGCATCCTCACCTACGATGAGTGGACCTTCAACCGCTGGCCCACCAACGAGCAGCGCATGGCCGAGATGGCCGGTCTCGACAACCCGAACGGCTCGCCGTTCATGGTCGGCGACAAGCAGCGCGAATGGTTGAAGAAAGACCTGGCGAAGGTGAAGAAGGACACCCCGATCGTGGTGTTCTCGCACTCGCCGCTGCAGAAGATCTACAAGGGCTGGAATTTCTGGACCGAGGACGCGGAGCAGGTGCAAGCGCTGCTCGCGCCGTTCGACAAGGTCACGGTGTTCTACGGCCACGTGCACCAGATCCAGTACAATCAGATCGGCAACATTGCGTTCACGTCGGCGATGGCCACGGCGTGGCCCTGGCCCTACCCGCAGAGCTATGCGCAGGCCCAGCAGCTGCTGCCGAAACTGACGGTGCAGATGAATCGCGCCGATCCGTTCTTCGAGCGCGACGCCACCGGGTGGCAGTTCATCGATGTGAACAGCGGCCGCGCCAGCGCGACCTTCAATCTGTACAACAACACCACGCGGACCGTGGCGTTCGATTCGCAGGCCGGGCATCCTAAGGACCAGACCTATCAGGATGAAGACCAGCGCATCGCGCCCCAAATGCATTATTGAGTTGCACTATCGAGCCGCAGCGCCTACAGCTCACGACGCCAAGGTTACCCACATGAAAATTGCATCCGTCATTGCTTGTGCCGCGCTGGCGCTGGGCGCCTCCGCTGGGGCCAGTGCCGATGAGTTCACCGAGGAAGACCTGGCCCGCTGGCAGGAACAGTTCGATGGCGTGGTGAAAGAAGGTCGCGCGCTGTGGACCGACGCCAAGCTCGGCAAGAATGGCGTGGTGTGCGCGCAGTGCCATCCGAACGCCGCAAACACGCATCCGGAAACCTACCCCAAGTTCCAGAAGCAGCTGGGCAAGGTCGCGAATTTCTGGGAGATGGTGAACTGGTGTATTCGCAATCCCCTGGAGGGCGATGAGCTGGCCGCCGACGATCCGAAGATGACTGCGCTGCTCACTTATGCGACTTGGGAACGGCGGGGCGTGAAGCTGGAGCCGGGCAAGCACTGATGCGTCGGTTCCCTCGTTCGTTGCTGGCGGCCGCGGCGTTCACCTTCGCCGCGGTCTCTCATGCAAGTGACACTCCGAAGATCGACCAGGCGTCACTGCTGAAGCGCATCGAGAAGAAGGACACGTCGATGCTGATCCTCGATGTGCGCACCCCGGAGGAGTTCGCGGCGGGCCATGTTCCGGGCGCCATCAATATTCCCTACACGCACCTGCCGTCGCGTATCTCCGAAGTTGCGGACGCGGCCGACAAAGACATCGTCCTGTACTGCACGATCGGCGTCAGGGCAGAGAAGGGAGCGGAGCGTCTGCGGGAAAACGGCTTCCAAAAACTGCTCCACCTCGACGGCGACATGAAGGCGTGGGAAACGCAGAAGCGTCCGCTCGAGAAATAGTCTGTTAGCCGAGCGCCTGATCCAGATCCGCAATCAGGTCCTCGGCGCTCTCCAAGCCCACCGACAATCGCAGCAGATTCTGCGGCGTCACCGTGTGCGGACCTTCCACCGATGCGCGGTGCTCGACTAGCGATTCCACGCCGCCCAAGCTGGTTGCACGAATAAACAACTGCATCTTCGCGGCCACGGCGAAGGCGGCGTCGCGGCCGCCGCGCACGTTGAACGACAGCATGGCGCCGAAGCCGCCCTTCATCTGACGTTGCGCAATCGCATGGCCCGGATGCGTATCCAGCCCCGGATAGAACACGCGCTCGACGTTCTTGTGACTTTGCAGGAAGCCGGCAATCCGACTTGCGTTGTGAGTCTGCGCGCGCACACGGCATGACAGCGTCGTGAGACTGCGACGAATGAGCCAGCAATCGAACGGTGAAGGCACGCTGCCGACGGTCTGCTGATAGTCGCGCAGCTTGTCGGAGAGGCCGCCGCGATCGCGTGTCACGACAGCGCCGCCCATCACGTCGCTGTGCCCGCCGAAATACTTGGTGCTCGAATGCATGACCAGATCGGCGCCGAGCTCGAGCGGCCGCTGCCACACCGGCGTCGCAAAGGTGTTGTCACAACAGACCATGGCGCCACGACCGTGAGCGAGCTCAGCGATGGTCTCGATGTCGCTGATGTTGAGCATGGGATTCGAGGGTGTCTCGATCCAGACCAGGCGTGTCTCTTTGCGGAGCGCCTCGCGAACCGCATCGACACGAGTCATATCCACGAACGTATGCGTAACACCCATCGGCATGAGCACGTCGCGAAGTTGCTTGGCCGTGCCGTGGTACGACTCGATCGGCGCGATCACGTGTTCGCCCGGGCGCAGTAGACTGAAGACCGCCATGGAAGCGGCCGACCCCGAGCCATAAGCTGTCGCGTCTTCACCCCCTTCGAGCGCGGCGATGCATTCCTCCAAGGGGCGGCGGCCAGGATTGTCCGCGCGACTATAGGAGAAACCGCGCGACCATTCGCCGTCGATGTCCCGCTCGTACGTCGTGCTCAACTGAATCGGCGGGGCGACGGCGCCAGTGGCGCGCTCGACATCTCGTCCGGCATGGACCGACAGGGTTTCGAACTTCATCGTGGCTTCCTGATCAGGAGCCGAGCACTTTACTGCAAAGTCCGCGGGCCGGCATAACCGTTACCCGAAGGCGGGCACATAAAAAGCGCTCTCCGTCTTGCGACGGAGAGCGAGCGGGGGATCGAGGAAGCCGATTAAGTCGTGGCCGGCGAGATCTCTGCCGGCGCTGCCGATGAAGTAGTCGGCGCGCCAGCCGACTTCTTGACTTCGATGGTCGGCGGAATGAGCTTGTACATCACCGGTGTGACGATGCGTGCGATCAACGTCGAGGAGATCAAGCCGCCGATGATGACCCACGCCAGTGGCGAGTACATGCCCGCGTTCTGCAGCGCCAGCGGCAGCAGGCCGCCGATCGCAGTCGCGCTGGTCAGCAGAATCGGCAGGAAACGAATCTCGCCGGCACGCTCGATGGCTTCATCCAGCGGCATGCCTTCCGCCCTGAGCTGATTGGTGAAGTCGACCAGCAAGATCGAGTTCTTGGTCTCGATGCCGATGAGCGCGATGAAGCCGATGGTCGCAGTAAACGAAATGCTGTAGCCCGCGAGTCCCAGCGCAAGAATGCCGCCTGCGATGCCGAACGGCACGACGCTCAGCACGATCAACGTGCTTTTGAAGCTGCCGAACTCCAGCACCAGCACTGCGACGATGCCGAGCAATGCCACGATGGTCGCTGCCTGCAGGCCGCCGAAGCTTTCGGCCCGGCTCTCCAGTTCGCCGCCAGGCACGTATGAATAGCCCCGCGGCCATTGCATTTCATCGAGCCGACGCAGCACCTCGCTCGTCACGCGATCCGTGTTGTAACCGTTCTGAACCTCGGCATTGATCGTGACGGCGCGAGCACGGTTGTAACGGTCGATCTGCGTCGGTGCGCCGGTGAATTCCACTTGTGCGAGCTGACTCAGCGGCAACGTCGCGCCGCTCAGTGTGGTCACGCGCACTTGGTCGAGCGCGTGGATGTCGGCACGTTCGGTGATGGGTGTGCGAACCATGATGTCGTACTGCTCACCGTCAGTTTCTTTGTAGCGGCTCGCTGGAACGCCCGCGACCGCCAGGCGCACAGCGCGATCGAATTCGATCGCCGGCACGCCGAACAGCGCGGCCTTCTGCGAATCGATCTTCAACTGCAGATCGGTGCGCTTGATGCGGACCGGATTGTCCACATCCCGCGTGCCCGGTGTTTCCTTGATCACCTGCTCGACGCGCGCCGCGAGGCGATCCAGCTCATCCAACTCCGGCCCGATGACACGAATCGCAATCGGCGCCGTAATCGGCGGACCGTTCTGGAACTCTCGCACATGGATGTGGGCATTCGGATACTGCTTCAGCTCTCGACGCAGTTCCTCGAGCTTCTTCGGCGTGTCGGTCGTGTCATATTCCTTGAGCTTGACGAAGATGTCGCCGTAGTTGGTGGCGCCTTCGTTGCCGAACTCGTTGTAATAGATCTTCGGGTTGCCGTGCCCCAGGTTGGTGAAGTACGACGCGACATCGGGCATCGCTGACAAGCGGTTCTCGACGAACTTCAGTGCGCGATCAGTTTCGGCGAGGCTGCTGCCATCGGGCGTCTCGACGGTGATCAGGAAGTTGGGCGTGTCGGCTTTCGGAAAGAGACTGAAGCCGATGATGCCGCCGACGCCAACCATGATGACCAGGCACGCGACCAGCGAGCCCCACACCGTCAGCTTCGGCTTTGCCAATGCCCGGTGCAGCAGCGGCTGATAGAAACGATGAATGCCTCGCTGCACCGACTGCAGCAGCCGATTGCCTTCCGGATTCTCATGCTTGCTGAGGATGCGGCTGGCGAGGAACGGAATGATGGTCAACGCGATCAGCAACGACGCCATCACGGTCGACAGCACCGCAGTCGGCAGCACGCGAATGAACTTGCCCGACGGGCCGGACAGCATCATCAACGGCAGGAACGCAAAGATGATGGTGGCCGTGCAGCCCAGGATCGCGAGGAAGATCTGCCGTGTCGCCAGGATCGCCGCTTCCGTGCGCGAATGACCTTCGCGTAAGAAGCGCGAAATGTTCTCCACGACGACGATCGAGTCGTCCACCAGCAAGCCGAGCGCAACGACGAAACCCGCGATCGAGATCTGATTTAGCGAGTAGCCGACCATGTGCAGCGTCGACACGCCAATCGCGAGCGACAGCGGAATCGAGATCATCACGATGCTCGCGGCCCGCAGCCCAAGCGGCAGCAGCGTGATCGCGACCAGCGCAATGGCGATCGCGAAATCGGTGGTGAGTCGATTCAGGCGGGTGGCGACGTTCTCCGATTGATCGAAGCCCAGTTCCAGCTTGATGCGCTTGGGCAGCTGCTGCTCGAACTTCTTGGCGGCTTCGAGCACGCGCTCGCGGACTTCGAAGATGTTGTAGCCGTCTTTCTGATTCGCTGTGACGAACACGGCGCGCTGACCGTTGAAGCGGCCAGTGTAGGTGTGCTCCTGCGTGTCCCAGTGCACCTCGGCAACGTCACGAATGCGCACTGTGCGGCCGTCGACGGCTGCGACGACGGTATCGCGTACTTCATCCAGCGACTCGTAACTTCCGGAAGTCTTGACGCTGAAGCTGCGGCTGCCCACGTCGATGGCGCCGCCCGGCACGGTGGTGTTCTCGCTCTGCAAAGCTTCGATCACTCTGCTCGGCGCGAGCTTCAGCTCCGCCATGCGAGGCAAATCGAGCGCCACACGCAGTTCCCGCGCCGGATAGGCCCAGGTTTCGGACGTCCGCACGCCGTCGACCGCCTTGAGCATGTCCTTGAGATCGCGAGCGTGATCTTCCAGCTCGCGATAGGGCGCATCCGGTGACACCAGTGCAAACTGCACGATGTTCACCAGGCCGGGATTGCTCTTCTTGATCTCGAGCCGGGCGATCTCCGCCGGCAGCGACGGCCGCAGGGCGTTGATCTCGCGCACCACCTCGTCGTATTTCTCTTCGGCGTCGGCGGTGCTGTAGAACTCGGCCAGCATCATGGCCAGGCCGTCGTTGCTGAAGCTTTCGACCTTCTTGATGTCGTCCAGCTCGCTGATTCGATCCTCGATGGGCTTGACCACCAGGCGCTCGACGTCGCGCGGCTCGGCGCCCGGATAGGCGACGATGATCTGATAGATCGGAATCGGGAAGTACGGGTCTTCCTGGCGCGGAATGCTCGAGAAGGACGAGATGCCGAGCGCCACCAGCATGGCGAATGCGACCAGCGTGAACTGGTAGCGTTTGATGGGAAATTCCAGGAAGCTCATGCGCTACTCCCGGTTCGCAGTCATGGGCTCGGCGAGGGTCACTTCCTCGCCGTCTTCCAGATATTGAGCGCCGTCAGTGATGACTTGCTCGCCGGCTTGCAAGCCAGTGTCGAGCGCGACCCTCTCGCCCTCGATGAACGCGACGTCGACTTCGCGTTGCCGCGCGTGTTTCTGATCGAGCACGAACACACGAGCGGTGCGGCCGTCGCCTTCGACGATCGCGCCGATGGGCACGTAGATGCGCTCGCCGGCTTTGGCCGTGGCTGGAGTGATGGTGAGTTTCGCGACCAGGCCGCTCTTCAATGGCAGGTCGGTCGGATCCAATGAAACTTCGATGCCGAACATACCGCTGCTCGCATCGGAAGCGCCGGACACTTCGGTCACTTTGCCCGTCAACGTCTTGCCGGGCAGGGCGTCGAGCCGGATCTGCGCTTCGTCGCCCAACTTCACCTGCACGATCTCGCGATCGGCCAGGCCGGTGCGCACGATGAAACCTTTGTCCTTTGCGCCGAGTACGAGGATCGGGTTGCCGGCCTGCACCAGCTCGCGCTCTTCGGCGAGCCGCCGGAGCACCGTGCCGTCGTGAGGCGCAACGATTGCGGCGTAACTCCAGTTGAACTTCGCCGAGTCCAAGGCCGCTTCGTTGACGGCGAGCTGCGTTCGCAGATCTTGCAGCTGTTCGAGGCTGATGACCTTGTCGGCGTACAAGCGCTCGCCGCGTTCGAGATCCCGCCTCGCCTTTTCATGAGCCTGTGCAGCCTGCTCGACCTGCGCATCGATTTCCGTCTGCTCGATCTCGGCGAGCCTCTGGCCTTTGCGCACCTGATCGCCTTCGGTCACGGACAAGCGACGAATGACGCCACCCACTTTGAATGACAGGCGGATCTCATCTTCGTTGGCGAGCAAGCCATTCGTGCGAATGGACGGCGCGGCGGGACCGGCGACCGCTGCCGCCGTACGCACACGCGCAAGCTCGACGACCGGCTGATCGTTGGCGCCGCTGTTACAACCAGCGATGGCCAGCAAGGTAGCCGACAGCAGCAGCGGAGGGAGAACACTGAACGGGCGCAGCATGATCAGACTCCTGGATCGAGCGGGATGTCTCCCGTCGAGGTCGCATATTCCAGCTCGGCGCGGCGCGCGAGCACGTTGAAGCGGGTGAGGTTGTGATTCAGCTCGGCGCCGGTGAGCGCGCTGCGAGCATCGATGAACTCGACCTGGCTGATTACGCCCTCGTCACGTTTGCGACTGGCGATGCGAAAGGCAGCGCGAGCCGCGTCGGCACGAGCTGCGGCCGTTGCCAGCGAATCCCGCGCGGTAGTGAGTCGATCGTAAGACTGTTGCACTTCGAGGCGGATCTGCTGGGCGATTTCTTCCTGACGCAACACCAGCTGCTTCTCGGCGGCGCGTGCTTGATGAACGCGGGCCGTATCGCCGCCGCCATCGAAGATGCGCCAGGTGAAAATCAGCGACGCCGTGCCGAAGTTATAACCGTCGCCAAAACGATAGTCCTCGCCTTGCGTGCCCGCATCGACGCCGAGCGACAAAGTCGGCCATTTCTGCTTGCGAGCAATCCGCGTCTGCTCTTCGCTCGCGCGACGCAGTTGCTCGACCTGTGCAATTTCCGGACGACGGTCCAGCGCCATCGACCAAAGCTGTTCGAGGGCGGCTTCGCCGGCGCCCGCATTGTTGGGCGGCGAGGACGGCTCGATCGAGGACTGCAGCTGCCGATTGAGCAGGAAGTTGAAAAAGCTTTGCGCTTGAGTGGCCAGGTTCTCGGCTTCACGCTTCTGCTGTTCGACGTCGAGCAACTCGGCCTTGGCTCGCAGCACCAGGTCTTCGGTGATCTTGCCGTTGCCGTACAAGGATTCGTTGACGCGCAGGTTCTCTCGTAACAGCGCTTCGCTCGCAGCAACGATCTCGACGGAGCTGCGCGCCTTCAGCCAGTCCACGTAGGAAACGGTAATGTCGCGACGGAGCGCCCGGGCGATCGCCATTCGATTGAAGCTGCTCGCGTCCAACAATGCACGCTGAGCGCGAACGGCGGCGGGAATCGCCGGCGCATACAACGGCTGGCGCAGTAGCAAGCGCGTGTCCTGCTCTTCGGTGCGCAGGAACGGAATGTTCTCGTTGGCGAGCTGAGGAAAGCGCGCCGGCTGCCCTTGAGCAACCAGCATCTCATTCAAGGTCGAGTAAACCGGATTGAGCGAAGTACCGATCGGGATGTCGATGACGCGGCCACCGTCGGCGCGTGTGTACCGGGCTTCGAACGACAGCTCGGGAAAAAATCGCGCGCGGGCTTCGGAAAGCGCTTCTGCTGCCTTCTCGACTTCCAGATGCTCGCTCTGGAGCGCGAGGTTGCTGCGCAGTCCTTCGGCCACATAGTTCGCGACGATAGTGTCGAAGTCAGCGCCGCTTGCCGGCGCCTGTGCCCAAGCGGCGCTCGCGCTCAGGCACAGTCCGATCGTCGCCAGAAGAGGTGGCGCTCGCATGGTCTCGTTCCCTTCGTGGCGCCCTTGCCATTCCCGGCCTGCCACAGTTGTTCAGTCGTTAGACAAGTGTCAAAAAATGCTCAAATAAAAACCAGCTTCAGTCGGCCAACGGCCGCGCAGTACCGGCCAGGGTGTAGCGAATCATCGCGATGGCCTGTTGCGTGAGCTGGGTGACGCTGATGCCGGCCTCGGCCAGCGGCCCGGCCTTGGTGATTGCGATCTGTGTCAGGCCGTGGGTGAAACCCCAGAGCACTCGGGAAGTTACTTGCAGATCGCCGACGTCGGCGCGGATGCTGCCGTCACGTTGGCCCGCTTCGAGCGACGCGACCACCACGTCATGCACCTTCATGCCCATCTGGAACACGGCCGCTTCGACGGGACCTCTTTCCGCGGGGTCGCTCGCACGTAGCTCGAGGCGCGCACAAGCGTCGAAATAGTGGGGAAATTCCAGGCCATACGCCATGTACGCGCGGCCCATGGCTTCGATCTGGTCGATGCCCATGCGAGCCCGGGCGCCGGCTTCTTCAAAACGGGTTCGGAGTACTTCCATCGCGCGTTCGGTGATGGCGAGCAGCAGCTCGCTCTTGTCCTTGAAGTAGACGTATACCAGAGCTCGACTTAGGCGAGCCTTACGTGCGACCGCGTCCATGGTGACCGCTTCCCAGCCCAGCTCGCGATAAAGACTCTCGGCCGCATCGACGATCTCGTTGCGTCGACGGTCTTTCTCTTCCTGGCGGCGGTCGGCGATGTAGGACATAGCGCCATACTGCGCCCGTCGTTGACACAGTGTCAATGACTAAATGAATGTCTAGGAGTGATCAATCCAGCGAGGCTGGCTGAATTCCCACGACCAGGGTTCCTGGCCCGCCGTGGGCGGTGAGGGTACTGCCCACGGGCATCACGAAGGCGCGCTCGATGTGAGGATGCGCCTCTCGCAATCGATCGAGCAAATTGTGCGCTTCGGTTTCGGCGTTCGCATGGCCGATGCCGACGCGATAGGGCTGGCCGTTCTTCATGCGACGGGTGATGAATCGAACCAACTTATCGCGTCGGTTGCGACGACCGAACAACATGCCGGCTGGCGCAATGCGACCATCCGAGTGACTCGCGAGCACTGGCGAAAGGCCCAACACGTTTGCGATAGATCTTACTGCCGGCTTCACGCGTCCACCGCGCACGGCGTAATCGAGCGAGCCGACCTGCGCGTAGGTGCGAGTAAGAGGAATCATCTTGCGGACGGCGGTGACGATGCGAGCGGCATCGAAACCTTTCATGGCCAACTCGGCGGCGTAGATCGCGATCAGTCCCTGGCCGATCGACGCATTGCCTGAGTCGAGCACTGCGATCGCGCCGCGGCTTTGCACCCGATCCGCTGCGGATTGCGCGGCGTTGTATGTGCCGCTGACCTTGGCGGTGACATTGATCGAAACGACCGCCTCGAAATGCGAGGCGAGAAATTCGAACTGCCGTCGAAAATCGCCAGCCGGCGGCTGCGACGTCTTCGGATGGGTCGGATTGAGGACCAGCTCGGCGAGAAATTCTTCCGGCGACAAGCCAACCTTGTCCAGGTAGCTCTGCTCGCCAAACTGAATGCGCAGCGGTACGACATGAATGCCGAGCTCATCGAGCACATCGTCGGGAATGTCGGCCACTGAGTCCGTGAGGATGGCGACGCGTCGCAGCTCATCGTGCGCCGCCTGCTGCTGGCGCTGCATGTCATCGGCTTTCTGGCCGCTCACCACGCCGAACAGGCTGGCGATGTGAAACACCTCGGCCGGGTCGTTGACGTGAATGTGGACTTTGGATTTGCGATTCGTGCCCGCGAGCACGAACGACGAGCCGAGCTCGGCAAGATGCTCGCGCAGTTTGCGACGATCGATGTTGGGGCTGGTGATCGTACATTCGGTGCAGAAGCGATGTGACAGATCGTGGGCTTCGCCCGCGGTCGTTTCGTGGTCCGCGGCGGTCACCGAAACTTCGGCGGGTTCGGCATCGACGTCACGGTGCAGGTGGTCCGTCATGCCTTCGAGCAGATCGACGAAGCCCTGCGCGCCCGCGTCGACCACGCGCGCAACTCGTAACGCCTCCAGTTGGTCGGAAGTGCGCTGAAGTGAGGTTCGCGCTTTATTGAGCCCCTGTGAGAAAAGACTGAGGTAGTCGTGCAAGCCGGTGGCCGCGAGGCGCGCAGTCTCAGTAGCGAAATCGGTGATTACGGTGAGCACGGTCCCCTCGCGGGGTTCGGCCAAACTATCGCGGGCGTAGATCGCGCCAGTGGTCACTGCAGTCGCGAACTGCGTCGTCGATAAAGCGGCGTGCGCGGCGGCGCTGTCGCCCATCCCAAGGAAGAACTGCGCCAGGATGGCGCCGGAATTGCCACGAGCCCCATCGAGTGCCGCATCGGCGGCCCGAGTGAGTGTGATGCCGGCGTGGTCGTCTGCTCCCCGACGAAGGCTGGTGAGCACGGCGCTCATGGTGAGCGCCATGTTCGTGCCGGTATCGCCATCGGGCACCGGAAACACGTTGATCCGGTTCAAATGCTCCTGATCGGCGATCAGGCGTTGGATGCCGGCGCGCAGCAGGCGGCTGAGACGGGCGCCGTTCAGCTCGTGAACAGGAGAAGGCATGGTAGCCGTTAGAGGTTGGGCGTCAGGAGTTGGTTCGGAACAGGAGGCGACGAGGATTCACGCTCGCTCTTTGTTCCAACCCCCCGACTAACGGCTAACGATTATTGTCTGGGCAGTAAGAATCTCAGGCCGCGCTGATTCAGGATCACACCCTCGGCCGTAATGCGCTCGACCGTCGGGCCTTCCTTGATCGCCTCGCCTTCCAGATATTTGCGCATGTTCACGAACACGAAGCGCTCGCCCGGCTGCTGCGAATTCACGTGAATGTCCAGGTGCAGCTCGGGAAGATTGGTGCCGCTCGACACCAGGTCATCGAACGTCGGCAATGTTTCATTGCCGACCAGCGCGCCCGTGCCCGCAGCGGGCGCATTTGCGGCCTGCCGCGATTCGAACACTGCGCCTGAGGGCAGTGGCTGCACGGCGGGCGGCTGGATCTGACGCACCATCGGCGGACCTGCGGGCACGGCGCCCGCTCCGGCAAGGTGAGAGTTTGCCGGGTCTTCGGGATAGCTCTCGCCATAGGCGTTCGCTTCATCCGCCAGCGAGCGCACGGACGGATCGGTCGGCACGGTCTGCTGATAGTTCGGTTGCGCCGGCTGCTGCTGCTGATACTGATATTGATACTGCTGAGCTGGAGCAGGCCCGGCGTTATAACTTTGCTGAGGCGCAGCCTGCGGCGGCGGAGCGTTGTAGCTTTGCTGAGGCGCGCCTTGCACCGGCGCCTGCTGAGCAGGCTGCACCGGCTTCGCGTCGCCATCGCGAATCAGCACGACCATCAACACGCCGAGATTGACGACCAGCAACGCCGCGACAGCGAAGACCCACCAGGGCCGCTCGGCATTGCGCCGAACCACGTGCACATCGGCCAGCGAAGGGCCGACATTGCGCTGACGCTCGTTCTCGGATTTTTTCAGGGCATCGAGAATGAAGCTCATCAGCTCGTTCCCCGCGCCTGCGCTACGAGCACCGGCGTGCCGGGCGAGCTGCCCAGCGAATCCAGTACGATCTGGGTCTGCACGCCGGCGATGCCGTCGACGTTCAAGCGATACTGGCGCTGAAAGTCCTCGACCATTTTCACCAGGTCCTCATCGTAGTAATCGCTGGCCGGCTCCACGTCCGTTTTGCCGGCAACCGTGTTCAGTTTGGTACGCAGCCAGCGCACGCCATCGCCTTGCATGCCGGGCGACAACGCGCGCGCCGAGCCGAGTTGCGGCCGCCACAGCACCAGATAATCGCCGTACCACAGCCGCGACAACGACGCGATCGACACCATCCTCGTCTCGTCCGGCAAGTTGATCTTGGCCGTGTCGCCCACCAGGCCGGACACCACCACCTGGTGCGCGTTGCTGTCTTCGTCGATCAGCGTGAGGATCGCGGGGCGATTCAAAGTTCGCAGCTGGCCCCAAGTGCCTTGCTGATAAACACAGGCAAGCCCTTGCTTGGTCGCCTGGTCGCACGGCCGGCCACCCTTGGGCGTGAACTTCGCACCCCACAGCGAGAACAGCTGACTGAACGCGCTTTCGGTGTTCGTCATGCCGACCTTTTCCACCAGGACTTCGGCAACGTCTTGCGGCCGCGGTGGCGCGGGCGGCAGAGCTGCAGCCTGCGCGACCTGCACCGGTGCAGCTTCGACGACAGCTGGCCCGGCGGTGGCAATCGGTTCTTCGGCGTCGGTCGTTCGCGTGAGTTGCCAGATGCCCAGCGCCAGGCCGAGCACGGCGACACTGCCAGCCGAGCCAAGGAGCAGTTTCATCCACGGCGGACTGACCGAGCGACCGGACACTTCGCTCGCAGCTTCGCGGATCATGCCCGGTCCGATGCGATGTTGCTCCTGGGTGAACGCGCCGAGCAGCGCTCGATCGCAGATCACATTGATGATTCGCGGCACACCGCCGCTCAAGCGGTGCACTTCGCTCAGCGCCGCGCTGCTGAATATTTCACCGGCGGCGCCAGCGACCTTCAGTCGGTGATTCACATACGACGCCGTCTCGGAACGCGACAGCGGTGCGAGGTGATATCGCCCGGTAATGCGCTGAGCGAGCTGGCGCAGCTCGACCCGATCCAACAGTTCGCGCAGCTCGGGCTGGCCGATGAGGATGATCTGCAGCAGTTTCTTCGAAGCGGTTTCGAGATTGGTGAGCAGGCGCACTTGCTCGAGCGTGGCCGGCATCAGGTTCTGCGCTTCGTCGACGATCACGACGATACGGCGGCCCTTGGCGTTCGCTTCGAGCAGGCGACGGTTCAACAGATCGACCAGATCCTTGATGCTGGTGGCGTCTTCATCGCGCATGAAGATGCCCAGCTCTTCGCAAATCGTCAGTACAAATTCAACCGGCGTTAATTGGGGGTTGAGGATCACGGCCACGTCGGCGTGGCCCGGCATGCGCTCCAGCAGCGAGCGCACGATAGTGGTCTTGCCCGTGCCAACCTCGCCGGTGAGCTGAATGAAGCCGCCGGCTTCGGTGATGCCGTACAAAAGATGCGCGAGCGCCTCCGCGTGCCGCTCGCTCATAAAGAGGTAACGCGGGTCCGGAGTGATCGCGAAGGGCTTCTCGCCCAGGCCAAAAAAGCTCGTGTACATGCTGAGTTGCGCTATCGCAAGGCCGTCATGATGCGCCCTGAAATCGTGCCGTCAAGCCGCCGTGACGGCCAAATGCCCGGCCGCTGTCGGTTAACCGACACATCCCTGCCCAGCAGTTCGTCGCAGGCACGACATTGGTGACCGCCCGCGCCTTGCTGGGGCGGGTCCGGCCCGATACCCTTCGCAGCCACTTTTCCCACTCCGATCAATGTCATCGCCACCCAAGTACGGTGGCTGAAGGCGCCATGCAAGCACTGACCTTCCAGCAGCTCACAAAGACCTACAAGAACGGCGTTCAGGCGCTCAAGGGGATCGACCTGGCCGTGGAGGAAGGGGATTTCTTCGCGTTGCTGGGGCCGAATGGCGCCGGCAAGACCACCGCCATCGGCATCGTCACCTCATTGGTCAACAAGAGCAGCGGCAAAGTTCAGGTATTCGGCCACGACATCGATACGGAGCTGGCGATCGCCAAATCGTGCATCGGCCTGGTGCCCCAGGAAGTCAACTTCAATCAATTTGAAACAGTCACCACGATCCTGCTGAACCAGGCCGGCTTCTACGGCATTCCGCGCCATGTGGCGTCGAAGCGCCTGGAGAAATATCTGACCGCACTGCAGTTGTGGGAAAAGCGGAATGCGGTGTCGCGCACCTTGTCAGGCGGCATGAAGCGGCGCTTGATGATTGCCCGAGCACTGATGCACGAGCCGCGCTTGCTGATCCTGGATGAGCCCACCGCCGGCGTGGACATCGAAGTGCGTCGCACGATGTGGACGTTCATGCGCGACATCAACGCCGCCGGCACGACCATCATCCTGACCACGCACTATCTGGAGGAAGCGGAGAATCTGTGCCGCCACGTCGCCATCATCGACAAGGGCCGCATCATCGAGAACGACCGCATGAGCCGCGTGCTGCGCAAACTGCAGACCGAGGTTTTTGTGTTCAACCTGCGCAATCCGATCACGGCAGCGCCGGTACTGCCGGGCTACGCAGTCAGCATGCCGGACGATCATTCGCTGGAGATCGAGGTCTCCAAAGACCAGAGCCTGAACGACATTTTCTCGCAACTGTCCGCGTCCGGCATCGAAGTGCTGTCGATGCGCAACAAGACCAACCGACTGGAAGAGCTGTTCATGCGGCTGGTGAATCAGAAAGAGGCCGCCCATGGATAAAGCCGTCGAATCTTCGAGTCTGTCCCCTTCGGTGAAAGAGCCCATGTTGTTGAAGACGAACATCGTCGGCTTCAACACCATCGTGATCCGCGAGTTCAATCGCATCATTCGCATCTGGGGCCAGACCATCGTCCCGCCGGCGATCACCGCGACGCTGTATTTCGTCATCTTCGGCAGCCTGATCGGCGGCCGCATCGGCGACATGGGCGGCTACTCCTACATTCAGTACATCGCGCCCGGCCTGATCATGATGTCCGTGATCACCAACTCGTACGGCAATGTCGTGTCGTCGTTCTTCGGCGCGAAATTCGGCAAGCACATCGAAGAGCTGCTGGTGTCGCCGCTGCCGAGCTGGCTGATCGTCGGCGGTTATGTGATGGGCGGCATTACGCGCGGCATCATCGTCGGCGGTGTGGTCACTGCGATCACGTTGATCTTCACGCACATGAAGATTCACAGCATCGGCGTAGTGATTTCCGCCGTACTGCTCAGCTCGATCGTGTTCGCGCTGGCCGGCATGATCAATGCCGTGTTCGCGAAGAACTTCGATCAGATCTCGTTCATTCCGACCTTCGTGCTGACGCCGCTGACCTATCTGGGCGGCGTGTTCTATACGATCAAGCTGCTGCCCGACTGGGCCCAGGGCATCTCGCACGCCAATCCCATTCTTTATATGGTCAACGCCTTCCGCTTCGGCTTCCTGGGCGTGTCCGACGTCAATGTTGGCCTGGCCTATACGATCATGATCGGCGCCGCAGTCGTTCTGTATGTCAGCTGTGTGTGGCTGCTGCATCGGGGCGTCGGCACGCGCGAGTAACTGCTACCCATGAGCGAGCGCCTGAGATCGATCGTCGAGGGACTGCGGATCCAAGCGGACGACCAGGTGCTCGAAATCGGCTGTGGACACGGCGTGGCGGCGAGCTTCGTCTGCGAACGGCTCGGTTCCGGCCGGCTGGTCGCAATCGACAAATCCAAGAAGATGATCGCAGCGTCGCTGCGGCGGAATCGGCGGCACGTCGACGCGGGTCGCGCCGAGTTTCACGTTGCCGATGCGCTCGAGTTCGAACCGGGACGGCGCAAATTCGACAAGATCTTCGCCGTCCGCGTCGGACTGCTTCATCGCGATCCCGCCCTGGCTCGTCGCATTCTCGAACCCTGGCTCGCGCCGCGAGGGAAGATCGTACTGGTCTATGACGAGCCGTAGGCCGCGGTCTTGACTCTCCAGCGACTGGAGACTCGAGAGTCGCGCTTCAAGTGCAATTTCAGAGGGCACAGCGTGAGCGTCAACGAGCCTCGTTCAGCCACTCGGCGCGATGTGATCAAGACAGCATTGATCAGCGCTGCCACCGTAGCGGCGCCGGCGACGGCTGCGTCGGCCAGTCAGGCCGATCCGAATTTCCGACTTTACGATCCCGACAAACTGCCTCCCAGCACCGGTTTCTCGCAGGTGGCTGAAATAACGAGCGGCAAGCTGCTGTACATCGCTGGCCAGGTGCCACGCAATGCCGCGGGGGAGCTGGTCGGAAAGGGCGATTTTCGCGCGCAACTCGAACAGGTCTTTATCAATCTTGGTATCGCCGCAGCCGCGGCAGGCGCATCGTTTGCGGATATCGTGAAACTGAATTATTACTGCGTCGCCGGCATTGAACCTGCCCAACAGCGTGCAGTCGTAGAGGTGCGGGACCGCTATGTAAACACGCAGTCCCCACCGGTGAGCACGTTCGTCTTCGTCAGTCGACTCGTGCATCCCGATTGGCTGATCGAGATCGAAGCCGTGGCGGTGCTGCCGTCGTGAGGAAATGCGATGCTCCGGATCGGTGAGTTTGCTCGCCTGGCGAACGTGTCCATCAAGTTGGTGCGGCACTACGACGAGATCGGTCTGCTGCCCGCGCACGCCATCGATCCGAACACCAAGTATCGTTACTACTCTGTCACGCAATTGGCGCGCATCAACGAGCTGCTCGTTTATCGCAGCCTCGGGTTTTCGCTTCAGGAAGTCAGGAGACTGCTGTGCGCCGAGCATTCGCCTGAGCGGCTGCGGGAGATGCTGCTGCAACGACGCGCTAGCCTGCAGGTAAAAATCGAGGCGGAGCGTGCGAGGCTCGAGGAAGTAGATGTGCGCATTTCACAAATTGAAAGCGAGGGATCGCTGCGTCCGTATGAAACGACGATTCGCAGCCTGGATGTCGGGTTCGCTGTAAGCCTGCGACGTACGTGCGATTCGTACGATGAGGTGGGCGACATGCTTCAGGTCCTGCGCGCGAAGTTGCCCGCAAGGTCCGTGGTAATGGGGCAGGGCGCGATCTGGCATCGGTGCCTGGGGACCGCCGACAGCATCGACTGTGAGGCGCTGCTGTTCATCGACCCGTGTAAGTCGTCACATCCCACCGCTTTGAACGTCGTTCAGGTGCCCGCGTGCACAGTAGCTTCGGTGGTGCTCGACGACACAGCTGACAATCCCCGCTCGGCGTATCGAGCAGCGGTCGATCGAGCCCAGCGCCTCGGGTACCGAGTCGCAGGTCCGATTCGAGAGCGATATTTCAATCGCATGGACCTGAGCGGTCCCATCGAGGTGCAGTTTCCGCTTGCGCCCGCCGGCCGCCGCCCAACAATGGCGTCTCCCTTTTGATATTCGCGATCGCGCCTGGTCCAAAGCGCTGGTTCAAAAGTTACGACTCATTGGCTGGCACGCGCGAGTAAGTGCACTGATGCCAGGGCGCTTGCCAGTTCTTCGGTGCGGGACCGCGCCAGGACATCCGGGACGATGGCGAACCCATTGTGGTCGAGCGGACTGCTCATGGCTATTCTACGGTGCGTTGGTCGGTGTTACCGTCGCCGCGGGCGAGGAGGGCGTATCATCTTAGGGAGCTGATGATCGTGAATGTCCGGGAAATGCTCTTGGAGGAAGTCGGGGTAGTCATCGACTACTTCCATGAATCTGGCGCCGAGCATCTCGAGTTATTGGGCGTGGACCCAACGAGGCTGCCGGGGCGCGTGCAATGGCGGCAGCTCTATGAAACCGACTTCGCACAGCCGATCGAGCGTCGGCGCAGCTTGCTTCTCCTATGGGAGCTTGACGCCAGGCCGATCGGGTTCTCATCGGTGGACAAGATCGTGTACGGCAAAGAGGCGTACATGCATCTTCACATCGTCGAACCCGGACAGCGCCAAAGCGGCTTCGGCGTGGCCTGTGTGCGAAAGTCTGTCGAGATCTATTTCGACCGACTTCGGCTCGAGCGTCTGTATTGCGAACCGAACGCTTTCAATGTCGCGCCGAATCGAACGCTACAGAAGGCGGGTTTCCAATACGTGAAGACGCATCGAACCGTGCCCGGGCCGTTGAACTTCCACCAGCCGGTCACGCGATGGGTGTATGCAAGACCGGCTGGCTGAATTTGCGTCCGGAATCGATCACAACTTGTCTGTCGTGGGATGGCATGCGACGACGCGGCGAGTTAGGTTGGCGAAAACTTGGGAGTCAACCATGCTGGAACTCAGGCCGAACTGCGAATGCTGTAACGTCGATCTGCTGCCTGATTCGGCGTCGGTCCTCATCTGCACATTTGAGTGCACCTTCTGCTCGGATTGCGCGGGGAATCGACTGAACGGCATCTGCCCGAATTGCGGCGGCGAATTGGTGCGACGACCGCGGCGGCCCTTGGATAAGCTCGCGAAATATCCGGCGTCGACGCAGCGGGTCTTCAAGCCGGCGGGCTGCGAGGTGAGGTAGCGGTCAGTCAGCGCCGGTCGCGCTGCGTTGCTGGTCGATCGCCGGCACTTTGCTTATTCGAGCTCGTACCGCACTCGGCGGACTGCCGGGTTTCGCGCGCCATCTCCGCCGCTCTTGCCAGGCCCTGCGAGCTGAGCACGCACAAGTAAGTTATGAACATCGCCGGTATCAGCGCGATGGCGATGGCTTGCCAGCCTTTCTTGATCTTGACGCGCCGATACACCTTCCGGCCGGGTGGCGGGTAACGCCGAGTTGCGATGGTTTCAATCGACTGCCGTGCTGTCAGCAGTACGATCAGGATCGCTGCAGCCAGCGGCGCGCCCACGAAGGCGCCGTAGATCAACACTGTCGAGCCGGGCACACCGAAGATCGCTTCGCACGGCGCGTCCGCCGAAAACAAGCGGAACCGAGGCAGCACCCACCAATAAACTGCAGCGCTTAACAGCGCGCCGACGACGACGTGCAGAAGCAGCCGGCGGCGGCGCTCCTTGGGCGAATATTGAGGTGCAAACTCCGGCTCCATGCTGCCGTGAACCTTCCGGCAGCATGGCTACTGTGTCAAGTTCGCCCGGCCGTCAGCTGGTGCTGATGACAATCCCGTTGCCTTCACTGTCGCGCAACTGGGCGAATCGTTGCCCCGGGTTCCAGGGAGCATTGCTGGGCTCTTTGGTGAACACGACACCGTTCGCGCTCAACTTGCGCCAGGTGGCGTCGACGTCATCTGAAATGATTACGAGCCGCGGAGTGTCCGACTGCATCTCGCCCTGCTGAGCCGTCAGCAGGATGCGAGTCTCTGCGCCGGGAATGGCCAGCTCGATCCAGCGCCAACCCTCTTTATATGGAGCGTCCTGTGCCACGCGCAGGCCGAGCTTCTCGGTATAGAAGCTCAATGCGCGATCCTGATCGATCACGGGCAACTCGGCGAATTTGACGAACTTCAGCATGGCGCGCCTCCGTCGTTCACGGCCGCAGTTATATAGCTTGTGGATGTTGCAATCCAGGCGGATTCAGTCATCTTCGCCGCGCCATGTCGTTATCATCTGCGCTCGCCAGTGTGGAAGAACCTTGAACAACCATGAAACATACGAAGTTGCTTGCATTGCTCGGTCTCGCAGTCGCGCCTCTGGGGTACGCGGCGGACGCTGCCAATACCCGCATGCTCTCCAGTCCGGCCGTGCACGGGCAGAGCCTGGCATTTATTTACGACAACGATATCTGGTTGAGCTCGCTCTCCGGCGGCAGCGCGCGGCGCTTGACTCAAGCGCCCGGCAAGGAATCGGCGCTGCGCTTCTCTCCGGACGGGCAATGGCTGGCGTTCAGCGCCAACTACGGAGACAACACCGATGTGTACGTGATGCCGGCGCAGGGCGGGGAAGCGCGACGGCTCACCTGGCATCCGGGCCGCGATGTCGTGGTCGGGTTCACGCCGAACGGCCGGGTCATGTTCTATTCCGAACGCGGTCGGTTCGTGTCGCAGACGACACAGCTCTATTCCATCGCAGCGACAGGCGGCGTGCCCGAGCGCGTGCCGGTGCCCTCCGGGGCCAAAGCGGCACTCTCCGCCGACGGTCGCACGCTGGCTTACTCACCGAATCGCGAAGTGTTCCGGCAATGGAAGAACTATCGTGGCGGCACGCAGAGCCGCCTGTGGCTGATGAACATGAGCGACTACTCCGTGAAGGAGGTGCCCAAGCCGGCGGGCGGCAGCAACGATACCGATCCGATGTGGATCGGCGGCACGCTGTATTTCAACTCAGACCGTAACGGCGAGTTCAATCTGTTTCGCTACGACGCGGGCGGCGACGCCGCTCAGCTCACACAGCTGAAGGACTTTCCGGTCACCGATCCGAGCGCCGACAGTGCGGGCATCATCGTTTTCGAGCACGCCGGTTACTTGCACCGTCTCGATACTCGCGACAATTCGGTACAACAGATCCGCATTTCGGCGATCTCCGATCTGATCGAAACGCGCCCGCGCCTGGCGAGCGATCCAAAGTGGATTCGTGAAGCGACGGCGTCGCCCGATCTCAAGCGTATGGCGTTCAACTATCGCGGCGAAATCGTCACGGTGCCGGCGGAGAAGGGCGATGCGCGCCAGCTGACCCGCTCGACGGGCGCGAACGATCACTCGCCGGTGTGGTCCGGCGATGGCAAGCAGATCGCGTGGTTCTCCGATGAGAGCGGCGAATATGAGCTGCTGCTCGCGGACCAGGACGGCAAAGGCAAGCCGCGGCATTATCGGCTGGCGGGGGCCGGCTTTTATGATCGTCCCGTGTTCTCGCCCGATGGCGCGCGTATCGCCTATCGCGACAACAGTCAGTCACTGTGGGTGATTGAGCTGGCCAGCGGCAAGAACATCAAGATCGCGTCCGAGCCCGTCTATTCGCCGTTCCCTTTGATGCGAGCCAGCTGGTCGCCGGACTCACGCTGGCTGACGTATACGGTGCAGGCAGCGGGCTTGATTCAAACCGTCAACGTTTGGTCGGTGGAGACGAGCCGTTCCATCCAGGTCACCGATGGCTTGTCGGAAATGCTCGAGCCGGTGTTCGATCCGAACGGCGAGTTCATCTATGTGCTCGCGTCCACGGATGCAGGGCCACTGAAGGATTGGTTCTCGCAGATCAACATCGACAGCCCGGTGCGCTACGGTTTGTATGCGATCACGCTGCGACAGGACGGGCCGAGCGCCGTCCCGCCGCTCAGTGACGAAGTGGATCTCAAGGCGATGTCGACTGCCGCGCCGGAGTCCGAAGACAAGAAGGCCAAGGATGCAGCGAAGGACGACAAAGGTAAGAGTGCCGGTAAAGCGCCGGTCGTGCGCATCGATGCCGTCGGGATCGAGGACCGCATTGTCGCGCTGCCTGTCGGCGTCGGCGCCCGTCACGACCTGCGCGTCGGCGCGAGCGGCGAGATCTATTTCATCGAAGGCTCGGGCGCGACGGCGCAGGAAGCGCTCAACAAGCCTGGCGAGCTGAAACGATTCACGCTGGAGAAGCGCGAAACCAAAACGCTGGCCAAAGGCGTGGAAGATTTCCTGCTATCACGCGATGGCAAGCGCATCGGCTATCGCGTCGGTCCGGATTGGTTCGTGACCGATGTCGCCGACGAGCTGCCGGCCGGTAAAGGGAAGCTTGCGCTCAATAACGTCAGCGTCGCGGTGGATCCGCGAGCCGAGTGGCCGCAGATCCTCGATGAGGCGTGGCGGATCAACCGCGACTATTTCTATGCCGACAACTATCACGGCGCGGATTGGCCGGCGATGCGCGAGAAATATCGCGCATTCCTCCCGGATCTCGCCAGACGCAGCGACCTCGAGCGGGTCATCGAGATGATGTTGAGCGAGCTCGCGGTGGGGCACAGCTTTCAGCAATCGGGCGACGATCCGTTCAAGCCGGCGAAAGTTGCGGTGGGCCTGCTCGGCGCCGACTACGCGATCGAGCGTGAGCGCTATCGTTTCACCAGGATCCTCGGCGGTTTGAACTGGAGCCCAGATCTGCGCTCGCCGCTGCGTTCGCCAGGTGTGTACGTCAAGCCGGGCGAGTACTTGCTGGCGGTCGATGGACAGGAGTTGCGTGCGCCGACCAGCCTGTATTCGTTGTTCGAGAACCGCGTCGATCGGCAGGTGCGCATCACGGTCGGGCCCAGCGCCGACGGCAAGAATTCGCGCGATGTCATCGTCGTGCCGATTGGCGACGAGACGACGTTGCGTTACATGGACTGGGTGGAAGGAAACATCCGCTACGTCTCCGAGAAAAGCGGCGGCCGGCTCGCCTATGTGCACGTGCCCGACACGACCACCGGCGGCCACACCATGTTCAAACGATATTTCTATCCACAGTCGCAGCGCGCAGGCTTGATCCTCGATGAGCGCTTCAATCGCGGCGGCCAGGTTGCCGACTACTACATCGACATCATGCGCCGGCCGGTGATCGCGCACTGGAAGATGCGTTATGGCGCAGACCTGATCAGTCCGCGAGGCGCCATTCAAGGTCCGAAGGTGCTGATCACCGAAGAGAACGCAGGCTCCGGCGGCGATCTGCTGCCCTGGATGTTCAAACATTTCCAGCTCGGACCGATCGTCGGCAAGCGGACCTGGGGCGGGCTCGTCGGCATTCTTGGCTTTCCGCCCCTGATGGACGGCGGCGGCATTACCTCGCCAAACATCGCGTTCTGGACGGAGCAGGGTTATCGCGTCGAGAACGAAGGCGTCGCGCCTGACGTTGAGGTCGAACAATGGCCGCGTGACGTCAATGCTGGCCGCGATCCCCAACTCGATCGTGCGATTCAGATCGCGCTCGAAGCGCTGGAGAAGAATCCCGCGCCGCCCGTGCAGGCGCCGCCGTTGCCGGTGCGGGTCCGGTAGCGAGCCTATAAGCCTCGGTGAAGGAGTGCGCTCCGGCTAAGCCGCCGCGCACTTCTTCACTGTGTCCAGCGTCCGTGTCGTGATTTCCGTGCCGAAGGTTTTCTCGATAAGGCGCATGAATGTGGGCGAGCCGGGGTGCGGCACGTATGACGTGAGGATCTCTTGACCGCGCACGGCCAGGATGCGTGCATCATCTAGTTTGATGGGCAGCGACAGCTTGGCTGTTGGCGCCGCGCGAAGGAAAGTAATGACGTGCTTCGACTTCGCCGGCAGGCGGAATTCACCGTAGGGATCGGCGTCGATCAGGGCTTGCAATGCCTTGGTAGATCGCACGATCGTCATGAAGGTGCGATCGAGGTGCTGCTCCATCGCCTTTTCGGCCTGCCGTGCCAAGGTTTTTTCCGACTTGGCGGGCGAGTCGAACACCACATTGCCGCTGGCGAGCACGGTTTTGACATTGGTGAAGCCCGCGCTCTCGAACGCCCGCTTCACCTCCGGCATCTTCGCATTCATCGGGCTCACGCCCCGCAGGAAGGCAACGTAACGAGGCATGATCGGCTCCGGCGTGTGTTTGCAAAGAATACGGCATCTTTCGCCGGAACTCATGACTCTGCCGTGTTCGGGATCAGCCCTGCTGAAGCGCCCAGCTCGTAGCCCACAAGCCGAAGCCGAAAACCGCGTGAGTGATCAAGCTCTGAAGTCGCGCGGACCAAGGTTTCGGTGTGCGTGACGCCGCTACGCCCGCGCCCATTCCCGGTTGCATCAACAGGAATGGCGCGGCCACGGTGCCGAGCCCGAATGCCAGCGCCGGAGCCAGCGTTGGTCGGCTAAGCCATTGCAAGCCTGCGATCCAGATCAGCCCGGCCGCGAACACGACACCGATGGCGTAGTGTGCGATCCAGCCAATGGCGCGCTCTCCCGGAATCGGCGTAGCGGTCGCGATCCGGTCGTGGCGAAACGTGCCGTGTGCCATATGGCCGATCCAGCGGCCGACCATGGCGTAATCCGCGGGTGGGATGCCTAGCAGCCGCTTGCGGATCGCACCCCAGACGTCCATGACTGCGGTAGCGCCGAGGCCGGTGACGATCATTGCAAGCACCACGTTCATGAATCGCACCTCGCTCTTTCCAAACCTCCACTGGCTTGGCAGAGTGCCACTTCAAGTCAACTTGAGGTCAAGAGCATGGACATTGCTGAGGTCGTAAAAAGGTCCGGCGTCCCTGCTTCGACGTTGCGTTACTACGAAGAGAAGGGCCTGGTCTCCTCCATAGGCCGGCATGGGCTGCGCCGCCTGTTTGCAGCCTCGGTGCTGGAACGGCTGGCGATCATCTCAATGGGCCGATCCGCGGGCCTCTCCCTGGACGAGATCGCGCAGATGTTCGCGCCGGACGGCAAGTTGCAGATCGATCGCAAAATGCTCGCTCTCAAGGCCGACGAGCTCGATGCAACCATCCGCAAGCTAACCGCCATGCGCGACGGCCTGCGCCACGCCGCCGCGTGCCCCGCGCCGAGCCATATGGAATGTCCAACCTTCCGTCGCCTGCTCGGCCTGACGACAGCCGAGATGAGCTTGAAGGGAAAGCGACCAGCCCACTCGAAGAAACATCCAGTGAATCCACCGCGGCGAACCCGGCGAGTTGATTGAATATGAATTCAGTTTCTGCGCACTACGAAACCCTGCTGGCTCGCGTGTATCTCTGGATGGCCGGCGGGTTCGAGGTCGCTGTGCGAAACGGCGCATCCGATCTCGACGGCGTCTCGAAGAATATTGGCTTTGCTATAGATCTTGGCGCGGGGTTCGGGATGCACGCCATTCCGCTGGCTCGAGCAGGACACGAAGTGCTTGCCATCGACTCTTCGCTGTATTTACTCGAGCAGCTGCGCAGCAGTGCGGCCGGTTTGCCGATCGAGACAGTTGCCGCGGATCTGACGCGTTTCAAGGACCATCTGCCTTCGCAGCGCCAGGCCGATTTGATCCTGTGTATGGGCGATACGCTGACTCACCTGGATAGCATCGATGCTGTCGCCTCCCTGGCAAGTGACATCGCGTCGACGCTGGCTGCCGGTGGCCGGTTCGTCGCGACGTTTCGTGACTATACGAAGCTACCCGAGGGACCGGCTCGGTTCATTCCGGTGCGCAGCGACGCCACGCGTATTCACACCTGCTTTCTCGAGGCTGCCGATGACAAGGTTGTGGTGCACGACATCGTGCATGAGCTGACCGGCGCTGGCTGGTCGATGCAGGTCAGCAGCTATCCGAAGCTCCGTCTCGAACCGGAACAGATGTGTCGAATCTTTACCAAAGCCGGGCTTCGCGCTTCGATCGGGCCGGGACCGCGCGGTCAGCTTCGATTGATCGCGGACAAGTCTTGAATTGGAACTGCCGCTCGTGAGGGATCCAGCATGATCGTGACCAGCGTTAAGGTCGATTGCGCGCGCATCACCGATTGGGCTTCGTTTCATTCGGTCTTTGCAGAGGCGTTCGGGTTTCCGGACTCCTATGGCAAGAACATCAGCGCCTGGATCGATTGCCTGACGTCTCTGGATGCTCCCGAGGAAGGCATGACGAAGGTTCATTGCGCTCCCGGCACGGTGATCACTCTGCAGCTGGATCACGTCCGCGAGTTCCGACGCACTTGCCCGGAACAATATGCGGCACTCATCGAGTGCTCCGCGTTCGTCAACTGGCGTCGCAATGAGGTCAAGCAGGATTCTGTGCTGGCCTTGAGCTTTCGCGACTAGCCTGCAAGCGTACTCTTCCCAACGCGGACATAAATGCGGTCGTCGGCCACTGCCCAAGTGGTGGCTGTGACAACCTAGCCTTGCGGCAAATCAGTCCGGGTCAGCGCTCTGCAGGCCAATGCTGGGCGGGGAGTCGAAGATGATTCTGTTGAAGAAGCCGTGTCGTCGTATCACGAGGGGACCGCAAAGGTCCCCTCGGGTCCTAACAACTTAGGGAAGCTCCGTCGTCCCCATCAAATATCGATCGCACTCGCGCGCCGCGCCGCGGCCTTCGTTGATGGCCCAGACGATCAAGCTTTGACCGCGACGGCAATCGCCGGCAGCGAACACGCCCTTGAGGCTAGTAGTGAACTTGCCGTGATCGGCTTTCACGTTGCTGCGGGCGTCGGTCTCGACGGCGAGATCCTTCAGTAGCATCTGCTCGGGGCCGAGGAAGCCCATGGCCAGCAGGACGAGCTGAGCGGGATAAACCTTCTCCGTGCCCGGCACTTCGACAGGAACGAACGCGCCCTTGTCATTCTTCTGCCAATCGATCTGCACGGTGACCACTTCCTTCACCGCGCCAGCAGCGTCGACCCCGAAGCGCTTCACGGTCGTGAGATACGTGCGAGGATCGGCGCCGAACTTGGCGGCGGCTTCTTCCTGGCCGTAATCCATCTTGTAGACTTTGGGCCATTCCGGCCAAGGATTGTCATTAGCGCGATCCATCGGCGGCTGCGCCATGATTTCGATTTGAGTGACCGACTTGCAGCCCTGGCGCATGGCCGTGCCGACGCAGTCGGTGCCGGTGTCGCCGCCGCCGATGACGATCACGTCCTTGCCGCGAGCGTGGATCGGGGCGTGGTCGACGCCGCCGTTCAACAGCGCCTGCGTGCTGCCGGTGAGATATTCCATGGCGAAGTGGACACCCGTGGAGGAGCGGCCGTCGACAGGAAGATCGCGAGGCTGCGTGGCGCCGGTCGCGATCACGATGGCGTCGAAGTCCTTACGCAGCAGCTGCGGCTCGACGTTGTCGCCGACGTTCGCGTTGCAGATGAACTTGATGCCTTCCTGCTCCATCAACTTCAAGCGACGCTCGACCACGTCCTTCTTGTCGAGCTTCATGTTCGGAATGCCGTACATCAGCAGGCCGCCCGGACGATCCGCGCGCTCGAGTACGGTCACGGTGTGACCGGCCTTGTTCAACTGAGCCGCAGCGGCGAGACCGGCAGGGCCGGAGCCGATGACAGCCACGCGCTTGCCGGTGCGAGTCTTCGGCGGCTCGGGCAATACCCAGCCTTCCTCCCAGCCGCGGTCAACGATGGCATTTTCAATCGTTTTGATCGTGACTGGAGGATTGTTGATGCCGAGCACGCACGAGCCTTCGCACGGCGCCGGGCACACGCGGCCGGTGAACTCGGGGAAGTTGTTGGTCATGTGCAGGCGGTCGAGCGCTTCGCGCCACAGCCCGCGATAGACCAGGTCGTTCCATTCCGGAATCACATTGTTCACCGGACAGCCGGAGGCCATGCCGCTGATCAATTTGCCCGTGTGACAGAAGGGCACGCCGCAATCCATGCAGCGAGCGGCTTGATGGCGCAGCCGCTTGTCTTCCATGTGGTGATGGAATTCCTTCCAGTCCTTGACGCGCTCCTGCGGGGTCCGATCGACCGGCAGCTCGCGTAGATATTCGATGAATCCTGTTGGCTTACCCATGGCGAAATTGGCTCGTGGCTAAATCATGAATGGCGAGGGTCATCAGTTACCACCGACGCGCGCCGTGTCCTTGGCGTTCTCTTCGAACGCGACCATGATCGCGTCGTCGCCGGTGAGGCCTTGTTCGTGGGCGCGGGCGATACAAGCCAGCATGCGCTTGTAGTCGCGCGGCAGCACGCGAACGAACTTCTTCACCATGTCATTCCAGTTATCGAGCACCTGTCGCGCGCGAGCGCTCTTGGTGTAGCCGTAGTGACGCTCGATCATCGCGCCGACCGCGGCAATCTCCTCCGGCTCTGCCAGCGGGCCAACATCGACCATTTCTTGGTTGACCTTGGTGTGGAAGTCGCCGTGCTCGTCGAGCACATACGCCACACCACCGGACATGCCAGCGCCGAAGTTGCGGCCGGCGGGTCCGAGCACGATCACACGACCGCCGGTCATGTACTCGCAACCGTGATCGCCGACGGCTTCGACGACAGCGTGCACGCCGCTGTTACGAACGCAGAAGCGCTCGCCAGCCATGCCGCCGATGTACGCCTCGCCGCTGGTCGCACCGTACAGCGCGACGTTGCCGATGATGATGTTCTCGTAAGAAACAAACGTCGAACCGGCCGGCGGGAACAGAATCAGCTTGCCGCCCGAAAGGCCCTTGCCGAGATAGTCGTTGGCGTCGCCTTCCAGGAAGAAGGTCATGCCACGCGGCAGGAACGCGCCGAAGCTTTGACCCGCCGATCCCTTGAAACGGATCTGGATCTTGTCTTCGGGCAGGCCGGCGGCGCCGTACTTGCGAGTGATCTCGCTGCCGGTGATCGTGCCGACCACGCGATTCACATTGCGAATCGGCAGCTCGGCGACGACCTTTTCGCCACGCTCGATCGCGGGCTTGCAGATCTCCAGCAGCCGGGTCAGATCGAGCGACTTCTCCAGGCCGTGATCCTGTTCCATCTGCTTGAAGCGCGGCGAGCCGTCGCTCGAATCGGGCTGATACAGCAGGTTGCTGAAATCCAGACCACGCGCCTTCCAGTGATTCACGGCCTTGCGCGGCTCGAGCCGATCGACACGACCGATCATCTCGTCGACGCTGCGGAAGCCGAGTTGCGCCATGAGCTCGCGCATTTCCATGGCGATGAAGCGCATGAAATTGACGACGTGCTCCGGCTTGCCCGCGAACTTCTCGCGCAGACGCGGATCTTGAGTCGCGATGCCGGCGGGGCAGGTGTTCAAGTGACAGACGCGCATCATGATGCAGCCCGTCGCGACCAGCGGCGCCGTCGCGAAGCCGAACTCTTCGGCGCCGAGCAGAGCGGCGACGATAACGTCGCGACCCGTCTTCAACTGACCGTCCGTTTCGACAGCGATGCGGCTACGCAGGTTGTTCATCACCAGCGTCTGGTGAGTCTCGGCGAGGCCGAGCTCCCAGGGCAGACCGGCGTGAGCCAGTGACGTTTGCGGAGATGCACCCGTGCCACCGTCGTGACCGCTGACCAGCACCACGTCGGCGTGCGCCTTGGCGACGCCCGCAGCAACCGTGCCGACTCCCACTTCGGCCACCAGCTTGACGCTGATGCGAGCGTGACGGTTCGCGTTCTTCAAGTCATGGATCAGCTCGGCGAGGTCTTCGATCGAGTAGATGTCATGGTGCGGCGGCGGCGAAATCAAACCCACGCCCGCGGTGGTGTGGCGAGTTTTCGCGATCCACGGATACACCTTGGTGCCGGGCAGCTGACCGCCTTCACCAGGCTTCGCGCCCTGCGCCATCTTGATCTGGATCTCGTTGGCGCTGACCAGGTATTCGCTGGTGACGCCGAAGCGGCCCGAGGCGACCTGTTTGATCGCCGAGTTCTTCGAATCGCCATTCGGCATCGGCTTGAAACGCACCGGATCTTCGCCGCCTTCGCCGGTGTTGCTCTTGCCGCCGATACGATTCATCGCGATCGCCAGCGTCTCGTGCGCTTCCTGGCTGATCGAGCCGTACGACATCGCGCCGGTCTTGAAGCGCTTCATAATGTTCTCGATCGGCTCGACTTCCTCCAGCGGCACGGCTTCGCCGGACTTGAAGTCCAACAGGCCGCGCAGCGTGCAGAGGTTGGTCGACTGCTCGTTGATCAGCTTCGAGTATTCCTTGAACTGGTTGAAGTTGCCGTTGCGCACGGACTTCTGCAGCCGATGAATCGACTCGGGGTTGAACAGGTGATATTCGCCATCGGCCCGCCACTGATACTGGCCGCCGACCGGCAGCGTGTGACGGTCGGTCGGACGCTCGGGGAACGCGGCGCGGTGACGCACCAGCACTTCCTGGGCGATCACATCCATGCCGATGCCGCCGACGCGCGAGGCCGTCCAGGTGAAGTACTCGTCGATCACGTCCTGACGCAGACCGACCGCTTCGAACACCTGGGCGCCGCGATAGCTCTGGATGGCCGAGATGCCCATCTTCGCCATCACCTTGATGATGCCCTTGGTCGCGGCCTTCACCAGGTTCTTGCAGGCGCTCTTGTGATCGATGCCGGTGATGCGCTCGTCGCGGATCATGCCGTCGATGGTTTCGAACGCGACGTAAGGATTGATCGCGCTGACGCCATAGCCGATCAGCAACGCAAAGTGATGAACTTCGCGCGCCTCACCGGTTTCGATCACGAGGCTGACGCGCGTGCGCAGTCCTTCGCGGATCAAATAGTGATGCAGGCCGGCGACCGCGAGCAGCGCCGGAATGGGCGCGAACTCCTTGTTCACGCCGCGATCGCTGAGGATGAGGACGTTCACTTCCTCTTCCTCGATCATGCGGCGGGCCATCAGCCGGATTTCTTCCATCGACTTCACCAGGCCCTTCTCGCCGCGGGTCACGCGGAACAGGCTGGGCAGCACGCCGACGCGCAGGTTCGGCAAATCCATGCGGCGGACCTTGGCGAATTCCTCGTTCGTGAGAATCGGCCACTTCACTTCCAGGCGACGGCAGTCCGCCGGCTGCGGGTTCAGCAGGTTGCCTTCCGAACCCAGGCGCGTTTCCGCGGACGTGATGATCTCTTCGCGAATGCTATCGATGGGCGGATTGGTAACTTGCGCGAACAGCTGCTTGAAATAGTCGTACAGCAGGCGCGGCTTGTTAGACAGCACCGCGAGCGGCGTGTCGTTGCCCATGGAACCCACTGCTTCCACACCGTTCTGCGCCATCGGCGTCAGGATCATGCGTTCGTCTTCGAACGTATAGCCGAACGCGATCTGACGTTGCAGCAGCGTGTCGTGATCCGGCGCCGGCACTTCGGGCGCGGTCGGCAGATCGTTGATGTGCACCAGATGATCGTTCAGCCATTGCCGATACGGACGCTCGGTGGTGATGGCCTTCTTGATCTCTTCGTCTTCGACGATGCGGCCCTGCTCGGTGTCGACCAGGAACATGCGGCCGGGCTGCAAACGGCCCTTCAACAGCACGTTCTCCGGGGTGATGTCGAGCACGCCTGCCTCGGATGCCATCACGACCAAGCCATCCTTCGTCACGTAGTAGCGCGAAGGACGCAGGCCGTTGCGATCGAGCACGGCGCCGATCTGCTTGCCGTCGGTGAACGCGATCGCTGCCGGGCCGTCCCACGGCTCCATCAACGACGAGTGATACTGATAGAACGCGCGCTTGTTGTCGTCCATGGTCTGATGATTCGACCAGGGCTCGGGAATCATCATCATCATGGCGTGCGGCAGCGAGCGGCCCGCCAGCACCAGCAGCTCGAGCGTGTTGTCGAACATCGCCGAGTCGCTGCCGTTCGGATTGATGATCGGCAGGATCTGCGGCATGTCCTCGCCGAACACTTCGGAGTGGAACAGCGCTTCGCGCGCGTGCATCCAGTTCGCGTTGCCACGCACGGTGTTGATCTCACCGTTGTGCGCGACATAACGATACGGATGGGCGCGATCCCAGCTCGGGAACGTGTTGGTGCTGAACCGCGAGTGCACCAGCGCGATGGCCGTTTCCATCGTCGGATCCTGCAGATCCGGGAAGTAGGGGCCGAGCTGCTCGGTCAGCAGCATGCCCTTATAAACGAGGGTCTTATGGGACAGGCTCGCGACGTACCAGGACGCTGCGCCTTCCATCGTCGACGTGCGGATCTCGCTGTAAGCGCGCTTGCGGATCACATACAGCTTGCGCTCGAACGCCAGCGCGTCCGGCAGCGCCGGATTGCGGCCGACGAACACCTGCCGCATATACGGCTCGCACGATTTCGCCGTATCACCCAGCGAGGAGTTGTTGGTCGGGACCGTGCGCCAGCCGAGCACCGTCTGACCTTCGGACTGCACGATCTGCTCGAAGCGCTCTTCGATGCGCCGACGCAGCGTCGGATTGCGCGGCAGGAAGACGATGCCGCAGCCGTAATGCTCGGGCTCGGGCAAATCGATGCGCGACTTCTTCGCCGCCGCCACCAGGAACTGATGCGGCATCTGGAGCAGCACGCCCGCGCCGTCGCCGGTATTGGTCTCGGCTCCACACGCGCCACGGTGATCCAGGTTGGTCAGGACCTGCAGGCCCTGTTGCAGAATCTTGTGCGATTTTCGGCCTTTAATATCTACGACAAAGCCGACGCCGCAAGCGTCGTGCTCGTATGCGGGATCGTAAAGACCCTGCTTTTCTGGACGGGTGGTTCGCCCCTTCAGGGCGACCTCGTTCGCGGCCTCTTCCTTGAAGGCCCGTTCAGTGCCGTTAGTCATGTTGGCCTACCGTTACCATCATCGGGAAATTCGGTCTGGCCGGGACAATCGCTGCGAGCGACAGGCATGGCCAGGGCCGCGCATCGATTCGTCTCGGCAGGGGCAGCGGTGGTGACTGCATCCCAGGAGGCGGCTCGGCGCGGGACCGTCGCCGCGGCGCGCGGCGTACGATCTGCGGTGCTGACACCGCGATCACGGTCTAACTCATTGATTCAGTAGGGTTGATTCGCGAAGGTCGGCGCAGCGCAAGGCCGGCCAGGGCCTCGACGCGGACAAGCGCGTTGAATACAACCCGAAGGAATGGCAGTCATATTACAGAGGTCGGTCCCTGCGTCAATGCGCCGCGAAAGACAAGACCCCCGGCGTTATTTCCGCATGACCTCCAGGAAGGTCACTTTCCACTCGTCATCCTCCCGGCGCAGGGCGATTTTGAAGGTGCCCAGCTCGCCGGCAAGGTCCCATTGATTCGTGGCCGCGGCGTCGCGGCCCATCATGCCGACCAGCACTCGGGCTCTGGCTTCGCCGTCGCTCGGGAAAGTCAGTTCCTCGATGCGCGTCAGCAGATGAATGGATTGGTTGGCGATGAAGTAGCCCCGCGCATAGCGCGCGGCCTCTTCAGCTCCCATTCCATTGGCGTCCCGGTAATCCTCGGACAGATGCGCCTGCAGGCCGCCAACGTCGCGGTCTTCGGCGGCTTGCTCCATTTGTTCGATGACCGCTCGCACCTGCTGCTCGGGCGAGCTCCGGTCGCCGCAGGCGGCGAGGGTGGCGAGCGTCAGGAACAGCAGGGATCGATGAACGACTCGATGGATTGGCATGCGCGACCGGCAATGTACGTTAGTTGCATTTACCAGCCGGGAAGTTGGCTGGAATGATGCGCGGACTATGGCGGACCGCCACACACCGGGCAACGAGCGCGCTCAGCAGACTTCAAATGGGAGCTGTCTGCTTGACCGACTCCGAGCTAAGTGCTCAGATCCTGAAGCGTAGCAACCGGCGGCCCAAACTGGCTTTAAATCAAACATTTCGCACCGTCGGCGCGCTCCGAGCGCCTGCTTGCTCATCTCGTTGGGAGAAAGTTATGAAGTTCGTATCGGCCCGTGTTTCAGGGGTGAAGACGCTGGGTGTGCGCGCTGCTGTCGCCACCGCGTTGTCATTGCTGGGATTGCCGCTGGTCGCAAGCGCGCAGGATGGCGTGGAACATTGTGACAAGCCCATGGGCGCGATCGCTGTGGTCGAGCCACAAGATTATGTGGCGCAGTCGCTGTCTCGATATGGCCTGCAGTCGCCCACCGGGCTGATCCGCATGATGGTCCAGCAGTCGAACTGTTTCATCGTCGTGGAGCGCGGCATCGGCATGCAGAACATGATGCAAGAGCGCGCGCTGCAGGAGTCAGGTGAATTGCGTCAGGGCTCGAACATGGGCGGCGGCCAGATGGTCAGTGCCGATTTCGTGCTCACGCCGGCCGTTGTGTTTTCCGAGAACGATGCCGGCGGCGTCGGTGGCGCACTCGGCGGCCTGCTGCCTGGCTCCAAGGGTCGCGTGCTGGGCGCAGTTGCCGGCGGTTTGAAGTTCAAAGAAGCGCAGACCAGCATGCTCGTGACCGATGCGCGCTCAGGCGTTCAGGTCGCTTCCGCCGAAGGCAACGCCAAGAAGGCGGATCTGAAGCTGGGCACGGCGTTGTTCGGTAATAGCGCCGCCGGTGCGCTCGGCGGTTACACCAAGACCAACGAAGGCAAAGTGATCACGGCCAGCCTCGCGGACAACTACAACAACATCGTGCGCTCGGTTCGCAATCAGCCTCACCTGCAACGCGACGTGGGCACGCTCGCGGAAGAGGCGGGCAAGAAGACCAAGAGCGGCGCCGTGTACAACGAAGGCGACACCATCGTGCCGAAGCTCGGCAACCTGAAGGTGTACTCCTCGCCCAGCGAAACCTCGAAGACGGTCGCGACCCTGTCGAAGGGCGAAGAGATGATCTTCATGGGCGAAGAGCAGGACGGCTACCTGAAGATCGAATCCAGCAACGGCGGCGGCTGGGTGAAGAAGATTTTGGTGACGCGTTAATCAACCAACGCGCGACGGAGCAAAGCCGGGCGGGATGAAAGTCCTCGCCCGGCTTTTTTATGTCTGGCATGTGGGTCATGCCGTAGCTGAATCCAGTTATCTGGCGTCCATGATTGCCGTGTGCACGATTCGCCAGCCCGCTTCTTTGCGCTCCAGTACCAGGTGCATATGAGTTCTCCTGGTTTCCTCGTTCGCGTTTCGCGAGGCTCCGCGCTGCCCGTCGGTATATAGGTGAACGACAGCGGCATCACTGCCGATGAAGCGCTTGGAGATGATTTTCATGTTCGCCGCTTCTTGTCGCGAAACGGCCGGATCGAAGCCAGGGAACAGCCGCTGTTCCAGGAACCGTCCGAGCGGCTCTGCGCCTTGTATGATGCGTGCATACGCGTTGGTCCATTCGACATCTTCGGCGTGCAGCGCGACCAGCGCCGAGGTGTCCTGTCGACCCCAGGCTTCTTCAAAATTGCGGATCAGTGCATCGACCGCTCTTTCATCCTCGGTCGAAGCTGGCCTGCCATAGGTACGAAACTCTGGAATCTGGCGCCGCTCCTGCGCCGGTGCACTGGCTGCGCCACCAAGGGCAACACACAGTAAGACAGCTGCCACGCATTTATTGTTCATCCTTCTGCTCCGTGCTTCTGCAATTGCTTCGGACGTAGCGAGTGGGTGAAAGGTTGCGTCAATCAATGGTCAAGCGATCTGCTTCAGGCCGAATTTGACCAGCGGAGCGAAAATCTTCTTGAAGAGCAGCAGCTTTTCGATCTGCCACTGTCTGACCTGCTCCAGCTCCTCCATGCTGCTTTCTATGCTGCCGCTGCGGCTGACGTAAATCCGGCAAGCTTGTTTGCCGTCCAGGCGCTCCCAAGCAAGCGGAAAGCCGAACTGACCTTCGATGCTGTCCTTTTGATTGCGCAGCCAGTCGAACAACGCCTTGTTCTCTTCGACAGCGCCGAGATCGATGTACAGCTCGACTCGAGCTGTGCCATCGCCTGCGAAGACTGCGCTGACCGGAACGCCGGACGTACCAGCAGAAAAGGTATACCAGTTCTGAGGCTGCGCGATCCGGGCGCCGGTGAACTTGTACTTTTCACGCAGCTCGTCGATCAACGTTTGATAATACTGCCGGTAGGCCTCGCCCTTCGTCGAGATGCGGCCGGCAGACTGGCTCCGTTTGGTCTTCTGCCATTCGTTGGGGAAAACGACCGGCCTGAAGTCGTACGCAGGATTCGACTCATCGATCTTCAGGACCTCCACCACGACGCCAAAGAATTCAGTCTCGGTGTCGGTTCTCTGATTCAGCCACTCGAGCGCCTGGCGGTGCTCTTCACGGATGGTCTCCGCGACCCAGATGACAACCGCCGCTCCGAATCCCGCGGCGTACGTTAGAAGCTTGCCAAGGTGGTCGTGATCGGTCTGCGTGAGCTGGTTCTCTATGACGACTGCACGGCCGCTCCCAAGGTCTTTCGCCAACAGATCCAGAGAGAAATCGCCAACGCTCGCTTCTCTGGCCTCGAGTTCCAGTTCCATTCCAAGTGCGGCGCCGAGTTCCTCGATATTGTCGGCGAGCCAGGGAGTGAAATCGCCTGCCTCCTTGGCCCAGATCTCCCGAAGATTCAGACGTCTGAGTTTGCTGAGCGGCTTCATGGCAGCGTTCGTTGTTCTTTGCGCGGTTGTGTGACATCTACATACTAGATGAAGGCACGCAGAGAATCGTGACCGCCGTCAAGGTTGAGATGATCCGCTTTTCTTAGCGCAAAGCGACCAACCCGGGCGCGTGCACAGTCGACGCGCCCGGGCTCAAGAGAGTTACTTCGGCGCCCGCGCCCAATCCAACCGATCGTCCGGTTCTTTCTTCGGCGATGCTTTGACCCAGTTCGCTTCGCTATTCACATCACCCTTGCCTGTGTACTTCGCATAAGCAGGATACGGGAACAGCGGGCGAGTGCGGATCACGCCCTCCGGGCCGCTTTGCGTAGCGACAACGCGCTCCGGCGCCTGGCCTTGTTCGACCCACTTCACCAGTTCAGGCAGCAGCTCGAACGTGTTCGGCGCGTTGCCGCCGCGGCAATGGAACATTCCAGGAACCATGAACACGCGGAACCAGTCCCGCACTTTCTCACCGCCGCCCTGACGTGAGGTTACATGGGCGTAGTAATCGAGCAGCGCCATCGGTGAGACGCCGGCGTCGGCCCAACCGTGATACACGATGAGCTTGCCGCCGCGTTGTTCGAACTCGCGCAGATCCGGCGCTTTGTGAGGAGCGACCGGATCGTACAAGGCGGCCATTTCTTCGGTCTTCTCAACGTCGGTGTCGAAGTTGAAAGTGCGATAGTTGTAATCGGCGGGCGGATTCGTCGGGAATGCGAGATAACGCAAATAGCCTTCCGCGAGCGAGCGACGGCCAGCACCGCTCCATGAAAGCTCGCTGCCGTAAGGCGTCGCGCCGGGCATCAGCTTCTCGCCCTTGCCGTTGACCGGTCCACTGTAGAGCGCCTTTGCCGCAGCGACCTGCTCGGCAGTCAAACAATCCGGGCCGTCGTCTTTCTTGCACTGAAGCTTGGCCGGGTCGAACGTGCACGCACGCGGATCGGTGAGGATGCCGTCGACGAGGCCGTCGAGCTTGTCACACGATTTCATGACGCCGGCATTCAGCACGGCGAGCTTGGCGGGCGTAAAGACTTCGGAGCCGTCGTCACGCAGCAGTTTCTGTGCATCCCAGTTGTTTGCGATCGCGCCGAGACGGCCCGGGAACGCGGGATCGCCTGCGATGATGCCGTCGAAGTCGCCGGGATAGCGTTGTGCTTCGGTAAGTCCCTCTCTACCGCCGGTCGAACAGCCGCGAAAATACGAGCGCGCCGGTCTCTTACCGTAGTAACGTTCGGCCAGCGCCTTACCGGCAACGGACATCAAATGCGTGGAACGGCCAGCGTAGTCTTCGCGGAGCGTAGGATCGCTCCCCCAGACAGGATCTTTGACGACCAGTCCGACGTGACCCATGTTGTGAGCGGCGACGACGAAGTTGTCGGCCAGCGCATCGGCGCAATTGTTGATGCCGATGACGCCGCAGAAGCCGCCGCAGCCGGTCTGAAAATAGCGGCCGTTCCAGCTCTGGCTCGGCAAGCGCAATTCAAACTGAATCTGCGGCTGAATGACGCCGGTGACGGCGCAATATTCGGCAGCGCCGTCCTTCGCCGGGACTCGCTTTGCCGAAAGCACCGAGAGCGGCGCTTCGAAGGTGTTCTTGAAATCCTCCTCGACCAGGCGCTCGCAGGGAATCGCGGCGCCAATCTGAGTGTCCAGCGTTGCCACGGGGACGGAGCTCTGCGACGCGTACGCGCCGCTACTTGCCGCAAGGATCGCTACATAGAACGCGAAGTGGGCTTTTGTCTTCGACACGGCCTTTCCTCTCGACTCGGACGGTTGCGAATTCTCTTCCTCAGATCGAAGCGCGCACCAACGGTGCATGAACTGTGCGCCACGGCACCAACTTCGCGCGCATTCCGACATGAGCCAGGCTTGAATTGTCAGTGCCAGGCTCTCTATGATCGTCATACATCATACAAAAATACCATCGTATCGTCGGTTCGAATGGTGGTATGCAAGTTGCAGTGCGGAAAGTTGGGTTGGGGATGCGCGACGCCGGTCGCGTCGCATAACTGTGAGGAGCTTGCATGAGAGTCAGCACTAATCGGCTTGGTAGCCGGGTCGCCGTCCGGATCGGCCAGGCCGTCGCGCTGGCGGCGACCGCCGTGGTCACCGTGGCGAATGCGCAGGATGCGGTCGTCGAGGAAATCGTCGTCACCGCCACCAAGCGCGAAACGACGATGAAGGACACTCCCGCGGCCATTGCCGCCGTGAGCGGCGACGCCATTCGCGAGAGCCAGGCGTTCTCGCTGGAGAGCTTTACGCGCTTGGATCCGTCCATCCAGGTCAACAACCGCGGCGTGGGTGACAACCAGATCATCGTCCGCGGCATTTCCTCCTCGGGCAAGCCCACTGTCGGCTTGTACTTCGACGAAGCAGTCATCACCGGCCTCGGCCTCGACGGCGGCAGCGACAATCAGCCGAACATCCAGCTGCACGACATGGAGCGGGTCGAAGTGCTCAAGGGTCCGCAGGGCACGCTGTTCGGCGCCGGCTCCATGAGCGGTACGGTGCGTTTCATCACCAACAAGCCGGACCTGTCGCAGTCAGCGTTCGGCTTCAGCGGCTCGGCCGCGACCGTCAAGGACGGCAACGAGCTGTTTCAGGGCGAGTTCATGGCGAACGTCCCGCTGATCCAGGACAAGCTCGGTGCGCGCGCCGTGGTGTGGGGCGATTCCGGCGGCGGTTATATCGACCAGACCAGCTCGGCCGGTTTCAAGGAGAACGTCAACGACCAGAGCATCTGGGGCGGACGCTTGATCCTGGCCTCGCAGCTCACCGATGCTTTGAAGATCACCGCGACCGGCCTGTATCAGGAGACCGAGGCGGACGGCTCGCAGTATTTCGAGTTCGGTCAGCCCGACTATCAAAACATTTCGCCGACGCTCGAGCCCTTCGAGGACGAGACCCAGCTGTTCAGCCTGGTGGCGGATTACACCACCGACTTCGGCACCTTCACCGCGACCAGCTCGTACATGGATCGCGAGTTGTTTTTCTCGCGCGATAGCACGCCGACCGCACGCTTCTTCGGCTTGCCGTTCGACCTCGCGTATCACCAAGGCCAGGAGATTTCCAACTGGTCCTCGGAAGTGCGCTTCGCTTCGTCGTTCGATGGTCCGTTCCAGGTCGTCGCCGGCGCGTTCTACGCCGAGCTCGAATCCGAGGTCACGAACGCCGCCTTGTTCGTGTTCGATGACAGCGGCGTCGCGCCCTGCAGGTTCCACAACGATTGCGTCGCCACCGGCTTCGCCGGGAACGACATCAATTCGGGCTTCAGCAACACCAACATCGATCAGCTGGCGCTGTTCACCGAAGTCGAATACAAGTTCGCGGAGCAGTGGACCGGCACGGTCGGCATCCGCTACTACGACGCGGATATCTTCGAGGGCAAGATCGAGACGCAGGAGCTGGCCCGTCCGCCGCAGACCGTGGATCGCGTGTTGCTCGACGAGACCATCAGCGAAGACGAGCTCAGCTACAACTTTGCACTGGCGTATGCGGCCACCGACGACACGACGTTCTATGCCCGCATCGCTTCGGGCTTCCGTCCCGGTGGCGTGAACGATTGGCGTTCGGCGGCATCTCGCGGGGTGAGCGTGCCGGCCCAGTACGGCTCAGATACGCTGTGGAACTACGAGTTGGGCGTGAAGAGCTACATGTTCAATCGCGCGCTGTACACCGAGCTGTCGGTGTATCGTATCGACTGGTCGGATCAGCAGATCTCGCTGCAGGATCCGAACGCCATCTTCGCGTTCATCGGCAACGCCGGTAAGAGCTACGTCAACGGCCTGGAGTTGCAGATCAACGCGCAGCCGACCGATAGCCTGACGCTGATGGTCGGTGCGACGTACACCGATTCGCGCCTGTCGGAAGACATGCCGATCCCGCCGGATCCCTCGACGCCGTACGGCCTCGAGGGCGATCGCATTCCGTACAGCCCGAAATGGTCGATGGCGGGCTCCGCTCAGTACGAGATTCCGTTCTCGTCCGAGGTCACGGGCTATGCAAACGCCAACTTCAATTATCGAAGCGTGTCGTACACGGCGTTCAACAGCTCGTTCGGCCCGACCAACTATCAGGAGCTGGATGACTACTTCATGATGGGAGTGCGCTTCGGCGTGCGCGTCGGCGCCTGGGATACCAGCATCTTCGTCGACAACGTCACCGACGAAGTGCCGGATCTGGGTCTGCGGGTGACTGGCGATGGTTACCGCGTCTATACCGCGCGTCCGATGACTGCGGGCGTACGCGTCTCGACCCGTTTCTGAGCCGACCCGAGAATGCGGCGGCCGCTCCAGCATTGGAGCGGCCGCCGTTCGTTTTTGACCTGTTTGTTCTCCCGCACCGTTCATGACTGAGCAGAAAGTGTTTGTGCGTGGCTGGGTCACCGTCGTGGTGTGCCTGCTCGGCATTTCCACCGGGCCGGCCGCATTCGGATTGTCCTCCCTGTTTCTGTTGGGCGGCCCGATCGGGGCAGAATTTGGATGGAGTCGCACGGCGATCAGCGCTGCCGTGTCGGTGATGATGTTGTGCACGGCGGTGTCACTGCCGTTCATGGGGCGGCTCGTCGACCGCTTTGGCGTGAAGCGAATCCTGGTGCCCTCGATCATCGTATTCGGCCTTTGTTTCCTCGCCGCCTCGATGATCAGCAGCTACTGGCAATTCATCGCGCTGTATGTGGCGATGGGCACGATCGCGGTCGGCACCAACAGCGTGCCGTACATGCGTGTGCTGACATCGTGGTTCGATCGTCGGCGCGGACTCGCCATCGGCATCGCGGGCAGCGGCACCGGTCTGGGGTTCGGCTACGTTCCGCTGGTGACGCAGGAGTTCGTATCGCATTGGGGGTGGCGCGGCGGCTATTTCGGTCTCGGCTTGATCATGTTGCTGTTCACGCTGCCAATGGTTGTGTTTCTTCTCCATGAGAAGCCGCAATCGCTGGGCCTGCACCCTGACGGCGCAGCCTCCGATGCGCCGGCGGATCAGCAGCCTGCTGCGACCGGCGACACGTTGTCCGAAGCGATGCGTCGTCGTGACTTCTGGAGTTTGATCACGATCTTCTCGGGCCTGGCGTTCGTGCTGTACGGGCTGATTCCGCACATGGTGCCGATGCTCCAGGATCGCGGGGTGCCGGAGAGTCTGGCCGCCGGGCTGGCTTCGGCGTTTGGTTGGTCCGCATTCGGCGGGCGCCTGCTGATCGGTTTCCTGGTCGATCGCTATGACGCTCGCCGTATCGCCTTCGTGTTCTTCACATTGTCAGCAATCGGCCTGGGCCTGTTGTCCGCGCCGCTGCCGATCGGTGCGTTCATTGTCGCCGCCATCATGCTCGGCCTGAGCCTGGGCGCGGAGGTCGACATGCTCGCGTATCTCACCAGTCGCTACTTCGGCCTGAAGAACTTCGCGCAGATCTTCGGGGCGATGTTCTCGGCAGTGATGGTTGCGATGAGTTTGAGCCCGGTGGCCTTTGGCGCCGTGTTCGACCACACGGGCTCGTACAAAGCCATTCTCGCGATGGGCGTGCCGCTGTGTGTGCTGGCGATCGTGCTGGTGCTGATGCTACGTCCGTATGGCGAGCGCGCTCGCGGCGGGCCGATCTCGGTTACCTGAGCTCGCCTCGGTCATCCGATAAATAAAAAAAGCCCGAGATCCGCAGACCTCGGGCTAGCCTCATTAACCTCTCTCCAGCGTCAGGCGGATTCTTTCGGTCCGCCCTTGTCCGCGATCTGCACACGGAAGCCCGAGCGTAGTTGCGGGAAGTAATCCCAGATCGCCAGGTGCTGCGTGCAGCGGTTGTCCCAGAACGCGACCGAATGCGGCTCCCAACGGAAGCGCACCTGGAAGTATGCGTTCTCGCAGTGATGGAACAGGAACTGCAGAATCGCCGCGCTCTCCGCGTCGGGCACTTCGTTGATGCGGGCCGTGAAGCCTTTGTTCACGAACAGCACTTTGCGGCCCGTCACGGGATGCGTGCGAATGACCGGGTGCACCGCGACCGGAAATTTGCCGTCGGGGTTGAAGCGACCGAATGCGAGCTTGCCGTCATGTGTCGCGGTGAGGCCCTCGAGATACGCCTTCATGCGATCCGATAGCGCCTCGTACGCGGCATACATGCTCGCGAACACCGTGTCGCCGCCCATCGTCGGCAGCGTGTGCAAATAGAGAATGCTGCCCATCGGCGGAATCGCCGCGCATGACATGTCGGTGTGCCATTCCTCACCGGCAACGTGCTTCGAATTCGCATCCGCCTGCAGCTTGCGTACTTCCGGATGATCCGGCAGGCCCTGCAGCGCGTGGATCTGCAGCTCACCGAAATACTGGCCGACGCGCTTCAACGACGGCGGATCGAGCGCCTGGTTGCGGAAGAAAATCACCTGGTGGTCGGCGATGGCGGCATTCAGGTCGGCGACCTGCTGCTCGCTCAGCGGCTTGCTCAGGTCGATGCCCGAGATGACGGCGCCGATGGTCGGCGTCAGCCGCTCGGCGGTAATGGTCTGATAGCTCTGGCTGGGCGGAACTGCTGGCTTCGGATTGGCGGCCATAAACGTCTCAAATCTAAAATGGGGACAGATTTATTTACGACGCAAGTTTCTCGCCGTCGCGAGCTCGCACGAGATCGAGCGCGACGTCGGTGATCATGTCTTCCTGGCCGCCGACCATGCGACGCCGGCCGAGCTCGACCAGGATGGTGCGAGTGTCGAGTCCGTACACCGCGGCGGCCTTTTCGGCGTGGCGCAGGAAGGAGGAATAAACGCCGGCATAGCCGAGCGTGAGCGTTTCGCGATCGACGCGCACCGGCCGGTCCTGCAGCGGACGAACCAGATCCTCTGCGGCGTCCATCAGCTTGAACAGATCGCAGCCGTGCTGCCATCCGTACACATCGGCGGCCGCGATGAAAACTTCCAGCGGCGCATTGCCGGCGCCTGCGCCCATGCCCGCGAGGCTGGCGTCGACGCGAATCGCGCCGTTCTTCACAGCCAGAATGGAATTCGCAACGCCGAGGCTCAGGTTGTGATGTGCGTGAATGCCGCGCTCGGTCTCAGGTTTCAGCACGCGGTCGTAGGCCTGAAAGCGAGCGGCGGTGTCGTCCATCGTCATCGCGCCACCCGAGTCGGTCACATACACGCAATGGGCGCCGTACGTTTCCATCAACTTCGCCTGCGCGGCCAACTGCTCCGGCGGACTCATGTGGCTCATCATCAGAAAGCCCGAAACATCCATGCCGAGCTTGCGCGCGTATTCGATGTGCTGCTGAGAAACATCCGCTTCGGTGCAATGAGTGGCGATGCGAACCGAGCGCACGCCCAGATCGAATGCATGACGCAAATCATGAACGGTGCCGATGCCGGGCAGCAGCAGCGTCGTGAGCTTCGCGTGCTTGATGACGCTGGCGACGGCTTCGATCCATTCCCAATCGGTGTGCTTGCCGAAGCCATAGTTGAATGACGAACCGGCGAGGCCGTCGCCGTGCGCGACTTCGATCGCATCGACGCGAGCTTCGTCGAGCGCTCGCGCAATCGCCTTGACGTGCTCGATGCCGTATTGATGGCGGATGGCGTGCATGCCATCGCGCAAAGTCACATCTTGGATGTAGAGCTTGCTGGTCGGGCTCATGCGGCGATCTCTGCGCTGAGATTGAGCGCCACACGCTCGGCGGTGCGTAGCGCGGCGGACGTCATGATATCGAGATTTCCCGCGTATGCCGGCAGGTAATGTGCGGCGCCTTCGACTTCGAGGAATACGCTGACCTTGAGTCCGACGAATGATTCATCGACGCCTTTGAAGGGCAGCTTGACGCCCGGGCCAATGCGCTCGAACTGCACGCGCTGTTTCAAACGATAGCCGGGAACATAACTTTGCACTTCGGAGACCATCTTCTGCACGGAGGCCTCGATCGCGCCTTCATCGGCGAGCGCGGTCAGGCAGAACACCGTATCGCGCATCACCAGCGGAGGCTCGGCGGGGTTCAGCACGATGATGGCCTTACCGTGCTGCGCCCCGCCTACCTGTTCGATGGCTCGCGCCGTGGTCTCGGTGAACTCATCAATGTTTGCTCGCGTGCCCGGGCCGGCGGACTTGCTGGCGATCGACGCAACGATCTCCGCATACAACACCGGCGCGACTTTGCCGACTGCGGCGACGATCGGAATGGTCGCCTGGCCGCCGCAAGTCACCATGTTCAAGTTCGGCGCGCCGAGGTGCTGATCGCCGTTGACTGGCGGAATCACAAACGGGCCGATTGCAGCTGGCGTCAGATCGATCAACGTCTTGCCATGAGCACGCAACACCGAATCGTGATGTTTGTGAGCACCGGCGGAGGTGGCGTCGAATACCAGCCGGACCTCTTTGAACTCCGGCATGGCGAGCAAGCCGTCGATGCCCTGGGAGGTCGTCGCGACGCCGAGCCGCTTGGCCCGGGCCAGGCCCTCTGACTGCGGATCGACGCCGACCATCACCGCCATCCGCAAGGTGCGGCTGGTGCGGAGGATCTTGATCATCAGGTCCGTGCCGATGTTGCCGGAGCCGATGATGGCTACCGGGACGCGCTGTGTCGGTTCCATGCCCTAGTCCGGGTGAAGGGGTGCCATTAAGGTAGTATGATCATACAATATTATCAAATACCGCCAGATCCGCGGCGGTCCTGAGGCTAGCGATGCGACGTAATCTGCTGCTCGGCATGATCGGCTTCGGCGCCATGGGGCGCGAGGTGATGACCGGCCTCGAGAAGCTGGGCGAGACCGAGACCTTGAAGGCGGTCCTGGTCCGGCCGGGCCGCGAGGCTCCGCACGCCGTCCACGATGTAGATGCGCTGATCGCCGCGCGCCCGCAAGTCGTCATGGAGTGCGCGGGGCATTCGGCAGTCAAGGAATTCGCGGCGCCGCTACTGCGAGCCGGAATCGACGTGATCATTTCGTCGGTCGGCGCGCTGGCCGATGATCAGGTCAGAAGCGAATTGCTCACAGCGGAAGAAGGCGGCGGGCGCGCGCTGCTGCCAGCGGGCGCGATTGCAGGTCTCGATGGACTCTTGGCTGCGCGGCTCGCGGGCCTGGATGAAGTGACCTACACATCCTTCAAGCCCCCGCATGCGTGGCGAGGAACGGCGGCCGAGCAGGTGCTCGACCTAAACCATTCGGAAGCGGAGCGCGAATTCTTCTCGGGCTCGGCGCGCGCAGCAGCGTTGGCGTACCCGAAGAACGTCAACGTCGGCGTGGCCATCGCTCTGGTGGGCTTGGGAATGGACGCCACCCGAGTGAAGCTGGTGTCGTCGCGCAACGTGACCGACCCGCTCGGCCGCATCGAGGCGCGCGGCGCGTTCGGCCACTTCCGGTTCGATATTTTCGCGCGTGCAGCGGCTGATAATCCGAAAACTTCGGCGCTGACCGCGTACAGTATCGTGCAATGTGCCCGCCTCGGCGGCGCCTTGCCGATCGCCGGCTTGTGCTCGCCCCTGACGCCAGCAATCCTATGATTTTTGCCGCCTCTTCTGGCCGCGACCGTTTACTCTGACGCCGCACCAGTCGCGTAAAATCAGCGGCAAGTAAGTACGAGGAAGGACCTTGGAATACCAGGATCTGAGAATTGTCGAAAATCCCACGCTGGTGCGAGAGCATGCGTTGGACAAGCTGCGCAACGCTATCAGCCGCGGCCTGTATCCGCCTGGCATGCGATTGGTGGAGCGCGAGCTGTGCGAGGCGCTCGGCGTCAGCCGCACGTCGGTGCGAGAAGCTTTGCGTCAGTTGCAGGCCGAGAATCTGATCGAAGTCGGCAAACGTCGGAACATCACTGTTGCGATCGTTTCGTCGAAGGATGCCGAAGATATCTATCTGATGCGTGAGATGCTGGAGTCGCTGGCGGTCCAGCGGTTCGTCGCGCTCGCGGATGAGAATGCGATCAAAAAGCTGGTGCGCATTCACAAGGACCTGCGCAAGGTGCTCAACAAGGGCGACGTGCGCGAGCTGGCGATCATGGCCGGCGAATTCTACGAGACCATCCTCAATGGCTCGGGCAGCAAGGTGATTGCTGACATGGCGCGCCAATTGCTGACGCGGGTCAACTATTTGCGCATGCGCTCGATGGCCGAGCCGCATCGTCTCGAAGACGGCATGCACGAGTGGGATACGTTGATCGAAGCCATCGTCGAGCGGAATGCGGAAGCTGCGGCGAAGGCGATGAGTGCGCATTTGTCGAATGCGCGGAAGGCGATCGTGACGAAGCTCCAGCAAGAGGAAGAGCTGGCCGCGGCTGCTGTGCCGGAAAGGGCGGCGGTTTCGAGTCGGCGGTCGGGCTGAAGAGTCGCTTGTTCCGACGTCGCTGAAGAGGCGTCGGTGGCTCGCAGCGCCAGGGCGGGGTGTCTCCTCCCGGCACCGCGCACCCGCCTGCGCACGCTTCGCTCCCGCTGTCGCGGGCGCCCTGCTTGTACGTCCCTGTAGCCCTGCTACGAAGGTCCCTGCTTTTCGAAGCTGCCGGGAGGAGACACCCCGCCCTGACGCTGCCGATACGGCGGTTGAGCTTTCCGCGCCAACTCGGATCGGAAATCCTCTTTCGGCGAACGCCTCGGGTAGCAGGGGCGACAGCCCCGATAATCGCGGGTGGGCGGTGAGTTCCTGATCCGGGGTCAGAGGCGGTAGCCCGTTACGTGACGGGTAGACTCTTTGTCCGATTCTATGTTTGTCATACAAAGTATGCACGGCTACACTGTCTGCCATGGCCAGTGGAAGTGCGATACATGGGTAGAGATCGGGTCATCATTGCCGGAGCGGGGCCCATTGGCGCCGTCCTGGCGTACGCGCTGAGGCGACGTGACATCCCCGTCCTTCTGATCGAAGCGCTACCCGCGCCCGAGATCGATTGCCGGGCGGCTTCCTGCCACCCACCCACCGTCGCGATGCTCGACGAGCTCGGTCTGCTCGAAGACGGCCTCGAGCAAGGTCTCGTCTCGCCCGTCTTCAACTATCTCGACCGGGTCACCGGCGAGCTCGTCGGTCGCTTCGACATCCAAGCGATGCGCGATCGCCCCGACCATCCGTACGTGCTCCAGTGGGAACAATACAAAATCGTCGGGACCGTGCTGAAGCGTCTCGCGGACGACCCAGGCGCCGAAATTCGCATGTCGACGCGCGTCGTCGCGATCGCGCAGGACGCGGATAAAGTCGATGTCACAGTGACATTGCCCGATGGCAGCAGCGAGATTCTCTCCGGGCGCTATCTCGTCGGTTGCGACGGCGGCCGCAGCACCATTCGCAAGCTGGCCGAGATCGAGTTCGACGGCTTCACCTGGCCGGAACGTTTCCTGAAGATCGACACCCGCTTCGATTTCTTCGGCCTGCGGCCCGAGCTCAGCAATCGCAATTACTTCTCCGATCCCGACGAGTGGTTGAATCTGTTCAAAGCGCGCGGCGCCGGCGGCGAAGGGATGTGGCGCGCGGTGAGCCCGACGCTACCGGAGCAAACAGATGACGAGCTGCTATCGCCCGACGCCGTCGAAGCGCGTCTGCAGAAGTTTTGTCCCAAGCCGGGCCGCTATGAGATTGCAACGATCGCGCTATACAAGGTGCACCAGCGCGTGGCTGCAACGTTCAATCGTGGGCGCGTGCTACTCGCGGGCGATTCGGCGCATGTGAACAATCCGGTCGGCGGCATGGGCATGAACGGCGGCATTCACGACGCCATCAACCTCGCCGACAAGTTGAAAGCCATCATGCTGAAAGGCGCCGACGCGCAGCCGTTGCTGGATCGTTACACTCGCCAGCGGCGCAAGGCGCAGGTCGATTACGTGCAGGCGCAGAGCATTCAGAACAAGCAGACGCTCGGTGAGAAAGATCCTGTCGAGCGGGCGCGCAAGCTGGATGGCATTCGGCGCCAGTCGGCCGATCCGGAATTGCACGATGCTTTCATTCGTCGCGCCTGTCTGATCGACAGCCTGCGCGATGCGAACGCCACTCTATAGAGGTCCGCCATGTCCGTTGCCCGTCATTCGCGTCCGCCCGAGTTGGTCGGCGCCTCGCTCGAGCAGATCATGGATCGCTACGTCGCGCGCTTCGCCGATCGCGTGCCGGACTGGAATGCGTTCTCGGATGCAAACATCGACGGCTATCGCCGCGCACAGCACCGCTTCGTTGGCGCGGGCGCATCGGGCAAGCACGACGACAGCAATATCGTGCCCGCGGGCAACTTCACGCTCTCCATCATGTTGGTGCCGCCAGGCCAGGGCAACGCGCCGCACACGCATGAAGTGGAAGAGATCTTCTTCGTGCTTCAGGGGCGCTGTGTCGTGTTCATCGAAGAGGAAGATGGCCGGCGCTTGAGCAAGGAGCTGCAGCAGTGGGAAATGATTTCCTGCCCGCCCGGCGTCATTCATGGCTATGTGAATGAAACCAACGAGCCGGTGTATCTGCAGGTCATGCTCGGTCGGGGCCGACCGGAGACGGCGGGCTTTGCCGATCAGAAATTGTTCGAGAACAAGAACGCGCACCTGACCCGTTAAACGATGTTTACGACGCGTCCGGAAATTCGCGGCACCTTCGGCGTCGTCACCTCCACGCACTGGATCGCGTCGGGCGTGGGCATGGCCATGCTCGAGCGCGGCGGCAATGCGTTCGATGCAGCCGTCGCCATCGGCTTCGTACTGCAAATCGTCGAACCTCATCTGTGCGGCCCGGCCGGAGAAGTGCCGATCATCTTCAAGTCGGCGCGCGACGATGAGCCCACAGTGCTGTGCGGTCAGGGCGTAGCGCCCGCGGCCGCAACGATCGAGCACATGCGGTCGATGAATCTCGACATGGTGCCGGGGTCGGGACTGATTGCCGCCGTCGTGCCCGGTTCGTTCGATGCGTGGATGACGCTGCTTCGAGATCACGGCAGCATGCGGCTCGCGGAGGTGTTGGAGCCGGCGATTCATTACGCCGAAGCGGGGCATCCGCTGCTCCCTGGCGTGTCGCGCGCGATTGCCGACGTTGCTGAGGCGTTCCGAAAGGAATGGCCAACGTCCGCGCCGATCTGGTTGCCGAACGATGAAGTGCCAGCGCCGCATCAGCTATTCCGCAATCCCACGCTCGCAGCGACGTGGCGAAGAATTCTGAATGAGGCCGGCGAGGGTACTCGCGAACAGCAGATCGAGCGCGCGCGTGCGGCGTGGTCGAGTGGGTTTGTTGCTGAAGCCATCGATCGTTTCTGCCGCACGCAGGAGCTGATGGATGCGAGCGGTGAGCGCCACAAGGGACTACTCACCGGCGACGATATGGCGAAGTGGCAAGCCACCTACGAGGCGCCACAAACGTTCCGTTATCGCGATTGGACCTTCCACAAGACCGGTCCTTGGGGGCAAGGGCCGGTGTTGTTGCAAACGTTATCGCTGCTCGCGGGCTACGACTTGTCGAAGCTGCCGGCCACTGAACCGGAGTTCGCACATCTCGTCCTCGAAGCGCTCAAGCTCGCATTCGCCGATCGCGAGGCGTACTACGGCGATCCCAATTTCAACAAGATTCCTCTCGATGCGTTGCTGAGCGAGAGCTACGCGGCCGAACGTCGCAAGCTGATCGGTCAAAACGCTTCACACGAGTTGCGGCCCGGCGTGCTGCCTGGCTTCGAAGCGCAGGTTGCCAAGTGCCTGAGCATGGTCCGAATCGCCAAGAACGAAAGCGGCGGGCTGGGCGTCGGCGAGCCGACCATGATGCACCTGAAGCCGACGCTGAAGCCCGGCGACACCGTGCATTTCGATGTGATCGATCGTTTCGGGAACATGGTCTCGGCGACGCCGTCGGGCGGCTGGCCGCAATCGTCGCCGACGATGTCCGAGCTGGGATTCGCGCTGAACACGCGCGCGCAGATGTTTTGGTTGGAGCCTGGGTTGCCGGGCAGTCTCGAGCCTGGCAAACGTCCGCGCACGACGCTTACGCCGACACTAGCGACACGCGACGACGGGTTGTCATTGATCTGCGGCACGCCAGGCGGCGATCAGCAGGATCAATGGCAGCTGATTTTGTTACTGCGATGCATCCATCACGGGCTCGATCTGCAACAGGCCATCGATGCGCCGCTGTTCCATAGCGTGCACTTCCCTGCGTCGTTCTATCCACGCGAGGCGCTGTTAGGAACCGCGGTGCTCGAAGAGAGCTGCGGGGAGAAAATAATCGCTGAGCTGAAGAGCCGCGGTCACAAAGTGAAGGTCGCGCCGGAGTGGTCTGCTGGCCGGCTCACAGCGGCGTCACGCGGAACGGATGGAATATTGCGAGCGGCCGCCACGCCACGCCTGATGCAGGCGTACGCGGTCGGAAGATAAGAAGAAAAAAGTACGCCCGCCGCCACGAAAGCGGCGAGCGCTGCAACTCAGTTCTTCAGCAACAAATAAACTTTGCCGTCGGTCACTTCGATCGGCCAGGTGCGCAGCGCCTGCTTGCACGGCAAGCTCTTCGCCTTGCCCGAGCAAACATCGAAGCTGCCACCGTGCAGCGGGCAGAAGACGATGTTCCCTTGCAGCCGCCCTTCGGACAACGATGCAATGGCGTGAGTGCACTCGTCATCGACTGCATAGAGCTTGCCGCCGACGTTGCAGACCAGGAGCGGATCCATGCCCTCCAACTGCACACGCAACATGCCGCCGGGCGCAACCTCGCCCGCCTCACACAACAGGCGTCGATCAACAGAAATCATCGCGGCTTCGGCGCTCACTTTGTAAACCTAGCAGTAACAGTAGTTGTAGTATTGTCATACAAAGATCACCAGGTCAACTCTCCATCGGGTTTTCCCCGAGGTGAAGTTCGGGGCCATACCAGCGGTTGTTAGCGCTGCGACGAGCACCAGCCTGGTAGTCGCTGTGCCTGCGAGGGCGGCTACTGGATCAATCACCGTGACTGAGGGCAGTGACGCAGCAACGAGCGGCACGATCTAGTTGTGCGCAAACCCACGATCGTGAATTTCATGCCGATCGCGGTTGCTCCTGGCGCTGCGGTGACCCTCGTAGGCACCGACCTCAACCTCGTACCAGGCAGCACCACAGTTTCCGTCGGCGGCGCTCCTGTCACTGTCACATCGGTGAGCAATAGCCAACTCTTTTTCAATGCGCCGACTGCAAGTGGGTCCGGTCCGATTCAGATTACGACGTCTTACGGAGTCTCAACGAGCGCCTCGCATCTGATGATGGCTCCATCGCACACGGCGCCTAACGTCGTTGCTGCCGCGTCCGGCAGTGTCGATCAACAGTTTCGCAGCGCCACCGTCGGCCACGACGCGCTGAACCGCCAGATCTCCGTGCAACGCGGCGGGGCAACTGAACCAGGTCACGACCCCATTCGGCCAAGTCATCGGGTATGGCTACAGCAACGGACGCATCAGCGCGATCACCGTCAATGGGGGTTCCCTGCTGAGCAATGTGCTGTACGCACCGTTCGGCCCGACGCGGGGCTGGACCTGGGCGAACGGAACGTTTGCCGTGCGCGAGTACGATCTGGATGGGCGCGTTTCGGCCATCGACAGCGCGGGACTGTCGAGCTACGAGTCTTTCCCCGACGGCACGATCAGTTCCTGGGCGAATGAAGATGATGCTTGGCCGGCGGAGGCGGGCGGGCTCACTGAGTTCGACATCGATACGGCAAGTAACCGACTCGCCGGTAGCGACGGCTTGCAGGTGCGTACCTATTCATACGATGCAGCAGGCAACATTACCTCCGATGGAACACGGACGTTTGCCTATAACGATGCAGGTCGAATGATTCAGGCGACCTACAACGGCCTTACGGCCAGTTATTTGCTCAATGGCCTGGGCCAACGCGTTCGCAAGAGTGTCACCGGCCAGCACACTCACTTCGTTTACGACGAGGCGGGGCGACTGATTGGTGAATACGACAATTCCGGCGGTCTCATTCAGGAAACCGTATGGCTCGACGATGTGCCAGTCGCGGTACTTAAGTCTAACGGTAGCGGCGTGAGTGTGTTTTACGTTCATGCCGATCATCTAACTACGGCGAGGAAGATTAGTCGGCCAAGCGACAATGCGATCGTCTGGCGGTGGGATAGCGATCCATTCGGGTCTACGCTGGCCATGAAGATCCCGATGGCGATAGCGTCGCCTTTAAATACTCCCTGCGCTTTCCAGGGCAGTACTTTGATGATGAAACGGCGCTGCACTACAACTACTTCAGGGACTATGACCCGGGCACGGGGCGATACATCCAGAGCGATCCCATTGGATTGGGCGGCGGCATCAACACGTACGGCTACGTCGAAGCCAATCCGGTGAGCAGCTTCGATGCATATGGTTTGCTGTCGTGTAAAGGGAAGTGGCGGATCGCTGGAGACCGGTTTCTCGAGGTCCCGACGCGTTCTTGGGGCAGCTTGTTCATCCCGTCTGCCGCTGTTACTGGGAATGCATACCCTGTCGAGGAGCTTGGATGTCCGATCCGAACAGCTCTTATTCGCTGCCCACAACGACAGGAAGAACGGTAGTAAACCACGACACGAGAAGGCCAGCGAACACCGGTAGTGGCGGAATACGGCCTACTCCCAGAGGGGCTGGCGGCACACCGAGTAATGCGATGGGTGGGTCCTACACCTGCATGGGATGTCAGAAGCCAGGCCCGGAGGAGAGTTGTAACTTCGGTGTCTGCTACAAGGATGCCAATTTCAATGAGTAGCCAGATGAAACGATTGATTGGCTTAGCCGTAGTAGTCGCGTTGGGGGCTGGCTGCGCAGATACAAACGACGCTGCGGCTGAGGCCGGGCTGCGCGAGGCTGCCCGTCGATTCGTCCCCATGACGCGCGAAATGTCGTTGAAGCACCGGGCCTGCCCTGGATACAGTTATCGTTTGAAGTGACGCGTGCGCCTACCGAATTTGGTATCGGCCTCGATCAACTAAAAGCCGCGCAACGCGACGGATGGCTTCTCTGTGAGCAAGCCACTCCCGCCTGGAATGGCTTCGATGATACGAGGCAAGAGCCAATGAGGTACGCAACTGAGCGGACCTACATGCTATACACGGACGAAACCCTTGTGGTCATGATCGGCAGACACGAGCACGAGACAGAAGGCGCGTGGAAGGCGAATCGAGAGCGAGGGGGCGCTACGGTTCAGAACATGTTTATAACAGCGCATCGTGTTAATGGGCAGGAAGCGCGCAAGCAAGCGGCCGATCTTGGGCTTCAGTGTGGTTGAAAGCTGTTTGCAGTGACTCTAGTCGACAAACCAAAGACTACGACCGCAATGCCTTCTCATCGAGGTTCGCTGTAATCCAATCGGTCGCTTCTTTGACCTCAGCGCGAGCTGCGCTGCTTCAGAGCTTCGTTCTCGATGAACGGATCGATAATGTTGAGCAGTTGCTGCTTGGACTTGGGGTTGAGCTGTTCGATCTGCTTGAGCCGCCGCTCCAGCCGCGGGCTGAGCGCTGCCTTGGCCGGGCGCTTGGTCGGTGGTGCATCGCTGAGCAGCTGATCGGTGCTGACGTTCAGCGCGCGAGGTCAGCAAGCAGGTTCGCCGGCGGTGATCGCTCTCGGACTCGTAATAGGTGATGAGTCGGCGCCAGATGCCGAGCTCATCAGCGAGCTGATGCTGGGTGAATTCTCATTAAGGCCAGCCGTCCGAGGTGGGCTACCCGTTTATCCGCCCGGCTGAAACCTCTCTGCCCTAATCGCCGCCACGCCGACTCCATGCTCCGCAATCGCCTTCCTCGCCGCGTCGACCATTCCCGGCGGACCGCACAGGTAGCTCACGGTCTCCGCGTCAAAGTCATCTTGCTGAAGTAGCGACACCGCCGTCCCGCGACGAATGTCCGCGTCAGCGCCTTCCATCACGGCAATGCGAACTTCCAGCTCCGGCATCGTCCCGACCAGCGCTGCGAGTTCGGCTTCGTAGAAGAGTTCCTGTCGCCGAGTGCACCCAAAGCACAGTAGTGCTCGCTGGCCGCGGCCGCGGAGAGAGCGAATCATCGACAAGACTGGGGCGAGGCCGGTGCCGCCGGCAATGAAGACATGGCGACGCGCCCGATCGTCGAGGCCGAAGGAGCCAAGAGGAGCCTGGAGCTTGACCCGGTCGCCGACCTTCGCGGTTTCCTGCAGCCACCGCGACATCTTACCGTCCGGCACGAGGCGGATCATGAGCTCGATCAAGGGCAGCTCGGCCGGGGTACTGGCGATGGAGTAAGCGCGCGCGCCGCTGATGCCGGGCGCGGCCAAGCGCACGTACTGGCCGCTCTGAAATGTGAAGTCCTCGGCGCGATCGAGCTTGAGCGTCAGAAGTGCGACCGAGGGCGCGGCTCGCTGTACCCCCATAATCTCCGCGGAATGCTTCGCGGGAGCCGAAGGCGCCGGCTTGAGCGGATAAGGCAGCTCGAACGATGCGTCCGAGTTCAGGCGAGTCAGGCAGCCAGGCCGCAGTCCAGCCACCAACTCATCCGCGTTGACCGGCACTTTGCCTGTCAAATCAACGACGGTTTGCCCGTCCACGCACTGGACTACGCAACTTCCGCAGCTGCCGGTGCAACAGTCATAACGGACCGGTACATCCACGGCCAGTGCGCCTTCCAGCACGGTCTGACCCGGCTCGACCTCGACCGTCAGCTCCGCGCCGTCCTGAAAAATCAATCGCGCCCGATGCATTAAGGTAACCGCTTGCCAACCATGTTGCATGATTATCATACAATCATATAACGTTGGATCAGCAAGAGGGCGAACCATGGATCAAAGAGTCGGCGAGACCGCGCGAGCTTTATTGGATGCGTATAGCGGCGCACCGCTGCCTCCGATCCGCAGTCGATTCGATGCGGGCGACACGCGCGCGGCCTATGCCGTGCAGCTGGCGCAGATCGCGCATTGGGTCGAGCAGGGCCGCCGGCCAGTGGGCCGAAAAATCGGGCTCACGTCGCCGGCGGTACAGAAGCAACTCGGCGTCGCCGAGCCGGATTTCGGTCAGCTGTTCGCGGACATGGTGTACGGCACCGGCGAGACCATTCCGGTTTCTCGTCTGCAGCAGCCGCGCGTGGAGGCCGAGATTGCGCTGATCCTGTCTCGTGACTTGGATATGGCGCACGCGACGGTGGCCGATGTGATCGCATCGGTCGGTTGTGTGTTGCCGGCGCTCGAAGTCGTCGGCAGTCGCATCGCCGGTTGGCAGATCGACATCGTCGACACCATTGCCGACAACGCGTCTTCGGGCGTGCTGGTGCTCGGCGGACCCGCGCAACGGATCGAGGGACTCGATCTCGTGAACTGCGCGATGACGATGACATTGAACGGCAAGCCGGTGTCGAGCGGCTACGGTCGCGATTGTCTCGGCGGTCCGCTCAACGCAGCGGTGTGGCTTGCCAGACGCTCGCGCCAGCTCGGCCGACCGTTGCAAGAAGGCGAGCTCGTGATGACGGGCGCGCTCGGACCGATGGTATGCGTGCAAGCGGGCGACGTGGTGCACGCGACCATCGCCGGCATCGGCCAGGTCGGCGTGCAGTTCGCATAACCAGATTTTTGATTCGAGGACGTGAGTAGATCATGAGTGATGACGCGCAAACCCCGGAAGGCGTTCGCCCCGAAGTTGCCGCAGCCGTCGGCGACTGGCGTGCCTATGTGGAAGCAAAGATGGGCTTCCGCAATCACTGGTATCCGGTGCGCTTTTCCAACGAGCTCGCGGAAGGTCAGCTCACCACTCTGCAGGTGCTCGGCGAGAAGCTGCTGCTGAAGCGCATCGACGGCAAGGTCTACGCGATCCGAGATCGTTGTTTGCACCGTGGCGTGCCGCTGTCGCGCAAGCCGGACTGCTACACCAAGGACACGATCACCTGCTGGTATCACGGCTACACGTATCGTTTCCAAACCGGCGAGCTGGTGAACATCCTGGCCGTGCCCGACAGCCGGCTGATCGGCCGGCGCAAGATCCAAAGCTTCCCGTGCCAGGAAGCGAAGGGTTTGATTTTCGTGTTCATCGGCGACATGGATCCCGTGCCGCCGTTGAGTCAGGACGTACCGCCGGGCTTCCTCGACGACGACGTGATGATTCTCGGCAAGCATCGCGTGGTGAACTCGAACTGGCGCCTCGGCGCGGAAAACGGCTTCGACGCGCTCCATATCTTCATTCACAAAGACACGACGCTGCGTCACTTCCGAACGTTCAACTTCCCGATCGGCCACACGCCGCTGCCGGGTGCGGTGAAGGTTGTCGAAGAGGCCGACGGTCCGAAGGGCGTGATCGACGATTTCGCTCAGCACAAGCCGATCTGGGATGGCGTGATCGACGGTCGCGTCGTGGTGCGCGGTCCACGTTCGCAGCAGGTGCAGGGCACGTCGGCTTCGGTCGGCACGTCGATCTGGCTGCCGGGTGTATTGAAAGTCGAACAGTTCCCGCTGCCGGGCCTGACGCAGTTCGAGTGGTACGTGCCGATCGACGGCAAGACGCATCTTTATGTGCAGACCATCGGCCAGCAGGTGCAGACCGACGAAGATCGTGCGGAGTTCGCGAACAACTTCGAATCCATTTACAAGCCGCACGGTCTGGACGGCTTCAACGCCGACGACATCTGGGCCCGCGAAGTGACCGAGCCGTTCTACGCCGATGATTACGGTTGGGTGGATGAAATGTTGTGCGAGCCGGATACGACCATCCTCGAATGGCGGCGCCTGGCGAGCCGCGCGAATCGCGGTATTCAGACGCCGCAAGACTTGCGTTGATTTCGACGAGCCATGCCCATGACTGAATTCGTTTCGAACTTCGTCGACACCAACGGCATCCGCACGCACTACCTGGAAGCGGGCAGCGGCCCGACGCTCGTGCTCATGCACGGCGGCGGCGCGGGCGCCGATGCGTATGGCAACTGGCGCGAGTGCATTCCGATCTTCGCGAAGAAATATCGTGTGATCGCGCCGGACATGGTGGGCTTCGGTCGCAGCGACAAGCCTTCACCGGACGGCTATACCTACGATCAGCCCGGCCGGAATCGTCAACTGGTGACCTTGCTGGATGCGCTCAACATCGAGAAGGCGTTTCTGGTCGGCAATTCCATGGGTGGCGCGACTTGTATCGGCGCGACGCTGCAACGTCCGGAGCGCGTCGAGCGACTGGTGTTGATGGGCAGCGCCGGTTTGCCGATTCCGGAACGTCCGTCGCCGCAGTTGCTGCACAACCTGAACTACGATTTCACGGTCGACGGCATGCGTCGCGTGATCGCCGGCCTCACATCGCCGAAGTATTCGCCGCCGGAAGAGTTGGTTCAGTATCGCTACAACCTGACTCACGAGCCGGGCGCCAAGGCGGCGTTGTCGGCCGTGAACGCCGAGACGCGCAAGGGCACGCTGAACTATCCGGAAGACGAGCTGCGCAAGATCAAACAACCGGTGTTGATCGTGAACGGGAAGGAAGACGGCGTGTCGACGCTGGCGCGCGCCTATCGGTTCCTCGAGCTGCTCGAGAACAGCTGGGGCTACATCGTGCCTCACTGCGGCCATTGGGCGATGATCGAGCACACCGCCGATTTCTGCGCGGCCGTCGATCGGTTCCTGTCGCAGCCGGTGAACTGAGGTGGCGACTCCGCCGCGCGGCGTGCACGAGCTGATCGAGCACCTGATCGAGACGCCCACGGATCGCGGCTTGATTCGAACCAGCCCCGATGTGCTATTCGATCGCTTCGATGTGCCCGCTGACGTGCGCGAGATTTTGTGTGGCGGCGGTCGTGACGACTTGCACCGCCTCGGCATTCATCCCAATCTGGTGATCAAATGGCTGATCTGGTCGGGCCGGCCGACCATGCCGTTCTTCCCCATCGATTATTACTTCGCGAGGCGCTGACCATGGGCAAGATCGTGGGCGCGTTCGCCATGTCGCACGTGCTGGGCGCTCCCGGCGGGCTCGAAGAGCAGGCCGAGCGCGTTTTCGTGGGCATGAAAGAGCTGGGGCGCCAGCTGCGCGAGACTCACCCGACGCTGCTGGTCGTGATCACAAGCGATCATTTGAACAACTTCCGGCTCGATCAGCCCATGCCGTTTGCGATTGGCACTGCCGATTCGTACACGCCTTATGGCGATATGGGTCTGCCGACGGATCCGATTCGGGGCGACGCTGCGTTCTCCACCGGCTTCGCGATGTTTGCTAACGATCGTGGGTTCAGGCTGGCCAAGCCAACGCGCTTGCGGCCGGATCACGGCGTCATGATTCCGCTTGGCATCGTCGATCCCAAGCGCGAGCTGCCCATCGTGCCGTTGTATGTGAATACGGTGTACACGCCGGCGCCGACGCCGCACGAGAGTTGGCGACTTGGAGAGTTGCTGCGCGCGTATGTCGCCGAGTATTGCAAGGCCGATGAGCGCGTCGCGTTGCTGGCCGGCGGCGGTTTGTCACATTGGCTGGGCGTGCCCGAGGAAGGGCGAGTCAACGAGAAATGGGATCGCTGGTTCATGGACATGCTGGCGACCGGTCCAGGCGCGAGCCTGGCGAAGCTCAGCAACGAACAGATCCTGATCGATGCGGGCAATGGCGGTCTCGAAGTCAATGCTTGGATCGCACTCGCCGGCGCGCTTGCCGGTGCGACCGGTGAATGTTTGTTTTACGAAGCGATTCCTGCCTGGGCTAGCGGCATGGCGGGTATGGCGTTTCAGGTACGATGACCCGTCCCTCATAACCAGAACCACGGGGTCGGGGCATGAATAGAGGCAGCTGCTAAGTGATGACGTCCTGGGATTTGTTGATCGCCGCACTCGCGGCGGTCGGGGCCGGCTTGATCAACGCATTGGCCGGCGGCGGCACACTGATCAGCTTTCCGGTGCTGGTTGCGGTGGGCGTGCCTCCGGTGGCGGCAAATATCACCAACGCAGTCGCACTGTGCCCTGGCTATTTCGGCGCAACCATCGCGCAACTGCCCAATCTCAAAGGTCAACGCGCGCAACTCCTGCTGCTCGTACCGGTGGCTGTGTTGGGCGGTCTTGCCGGCGGCATGATTCTGCTGCGCACTGGCGAGCGCACGTTCACCGCTCTCGTGCCCTGGATGATTCTCGCCGCGTCGTTGCTGCTCGCTGTGCAGGAGCCGGTAAAGAAATTCGTCGCCAGGCGGTTGGCGAACTCCTCGCAAAACCATCACACGGCATGGTTCTCGGCACTGCCGATCGCCGCCGCCGCCATCTATGGCGGCTTCTTCAGCGCGGGCATGAGCGTGCTGTTGCTGGCCGTGCTCGGCTTGACGCTCGATGATTCTCTGACCCGGCTGAACGCGCTCAAGCAGGTGTTGGCGTTCAGCGTGAACATTGCCGCTGCGGTGTTCTTCCTGTTCTCCGATCAGGTCGTCTGGATTGCGGCTGCGGTCATGGCTGTCGGTGCGCTGATCGGTGGTGCGATCGGCGGCAAGCTGGCCGGCAAGCTGCCGCCCGCTGTCCTGCGCTGGGTCGTGGTGGTCGCAGGCATCGCGATTGCGATCGTCTACTGGGTGAAATCCAGCTAATCGTCCCCAAAAACCTTCGGAACGCTCTGCCCCGGACCACGGGGCGGGTGTCATTGGACTGTCCGGCTCCTTACAATCGGCAGTCCGCTGTCCTTCGTATTCAGGATCCGGGGTTCATCATGACTGCACCGAGCAACGATCTGCCGGTATTTTCTGCAATCAAGCCTGCCGAAGTGGAGGCCAGGATCCGCGCTTTGCTCGACGCGAACCGGGCGGAGCTGGAGCGGCTGCTGTCGAGCGACGCGGCCACCTGGGACTCGCTGATCGTGCCGCTGGAGGAAATGCAGCATCGCCTGTCCCGCACCTGGTCGCCCGTCGGTCACATGAATGGCGTCGTGAACAGCGACGAGCTGCGCGCCGCCTACAACGCCTGCCTGCCGTTGCTCACCGCCTGGAACACCGACCTCGCGCAGAACGAGCGTCTATACAAGGCGTACGAGACGGTGCTGAAGAAGGAAGGCCCGCGGCTGTCGCCTGGTCAGCGCAAGCTGGTTGAGAACGCGCTGCGCGATTTCCGTCTGGCTGGCGTCGCGCTGCCGCCCGACAAGAAACAGCGGTACAAGGATCTGGTCGAGAAGCTGGCCACGCTGCAGTCGAAGTTCGATGAGAACGTGCTCGATGCGACCAACGCGTGGTCACGTCTGCTCACCGATGGGAAAGAAATCGAAGGGCTGCCCGCGCCGATTGTCGAACGCGCGCGTGCCGCTGCCGAAGCCAAGCAACAGAGCGGGTGGTTGTTCACGCTCGATGCGCCCAACTACACCGCAGTGATGATGCATGCGGCGCACGAGCCGCTGCGTCGGGACTTCTATCATGGCTGGACGACGCGCGCGTCCGAGCAGGATGGCAATGAAGGCCGTTGGGACAACACCGAATTGATGGATCAGATTCTTGCGGTCCGTCACGAGGTCGCCAATCTTGTTGGCTATCCGAACTACGCCGAATATTCGCTCGCGACCAAGATGGCTTCGTCGGTGCCCGAAGTGCGTGGCTTTCTCGAGCAGCTGGCGACGAAGAGCAAGCCGGTCGCGCAAAACGAGTTCGACGAGTTGACGAAGTTTGCGGGTCGCGAGCTGAACGCTTGGGACGTGGCGTTCTACGCCGAGAAACTCAAGCGCGAACGGTTCAATCTGTCTGAGGAAGCGCTGCGTCCTTATTTCCCGCTGCCGCGTGTGTTGGCCGGAATGTTCTCGGTTGCCGAGAAGTTGTATGGCGTGAAGATCGCCGAACGCACTGGCGTCGACATTTATCATCCCGATGTTCGTTTCTACGACATCCTCAATGACGACGGTTCGAGGCGCGGCAGCTTCTTCGTCGACCTGTACGCTCGCGCCAAGAAGCGCGGCGGCGCGTGGATGGATGAGTGTGTGGGTCGCAAACACATGGGTGGCGCCACGGCGTTGCCGGTCGCTTATCTGGTCTGCAACTTCATGCCGCCGGTGGGCTCACAGCCGTCTCTGCTGACTCACTCCGAAGTCGTGACGATGTTCCATGAGTTCGGTCATGGCCTGCACCACATGCTGACGCGCGTGGATTATCCGAGCATCGCAGGCATCAATGGCGTTGCCTGGGATGCGGTCGAGCTGCCGAGTCAGTTCATGGAGAACTTCGCGTGGCGAGCGGAAGTGATTCCGATGATTTCGGCGCACGTCGAAACCGGCGAGCCATTGCCGGAGGCAGAGCTGCAGCGTTTGCTGGGTACACGCACGTTCCAGGCGGGCATGCAGACCGTGAGGCAGCTGGAGTTCGCGCTGTTCGATCTGCGCATTCACAGTGAGTTCGTGCCGGGCGCGGCCAGCAAGGTTCTGCAGACGCTTGGCGAAGTCCGGTCGCAGGTCGCCGTCGTGAAACCGCCGGCGTTCAATCGATTTCCGAACAGCTTCCAGCATATTTTTTCCGGCGGCTACGCTGCCGGGTACTACAGCTACAAGTGGGCTGAAGTATTGGCGGCGGATGCGTTCAGTGCGTTCGAGGAAGGCGGCATCTTCAATCGTGCGGTGTCGAGTAAGTTCCTGTCGGCGATTCTGGAGCAGGGCGGGAGTCGAGATGCGATGGATGCGTTTGTCGAGTTCCGCGGGCGGAAGCCGACGATTGAGCCGTTGCTGAAGCAGTTGGGGTTGGCCGCATGACGCGGCCACATAAATTTCACGCACAGATGAGATTGCATGGCGAGCGCTGCGCTCGCCCTAACGCGCCATGACAATTGAAACTTACAAGGGCGTTGCGCCGACGCTGGGGGCCCGTGTTTACGTGCATCCTGCTGCGGTCGTTATCGGCAAGGTAACGATCGGCGACGACTCATCTGTGTGGCCGACCGCGGTCGTGCGCGGCGATGTGCATTCGATTCAGATCGGCGCTCGCACGAGTATTCAGGACGGTTCGGTGCTGCACGTGACGCACGATGGCCCCTACGCGCCGGGCGGGCGAGCGTTGATTATCGGTTCGGATGTCACAGTGGGTCATCGCGTGACGTTGCACGCCTGCACGATCGGTAACGCGTGCTTGATCGGCATGGGCACGATCCTGCTCGACAACGTTGTGACCGAAGACTTCGTGATGATCGGGGCCGGCAGCCTTGTCCCGCCAGGCAAAGAGCTGAAGACCGGCGGCCTGTACGTTGGCAGCCCGGTCAAGCGGGTGCGCGATCTGACGGAGAAAGAAATCGCGTTCCTGACGTACTCGGCCGCGCACTACGTCAAGGTCAAGGACGAGTACTTGCGAGCTCAGGCGTAACACACACCTTCTTCGTTATGCCTGCGCTTTGATCGCTTCCAGCACGGGTTTCGTATCGGGCTTCATTCCGCGCCAGAGCAGGAACGCTTCCGCCGCTTGCTCAACTAACATCCCCCAACCTGTCTCCGCGCGTCCCGCCCCGACCGTCTTCGACCAGCGGGTGAACGCGGTATCGCCCTTGCCGTACGCCATGTCGTAACACAACGTAGCTGGCCCGATCGCAGTGCGAGGAATGGGTGGGATGTCATCTTGTAAGCTGGCTGAGGTGGCGTTCAGCACCAGATCGAAGACGCCATCGCTGACATCCTCGAACGTGCAGCCGCGCACGGTGCCGAGCAGCTCGAACTCTTCCGCCAACTCCACGGCGCGCTGCTTGGTGCGATTCGCGATCTCGATGCATTCAGGCGCGGCTGCGAGCAACGGGCCCATGACGCCACGCGCGGCGCCGCCGGCGCCAAGTAACAAAATGCGCGCGCCAGCAATATCGAAACCAAGATTGCGCGTCAGATCGGTAACGAGGCCGGCGCCATCGGTGTTATCGCCGAGCAGACCGTCGCTTCTCCAGACCAGCGTATTCACGGCACGTGCGATCTCAGCGCGCGGCGTGCGATATCGAGTCACGATATTCGCAGCCTGCTTGTGCGGCACCGTGATGTTCAATCCTTTGCCGCCCGAAGCGAAGAACGCACCCACATCGCGCTCGAAGTTTTCCGGCGTCACCGCCAGGCGCGTGTAGCTCATCGCCTGGCCGGTCTGTTTGGCGAACAGACCGTGGATGAACGGCGACCAACTGTGCTGGATGGGATAGCCCACCACGGCGTAGCGATCGATGCTGGTGTCGTTCATGGCGCTTACCTCGCTTCTTTGAGCCAGGCCGCCGCCTTCTTGGCGAAGTACGTGAGAATCCCGTCCGCACCGGCGCGGCGAATGGACATCAATGTTTCCAACACGATGGCGCGCTCATCCAGCCAGCCGTTGCGAAACGCGGCCATCTGCATCGCGTATTCGCCGCTCACCTGGTAGACGAACGTGGGCGCGCCGAAGGTGTCTTTCACACGGCGCACGATATCCAGATAGGGCAGGCCCGGCTTGATCATCACCATGTCTGCGCCTTCCTGCAGATCGAGCGCTACTTCACGTAACGCTTCGTTGGTGTTCGCCGGGTCCATCTGATAGTTATATTTGTTGCCCTTGCCGAGATTCGCGGCCGAGCCGACGGCATCGCGGAACGGGCTGTAGAAATTCGACGCGTACTTCGCGGCGTAGGCGAGGATGCGGGTGTTTACGTGCCCGCCCAACTCGAGCGCCTCGCGAATCGCGCCGATGCGGCCATCCATCATGTCGCTCGGCGCAACCACATCGGCGCCAGCTTCGGCGTGCGACAGCGCTTGTTTCACCAACGCTTCGACGGTGATGTCGTTCACCACATAACCGGATGCATCGGTGATGCCGTCCTGGCCGTGCGAGGTATACGGATCGAGCGCGACGTCGGTGATCACGCCCAGCTCTGGCACCGCCTTCTTGACAGCGCGCACCGCGCGTTGCGCCAGGCCCTCGGGATTCCACGCCTCTTTGCCGTCGTTGCTCTTGGCCGCCGGATCAGTGACGGGGAACAGCGCCAGTGCGGGAATGCCCAGCTCGACCAAAGATTCGGCCTCGCGCACCAGTTCGTCGACGCTGACGCGCTCAATGCCGGGCATGCTGTCCACGGTCTGCCGCCGCGACTGGCCTTCGATCACGAACATCGGATAGATCAGGTTGTCGGGGCTCAGCGAGGTTTCACGCATCAGGCGGCGCGAAAAGTCGCTGTAACGCATGCGGCGCAGGCGCGTGCTGGGGAATTCTCCTGACTGAAAATTAAACATGACGGCTTCCGGCGGGCGTGACTGCCAAACTATGGACCAAACTTATAGACAGCCAAAGTCTACACCCGTTGCATACTAAGCCCCATGCGTGAACCCACTCGCTGCACCTGGCCGCTCGGCGGCAATGAGCTCTACCTGGAATACCACGATAAGGAATGGGGCGTGCCGGCCTGGGACGATCGCACCCAGTTCGAGTTCCTGATCCTGGAGGGCGCGCAGGCGGGGCTGTCGTGGTCGACGATTCTCAACAAGCGCGAGGGCTATCGAGCCGCCTTCGCTGGCTTCGACCCTGAACGCATTGCCAAATTCGGCAAGCGGGACGTTGCGCGGCTGATGAAGGATCCGGGCATCGTCCGCAACCGGCTGAAGATCGAGTCCGCCATCGGCAACGCCAAGGCCTTTCTCGCGTTCCAGGGCGACTTCGCGAAGCACTTGTGGAGCTTCGTCGGCGGCAAGCCCATTCAGAACAACATTGCCGAGCACGGCAAGGTTCCGGCCACCAGCCCGGAGTCGGACGCCTTGAGCAAGGATCTGAAAAAGCGCGGCTTCCGTTTCGTGGGCAGCACCATCATCTATGCGCACATGCAGGCGACCGGGATGGTGAACGATCACCTGACCAGCTGCTTCCGGTACAAGCAGTGCAAGGCGTTGGGCAAGAAGGCGGCGGCTTAGATCACTCCGGCACCAGCCAGCTGATATTCACGCCGCCGGCGCCGTCTTCGGACAACGCCGCGTGCGCCTCGCGCAGCGCCGGCGCGATCTCCTCGTCGAACTGCCAGGGCGGGTTGGCGATGATCAGGCCGGAGCCGTTCAAGCCGAGCGGCGAATCCGCCGGCCGTACGCTCAGCTCGACCAGCAGCAGCTTCCTCAAGCCGGAATTCTGCAGCGACAGGTGCAGCCGCTGCGTCTCGCGGCCCAGCTTGATCGGATACCACACTGCGAACATGCCATTGGGCCAGCGGCTCAGGCCGAGCAGCAGGGCTTTCTCGACTTGCGTGAATTCGTTTTCCGATTCGTAGGGCGGATCGATCAGCACCAGGCCACGATTCTCACGTGGCGGTAGATATGTTTTCAGCGCGGCGTAACCATCGCCACACACCACCGACACTCCGCGTCTACCGCGCGTCGCTTGTTCAAGCGCTTGCGCCTCGGCGATTTGCTTTTCGACCAGCACGATGCGATCGCCAGGCCGCAGATCGCGTGCCGCCAGCACCGGCGAGCCCGGATAGCGTTGCGTCGTGATCGCGGAAATCTCTTCCGGGGAACTAACGGCGTCCAGATAGCGCCGAAGATCTGGAGAGGCGCGGGCAATGCGCAGCGCGCGGCCGATGCCGTCCTGCCATTCGTTGCCGCGTAATGCATCGTGGGACAGCAGGTCGTACCACCCTCGACCCGCATGAGTGTCGAGATAGAACAACGGCTTGGGCTTGCGCTTCAGTCGGTCGAGCAGCGCCAGCAGCACGATGTGCTTGTGGACATCGGCGAAGTTGCCGGCATGGAACACGTGGCGATAATTCACGGCGGAACTTTAACGGGAGAGATCCATGATCGTACTGAATTCTCCAGCGCGAGGCTCTTCGTTCCTGACCGTATTCGTGCTGGCGGCGCTCAGTGCGGCCTGCACCGGCAACTCGCGTGTCGATACGAGCCGGAGCGCTGCAGCGGCCGACCCGGCATCGGTGGAGGCGATCAGGAATGGAGGGAAGAAGATGCCGCCCATGCGCGCGCCGGGCGAGGAGGCTGCGCCTGTGCAAGGCTCGGCCGAAGTGCCGCCGCAGTTGCTCGCGATATTCCAGGACGATCTGGCTCGCCGAGCGCTGGTGAAGCACGATGCGGTCACTGTAGTGAGCGCCACCGAGCAGCAATGGCCGGATGGCGCGATGGGTTGCCCGCAGCCCGGACAGATGTACACGCAGATGATCGTGCCGGGCTATCGCGTCGTGCTGCAGGCGAGCGGCAATCGCTACGCGTATCACTCAGATCGGCGCGGCAACTTCATCGTGTGCTCGAATGGCCTGGCGTTCAAGCCGGTGAGAGAGCAGGTGAAGGGCGAGTTGGCGCGCTGAATGTCACAAACCAAAGTTTGTGCGCTCGCGCCGTTCTATTTCAGCTCGCGCAGCCAGTCGCGTGGCCGGAGAAAATCCGCATAGAGGCGCGCTTCGGCAGTGCCGGGCTCGGGCGTCCAGTTGTATTCCCAGCGCACCAGCGGCGGCAACGACATCAGAATCGATTCGGTGCGGCCGCCGGACTGCAGGCCAAAGTGCGTGCCGCGATCGTAGACCAGGTTGAACTCGACGTAGCGGCCGCGACGATACAGTTGGAACTGGCGTTCACGTTCGCCATGCGGATGGTCTTTGCGCCGCTCGACGATGGGCAGATACGCCTTCAGGAAGTGATCGCCGACGCTGCGCTGATAGTCGAAGCAGCGCTCGAAGCTCCATTCGTTCAGGTCGTCGAAGAACAGGCCGCCGACGCCGCGCGTCTCGTTGCGATGCTTGAGGAAGAAATAGCGATCGCACCAGTTCTTGTGCTTCGAATACACATCTTCGCCGAAGCCTTCGCATGCCTGTTGCGCGGTCCGGTGCCAGTGCAGGACATCTTCGTCGAATGGATAGTAGGGCGTGAGATCGAAGCCGCCGCCAAACCACCAGGCACCCGACGCGCCATTCTTCGGAATCGCGTTGAAGAAACGCACGTTGGCGTGCGTCGTCGGGATGTAAGGATTCCACGGATGAAACACGAGCGACACGCCAGTGGCCATCCATTGCGCATCGGCAAGCTCGGGTCGCTGAGCAGTGGCGCTGGGCGGCAGGCGAGAGCCCATCACATGCGAGAAGTTGACGCCGGCCTGTTCGAACACTTTGCCGTTGCGTAATACGCGGCTGTCGCCGCCGCCGCCTTCGGCTCGATCCCAACGGTCGCTGTTGAACTTGCCGCCGCCATCGACCTGCTCGATGGCCGTACAGATGCGATCCTGCAGTCCACGCAGGTAGGCGAGAACGGCATCGGCGTCGACGGCCATCAATTAGTCTCCAATCGGACGGCACGGCCATGATGCGGCCATGCCGTTATGCAGGGCGTGAATGATACAGAGATGCGCCCAGCCAGCAACGCTCGCGTCCTTACCGGCGGTGGGCAGGCACCTCTGGCGCTCCCGGCGCCTGCCGACTCAGGGATCCACACAGACTTGCCCTTCCGGACATTCAGGCCGAGGAACGACCTCGAAGCTCCATGGCATCTCGTTCCCACCGAACTGCGGGACCAATGTGGACAGCGTGTATGACGGGGCGCCAATGTCCTGCGGACCGATTCCGACCTCGAACTCGTCGGTGGAGGACCCGCCTTCACCTTCAGGGTCGTGGTTCAGTTCGAGGCCGCCGTCGCCCGCTTGACTGACGACGCCCTCGAACCCTTCGACATCGTAGAAGTTGAGACTCACATCGAAGTCCACGACCGAGCGTTCGACGATGGATGAGTCCGCGCTGAAGCGCCGGTCTACGCGAATCTGGTTGGAAGCCGATGAAGATCCCGATTTGCGCAGGGCCGTCACGCTGAGTCCGTCGAGTACCGAAATGTCGATGTTGTCGACGCGACGGCCGCTGAGGTCGAAGCCAGTCGCGAACGTCGCGGTGACGATCCCGTTCATCCAACCTCTCGATACGCCTGCGCTCGAGGCGCGCAAATGTCCGCTCATGTGCCAGGTCACCGATCCCACCCCAAACGTCTCTGGGAAATCGTAGGTCACGAGCACGCCACCCATCGTCGGCACAGTGTGATCCGAGGTCGGTCGGCACTCGCCTTCCCAAATCATCGAGATCGTGTGCCGGCCGAGCGGCAGCAGCAGTGTTTGCGAGACCGGCGCGCCGTCGAGTGTCCCTCCGACGAAGCTGCCGCCATAGCCGCAGGGCACGCCTTCCGGCGGCGCTCCCGCCATGGTTTGCATCAGGCCATTGGCGCCGAACAGCGTCGATCCCGTAAGCACGCCCACGATGCGCTGAGCGATATCGAACAACGTGTTGCCGAACGCAAGCGAGACGTGGTCTTCGTCGTCGATGTCCTCGTCAGTCGGATCGAGATCGAATGGGCCGAGCGCCTCGACTGTAATGCAGCCGGGCTCGCTGGTTGCACTCCCGGCGCCGTTGCTGACGACGACGTGATAGCAGTCATCGTCATCTACCAGCCCGCGATCCTCGAGCAGCAAGAATGGTTCGGGACCGGACTTGACGATGTGGGACTGGCTGCTATGCCACTCGTAGTTCAGATCCTGGCCGGACGCGACGACGAAGATCAGCGCCGAGCCGTGTTCCACCGTCGAAGGATTCGTCGGTTGGCGTACGATCTCGGGCGCGGTGGGCGGCGGCGGAGGTGGCGGTGGAGGTGCATCGACGATCACGGCTACCGTGTCTGCATGCGTGGCGCCGCGGTTGTCGGTCACTTCGAGCCGGAACGTCAGACTGGCCGCTACATCAGGCGCAGTGAAACTGACGGTTGCCGTGCTGGCGCCAGTCAACGCGACCGACGAACCCTCTGTCTGCGTCCAGGCATAGGATGCAACGCTGCCATCGCTGTCGGCGCCCGTTCCGGAAAGCGTCACTATCGCGCCGGTGAGCACCGCTTGGTCTGTACCCGCATCGGCCGTCGGCGGACTGTTCGTCGCCGGAGGCTTCGGTGGATTGGGCGTGGACGATCCGCCGTCCCCGCCGCCGCATGCGGCGAGCGCCATTGCCGCTATGAGCGGCCAGCCACGCCTGTACTGCCAGCACGCTGTATTTGATCGACCATATCCCGACGCACCATCCATAACTTCTCCCGCTGATGTTCGCGGGACGCTGTCGGCGACAGGCGTCCCTTCGTGCATCAAGACGGAATCGGCCGGCGCTACGGCTCACGCGTGCTTTAGATTCAGGTGCGCCTGCTTCACTCGAAGCGGTTCGCCCATATGTTGAAACGTTGGCCGTCCTCCTGACGCCAGACGGCGATCGCGTTGCCGCTGGCATCCAGACCAATCTGCGGCGCGTCCGCGTCCCCGGCGTCATCGCCTTCGATGAGGGTCGGGGTGAGCCACGCGCTGCCGGCCACATACCGCCGTGCCCAGATGTTCATGCGTGTGCCGTCGTGCTGCTCCCAGACCACCAGTGCGTTGCCGCGCGGATCGAATGCGAGCTGCGGAGCTCGCGCATTGCCAGCGTCGCCCGTGTTGAGCAATGCAGGCTCGCCCCAACCAGTAGCCGAGACGTATCGGTTCGCCAAGATGTCCTGACGTTGGCCATCCTGCTGCTGCCAGACAGCGATCGCGTTGCCGTTCGCATCGATCGCGATCCGAGCGCCGGCCGCGAAGCTCGAAGTCGTCCCGATCGAGACGTGGTCGCCCCAGCCTTTGCCGACGATATATCGGTTCGCACGAATGCTGTCGCCCGACGCGCCAGAGAACCTCCAGACGACGACGGCGTCGCCGGTCGCGCTCATCGCAACCTGCGGGTTGATTGCTTGGCCGTCGTCGGTCTCGATCAGCACGGCGTCGCTCCAACCGCTTGCCGCGGTGAATCGGTTCGCCCACACACTGTAGTAGCCGCCGTCCAACTGCAGCCAAACCACCACCACATCGCCGTTGTTGGCAGTTGCAACCTGGGGCAAGGCCGTGAGAGATGAGCTCGCTTCCATGAGCATCGACCCGCCCCACCCACTGTTCGATGCATAGCGCCGCGCCCAGATATTCCACTGCAAGTTGCCGTCTCGCTGCACCCAAACGGCGACGCCATTGCCACGCGCATCAAGCGCGATCTGCGGGCTCGAGGCGAGAAAAGCGCCGCTTTCTATGAACGCCGCGTCGTTTGAATTCCAGTCCGCGTCCGCTGCGCGGCGGTTTGCTCCGATGCTGGAAACTCCGCTGCCGGCTCCGTCGTCGTCTTGCGTCCAGATGGCGACTGCATCGCCGGTCGCGGGCAGCGCGATCCTCGGTTCATCGATGGTTCCTCCGCCCGCTGAGTAAGCTATATGTCGCGGCTGTGAATCCCAACCAGCACCAACAACGTACCGGTTCGTTGTCACCGTGTGATGCAACTGATTCCCAAGGCTAGTGTCCTGCCAGATTGCGATGGCCTCGCCATTGGAGCGGACCGCGAGCTGCGGCGCCGGCAGCGAACCGACGGAGGTCTCGATGATCTGGGCCTGACCCCACGCGCCATCCTCGGTAGTGAAGCTCACGACCGCGGGCGCGGTCATTTGCTCGCCGCCTGTTCCCCTGAGCTGCGTGCCGACAGTCAGCGCGTGCGCCATCGCAGGCAGCAGGCGCTGAGAGGGCGTGATGATGAGCTGATTCCCGGTCGTCGTGAACGTCGTCGACACGACGCCCGCCGCGTTTTGTAGCGTGACCGCTGAAGCCGGAACGCTCGCGTCGAGCGGCGAAGAGAACGTGAGGACCATGTCGCCGCTGCGAGCCGCTGCCGTCGCGGTATGCATCGGCGTGCTGGATGACAACGTCAGCGGCACATCGATACATTGAATCGCGATATTGCTGACGTTCGCGGTCACGGTACCCGCGCCGTTCGTCACCGTGCACTCCTGGCGCGGATTCGACGGCTGCGTACGCACCGTCACTGTGTACGACGTGCCGCTCGCGACGCCAGTCAGCAGCGTCACGAAGCCATTCGCGCTCACGGCAACGTCAGCTGCGCCGCTGATTTGTAGTACGGCGGGATTGGTCAGACCACTGACGGTTCCACTGACTGTATACGTCGCCGGCACCGGCGCCGGCTGTGGCGCAGCCGGCGGACTTGGTGAACCGCCGCCGCCTCCGCCGCAAGCAGCCACGATGAGAACCAGCGCGACCACGCTGCCGACCGCCTTCGCATCGACTCTATACATATTCGCTCCACGATCCAGTTCCGATCATGAAGACGGAATCGCGCGCTGGAACGGCTCATCGAGTCCGAGCTGCGCGCAATGATTGTCGTATTAAGTTGAATCGAAGATCAGCGCTTCAGGTCGAGATCATCCTGCGTGTCTCGCTCAGCAACTCGCGATATTGCGGCCCGACGTACGGCTGCATCTGAAAGGCCGTGGTTGCTTGTTGGGTCAGCGCGCGCGCATTAGCACGTTCGCCGGCCCGATGTTGTTGCTGCGCTAAGTGGAGCCGCGTCTCTGCGAGCAAGAGACTTTCAGGCGCATCCATACGTTCTCGTATCGCCACCGCCTTCTGCAGGTGTGCTCCGGCTTCCTGCACCTTGCCCGCGCGCAGGAGCGCAACACCGAGCAGCATATTGGCGGCCGCCTCTTCATCAGGCATGTCACTACGCGCGCGCGATGATTCGATCTGCGACAGCAGCGTCGGTGCGCGCTGCAGAGCTTCTGCATCGGCTCTCTGCAAGAGTTCGATTCTCAGCAAGCCTACTTCGGCGTACGCACGGTTCGGACCGAACTCGCCCGGACGATCGAATCCCTCGTCGCGCGTGCGCGTGAACAAGCGCTCCGCGTCTTGCAGTCTGCCGCGTGCCAGATCCAAAGCGCCCAGGCGATTGATCGAAACGGAATGCCACCAAGAACCTTTGCCGAAGTGGCTCACGGCCTTTGCCTCGATATCCTCGAGCTCTTGCATCACGACGTCGAAGCGGCCCTGCTCGGTGTGAATGCGAGCAAGATGCATGGTGGGCGCATTGATGGGCTGGCCGCTGATTTTCCAGGTCCTGATGACATGCTGCAGCTGGCGCTCCGCCTCTGCGTACTCACCGCGCATCATAAGCACGCGCCCCAAATCCAAGCGGATGATGCTCGTCAACTGCGGATCGTCTTCACCACGTCTGCGGATCTGTGACTGCAGCGCGCCCTCGAGCGTGTCCTTGGAGTCCTCGCGCCGTCCGATCCAGCCGAGAAACGAGCCCAGCTCGCGCCGGCCGTCGATTGCAAGAGGGTGGTCCGCACCGACGGCGCCGTCGAATTCGACGATGGCCTTGCGCAGATAGCGTTCGGCCTCGTCGTTTCGCCACATCCAGTTGAGTCCATTGCCGAGCGATTGATAGACACCGCCGCGAGCGATGCCATGCGAGTCGACGGCTCCCGTTTCGAAGAGCTGCACCGCTACCTGATCGTACTTCAGCGCTGCCGCGTGATCGCCTTCGCTCTGCGCGACACGCGACAGGGCCGACTGCACTTCGAGCCGCCAGGAACTACGGGAATGGTGGATTGCCAGAAGATCTCGCGCCGTTTCCAGATAACGCCGCATTCTGCCGTCCTGCGCTTTGCCGAGCCTGTATGACACCTGCGCGAGCGTCACATGCGCAACCGCATACTCCAGCACCGATTCATCGCCGTGCGCACGAAAAATATCGAGCGACTCGGTCGCGCTGCGCTCGGCGCCCGGATAGTCGCCGCTCTGCAATTGGCTGCTCGCCAGATCGCTCAGCGTGCGGGCGACGGCGGGATGCGCGTCGCCCAGCAATCTGCGTTGGAGCGCGAGACGTTCCTGCAGCAGCGGCAGCGCATCCTTCTGCATTTCGAGCGCGCCGTAGAGGCGGCCGATGACGCCAAGCAGTTCGGCGCGAATTTCCGGCGCATCTGCGAGCCCGGTGCGAATCTCGTTCGCGCCTTGTGCAAGCAATTCCTCCGCGGTGACCTGTCGCGCTCTCGCACCGTCGGGATGTGACACGCTGTTGCGTTCGAAGATACCGATCAGGAAATCGCGGATGGCGCCCGCCTTGCGCGCCTCCATTCGCGCCACCTGCGCTTGCCAGATCACGCCCGCGATACCGGCAAGGAGAACAAGCGCGATGAGCGCCGAGGCGGCAATACCAGCGCGATGCCGACGCACGAATTTGCGCGAGCGCGCGGCGAGATTTTCCTGGCGCGCAAGAATTGGCTCATGACGCAGATGGCGCCACACGTCTTCCGCGAGAGCCAACACTGTCGGATAGCGCTCCAAAGGTGACTTGCGCAACGCATGCGTGACGATGTTGTCCAGGTCGCCCGAGAGCGCACGCCGCAGCCGGGCAATCGTCGTCGAACGAGCGGTGGCGATCCGGGTTGCATCGGATGCACCGGCAACCGCGCGACTCGGTCGCATCGGTTCATCATGGACGACTGCGCGCTCGATCTCGACGGTGCTCGAGCCCGATATGTAAGGGCGATTCGCGGTCAGCAGCACATGTAACAGCACACCAAGCGAATACACATCGGTGGCCGTCGTGATCGGCTGGTCGAGAATCTGCTCGGGCGCTGCATACTCGGGCGTGAAGATTCGCCCCGTCATGCGTGTGAGGTCGGTGCGATGGGTCATCGGCTCGGATTCCACGAGCTTGGCAACGCCGAAATCGAGCAGCTTCACCTGCCCTTCGTGAGTGACGAGAATGTTCGAGGGCTTGAGGTCGCGATGCACGATCAGGTTTGCATGCGCATGCGAGACCGCGTTGCAGACGTCGAGAAACAGTTTCAAGCGCGCTTCGACATCCAGCTCGTGATCGTCGCACCACGTGTCGATGCTCACGCCGCGAACGTATTCGAGCACGAGATAGACCGAGCCGTCAGCGCTCAACCCAGCATCGAGCAGGCGCGCGATGTTCGGATGCGTCAGGCGTCCGAGCAATTGCGCCTCGCGCAGGAAACGCTCTCTCAACGCGCCGCCGGCGAAATACGGATGCAACGTTTTGATCGCGACCTCTCCGTCATAGAGACCATCGTCGCGACGTCCGAGCCATACCTCGCCCATGCCGCCTTCACCGAGTCGCCGCAACAAACGATACGGTCCGATGTGCATATCGGCTTCAAGCGCGGGCGAGGTCGTGCGAACGGGGGGCTCGAGAAACCCGCGGTCCCCAGCGTCTCGCTCCGCTTCGAGAAGCGACGTGACGAGGGCATGCAGGTCGGGGTGCGTGGCTTGCAGGCGACGCAACGGTTCTTCGCGTTGTTCCGGATCGTGCTGAAGCAAAAGGTCCACTTGCGCGAGCGCTTCGCGCCATGCACGGGTTGCGGGGCGCTCGCCCTTCACACAGCTCCCGCTGCATCCCGCAGCGAGTGCAGGAGAAATGCGCGGGCCTTGCTCCAATCGCGCTTCACCGTGGCCAGCGAGATCTCGAGAAAATCGGCGATCTCCTCGAGCTCCATGCCGCCGAAATACCGCATCTCGACCACCCAGTGCGCCCGCTCGTCGAGCTTCGCGAGCGATTCGAGCGCGTCGCCGAGCTTCTCGAGCTCCGGCTGTGCCATCACTTCGTTCGCGACCCCGGTGTTCAACGTGATCTCGCGCTGACCGCCGCCGTGTCGTTCGGCATTTCGCGAGCGGACGTAATCGATGATCACACTGCGCATGACGCGGGACGCATATGCGAAAAAGGTGCGACGGTCCTGGCCGGGGAGCTCGGCTTGCTGACTCAAACGCAGGTAGACCTCGTGCACGAGTCCGGGCGCATCGAGCATGGTCAGCGGCGACTCCCTCGACAGGCGGCGTCGTGCGAGCCCATCGAGTTCCGCGTAGACGGTGGCGAAGAAACGCTCCCTGGCGCCCCTGTTTCCCTGGCGGGCCTCATCGAGCAGCTGAGTAATGTCCCCCATGCAGCGCAATCATAGCCAACGGCGCCGCGCCCGGAAATCGGGTCGAAGGTTCAGGCGGAACTGTTAAATCGCTGCCATCGCAGGACGACGCTCATATTGGCGACGGCCAGCTACGCTCGTTTCTATTGTCATGATGGGTCGCACGCTTTGTTACGGCGACCGCATGTTACTTCGGCTTCGCGGGTGGCTTGCTGCCGGCCTTGGCTGGCGTTTTCGCCGCCGGCTTGGCTGCTGTTTTGCCGGCGGCTCGAACGGTGCCGGTGCTCGCGGCCTTCGCTGTGGCTTTGCTTCCGGTCTTCGTGGCCGTCGAGGCAGGAGCTTTCGCCGTCTTCGCCGGCGTGGTCTTGCTCTTGGCGGCGGCCTTCACCGGCTTCCCGGCCGGTTGGTTAGCGGCGGACGCATCGGTCTTCGCAGCAGTCTTCTTCGCGAAACGACCGAAGCGGCCCTTGCCACGCTCGGGCGCGGCCTTGAGCAGCTCCACGCACTCATCCAGCGTCAGTGTCTTCGGATCGCGTTCCTTCGGAATCTTGGCGTTCTTCACCTTATCGGTGATGTACGGGCCGAAGCGGCCGTTCAGCACCTGAATGCCTGCCTCCTCGAAATTCAGGATGGTGCGATTCGCGTCCAGCTCTTCCTTGGCCTTGATCAGCTCGAGCGCGCGCGGCAGCTCGATGGTGTACGGATCGTCGTCCTTGATGGAGGCGAACTTCTTCGCGCCGTATTGAATGTACGGACCGAAGCGGCCGATGGCGACGCGGATCGAATGACCATCGTCCATGTGACCGATCGTCCGAGGCAGCGTGAACAGCTCCAGTGCTTCGGGCAGCGTGATGGTATCCATGCGCTGCGTGGCCTTGAGGCTGGCGAACTTCGGCTTCTCTTCGTCGTCCTTCGTGCCCATCTGCACGAACGGGCCGTACTTGCCGTAGCGGACCGAGATCGGCTTGCCGGTCACCGGATCGCTGCCGAGCTCGCGCGCTTCGGAAACGTCTTCGCGCGTGACCGTTTCATCGACGATGTCGACGCGTTCTTTGAATTCGGTCCAGAAGCGCTCCAGCACCGGCACCCAGGCCTCGCGGCCATCGGCGATCTCGTCGAGGTCGTCTTCCATCTTGGCGGTGAAGCCGTACTCGACGTAATGATGGAAATTCCGGGTCAGGAATTTGTTGACGATCTTGCCCAGATCCGTCGGTGTGAAGCGGCGATTCTCGAGCGCCGTATATTTCTTGTTGACCAGCGTGGAAATGATGCTGGCGTAAGTCGAAGGCCGGCCGATGCCGTGCTCTTCCAGTGCTTTGACCAGGCTCGCTTCCGAGAAGCGCGGCGGCGGCTCGGTGAAGTGCTGTTCGCCACGAAGTTCGAGCAGCGCCACCTGATCGCCCACTTCCATGACGGGGAGGAGGCGATCGTTATCGTCCTCGACCGTGTCGTCCTGACCTTCCTTGTATACGGCGATGTAGCCGGGCTTCACGAGCGTCGAGCCGTTCGCACGCAACACGGCGGTCGAGCCTTCACGCTTCGCGCTCGTGCCGGGCACCAGATCCACTGCGACGGTGTCGTACACCGCGGCTTCCATCTGGCTCGCGACCGCGCGCTTCCAGATCAAACTGTAGAGCTTGAACTGATCGTTGTCGATCTTGCCGGCGAGGCGCTCGGGCGTGATGGCCGCCGAGGTCGGACGAATTGCTTCGTGCGCTTCCTGGGCGTTCTTCGACTTGGTCTTGTACGTGCGCGGCGATTCGGGGAGCGCTTCGGCGCCATATATGTTGCCGATGACCTGCCGGATCTCGGCGACGGCTTCGTTCGCGAGATTCAGCGAGTCGGTACGCATATAAGTAATGAGACCGACCGCGCCTTCGCCGAAGTCCACGCCTTCATACAGCTGCTGCGCGAGACGCATGGTGCGCTGAGCGCCGAAGCCGAGCTTACGGGCGGACTCCTGTTGCAGCGTCGACGTCGTGAACGGCGGCGCCGGATTGCGCCTGCGCTGCTTCTTGTCGATGTGGGCGACGCTGAGCTTGCCATTGGCCGCGTTCTCGATGGCAGTGCGCACATCGGTGGCCTGACTCTCGTTCGTCACCGTGAACTGTTCGACTTTCTCGCCGCGGTATTCGATCAGCCGCGCCGGAAAGATTTGCTTCGACTTCTCGGCGTCGGCGTCGATGGTCCAGTACTCGCGCGGCTTGAAGGCAAGGATCTCTTCCTCGCGCTCGCAAATCATGCGCAGTGCCGGGCTCTGCACTCGGCCCGCGGATGCGCCCGGCAGACCCGCCTTCTTCCACAGCAGCGGCGAGATGTTGAAGCCGACCAGATAATCCAGCGCGCGCCGCGCCTGCTGCGCGTTCACCAGATCCTGCGAGATGTCGCGCGGCTGACCGATGGCTTCTTTGATCGCGTTCTTGGTGATCTCGTAGAACACCACGCGGTGCACGTCCTTGCCGTCGAGCACGCCCTGTTCTTTGAGCAGCTCGGTGAGGTGCCAGGAAATGGCTTCGCCCTCGCGGTCAGGGTCGGTCGCCAGATACAGAGCATCGGATTTCTTCAGCGCCTTGGCGATCGCCTGGACGTGCTTCTCGTTCTTTTCCAGGATCTGATAGCGCATCGCGAACTTGCGCTTCGGATCGACCGCGCCTTCCTTCGGCACCAGGTCGCGAACATGGCCATAGGAAGCGAGTACCTCGAAATTCTTGCCGAGGTACTTCTTGATGGTCTTCGCCTTGGCGGGCGATTCCACGATGACTAGATTCTTCTGCTCCATAAAAAAAGAAACCGCGGTGGCCGCGGTGCTACTGAAAATTGCGGAGTGTCGAACGCCGCTATCAGTGCACCACTTGCAGACGGTTATCGAATACCAAGTCCTCCATCCGCAGGTAGGCGCTCTGTTGGCCGGGCTGGCTGAACAGCACCATGAGCACCACCCACTTCACCTGTTCAATGTCGATCTGTTGCACATCGAGCGCCAGCAGGCGGTCGATGACCAGTTCACGCTGCGCCGGGCTGATGATGCCGATGTTCTCAAGGTACAGAATGTACCCGCGGCATTCGGTGTCGAGCCGTGCCTGTTCGCGCGCATCGAAGATGCGAATCGCTCGCGATCCCGGAATAGCGCCGGCGCGGTTCGGATCGGCCGACAGCTGCTCGAGCCACTCGAGCGCGCGGCCCACTTCTCGTTCGGAAAAACCAGCGCGTTCCAATTCGTCCCGGAGTGTGTCGCGGTCGGGTTCGGGGGCGCAGTCCAGATCGGCGTCGAAGTAATTCTCGAAGAGATAGATCAGGATATCGAGAACGCTTTCCTTCATTTCTCTGCCTTAGGAGAGGCGCCGGACATAAAGCCCGCCAGGGCAGGCGTCGATGCGCGCCTCCAGTTCGAGGATCAGCAGCATTGACGCTACCTCGTCGGCCTTGAGGCCGGTACGTGCGATCAAAACGTCGACACTGGCCGGCTCGAAGCCGAGCGCATCTAACAGGATTTCATAACCTTTGTCCAATGCCGGGGCCAAAACTGCTGTGCTTTCAGCGGTTTTCGCCGACACCGGGGCAGCGTGCCGGAGCGCGGCCGCCAACGGACCCAACTCCGAAAATATATCGTCCGGCGTTTCCACCAGCTGGGCGCCGTCGCGGATCAGTTTGTGGCAACCGCGCGCGAGCGGGTTGCGGATCGAGCCGGGGATCGCGAAAACCTCGCGGCCTTGCTCGCCCGCCAGCCGTGCCGTGATCAACGAGCCGCTCCGCACCGCAGCCTCCACCACCAATGTGCCCAGTGACAATCCACTGATAATGCGATTGCGCCGAGGAAAGTTGCTTTTGCTCGCCGGCGTGCCCAAAGGAAATTCGCTGACCAGCGCGCCGCCGGATGCAATTTCCTCTGCCAACCCAGCATTGGCGCGGGGGTACTCGATATCAAGCCCCGTGCCGCACACGGCGACGGTCCTGCCGCCGCCTTCGAGCGCGCCCCGGTGAGCTGCGGCGTCGATGCCGATGGCCAGGCCGCTGGTGATGACCAGGCCCGATCGCGTCAGCTGCGCGGCAAACTGGCGCGCTATGTCATGTCCCGACTGGGTGGGATTGCGGGAGCCGACGATTGCGAGCTGCGGCAGGCGCAAGACATCTGGATCGCCGCGCACCAGCAAACCGGTGGGAGCATCGGGCAGGTTGGCTAACAACGGCGGATAGCCGGGCGAGCCGATGCGCAGGAAGTGATGCGCTGGATGATCGAGCCAGCGCAGGTGTCGTTCGAGCAGGGGGTGTTGGGATTTGGCTTCGAAGCCGGGCACCCGTGCCTCGGCCAGCCATGTTTGGAGCTCTTCCATGAGCTCATGAACATAACCGGCGCGAAAGCGCGCTTATGGGTTTTTAGCGCGGTCGCCCTGGCGAATTTCGTGCGTCGTTTCCATCACGAGCGCGTAGCTCATGTTGTCGAACGCTTTGAACACCATGATGACGCCTGCGCGTTCATCGGGCAGCTGCACCTTGGTGCCGAACAGGCTGGGGCCGCGGCCCTTGCGGTTCGCTGCGAGACCGCCTTCTTTGAACGTATCGCGCACCACTTCGCCACGCTGAAACACAGCCAGGATGTGGCCGGGCTCGAGGCCCGCGGACGAGCCGCGGTTCAGCGCGACCACTTGATACTGGCCCATCACGGTATGACTGCGCACGGCGATGATGCCGGCATCGATCTCGGCGGACGGCGCGTGCGGAACGAAGTCCACATTCACATCCACCGACTCCGGAAACACCTTGTCGCCTTGCAGGACTTCGCGGGTCGAATCGGTCATCAAGATCTTGGCCGGATCGCCTTGTGTCGCGACCGGGCCCGAGCCCACATACAGGCCCGAGTAGCCGAGCAGATCGTTATTGTCGGGATCGCGCAGCTGTTCGCCCACGTGAATGACGCTGTAGCGCGTGTCCGGCGCGGCTTCTTCGATACCGCGTGCGTACACTTCATTGCCGATGGCGCCGATCATGTGCGAGTCGCGCAGAGCGACGATGTACGGTGCGGTCTTTACCTGATCTTTGGTCAGCAGCGTGGGACGACCCATAAAGCTGGCAACCACATCGTAGGGAATGGCGGTGATGGCCTGGCTCAGCGGCTCGCGGCGCACTTCGGGCGACAGGCGCTTGCCGCCCTGGCCGCGTTCGACGGTCTCGCCGCCGCGCTGGGCCACCGTCAGACGGGGCTGACCGTCCACATAAACCAGCTTCAGCACATCCCCGGGATAGATCAGGTGGGGATTGGCGATCTGCGGGTTCACATACCAGATTTCCGGCCAATACCAGGGCTCCCGCAGGAACACCTTGGAAATGTCCCAGAGCGTGTCGCCGGTCTTGACCACATATTGATCGGGGGCATCGGTGGTCAGCGGAATATTGCTGCCGGAGCCGACGGTTTGCGCCGGGCCTTCCTGGGCGAGGGTGCTCGGCGGCGCCAACAGGCCCGCGGAGACGGTCAGGCCCGCGACCAGGCTCAGCAGGATCGCCGGACGAAGTGCCAGATTCGCAGTTTTCATGCGCTTCAACGAGCTCCGATTAGAGTCCCTGAACGGGGCGCCTGAAGGTGCTTTCGCGACGCGTAAGGCTTTGTACTGGCGCGCAAAAAGCACAGTCGGGGCCGACATTAAGTTCAACAGTGGCCGAACTTTAGCAGCATCATTGCAACGAGTGCAGAAATGGGGCTTCAGCCCGCGACGTGGTTCTCATTCCTGCCTCCGCCACCTGAGGCCGCCACCGAATTCGCACCTTCTATCGCAGCCATAGCCACGAGTTGGGGCACGGGGGCTTGTGTCCAGCGGATTCGGCTGCACAATGCCTATCGACCGGGCGACAAGTCTCCACCTTCTGACGTTTTCGAACATGGCACTACTTCCGATTCTCGAATTCCCCGATCCGCGCCTGCGCACCAAAGCGCAACCCGTGGAACAGGTGGATGCCGCCCTGCGAAAGCTGATCGACGACATGTTCGAGACCATGTATGCCGCCCCGGGCATCGGCCTGGCCGCGACCCAGGTCAACGTCCACAAGCGGCTGCTGGTCATCGACATCAGCGAGAAGCGCAACGAGCGCCTGGCGCTGATCAATCCGGAGATCGTCAGCCATAGCGGCATGGAAGAGACCGAGGAGGGCTGCCTCTCGGTGCCCGGCATCTACGAGAAGGTCAAGCGCGCCGACCGCATCCGCGTGCGGGCGCTGGATCGCGACGGCAAGCAGTTCGAGCTCGACGCCGATGGGCTGCTGGCCGTGTGCATTCAGCACGAGATGGACCATCTGGAAGGCAAGCTGTTCGTCGACTACCTGTCCGATCTGAAGCGCACCCGGATCCGCAAGAAGCTCGAGAAGGATCGCAAGGAAAAGGCCGCCGACGCGGCTCGCGGTCGGAGCAAGGCGCTCTGACGGTTGTTGCAAGAGCGGGGCCGAAAGGCCCCTCTCTGTTTATGGGCGGGTGTCCGGTGGCGCGAAGTCCAATACGAACACTTAAACTGCCCGCCCCCGTTCCCGGTTGAGTCTTGATGTCCTCCCAGTTGTCACTCATCTTTGCCGGCACTCCCGAGTTCTCGGTGCCGCCGCTGGAAGCGCTGGTCGCCTCGCGACACCGCGTGCTGGCGGTTTATACGCAGCCGGATCGGCCCGCCGGTCGTGGGCAACAAGTGACGATGAGCGCGGTAAAGCAGTGTGCGCTCAAACACCAACTGCCCGTCGAACAGCCGCCGACGTTGAAAGATCCAGCAGCGGTGCAGCGCCTCGCGCAATATCAAGCCGATTTGATGATCGTCGTCGCGTATGGACTGCTGCTTCCGAAAGCGGTGCTCGACACGCCGCAGCTCGGTTGCGTGAATATTCATGCGTCGCTGCTGCCTCGATGGCGTGGAGCCGCACCGATTCAGCGCGCAATTCAGGCAGGAGATGAAGAGAGCGGCGTGACCATCATGCAGATGGACGTCGGGCTCGACACCGGCCCGATGCTCCTCGAGCGCGTGACTCCGATCGACGCACGCGAAACGGGTTCGAGTCTGCACGATCGATTGTCGACGCTCGGCGCCGAAGCCGTGATCGAAGCGATCGACGCAATCGCGGCGGGCAAGGCCATACCCCGAGAGCAGCCGCAGGAAGGCGCAACGTACGCTGCGAAAATTCGCAAGGAAGAAGCGTTGATCGATTGGTCGAAGTCCGCCATCGAAATCGATCGGCACGTGCGCGCCTTCAATCCCTGGCCCATCGCCGAGACGCGTTGGAACGGTCAGCAGCTGCGCATTTGGGAAGCGATGCCCTCGGATAAGAAATCATCCGCTGCGCCAGGCACCGTCATCGCAACGAGCAGCGACGGCATCGAAGTCGCAACCGGCGCTGGAACGTTGCAACTCACTCGCGTGCAAGCGGCGGGTCGCAAGGCCATGCCGGCTGCGGATTTCCTCAGAGCGCATCGCCCCGAAGGCGCGGTCTTTGGCTCGTGAGCGCATCAGCTGCAGTCCGAGCAAGAGCCGCGAGAATCGTCGCGGAAGTGGTCGAGCACGGTCGTTCGCTCGATGCGGTGCTGAGCGCCGAGAGCACGAGTAACAAACAAGAGCGCGGACTGCTGCGGTCGCTGAGTTACGACAGCATTCGCTGGTACGTGCGCCTTGACGCGTTGCTCGACCGCCTGTTGAGCCGGCCCAATCAAACGCTCGAGCCCGAGATCCGCGCGCTCGCCATCGTCGGCTTGTGCCAGCTGATATACACGGATATTCCCGCGCATGCGGCGGTTGCCGAGACTGTTGCAGCCACTAGAGTGCTCAAACAGCCGCGCGCTTCGGGATTGGTCAATGCGATCTTGCGCCGCTGTCAGCGGGAGCATGCGCAGTTGCTGCCGAAGATCGATCGTGATCTGGCCGTGCGCACCGCGCATCCGCGCTGGCTCGTGGAAAAGTTGCGCAAGGATTGGGGCGAGCGAGCCAATGAAATTCTCGATGCGAACAATCAGCGGCCGCCATTCTGGATTCGCGTGAATCGGGCGCGCGTCACGGCTGCGAACTATCGCGAGCAATTGCAGGCAAAGCAGATCGGTGTGCTTGCCAGCGCGTTCGATGACACGGCGCTGTTGCTCGACCGGGCGATGGATGTCAGCGATTTACCGGGCTTCGCGGAGGGGATGGTTTCGGTTCAGGACGCCGCCGCGCAGTTCGCGGGCCATCTGCTCGATCCGCAAGCAGGCGAGCGCATCCTCGACGCGTGTGCCGCGCCGGGCGGAAAAACGGGTCACCTGCTCGAACTGGAGCCTGAACTTGCCGCGCTCACCGCGGTCGATGTTTCTCCCGAGCGGTTGACGCGCGTCTCGCAGAACTTGCACAGATTGGGCGTCTCCGCGCAGGTCGTCGCGGCAGACGCTGCCGAGCCGGCGAAATGGTGGGACGGCAAACCGTTCAACCGCATCTTGCTCGATGTGCCGTGCTCCGCGACCGGCGTCATTCGCCGTCATCCGGATATCAAGCTGCTGCGCCGGAGCGATGACATCGCGGCGCTGGCGGCGCGCCAGTCGCAGCTGTTGCGGGCTTTGTGGCCGCTGCTGCTGTCGGGTGGCAGATTGCTTTACGCAAGCTGCTCAGCCTTACAGGTCGAGACTACCGCGGTGATAGCGGACTTTCTGCGTGACGAGTCGAGCGCGCGCGATGTCACTGGCGAGAGACTGCAGGCGCTGCCACCCGTCGGGGAGGGAACGCGCGTCGGCGCTCATGGCTTAAGAATCGCAGCGGGTTCCGCGGGGATGGATGGTTTTTATTATGCTCTGCTCGAGAAGCCGCGCGGCCCAAGCGCGGTCCTGCCTGCATCAACCAACATGAACTCGTCCGGTAATCTCGGTTAAGGATGCTCCGTGGCGGCAAGCCCAACCTGGCGCAATGTGCTTTGCCTGAGCGCGCTGGACGCGATCCGCGGCGCTTTGACGTGGCTCATGGCGTTGCTGGCGGCGCTTTGCCTGCTGCTCGGGTCGGCCGCATCCGCCCAGGCTCCGCCGCGGTTTGAAGTCCGGTCCGCCTATATCGAGCCCGCCGAGGGCGTCTACGAGCTGAACGCCACGCTCAATTTCGACCTGCCCGAGGGCGCACGGGCGGCGATCCGCGAGGGGGTGCCGCTCACGCTGCACCTGGAGATCGTGGTCAAACGTCAGCGCAGTTATTGGCTGGACGAGACGGTCGCGACACTCGATCAGTCGTACGAACTGGCGTACCGCGCGCTCAGCGAGCGCTACCTGGTGCGCAATTTGAATAGCGGCGAACAAGCGTCTTATGCGACGCTGGACGCCGCGCTCGATGCCCTGCGCGTGATCAGCCGCCTGCCCATCCTGGACCAGGCACTGGTGTCGCCGAACCGGCGGCACGAAATCAGCGTGCGCGGTAATCTCGATGTGCGCACGATGCCCGATACCTTGCGCTTCGTGCTGTTCTGGTCGGACGACTGGCGGCAGCGCAGCGAGTGGTACACATGGTCGCCGCAACTCTGAAACGCACTCTAGTCTCGATCCTGGTGCTCATCGGATCGGGGCTGTGGGTGGCTGCGCTGCTCATCATGGCGCAGACCGTGCAGCAGTCGGCGCACTTCAGCGATCTGCACCCCTTCATCGTCGGCGTCAACGTCGCGGGCCTGCTGGTCCTACTGATCCTGATCGGTGGGCGCCTCGCGCAGCTGGTGCGCGACTGGCGCAAGCGAGTGGTCGGCTCGCGTCTGGAAGCGCGCATGGTGTGGATGTCGGCGACGCTCGCGATGGCGCCGCTGCTGCTGGTGTTCTACTTCTCCGTGGTGTTTCTCAACCGCGGCATCGACAGCTGGTTCCACGTCGAGATTCGCCAGGGCCTGGAAGATGCACTGACGCTCTCGCGAGCCGCGCTCGATCTACGCATGCGCGAATATCTGGAGCGTACGCGCTCAGTGGCGGCTCGCATTGCTCCGATACGGGTCGGTGCATTCCAAGCACTAGATGAGTTGCGTCGTGAGAATGAAGCCGTCGAGCTCACGCTGGTTGCATCGAACAGCCGCATCCTGGCGACCAGCTCCGATCGGCTCAGTGAGATCGTGCCCGCGCCGTTGAGCGACGAGATGACGATGCAAGTTCGTCAGGGCCGCGATTACGTTGCACTCGATCCCGCCGCGGGCGGTGGTTATCTAGTGCGCACGGCAGTGCGTGTGCCGCAAGTATTGCCCGGCGACGAGATGCGCGTATTGCAGGCCATCTATCCCGTCGAGCGACGACTCGGCGAGCTGGCGGACACGGTCGAATCTTCCTATCAGCGCTACGGCGAGAAAGCGCGCTTGCGCGAGCCGCTGAAAACCAGCTTCACGCTGACGCTGACATTGGTGTTGCTATTGTCATTGTTTGGCGCGCTGTATGGCGCGTTCTGGGCTGCGCGGCGCCTGGTGCGTCCGATTCAGGATCTGGTCGCGGGCACGCGCGCGGTCGCGAAGGGCGATTTCGATCTGCGCTTGCCGCTGACCTCGCACGACGAGATGGGCATTCTCGTGCATTCGTTCAATGACATGACCAAGCGCCTCGCGAAGTCGCGCGAAGAAACGCGGCGTGTCCAACAGGCTGTGGAAGCCGAGCGCGCCAACCTGTCGGTCATTCTGGCGCGACTGTCCACGGGCGTGATTTCGCTCGAGCCCGATCGGACCATTCGTACCGCGAACGAGGCGGCATGCTCCATTCTCGCCGTGGAGGTAGACGCGCTGATCGGCAAGCCACTGTCGGAGACGGGCAGCGAGAGCACGCTGTTCGAGCAGTTCCGATCCACCTGTAGCGCACATCTGGCCGCGGGGCAGAGCGAGTGGCGCGAGCAGCTGGTGCTTCAGGGCGATTCGACCCGCCGCATCCTGATGTGTGCTTGTACTACGCTATCCGGCGAGGATCAGACGCCTGGCGGCTATGTCATCGTGTTCGACGACATCACGGCCCTCCTGCAGGCCCAGCGCGACGCCGCTTGGGGCGAGGTCGCGCGGCGCCTGGCGCACGAAATCAAAAATCCGCTCACCCCGATCCAACTATCCGCGGAACGGCTGCGTCATAAGCTGCTGGGGCATATCGACGCGACCCAGGGCCAGGTGCTGGACCGTGCTACCCACACCATAGTCCAGCAGGTGGAGGCCATGAAGGAGATGGTCAACGCCTTCAGCGAGTACGCGCGCGCGCCCGAGATGGATGTGTCACGATTCGACCTGAACCAGCTCATCGGCGAAGTGGCGGAGCTGTATCGCGCGCCTGGCCGGCCGGGCACGACCCTGCAGCTGCAGAAGGGGCTGCCGGAGATCGAGGCCGACCGTGGCCGCATGCGGCAAATCATCCATAATCTGCTGGCCAATGCGTGGGAAGCGCTGGAGGGGGTGCCCGATCCGTCGGTGCGCGTGGTGACGCAGCTGATCGAGAAAGGCAGCGGGGCGACGGCCGCCCGCGCGGCGGAGATCGTCGTGGAGGACAATGGACCGGGCTTCCGACCGGATGTGATCGGCCAGGTGTTCGATCCTTATGTAACGACCAAACCGAAAGGCACGGGCCTGGGACTCGCGATTGTGAAAAAAATAGTCGAAGAGCACGGCGGGGCCATTGCTGCCGATAATGTGCGCACAGGGGGTGCGCGGGTGTGTATCGAGTTGCCGTTGACTGCGGTCCGCGGCGGCGGTCCGATTCGCGAACGGCGCGCCGGACCGAGGAGGGAGCGGGCATGAGTGCTGCACGCATACTAGTCGTCGATGACGAAAGCGAGATCCGCGGGCTTCTCAAGGAGATCCTGGCGGACGAAGGCTACGAGGTGGATGTCGCCGCAGACGCCGCCGAGGCACGTACCGCGCGTGCTCAACACGATCCCGATCTGGTCCTGCTCGATATCTGGATGCCCGATACCGATGGCATCACCCTGCTGCGCGAATGGGTGCAGCCGAATGGTACTTCTTGCCCGGTCGTGATGATGTCGGGCCACGGCACCGTGGAGACCGCGGTTGAAGCGACGCGTCTCGGCGCCTTCGATTTCGTCGAGAAGCCGTTGTCGCTGGCCAAGCTGTTGCGCACAGTCGAGCGCGCGCTGGATTCCGGGCGTAACAAACGTCTGACGGGTCGTTCACTGGTGCCGCCGCTGCTGGCGCCCGTCGGCAAGAGCCGCGCGATGACCGCGCTTCGAGAGCAGGTTCAGCAGGTCTCTCCGCATGAAACGCCGGTGCTCATCGTGGGCGAGCCGGGCAGCGGGCGCGAGGCATTCGCTCGTTACATACATTCGTTGAGCCCGCGTGCGTCAGGGCCGTTTGTGCAACTCGTCGCTACGGGCGTGAGTGATGAAGGCGCCGCCGCGGCGCTGTTCGGCACTGAAGATGTCAATGGCAATCACGCCGGTGTGTTCGAGCAGGCGGCGGGCGGTGTGCTGTTCATCAATGGCGTGGAAGATCTGCCGCCGAAAGCACAAGGCTTGCTGGTCGCGGCGCTCGAGACGCGCACCTTTACGCGTGTCGGCGGTGCGACGCCGGTTGGTACAAACATTCGAATCATTGGGTCCGCGACGTCGCGATTCCTCAATGCCGAGGGCACGGGCGTGCGGCTCGAGCTGTTGTCACGATTGAATGTGATCACGCTGAACGTGCCGCCGCTGCGGGATTACGCGCAGGATGTGCCCGATCTGCTGCGTCATTACGTCGATCGGTTGGTCGACGAGCAGCACCTTCCTTTCCGCCGCTTCGGCGTCGCCGCGCAGAATCGCCTGCGGAATTACCCGTGGCCGGGCAATGTGCGCGAGCTGCGGAATCTCGTGCAGCGGTTGTTGATCCTCGGTGGCGAGGAAGAGATTCGCCTGGATGAGATCGAGCGTGAGCTGGCGGCGCATGCGCCGACTAACGAGCCTTTGGTCAAACAGGACTTGCTGGCCCTTCCACTGCGAGAAGCTCGTGAGCATTTCGAGCGCGCGTATCTGCAGCAGCAACTGATCTTGTGCAATGGCAAGGTTGGCCAGCTCGCCAAGCGCGTCGGTATGGAGCGCACGCACTTGTATCGCAAGCTTCGCTCGCTCGGCGTTGACTTTCGCCAACTGGCTGAAGACTGAGGTTACGCTTGGGCTTCGCGCAGACGCTTCGCGTTGCGCTAAATGCGATAGCGTGCCTCTACTCGCCGACGCGAATAACCAACGCGTCGATCTGCGCCTGGCGCAGCTTGCTGCGCGTGTCTTCGAGCTTCTGCAGGTTCGTGATCGGGCCGACGCGTACGCGGTGCCACGTATCTTTGTCGATGGTCACTTTCTGGATCTTCGACTCCACGCCCTGCATGGCGATCATCGCCTTCACCCGATCCGCGTCTTTGAAGTTGCGGAATGAGCCGGCCTGCAAGATATAAGCGCCCGGCTTCTCCACCGGTCCCGCGACCACGGCGGGCGCGGCGCCGCCGCGGGCGTCCTGCTCGGGGATGACGACTTCGTACTTGGGGAGCATTTCGTAGAAGTCGAATTCCTGCGTCTGAGCCTGTTCCTGCGACGCTGGCGCGGGCTTGTTCTCCGCCTGAGCTTCGTCGCGAATCATCGGCGCGGCAGTCTGCTGGGCGGTGAGCCGTGCTTCGGTGCGGCGATCGAACAGATAGACGCCGAGCGCGACGGCGAGGCCGAGTGCCAGGCCGCAGACGAAGCCCGCCATGCCGGACAGCCCCGACGAGCCGGCGCGGCGCTTGGAATGTTTGTAGTCCTTTGCCATGAAGCAGACGGTGGAATCAGCAGCGACGAGAGAAGGAAAGAAGGGTCACCCGCGTAAGTTTGCGCTGGTGCGTCATTCCTCGCTAGATGTCGCCGCCTTCTTCGATTCCATCTTCTCCGGTGCGGAAACACCCAGCAGCTTCAGGCCGTTCTCCAGCACCTGGCGGGTGGCCGCGACCAGGTTCAGGCGCGCGTTGCGCAGCTTCACGTCATCGATGATGAACTTGTGCGCGTTGTAGTAGGTGTGGAAGTCGCCCGCCAGGTCGCGCAGATAGTGCGCGAGCTGATGCGGTTCGAGCTCGTGCGTGGCGTTCTCCAGCAGCTCAGGATAGTAGGTGAGCCGGCGGATCAGCGCCTTCTCGTGCGACTCGGTCAGCAGCTCCACATTGGCCTCGCCAATCTCACGGTCGTGAGTTAGCCCCTTTTCCTGGAGCTGACGGAACACGCTGCACACTCGAGCGTGCGCGTACTGCACGTAATAGACAGGATTTTCCTCCCCCTCGGCCAGCGCCAGATCGATATCGAAGACAAACTCCGAGTCGGCTTTGCGTGAGACGAGGAAGAAGCGCACGGCATCGCGGCCCACCCACTCGATCAGATCGCGCACCGTCACATAGGAGCCGGCGCGCTTGGAAATCTTTACTTCCTCGCCGCCGCGCATGACCTTCACCATCTTGTGAAGCACGTAATCGGGATACCCCTTGGGAATCCCCATGTTCAGTGCTTGCAGGCCCGCGCGCACACGTGCGGTGGTGCCGTGATGGTCGGAGCCTTGCACGTTGATGGCGCGGCAGAAACCGCGCTGCCACTTGGTGACGTGATACGCGACGTCGGGCAGGAAGTACGTGTATGTGCCGTCCGACTTGCGCATCACACGGTCTTTGTCGTCGCCGAAATCCGTGGTCTTCAGCCACAGCGCGCTGTCTTTCTCGTAGGTGTGGCCGCTCGCGACCAGGCCTTGCACCGTCGCCTCGACTTTACCGTCGCTGTACAGGCTCGACTCCAGGTAATAGGTGTCGAAGCGCACGCTGAACTTCTGCAGGTCCATATCCTGCTCGTGCCGCAGACAGGTGACCGCGAACCGGCGGATCGCATCCAGATCGTCGATCTTGCCGCTGGCGCGGATCGGCTCGCCGTCGAAGGCGTGCACGGTCTTGCGCGCGAGGAAGTCGTTGGCGATGTCCTGGATGTACTCGCCCGCGTACCACCCTTCCTGCCACTCCGGATCGCCGGGCTTCAGGCCACGTGCGCGAGCCTGGACGGACAGCGCCAGGTTTTGAATCTGCACGCCGGCGTCGTTGTAGTAGAACTCACGGCTGACCGGATGGCCCTGTGACTGCAGCAGCGCTGCGAGCGCATCGCCGAGCGCGGCTTGCCGCCCGTGTCCGACGTGCAGCGGCCCCGTGGGGTTTGCGGAAACGAATTCGACGACGACGCTCTGGCCGGCGCCGCGCTTGTTGTAACCGTAAGCCACGCCAAGATCGAAAATGCGCGACAGCTCCTGCTGATAGGCCTGCGGCGACAGATGGAAATTGATGAAGCCGGGGCCGGCGATCTCGATCTTGCTGACCAGGTCGCCCGTGGGAATGCAATCGACGATGGCCTGCGCCAGCTGGCGCGGGTTCTTGCGCGCGGGCTTGGCCAGCTGCAACGCAATGTTTGTCGCGAAATCGCCGTGCGCGGCATCGCGTGTGCGCTCGACGTCCACGGTGGGATGCACATCCGCGGGGAGAATGTCGGGCGGCAAACAGGCCAACGCGGCCTGCACGAGGCGTTCGATCTGGTACTTCACAACAGGCAGGGGAGAGTGATGTTCGTGACAGTGTACTCAACTCAACTCGGCCGCATCCACATCGATCGACCACCGCACCCGCCGGGCCTCCGGCAGCATGGCGAGAATGGGCAGCCAGCCGCTTAGAAACTTCTGCAAGGGCGAGTGGCTAGGGGCGCGAATCATCAGCTGAGCGCGGAAACGGCCGGCGCGGCGCTCCATCGGGGCGGGCGCGGGGCCGAGCAGTTGCACGCCGCGAACCGGGAAATCCACGGCGAGATCGTGTGCGTCTTGCAGGAATTTCAGCGGTGCGTCTTGATCCGTGGCTTCAGCGCGCAACAACGCGATGCGGGCGAACGGCGGCCAGCCGCTTTGTTCACGTTCTGTCAACGCGCCATCGGCAAAAGCCGCGTAGCCGCCCGTCAACAGCAATGTAAGCAGCGGATGCTCGGGATATTCCGTCTGAATCAGGACTTCACCGGGACGATCTGCGCGGCCGGCGCGGCCAGCGACCTGCACGATGGTCTGGGCCAGTCGTTCCGATGCGCGAAAGTCCGTACTGAACAAGCCCTGATCGGCATTGAGCACGACCACCAGCGTGACCTGCGGGAAATCGTGGCCTTTGGTCAGCATTTGCGTGCCGACCAGAATGCGGATTTCGCCGCGGTTCACTCGGGCCAGTGTTTCTTCCAGCTCGCCTTTGCGTCGCATGCTGTCGCGGTCGATGCGCGCCATCGGCGCGCCCGGAAACAATTGCTGAAGGGCTTCTTCGATCCGTTCCGTGCCCTGGCCGACTGGCTTTACGTCGGCGAAACAGTTGGAGCAGCCGGGCGGCATGGGTTCCTGTGAGCCGCAGTGATGGCAGATGAGATCGCGGCCGCGCGCGTGCACAGTCAAATGAGCGTCACAGCGAGGGCAGTGGGCCGACCATCCGCAGTTCGGGCAGAACAGCACGGGCGCGTAACCGCGGCGGTTGATGAACAGCATGACCTGTCCGCCGGCGTCGAGATGACGCCGAATAGTCATAACCGTTGGTGTGGCGATGCCCTGAGTCGCGCCATGTTTGCGCAGATCCACCAGGGCGAGCTGCGGCGGTCGCGCACTGCCGGCGCGCTGAGGAAGATGCGAGAGCGCTTCCGGTTGCTTCCGAGCGCGCGCCAATGTTTCCAGCGAGGGCGTCGCCGAGCCGAGTACGACTGGAATGCCCAAGCGCTGTGCGCGTACCAGCGAGAGATCGCGCGCCGAGTAGCGAAAGCCGTCCTGCTGTTTGAACGAGGCGTCGTGTTCCTCGTCGATGATGATCAGGCCCGGATGCAGCAGCGGCGTGAAGATGGCCGAGCGCGTTCCAATAATGATGCGAGCCGTGCCTTCGCGCGCGTCTCGCCATGCGCTCAAGCGCTCCGTGTCGTTCAAACCGGAATGCAGAACCGCGAGCCGCGCGTCGAAGCGTGCACGGAAGCGTGAGATCAGCTGCGGAGTGAGCGCGATCTCGGGCACGAGCACCAGCACTTGCTGACCTCGCGCGAGAACAGCCTCGATCACGTGCAGATAAACCTCTGTTTTGCCGCTTCCGGTCACGCCGTACAGCAAGTGCGAGGCGAAGGTGCCGAGGGTGTTTCGAATTCGCTCGACCGCAGCGGTTTGCGCTTCGTTAAGAGGGGGGCCGGCCCGCACGATCGATACGGGGGGTACTGTTTCCGTCTTCTCTCGCGCGAATTCCTCGACGAAGCCGCGCGCTTCGAGATTGCGGAGCGCTGATGACGGGCTTTCGGTCGCGCTCAAAATCTCGGAAGCAGGCGCTTGCTCATGCTTTGTGAGGTACTCGGCGATGGCGCGCAGACGGACCGACCGCGCCGGCAACGTCGCGATCGCCTTCTCGCGGCCCAGTTCGGTGAGCCGCCACAGGAACTTCTCTTCGCGCAGCGGCGCGCCGTTCCTCAAGTGCACGGGCAATGCCGAGGTGAGCACCTCACCAACCGGATGGCGGTAGTACTCCGCGGCCCAAGTCAGCAGCGACAACAGGCCGGCATCGAACGTCGGTTCGGTGTCGATGGCTTCGAACGCCGCGCGCAGTTTATTCGCGGGGACTTCGGTTTGATCGATGCCTTCGACAACCACGCCGACCACACGACGTCGACCGAACGGCACCCACACGCGAAATCCCGCGCCCACTGCTGCGCTTTCCGGCGCGCGATAGTCGAACACTTGCCGTAGCGGTGTGTCGATCGCGACCGCGAGGTACGGTGTCCGGTCTATGCACAAAACCTGTGGACAACTCTGTGCATTGTTTGGGGTGAAGCGACTCAAGTGCTCAATCCGCGGACCAGTTTCGTCAGTGGTCAATTTTTAGACGTACTTCACAGCGTGGCGGTCAACCGCGCGCCGTCGGCCGCGTTGCTCGAAGAATGGCCATCATTGAAGGTCTGGTAATACGCATGCGGCCCTCTGCTACTCTCCGCGCAGCCTCTTCCCCGGCCTGGGCGTTGCTCAACCTCGGGCAGGGCGATGCCCCGGCCGTCGTGGAGGAACAGTCTCTGGATCAGGTGCGCGCGCTGGATCGCTTTCTGGTCAGCGTCGAGAAGCGTGCGTTCCGCATCGCCAGGATTGCCGTGCGTGACGACGACGATGCGTTGGATATCGTACAGGACGCGATGCTGCAGCTGGCGCGCCGCTACGCCCAGCGTCCCACCGAAGAGTGGCGGCCATTGTTCTACCGAATTCTGCAGAACCGGATCCGCGACTCCCAGCGTCGGCGCAAGGTGCGCGCCAAGCTGATGAGCTGGTTGCCCGCTTGGAAGGTCGAGGAGGAGGACGAAGGCGCCGATCCGTACGCGGGTGTGGCGGACGCGCGTCCTCAGCCGCAGGATCTGCTCGCCACCGACCAGGCTATGGCCAGGCTGGAGCGGGCGCTCGGTGAGCTGCCCGGACGACAGCAAGAAGCGTTCATGTTGCGTAATTTTGAAGGCATGGATGTCGCGCAGACCGCCGCGGCCATGGGCTGCAGCGAGGGCAGCGTGAAGACACACTACTCTCGCGCGGTTCACACTCTCCGCGAGCAGTTGGGAGCTGCCTGGTGAATACCCCCGACCCCTTGGAAGAGCGCAGCCGCGGGCTGTTCGACAACAGCGTCGAGCGCCTCGACGCGCAAACCCGCTCGCGGCTGAACCAAGCCCGGCAGCGCGCTCTGGCTGAAATCAACAAGGGCTCGACCCGACGCTATTGGCTCGCTGCGCCGGGTGGCTTGGCCGCCGCCGCGCTTGTCGCCTTGATCCTGATCCGCACCGGCGCTGGCCCGCCCAGTGCCGAAACTGGCGGAGTGCTGCTAGATGATGTCGATATCGTTGCCGATGCTGACAACTTCGAGCTCATTCAGGACGTCGAGTTCTACTCCTGGCTGGCGGATCGAGAAGATGGCGCGGGCTGACGCATGAGAACAGCGCTCCTACTGGCCGTCTCGATGCTGACCGGCATGCTCACGCACGCTGCCGACGAGATCGAGCCATTGGACGCGGATTTTCTGGATTATCTCGCCAATCTAGAGGCAGATGACGACAATTGGACGTTGCTTGACGACCCTGATCGCGAGCCGGCCAGCCAGGATTCAGAGAAGGAGCCGGCGAAGCCCGCTGCCCGCAAAGCCAACAAAGAGGCAGCCAAGCCTGCCGTGGAAGAGCGATGACCACTCGGCTGATGTGTGTCCTGTCCCTGATGCTCAGTGCGCTGCTGCTGGCGGCCGCACCGACCGCGCGCGCGGGTCAGGCGGACGGGGCGAGCGTGAGCTGGCAGGAATTGTCTCCTGAGCAACAGAAGCTGTTGGCGAAGTTCGAGTCGCGCTGGGCCGACCTGCCGTTGGCCCGGCAGCAGTCGCTGGCAAAGGGATCGCAGCGCTGGCTGAACATGCCGCCGGAACAGCGGGAGCAGGCCAAGCAGAGGTTTCAGCGCTGGCAGTCGCTAGACGTGGAGCAGCGGCGCGAAATCCGGCGTATGTTCAACCAGTTCAAGAAGCTGCCGCCGGAGCAGCAAGCCAAGATCCGCAACAACTTTCGGCGCTTCAAGGATCTGCCGCCTGAACAACGCCAGCAGCTGCGCAAGCAGTTTCAGCAGCTCACGCCCGAGCAGCGTCAACGTCTGAGGGAGCGCCTGCGCAAGCAGCAATGACCGGCCACTCGGCGCGGCGCTTCGGTGGCCACTCCCATAGTTGCAGTGACACGGCCTCGCTACTGCCTATCCACGACGCGGCGACGAAGATCTCAGGCCGCGGCTGAAAAACCGTTGCTCTCCAAGCCGAACCGACAGGCACGCGCCCCTGCCATTTGCCACCCTCGTTCCAGAACACGCATTGACGAAGCGCGTCGACCAGCTCCAGCTGCAAAGCCTTCGCGAACGATTCCTTCAACGTCCAGAGCGTGTAGAACAAGGTTTGCCGAGATTCACGAGCCGCGGACTCGAGCGCGTGTACCTCGTCTTGATGGAAGGCAAACCGCGCGACCTTGAGCACATCGCGCGGTCGATTGATCTCCAGATCCACGCCGATTTGCCACCCACCGGGAGCCACCAGCAATGCCGCGTGTTCAGCGCTGTGGCTCATGCTGTGTGCCGTCGCTTCGAGGTCGACCGCTGCGAGCAATGCTCGACTGACTTCGAAATCCGCGCGACGACGCGAGTTTCGACGGCCAGCAAGGCGCGCTTGGTCAGCCGCGGACAGCGTCGATGAATCGAAATGCTCGCGCGCGCTTGGAAACCCCAACCACAGCGTCAGACTAGTGTGCGTCGATCGGCCATTCAGGCTGAATCGTGGCGTCGATAACGCATGTGGGTTGCCGTGCATGACAACGGCATCATAATTCCTCCCCATGAGCGCCGAACCGCAACTCGCCAGCGAAGCCACCGACAGCACCGAGGGTCGTCGTGACTCTTGCCGTCAGGACTTCTGGTACTGGCGCCTGTTCATGACGGGATTCAGCTTTTCCCTGTTCGGCATCGGCGCGCTCATCGTTGGCGCGATCCTGCTGCCCATCGTGAAGCTCGTGCCGGCCTCGCGCGGCGTAAAGCGCAATCGGGCGCGCGCGGTCATGAGCGCGGGGTTGAGGTTCTTCATCGGCGTGATGCACCGGGGAGGCGTGCTGACCTACGAGTTTCACGGTCGGGAACGGCTGGGTCGCTACGGACAGATGGTCGTGGCCAATCATCCGACATTGATCGATGTCGTCTTTCTACTGGCATTCATTCCGACCGCGGGTTGCGTGGTCAAGCAGGGCTTGTGGCGCAACCCATTGACGCGCTGGGCGGTGACGCTGGTTGAATTCATCCCGAACGATCAGACCGCGGGCATGATCGAAGGCGCGGCTAGCGCTTTACGCGACCGGCAAGCGCTGATTTTTTTTCCTGAAGGGACGCGCACCCGCCCGAATCAACCCATGGTGTTTCACCGCGGAGCGGCCAATGTCGCCCTACGGGCTGCGACTGAACTGACGCCCGTCTACATCCGCTGCGAGCCCACCACCCTGACCAAATCCGAGCCGTGGTACCGAATTCCGGCACGGCGCCCGCATTTCAGCCTGGTCGTCGGCGAGGACTTGGACTTAAGTCCCTACCGGAATACGCCGTTACCGCTAGCATCACGGGCCTTGAATGAGGCTATGCATCGGCACTTTCAGCAGGAACTGGCGCATCAGCGGCCTGGACGGGCGTAGGACTGTCAGACGGCCGGCGCGGCTGTACGGTGTGGACGCCGCCAATTACACTGCGCGCCTAGTTCGCAGACCGGTGCAGCGCGCGCAGACGTGCTAACTCCTGGCGGTAGTCGCCATGCGGTCTCGAGACGCCGTCGCCGGGCCCCCGATCCCAATAGAGCAATTCATGCAGTCGCAAGATCAAATCCTCGAACGCATCCGCCAGACTCTGGTCGAGCTGTTCGAGCTCGATTCGGCGCGGATCACGCCGGAAGCGCGCCTGTACGAGGATCTGGAGATCGACAGCATCGACGTGGTCGACCTGATGGATGAAGTGCAGAAGCACACCGGCCGCAAGGTCACGCCCGAGGACTTCCGATCCGTGCGCACGGTCAATGACCTGGCTATGGTCGTGCAGCGGCTGCTGCACGCCTGACGGTCGAGATCAATTCCATGCTTCCGGCCAAGTTCAACGCCAAGTTTGCTGTGTGCGTGGTCGTGCCTGTCTACAACCATGAGCACGCGATCGGCACGGTTGTGAGTGCTCTGCGCGCGCAGGGTCTGCCCGTCGTTCTTGTCGATGATGGTTGCAGCCCGGAGTGCGCGCGGGTGCTGGATCAGTTGAGTGAGCAGCCCGAAGTCACGCTGCTGCGTCATGAGGTCAATCGCGGCAAGGGCGTGGCCGTCATAACTGGCTTCCGAGGCGCGGCCAAGCTCGGCTTCACCCACGCGATCCAAGTCGATGCCGACGGTCAGCACACGTTGAGCGATGCGCGCCGCTTCGTCGAAGCCGCACGCGAAGCGCCCGACGCGGTGATCTGCGGCCGTCCCGTGTTCGATGCCAGCATTCCCAAGGCGCGCTACTACGGCCGGTATCTCACGCACGCCATGGTCTGGCTGGAGACGCTGTCGTTCGACATCATTGATTCGATGTGCGGCTTCCGGCTGTATCCGCTCGCGACCACGCTCGAGCTGGCCGATCAGCAGCACATCGGCCCGCGCATGGACTTCGATTCGGAAATCATCGTCCGGCTGCACTGGCGCCAGGTGCCGATGCGCTGGCTGGATACGCGCGTCTCCTATCCCCTCGACGGCGTGTCGCACTTCCGCATGTTCCTCGACAACGTGCGCATGACCACGCTCCACATCCGCCTCACCCTCGGCATGTTGGTGCGCCTGCCCGTGTTGCTGTGGCGAAAGATTGCGCGGACCAAGCCCGCGGCCGAGGTGCAGGAGCGCGATGCGAATGCTTGACGCTCATGCGCCCTGAAATGCGCAAAGAGGGCGCGATCAGCGCGAGCATCGACGTGACCGTGGCATTCCACGACATCGACATCATCGGTGTCATGTGGCACGGCCATTACCTGAAGTATCTGGAAACCGCGCGCTGGGCGCTGATGGATCGACTCGACTTCGGCTACGACACCATGGCCGCGTCCGGCTATGCGTGGCCCATCGTGGAAATGCACGTGAAGTATCTGCACGCCGCGCGCATGGGTGAGCGCCTGAACGTGCGCGCTTCGCTGATCGAGTGGGAAAATCGCATCACCGTGAATTACCTGGTGACGCGTCCTGCCGATCGGGAGCGCCTGGCGCGAGGCAAGAGCGTGCAGGTCGCCGTGGATGCCAAAACCCATGCTTTGCAGTTCGTGACGCCGGAGCCGTTGCTCGCGCGTGTGAAGCAGGCATTGATGAGGAACGATCTTGGAACAGCGTGATGTCATCGTCATTGGCGCCGGCCCGTCGGGTTCGATCGCTGCGGCTCTGCTGAGAAAGCGCGGCTGGGATGTACTCGTGCTCGAAGGCGCCCGCTTTCCGCGCTTCTCGATTGGCGAGAGCCTGCTGCCGCATTGCATGGATTTCGTGGCGGAGGCCGGCATGCTCGAGGCCGTGGAAAGTGTCGGCTTTCAGTTCAAGAACGGCGCGGCATTCGTACGGGGCGAGGCCTACGGCGATTTCGATTTCAGCCAGAAGTTCGGCGACGGCCGAGACTCGACGTTTCAAGTCGCGCGCGCCACGTTCGACAAAGTACTGGCCGATGAAGCGGAGAAGCAGGGCGCCGAGATTCGTTACGAGACTCGCGTCACCGCCGTCGATGTCAGCGGCGACAAGCCGCGCGTGCGTGCTGTCGATGTCCAGGGCGAGCAATACGAAGTGGAAGGTAAGTTCCTGCTCGACGCGAGCGGCTTCGCGCGCGTGCTGCCCAAGCTGCTCGATCTCGAAACTCCCTCGCCGTTCGCTCCGCGCAATGCGGTGTTCACGCAGGTCGCCGACGGTTCCGAGCCCGATGCGTTCGATCGCAACAAGGTTCAAATCATCGTGCACCCCGAGCATCGCGATGTCTGGTACTGGTTGATTCCATTCAACGACGGCCGTTGCTCGATCGGCTGCGCGGCGACCCCGGAATTCCTGTCCAAATATCCGGAGCAGCTCGATGATCGCCTCAAGCAGCTGACTCAAGAGGAGCCGTTCCTCAAACGAGTGCTGGAGAAGGCGGTTTGGGATACGCCGGTGCGCGGCATGTCGGGCTATTCGGCGAACGTGAAGTCCATGCACGGCAAAGGCTTCGCGCTGCTGGGTAACGCGGCGGAATTTCTGGATCCGATTTTTTCCTCCGGCATCACCATCGCGATGCGCTCGTCCAGCATGGCGGCGCGTGTGTTGGATCGTCAGCTGCGCGGCGAGACGGTCGACTGGACCAATGAGTTCGAAGCCCCGCTGCGCAAAGGTGTGGACACGTTCCGCACCTACGTGAAGGCGTGGTACGACGGCCGCTTCCAGGACATCATGTTCTCGAAGAACCAGCCGGCCGGCATCCGCGGCATGATCTGCGCCATCCTCGCCGGTTATGCGTGGGATGAATCCAATCCGTTCGTGGCCGAACCCGAGCGCCGTCTCGACATGGTTGCTAAGCTCTGCGCCGCATGAGCGACACGATTCTCGTCACCGGTTCCAGCCGCGGCATCGGCCGCGCGATTGCGCTTCGCGCAGCGGCGGATGGCTTCGACGTTGTCGTGCATTGCCGCTCACGACGTGATGAAGCCGAAACAGTAGCGGGCGAAATCCAAACGCTCGGCCGCCAGTCACGCGTGTTGCAGTTCGACGTTTCGGATCGCGCTGCTTGTGCCGCCGCTTTGGCCGCTGACATCGGCGCGCACGGCGCTTACTACGGCGTCGTGTGTAACGCCGGCATTCATTCCGACGCTGCGTTTCCGGCGATGACCGAAGAGCAGTGGGATGGTGTGATTCGGACCAATCTCGACGCCTTCTACAACGTGCTGCAACCTCTGATCATGCCGATGGTGCGCCGGCGCGCTCCGGGCCGCATCGTCACGCTTGCATCGGTGTCCGGCGTGGTCGGCAATCGCGGCCAGGTGAACTACAGCGCCGCGAAGGCTGGCGTGATCGGCGCGACCAAAGCGCTGGCGGTCGAGCTGGCCAAACGGAACATCACGGTCAATTGCGTCGCGCCGGGACTGATCGGCACCGATATGGTCGATGAGAACGTGCCCATGGAGGAAATCCTCAAGGCGATTCCCGCGCAGCGCGCCGGCACCGCCGAGGAAGTTGCTGCCGCGGTGACGTTTCTTCTGTCGCGCGACGCTTCGTACATCACTCGTCAGGTGCTCTCGGTGAACGGAGGACTGTGCTGATGCGTCGCGTGGTGGTCACAGGCGTGGGTGGGTTGTGCGGCCTCGGCTCCAGCTGGCCCGAGATCTTCGCCGGCTTGCGCGCGCGTCGAAACGCGATCCGCACCATGCATGAGTGGGATCATCTCAAGGACATGAATACTCGATTGGGCGGTCCGATCGAGTTCAAGCCACCACCGCATTGGACCCGCAAACAACTGCGTAGCATGGGCCGGGTCTCGCAGTTGGCGGTGCGTGCCGCCGAGCTGGCCGTCGCCGATGCGGGATTGACCGGCTCGCCCGTCGTCGCCAGCGGCGCAACGGGCGTGTCGTCGGGATCGTCTACAGGCAGCACCGCCGATATCTCCGATTTCGCGGAAATGATTCTGCGCGGCGATGGCAGCCGGCTGAATGCAAACTCGTACGTGCGCATGATGCCGCACACCACCGCGGCCAACGTCGGCATCTTCTTCGGTGCGAAGGGCCGGATCATCCCGACCTCGAGCGCGTGCACGTCGGGTAGCCAGGGCATCGGTTACGCGTACGAAGCCATCAAGTTCGGCCGACAGGATGTGATGATCGCCGGCGGCGCCGAAGAGCTGTGTCCGACCGAGGCCATGGCGTTCGATACGTTGTACGCCACGAGCCGTCGCAACGATCAGCCGCACACCACGCCGCGTCCTTACGACCGCGATCGAGATGGTTTGGTGGTCGGCGAAGGCGGCGCGATGCTGATTCTCGAAGAGCTCGAGCATGCGCAGCGGCGCGGTGCTCGCATTCACGCGGAGTTGGTTGGCTTTGGCAGCAATTCGGACGGCGTGCACGTCACGAAGCCGGAAGAGTCGACGATGCGCGTGGTGATGGAGCTGGCGCTGCAGGATGCGGGAATTTCTCCAGATGTCATCGGCTACGTGAACGGTCACGGCACCGCGACCGAGCACGGCGATATCGCGGAGACGCGAGCCACGTCGGCGTTGTTCGGCAAGCGCATGCCACTCAGCTCACAGAAGAGTTACCTCGGCCACACGCTCGGTGCATGCGGCGCGCTGGAGGCTTGGTTCAGCATCGAAATGATGAATGCTGGCTGGTTCGCGCCGACGTTGAACCTGGACAACATCGATCCTCGTTGCGGCGACCTCGAATACATCACCGGCGAAGGCCGCGCGATCAGCACCGAGTATGTGATGAACAACAACTTCGCGTTCGGTGGCGTGAACACATCGATGGTGTTCAAGCGCTGGAAGTGAGTCGCCGATCGTGAGTGCTCCCGAGGCAGCGACACTGCCGTTGTTCGTTTCGGCTGATGCGCAGCGGCCGATTGCCTGGCGTCGTGGCGCGCCTGTGCCGCTCGCCGAGTTTCGGGCGCACGTCGCTGCGGTCGTCGCGCGATTGCCGAAGCAGACCGCGCCGGCTGCGATGATCGATCTGTGCGAAGACCGGTACAAATTCCTCGTTGCTTATGCGGCGGCACTGAGTGTCGGGCACACCGTGCTGTTGCCCTCTTCGCGAGCCGAGCAAGTCGTTGCCGACGTAGCGAACGCCAACGTCGGCAGCTATCGCATCGACGACGAGGCTGTAGATGCCGCCTTCGCGCAGGGTTCGAGTGACGCCGTCAACGATCGCATTCCCGCCGACCTGACCGCGATGGTCGGGTACACCTCGGGCAGCACCGGTCAACCGAAAACATTTCCCAAGCTCTGGCGCACCGTGAGCGGCAGTAATGCTCGCAACGCTCAGGCCATTCGCGCAGCGCTGCCGGACAAGACCGCAACTGTCTGGGTACTTGCGACCGTCCCGCCGCAGCACATGTACGGCATGGAGATGAGCGTGTTGCTGCCGTTGGCAGGCGACATGGCCGTGCACGCCGGGCGGCCTTTGTTTCCAGCCGATATCGCCGCCGCTTTGGCGGAGCTGCCGCGACCGCGCGTGCTCGTCACTACGCCGGTGCACATGCGCGCCATCCTCGGTTCCGATCAACAGTTTCCTGCAGTCGATGTGATCGTCAGCGCCACGGCGCCGTTGGATCAACCGCTGGCCGCGGCGGTCACCGCCAAGCTCGGCGGTGAAATGGTTGAAATGTTTGGATCGACTGAAACTTGTGTATTCGCCAGCCGGCTCACGGCCAGGGAAGAGCAGTGGCGGCTGTACGATGGCGTGCGCTTGGAGCCGCGCGATGACGGTACTCTCGTGCACGCGCCTTGGTTCGTCGAGCCGGTGTTGTTACAGGATATGGTCGAGCTGCAGCCAGGTAATCGCTTTGTCGTGCGTGGCCGCAGCTCCGACATGATCGAAGTCGCTGGCAAGCGCGCCTCGCTGACCGATCTCACCAAACGGTTGCTGGCCATTCCGGGCGTGCAGGAGGCGGCAGTGTTTCAGCCCGACCCCGATGCGGTAGGCACGATCCGACGGGTCGCCGCACTGGTCGTGGCTCCGAAGCTCACGGCGCGGGAGGTGTTGGATCAGCTCGCCAGTGGCGTCGACAGCGCGTTCTTGCCCCGGCCGCTGCTGATCGTCGACCAGCTGCCTCGCAATGAGCTGGGCAAGCTGCCGCGCGAGAATTTACTGAAAGCGTTACGACGCGAGTGAGATTGCTTCGATCTCGAGCAGCAGCTCGCGACGACAAATGTCCGCCGCTACGAACAGGATGTCGCTGGTTGGATAGAGCTGGCGCAGGCGCTCGGCGATCCGCGCCGTGAGTTCCGGCTCCCTTACGTAGACCTTGAGCAAATTCCCCTGTGCAGCCGTCCGGGGACGCCGCACGTGCGGGGCGAACGAGCTGAGGTTGCGCACCGTTTCTTCCAGCTGTTCCATCGCATCGTCATGATGCTGGGAATGATGGCCGACGATGCTCGCCGTGCCTGAAATCAGCAGAGTCTGGTCCGGCGCGATCAAGGCGCGCGCGAAGACCGGGCTGACCGGCCCGTGTACGCGCGGGTAGTGAAAGGCGCTGACCTGTCGTGGATTTTCCAGCGACTGTCCGGCCACCTTACCCGCCAGCCAGAACACCTGCAGGATGTGATTGGACCGCTGCCGGCCAATGGCCGTCGCCGACGGGTAGCTCTGGCTCACTTCGCCCAGGCCGCGGCCACGGCCGACGTTGAATAGTCTATAGCGTTCGAGGTCGCCCGAGCCCTCGTTGATCGCGTCCATGTAATTCCACATGCGCAACAGGTGGGGAAAACCTGACTGCTGCTGGAAATGCCGGACGGCGGCGTAAGCGTGCTCGGCTGTCAGCAGAATGCCGCCATGCTCCCGCTCGTCCAGCTCGACGACCGCGAACAGATAATGATCGTCGTGCGCATAACGCACCCGGCCCGGCCCGGCGACGGCGCCATCGGACCATTGACCAGTGTGGACCGGCCCGGTCGCAAACCATAATTCCGCGCCAGGTGTCGCAGCAGACGCCTGCAGCGGCTCCAATCCCACATCGATGGTCAATCCCGCGGGCGGGCTCTTCGCCGCGCCGAAACGGATGGCTGCCAGCACCCTGGCGGCCGGCTCGCCGGCGCGATCGAACGGGTGATAGGCAACGCGGAGGGCGGCCGGAAGGGACTGGGCTGGCTGCTCGCCGGAACTGCTGCGCATCACGTCGTCAAAATCAGTGGTTGGGTTTGGGGTTGGGAAAACGTGCGCGACGTTCGAAGCGCGCGCGGGCCGGATGATACACTTCGCGCCCTGCGGTTCGCCGCTCCAGCGTCTCAAATCAGCCTTTTGTACAGGGCCTGTTTCGTTCATGTCAGCAACCCAATCAGCCGGTGAGCGCGAGCTCGCCGAACTCATCGTCACTGCGCTCAACCTGGAAGGCGTAACGCCCGCGGACATCGATCCGGAGGCGCCGCTGTTCAAGACCGGGCTCGGCCTGGATTCCATCGACGCGCTCGAACTGGCGCTGGAGATCTCCAAGCGCTATGGCTTCCAGCTGCGCTCGGACGATGAAAACAATGTGCGTATTTTCAGCTCACTGCGCTCGCTGGCGGCCCACATCGCTACCAATCGCGTGACCGCCTGACGCGCGCGGACAGATGCAATCCCGGTCCCTGAGAATCACTGCATACACGCTCTGTTCCGCGGTCGGGGACGGAACCGCGGCGACGCTGGCAGCACTGCGCGAGCGGCGTTCCGGCCTGAGCAAGAACGATTTCGGTCCGTCGCCCATCGACACCTGGATCGGGCGGGTGCCGGGGCTCGAAGAGCAGCCGTTGCCGGCGGAATTCGCCAACTGGGATTGTCGTAACAACCGGCTCGCATGGCGTGGCCTGGCTACCGATGGCTTCATCGAAGCGGCCCGCGAAGCTCGCGACCGGTATGGCGCCGACCGAGTGGCTGTCGTCATGGGCACGTCGACATCGAGCATCGGCGCCAGCGAGGAAGCGTATACGCGGCTCGATCCAGATGGCCGTTATCCCGCCGATCTGCGTCGCCCCATCATTCACACGCCCCATTCGCTGGGCGACTTCGTGCAGCACGCGCTGGGCCTCACGGGCATGAGCGTGACGGTTGCGACGGCGTGCTCTTCCAGCGCGAAAGTATTCGCGCAGGCGGAACGTTTGATTCGCACCGGCCTGGCTGACGCCGCCATCGTCGGCGGTGTCGACTCACTGTGCGGCAGCGTCTTGTTCGGATTCAATTCGCTCGAGTTGGTATCGTCCGAGCAATGCCGGCCGTTCGATGTGGAGCGTCGGGGCATCAATCTCGGCGAAGCCGCGGGCTTTGCGCTGTTGGAAAAGCAGGCGCCGGGCGGCGCGTGGCTGCTGGGCTATGGCGAATCCAATGATGCTCATCACATGTCGACGCCGCATCCCGAAGGCGTCGGCGCGCGGCTCGCACTGAACGATGCGCTCAGGCGCGCGGACTTGCGGCCCGAGGACATCGATTACATCAATCTGCACGGCACCGCGAGCCAGAAGAACGATGAGGTGGAAGCGAAAATCGTCGCCGATCTGTTTCCCACGGCTACGTGCGCCAGCTCCACCAAAGGTTGGACCGGGCACACGCTCGGCGCGGCGGGCATCGTCGAAGCGGCCATCAGTTTGATCGCGCTCGAACATCAGCTGTTGCCGGGCACGTTGAATTTGCGGGTGCCGGATCTCGCCTGCGGTCCGCAAATCCAGCGCGATAACGTGGAGCGTAAGGCGCGCCACGCGTTGAGCTTCTCGTTCGGCTTCGGCGGCAGTAATTGCGTGCTGGTGTTCGGGAGAGATCGATGACGCTGCGGGTCGCGATCGAAGGCGTTTCGTTCTGGGCCTCGCGTCTGCCGGGCTGGGACATCGCACGCGCCGTGATTCTTGGCGAACAGGCAGCACCGGAAGCGCCGAGCGCTCGACCGTCGCCGACGTTGCTCGCACCGACAGAGCGCCGGCGTGCTCCCGATACCGTTGCCGTCGCGCTCGAAGTTGCGGCTCGTGCGTGCGAAGCCGCGGGTCGTAAGCCGTCGGATTTGCCGTCGGTGTTTGCATCGACGCACGGCGATCTGGCGATCAGCGACTACATGTGCTCGACGCTGGCAACCACGCCTACGTTGATTTCGCCGATCAAGTTTCACAATTCCGTTCACAACGCGGCCGCGGGTTATTGGAGCATCGGCACGGGCAGCCTCGCGCCGTACACAGCGATCAGCGCTTACGAATACACGTTCGGTGCAGGTCTGCTCGAAGCGGCAACACAAGCCATTTGCGAGCAGCGGCCTGTCTTGTACGTCGCGTTCGACATCGAATCGAAAGGCGCCCTTGCGAGCATGGCGCCGAGTCGTGGGTTGTTGGGCGCGGCTTTGGTGCTGACGCCGGTGAGCAAATCGGAGCAGCAACGTGGTTTGATTCTCACGACCGAATCGGTCGCCGAGTGTCAGCCAACCGAAGCGCGATCCGCTGCGGCTCCGCTGGTTGCCGACAATGCCTTGGCGCCGTGTCTGCCGTTCTTCGAGATACTGGCGAGCTCGAATCCTCGCACGCTGAGTCTGGCGCTGAGTCGGCAGACCGCCCTGAACGTTCAAGTGAACTAGGCCCCCAATGAGTGCACCGAGTGAAGTCGCCAAGGTGGATGTGGCCATCCTGGGCGGCGGCCTGGCAGGGCTGACGCTCGCCATTCAATTGCGCCGGCAGTTTCCTTCGCTGTCGATTCGGATCGTCGAGCGTCGTCGCCATCCGGTGCCGCCGGCCGCGCACAAGGTGGGCGAATCGTCCGTGGAAATCGGCGCCCACTACTTCGACACCGTGCTCGGCCTCAAAGAGCACCTGAACAGCCAGCAGCTGAAGAAATTTGGTTTCCGCTTTTTCTTTTCCGAAGGGCGTGAAGACCTGGATGGCGTCACCGAGTTGGGAGCGAGCCGCTATCTCTCGACGCCGACTTACCAGCTCGATCGCGGCGTGTTCGAAAACTTCCTGGGTGAGCACGTGCGCGAGCTGGGCGTCGAGTTCATCGACGGCGCAGTCGTGCGCAGTTTCGATGTGGGCACTCAGGGCGCCGAACATTGGGTGCGATACGAAGTCGAGGGCCGGCAGCACGAGCTTCGATCGCGCTGGCTGATCGATGCGTCGGGTCGCGCCGGCCTGATCAAGCGCAAGCTCGGGCTGCAGCAGGACAATGCTCACAACGCCAACGCGGTCTGGTTCCGGATCGGCGCGAAGATCGATGTGGACGAGTGGTCGTCGGACGCCACGTGGCTGAATCGCTGCGATCCGCCGTACCGCTGGCTGTCCACCAATCATCTGTGCGGCGAAGGCTACTGGGCATGGTTGATTCCGCTGTCCTCCGGCTCGCATTCGGTCGGCATCGTCTGCGACGCCGTCACTCATCCGCTCGAAACCATGAATACCTTCGAGAAGGCGCTCGAATGGTTCCGTGTGCACCAGCCGCGCTTGGCGCGTGAGCTGGAAGGCAAGCAGCACCTGCTGCAGGATTTCTGTTTCCTGCGCAATTTCTCCTATGGCTGCAAGCAAGTGTTCTCGGGCGATCGTTGGGCGCTGACCGGCGAGGCGGGCGTGTTCCTCGATCCGTTCTACTCGCCTGGCAGCGATTTCATCGGCATCAGCAACTGCTACATCGCCGACCTGATCGCGCGCGATCTGCAAGGCGAGCTGATCAATGGCCGCGCACACGTGTATCAGCAGATCTACTTCTCGTTCTACGAGAGCACGCTGGCGCTGTACACGAATCAGTACGCCATGTTCGGCGATCCCGAAGTCATGCCGGTCAAGGTGATCTGGGACTACACCTACTACTGGGGCGTGCTGTGTCAGCTGTTCTTCCAGCGTCGGCTCACCGACCTCGCCAACTTGAGCCGGCTGTCGGATCACTTGAATCATTCACGCGCCCTGAACGTGGCCGTGCAGAATTTCATGCGCGAATGGTCGAAAGTCAGCGCTCGTCGCAATGACGCAGTGCTGCTGGATCAGGCTGCGCTGCCCTGGTTCGCGGAGTTGAACCGGGGTCTGCGCGATCAGCTCGACGAAGAAGCGTTCCGCGCTCGGGTCATCGAGTACACCGCGTTGTTGAATTCGCTCGCGGCGGAAATCATCGAGCGCGCCTGCGGCGAGCAGCCGTCACTGGATGCCTCCGAAGTCCGCAAGCTGCTCAGTGCTGTACCGCCGACGATGTCGGAATCGCTGCTCTTTACGAAGGCAGCTTGAGCAGCACGGCGGCGCGACCTTCCGCCGCCACTTCGCCGTTGTGCGTGATCGTGAAACTGTACTGCTGACTGGTTTCAGCAGACTGCAGGCATGTCGCTGCCACGCGCAGTGGACCCGTCAGATCGTCGATATAGTCCCGAGCAAACGTTACCGAGCGCAGTGAGACCAGCATGCCGGGGCGCGCCTGCCGGGGTGCGGCTCTCAGTGCGCCGTGAACTGCCATTGCCTGCGCCCCGTATTCGCACAGATGAACCGCACGTAGCCTGTCGTTCGCGCGCAATGGATTGTCGAGGGCACGATGGCTGTTCGTTTCGAGAACGATGCGCGTGTCATCCCATTCGACGATGTGCTCCCAAAGGCACATGCCGCCTTGATGCGGAATCAGCGCTGCGATGTCTTCACGTGCCATGAGCAGGGGGTGTTGGTCGGGTCAGGAGTAACGCGAGCACAAAATTAGAAACAACGCCGATCGAGACCGTCAAGCCCAGGGCGCGGAGCACCGGCAGCGACGACAAGGCGAGTAACGAAAACACCATCAGCGTCGAAGCCGAGCATACGAGCAATGCGTGCAGGGTGCGTCGCTGTTCCATCGGATCGTCGGCTGCATGTTCAAAGAACAGTGCGTAGTCCAGACCGAGACCGGCGGCGAGGATCAGCGCGATCAGATGAAACAAGGTCATCGATACGCCGGCGGCCTGCAAGATGCCGATGATGAGCAGCGTCGTCAGCGCCATTGGCGCGAGCACGCGATAAACACGCGACGCCCGGCGCAACGCGAACATGACGACGCCGGCGAGCAGCACGGCGGCCACCGCCAGGCTCCATAGAATCTTGATGCGCTGGTGAGTTACTAGCGTTTCCGACGCGTTCTTCGTGTCCAACAAGGTCACGCCGGAACCCGCGGCGAAGCGCTCCAGAGCGGCGACGTCTTGGACGCCGCTGAACGTGACGAGCGCGGTCGTGCGAGCAGCGGCTTTATCGTCTTCATCGCCGTGCCGGGTCAATAACATTTCCACGCTCACCCCCAGCGGCGAATCGCGCAGTTGATCGACCGTCAGCAATCGCAGGCGACGCGCCTTCTCCACGTCTGCGAAGAAAGGCTCGAACACATCGGGGCGGAACGGCGTGTCTTTGACGGCTGCATCGACATCAGCTCGCAACGTTGCGGGCTCGGGCAAACGAGCCTGTCGCTGCCGCTGTTTTTCAGCCGTCGGCACGTATCGTGCGGCGTGGTCATAGCCACTGATCGCACCGTCCGCAACCAGCTTCTGCAGCGGCGCGTCCAGCGCTTCGAGCTTCTGCAACGCGTATTCGGTGTCGGCGGCGGTGATGACCAGCAGATAGCGAACGTCGGGTGTGCCCAGTTCCGAACGCAGCTCCTGATCCTGGATCAACAGCTCCTTCGGCACCGGCGTGAGCTTGCTCAGGTCGCTTTCCCACATGGGTTGAGGCGCGAACACCATCGCGGCGACGGAGAGAGCGATGGCGACCACGCCCGCCCAGCGGGGGCGCGGCAGGCGTTGCATGCCCTGCCAAACCTTACCGAGCCAGGCAGAGTCGCCGAAGTCGCGACCCTCGGGATCCATCAGCACCGGCAGCGCAAACCGGGTCGTCAAACCGGCGACCGCGAGACCGGCGACCGTGAAGCACGCGAGCTGCGCCAGTCCGATGACACCGGAGAACAGGAATGTGACATACGCGATGCAGGTGCTTGCCACGCCGGTCGCGAGTGTCGGCCACAGTTCGCGAGCGGCTTCGACCGGCGATCGCGTCGCGTGCCGGTGGCTCAGCAAATGAATCGGGTAATCCTGCGCGACGCCGATCAACGTGAAGCCAAAAGCCAGCGTGATCCCGTGAACCGTCCCGAACAGCGCGCTGACGGCTGCCAGTCCCGCCAATCCGGCGCTGGCTAGCGGCAAAGCGCTCAACACGACGCTGCCGATCCGTCGATAGGCGACCAGCAGCAGGATGATCATGCCGACGGTCGCGGCGGTACCGAGCGCCGTCGCTTCGCCGCGCGTTCGCTCTTCCATCATCACCGAGAACTTGCCGGCGCCGCTGAAGGTCAGCGTCACACCCTCGTCGCGCCTCAGTCGTTCTGCTTCGGCGTTCAGTTGCTCGACGGCCAGGCGCTGTTGATCCGGATCGAAGGCAGCGGCGCGTGTCTGTGCGAGCAGCAGGGCGCGTTTGCCTTCGCGATCGAACCAAACATCGAACAGTCGGTTCGGCTCCTGCATCGGCTGCCAACGCTGCAACACCTTCAGCAGTTCGAGCGTCGGATCGCGCGGCAGCCACGGTTCGAGGAAAGCTCCAGCCGGTGACGCCAGATCACGCGCGCGCTCTTGCAACTGCGAGTGCAGATACTTCTGGTCGAGCGGCCGCTCGTCCAGGGTGGGCGAGAGCAGATAACGATAGGCCAGCAGCTCATCGGGGACGCTGTCGAGCGAAATGTCGCCGTTGGTGACGAGACGGAAATTCGGGCTCGACTGCAGATTCTCGACGAGCGTGCGCGATGCGTCGGCGAGCTGTTCCGGCGCCACGCCCTCCAGAGATATCACCATTACGCGCGATGCCGGCCCCTCGCCGATTTCTTCCAGCAGCAAGCGCTGCTCGGGCGTGGTCGGGCTGGGAAGAAATAAACGCAGATCGGTGCCGACTTGCAGCTGCCGTTGCACGAACCACGTCAGGCCCGCGAGCAGCACGAGCCAGAGGAACAGCAGCAGTAATGCCGAGCGGGTGAGCTTCATGAGGGAGCGAGCAGCGCCAGGCTCAGCTGCCCTGGCCGGAGCCGCAGCGGCGCTGCAGGGCGATCAAAGTCACATCGGGCGCTACCGGCTCGGCGGAAGCGGCGCCTAGCAGCAAGACACTGGAGGCGCCATCGGCCGTCGTCATCGAAAAGCAGCGCGGCTCGCTGTGACGGCCGTTGACTTCGATCTGCTGCAGGCGGCGGCGAGCTTTGGTGTCGGTCGGCGTCAGCTTGAGTGTCCAACCATCGTCATTGCCGGCCATCTCGACATTGAATGCCTTTCTTAGTGCCACAGGGTCACCGGCGAGCATGGCCGAGAATCCGGACAACAATCCGCGCAGTTCCGGAGCATGTTTCAAAGCGAAGCTGCGCGGCTTGTCGCCTTCGCGCTCCACCTTCACGGATTCCCCGCGAATCGACGTTTGTTCGCGATAGGGCGCAGTGACACGCCGATCCAGACTTTCCGGCCCGGAATAACCCAGGTCGCCGGAGACGATCAGCGGCGCGCGCAGCAGCTTCGAGAAGCGCACCTCGGTGAAGGAGATGGTGGCCGGCGCAGGCTTGGCCAGCCGGCCGATCAGAGCATCGGCTTCCTGATCATTGAGGGCCGCGCTCCCCGCCGTCAGCGGCGCTATCAGCGCCCCCAGCAGAGCCAGCATCAGGGGCAGACGAGTTGAGGTGCCAGAAATCATAGAAGTTGAACCAATTGTACGGCGCGCTGCGGGTGTAGTGGGCCAATCGGTCCGCATACCGTTGAATGATGGCATTGAGACTCGCCTCGCGGTCCTTGCGTTCCACTCGGACCGTGTCCGCGAACGATTCGAAATGCAGGTCGTACCGATTGCCGCCGCCGTACAGACCGAAGCATAGAACCACCGGTACCTTGAGCGCGGCCGCGAGTTGCCACGGCCCGGTCGGAAATGCCGCGGGCTCGCCGAGGAAATTCACAACCGATACCTGATTGCCAGGCCGAGCGCGATCGACCAGCAACGTGACCAGCGCGCCTTCATCGAGCGCCTCCTTGATCGCCAGCGCGGTGATTGCGCCATCCTGCCGGGCATTGATGATGGAGCGCGCCAGCTCCGGATTGAAGGCGGCGAGGAAGCGCGTGATCTCCGGATTCTGTTCCGTATCCAGCACCACCCGGACTTTCACGTCCTTGCGGAACTCGCTCAGCGCACGCAAGGCGTCGAAGCTGCCCAGGTGGGAGCCGAATACCAGCACGCCTTGTTTCTTGGCCCATTGCGCGCGCAGGTCATCCAGGCCGTGAACTTGGACATCGAAACGTTTGAAGCTCTCCGACAACAGGAAGAGACGATCCAGCACGACGGAGGCGAAGTAGTAGAACTGCCTGACGACATCCGCCAGCGTCGGTTTGCGCCCCAGGATACGTTGCAGATAATCACGCGCAGCGCGCCGCTCCGGTCCACGTCTCACGACGTAGAAGGCGGTGATGGGAAAGAGCACCAGGCGCGCGGCGGTCCGCCCGCACAGCCGTGCGAACGTACTGATCAATCGGTACCCGAAGAGCGAGCCGGCTTCGGGGCGCTCGAGCCACTGCTGTTTCACGCCGCTCCGTTGCCTGTGTGCGCAGGCTCGAGGTTGGCCGCGATGCGAAACAATCCCTGCGCGAGGGGCGCGCCGTAGCGGCTCAAGGTGAAGCGCAGTTCGTCGGCATCCAGTTTCAATTGCAGCTCTGCGGACTGATCGGGCAGCAGCGGTGCGGTGAACTTCGCGGTGGGCAGTGCGAGCACGCGCAACGGGCGTTGCAGCCAGCGCTCCGCTTCCTGCAGCACGCAGTCCAGCAGCACCACGCCAGGCACGATCGGCTGACCCGGAAAATGACCGGGCAGCGACGGATGATTCGCGGCGATCCGCAGAACGGTTGCGTGGGCGGCGGGGCTCATGTGATTCAGCGACGAGGGCCAGCGGCGCTGCTGACCAGGCGCGGCATGGCCGCGAGTACCTTTAGAAAAAAATCCAGCATGTTGCGATAGGGTTGCCGCGGGAAGCGGTGGCGGCGGTAAGCGTACTCAATCAGGAAGAAAGCCGCGACCAGCAAATATCCGATCAGGTTGGCGACCAGCGACCACCACAGCTCGGGCACCGTCACCGGCGGTGTGATGCCGGCGGCCAGCAGCATGCCGTCGGGCTCGGCCAGCAGTCCCAGCACCAGATTGGTCAGCGCCAACGTCACGAAGAACAGCGTCCAGGCTCTGGTCAGCTGATGGGCGTACGCCAGCACGTCGGGCTCGGGCTGCTCGTTGGGCTCCATGATGCGGATCAGTTGCTCGATTAGCGGAACCTGCCCGGCGAGCAAAGTGCTGCCAAACACGACCGCCATGAATCCTGGCACCAGCACCGGCGCGATATACAGCGGCAGTGTCCCGTGCGTGGAGCGCGATAACCACCAAAGCGCCGCGACCACGGGCAACAGTACCAGCCAGGCGATGACGCTGCCCCGGCCGAGGGCTGGCGCCATGGGCAGCACGATCAACAGGCCCAGCGCGATGGCGATCAGCGTCACGCTGTTCTGAATGACGCCGAAGTGCGCGACCAGCGGATACGCCAGCACCAGGGCGGCTCTGCCGATCGAAGTCAATACTCGGGAGTCGACTGCCATTTATCCGCGTGGCCGTGTTCGTTCAATACAAGCAGTGTGAACCGCTGGCATCCTGGGCGGGTCGCGTGGTTTGATGAACCGAGCTTCCCGCCGGGCGCGCAGCATGCGCGTGTTGCCGAGTGCGAACAAGGCATCCACAATGGCGGGAATTTTATGTGCAAACTGGCACCCGGTTTAAATGAATTTGTGGGGGAGGATCAGTCGGCATGACGGTGAAGATCGCTGTTCTGAAGGAAACTCGCGTCAATGAAAAGCGCGTAGCCCTGGTGCCTGCGGTGGCCGACAAGCTCAGCAAGCTCGGGGCCGAAGTTCACATGCAGGCCGGCGCCGGCGACGCGGTAAAACTGCCCGATTCCGCCTTCAAGAACGTGAAATTCAGCGCCGATCCGCTCGCGCTGGTGCGCGATGCCGACGTGGTCGCGAGCGTCCAGCCGCCCGATCTGAGCATCGTCGAGGCGATGAAGCCGGGCGCCATCCTGATTTCCTTCGTCTACGCGCACAAGGAAGTCGAGCTGACCAAACGATTGCGCGATCGTCATATCACCACGTTTGCTATGGAGCTGGTGCCGCGTATCACGCGCGCTCAGGCCATGGACGCGCTGTCGAGCCAGGCGGCGCTTGCCGGGTACTACGCAGCCCTGCTCGGCGCCACCCATCTCGCGCGCATTTTGCCGATGATGACCACCGCGGTCGGCTCGATTCGTCCCGCTCGAACGTTGGTGATGGGCCTCGGTGTCGCTGGCTTGCAAGCATTGGCGACGGCGCGCCGCTTGGGCGCGATGACCGAAGGTTACGACGTGCGGCCCGAAACGAAGGAACAGGCCGAATCGCTTGGCGCCAAGTTCGTCGATACCGGCGTCGATGCCCGCGGTGCAGGCGGCTATGCGCGCGAGCTCACTCAGGAAGAGAAAGACAAGATTGCCAGTGTCGTCACCAAGCACATTCAACAAGCCGACATCATCATCACGACCGCGGCCATTCCCGGCCGGCCGTCGCCGAAGCTGATCAGCAAGGCGCAGGTCGATGGCATGAAAGCCGGCAGCGTGATCATCGACCTCGCCGCCGAAGGTGGCGGCAACTGTGAATACACGCAGCCGGGCGAGACCATACAAGTGGGCCAGGTGACCGTCGTCGGGCCGCTCAACGTGCCGAGCATGCTCGGCGAGCACGCGAGCGAGCTGTATGCCAAGAACCAATTCAACTTGATCGAGCTGTTCGTCAAGGACGGCGGCATCAAGCTCGACTGGACCGACGAGGTGGTCGCCAAAACCGCGCTCACGCACGACGGCAAGATCGTCAACGAAGCAGCACAAAAAGTTGTCGGGTGAACCTATGGATCTCGCTACCACGCTGACGGGCTTCGTTGCCCTGTATATCTTCATGCTCGCCGCCTTCACCGGTTACGAGATCATCGGGCGCGTGCCGTCCATTCTGCACACGCCGCTGATGTCGGGCTCGAACTTCGTGCACGGCATCGTCGTGGTCGGTGCGATGTATGCACTGCTCAACGCCACCTCGCTGGTCGAACAGATCATCGGCTTCGCCGGTGTGCTGCTGGGTGCGGGCAACGCGGCCGGCGGTTACGTCGTCACGGAGCGCATGCTGGAAATGTTCAAGCCCAGCGACAAGAAGCAGCCCTCCGGCGAGCAGAAGAAGGCATAAGCGCCCATGAACCTCACTCCGCAGTTCATCATCGACGCCAGCTATTTCGCCGCGGCGTTTCTGTTCATCTACGGCTTGAAGCGCATGTCGTCGCCGGTGACGGCGCGCTCCGGCATCATGGTGGCCGGCATCGGCATGCTGGTCGCCGTCCTTGCCAGCTTCCTCTATTACTTCGGCGTCAACGAGGCAGCGCTGCCGCACCTGGGCACGAACGTCGTGTTCGCAGCGGTGGCACTGTTCCTCGGCACCGCATGGGCATGGTGGAGCGGCAAACGTGTCGCGATGACGGCGATGCCCCAGATGGTCGCGCTCTACAACGGCATGGGCGGCGGCGCGGCGGCCTGTATCGCTGCAGTCGAGTTGTTACGAACCACTGCAGTTCACCAAACGATTCCGCTGTTGCTCGCAGTGGTGGGCGCGTTGATCGGTGCGGTGTCGCTGTCGGGTTCGTTGATTGCGTGGGCCAAGCTCGACGGCCGCATCAACGGCGTATGGCGCATCGGCGGCCAGCAGATTCTCAACGGCATCGTGTTTCTTGCGACGCTCGCTGTCGCCATCTATATCGTGTTCGTCGCGCACGGTCATGCAGATCCGGCCATTGTCGCGGCGTTCTTCATTGGCGCGCTGATCTTCGGCGTGATGATGACAATGCCGATCGGCGGCGCGGACATGCCGGTCGTGATTTCGTTGTACAACGCCTTCACTGGTCTGGCCGTGGGCTTCGAAGGCTACGTGCTGCAGAACCCGGCGCTGATGATCGCGGGCATGGTGGTCGGCTCGGCGGGTACGTTGCTCACGCTGCTGATGGCGAAGGCGATGAACCGCAGCGTGTCGAATGTGATTTTCAGCAACTTCGGCGATGGCGGCGGCGAACAACAAGGCGAGATCAAAGGCTCGCAAAAGCCGGCCGAAGCCGGCGACGCCGCGATCAATATGCGATATGCATCGAAGGTCATCATCGCGCCGGGCTACGGCCTGGCGGTCGCGCAGGCTCAGCACAAGTTGTACGAGTTCGTGAAGCTGCTGACCGATGCGGGCGTGGAAGTGAAGTTCGCGATCCATCCGGTCGCGGGCCGCATGCCGGGCCATATGAACGTGCTGCTCGCGGAAGCGGGCGTGCCGTACGACATGATCTACGACTTGGAAGATATCAACGGCGAGTTCAAGGAAGCCGACGTTGCCGTCGTCATCGGCGCGAACGACACGGTCAATCCGGCGGCGCGCACCAACAAGTCCAGCCCGATCTACGGCATGCCCATCTTGAACGTGGACCAGGCCAAGCAGGTTTATGTCATCAAGCGCGGCCAGGGCAAGGGTTACTCGGGCGTCGAGAACGAGTTGTTCTTCGCCGACAACTGCAACCTTGTATACGGCGACGCGCAGAAGGTGATGGTCGCGATGATTCAGGCGGTGAAGTCGCTCGAGGGCGGCCACTAACCCGTCGCATTTCGCGGGCCCTATATAAAGCATCCTTAATTGCCCCTCCCTGAGAGGGGCGGTACCCTGCCGGTTCCTTGACACGCGTTGGCTGGGAGCCGTGGCTAGAGTACTCATCATCGAAGACGATCGCGTGACCGCTGATGAAATCTGCGCCGAACTGCAGCGGTACGGCCTGGACACGGAATGGGTGGGCGACGGCGCCACCGGGCTGGAGCGCGCGCGAGGGGGTTTTTATGACGCGATCACACTGGATCGCATGCTCCCCGGCATGGACGGTTTGACGGTAGTCACGCGTCTGCGCGAGTACGGTGTGCAAACACCGGTGCTGATGATCAGCGCCCTGTCCGATGCAGACGAACGGGTGCGTGGCCTGCGGGCGGGTGGGGACGACTATCTCACCAAGCCATTCAACCCCGACGAAATGGCGGCTCGCATCGAAGTGCTGCTGCGGCGGCACGCGGGTGCATCCCGGCCCATGATGTTGCGGGTCGGAGACCTGCAGCTCGATCTGATCGACCGCACCGCCAAGCGCGGCGATACCCTGCTCGATCTGCTGCCCACCGAATTCCGTCTGCTCGAATTTCTCATGCGCCACAGCGGCCGCGTGCTGACGCGCACCATGATCTTCGAGGCCGTGTGGGGCTATCATTTCGACCCCGGCACCAACGTGATCGAAGTTCACATCGGGCGGCTGCGGCGCAAGCTCGATCCGCCGGAGCGCGAGCCGCTCATTCACACCGTTCGCGGAGTAGGGTACGTGCTTGAAGCTCGGTGAGCTGTCACGCATCAGCACGGTTCGGCTGCTGCCGGTCTACGGCATCTTGTTCGTGTTGTGGAGCGTGCTGCTGATCGGCTGGGTGCAGTACGACACCAAACGTTATCTCTCCGGCGTGGTGGATGAAATCCTCCGCCAGCGCATGCACTACCTCAGTAACATCGATCGCGACCACCTGCCCGAGGTGATTGCGCAAACCGGTGCGCTCGATCTGCGCGTGTTGCAGGGGCTCTTCGATCAGCAAGGCCGCAAGATCGCCGGCAACATCGAACGGATTCCAGAAGGTGTTTTGATCGACGGCGTCGTGCACTCCCTGCCGGGTGGAGCACAGCAGATGGGCGCCAAGGAACCGGTGCGTGCGCGCGGCCTCGCCAAGGGGATAGGTAACGGTGAAGTGTTGATTCTGGCGCGCGCCACGAGCGTGGTCGACCAGGTCAACAGCATCATTTATCGATCCCTGTTCTGGGGTCTCACGCTCACCATCATCCCGGGTTTGATCGGCGGCCTCTGGCTGGCGCGCGGTCCATTACGGCGCATTCGTGCGATCGAGTCCGCTGCGCAACCCATCATGCGCGGCGATCTGCACCAGCGATTGCCGATGTCCGGGCGTCGTGACGAGCTCGACATGTTGGCCGGCATCGTCAATTCCATGCTCGACGAAATCGAGCGGTTGATGAGCGAGGTCAAAGGTGTCTGCGACAGCATCGCCCATGACTTGCGCACGCCGCTGACGCGCTTGCGCTCTCAGTTGCACCGTATGCACCGCGAGGCGAACGATGGCGCGCATGCCGGCGTCGTCGAGCAGGCGATTCTCGATGTCGATTCGCTGCTTGATCGGTTCCGCGCGTTGTTACGAATCTCCGAGCTGGAAGACATGCACCGGCGCGCCGGGTTCACCGAGGTGCGCCTGGCGAGCACGCTCGATCACGTGCGTGAAATCTACACGCCGCTGGCCGAAGACAAACACATCGCGTTCACGTTCGAGATCGCGCCCGATGTCCCGACCGTGCGCGGCGATCCGAACCTGCTGCTGGAAGCCGTTTCGAACATCGTCGACAACGCGATCAAATTCACGCCCGCGAACGGCAGCATTCGTTTGCGATTGATCAAGGATGCGGACGCTGGCGCGCGCATCGATGTGATCGACAGCGGCCCGGGCATCCAGAACTCGGAGCGCGAAGCGGTCCTGCAACGGTTCTATCGCGGCACGTGCAGTAACAAAGATGTCTCGGGCTCGGGGCTGGGGCTGTCGATCGTCGCGGCGATCGTCAAACTGCACGGCTTCAGACTGCAGATCGTCGACCATCCCGGCGGCGGCGCGTGGCTGTCCCTGTTGTGCGGCCCGAACGCCGGCCAGCTGCGCAGCGCCAGCTGATAAAACCTGCCCAAAAACGTCGGCAAGAAAGACTAAAAAAGCTTTCATCTCTACGGCACTGTAGCGGGCTGCGATCGGACCCATAATGGTCCGCTCGAGGATTGTCTCGCCCGCATGCTCGGAATCGTCAAAATCGCCCTGCGCCGCCCGTACACGTTCATCGTGCTGGCGCTGCTCATCCTGATCTTCGGCGTGCTCTCGATCATGCGCACGCCGACGGATATCTTTCCGAACATCCGCATTCCCGTGATCAGCGTGGTGTGGACCTACGCCGGTCTGCCGCCCGACGGCATGGCGGGTCGTATCACTACCAACTTCCAGCGCTCGCTGACCACCATGGTCAACGACATCGAACACATCGAGGCCACTTCGTATACCGGCTTCGGCGTGATCAAGGTTTTCTTCCAACCTTCCGTCGACATCAACATGGCCAATGCGCAGGTGACCGCCGCCGCGCAGACAACGTTGCGCCAGATGCCACAAGGCACGAACCCGCCGAACATCCTCAACTACAACGCCTCCACCGTGGGCATCCTGCAGCTGGCGCTGTCCGGCGAGGGCATGACGGAGCAGGAGCTCAGCGACCTCGGCATCAACTACGTCCGCACCTTCCTCATCACGGTGCCGGGCGCCTCGATGCCTTATCCGTTCGGCGGCAAGAACCGTCAGATCCAGATCGACCTCGACCCTGCAGCTCTGCAGGCGCGCGGCCTGTCGGGCACGGACGTCGCCAACGCCCTCGCGGCTCAGAATCTGATCACGCCGGTGGGCACGCAGAAGATCGGCGGCTTCGAGTACGCCATCAACTTGAACAACAGCCCATCGGCGATCGAGGACCTGGGCCGCCTGCCGATTCGCCTGGTCGACGGCGCAATGGTTTATTTGCGGGATGTCGCCCACGTGCGCGACGGCAATTCGCCGCAGACCAATATCGTGCACGTTGCCGGCAATCGCTCGGTGCTGCTCACAGTGCTCAAGAATGGCACCGCGTCGACGCTGGCCGTGATCGAAGGCATCAAGCAACGTGTCGAGGAGGTGAAGGATCAGCTGCCGGAGTCGCTGCAGATCAGGCTCATCGGCGATCAATCCATCTTCGTGCGCAGCGCCATCAGCGGCGTGGTCGCCGAAGGGGCCATCGCTGCGCTGCTGACCAGCCTGATGATCCTGCTGTTCCTGGGCAGCTGGCGCTCCACCGTCATCATCGCCACCTCGATTCCTTTGGCCATCCTCGGCTCGATCTTCCTGCTGTCGCTGACCGGCCAGACGCTCAACATCATGACCTTGGGCGGACTGGCGCTGGCCGTGGGCATCCTGGTCGACGATGCGACCGTGACCATCGAAAACATCAACTGGCACCTCGAGCACGGCAAGGACGTGCACACGTCCATCCTCGACGGGGCGGCGCAGATCGTGACGCCCGCGTTCGTCTCCCTGCTGTGTATCTGTATCGTGTTCGTGCCGATGTTCTTCCTCGAAGGCGTGGCGCGCTTCCTGTTCGTGCCGATGGCGCTGGCCGTGATCTACGCGATGGTGTGCTCGTTCATTCTGTCGCGCACGCTGGTGCCGACCATGGCCATGTATCTGTTGAAGCCGCACTCGCATGACGATGCGACGGCGCCGTCATCCAATCCGCTGGTGAAGTTTCAGCGTGGCTTCTCGGAAAAGTTCGAACGCGTCCGCGCTAGCTACAAGGAGTTGCTGACGATGGCAGTGGCTCATCGGCGCGGCTTCGTGACGGGATTCATGTTGTTCGTGGTCGCGTCGTTCGCGCTCGTGCCGTTCCTGGGGCGCAATTTCTTTCCGGCAGTCGATGCCGGCCGCATCATGATTCATTTCCGCGCGCAGCCGGGCACGCGTGTGGAAGAAACGGCGGCTGTCTCGGCGCGCATTCAGGATGTCATTCGACAAGTGATCCCGCCGCACGAGCTGGCGCTGGTGGTGGACAACATCGGCATGCCGTTCTCCAGCATCAACATGACTTACAACAACACCGGCACCATCGGCACGGCGGACGGCGATATACAGATCACGCTGGAGGAAGATCACGAGCCGACCGCGGATTACGTCCGCAAGCTGCGCGAGGAGCTGCCACGGCGATTCCCCGGCACGACGTTCTCGTTCACGCCGGCTGACATCGTCAGCCAGATCCTGAACTTCGGCACGCCGTCTCCCATCGATCTGCAAATCCGCGGCAAGGACTTCGCCGCGAATTTCGCTTACGCCGAAACTTTGCTCGCCGACATCAAACGGATTCCAGGCATCGCCGATGCGCGCATTCAGCAGGCACGCGGCCTGCCGACCTTCAATGTCGATGTCGATCGCACGCGCGCACAGTTCGCCGGTCTCACCGAGCGTGATGTCACTAACAGCATGGTGGTGAATCTCGCCGGATCGGTGCAGGTCGCACCGACGTTCTGGCTGAACCCGAAGACCAACATCCAGTACCCCATCGTGATGCAGACTCCGCAGTACAAGATGGACGAGCTGAACTCGCTGGAGACGCTGCCGATCACGGGCGCAGGTTCCAAGTCGGCGCATCTGCTCGGCGGCATCGCGGACATCACTCGCACCACGTCGAGTGGAGTGGTTTCCCAATACAACATTCAACCCATCGTGCAGATCTACGGGACCACGCAGGGTACCGATCTCGGCGCCGTGGCGTCGCAGATCCGCAAGATACTCGAGGCGCACGCCAAGGACCTGCCGAAGGGCTCGTCGGTGGCGCTGCTTGGCCAGGTGCGCACCATGGAGAGTTCGTTCTCGGGACTGATGTGGGGCCTGGTCGGCGCGATCGTGCTGATCTATCTGCTGATCGTGGTGAACTTCCAGTCGTGGAGCGATCCGCTGGTCATCATCAGCGCGCTGCCCGCGGCGCTGGCCGGCATCGTCTGGATGTTGTTCACGACATTTACCACTTTGTCAGTGCCCGCGTTGACGGGCGCGATCATGTGCATGGGTGTGGCCACCGCGAATAGCGTGCTCGTCATCAGCTTTGCGCGCGAACGGCTGGAACAACTGGCCGATCCTATTGCCGCGGCCATCGATGCAGGCTTCGTGCGTTTCCGTCCGGTGCTGATGACGGCCTTGGCCATGATCATCGGCATGGCGCCGATGGCGCTGGGGCTCGGCGATGGCGGTGAGCAGAACGCGCCGCTGGGTCGCGCCGTGATCGGCGGCCTGATCTTCGCCACGGTCGCCACGCTCATTTTCGTCCCTGTCGTCTTCAGCATCGTGCACCGTAATTACGTCCGCAAGCCCGCGGAACATCCGCTGCTTGCCGGAGAGCCTCATGCCGCCCACTGAATCGCATCGCGGGTTACGCCGCGCCGGCATCGTCATCGCCGTCATTGCCATCGTGATCGTCGTCTCCGGCATCGGGATACGCGTCAGCGATCAGCGTGAGATGACCGAGTGGACCGAAGAGCAGGCCATTCCCACGGTCGCCGTAGTCGCGCCGACCCAAGGTGAAGCGGACGCGCGGATCGACTTGCCGGGCCGGTTAGAAGCGTTTGCACGGGCGCCGCTGAATGCGCGTGTGTCTGGATATTTGAAGGCGTGGAAGGCCGATATCGGCACGCCCGTGAAGAGCGGCCAGCTGATCGCAGAGATCGAAGCGCCCGATATCGAGCAGCAGTTGCTGCAGGCTGAAGCAGATCTCGCCAGCGCCGAAGCGAACGCGGCGCTTGCTGCGAGCACCGCCAAGCGCTGGCAGTCGATGCTCGGCCGAGATTCCGTTTCCAAACAAGAAGTGGATGAAAAGGTCGGCGATCTGGCTGCCAAGGAAGCTCTGGCGAAAGCTGCGCGCGCCAATGTCGAGCGTTTGCGAACGATGCGAGGTTTCACGCGCATCGTGGCGCCGTTCGATGGCGTGGTCACCGCGCGCAATACAGATATCGGTGAGCTGATCACCGCGGGCGGCGGCTCGGGCCGGGAATTGTTTGTTGTTTCGGATACGCGAAAGTTGCGCGTGTACGTGAATGTGCCGCAATCGTATGTGAGCCGATTGAATACGGATGCGAACGCGGTGATCACCGTGCCCGAACATCCCGGTAGGCAATATTCGGCCGCGGTCGCCGCGTCGGCGGGCGCTGTGAACGTCGCTACCGGAACGACGCTGATGCAGCTCACGGTCGACAACCAAGCGGGCGAGTTGCTGCCGGGTGGATATGCCAGCGTCAGCTTCGAGCTGGCGGGCGGGGCGCAAGCGCTGCGCGTGCCGGCCAGCGCGCTGATCTTCGATCAATCGGGGCTGCGTGTGGCCACTGTCGATTCGCAGAGCCGCGTGGTCATGAAGCCCATTACCATCGCGCGTGATCATGGGCACTTCATCGAAGTTGCTGGCGGCATCGAGGCCGCCGATCGTGTCATCTCGACGCCGCCGGATGGATTGATGGCTGGCACGGCCGTGCGCGTGATCGAGCCAGCCGCGCAGGAAGCCAATGCGGGTTGAACTGGCGATAGTCACGGCGCTCGCGCTGGCCGGCTGCTCGTTCGCGCCGAAGCTCGAGCTGCCTGAAGTTCCCGTTGCCGAGTCATACAAAGAGCCGGCGCCCTGGACTCAGGCGGCACCCGCCGATCGCTTGCCGCGCGATTCCTGGTGGCTGGGGTATGGCGATGAAGAACTGAATCGTCTGCAAGCCCAGCTCGTTCAGAACAGCCCTGACCTACAAGCCGCTCTGGCGCGCTATCAACAGGCGAAGGCCTTTGCGGATCAGCTGCGGTCCGGTTTGTTTCCTTCATTCTCGTTGCGCGCCGATGGGGCTCGGACGCGGCAATCGGCAACGAGTCCGCCGGCCGGTCAGTCCTCGCCTCGTTACTACAACTCGTACGGCGCTGGGATCGAAGCGACTTATGAAGTCGACCTTTGGGGTCGCGTACGCAATGAGCTGAACGCTGGAAACCTGGAAGCGAGCGCGGCCGCCGCCGATCTCGAATCGGCGCGGCTGAGTCTTCAAGCGCAGCTCGCTGACTTTTACATCGCGCTCTATGGTCTGGATCGCGAGGCTGCGTTGCTCGCCGATACGGTTGCTGCTTATGACCGCGCAGTGGCGCTGACAAAGGAGCGTCATCAAGCGGGCATCGTCTCGGGGCTGGACGTGGCGCGTGCTCAAACTCAGCTGGACACCGCGCGTTCGCAGGTCTCGCAGAACCAGGCTCAGCGCGCGACGTTCGAGCACGCGATCGCGGTGCTGGTAGGCGAGTCGCCTTCGCGATTCTCCCTCGCGCCCCGGTCGGTTCCGTTACAGCTGCCACAAATTCCCGCCGATGTGCCGACCAATCTTCTGCAGCGTCGCCCAGACATTGCCGCGGCTCAACGCCGTACCGCTGCCGCCAATGCCAGCGTCGGTGTCGCTCGCGCAGCCTATTTTCCTTCGATTACGCTGAGCGGCGTTTATGGCTTCGAGAGCAACCGCTCCACCGACTGGCTGACGGCGCGCAACGCCGCCTGGTCAGTCGGTCCTTCCATCCTGCTGGAACTGTTCGACGCCGGCCGCCGCCAGGCGCGAGTTGCTCAGGCACGGGCTGTTTTGGATGAGGCTGGCGCAACGTACCGAGCGGTGGTGCTGGGAGCCTTCCAGGAAGTGGAAGACAACCTGGCCTTGCTCCACCACTACGGAAACGCCGCTGCAGCCGAGCGCTCCGCCGTCACCTCGGCCGAGCAATCGCTGGATTTCGCCATGAATCGTTACCGTGAAGGGGCGGTCAGCTACCTCGAAGTCGTGCAGTCCCAGACCACCGCGCTGACGACCCAGCGTGAGGCCCTCGATCTGGAAACACGGCAGCTCAGAGCCAGCGTGGCGCTGATTCGGGCGCTAGGCGGGGGCTGGGAGGGCTGACCGAAGGTCTGGCACCGGAAGAGGACCGCGGTTGAACCAGCGCAGGCCAGTCTTTAAGCTGACCCGCAGCGATCCCCATTCATCTTCCATAACGCGCGAGCCACCTTGTTCAACCGATCATTTTGCACACTCGCTCTGTGCCTTTGGTCCGCGCTCGCCTTGGCGGACTACGCCGCCGCTCCCAAGAAACCCATCGACCTGACCGGCTTCTGGATACTGAACACCGCCGCCAGCGACGATCCGGAAGCGATGCTGTTCGAGAAACAGTCGCAGGAATGGGAGCGCTTCGAGCGCATGCGGCGGAGGGAAGAAGAGTCGCGGCCTTCCAATATTCCGCCCCCCATCGACGTCGATGCGCCGCCGCCTGGCGAAGGTAGCCGGCGTCGCGGTCCGCGACCCTGGCAGAAGCAGCAGCAGGAAAATCTGCTTCGGATGCTCGGCGTCAGTCCCACGCTGGAGATCAAAGAAGTCGGCCCCGGGCGGTTCGATGTGATTTCCGCGGTCGAGTCGCGAAGGGTCGAGGCCGGCAGTCACACCCAGGTTTCGATGCCCGAAGGGCAGCTCGCGGATTCTCGGGTCGGCTGGGACGGCGAGTGGTTCGTGATCGAGCGTCGCGTGCGCCGCGGGCCGCGAGCGTTGGAGCAGTTTCGTCTGACCAAGACCGGTCAGCTCGAATATCTGATGAAGTGGAGCGGCGACAGCGAGCTGTCCGGAATCAAAGTGCGGCGTCTGTACGATCGCCGCACCGGGCCCGCGCCGGAATCGAATCCGGATCGCGGGCCGCTGCCATAGCGCGAGTTGCGCCTCAGGCCGCCGAATAGCCCATCATGGCCTTCACCTCGAGGAATTCCTTGAGGCCTTCCTTGCCCCACTCGCGGCCGTTGCCCGATTGTTTGTAACCGCCGAACGGCGCGTTCACATCCGTCGCGGCGCCATTCAGGTGGACCATGCCGGTGCGCAGCCGGCGCGCGACTCTGCGGGCACGCTCGATGTCGCCGGAATAAACATAGCCGGACAGACCGTAGACCGTGTCATTGGCGATGCGCACCGCTTCCTCTTCGGTCTCGTAAGGAATCATCACGAGCACCGGGCCGAAGATTTCCTCGCGCGCGATGGTCATGTCGTTGTTCACGTTCGCGAACACGGTGGGCTTGATGAAATAACCCTTGTCGATGCCGTCGGGGCGGCCCGGGCCGCCGATCACGACGGTTGCGCCTTCGTCGACGCCGGTCTGTAACAAGCGCTGGATCTTCTCGAACTGAGTCTTGTTGGCGACCGGGCCCATGGTCACGCCGTCCTTCTTCGGATCGCCGACGACGGGCTTGGCTGCGACGGTCTTCGCGATGTTCACCGCTTCTTCGTACAGCTTTTTTGGCACGAGCATGCGCGAGGGGGCGTTACACGACTGGCCGGTGTTGGACATCATCGACAACACACCGCTTTTCACCGCGGCGTTCAGATCGGCATCTTCCAGAATGATGTTGGCCGATTTGCCGCCCAGCTCCTGCGACACGCGCTTCACTGTGTCGGCGGCCGCCTTGGCGACCTGCACGCCAGCGCGCGTCGAGCCGGTGAAGGACATCATGTCGATGTCCGGATGACGTGATAGCGCCTCGCCGACGGTCGGGCCGTCGCCATCGATCATGTTGAATACGCCCTTCGGCACGCCGGCCTCGTGCAGGATCTCGGCGAAGATGTGCGCGCTGAGAGGTGCGACTTCGCTGGGCTTGAGCACCATGGTGCAGCCGGCAGCGAGCGCCGGCGCGACTTTGCAGCCGATCTGATTGAGCGGCCAGTTCCACGGAGTGATCAAGCCGCAGACGCCGACCGGCTCGCGACGAATCTGCGTCGTGCCCAATGTTTCTTCGAACTCGAATTCCTTGAGTGCGGCGAGCGTCGACATGAAATGGCCGAGGCCGCTGCCAGCCTGCGCATGCAAGGCAAACTTCATCGGCGCGCCCATCTCGTCGGAAATTGCCTGGGCGACGTCCTTCATCCGGCTCTGATAGACCTTGATGATGCGCTCGAGCAGCGCGACGCGCTCTTCACGCGAGGTTTGCGAATAAGTTTCGAAAGCAGCGCGCGCCGCTTTCACCGCGACATCGACGTCCTCGGCCGTGCCGAGCATGATCGTGCCGACTTGCTGCTCGGTGGCCGGATTGATGACCGCCAGCTCGCGGCGCCCCGGCGGGGTGACCCAGGCGCCATCGATATAAAACCGCTTGAACTCGTACATGTGTCCTCCGCCAAACAGCGCGATCCGCACACCAGAACGCCCGCAGAGCGGGTCGGGCGTGCGGCGAAAAAGGGAGGACAATGATAGCGCGGTTAGCGTCTTACATCGCCGCCTTTCTCCGATAACAACAGTTCCACGTCGGACACGCCCAGCAGGTTGAAGTCGCCCGGAATCGAATGCTTCAGGCAACCGGCGGCGGCGCCGAAGTCGATGGATTCTTGTGGCGTCATGCCTGTCAGCAATCCATGCAGTACGCCCGCGGCGAACGCATCGCCGCCACCGATGCGATCGACGATGCTGTGCAAGGGATACGAGCGGCTGGTGTAGGTGTTCTTCGAATCGAACAACAAGCCGGTCAGCTGTTGAACGTCGACGCTGTGGCGCGCGCGCTCGGTGCAAACGATGTGGCGCAGATGCTTGAATGATTTGAAAGCAAGATCGGCCGCTTCGCGTCGAGCATCCGCCGCCGAGGCTTTGAAGCCGAGCATGAATCCAATGTCACGATCGTCACCGAAGATGACATCGGCCTGTTCGCATAGACGAGTCAACAGTTGGGGAGCTTCGGGCGCACGCGCGCCCCACAAGCGCGCTCGGAAGTTGCAATCGAAGGAAATTTGCACGCCGGCCTTACGCGCTGCTTGCATCGCTTGTGACGCGGCTTCGGCAGTCGCGCTGCTGACAGCAGGTGTGATGCCTGAAACGTGCAGCCACCGGGCGTCTGCGAGCAGCGACATCCAGTCGTAGGTGGCTGGCGGCGCGATCGCGAATGAGGAGTTGGCACGATCGTAGAGCACTTCCGCCGGACGGTGGCCGGCGCCGTGCGTGAGGAAATACATGCCCATGCGACCGTCACCGAAATGAATCGAATCGGTGTCGACGCCGTGGCGGCGCAACTCATCTGCGCAGGCGTGGCCCAGGGTCGAGTCCGGCAGGGCGCTCACGACCCGTGTCCGATGACCGAACTTGTGCAACGAAACTGCAACGTTCGCTTCGGCGCCGCCGATATGGGCGTCGAACCGGGGAGATTGCAACAGCAGTTCCTTGCCGGGCGACGACAAGCGCAACAGGACTTCACCGAAACAAACGATGGCCGGTTTCATGGAGCAGAATTTACCGTAAGAAATGTGAAGAGCAGCACGTGCAGCACAATTGTAGGCGGATAGGCTTCGCGCTGGGTGTTGCAAGAAAACCAAATGAGGTGTCTTGCCGCCCGACAGTGTGCTCTGCTAGCCTCCCCGTTGTCACCGGTGTCATAGCTGCGTTTTTAGTATGTCACCGGTGTCAATAAATGCGGGATGGTCAGTCGCAGGGTTGGAAGGTCGGCCAGACCCGGGCACCGAGAGCCTCTGGCCGAGATCAGCGGGTTTTAAGGCGATTTGGAATGGAATGGGGGTTTTAGTTATGTCGAAGTCAGCTCGACACGGATCGATTCGCGTCGCTGTTCGGACTGTGCTGGGCGTGGCGGCGCTGTCTGCCAGTGCTGCGGCGTTTTCGCAACAAGCGGGCCAGGCCGCACCTCAACTAGAGGGCGCGCTGGAAGAAGTTATCGTCACCGGCTTCAAGGAAAGCTTGAGCCTGGCGCTGGATCAGAAGCGCGCCGCCATTGGCGCCGTCGATGCAATCGTCGCCGAGGACATTGCCGATTTCCCTGATCTGAATCTCGCCGAGTCCATTCAACGCGTGCCGGGCGTGTCCATCGCGCGCGATGCGGGCGAAGGCCGAAACATCAGCGTGCGCGGCCTGGGTCCGCAGTTCACGCGCGTACGAATCAACGGTATGGAAGCGATGAGCGCGAACGGCGGCACCGATGCTGCCGGCGGCACGAACCGCGACCGCTCGTTCGACTTCAATACATTTGCTTCCGAGTTGTTCAACTCGATCACGATTCGCAAGACCTCGGCGGCCGAAGTGGAAGAAGGCTCGCTGGGCGCGACCGTCGACCTGCGTTCGGGCCGGCCGTTCGACTATGACGGCTTCACTGTCGTCACCAGCGCACAGGCCAGCTACAACGACATTCAAGAGGATGTCGACCCGCGCGGCGCGTTCCTCATCAGCAACACGTTTGCAGACGGCCGCTTCGGCGCGTTGTTCTCGGTGGCCTACAGCGAGCGCAAGCTGCTCGACGAAGGCTCGAGCACGGTGCGTTGGCAGGCGGGCCCCACCGGGGCATTCGTTCCGCGCATTCCTCGCTACGACATCTACAAGCACGACCAGGAGCGCCTCGGCCTCACCGGTTCGCTGCAGTGGGCGCCGACCGACCGGACCACGATCAGCCTGGATGCTCTGCACGCGAAGTTCGAAGCCCAGCGCGACGAGATCTTCCTCGAGGCGCCGGGATTCAGCGGCAACAACCGGGACACCGACCCCATGTCGGTGCGCGAGTCGGTGGTCGACTCCAGCAACACGATCGTGTACGGCGTGTTCGACAACGTCGACATTCGTTCTGAAGCGCGTCATGACGAGCTCGAGACCGACTTCACGCACCTGACGCTCGAAGGCACGCACGAATTCACCGATCGGGTGCGCCTGAAGGGCCTGGTCGGTTACTCGGAAGCCGAGCACGACAATCCGATTCAGACCACGCTGCTGTTCGATCACGACGACGTCATGGGTTATACCTACGATTTCCGTGGCAACGATCGGTTGCCGCAGATCACGTACGGCGACATTGACGTGACTGATCCGGCCTCGTGGCGACTGTCACAAGTTCGTCTGCGTCCGCAAAGCTCGGAAAACACGTTCAAGACAGTGTCGTTCGACGTGGCTTGGGATGTGACCGATGTGATCACGTTGAAGGGCGGTCCGCAGTACAAGAAGTTCGAGTTCGACACGACTTCTCTGGTCCGCTCGAACGGCACGACCTCCAACCAGGAAGGTTCGCTGCCGGGTATTCCTGCCGGTGCGGTGGGGTCATACAGCGAGTTGGTGAGCATCAGCAACAACCTGAACGTCGCCAATGGCACGCCGACCAGCTGGCTCATTCCGGACATCGACGCCGCCGCGGCGCAGTTCGGCCTCTATGACCGTTCGCGCTTTCCGCTCGGCATCGAGCCGGCGCTGGGCAACAACTACAACATCGAGGAAGAGGACACCGGCGGTTACCTGCAGGCCGACTTCAACACGTTCCTGTTCGATCGTCCGCTGCGCGCCAACGTCGGCGTGCGCTACGTCGAGACCAAACAAACGTCGTCCGGTTTCACCTTCACGTCCGGCGCACCGCTGCTGACGACCGTCGAGCGAACCTACAGCGACACGTTGCCGTCGTTGAACGTGGCGCTCGACGTGACGGACCAGTTCGTCATTCGCGCGTCGGCTGCGAAGGTGATGGTGCGTCCGAACGGCGGTGGTGGCACGGCAGGACTGGGAATTCTTGCTCCAGGCTCGTCGGTGGCCATCAACGGCGCCAACAAGACCGTGACCGCCGGCAATCCGAATCTCGATCCGTATCGCGCCAAGGCGTACGACCTGTCATTCGAGTGGTATTTCGCCGAGGACTCGCTGCTGTCGCTGGCGTTGTTCATGAAGGACATCAACAGCTTCGTGCAGATCATCCGCGCGACCGACGACTTCGGGAACAATCCGCTCGGCTTGCCTGACAGCGTCGCGCTCGCCGCGTGCGGCACGGCCATTCCGGATCCGGCGCAGTGTTTGGCCGGCTGGCAGTTCGCGCTGCCGACCAATACCGATGGCGGCGACCTGAAGGGCTTCGAGATCAGCTATCAGCAGCCGTTCTCGTTCCTGCCGGGCTTCTTGAGCAACTTCGGCTTGATCCTGAACTACACCGGCGTCGAGTCGGAGATCGAGTACCTGTCGCAGACCGGCGCACTCGCGGCCAAGGAAGATCTCACCGGCTTGTCGAAGTCGGCGTACAACGCGACGCTGTACTGGGAAGACGAGAAGTTCAGCGCGCGCGTGTCGGCGGCTTATCGCGACGAGTTCCTGACGACGGTGCCGGGCCGTAACGGCAACGACGTGGAAGGCACGGCCGAGACACTGAGCATCGATGCGTCTTCGAGCTTCACGGTGAACGACAACCTCACCATCACGCTCGAGGCGCTCAATCTCACGGATCAGTTCCAGGACCAGTACGTGGACTCGACCGGCGATCGCCTGTCGTACTACCACCATCAGGGCCGCCAGTATCTGTTGGGTGCGCGTTACAAGTTCTAACTGACGCGCCAGACGAAGCCACAGAAGAGGGTCATCGATTTGGAAACAAGTCCGGCGGCGGCTACGCCGCCGGACAACATCATGAAGGGGGACGTATGCGTGCGAAGGGAATACTGCGCGCCGGATGCCTCTTTGCAGCTGCGAGCTGCGTAGCGGCCAACGCGCACGATCGAAGGGATTCAAGTCTGGAGACGCTGCCTGCCGAGAATGGCTGGGCTGCCAGCGGCGCCGGAGTCACAGGCGGCGCTGCAGCTGTACCTGAACAGGTGTACACCGTCACGAATCGCAGCGAGCTGATCGCAGCTCTCAACAACGGCGTGGAGTCCGCGACCTCGCCAACCAATCCGTCCAACGAACCGAAGATCATCTACGTCAAAGGGGTCATCGACGCCAACGTCGACGATGCCAATCAGCCGCTGAGTTGCAGCGACTACTACAGTAGCGGCTACACGCCGGAAGCTTTTCTTGCCACTTACGATCCAGCCGTGTGGGGCCGAGTGAATCCTTCGGGTCCGCTCGAGTCGGCGCGCGCAGCTTCGGCGGCCGCGCAGCAGTTGCGCGTTCGAATTCGCGTCGGTTCGAATACAACCATCGTTGGTGTTGGGAACAAAGCAACGATCCGCGGCGCTTGGATCGATGTCCGCGGCACGGCAGGTGTCGCCAACAGCCGCACCAACATCATCATTCGCAACATCACATTCCAGGACACCTACGACTGCTTCCCGCAGTGGTCGCCGACCGATGGCTCGCTCGGCGCCTGGAACGCGCTGTACGATTCGATTTCGTTGCGCGACTCGAACAACGTCTGGATCGATCACAATACGTTCGAGGACAAGACCACCGCCGACAGCAAGGCGCCGAACTACTTCGGCGTGCTGTTCCAACAGCACGACGGCGCGCTGGATATCACCAACGCCTCGGATCTGGTCACCGTCTCCTGGAACCGCTTCCGCAATCACGACAAGGTGATGCTGATCGGCTCTTCCGACAGTGCCGCCGCCGATCGCGGTAAGTTGCGAGTCACGTTGCACCACAACCTGTTCGAGCGGGTCGGCCAGCGTGTGCCGCGCGTACGCTTCGGGCAGGTCCACGTTTATAACAACTTCTACGATGTGCGTAACACGCCCAACTACCAGTACAGTTGGGGCGTGGGTATCGAGTCGGCGATCTATGCGGAAGAAAATTTCTTTCTCGCGCCGCGCAGTTTTACGCCGGACCAGATTCTGGACCGCTTCAACGGCACGGCATTGTCCGCGTCGGGCACGCTGCTCGTCGGGCCGCCCGTGCGCAATCCGGTCGACGTCATCGCTGCCTGGAATGACAGCAACGATCCCGACCTGGGCGCGGATGCGGGCTGGGTGCCCGAGTTGAATTATCAGTTGTCGCCGGTGTGGACCACGGCGCTGACGGTGCTGCTGTTCGCGGGACCGATGTTCTGGTGAGGCCAGCTACTCGTTGATGCAAGCGCTCGCTCGCGGGCGCCTGCGTTCGGATCGGATTGTTACCGATATCACCTATCGATCGAGGGGACATGACAGAAATCAGTCGACGCGAGCTGTTGAGCTCAGCAATTCTGGGCGCGGCAGCGGGAACGATTCCCGTCGCTGCACAAGGTGCGGCCCCCTGTGCGAACGACGAGAAGACGCCGTCGAAGACGTGGCGACGAGGCATCGAGGGACAACGGCAGGCCGATCTGGGCGATGGCACGTTCCTCAATCCCATTGTGGCGGGCGATCACGCCGATCCGACGATTCTCAAGGACGGCGACGATTACTACATGACGTTCTCGTCGTTCGACGCCTATCCGGGCGTCGTGATCTGGCATTCGCGCGACCTGGTGAACTGGCAGCCGGTCGTGGCGGCGCTCACCAAACCGATCGGCTCAGTGTGGGCGTGCGAGCTCATCAAGCATAAGGGCCGCTACTACATCTACATTCCGGCGCGCTGGCCGGATCGCAAGTCGACGTATGTGATTCACGCCGATAACATCCGCGGACCGTGGAGCGATCCCATCGATCTGGATCTGCCGGGTCACATCGATCCCGGTCATGTGGTCGGCGAGGATGGCAAGCGCTATTTGTTTCTAAGCGGCGGCGATCGCGTGCGACTGACCGACGACGGTCTGAAGACCGATGGGCCGGTCGAGCACGTGTACGATCCGTGGCGCTATCCCGAAGACTGGGTGGTCGAAGGCTTCGCGCCCGAAGGCCCGAAGGTCATGCGGCATGGCCAGTACTTCTACATGATCACCGCCGTCGGTGGCACCGCCGGGCCGCCGACCGGGCACATGGTGATCGTCGCCCGCTCCAGATCCATTCACGGTCCGTGGGAGAACGATCCTGCGAATCCCATCGTTCGCACGCATTCAGCCAAAGAAAAATGGTGGTCGCGCGGACATGCCACGCTGGTCGAAGGGCCGGCCGGCGATTGGTGGATGGTTTATCACGGCTACGAGAACGGCTTCTGGACGCTGGGACGCCAGACGCTGCTCGATCCGGTGGAATGGACCAAGGACGGCTGGTTCGGTGCGAAAGGCGGCGATCTGTCTCAACCCATCGCGAAGCCGGCGCAGGGCAAGCCGTCCCCCAACGGCATGCCGTTGTCGGATGATTTCTCCAGCAATCGTTTCGGCGTGCTGTGGGGCTTCTACAATCCGGGCCCGAATGAAATGTCCCGCGTGCAGTACCAGGCCAAGGCGCTACGTGTGACCGGCAAGGGCTCGCAGCCGAATGACTGCTCGCCGATGTCTTTCATTACGCCGGACACCGCCTATCGAGTGACGGTCGATATCGAGCTCGAAGGCGACGCGCAGGCCGGGCTGCTGTTGTTCTACAGCAAGCGTCTGTATTGTGGCCTGGGCTTCGACGCCCGCGGCTTGACCATGCACCGGTACGGCCTGGAGCGTCGTGGCAAGATGCCGCCGGGCGTGGAGCGTCGGCTGCACCTGCAGATCGAAAACGATCGACACATCGTCACGATTCGCCACAGCCTCGACGGCAAGCAGTGGAAGAAGTACGACGTGCAGATGGAAGTCTCGGGCTATCACCACAACGTGGCCGGCGACTTCCTCAGCCTGCGGCCGGCTCTGTATGTGGCGGGGCAGGGCGCGGCAGTGTTTCGTGATATGCGCTATGAGGCGCTGGAGGATTCCGCGAAGTCATGATTTCCAACAAGAGCGTGCTGGGTTGGTTCGGATGGCTGGCTCTGATCACATCAGTCGACGCGGCCGAGCCGCCCGCGCAGCCGTTGTACTCGGGCGATATTCCCGGCGCGATCGCGGCTCCCGACGAGGAGTCGCTGCGCGATCCAAAGGAGCCGTGGCCGTTCCTCCAGAACACCTCTCGTCCCACGATCACGGCATATCGCCCGGCAAAGCAGGATCCGAAGCGAGCCGCGGTTGTCATCCTGCCGGGAGGTGGTTATCGCGGCACGTCGATCCTGAAGGAAGGTTACGACGTGGCGCGCGCCTTCAACGACATGGGCGTCACGGCGTTCGTCGTGAAGTATCGAACGCCCAGCGACAAGCACATGAAGGACAAGCGCACCGGCCCATTGCAGGATGCTCAGCAGGCCGTTGCGACCGTGCGGCGTGATGCGGAGAAATGGCAGATCGATCCGAAGCGCATTGGAGTCATCGGGTTCTCTGCCGGCGGCCATCTCGCTGCCACGACGGGCACGTTGTTCAACAGTCCGGTGCTGTCTCAGTGGAAGAGCGCCGATGTGCGTCCCGATTTTCTGATGCTGATCTATCCCGTCATCACATTCACCGAATCGACCGTGCACTGGGGTTCGCGGCAGCAGCTGTTGGGAACCACGCCATCAAAGGACGATATGAAGCGCTTCTCGGCGGAGTTGTCTGTGACGAGCGAGACACCGCCGACATTCCTGGTCCACGCGGCAGATGACCAGACGGTGCCGGTCGCAAACAGCATTGTTTTCTTCCAGGCATTGCAGGCCCACAAGATTCCTGCGGAGCTCATGATTTATCCGGCCGGCGGTCATGGTTATGGCCTGAACAATGCCACGACCGGCGATCGCTGGATCGATCGTTGCCGGCAATGGCTGCAGAGTCAGGGCTGGATCTCGTGAACCGACGCGAGTTGCTGAGTAGCTCGCTGTTGGCGGCTGGCGGGTTCGGTCTGGCAGCTGTTGTTCACGCGGCTGTTGGCAAGAGCAGCATCCTGCCAACACGGGCAGGCAAAGTCGCGGGCGTCAAAGCGCAGGGCGTGCACGTCTTCAAGGGCATTCCTTACGGTGCCGATACTCGCGCTACACGTTTCCTGCCACCGCAGCTTCCGGTCGCCTGGAAGCAGACGCGAGACGCGTTGCACTACGGCCCGTCTTGTCCACAGCCTGGCTCGCGCGAGCAGATGAGCGAGGACTGCCTGGTTCTCAACGTATGGACGCCGGCGTTGAAAGACGGCGGCAAGCGGCCCGTGATGGTTTATTTCCACGGCGGTGAGTTCAGCAGTGGCTCGGGATCGAGTGCGCTGTACGACGGCACACGGCTGTGTCAACGCGGCGATGTCGTGGTGATCACTGTCAATCATCGCCTGAACGCATTCGGTCATTTGTATCTTGCGCGGCTCGCCGGGCCGAAGTACGCGTCGTCGGGCAACGTCGGCATTCTCGATCTGGTGCAAGCGCTTGCCTGGGTGCGCGATCACGCCGAAGCGATTGGCGGCGATCCACAGCGCATCATGGTGTTCGGCCAGTCGGGCGGGGGCGCAAAGATCGCGACATTGATGGCGATGCCCGCTGCGAAAAGCTCCTTCCACCGAGCCGCGACGATGAGCGGACAGCAGATCACCGCTGCCGGCCCTCGCGGGGCAACTCAGCGTGCGCGGACGATCTTGGAAACATTGAAGATTGCGCCGTCCGACGCCGCGAAGCTCAACGATGTGCCGACCGCCGACCTGGTCGCCGCGACTCGCGCGAACGATCCCTCAATGGTCGGGCGCAATATCTATTTCGGTCCAGTGCTCGATCATTCGGCGCTGCCGCGCCATCCGTTCTATCCGGATGCACCGCCGCTGGCTGCAAGCATTCCGATGATCATCGGCAATACGCTCGACGAGACGCGTGCGTTTCTCGGCAACGAGCCGGGCGTGGAAGATCTGACGTGGGAAGAGCTGCCTGAGCGCCTGCTGCCGCAATTGCACGTGGACATCCAGCCCGAGTACGTCATCGCCGAGTACCGCAAGCTGTATCCGAAATATTCCGCGACGGAAGTGTTCTTTGCCGCGACGACGGCAGGACGATCGTGGCGTGGCGCGGTGATCGAAGCGGAGTTGCGAGCGGCGCAAGGCTCGCCGGCGTATGCGTATCAGCTGAACTATCGGTCACCGCTCGAGAATGGCCGATACGGCGCGATGCACACGATGGATATTCCACTGGTGTTCGACAACATCGCTCAGCCAGGCTCGCTATCGGGCCAAGGTGCGGATGCGCAGCAGACGGCGGATCAGATGAGTGAAGCTTTCATCGCCTTTGCTCGCACTGGCAACCCGGCGCACGCCGGCATTCCCGAGTGGAAGCCGTATGAGCTGCCGTCGCGCGCGACCATGGTGTTCGACGTGAAGTCCCAGCTGGTCAACGATCCTCGAGGCGAGGAGCGGAAGCTGTTTGCGCAGGTGCCCTATATTCAGCGCGGCACGTACTGAGGAAGCCCGCCGCCGGCCCTGAACTCCGAGCCGGCGGCGGACTGTTCTATTTCTTGTCCCGCGGCGTCATATACCGCAGGTCCCAATTCTTCTCATCGAACTTCTGGCGAGTCTCTTTGTACGCGGGATAGCCGCCGACATCATTTTCGCTGTCGATGATTTCGCCGCGGCCTTCGATGGTGTCCGCGACGATGCGTGCATCGACTGGATCGCGATCCCACGGGCGCGCGCCAGCATCACGAATCACAGCATCCTGAACTTCGCCTGCAGCGAGCGGCTGAACGCCAAACGGCAGCGCCGGCTTTGCCATCGGGATGAGCTTTGCCGATGAGTTCGTGTACCGGCCGAACTTGGGCAACTCCTGGCCGGTCCAGTCCACGGCGATGTTGTCGGCTTCGTAATATTCCAGATCGCCCGAGCCACCCAGCATCAACAGCGGCAGATGCGCCGGCGTCGACGGGCCGCCGCGCAGCACATTGCCGATCAGTGCCAGCTTGCCGTTCTGGTATTGCTGGCCGCGCCATTCTTCGGCGATCAAGTTGTAGTGAACCGCTCGCGGCCCTGGGTTGTAGATCAGATTGTTGATCACCATGCCGTGCACGCCGCCTTTGAACAGCGGGTTGCGCTCGTGGTTGTGCGCGTACAGGTTGTTGATGATCAGAATGTCGCTGGCGTTGTCGTGAATCAGCGAGCCTTTGGAATGCTCGCCCTTGGAATGGGTCGAGTGACGCAGTCCTTCGGCAATGATGTTGTTGCTGAACGTGATGGCGTGGGACGTGCCCTTACGCCATTCTTCGACCGTCTTGCCCGTGAAGCGCGGGCCCGACGCCGAGAGATTTTCGTCGACGGCCCAGGTCATGGAGCAGTGGTCAACGATGACGTTGTAAGCCCCGATCGTGGAGAACGCGTCGGGCTCCCAGCCTTTGCGCGGCTCGGCGCCGGCGGACCCGGTGCGCACGCGAATGTGCTGGAGGATCACGTCGTGAGTGAGTACGTCGATGCCGGTGCGAATGATCGTGATGCCCGGGGAGGGCGCGGTTTGTCCCGCGACCGTGAGGAACGGCTCCTTGATCTTGATCTCATGTTTCTGCATGTCGATCACGCCGCCGACTTCGAACACGACGATGCGCGGACCTTTGGTTTCCAGCGCTTCGAGCAGCGAGCCTGGACCGGTGGCATCGAGCGTGGTGACACGGATGATCTTGCCGCCCCGGCCGCCCGGAGTTTGCGCCGCGGCTCCCAAGGCGCCGGGGAACGCCAGCAGATTGTCGGCCGCCGCGAGCGACGTGACTGCGGTTAACAATAAGAGCAGCGAGGCTAATTTAGATCGCAGCGACAACGGCTTGACGAGCATCGGACCCCCTGAGATGGACTTGGTGTGAGCGCCGTGGATTGTAAATGACACCGGTTTCCTATATACAGTTTTTAGCATCTCGCGGGGTCTTTGCGGCCGCCGCTATCGTGAATTTAATGTTTGCAAGAGGAATACTGCGACATGAGTAGCGCGGTGTTGCACGGGTTGCCGGCCGACGGCGCCGAAATGATTGCTGAGCAGTTTGTCCGGGCGCGTCTGGCCGGACAATCGTTAATGCAGTATCCGGGCATCGTGCCTACGACCTTGGCCGATGCATATCGTTGCCAGGAGCTGGCGATCGATCGCTTTCCCGACCAGATCGTCGGTTGGAAAGTCGCGCGCATCGGCGCGGCATTCGCTCAACGCTTTCCCGAAGAGCGTTTGGTCGGGCCGGTGTTCTCGCGGAATCTGCACACCGCTCGGGTCGGTCAGGTCGTGGATTTTCCCGTCATCGAAGGCGGCTTCGGTGCGGTGGAAGCGGAGATCGTGCTGCGTGTGAATGAGGATGCGCCGGCCGATAAGAAGGTCTGGAGCATCGATGAAGCCGCGGAGTTGGTCCGCAGCTTCCACTTAGGTGTTGAAACCGCAGTCAGCCCGCTCGCAACGCTGAACGAGCTCGGGCCGGGCGCCGTGATCTCCGATTTTGGCAACAACTGGGGCGTGATCGTGGGCGCGAGCATTGGCGAATGGCGCTCCATCGAGGAGATCGTCGCGCTGACGTTCATCGATGACGGCTTCGTGGGCCGTGGCACTGCATTCATCCGCCAGGGCGCGCTGGGCGCTTTGGCGTTCGCGCTGAGCAAATGCGCAGAGCGGGGTCGTCCGCTGCGTGCTGGCGATTACATTTCTACTGGCGCTATCACCGGCGTGCACGACATTCGCAGCGGCCAGCAGTCGCGACTGGTGTTCGAAGGTTGTGGCGAAGTCGAATGCCGCGCGGTTCGCGCCGGTCCGTATTTGGCCGGCGCGCCACGTTAATCCTCAGGGCTGATCCTCAAGCCTCGATGCCGTTCAGGGCCTCGCCGAGTTGGGCGGGGCTCTCGACCGCAGACAGTCGCGCATAAGCATTCTCGAGCGCCGCACGGAATGTCACATTCCGCGCCAGATCGGTGTTGAACACCTTCTCCAGGCTGAGGAAGACCGACACATCTGACGCCGCGCCGGTGCATCGCTTGGCAAGTTCGCTCAGCTGAGCTGCCAGCGGATCCATAATCTGACGCTCAGCGTGCGTCATGCGACGAATGAAATGAAACCAAGCCGCGAGCGGCACGCACAGTCGCCCAATCGAACGACCGGCGGCCAGGTTCTCCATGATGGTTGGCAGAATACGGAACGGCAGCTTCTGCGAGCCATCCCACGCGATCTGCGCCAGCAAATGACGGATCGTTGGATTGCGGAATCGGCGTAGCACCGCTTCGATGTATTGATCCAGATCCAATCCTTGCGGCGCCGCCAGCCCCGAACGGATGTTCTCGATCATCATGCGACGGACGAACGTCGCGAGCGCGGTGTCGCCCATCGCCGCAGAAACCGTCTCGTAGCCAGCGAGGCTGCCCGTGTAGGCCAGCGTCGAGTGCGCACCGTTCAATAAACGCAGCTTGGCACGCTCGAAGCCAGCTACGTCATCGGTCACCGTCACGCCAACCGACGCCCAGTCCGGCTGCGGCCCGCGCAGTTTGTTTTCGATCACCCACTGACAGAAGAACTCACGCTGCACCGGCCAGAGATCTTCCACGCCCAGTGCATCTTTCACTCGCGCACGAAGTGCGTCGTCAGTCGCCGGCGTGATGCTGTCCACCATCGTGCAGGGGAAGGTCACTTCTTTCTCGACCCAATCCGCGAGACCGGGATCGCTCGAGCGGACGAACTCGAGCACGGCGCGCCGCAGTCGATGGCCGTTATCCGCGAGGTTATCGCAGCTGATGACGTTGAACGGCTCATGGCCCCGGTCATGGCGCAGGCGCAAGGCACGCGCGAGGAATCCGACAAACGTCTTCGGCGTTTCGGGGTGTTTCAAGTCGTAAGCGATGTCCGGATGAGAGAAGTCGAGGCCGCCTTCCTTGTTCAGGCAGTAACCCTTCTCAGTGATGGTCGCGCTGACGATGTAAGTCGTCGGGGCCACCATGCGATCGAGCACCGCGGCCGGCGACTCCGGCGCCACCAGCACTTCCTTGACCGAGCCGATGACTCGGAACGAGGATTCCGCGTCGAGAATCGCGATGGTGTACAGGCCATCCTGCGGCATGAGCGCGTCACGCACGCCGGTGCTGTGCAAAGAGACCTCGCAAACGCCCCAGCGCGGATCCGTGTGCAGCACATCGTCGAGGTAACAAGCCTGGTGCACGCGATGGAACGCGCCAGGCCCGAAGTGCACGACGCCGATGCTGACGGCTTTGCGATCGTACGCGGGAATCTTCAGGTTGCGGCTGCCTAGAACCGCGACGGAGGCGAGCGATAAAGTCACAGAGTCACACCATCTTTCCAGATTGCAATTTCACGCTGCTCGTTCAGCTCGTTGCGTGCGGGCTGGCCGGACGCGGTGGCGACGATCAGCTGCAGGAACTCGTCGGTCACGGCTTCGGGATCGGCGGCGGTCAGCGCCTTGCCGGCGTCGAAATCGATCCAGTGCGATTTGTGCTGGGCGAGCACGGAGTTCGAGCTGATCTTCAGTGTCGGCACCGGAAAGCCCAGCGGCGTGCCGCGGCCGGTGGTGAACAACAGAATCGTCGCGCCCGCTGCCACCAGCGCCGTCGACGAAACGCCATCGTTGCCGGGCGCTTCGAGCAGCGTCAGTCCAGGCTTGGTCGTGCGCTCACCATAGCGAAGCACCTGGGTGACCGTGGCGTGGCCGCCTTTCTGCACGGCGCCGAGGGATTTCTCTTCCAGCGTCGTGATGCCGCCGGCCTTGTTGCCCGGCGAGGGATTCTCGTGCACCGGCTGGTTGTTGCGCAGGAAGTATTCCTTGAAGTCATTCACGATGGTCACGATGCCATCGAATACCTCGCGACTCGCTGCGCGCTCCATCAACAGCTGTTCGGCTCCGAAGATCTCTGGAATCTCGGTGAGCACCGCCGTGCCACCGGCTTCAGTAACCCGATCGGCGATGCGGCCGACCAGCGGATTCGCCGTGATGCCGCTGAATCCATCGGAGCCGCCGCATTTCAAACCGACAACCAGATCATCCAGGCCGCACGCTACTCGCTGATCCTTTTCGGCGAGTTGCACGAGCTCTTCAACCGCCTGCAAGCCCGCTTCGGTTTCGTCCTCTGTCGCTTGCGCGGCGAAGTAACGAATGCGCGCTTTCTCTGACTCGGGGATCTCACTCAGCAGCTTGGACAGCTGATTCGATTCGCACCCCAGTCCGAGGATCAACACGCCACCCGCATTCGGATGACGCGCCAGGCCGGCAATCAACCGGCGCGTGCGATCGAGATCGCCGCCGAGCTGCGAGCAACCGAACTGATGAGGGAAGGCGACGACGTTATCGACGCGGCCGGCATATTTCTGGGCGGCGAGCCGCGCGATGCGTTCGGCCGTGCGGCCCACACACCCGACGGTGCACAGAATCCAGATCTCGTTGCGCGTGCCGACCTTGCCATTGGCGCGACGATAGCCCAGGAATGAACCTCCTTTGCCTGCCGGTTTGCCGGCCGTCGCTGCGCTCGAGCCGCCAAACTCGTATGCATCGGCGCCGCTCAACAGCGTTTCCAGATTATGGGAGTGAACGTGCGAGCCGACGGCAATGTCGGCCGTTGCTCGACCGATCGGCCAGCCGTACTTGCGGACGACTTGTCCCGCGGACACGGGGCGAATGGCCAGCTTATGTCCACGGGGGATCGCGGCGGTGACCAGCACCGATCGGTCGCCGATCGCAATGGTTTCCTGCGCAGCGAGGTCTCGCAAGGCTACGGCAACGTCGTCTTCGGTCGAGACTCGATAGACGGCCGGGGGCACAGAATTGACAGAAGCGGGCGCGTTCATGGTCTGCATGATGGCACTGATGGGGCAGATCGGGAAACCGGTGTCAGCTGGCGCCAGGTTCTGCTACCGTTACTGCGCTCGAGCCTACGCGCAGGGTATTCTGACGCGGCCCGACCTTAAAGCAGGTTATCTCGTCGATGGCGAAAAAATCGGCCAAAAAAGCGACTCGTCAGCCGACTCCTCCGGCCGCTGCCGTGCGCGCGGTCGCCGAAACGCGGCCCGTCCCCGTTCCCGAAGCGGCTCCGGCCGTGGTGCGCCGGAATCCCGACAAGAAACACACCATCAACGACATTGCCCGGCTGGCGAATGTCTCGAAGAAGACTGTCTCGCGCGTCATCAACGAGTCGCCGTTCGTGCGTGAAGAAACGCGAACGCGCATTGCCGAGATCATTCGGAGTACGGGCTTTACGCCGGATCCACAGGCTCGCGGCCTCGCGTTTCGCCGTTCGTATCTGATCGGTTTGGTTTATGACAACCCGAACGCGCCGTATGTGATCAATGTGCAGGAAGGCGCGCTCGGCGCGCTCCGACGCGTGGGCTACGAGCTGGTGGTACATCCCTGCGATCGCAACAGCCCGGAATTCCTGAGCGATATTCGCCAGCTGGTTGGCCGCCAGAAGCTCGACGGCATGCTGATCCTGCCGCCGGTGTCGGAGAACAATGCGCTGGCTGACATGCTGCGCGAGATCGGTTGTCCCTACATTCGCATCTTGTCGGCCGCGCTCGATGAGCCGCAGAACCTGGTGCAGTCCATGGATCGCCAGTCCGCCGCCGAAGTTGCCGAGCATCTGGCGAAGCTGGGACACACGCGCATCGCCATGATCATCGGCCCGACGAATTATCGTTCTTCGCAAGAGCGTCTCGAGGGTTTCTCGAACGCGCTCGCCGATCGTGGCCTGACGCTGTCTCCCGATTACATCGCAGAGGGCGCGTACACCTTCGAATCCGGCGCAGCTTGCGCCGAAATGCTGTTATCGCGCTCGCCGCGGCCCACCGCGATCTTCGCCGGCAATGACGAGACTGCGGCCGGTGTCTATCGCACGGCCTATCTGCGAGGCCTGCGCATTCCGCACGACCTCACCATCATTGGCTTCGACGACAGTCCACTGGCCTCCCGGCTTTGTCCCTCCCTGACCACCATGAGACAACCGATCCGCGACATGGGACGGTTGGCGGCAGAGAAGCTGATCTCGAAGATTTCGCGCACCGAAGGACCATCGGTCGCCGCCACCACGGTTTTTCCGCATCTGGTGGTGCGCGAGTCGTCCGGCCGTCCGGCCAATTAGGCGGGTCGCGCGCGAATTTTGCGCACGGTTCAGGTTTCCCGAGGAATAGATTGCTGGCGGCGGAACATGACACCGGTTACCATTTGCTACTCTGCCGCTCCCCAAAAGTGAACCGGCATTGCCCATGAGCACACCGTTAAATCTGCACGAAGACCGACTGTTCCCCGCTGACCCGGCTGTCCGACAGATTGCGCGCCGTCTGTACGCGGAAGTCCGCGACCTGCCCATCCTGAGCCCGCACGGCCACACCGATCCGCAGTGGTTCGCCGGCAATGCTCCGTTCGGCAACGCTACCGAGCTGCTGCTGGCGCCGGATCACTATTTGTTTCGTATGTTGTACAGCCAGGGCGTCGACCTGAACGAGCTGGGCGTCGCGTCCCGACGCGGGCCGTCGAATGCCAATCCACGTGAAGCGTGGCGCAAGTTCGCGGCGCATTTTTATCTGTTCAACGGCACGCCGTCGTGGCTGTGGCTGAACTATGTGTTCGCCAAAGTGTTCGATATCAAGGTGCGGCTGGAGCCTTCGACCGCCGATCATTACTTCGATGTCATCGGCGAAAAACTCGCAACGGATGCATTCCGTCCGCGCGCCCTGTTCGAGCGTTTCAACATCGAAGTGCTCGCGACCACCGAATCGCCGGTCGATACGCTCGACCATCATCACAAGATTCAGAGCAGCGGCTGGAAAGGTCGCGTCATCACGGCGTATCGGCCGGATGCCGTGATCGATCCCGAGCACGAGCAGTTCAAGGATGCACTGAAGCGCTTCGCCGAGATTACGGGTGAAGATGTTTACTCGTGGAAAGGTTATCTCAGCGCGCATCGCAAGCGCCGCGCCGATTTCGCCAAGGCCGGTGCGACTTCGACCGACCACGGTCATCCGACTGCCGCCACTGCGGACCTGAGCCCGGTCGAGGCGCAGCGTCTGTTCGAGAAAATCACGTCCGGCAAGTTCACGCCTGCCGATGCCGAGCTGTTCCGCGCGGCCATGCTGGTCGAGATGGCGAAGATGAGCGAGGAAGACGGCCTGGTGATGCAGATCCACCCGGGTGCGTTCCGCAATCACAACCGCTGGTTGTTCGAGACCTTCGGCCGCGACAAGGGCGCGGACATTCCGGAGAAGACCGAGTACGTGCAGGCGCTGCGCCCGTTGCTGGATCGCTTCGGCAACAGCAAGTCGCTCAGCATCATTCTGTTCACGCTGGATGAGACGGTGTACAGCCGCGAGCTCGCGCCGCTCGCCGGTCATTATCCGGCGCTGAAGCTCGGCCCGTCGTGGTGGTTCCACGATAGTCCGGAAGGCATGTTGCGCTTCCGTGAGTACACCACCGAGACCGCGGGTTTTTACAACACCGTCGGTTTCAACGACGACACGCGCGCATTCCTGTCGATTCCGGCTCGCCACGATCTGGCGCGTCGTATCGATTGTGTCTATCTGTCGCGCCTGGTCGCGGAACATCGCATCGATGAAGACGGGGCGGCCCAAGTCGCTCGCGATCTCGCCTATCGGCTGCCGAAGCAGGCTTACAAGCTCTGACGGCGCCGCTCTATTGCAGAGGAACTCACGTGTTCAAGAAAACGTATCACGCCACGCACCCGGACATGATGGCCGGGGCCACCACCGAGCAGCTGCGCGAGCGCTACCTGGTGCAGGATCTGTTCAAAGAGAACCAGATCACGTTGAACTACACGCACTACGAGCGCTTCGTCATTGGCGGCGCGATGGCCGCCGGCCAGGCGTTGAAGCTGCCGGAGCAGACAGAACCGGCGTCCGCAAAGGGCAAACCGTTCCTGGAGCGTCGCGAGCTGGGCGTCGTCAACATCGGCAAGACTGCCGGCAAGGTGACGCTCGACGGCACCGTTTATAACCTCGCGCCCAAGGACGGTTTGTATGTGCCGATGGGCACGAAGGACGTGGTGTTCGAAGCGGCCAAGGCCGGCGAGACTGCCAAGTTCTACCTGGCTTCCACGCCGGCGCACGCACGCTTCGAAGCCGTGCACATCTCGATCGACAAGGCAGTGCCGCTGGAGCGCGGCGCGCTGGAAACATCGAACGAGCGCACGATCTATCAATACATCGTGCCGGCCACCTGCAAGTCCTCGCAGCTGCTGCTGGGCATGACGCTGCTGAAGACCGGCAGCGTGTGGAACACCATGCCGCCGCATCTGCACGATCGTCGTTCGGAAATTTATTTCTATTTCGACCTGGAAGGCGATCAGCAGCGCGTCATGCACTTCATGGGCGAGCCGGACGAGATGCGCAGTCTCGTGATCGGCAACGAAGAGGCCGTGATGTCGCCGCCATGGTCCATCCACATGGGCGCGGGCACTCGCAACTACAGCTTCATCTGGGCCATGGGCGGCGAGAACCTGGACTACACCGACATGAACGTTCTCGACATCTGCCAGCTGCAATAACATGAGCCAACCCGTTTCGTTTTCTCTCGCTGGCAAAGTGGCGCTGGTCACCGGCGCCAACACCGGCCTGGGACAGGGCATCGCCGTCGCGCTGGCGCAAGCCGGCGCCGACATCGTCGGCATCGCCCGCTCCAGCACGGTCGATACCGAAAGAGGCGTCGTTGCCGCCGGCCGCAAATTTCATTCGCTATACGCCGATCTGGAGCGCAGCCATGAAGCGCATCAAGTCGTGGCCCGCGCCATCGACGCGGCCGGTCGGGTCGACATCCTGATCAACAACGCCGGCATCATCCGTCGCAACGACGCGCTGGTGTTCACGGAACAGGATTGGGACGCGGCGCTCAATGTGAATTTGAAGACGCCGTTCTTCCTGGCGCAGGCCGTGGCGCAATCCATGGTGAATGCGGGGCGGGGCGGCAAGATCATCAACATCGCATCGATGCTGTCTTTCCAAGGCGGCATCCGCACGGCGTCCTACACGGCGAGCAAGAGTGGTATCGCAGGCGTGACCCGCTTGTTGGCGAATGAGTGGGCCGGGTATGGCATCAACGTGAATGCCATCGCGCCGGGTTACTTCGAAACAAACAACACGACGGCGCTTCGGGCGGATGAGCAACGGAATAAAGACATCCTGAATCGCATTCCTGCTGGCCGCTGGGGGAAGCCATCGGACTTGGGAGGCGCGGCGGTGTTTCTTTCCTCGGCTGCGTCTGATTACGTGCACGGGACGATTCTTCCGGTCGACGGTGGGTGGCTCGCGCGCTAAGGTTTGAAGAGGCTCAGTGGTTCGCGGAGGCCAGGGCGGGGTAGCTCCTCCGGGCACCGCGCACCCGCCTGCGCACGCTTCGCTCCCGCTATCGCGGGCGCCCTGCTTGTACGTCCCTGTAGCGCTGCTCCGAACGGTCCATGCTTCTCTAAGCTGCCCGGAGGAGCTACCCCACCCTGTCCTCCGCCAGCCGCTAACCCTCCGCGAGCCACCGACCCCTCTTCTCCGCAACCCACCGCCCCTCGGCGTTAGGGGAAACCCTTAACCGGGCATTGACGCGCGCCACAACACACTTTCCCTGCGCGGATTTCTTCAGACTTCCGCACTTGCGGCTGGATGTGGGCCGCTTATGTCACTCATCCGAACTCGCAAGCGGACCGAAACCTTCACTTCATGCCTGTCGCCGACCGCAGCTCAGTCATCGACGCGTCCGTCGCGCTCGATGCCGTCGTTCACGGGATCGCTGTTGCGACCCGGAATGGCGGGCAGGTCGGGCTGACGCAGGTCAACGCGGCGTTCTGCCGGCTGACCGGTTATGAGCGCGACGAGCTCCTGCAGGGCGGCCTGCAGCTGCTCGCCGATCGAACCGGCGACTCGCCGGTTTATCAGCAACTGCGTGAGGCGATCGTCGCCGGCGAGGACTTCACCGCTGAATGGCTGATCCGGTCAGAAGGTGAGCGGATGTCATGGACTCGCGTGAGCACACGCGCCGCCGATTCCAAACAAGTCGTCATCACGCTCGAAGACATCACCGACTACAAGCGCGCTCGCGAATCCTTGCGTGCCAGCGAAGCGCGGCTCGAGTTGGCGATGGAGGCGAGCGAGTTGTCGATGTGGGACTGGAATGTCGAGCAGAACCAGGTTTCCTACAACGATCAGTGGCGCATTTCGCTCGGCGTCGATCCGGGCGAGTTGTTGAAACGCGAGGAATTGAGCGACCGCTTGATGCTGCCGGCCGACGATCACAGCGTGCTCGAGAAGTTCGAGCGCCACTTCCATGGCGGCGCGCCTTACTTCCAAGCCGAATATCGACTGACTGCCCACGACGGCACGCAGAAATGGTTCCTCGGGCACGCCAAAGTTGTGCGCCGTGATGCGGCCGGCAAGGCGCTGCGAGTTATCGGTGTTCTTCGAGACATCTCGCGTAGCAAACAAGATCAACGCACGGCGCATGAAGTCGAGCAGCGCTGGGAACGCGCAATCCGCGGCACGTTGGACGGACTCTATGAATGGGATCTGCTAACGGGCCACGTCTGGTACGCGAGCCGCTTCCGCGACATCATCGGCTGCGCGGACGTGAACTTCGCCAACACCTTTCAGGCATTCCAGAACGTCTTGCACGCGGAAGATCGAGTCGGCGTTCTTAGTAAGATCCGCGCGCATCTGGAAAATCAAAGCAGGCTCGATACCCGCTGCCGCGTCGTCACTCGCAAAGGAAATATTGTCTGGTGTCGCTTGAGAGGCGAAGCGGAGCGTGATGCCTCCGGCCGGCCGACGCGGCTCGCAGGCTCGCTCAGTGACATCAGCGCGCAGATCGATGCGGAAAAGGCGCTGAGTCGCAGCCAGGATTTCTACGGCACCGTGTTGGACTCGCTGCCGTTGTTCGTTGCGTATGCGGATCGCGACGAGCGTATCGTCTACGCCAATCGTATCTTCCAGCAGTTCTTCGCGACCCCGCTGGCCGACTCTCGCGGACGTGTCATCAAAGACGTGATCGGCGATCGGCGCTATGGCGCGATCGGCCCCTACGTGCGCGAAGCTCTGCAAGGCAAGACGCTCGAAGGTCAGGGGCGTTATCGAGATGCGAGCGGCAAGCAGGTCGATCTGGAAGCCGCGTTCATTCCTCACTACGACGACAACGGCGAGCTGCAAGGTTGTTTCGTCGCCGCCCGTGACATCACCGAGAAACGTTTGCTCGAAGCCGAGCTGCGGCAGAGTCAGAAGATGGAAGCGGTGGGCCGCCTCACCGGCGGCATTGCGCACGACTTCAACAATTTGCTCTCGGTCATCGTCGGCAATATGCAGTTGCTGACGCGCTCGTTGCAGCAGACACCGCGTTTGTTGCGACAAGCGGAGACTGCGCTGAACGCAGCGGTGCGCGGCGGCGAGTTGATCAAACGATTGCTGGCGTTCGCGCGCCAACAGGTGCTGGAGCCGAGGACCGTCGATCTGAATGTGTTGATCGGCGGGATGTACGAATTGCTGCGTCGCTCGCTGACAGGCGATATCGAGATCCACATTCAGCTGGGCGCGGATACGTGGTTCACGCGAGCCGATCCCGGGCAGCTGGAGAATGCAGTGCTCAACCTGGTGATCAATGCTCGCGATGCGATGCCCAGCGGCGGAGCAATTACCATCGCGACTCGAAATGTGATTATCGGCGCGGACCGACAACCCCGTGAAGATGGTCTGACGCCCGGAGAGTACGCGCTGGTCGAAGTCGCCGACACCGGAGCGGGCATGTCCGCCGAGACGCTGAAGCGGGTCTTCGAGCCGTTCTTCACGACCAAAGAAGTGGGGAAGGGCAGCGGCCTGGGCCTGTCGATGGTATATGGCTTCGTGAAGCAGTCCGGCGGTCACGTGCACATCACCAGCGTTCTGCAACAGGGCACGACCGTACGGTTGTATTTTCCACGGTCGCAAGCGGGTGCCGATGAGACCCAGGCCGAAGGCACCGAGCAAGCCGACCTGCCGCGCGGCCATGAAACAATCCTCGTAGTGGAGGACAATGCCGAGGTGCGGGGGACTACGGTTGAAATTCTTACCAGCCTCGGCTATCGAGTGCACGAGGCTGCTAACGGGCATCAGGCTCTGGAGCGATTCATGCGACATCCGGATATCGCGCTGGTGTTCACGGACATCATGTTGCCTGGCGGCCTGCTCGGCCCGCAGCTGGTGGAAAAGCTCACCGAGCGGCGCGCCGAATTGAAAGTGCTGCTGACCTCGGGCTTCAGCGACAGCAGCCTGATGCACCGAAGTCTGCTCGACGGCTCGGTCGAACTGCTGCCCAAGCCGTATCAATTAGAAGAGCTGGCGCGCCGCGTGCGCGCCCTGCTGGATGGCAAAGAGGAGAACAAGCGTGTTCCGGCGTGAGAGGAATTTGTTACTGGCGGTCGATGACGAAGCGGACTTCCTGGAGCTGATCGAGCAGATCGGCAAGGGTGTCGGCTGCACTGTCATCACGGCCGACAGCGCGGCCAGCTTCCGCGAGCAATTGTCTCAGCGGCAGCCCGCTTTGATCCTGCTCGATCTGCAAATGCCGGGCATGGACGGCATCGAGGCGCTGCGCTACCTGGCGCGCCAGAATGTGACTTCCGGAATCCTGCTGGCGAGCGGCATGGATCAGCGAGTGCTCGCGAGTGCGCGGCAGCTCGGCGAGTCGCTGGGATTGAAGATGCTTGGCACGCTGCAGAAGCCGGCGATGCTGGAAGACATCGAGACGCTGCTGGCCAAACATCTCGAGCCCAGCTCGCGCATTTCGGTCGAAGAGCTGCGGACGGCAATCGACGAGCACGAGCTCATCGTCCACTACCAGCCGAAGGTCGTGCGCTCGGCCAACGATTGGCACGTGCGCAGCGCCGAGGCGCTGGTGCGCTGGCGTCATCCGCGGTTGGGATTGTTATATCCGGGCGAATTCCTGCCGCTGGCGGAACAGTCCGGGCTGATCGTCGATCTCACCGATTTCGTGCTCACCGATGCGATTCGTCAGATCGGCCACTGGGGCACGCGCGGCCTGGATCTCGGCGCGGCCGTGAACCTGTCGCCGCGACTGGTGCAGGATCTGGAGTTCCCGGAGCGTTTGTCGCGCGTGCTGCGGGAGTTCGAGGTGCGCCCCGAACAGCTCACGTTGGAAGTGACGGAAGCCGCGTCGGTCGACGATCCGGAACTGGTGATGGACATCTTCACGCGGCTGCGTGTGAAGGGCGTCGGTTTGTCGCTCGATGACTTCGGCATCGGCACGTCATCGCTGACGTTGCTCTACAAGATGCCGTTCAGCGAAGTGAAGATCGACGGCCTGTTGATCTCCGAGATCGCGCAGAGCAAGGCCGCTGCCACGGTCGTGCGCGCCATCGTCGAGCTGGCGCACAACCTGTCACTCACGGCGTGCGCCGAAGGGATCGAGAACTCGCCGTCGTTCGAGTTCCTGGAGCAGTGTGGCTGCGACGCTCTGCAGGGCGACTTCATCGCGCCCTCGATGCCGGCGTCGGAGATCGAATCGTTCATCGACGTGTGGAACGGCGCGGACCATACGCTCGTGCCGGTCGTCCGGAAGTAGTTAGCCGTTAGGAGTTGGAGGTTGGTCAGAGAGCTCTCTGGCTAACCGTCCACCACCAACCTAACCACTGGCTGCCAGGCGCTTCTTATCCTTAGATTGCCGCAGCAGATGTAACGGCGCCGTCAGCATAATCCTCGTGCCCTCGCCCGGCTCGTCGAAACTGATCGAGCCGCCGAGCATGCGCGCGCGGTATTCCATGATCTTCAAGCCCATGCCGGGACGGCCCTGCGCGAGGCCGGCGCTCAGGCCGATGCCGTTGTCGGCAATGGAGAGCTGCAGCTTGCGGCCGGTCGAGCGCAGATCGATGTTGATCGACGTGGCGCGCGCGTAGCGGGCTGCATTCGTCGACGCTTCCTGCGCGATTCGATACAGATGAGTCGCGGCGCCTTCTTCGAGATCGGGCAGCTTCTGCCCGCCCGTCGTGAAGGTGCACTCCATGCTGTACATGTCCGTGCAGCGAGCCACGAGATGCTTGAGCGCCTCGGGCAAGCCGCCGCGTTCGAGATTGACCGGCGCCAGGCCGCGCGCCAGTGAGCGCGTGCTTTGAATCGCTCGCGCCAGCAGATCGGTGATCTTCGTGACCTGCGCCGAGTACTGCGGCGACTCTCGCGTCATCTGCATCTCGAGGCCTTTCATCAGCAGCGACAGGCCGGTGAGCTCCTGGCCCAGGCCGTCGTGCAGATCGCTGCCGAGACGGCGCTGCTCGCGATTGGAGATTTCCAGGATCTCCTGCTCCAGCTCTTTGCGTTGAGTAACTTCCTGCACGGTGCAGACGAGGCCGGAGACAGTGCCATGATCTCGCAACGGGACGTGCGTGATCGTGAACCAGCGGACCGAGCCGTCGAGCCCGATCCACGCGCGCTCCTGATCGGTCAGCGGGCGCCCGGTGCGCATGGTCGTTGCGGCTTGCCCTTCGATGTCGACCACACTTTCCTCGGTCCACAACTCCGACAGGCGACGACCGAGGACTTCCTCGCGCTTCTTGTTCAACGATTCGAGCAGCGCGCGATTGACGACGGTCACCCGATTCTCGGTGTCCACCGCATAAATGATTTCGGGCAGGCTATCGATGAGCGTGCTGAGCAGGACGCGTTGCTCCTCCAGCGCGGTCTGCGCCAGCCGCCGCTCGCGACGAACGCGCGCTTCGGACAGTGCACGATTTACGACCATCGGCAGGCGCTGCAGTCGATCCTTCAGTACGTAGTCAGTGGCGCCACTCTTGAGCGCTTCGATCGCGCGCTCTTCGCCGAGCGAGCCGGACACGAAAATAAAGGGAATGTCGGCCGATCGCTCCAGCACGATGCGCAGGGCCGCGAGACCGTCGAAGCCGGGCAGCGTGTAGTCGGCCAGCACCAAATCGGGTGGCGTGCCTGCGAGCGCCGCGCGAAAATCGCTTTCCGACACCACGTGACGCCACGTAATGTCGAGATCGTTCCTCGCTAGCTGCAATTGAATCAGCTCGGCATCGTTGGGATCGTCCTCCAGCAGGACGAAGTGCAGCGGTTCTGTTGAGGCCTTTTTCATATCGGTGGTGCCCAATTTGTACACGGGCGCGCCGGGAGTGAACGTATCACCCTGAGGGCACTGTGGAAAATGGGGATTGCTGCGGCCTTGTCCAACCCCAAGATTGAAGGTAGAGGATACGCGCGCCCCGCTTGGGCCATCGCGAGATTAAAGAGGAATGACCATGGCCGATCCAACAAGGATCCTGATCGTTGATGACCATCCATTTGTGCGCGAGGGGTTGAAGCAACTGCTGGCAGGGCAGAGCGAATTCGTCTTGCAGGGAGAAGCTGCCTCGGTGCAGGCCGCGCAAACCGCCATCGCCGGCGAAGAACCCGACGTGGCGGTAGTCGATCTGGCGCTGGGCCCGGACGACGGCATCGAACTGGTGCGCTGGATTCGCAGTGATCATCCCAATGTCCGTGTGCTGGTGCTGTCGATGCAGGACGAAGCGCTCTACGCCGAGCGCCTGCTCCGCCTCGGCGTCAGTGGTTATGTAATGAAGAACGTCGCCGGCACGGATTTCCTCGGCGCCTTACGCAAGGTTGCACGTGGCCAGCGGCATGTCAGTTCTGCCATGGGCGAGCGCTTGCTCAGCCAGGTCGCGCGCGGTCGCTCGCCCGCGGCCGATGAAGATCCGGTCTCAGCATTAACCGATCGTGAGCTGGAAGTGTTTCGCCTGATCGGTGAAGGCATCAGCACCCGTGAAATTTCGCAACGGCTCGATCTGTCGATGAAGACGGTCGACGCGCACCGTCGTCACATGCGCGAGAAGTTGAATCTGCGCTCCACCAGCGAGCTGATCCGCTACGCCACGCAATGGGTGTCGGATCGAGGCGGTGCTACCGACGCAGCCCCTAGTGGAACCCACTGAGTAAAACTACTAACGACCGTCCAGCGAGTGTGACACGCGTCACACTCGCTGTGTTCCCTAAAGCGTACGGTGTACGCGGCGCGACATATAAGTAATTGCCTAGCTTGGATTTATCTACCAAGCGAGAAACACGCCACAGTCCCGGTAAAGACGCTCACACCGCGTGCGACATTAGGGGAGTGGCTGATATCCCCTACAACGCCTCTACAACACCATGCTGCCCATATCCGCGGCAGCCACTCCTGCCAGCGATGCGTTCTGCCATTGTCGCCCCGCAGGGAACAGCACGGCTTGAATACTGCGAAAACATACGATCTTCCGCTCGCCGGCGCCTCGCCGGTCGAGACCGGGCTGCGTACGACGCTGCAAACGGACACGATGCGGCAGCTCGTCGGCGCGGTTGCCGAATTCGTGTTCGTGGTCGATCGAGCCCTGCGCGTCATCGTCGCCAATCGCGGCATCGGCGAGCGTTCGGCCAAGCAGCTCGAAGGCGCGCTCGTTACCGATTTGTTCCCACAGAGCCTGCACGCGCGCGCCTTGTCGACGCTGCACCGAGTGCTCGCCAACGGTCAGGTCGATGGCTACGTCGCCGAGATCGAGGGCAACGATGGGCAGTCACGCCATTTCGACGTGCGCGTGAGCCCGATTCGCGACGAGCAGAAAATCGTCGCGCTGGCGGTCGTGACCACCGAAACCACCGAGCAAGTGCGGGCCGAGCGCGCTATTGCGACTCAGGCTCGCATGATCGAATCGATGCTCGAAGGCGTCGCCGTGATCAACGAGCAGGGCGTCATCGAGATCACCAATCCGGCCTTCGACATGTTGTTCAGCTATCGTCGTGGCGAGCTCATCGGCCGCAATATGGCGCAGCTCGCCGGCTGGCCGTTCGAGCAGCCGGAGCGTTGGCAACCGCTGTCAGCGAAACAGGGCCGTTCCATGCAGGTCGAGTTCGACGGTCGTCGTGCCGACGACACGCACTTCGCTGCGCTCGGCGTGCTGTCGCGCTTCGAAGTCGCGGGCCGCAATCACAGCCTGCTGGTGCTTCAGGATGTCAGTGAGCGCAAGCAGCTGGAGCGCGCGATCCTGCAAGCGGTGAGTCGCGAGCAATATCGCATTGGTAATGATCTACACGATGGCCTGGGTCAGGAGTTGACCGGCATTGCGCTGATGTTGCGCGGCCTGGCCGGCCGACTGACCACGGAATACCCGTCGATTCTGCCGGAAATCGAAGGCATTACCCGGCTGGTGAACAGCTCCATCGAGAGCACCCGCGCGCTGGCGCGTGGTCTGTCGCCGGTCAATCTGGAACGCGGCGGTCTGTCCGACGCGCTCGAAGGCCTGGCGATGCACGCGCAGGAGCTTTATGGGGTCGACGTCACTTGTACTCATCGTGTGAAGACGATTCGCCCGCTGAGCACTGAATTGGCCAATCATCTGTATCGAATTGCGCAGGAAGCGGTTCGCAACGCGGTCCGCCACGGTCAGGCGCGGTCTATACGACTGCATTTACACGGGGCCCGCGCTAAGGTTCGGCTGACGGTAACTGACGACGGCATTGGCATGCCGGCCGACGCGGTGGACGCAGCAGGCATGGGCCTGAAGATCATGCGTTACCGCGCACGGATCCTGGGCGGCGAAGTTCGTTTCGAGCGGGGCGCGCCGGATAGTTCTTCCGAACAGAGCCGGCCCGGCACACGCATCGTTTGCGAATGTCCGCTCGAGCCCGCCGCCGATGCCGCCAAGGCGCGTCGTCCCCGTAAGCGCGCCAGCTGAACGAGGTTGTCGAAAGGGCTTGGCCGCTTTCGACCCGAGGAAATTTTCTAGGAGTGAGTGCAATGAGCGTTGGGCCTTCTCTGTTCAAACCGGCACATAAGCCCCCCGGTGTGTCCAAGGACCAGAAGCGCCGCGTGCTGATCGTCGACGACCATCCCATCGTGCGTCAGGGACTGCGGCGATTGATCGAGGCGGAGGCGGATCTGGAAGTGTGCGGTGAGGCCGAGACGGCCCGCGAAGCAAAGTCGATGATTCGCGAGCAGGAGCCGGATGCCGTGATCGTGGACGTGTCGCTCAAGCAGGGCGACGGCCTGGAATTGGTGAAGGACGCGCGCGCTCATTATCCGGCGCTGCCTCTGCTGGTGTTGTCCATGCACGACGAAGCGATCTATGCGGAGCGCATGCTGTCGGCGGGCGCGAATGGTTACATCATGAAACAGGCGGCCTCGGACCAGTTCCTGATCGCGCTCCGGCGCGTGCTCGATGGCGGCATCTATGTGAGCGAAGCCGTCGGCAACAGCATGATCGAGAAGTTCGCCTCGGGTGGGGCGTACATCTCGTCGAATCCGGTCGACAGCCTGACCAATCGTGAGTTGCAGGTGCTGCACATGATCGGCAAGGGCCTGTCGACCCGACAGACCGCAGAAGCCTTGAATCTCAGCGTGAAGACCGTGGAGTCGCATCGTCAACGCATCAAGCGCAAGCTCTCGTTGCGCACTTCGGCCCAACTGATGCAATACGCGGTCAACTGGTATGCCGGGAGGGAGCCGGGCGCGAAGCCTTAAGAGCTCGCGCACGACCGCGCAATAATGAACTCATTGCAAGGACTGCTCGGCGGGAATCTCGTCAGCCTGGCCGTGGGCGTCGCCCTCGGCCTGGTGCCGGCGATTATTTCCCTCGCGTTGCTGGGCAAGCTCCGCAGCCGGCTGCGCCGCCGCCACGCCCAACTCACTGCCGCCAATCGACGCAATCAATCGATCGTCGAGGGCTCGGGCGAGGGTGTGCTCGAGCTCGATAACGTCGGTCACGTCCGTTACGCCAATCCGGCGGCGGCGAAGATGCTCGGTTACGAGACCGAGGAGCTGACCGGCCTCGACTATCGCGTGCTCATCAATACTCAAGAGGACGGCGATTCGCGCACGGATCCGGTCCGTCGCGTGCGTTACACGACCGACATCATGCGCGGCGTCGGCGCGTTGTTGCGCCGGAAAAACGGCACCTTCCGTCCGGTCGAATACAAAATCCTGCCGGTGACCGAAGAAGGCGCGTCGGTCGGCACCGTGCTGGTGTTTCGTGACATCGGCGAGCGCGTACGGCTCGACAACCTGCTCAAGGACATGCAGGCCACCGCCAAGATCGGCGGCTGGGAATACGACGTCACCAGCAAACAATTGCACTGGACCGAGGCGCTGTACGCCATCCACGACCTGCCGGTCGGGCACCTGATCGATGTCGAAGCGCACCGTGCCTTCTTTCATCCCGAAGACCGCTTGAAGATGCAGAGCGCCGAGCGCATGGCCATCGATGCCGGCCTGCCGTCCGATCTGCTGTTACGAATGACCAGCGCGCGCGGCCGCCAGCTGTGGGTGAGAAGCATCGTCAAAGCCGAGCGTCGCGGCGGCAACACAGTGCGTCTGCACGGCACGATCCAGGACGTAACCGACCTGGTCAGCGCCGAGCGCAAGCTGCGCGAGACGCGCGATTTCTTCGAGCTCACCTTGAACGCCGTGCCGACGCCGGTGACCTACGTCAACTCGAGCATGATCGTCACGTACGTCAACAAGGCGCTCGAAGAATGGGTCGCACAGCCCGCCGATGCGGTGCTCGGCCGGCCGTTACGCGACAGCATCAGCGACGAGCAGTTCGCCGAAGTCGATCCGCTGATCAAGAAAGTCATGGCCGGCGAATTCGTCCGCGTCACGCAGAGTGGCGTGCGCAACGGCCGCCATCGCGAATGGCAGAACCATTTCGTGCCGCAGACCGGCCCGAACGGCGAAGTGCTCGGCTTCTTCTCCATCGTCCACGACCTCACCGAGCAGAAGCGTCTCGAAGGGCGCCTCATGCAGGCGCAGAAGATGGAAGCGATCGGCCAGCTCACCGGCGGCATCGCGCACGACTTCAACAATCTGCTCGGCGTGGTCATCGGCAACTTGCAGTTGCTCGATCGCAGCGTCGCCGAGACGCCGACCCTGGCGAGAAAAGTTCACACAGCCATGCGTGCCGCTGCGCGTGGCGCCGATCTCACGCGTCGTTTGCTCGCCTTCGCGCGTCGGCAGATCCTCGAGCCGGCGGTGCTCGATTTGAATCGTCAGCTGTCGGGCTTGAGCGAGCTGGTCCAGCGCACCATTGGCGAATCCATCGAAGTGCGTATGATTCAGGCTCATGATCTGTGGCACACCAGCGCCGATCCGGGCCAGTTCGAGAACGCGATCTTGAATCTTGCCATCAATGCGCGCGACGCCATGCCTCAGGGCGGCCGCCTCACGGTGCGCACTCAGAACGTCACGCTGGACGCCAAATTCTGCGCCGAGTATCCGTCGATCGAGCCGGGCGACTTCGTCGCCATCAGCGTCAACGACAACGGCGTCGGCATGGAAGCGGAAGTGCTCAAGCGCGTGTTCGAGCCGTTCTTCACGACCAAGGAATCGGGCAAGGGCAGCGGCCTGGGCCTGGCGATGGTCCACAGCTTCGCCGAGCAGGCCGGCGGCATCGCCACCATCGAAAGCACGGTGGGCATCGGCACGACGGTGTCCATCTTCCTGCCGCGCTCGCAGGAGGAACAATCGGCTCGCGAAGACACGATCGTCACGCGGGCTGCGCCGGGCGGCACCGAGACCATTCTGGTGGTCGAGGACGACGCCGACCTGCGCGACACCGTCGTGACCGCACTGACTCAGCTTGGTTATCGCGCGCTCGCTGCTGCCAATGGCGCGGCGGCCGTGCGCATTCTTTCCGGACCGGAACGCATCGATCTGTTGTTCACCGATGTGATGATGCCCGGCGGCATGCTCGGGCCGGCGCTGGCCAAGCGCGCGCGTGAATTGCGCCCGGACATCGATGTGCTCTTTACTACTGGCTATGCCGACAACGCCGTGCTCGCGGGGACTGCGGGGCTCACGTCGTCGGATGTAATCCATAAACCCTATCGCAACGAAGATCTGGCTATGCGGATTCGCCATGTCCTCGATAGGGAGGCTCGTGTCGCCTGATCAATCCAACAAACTGCTGGTCATCGACGATCAGCCCGACCTCTGCGAGTTCATCTCGGAGGCTGCGGCCGGTCTTGGCTTCGAATCCAAGGGTGTCACCGATCCGGAAGCGTTCCGACGCGCCGTGCAGGAGTTCCAGCCCTCGGTCGTAGTGCTCGATCTGCAGATGCCCGGCGCCGATGGCATCGAGCTGTTGCGTTATCTGGGCGAGCGCGGCAGCAAGGCGCAGATTCTGGTCGCCAGCGGCATGGATCAGCGCGTGCTGCAGACGGCTCAACAGATCGGCAAGGCCCATGGCCTGCAGATGTTGGGCGCGCTTCAAAAGCCGATCCTGCTCGCGGATCTCGAAGCGACGCTGCGCCAATGTTTGAGCAGCGATACGCCGATCAGCGCCGCGGCGCTGACCGCCGCGCTCGATAAGCGCGAAATCATCGTTCACTACCAGCCCAAGGCGACGCGTCTCGCGCCCAATCGCTGGATCGTCGAAGGCGTCGAAGCGCTGGCGCGCTGGAATCATCCGTCGCTGGGCTTCGTGTCGCCGGTGCGTTTCATTCCTCTGGCCGAGAAGAACGGCCTGATCCGCCGGCTCACCGAGCAGGTGCTGGAAACGGCGCTGTCGCAATGCCGGGCCTGGGATGCCGTTGGCCTGCAGTTATCGGTGGCGATCAATCTCTCCCCACAGCTGTTGAACGACCTCGCGTTCCCCGATCAGGTCGCCCGCATGGCGACGCAGGTCGGCGCCGATGCACGACGCATTATTTTCGAAGTGACCGAGAGCGCAGCCATGTTCGATCCGGGCACGACCATGGACGTGCTCACCCGCATGCGCGTGAAGAACTTCGGCCTGTCCATCGATGACTTCGGCACGGGCTATTCGTCCCTGAAACAGCTGTATCTGATGCCGTTCAGCGAGCTGAAAATCGACACCTCCTTCGTCCGGGACGTGTTTGCTCACGAAGACGCGAGGACGATGGTCGAGACCATGGTGCTGCTCGCTCACAAGCTGCGCTTGACGGCCTGCGCCGAGGGTGTCGAATCCCAGGAAGTCCTCGACTTCCTCGACTCGGTCGGCTGCGACCGCGCCCAGGGCTACTTCATCGGCCGTCCCATGGCCGGCACGGCCCTGGAAATCGCCGTCCGCGAGTGGAACAGCAAGCAGAAATGACCCGCGCCGGCAGCCTCCATGCCGGCGGATTCTGACAAAACCCATTACTGTTAAGCTCTTACTCAGGTAATCAACCGACTACCCCTGAGTTAAACCTTCCGGGTACGCGCCGCATCGAACTCAACAAAGGCGGACGTAACACGCGAACGGAGTGGAGAGGGCGAACTTGCAATACGGCGCTGGCGCCAATGAATCGGTCCCAGTAGCGGACCCCCTGCTCTCCGACGCGAGCCTGGTTACGGCTGCCCGGGGTGGCGATACGCGCGCCTTCGAGCGCCTGTATCGCACCCATAGCGGCAAGGTAATGGGCCTGTGCCTGCGGATGACGCGGCGGCGGGACGTGGCGGAGGATTGTGTGCAACAGACATTCATCAGAGCGTGGCGGAGCCTGCAGGCCTTCGAAGGCCGCAGCTCCTTCGGCACCTGGCTGCACCGGATCGCGGTGAACGAGGTGCTGAGCCATGGCCGGAATCACGGCACGCGCTCCGAATCCAACGAAGATGCGATCGAGAATGCCACCGCAGAGCCGGGCGACGGCGCCAGAGAGCACGACGCCGGCGAAGTGATGGATCTGGAGCGCGCACTCGCCACCTTGCCCGAGGGCGCGCGTCACGTGGTGGTATTGCAGGCTGTGTACGGTTACAGCCACGAAGAATGCGCCGACATGCTTGGCATCGCAGTCGGCACTTGCAAGGCGCAACTGCACCGCGGACGAAAGTTGTTACGCGAGCGCATGAGCCTGGCGGCGGAGGCGGACGATGAGTAATCAATCCAACAAGCCTGACGATCCGTTGAGCCAGATGCTGGCGGCCCTGCCGAAGGACGTGCAGCCCGAGCGCGATCTGTGGCAGGGCATTCAAGCCGAGATCGGCAAGACGCCCATCGTCACCGACAGCGCGCCGGTCGTGCATTTCTCATCGACGCGCTGGTTTCAGATGGCCGCGGGGGTGCTTCTTGTGCTCGCCACGTCCCTCACTACGTTTGTCGTTACGCGCAATTCCATGGAGAAGGACGCCGCCGTGCAGGTCGCTCAACAGCAGCCCGTGCCGACGGCCACTGCACCGCTGAATGCAATGCCGGTGAGCTTCGGCACCGAGGCGCTGGGCGCCGATTATATGAAGGCCCGCTCCGAGCTGGATCAGCGCTTCGAGGCACGCATGAAGACGCTGCCGCCATCGACTCGCGCCAAGCTGGAACGCAACCTCGCCGATCTGCGGCACGCGGCCAACGAGATCTCCGCGACGCTGGCCGAGAATCCATCCGATCCGCTGTTGCAGGATCTGTTGATGTCCACCTATCAGCGCGAGCTGCAACTGCTCGCCGACGTTAGCGAAGTGCCCGTTTCCCATCCCGTGAGGACCGATCTATGAACGCCCCCATGTCAGCAGCGCTGCGAGCTGCCTTGGCCATCGCCATGCTGACGGCGGCGGCATCGCACGCCGGTGCCGAAGAAATTTCCAAAACTCTGCCGGCCGATGCGCGCGGCGAAGTGGAAATCGTCAATGTCGCGGGCACGGTCGAAGTCACCGGCTGGGATCGCGCCGAAGTGAAAGTCGACGGCGAGCTCGGCAGCAGCGTCGAGCGGCTGGATTTCCGCAGCGACGGCCAGCGCACCTTGATCAAGGTCGTGCTGCCCCGGGGCAGCAGCTCGTCCGGCTCGAGCGATCTGCGAATCCGAGTGCCTCAGGGCAGCGGCTTGATCATCAACACAGTCAGCGCCGATCAGATGATCAAGAGCGTGCGTGGATCGCAGCGCCTGCAGTCGGTCAGCGGCCGCATCGAGACCGATTTCGGTCCGGGCGATCTGGAAGTGAAGACCGTCAGCGGCGACATCCGGGCGCAAGGCGAGGGCAAAGGCCTGGTGCGAGCCACCACGGTCAGCGGCGATCTGCAAATCAACAAGGGCGGCCCGGAGCTGGATCTGAATACCGTATCCGGCGATATGACGGTAGCGCTCGACCGCCTCGATCGCGGCCGGATCAAGACGACCAACGGCGATCTGAATCTGACCGCCGCGCTGGGCGACGATGTGCGCATCGATGCCGAAGCGATCAACGGCGACCTGCATTTCAATTTGCGCGGTCAGGTCAACGCCGAGTTCGATATTGAAACGTTCAATGGCGATATCGACAACTGCTTCGGGCCCAAGCCGAGCCGCAGCCGGGAATACGGTCCCGGCAACGAGCTGCGCTTCACGGAAGGCAAGGGCGACGGCCGCGTGCGGGTCAAAACGCTCAACGGCGGTGTGATGATCTGTAAGCGTTAGACGGGCAAGGGAATGTGACCTCGTTCGCACCCACCGCGCGATGATTCGGCAACGGCGGACGCGGTCGCAGGTCGTATGCTAACTTGGGATAAGGGCCGCGCCGTAACCCGCCTTGGGGATGGCCGCAAATGTGATTGAGTGCCGCAGCTGCGCTTTGCGGCAGAAGCCGTCACCGGGTACGATCCCCGGCGATGTCTGCAACCCCCTCCGACACCTCCGCACAACCGGCCTGGCGGATTCTGCTCGTCGATGACGAGCCGACGCAGCGCCTGATCATGGCGCGGCTGCTCAAGCGCGGCGGTTATGAGGTCGAGATGGCGGCCAACGGCCGCGAGGCGCTCGCCAAGCTGGAACAGGGCGATTTCCCGTTGATGATCACCGACTGGGAAATGCCGGAAATGGACGGCGTGGCGCTGTGCCGGGCCTTGCGCTCCAAGGAGCGCGGCTACACTTACATCATTCTGCTCACCTCGCGCGATGCCATCGAGCACCTGGTCGCGGGCCTGCAATCGGGCGCCGACGATTATCTGATCAAGCCCGTGGTCGAGCCGGAGCTGATCGCCCGGCTCAATACCGGCCGCCGCATCGTCACGCTGGAACGTTCGCTGCGCGCTGCGAATGAAGAGAATCGGCGGCTGTCGATCACGGACCCGCTGACGGGCGTATACAACCGTCGTTATTTGATGGAACAACTGCCGCGAGAGATCGATCGCGCGGCCCGCTATGGCCGCCAGCTCGCCGCCATCATGTGCGACGTCGACTTCTTCAAGAAGATCAACGACACCTACGGCCACCTGACCGGCGACGAAGTGCTGAAGTGGTTCGGCAGCGCACTCAAGTCCGGCGTGCGCTCCAGCGACTGGATCGCCCGCTACGGCGGCGAGGAATTCGTCATCGTGCTGCCGGAGACCAATGTCGCGAACGCCGCCAACGCGGCCGAGCATCTGCGTAAACATATCGCCGAACAGCCGTTCAAAGCGCCCGGTCAGGAATTCACGGTGTCCGCCAGCTTTGGCGTGTCCGGTTGGCGGGATAAAGTGCCGCAGGGTGCAACCCTCGACAGCCTGATGGCGCGCTGTGACGCCGGTGTTTATGCCAGCAAGGCTGCTGGCCGGAATCGCATCACCACCGAATTCCAGGACTGATCAGCCCGCCTTGGCCATCGGGCCCGGTGCGTACTGAGTCAGGAATTCCTTCGCGCGTTCCAATTCCATCGCCAGCTGCGCAACCAGCTCGCCCAATCGCTGCTGATCCAGACTCGAGGCTTGCGCCTCCAATGTGTGCGACAGATTGCGCAACGGCTCGGCGTGCACATTTGCGCTAGCGCCTTTCAACTTGTGCGCGATACGGCTCAGGCCACTGCGATCGAGAGCCGCCAGCGCGGCGCGCGCTTCATCCAACGCCTGTTCGCCGCTGGCGATGAATGTCTCCACCAGCTCTCGGGTGAATTCCGGATCGCCATCGGTCAGCTCGTTGAGCCGTGACAAATGTACCGGCACGTTTGCCGCGGCATCGGCTTGCGCCATAGATGTCTCCTCGGCCGTGATACGCAGGCCAAACTTGGTCAATACTTCGTGCAAGCGCGGGATTTCCAGGGGTTTGGTGAGGAATGCACTCATGCCCGCTTCCATGCAGCGCTCCAGCTGACTGGCCATGGCATTCGCCGTGAGCGCCACGATGGGCGCATGCGGGCGGCCGTCGCCAGTTTCGCGTTCGCGGATGCGCAGCGTCGCGGTGAGGCCATCCATCACCGGCATCTGCAGGTCCATGAGTATCAGATCGAACATTGTTTCTTCGCAGGCGCGCACGGCTTCGACGCCGTTGTCTGCGACCCGCACCGTGCAGCCCATGCGCTCCAGGAAACGCACCGCGACTTTCTGGTTGACCGCGTTGTCTTCCACCAACAGCACGGTGCCGCGATAGGCTGCGGTGATATGCGCCGCCAGCGTGTTACGAGTCACGATCGGCTGGCTCTGCATGTGCCACTGCTTGGCGTCGTGCGCCAGCACGCGATCGAGACATTCGAGCAGCTCGCGGGCTCGAATCGGTTTGGTGAGATAGGCAGCGAAGCCGAGCGCCGCGAAGCGATGGATGTCGCCGTGTCCGTCCATCGATGTGAGCATCACGAGGCGCGCTTGCGACAGCTGCGCATCGGCGTTGATGCGTTCGCCGAGCGTCGCGCCGTCCATGTCGTGCATGCGGTGATCGGCAAGGACCACCTCGAACGGCTGGCCATCGACGGCCGCGGTGTGTAACAGGGTCATCGCCTCGATGCCGCCGGCGGCGAGGCTTACTTCGAAGCCCGCGTGCATGAGCTGACCGGCGATGACGCGACGATTGGTTTCGTTGTCGTCGACGACGAGGACGCGTCGGCCCACGCGGGTGAGAACCAGTGCAGGCGCCGGTGCCGGCAACGCTTGGACTTGTGCTGCGGACAGCGGCAACGCGAACCAGAAACGCGAGCCTTGGTTGAGCTCGCTCTGCGCGCCGACTTCGCCGCTCATCATTTGCACCAGACGGCGCACGATGGACAATCCGAGCCCGGTGCCGCCGAAGTGACGCGTGGTCGAGGAATCCGCCTGGACGAACGGCTGGAACAAGTTCTGCAGCGTGCCGGCCGCGATGCCGATGCCCGTGTCCCGCACTTCGAAACGAGCGCGCTGACGGCCGTCGCCCCAATCGACGCTGCTCACCTCGATGACGATCTCGCCTTCGCGGGTGAACTTGATCGCATTGCTGATGAGGTTGAGCAAACATTGACGGATGCGCTGCGGATCGCCGACGACTCGATCCGGCACGTCCGGATGAATGTGCACGATCAATTCGAGGTTCTTCGCAGCGGCCTGGAAAGCCAGCATTACCGCGGCTTCTTCCACCGTGTTGCGCAGATCCAGCTCCAGCGCTTCGATGTCGAGCTTGCCGGCTTCGATCTTGGAGAAATCCAGAATGTCGTTGATCACGATCAGCAGCGAGTCGGCGCTCGATCGGATGGTCTCCGCGTAGTCGCGCTGAGTGCGGTTGAGCGGACCTTCCAACAACAGGCCGGTCATGCCGATGATGCCGTTCATCGGCGTGCGAATCTCGTGACTGACGTTCGCGAGGAATTCGCTCTTCGCGCGGTTGGCGCTTTCGGCAGCTTCGGTCGCGCGCAACAGTGCTTCTCGCGCCGAGCGAGCTTCGGTCACATCTTGCAGCGAGCCTGAGAGTCGCAACGGCCGGCCGTGCGCATCGCGTTCAGCAGTCGCGCGAGCGCGATACCAACGATACTCATCCCATCGAGTACGCAGCCGAATCTCGACGTCGTACGGCCGGCGCTGCTGGAAGTGCAGGCGCGTGGCGTTCGCGACCGCGTCGGCGTCATCGGGGTGCAGGCATTGTTTGAGGAAGTTTGCGCCGGTGGGCAGCTCCGAAACTTCGTAGCCCAGCAGCTCGGCGACGCGCGGCGAATGCCAGGAGGAGCCGTCTGCATCCATTTCCCACAGGCCGTCCTGCGTACCGTTGATGGCGCGCTCCAGGCGTTGCTGAGTGAGTCGCAGCGCATCTTCGGCGAGCTTTTGTTCGTGAGCGTCTTGAATCGAGCCGGCCACCAACACGGCGAGGCCCTGCTCGTCGCGCTCGGCCATGCCACGATGACGGAACCAGCGATACTGGCCGTTCTTCATTCGCAGGCGCAGCGAGACGTCGAACGGCTCGCCGCGTTCCACATGATGTAACAACGATTCTCGCCCTCGGCCGATGTCTTCCGGGTGAACCAGCGCCTCGACCTGCGCCGGCGTGGGTTCGAGCTCGCCATCCTCGTAACCCAGCAGCGCGTGATAGCTCGATGAGAACCACGTGCTCCCGTGCACCAGGTCCTTTTCCCAGTGCCCTTCGGAGCTGGACAACGACGCGCGTTCCAGGCGCTTTTCGACATCGCGCAGCATCTGCGTCTGCTGTTGCAGGCGATCGGCCGCTTCGATTTCTTTGGTGATGTCCCACGAGACGCCGAGCAAACGCACATAGCCGTCGTCGGTGCTGAGCACGCGGGCGTGCGTTTGCATGTTCAGCAGCCGGCCGTCGGCGCCGCGAATGCGGTAACGATAGGAGATGCGCTCTGCACCTCTGGCGTGAGCCTGCGCCACCACGGCTTCGATCTCGGCGCGATCGTCGGGGTGCAGCTTGTCCAGATATACATCCAGCGACAGATCGGGCGTGTCGCCGAAGATGCCGCACAACGGATTCTCGATCCAGGCGAAGCGGCGCGCTTTGGAGTCGATTTCCCAGCAGCTGATGCCGGCGGCTTCGGTCGCCATGTTGAGTCGCACAGCGAGCATCTGCTGTCGCGAGGCGTGCTCCACTTCATCCGTGATGTCGCGGGTAACACCGATCAACTCGCCGCGCGGATGTGCCGGGCTGCTGTGAGGCAGCTTGCGGAAGTGAGTTTGAATGTGACGAATCCTGCCGTCCGGGTGCATGATCCTAGTTCGCACCGAGCCGCCCTGGTTGGGGCCGTCGGTCTGCGCGTTGATCTCCTGGCCGGTGCGCTCGCGGTCGTCGGGATGCACGGGCAACATGCCGTCCTCGAGCACCGCGCCGATACCGAGCATGCGTTGCAGAGTGGGATCGCTGAGGACCCGCCGAGTGGCCAGGTCCAGACGCCACACGCCAATGCCGGCGATGTCAGTAGCGAGCTTCAGCTCGGCGCGCAGAGCGTCTTCCTCGAGCCCGTCAGACGGGCGCCGTCCGCCCCGGACACGCCAATAGGCCCAGAGCGCTGCCGCGCCCACGAGGGCGCCGAGCGCAATGCTGGCCAGGTGTGTAACGTCGAACTGAGCCATTGATCCGCAAAGCCGATTGCCGGGGAGCCACCTCACCATCTGTATCGGCAGGGGACAAGGAAGCCTGCCCGTCCCATCGGATTTTCAGGGATGGCCTTAACCCCCTCACCGTGACGTAGTTCTCGGGTCGAAAGTGGCCGAGGCCCTTTCGACACGTTCAGCCTTCAGGCGCGACTCTGGCTGAACTAGTCCCCCATCCCGGCTGTTAGAATCCCGTAGCTTGTGACCTTGCTCACAAAGGAGCAGACATGCGGGCATTGAAGATCGCCGGGATCGTGGTCGGCAGCATCGTGGCGCTGATCGTCGTGGTGCTGCTGGCGGTGGTGTTGTTCGTCGATCCCAACGATTATCGCGACGACATCGAGCGCATCGTCGAGAGCAAGACCGGCCGGCAGCTGACTCTGAGCGGCGATCTGCACCTGTCGATATTTCCATGGCTGGCGCTCAAGGCCGGTCCCGCCAGCCTGGGCGACGCGCCCGGCTTCGGCGACGAGCCGTTCGTTTCCATTCAGGAAGCGCGCGTGGGCGTGCGGTTGCTGCCGCTGATCCAGGGCAAGATCGAAGTCGGCGACGTTCGCCTGGCCGGTGCGCGGATCAGGCTCATCACCGATGAGCAGGGTCGTAACAACTGGGCCGACCTGGGCGAGCAGAAAGCAGAAACCACGCCGCCACCTGCCGACGACAAATCGATGGAAGTGCCGACCATCGCCGGCCTCGAGATCGAGGACGCGGCGGTCACCATGGAGAATCGCCAGGAGAAAACGCGCCGCGTGGTGCGTGACTTCAACCTGAAGACCGGTCGCCTCGCATCGGGCGAGCCGTTCGATCTGACTACCGACTTCGTGCTCGATCAGGAACCGTCGCTGTCCGCGAAGGTGAAGCTTGCTACCACGGTGACAGCGGATCTCGAGGCCAACGCGCACCGGCTGGCGAAGCCGCAGATCGATGTCACGATCACCGGGCAGGGTTATCCGCAGGAAGGCATTCCGGTCAAGATCACCGCCAATGCATTGAGCGCCGATGTCGCGAAGGAGTTGTATCGGCTCGAGGCGTTAACTGTGAACACGACGTGGAAGGGTGAAGGCTTGCCGAGCGCCGGCGTGCCCGTCATCCTGCAAGCGAAAGATTTCAACGCGAACCTCGCCGCACAGACGCTCGAGCTCACCGGCCTCGATCTGGACCTGGCCGGCGGCCACCTGACCGGCTCGCTCACCGGCAAGGAAATCCTGGACGCGCCGGCGCTGACCGGGCCGCTCAAGCTCGATCAACTGTCGCTGCGCACCTGGGCGCCGAGGCTCGGAGTGTCGCTGCCCGCGACCACCGATCCGAAGGTGTTCGAGAAGCTGAGTTTCTCCGGCGCCGTGTCGCTGACCAAATCGAGCGCTGAAGTGGGCGACATCGTTCTGCAACTCGACGACACGATCGCGAAGGGCATGCTCGGCGTCGCCGACTTCGACGCCAAGGCGCTGCGCTTCGATCTGAATGTGGATCGCATCGACGCCGATCGTTACCTGCCGCCGCCGGTCGAGCAGCCAACAAAGGCCGCCGCCGACGAGCCGCCGACGCCGATTCCGGTGGAGATGCTGCGGACGTTGAACGCGCGCGGTCAGCTGCAAGTAGGCGAGGCGATTTTCGCTGGCATCAAGTTCACCAAGTTGAAACTCGGGGTGAATGCGCGTGACGGCAAGGTGCGCTTCAATCCCTCGCAAGCCTCGATGTACGGCGGCAATTACAGCGGCGACATCGGCATCGATGCGACCAGCGACGTGGCCCGCATCACGCTCGATGAGCACATCAGCGGCGTCGACTTCGCACCCTTGTTCAAGGACTTCTTCGAGACTGATCGCGTCTCGGGCAAGGGCACCGCGAATATCAAGCTGGCCGGCTCCGGCAAGAACACCGACGACGTGATGAAGACGCTCGGCGGCACAGTGGATTTCAAAGTGGCCGACGGCGCGCTCGAAGGCACGGATCTTTGGTATGAAATCCGCCGCGCCCGCGCCGTGTTGAAACAGCAGGCGGTTCCGGAACGCAGCGGCCCGGCGCGCACGCCATTCACCGCGCTGACGGGCAGCGGTGTGATGAAGAACGGCGTGCTGTCCAACAATGACTTGAACGTCGCCATGCAGTATCTGAAGGTGACGGGGCAGGGCACGGTCGATATTCCGGCCAGCACGCTCGACTACAAGCTGATCGCGGCGGTGCTGAAGATCCCGCGCGAAAGCGCCGACGCCGCGCAAGTGCAGGACCTGGTCGATGCGGAAATCCCGGTGAAAATCACCGGCTCGCTCAGCGATCCGAAGGTGCGCCCCGATCTGGAGGGCTACCTGAAGAACGAGCTCAAGCAGCGGGTCGACAAGGAACGGGACAAGGTCGAGGAGAAGTTGAAGGACAAGCTCAAGGATTTGTTCAAGCGTTGAAACTAAAGCGCCATGGCGGGCGACTTATGCTGTGAGTGTCGCGCACATGTTTCCGAGTCGCGGGATGGCAGCTTCGCAGTCACGTTGGTCGCATCGTCATGCTCTGTTCGCCGCGGCGCTGCTGTTGTCAGCGCCCGCTGCGAGCGCCTTCAACATCGAGCGCAGCGAAGCTCGCTACGTCGACAAGCACTTCAGGTACGAGCTGGTCGTTACGCTGGACGCGCCCATCGATCGCGTCGATGAGGTATTGCGGAACTACGCCGACTATCCCTCCCTCAACCATCGCATTCTCGAGGCCAAGATCCTGGAGCGGCCCGCGCCGGATAGCGTCACCCTGGAAACGACAGTCGAAGTTTGTTTCGGCTGGTTCTGCCGGAATGTCACTCGCGTCGAGCGCGTGCAGGAGTCCAAGTACACCCTGCTGGCAGTCGCCGACCCTGCGCGCAGCGACGTGAGATTCAGCGAGACGCGCAGCGAGCTTTCCACCGGACACCACGGGGCGACCCGAGTGAAGTATGTGACTAGCGTCGTTCCCGGCTTCTGGGTGCCGCCCCTCGGCGGGCGGCGCATGCTGCTGCGGACGCTGGAGAACGAGACCCGGGATCTGTTCATGAGCGTCGAGCAAAAAGCCAAAGACCCGGCGGTTACGACGCCTTGATCCGCTGGCGGCTTGTCGTGGCCTCATGGAGGCCACGACACGTGCTCCGTGTGCCGCGCCGTCATGGCATCATTCCGACATGCCAGCTGCCGCCAAGCCCGCCATCGCCAATCAGTTGACCCTGTCGGACGCCACCGAGCGTGGCCGAGCCGCCGCGGCTCGCCCCGCTGGCGAAAAATTCGCCAGCACTTTGCTGGCTTGGTTCGACGTTCACGGTCGCAAGCATCTGCCTTGGCAGCAGCAGATTACGCCCTATCGCGTCTGGGTCTCCGAGATCATGTTGCAACAGACTCAGGTGGCCACCGTCATTCCTTACTACGAGCGTTTCATGCAACGCTTCCCGGATGTGCGGGCGCTTGCCGCCGCCGCTGACGATGAAGTGCTGCATCTGTGGACGGGCCTGGGTTACTACGCCAGAGCGCGCAATTTGCTCAAGGCCGCGAGAACCATCGTCGCTGAGCATGGCGGTGAGTTCCCGCAGACGCTCGACGCGGTTCAATCCTTGCCGGGCATCGGCCGCTCGACCGCCGGCGCCATCCTGGCGATATCCAGATCCCAACGGCACCCCATTCTCGACGGCAACGTCAAACGCGTGCTCACTCGCTGCTTCGGCATCGAAGGCTTTCCGGGCGAGACTGCGGTGGAACGTGAGCTATGGTCGATCGCCGATGACTGCACGCCGGCACAACGAGTGGCTCACTACACGCAAGCCATCATGGATCTGGGCGCGACGGTTTGCGTCCGCTCACGACCGGCGTGCGTGGTCTGTCCCATGCACGAGTTCTGTGTCGCTCGGCGCGAAGGGATGCAGGCCATCCTGCCGACGCCCAAGCCCCGCAAGGAACGCCCCGAACGCGCGGCATATGCTGCGATTCTGCAACGAGCCGACGGCGCCGTGTTATTGGAGCGTCGACCGCCGACGGGCATCTGGGGCGGGCTGTGGACGTTTCCTCAATTCGACACGCGAGAAGATGCCGGCACGTGGATGGAACGACACACCGGCGACTCGTCGCTGCTAACCCAGTCGCTGCCGGCCTACTCACATTCATTCACTCACTTCGATCTCACATTGCAGCCTCTGCTGGTGCGTGGTGCGCGCGAACAGCCTGCTATTGCCGACGGCGAGCGTTATTGCTGGTACGACGTAAAACAGCCCGCGAAGATCGGCCTGGCCAAGCCCGCAGTCGATTTGATTCGCGGCCTCGCAGAACAGAGTCAACCATGAGCGTGATTGCCCCACAGGATGTGAGTCGCTCGCGATGGCTGCAGGTGGGCTGGGTATTCATGCTGCTCGGCGCGATGCTCGCCGCGGCCAATGCAATCCTGTTCATGAACATCGATGCTTACGGTCACCCGGGCATCAAGTCGCGTTTCATTGCGACTGAGATTGCTGGCTGGATGCACACGCTCGGCGGAGCGATTGCCGTCGTGCTCGGGCCGTGGCAGTTCTTGAGCCGCGTACGAGTCCGCTGGCCGCGTGTCCACGTTTGGACGGGGCGGGTGTATCTGGTTGCGGTGCTGAGCGGTGCGCTGGGCGGGCTATACTTTGCCCCGACGAGTGTTGGCGGCAACCCCGGTGTCATCGGCTTCGGCATTCTGGCGGTGTTTTGGTTGTACACCGGAGCGCAGGCCTATGTGTCCGCTCGCCGGCGCGATTTCGTGGCGCATCGACGCTGGATGATCCGCAATTATTCGCTCACATTCGCCGCGGTGACTCTGCGCCTCGAGCTCGGCTTGCTGCAGGTCAGCGGGTTGAACTTCGATGTCGCATTCCCCATCGTGGCGTGGAGCAGCTGGGTGTTGAACTGGCTGGCCGCCGAAATGTGGCTGCGCCGGCAGTAAGGTGGAATCGCTATGGCCAGAATGGTGAAGTGTGTGTTGCTGGGAGCCGAAGCCGAAGGGCTCGACTACGCGCCCTATCCGGGCGAGCTCGGGCAGCGCATTTACGAGAACGTTTCCAAGCAGGCGTGGCAGCGCTGGCTCAAGCACCAGACCATGCTGCTCAACGAATATCGCCTCACGCCCATCGAGCCGAAGGCCCGCAAGTTCCTGGTCGAGGAGATGGAGAAGTTCTTTTTCGGCGGCGGTTCGGACAAGCCTGCGGAATTCAAACCCGAAGGCGAGTAACAGGCCCTAGCCCGCCTTTCTTTGCCACTGCTTGTCGAGCAACGCGCGTAGCTGTTCCGAGACGCGCTCGAACTCTGCCGAGATCATCTTCAGCTCTTCGCTCCAATCGTTGCGGCCGCCGCCGCGGGCTCGGGTTTCCACGTCCGCAGTGAGCAATCCCAGCCGCGACACGTGCAGGTTGTTTGCTGCGCCCTTGAGCTTGTGAGCTGCACGGGCTAACTGATCGAGATCCTGCCGATGCGCGGCCGCGCGCAGCTCCAGAATGGCTTCCTCGCCGCTCATGATGAAGGCGCTGACCAGCTCGGCCGCAAACTCCTCATCGTCGCCCGCGACTTCCTGCAGGCGCACCTTGAGCGATTCATCGAGGTTGCGGCTCATCGACGCGATGACTGTCGGCTCCAGGTCCGACGAGGCCGCGCCCATGAATCGATCGAGCACGTCCTGCAGACGTGAGATGTCGAGCGGCTTGGTGAGGTAATCGTCCATGCCGGCTTCGAGACAGCGCTCCAGCGTGCCCATCATCGCGTTCGCCGTGAGTGCGACGATCGGGGTGCGACGCTCTTCGCCTTCGATCTGGCGGATGCGCTGCGTGGCTTCCAGGCCGTCCATCACCGGCATCTGCATGTCCATGAGGATGAAGCCGTAGCTGTTGCCCTCGAACGCCTCGACGGCTTGCTTGCCGTCGCCGACGACGTGCACTTCGCAGCCCAACCGTTCCAGGAAGCGGCGCGCGACGCGTTGGTTGATGGCGTTGTCCTCGACCAGCAGTACGCGGCCCGAATAGATCCGTTTGACTTCGTTCGCGACCAGGGTGCCGCGAGTGATGATGGGCTGGCTGCGCATGTGCCAGTCCTCGGGGCCGCGGGACAGCGCACGATTCAAACAATCCAGCAGCTCGCGGGTGCGCACCGGCTTGGTGAGATAAGCCGAGAACCCGATATCTGCGAAGCGCTGCATATCACCGGAGCGATCCAGCGACGTGAGCAACACCAGACGCGTCGGCGGAATGTCGCGCGCGTTCATGATCTGCTCGCCGAGCATGGAGCCATCCATGTCGGGCATTTGATAATCGAGCACGACTGCATCGAATGCGCCGCGACCGGAACGAAGGATGGCGAGTGCTTCGTGAGCATGCGAGGCCGACACGACTTCGTAGCCGGCGTGAACCATCTGGCTCGACAGTACGCGACGATTGGTTTCGTTGTCGTCGACGAGCAGGATGCGACGGCCTCGGTGAATCGCGGCGTGCTCGGGCACGTAATCGCCCATCCCCGCCGGCTCTTCGACCGGCAGCGTGAACCAGAACGTCGAGCCCTTGCCGACTTCGCTCTGCGCGCCGGTCTGGCCGCCCATCATCTCGACCAGCTTGCGAACGATCGACAGGCCGAGGCCCGTGCCGCCGAAGCGACGGGTCGTGGAAGAGTCCGCCTGAATGAACGGCTGGAACAATTTATCCAGCGACTCGCGTGGGATGCCGATGCCGGTGTCGCGCACTTCGAAGTGCAGCAGCGGGCGACCGTTCTGACGGCCGAGCAAGCAGACTTCCAGCACGACTTCGCCGCTCTGGGTGAACTTGATCGCATTGCCGACCAGGTTGAGCAAACACTGGCGGATGCGCTGCGGATCGCCGAGCACTCGCTCCGGCACTTCCGGGCGGACGTTGACAACCAGCTCCAGGCTCTTGGCGGCGGCCTGGAATGCCATGATGGAGCCGACATCATCGACGTTGGAGCGCAGGTCGAGCTCGATGCTCTCGATATCGAGCTTGCCGGCTTCGATCTTCGAGAAATCCAGGATGTCGTTGAGGATGGTCAGCAGCGAGTCGGCGCTCGCGCGGATGGTTTCGGCGTAGTCACGCTGCACGCGATCCAGGCCAGTGTCCAGCAACAAACCGGTCATGCCGATGATGCCGTTCATCGGCGTGCGGATCTCGTGGCTCATCGTGGCCAGGAACGAGCTCTTGGCGCGGCTGGCTTCTTCGGCTTCCTCCGCGGCGCGCTCCATCGCGACGCGAGCAGCGCGTTCGTGCGAGATGTCGTGAATCGAGCCGGCAAGCCACAGCGGCCGATCGTCTTCATCGCGCTCGGCCGTGGCGCGCGAGCGCACCCACAACCAATTGCCGTCTTTCTTGCGCAGACGATATTCGATGTCGTACGGAACGCGACGTTGCAGATGATCGCTCATCGCCCTGCCGACAATGGCGCCGTCATCGGGGTGCACGAACGCTTCGGGGCGGCCTTCGTCGTTGCGCTCGCTGCCGTCATAGCCCAGCATCTTGCGGAACTGCGGTGAGTGCCAGATCTCGCCGGTCTGCAGATTGAACTCGAACAGCGCGTCCTGCGTACCGGAGACGGCACGCTGGAAACGTTCCTGCGCTTCCTTGATCTCGGTCGCCTGGCGGGAGATTTCTTCCTTCGCCCGCTCTTCCTTGGTGACATCCCAATCGATGCCGAGCACGCTGACCGCCCGGCCTCGGGCGTCGCGTAGAATGCTGGCGTGAGTCTGAATGTGGCGCATCTTGCCGGCGGCGTCGATCATGCGATAGCGCTGGGCAATGACCGTGGTATTGCTGCGCACTGCCTGACGAAACATTTCGTTCCATGCAGCCTGTTCGTCGGGGTGCACGAACTTGCTCGTATATTCCGTGCCCTTGAATTCGCGCATGCCGCCGCAGCGCTTGAGCATCGGGCAGCCTTCGTCGATCACCAGCCAGTCGTTGGCGACATCCCACTCCCAGACGGACAGGCCGGCGGACTCGTTCGCCATGCGCATGCGCTCGACCATGCGGCGATTGTTACTTTCGGCGGCCTCGGCGCGTTCCAGCGCGGCGCGCAGTTCGGCGGTCTCGTTGCGAGAGCGCATCGCTTCGGCCAACGCCAAGGTTTCCGCCCGCGTCTTGCGCATGTTGGCGGAGCCGAAGAACGCGGTAACAAAAATTGCAAACACCGCGACCGCGTGGCTTTCGAGATAGGCCCACCAGCCACCGTGATACGACGAGAGGATGGGCGAGACCAGCAGACACACGGCGCTCACGAAACCGATCACGCCGACGTGCCAATGACGATTCGAGGAGAGCGCCAGGATCACCGCCAGGACGTAGCCGATGCCGATGATCGAATCCTGGACGTTGACCAGGTCGGCCGCGAACACCAGTGCGCAAATGCCGAACAACCACGGCAGCAGATTGCGACGGTTGCGGGGCGCGCCGTCCAGGCCCTCGCTGATGACCCGACGGCGTTCACCCTCGGGCAGCTGGATCAACGATCGCAGGTAGTAACGCAAGCCGAACACACCGAGCAGCAGCAGTCCGACGAGGATGTAGCCCAGTGCGCTGGAAGACAGATACGACTGGCCGAAGAATCGATAGATGGTCGCCTGCTCGCGTGTCAGCGTCAGGTCGATCAGCAGCACGCCCCCGGCCCGGTCCGGCACGGCATAGAACAAATGCGGCGTTCCAGCCAGGTCTTTGAAATGAACAAACGGCTGACTGGCGTTGTTACGAAGCGCCGCGACCGCCTGCGACGCTATCTCGTCCTTCGGTCCAGCGTGGCCGTCACTCAGCGCGCCGGCAAAGTGGCGCGCCGTAAAGGCTTGATTGAAAGTGTCCAGCGATTGTCCCGGGACAGCATGGGACAACAAGGCCTCGCTGAGCGCATAGGCCTTGGTAATGGCGACTTCCGTGCCGATGTTCTCCGCCACCACCTTCTTTTGTTGCAGCAACGGTGCGCCCGCGACGGCCAGTACCAATACCAGCACCAGAATCGCGACCACCGAGCTCTGTCCGGCGATGACTGCGAGCAGGTTTCTTGATTGTTTCACCGCCACTCCCAGCGATGCGTTTCCTCCCGAGGCGCGCAGTACAGTCAGTAGGGGAGTTTGCGGCAAGTACGAATGTCGCGTTATGACCGATAGCCACCGGGTTCGTGTGGATTTGTGACGCGACTCGCATTCGGCCCGAGCTAGCGGGCCAGGAAATCCGTAGTCAGCGTCAGCATCGCCCGTACGCCGGTGATCAGTCCGGCCTCATCGAGGTAGAACAGCGGCGAGTGGTTGAACGGCACCTTGGCCGCATCCTTGTCGCGCGGTGTGACGCCTACCCAGAAGTAGATCGACGGCACTTCGGTGCCGAAGAACGAGAAATCGTCGGCCGTGGTCTGCAGGCTGATCTGGGTCACATTGTCCTTGCCGATCAGCTGCTCGAACAAAGGCACCGCCCGCTGGGTCAGCTCCAGGTCGTTGACGACCGGCGGCAGCGAGACATCGGCACGGAACTTCACTTCAGCCTTCGCGCCGCTGGCTTCGGCGATGTTGCTGGCGGTGGTCTGCATGCGCTTGACGATGTCATCGCGCATGGCGCGATCGAAGTTGCGAACCGTGCCGACCATTTCCACCGAGTCGGGGATGATGTTGAAACGGATGCCGCCCTTGATCGCGCCGACCGTGATCACCGCCGGCACCTGGGTGATGTCGATCTGACGAGACACGATGGTCTGCAGGCCCGTGATGATCTGACCCGACACCGTGATGGGATCGATGCCGCCCCACGGCCGCGAGCCGTGAGTCTGCGCGCCCGTCACCATGATCGTGAAATAGTCCGAGCCCGCCATGAGCGGGCCCGCCTTGTAGCCGATCACGCCCGTGTTGAGCGAGGCCATCAGGTGCAGGCCGATCATTGCGTCGGGCTTGGCGATGCCGAACAACCCTTCTTCCATCATGAGCTTCGCGCCGCCCCGCTCGCCCTCGGGCGGACCTTCCTCGGCCGGCTGGAAGACGAACAACACCTGGCCGGGCAGCGAGTCCTTCATCTTGACCAGCGCCTCGGCGACGCCGAGCAGGATGGCGACGTGCCCGTCGTGACCGCAGGCGTGCATCACGCCGACTTTCTCGCCCCGGAATTCGGTCGTCACCTTGGAGCGGAACGGCAGATCGTTTTGCTCGGTGACGGGCAGCGCATCCATGTCGGCGCGCAACGCGATGGTCTTCCCCGGCTTGCCGCCCTTCAACAGTGCGGCCACGCCGGTGTGAGCGATGCCAGTCTTCACTTCCAGGCCCATCGCCTTCAGACGCTTCGCAATGAAATCCGCGGTCTTCACCTCCCGATTGCTCAGCTCGGGATTGGCGTGCAAGTGGCGCCGCCATTCGATTACGCGCGGCTCGACCGCTTTTGCCGCTACATCCAGCGGCGCCACATCGGCGCTGCCGACCATGGGAATTGCGAGAGCCAGTGCGCCGCCGGCGAGAATGCTTTTGATTTTTACGGAACGATGCATGCGGGTCTCCGTTGATCTTCAAGGGCAGTGTACAAGCCCGGCCTGGGGGGTGGTATTTTTCCGTCATGCGCATCCTTGCTCTGAATTGCGGCAGCTCTTCGGTCAAAAGCGCCCTGATCGATACGGCGCACGATCGGCGCCTGCAAGAAATCCACAGCGAGAACGTCGGCTCGGATGTATCGGCCGCAGTCGATGAATTGCTGGCGCGGTATCGGGGGCTCAATGCGTCCATGTCGCCGGAGGCGGTCGTGCACCGTGTGGTTCACGGCGGCGAGAAGTTTCGCGATCCAACGCGCTTGGACGATGCCGTGCTCGGCGAGATCGAGCAGCTGAATCACCTCGCGCCATTGCACAACCCACCGGCGCTCGCGGCCATTCGTCGCGTCATGGCTGCGTTGCCGGGCGTTCCTCACTTCGCTGTGTTCGATACGGCGTTTCACTCGACGCTGCCTGATCATGCCCGCGAGTACGCCCTGCCGCTCGATGTCCGGCAGCGATTCGGCATTCGCCGTTTCGGCTTTCATGGGATCAATCACGAGCACGTGGCTCACAGCGTCGCCGCTTATCTGCAGACTGATGTGAAAGAGCTGCGAATCATTTCGTGCCACCTGGGCAACGGCGCGAGCGTGACGGCCATCGAAGGCGGACGCAGTGTCGACACGAGCATGGGCATGACGCCGCTCGAAGGATTGGTCATGGGAACCAGGGCAGGCGATGTCGATCCGGGTGTGCTGTTACAACTGCGCCGTGAAGGTCATCTCGACGCGGATCAGCTCGATGATTTGCTCAACAAACGTTCCGGCTTGAAAGGGCTCGCCGGGACGAACGACATGCGAGAGATCGAGCGCCGCGCGAACGCGGGCGACACGGATTGTGTGCTCGCTATCGCGATGTACGTGCACCGAATTCGGAAGTACATCGGCGCGTATGCGGCAGGGATGGGTGGAGCGGATGCCATCGCGTTCACGGCCGGCGTCGGAGAGCACAATGCTCTGATTCGGCGTCGCTGCACTGAGCGGTTGGAATTCATGGGCGCCGTGCTCGATGTGTGGAGCAATGACGCTTTGAAACTCACGGGCGCAGAGCCGATCGCCAGCTTCAACGTCAAGGGTTCGAGAGTGCAGCTGCTCGCCGTCCGCGCCGACGAAGAGCTCTCCATGGCTCGCGCCACCGCCGCCGCGCTGGGTCAGTAGGCCAGAGTCGTGGCCTTGAGCCACTCGATGACTTTCATCAGCGCATCCAAACTCTCATCCCCTGCGGCACGACTGTCGTTATAAATCTTCAGCTGCTGGTGCGCGCTGGTTCCTTCGCTGAGAATGCGTTCAATCGGCTTCAGCGCCTCCGCACAATCGAGCCGATCGATCTGTTCGCCGCACGCGGCAATCAAATCGCTCGTGACCTGCGCCACCGGCACGACTTCGTTCGAGGTCTCGAAGATGAACTCTGCCTTGACGCCATCCCGCTTGGCTCGCCAGCGATTCTCATCAATGAGCCGGCGGGTGTGTGTGCTGCGCACCTTTCCCATCTCCGGATTAGCGACCAGCGTTGCAACCAGAGCGCGATATAACGCTGCAATCGCCAACGCATCCTCCAGCCGCGTACACATATCCGAGATGCGCATCTCCAGTGTCGGATACTTGTTCGCCGGCCGAATCGCCCACCACAGCTGCGTCGAGTCGCTAATCGCCCCCGCCGCCTGCAGGCGATCCGTGAATGCCTGATAGTCGGCCTCATCTCGGAAGAAATCCGGGATGCCACTGCGTGGCCACTCGTCGTACAGCGCCTGCCTGTAACTCAGCAAGCCTGTAACCCGGTGATTCCAGAACGGCGACGACGTGCTCAGCGCCAGAAATACCGGCAACCAGTGCATCGCCCGATTCATCACGTCGACGCGGTCGACAGTCTCGGGAATGGCCACGTGAATGTGCAGACCGCAAACCAGATTGCGTTGACTGACGATGCGGAAGTCGGCAATCAATTTGTCGTAGCGCCGCTTCTCGGTAACGAGCTGCTCGTGCCAGACCCCGAGCGGATACGTGCTCGCCGCGACAACAGTCAGCGCATGCTCGGCCACGACCTCGCTCAACACGCGCCGAGTGCGCGACATCACGTCGCTCGCCTCCGCGTGACTGCGCAGGATGGGCGACGCAATCTCGATCTGTGACTGCAACAACTCTGAGGTGACGATATCGCCAAGCCGCGCCTGGGCGTCACTCATCAACTGATCGAGTGACGGCGTGCCCAGCAATCCCGTCTGAGCATCGACGAGGAAGAACTCTTCCTCGATGCCGAATGAGAAGTCGAAGGCCATGGGCTACTGAGCTGAGTGAGGGGGAACGACCGGTGGAACCGTTTGCAACCAACGCAACACTTCACTAACGCTGCCCAACCGATGATTCGCGCGAGTCGCAGCTGCCTGGCCGACACGAATCGATACACCTTTCATCTCGTTCACGACTTCGAACGCATCTTCGTCAGTGACGTCGTCGCCGATGAACACGGGGATGCGCCCGGCGAACGGCGCTTCCTGCATGAAAGAACTGATCGAACTCCCCTTGGTCCACGCGCCGGGCCGCAACTCCAGCACGCTCTTGCCCGCTTGCAACGCGAACGTCGGGCCGAGGTGTACCAGGACCTCGTTCATGATGCGATAGACCTCGTCCTGCATTTCAGGCGCACGGCGGAAATGCACGGCGACGGCGTAGTGTTTGTCTTCCAGGAGCAGCCCTTCGTGGCTTCGCACGAATTCAGCGAGCTGGCCGCGCACGCGTGCGATCGTCGCTGCGTCCACTTCCGGACGCAACACATGCCCATCGGCGGTGCGTCGCTCGCAGCCGTGCACGCCTGAGGCGATGAACTTCAGCGGCGAGAACAGGCCATCGAGATTCGCGAGGCTGCGGCCGCTGACCAGCGCCAGCGCCCCATCGAGACGCCAGCGGACATCTTCGAGCAAATGTTTGAGGTTGGTGGGCACGTGCACTCCCTGCGGTGTCTCGGCGAGCTCGAGCAGCGTGCCATCGACATCGAGAAACAGCGCCCACCCCTGCGTATTAGGAGCGGATTCCGACATGGCCGTGGACCATACGTGGGTTTACCTTCCGGCTCAACTCCGCAGGTCGGTCGGCGGTTCTATTGCAGGCGTGCCGGCTCCAGCAACTGCACGCTGAACAGCTTGTTGGAATCCATCCACACGCGCTTGACTGCCAGACCGGCGGTCGCGGCCAGCTCGCTGAAGGAGTCGAGCGTGTATTTGTGGCAATACTCAGTGCGCAGATGCTCGCCGCGACCGATGCGCACTTTTTCGCCACCGAGGTGCACGGTCTGATCCTTCTTGCTGACCAGGTGCATCTCGATGCGGCTCTCGTTCTCCACCCACACGGCGAGATGATCGAAGGCGTCGAGATCGAAGTCCGCACCGAGCTCGCGATTCACATGACGCAGAGCATTGATGTTGAACTCCGCGGTGACGCCGGCCGCGTCGTCATAGGCCCGCTCGAGAATGCGAGGGTCCTTGCGCAGATCGATGCCGATCAGGACCGCGCCATTCTTACCAACCAGGTCTCGCATGCGAGCGAGCAATTCGCGCGCCTGTGGACGATCGAAATTCCCCAGCGTCGAGCCAGGGAAATAAACGATGCGACGCTGCGCACTGCGGACGAACTGCGGCAGCTCGAAGTTCTGCGTGAAATCGGCGCAGACCGGCACGATGTGCAGATGCGGATAATCCTTCGCGAGTGCGCCGGCGGCCTGGAACAAATGTTCGCGTGAAATATCGACCGGCACATAGGCCAGCGGCTGCTCCAGCCGATCCAGCAGCAAACGCGTTTTCAAACTGGTGCCGCTGCCAAACTCGATCAATGCCGCATCCGGGCCGATGTGCTGCGCCATCTCGGCCGCATGGCCGTGCATGATCTGCAGCTCGGTGCGAGTGATGTAGTACTCGGGCAGCTCGCAGATGTTGTCGAACAGGAACGAGCCCAGCTCGTCGTAGAACCAGACGGGCGACAGCTCCTTCGGCTCTTTTTTCAGACCGTCCAGTACGTCGTTGGTCAGTGCGTCCTGAGTGGATTTGGCCGGAACGGTGCTCGGATGCTTTGCCATTGTTCTTCCTTCGATTACAGGTCGCGCGCCAGGCGTACGCCCATGAACTGCCAACGAGCCTGGGGATAAAAGAAATTTCGATACGTCGCGCGCACGTGATCGGCCGGTGTCACACACGAGCCGCCGCGCAGAACGAGCTGACTGCACATGAACTTGCCGTTGTACTCGCCGAGCGCGCCCTTCACGGCCCGATAGCCGGGATACGCGACATAAGGGGACGCGGTCCACTCCCACACATCGCCAAACATTTGTTTCAGCCCGGCCTGATCTCCGGCAGGCAGCGGTTTGAGCATGTCGCTCTTCAATAAGTTTCCACGGACCGGCAACGATTCGGCGGCAAGCTCCCACTCGGCTTCAGTCGGCAGACGCGCATTCGCCCAGCGAGCGAACGCGTCGGCTTCGTAGTAGCTCAAGTGGCACACTGGCGCGTGCGTGTCCAACGGCTGCAAGCCTCGCAATGTGAATTCCGCGTCGAGCGACGGCGTCCAGTAGAACGGACGCGTCCAGCTTTCCTGATTCACCGTACCCCAGCCGTCAGACAACCAGAACTCAGCGCGTCGATAGCCACCATCGCGAATGAATTCCAGGTACTCGCCATTGGTCACCAGACGATCGCCGAGCGCGTACGGCTCCACCAGAGTTCGGTGACGTGGGGTCTCGTTGTCGAAACAAAAGTGCTTGCCGGTCGCACCGATCTCTCGAATGCCGCCTTCGAACGTCAGGAACTGCAGCGGCTGGGCTGAGCGCACCTCGGTCGCCGGTTGTGGCTTACGCGTGTAAGCGGGCAGCATCGGGTTCTTCGACAACAGGTGCTTGATGTCCGTGAACATCAACTCCTGGTGCTGCTGCTCGTGGTTCATGCCCAGGGTCACCAGCGGCTCGAACTGGTCATCATCGTCACTGCGAGAGTCGAGCAGCTTCAGCATGTGCTCGTCGACATGCTGGCGGTACGCGAGCACTTCTTTGACGGTGGGCCGAGTGAGCAACCCGCGCTCCGGTCGCAGGTGCATAGGGCCGACGGTCTGGTAGTACGAGTTGAACAGGACTTCGAACCCGGCTTGAAAGGGCTGATAGCCGGACAACAGCGGGCGTAACAGGAACTGCTCGAAGAACCAGCTGGTGTGCGCCAGGTGCCACTTCGCCGGGCTCGCGTCCGGCATGCTCTGCACCACGTAATCCTCGATCTCCAGCGGGCTGCAAATGCCCACTGATTCCTCGCGGATGCGGGAATAGCGGCAGGCCAGGGGTTCGTGGGAGCGATCGATGACGGGAGTGGCTGCCGGATAGACCGCTGCCATGAAGGGACTCCTTATATATGGGACCTGGAGGTCTGCCGGGTGCGCATCCTCGTCCAAGGAGTCGCCCTCAACAACGCCCGATCGCACCGAAAAGTTGCAAACCCAAGTAAACCGCGGGGTTAGCCGCGATGCGCGAGCCGGAGAGTATAGAACCTCAAACCTGACAGCCTGCGCCGGCATTTCCGTGCGCATTTGTGGCCCGGGAGCAGGTGCGGTCGCCATCCGGGTGTCGGGTGGGGGCCGATTTGCCTCTCGGCCACTCGTTTTTCTTGACGCCCCGCCAGACCCCCGCTCTAATACGCGCCCGCTCCGGCGCATGCCGCCGAAGCCACCTCCAGGCCCCGACCCTCGGTCCGGGCCGCCCCAGCATGGCCGGGTAGCTCAGTTGGTAGAGCAGCGGACTGAAAATCCGCGTGTCGTTGGTTCGATTCCGACCCCGGCCACCATTCCTGTTCAATCACTTGCGACGATACGGAGTGTTGGCGATCCGTCTCCCAGCGGGTTTCGCGGGTCTTCTGTTCGCATTGGTCCGACTTCGTAACATCAAGCTCGTCAGGTGCGGATGAGGGAAGATTAGCCATGCACGACAGGCATGACGACGACTACGAACCAATAGTTGCACCCCGGCGGCGACCTCGCGATCCACGGTATGAGGAAGTGTCACCGCTTTGGCGTACGGCGCTCACGATCGTCGCAGTGTGCGCCTTGGTCGCTCTGCTTGCCTGGTGGTGGACGGATCGACCCTCGAGTGACGAAAGAGAGACGAGCGTACAACAGGAGCCCGCAGCGCCAGTCGTACCTCCGGCACGCGATCCCGGAACGCCTATTGAGCAGCCGGCGCGAGCGGTGCCTGTTCCCGCGCCGGAATTTCCAGCGGAACCGGAGGATGCCGCGACGCCGGAAGCGACAGCGCAGAGCGCTTCCGAAGTTGTGCCCGAGAGTGATGCCGTACCGCCAGCGCAGCCGACACCGGTATCCGTCCGCTTCACGAGTCCGGACCCGCAAGTGAGATTCGAGCTGCGTCGGGCGTCTGATCAAGCGCCCTTCTCGACGAGCAACGCCGGAGACACCGTTGAGGTGCCACCAGGAACGTATCGACTGACTGCGTCCGGAGCCCAGTTCGAGCGCATCGAGCGGGACATGACGTTCGAGGGCGAGCGAGCGCTCGAATGCGCGGTCGAGCTCTGTGCGCAGCGCAAGTACGATCGTGAGAGCTTGGTTGGTCAGCTCGTCGAAGAACGCAAGTGTTCGAGCACTGCGGAATGCCAAAGCCTATTCGGGATTCTGAGCGAGTCCGCGGACGATCTCGTGCGGCAGCGGGACTTTCGCACGGAACAATGTGCGAAGTGGCGCCCGGGCGCCACGCCTGAGGGGCAGTGGACGCTGAACGTCCAATGTGACGGTGCAATGCCTGAGACCACCTGCGGCATCGAGATCGCGGAGGGGGCGTGCACTCATGCCCAACCGCCGCGCAGTATGCGGGGTGGTACGTGTCCGCGGGTGGAAATCAAGTGAGAGGGTTTCTGTCGCGTACGACGCAGCTCCGTGCGTCGTCGGTTCCCAACCTCGATCACCGTTCAACCTAAGGGCTCAGCTCACTGACTACTTCGAGCTCACGAACGTCCTGCAACGCCCGCACAAAAAACTCAAACTGCCGCCGCTGCACATACGGAATCGGTCCCGTCGACCGTCCGACACTGTGCTCGCCACCAGGCACCACCAACAGCTCGAAATCCTTGTCCGCCTTGATCAACGCATCGACCACCTGCATCGTCGAAGCGGGATCCACGTTTGAGTCCTGCTCGCCGACGATCAGCAAGAGCTGACCTTGCAGCTTCGCGGCGTGGTCGACGCCGGAGGCGGCGGCGTAGCTTGCGTCGACGGGCCAGCCGAGCCATTGCTCATTCCAGCTGATCTTGTCCATGCGGTTGTCGTAGCAGCCTGCGTACGCCACTGCGGCCTTGTAGAACTCAGGATGAAACAGCAGCGCATTGAGTGCGCTCTGGCCGCCCGCGGAGGCGCCGTAGATGCCGACGCGGCTGATGTCATAGGAAGGATCGCGAGCGGCGAGGGCCTTGTGCCAGAGAATGCGGTCGGGGAATCCGGAGTCCGCGAGGTTCTTCCATGCGACGTCGTGAAAGGCTTTGGAGCGGTTCGCGGTGCCCATGCCGTCGATTTGCACGACGATGAAGCCGAGATCGGCCTGTGCCTGCATGCCGATCGCTTTGTCGCCGCCGGAATGGAAACCGAACGGCCAGAAGGTCTTCGGCACGAAGCTGTCGTGTGGGCCGGCGTAGATGTTTTCGAGCACCGGATACTTCTTTGAAGGATCGTAGTCGCGTGGACGTACGATCAGGCCCCAAATATCAGTCGCTCCATCGCGTCCCTTGGCCACGAAGGGCTCGGGCGGTGTCCAGCCAGCCGCAGTCAAGCGCGAGATATCGCCGCGTTCGAGTGTCGCGATCAGCGTGCCGTCTGCCCGGTGAAGCTCAGACACGGTGGGCAGATCCACGCGCGAATAGGTATCGACATAGGCGGACATGTCGGGTGCAAACCGAACTTCGTGTGTGGCGTCGGCGGTCGTCAGTCGGGTGAGATTCGCGCCATCGAAGTCGACCCGAAACACATGTTTGAAGTACGGATCCTTGCCGGCATCCATGCCGCTCGCCGAGAACCAGATGCGTCGCTGCGCGTCATCCACTTTGAGCACGTCGCGCACAACCCAAGGGCCACGGGTGATCTGCTTCAGCGCACCTGTGGCAGCGTCCGAGAGATATAAGTGCCGCCAGCCATCGCGCTCGGAGATCCAAACGATCTCTCGCGCGTCGTCGCCGACATCGTGTCGATAGCGACGATCGGCGTACACAAAGGTCTTGGCATCTTCGGTGATTACGGCCTTCGGTGTGCCCGTTTGACCATCGACCTCGATCACTCGCGCCTGACCATGCCCCCGGCGCTCATAGTCGAAGACAAACGTGCGGCCATCCTTGCGCCACTCGGGCTGCGACATCTCATAAGGATTCGGAAAGAGCGCGTTGTCGATGTCGGCCCTGCGACGTTCGGCAACATGAAACAAAACGGGCTGCTCGATATCGACCGCATCGCCGGGCTTGGGATAGAGCTGCTCGCGTAGTGCGGGCTGGAGCTGATTCGAAGGAGCTGCTTCGACCCGAGTAACGATCCGCCGAAAGCCCGGCCGCACACGATAGGCCACGAGCCGAGTCGAGTCGGGCGACCAGGCCAGCGTCTCGGGGTCGTAGAAGTTGCCAGGTGTTCCATCGGTGCTGAGCGCGATCACATCCTTCGATCCAACGGCGCGGACGACGACGTTGTCATCTTCGACGAACGCCTCCCACTTTTCGTCCGGCGACTTGCGTGGCTGATTGTCTGCCGGTACTTCCAGATCGCGGACCACGCCGAAAGCGCGTGGGCGGTTCGTATCTGTAGGTTCGGCTTTGTGGCACGCGTAGTTCACGATGCGACACGTCCAACGTTCCTCTCCCAGCGTCACAGTGATCGCGCGGTTCTCATCGGCATATTCGAATGTCTCGAATGGCAGGCGCAGCGGTTGATAGCTCTGCTTGGTTGCGTCGCCCAGTGCGACAGCCAGCTTTCCCGCGTCGAACGGCGCGCGCCGCTTCAGCGTGCGTGCATCGATTTCAACAAAGGCGAAGCCGCCCTCGACGGTTTTGCGATAGTGCAGCCGCTTGCCTTCATGGCTCCATTGGGCGGGCTCGGCAACATCACGAGTGAGATACATCCAATCGTCGCGGAGCGTAACGGAGCGGCGAATGGCTGCCGCATCTGGTGCGGCGATGACGGGCGCCGCCAGCGTCGAGGCCAACACCACCGACACGAACATTCGTGAGCTGCGCATTACTTCGCCCGCCCGATCTTCAGCATGACTGCTCCATGACTCGGTACTTCGACCGCATAGCTGCCGTCGAAATTACCGAGATCGCGTCGTTCCCAGAGATTGCGAACCGGTTGCGAGCCCTCGAGTCCGAGATCGGACCAGCGGGCTTCGATGCGGTGAGTTTCGAGCCCGCGATTGAACAGCGCCACCGCGACAGTGCCGTCGGCCAGCGGTCGCGACCAAATCTCCGTGCGGTCCTTCGCCCACGTTCGACCGCCAGCTTTCGCCAGCACGTCCAGATTGACGTCCAGAACCTCGTCATTGGTCAGTAGCGCGATCGTGAACGGATCGAGCTTCGACAGATCGGCGCCGATGAACAAGGGCGCGGCTTGCATCGCCCACAGCGTGATGTGCAACACCTGCTCGTCGGGCGTTAAGCGGGTCGGATGCAGATCCGGGCCCCAACCGACGGGCCCGACCACCAGCATGTCGGTGTCGTTCCAACGGCCGGGGCTTACATATTTTTCCCGCCCGGCCTGACGAAAGCCGACGCTGTCCAGATTGGCCCACATGTCGAGCAGGTCGCCAGTCGTACGCCACATGTGCCCGCCGACTTCTCCGCCCCATTTCCAAACATCGCCATAGCCGTACTGGCACAGGTTGAAGACGATGTCGCGATTCTGTGCGGCGAGCGCATCGCCCATGATTTGATAGGGCTTCTTCAGTTCGGCGAGCGAGCGATCCTTCGCCACGTCGTCGTATGAGCACCAGTCATATTTGAGGAAGTCGACGCCCCAGCGGGCGAAGGTCGCGGCGTCCTGCGCTTCGTGCTGATAACTGCCCTGGAAGTCGCCGCAGGTTTTCGGGCCGGGCGAAGAATAGATGCCGAACTTGAGTCCTTTCGAATGGATGTAATCGGCGAGCGCTTTCATGTCCGGAAATTTCTCGTTCGGCTTCAGCTCGCCCTTTTCATTGCGACCGCTGGTCCACGCATCGTCGATCACGATGTGGTTGTAGCCATACGAAGCCAGTCCCGAGCGCACGAGCCAATCGGCTGCGGCGCGAACCTTCGCGTCATCGACAGCGGTGCCCCACACATTCCAAGAATTCCAGCCCATCGGCGGCGTGAGCGCGAGTTTGTTGTTGCCTGCGACGATGCGGAAGCGGCGAGTAGCGTTGCCCTCGGCGGTCGTCACTTTCAGCTGCAGGTCGGTCGTGCCTTCCTTCGCGAGTTGTCCCGTGATGATGCCCGTCGCGGGATCGAGCAGCAGGCCAGCCGGCAAGTTCTCAGCATCGAAGCGCAGCGTGCCAGCACCCGTTGCGGGAATCCGGTACAGGAACGGACGGCCCGGTGTCGCGCCATAAACGAGCGGGCCATGAATCGCAGGTTTCGATGATGTCGTCGAAGCAATCTTCGGCATTGGCGCGGCCGGAGCGACATAGGGAGTCGGCCGGCGTGAGGTGCTCGATAGCAGATCGATTCGTGCGTTCGCCCAGTTCGCGAGATCGCCATTGCTCGTGTCACCGCCGTCGTCCAATAGCAGCGTAATGGTGCGCGCGCCGGTGAGATTCACATCGAATGTTTTGGGCGCATCGCCGACTTTGAGAATGCCGGTGTCCGCGGCCTGTTTGTCATCCACCCAGACTTCGAAGCGGACCGTGCCTTCGCGTTTGCGATCGTTGGCGCTGTCATCGAGGCCGACCACTGCGCTGAATCGTTTGGCTTCGCCGTGCAGATCGAGCACCAGCTCGCTGATCGAGCGGGTGCCGATGCCCCGTTCGTAATTCTTGCCGTCCATGATCAGCTTGCCGCCGCCGACCGCAAGGTTCGCGAGCGGTACGCCGCGGCGCTGTTTCAGGGCTTTGAGATCAACCTGGTCGAGCCAGAAAGTGCTGCTGTCGCCGGCGACGTCCGCCGCGAGCAAGTCAGAAGATAAGAGCAGGGCGGCGAGCGAGGCGATGGCGATGACTTTCATGGCGGTATATCGTATACCATCAGGCCGCGCCCGCAAGTCACAGGACATGCGCCGGGCAGCCGCGCAGTGTGTGAAGATAGCCCGACATTCATCTCGGAAAGGTACGAATGCGCACATCGATGAATAGACGGAGCTTCGTCGCGGGAACGGGCGCCGCGGCCCTGGTGGCCTCGGGCAAAGTGCCGGCGGCGACGCGCTCAGAAGAAGCCTGGGAACGAGCGGCCGACATTGCTCGAAACATCCGGCCGCCGACCTTTCCCGATCGCATCTTCGATATCACCAGGTTCGGCGCAGTGGCCGATGGCACGACCCTGAACACAGCCGCGATTGCGAAGGCGATAGCAGCCTGCGCTGCGGCCGGCGGCGGACGGGTGCTGGTGCCGGCCGGCGATTTCTTCACCGGTGCGATCCATCTCAAGAGCAACGTCGAGTTGCACGTCGTCGACGGCGCGACGCTGCGCTTCGACACGAACCCCGCGAGCTATCCGCTGGTGTTCACGCGCTGGGAAGGCATGGAGCTGATGAACTATTCGCCGCTCATTTACGCCTTCGAGCAGAAAAATATCGCCATCACCGGCAAGGGCGTGCTTGACGGACAAGGCAGTGCCAAGAACTGGTGGCCGTGGAAAGGCCGATGGGGTGGCACCGTGGATCATGGCTGGGTCGAAGGCAAAGGCCTGCCGACGCAGCTCAAGGCGCGCACCGAGCTCTTCCATATGGCCGAGGCCGGGGTGCCGCCGGAGAAACGCGTTTTCGGCGACGGCGGCTATCTGCGTCCGCCGTTCATCCAACCGTATCGTTGCGAGAATGTGCTGATCGAAGGCGTCCGGTTACGCAACTCGCCGTTCTGGAACATTCATCCCGTGCTGTGCCGGAATGTGACCGTGCGAGGTGTGGATGTGTTCGGGCACGGGCCGAACAACGACGGCATGGACCCCGAATCGGTCGATCACATGCTCGTCGAGGACTGTACGTTCGATACCGGCGATGACTGCATCGCTGTGAACTCGGGACGCAATGCGGACGGGCGGCGTCTCAACGTGCCGTCGCAGAACATCCTGATTCGCAATTGCCGGATGAAGGCAGGGCACGGCGGCGTGGTCGTCGGCAGCCAGATCTCGGGCGGCGCGCGCTGGGTGTTTGCCGAGCAGTGTCACATGGACAGTCCGGATCTTTGGTATGCGATCCGGTTCAAGAACAACGCACTCCGCGGCGGGCTGCTGGAGAACTTCTACTATCGCGACATTGAAGTGGGTCAAGTCGGACGCGCAGCGATCACTTGCGACTTCAACTATGAAGAGGGCGCGAACGGTGCATTCACTCCCCGGCTGCGCAATGTCGTGGTGGAACGGATGCGCGTCGCGAAAGCCGGGCGAGTGCTGGATTCCCAGGGATTGCCCAAGGCTCCGGTGGACGACATTACTCTGAAAGATTGCGAGTTCAACGAGGTCACGCAGTCCAGCATCGTGAAGTACACCCGTAGCGTGCGTCTCGAAGGCGTGCGTGTGAATGGCGAGTTGGTCAAGTCGCTCGCCTGATCGAGTGCAAGAGAGTCCCCGCACAACGCGGGGACTCTGCGTTCTACTCACAAAGTCCTATCTAGCGTCCATTCAACAACGGTCGGGTGAACTGCGCCGTCGTTGTACACGCCCTGCGCCGAGTTGCCGGAGACGATCGTGTCTTCCGCCAGGAAATAAACGTAGTCGACGTTCACGGTCGCAGTGGTGCCGCAGCTGCTAGTCACCTCGAGGTACTCAGTCGGAGCGGTGCCGAAGCCGCTGACCACTATCGAACTGCCGCTCGTGTCGAACACCAGATAGTTGTTCGACGCGTTCGCCGCCAGATCGATGGTGTGATCGATGTGGAAGGCACAGTTGTATGCATCCTCATAGTCGCGCTGGACGCGAACCCGACCGCTCTTGACGTAGAAATAGTGATAGTTGCTCGCAGGATCATCCTCCGGATCGATCGCGAATTCGACGTCCGCGGTGATCGTCGTTGAGCTGTCGTGGTGGGATTCGGTCAGTCGGCTGCCCAGTACCCACTCTCTGCCCACTTGCGAATCTTCGCGATCGTTCACGCGCGGCGCCGCGGTGAAATGATCCTCGCCCTGATCGGGCAGCGGAATCCAGAAGTCCATCTCGAGCGCTTGCAGTTCCTGAGCATCGAATCCCAGCGGAATGGCCGCCGAAACCCGATAGCTGAAATCTCCAGACGGCACGCCCTGTTCGCCCAGATTGATGTGGCCGATGACCTGGTCTTCGATCTTCAGATTGAGATAGAAGTTGTCGAGTTGCTCCGGCGTGATGCCGTCGACGGTGAACTCCAGATTCAGGTTGTCATTGTTGCCGTCTTCCGGAGTCTCCATGACTTCGATGCCGCTGGCATCGCTCACCGGTTCGCCGGTGATGTTGTCTCGTACGCTGATCAAGTCGCGAATGCGCAGATCGCCGCCTGCCTGGCGCGGCGTACGATGCAGGACACCCGTGGCCTCGGGACTATCCGAGCTGAACTTCGGCATACGCGCGAACGCCTCGCCGACCGTCAGACCCAGGCGAAGCGAGTCCACCAGGGAAATGCCGGTGTTCCTGACCAGAGTCTCATCGGTATAACCGTCCCAGCTCACGTATACGCCGCTGTTGCCGGCGATTGCTTCGGCCATGTCCGTGCGGAACGTGTTGCACGCGCCGAGGATGAACAGCTTGTCGCTCAGGCCTTGCGGGTAGTAGTGACGGAAGAAATCGGCCGTGACCGCAATCGACTGGTGCAATCGGCCGCGGTAATGAATGACGCCCGGATGTTGAACGCTCTGCAAATCCTGAGCGGTGCCGTGGAATCGTTGCACGAGGAAATCGGTGATGCCGTCCGCGCACTTTTTCTTGTCCGAACTCACCGCATCGGAGTCCTTCTTCTTGCACAACGTGCCGCCGTGAGTGTCGATATGGATGACGTCGTAGTTTTCCAGTTGAGTCAGCGTGTCTACCGTCACCTGCGGGGCGGACTCGGTGGTCGTGGCAAGGTAAGTCACGTTACCTGCGTAGCCGCGCACGGTGTTGATCTCGCCAGCGATCAGCTCGCCGGCGTTGCCGAAATTTTCTTCGTAACGGAACGGCGAAAGCACCAGCGCGCGCCGCTGCGCCTTGTTGTCTCCGGTAATTTTCGAGCTCATGGCCGTCCGAACGGTTCTGAGCTTCTGCGCGGTTGCAACTTTGTGCGCCGGGCTCTCGGCACTGGCCGGAGCTGCGCCAGCGAGCATGTCCTGATCACCCGAGACATCCACGATCATCGGCCGGCCACCGGCGAGGCGGAAGCCAAGCACCGGGCCGTCGACAGTCACGTCCGCGATGTCACTCTGCGACGAAAGGAACGCGGCGGCTTGCTCGATGGTCACGCCGCTCTCCAGCTGTTCGGCAACCTCATCGCTCAACGCCAGGCTGCGTTCGATCACTGGCAATGAGACCTCGCTGAAGCTGCAGGGGTAGTTGTCACGGACACATTCGAGCGCCGTCGCCTCGCTCGGCGAATCAGTGTTCGATCCACCACTCGGGCTTTCACCCGTGGGAGTCGTGCCCGAAGGTGCGCCAGCACTCGATCCCGAGCCGTCACCGCCACAGGCGGCAAGTGTCAGGCTCATGAGGCCGATGGCGATCAGGCGCCGGGGCGCACGCGGATCCAAGGGCGCAGGTCCGCGTGAAATGCGAAAGGTGTTCACGATCAATCCTCTCCGTTATCCAAGAACCGTAACTGTCACCAGTCATGCGCAAACTGGTCGCTGCTCGGCTCATGTTTTCCTGGAGAGATCGGTCAATTGCCCTTCAGGCCGACCCGGGCGGCGGCGTCCGGCGCGCCGCCGCCCCATCAACCATCTGTCAGACCTTCTGCGCGCCGGCCTTGCCGTGCTCGACGACGAACGATGCGAGCGTGCTGATCGGCGCATCTTCCACGACGACGCTCGGAACGACGCGGAAATCCGTCTTCCACTGCTCGCGAGAAATTTCGCAGCGGACATAGCCATGGTTGTTGTTGTGGAACAGCTGATGCGGATTGTTGACGTCGCCGCCATAGGTCGTCGTCAATGCGCGATCGCCGCCGCTGCTGATGGAGGTACCGACGAACTCGGTCGCCACGGGCTCCGCATCGAGATTGATGTAGTCCGGCGGAACGTTGCGCACGTAGCTCTGGTGCACGTCGCCCGTGATCACGACGGTGTTGTACAGCTTTTGGGCAGCAATGAAGTCCAGGATCGCTGCGCGGTCGAACGGATAGCCGTCCCACTTCTCGCCGCCGTACGACTTGATCGCGGGATTCGCATTTCCATCGGTCGGCGCGAATGGCACTTGATTGGCGAGCACATTCCATTGGGCTCGTGAGCGGTTGAGGCCGTCGATGAGCCAGTCGCGCTGCTTTTGGCCCGTGATCGAGCGGGAAGCATCGAGCGCGGACGGGCAATAGCCGTCGACCCGCTCGGCCACCGTGCAGCCTTCCGGCGCCCCGGCGGAGCGATACTGCCGCGTGTCGAGCACATGAACCTGCAACAGGCTGCCGAAGCTCAAGCGGCGATAGAGCTGTAAATTCGGTCCACGCGGGAACGAGAAGCGACGCAACGGCATGTGCTCGTAATACGCCTGATACGCGCGCGCGCGTCGGTCGGCAAAGATCGGCGTGTCGACTTCGTCTTGCGGAATGAAACCGGCGTAGTTGTTCTCGAGCTCGTGGTCGTCCCACGTCACGATCCAGGGGAACTTCGCGTGCACCGACTGCAAGGCGGAGTCGGACTTGTACAGCGCGTGACGGATGCGGTAGTCGTCGATCGACATGATCTCAGCTGCCGGCAAGTGCGAGCGTACGCCTGCGCCGCCCGGGCCTTCATAAATGTAGTCGCCGAGGTGCACGACGAAATCGAGGTCTTCTTCGGCCATGCGCCGATATGCCGGGAAGAAACCGTTCACCCAGTTCTGGCACGAGGCAAAAGCGAATGTCAGCTCACGCTGCGGCGGGCCGAGCACCGGCGCGGTGCGCACCCGACCGACCGGGCTGACCTCGCCACCGACTTCGAATTGATACCAGTACCAGCGGCCCGGTGGCAGATGTTCCAGTTCAACGTGTACTGAATGTGCGAGCTGAGGAAGTGCGAGCGCGGCGCCGCGTCGAATGACTTTGCGCATTCTTTCATCGAGCGCGACCTGCCAACGCACCAGCACTGGTCGATCCGGCATGCCGCCACCCGGTTCGAACGGTTTCGGCGCCAGCCGTGTCCACAGAACGAAGCCATCGGAACAGGGTTCGCCCGAGGCGATGCCCATCGTGAACGGATACCCGCCCAAACGTTCCTTCGAGTCGAAGGGCGAGAAGGCTTGTGCCGATACTGCCGTGCTCAACAGCGCGGCGCCCATGCCGGTCAAGAAGCCGCGGCGGCCGAACAGATAAGGCGTCCTATCGTTTCCCATACTGCAGTCTCCGAGTCGAAGTCGAAACTGCAGTGTGTGAGCGACGAATGAACCCTAACTTTCGAAGAGATGAACGTTTCGTTGCGGCCTGCGTCGAATGGCGGGCTGACCGAGCAAATCCTGCGCGGTCTAGCGGTGCCCCACTCTCGGCAGCCGGGCAGGCGACTATCTATCGCTCGCCAGGCGCAGCGACTCGTAGCCGGTTGCTGACTTCCTCGACGCCGATCGCTTCGACCGCGTCCTCGACGCGCCATCGAGTGAGCTTGTCGTGGACCGTGCCGCTCAAGGTGACTTTGCCCTGTTTGACCTCAACGGCGATGTCGCTGGCGTCGATGTGCGGGTCATCGGTCAATCGCTCACATATCAACTCGGTCAAACGTTCGTCGCTGCGGGCATAGCCCTTCGGGCCGCGGCCTCTATGCGATTTGAGATCGGCCCAGCTGCGTTCTCCTGCATGCAACTCGCCATACGAGCGTACTTCGCCATAGATGCGGTTGTCCGGATGACGCTGTGGCGCAAAGCGACCTACAGGCGGTCCGGGCTGCAGCTGGCTGCGTGCGATGGGTTGCTGCTCGCGACTGTAGCCGCCGCTCACGAAATCCCGTCGCGCATAATCGTCGCCGGGCCCGTAGTAGGCGTCGCTGAACTCGCTCGTCTCCTGATGTCTGTATTCACCTACGTCAGCACCGCGGTCTTCGCGGATGTGCATGCGGGCGGGCGGGCGATCGTCGCCGCGCCAACCGCGTCCTTTGTCGAACACAACATTGCGTCGCATGGAAATCCTCCTGGCCGTTCCTCCTGGAACGCGACAGGCGCCGCGATGTTTCGAGGGCGCGGTGAATACGTGCCGCGCAAGCGGTAGTCATGGAAAAACAATCACGGTATTGGGGGCGGGCAATTCCAGGGTGCGTTTGCCGCTCGCGGCGGGGAACGGCTGCCAGCGCTCGCCAGTCGTGAATCCATCGATGTTCTGGTAAGCACCCCTTACTTCGAAGTTACGAAAGACATACGGAATGCCCTCGGCCGACAGCTCCGAGGCTGCATTGGCGACGTGAAAGTGGAGGTGCGGTCCTGATGAGCTGCTGCCGGAGTTGCCTAACGATGCAATGACATCGCCTCGTTGGACGCGATCGCCGCGCTTCACTTTGATGCTGCCATGTTTGAGGTGTTCATAGAACGCGTAACGATTGTTCCCGAGATCCAATGTCACATAGTTGCCGCTGGCATTCTCCAACGCGAGCGGACCAGTGGCTTCGGACAAGGTTGCTCCCTCCTGCATGTCGTCGACGGCATCGACGATGGCGCCATCCGCGACAGCCAGTACTTCCGATCCGTAGCCGTGCCAGTTCGCCACGATCGCGGGATCGCCGGCTGCGCGTGTTGCGTCGTCTGCCAGCTTGACCCAATCGATGGCGAACCGTGCCGGAATGCGAGCACGGCCATCGAGCGTGTAGATGGACGTGCGATGTCCACCTAGCATCGTCGGATCGTACAGCGCGACCCAAGGTCCGCCGCGCACCGGCATACCCAGAACAACGGGCTGTTCGGTGCGCACGATGCAACTGACATTGACGCCAGCTCGCACGCGACCCGACGGTCGCAGCAGATCCAACTCGATGCTGTGCTCGAGCTTGGTGGGCGTCGTGGCGCCAGAGTCGAGCGGCAACCAGAGATACAGAATCGTGCGGCCGCCGGCTACAATTCGCTGTCGTTCTGCACCTTCCGCCCGCGCGCCCACCCGGCTCAGTTGTTCGGCGAGTTGCGAGCCGCTGAAACTCGCCAGGCGCTTGCCATTGCCGCCGTCGATCGCCTCGACGCGCAGCAATTCCACGTCGAACGGGCGAAAATTCGTGACGTGCAATTCGTAGCCAAGATGGCGCTGGCCGGCGATGGTCACCGGCATGGGCGAGAGCGGAATCTGAACGTCGATCGACTGAACCAGTGCGGGTCGCGGGGTGTCGGCGATCGCGAGCGGCGCCGGCAGCATCGCGATGAGTAGAAGCATTGCCTTCAGCGGACTGCTTTTCACGGAATCGCTCCTTGTGCCGCGATGAGGTGCCGAGGGCCATTATCGACGCGACGGCCCTCTATCTGCGGATGAATCGCCGAGGCGTTCTGCCGGTGCGCCGGGCTGAAGGTAGCGGCGGTATCACGTTTTGAGACTGATGAGTGCTGGAATCCCGCCCGCGTCGCGGGTGGGGCCGGTTTCAGGTGAGTGGAGGGTAGGATGATCGAGTTGCTGATCGGTGCGGGTGCGCTGGTGGTGGGATTTGCATTGGCGTGGTATCGCAGCGGGTCGACACGGATTGCGCTCGCGAGCGCCGAGGTTCGCCTGCTCTCCGCGGAGCAGCGGCTGCAGGAAACGCAGATCTTCTTGACGGCGGCGCGAACCGACCTCGAACAAGTCAGTGCCGCGTTCCATGCGGCGTCGTCCGCCCGAGCCGGCGCCGAAGCGACCGCTGCACGAGTGCCGCTGCTCGAGCAAGAGTTGCAGCAGGCACGGCAGATCGCAGCCGATCGCCAAGCCCAGATCACACAGCTGCAGGCGCGCGGCGAAGAGCAGGCAAAAGCGGCCGAAGAAAAGCTGCGCTTGTTGAGCGATGCGGAGACGTCGCTGTCGAACGCGTTCAAGGCGCTCTCCGCCAAGGCGCTTGAAACCAACAACCAGAATTTCCTGCAGCTCGCGACGGCCTCGCTCGGCCGTTTCCAGGAAAGCGCCAAAGGTGAGCTGGATGCGCGCCAGAAAGCGGTCGACGCGCTGGTGCAGCCGATTCGCGAGTCGTTGCAGAAAGTCGATGGCAAGCTCGGCGAAATGGAGAAGGCGCGTGAGTCCGCATACTCGGCTTTGAACGAGCAGTTGCGTGGCCTGGTCGAGACGCACTTGCCCATGCTTCGCAGCGAGACTTCCAATCTGGTGAAGGCGCTGCGCCAGCCGACGGTGCGCGGACGCTGGGGCGAGATGCAGTTGCGACGGGTCGTCGAAATGGCGGGCATGCTCGACCATTGCGACTTCGTCGAACAGCCGAGCGAGAGCACCGAAGACGGCCGGTTGCGCCCGGACCTGATCGTAAAACTGCCGGGCGGCAAACAAATCATCATCGACGCCAAGGCGCCCGTGTCCGCCTATCTCGAAGCCGCCGAAGCGACCGACGACGAAACGCGTCAGCTGCAACTGGCGCGTCATGCTCAGCAGGTTCGCACGCACATGTCGGCGCTCGGGCGCAAGGCGTATTGGGAAACCTTCACGCCCACGCCCGAACTGGTGATCATGTTCCTGCCGGGGGAAATGTTCTTCAGCGCCGCGTTGCAGGCCGATCCCGGGCTGATCGAGTTCGGGGTGAGCGAAAAGGTCGTGCCCGCCACCCCGACCACACTCATCTCGCTGTTGCGTGCAGTCGCCTATGGCTGGAGGCAAGAGGCGCTGGCCGTGAACTCGCAAGAGATCGCGGCGCTGGGCAAGCAGATCTATGAGCGTATCTCGACGCTGGCAGGTCATTGGAACGACGTCGGCCAGCGGCTCGGCAAGGCTGTCGATGCTTATAACAAGTCCGTGGTCAGTCTGGAGTCGCGAGTGCTCAGCTCCGCGCGCCGCTTCAATGGTCTGCAGGTGGCCACCGCGGAAATCGAAACCATCGAGCCGATCGGGGTGCTGCCTCGAGTTCTGCAGGCTCCCGAGCTGATCGAGCAGCGGCTGGCGGCGACCAACTAGCCGTCGTCGGATAGGATTGCCGAGCACGATCGGTTCGCCGTATCGTGCCGCGGTGGATAAGTTCGATCGCATTTTTCAGCTGCACGCCATCCTGGCGTCGCGCCGGACCGCCATTCCGCCCGAAGATCTGATGGCGAAGCTGGAGTGCTCGAAGGCGACATTGCACCGAGCCATCAACGCGCTCAAGGACTATCTGCACGCGCCGGTGATCTTCGATACGGACGCGGGCGGATATCGATACGCAAGAGAAGCGCACAGCGATACATACGAGCTGCCCGGGCTGTGGTTCACGCCGCAGGAGTTGCAGGCGCTGGCAGTGATTCGACGGCTGCTCAGCGACGCGGGCGGCGGCTTGCTCGAAGAACATTTGGGCCCGCTCGCGCAGCGGCTCGATGAGCTGACCCGCCATCAACGATTGAATCTGGGTGAAGCGGCGAGTCGCCTGCGGTTTCCGGGTGTCGGCGGCAGGCCGGCTGGCGATGCGTTCAAGATCGTGGCGGCGGCGACGTTGCAGCGTCGGAAGCTGTGGATCGAGTATCACGCACGCAGCGACGACCGGCGGACCGACCGGACGATCTCCCCACAGCGCGTCGTGCACTACCGGGATACCTGGTATCTGGATGCGTGGGACGAAGGCCGCAATGCGCTGCGGAGTTTCTCCATCGATCGGATTCCTCATGCGTCCATGCTCGAGGAGGTCGCCTTCGATGTTTCCGAATCCGAACTGGACGCGCACTTCGCAACCGCCTACGGCATCTTCGGCGGCAAGGCCGACAAAGTCGCCGTCCTGCGTTTCACTGCCGAGCGCGCCCGTTGGGTGGCGGATGAGCATTGGCATCCGGAGCAGATCGGAGCATGGCAACCCGACGGCGGCTACGAGCTGAGAATTCCCTACCGCGATTCACGCGAGCTCGTCATGGACATCATGCGGCATGGAGCGCACGTTGAGGTGAAGGAGCCTGCCGAGTTGCGAGCCGAGGTTCGCGACCAGTTGCGCAAGGCAAGCGCCCAATACTGAGACGAAGCGACACGCCAGCGCGACGAATGACGAATTGACTCATCACCGCGGCCGGACGCTCGTCCCGCCGATCGTCGCACCATCACATTCCGCTGGGCCCGGCGCCGGCGCCTCACTATCCGGGACTCACCTGATCGACGAGGTGAGCCCCATGTTCTTCACGAAGCGCTTCTCCGCAACTTCAATTCTTCTGTGCGTTGGCCTCGCCGGCTGTACGCCTGCGAATTTCATTCAGCGGGCGCGACCGGCGGCGCCATGCGATGTGCACATGTGCGTGACGGTCGGCGCCAGCCCGGCACGCTGTGCGTGTCGGACGCACGAGCAAGTGCAGCGACAAATTTGGGAAACGTGGGGACGGCGGCAGCTCGAGTGAGCTGCCGCCATGGATCTTACGGCTCAGGATCCCAGTGACAGCAAGCGAGCATTGCCGCCGGTAGCAACCGTATTCACGGTGAGCGTGCGTTCGGTCGCGAAGCGGAACAGGTAGTGCGGGCCACCGGCCTTCGGGCCGGTCCCCGACAAGCCTTCGCCGCCGAACGGCTGCACGCCAACGACCGCGCCGATCATGTTGCGATTGATGTATACGTTGCCAACCGCAGCCTCGGCGACGATTTCCTGCCACACGCTCTCGATGCGAGTGTGGACTCCGAGCGTCAGGCCGTAGCCAGCTTCGCGAATCGCGGCGAGCACGTCGCTCTGCAGGTTTTCGCGCTTGAAGCGAACAACGTGCAGGATCGGGCCGAACTCTTCGCTAGTCAGCTCACGCGCGTTGTTGAGCTCGAGCATGCGTGGCGCGAAGTAGCTGCCTTCGGTGCGCACCTGATTCAGGTCGCACTGCTTGAGCACCTTCACTCCCTTCTGCGTCACCTTCCTGCTGTAGTCCTCCAGCTTCGACGCGGCGCTCTTGTTGATGACCGGGCCGACATCGGTGGACGGCTGCGACGGGTCGCCGATGTGCAGCTCATTCATACCGCCTGCGATCAGCTCGATGAGTCGATCGGCGACCTCGTCCTGCACGAACAACAAGCGCAGCGCCGAGCAGCGCTGACCCGCAGAAGTGAAAGCCGAGGTCAGCACGTCATCGGCCACCTGTTCGAGCAGCGCCGAGGAATCGACGATCATCGCGTTGATGCCGCCAGTCTCGGCAATCAATGGCACGATCGCTCCATCGCGAGCAGCGAGCGCACGATTGATGAACTGCGCCGTCGAAGTCGAGCCGGTGAAGCACACGCCACCGAGTGCCGGATGTTTCAGGGCAACCTCGCCGAACACCTTGCCGGCCGCGGGAACGAAATGCAGAACGTCATGCGGCACACCCGATTCGTGCAGCAGCCGCACGGCGAATGCCGCGATCAGCGGCGTCGACTCGGCAGGTTTCGCAACGACGCTGTTGCCAGCGACCAGAGCGGCAGTCACCTGACCCAAGAAGATGGCGAGCGGGAAATTCCAAGGGCTGATGCAAGCGAACACGCCACGGCCGCGCAGGCTGAGCTTGTTGTCCTCACCGGTCGGGCCGGGCAGCACGGTCGGCTCGGCGAAGTGCTCGCGAGCTTGCGCCGCGTAGTAACGACAGAAATCCTCTGCCTCGCGAACTTCGGCGATCGCGTCGGGCAGCGTCTTGCCGGCTTCCTTGACCAGCAGTCTCACCAGTTCAGCCCGGTGCGTGCGCAGCTTGTCCGCCGCGCTGACCAGGCATGCAGCACGATGGCTGGCGCCAGCGTCATCCCACGCTTTGCGCGCCTGGCCGGCTTTGTCGAAGGCGAGCGCGATATCCTCCTTGGACGCGACGCTCACATAACCAATGAGCTCCGAGAGGTTCGCCGGGTTACGCACTTCGTGCGGCGTCGACTCGATCTTGCCGGCCAATGTTGAAGGCGCTGCATGCGGCAGCTCGCCGGATTTCTGCAAGGAGGCGATCTGTTCGGCCAATTGTTGCGGATTGCCCCAGTCCACTCCGGATGAATTTTCACGGGAGGCACCATACAAGTTGTTCGGCAAGGGAATATGCGGGTTGGTCATGCTGTCTGCCGCTTGCAAGGCTGCAATCGGATCCTCCACTACGGTGTCGACGGGGACGCTTTCATTCATGAATCGGTTGACGAACGAGCTGTTCGCGCCGTTCTCCAGCAATCGGCGCACGAGGTACGACAACAGCTCCTCGTGCTGGCCGACCGGTGCATAGGCGCGAACTCGCGGAAAGCCATCGATCTGTCGCTGAGCTTCGTCGTGCAACAGCGCTCCCATGCCGTGCAGGCGCTGAAACTCGAACTTCGCTCCCGGGGGCCGCAGTTCCAGCACGGCGGCGATGGTGTGCGCGTTGTGAGTTGCAAACATCGGGTAGATCACATCGCGATGCTTGAACAGGCGCTCGGCGTTGGCGAGATAGGAAATGTCGGTCGACGCCTTGCGCGTGAACACTGGGAATGACGAGAGGCCGCGCTCCTGAGCGCGTTTGATCTCGGCGTCCCAGTAAGCGCCCTTCACCAGGCGAACGCAGATGCGACGCCCGGTCTCGCGCGCGAGCGAAGCGACCCACTCGATCACATACGGCGCGCGCTTGCCGTAAGCCTGGATGACGATGCCCAGACCCTGCCACGACTGTGTCTGCTCATCGCGAGCCAGTGCTTCGAACACGTTCAAGGACAAGTCGAGCCGATCCGCTTCTTCGGCGTCGATGGTGAAACCGATGTCGAACGTCGCGGCGCGACGGGCGAGATCCCTGACTGTCGGCGTCAGGCGCTGCATGACCAGAGCTTCGTGCATCAGGTCGTACTTGGGCTCGAGCGCTGACAGCTTCACCGACAGGTTGGAGCGCTCATCGATGGGCGTGCCTTTGCGCTGCGCGCCGATGGCATCCAACGCTTGTTCATAGGACTTGCGATAGCGCTCGGCATCGGCCCAAGTACGTGCGCCCTCGCCCAACATGTCGAACGAGCACAGCGACAGTTCGGAACTCTTGGCCGACCGATCCAGCGCTTCTTGAATCGTGCGGCCGACGACGAATTCGCCGCCGATGATCCGCATGGCCTGACGGAACGCGGAGCGCAGCACCGGCGCGCTGATGCGACGCGACAGGTCTTGCACCCATGAACTCGTTTCCTCGCGGGCCTGCTTAGGCGGCTCGATCAGCTTGCCGGTGAGCATCAAGCCCCAGGTGGAGGCGTTCACCCAGGTCGAATGCGACGCGCCGGCATGAGCGGCCCAGTTGCCCGAGGCGATCTTGTCGGCGATCAGGCGGTCGGCAGTCTCGTCATCGGGAATTCGGAGCAGACCCTCGGCCAGGCACATCAGCGCGACGCCTTCCTCATTGGACAGCGCGAACTGCTGCAGGAACGAGTCGAGCAATGGCCGTTCGCGCGAGCGGGCGCGGGCGCCGCTGACCAGCTGGGCTGCGCGGGCCTTGGCCCGGGAGCGCGCATCGAGCGACAGGCTCGAGCTTTTCAGCAGAGCTTTGACGCAAGTGGCCTCGTCTTGGAGCGTGGCGCTCCGGATCTGCTCGCGGAGCTGCTCGAGGGATGGGGCGGTAGGGATGGCTGAGGATTGGGCGACCATGACGGCGGAAACGGTGAACTTGGGCTGTTATTGGGGCTTGTAGTAACCGGGGCGAAAGCACTAGCGTATTGGGCCAGAGCCCGTCGAAACGACCTAAAAAGGGGAGTGAATCCGTGAAATCAACTGGCGCGAGTGCGGGAATGGTCCTGGACAAGATCGACCAGCGCATCCTGATCCGGCTGCAGGAGGAGGGGCGCGTGTCCATGGCGCAGCTCGCGCGGGAGCTGCACATCAGCGTTACGCCGTGTGTGGAACGGGTTCGTCGGTTGGAGAAGTACGGCTACATCGTCGGCTACCGCGCCGATCTGTCGCCTGCTCACCTTGGCCAGAATCTACTCGCGTACGTGCAGGTCGCGCTCGATCGGACGACGCCGGAAGTGTTCGATCGCTTCCGGACCGCGGTGGAGGTGCTCGAGTTCGTGCAGGAGGCCCACATGGTGGCCGGCGGCTTCGACTATCTATTGAAGATCCGCGTGCGCGACATGAAGGAATATCGCAGCGTGCTGAGCGCTCACATCGCGTGCATCAAAGGTGTCCAGCAGACGCACACCTACTTTGTGATGGAAGAGGTCAAGAGCTCCAGCAAAGTGCGAGTGCAGGCCCGATAGCTCGATTCATCCAGGGCGTCTGGGGCCAGGCCATACACGGATCAGGAAACGGCTGGTTCGATCGTTATCGTCCGCAATCGTCACTTCGTAATCGCCGGCTGCGAGGCGTGTCGCATTGAGATAGACCGTCACCATGCCATCGTCGGCGGCCGACAGATGCTCGATCTCCGCAACCTGTTTCCCTTTATCGTCCGCGTTGATCCGAGCTATCGAGAGCCGATACCGCGAAGTCTCCGCCACGAACTCCGGCAGGACTCGCAACTCGATGGCTTCACCTGTTTCTGGCAAGGTGATCTCGGCGTCGAACGAGCTGCCGCGACGGCGTAGTACGGCGTGAGAACCGGCGACGGTCGACGGCCCGCCGAGCGCTGCCAGGTTCGCGGCCATCAAGGGCGGTGTCGGGGTGCGAATGTAAAACGCCACACCGATGATGAAGACCGCGGCGGCCGCGATGGCCAGATAGCGCCATCGTGCATACCAGGGCGTGGGCTTCAGCAGAGCCTCGAGCTCGCCGCTGTCTCGTAACTGCGCCAGGCCGGATTTGAAGCGCGCCGCGGCCTCGATTTCCCGCAGGATTTCGGGATGCTCGAGATAGTAGGCCTCGAATGCCTCGCGCTCCGGATCAGACAGCCGATCCGCGAGATATCTCGCAACGATGTGGTGGTCATCGATGTACTGTCGGTCCATTGCTCGATCCGCCCTGCAATATGGACTTCGGACCCACGTCATCTAATGATGTAACTGTCATCGACACCTGGCTTCTCTCACGCGCTGCACTCAACAGATACCGCAGGTCAATAGCGCAATAAAGAAGTCCGACTTATCGAAGCCCTTGGCTTCCAGCAGCGAGCGCATGCGTTGCCGGGCGCGATAGATCACCCGATCGAAGTGTAGCGGCGAGAGTCCCATGGATCGGCAGATCTCGGCCTTGTCTTCCTCGTCCAGATAGAAGCGCTTGACGATTTCGCGGTCACGGGCGGTGGGCAGCGACGCGATGATGGACGCGACGTGGCGCATGACGCTGCTATCCATCGCAGCCTCTTCGGTGGCTCGTTGTGCTGGCAACTGATCGATGTTCTCGTCGCCGGCGTGTACGCCGGGACGATTCGCGTACTCACGACGATAGTTGCGATACAGATTCAGCGCGACGCGGTACACATACCCCGCCAGCCGATTCTGATCGGACACGCGTCCGGCGCGGCTGTGGGCGATCGCCGTGGCCACGGCTTCGTTCAATATTTCCTGGGCAATATTCCCGTCGCGGATGCGGCGATGTAACAGCGTGTACAGACCGGTGTAATGCCGCTTGATGAATTCGTTGGAGATCGCGTCCTCGACCACGAATCGTGTTCCAGTCCTTATATGTACCCGCCGGCGCAGAATAGCGATGAATGACAGCGGCGTCATCCTGATCGCAGCGCGAATCCGGGTTTCTTCAAAAGGAGTGCTGGTCGTAACCACGATTGGATGAGGCGAGCGCCACGCCTGCCCAATAGTAGGGATCCGAAAAACGGCGCGATGCAATCAGCTCGCGCTGCGCAGCTTGCAGCGCCGCCGAGCTGCCGGCGCCTCGGTGCAGGTGGCGATAGAAACTCTCCATGAGTGCGGCGGTGGCGGCATCGGAAACACTCCACAATGTGCCGATGACCGAACCGGCGCCTTGACTGAGGAAGCCATCCGCCAGGCTTCGCACGCCCCAGCCGGTGTAATCCTTGCCGCGCATGGTCTCGCAGCCGCTGACGATCACGAGCTTTGCCGAGAACGGCGTGCTGAACAATTCAGTGAAACCAAGGAAGCCGCCGGACGTCACGAGGCCGACGATGTCCGGCGTGGCCTCGCTGAAATAGCCGTGGGTCGCGATGTGCAGAACCTTCGCGGCCCGCACTTCAGGTGCGAGCAGTACATCGCTGGTCGCCTTCGCACCGACATAGGTGATCACGCGGGGCGCAAAGATCGTCGCGATGCTCGTCGCTTCAGCGAGCGAGTTTGGTATCGCAGACAGCGCGGAGCGTGGTTGCACGCGGTCCAGCGGTTGACCCTCGAGCAACGGCGCGGCGAACACGACGATGTCGGCGCTCTTGCCGGAAGCATCGGACGTCGTCGCTCGCTGAGCGTAGTAGTTCGACAACGACCTGGCGCGCACGACCTCGAATCTCGCCACCAAGGGTGCGTAACTTCGCGGCTGGTTGTCGAAGTCGATAGCGGAAAACGGCAGCGGCTGCATGACATCGTCCGGCACGATCACCAGACGCTTCGTACCGCCGTGCTTACGGATGAAGTCACGCGGCAGCAGTTGGGCGAGAGCCGATAGTGTCGTCTCAACCTGCGCTTCCCGACCAGGAGCGCTCAACATATCCAATGAACGCTGTACGAGCGCTTGCACTGTCGAGCGAGGCGGCAGATCGAAGTAACGAATCTCGCTGCCGGCGAGCGCAATGCCGAAACTGATGCTTTCCTGGATGAAGTAGCGAATGAAAACGTCGGGTGAGGGCACGGGCTGCGGACGGAACGTGGCCTGCGTCTTCGGCGGTGTGCTCACTGCGGCAGGCCGATACATTGTGAGATAGGCGTCGCGCGCTCTATCCAGTTCACGCAGCGCCTGGTCCAATCGCGACTTCGCATCTTGCCGCCGACCAGGCTCGGTTGTATCTGGATGCAGGCGGTCGAGTGCAGCGTTCGTGTCGATGAGCGTGCGACGAGCCGCGCGATACCGCTCGAACATCTCAATCGCCTCCGCCTCGTACGCGCGGCCTACGACACCCGAATGTCGAAGCTCCGCCGGTGCGATCTGCTGCGCGTAGTAGGTTTCCAGGAGCGGTAGCACTTGCGGGCGATCCAGCTCATAAATCGCCTTCACATACTCGTTGAGCACTGGCTGCGCGGCTGTGAGCCAGGCCAGGGCGTCATCGTGGGTGTCGTGCAGATCGCTGGCAACACGGTGTGCCAGGCGGATGGCTGCCTGTCCGTGCATCCGCACGTTGGTGAGGTCGCGATTCAGCGCATAGTGCCGGATGGCTTGTTCGGCGAACTGCAGCTGATGGGTCGGGCGCGCCAGCTCGGATTTCTGCCGTGCCGAAGAACTGTCGATCAGAGCTTCAATGTCGCGGACCAGCCTGGAGGCGCGCGCCGCGTTCTTGGTTGGCTCTACTGCGCGCACTCGTTGATCGTTCGCAATGCGCAACAACAGCACCGAGGCATCGATGCGCTGCTCGGGCAAACCCCGGGGATCGTCGAGCGCGAGTTGTGCATAGCTTCGCGCAAGCTTCAGGTCGCCTCGGGCCGCGTGGTCGCGAGCCAGCTCGATGTACGTCACCAGCTCGCGATAGTTGCGCTCGTCGATGAACACCTGCAGCGCTTGTTCGTGCCAATCGATCGCATCCCGATACTCGCCACGATCGCGCGCCAGGCTGCCGAGCTTCAGCCGGGAGATGCTGATCTTCATCGCGTTGCCCGACGCCAGGTCCAGTTCGTAGGCCGCTTCGAAGTAGCGCTGCGCTACCAGCCGCTCGCCTGTCTTTCGATAGGCATCGCCCAAGCCGTAATAGAGCTCGGCCAGCAGAATGCGGTTGTTGTGCTGGCTGGCGCTGACGATCGCTCGTCGCAGAAGATCCTTGGCCTTGGCGACTTCGCCCACCAGGATCAGCGAATAAGAAAGGTTGGAGGTGATCCGGTCGATGAGCGCTGCGTCGGCGTGCGCGGCGGTGAGGAATTGCAGCGATCGCTCCAGCGCCTGCCTGGCCTGGGCATGATCGTCATTGAGCAGATGATATTCCCAGAGCGTTTCGAGCCATTGCCCGTGCTGCAGCGGGTCGGCCTTGGACCCGGCGAGCCCGAGCTGGATCTGCTCATACGCCTGAGGCAGATAGAACGAACGGCGTCCGGATTCGTTTTGCGAGCGCCGTAGCAGGTCGACAGTCTTGCGCCGTGCTTCCTGCTGCGCACTCGCATCGGACGCGCCGGCTTGCCACCCCAATAGCAGCAAGCCGGCGCCGATGAGATATGCCCATGCGACCAGCCAATCAGCGCGATACCTGCGACAACACGGCTCGTTCATTCACCACCGGCCCTGAGCCTGGGGTTGTATCATAGCCGTGCGGTAGGGGCGCCAGGAAAACAGCGAAACCACATTCTCCTGGCCCGGCTTGGCCCAGGTGATGAAGTCCTGATGGACCACATTCATGCTCGAGTCGCGCCCCTTGGCGACCTTCCAGTGCACCACCTTCCAGCCGTGCATCTCGCCAGTGGGCTGGTTGCCGATCTGGTCGTCGATCAGCACCGCACGGCCTTGTTCGACGCCCGGATACAGCCGCAGCCGCTGCATCACATCGGCCATTTTTTCGTGCCAGTTGCCCGACAGCGAATCGGCGCGCGCGAAGTATCTGTTGTTATCGTCGCAGCCGAGCACGTGTCTCAATGCCTGCGCCGTGTCGTTGCCGAAGCCCGGATGATAGAACGCCAGCTCCTCGACGGCCGAGGGCGGAATAAAACAGGGATTGACCACGAGCGTGGGCTCATGCCCTTCGTGCGCGACCCACTCGATCAGCTCTGGGGGGATTTGCATTCGAACCTCCTTGGGACTAATTGCTTCTGAGCACCAGCTCGACTACGTGCCGCATGCAGAACGTGCGATCGGTGTATGCGGCGTTCGCGAAGACACGGCGCTGCTCCTGCAGTTCATCGCCCAGCGTGCCCAGCCAGGCGAGCACTTCATCCACTGGGAACCAGCGATCGCGATAGATGGAGTGCTGCGCGCCGGCGATCGCGTTGGCCAGGCCTTCGGCGCAGATCAAACTGCCGACCACACCGAGATGCTTGCCTTCGCTCGCATGCGACGCTTCGAGCAGCAAGTAGGGCCACAGCGGCAAGTTGTCGATCGTGATGCCGCTCGACGGCATCAATTTCTCGGCGAGCGGCCCGAGGTCGGGGAGCGGCCGGATGCCGAATGCCGCCGCGAGCTTCGAACCGTTCGGGCCGGCCAGCAACTGCTGCACATAAGCCTTGCCCGGCGGCAGCTGTGCGACGATGCCGGCACGCAGGTTCATCTCCGCGATATTGATGGTGGCGCCGGTGGGAATCGGCACCTGACGCATTTCCCGCGTGATGAAGGGATCGATCGTCATTGCGTCTTCGACCCGATTGTTCAGCACCGGCCAGCCGAACATTCTGCGCAAGTCCAGCTCCAGCCGCGGATCCAGATTGCGATTGGACTGGAACAGTTCCGGCAAAGTCACATCGGGCTTCTGCGGGAACGACTCGTAGAACGGCCGCACCATCGAATGGCCGAAGCGAAACGCCGCATGCGCGAACTCACGGGCGATCGGGCGCGACGGCAGATTCAACCAGCGTTGATTGAAACGAAACACGCTGTCGAAGACGGCCGGCGCCAACACTTGTCGCAGATAGTCCTCGACGACGACCAATTGAAAAACCAGCGTCGTCATCATCCGCGCTTCGCCGGCGTTGTTGGCGTAGCCGCGTTGCAGAACCGTGTTGTGAAGTCGCTGCCAGAATAAATGCAGCTGCGACACGATCACGTTGTCGTCGTTGCGCAGCTCGGGAATGTTCGGGACGCCGTTGGTGCGTGGCAGATCCTCAGGGGCCTGCGGCGTCATTCGCTGGATAGGAAACAAACCGCGCGCGTCCAGCAATGTCGATGTTTGATTGCCCCTGCCATAGACGCTGTCCATGCTGAGATAGGGCAGCACGTCGCGGGACTGGCCGGGAATCGGATTGGTCTGCGGCACGATGTCGTGCGCGATGAATTGTCCCAGGTACGTGTAGCCCACATCGATGAAGCGCGCGACATGCGATGACTCGGTCATCGCTTGCGCCAGCGTGGTCACCTGTTGCTCTGTCAGCATGGCGGACTCCGTTGCTGCTGCCCGCGGCAGGGGCACGGGTATCTGTGGCTGGCGGCGCAGATCTCTCAGGGACAAGCAACTTTTTGTTGCTTCTGATGCAAGCAGATCTGCGGCCGAATCGTGCTATCTGATCGGCCATCATGCGCAGCAAGTTATTTGTTCCGGGCGCGCGGCCAGAGCTGTTCGGCAAGGCACTGGCCTCGGCGGCCGATGCCATCTCCATCGATCTTGAAGATGCAGTGGTCGAGTCTCGCAAGGGCGAGGCGCGTGCGGCCGTGGCCGAAGTACTGCGTTCGAGCGAGGCGCAGACGTCGACGAAGTCCATCATCGTGCGGGTCAACGCGCTTGCGACGACACATTTCCCGGCCGACGTGCGAGCGATCGCGTCACCGAGCCTCGCCCTGCTGAATTTGCCCAAGGTCGAGTCGGCAACTGAGATCGACTCGGCGATTGCCATCATCGATCGCGCATTCGTCGATGCAGGATTGCGTCCGACGCTGCGTGTTTTGGCAAATATCGAATCGCCGAAAGGGCTGCGCAACGCCGTCGCGATCGCCGAGCATCCGCGGGTGGCCGGGCTGCAGCTGGGTTATGCAGACTTGTTCGGGCCGTTCGGCATCGAGCGTCGGGACGCGCAACACGTGTACTCGGTGATGTTTTCGGTTCGCATGGCCGCGGCGGAGGCGGGAGTGTTCGCGTACGACGGCGCGTTTCCAGACATCAAAGATGCAGACGGATTCCGCGTCGAAGCCGGGATGGCGCGGCGGCTCGGTTTCCTGGGCAAGAGTTGTATCCATCCGAGTCAGGTGACACTGGCCAACGAGGTGTTCCGGCCGGGCGACGCCGAGATTGAGCAGGCACAGAGATTGCTGGCCGCGGCGCGCGAGGCGGCGGGGAATGGCGCCGGAGCCTTTCTGCTGGATGGCCGAATGATCGACACCCCGGATATACGCCGGGCCGAGATGATCGTCGCGAGCGGCGACCTCGGCTGACGGATCCGAAAGCCCGGCTTTCGAGGCTTTGACCGAGGCAGCACAAGAAAGAAAAACTACGGTGTGAAATCACCGCCAGATGGTTTTCGTTTCGATTGGATTACCACACACTCGGCCGGCGTCACACTGGCGCTGCGTTGGTCGCTTCGGGGGGAAGATGGACGGTCTGGCATCGCGCCGACCGCCATCGATGACAATGATTCGCGCCGTCCGGCTCCTATTAATAAGTGTGCTCCTGGTGCTTGCGGGCACCGCGCCGGCGCGAGCCGAAAATCTGGTCAGCCTGGATATCGCGTCGCTGCCGTCGGCGCCCGAATCGATTGCCCATCTCACCGCCATCGGCGACACCTTGGTCGGTTGGGGCGCATCGAGCACATGGCGGCTCGATCCGGGGCAGCAGTCGTGGCGTCGTTTGCGTGACTCGGACGACGCCTCTGTCGTCAGTGTCGCCGGCGATGGGCAGGCTGCCTATGTGCTCGTCGGTTCGCGGGCGGCCGGTCGCGTCGAGCGTATCGAACGATTCTCGCTGATCGATCAAGGGCAGGCCGCGATTGCGCCGCTTCCCGAGCCGCTGTTTTCCGCCCATGCCGCTGTTGCCGGCTCGAAGGTCTGGCTCTTCGGCCTGGATGCAAATCGGTCGCGTCGTTTCTTCGAGATCGATCTCAGCGCTGTCAGCCCGAGCTGGACCACTCATGAAGCCTGGCCGGGCGCTGCGGATGAGGTCACCTCTGCGGTCGAGCAGATCAACTCGCTCTTGATTGCCGTGCGCGGCGCCGAAGGTCGAACCGACCGGATCCTGCAATGGAAAGCGGGCGAGGGCTGGAAGGATCGAGGCGCAGCTCCCGCGGCGCTGGTGCCTGAGTCGGCCAGTGCACTGGGCCAGGCACATGTGCTCTATCTTTCGAGCGCGACTCCGAGCGCCGTCGTTACATTCCATACCATCACCGGCTCGTGGGCCACTCTTGCCGAAACGCCCAACGCTGCGCAGGCCCAGGCCACGGGTTGGAAGAACGGATTGGTGTGGTTACGCACCAGCGAAGATGGCACACAGCAACTGAGCTCCGGCCAGGTCCGCTCGACCGAACTGCTGCTGCAGCCGCTGGATTGGGCGATGATCATCGCCTATCTGGCGTCCATGATCGGCATGGGCATGTATTTCTATTTGAAGGAGAAGCGCAACTCCACCTCGGACTTCTTCGTCGGCGGGCGCAAGATTCCGTTCTGGGCCGCCGGTGTCAGCTTGTACGCGGCCAACACCAGCTCGATCAGTTACATCGCCATCCCGGCGAAGTCGTTCGAGACCAACTGGCAATACCTCACCAACAATCTGATCGCGGTGATCGGCCTGATGTTCGTCGCGGTGTGGATCGTGCCGCTGCTGCGCCGGCTCAATCTCATGTCGGTGTTCACGTATCTGGAAACGCGCTTTCACCCGATGATTCGCACGCTGGCGAGCGCGCTCTGCATCCTGATGCAGATCGGCGCGCGCATGAGTGTGATCATGTTCCTGCCGTCGCTCGCGATTGCGACGACCACGGGCATCGCCGTGGAATGGAGCATTCTGATCATGGGCGTGTTCACCATGATCTACACCGCGATGGGCGGCATGAAAGCGGTGATCTGGACGGACTTCGTGCAGCTCATCGTCAAGATGGGCGGCATCGTGTTCGCCATCGTATTCATCGCCTTCATGGTGAAAGGCGGCTTCGGCGAGATGGCCTCGATCGCTGCGGCCGAAGACAAGACCAAGCTGTTCGACTTCAGCTTCGATCTCACCAAGGCGACGGTGTGGGGCTTCGTGTTCCTGGTGTTGTTCGACGTGGTGCTGACCTTCCCGAAGGATCAGGTGCTCATGCAACGCGTGCTGTCGACCGAGTCGGCCAAGGAAGCGGGCCGGTCGGTGTGGACGTTCGCCGCCATCATGATCCCCGGCGGCTTCATGTTCTACATGGTCGGCACCGCACTGTATGCATTCTACAAGATGCATCCGGAGCGCCTGAACCCGCTGCTGCCCATCGACTCGATCTTCCCGCTGTTCATTGCGGCGGAGTTGCCGATGGGCGTGCGTGGCCTGATCATCGCGGGCATTCTGGCGGCCGCCATGGCCACACTGTCGAGCATCATGAACAGCGTCGCGACGCTTGCATCCGTGGACTTCTATGAAAAGCTGGTCAAGAACCCCGACCCGAAGGTGAGCGTGCGCTTTGCCGAATGGATGACGGTGGTCACGGGCCTGGCGGGCATGGGCCTGGCGTTGCTCCTGTCGCGCTATGACATCCACTCGCTGTTCGATGTCTCGATCGAGCTGGCCGGTCTGTTGGGCGGCGGGTTCGCTGGCGCTTACACCTTGGGCATGTTCACGCGCCGCGCGAACTGGCAAGGTGTGGCCATTGGCATCGGTACGAGCATCGTGATAACTACGTTCGCGTGGTCCATGAATCTGGTCCACCCCTATTTCTACCTGGCCATTTCCATCTTGCTGTGCATTTGCATCGGTTACGTCGCGAGCTTGTTCTTCCCGGCGCCCGGCGCGCAGGCCTTGGAAGGGTTGACGATTTTCGGCGAGCGCGACCGCCCGACCGCCGCCGCCCTGGTGCAGAACGAGTAGCCGCTTGGATACGCAGTTCCTTCGCACCTTCGTATCCGTCGTCGACAACGGCTCGATGGCCGCGGCCGCGCGGTTGCTGAATATCACGCCGGCCGCAGTCGCTCAGCAGATTCGCACGTTGGAGCGGCAGATCGGCCAGGCGCTGATCGCCCGCGCCGGGCGGACGGTCAGCGTCACTGAAGCGGGCGCTCGAATCCTCGAACGCGCCCGCGATCTGCTCCGAGACGCCGAGGATCTCAAGGCCGTCGCGAACGATGAAGGTGTTGCGGGTGAGTTGCGTCTGGGCGCTGGCACCACCGCGCTTACTGGTGTCTTGCCCGACATTCTCGTGCGCATCGTGGCGCGCTTTCCTCAGATCAGCGTGTTCATCAAGCCGGGCTACTCGGCGGACTTGTATCGCGCCGTCGAGAAAGGTGAGCTGGATGCGGCGGTCGTGCTCGAAGCGCCGTTCACGTTGCACAAGAGTTGTGGCTGGCTGCAACTACGCGAGGAGCCCTTGGTCGTGCTCGCGCCGCAAAGCATGGCCGGTCGGGATCCGCACGAATTGTTGGCGACGCAACCGCTGGTGCGCTACGACCGCAATCAGTGGGGCGGTCGTAAGGCCGATGAATATTTGCGAATGGTGGGCATCACGCCGCGCGAGCGTTTCGAGCTGAATGCATTGAATGCCATCGCTGTCATGGTGGATCGCGGCTTGGGTGTGTCGCTGGTGCCGGACTGGGCCAGGCCGTGGCCGGAAGGTTTGAAACTGGTGCGCATTCCTCTGCCGCATGCATCGGAGCCGCGGCGCATCGGCATCGTTTGGTCGCGCGCCTCGGTGCGGATCCGGCTGGTCAACGCTTTCGTCGAGGAAGCGCGCAAGGCCGCCACTCACGAAGAACAAAAGCAATAAAAAGTAACGTCTGAATATAGTCCGCCCGGATTGGTTTCGTCGGCCATTGGCACAGACTCCCATCGCGTAAGCGCACTCACAACAGCTCTTAAGCACGGTCTGGAATTTGGGGGAGTCATGAAAAACTATATGGGGCGTCGCATCCCGCTTGCGACCAGCTTGAGCTCGCTGCTGCTCGCATCGGTCGCAACCAGCGCACACAGTCAGGACACTGCAGCCGGCGCCGAAGATCAGATCGCCGAGGTGATCGTCACCGGTACGCGCGTGCCCAAGTCGGTCGACAAGATTCCGGGCGCCATCACCGTCATCGGTGAAGCGGAGCTGGCCCAGACCCAGGCGGTGACTTTGGATGCAACAGCGGTGCTTTCAAGGACAGTTCCAGGCTATGCCGAATCCTCGCAGGCCATGAGCAATACGGGTGAAACCCTGCGCGGCCGCATTCCGCTGCGTCTGTTCGACGGCGTGCCGCAGGGCTCGCCGCTGCGCGAAGGTACTCGCAGCGGCACGTTCACCGACATGGGCATCGTCGAACGCATCGAAGTCATCAATGGTCCGTCGGCTGCCGAAGGCATCGGCGCAGCGGGCGGCATCATCAACTACATTTCGCGCTCGCCCACCGTCGAAGGTACGGAAGTGGATTTGACGGCGCGCTACAGCAGCCAGTTCGAAAACGACGGCGACGATTGGAAGATCGGCGCGACGTTGACTCACAAGCAGGACCGCTTCGACGTGCTCGCCGCCGTGTCCTACGTGGATCGTGGCATGACGTACGACGGCAACGGCCGCGCCATCGGCTTGAACACCAGCGGCTCGGTCGCGGATTCCGAAGCCGAAAATCTGTTCTTCAAGGGCGGCATCAATTTCGGCAACGACCAGCGCCTCCAGCTGAGCATCAGCCGATTCAATATTGCAGCCAAGGGCAATTACATCCTGGTCGATGGCGATCGCACTACCGGTGTGACGAACACGTCGGTGCGCGGCAGGCCGCTCGGCTCCAAGGCGGAGTTCAACGATTTCGATCAGGAAAGCCTCACGTACACCCACAACAATTTGTTGGGCGGCTCGCTCACCGTCAACGCGTATCGCGCCGAGCAAGCGATGCGCTACGTTGCGGAAGACGGTCCGGATCGTCAGGATCCATCGATTGCGCCGCTCGGCACGTTGATCGACCAGTCCGAGATTCGCACCGAGAAAAAAGGCTTGCGCACCGGATGGGCGCACTCGGATCTGTTCTCGGTGACCGGCCTGGAGTTGAATGCCGGCGTGGACTGGACCGAGGACGTGGCGGAACAGCGTCTCGCACTCACCAACCGCGTGTGGGTGCCGCCGATGGAATACACCAGCGTGGCGCCATTCGCCCAGCTGTCCTATGACATCGGTCCCGTGACCGTCAGCGGCGGCATTCGTCGTGAGGACGGCGAACTGCAGGTCGACGATTACGTCACCACGTGGTTCCGCGACTACCGGCCGGTCGATGGCGGCACGCTGAGCTACGAAGAAAATCTGCCGAACTTCGGCGTCGTCTGGCGCATCGTGCCGGGCCTGTCGACGTTCGTCTCTTATAGCCGGGGCTTCACGCTGCCCAACGTTGGCATCCCGCTGCGTAACGTGCAGTGCTCGAACGACAATCCCGAGGGCACGCAGCCCGATGGTTGCCCGAACGATCCGCGGCAGTCGGTTGCAGGCATTCTCGATCTCCAGCCCGTCGTCGTGGACAACACCGAAGTGGGCTTCAACTGGCGTGGCTCGCGGGTGAGCTTCGGCGCGTCGTACTACGAGTCCGAGTCGGACTTGGGTGTGTCGCTCGCGGTCGATCCGGGCTCGGAAGATTTCATCATGTTGCGCCGGCCGGTGGAGATCAAAGGCTACGAGTTCAGCAGCGAGTTCAAGATTACGGACACGCTGCGGGCCACGGCCTTGTACTCGCACACCGAAGGCAAGACGCGCACGACCGATACCGGCCCGCTCATTCGTGAGATGGGCGTGAACGACATCAGCCCGGACAAGATCGGCACGTCGTTCACGTGGCAGTTCACCGAAGCGGGCGATGTGACGGTGGGCTCGACGACTTATCTGGGTCGCGATCTCAACGAAGGCCGGCCGGGTGAAGAGCACACCAGCGGCTACACGTTGTTCGATCTCGGCGCGAACTATCAGTTCGGCAAGAGCACGGTGACGCTCGGGGTGGAGAACGTCACCGACAAGTTCTATGTGCTGAGCTGGTCGCAGGTGCCAGGCTTCCGGAACTACTGGTCGGGTCGTGGTCGCGTGACCTCGCTGACCTACACGATGAAGTTCTGAGGCCGGAAAAGCCGTGCGACCCAAGGTGCGCGGCTGCGGTCATCCCGCGGGAAGTCGAAGGGCCATGTCAAAAAGCCGTGCGGGCGTTCCCCCCGCCCGCGCGGCGGCCCGCGGGAGCTGGTTTGCTCTCGTTGCGATAACGCTGTTCGCGCAGCCAGCTCTCTCGGAGGAAAACTCCGCCGATGAGTTCGTCGCAGCGGCCATCGACAAGCGACAGTACCTGGCCGCGGTCACGCTGATCGCGCGACATGGCAAGGTTGTTTCCTGGAAAGCGCATGGACGACGCGAGCTCGGCTCACCGGACGCGCTCGACCCCAATGCCATCTTCCGCATCTACTCCATGACCAAGCCCATCACGTCGGTGGCGGCACTGATGCTAATGGAACACGGCAAGTTCCAGCTCGACGAGCCAGTCAGCAAGTATCTGCCCGAGCTCGGCGAGCTACGGGTGCTCGCTGGAGGAACGGCTGATGCGCCGGAGCTGCGGGCGCCGAAGCGCCCCATGACGATTCGCCAGTTGTTTGTGCATGCTGCCGGGCTCGCTGGCGGCGAGAACACGCCGACGGAGGCCTTGCGGCTGATCGAGCGCGCGGAGTTACATCGAGCGCGGGATCTGCAGAATTACGTCCGCATGTTGAGCAAGGTGCCGCTGGCCGCCGATCCAGGGGCTCTCTTCAACTATGACGGAGTGCACACCAACGTATTGGCCCGCCTGGTCGAAGTGTGGTCGGGCCAGACGTTCGACCGGTATCTTCAAGAGAAGATCTTCGCGCCCTTGCGCATGAAAGACACAGGCTTCACAGTCCCGGTGGGTCAGCGCCACCGCATTGCTCAGATGACGGCAACGGATGCTGCCGGCCGGCTGATCCCTTCGGCGACGTATGCCGGTATCGAGCCGGGACGAGCGATCAATCTGTATTCCAGTGGCGCGGGTGGCCTCTACTCCACGCCGGCAGACTATCTGCGCTTTGCTCAGATGCTGCTCGATGGCGGCGAGCTCGAGGGCGTCCGTATTCTCAGCCACGAGACTGTGAGCTTGATGATGACCAATCAGCTCGGCACTCTCGACCCGCCGCAACGCGAGTTCCGGCCGGGCGAAGGCTTCGGACTCGGCGGCGCTGTCGGGATCGATCAGGCTCGGCGCGCGCGCTTGGGTAGCGTCGGTGACTTCGGTTGGTTCGGTGCGGCTTCGACTTACTTCACTGTTGATCCGCGCGAAGGACTGATTGCGATGCTGTTCATGCAACATCTGCCGGAAGGCTCGGGTGCCGCACCACCCAGGCTCAACGGTCAGTTTTACACTCTGGTTTATCAATCGTTGGTGCAGTGAGCGCGTCATGATCCTCGTCGCCGGCTCGGCCAATCTCGACTTCGTGGTGCAGGCATCGCACATCCCGGCGCCGGGCGAGACCGTGCTCGGGCGCGAGTTCAAAACGTATCCGGGCGGCAAGGGTGCAAATCAAGCCATTGCCTGTGCCCGTGCCGGACGGGCAGCGACGCAGATGCTGCTTGCGTTGGGCAACGATCCGTTCTCCAAACCGATAGAGGCTTCGTTGCTCGCGGCGGGCGTGCAGATGCACGTGGTGCGCGTCGAGGATCAGCCAACGGGCACAGCGTTTATTTGTGTTTCGGATGACGCCGAGAATGCAATCACTGTCGCGCCCGGCGCCAACAACGAGTTGCGTGCCCAGCACCTGCCGGCGCTGGATGGCTGCAATTATCTGCTGCTGCAGCTGGAAACTCCCGTCGAAACGGTCATCGCCTACGCTCGACAGGCGCGTACGCTTGGCGTGCGAGTCGTGCTGAACGCGGCGCCCGCACGCGCGCTGCCCGATGAGTTGCTCGAACTACTCGACGTGCTGGTAGTCAACAAAGGCGAGCTCGCAACGGTCGCGGCCCATCAAGGCAGCATCGAACAATGCATGCAGCGAATTGACGTGCCGTGCATCGTCGTGACTCTCGGCGACCGAGGCTGCTGCGCGCGTGTCGAGGGCGAGCTGATCATGCAAGACGCCTTTGCCGTGATGCCGGTGGACACCACGGCCGCGGGTGATACTTTCTGTGGCGTGCTGGTCGCAGCGCTGGATCGAGGCCTCGGCATGGCGCAGGCGCTGCGCTGGGCCAACGCCGCCGGCGCTCTCGCCTGCACCAAACATGGCGCGCAATCGAGCATCCCGACGCACGCCGAACTGCTGGAATTTCTGTCTCAACATCCCTGCCCGAACTCATGAAATCGAAGCCGCAACGCGCTCCCGTGACTCAAGTCGGCGAGTACGCTCTTCCGCACACTGTTGGCGCTCACTTGCCGACGCCGGGCAAAGCTCCGGGCTGGCCCATGATCAACATCGGCCAATGGCGCATCGATGTGACGGGCGCCGTGCCGGTGTGGCTCGCCGAGATGAAGGTGTGGCGGCACGAGCATCTGATTCGTATGGGCTACGACGATTCCGAATATCGCCGACCCGAGTTCGCGTGGACGCAGAAGAACATCGTGCACACGCAGATGATGGTCGAAGATCGTTATTTCTACGACCCGGTTGCGGGGCGTTACACCGTCGACAAGTATCTCGACGATCTCGAGCGCCGCTTCGGCGGCATCGACAGCGTGCTCATCTGGTACGTCTACACCAACATCGGCATCGACGATCGCAATCAAACCGCGCTGGCGAGCGATCTGCCCGGCGGACTGGAAGGCTTGAAGCAGGCGATTGCGGACTTCCATCGTCGCGGCGTGAAAGTATTTCTGCCCACCATGGCATGGGACAACGGCACCAAAGGTGAAGGCGTGCCGGACTGGGAAGCAGTTGCCAAGCTCGCGAAGCTGGTTGGCGCCGATGGCGTGAATGGCGACACATACAACGGCGTGCCGCGCTCGTTCCGTGTGGCCTCTGAAGCCATCGGCCATCCGCTCGCGTTCCAGCCCGAGTCGGTGCCATATGCTGACGAGCAGCTGATGTGGAACAACCAGAGCTGGGGCAGGGCCTCCACCGAGATCATTCCCGCGGTCAGCAAGCTCAAGTGGCTCGAGCCGCGCCACGTGATCAACATCGAGAACCGTTGGGCGCGAGATCGCACCGACGACTTCCACTACATGTTCTTCAACGGCATCGGCTACGTCGCCTGGGAGAACGTGTGGGGTGTGTGGAATCAGTTCACGGCGCGCGATGGAGAAGCGCTGCGCCGACTGTCGGCGCTGTTGCGCAAGTTCTCCGAGCTGTTTGTGAGCATGGATTGGGAGCCGTACGCGCTGACACTTCAGCAGGGCGTGTTCGCAAGCAAGTTCCCGTCGCCGACCAAGACGCTGTGGAGCATCGTCAATCGCAATGAATACGACATGTTCGGCGAGCAACTGGTCGTGCCGCACGTCGAGGGTCGGACGTACTACGACTTGTGGAATGGCACGCGCCTCTCGCCCCGCATCGTCGACGGCCAGGCTCACATTTCTCTGACCTTGGAAACGCGCGGCTACGGTGCGGTCCTTGCACTCGAGAGCGGCGCGAGTGTCGAAGGCCTCGATGCGCTGCTCGCGCAGATGAAGAAATACAACGAAGTCCCGCTGCAGTCGCTGTCGAACGTCTGGCAAGCGATCCCGCAAAAGATGGTGGAGATCGAGTCGACCAGGCCCGCGGCCTCGGCCCCCGAAGGCATGGTCACGATTCCGGCCGCGGATTTCGACTTCGTCGTCGGCGGCATCGAGATCGAGGGCTACACCTGGAAGGGCCTGGATTTCCAGTATCCCTGGGAGAACTCGGCGCGTCGCAGCCATCGGCATCGCATGCACGTCAAGTCGTTCCACATCGACAAATATCCGGTGACCAATGCCCAGTTCAGGAAATTCCTGGACGCGAGCGGCTATCGACCGAAGGATGCGCACAACTTCCTGCGCGATTGGGTCGACGGCGCGCCACGCAAGGGCTGGGAGAAGAAGCCGGTCACATGGGTGTCGATCGAGGACGCGCGGGCCTATGCCGCCTGGGCCGGCAAACGGCTGCCGCATGAATGGGAGTGGCAGTACGCCGCGCAGGGCACCGATGGTCGTCTCTATCCGTGGGGCAACGACTGGAATACGTCGAACATGCCCACGCAGAGCAAGGAACGTGAGATGCCTGTGCCTGCCGACGTGGATGCCCATCCCCAAGCAGCGAGCCCGTTTGGTGTGATGGACCTGGTCGGCAACGTGTGGCAATGGACCAGTGAGTTCTACGACGAGCATACGCGTGCCGCTGCACTTCGCGGTGGCAGCTCTTATCTGCCGCAAACATCGCACTGGTACTTCCCTCAGGCGTATCAGCTCGATCAGCATGGCAAGTATCTGCTGATGGCGCCGTCGAAAGATCGCGCGGGCATGCTGGGTTTCCGCTGCGTCGTGGACGCCGGCTGATTCGCTGTGCCCAACGCGCTCATGCAGTTTGCAGATCCGGCGGATGTCGCACTCGGCGGCGTCCTCGGCGAAGCATTGACCGCCAATTCATTGGGCCGGCTGAGCCGCTTCATCGTCGACGAACACAGTCCCGCGATTGCTTTGTTCCATCCGAAGCATCGCGAGCAGAACTACGAAGGCGACTGGTATGGCGAGCACGCGGGCAAATGGCTGTATGCAGCGGCGCGAGCCGCTCATCGCAGCGGAGATCGCGATCTTCGCGAGAATGTACTGCGCGTGGCGAATTTTCTGGTCGGCGTTCAGACGCCGGAAGGTTATCTAGGCACCTACGCACTCGAGCGTCGCTTCACTCGCAAACAGCAGCCACCGTTGCGCACGTGGGACGGAGCGCCGAGCCTCCGCACTTGGGATATCTGGACTCATAGCTATCTCATCCTGGGCCTGCTCGAGGTCCACAAGTATTTCCCCGATGCGAAGTATGTCGGGGCCGCGAGTCGCATTGGCGAGCTCTGCTGGCGAGCCCTGACGCTGGGTGAGATCGACATCACCGAGCTGGGCAATCACTTCGGAATGTCGGCGACGGTGCTGCTCGACCCGGCGGTGGAGTTGTACTTCGCTACCGGCGACAAGCTCTATCTGGAGCTGGCGACGCGCATCGTCGAGCAAGCGGAGGCACGGCCGGAGTTGCGGTTGATCTCGCAGGCACTGGCGGGCGCAGATGCGGCAGAGATCGCGACCGGCAAGGCTTATCAGCTGTGCTGGAATCTGGTTGGGCTCGCAAAGCTGCATCGAGCGACGGGCGACGAGCGATATGCAACGGTCGTGACGCGACTGTGGCACTCGATTCGCGAGCATCACCTGACGCTGGGCGGCGGGCCTTGGGGCGGTGTCGGGCATCGCTCGCGGGAAGTGTTCAATCATCCGAGTGTCTTCAGTCCTCACGCGTACGTTGAAACGTGCTCAATCCTCGCGTGGCTGCAATTGAATCGCGAGCTGCTGACGATCACCGGAGAGGCGCGTTACGCCGAAGAGATCGAGCGGACCGCATACAACGATCTGCTCGGTGCGGCTGCGCCTGACGGCGAAGACTGGTGCTACTACCAGTCTCCGAACGGCAAGCGTGTGCACACGACGTATTGGCGTTGCTGCAAGTCCAGCGGGGCCATGGCGTTGGAGGAACTGTCGGCGATCGCTTATGCGAAGCATGGGCAGAACCTGTGCGTGAATCTGCTAGGGCCGGGGCACGCGACGCTCACGAATGAAGCAGCCGGACGCGTGCGCCTGGAGCAGGTCACAAACTATCCGTTCGATGGTCGCGTGCGATTGCGAGTCGATCCAGAACGTCCGGCCAGCTTCAGCTTGCGGGTTCGTATTCCCTCGTGGGTCGGCCGCGTCGAAGCGACGATCAATGGCGCGTCGATTCCCGGCATCGGCGCGGGCGAATTCCTGACCGTGAATCGGGAGTGGCGCAGCGGCGACGAACTGATTCTGAATGTTCCTCTGCAGCCGAAGATCCATCAGCGCGCGAGCTTCAGCGTGCAGGAGTCGCGAGCGCCCGATGGCGCGCCCATCGCTCAGGAGGTCATGCACTATGACTATCTGGCGTTGACGCACGGGCCGCTGGTTTTTGCTACAACGTTGATCGACGAATTCAAGAGCGCGGAGACGCTGCTCATGCAGCGGGACTCGCTGGAGCAGGCGGTCGAAGTCGTGAATGCGCAGTCGGGGCCGGAGCTGCGATTGCACTCGCAGGGACGCAAGCCGCTGACATTCACGCCGTACTTTGCGACCGGCGGCCGACAGGATGGCGCGTGGCGGCTGACCTGGATGCAGGTGTCATGGTCCTGACATGACCGCAGAATTTGTGATGTTTGAGGATAGGGCGAGTGGCTTCCTGTTTGGCCCGTGCTCGGCGAGACTGAACGGGAAGGAACACCGATATTCGAGTTATGGCGACCACACCTAAATCGACGCTATCCGAGCGCGCCGGCCCGGCCGGGCCATTGAGCGGCGTCATAGTGCTCGATCTGAGCGCGTACATCGCAGGCCCCTACGGCTGCACGTTGCTGGCCGATCAAGGCGCGCGCGTCATCAAGATCGAGCCTCCAGATGGCGATAACCTGCGCAAGTATCCTTCGACGCTGGAGGACGAGAGCCGTGCATTCATCGGCATCAATCGCAGCAAGCTCGGTGTCGCGCTCGATTTGAAGAAGGCTGAAGGCTTGGCCGCGCTGTTGCGTCTCGTGCGCGCGGCCGACGTGCTCGTGCACAACTTCCGCCCGGGCGTGCCCAAGCGCCTGGGCATCGATTTCGATCAGTTGTCACAGATCAATCCGCGACTGATCTATTGCGCCGTCACGGGCTATGGCGAGAAGGGTCCACTGAAGGACAAGGCCGGCTACGATCAGGTGCTGCAGACCATGACCGGCATGTGCACGCTACAGGGCAAGCGCGGCGGCGCGCCGGAGATCATTTACGGCTCCGTCGTCGATTACTACGCGGCGGCGTTGCTGGCGGGCGGTGTTTCTTCGGCGCTTTATGAGCGGGAACGGAGCGGACGGGGACAGTTCGTCGGCGTCTCGTTGCTACGAAGCGCGTTGACCATGCAGTCCGCGCGACTCGTGTGGGTCGATGGCGAGCCGCGTGACATCGGCCGTGACTTTCGCTCGGGCGGCATCACGGGTTTGCACCCGACGCGCGAAGGATATTTGTACATCTCCGCGAACACGCCGCACTTCTGGCGAGCGCTGTGCGAGAAAGTGAAGCTACCGGAGCTGGCAGCAAACGAGCGTTATGACTCGGTTCGCAAGCGCGCCCAGCACGCGGCTGAGATCGTGCCGAAGCTGCACGAAGCTTTGCACGAGCGCACGGCGCTGGAATGGGAAGCGCACTTCGGCGATCAAGTGCCGTGCGCGGCGGCCAGAGCCATCGAAGATGTGTTCGACAACGAGCAGGTGCTGGCGGAGGAAATGGTCACCACGCTGGATCACTCGCTGGTCGGCAAGTATCGCGGCCTCACTCGATCCATCAAATTCGATCGCACACCGGGCCCGGCTCCGTTCGCCGCTCCCAGCTTCGGCGAACATACTCGCGCCGTCCTCGAAAGCGCGGGTTGTTCGGAGGCGGAGATCGAGGCGCTGATAGGAGTTCGAAGTTAAGGGGCGGTGGCCTTGCAGTATTGCTCGACATACGCCTGATGCTTCGGCAGCTGTAGCACCGTGTTGTCGACTTGCGATTTGATTTGATCCAGGAATCTCGACAGCTCCGCGTCGCCCATCAAGTCCGCCACCTGGTGATATTGCTTGGGCACGATGCCCTGGCCGAGCATCACCTGGATCCAGGAGTTCTCGGCGAACAGCTCGTTCTGTAAGCGGAATACCCGACCAGTCTCGCGGAACAGGTCGATGCGATGCTGTAACGACGCGGGTATTTCCATGGTCCGGCAGGCGTTCCAGAACGGCGTGTCCTGGCGATTGGTGACGTGGTAGTGCAGGACGATGAAGTCGCGGATGTGCTCCAGCTCCGCCACCGTCTGGCGATTGAACTCCGCGATGTCGCTCGGATTGATGCCCGTGCCTGGAAACATCTGTAGCAGGCGGATGATGCTGCGGCCGATCAGATGAATGCTGGTCGACTCCAGCGGCTCGATGAAGCCGCTCGCGAGTCCGACGGCGACGCAGTTTTTCACCCAGGTTTGCCGCCGCTGGCCGGGCTTGAACTTGATGACGCGCGGCTCGGTGCGCACCTTGCCTTCGATGTTCGCGAGCAACGACTGTTTCGCCTGCTCGTCGCTGATGTAACGGCTGCAATAAACCATGCCATTGCCAACGCGGTGTTGCAGCGGAATGCGCCACTGCCATCCAGATTCACGCGCGATGGAGCGCGTCAATGGAATGGCGTCACCGACGGATTCTGTTTGGACGGCGACTGCGCTGTCGCACGGCAGCCAGTGCGACCAATCCTCATATGGCTCGTGCAGCGTCTGGCCGATCAGGAGTGCGCGGAAGCCGGTGCAGTCGATGAACAGATCGCCTTCGATCTCCGCGCCCGAGTCCAGGCGAATGGCTTTGATGAAGCCAGTGTCGTCGTGCGTGAGGACGTTGGTGATCTTTCCTTCGATGCGCTTGACCCCATAGCCCTCGCTGAACTTCCGCAGGAACCTGGCGTAGAGGCCGGCATCGATGTGAAAGGCGTAGTTCATGCCGCTGCGTGGCAAGTGCGCGAACTTGTTTTCGAGCGCGGCCTTCAGCTCGACGCAGTAGTCGCCATAGTCGCCGGCGAGATTGCGCTGGCGGCCCTTGAGCCAGAAGTGCTGGAAGCCGGCGGTCCAGTGATCCTTGCCCGTGGTGCCGAACGAATGGATGTAGTGCTGGTTCACGTCGCGCCAGTTCTCGAAGCCGATGCCGAGCTTGAACGTTCCCTGGGTCGCGGCCATGAACTCCTGCTCGTTGATGTCGAGCAGGCGGTGAAATGTCACCAATGTCGGGATGGTCGCTTCGCCGACGCCGACCGTGCCGATCTCATCGGACTCGACCAGCTTGATGTCGAGCGCCTTGCCCAGGGTTCGCGACAGACCGGCGGCGACCATCCAACCCGCAGTGCCGCCGCCGGCGATGACGATCTTCTGGATGCGTTTGCTGGTCATGCAATTCCCCTAACGATTCAATCTTTGCAGCAGCCGCGCGCGAATGTCGCGGGCGATGTCGGCGTCCATGGGCGACAAGGCGCGGCGGGCGCCTTCTGGAATATGTGCGGCGGTCTGCTCGTCCGCCTCGAAAACATAGTGACGAAACAGGTTGAACCATGCGTCACGCTGCTCTTTCGGCAGATCGCGCACGGTCATGATCGCGTACATCAACGCGCCGATCGGCGAGTCCATGAACGCCGGCGAGCGGCGCCACCAGTAGTTCACCAGCACATTGAGGCTGTCGAGCGCCTCGATGTGATGCCACCACATGCTCGGAATGAAAATCGCATCGCCGGGGCTGAGCTCGGCCACGTGTGCGTGACGCGCTGCCTCGGCGAACTTCGGGAAGCGCTGCAGGTCCGGCTTCGCGAAATCCACCATGCTGATGGCCTGTCCGGCCGGCGTGAAATCCAGCGGCCCGATATACAGATTCTCCAACTGCTCGGGCGGGAACAAGGTGAAGCGTCGATGACCGACGACCACGCACGCGATGTTGTCGGGCAGATCGTGATGAGCGGCGATGCGCGTGCGATTGCCCAGCCAGATGCTGACGAGCGGCTGCCGCTCGCGGAAGCCCAGATCGTTCTCGCCACGGAATCCCGGCAAACACGTGTCGACCGTCGTCGAGCCGACGTAGATGGCCGGCGGCTTCACCGCATCCTTGTGACGCTCGACTTCATCGAGCATGACGTCCAGCTTCAGCTTGACCGCTTTGAAGTTGAAGCCGCTCAGGTCCTCGTTATAGAAGAACCGGCCGTCGATCTCCGGTGCGCCGAGCAGCGCGCCCACCGTCGCATCACGATAAAACTTGCGGATGTAGGCGACCGCGGACTGATTCGATTCCAGCCCCGCACGCACCATCGGCCAATCGGCGACCAGCCCCTTGAGCACGACTGGCTGCGTCGACAACAGCACATCGTCCGGCAGCGCGCGCGGATCGACTCCGGCGATCTCCGGGATTCTTCTAGCGCTCGCCAGCATTGAGCTTGTTCACACGCTCGATCAGCGCGCGGAAGTTGGAAATAGAAGCGATCGCCATGTAGATGGCGTGCAGGTGGCCGGCACGATTCAATCGTTCCAGCACCGCGCCGTTCAGGTCGAGCAGGCGCTCCTCCTTGAGGGTGTAGAAGCCGGCCAGTCGGTTCTGCGAGCCATCGTTCAGCTGGATGTCGAGCACGAACGACTCGAGCAACTCGTACTGGAGCAGTGCGCCGATGAAAGGCTCGTTGGCGGCGAGACCGTGATGGATGGCGAGCAGCAGCGAATTCATACGTTCGAGGAATTCGGTATTGCCGCCGAACTCGCGGAAGATCGGCTCGCCCTGCGTGCGGCTGACGCGCGGGCTATCCAGATCGATGTGCATCATCGGCTGGCGGTCCTGCGAGAAACCGATCAGGAACGGCAGGCGCTCGATGGTCATCGGAATGTACGTCGCGTCCCAGCCCTGCTTGCCAAGAAACAAATTCTGCCCGTCCTTGAACCCGAGCAACGCCACCGGTTCGAACTGCCCCTGCGCGTTTTTGCGAAACACGATGGGATAGTGCGCCTGGAGGTTGCGGAACTCTCCAGGGAACGTGGTCGCGAGCATGACGTTGTCGCCGTACTCGGCGCTGCGCGTCGTGATCACGCGCAGGTCTTTGTGGTCGACGTTGTTCAGCAGGACGTGTTTGCTCATAGCGCGTCAAATTCTCGACAGACCGTTGCGCCTGATGTGATCGATCAGCGCTCGGTTCGTGGGTAGTGCGGCCAGCATCTTGCTCGTCAGTGCGGCTGCTTCACGGAAGTAACCATCGGCGCGCTCGGCGTCATCGCTGCGTCGAGCAGCGCCGGAGCGATCCGGGCGAAAGCCCATTCCGTACAGCACGTACTGATAACTCGCCGATGGGAATACTTCTTCGATGCGATGGAAATCGTAACGGGACGGCGGCTGATGGCGCCACATCGTCAGTTGTTCCTGCAGGCGTTCGGGTATGGAAGCGGGGCGAGCATTGTCGCGCCAGAAATCCGAGTCGGTCCGTCGGGTGAGCACGTAGTGCAGCTTCAGGAAGTCGATCACTCGCTCCCAGCGGTAGGTGAAAGCATCGTTGAAGCGGCGAGCGACGATGTCCATCGAAGCGCGCGTTGTCGGCATCTGGTCTCTCAACATCGCAGCAGAGAGCTCGACCAGCGCGAGTGCCGAAGCTTCCAGCGGCTCGATGAATCCCGCTGAAAGCCCGATCGCCACGCAGTTCCGGTGCCAGAACTTGTCGCGGTAGCCCGGATTGAACGTGAGTTTGCGCGGCGACGGTACGCCCTGCGGCCCGCCCGTGCGCTCGATGTATGCCCGCAGCTCGCGTTCGGCGGCTTCGTCTGTGGTGTGCGCGCTCGAATACACGTGACCGATGCCGCGTCGTGTCGGCAGGCCGATATCCCAGATCCAGCCGTTGCTTTGTGCGGTCGAGACGGTCTGCGACCCGATCGGGCTGTCGTCGTTCTGATAGGGCACCTGGATGGCCAGTGCCGAATCGTTGAACAGCACGTGCTTCTGCGACTTGAACGGCACGCCGTAGTGCTGACCGAGCAGCAGCGACTGCATGCCGCTGCAGTCGACGAAGAGATCGGCGGCGACCGCGCCGTTGTCCTTGGTCTGCACCGACGCGATATCGCCGTTGTCGTGCGTGTTGATGCCGACGACGTGGTCGAGAACATGGTGCACGCCCAGTTGCTCGACGCAGTGCTTGCGCAGGAACAGACCGAACTTGCCGGCATCGAGGTGATAGGCGTAGTTGGCGACGGCCGCGTACTCTGGCGTCGACGCTTGTTTGGGCGCCTTGTCACGCGCGCACAGGTGCGGCTGAAAGCTCACCAGGTCCGCAAAGGGCGTATCGGCATGGCGTTCCAACCAGCCCGCAACCAGATTGGTCTCGGTATAGCCGTGCGGCAGAACGAAAGGATGAAAGTAACGATCGTCCTGTCGATTGCTGACCCATTGCTGGAACTTCGAGCCTTGCTTGAACGAGGCGTCGCATTCGCGGATGAAGTCGGTCTCGGTCACGCCGATGCTTCTGAGCGTGTCACGCATCGTCGGCCAGGTGCCCTCGCCGACACCGATGGGCCCGATATTCGGCGACTCGAGCAGAGTGATTCGCAGCGTCGGGCCGGTGCGCGAGCGATGCTCGGCGGCGAGCACACCGGCGGTCAACCAGCCGGCCGAGCCGCCACCCACGATCAGGATGTGTTGGATCTCCGCCATCGCTCAATAATGCCTGTGAAAAGAAAAAGCCGCTGGGGGAAACAGCGGCTTCTCCTGCCTGCAGCTTCGGTGCAGGCCCCGGCTCAATCGCCGAACTTGTAGCGCGCGCCGACCATGAAGCGCGGGCCCGTCTGCTGGACCATGATCACCTGATGAGAGTTGCGGCTGTGCTGGCGATAGATCTCGTCGGTGAGATTGATCGCCTCGGCCATCAACGTCAGGTTGTCGTTCCAGTTGTAGCTGGCGTTCACGTCGAGCTGACCGTACGCCTCGGTGTAGACGGGGTTCGGCAGGCCACCGCCGTCGAAGCGTGCGGCAAGGAACTCGTCACGCCAGTTGTACGCCGCGCGCACCTGGAATCTGTCGTTCTCGTAGAACGCCACCACGTTGGCCGCATCGCTCAGGCCTTCCAGTGCGAACTGTTCGCCGCGGTTGTGGTTGTCGTACGTGAGATTGGAGTCGACCAGCGTGTAGTTCGCCGACACGCCGAAGCCGGTGGCGCCGAACATGTGCTGTACGTTGAGCTCCCAGCCATCCAGCGACGCGGACTTCTGGTTCGCCGGCACCTTGATGCCGAACGTCACGATCGGATCGCCCGGCAGGCCGGAAATGATGCCGGTGCGGACATTCGGATTCTCCGGGTTGATCGGATCCGCGTCCACGCCGGGATCGCCATCGTGGTTGTTGAAAATGTAGTTGCGGACACAGGTCAGCTCCGCAGTGGGACAGGCATTGGCGACGGCTTCCTGGAAATACGCGCCCTGGCCGGGATGGTGCAGATCGTACGGAGTCTGCGTTTCCAGCGTCGTGCCGATGTAGTTGTCGATGTTCTTGCGGAAGTAACCCACCGACAGATAGCTCGCGTCGGCGTAATACCATTCGAGCGAGAAGTCGATGTTCTCCGATTCCAGCGGCTTCAGTCCCGGATTGCCCTGGTTGCCGGTGCCGCCGTTGATGCGGACGATCTGGTCGACGGTGCGGCCGCCCTGGATCTGATCCCACAGCGGCCGGCCGATGCTCTGGCCGTAGCTTGCGCGCAGCTTGACGCTGTCGGTCAGGTCGACGGCGAAGTCGAGGCTCGGCAGCACGTAGTCATAATCGCCTTCGAGCTGTTCGTAGATGCCGGGGCCGAGCACCAACGGGAACTCGTTGTTCGCGACCCAGTTGATGCCGGTGACCGTCGGCACGAGCGAGCGCGAAGTCACATCCGTCTTCTCATAACGCAGGCCGACCGCGCCCTGCATGGGCAGGCCCCATTCCCATTCCTGGCTGTACTGCACGAATGCGCTCTGCGACTCTTCCTGGACGCGCCGGTCCACCTGGAAGATCGGCGAGGCGCGATAGTTCTCGTCGCCGTCGACGGATGCGGCGATGTTGCGCACGGTCTCGAAATCGAAGGTGAAGAACTGATTGAACAGGTTCGGATTGCCGCTACCGGAAATATTGTCGAAGTAGTGACGCACGGTATCGGCGCGCCACACGTCGTCGGGATAAGCGCTGGCGTCGCCGTTGCTGCTCCACGAATCCATTTGCACGTTGGAATAGGCGGAGCGGTTCTTCAGATCGGTCAGCGCCACACCGAAGTTGAGCCGCGACTCATCGGTGAAGTCCAGGTTGCCACTGAGCTGAGCCTGCTGGATCTCCGTCTTCATGTAGCTGTTGCGGAAGCTGGAGCCGGTCACTTCGGTGCGCGCAGGATCGATGGCTGTCATGCCGGGCGGCAGCTGTACGCTGATGACCGGGAAGTCCTTCGAGAAGTCCGCTGTGGTCGTGCCGCGGAAGAAGCCAGCCACGCCGAGCACTGCGTTCGAGCCGTACGGGCTGTCGGGACCCGATTCCGCGCTCGAATCGTGGAAATCGAATGCCAGGCCGAAGCGATCGGTGGCCCGCCACTCGACGTTGAAGCCGACCGAATTGTTCTCGTTCTTGGTGGCGAACTTGGCGCCGCCCATGGACAGATCCGAGGGAGCCGCGACGGCATCGATGGCTTCCGAGTAGATCAGCGGCGCGGCCACCGGGCCGTCCGTCCAGGTGCTCGTCGACGGACCGAAGTTGAACCACACCGAGAGCTCGTTGCGCTGTTGCGCGATCTTGTTCTCGGAGTAGGTGTAGTCGAGCGTCGTCGTGATGGTGTCGGTCGGCGCGTACTGCAAGGTCAGCTGACCGTTGGTGCGCTTACGCTCGACGCCGTTGACGCTATAACCCAGGTTTTGCGGCACCGAATAGGTGTCGGTCGCATCGGGGCGATTGGTGATGCGCTCCGAGCCCGGCGCGCCGGCCTGGGGAATCGTGCCCCAGTTGTTCTCATCGCCGGCGAAGGATTTCCAACCGTTCCCCACCGACGCTTGATTGAAGCCGAAGTCGCGTTCCTGGTAGCTCGCGCTGAGCGCGATGCCGAACTTGTCATCGCCGAAGGTCTGGCTGTAGATGCCGGAAACTTCGGGAGTGATGGAGTCGCCTTTCAGGCCGCTCGGCAGATTGTCCACCGACGTGTCCATCACGCCCTTGGCGCCGAAGCTGGTGTGCAAGCCCGGATTGTCGAGCGGGCGCGCGGTCTTGATGTTGACCGTCGCGCCGATGCCGCCGGTGGGCGTAGCCGCGCGACTGGTCTTGTACACCTCGATCGCCGAGATCGATTCGGAAGCGAGGTTGGCGAAATCGAAAGCGCGCGATGCCGATGCGCCCGTGTCCAACAGTGCCGATGCGGGCATCTGGCGGCCGTTCAACAACACCAGGTTGTAGTCCGGTCCAACGCCGCGAACCGTGACTTTCGAGCCTTCACCGAGCGAGCGATCGATGGATACGCCGCTGACTCGCTGCATGGACTCGGCCAGGTTGGTGTCCGGGAACTTGCCGATGTCTTCGGCAACGATGCCGTCCATCACGCCCTGCGAGTCGCGCTTCAGCTCCATCGATGAGGTGAGACTGCCGCGGATGCCGGTGACCACCACCTCTTCGAGCTCGGTGGTTTGCTGTGAAACGGCGGGTAGTGCGACCGCCGTTCCGAGAATTAACGAGATAGCACGCGCTACTTTATTGCGTTGAAATGCGCGATCGCTCACGACTGTTTACCCCCGATGTCCATTCGCTGCCAATTTATTGTTGCGCTGGGCGTCCGGCGGAGAGACCCGTAAACACCGGATGTAAGCGCTTACAAATTACGGTAGCATGCTCCCGAGCGATCCGGCAAGCGGGCTGATGCACGCCGGCTGGCGAAGTTTGGGGGAAGCGGTCATAGTTATCGCTAACATCGTGGCGCGACCACGTCACGATATGACCGCGCGACTGAAATCACGATTAAAAACATCGGCGAGTCACATGTTGCAAGGCAAGTTGAACATCGGTTTCGTGGCGCTGACGGTCGCGATCGGGGGATTCCTGCTCGGTTTCGACGCCACCGTGATCTCCGGCGTCGTGCCGTTCATCAAGGACTATTTCTCGCTCAGCGGCGCGAGCGGCGATTTGAAACTCGGCTTTGCCGTCAGCAGCCTCGGCTGGGGTGCGATGGCGGGCAATGCCATCGCGGGTCCATTGAGCGATCGTTTCGGCCGGCGGCGGGTTTTGCTCGGCACCGCGTTGTTATTCGTGATGTCTTCGCTACTGGCCGCTTCCGCTACTTCATTCCCGAGCTTCGTCGCCGCTCGCATCGTCGGCGGACTGGCGGTCGGCGGCGCGATTCTGATTGCGCCGGTTTATATCGCGGAGATTGCCCCGGCCGAGAAGCGCGGCAGCCTGGTGTCCTTGAATCAGTTGATGATCGTGATCGGCATCTCGGCTTCGTTTTTCTCGAATTATTTCCTGCTCGATCTGGGCGAACACAACTGGCGCTACATGCTCGGCGTGCAGATGGTGCCGGCGCTGTTGTACTTCACTTTGTTGTGGTTCGTTCCGGAGAGCCCGCGCTGGTTGCTGTTAAAGGGCCAGGATGAAGCAGCCCTCGCCGTACTGCGCAGAGTCGCTGGCGAGCAGCAGGCGCAGGAGAACCTGCAACAGATCCAGCGCAGCCTGACGATGAAAGCAGTGTCGCGCGGCTTTCGCGGTTTGCTCGACTCGCGCGTGCGGATGATCATGATCATCGCGCTCGGCCTGGCGTTCTTTCAGCAGATCACGGGCATCAATGCGATCTTCTATTACTTGCCGACGATCTTCACGCAGGCCGGCGGCGGCGTGGACGACGCGTTCCGCCAGGCTGTGATGGTCGGCATGGTGAATGTGGCGATGACGTTCGTCGCGATCTGGCTGATCGACAAGCTGGGACGCAAGCCGCTGCTGATCGTGGGCATTGCCGGCATGGCGCTGTCGTTGTTCGCGATCAGCTGGGCGTTCAGCCAGGAAAGTTACAATGCCCGCCTGGTGCTGATCGCCATCATCGGTTTCGTCGCTTCGTTCGCGATTTCGCTGGGGCCGGTGATGTGGGTGCTGCTCTCGGAAATATTTCCTAACGAACAGCGCGCCGCAGCCATTTCGGTGGCAGGATTCTGGAACGCGCTGGTCAGCGCCACGGTCACGATGATATTTCCCTGGGCGCTGTCCACGCTGGGCTCGGGCGGCACTTTTCTGGCATTCGCCTTGTTCGCTACCGCGGCGTTGCTGTTCGTGGTGCTGCTCGTGCCCGAAACCAAAGGTCGCACGCTCGAGCAGCTCGAAAGCGACTTGATGACTGCCAAAGCCTGACAATCACTGCACGACGATGAGCAAGCGAGCTGCCAACAACGCGAAGAAGCGCGCTACGACCGCCCTGCCCGATGCCCCGCCCACGCTGGAGATGGTGGCGAAGGAAGCGGGCGTTTCGATTGCGACCGTATCCCGCATCATCAACGGCACCGCGAAGGTGAGCGCCGAGCGCAAGGACGCGGTCGAGGCGGCCATTGCCAAGCTCAATTTCCGGCCGAACGCCGCCGCGCGCGGACTGGCGCTGGGAAAGTCGAACACCATCGGTGTCATCACGCAGGCCATCGACAGCCCGTTCTACGGCGAAGGCTTGCGAGGCATCGAGGATTATCTGCAGCAGCGCGGTTACACGGCGCTGTTCATGAGCGGCAATTGGGATGAGCAGGACGAAGAACGGTGCATGGCCGAGCTGCTGTCCCGGCGCGTCGACGGCATCATCATTTTCTCGGGCCGGCTGGAAGATCGACAGTTGGCCCACTATGCGAAGCAGGTGCCGCTGGTGGTGAGCGGTCGCAGCCTGAAGGCGCAGAACATTTTCAGTCTGCCGGTGGATGACGAGCGGGGTGCGTGGCTCGCGACTCGGCACCTGATCGAGCTCGGGCATCGGCGCATCGCCTTCATCGCCGGCATTCTCGATCACCCGGACGCATCGCTGCGTTTCAAGGGATATCGCCGCGCGCTCGCCGACGCCGGCATTCCGCACGATCCGAAGCTGGTCGTGCCCGGTGACTTCCACGAAGAAGGCGGTGTCGAGGCGACGATGCGGCTGCTCGGGTCCGGAAACAAATTCAGCGCGCTGTTCTGTGTGAACGATCAGACCGCGTACGGCGCGTGCCTGGCCTTGTATCGCCGCGGCTTGAATTGTCCACGCGATGTTTCCGTCGTCGGCTTCGACGACCTGCATTCCTCGTCCTATCGAGTGCCGCCGCTCACCTCGGTGCGTCAATCGATCCGCGTGCTGGGCGAAAGCTCCGGCGCGGCCATGCTTCAGATGCTGCAAGGTGAACAGCCGGATATTTCCTTGCCGCAGGTCGAGCTCATCGTGCGTGAGTCCACCGCGGCGCCTGCAAAAGAATGAAGATAGCGATGACCGATCAATTACCCGTAGCCGAGCTGCGTCGGCGTTTTGCCAGCGATTTTGTCTGGGGCGTGGCCACCAGCGCCTTTCAGATCGAGGGTGCGGCGCGCGCCGACGGCAAGGGCCCGTCGATTTGGGACGACTTCTGCCGCGTGCCTGGCGCAATCGCGGATGGCGGCACCGGCGACGTGGCGTGCGATCACTATCACCGGCTCGAATCCGACCTGGATCTGATCGCCGATCTCGGCGTCACCGCGTATCGCTTTTCCATTTGCTGGCCGCGAGTTCAGCCAGCAGGCGAGGGCGCATACAACGAGCGTGGCATCGAATTCTACGAGCGCCTGGTCGATGGCTTGCTGGAAAGAAACATTCGACCCTACGCGACGCTGTATCACTGGGACCTGCCAGCCGAGCTGCAACGTCTGAACGGCGGCTGGCTGGCGCGCGATACGGCATATCGATTCGCCGAGTACGCGGAGGTGATCTCGCGCCGCTTGGGCGATCGCGTCGTTTCCATCGCGACTCACAACGAGCCTTGGGTCTCGGCGGTGCTTGGCTACGAGCGCGGCGTGTTCGCGCCGGGAGTGAAGGACCGTCGCGTTGCGTACCAGGCCAGTCATCACCTATTGCTGAGTCACGGACTGGCGATGCAGGCGATCCGCGCGAGCGGCGTCAAGGCCGAAGTGGGGATCGTGCTGAACATGTCGCCGGTTCGTCCGGCTACGGATTCCGAGCTCGATGCGCATCATGCGCGGCTCGAAGACGGACGGCTGGTTCGCTGGTACACGGATGCGGTGTTCAAGGGCCAGTATCCGAGCGATATCGTCGAGCATCTCGGCGCCGATGCGCCGGTCGTCCAAGCCGGCGATGCGGCGCTGATCGCGCAACCGTGCGATTTCGTCGGCATCAATTATTACCACCCGACGGTGTCCAGCAGCTCCAATCCTGCCGCGCCGGCTTCCAGCGGCGCAGCCGTCACCGATATGGGCTGGGAGGTTGCACCTCGCAGCCTCTGCGATTTGCTGCTCCGATTGAAGCGCGATTACCAGCTGCCGCCGATCTACATCACCGAGAACGGCGCGGCGTACCGCGACCAGTTAGTGGACGGGCGGATCGAGGACGAGCAGCGACGCCAGTACATCGAGTCGCACCTGCTCGCCGTGGCCGAGGCGATCGACCGGGGTGTCGACGTGCGCGGTTACTTCGTCTGGAGCCTGATGGATAACTTCGAGTGGGCCGAGGGTTACCGCAAGCGGTTCGGCATTGTGCACGTGGACTACGCGACTCTGCGCCGGACTTTGAAGCGCAGCGCGTTGTGGTACCGGTCGTTGCTCAAGACGGCGAGTGTCTGACGATCAGCAGACGCCGACAGGCAGGACCAGTTGAGCGGATTCCGGCTGAGGACCGCGGCGGCCGCGGGCGCGGCCCTTGTTGCTTCGGCCACGGGGGCTGGCGTGAATGGCCGAAAGGGTTTCGCGAGCCGCTACGGTGGCGTGATCTGCGGACTCATAGCCCAACATGCGCGTGAAGAGGTCGACCACCGGCGTATGCCGGTAGCTGTGCAGCTCGTAGCTGTAACCGTCCTGGTCGTGGAAGATCCGTGCGTATCCGTGCTCTGTGTGGAGTAGATCAACCAGCGTGCGCATCGCCTTCGCCAGCAGGGTAAAACGAGACTCGACCACGGGCTCGAGGGCTGTCATGGTCGGGAGTATAAGAACAAGAGGTTTCGGCAAAGAGGCGACCAGTGCGCAGCCTGCGCATTTTAGGGGTTCGCCTTATTCATATTTTTCGCGGGCGGTCGGCGTTGACTTGGCCGTGGGAGGGAATCTCAGCGGCGCCGTCAGTTAATTATCAGCCTGGCCTACGCATACTGCCGCGCTTTTCCGTCACGCGGAGTATGCGATGCGTTTAGGTTCAGTGGTGCTCGCCGGGGCTGTTGCCGTTGGCGCAACGGCTGCGGCCCACGCCGACGAAGCCGGCTTGCTCTACAAGCTGGAGTCGGCGGTCAGCCTGCCCAGCACCGATAGCGGCTGGGATTACATCAAGATGCAGCCGGGCACCGGCCGGTTGTTCCTGGCGCGCGATGTCGATGGCCTGACCGTGTTCGACGTGGACCAGAACAAAGCGATCGCGACCGTCGAGAACTCCAAGGGCGCCAATGGTCCGCTGCTGCTGCCTCAGTACAACCGGGGTTACGTGGCGAACACCGACGGCTCGCTGCTGAGCTTCGACCTGCAGACGCTGAAGCCCATCCAACGCCTGGGGCTCGATAAGGACGGCGGGCTGAATAGTGGCGTGCACGATCCGGCGACCAAGCAGGTGCACTTCATCACCGGTACGCGCCCCGCGCAGTCCACCTGGTACACGCTGGACGCTGCGACCGGCAAGCTGCTGAAGACGACGACTTTCCCGTTCAAGAAGATGGACGATCCGGCGATCGACGGCGCCGGCAACATCTACGCACCGGCGCGCAAGGACAACCTGATCCTCAAGCTCGACTCCAAGACGCTGAAGGAGAGTGCGCGCTGGCAGGTGCCCTGCAATGTTTCCAAAACGCGCTGGCAGGCGAGCACCAAGCGCATCATCGCCGCTTGCGTGGGTGACAACCCGCAAATGTTCTCCGTGGACCCGGCAACCGGCAAAGTGAGCGCGACGGTCGCGATCGGCCCGAGCATCGACGGCATCGGTATCGATGAGAAGCGCAAGCGCATCGTCACCTCCAGTAACGATGGCTTCGTGACCGTGATTCAGCAGAAGGGGCCGGATCAGTTCGCCGTGCTCGGCACTGTCACTACGCGAGTGGAAGCCCGCATGATGTACATGGATGAGCGCAACGCGAACCTGTACTTCGTCACGGCCGATTCGACCACGACGAAGGATGCGAGCGGCCAGGAGAAGCAGGTTTATCACCCGAACAGCTTCGTGGTGCTGACGTACAAGCCGATCTGACGGCTTGTCATGAGCCCTCTCTCGCCGTCCGCGAGAAAGGCAATCAACGTCGGGACCTGTAAATCTCGCACCAACGTGTCGGCGGCGTGCAAAAACCGACGTCTCTTCTCTTAGTGGTGCCTGTCGCGGAAGGTTTTAGCAAGAATTCTCCTTCCACCATCATTACACTCACCCTTCATGCGACAGCGACGTCGTAGTGATCAGGCGAGGCAGTGCATCCATGAAAGTGGTCATCACAGGCGGCACGGGATTTCTGGGTCAACGCCTTGCTGCTCGCATTCTCGAGCAAGGATCTGTATTCGCTCCTTCCGGCGGCCGCGAGGCCGTGAGCGAGATGGCGCTGTTCGACAGCCGAGTCCCACCCGACCTCACAGTCACCGATGAGCGCATCAAGCTGCTGGAGGGCGACATCGCCGATCGCGCCACCGTCGCCAAGCTGATCGATCGGCCGGACATCGCAGTCTTTCATCTCGCCTCGGTCGTGAGCGCCGGCGCCGAGCAGGACTTCGAGCTGGCGATGCGCGTCAATCTGGATGGGCACCGGTATCTGCTCGACGCACTAAAGGCACTCGGTTCCTGTCCGAGATATGTATTCACCAGCTCACTGGCTGTTTACGGTGGCGATGGCAACCTGCGCGAGGTGGATGATCCGACTCGTCACATTCCACAAACCACTTATGGAATGACCAAAGCCATCGGCGAGCTGCTGGTCAATGACTACACTCGCAAGGGTTTCATCGATGGTCGCAGCGCGCGGCTGGGCTTTGTGATCGTACGGCCGGGTGCGCCGAACCGAGCGGCGTCGGGCTTCGCGAGCGGAGTGCTGCGCGAGCCGCTCAATGGTGAAGACTATGTGTGCCCGGTGCCTTTCACGACCAAGGTGGCTGCAACCGGCTATCGCACCGTTATCGAGGGATTGCTGGCGTTGCACGCAGTCGAGGGCAGCAAGCTGGGCGCCGATCGCGCGCTCAATCTAAGAACGAGGACGGTCACGGTCGGCGAGATGATCGAGAGCTTGCGGCGAGTCGCTCGCGATCGAAAGCTCGGCGCGATCAGCGAGCAGCCGGATCCTTTCGTGATGAAGGTAATATCGGGCTGGCCCGAGCAGATGCACGCGACCCGAGCGGCAACGCTCGGGTTTCCGCAGGATGAGAGCATCGATAGCATCATCCGCGAATACATCAGTGACTATCTGAAGTGAGCTCACGCGCATGGACCAGAAGAAGATTGCGGTCGTCACCGGCGCCGGCACGGGCATAGGGCGAAACGCCGCGTTGGCGTTGGCGAAGCGGAACTTTGCAGTCGTACTCGCAGGCCGCAATCTGCAAACCTTGAATGAGACTGCATCGCTGGCCGGAGGCGCGGAGACGCTCGCGGTGTCGACGGATGTGACCAACCCCGATTCAGTTGCGCAGCTCTTCGAGAAGACGAAGTCGGCCTTCGGCCGCGTCGATGTGCTCTTCAACAATGCGGGCACCAGCGCACCGCCCGTGCCTTTCGAACAACTCACGGCCGAAGAGTGGAATGCCGTCGTTGCAGTGAATCTCACGGGCGCATTTCTGGTGGCGCAAGCGGCGTACCGCGTGATGAAAGATCAAACGCCCCAAGGGGGTCGGATCATCAACAACGGCTCCATCTCGGCGCACGTGCCAAGGCCGAACTCGGCGCCGTACACGGCGACCAAGCACGCCATCACGGGCTTGACCAAGTCGCTGTCTCTGGACGGCCGCAAATACAACATCGCCTGCGGGCAGATCGACATCGGCAACGCCGCGACCTCGATGGTGAACAAGATCTCCACCGGCGTCGTACAAGCGAACGGCTCGCTGCTGGCGGAACCCACCATGTCGGTCGATCACGTGGGTGAAGCCATTGCCTACATGGCCGGCCTGCCGCTCGAGACCAACGTGCAATTCATGACCGTGATGGCGACGGCGATGCCATACATCGGGCGCGGCTGAGTCGGCGCTCGACGCCAGTCGAGCAAGGATGTATTTTCATTCGCCGTGAATTTCCTCCAGCGAGGCGCCGCAGACAATGGGCCGAGCCAGGTACGCCGCAGTCGTCGCCTTGCTGCTGACGATGGCCGCATGCAATAGCAATGAACCGCAACCTCCCGCGTCGCAGAGCACTGACGAAGTGACGCACGAGTTGGCAGGCACGCGCTGGGCGTTGGTGCAGCTCGGCGACAAGCCGGTGACGATCAGCGAAGGCGGTCGCGAAGCGTACATCGCGCTCAATTCCGCCGATGGCAGCGTCGTCGGGCACGCCGGCTGCAATCGCATCTCGACGAAATACAAACAGACCGGGTCGCAGCTCAGCTTCGGCGATGTGACTTCGACGTACATGTTTTGCCCGGACATGCCGACCGAGACCGCGCTGCTGGATGCACTGAAAGCCACTGCTGGCTGGCGGATCGCAGGCTCGCAACTGGAACTGCTGAACGGCCAGCAAACGCCCGTCGCGCGTTTCGAAGCCAGGAATCTTTAGAGCACCGTGCAGCGCACGCCCCTTCCTGCCGGCGTCTGGGCGCTCGGTCTGGTCAGCCTGTTCATGGATGTTTCTTCGGAAATGATCCATGCACTGCTGCCGGTCTTCGTGGTCGGCACGCTCGGGGCCGGCGCGATCTGGCTCGGTGTGATCGAAGGCGTGGCCGAAGCCACCGCTAATATCGTTAAAGTGTTCTCGGGCGCGCTGTCGGATCGCTGGGGCAAACGTAAATCGCTGGCGCTGCTCGGTTACGGCCTCGCGGCGGTCACCAAACCGCTATTTCCGCTCGCCGGCAGTGCGTTCACGGTGTTCGCCGCACGGTGTGTAGATCGCGTCGGAAAGGGAATTCGCGGCGCGCCGCGCGATGCCCTAGTCGCCGACTACACGACGCCGGAGCAGCGGGGCGCCGCTTATGGATTGCGGCAGTCGCTCGACACGGTGGGTGCGTTCATCGGGCCGCTGCTCGCAATCGCGCTGCTGATGTTATTAGCGAACAACGTCCGCGCGGTGTTCTGGATCGCCGTCATTCCGGCGCTCATCTCGGTCGCGATTCTGTGGTTTGCGGTCAAGGAGCCGTCGCACCTGCGGCCGATGCAAAAGCGCGTCGTGGATCTGCGTCCTCGCGATTTGCCCAAACCGTTCTGGGCGATTGCCATCGTCGCGACCTTCTTCACGCTCGCTCGTTTTTCCGAAGCGTTTCTGATCCTGCGCGGCGCCGACATTGGCCTGACTATCGCCTGGACGCCGGTGGTTCTGGTGGTCATGAATGTGGCTTACATGTGCTCGGCCTATCCCGCCGGAGTGTTGGCGGATCGAATGCCACGCCATCACATTCTGCTGTTGGGAGCGGCGGTGCTGGTGCTGGCCAACTTGATGCTCGCCGGCGCCAGCGATGCCACGGTCGTGTTGATCGGCGTCGCGCTCTGGGGACTGCACATGGGACTGACGGAAGGCGTGTTCACCGCAATGATCGCCGACGCCGCGCCTGCGGATCTACGTGGCACGGCGTTCGGTGTATTCAATCTGATGCGTGGCCTGCTGTTGCTCTTCGCCAGCATCATCGCCGGAATCATGTGGGAGGCCAGCGGCCCGGCGGCGACTTTCATTACCGCGGCCGTGCTCGCGGCGTTCTCGATGTTGCTGCTGATGGCATCGCGCAGTATGTTGCGATCATGACAGCCACCGATGTGATTCAGGCGCTGCAGCTCGCTCCTCATCCCGAGGGCGGGTGGTATCGAGAAATCTATCGTTCTACGGATCAGGTTCAGCGTGGCGCCGAGTCGCGCAGCGCGACCACCGCGATCTATTACCTGCTCGAACGTGGGCAGCTCAGCCGTTGGCACGTCGTCGATGCCGATGAGATCTGGCACTTCTACAGCGGCGCCCCGCTCGAGTTGCTGGCTTACGATCCCAAATCCCATCAGCTGAACCGCCACTTACTTCATGCCGGTACCGCCGAAGCGCGGCCAGTGGGTGTCATTCCTTCCGGTGTGTGGCAAGCCGCGCGCAGCCTCGGCGACTATTCATTGGTTGGCTGTACGGTCAGTCCGGGCTTCGAATTTTCAGGGTTCAGGTTCACGGCCGACCTGCCCGATCACCGGCCGCATTTTGTCGGCGAGTTGTCGAAATACGCGGCGTTGCTATGACCCGCTGGATTGTTCTTCTCAGCCTCATCTTGAGTTGGAACAGCCACGCCGAGCAGCTGTGGATTCGCGCCGGCAAAGTGATCGATGTGGAGCGCGGTCGCGTGCTCAGGGATCAGATGATCCGCGTGGACGGTGAGCGAATCGTCGGGGTCGGCGATTACAAGGCGGATGCAAATGCGGGTGGCCATTGGCTGGACTGGTCCAGCTACACCGTGCTGCCCGGCCTGATGGACATGCACACCCATCTGGCGGACTTCGTCACCTCATCTGAGGTCGCCGCGCCACTGTATACGTCAGCGGCCGACGCAGCCCTACAAGGCGTCGACAATGCGCGTCGAACGATTCGAGCCGGATTCACGACGGTGCGCGATGTGGGCTGTTATCGCGCCTTTACCGATGTAGCTCTGCGCAACGCCATTGATCGCGGCATCGTCGAAGGGCCGCGGATGTTTGTTGTGGGCGCCTATATCACTGTCAGTGGCGGCGGAGGCGAGGTAACCGGCTTTGCGCCCGATGTAGTCGTGCCAGCGGAGATGCGTCGGGGAGTCGCGAACTCGGAGGCCGAAATCCGGCAGCGCGTGCGTGAGCTGATCAGCGGGGGCGCGACGTTCATAAAGATCATCGCGACCGGCGCCGTGCTCACGTCCGGTACGACGCCTGGCGCCGCTGAATATTCCGAAGCGGAGATACGTGCAGCGGTCGATGAAGCCGCTCAGTACGGAGTCTTCGTTGCCGCTCATGCGCACGGCGCCGAGGGCATCAAACGAGCCGTGCGCGCCGGCGTGCGCTCCATCGAGCATGCTTCGTATCTCGACGACGAAGGCATTGCGCTCATGAAGAAGCACGGCACCTGGCTGGTCGCCGACATCTACAACGGCGACTACATCGCCGAGATCGGCCGGCGCGATCATTGGAGTGAAGAGATTCTGCGCAAAAACGATGAGACGACGCAGACCCAGCGCGACGGATTCGCCAAAGCGGTCAAGGCGGGCGTTCGCATCGCGTTCGGAACCGACAGCGGGGTCTATCCGCACGGCGACAATGCGCGCCAGTTTCCTTACATGGTGCGCTATGGGCTCACGTCGATGGATGCCATTCGGGCCGCGACGTTGAATTCCGCGCAGTTGCTGGCCCAGGAAAAAGACCTCGGATCGATCGCCGTGGGCAAGGTCGCCGACTTGATTGCGGTCGACGGCGATCCATTGCAGGACATCGACAAACTTCGCCAGGTCCGCGGCGTCATCAAAGCCGGCCGTCAGATCCGCTTGGACTGAAGCATGAGCGCCACCCAGTTGCCGCCGCGTCGGATGGGGTTCTGGATGTGCCTGGCGCTGGTGATCGGCAACGTGGTCGGCTCGGGTGTTTACTTGTTGCCGGCGTCGCTGGCGCCGTACGGTCTCAACAGCATTTTCGGCTGGCTCATCACCTCGGGCGGGGCGGTCGCTTTGGCGGTGGTGTTCGCCCGGCTGGCGAAGCTGTTCCCTAAGGCCGGCGGACCGTATGTTTATGCGCGCGTTGCTTTCGGCGATCAGGTGGGATTTCTCACGGCCTGGGGCTATTGGATCGGCGCATGGGTCGGCAATGCCGCCATTGCCATTGCGACGGTCGCGTATCTCGCCGAGCTGATTCCCTGGATCAAACATACCACCGGCGCGCCCGCTCTCGCGTCGTGTGTGATCATTTGGGTGCTGACCTATGTGAACTGGCGGGGCGCCCGGGAGGTCGGCGGCGTGCAGATCGTCACGACGGTGCTGAAGTTGCTGCCGCTGATCGCGATCATCGCATTGGGACTGTGGTTGCTGATGAAGGCCGACGCATCGGTCATCCAGGCCGAGCGTACGGCGTTCTCCATGCCCGCGATCAACGCGTCCGCAATCCTGACGTTATGGGCGTTTCTGGGGCTGGAGTCAGCCACCGTTCCCGCGCGCGCGGTAGACAACCCGGAACGTAACGTGCCGCTCGCGACCCTCTGGGGCACGCTCGTCACTGCAGCGATCTACATCCTGACGTGCTCCATCGTCGTGTTGTTGCTGCCCGGCTCGCAGCTGGCCGACTCCAGTGCGCCACTCGCCGAGGTCATTCGCATGTTCTGGGGCGACGGCATCGCCGGCACGCTGGCGCTGTTTGCTTTCATCAGCGGCTTCGGTGCGCTCAACGGCTGGATTCTGTTGCAAGCGGAAATGCCGCGCGTGCTGGCGAATGAGGGTGTATTCCCAAGGGTTTTTGCTCGCGAGTCGAGGCATGGCACACCCGGCGCGTCGCTGGCGATCACGAGCCTGTTACTGACCACGCTGGTTTTGATGAACTACAGCCGCTCCATGGTGCAGGTGTTCACCTTCATCATTCTGATCGCGACCTCGACCTATCTGGTGATGTACCTGTGTTGTGCCCTGGCCGCGCTCAAGCTTTGCTGGAACGGCTCGCTGGGCGAGGCAGGCCGACGGCTGTCGCCGTTCTTGCTAATAGCGATGTTGGCCTCGGTTTATTCGCTCTGGACCCTGTTCGGCGCCGGGGCCGAAGAATTCTGGTGGAGCATGGCGTTGTTCGCGGCCGGTTTGCCGGTTTACTGGTTGATGCAGCGGCATAGAGCCGGGGCCCGGTCCGGCTCGCCACCTTATTGACTGACAAATTCACTCGCCAGCGAGCTATGCGGCGATGCATACTGGCGGGGAATGCAACCGGTTACACTCCGGAAACTAGCCATAGAATTCCCGCCGTCACGAGGCGGAGCGAGAGGGGGTTGGATGAACGAGAACACCTACGACGCCATTGTCGTCGGCACCGGCATCAGTGGCGGCTGGGCGGCCAAGGAGCTGACCGAAAAGGGTTTGAAGACGCTGGTGCTGGATCGCGGGCGCAATGTCCGGCACGTCCAGGACTATCCCACTGCGACCACCGATATCTGGGAGTTCCCATATGCCGGACGGGCCACCGCCGAGGAATTGAGGCGCCAGGAAACCGCGGCGCGCACCGGCTACGCGATCACGCAGGCGAGCAAGCATTGGTTCGTCGACGACACCGAGTTTCCGTACACCGAGAAGCAGCGCTTCGACTGGGTCCGCGGCTATCACGTCGGCGGCCGCTCCATCATGTGGGGCCGGCAGAGCTATCGCTGGAGCCCGATGGACTTCGAGGCCAATGCCAAGGATGGAATCGCGGTCGACTGGCCGATCCGCTATGACGATCTCGCCCCCTGGTACGACCACGTCGAGCAGTTCATCGGCGTCAGCGGCCAGAACGAGGGCTTCGCGCAGCTGCCCGACGGCAAGTTCCTGCCGCCGATGGAAATGAACTGCGTCGAGAAACATTTCAAGCAGCAGGTGGCCGAAAAGCTCGGTCGCCAGCTCACGATCGGCCGGGTCGCGCATCTCACTGCGCCGCTGGCGCACAGCCCGCAGCGTGGCACCTGCCAATATCGAAATATGTGTATTCGCGGCTGCCCGTTCGGCGCGTACTTCAGCAGCCAGTCGAGCACGCTGCCGGCCGCCGAGAAGACCGGCAACATGACGCTGCGGCCGAACTCGATCGTTTACGAAATCATTTACGACGAGAAGAAGGGGCGTGCGTCGGGCGTGCGCGTGCTCGACGCGGAGACCCGCCAGACCACCGATTTTTTCGCCAAGGTGATCTTCCTGAATGCGTCGACCTTCGGTTCGACGTACATCATGATGAACTCGATCTCCAAGCGTTTCCCGAATGGCTTCGGCAACGACAGCGGCGAGCTCGGCTGCAACATCATGGATCATCAGCTCGAGATCGGCGCACGCGCGATGGTCGACGGCTTCGATGACAAGTACTACACCGGCCGCCGCCCGAACGGCATTTACATTCCGAGATATCGAAACGTCGGCAAGGACAAGCGCGATTACCTGCGTGGCTTTGGCTATCAGGGTGGCGCGTCACGCGGCGGTTGGACCGGGCTGATGCTCGACACCAAGCTCGGCGAGGAGTTGAAGGAGCGCGCGGCGGAGCCGGGGCCTTGGTACATGGGGCTCGGCGGCTTCGGCGAGATCCTGCCGTATCACGAGAACCGCGTGACCATGGATCATTCCAGGAAGGACAAGTACGGCATGCCGGTGCTCGCATTCGACGCCGTGCTCCGGCAGAACGAGTTGGCCATGCGCAAGGACATGGCGAACGACGCGGCCGAGATGCTCGAGGCGGCGGGCTATCGCAATGTGCGTAGCTACGATCGCGAGATGGGCATCGGCCTGGGCATTCACGAGATGGGCACGGCGCGCATGGGACGCGATCCCAAGACGTCCGTGCTCAATGCGCACAATCAGGTGCACGCTTGTAAGAACGTCTATGTCACCGATGGCTCGTGCATGACCTCCGCGGCATGCCAGAACCCGTCGCTGACCTACATGGCTTTGACTGCGCGTGCCTGCAATCACGCGGTCGAAGAACTGAAGCGCATGAACATCTGAGGTGACTCATGAGTGCCGATAACATGAACATGAATCGTCGCCAGGTGTTGCAGCGGGCTGCCTATCTGATGGGCGGCGCGCTCTCGGCGCCCGCCGTCCTTGGCTTGCTCAGCGGCTGCGCGCCGAAGCAGGAAGAGGCGCTCTGGGAGCCGGTCTTCTTCAGTAAGGAACAAGGCGCGATCGTGGCCGACGTCGCAGAGATCATCATTCCGCGCACCAAGACGCCCGGTGCAAAGGATGTCGGTGTGCCTGGGTTCATCGACACCATGCTCAAGGATGTTTACGAGCAGGCCGATCGGGATCGCTACCTGGCGGGCTTGAAGGAATTCGACGATGCGGCCCGCAAAGCGCACGGCAAGCCGTTCGTCGAGCTGAGCAAGGCTCAGCAGACCGAGCAGGTGCGGAAATTCAATGACGACGCGATCGCGACCGAGCTTTCTTACGACCCGCGGCCGAAAGATCTGAAGCGTCCGTTCATCCTCATGACGCGCGAGCTGACGCTGCTCGGCTTCTTCTGTTCGGAAGTCGGCGCTACGCAAGTCCTGCAATACGTTGCGGTGCCCGGCGGGTTTCAGGCCTGCGTGCCCGTCGCGGAAGCGGGTAACGGCAGGGCGTGGGCGCAGGAAGCGATGGGACGTTTATAATCCGTTACCGACGCAGCAGCCGCCGGCGCAGGAAGCCGCGGCTGCTGGTCGATTCGAACATCAGCAACAATCCCAGCGCGATCAACAGCGGCAGGATTTCGAACACGGCGCGATAGGCCAGCACGGCGCCGAGCAACTTCGCCGGCGGGACCTGCGGCAACATCAATAATAACGCCGCTTCCAGCACGCCCAGTCCGGCGGGCACATTACTGAGCTGACCGGCGACGAAGGCGATGCAGTAGATCGCGATGAAGGCCGGCCAGCTCATGTTGAGCTCCTCGGGCATGAACAGATAAAGCATGCCCGTCATCAGCGAGATCTGGATCACCCCGATCGTCAGCTGCAACGAGGTGTCACGAAGCGTCGGCACCGGCAGCGTTTGCCCGCCCATCGTCAGCGGCGTCTTGCGACGGATGACGAAGGTCAGCCAACCGATATCCTTCGCAAGGCCGACGGCGCCGAGTATCAACACCGTGCCGGTGGAAATTCGCAGCGCCTGCGCGGCGGTGTCGGCGTTGAGTAAAAGTGACAAATCGATCAGCCAGCCGACACTGAAGAAATAAGGCATGGCGGCCAGCACGACGACGGTGGCGACCTCTCGCGCCGACAAGCCGACCGCAGCATACATTCGATAACGCAAAGCGCCGCCACTGACCAGGGCAAGCCCGATGGCCCGTGCGATCGGGTTGGAGATGATGGCGGTTCGAAAAGCCACCAGCGGCATGGTTCGGCCGCTCGCCATACGCACGGCGATGCCTTCGTAAATCCCCACCAGCGCATACACGCCGGCGCTGAACAGCAGCCCGAGCAGCATGGTTGTCGCGGGCTGCGCCAGCACTTGTTGCCGCACGTCGTGGAAATCGATGGCTTCGAGCCGATCGACCAGCACCCAGCCGGCCAGCGCGAGCATCGGAATCCACAGCAACGGGGCCCATTTCTTCATGTAGCTGAACGCACTGACTCGGACTTTGGCTCATCTTAAGTCGACCGCTTCGCGCGGCGGCTGCAAGTCGATGCAATTCGTTCAGGTGGACGCGCGTTCCGCGCTGGCGGTTTTTGCCCACCCGCGCGCCCTTATTGCTTGGCGCTGGCGCGCCGGACTTGGAGACCCCACCACCCGCACTTTTGCCTCTCTTTATGGCGCTGCGCGCCGGCCTGCCGGCGTTCCGTGCGGTCAGCAAAAGGGGGCCGGATGGCCCGCGCGCAGTGCCAACAAAAGAGATACACGGGCGGGCGGGTGGGTTCTTCGGCGCGCAGTGCCAAAGTAAAGAGAACAGGGCGGGGGCTCAATTTCCCGACTGTGCCGCGCAGTGCTGGCGAATGAAATCCATGTGCTTCGGCATGGCGCCGGCGCAGTTGGCGATGACGGAGCGGACCTGAAGCACGCGCCTGCGCGATTCCTCGGCGGACAACGCGTCGCAGACCGGATCGTAGCCGCGCGGCACGATGCCCTGCCCGATGAACACTGCGAACCAGCTCGTGTCGGTGAAGAGCTCGGTGTCCTGACGGAAGATGCGGCCCCGGCTGCGGAACAGCTCCATCCTTTGCTTCAGGCTCTCCGGGATGCTCATGGTGCGGCACTGGTTCCAGAACGGCGAGTCATCGCGCGTAGTGGCGTGATAGTGGAGGATGAGGAAATCGCGGATGCGCTCGTGCTCGAAGGTGCAGGCGCGGTTGTATTCCTCGATGTCAGCGGCTTCGAAATGACGGTCCGGAAATAGCGAGAGCAGCCGCGCGATGCCGCTCTGGATCAGGTGAATGCTGGTGGACTCGAGCGGCTCCATGAATCCGGCCGCCAGACCAATGGCCACACAGTTGTTGATCCAGAAGCGCTTGCGGCGCCCGGTTACGAACTTGAGCAGCCGCGGCTCGGCGAGCGGCCGCCCATCGAGATTGGCGAGCACTGTCTGCGCCGCCTCGTCATCGCTCACGTGGCTGCTCGAGTACACATAGCCATTGCCAGTGCGATGCTGCAGCGGAATGCGCCACTGCCAGCCGGCGCTGCGTGCGGTGGAGCGCGTGTAGGGCAGAGGCTCGCCCACGTTTTCGCTGGGCACGGCCACGGCGCGGTCGCAGGGCAGCCAGTGGTTCCAGTTCTCATAGCCGCTCTTGAGCGCCTGCTCGATGAGCAGGCCGCGAAACCCGGAGCAATCGATGAACAGGTCTGCCTGAATGCGCTCCCCGCTCGCGAGCTGCACCGACTGGATGAAGCCGTTCTCGCCGTTGAGCTGAACGTCCACCACTTTGCCTTCGGTACGCACTACGCCGCGACTCTCGGCGTAGTTGCGCAGGTAGCGCGCATACAGCGCCGCATCGAAGTGAAATGCGTAGGACAGCGTTGCGAGCGGCGTGTTGCCCGTTTGCAGCGGCCGCATGAATCGGCCGTTGCGCGCGGCGACCGCGGGCAGTGAGTAATCATCGAGATCGGTCGGCTCGCCGAGCGAACGTAGTTTCAGCCACCAGGCATGGAAGGAGACGCCCTTGATGTCGGTGCCGAAAGGTCCGAAGGGGTGCAGGTAGGTGCGGCCAATGGCAGCCCAGTCCACGAACTGAATGCCGAGCTTGAACGTGCCCTGGGTCTGGCGCACGAAGTCGTTTTCATCCAGGCCGAGCAGCCGGTTGAACACCGAGATCATGGGAATGGTCGCTTCGCCGACGCCGACGATGCCGATCTCTTCGGACTCCACCACGCGAATCGCGCAGTAGTCCTTGAGCACCTGTGAAAGCGCGGCGGCCGTCATCCAGCCGGCCGTGCCCCCGCCCACGATGAGCACGCTGCGAATTCGCGAGTCGGACACGGCTTCCCCCTGATGCTGGGGTGCGTTGCGCACTATGGGGCGCGAAACGCACGCAGCTTTGTATCAAATGGACAACAAACTCGTTATTTAAAGCCTACGTTCTTACGGTCAGGAATGTCCAGCGATAGTCAACGCGAACAAGGACTTCGCAACCGCAGAATTAACGGCAATTGGCAAAATCCCGATTGCGCGCAAGCTCTGCTACATAAAAATATTTGGACAGCGCTGTCATTCTGCCTTTAGGATATTTCCCAACAGCGAAGCCAGGCGCGTCTCGATCGCACAGGTCGGGCGTTGGCTCCCGGCAACGCTCGTAGCAACCATGGAACGTGCAAAGAATTGGGGGAACCATGCGAAAGGTGCCGTTGGTACTGGGTGGGGTGGGCCTTTGCTTCTCGATGTCGTCGGGCCTGCAGGCCGCCGAGACGGGCGAAGCGGGTCTGGAAACTGTTGTCGTGACGGCGACGCGCCGCGAGACAAATCTGCAGGAAACGCCGCTGGCGATTTCGGCCTTCAGCCAGGAAAGCCTGGATGAGAATCACGTCTCGACGCTGCTGGACATGCGCGGCCTCGTGCCCAATCTGCAATTCTTCTCGAACGGCGATCACGCCGTGCCGCTGGTTTTCATTCGCGGTCTCGGCACGCGCAATCAGACGGAAGCCGGCGATCAGGGCATCGCGTTCTACACCGATGGCGTGTTCTCGGCTCGCTCCCAGGGCACGACGGTGATGATGTATGACCTCGATGGCGTCGAGGTGCTGCGCGGCCCGCAGGGCACGCTGTTCGGACGCAACTCGACCGGCGGCGCGGTGTCGCTGCGTTCGGCCAAACCCCGTTTGGACGGCTTCGATGCTTCGGGCGAGATCGCCGCGGGCAGCTACTCGATGTTGGAACTGCGCGGCATGGCCAATGTGCCCATCACTGAGGACTGGGCCATCCGTGTCGCTGGCGCCAAGGATGAGCAGGAAGGCCAGACCGACTTCGCGCCGGGCAATCAGTTTGCGTCCTCGCGCAAGTACGGCACGGTCGATCTCAGCTCATTCAGAGTCAGCTCGCTCTACCAGCCGTCCGATGACGTCCGTTGGCACCTCGTCTACGAGAATTTCCGCAATCGCGGTACCGGCGATGTGGCCAGCCAGGATTTCGAGGATCGCGTGAATGACGCGACCGCGGCCGGCAACCTGGACCTGGATTCCGACAGCATCCGCACGCGTCTCGATATCGGCTTCGGCGAGGGTTACACGCTGAGCTACATCGGCGGCTATGCCGAGTTCAGCCAGGCCCAGATGTACGGCAATCAGCCGCAGGGCGACACGCGCAACACGGTGGATTCGACCTACGAGGGCACGCAGCACGAGTTGCAGCTCACGAATCCGTCCGAAGCGCGCTTCAACTACACCGCCGGCCTTTACTACTTCGAGGAAGAAAACAGCATTCGCTTCGACATGCTGCACGGGAGCTGGGGCTTCACGCCTCAGGATCAGGCCACCGTGCTGTCGTCCTTCGTACAGCCGGCGCGCTCGCTGGAGACACAGAGCGTGTATGCGCAGGGTACGTTCAAGTTCACCGACGACCTGCGATTCACCGCGGGCGCCCGCTACATCGAGGATACACGCGAGGATAAGGGCGGACGCTCGATCGACTGCACCTTCGGCCTGCGCGGCGACCTCCCGAGCAACATCGTACGCAACGCGGCGGCACTGAACGGCGCGCAGGGTTGTTACTACCGCCAGTACAACGACATGAAAGGCGACTGGGACAAGACGACGTGGATGGCGCGCGGCGAATATGACCTGACCGATTCGGTCATGATGTATCTCTCGTACGAGACCGGCTGGAAATCGGGCGTCTTGCAGGATGGCAAGGGCTACGACGACCTCGTGACACCGAGCGGCACGCTCGATTTCTCGCGCAACAATTCGTTGCTGCAGAAGCCAGAAGAGGTCACCAGCACGGAGCTCGGCATCAAGACGGATTTCAGCACCTGGCGGCTGAGCGCCAACCTGTTCTACATGGACTTCACGGACATGCAGGTGACTGGAGCAGTGATCGATCCGGTCACCGGGCAGTCGACGCTGACCAACACCAACGCGGGCGGCGCCACCATCAAGGGCTTGGAGCTGGAGGCTTCGACGGGGTTGTTCGACGGCGCGGGCCAGCTCGCTGCGACGTTCGCATATCTGGATGCGACGTACGACGAGTTCTTCGGCAACGACCAGAACTTTGGCAACGCAAACGGCCGTATCTGGAATCCCTGCGCCCTCGGCGTCGAGCCGAGCGGCGCCTGCGTCGGCAACGTGTTCAACTTCGCGGGCAACAATCTGCCGTATGCGCCGGAGTATCAGCTGACTGTGCAGTACTCGCACGAGTTCCCGCTGCCAGGCGGTTCTGCGGTGGTGCCGCGCATTCGAGCCAGCTACTACGACGAAAGTTTCCTCAGCTGGGAGAACCGCGGCGACCGGCCCGCGGGCACGATCAATGCGGCCGATCCTGGGGAAAGGGATTTCGACCGTCAGCCCGCGTACACCATGGTGGATGCGGCTATCGCCTTCCGTTCGAGCACGGATCAATGGACCGCCGAGGCATTCATCACCAACGCGCTCGATGAGGAGGTCAAGACCGAAGCCTTCTACGGCACGCCGCAGACCTTCTACAGCTGGGGCCAGCGCCGCCAGGTGGGCCTGCGCCTCGCGTACAAGTACAAGTAATCGATCCGCCAATCATCGTTGGCAGGAGACGAGGGCACCTCCCGCCTCATCCTGCACTCCGGCACGGCGCAAGGAAGCGCCGTGCCTTTTTTATGACGACCGATCGGGGCACATCCACGTGCCCGGGTTTTCTTCCAGATGTTGTCTGTTTTGGTGGGGCCCGCTCGTCATGGCAACGGACAGGTATGCTGTCCGTCACTTCTTCAGGAGTCCGCCATGGCCGAGTACCTGGTTTTGTTGCACGAAGATCCCGCCGCTACTCGCACGCTCAGTCCCACGCAGATGCAGGCGCTGATCCAGCGCTATACCGACTGGATCGGTGGCCTGCGTACCGGTGGATTCGTCACCGTGGGCAAGAAGCTCAAGGACGATGGCGGCCGTCATCTGCATTCCGAGAAGGGCAAGATGGTCGTGAGCGATGGGCCCTACGCCGAAGGCAAGGACATCATCAGTGGTCTGTTCGTCGTGACAGCCGACAGCTATGAGCAGGCGCAGGCCCGGCTGGGTTCGGGGCCGCACCTGGAATTTGGCTGGATCGAGTTGCGCGAGATCGATGCCGCCCCGTGCGCCTGACGCGAGAGGGCTGGTCGCCGACCTGTTTCGTCGCGAGTCGGGTCGGCTGATCGCGCTGCTCGCCAATCGCACCGGCGTGGCCCGCATCGACATGGTCGAGGATGCCGTGCAGGATGCGCTCGTCTCGGCGATGCGCAACTGGGCGATCAATGCCGTGCCGGCGAATCCGTCGGCATGGCTCTACACAGCGGCTCGGAATGCGTTGACCGATAAGCTGCGTCGGGCGCGCTTCGAAGTGCCCGAGGAATTCACGCAGGAACGCTCGGCCGAAGCGGACAATTCCTTTTCCTCCGAACACGCCTTCAATGACGAACTGCTGCGACTGATCGCCTTCTGTTGTCATCCGTCCCTGATGCCGGCATCGCAGCTGGCATTGACGCTGCGACTGGCCTGCGGATTGAGCGTTGAGGAAATCGCACATGCGTTACTGACGACGCCGCAATCCATCACGCAACGCATCGTGCGAGCCAAACGCGAGCTGCGCGATGCGGATGTGACTTTCGATATCGCCCCGCGAGAGCTGGTTCAGGAACGATTGCCGCGCATTCTCAATGCGATCTATCTGCTGTTCGACGCGGGCTATCTGAGCCCGCGACATCCGCAATGGTTCCGGCCGTTGCTCTGTGACGACGCGTTACGCCTGGTGAGGATGCTGGCCGAGCACCCTTTGACGGCAGAGCCCGAAACACACGCGTTGGCCGCGTTACTACATCTCACGGCGGCGCGCTCGCCGACGAGAGTGGATGATGAAGGTCGTCCCGTGCCGCTGGCCAAGCAAGATCGTTCGCGCTGGAATCAGGCGGCCATCAACGCCGGCATGGAGTTCTTTTCACGATCCATTCGCGGCGAGACGCTGACTCGTTATCACATCGAGGCGGCGATCGCGACCGTGCACGCCAGCGCGACCAGCATGGAAACGACCGACTGGGCGCAGATCGTGCGTCATTACGATCAGCTGTGCGAGTCATTCCCGAGCCCCGTTGCAACTTTGAACCGAGTCATCGCGTTACGCTACGCGCGTGGCGCGCAAGAGGCGCTATTGGCGCTGCGGGCCAGCGATGAGCTGCATGCAATCCAGGACACGATGGTGTACCACGCCACGATGGCGGAACTGCACGAAGCGCTCGAAGAGCACGATCAAGCAGCGGCCGCATTTGGCGCGGCGGCCGAGCTTGCGGAGAGCGACACCTTGGCCGAGTTGTTCCGGCGCCGCGCACGGGCAGTGAAGAAGTAACGATCCTTTGATTCATGACGCTATTCGCCGTCATCGTAGAGACATCTTCCAAAGTGGCGTCCACGTCGGCGCGGCTGGCGAAGGTGCGCGAGCTGGCCGCCTGTTTGCGGCAGTTCGCGGCCGATGAGATCGTCGTTGGGGTCGCGTATCTCTCCGGAGAAACGCCACAAGGGAAGTTCGGCATCGGCTACTCGGTCTTGAAGACGGCAAGCGCGGCCGCGGCAGCGAGCGAGCCCGAATTGTCAGTTCTGGAAGTCGATCAACGGCTGACCGAGATCGCGAGTATCCGTGGGAGCGGCTCGACAACGCGCCGCGCCGATGCACTCCGCGAGTTGTTTTCTCGCGCGACTGAAGCAGAACAACATTTCCTGATGCGCCTGCTGGTCGGTGAGCTGCGCCAGGGTGCGCTCGCGGGCGTGATGGTGGACGCAATTGCAGCGGCTGGCCAAATTCCAGTAGACAAAGTTCGGCGCGCGGCGATGTATGCGAAGAGCCTGGGCGCCGTCGCGCACGCCGCGCTGGTCGAAGGAGAAGACGCGCTGGCGAACTTTCAGTTGGAGCTGCTTTCGCCGGTCGCGCCCATGCTGGCGCAAACGGCGGCCGATGCCGGTGAAGCGTTGGAGAAGTTGGGCGAAGACACTGTGTTCGAGTGGAAGATGGATGGCGCGCGCATCCAGGTTCACAAGAGCGGCGACACGGTTCATATCTATACGCGCAGCCTCAATGATGTGACGGCCGCGGTTCCTGAGATCGCGGAGCTGGTGAAGGCGCTGCCAGCGCGCGAAGTCATTCTCGACGGCGAGGCCATTGCCTTCACTGCGGCGGGTCGGCCGCACCCATTCCAGATCACCATGCGTCGATTCGGGCGCAAGCTCGATGTCGAGAAGCTGCGAGCCGAGTTGCCGATGCGTGCTTACTTCTTCGATTGTTTGCGCTTGGGAGAAGCGAGCCTCGCCGATCGGCCCACGCGCGAGCGCTACGAAGCGCTGGCACGGGTCGTTCCGACGGATTTGATCATTCCACGATTAGTGACCGCGTCCGAGGAAGAAGCGAGTGCGTTCTACGACGCAGCGATTGCCGCCGGTCACGAAGGCATCATGGCGAAAGCGCTGTCGGCGCCGTACGAAGCGGGCAATCGTGGCGCGAGCTGGCTCAAGATCAAACGAGCTCATACGCTCGATCTGATCGTGCTCGCCGCCGAGTGGGGCCATGGTCGGCGCACCGGCAAGTTGTCGAACCTGCATCTCGGTGCGCTCGATGCGGCGACGGGCGAATACGTCATGCTCGGCAAGACCTTCAAAGGTCTGACCGATGCGATGCTCGAATGGCAGACGAAGGAGTTCCTCGCACGCGAGACGCACCGTGACGATTGGACTGTCTATATCCGTCCGGAACTGGTGGTGGAGATTGCGTTCAGCGATCTGCAGGCGAGTCCGCGCTATCCCGGTGGCCTGGCGTTACGACTGGCGCGAGTGAAACGTTATCGCGACGACAAGCGGCCCGATGAAGCCGACACGATGACATCGGTGCGCAGGATCTTTGAAGCGCAGAGCGGCTAAGTCGCGGACACGGGCGCCGTTGACGCCGCGGCCCGTCGCATCGGCTGCAACCGCCAATAGGTGAGCGAGCGCCACAGCCATTCCGCAGGTCCATAACGGAAGTGACGCAGCCACAGCGGGCTCCAGATCAGCTGCACCACCCAGATCGCCACCACTATGTAGTACAGCTCGTGTCGCGCGAGCTGGCCGTACCAGGCAAGGCCGGCGCCCGTAAAGATCAGCAGGCACAACAAACTTTGCGTCAGGTAGTTGGTCAGGGCCATCTGGCCGACGTCGGCAAGGACGCGCGACGCGTTCGCGAGCCACGGCGTCCGGCAAATGATCGCGATCAGTCCGAGGTGTCCGAGCGTCATGGGGATCCGGCCGAGATCGTAGGTAAGAAGGGCATTCATCAACGCTTCGGGTGAGAAGCCGCCGGCCTCCAGCTCCCGGATCTCGGCAGCATTGACGATCAATCCCATCGTGTAACCGACGACGATCATCGCGAGGTAGGTGCGAGTCGAGCTCCCGCCAGTCAGCACGCCCCATTTCAGTAGCGCCATGCCCAGCAGCATCATGCCGAAGCACTCGACGATGCCGTGGCGGAAGAAGAACACGCTTTGCATGAACCACGTGTCGCCCCGGAGCACGGCAAAGGCGGACGCGTAGCTCTCGCGCACTTTGGCGACGTAGGCTTCCAGATTCTCGCGCGCCGGCTGGAACTCGGCCTGCAGAGCGGCATAGGCATCGATGGCTTCCTGATCGCCGTCGGCGAGTGGCTCACCGGCGGCGCGACGCTCATTCGCCGCCTGGGCCAGCGCCTGTGTCTCATGGAAATCCAGCCACTCACCCGCCGAGATCGCCGTCTGCAAGCACATGAGCACGGCGGCGAGAATCAACAGGCGTCGTGGGGAGAGATCGCGAAATACGAACAGCACCAGGCCGGCGAAGCCGTAATAGAACAGCACGTCGCCGCTCCATAGCAGCACATAGCCGTTGAGCAGCCCGAACACGATCAGCCACAGCGTGCGTCGGAAATACAAATCGGCCGGCCGCAGATCGCCGGCGCGCGAGGCATGGCGCTGTAGAAACAACAAAGCGCTGGCCCCGAACAGAAGTGTGAACAAGCCGCGCATCGTGCCTTCGAAAAACAGCGCCATGACGCGCCATACGGCGAGATCGGTCGCTGAATTGGCGCCCCAGACGGTCGGATTGTCATAGGCATAGGGCAGCCCGAAGCCGGTGATATTCATCAGCAGGATGCCGAGCACGGCGATGCCACGCATCGTATCGAGCATGCCGATACGATGTTCGTGGGCTACCGCTGCGGCTTGGGGCGACATGGCACGGTTACGGTACCTCCGCGAAGCTGTGCCATAAAGCGGCTTTTGGACTCGGCGGGCGCGCCTGCGTCGGACGATTCCGGCACAATAGCGCGTCGCCGTTTTCGGGAACCTCACGTGAGCTTGCAGTTGTCCGCCGCGCTGATCATTTTCGTCGTCACCATCGCTACCAGTCTGGTCGGCCTGTTCGGCAATACCAAGGTCATCGACCGCTGCATGTTCCGGCCGTACTGGTTCCTGCGGCGGCGTGAGTACCACACCATCGTGACCAGCACCCTGGTGCACGCCGACCTGATGCACCTGATCTTCAATATGGTGACGTTCTGGGCGTTCGGCTTCCTGCTGGAGCGCGCGATCGGCTCGGTTCACTTCCTGACGTTATATTTCGCCGGCATGCTGATCAGTCATGTCGGCACCTACATCAAGCACAAGCGCGAGCCCGAGTACGCCAGCCTCGGCGCGTCCGGCGCAATCCTGGCAGTCCTGTTCGCGGCCATCGTCCTGTTTCCCGACAACTCGCTGTACATCATTCCCATCCCGGTGCCGATTCCGGCGCCGTTGTTCGGCATCGGATACCTCGCCTATACGTGGTGGGCTTCGCGCAATTCGCACGGTCGCGTCAACCACGATGCTCATTTCACTGGTGCGATCACCGGCTTGGTATACGTCGCGCTGGTCGCCCCCGAAGCCTACCGGTATTTGTTAGCTAATTTATTCTGACGTTTTCGAGCTCGCGCCTTTCGTTGTATACGCGCAAATCATTGCGCCGCACTATGAGGTGATGCGAAAAAGCGGCAGCGAAAAAGTATGCAATCCAAGTCGATGCATACCGCTATAGACGTTCAGTATATAGACGTATTGGCGTTGCCATGATCGGTGCTACGTTCCGACCTTCTCCCAGCGGAGGTCACGATCATGGAAAGAAGAAAGATCGATCGTTGGAGCGTCCGTCCTTTGTCTGCAACTGCTGGAATGTGTGTTGCCCAGGCAACACTCATGCTGTGCAGTACCTTGGCATGGGCTGGGGAACAGCCCGAAGAAGTCGTCGTCACCGGTTCGCGCATTCGTCAGAATCCGGTGGAAAGCGTCGCGCCGCTGCAGACGGCCACCGCGGCCGATATCGATCGCAGCGGTGAAATCTCCGTAGCCGACTATCTACAGCGCTTGCCCATCTCGGGCTCGGCCATCAATCGTTCCAACAACTCCAGCGGCAACCTGGGCTTTCCGCCGGACGGCGGCGGCATCGGCGCCGGCTCGAGCGAGATCGATCTGCGTTATCTCGGCTCCAAGCGCGTGCTGGTCCTGGTCGACGGCAAACGTTGGGTGCGCGGATCGTCGGCGAGCGGCGTCTCAGGCGCGGTCGATCTGAACACGGTGCCGACCGCGGCCATCGAGCGCATCGAAGTGTTACAAGACGGCGCGTCGCCGATCTATGGATCGGATGCCATTGCCGGCGTGGTCAACATCATTACGCGCTCCGATTTCAGCGGCGCGGGTTTCGAAACCAACCAAGGGATGTTCGACGAGGGCGACGGTTACACCCAGGACTACAGTGTCTCCTTTGGCGCGGGCGCCGAGCGCAGTCGCGCCTTCTTTGCCGCAAGCTACTCGCGGCAGGACGCGGTGTATTCGAAAGACCGCGAGCTGTCGCGCGAGGTCATCTATGGAGCGCCTCCGGGCGTCGGTGGCAGCTCGGGCACGCCGCAAGGACGCTTTATCTTCCTCGACCCGCGCGGCGATGTGGACGGCGATGGCGAGCTGGACGCTGTCGATGTAACGCTCAACACCGGCGTGGTCAACGACGGCACGATGCTGCCGACTTACGATCCAAACAATCCGGCCAGCGCCGATTTCCATGCGTTCGGCACGTCGGACCGTTTCAACTTCCGGCCGTACAACTATCTGGTGACGCCGAACCGGCGCGTCAATCTATTTGGTAAGGCGGAATACGATATTTCCGACAACGTGCTGTTTCGCTTCACGGCGGCGTACACCAATCGCAAGTCGAGCAACCAGGCGGCGCCGAACCCGCTGTTCCTCGGCTCCGACGCGGGCTCCGGCTTCTATTTCGACAATATTTTCATTCCGGCAGACCAGCGCTACAACCCGTTCGGCATCGATCTGGACGGCACCGACAATCTGATCACGATCGGCCGGCGTCCGCTGGAGGCCGGGCCGCGCATCTTCGATCAAACTGTCGACACCTGGATGGTGTCCGGCACGTTGAGCGGCGAGCTGCAGTTCGGTAGCAAGCCGCTGTTCTGGGATGTGAGTTTGAACTGGGGCCGCAACAATGCCTCGCAGCAAGGTCACAACATCTTCAATTCGCGCAAGACCGCGCTGGCGCTCGGGCCGGAGGCCGCTTGTCTGGCGGTGCCCGGCTGCGTGCCATTCAACATTTTTGGCGGCCAGGGCGCGAACGGCGAGGGCAGCATCACGCCGGAGATGCTCGAGTGGGCAACGTTCACGCAGAGCGATCAGAGCGAGCAGGAGCTGAACGACGTCATCGCGAACGTCAGTGGCGACTTGTTCAATCTGCCGGCGGGTGCGTTCGCGTACGCGGTGGGCTTCGAATATCGCAAGGAGTCCGGCTCGTTCACGCCGGACGCGGCGGTACAGGCAGGAGAAACTGCTGACGTGCCGGCGCAGCCTACCGACGGCCAGACACGAGTACGCGAAGCCTATCTCGAGTTGCGTGCGCCGGTGCTCGCGGAAGTGCCGGCTGTCCAGCGGCTGGAGTTGTCGGCGGCAGTGCGTTACTCCGACTACGACAATATCGGCAGCGACAATGTGCTCAAGGGCGGCATCTACTGGCGCGTGGTCGACGATCTGGCGTTGCGCGCCAGCTATTCCGAAGGCTTCCGAGCGCCGAACATCGGTGAGTTGTTCAATAGCGGCTCGCGTTTCGACAGCAACATCAACGATCCGTGTTCCAACTATCTGACCAACGCGTCGGCGACGGTGCAGGCGAATTGCGCGGCGCTGGGTGTGCCGACCTCGTTTACGCAGATCAATCAGCAGATCAGTGTGCAGACCGGCGGCAACGAAGAGTTGCAGCCCGAGACCTCGGAAACCATCAACATCGGTTTCGCGTACAACCCGTCGTGGGCCGAGGATGCTGCCTGGATCGACCAGCTCACATTCGACGTCAACTACTACGACATCAAGCTCGAGGACGCGATCCAGGCGTTGTCCGCGCAGAGCCAGCTGACCAATTGCGTGAATACGCTCTCGCCGTTGTTCTGCGATGGGATCGTGCGCGGACCGGGCGGATCGATCACCGCGTTTGCCAACCAGCTCACCAACATCGGTCGAATCGAAACGGACGGCTTCGACTGGACGGTATTGCTCGCGACGTCCGAGGGCGGCATGGGCTCGTTCCGCTTCCAGTGGTCCAACACTTACCTTGCCGGCTACAAGGAGTTCACGCTCGGCACCAACGGACTGGTCGCAACCGAACGTGCCGGCATCGAAGTCGGATCGCCGACGCGTGGCTATGTTCGCTACAAGTCCACACTTGCCGTCGACTGGCTGTTCCATGACTTCATCACCTCGCTGACGCTGCGCTATCTGAGCGGTCTCACCGAGATCTGCCCCGGTACGCTGGTCGATGCCGGTGTGCCCGAGGTGTGTTCCGACCCGGTGAACCTGACCAACGAAATGGAAAGCAAGGTCTACACCGACTTGCAGCTGAGCTGGACGCCAGCGGTCTTCGATCAACAATTGCAGGTGGCCATCGGCGTCAACAACGTGCTCGACGAAGATCCTCCGCCCTGCCTGAGCTGCGATTTGAATAACTACGACGGCACGCTCTACCCGGTGCCCGGCAGGTATTTCCATGCCCGAGCCGCGCTCAAGTTCTGAGGCGGCCTATCGACAATCTGGGAGGATCCAATGAGCAAGCACAATGACGTGATCTTGATCGCGATTGCTTCTGCAGTGGGATTGGCGATGACGCCACGAAGCGCGGCAGCAGCGACGCCCGCAGCAGCCGAAACCAACATTCTCGATACCATCGTGGTCACCGCGCAGAAGCGCGAAACGGCCTTGCAGGACGTGCCGTTCTCCGTCGCGGCCGCGAACGAGGCGCAGATTCGCAATTCCGGATCCGACAACATCGTCAACCTGTCGCGCAACTTCGCCGGTTTGACCATCACCGATCTGGGCCCCGGCCAGAGCCAGGTGGCGATTCGCGGCATCAGCGCCGGGCAGGTGGTGCGCGATCAGCCGGGCGTGAAGGAGTCCGTCGGCGTATATCTCGACGAGTCTGCGATCTCGGTCGCGCTGTTCACGCCCGATCTGGATTTGTTCGATCTGGAGCGCTTCGAAGTGCTGCGCGGCCCGCAGGGAACATTGTTTGGTGCAGGCTCTTCGGCGGGCACGGTGCGTTACATCACTCGTCAGCCGCAGTTGGGCGAGTTCGAAGGTGCGGTCGAAGTGGGCGGCTACACGGGCACCGATGCCGATTGGGGCGGTGGCATCAAAGGCATGATCAACGCGCCCATGGGACAGACCACGGCGCTGCGGCTGGTCGGCTACTACAACGAGCAGGCCGGCTTTATCGATTCGGTCTATCCGGGCCGCGCCGTGCGCGAAGATGTGAACAGCGGCGAGAAGAGCGGTGCACGCGTCGCGCTGCTCATTCAGCCGAGCGAGCAGATCGCAATCACACCCCGCATCGTTTATCAAAAGCTGGAGACGGATGGTTATCCGCGCATCGACGTTTATAACATTCTCGGCAATCCCTACACGACCACCGAGCCGCCCGTGAATCCTGGCGAGCGCGGTCAGGTCACGCAGATCCGTGAGGGCATCGACGATGAGCTCACACTCGCCGATCTGAAAATGGAATTCGGTCTCGGTGGCGTCACGCTGACTTCAGTCAGCTCTTACACCGACCGAGATCTGACGGTGCTGCGCGATGCTAGTCAGCTGACGGGCAGCGTCACCTTGTCATTGAGTGGCAATACGGGAATCGCAACCTCAGCGGACGTGCGCCTGAACTCGCCGCTGTACGATGTGACTTCGCTCAAATCGTTCAGTCAGGAGCTGCGGCTCGCCTCCGATGGCGGCGGCGTGTTCGAGTGGCTGGTCGGCGCCTTCTATCAGGACATCGATCGCGACTACGGTCAGAACCTGCCGACGCCGGGCTACGATGCCTTGCTCACGCGCCTGGACTTCCCGACCAGCGCCGGCTTCAATGCGCCGCCCGATACGCCGTATTTCTCGAATGTTCCGTATAGCTTCCGGCAGTACGCGGCCTTCGGCGAAGGCACGTTGCACTTCAATGAGCAGTGGAGCCTGACCGGCGGTCTGCGCTACTACGATTTCAAGGAAGACCGGACGCTGACCTTCGCCGGCGTGTTCGCCGATGTCGGTTATACGAATCAGCCGGGCTCGACCAGCTCCGACGGCTTTTCGCCGCGCGTGATTCTGTCCTTCGAGCCGGACGACGATGTGTTGCTCACGGCGCAGGTGGCTCGCGGCTTCCGTTTGGGCGGCATCAATGATCCGCTGAACGTCACGCTGTGCAGCGACGACGATCGAGCGACCTACAGCGGTCAGCCGACGTTCGAAGATGAGAAAGTGCTGAACTACGAGCTGGGCGCGAAGACGCTGCTCGCCGATCGGCGCGTCACGTTGAACGCTTCGGTGTTCTATTCCGACATCGACGATCTGCAGGTGATCGCGGACGCCGGCTCCTGCTCGTCCCGCATCGTGCTCAACGCCCAGGCCGAAGCGCTTGGCGCCGAAGTCGAGCTGTATGCGCGGCCCGATGAGCACTGGGACTTCGGATTGTCGGCGACCTATGTACAGGCGGAGATCACCGAGTCGCGGTTGAATGCGAGCGGCGCGCCGATCGCAGGTATTCGAGACGGCAACCGGCTGCCCACCTCGCCGGAGTTTCAGGCAGCGGCCAGCGTGACATACAACTGGGCGTTCTCGACTGCGCTGGACGGGTTTGCGAACCTCACTTTGCAGCACGTGGGCTCGTCCTACACCCAGCTGGCGGACCAGGAACCGCCGACCGGCTGCGTCGGTTGTGCCGGAGCGCCGGGTTTCTTCCCGTTCGGCGCCCCGACGATTTCCCAGTTCACCTTCGATCCGGAGCTGCCCAGCTACGATCTGGGCAATCTGCGTTTCGGCGTGAGGTCGGATGTGTGGGAGGCGGCGGCGTATGTGAACAATTTGTGGGACGAGCGCGCCTTCCTGTCGTTGGATCGTGAGCGTGGCTTTCGCGCCCGCGTCGGGTATCTCACCAACATGCCGAGGACTTATGGCGTGTCGCTGCGGATGAACTTCTGAGCCAACGTAAAAATTGCCAAAGAAAAATCGACCCATTCGCTTCGCTGGACGCCGGCTGCCCGCCGGCGTCCCCCAGCGCCGGCGTTGAGCGGTTATCATCGCCGCTCAACTTTCGCCGAGGATTGTGAATGTCAGGTCTACGTCGCACCCTGTGCGTCATCACGGTGCTGGTCGCGCTGGCCGGTTGCGACCGCTCGCCCAAGCCGAATGCCCGAGCCACCGAGCCGCCGGCGCCGGTCGTCAACGTCGAGTGGACCAAGTACGTCGATGAATTCGTCGACGGCTATTTCCGCGCTCATCCGAGTTTCGCGGTCGCGCAGGGCAAGCACGAGTTCGACGGCCAGCTGCCGGACTGGAGCGCCGAGGGCATCAAGAAAGAGATTGCGCGGCTCGAGCAGATGCGCGCCAAGGCAGTCGGTTTCAAAGACGACTCGCTGATGCCGGAGGAGCGGTTTCAGCGCGACTACGTCGTGAGCCGTATCGATAACGATCTGTTTGCGCTGCGCGACCTGCGCCAGCCTTTCACCAACCCGGCCTGGTACTTCGATTCCGGTCTGGATCCGAGCACCTACGTCACGACGCCCTATGCGCCGCCGGACGAGCGGGCCCGCGCATTCATCGCGTACGCAAAACAGGTGCCGAATGCGCTGGAACAGATCAAAGCGAACCTGCAACTGCCGTTGCCGCGCACCTTCATCGATTTCGGCGTCGCGAGCTTTGGCGGCTTCGTGGATTTTTATCGCAACGATGTGCCGCAGGCATTCGCGGAAATTCCCGACGAGCTGAAGAAAGAACTGAGCGTAGCGATCGAGCCTGCCGCGGTCGCGATGGAAGATTTCGCCAAGTGGCTGGAAGCGCAGCGTGCGACGGCCAACGACAATTATGCGCTCGGCCCCGAGCGCTTCGCCGCCATGTTGCGAATGACTGAGAACGTCGACGTGCCGCTGGAAAAAATCGAGGCCATCGGTCGCGCCGATCTGGAGCGCAACCTGTCTGCGCTCAACGAAGCGTGCAAGGCGTTCGCGCCGGGCGCGAAGATCGAGGAATGCGTCGCGCGCGTGAACGCCGACAAGCCCGAGGGCGGCGCTGTCGCGGGCGCGCGAGCCCAGCTCGAGACCATCAAGAAATACATCCTGGATCATGACGTCGTCAGCATTCCGGGCACCGAGGAAGCGAAGGTCGAAGAAGCGCCGGCGTATCGGCGCCAGAACTTCGCGTACATCAACATTCCCGGGCCCTTCGAGAAGGAGCTGCCGTCGGTCTACTACATCGCGCCGCCGGATCCGAAATGGTCCAAAGCCGAGCAGGACGAGTACATTCCCGGCAAGGCCGATCTGCTGTTCACTTCGATTCATGAAGTGTGGCCGGGCCACTTCCTGCAGTTCCTGCACTCGAACCGTTCGCCGTGGCGCTTCGGCCAGTTGTTCGTCGGCTATGCCTTTGCCGAAGGCTGGGCGCACTACGCCGAGGAGCTGATGATCGAGCATGGCCTCGCGGCCACCGAGCCCGAGTTGCACATCGGCCAGTTGCTGAACGCGCTGCTGCGGAACGTGCGTTACATGTGCGCAATCGGACTGCACACCCAAGGCATGACCGTTGCTCAGTGCGAACAGATGTTCAAAGAGAAGGCGTTTCAGGATGCAGGCAATGCGCGGCAGCAGGCGGCGCGCGGCACTTATGATCCCGGTTATCTGAATTACACGCTGGGCAAGCTGATGATCCGCAAGCTGCGCGACGACTGGGCCGGCAGCCGCGGCGGCCGCGAGGCGTGGAAACTATTCAACGACGAATTCCTGTCGTATGGCGGTCCGCCGATTCCGCTGGTGCGCTCGCAGATGATGCCTGGGCCGGCGGGCGAGCTATTTTGAGGTAGACAGGGCGCGCAGGTCTCGAGACATTTTGATCGCGTCCTCGAGGCCGCTGTAGTAGCCATCGACGCGATCGGTCTCGCGATAGCCCAGCCTTGCGTAGAAATGGCGCGCCTCACGCTTGATGGCGCGCACTTCCAGCCGCACCAGGAACAGGCCAGCGACCATTGCGGTCTCCTCCACCCATTGCACCATGCGCCGGCCGATACCCTGCCGGCGATATTCGTTCGCGACGCCGAGCAATGCGATGTGCGCCGACTCGTCGCCGTACTGGGCGAGGATGAATCCGGCGAGACGATTCTGATCGCGCGCAATCACTGCAGCGCTTTCGCGCTGGCGCATCAGGCTGGCCACGCGCCGGGGCGTCCAGCTCCAGGGCAGGTCGGTTTCGATCAGGTCGCGCGACAGGTGGGCTATGGCAGGTGCATCTCCCATGCGCGCTGGACCAAGAGTGACGGTGCTCATCGGTGTCGATAGTAACCAAATCCGGCGCGGCTGGAACTGGCCGGGACTCTCAATTGGGCATTCCTGCAGGTTGTTCGCGTTCAGGTGGGGATGTGGTTTCGGCGCCGTGACGCGGCCGGCGGCCGGCAAAGAAATATTTGCTCTATGATGCGATCCATGTCGCATCTTCCTGACCCGCAGTCACGGGCGAGCCTGTGGCCGCTGCTGATTGCAGCAGCATTACTGGCCTTCGGCACTGGCCTGGTTCGAGCCGAATCTCTGCAGGACGGGCCCTATGTCATTCGTGCCGCCGATGGCAGCTGGCGCTCACGCTCGGTCGAAGATGCTGGCGAGGGGCCACGAGTGCGCGATCAGGCCGTCGCGGTCGGCGATGTCGTGACGCTTGCGGCCGTCGGCTCGCTGCCGGCGTTCGAGGTAAAGTTGCGTGGCCCCGCGCAGCCGGCGAGCGATGAAATTCGTGTCAACCCACGCACGCCGATATTCGTGATGGCTGATACGCACGGCGAATTCGAAATCGCCGTGCAGCTTCTGCAGCGGCACGGAATCATCGACGAGCGCCTGCGCTGGTCGTTCGGCAAAGGACATCTCGCTGTACTCGGCGATGTGTTCGACCGCGGCCCGAACCAGACCGAGCTGCTGTGGTTGATTTACAAGCTCGAAGCGGAAGCGGCGCGAATCGGTGGAGGCGTGCACCTGGCGATCGGCAATCACGAGTCGATGGTGCTCACGGGCGACGATCGCTATCTGAACCCGAAATATCGACGCGTCGCTGCGCTGCTGGGCGCCGACCGATATGCTTTGCTCTGGAGCGAGCAAACACTACTCGGCCAATGGTTGCGGAGCAAAGCTGCAGTGTTCCGGCTCGGCCAATATCTGTGCTTGCACGGCGGCATCTCGCGTGAGCTGGTGGATCGCGGGCTGTCTTTGTCGGCTGTGAATCAAACCGTGCGCGCCGCGTTGCTGGAGCCCGGGGCATCCGCGGACGTGCAAACCGAATTCGTCATGGGCCAGGACGGGCCGCTGTGGTATCGCGGCTATTTTCAGGACGCGGCTCGCAAAGGCGGCTTCAAGGTCGCGGAGCAAAGTGATATCGAGCTGATTCGGGGGCGCTTCGGCGTGCAGGCCATTCTGGTCGGGCACACCACGGTGCCTGCCGTCACTGCTTTATATGGCGGGCGCGTGATCGCGGTGCAGGTTTATCCGCATCGGGATGAACAGACGCAGGCGCCGGTAATGGAAGGTCTGATGATTCGCAAGGACGGGCAGATGTTTCGAGCGCGTGTCGACGGCAGCAGCGAAATGTTGCCGCGCTCTTGATGCGGCCGCAGCGCCTGCGCTGCGGTTGCCGTTAGTTCGTAGAATTTTTTTCGCACCCCCAGGGTTCATTTCCGAGGCCTACCGGATCTATACCAACAAGCAGCTCAATCGAAACTGCGAGTCTGCTCCCGGGTCCGATGTGATCGTGCTGGTCTCATGTCAATCTGTGAGCCTGCCTGTGAGCGATCGAGGCGAGTAAGGTTTTGCGAGTTGGCCCGTTGTTGCCTTGGCTAATCGGTGTCCTCCTGCAGGCCCAGGCACAACGATCTCTCAACACTGACGTCGCGATCGTTCACAGGCTTCTCTTCGGGCTCCGTGCTTCAGAGCCCGCCACCACCCTAGCGCTTCTTACTTACGCCCACGTGCTGCGCTTCGGCCGCGACTTGATCCACGCGCCGAGCGCCAATCCGATCAGCACCAGGGCGCCGCCGGATAACAGCCAGCGCAACATCACATTGCGCTTCAGGTCCTGCACTTCGTCGGTCAACTGTGTGACCTGTGTGGTCAGCGACGCATTGCTGGCCTTCAACTGTTTGTTTTCTTCGAACTGCGTGATGGCCGTGGCCGAGACGCGGCGGATCTCCGCCAGCTCGGTTTGCAGTTTCTGATTTTCTTTGGAGAGATCGTTGGCCTTGCTTTCGATCTCGCTGCGCGCGCCGCGCACGTCCTGATAATTCTCGCGAGTCGATTTCAGCTGCGCCTCGAGTGCTTCGACGCGCTTGGTCGCGGCGGCGAGTCGGTCCTTCGCGACGGGTTGACTGACCAGGTACTGAGTAGGCAACCATCCCTCGGTGCCATTCGGTGTGCGCACCTGCGTGAACCCCGCGGCCTTGTCTTCGCCGAGCACATCCAACGCGAGACCGCTGGGCAGCGCGGCGTTGATGATCTTGTGACCATTCGATGGGCCGCGACGCAGAGGAACAGTCAGCTCATCGGAGATATACATTGTCGCGGCGAAGGCGGACGCCGGTCCTAGCACCATCAGCAGCGCTAGCAGCACCTTTCTCAACATCAGCTCGAATCCTTATAGGTCTAGTTGCTGCCGATCTGTCGGCAGACGCGAACTATAGCGAAACTGAACCGTAATAACGGCCTGATCTGAACCGGTTCGCCAAATGGCGACAGTTACGCTCGTAGGTATTTCTCCAGCGCCAACCACGGAACTTACGAATAAAAAGGGCGGCTCGATGAGCCGCCCTTGTAAGAGTTGCCAGCCACAGGCTGACGGAAATTTAATCGTCGAGCGCCGCTGTCTGCGTGGCCTTGCTTGCACTGACGCGCGCTTTATCGGTGGTCTCGTCGAGGTAGCGGAAGCGCACGAAGCCGATGCCCATTTCTTCGAAGGTCTGATCGCCCCAGCGCACCGGCTTGGTGGGATCCGGGTTTGCCGGATTCTGTGTCGAGTTGTCCCAACTGAAGCGCCACACCAGCTTCGAGCCGGCCGGAATGGTCTTCGGCTGCTGGTACTCGTACACCGTCTGCCAGTTGAAGTCGTATTTGGGCACGTTGAGCAGAATCTCTTCCCGACCGTCCGGATAAACAGCGGTCATCGTGCCGGCGCGGCCGCGCAGATGCGAGTGGGGCATGATGTTGTAGATCAACATGTCGCGCTGAATGGGGCGCGTCACCGTGGTCGTATGTTCCTTCGCGCCCGGCGGAATCTCGAATTTGAAATCGGTCAGCGCCGTGAGGTGCAAGGGATACTTCGGCGGGTTGCTGGCTTCGCGGAAATAGAAGCCGACCTTGCTGTGATCCGTGACGGCTTTGCCGTTCGGCGTGTAGTGCATCTGGAATACGAAGTCCGCGTCCTTCGGGAACAGCACGCCGGTGTCTTGCGGATAAACGATCGGCTCCATGCCCGGCGCGAAGCCGGCGAGATTGCCGCCGCTGCGCTCGCCGGTGGAGCCGGCGACGACGGGATCGTTGGCGATGATGTGATGAATCGCCTGCTTCGCGCCCGGATGAATCTCGACCGCAGTGATCCAGACATCGCGACCGAGCGGGTTCTTCACGCGCGGATACTGATATTCGATGACGCCCGTCGCGGGAATGTCGTACGCGGGGATTTCAACGATCAGATCCGGCTTGCCGTGTTTCCATTCTTTGATCTCAGGCTTGACCGCCAACAGCGGATCATCGCCAGTGCCGCGAGGCGCGCCCGCCTCGATCCAGTGCACCAGCAGTTTGCGTTGATCGTTGGTGAGGCCGCGTGCGTTCTCGAATGTGCCGTAATGGGGATCGGCATGCCACGGCGGCATGCGCTGAGTGCGCAGGACTTCGCGGATCATCGGCGCGAAGCCTTTCACCATGTCGTAGCCCGTCATGGCCCACGGGCCGACGCCGCCGACTTGATGACACACGACGCAACGATCTTTGAGCAGCGGCGCGATCTCTTTGGAATAAGAGATCTGGTTGTGACTCACCTTGCGATCGCGCTCGGGAAAATTGACCAGGCAGCCGACGCCGTCGGCCTGCGGTGTCTGCACGGGCTTGCCGGCGAGCACGGCGTCGAGCGCATCGGTGAGATAGTGGTGCTGCGCCGGGCGTTGACGCTCATAAGAGAGCCGGTCATCCATTGGGCCGCGATATTTGAGCTTCCAGCCCTTGGGATCGATCACGAACACTTCGGAGGTGCGCACGACACCGAGCGCCTCGCCGATGAGCTGCGATTCATCGAGCAGGATGGGGAAGTCGATCTTGAACTCGCTCGCTTCCTTGGCGACCAGATCGCGCGTGTCCTGCAAGTTCGAATTCAGCAACAGGAACTCGACGCCCCGAGCCTGGTATCTGGCGCGCACTTCGGCCAGCGCCGGCAACGCCTGGCGCACGATGGGGCAACCATTTCCCTGCACCATCAGCACCACGGCCTTCATGTCCGAGAGGTAGTAGAGCTCGTGCGATTTGCCCCGCTGATCGAGCAGGCGGAAGTTGTCGACCGTCTGGCCCGGCTCGACGGCCATGGCCTGCGTGGTCAGGCCGATGGTCATGGCTAGGGCGGCCAGCGCCCGTTTCGCTGCGTTTCTCATGGCACCCCCAACGAGACATCCTTGGTCCAGCTATGGACAACATTGTCAGCGAGGGCGCGGCGGGGGGCACTCTGGCCCCGCGTGAAGATTTGTCAGGTCTTGTAACCCACTAGTATCGGATGACCGTCCGCGCCGACTGCCCTTCCCAACGGAAGTCCTTGATCAGATTGAGATCGATGAGCACCGCCAGGGCGTCGACCTGGTAGCCCGCGAGCAGGCACAGCTCGGCGGCTGCAGCCAGGGTCCCGCCGGTGGCGAGCACGTCGTCGATCAACAGCAGCCGGCCGTTACCCTGCTGCATTTCCAGCACTCCCTCGCCGTACTCGAGCTGATACGGGATGCTGACGACCGGCGGAGGCAGTTTGCCTTTTTTGCGGATCGGGACGAAGCCTTTGCCATGCCGCAGGGCCAGGGCGGAGCCGAGCATGAAGCCGCGCGACTCGATACCCGCCACGGCGTCGATCCGCCCCCATTCCTCGGCGTCCAGCAAGCCGCTCATCGCCTCGATGGTCGGCCCGAAATGACTGCGCAGTAACGGGGCAATGTCGCGAAAAATAATGCCGGACCGTGGGAAATCGGCGACATCGCGGATGAATTGTTTCAGATCGGTCATGAGGTCGGGGTCGGTTGGCGGCAAGCTTCAGGTAGACTCTCGCCCCCAATTATTGACCATGTCAGCGCGTTTCGCTGCGGACCGGTTCAGGTTCGCCCCGTTTTCATCCCCCAGTCCATCTACGTAATCATGCCGACCATGTTTCCTTCTGCATTCCGTGCCCATCCCTGGCATGGCGTCGAAATCGGCGCCGAAGCTCCGTCCATCGTCACCGCCTATATCGAGATCGTGCCCACCGACACGGTGAAATATGAGCTCGACAAGGCCACCGGCCTGCTCAAGGTCGACCGCCCCCAGCGCTTCTCGAACATCTGCCCGTCGCTCTACGGTTTCCTGCCCCGCACGCTGTGCGCCGAGCGCGTCGCTGCTTATTGCGAGGAGCGCACCGGCAAGACCGGCATCAAGGGCGACGGCGACCCGATGGATATCTGCGTGCTAACCGAAAAATCGATCGGCCACGGCGACGTGCTGGTGCAGGCGATCCCGATCGGCGGTCTGCGCATGATCGATGACAACGAAGCCGACGACAAAATCATCGCCGTGATGCGCGATGACGCGCTGTATGGCCACCTGACCGACATTTCTCAGTGCCCGAAGTCGGTGATCGAGCGCGTGCGCCACTACTTCCTGACGTACAAGCACGCCCCGGGCTCGCCGGATCACGCGGTAGAGATCACGCACGCGTATGGCCGCGATGAAGCGTACGAAGCAATTCGCCGCAGCCAGGCAGACTATACGTCTGCGTTCATGGGTGTTCGCTAAGCGCATTTTTCTTTGGGTGTGCGCTGAAGATTACTCACACCCCAACCCCCTCGCCCTCAAGGGCGAGGGGGCTAAAAGAATAAATTTGCGCGCTGGCGCGCGCGGCTGATCCTTGGGCGAAGGTTGCGATGTGGGCAATCTTCGTCTTGGTTGACGTCTTCGTTGACATACTATGTCAGCGTTTGAAGTTGTAATCCCGACATGCGCGCCGAACGACTCATTGCCATTCTCATGGCCCTGCAGAGGGCTCAGGCGCTCACCGCCGGTGAGCTTGCTCAGCGTCTGAGTGTTTCGGTTCGCACTATATTTCGCGATATCGACGCGCTCTCGACCATGGGCGTGCCGGTGTACACCGAGCAAGGGCGGGGCGGGGGCATTCGCCTGGTCGAGGGTTACACCTCCGATCTGACGGGTCTGTCTTCTGGCGAAGCGGAAGCGTTGGCGCTCATCGCGAGTCCCGCCGGCATCGGCGTTCAGGATCTCGCGGCTCCAACTCGTACCGCACTCGACAAGCTCGCCGCCGCCGTACCGACGATGCACCAGTTGCGGGCTCAGCACGCTCGCGGCCGATTGTTGTTCGATACCAAGCCCTGGTTCCGTTCTTATTCCGTTTCGCCTTACCTCGACACGTTGCGTGCCGCGATCTGGAAGGACGAGTGCATCAACATCAACTATCGCCGCAGCAACGGCGAAGAAAAGGAGTATCTGGTCGAGCCCTACGCGCTGGTCGTCAAGGTCGACACCTGGTACCTGATCGGCCGCGTGAAGCGTGAAACTCGCGTGTTCCGCATCTCACGCATGTTGTCGCTGGCGACGACCGGCACGAGTTTCACGCGCGATTCCGATTTCGATCTGCACAAGTTCTGGAACGCCTGGTGCGAGAAGTTCGAGAAGAATCCACCGGTCGCCTTCCCGGTGGATCTGAATATTTCCGCCAAGGGTAAGCAGCAATTGCTCGACAGCTTCGGCAACTGGTTTCGCACCCGGCTCGAGCCGCTCGGCGAGAACTTCAAAGGCCGCAAACCGGTGACGCTCGACTTCGAGCGGGAGGAAGCGGCGCTGCGCATTCTGTTCGATCTGGTGTTCGAGGCCGACATCGTCAAACCTACCGAGCTGCGTCGTAAGCTGCGCAATCAAGCCAAGCGAGTGGTCGCGGCGACGACCTGATTATTTTTTCCCGAGCAGCACGGCGATCAGGCACGCGATGATCAGCACGCTGTATTCCATGCCGTTGCGGCCGAGCCCGACCACGAACCAGCCCGCGTGCCAATGCACCCACCAGATGCCGAGCGCGGTCTGGATGATGAAGTAAGCCGCGAGCGGCGCGGTGTAACGGCCCAATGCCAGCAACGTACCGCCGGCGATCTCGATGAGCGTGACCGCCCAGGCCCATGCCAGGCCGAACGGCAAGCCCCGCGATTCCAGGAACGGGCCGAACGGGCCGACGGCATTCTCGACGACACGCATGACGCCGTGAATGATGAACATGGCCGCGACCGCGACGCGCACCACCATGATTGAAGAGATCTTCATGATCTACGCTGCATCCTTAAATAAAAGCGCGCGATCATAAGGGAGCGCGTCGGTGATTGCAGCATTACCGGGGTTTCGATCACCAGAGTGATGAACCCATCACGTCTAAAAGCGGCTGGTGAGACGCAGCGGTAACGCGCAATACTTCACCGCCTTATGAGCACATCCACCGCAGCTCCGTCCAGCGTCTCCGCCAGCACGTTTGGACTCATTCTCGCAGCGGCGGCCATCCTGCTCATCACGATGGGTGTGCGGCAAACGACAGGTTTGTTCCTGTTGCCCATCACTCAGAGTACAGGCGTATCCATCGTCGCCATGAGCTTCGCGCTCGCCGTCGGCCAATTTGTATTTGGGGCGGCTCAGCCGGTCTTCGGCGCCGTCGCGGACAAGTATGGCGCGCCGAAAGTCATCATCGCGGGCTCTTTGTTGTTGGCGCTCGGCGCCGCGCTCACGCCGCTCATGACGACGAGTGCCGGCCTGCTGCTGACGATGGGGGTGATCGCAGCGGCTGGTGCGGCGGCAGGCAGCTTCTCGATACTGATCGGCATCGCCTCGCAGCGCTTGCCGGCGGAAAAGCGCTCGATGGCCTCGGGCATCATCAATGCCGGGGGCTCGATCGGTCAGTTCGTGTTCGCGCCGCTGGTGCAATTCATCATCGGCGTGGCGGGCTGGGCGAGCGCAATGTTTGCTACGGCGTTCGCGGCGTTGCTGACGATTCCATTGGTGCTGCCGTTGATTCGCTCCACTGCAAGCGCTGCAAGCAGCGCTGCCAGCACCGTCGCGGCTGGTCACATCAGCCTGAGCAATCAGTTGCGCGAGGCGCTGCGCAATCCGAGCTACTTATATCTGCACGCCGGCTTCTTCACTTGCGGATTTCACATCGCGTTCCTGGTCACGCATTTCCCGAGCGACCTGCAGCTGTGCGGATTGACGCCGAACGTGGCGGCGAATTCGCTCGCCTTGATCGGATTGTTCAATGTTGTCGGCAGTCTCGGCATCGGCTGGCTCGGCCAGCGGTACCGGATGAAATATCTGCTGGCGTGGATCTATGCGAGCCGCGCCCTGATGATTGCCGTCTATCTCGTGATGCCGAAGACGGCGCTGAACATCTACGTGTTCGCAGCTGCGCTGGGCGTGACCTGGCTCGCGACCGTGCCGCCGACGGCAGGCCTGGTCGGCAAGTTGTTCGGCACGCGTTATCTGGCCACGCTGTTTGGTCTCACGCTGTTCTCGCACCAGGTCGGCGGTTTCCTCGGCGCATGGCTCGGCGGCGTGGTGCTGTCGCAGACCGATTCATATCAATGGATGTGGTACGCCGACATCGCCCTGGCGCTGCTGGCGGCAATTATCAATCTGCCGATTCGCGAGCAGAGGTTACAAGCTCAGCCAGCAACGGCTTGAGCCCACGCCGTCGGCAGCTCCTGCACGTCCATGTGCCCGCTGCATCAGGGCATCCCTGCCCAAGTCCGGTTGCTAGCCGCATTTTGCCGGCACCCCCTGACACCCTGCTGCTCTAGTGGGTACACTGCCGCGCCTCCAATAGCCGACACGGATCAAGTGCCATGACTGCACTCGTGACTCTGCGCAATGTCACCAAGAGCTATGTTCGCGGTAAGCAGAAGGTTGAAGTGCTTCATGGGGTCGATCTGACGATCGAGACCGGCGAGTTCCTGGCGTTGATGGGGCCGTCGGGCTCGGGCAAAACCACGTTGCTGAATCTGGTCGCCGGCCTGGATCAGCCCACTAGCGGCGAAGTGCTGGTCGCGGGCGATCGCATCGATCAACTGTCGCGCGGCAGCCTGTCGGACTGGCGCGCCCGGCACATCGGCTTCATCTTCCAGTTCTACAACCTGCTGCCGGTGTTGACCGCCGAGGCCAACGTCGAAGTGCCGTTGCTGCTGACCAATCTTTCCAAGGCGGAGCGGCGTCGGCGCGTGCAGGTCGCGCTGGAACTGGTCGGCCTCGCCGAGCGCGCCCGGCACAAACCCAACGAACTGTCGGGCGGTCAGCAGCAGCGCGTTGCCATTGCCCGTGCCATCGTGTCCGATCCTACGCTGCTGGTTTGCGACGAGCCCACCGGCGACCTCGACCGGCAGAACGCCGAAGAGATCATGAACCTGCTGCAGGCGTTGAACCGCAGCCAGAACAAAACCATCGTGATGGTGACGCACGACCCGAAAGCCGCCGAGTACGCGTCGCGCGAGCTGCACCTCGACAAGGGGCTGCTCACCAACGATACGAGGCGCGCGGCGTGAAATATTTCAGCCTCGTCTGGGCCGGGCTGTGGCGCAAGAAGACGCGCACCGTGTTCACGATGATCTCCATCGTGATCGCGTTCCTGCTGTTCGGCCTGCTGCAGGGGATCAACCAGGGGTTCAACACTGCGCTGGCGCGTCTGGACGTGGATCGCCTGTATGTTTCGGCGCGCACCGGCATGACCGACGGCATGCCGATCTCGTATCTGTCGCGCATTCGCAATGTGCCGGGCGTGCGTGCGGTTTCCATGTGGGCGTATTTCGGCGGCTATTACCAGGAGGCGCGCAATCCCGTTCCGGCCTTCGCCACCGACGCGGTCGAGCTGATGAAGGTCTACAAGGAAATCAAGATTCGCCCCGAGTACATCGAGGCCATGGCCAAGACTCGCACCGGTGCGCTGATCGGCGAGCCGCTCGCGGCGAAGTACGGCTGGAAGGTCGGCGACCGGGTGCCGATCGGCACGTCCATCTGGACCAACAAGGCCGGCAGCAATACCTGGGAGTTCGATATCGTCGGCACGTTCGACGCCCAGGCGTATGGCGCGGGCTTTCCGTCGTTCTATCTGAACTACAGCTACTTCGACGAGGCCCGCCAGTTCGGCACGGGCGAGTTGCATTACTACATCGTCTCCCTGGAGGACCCCAAGCAGGCGACACGCATCTCGCGTGAGATCGACGAGATGTTCGCCAACTCCTCGGTGGAAACGCGCACGCAGACCGAGTCCGCGCTGGCGCAGTCTCAGCTCAAGCAGTTTGCCGATATCAACTTCATCGCCAATGCGATCGTCGGCGCCGTGCTGTTCACGCTGTTGTTCCTGACCGCGAACACGATGATGCAATCGGTGCGTGAGCGTACCTCCGAGCTGGCTGTGCTGAAGACACTCGGCTATTCGGACACCAAGGTGTTGCTCCTGGTGCTGACCGAGTCGCTGCTGTTGTGTTTGTTTGCTGCCGCGCTCGGCATTGCTCTGGCCGCGCTGGTGTTCGAAGCGCCCGCGCTACAGAAACTGTTCGGAAACTTCTCCATGCCGATGTTTGTTGCGAGCATGGGCGCGGGCATCGCGGTGCTGGTTGCGTTCATCAGCGGCTTTCCGCCAGCCTGGCGTGCGCGTCAGCTGAACATCGTCGATGCTCTTGCCGGGCGTTGAGCAGGATCGCTTCATGAAAATGTTCCGTCAGATCGGCGCGGTCACCGCAATGAACTTCCGCAGCCTGCCGCAGCGGGTGAGCACTTCACTGGTGGTCGTCATCGGCATTGCTGGCGTGGTCGCCGTGCTGGTATCGGTGTTGGCGATGTCGACAGGGTTGATCCGGACGATGGAAACCACGGGGCGCGAGGATCGCGCCATCGTCATGCGCAATGGCTCGGTCGCCGAGACCTCGAGCGCGCTGGATCGCAATTCGGTGCGGCTGATCGTCGATGGCGCGGGCATCAAGCGTGACGAGAAGGGCGAGCCGATCCTGAGCGCGGAGAACTTTCGCATCCTGATGCTGCACAAGAAGGCGGACGACGCGGAAATCAGCGTGATCCTGCGCGGTGTCGGCCCCAGGTTGCTCGAAGTGCGTCCCGAGCTGAAGATCGTCGAAGGACGAATGTTTCAACCGGCGGTGGCCGAGGTGATCGTTGGGAAGTCGGCGCACGCGCAGTTCAAGGGTTTGAACGTCGGTGACGTGGTCAGGTCGCGAGGCGCCAACTGGACGGTCGTCGGCGTGTTCGAGACCGCCGGTGACGCGCACGAATCGTCGTTGATCACGGACGCGGAAACCTTGAACTCCATCGATCAGCGCGGCGCGTTCCAAAGTGTCACTGCCTTGCTCGAGTCGCCGTCGGCATTTCAAACGTTCAAGGATTCGTTGAGCGCCAACCCGGCGCTTGCGGTGGACGTGGTGCGAGAGCGCGAGTACTACCGCCAACAATCGAAGACCATGACGACCATCATCTCGGTGATCGCCTACGTGGTGGGCGGCATCATGGCGGTGGGTGCGGTGTTCGCGGCTCTGAACACGATGTACTCGGCCGTGAGTGCTCGTTTACAGGAGATTGCAACGTTGCGTGCGCTCGGGTTCGGCTCCACCGCGATGGTCATGTCGGTGCTGGCTGAAGCGCTGGTTCTGGCGTTGATCGGCGGTGTCATAGGCGCGCTGCTCGCGTGGGCATTCTTCAATGGCAATACCGTGAGCACGCTGGGCGGTGCGGGCGGTCTCGGCCAGCTGGTGTTCGAGCTGAGCGTCAGTCCACAGCTGATGATTCTTGGGGTCGTGTGGGCCTGCGTCATCGGCGTGCTCGGCGGTTTATTCCCTGCGTTACGGGCCGCGCGCTTGCCAGTGGCCATGGCCTTAAGGGCGGTTTAGTTCGCGACCTCCTCCCTTCGGGACGCATTTTGTTATTCTGGGGGCGGACCGGGGCGCCCCATGCAACAAACGATTCGATTCATAAAATCCGCGGACGGCACGCGCCTGGCGGTCGGCACATCGGGGCAGGGAGCGCCGCTGGTGAAGGCGGCCAACTGGCTGTCGCACCTGGAGTTCGACTGGCAAAGCCCGGTGTGGCGACACTGGTTTCGCTTTCTCTCGGCGGGCCGACAGCTGATTCGTTTCGATCCACGCGGTTGCGGGCTCTCGGATTGGGACGTCGCCGATCTCTCGCACGCCGCTCAGGTCGCAGACCTCGAAGCAATCGTTGCTGCTTCCGACCTGGAAACATTTCCGTTGCTCGGCGTGTCACAAGGCGGCGCTGCGTGCATCGAGTACGCCGTGCGCCACCCCGAGCGAGTCAGCAAGCTGCTCTTATATGGCTGCTATGCGGAGGGCTGGGCGCAACGGGGCGAAGATTCGCGACGGCACGGCGAGGCGCTGGTCGAGCTGATTCGTCAAGGCTGGGGTCAGGAGAATCCGGCGTTCCGCCTGTTGTTTGCTTCGTTATTCATCCCGGATGCGACCACCGAGCAGGTCCGCTGGTTCTCGGATCTGATGCGCACCACGACCGAACCGGAGATTGCCGCTCGCATCATCGAATCGTTCGGGCAGATCAATGTCCGGTCGCTGTTGCCGCTGGTGAAAGTGCCAACCGTCGTGGTGCATGCCCGCAATGACGCGCGCATTCCTTTCGATCAGGGCCGATTGCTGGCGGCTGAGATTCCCAACGCCAGTTTCGTGACGTTGGAAAGCCGGAACCACATACTCATCGAGAACGAACCGGCCTGGGCGCGGTTCTGCGAGACATTCAACGATTGGATGGGCGTGACGGAGCCGGTGGATGTCGGCGGTCAGGCGATCGCGCCAGTCGACCTCGTCGAATTGACCGCGCGTGAGAACGCGATCCTGCGTCTGGTGGCGCAGGGTGCTGCGAACGGGGAAATCGCACGGCGCTTGTTCATCAGCGAGAAAACGGTGCGCAATCACCTGACGAACATTTTCGAGAAGTTGGGCGTGGACTCGCGCGCCCGGGCCATCGTCGTGGCCCGCGACCGGGGCGTCGCGTAGTCCTAATGGGCATCCAATCAGCCCGGGTACAAGTAGGACATTTGTCCTGGCCGTGTGGCGCTGCGAATGAGTCTTCTGCCTCATGCGCCGCTTGCCATAAATCTGCAACATGCGCGCACTTTGAAAAACCGCCCGCGAGTCAAACGTATGAGTGCCGCAGCCGCCATGGTGGTGTCGCCCGCCGCCGAAAAGCTTTTCCAGGAAAATTCCGATCGCGCGCGCTATGCCCGCTGCATCAAGGCGTCCAAACGGGTGCGCTGGGACATCGACGCCGATGTGTTCCGCGGCCGGACGTTCGACTTTCGCCGCAAGTTCCTGCCCGACGGCCTGACCAAGGTGGACGAGCTCGAGTTCCTCACTGCGGACGAGAAGCGGGCGATGAGTCACGTGCAGGGGCGCAGCTATGCGTGTCTGTTCGGGCTGGTGGAACGATTCATCGGCGCCAAGACGCTCGAGCTCGCCAGCAAGCAGGTGCTGGGCGACCAGGTGGCGCTCGAAGGGCTGGTGCGCTTCAGCGACGAGGAGCTGAAACATCAGGAACTGTTCCGTCGCATCGAAACGGCAATCGCCGCGCGCATGCCTGGCGGTTACGCCTTGATCGCCGATGCCAACGAAGTGGCTCGCAGCGTGCTGAACAAATCCACGTGGGCGGTGCTGGCGCTCACCTTTCACATCGAGCTGTTCACGCAGGCTCACTATCGGGAAAGCCTGGAGCGCGACGACCAGCTGTCGGATCTGTATCGCGACATCTTCCGGTTTCATTGGCTGGAAGAGTGCCAGCACGCGGTCATGGATGAGATCGAGTGGAGCCGTGAGGATCGCAGTCTCACCGCGGCGGAGCGCGACATTGCCGTCGACGATTTCATTTCCCTGCTGCGCACTCTGGATGAAGTGGTGAGCGCGCAGTCCTCGGCCGACGCGGGATATTTCATGCGGCTGTGTGAGCGCAGCTTTTCGCCCGCCGAGCAGCAGCAGATTCGGAACACGATGCTGCGAGCCTATCGCTGGCAGTACATCGTGTCGGGCGCCCAGCATCCGCACTTCATGAAGATGCTGAGCGGCATGGTCACGCGCCAGCAGTTGCAGCGGGTGCAGGCGTCGCTGGCGCTGATGATCGGCGGGCGCACGCATATCTGACGCTTGCGAACGAAGTCAGATCGAGTGCGAGTAAATAAAAGGAGGGCCGACGTCCGTCGGTCCTCCACTCGAATTGCGGATCAGGTCTGGGGAATCGGGCCCAGGTAATCCAGCTTGCCGATCTCCACACCGCCATGACGCAGCAGCGCGTACGTGGTCGTGACGTGGAAGAAGAAGTTCGGCAGCGCCCAGTGGCGCACGAAATCCACCGCCTTGAAGTTCAGCGACGTCCGCGGCGTCTTGACCGTGATGATGCGATTGTCATCGCCATCGAATTGCTGGGGCTTGAAGCCTTCCAGATAGTCGATGGTCTTGTTCACGCGCGCGATCAACTCGGCCATCGTGGTTTCTGTGTCTTCGAACTTCGGCGGCTCGGTGCCGCTCAGACGCGCAGCTGCGCCCTTGGCGGCGTCGCTCGCGATCTGAATTTGACGGGCGAGCGGCAGCATGTCCGGATACAGCCGCATGGAAGCGAATACGTTGGCGTCGAACTTGCGCGCCTCGGCATGCGCCACTGCTTTTTCCAGGATGGCTTTCAGGCTGCGCAAGGAGTGCAGGAATGTGGGAATCGACACGTCGTACAGTGACAGGCTCATGGCGTGGTCTCCAGCCCCCCTGGGCTCTATTGGGTTAGCGCCGCGGATTATAGGTGGGCGGTAACATTCCGGTCTCCGGTCGGCGAGCGGAATATTCAGCGGTCTGGGTCACGAGTCTTTTGCCTGATACCGCGCGTGTCGGACACCTACTGTCTGGCCAGCACCAACGTATCGGCTTCGCGGCCAAGCTCGATCAGTCGCAGTCGACCCTGGTCGTTGCCGATGACGGTGACCGATGCGTGATCCGGACGGACACACACGACAGCGTCGCTTTTCTGAGCGGAGCCGACCGCGGCGTTGATCGCGATGAAGTGAGTGTAGATGACGCAGTCGTGCTGGATGGCGAGCAAGGATTCGATCAGCTGACGGCGCCACTGCAGATAATCGATCGATCCTGCCGGAGCTTTCTCGTGCAGCTGTTGCCAGGTGCCGCGCATCGATGCGATCAGCCAGTCGCGTCGTTCGGTGGCGGCGATCGGCGGTGAGGGAATTTCAGCCACCGAAGGCATCGGCTCGGCGTTGCAGAACCAGATTTGCTCGAGCGGCTGCGCGGTCTCGCGGCAACGGCGCATCGGGCTGCAGTAGAGCTGCAGCCGGGACAACGAGCGGGCCAGCTCTTCAGCGGTGGCTTGCGCTTGGGTCAGGCCGGTGGGGTCGAGGCCCGGATCGGGGTCCTCGCCCCAGGAGGCGGCGGGTTTGGCGTGTCGAACCAGGTACAAACGTGGCATGCCGCCAGTTTGCGTTATTTTTCGGGCGGCTTGTACACGTCGACAGACAGGGTCACGGTCCTGCCCTCGTTCACATTGAGTGCGCCGACCCCGACGACCTTGCGCTCGACTTCCTCGCCACGGTCATTGCGGACCGAGATGACGATCGAATATTCCCACGGCTCGCCTTCCGCCGGATGACGGAATCCACCCTCGACCCGCAAGGCCGAGAAGGTGGCTTTCGCTCGTTGTTCCGCGACGGCCTTGGGATCGAAGCGCAAGTGGTGCTTGCACGCCGGGCAGATGCTCGCGCTTTCGAGAATGGTCGACTTACAGTGCGGGCAGACGCGCGTCTTGCCATAGGCAGCCGCGCGTCCCGAACCTATCGAAGCCATTGCGGTTACTTGCCGCCCTTCTCATCCCAGCCGAATTCGGCGCGGCCGCGCATGCGCGAGCCCGCGGCGACCGTGAGCGAGCCAGCCTTCAGGTCGCCGTTCAGCACGCCGGTCTGCAACAGCTCGACGCGAGTCGCCGCATCGATGTTGCCTTCCAGCTCGCCGCCGACGACGACCGTGTTGGCGCGAACGCTGCCGGTGATCTTGGCGCCCTGCTCGATGGTCAGGTTGCCCTGCACGTGCACGTCGCCCTTGAAATTACCGGCGACGCGGACGTTACCCGAGCCTTCGATCTTGCCTTCGATGGTCAGGCCGGCGGCCAGCACGGATTCCTTAGCATCCGCAGCAACGGCAGCCGAGCGAGCTGCCGGCGCGGGGGTACGGGCTGTTTCGACACTCGCGACCGTGGCCACGGCTTTCTCCGGGGCGGGATCGGGGGTGTTCTGTTCCCTGCCGTACTGATCTTTCCACAACGCCATATCGGCACACTCCTCAAGTTGAACGAGCTGCGGTTAATTACACAGGCTGTTAAAACGTGTCAAACATTCCGACACGAAGCGTCGCGGCCTGGAGACATCACCGCGCCGAAAGGCTGTTCGTGCAGTCGCGTCGTTCAGTTGCGGCTTTTGCGATGCAGGAATACAGACTGTGAAATTGCTCACTCGCAGGCCTATATTCAGGCCGCACAACTCTAAGCCGGTGAGGATTTCTACATGATCAAGCTCACGGTCAATGGCCAGCCACGCGATGTGGACGTGTCGGGGGATACACCACTGCTTTGGGTGCTACGGGATTCATTGGGGCTGACGGGCACCAAGTACGGCTGCGGAATGTCACTGTGCGGAGCCTGCACCGTGCATGTCGAGGGTGCTCCAACGCGCGCCTGTATCACGCCCGTCGAGAGTGTCGCCGGTAAGGCGATCACTACTGTCGAGGGGCTGTCGTCGGATCGCAGTCATCCAGTGCAGAAGGCCTGGATGGAGATCGATGTCCCTCAGTGCGGTTACTGCCAGTCCGGACAGATCATGTCTGCCGCGGCGCTGCTAAAGCAGAACCCGAAACCTACCGATGCCGACATCGATGCGGCGATGAGCGGAAACATTTGTCGCTGCGGCACCTATCCGCGCATTCGCAAGGCGATTCATCGAGCCGCGGCGATCGCGGCGGGCGCGACGGGCAGGGAGGGCGGCTGACATGGCAAGCTCACCTCGCTCATTCATGAACGACATGTCACGTCGCGGCTTCCTCAAATCGAGCGCGACGGCCGCGGGCGGTCTGGTCATCGCCTGTTACTTGCCCGGCTGTAGCAAACCGGAAGAAGTCGCGAAGCAATCCGGTCCGCCGAAGCTGGTCAAGGCCAACGCCTTCCTGCAGATCGGCACCGACGGCTCCATCACGATGTTTTGTGACAAATCGGAGATGGGCCAGGGCGTGTACACCGCGCTGCCGACGCTGCTCGCCGAAGAGCTGGGCGTTGCGCCCACCGCCATCAAGGTTGAATTCGCACCGCCTGGAAACGAATACGTGAACAAGCTGCTCGGCGCGCAAGCGACCGGCGGCAGCACGAGCGTTCGCGAAGCGTGGGACAAGATTCGAATGGCGGGCGCCGAAGCGCGCACTCGTTTGATTGCCGCCGCGGCCAAAGAGTGGGGCGCGCCACCGCAGTCGTGCACGGTCGCCGATGGCTATGTTTTGTTCACTAGCCGTCGTGCTTCTTTCGGCGAGTTGGCCGAAGCGGCCGCCGCGATGCCGGCGCCGCAGAACGTTCAGGTCAAAGGGAGCAACGAGTTCAAATATGTCGGCAAAACATTGCCGAGACTCGACACGCCGTCGAAGGTCGATGGCAGCGCGCAGTTCGGCATCGACATGCGCTTGCCCGGCATGTTGTACGCAGCACTCGCGCAGCCGCCCGAGCTGGGCGGCGCCGTGAAGAGCTTCAATGCCGACAAAGCGAAGGCAATGCCCGGCGTGCGCGAGGTGTTGCAAACATCGTCCGGTGTGGCTGTGGTTGCAGACACCTGGTGGCAGGCGAAGACCGCGCGCGACGCGTTGGATATTCAGTGGAGCCCGGGCGCGACGGCGAAGCTCAACAATGCATCCATCTATGCGGGATTGAAAACGGCCTCGGGCGGCAAAGGATTGGATGTTCGCAAGGAAGGCGACGTCGAGGCGGGTTGGAAATCGAACAGCCGGCGTGTCGAGGCGACTTATGAGCTGCCGATGCTCGCGCATGCGACGTTGGAGCCGCAGAACTGCACGGTCGAGTTTCGCGACGATGGCTGTCACGTGTACGCGCCCACTCAAGTTCAGCAGATGTCACAGGCCGCGGCGGCGAAAGCTGCTGGATTGCCGCCAGAGAAAGTGTTCGTACACACCACGTTCCTGGGTGGCGGCTTCGGTCGCCGGCTGGATGTCGATTTCGTTCCCGCCGCGGTCGAGTGCGCGAAGGCGATGAACAAGCCGGTGAAATTGTTGTGGACGCGTGAAGACGATACGACGCACGACAAATATCGTCCGCCCGCTCGCAACACGCTGTCGGCGGCGTTTGACGGTAACGGCAAGCTGAATACGGTGAAGGTGCACCTGGTCGCGCCGTCCGTGACTGCACGCTGGGCGCCGGGCGCCGTGCCCCAAGGAACGCCCGATCCGTTCGCGATCGAGGCAGCTCACAACTTTCCGTACGAGGCGCCAAATCTGCACATCGACTATGTGCAGCACGAAGTCGGACTGGATGTTGGCTACTGGCGCTCGGTGAGCCATGCGCTCAACTGCTTCACCATCGAGAGCTTCATGGACGAGCTGGCGGCCGAAGCACAGATCGATCCGGTCGAGTTCCGCCGCTCCTTGTTAACCAAGCAGCCGCGTTGGCTGGCCGTGCTCGATGTCGCGGCTCGCAAAGCAGGGTGGGGCAAGCCGCCGGCGGGACGGCATCAAGGCGTGGCTCTGATGTCGGGCTACGACTCCTACCTGGCTCAGGTCGCGGAGATTTCGCTCGAAGGCGACAAGCTCAAAGTCCATCGCATCGTCTGCGCGGTCGACTGCGGCCAGATGGTGAACCCCGGCATCGTTCAGACCCAGGCCGAAGGCGGCATCATCTTCGGCTTGACCGCGGCGCTGTTCAGCGAGATCAACGTCACGAACGGCAAGGTGCAGGAACAGAACTTCGACACGTATCGACTGCTGCGCATGAACGAGTCGCCGGTCATCGAAGTTCACTTGCTCAACAGCGATGAAAAGCCCGGCGGTATGGGCGAACCGACCGTCGCGCTGGTGGCGCCTGCGGTTTGTAACGCGATCTACGCGGCGACCAGGAAGCGGCTGCGCAAGCTGCCGATCGTCAAGCAAGGATTCGTGGTCTGAGCACTCAGCAGCAGCGCGATACTCCGGTCCATTTGCTCTGCTGCTGTTTCATATAGAAGGCGCGTCGGCTCATCGGCGGTGAGCCGGCGTGCGCGTGGGCGTGATGAGCCAGATACTTATCGTAGGCGTCATCGGTGGCGAGCGACCGGATCATGCTCCAGGCCAGGCCCAGGAATGATGTCAGTCGCTGCATGGTTATGTCGCCTCTACCCCGAGCTCGATGGTGCTGATGTGGACATGCGGTGCTTCCGAGTTCGGAGGCACCGGCTGGCCTCGAATAGCGCGCAGGCTAACACGCACCATGTCGGCGATGACAACCCAGAGGATTGCCGACAACAACACTGCGAGTACCGCGTCCAGGCGCTGATTGAAGATCAACTGAGGCGCGACCGCCGCTTGTTCAGGTGTCATCGCGCCGGAGGCCAGCTTGGCCGCCATCTGATTCGCTGCCGATAGGAAGCCGATGCGCGGGTCGTCGGAAACCACTTTTTCCCAAGTGGCCGAGGTCGTGATGATCGCGAGCCACGCCAGCGGCACGCCGGTGACCCAGCTATAGCGCAGCTTGCCCTGCTTGATCAGGATGCCGGTCGCGACGCTCAGGGCGATGCCGGCCAGCAGCTGATTGGCGATGCCGAACAACGGCCAGAGGATGTTGATGCCGCCGTTCGGATCGACCACGCCGATGTACAGGAAGTAACCCCAGCCGGCGACCACCAGGCCGCTGGAGATCAGCACCGACGGGTACCAGGAGGTCTCGCCCATCGGCTTCCATACATGGCTGAGCGCATCCTGCAGCATGAAGCGGCCGACGCGCGTGCCGGCGTCGAGCGTGGTGAGGATGAACACCGCCTCGAACATGATGGCGAAGTGATACCAGATGGCCAGCATGCTCTCGCCGAACGCACTCGAGAAAATACTCGCCATGCCGACCGCCAGCGACGGCGCGCCGCCGGTGCGGGCGAACAACGTCGACTCGCCCATTTCCTTGGCGAGGAACGCCATCTGATCGACGGTCACCGGGAAGCCCCAGCTCGTAATGGTGGTGACCGCCGCCTCGGCGGTCGCGCCGACGATGCCGGGCGCGCTATTGATCGCGAAATACACGCCGGGCTGGAGCAGCGTGGCGGCGATCATCGCCATCACGGCGACCACCGATTCCAGCATCATGCTGCCGTAGCCGATCAGGCGCACATCGCTCTCGTTGCCGATGAGCTTGGGCGTCGTGCCGCTCGAGACCAGCGCGTGGAAACCCGAAATTGCTCCACAGGCAATGGTGATGAACACGAACGGGAATAGCGCGCCGCCGAAGATCGGGCCGCTGCCGTCGATGAACTGCGTGACCGCCGGCATGTGGATCTCGGGCCGCATCAGGATGACGGCCACGATCAGCAGCAGCACGGTGCCGAGCTTGAGGAAGGTCGACAGATAATCGCGCGGCGCGAGCAGCAGCCACACCGGCAGCACGGCGGCGATGAACCCATAACCGATCACGAACCCAGCGAGCGGCTTGCCCTGCAGGTTGAACAGCTCGCGCAGCGCCGGGTGCGAATCGACCCAGCCTCCGCCGACCACGGCTAGGAGCAACAACGCGAGCCCGAGCAGCGATCCTTCGAGCACGCGACCCGGTCTGATATTGCGCAGATACAGACCGATCAGCACCGCGATCGGGATGGTGGCGAACACGGTCGAGGTGGCCCACGGGCTGTGCTTCATCGCATTGACCACGACCAGGCCGAGCACCGCGATCAGGATGATCATGATGGTCAGCGTGCCGAGGATGGCGGCGAAACCGCCGACCGGACCGAGCTCGTCACGCGCCATCTGGCCGAGGCTGCGGCCGTTGCGTCGCGTGGACAGGAACAGGATGGTCATGTCCTGAACGCAGCCGCCGAGCACGCCGCCGACCAGGATCCACAAGGTGCCGGGCAGGTAGCCGAACTGGGCCGCGAGCGTCGGGCCGATCAAGGGGCCGGGGCCGGCGATCGCGGCGAAGTGATGGCCGAACACGATCCAGCGATGGGTCGGCATGAAGTCGCGGCCGTTGTTCAGCCGCAGTGCCGGTGTCGCGCGTGTCGGATCGACGCTCAATACCTTGGCCGCCACCCACGCACTGTAAAAGCGATAACCGAGGCTGTAGATGCACAGCGCGGCCACCACGATCCACATGGCGTTGATGGTCTCGCCGCGATGGAGTGCGACGCCGCCGACCGCAAAGGCGCCGACCAGCGCCACCAGAATCCAGAATGCTTTTCTCAACATCTTATTTCGCCGAGCCTCCAGCCCACCGCGTGCACGCGGGCCGCATGGTAGCTGCCAGCCATCCCCCAATCGAAGTTAAGAGTTGCAGGCTATTCGCCGAACCGGGTCGCGGCGATACCGGCCCAGTCGGTGCAGAACAGCCGGCTGTCGCGCAGCTCGGTCTTGATGATGCCGGTGTTCGGCAGCGGATGGCGCAGGGCGAAATCGGCCGGCACATTGCTCGCCAGCACCGGCACCATGAAGCCCAAGGTCGCGCTGTGCGCGACGATCACGACGATGCCCGAGTCCAGCGCGTGACGGTTCATTAGTTCCCGCACAAACGGCAGGAAGCGGCGCTGCACGTCGGCGAAGCTTTCGCCGGCGCCGTTGCGCGCGTCGAGGTCTTTTTCCATGAACCACTTACGGGTCAGCTCGGCGTAGACCGCGCGGATATCCTGAGTGGACTCGGGTGTCATGCCGAAGTCGATTTCGACCGCTTCGGGCGCGAGCGACAGCGTGAGGGTGTGATCGAACGCCACTGCGTCCGCTGTCTGAATGGCGCGCAGATGGGTGCTGCTATAGATCTTGGTGATGGGCGCGCCACGCAGCGATTCAGCCAGGGCGCGCGCCTGCTCCACGCCCTTGCGCGTCAATGGATAACTCACCCCGCCGTCAGGCACCGTGCGCGGATTGCCGGGAACATTGATCTCGCTCTCGCCGTGGCGGATGAACCAGATCTGCAATGGCGTATCGGCCGTCGACGGCAGTGAAGCGGCGAGCGCAACTGCGCCGGCGAGGCCCACGAATGCACGACGATTGAGCCGCGTGGTGATCATGAGATCCGTGTCTTGCTGCGATGAGGGTGGAATTCCTGGCGTGCTGTTGTACCTCATCGCCATTTTTTGGCAAGTCTGCGGCGGCTCGCGTGCGCATCGCATGAAGCAAATGTGCAATGTGAGATCGTCGATCGAGTGTTGACTACTTTTGCGCCAACGAGCGGAGTATGCTCAGCCGCCAACGAACGTCTCTTGATTCGACCGCTTGATTACCTAACAAAGTTCATCGAGGGAGATCGCGATGGCAGATCAGAGTGTCCGTGGACGATTCGTCTGGCATGAGCTGGTGACGCCGGACGCCAATGCCGCCCATGCGTTCTATGGGAAGGCGATCGGCTGGAAGCCCCAGCCCTGGGAAGAGGATGCTGCTTACGTAATGTTCGCCGCGCAGCGCGGCCCGATCGGCGCCGCCGTTGCAGGCAACGGTTCCGCCCCGCACTGGCTGCCATACATTGGCACCGGCGATATCGACGCGACCATCGAGCTGGCAAAGAGCAAGGGCGGCTCGGTCGTGAAGGATGTAGACACGATGTCCAGCGGCAGCCGCCACGCGGTGCTGCAAGATCCTTATGGCGCGAAGTTCGGTCTGTATGAATCCGCCGAAGACTACGGCAAGATCACGCCACCGCAGCCAGGCGAGCATTCCTGGCACGAGCTCATCAGCACCGACCACGAGGGCGCGTTCGACTTCTACTCCGCCCTGTTCGGCTGGGAGAATATGGTCGAGCACGACATGGGGCCGATGGGCAAGTATCTGATCTACGGCTTCGGCGACGTGCCGTTCGGCGGCATGATGACCATGAAGAGCGGGCCGAGCCCGAACTGGTTGAGCTATGTGCACGTCAAGGACGTGAACCAGACCGCCAAGAAAGTGAAGTCCGCCGGCGGTCAGGTGATCAATGGCCCGATGGAAGTGCCGGGCGGCGACTGGATCGTACAAGCCGTCGACCCGCAGGGCGCGATGTTCGCGGCCCATGCCACGGCGGCGAACATGAAGAAATCAGAAAAGAAGGAGAAGAAGGTGAAGCCTGAACAGTTGAAACTCGATACCGAGACGCCGCCGTCGGTCGTGCAGGATCCGGAAACGCCGGCTGAAGAGCAGGCGCCGCCGGTCGAAACGCCGCCCGCCGCTCCGGCTGAGAAGCCCGCCAAGAAGCGAGCGCCTGCGAAGAAGGCTCCGCCGAAGGAAGCTCCGCCCGCAGAGGCCCCGGCTGAGGAAGCTCCGGCCAAGCGGGCGCCCGCGAAGAAGTCTCCGGCGAAGAAGGCGCCTGCCAAGAAGAAGGCACCCGCCAAGAAAGCGCCGGGCAAGGCACCCGCGAAGAAGGGTGGCAAGAAGAAGTCGAGCAAGAAGTCGGCGGGTAAGACCGCCGGCAGCAAGAAGACCGCGGCGAAAAAAGGCGCGAAAAAAGGCGCCCAGAAAAAAGCCGCGGCCAAGAGCAAGACGCGCTCAGGGGGAAAGAAGAAGGCGGCGAAAAAGCCGCGTAAGGGGAAGTGATCAAACACTCCCAGGGAAGGGACTAGTAACTAGCCTTAGCGATTAGCGCCGGGGTCGTCGAAGGATGTCGACGACCCCGACTTCTATCTGACTTCCACTCGCATCGAGCCGATGCCGCCAATGCCGGCGTCGACGACGTCGCCCGACACCACCGGGCCTGCGCCCGGCGGCGTGCCGGTGAGAATGATGTCGCCCGGATACAGCGTGAAAAATGTCGACGCATATTCGATCAGGCGCGGCACGTCGTTCAGCAGATTACGAGTGTTGCCGCGCTGGCGCGGCTGACGATTCACCTGCAGCCACAGGCCGAGCGCCCCTGGATCTGCAATTTCATCGCGCGTAATCAGCCAGGGTCCGAGGACTGTATGGCCGTCCGGAGACTTGCGCAGGCTGCGCTCCTCCGTGCCTTTGACGGTCATATCCAGCGCCACCGTGTATCCGACGACGTGATCCATGGCGCGCTCGCGACTGACGTTGCGACACCAGGAGCCGATGACGACTGCCAGCTCCACTTCGTGATCGTGCTGCCGGCCGGGCAGGGCGAGCTCGATGCCTTCGGACGGACCGATGACCGAGGTGCTCGCCTTCAGGAACAGGCCATCGCGGTCCAGCGTGCTGACCGGGTAGTCCGCATCGTCGGCGGGCTCGTGATAGTTCTTCAGCGCGCCGAGGATTTTGCTGGGGTTGGCGACCGGGCTTTTCAGCGCGCAGTCGGCCAGATGACGCGGCACGCCGGACAATGCCGCCTGGTCGATCAGGCCGCGTAGCCGGTCGAAACTGCCGATCAGCAGGTCACCCGGGGGGAGCGGCCAGCGCTCGGCGGGAATGGATTCCAGGACGGTGGTCACATCGACGACCATGTCGCCGCGAAGCACACCTACTCTGTCGGTATCGAATCTACATAGACGCATGCGGCCGGCAGCTTCCCCTACGGCGTCCGGCCGTGCAAGAGCCGGCGCATTCGTGTAGAAAGACCGCCTCGCTCACATGGCGGCGATAACTTTCGAAGTTACATAAAGATGAAGAAGGTCACCGGGAAAACCTTTGACGGGCAGCGCGTGGTCCTCGACGGCAAGTCGTTCGTCGATTGCCACTTCAAGGACACCAACCTGGTCATCGAGGGCAATGGGCTCTTCGAGATGCAGAATTGCAAGATCGAAGAAGATTGCCGGCTGGCCGTGGAAGGCCCGGGCCAGGTGCTGCTGCACACCTTGAAGATGATGCTGTACTCGGGCGGCTGGATGTCCCGGGTCGCGGACAACGTGCTGCACGCCGTGAAACAGCCGCCGAAGACGCGCAAGAAATCTGCTGGCTAAACCGCGATCCGCCGCTCGATCATTTTCGTCAGCGCGTACAGGGTCTCGAGGATCGGCGTGCTGACGCCGTGCTTGCGGGCGGCGCGCACCGTGTTGCCCAGGATTGCCTCGATCTCCATCGGTCGGCCGTACTTGTAATCCAGCGCCATGCTGGTGAGGTATGGCTGCATGCCCTGGGTGGTGCTGATGAACTGCTCGACCACCTTCGGGTGCACCGGGTGGCCGGCAGCCGCGGCCACTGCGCAAACCTCATCCATCGCTCGTCGAATGAACGCAGTCGACTCGGCGGTGCCGAGCATGACCGCGGTGTCGAGCATGCCGCCGGTGATCGAAATCGGATTGAATGTCGCGTTCCACACCGCCTTCACCCAGCGCGCGCTCACCACGTCATCGGTCAGCTTGCAGCCGATGCCGGCGCCGTTGAGCAAGGCGGCCAGCCGCTCGCCCGCCGCTGACGCGCCGCTGGGGTAGCGACCCAGGTTCAGCGAACCCATGGTCTGGTGATTCACCATGCCGGGGGCGCTGCGCCCCACGCCGACGATGGCGAGGCCGCTGAGGATCTCGTTCTCGGGAAAGGCCGTGGCGATTTCCGCCTCGATATCCACCCCGTTCTGGATCAGCACAATGACCGTCTTGGGTCCGACGGCCGGGCGGATCAGTGCGGCGCGATCCACGCCTTCCAGCACTTTGGTGGTCAGGATCAGGTAATCCGGAGGCGTCTTGGACTCGGCCACGGTCTTGAACACTGCGTGTGGACAGAACCGATGGTTGCCGAGCAGCGGGCTGCTAATGTCGTAGCCCTCGCGGGAAACTACGTCGTAATCCGACCGACAGACCACTGAGACCTGGGCCCCCTGGCGGGCCAGCGCCGAGCCGAACAGAGCACCGACCGCGCCGGCGCCGACGATGAGGATGGATGTCATGGGCTGAGAATAGCCGCTAAGATCCGCAGCCGCGAAATTTACCCCAACCGGCCACACCGGCCTGACTTTCACCCACCCATGCCCAACTTGACGACTTTAGGCGCCAACGACCTGCGCGCCGTCCACGAAGACATCCGCCGCCGCTACCAGGCTTTTGCCGAGCGCAAGCTGAAATTGAATCTGACCCGTGGCAAACCGTCGTCGAAACAGCTGGACCTGTGCAACGAGCTGCTGAGCCTGCCCGGCGCCGACTACCTGGCCGGTGGCGTGGACACTCGCAACTACGGCGAGCTGCAGGGGTTGGCGGAGCTGCGTGCGCAGCTGGCGCCGATTTTCGGAGTCAGCCCGGACCGCGTGATTCTGGGCGACAACGCCAGCCTCTCGCTGATGCACGATGCGGTCGTGTATTCGATGCTGAAGGGCACGGTCGATAGCGAGAAGCCGTGGTCGCGCGAATCTCGCGTCGCTTTCATCTGCCCGGTGCCGGGCTACGACCGTCACTTTTCCATCTGCGCGCAGTTCGGCATCGAGATGATTCCGGTGCCCATGCTCGAGACCGGTCCGGACATGGACGCGGTCGAGAAGCTGGTGGCCGCCGATCCGCAGATCAAGGGCATGTGGTGCGTGCCGAAATACAGCAACCCGTGCGGCACGGTGTATTCCAACGAAACCGTCGAGCGCCTGGCGAAGATGAAGACTCCTGCGCGCGATTTTCGTTTGTTCTGGGATAACGCCTACGCCGTGCACCACCTGACCGCCGAGCGCGTCGAGATTGCCAACATCGACGAGCTGTGCGCGCGTCATGGCAATCCGAATCGCGCGTTCATCTTCGGCTCGACCTCCAAGATCACGTTCGCCGGCGCCGGCGTTGCGTTGTTCGCGGGCTCGAAGGACAACGCCGCCTGGTATCTGAAGAACATGAGCATGCGGACCATCGGCGGCGACAAGGTGAATCAGCTGCGTCACATCCGTCTGTTCAACAGCAACGGCGGCGTCGCTGCGCTGATGGATCGTCATCGCGCCAGCCTCGCGCCCAAGTTCGAGCAGGTGCTGAATACATTCGAGCAGGCGCTCGGCGATTCTGGCGTTGCGAAGTGGACGCGTCCCAAGGGCGGTTATTTCATTTCGCTGGAAGTGCTCGACGGCTGCGCCAAGCGTGTCGTGCAGCTGGCGAAAGAAGCCGGCGTGGAGCTGACGCCTGCGGGCGCGACACATCCGCTCGGCAAGGATCCGCACGATCGTTTCATCCGCATTGCGCCGAGCTTCCCGGAGCTGGCGGAAGTGACGGAAGCGGTGCAAGGCGTGGCCGTGTGCGTGCTGCTCGCCGCCACCGAGAAGCTGTTGCAGTCGCATGCCAGCTGATCGCAGCGACGCGGCGCTCGAAACGCTCTTCCTGCCATTCAGTGAAGGCCGTCTGCCCTGGCCGACGGGTGGCGCGATGTTTCTTCGCGCACGAGACGGCTGGCCGCTGCGCGAGCGGTCGCTGCCCGGGCTCACTTGTGAGCAAAGCTTCAAGCCCGAAGCAGACGCATTGGCGCAAGCGGGCTTCGCGGTCAACGTCGCCGGCGCGGCAAAAACATACGAGCTGGTGCTGATATTGCCGCCTCGGCAGCGTGACGAGGCGCGTGCGCTGATGGCGCGCGCCGTCGCGATGACCAAGCCGGGCGGTCGCATCATTGTCAGCCAGAGCAATGACGAAGGCGCTCGCTCGAGCGAAGCCGATCTCACGCAGCTCACCGGTGACGTCGAGTCCATGAGCAAGAACAAATGCCGTGTGTTCTGGACGGCATCGCTCGCGCGACTCAACGTTTCTTTGATCGCGCACTGGCAGGAGCTCGATGCGCCTCGACCGATCGCGGACGGTCGTTTCGTGAGTCGTCCCGGAATCTTCGCGTGGGATCGCATCGATGTGGCGTCGGCATTGCTCGCGGAGCATTTGCCATCGAACTTGACGGGCCGCGCTGCCGATCTGGGCGCAGGCTTCGGGTACTTGTCAGCGGAGTTGTTGACTCGCTGTTCCGGCATCAGTGCGCTCGATGCATACGAGGCGGAGAACCGCGCGTTGGAATTGGCGCGCGTGAATCTGAAGAGCTTCGAAGCGCGCACGCCCATCGACTATCGCTGGCACGACGTGGCGGCAGGGCTGCCCGATAGCTATGACGTTATCGTCACCAATCCGCCGTTCCATGCGCAGCGCGCTATCGATCGACCAGACATCGGCCGGCGTTTCATCGCAGTCGCTGCCGATTCGCTGCGTCCCGGCGGCAAATTGTGGCTGGTGGCGAATCGTCACTTGCCCTATGAGAACGTGTTGAGCGAAAGCTTCGACAACGTGCGCACGGTCGTGCAACAGCACGGCTACAAGATCATCGAAGCGGTGCGTGCCAAGGCCGCTCGCAAATCCGGCAGGGCCGCGCGATGAACGAGATAGGTTCAGCAGTTCGCGCCTGCGCAGGGCTGGCGAAGGGCTCGCGATGAAATTACTCAAGCTCATCGCCAATCTCGGCTATGGCAGTCGCAAGGAAGTGCTCGCGATCTTTCGCGAGGGTCGCATTACAGACATCGACGGCGAAGTGCTGTACTCGGACGACAAGGTCGATCATTCGCGCGTCCTCATCGATGGCGAGCCGCTGGATCCCGCGCCCGGTCTGCTGCTGATGCTGAACAAGCCGGTCGGCTATACGTGCTCGACCAGCGATCCTGGCCAGATCGTTTATGACTTGTTACCCGAACGGTTTCGTCGTCGCGATCCCATCGTGGCGACGGTCGGGCGGCTCGATCGCGACACGACCGGGTTGTTGCTGATGACGGATGACGGCAAGTTGCTGCACAAGATCGTCTCGCCGAAATCCAAGCTGCCGAAGATTTATGAAGCGACGCTGGCGCGCGATCTGCGCGGCGACGAAGTGAAAATATTCGCGAGCGGCAAGTTGATGCTCGAATCCGAGCGCGAACCGCTCGCGCCGGCGACGCTGGAAGTGCTCGGCCCGAGACAGGCGAGGCTCACGCTGACTGAAGGCCGTTACCATCAGGCGCGCCGGATGTTTGCGGCCGTCGGCAACCACGTCGAGAAGCTGCATCGCAGCCGCGTCGGTGACCTCGACTTGGGCGCGCTCCCCGAGGGCAGATGGCGTCCGCTCGACGCCGCCGATCGCGACAAGCTGTTCGGGGTGACGGCCGCCTGACGCCGGGCTGACAGTGCCGTCAGCCGGCCCCGCCGCCGCTGTCCATTCCTCGTCGATTCTTGCCCGATTCTGCAAAGGTGGCTTGCCCGCGTGGGACAACGACGCTGAACTATGTTGATAATCAGGCGGTCGAATAGCCTGATTATCGTAGGGCCTGCAGCTATGAGCGCCGCCATTTCCATCCCGAATCCCGCCGTTATCGAGCTCCCCAATCTGGACGAGCAGCAAGCCGAGCTGGCTGCCCTGGTCACCCGGTTGACGCCCCAGGAGGGCATTCATCCGTCCGCCATTCCGGCGTTGACGGTGATTCGCGCCAACGCGCCGTCCGTACCGACGCCCTCGGTGTACGAGCCGAGCCTTTGCATCGTCGTGCAAGGGCGCAAGCGCGCACTGCTCGGCGACGACATCTATTACTACGATGCGTTGAATTACCTCACCGTGTCGGTCACGTTGCCCGCGATCGGCCATGTCCTCGAAGCGACGCCCGAGAAGCCCTATCTGTGTCTGCGCCTCGAGCTCGACGCACGCATGATCGGTGAGCTGTTGTTGCAGGTTGGCCGCAGCGCCGTGCCGCCGTCTACGGACCGTGGCTTGTATGTCGCACGCACCAGTCCGCAATTGCTCGACGCCGTCCTGCGGCTGACGCGCTTGTTGGAACAGCCGCGGGATGCCGCGATTCTCGCGCCCCTGGTGTTGAGGGAAATTCATTATCGAGTGCTCACCGGGGAGTTGGGGCATCGATTGCGCGAGTTGTGCATCGTCGACAGCCAGGTGAATCGCGTGGCGCGCGCCATCGATCTGTTGCGCAAGCGATTCACCGAGTCGTTGCGCATCGAAGACCTGGCGGCGGCCGCGCACATGAGCGAATCGTCGTTGCACCATCGTTTCAAAGCAGTGACGGCCATGTCGCCGATGCAGTTTCAGAAACACCTGCGCTTGCACGAGGCGCGCCGCCTGATGCTCACCGAGGGGCTGGAGGCCGCTGCCGCTGCGCATCGCGTCGGTTACGAAAGCCCGTCGCAATTCAGCCGCGAGTATCGACGCCTGTTCGGCGCTCCGCCGCGACGGGAAATAGAGACGGTCCGCGGCGGCAGACTGCAACCGGCCTGAGTTTTCGAAGAGCGTCACACTCCCGCGCGGCGGCGGTTTGCGTAGAATGGCGCCGTCCCCCAAGGAGTCCGTGCGGAGCCTTTCGATGAGCATGTCATTGCGCGATCAGCTGTTGGCCGCCGGCCTCGGCAGCAAGAAGCAGGCGCGCCAGGCCGAAAATCAGCAGAAGCAGCAGCAACATCAGCAGGCCAAGAATCGCCAGCTGCGTGAAGAGCAGGAGAAGCGGGCTGCCGAGGCGCGCGCCAAAGCGCAGGCGGATAAGGCTGCGCGCGATGCCGAGCTGAACCGCAAACGCCAGGAAAATCAGGACCGCAAGGAGCGCTGGGCGCAGATCAAGCAGCTCATCGAGCAGCATCGGCTGCCCAAGCCGGAGAGCGAGGAATATTTCAATTTCATCGATCGCGGCAAGGTGCGTCGGATCGTTGCCGACAATGCTTTGCGCGAAAAGCTGATTGCCGGCACGATCATGATCGCTCGCTGCGAAGGCAAGTACGACCTGGTGCTTCCGGAAATCGCCGAGCGCATCCGCGAGCGCGACGAGCGCGCCATCGTGAAACTGAACGCCGAAGAAGCCAGGCCGGCCGAAGACGATCCGTACAAGGACTATGTCGTCCCTGACGATCTGATGTGGTAGCTCAGTCGAGGACTTTTCGCGCGCGTTCCTGATAGCGCTGCGCGGACAAGCGCATGTTGTTGTCTTCGACATGGAACGGCGTCTGCGCGATGTACGCGAGTGCGCGCGGGACGCCGAATTGATCGATCAGCGGGCCAATTAACAGAATCCCGCCATAGCGCTGCACGTCCAGATACAGCTGATCGCCTTTATTCCATAACCCGCGGCGAAAGCCCGCGAAGTCTTCCGGCCAGATCATGTCGAGCCGGTTGGCATTGAAGATCGGCGTGCGCACTTCCTTCAGATGCTCGTTGATCCCTTCGACCAGCATCTCGCAGGGCAGGCGCGTGCCCAGATCGCTGGACTCGCAGTCCTTGTGCGGCCAGGACAGGCCGCGGCGCTTGGCCGCTTCCTGCAGGAAAGCGGTCCAGATCAGCTGATCGATGGTTTCCACCACCGGGAATGCATTTCGATATTGCTCGTTCTCGTAGAACGGCCAGTAGTAAGCGGCAGCGCGGATCGGATTGGGGACCTTGGCGCTGAGCAGGCGGCGAGGAAACACCAGCGCGTGATGGTCGGCGTCGTACGTTTCTTTGCCGTCGCTGTCTTTCAGCTCTTTGCTGCCGACGAATTTCACATCGAGCTCGGTGGGCAAGGTGCCGAGCAGATCGCCGAAGGCGTTGGTGATGGCTTCAGTCCGGTAATTCACCAGCGCTTCGAAGCGCTGCTTGCACTGCTCGCGATTGACGCTCTCGCAGGTGAGACCCAACACGGGAAATAGCAGAGTGATACACGCGAGTCCGAGACGCATCATCATTGCAGCCCCCGTCCACCGGCACTGGTCAAGTCCGCTTGGCCACAGACTTGCAGAAACCATGCCGAGGATAAGCAAGCAACGACACGCACGCACGGAAGTTCCATGCGGAAAAAGGCGCGCCAGCGGAGAACCGCCGTGACGAGAAAATCAGCGCGCGAGAATGACTTGGATTAACGCCGCGGAGGAAATAATTGCCGCGGCGATCGAGGCTGCGCTCGAGGACAAACGCAAAGTCGAATGAGACGTTGTCTCAAAATCCGACAACGAGCCCAAAGCCGATGGCGGCGATCAGACACCACTTCAGCACGTAGTAGAGCGGCTTGTGCCATTCCTTGATACGAATGCCGAGCGCGCGGATTTGATACACGTAAGCGAATATATGATTCAGCACGCCGACGTGCTCGCCGGGCACGTTCTGTGTTGCCGCCGCGCGAATCATGCCGTGGCCGACGGTGCGATTAATCCATCGCAACACGGGGTTAGAGATCGGCCGCTCGATGTCGCAGAAAAGAATCACGCGGGTGACGTCGGTACGGTTCTCGGCTTGATGAATGTATGTCTCATCGAACATCACCGCCTCGCCGTCCTTCCAGTAATACTTCTGTCCGTCGACCACGATGTAGCACTCGGGCGAATTGGGCGTGACCAGGCCGAGGTGATAACGCAACGAGCCTGCGAACGGATCGCGGTGAGCGCCGAGGCGAGAGCCGGGCGGCAAAAGTGTAAACATTGCCGCGTTGATGGAAGGAATTTTACCCAGCAGCTCGGCCGTCTTCGGACACAACGCCGAAGCCGATGGCAGGAAGTCGCCGTACCACTTCAGGTAAAAACGCTTCCAGCCGCGCTTGAAGAAGGTGTTGAAGCCGATGTCGTTGTAACCGGAGGCGGCACGGATATGACCTTCGTCGAACAGCTTCAGTGCCTCCTCACGGATCATCTGCCACTGTTCGGTGACCTGTTTCAGTTCCGGGAACTCCCGGATGTCCGCATAGGGCTTGGCTTTGACCGCCGAGAACAAATACATCAGCGCGTTGTAGGGCGCGAGCAGATTGGCGTGATCTGCGACCAGACGCGAGAACTTGTGCCGAACCCGGCCGCGGAACTGGATGAATGTGACGGAGGCCAGAAACGTCACCAAGATCAGCATCCGGGGTGACATGAGCGAGTGGAGCATTGCGCGGAGCTGCCGTGTGAAGTATCTGGTGTTGGGCGGAGGATACCTACCGAAGGCTTGTGAACAAGCCATTGTGGGGAATTGCAGTGTTGACGCTACAGCTCTAATCGCACTCCAGTCCTATACAATGGCGCGTGATGCATTGCAGAGTCTTTTGAACTTGGAGCCATGAGATGAACGAGCGAGTCCCGAATCGGTTACGCCAGGTCCACCAGTTGGGTCAGAGCATTTGGCTCGATGACATCCGCCGCAGCTGGCTGCGCGACGGGCACCTGGCTCGCCTCATCTCCGAGGATGCACTCGCCGGCGTGACCTCCAATCCTGCGATCTTTGCCAAGGCGATCGGCGAAGGTGCGGAGTACAACGACGCTATTGCTGCCCTGGCCCGCGCGGGCAAGAGCATCAACGACATCTACGAGACGCTGGCGCTCGAAGATGTGCAGGCCGCGGCCGATCTGTTTCGTCAGACCTACGATTCGACGGGGGGCGGGGACGGATTCGTGAGCCTGGAGGTTTCGCCGCACCTGGCGGATGACACGCAAGGCACGATTGCCGAAGGGGTGCGTTTGTGGAAGGCGTTCAATCGACCCAACGCCATGATCAAAGTCCCGGGCACCGAGGCCGGCCTGCCGGCGATCACTGACTTGATCGCGGCGGGCATCAACATCAATGTCACTCTGTTGTTCAGCGTCGATCGCTATCGCGCGGTCGTCGATGCGTACCTGACTGGATTGGAGCAGCGGGTGAAGGCGGGGCAGCCCATCGATAAAGTTGCATCGGTTGCGAGCTTCTTCCTGAGCCGCATCGATACGCTGATCGACGCCAAGCTCGACACGATGAACACGTACGAATCCAAAGCCCGCCGCGGCCGCGCCGCCATCGCGAGCGCGCGATTGGCTTATCAGTACTACAAGCAGTGGACCGGGAGTGATCGTTGGCGCGCTCTGGCGGACAAGGGAGCGAAACCGCAACGTTTGTTATGGGCGTCCACTTCCAGCAAAGATCCGGCGTACAAGGACACGATGTATGTGGAGGCGCTGATCGCGCCGAACACTGTTAATACGTTACCGCCTGCGACGGTCGATGCGTTTCGCGATCATGGTGACGCGGGTGTGAGGATCGAGGACGATCTGGCTGAGGCGAAGGAGACGGTGCAGATCCTTCGCAACATGGGCATCGAGCTGAAGGCGGTGAGCGAGCAGCTCGAGCGCGAGGGCGTGAAGAAATTCAAGGAGCCGTTCGACGCGTTGTTTGTTACGTTGGGCAAGAGGGCGGAGAGCTTCAGGAAGTAATAGCGCTCGATGGTGCGCTCGTTCTGGAGTTGAGGTCGTCGCCGGAGGCGTCGGTGGTTCGCGTCGCCGGAAGCGACCTGCGGTCGCGCTACCGCGCTCTAACGAGCGCTCACGTTTCTTGCTACCGCGCGAAACTTACGAGTCGTCTTCGCGACGACTCGCGACAGAGCGCTGCCCGATCGAACTGCGGCGAGGTCACTGACTCCGACAGCAACGCCGACCTAGACCGCACCCGGCGACGCAGACCACCACACCACCGACAGCAACGCCGAGCTAGACCACTCCCGGCGCGCCGCAGATCACCAACGCGCCTCTCTTAGAGCGACCGGCCGAACAGCTGACATTGCGGCGGTTGAAACCCTTCCGGCGTCGGCGGGTCCCGATGAACCTTCAAGTATTCGACCAGCGCGAACCGTTGCTCATCCGTGAACTCCGGTCCAATCACCCCTGAAGGCAGCGGATTCGCCTCCGGGTCAGCCAGATGTTTACTCCACGTCGCTCCATCGGCTGCAAAACCGTGACCGATGTTTCTATTGCCCGGGATCGACGTATCCAGCCAGAACCCGTCCTCATCACCTTCTGCATCCGGCGCCGTCACATAGCCAACGTGCACTGGATCGAATTCCCGGCGGCCGACGAAGAATTTCTGGTCACGCTTCGATGGCGGCAGCAGCATTTGGTACAGCGACGGCACTGAGCCGTTGTGCAGGAATGGCGGCGTCGCCCACACGCCTTGCAGCGGCCGCGGTTTATAACCAGCAATCTGCTGCGGCAAATCCAGTGCGCCGAAGCCTTCCAGACATTGCTGAGTGGCGTAGTCGATCCCGTAATCCGCATAGAAGCGGTTCTTGATCAGAATGCCAACCAGGTTCAGCGCCAGGCCCTCACTGAGTTTGGTCACATCCAACCGAGCGACAGTCTGCTCGACGTTGGCCGGCCCATTGCGCACATCCCACAACAGATTGAGCGTGTGACAATCGAGCCCGCAGTCGAGCGGATCGTCGGGCTGCGTCGTCGGAAGGACCGGCATGGGCGACAGCAATGTTTCCAATGCCGTGTCGATCGCGTCGAAGCTGTCCTGCGGCAAGCTGGGCGTGGCATTCGCGTCGGGATCGGGATAGCCCTCGAGCAAGGCGGGCAATTCACCCAGCGGCAGTTGCTGCTCGCCGCGCAGACGAACGACTTCTCGTAGGCGGAACCGCGCATCGCGCGCCAGCGAGCGAACTAACAGCGGGCGCAGAGCATCGGCGAGCTGGGCATTCGTCAGGCCCGTCGTCGACAGATTGTAACGACGCTCCATGAAGCCCTTCGCCGCATTCGGATCCGTGCCGATGTGTTCCAGCGGAATCACTTCGATGCGCCATTCCACTTCCGGGAACGGCTTGAGCGGCGCGCTCGCCTGCTGACGTGCGGCATCGGATACATGCGGGCCGTGGCAGCCGCGGCAGTATTGTTCGAACAGCTTGGCGCCTTGTTCCGCCTTCGCGGTGTCGATGGCGCCGAGAATCTGTTCCGGCCAGCTCGGCGGCGTGAGCTGTTGCAGAGTGTGTTCGATACGTTGCAGGCCGGCGATGTCGACACTGCTGCGGAATCGCTGGTCGTTCGGCAGTGGCTCGTTCATGGCGCTGCGCATTGGTGCAATCGCGCCAACGCCGAGCGCCTCGCCGATGTTTCTTGCCAGCGGCTGCGCCACCGAGCCGTTGTACTGCACCCAGTCGAACTTCCAGATGTTCCAGAGATAGGGATAGCTGACCGGCGCATCGCCGACCTGGTAATTGCCCTTGGCCAGGTGATCGCCGAACGCGGTATTGCCGATGCGTCCCAGCGCGTCGGTGCGGCCGAAGCCCTCGTGCACCGGATACAGCTTGCGCAGCGGATTGTTCTGGCCGCTGCCGATCATGGCCTTGATGGTCGCCCACAGCGCCGACTTCAATTCCGATTTGGAATCCGGATAGCCGGGACCGAGCACCCGCTGTGCGAAACGATCGAACTTCCAGGGCTTGACTGCGGTGTCGACCAGCGATGCCAGCAGCACCGGCGCGAAGCTGCCCCGGGTCATGTCGGTGAAGGCGTGCATGGCCTGACCGCCGTCGATGCGCATCGCGACGGTGCGATCGTTCCTGGTGTAGTGGATTTCGCCGGTGTGACAGGCGGCGCAAGTGATATCGAGCACGTACTCGCCGATCGCCGGATCGAAGTGCCTGGTGAAGCCGATGGGCAGCTGGTCCGGATTGGCCGGGCTCGGCGCCGGATCGACCAGGAACCGGTATTTGCGCATGTGATCGGGGTTCGCGAAGCGCTCGCTGGAGAACGGCAGCTCCAGGTGCACGAACCAGTCGTATCTGAGCGCGCCGCCCGAGGCGCCTTGCGGCATCGAGGCGCCCTGGCCGGTGTAATAGTAGGTCTGGCGCTGCTCGGTGTTCTGGCCCGCGCCCCAGTTCTGATCGAGCCACACGTACTCGTCGACCGGCTCGAGCGCGGGAATGGTGTGGACCGGCCACAGCACGAACCAGAGAAACCCTGCCACCAGTGCCACGCCGGCAATCAGTACCAGCGCAAGCAGCCATCGAACGAGGCGCCGCATCGCTCACTCCCTGTTGTGTTTTTGAATTCAAGTCACATCGAGGCGCGCAAGTTACCGACAGGCTCACACAGCGCCCGCAGACGACATCACAATTCCAATATTTCATGACTGAGAAGGTCGCGGCTTTGGTCGCGGTGTCGCATACTTCGCGCCGATTCGTAGAGGCACAGCGGATAGGGAGGAGAGAGTGCCGATGTCGCCGCTTCGTATTGCCGTTTTCGCCGGGCGCCTGGTGCTGGCGCTGCTTCTGTGCGCAAGCGTGTATGTCACCGCTGCCGAGGCGGGCGCGACCGTGTTCGAGTTGGCCACGGCCGATCGCATCTACGTCGAGGAGTTCAGCCGTCACATCGACCTGCTCGAAGACGCCAGGGGCGATCTGTCGCTCGACCAGGTGGCTCAGTCAACTTTCGTCCCGGGCAGCCTCGCGGCCGCCAACGTCGGCTTCACCAGCTCGGTCTGGTGGGCACGGATCACATTTCGTAATCCAGGGTCGCGCGAGCGCGAGATCTTCGTTCGCCAGACCTACCCGCTGATCGACTATCTCGACGTCTACGAGCAGACCGCCCCGAACGAGTGGCGCATCCACAAGACCGGTGACCGTCGGCCGTTCGCCGCGCGCGACATCGCCCATCGCGACTTCGTGTTTCCCATCCATGTGCCCTCGCAGGGCGAGCGTGTGGTGTACCTGCGCTATCAATCCCAGGGGCCGATCGACATCAGCCTGGCGTTGTTCAGTTCGCCGGAGCTGTTGGAGTCGCTCAGCCGCGAGCAGCTGGCATATGGCATCTACTACGGTTGCGTGGTCATGCTGCTGGTGTGGAGCAGCCTGGTGTTCATCGCAGTGCGCGACAAAGCCTTCCTGGCGTACTTCGCGTATGTCGGCACTTTCGGCTTGTACATGCTGATTCACAACGGCCTGGCCTATCAGTACTTGTGGCCGGACAGTCCGCGCTGGGGCAATACGAGTCTGGTCGCGCTGATCAACATCGCGTTGTTCGCGGGCTTGCAGTTCTCGCGGATGATTTTGCGGGCGAAGGAAGTCACGCCGCGTCTGGACCTGGCAGCCCGAGGACTGCAGACCGTTGCAGCCATCCTGTTGCTGGCCGCGCCGTTCGTGCCTTATGCGACCATCATCGCGCCGGTCGCCGGGCTGGTGCTGATCGGCGTGATTTTCATGTTGGTGATGGGTATTGCCGCCATGCTGCTGGGCTCGCGGCCGGCGCGTTTCTACGTCATCGCATGGGGCTCGTTCCTGTGCGGCTCGGTGATTTTCCTGCTGAAGACCTTCGGCGTGCTGCCGCACACGTTCTTTACTCAGAACGGCTGGCAGATCGGCTCGTTGCTGGAGATGATCCTGCTGTCGATGACGCTGAGCACGCGCATGAACGAGCTGCAGCACCAGAGCCGAACCGATCCGCTCACACTGCTCGGCAATCGCCGCATGTTCGACGACCGGCTGCCGCAGGAATTCGTCATCGCTCGCCAGGAACAGCGGCCGCTGTCGTTGCTGGTCCTCGATATCGATCACTTCAAGGGTTACAACGATCGGCACGGCCATGCGTGCGGCGACCAGGCCATCAAAGCCGTGGCGAGTGCATTGCGTAAGTTCGCGCGTAAGCCGTCGGTTGCCTGTCGTTACGGTGGCGAAGAGTTCACCGTGATCCTGCCCGGCATCGATTGCCAGACCGCGTCCGTGATGAGCGAACGGTTACGGCGCACGGTTGAAGAAACATTGAATGGCGATCTGTCGATCACCATCAGCGTGGGCTATGCGTGCCTGTCGCGGGGCGACTTCGAGAACGCCGACAAATTCTTCGAGGCGGCCGACTCGGCGCTCTACCGGGCCAAGCAGCAAGGACGCAATTGTGTGGTGGCCTTTCACGATCGCATCGAGCCGGCGCAGGAGCAGGAGCCGCCGGCGCAGCGGGCCGCTACTTCCTGAGCCAGTAGATCGCGAGCACCAGAAACAGAATGATCAGCAGCCGCAGGATGATGGGCGGCGTCAGGCGCGCTTTGCGACGCATCGCGCGCCGGTGATAAGTGGCGATCGGCTGATAACGCTCGTTGCGTGCCCAGGCCAGCGCCTCGTCGCCCGCGATGAAATGCCCCGGCTCGGTATCGAACAACACGCCGTCGGTCATGGCGGCCAAAGTGGCTGCCGCGGCACTCGCGGCGTCACGATCCGAAGAACGACCGCTGAATCGCAGGCTCGCTACCGCGTTACGCGGGCCGATGGCTTGGGCGCCGGCATCGCCGATTTCCAGCGTCGGCGTGGTAAACGACTCCAGGTAATACTCGAAGCCGGTGCGGTCGTCGGGGCAGGGCAGATAGCCGCTGAATGAGCCCGGCTCGAAATCGGCATTCAGCTGCACATCGAAGCCCGCTTCGCGAATCACGCGGGCCCAGTCGGCGGCGGCCGGCAGGCGGGTGCGATCCAGGAATACGTTGTAGGTGATCACTTGCGTATTATGAAGCCATGATCTCGGGATGGGGGCTCCTGGTCGCGTCGCTGGCCTATGTTTGTGGCCTGTTCTTCATTGCGTGGTGGGGTGACCGGCGGCGGCTGTATCCCGAGCACACGCGGCTGCGGCCGCTGATCTACAGTCTGGCGCTGGCGGTTTACTGCTCGAGCTGGACGTTCTACGGCGCGGTGGGCAGCGCCGTGCGCGATGGGCTGAGCTATCTGCCCATTTATCTGGGGCCGCTGCTGGTGTTCGTGTTCCTGCTGCCGTTCTTCGAGCGGCTGGTGCGGATGGCCAAGCAGCAGAACGCCACCTCGATCTCCGATCTGCTCGCGGCCCGCTTCGGCCGTTCGCCGCAGATCGCAGTGGCCGTTACCGTCATCGCACTGACGGCCGCGATTCCATACATCGCCCTGCAATTGAAAGCGATCTCGATGAGTATCGAGGTGCTGTCGGCCGGCGCGCCGGCGCAAACCGTGGCCTGGTATCGCGACAGCGCTTTGCTGGTCGCGCTGATGCTCGCGTTGTTCTCGAGTCTGTTCGGTGCGCGGCAGGTCGATGCGACCGAGCATCATCCGGGCATGGTGCTGGCGGTGGCCGCCGAATCGCTGGTCAAGCTGATCGCATTGCTGTGTGTGGCGGTGTTCGCGTTGACGCAGCTCGATGGCATCGAACCATTGCTCGATATGGCGCGCCAGATGCCGGCTGGCGTCGATCATTCCATTTCTTTTCTCACGCAGACGCTGTTGTCGCTCACGGCAATATTCTGCTTGCCGCGACAATTCCAGGTGGGCGTGGTGGAGTGCGCCGAGGTCGGCGATGTGCGCCACGCGCGCTGGTGGTTCTCGACGTATCTGGCGCTGATCAGTCTGGTGGTCGTGCCCATCGCTGCGGCTGCAGTCGCAGCGGGCGCCGGCAGCGGCTCGATTGCGCCGGACTCGTTCGTGTTGTGGCTGCCGCTCAGCGCAGGGCACGACTGGCTGGCGTTGCTCGCTTATCTGGGCGGCTTCTCGGCCGCGACCGGCATGGTCATCGTTGCGACCGTCGCGCTTGCGACCATGGTCAGCAACGACCTGGTCCTGCCTGCGATCTGGCGCTGGCGCCCGCCGGCACTCGGTGATCGCAGTCTCGCATCGGGAGGCATTCTCTGGATCCGACGCGCCGCCATCCTGACGATCTTGCTGGTCTCGTTTTGTTTCTTTCGAGTGGTGCCGAACGGCTCCAGTCTCGCGTCGATAGGCCTGCTCGCATTCGCGGCCGTAGCGCAGTTCGCACCGGCGGTCGTCAGTGCGGTGTATTGGTCGGGCGCGAGTCGAGTCGGCGTGCTCGCCGGATTGTGCGGTGGATTCTTGATCTGGATCTATACGCTGTTGCTGCCGACTTTTGCGAGCGCGGACGGCGTGATGCCATCGTGGATCACGGAAGGGCCGTTCGGCATCGGTGTGCTTGCGCCTCATTCGCTGCTCGGGATCTCCGGGCCGGATCCGCTGACGCACGGCGTGTTCTGGTCGCTGCTGGTGAATATGATCGCGCTGGTCGGAATGTCGCTGTATTCGCCCCCGGCGATCGGCGAGCGATTGCAACTTGCGCCACGCATCGGGGGCGCGGATGCGCGCCGTGCAAAGTTGTTGCCGGGCTCGGCGACGATCGCTGATCTGCAGTTGCTCGCCGAGCGCTTGCTGGGGTGGAGCGCGGCGCAAGCCTGGTTCGAGCGATACAAGCAGGAGCATGGACGCGACTATTCGCCGCAGCAGCGCGCCGACGTTGGATTGTTACAGGGTTTGGAACGCGAGCTCGCCGGTGCGCTCGGTGCGGCCTCGGCACGAATGGTGTTGACCAGCGCGCTGCGAGGCGCCGGTCTGCAGTTCAGTGAGGTGGTTACGCTGTTCGATGAGGCCTCGCAGAAGCTGCGCTTCAATCGCGAAATGCTCGAAGCCATGATGGAGAACATGCCGCAGGGGATCAGTGTCGTCGACGCGGAGATGCGCCTGGTGGCATGGAACAGGCGGTACGTGGAGCTGCTCGACTATCCGCCGGAGTTGATGCGGGCGGGCCGGCCCATTGCCGATCTGATGCGATATAACGCGGGGCGCGGCTGGTACGGTCCGGGCGATGCAGAAGCGCATGTCGAGAAACGGCTGGCTCACATGCGGGCGGGTTCGCCGCACCTTTCCGAAAGACGCCGCAGCGATGGTCGTGTGATCGAAGTGCGCGGGCAGCCGCTGCCCGACGGTGGCTATGTCAGCACCTTCAACGACGTCACCACTTACAAGCACGTCGAAGCTGAGCTGCGCGAAATCAATGAAACATTGGAGCAACGCGTCGCCGAGCGCACCCGGCAACTCGTCGAAGCGACTGCGGTTGCAGAGAAGGCCAACTTGGGCAAGACGCGCTTCCTCGCCGCCGCCAGTCATGACTTGTTGCAACCCTTGAATGCGGCGCGGTTGTTCAATGCGGCGCTTCGAGGTCACGCCGGTCAGCTACAACATCCACAGGTCGAGCAGTTGGCGGATCGGGTGGAGAATTCGTTGCACGCTGCCGAAGAGTTGCTCGATGGCTTGCTCGACATCTCGCGGCTGGATTCGGGTGCGATTCAACCCGAGCTCGGCGATTTTTCCGCCGGCGCACTGTTGGATTCGTTGAAGGAACAATTCGCCCCGGTAGCCGCGCAACGCAATCTGGAGCTGCGAGTGCACGCCACGCGTGTGCAGGTGTACTCCGATCAGCGGATGCTGCGTCGAGTGTTACAAAACTTGATCGGCAACGCTTTGCGTTACACGCGCAGTGGACGCGTGGTCGTGGGAGTCCGTCGCCGCGCCGGCGATCAGGTCGAGTTTCAAGTCATCGACACCGGCCCCGGCATTGCCGCCGAAAGCCAGAGCGTGATCTTCGAAGAGTTTCGCCGGCTCGACCAGCATTCGCCCTGGGGCGAGCGCGGTCTCGGCCTGGGCCTGTCGATCTGCGATCGCATCGCTCACATTCTGCAAACTCGACTCACCTTGCGCTCGACCCCGGGCCGGGGCAGTGCTTTCAGCGTGCGGGTGGCGCGAGGCAAGGGCATGGCACGCGAGCCCGCGACGACACCGGCGCAAGTGCATAGCGTTGCAGGACTGCGGGGATTGCGCGTGCTGTGCATCGAGGACGATCCGAACATTCTCGATGCCATGCGCGAGTTGTTGACGCGTTGGGGCATCGACGTCGTCTGTGTCGGCACGGCCGCGCAGGCGCGTGAGACATTGCAGGCTCAGTCGATCGATCTGGTGCTCGCCGACTATCATCTCGGCGGCGAACCCATGGGACTGGATGTGTTGGATGAGCTGGTCCCGAAAGAGTCCGCGCGAATGCGTGCCGGCGCCTTGGTCACCGCCGATGGCACTGCCGCTCTAGCACAACGCGCGAGTGCGCTGGGATTCCAGGTGTTGCGCAAGCCGCTGCGTCCTGCGGCTTTACGAGCGCTGATCGTGGCGCTTATTGCTGATCCAGCGAGAGTCGCTGCGCCAGCAGCACGGCTTGCGTCCGATTGCTGACGCCGAGCTTTTGCATCACCGCGCTGACGTGAGCTTTGACAGTCGCTTCGGAGACCTCCAGCCCCGCCGCGATCTGCTTGTTCAACAAGCCTGACGACAGCATCGAGAGCACGCGGAACTGCTGCGGGGTCAGGGTTGCGAGTCGCGCGGTCGCATCGAGTTCCTGTTGATCCAGCGGTGTCGGATCGCTGCCCGTCGTTGCCGAGGCGGGTAGCCACGTGTCGCCGCTCAGCACGGAGCGCAAAGCCTCGACGATGACGTCGATGGAGGCCGATTTCGGGACGAACGCGGCTGCGCCGTGACCCAGCGCTCGCTGCATGATGCGTCGATCCTCACGCGCCGAGATCACCACGATGGGCACGGTAGGAAAATTCGCTCGCGCCTGCACCAAGGCATTGAAGCCTTGCGCGCCGGGCATGTTCAGATCCAGCAGCAACAGCTCGGGATCGGGATGGGCATCGAGCGCCGCGAACAATGAGTGCACGGTATCGGCCTCGATGATCTGAGCGCCCGGCACGGCCTGGGCGACGGCGAGCTTGAGTGCATCACGAAATAGGGGGTGGTCATCGGCGATCAGAACGGCGCGCTTCATTGCGCGCGCAATACTCCATGCTTGTGTCATTGGCGGCAACTCCATTTGCCTTCGGACGACCGGCGCGCGAGAGATCAGGCATCGGCGCAGCGCTCGCGGGCTATTCGACTTTCGTCGAATGGCGCTGCCTTGCGCTTCGACCAAAGATGAATGGCCGGTGCTCGAGCCGTGCGCGCATGCTCGCGCCGACTCGTCATCAGGGGACGGACAATGATCAAGCTAAGGAAGGTTGTGATCGTGTCGGCCATGGCCACCGGCATGGCGGGCTCGCCGCTGGCAGCACGGGCCGCGGAGACCGGGGCGGACGAACAGCAGCGCAAGCTGGAAGCGCGAGTCGAAGAACTGGAGCGACAACTGCGCGAGCTAACTCAAAAAACGTCGGGGGCGCCCGCTGCGACCACGGTCGATACGCCCACCGTCCAGGCCAAGCCGATTACGCCCAATGCCGTTGCCGGAACGCGCTTTATCTACAGCGGCTTCGTCAAGCTCGATGCGCTGTGGTCCGACTATCAGGATGGCGAGATCGCCGACGGCAGCATTGGCCGCGATTTCTATCTACCATCGACCATCCCGGTCGGCGGCGTGGGCGTGGGCGAGGGCGTGGATTTCGATTCTCACATCAAACAGTCGCGTTTCATCTTCGGCACCGACACGGACCTGGCCGGCGGCGGACTGTTGTCGTCGCGCCTGGAAGTCGACTTGTACGGTTCGGCGCTCGGCGATGAGCGGGCCACGAACACGTACGGCGTGCAGGTCCGGCACGCCTACCTTCAATATGGCCGATGGCTGGTGGGCCAGACGTGGAGTAATTTCATGGATGCGACCACGTTGCCTGAGACGGCGGACTTCATCGGCCCGACCGACGGCACTATCTTCGTGCGCGAGCCGATGGTTCGATACACGCTCGGCAACTGGTCGTTCTCGGCGGAAAATCCCGAGACGACGATTACGCCGCTCGGCGGCGGCACGCGCATCGCTTCGGATGACAACAATATTCCCGATCTCACCGCGGCCTACACTTGGAAGCTCGGCGTTGGAACGCTGCGTGCGGCGGCGCTGGTGCGTCAGTTGAAATATGAAACGACCGGCGTCGGCGCCGTGAACGACTCGACCCAGGGCGCGGCATTGTCGCTGGCCGGCAAGATCAACTTTGGCAAGCACGATCTGCGCTTTGCCATCACCGGCGGCGCCGGACTCGGCCGCTACGTCGGCGTCAATTTCGCAAACGATGCCGTATTGACCGCCACGGGCGAATTGGAAACGATCTCGGGCTGGGCGGCGTTCGCGGCCTGGCGCCAGGTCTGGAACGATCGGGTGCGCAGCACCTTGATGGTGTCGGCGTCGGATTACGACAACGATGCGCGGCTGACCGGCGGCAACGCCAACAAGTCGAGCTGGTCCTGGGCCTTCAATACCTTTTATTCGCCGCTGGCGAAGCTCGATCTCGGTGTCGAGCTGCGCATCGCCGAGCGGGAGATCCAGAGCGGCGCGAGCGGCTCGATGCGCCGCCTGCAAGCGGTCGCCCGGTACTCATTCTAGAAAGTAACATTCGATAACGCTGCAAGTTCTGGCAGGGGAGAATCATGGCCACCACACCACAGACGCTGTCGCACCCCACTGCGGGAGGCATCGACCGGTCGCACCGGCGCGTGATCTTCGCGTCCTCGCTCGGCACCGTGTTCGAATGGTACGACTTCTATCTGTATGGCTCGTTGTCGGCCATTATCTCCAAGCAGTTCTTCTCCGGCGTCAATGAAACCACCGGTTTCATATTCGCGCTGCTGGCCTTCGCCGCGGGCTTCTTCGTGCGGCCGTTCGGCGCACTGGTGTTCGGCCGGCTGGGCGACCTGATCGGTCGCAAGCACACCTTTCTCATCACCATCGTGATCATGGGCGCGTCGACGGCCATCGTCGGCATGTTGCCCAGTTATGCGGCGATCGGGGTTGCGGCGCCGATCATTCTGATCGGCTTGCGCTTGTTACAAGGCCTCGCGCTCGGTGGTGAGTATGGTGGCGCGGCCACGTATGTCGCCGAGCATGCGCCCGACGGCAAGCGCGGCTTGTACACGAGCTGGATTCAAACCACGGCGACGCTGGGTTTGTTTCTATCGCTGCTGGTGATTCTGATCTGTCGCGTCGCGCTCGGCGATCAGTTCGAGGTCTGGGGCTGGCGGATCCCCTTCCTGATCTCGATCGTGCTGCTCGGCATCTCGGTGTACATCCGCCTGCAATTGCAGGAGTCGCCGGCGTTCCTGGAAATCAAGAAGGAGGGCAAGCTGTCGACCGCGCCGCTCACCGAAGCGTTCGGCAATTGGAAGAATCTGAAGATCGTGCTGCTGGCGCTGTTCGGTGCGACGGCCGGTCAGGCGGTCGTCTGGTATGGCGGCCAGTTCTATGCGCTGTTCTTCCTGGAGAAGATCCTGCAGGTCGATGCCAAGGCCGCGAATCTGATCATCGCCGCCGCGTTGGTGATCGGCACGCCGTTCTTCGTGGTGTTCGGCGCGTTGTCGGATCGCATCGGCCGCAAGACCATCATCATGGCCGGCTGCGTCCTCGCCGCCGTGACTTATTTCCCGGTGTTCAAGGGGCTGACGCACTTCGCCAACCCGGCGCTGGAGCGCGCGGTGGCGACTGCGCCGGTGACGGTGATCGCCGATCCGGCGGATTGTTCGTTTCAGTTCGATCCAGTCGGCAAGTCGGCGTTCACGCGGTCGTGCGACGTGGTCAAGTCGTCGCTCGCCAGGGCGGGCGTGCCGTACGACAACGAAGCCGCGCCGGCGGGGTCGGTGGCTCGCGTGCGCATCGGCACTGGCGAGGGCGCCGTCATGCTCGACTCCTTCCCCGGCAACACGCTGGGCAAGGCTGAATTCAAGACCGCCAACGACAGCTTCACCGCGCAGCTGAAGAGTGCGCTGACCAAGGCCGGCTATCCGGCCAAGGCCAACATGGAGGAAGTGAATTACCCGATGGTGATCGCGCTGTGCACCTATCTGGTCATCCTGGTGACCATGGTGTACGGGCCGATCGCGGCCTGGCTGGTGGAGCTGTTCCCGACCCGCATCCGCTACACCTCCATGTCGCTGCCTTATCACATCGGCAACGGCTGGTTCGGCGGCTTCCTGCCGGTCACCTCGTTCGCCATCGTGGCGGCCACCGGCAACATCTATAACGGCCTGTGGTATCCCATCGTGGTGGCGGTGATGACGGCGATTGTCGGCACGCTGTTCCTGAGGGAGACCAAGGATCGGGGCTTGTGAGACAATAGCTGCACATACATCCCGTATTCAGTTTGATCGGGTAGCATCGCGCGTTCCTCGAGAGCGCGCGATGCGCCTGTTTTTGGGAGAAAAAGTGCACTATCTACCCGGTGCCCGCCGCGTAGCAGGCTTGTTGTTGTTCGGATCGCTGGCCGGCTGTGGCGGCGGCGGTGGGGGCGATGACGTCGCCCCGGTCCAAATCTCCACCAATGCGATTACGTTCAGCGCTGCCGGCCCGAGCGCCGAAGTGCCTGCCGCGCAGAGCTTTACGGCGACGTTCGGCGACGACGTCGTGCAGTTGTCCGTGATCCACAGCGGCGATGCGATCGCCTCGACCACTTCGGTCCTGAACGGCCGCAGCGCGCAGATTACTGTCGTGCCGGCAGCCCCGACCGCGGTCGGCCCGGGCGCGTTCGTCGGCGCAGTGGCGGTGACCGGCTATACGTGCGCCGACACGACCTGCAGCCGGATGGCCGCGGGTAGCACGGCCACCCTGCCTGTCAGCTATCAGATATCGCCGGCGCTGCTGAGCGTCGCCCCCTATGTGGAAGTGGCTGGAAGGAGCGACACGGTCGTCATTCGCGGCCAGGGTCTGCGCGCTTTCAACATCAGCGGCGTGAGGTTTGGCGATACGGCTGCAACCAACGTCAACGTGAACACCGCCGGCACCGAGCTGAGCGCCACGCATCCGGCGCTGGCCGCGGGTTCGTACGTCATTCATCTCGACTCGACCAACCACACCGGCGAGATTCCCTCGAACGTCGCGTTGCGAGTGGTCGACCCGGTCGCATTTGCGGCGACGACGCTGGATCATCCGTCGGCGGCTACTGTTGTGCGCTCGCTGAGCTATGACTTGGAAAGGCAGGCATTGATCGTGGTGAGCGACGCTGGCGGCGGCTCCATCGCTCATTATCGATACGCGAACGGCGCCTGGGGCGCGCCCACCCAAGTGGGGAGCGGCTTCCTCGACGCTGCGCTGTCTGCCGACGGCACCCAATTGTTTGCAATCACTCCGGCGCATTTTTGGCCCATCGATGCTGCGACGCTGGCAGTGGGAACGAACATTGCGGCGCCCTCGCTGGCCACGAATTCGTTTTTGAAGAACATCGTCGTGGGCTACGACAATCGCTCGCTGATCACGACCAGTCTCACCACCAGCGGCTCGACGCAGGGATATATCTACGATCCGCCCACCGGCATCCTCGGCCTGAACGGCACCGCGCTCAACAATGCGACGCCCACCATGTCCGCGAGCGGCGCCGGCGCCATCCTGAGTCAGGGCGATTCCACGTTGACCAGCGATGTGCCGGTTTATCTCTACGCGACCGCCGCCAATGCGCTGAGTGCGAGTACGGTGTCGTTGCGGCAGAACGCCGTGCCGCCCGCGGTGAATCGCTCGATCACCCGCATCGTGCTGAACGGCACGAAGGTTTACGACGGCAATTTCGCGTTGCTCGGCACGCTGCCGGACACCACGGCCGGGGTCGTTCTCAAATCCGATGGGTCCCGCGCGTACGCTTATGACACTGCGGCCGGCGGCATCCTCGTTTACGACGTCAGTGTCGATCGCGATGAAGCAGCCTACACCGCACTGGGTGCGGTCACGCCGCTCGCGGCCGATCCAGGCCCGGGTTTGCGGATGGCCATCACGCCCGATAACGGGACCTTGTTCGTTGCTGGCGGCACACGCATCGTCGTGCAGCCCACGCCGGCTCTGTGAGCACCCCAATGAACTCACAAAAACTTCATATCGGCGCTTCTCTGCTGGCGGCCCTGCCGCTCGCAAGTAACAGCGCGGCGGCGGCGGAACCTGCGCAGCGCGCAGTGCAGTCGACCAACTATTCGCTAGGTCTGATCGCGAGCGACAGCGACACCAAAGACAGCACTTCGAACGGCACCTTCGGTCTTGGCGGCAGCGCCAACATGCCGATCGGCAATCTGTTCGGCGCATCCTTGGCGGGCAGCTACTCGCGGACCACCGCGCGCACCAGCGACGTGTTGTTCGATGTCGCCTCCCAGACTTCATCGCGCCAGACCTGTCGCTTCAACAACGCCGATGGGTCGTTGAGCGTGTTTGCCCGCAAGCCGACGCTCGGCCGGATCTCGGCGTCGTATGGCAAGGGCAACGTGAAGTCCGATTGCGGTGACGAGTCGGTGTTCGTTTCCACCGGCGACGACAGCATGGGCATCGACTACTACAAAGTCGGCGCCGAAGCGTATCTGTGGGATTTCACGTTCGGCGCGGTGCACACCTCGACCGAGCCGGAAGACGGCGAGAAGCTGGAGTCGGATATCTTCAGCGCCAGCTGGTATCCCCTCGACAGCCTCAAGGTCACGCTGTCCGGCGGCGATCTGTACGAGCAGGACACCTACGGCATCGAGATCGAGCATCAGCCCGAGTTCATGGGCAACTCGCTCGGCGTGGCGCTGGGCTATTCGGTGATCGATCGCGATCAGGAGATCGGCACCATCAATTTCAGCGTGGTGTTCCACTTCGGCACCAAGGTCGAGCTGAAGACGCGCGATCGCCAGTATCGGTAGCGATATGAGCGAACAATGGCTGTTCGAGCCGGACTCGATCGACTGGCAGGAGTTGTCGATCCTGTATCGGATCGCGCCATTGGGGGATAAGAGTGCCGAGCATCTGCGGCTGGTGTTCGGCAACAGCCGCTTCAAATGTTTCGTGCTCGAGGACGGCAAGCTGATCGGCGCCGGCCGCGCGCTGGCCGACGGCCGCGATTGTTCTTACTTGTGCGACATCGTCGTGCACCCGCAGTATCAAGGCCGCGGGCTTGGCAAGGCGCTGGTCGCCAAACTGACCGAGCTGTCGGCCGGCCATCGCAAGATCATTCTGTACGCGAATCCGGGCAAGGAAGGGTTCTATCGCAAGCTCGGCTTCCGCCGGATGCTGACCGCGATGGCGAAGTTCGGCGACCAGCAGCGCGCTATCGACACGGGGCTGGTTGCGGACGAGTGATCGGCGCCGTTTGACCATTGCCGGCTGCCCCGCCGAGTTTCATAGTCGCTGAACGGGCAGTCCGCGCGTTACTCCGGGAGTCATCGCTATGGTCACGCGTCGTTCCTTCATGCGGCAGTTGGGGGTGGCGGGCGCCGCCGGTGTCTATTTCGGCGAGACCTTGATCGCCGGCGCTGCGCAGGCCGATGTGCGGGTGAAGTCTCCCAAGACGCCATCCAGGGTCTGGCTGGACGCCAACGAGAATTCCGCCGGTCCGCCGGCCTCGGCCATCGAGGCCATGGTGCAGAACGCGTCTCACACCTGGCGTTATCACTTCGATGAATTCGGCGAGTTCGCGCGAGCGATCGCCGCGAGCGAGCAGGTTTCGCCGGCTCAGGTGCTGTTCGGCGTCGGTTCGAGCGAGGTCATTGCCTCGGCGATCGGCGCGTTCACCAGCGAGTCGAAGCCCATGATCACCGCTTCACCCACCTACGACATCATCGTGCAGCTGGCTCGCGCGATGGGCAAAGCGGTCGTCGAGATCCCTTTGACGCCGCCGCAGTGGTCCTACCCGGTCAAGCAACTGGTGGAGGAGGCGAAGAAGGCGGGCCGCGGGATGATCTATCTGTGCAATCCCAACAACCCGACCGGCTCGATCACGTCGGTGGAGGACGTGCGCTGGCTGGTGAGCAATCTGCCGGCGGACACGGTGCTGTTCGTCGACGAGGCCTATCTGGAATTCGCCGATCCGGCGAAGGTCGAGAGCGCGATCAAGTACGTGCGCGAGGACAAGAGCGTGGTCGTCACGCGCACGTTCTCCAAGATCTACGGGATGGCGGGTGTGCGCGCCGGCTTCGGCTGCGCGCGTCCGGACCTGATCTCCGCCATGAATCCCTTCATGGACAACGTCATTCCTTATCTCGGCGTGCGTGCGGGCATGGCGGCCTTGCAGGAAAAATCCACGCTGGTGCCGGAACGCCGCAAGAACAATGCACGGACTCGCACCGAGCTGTGCCAATGGCTGGATCAGAACAAGGTGCGCTACATCCCTTCGCAAGCCAACTTCATCATGATCGACGTGAAGCGCGATGTGCGTGAGTTCAGCGCCGCGATGTTTCGCGAAGGCGTGGCAGTCGGCCGCCCGTTCCCGCCACTCAACACCATGCTGCGCGTGACCATCGGCAGTGCCGCCGACATGCAACGCTTCCGCCAGGCGTTCTTGAAGGTGTATTCGGCGTGAGCCGCGCGCTCAGCCGTTCACGACTTTGTCGACAGCGGTGAGCTCCACCGCCGCCGGCGCCGCGACGCTGGAAACTCGTTGACCAACGCGTGGGATAGGCTCTTCGCCATGAAAGCGTTGAGCGGTGATCTCCAGCCAGCGCTCGATGTGCCGGCAGAACCGCTCGATGGCGCGGGTGCGGTGGAAGACCAGCCCCGTGCCTTCGTACATCTGCTCCTGCGCGGGCGAGACGTGATACCACCATTGCAGACGATCCAGCCGTTCGCCATCCATGTACGGCAACGTGATCGAGAACCGACGGCCGTTGCGAGTCGGCTCGGTTTCAGCGAACGCAAAGTAATCCTCGAGCGCGCGCGGCAGTTCGATGTGCGGCATCCGGGCTAGGCGTACGGGGGGAGACGCTCCGATGATAGCGAGTGTCGCGATTTGCATCCACCTCGACATGCGCGCGCAGTCATGCATTGCCCCCGTATGACACGAACCACTAAGCTCACGCGCTGCATCGTTTTCGTGCATAGGGAGAGACAAGGTGTCCCAGCAACTCATCCGTAGCCTGGCGTGCGTGCTCGCTTTGAGCCTCGGCTTGCCGGCGGTCGCGTCGCAACTGGTCAAGGCGCTGCCGAGCGAGACGCCGGAGAAGTTCACGCCCAGCCTCGAAAGCTTCGACTACACCAAGCGGGAAGTGATGATCCCGATGCGCGACGGCGTGAAGCTCAAGACCTTCATCCTGATTCCCAAGCGCGTCACCAAGGATGCCAAGGCGCCCATCATCATGACCCGCACGCCGTACAACGCGAGCGGGCGGGTCACGCGCTTCAACAGTCCGCGACTGCTCGCGGCTGTGCCGCAGATGAATGACACCACTGTCGAAGCCGGTTACATCGTCGTCTACCAGGACGTGCGCGGAAAATTCGGCTCCGAGGGCGATTATGTGATGACGCGTCCGCTGCGCGGTCCGGTGAATCCCACCAAGGTCGATCACGCCACCGACACCTACGACACCATCGATTGGCTGGTGAAGAACGTCCCCGAGAGCAACGGCCGCGTCGGCGCGATGGGTGGCTCGTACGAGGGCTACACCACTTTGATGGCCACGGTGAATCCGCATCCGGCGTTGAAGGTGGTGGTGCCGTTCGCGCCCATGATCGATGGCTGGATGGGCGATGACTGGTTTCACAACGGTGCGTTCCGTCAGGGCGCCGCGCTCGAATTCGTCTATGGCCAGCAGTCCACGCGCAGCGGCGCGTTCAAATTCTGGTGGGGCGAGTACGACATCTACGACACCTTCCTGCGGGCCGGCTCGGCGGGCGCGCTGGCGAAGTCGCGCGGTTTGGACCAGCTTGGATTCTGGCGCGCGCTCGCCGACCACACGAGCTACGACACGTGGTGGCAGGAGCAGGCGGTCGACAAGCTGCTGGCCCAGCTGCCGATCAAAGTGCCGATGATGATCGTCGGTGGTCTGTTCGATCAGGAAGACATCTACGGCAGTCCGGCGCTCTACAAGGCGCTCGCGCCGAAAGATCCGACCGGCCAGTTCGTGCACCTCGTGATGGGCCCGTGGAATCATGGCCAGGGACGCCGCGAAGGTCGCTCGCTCGGTGCGCTCGAATTCAGCGGCGACACCGCCGGCTGGTTCCGCAGCAAGGTGATGCAGCCGTTCCTCGATCATTATTTGAAAGACGCGCCGAAGCCGGCGACGCCAAGAGTGCTGGTGTACGAAACGGGCGCCGACGAGTGGCGTCAGTACGATCACTGGCCGCGCTCTTGCGCCGTTGCGTGCGTGGAGAAGTCGCGATCGTTGTATCTGTTGTCGGGCGGACGCCTGGGATTCGAAGCGCCCTCCGGCGGCTTCGACGAGTATGTTTCCGATCCGGCCAAGCCCGTGCCGTACCGGCCGCGACCGAACCTGCCGATGAGTGCGCCTGACTCGGGCTGGGGCGAATGGTTGGTCGATGACCAGCGACATGCGGGCACGCGCCCCGACGTGCTGGTGTACGAAACCGAGCCGCTGACCGAGCCGCTGCGTGTCGCCGGTCAGCCGATCGCGCGGTTGTTTGCTTCCAGCAGCGGCACCGATTCGGATTGGGTCGTCAAGATCATCGACGTGTGGCCCGACGAAGTGCCCTCCAGGCCGACCATGGGCGGGTATCAGCAGATGTTGTCGGCCGATATTTTCCGCGGCCGTTATCGCGCGAGTCTTTCGAACCCGCAGCCGCTAACGCCGAACGAGGCACTGCACTACGAGATTCCGCTGCCGCAGGTCAATCACACGTTCCGGCCCGGCCATCGCATCATGGTGCAGATCCAGTCGAGCTGGTTCCCGCTATACGACCGCAATCCGCAAACCTTCGTGCCGAACATCATGTTCGCGAAGCCGGAGAACTACGTGAAAGCGACGCAACGCATCTGGCGCGCGCCGGGCAAGTCGAGTCAGATCGACTTGCCCGTGTTGAGGGCGCGCTGAGGAGTTACGTCCACGCCTTCATATATTTCTCATCCTGCGCGGCCGCGCGTTTGAACGCCGGCCGCTCCGCGCAGCGAGCCAGATATTCCTGGAAGGCCTTGCGAGGCTCGAGCGCCTTCGCCATCAAACCCCAGCCGATTTCCGAACCGACATAGACGTCGGCGGCGCTGAAGCGATCGCCGAGGATGAACTGCCCTGCAGACACGGCTTGCTCGAGTGCATTCAAAGTGTCGGCGTAGCTGCCGTAACCCAGTGCGCCCGGGCGATCTACCGGCGGCCGCTTGAACATGTGATCGACAATCGCGGGCTCAACGCAGCCGGCGCCGAAAAACATCCAGCGATAGTAGGTCCCGCGCTCCGGTGAATCAGCCGGCGGAGCGAGGTTCGCAGCAGGAAATGCATCGGCGAGATAGGCGCAGATCGCGGCGGCCTCGGTTACGACGAGGTCGCCGTGTTTGATCGCCGGGATTTTTCCCATCGGGTTCACCGCCAGATATTCCGGCGTCTTGTGCTCACCGCGATCGAATCGCAGCAGTTGCGTTTTGTACGGAACGCCCACTTCCTCGAGCATCCAATGCGCGATGCGGCCGCGGCTCTGTGGGTTGTGAAAGAAGGTAATGTCGGCCATGGCTGCCTCCTTTGTTACGTTGGTCTCGCTGTTCGGAGTTTAACGTGCCAGTTGACGGCGGAGTTTCGTTTGATCAATATTCACCTCATTGGGTGAATGAAAATCATGACGCTGGATGACACCTTGCTGGCATTGGCCGACCCGACGCGACGGGCGATCTTGCAGCGTCTGTCGCGGGGCGAGGCGCGAGTGACGGAGCTGGCGGAGCCGTTCGATATTTCGCTGAACTCCGTTTCCAAGCACATCCGCATTCTGGAGCGCGCGGATCTGGTCCGCCGTCGCCGCGTAGGTCGCGAGCATCTTCTGACATTCAACACCGGGCCCTTCGATGAACTCGCCGAATGGATGACCACACAACGCACGCTGTGGATGAATCGGTTGGATGCACTGGACGCGATGCTGCGCGCTGAAGACCGCATGGCTGCACCAGTGCCGAAGCGCCGCAAGAAGCGAGGTGCACGATGAAACAAACCGATGATTGGCAGCTGTCGGTCAAGCGTCAGTTCACGGCTTCGGCGGAGCGAGTGTTCGATGCATTTCTCGACCCGAGCAAGGCCGGACGATTCATGTTTGCCACGGCCACTGGAACGATGGTGCGAGTAGAGATCGACGCTCGCGTCGGTGGTGCGTATGCGTTCGTGGATCGACGGGTCGGAGAGGATGTCGAGCACGTCGGCGAGTACCTGGAGATAACTCGCCCCCGTCGGCTGGTCTTTACGTTGCGCGTCGAAAAGTATTCGAAGGATCAGAGCGTGGTGAGCATCGAGATCACCCCACGAGGCTCAGGTTGCGAATTGGTCCTCACGCAGAGCGTGTCCAAGCAATTTGTCGAGCATTCGCAGCGCATTGCGGCGGGGTGGGCGGCTATTCTTGACTGTGCTGCTGAGATCGTTGGTCCTTGAGACCATCCACCGAAGGAGAAAGACATGCCTCGCTACGCCGACGGATTCGTCATCGTTGTCCCGAAGAAAAACCTGAAGGCCTATGAAGCCATCTCCAAGAAGGCCGGCAAGATCTGGAAAGAGTACGGTGCGCTGGAATATTGCGAGTCGGTCGGCGATGACTTGAAGGTGAAGTTCGGCCTGCCGTTTCCGAAACTGTGCAAGCCGAAGGCCAACGAAGCGGTCGTGTTTTCCTGGATCGTCTACAAGTCCAAGGCCCACCGCGACAAGGTCAACGCAAAGGTGATGAAGGACCCGCGCCTGGACATGGACAAAGACAGCATGCCTTTCGATATGAAGCGCATGAGCTACGGCGGCTTCAGTCTGCTCGTCGACCTTTGATTCGAGCGTGTGGCCGGCGGAGGTTCAGCCTCCCGCCGGCCAGGCGCGACGCTGTCAGCGCGCACCGTCCACTGATGCCGAGAGTTTCTGATACCGATGCAGCTCGGCCTGCACGCCGGCGAGCTTGCTGGTCACTCGCTCGAACGCATCCGAGCCCGATGCCCAACGCATCGGCGGTTGTTCGCTATCGGCCAGCGTAAGTAACGCTGCCGCGAGTTTTGTCGGATCGCCGGCTTGCTGGTGGTTATAGCTATCGTACTCGGCTTTCAGCCTCGATGAGATCTGCTCGTACTGCGCAATCCGGCGGGAGCCATATCGCACCGACGTGCTATCGAGAAAGTCGGTGCGGATGAAGCCCGGCTCGACGATCGTCACGTGGATGCCGAGCTCCGCCACATCCAGCGCGAGCGATTCCGAGAAACCTTCGAGGGCGAACTTGGTCGAGCAATAAATGCTTGCGTAAGGAAAGCCGATTGCGCCGCCCATGGAAGAAATATTGAAGATGTGTCCGCTGCGCTGCTCGCGCATGACCGGCAGCACGGCCCGGGTCACGTTGAACGCGCCGAACACATTCGTCTCGTACTGCTGCTGAATCTCGGTCGCGGTGATTTCCTCGAACAAGCCGAGTTGGCCATAGCCCGCGTTGTTCACCAGAACGTCGACGCGCCCGAAGCGCGCAACGGCAGCTTCCACCGCAGCGAAGGCGTGCAGTTCCTTGCTCACGTCGAGCTCGACCGCGAGGACTCGATCGCCATGCTGTTTGAACGTGGCCGCGATCTGATCTCGATTGCGCCCGGTGGCGACGACGTTGTCGCCGGCTGCGAGCGCTGCTTTGACGATCTCCGCGCCGATGCCGCGCGAAGCGCCTGTAATGAACCAGACTTTCTGTTGTGACATGTGACCGCTCCAATGTTTGCTAGTGCGCCAGCGAGAGCGCAATCGACACGGGAGCAGTGTAGAAATGGGGGCCGGAGCGGCGGTAGCAAGATCCGGGCAGCTTCTAGCCCGATCCTGCAAGGGTGGCGGGATTCAGGCGAGAGGCAGACGAATCATACAAACGTGGGTCCGGCTGGCTCCGCGGCTGCCGCCGATGAGGCGGACACGCCGCGGAGTCGAGCTTGTAGAGCGCATGACCAGCGCTCCCATTACTGCAGCTGAGTCACAGTCACGCTGTAACCAACGTGTTCCATCGACTGGACACCGAAGGCGCCGAAGGTGAGCGACAAGGTGACGATGGCGACCGACAACAGCATGCAAACGGCGCGCTGGGTGGACTGAGTGGCTTTAGTGACGGCGTACATGAGATTTCTCCTGTTTGGTTGCTTTCTAAACCCGCGTTATTGCGGTGTTCGTAGCTTCTGACGCGAGCACTTCTCAAAGGGTTGCAGCGGCAGATGCGAAAAATTCGACCTGCCGGCGAACCACAGCTGGTTACCGGTGAAAGCGGTGAAGCAGGGGAGAAGCGATGCGCCTCGCGCCTTTATTCGGACGCGAGGGGAGCGGGCACCAGTACAGTTGAGAATGGATCCGGGCCTTACACCGCGGATTCAGTAAAGGCCGTACTTATTATTTGCCGGCGCGAGCCATCTGCGTGCCGACGCTGCCTTCGATCCATTTGCGGACGCGACGGGCATCGGCAACCCGAGTGAGCTTGCCGAACGAGTTGAGCAGCACGATCACCGTAGGACGATCCTGAATTTTGGTCCGCATGACCAGACATTGACCTGCGTCCTGGGTGAAGCCGGTCTTCTGGATGGAAATGTCCCAGTCGTCTTTGGACGTGAGCGAGTTGGTATTGCGGAATTCGAGCAATTGACGCCCCACCTTCACGGTCAGCTTTTCGCTGGTCGAGTACTCCTGAATCAACGGCTGACGTGACGCTGCGATGACAAGCTTGACCAGGTCCGAGGCGGTGGCGACGTTGCTGCTCGACAGTCCGGTGGGATCCGCGAAGCGGGAGTTCTTCATGCCGAGCTGGCGCGCTTTGGCGTTCATGGCTTTCAAGCAGGCCGGGACGCCGCCGGTGTAAGCACGACACACCGCCTGGGCGGCGCGATTCTCGGATGACATCAGGGCCAGATGGAGCAATTCACTGCGGGTGAGCTTGGTGCCCACCGCCAGGCGGGAAGCGTTGCCCTTGGTCTTGTCCCGGTCGACCTGCAGGATGGTCACGGTCTCCTCCAGCGGCTGCTCGCCTTCGAGCACCACCAGCGCGGTCATCAACTTGGTGATCGATGCAATCGGCATCACCTTCTGCGCCTGCTTGGAATACAGCACCGTTTCGTCACCCTCGTCCAAGATCAGCACGGACGCGGATTTGATCTGCAGCTTGCCGGAGGGGACCGGCTGGGACCAGGAGTGCGAGGAGAACGAAGCGAGCAGGACGGTGGTAGCGGCGAACAGCCATGGGCGGAAGCGGAAAGAGGTTCGCATCGCTCTAGATCGTGCCTTTAGTTCATGTTGATTCGATGAGCGCAAAGGTAACCGATTTGCAGCGCTTGCGAATGTGAGTTTTTCCCTGGTTGAGCCGGTGGTCGCGGGCGGCAAAAGACAACAGGATCGGTACAATCCCGCCCCCCATGTCTACCTCCACTCCCGAGCAGGAACTCGGGCACGCGGCCGACTCCTCCGCCGCGCAGCCCAACCTTTCGTTCTGGCAGGTCGTGCGCCTGTCGTTGCAAGGTCAGCACCTCGATTACACGACGGTGCCGTTGAATCGCGCCGTGCTGCTGCTGGCCGTGCCCATGGTGCTGGAAATGATCATGGAGTCGCTGTTTGCCGTCGTCGACGTTTTCTGGGTGTCGCGGCTCGGCTCGGACGCCATCGCGGTCGTCGGTTTGACCGAGTCGATCATGACGCTGATCTATGCCGCCGCGATCGGCATTTCCATTGCCGCCACGGCAATCGTCGCCCGACGCATTGGCGAAAAAGATGCGGAGCGCGCTGCGCAGGCCGCAGGCCAAATTGTCCTGCTCGGAGTCACGCTGTCGGCGGCGATTGGCCTGCTGCTGAGCTATTTCGCCTCGGACATTCTCCGCCTCATGGGCGCCAGCGACAGCGTCGTATCGCTGGGCACGGACTTCGCTCGGATCATGCTCGGCTGCAATGTGACCGTGTTCATGATCTTTGTGATCAACGCCATCTTCCGCGGCGCGGGCGACGCGGTGTTGGCCATGCGCACGCTGTGGCTGGCGAATGCTCTGAATATTGTGCTCGGTCCGCTTTTCATTTTCGGCTGGGGACCGTTTCCCGAACTGGGCGTCACCGGCGCGGCGGTCGCGACCAACATCGGCCGCGGCGTCGGCGTGCTCTATCAGTTGTGGCACCTGGCAGGATTCCACAGCCGCGTGCAGGTTCGTTTGCGGCATCTGCGGCCGGTGTGGATCGACCTGCAGGCCATCCTGGGCACCGCGAGCACGGGCATCGCGCAGTTGTTGATCGGCACCACCAGCTGGGTCGGTCTGTTCAAGATTCTCGCGGCGTTCGGGAGTGCGGCACTGGCGGGCTATACGATCGCCATGCGCATCGTGATGTTCGCTCTGATGCCTGCGTGGGGCCTGGCGAATGCCGGTGCAACCCTGGTGGGACAGAACCTCGGGGCCGGCAAACCGGATCGGGCCGAGCAGGCGGTCTGGATAGCGACGCGCTTCAATGCAGTTTTCCTGGGCATCGTCGGCCTGGCCTTCGTGCTCGGATCCGGGCCGCTGGTTCGGTTGTTTACCGACGATCCGCCGGTGCTCGAGCATGGCATCCGCGCCTTGTGGATCATCAGCCTGGCGTTCCCGTTGTATGCAGCCGGCATGTGCCTGGAGGCGGCGTTCAACGGCGCCGGCGACACCTGGACGCCGACGCGGCTGAATTTCTTTTGTTTCTGGCTTGGACAGATTCCACTCGCGTGGCTGCTGGCGGATTTCTTCGCCATGGGGCCGCTCGGTGTATTCATTGCGGTGCCCATCGGCTTCTCGGCACTGGCGCTGTGGAGCCTGGCGCTGTTCAGGCGAGGACGCTGGAAACAGCAGCGGGTGTGATGGGGACTCCAGTCGCAGAAAGAATTTTGCGCACCCTGTAACCTTTTGGGATTTAGCCCCGTCCAATCAGGAATCGCGCCACCGGCCCGACGCTGGGCTTAAGGGTGCAACTTAGGGCGAAGATCGGGGTTCTAAGCCTGACTTCGTGCCGACCCAAGGAATCCCGGGGACCCCGGTCGTGGAACCAGCAATGAACAGCAGTGCAAATCAGTCTTCGATGCGCTACGAAGCGGGGGCAGCCGTAACTCCCTTCCCCGCGCGTCCTGCGGAATCCCGGCAGACGGCGTCGGTCCATGAAGCGATGCCCGCTGTGACGGAGGGGGCGGCTGATGAACATCAGGGCGGCGGCTCGTTCACACGGATCGATCCAATGAAGGCCTTGATTGCGGTTGCGGTGATCGCAGCCCTCGGCCTCGGCACCTGGGCTTTGACGCGCAATCCGTCGACACCGGCAGTAGCGGCTCCTACGGCCGCCGTGGCCCCGGTCGAGCTGGCGGCGGTGGATATTGCAACCGTCGAATCGCGTGTCATTTCGCGTGCCCTGCCGTTGTCCGGCAGCATCGCGCCGTTCGTGCAAGCCACGCTGAAATCCAAAGTCGGCGGCGAAGTCGAGCAGTTGAAGCTGCGCGAAGGCCAGGACGTTCGCGAAGGCGACGTGATCGCGCGCGTCGATACTCGCAACCTGCAGGCTCAATACGATCGTGAAGCGGCGGCGGTGGAGAAGGCGCGCGCCGATCTCGATCTCGCGCGGCTCAATCGCGACAAGAATCGTCAGCTGCTCGAACAGAAGTTCATTTCGCAAAACACGTTCGAGCAGACCGAGAGCGCCTACGCCGGCAGCGTCGCGAGCTTCAAGCTCGCCGAAGCGCAAGCCCGGGTCGCGCAGATCAATCTCGAGGATGCCGTGATTCGCGCGCCGTTCTCCGGCACGATCGCGAAACGCCTGGTGCAGCCGGGCGAGAAGGTGTCGCCCGATTCCGAGATCGTCACGCTTGTCGATCTGAAACAGATGGTGCTGGAAGCGGCCGTGCCCTCCGCCGAGATTCCGTCGGTGCGCGTCGGTCAGAAGGTGCGCTTCCGCGTCGGCGGCTTCGGCGACCGCACGTTCGAAGGCGAAGTGCAGCGGATCAACCCGGTGACGGCTGACAACTCGCGCGCCATCATGATTTACATCGCTGTGCCGAATCCGGACAGCGCGCTCAAGGGCGGCATGTTCGCGCAGGGCTCGCTGATGCTGAGCTCGATGCAGCCGGTGCTCGCGGTATCGCAGCGCGCCGTTCGCGATGAGGCTGGCGTTTCATATGTTTACGTCCTGCGCGACGAGAAGATCGTGCGCACGCCCGTGAAGGTGGGACCGCGCAGCGAAGGTGAAGCTTTCGTCGAAGTTCGCGACGGCTTGAGCGCCGGCGATCGAGTCATCGTCGCCGACATCGGCGATGACAAGGCCGGCGCCGTCGCCCGCGTACGCAAGACCGAAACGACCGCTGCTGCCAAGACTGAAATCGCCCGCAACTAAGCGGCTGGCTGGCTCACATGTGGATCACCAAGACCAGCATCAATCAGCCCGTGTTCGCGACCATGGTCATGCTGGCCCTGGTCGTGCTGGGCGGCTACTCGTACCGTCTGCTGCCGGTCGAGCAGATGCCCGAGATCAACGTCCCGCAGGCCTATGTCACGGTCTCCTATCCCGGCGCATCGCCCGAGGCGATCGAGAACGACGTTATCAAGCCGCTCGAGAACGTCATCAACAGCGTCGAGGGCGTCAAGAACATCTACGGTACGGCGCGCGAAGGTAACGCCTTCCTGATGATCGACTTCCGCATGGAAGTCGACAGCGTCGCGGCAACTCAGGAAGTGCGCGACAAGGTGGCTCAGATCCGCTCGTCGCTGCCACGCGAGGTTCGCGAACCCACGATTTCGCGGGCCACCAACGACAGCTCCACCGAGCCCGTCGTCAGCCTGGTCGTTTATTCCAAGACCCGCAGCCTGCGTGAAGTGTCCACGATCGTGGATCAGCAGATCGTCAAGCGGCTGCAGAATTCGTACGGCGTCGGCAATGTTTCCACCGGCGGCGCCATCGAGCGGCAGGTACAGATCTTCCTTCGCCCCGAGCAGCTGCAGAGCTTCCGCGTCGGCGTCGATCAAGTCATCGAAGCGGTCCGCGCGGCGAATCAAGACTTGCCGGCTGGCATGATCTCTCGTGGCCCGACGGAGCAGCTGGTGCGCGTCGAAGGCAAGATGAAGAACCCGCGCGACTTCGAGCGCATCATCGTTGCCAACCAGGGTGGTGCGCCGGTGTACTTGCACCAGGTCGCCGACATCGTCGACGGCGAGGCGGAAGAGCAGTCCATCTCGCGCATGAACGGCCTGCGCTCAGTATCGTTGGACGTATATAAAGTCCAGGCGGCCAACATGGTCGAAGTCGGCAAAGGCGTCGATGAAGCGGTCGCCGATCTCACCTCGCGCCTGCCGGCGGACATCGTCATTCGCACGCTGTGGTCCGACGCCAAGTTCATCGAAGGCTCGCTGGACCGGGTGAAAGAAACCATCATCGAGGGCGCGCTGCTCACGATCCTGATCGTGTTCCTGTTCCTGCACTCGTGGCGCTCCACGGTGATCACCGGCCTGACGCTGCCGATTTCCGTGATCGCCAGTTTCACGGCGCTGCACGCCTTCGGATTCACGCTCAACTTCATGACCTTGATGGCGCTGTCGTTGTGCATCGGTCTGCTGATCGACGACGCGATCGTGGTGCGCGAGAACATCGTTCGTCACGCCGATATGGGCAAGAGCCATCGGGCCGCCGCGCTCGAAGGCACCAGCGAAATCGGCCTGGCCGTGATGGCGACGACGTTCGCGATCCTCGCCGTGTTCATTCCGGTCGCGTTCATGAGCGGTGTCATCGGCAAGTTCTTCCTGCCGTTCGGCATTACGGTCGCGGTCGCGGTGATGGTGTCGCTGTTCGTGAGCTTCACGCTCGATCCCATGCTGTCCTCGGTGTGGCCGGATCCGAGCCAGGGCCGATTCCGCCGCGTGCCCTGGCTGGGCAAGCTGATGGAGCGCGTCGAGTCGGTCATCGAATATGCCCATCGTGTCTATGACAAGTTGCTCCGATGGGCGTTGAGCGGTCGCCGTTACGGGCTCTCGCGCCGGGTGAGCCTCAGCCCGCGCTCGTTGCTGTTGTTGATTGCTGCCTTCTCGTTCTTCGGCAGTTTCTTGCTCGTGCCAAAGGTCGGCACGGAGTTCGTGCCGCAGCAGGACGAGGGCATCATGTTCATGCGCATGAATACGCCCATCGGCTCCAGCCTCGAGTACACCGATGCGAAGATTCGCGACGCCGAAGACGCGATTCGCGAGATCGATGGCGTCGACAGCATCCTCACGACCGTCGGCACCGATGAAGGCCGCAACTATGCGCGCGTGCGAATTCTGCTGAAGGACAAGACGCTGTTCGATCGTCCGCCGCAGAAGCAGATCGAAGAGGAGATCCGTAAGCGTCTGTCGAACATGGCCGGCCTGAGCCTGACGGTGCAGGGCCAGAACCAGCCCGTCGTGATCTCGATCCTCGGCCCCGAAAACAGCAAGCTGACCGAGCTGTCGCAAGAGCTGATGAAGCGACTGTCGACGATTCCCGGCATCGCCGACCTGGAAAGCAGCGAGCGCGGCGCCAATCCGACCGTTGCCGTGCGCATCAAGAATGAGCTGGCAAGCGATCTCGGCCTGACGACGGCGAGCATCGGCAATGCGCTGCGTCCGTTGATCGCGGGCGATCAGATCAGCACCTGGCTCGGGCCCGACGGCCAGGACTACGACGTCATCGTGCAACTGCCGAAGCAGCGCCGCGAAATCGTTTCGGACCTGGGCGATCTGTATGTGAGCAGCACGCGCACCGACGCTAACGGCAATCCGATGCTGGTGCCGATCCGTCAGATCGCGGACTTCGTCGAGACCACCAGTCCGCAGCAGATCAAGCGGCTCAACCTGCAACGGCGCATCACGATTTACGGCAACGCGCAGGGTCGCCCGTCGGGCGACGTGGGCACCGACGCGGAAAAGATCGTCAAGGCCATGCAACTGCCGCCGGGCTATCGCTTCGACGTGAGCGGCGCTCAGCAGGAAATGAATGAGACTTCTGCTGCAGCAGGCGCCGCCCTCGGCCTGGCGGTCATCTTCATCTACCTGGTGCTGGCATCGCAGTTCGGCAGCTTCCTGCAACCGGTGGCGATCATGGCGTCATTGCCGCTGTCGCTGATCGGCGTGCTGCTGGCGCTGCTGTTCACGGGCACGACGCTCAACATCTTCTCCATCATCGGCTTCATCATGTTGATGGGCCTGGTGACCAAGAACGCGATTCTGCTGGTGGACTTCACCAATCAGGCCATTCGCAACGGCGTGCCGCTGCGCGAGGCCATCTTCGAAGCCGGTCAGGTGCGCTTGCGTCCGATCTTGATGACGACGCTGGCGATGATCTTCGGCATGCTGCCCATGGCGATTGGCGTGGGCGCCGGTGGCGAGCTGCTCGCCCCGATGGGTCGGGCCGTCATCGGTGGCGTGATCACTTCCACGTTGCTGACGCTGCTGATCGTGCCGGTGCTCTACACCTACATCTACGGCTTCACCGAGCGCGTCAAAGCGCACTGGCGTCGCAGTCATGCGCACGATCAGCTGCCTCCTGACCCTCAGTTAGAGCAGCCACATCTCAAGCAGCCATCCCTGGAGCCTTAGCCAGCCAGCACATCCGCGCTCACCCCAGCTGACACGTCAAAGGTTGAGCTGCGCAAAATGGTGTGTCATTTTACGACGCCCCTTTTGTCGCGGAGTCGCGCGTGTCCTCTGATGCCGCTCAATCGCTTGCCGAGCGTTCCGCTACGGCGATGTATGCCGACGATCGTGCTTCGCAAAGCCTGGGTATTCGCGTCGTCGAAGTCCGGCCCGGCTTTGCGAAGGCCACGATGCTGGTGCGCGACGACATGCTGAATGGCCAGGCCGCCTGCCATGGCGGCCTGATTTTTTCATTGGCGGACAGTGCGTTCGCTTTCTCCTGCAATTCCCACGGCGGCACCGTCGTCGCAGCTGCCGCATCGATCGACTTTCTTGCGCCTGCGCAGGCCGGCGATGAGCTGACAGCTGTTGCAGTCGAGCGTTGGCGATCCAGGCGCAACGGTGTATATGAAGTGACGGTCGCCAATCAGCGTGGCGACACGATCGCGCTGTTCCGCGGCCGCTCGCACCAGGTTCGCGAGCCGTAACTCCGCAGCACACTCTCGAATGCAGCGTTGCAGGAGGAGAGCATGTCGCTAGACAAAGAAACCTACGAAGCCATCGAGCGCACCAGTGCCGATGAGCTCAAGGCTCTGCAACTGCGGCGGTTGCAGTGGTCGCTCCGGCACGCCTACACCAACGTGCCTCATTACAAGAAGGCCTTCGATGCCGTCGGCGCGCATCCGAACGATTTGCGCGATCTCGAAGATCTGAGCCGCTTCCCGTTCCTGGTGAAGCAGGACTTTCGCGATCAATATCCCTTCGGACTGCTGGCAGTGCCTCGGGAGCAGGCGGTTCGCTTGCACGCGTCGAGCGGCACGACCGGCAAACCTACCGTCGTTGCGTACACGCGCAGCGACATCGATATGTGGGCGGAGTTGATGGCGCGATCGATCTTTGCGGGCGGCGCCCGGCCCGGAGATCTCGTTCACATCGCCTATGGCTATGGCTTGTTCACCGGCGGACTCGGCGCGCACTACGGCGCTGAAAGATTGGGTTGCACCGTCGTGCCGATGTCAGGCGGGCAGACCGAGAGACAAGTGCAGCTGATTTGCGATCTCGAGCCGCGCGTCATCATGGTGACGCCGTCGTACATGCTGGCGATCGCCGAAGAGTTTGCGCGTCAGGGCCTCGATCCGACCTCGTGCGCGTTGCGCATTGGAATCTTTGGCGCCGAGCCGTGGACCAACGCCATGCGCACCGAGATCGAGTCGCGCATGGGCATCGATGCCGTCGATATCTATGGCTTGTCAGAAGTGATGGGGCCGGGCGTCGCGATGGAATGCGTCTCCACCAAGGACGGCCCGGTGATCTGGGAAGATCATTTTTATCCCGAGATCATCGATCCCGACACCGGTCGCGTGCTGCCCGACGGAGAAGAAGGCGAGCTGGTGCTGACTTCGCTCACCAAGGAAGCGCTGCCGGTGATCCGTTATCGCACGCGCGATCGAACTCGGCTGCTGCCGCCGACGGCGCGCACGATGCGACGCATGGCGCGCATCTCCGGCCGCACCGACGACATGATGATCATCCGCGGCGTGAATGTGTTTCCCACTCAGATCGAAGAGCTGATCCTGAAACAATCGTTGCTCGCGCCTAACTATCATTTGGAGATATTCCGCGACGGTCATCTCGACTCGCTGACCGTCAACGTCGAGCTGCAGTCGGGCGTGGAAGATCATCAAGCGCGGCGTGACGGCGTGGCCGGCGAGCTGGTCCGGTCGATCAAGTCTTATATCGGCCTCACGACCAGTGTGATCGTGCATCCGTCGAGCTCGCTGGAACGCTCGATGGGCAAGGCAAAACGGGTCAGCGACCGCCGCCGGCCGGCGTAATTACCTGTCACGGCCCTCGGTAGAAGATAAAAGGCTAAGCCAATCAGCAGTTTGGCGTTCTTCCCCTTGTACGTATAGGCGCTGGACCGACGCTGCTTGTAGGGTCCGCTGACACCGGTGTCACGAAGCGGGCGTATTTTGCCACCGGTGTCATTCTCTCGCGATCATCAGCTCGAAACAGAGCACTCGAAATCATAGGAAAGATCCAACGGACAGGAGATAACTATGCTTCGCAAATTGTTGGTAGGGGGATTATTGCTGGCCTCGGCCGCCTCCGCGTGGAGCGCGACCAATCGACCTGAAGGCTACGTGACCATCTGCCGGACTCCCGAGACCTGCTCGGTGAGCGCCAGCACCAACGTGGCGTTCGGCGCTTCCGGTCAGTTTGTTTATAAAGTCTTGAATGGCACGTTCACTTGCACCGTGGCCACGTTCGGCTCCGATCCGATTCCTGAAAAGTCGGTCAAGGAGTGTTCGGTGCCATCGGGCGGTGGCACTACGCCGCCTCCGACGGGATCGACAATCAGCCTCAGCGCGTCCGCGGGTAACGGAACCGTATCGCTGAGCTGGTCGTACTCGAGCGGTTCGGGCGCAACGCAGGAAGTTTATCGAGATCTCGACGCCGATCCGAACGGTCGGGTGCGCATTGCCAGCGTCAGCTCCAGCACGCGCAGCTACACCGACAGCGGTTTGACCAATGGCACGACGTACTACTACACGATCAAGAACACGGCCAGCGGAGTAGCAACAAACTCCAACGTCGCATCAGCCACGCCGTCGGGCGGTGGCACGACACCGCCGCCGACAGGTTCGATCACGGGCTCCTCGTGTTCGACCAGCGGCGCGCAAACGACCGTGAACGAAACGATCCGCGTCACCAGCGGCACTTATGACGGTGGCTGTCAGCGCTTCAATGCGGGCTCGGGCCTGGGCGACGGCAGTCAGTCGGAAGGCCAGGATCCGGTGTTCCGCGTGGAGAACGGCGCGACGCTGCGTAACGTCGTCATCGGCAACAACGGCGCCGACGGTATACACACGTACAACGGCGCGAATCTCGATAATATCTACTGGATGAACGTCGGTGAGGATGCGATGACCATCAAGTCTTCCGGCACGACCACGGTGAGCAACATCGAAGGCTACGATGCCGACGACAAGTTCTTCCAGGTCAACGCCGCGTCGACTTTGAACGTCACCAATTGCATCATTCATCGGGCCGGCAAGGCACTGCGCCAGAATGGTGGCACGACGTTCCAGATCAATGTGAGCTTCAATCGCTGCGACATCAACACCATGAAAGAGGGTGTGTTCCGCACCGACAGCTCCAGCAGCAGGGCCACGCTGACCAATAGCCGGCTGCACGATGCGGGCACGGTTTGTATCGGCTCATGGGCGAGCTGCACACAATCGGGTAACAGCAGCTACTGAGTCGAGGCTCACGGGATGGACGGTTGGCCGGGAGCGACGCTGCTCCCGGCCATTCCGCAGATGAACAGGGATGCAAGATGATCAGACTCATGGATCGGCGGGTGGTCTCGAGCGTGGTCATGATGGCCGCGCTCGCGACTGCTGTTACGGTCATCGTGAAGAACCACGAGGCCCGGGAGATCGCGGCTGCAGCCGAGCCAACAGACGCGCCAGCTGCAGAGCGTTTGACACGCCCGCTCGTTTCACCATTGGTGCCCGAGCAGCAGCGCTCTCTGGCAACAGCGGAGGACCCAGCCGATGCCGCATTTCTGGCTCAGGTCGAGCACAAGTATCGATTTCTGATTGCCGATGTCGAGGAAGCCCATGTCGATGAGTTGCGCCGTCGGTTGCTGGAGCGCGAGTCGCAAATAGATGTCGGTTCGCGCAGCCGCATCGATGCGGGCATCGGCAAGCTCTTGCCGGCGGAAAGCTTCGCTTACTATCAAGCGCTGAAGGATTCGGATCTGGAACAGCATCACCTGGCCGAATACACGGGCGGCATCAGCAATGTCGCGCCGCTGGACGAGCGACAGGAACGGATCGTGCTGAACGCGAAGCTGCGCCAAAAGCAACGCTATGCCACGGTCATGCGAGATGTCGGACTCGATCGAGACAGCTTGTCGAAGGAGGAGCGCGCTTACGCCCACGCAGGTACGGCGGAAGCGCTCAAGCAGTACATGGACGATTTCCTGGCGGAGGTGGCGCCGGCACTTTCGCAGGAGCAATACGTGCAGCTCAAGAACTACGAAACGACGGAGTTCGCCCGCGAGCTGAGCCGATTGCAGCAACGGATCAATGCAAAGTAGCAGCCGCGCGAGCCAGCCGCACGACGCGCTCGCCCACCAGGACCAGATCGCCATTGCGTGAATTGAAGACGGCGCTGCGAAAGTGGCGGCGCGTGTGGCTCGGAATTCGCTGCCAGGTTCTGCCCGCATCGGCCGAGCGCAGGATTATTCCTTGCTGACCGACGATGACCAAAGCTCCGCTGCCCGGCTCGAGCAAGCCTCTGCGCAGCTCCGCGTCGGTGCCACTGTCGATGGCTTGCCAGGATGCGCCAGCGTCGCTGGAGCGGACGATGCTGCCGTATTCGCCGAATGCCACGAGCGTATTGCTCTTCGGGTCGTGAAGCATGCGGCGGAGTGAGCGCTCGGTGCCCGAGGGCACGCGACGCCATTGCAGTCCGGCATCGATCGAGCGTAGCAGAGTGCCTTTGCCTCCCAACAAGAACATCGTATTCGAGCGTTCGTCCGCGTAGCTGCCAAACAAATCTTCATCCGTACCGGTCTCGACAAGTTGCCATTCGCGCCCCCCATCGGTGCTGCGCGCAGCGACGCCGCGCTGACCGGCAATCAGCAGGGTGGATTTGTTTGCTGCCACTGTTCCTTGCCACAGCTCACGATCGGTTTCCAGCTTCGACCGTTGCCAGGTCCGCCCGGCATCCTGCGACGAATACATCGAGCCACGTGCTTCGACGACGGCCAGCGACTGCTGGCGCGGGTCGCTGAGAATCCACGGAAACGCTTCTTCCTTCTCCAGCGGCGTCCAATGCGCGATCTGCCATTTGTTTCCGCCATCCTCGGAACGAATGATGGTTCCCGGCGCGCCAGCCGCAATCAGCACCTTGTTGGAGGAATCGATCACCAGCGATCGCAGGTTCGGTGGCGTGTTCATATTGGGATATCTCACGTCGATACTTTTCCACGTCAGCCCGCTGTCCCCGGATCGCAGGATGCTGCCCAGCTCGCCGCTCGCGATCATGGCATCGCTGTCGGGCAGAGCGAGGATCTCCCGCAAGTTCAGGCTCAGCTCGGGCGACACGCGGCGCCAGCTCTTGCCGGAATCGGCCGAGGTTGCGATATAGCCGCCTTCGCCATGGCCGACGAAACGTCCATCACCGGTCTGCGCCAGCGATTCCATGCTGCTGTCGAAGCCAGTCGTGATCTTCTGCCACTGCTGGCCGCCGTCGGTGGATCGAGCCGCGAGTCCGTGATGGCCGACCGCAATCAACGACTGGCTGGGCGCGTCATAGCGAAGGGCGCTGATGAAGCGCTTCTGTCCGTCGATCAGCAGCTCGATCTTTTCCCAGGAATCCTCGCCGCGCCCACGACGAAACAAGTCGCCCGTGTGGCTCGCAAGCAGTAATGCGTCGAATTTCGGATCGCGCGCAGCGTCCGTAATATAGGCATTGCCACCCATGCTCATCAGGCGCCAGGTTTCGCCCCGATCCGTGGAGACCAGGAAGCGCCCCAGCGCACTCGTCGCAATCAGCTCGTTTTCCAGCGCGTGGATTGCAGTCACGGGAGTGACCGGGTCCTGCATCTTCACGCGGGTCAGATGCCAACTGACGCCCGCATCCGTGGATCGTCCGATCAGGCCGGCTTCACCGCCGATCAGAAGGGCGCCGCTACTGGGCTCGACGAACAATGTTTCCAAGGTGAGATCGAGCTCGTTCGGCAGCGACGACCAGGTCTTGCCGCCGTCCACTGAGCGAAGAATGGTTCCGCGTGTGCCGGCCGCTATCCAGGCGCCGCTTGGCGCATGGTGAATCACCGCCCGCAGATCGAAATCAGAAGCTCCGAGAGAGATGGATTGCCATCGCCGACCGGCATCTTGCGAGCGAAGCATCGTGCCGCGCTCCCCGACGGCGATCAGAACCTTTCCCGCTGCATCGGAAGCCACACGCGTGAGATCCGCATCCGCGGAGGTCTCGGCGTATTGCCAGCGGGTCGTGTCTGTCGAATATAGGATGGTGCCGTCGGTGCCCCAGAGCAGCAGCGTGCCCGAGCTCGATTCGTACAGCGAGCCCGTCAGCTTGGGATTGATGATGCGCGCCGAGTAAGTGATGGAAGCGGGGCGATCATCCGCCGAAGCGGACACGGCGCCGCAACCCATGGCGATGAATAACAGCGTGCGGGCGCAAGCGAGCAGTTCCATTGATCTCATGCGAATCCCTCCGATCCGCATGCTGCCCATCCTGGGCGTGAGTCGCAAGTGAGATCAGTTCTTGCGCTGGAATTTCAGGCGGACGCGCAGGCGCTCGCTGTTAGCCCCATCGCTACGCGGTTCGTATTTCCACTGTTCGACAGCGGCGAGCGCCGCTTTGTTGAACAACCGGCCGCGACTGCTGTCCTCGACTCGGGGCTCGATCACATCGCCCGAAGCGGTGACCTGCAGGCTCACGTCGACCCAGCCCTCAATACCACGCATGATCGCTTCTTGGGGATACTGAGGCTGAACCATCGTGATGAGTTTGGGCTCCTGTGCCGGAGCGGCGGGCGTTGCTACAGGAACAATGACGTTGTCTGCGGCGACGTTTGCTTCAATCTCCGGAGCTGACTCCGCAATCGCCGGCGCTACTCTCTCAGCCGCCAGGGTGGCTGCGACAGCCGCCACATCGGCGACCTTTTGCAGCGGCGCTGACTCAGCCTTCGCCGGCATTGCAATTGGAGCTGAGGCGGGATGTGAAGCACGCGTCTCCCGATCCTTCGTGGCCGCGGGATTTTCGATTGCCGGGGCGGCTGGTTTGGCAGTCGCGGTCGCGCTGGCAAGGAGCGTTCGCAACTCCGCTCGCCACTGCCTATCCAATACGATCAAACCGTCGTGATCGGGCCGCACACGCCGCGCTTTCTCCAGCGCAACGCCTGCTTCGGCGATTCGCTTCTGAGACAGCAATAGCCGTGCATTAGTCAGATGACGATCGGCAATGGCATCGATGCCGGCGATCGCATCGGTGTTGGCGGGATCGAGCGCGAGCACCGTGCTGAAGTAGTGAAAAGCACTGCGCTCCGGTGGATCGGTGTATCGGCCGTCGGCCATCGCGGCTCGGGCATCGTTGAGATTGCGAGCGATGACCTCTCGTGGATCGATGTCCGGCATGCGCTGAGCCATCACCCACCACACCGCGAAGCCCACCGAGAGGAGGGCGATGGCGAATGCGACCCAAGGAGTGCGGCCTCCCTGTTCGCGACTGACTTCTGGATCGGCAACAGGCGCTCGCGCCGACGACTGTGCAGGGGCGAGCGGCACAGCGATCCTGGTCGGAGCGATGGCAGCCGGCGCATCCACCGATGCTGCGTCTGGTTCTTGTTGTTGGCGCCGCCTGCGTTGGGCGGTCTGATAGAACGGCGCGGTGCTTTCGTTTCGGCCCGACGCCGGTTCGAGTTGTACGCGCGCAGTATCGGTGGCCATGCGCTTGCTCCCCATGGTGGGAATCCTGCTGCGTCACGGCGCCAGCGGATTCGCTCTGCAGGCCACGCTAATCCAACCCAAATATGATGTCAGTGGTCGGAAGTCCTAATGTACGAGACATCCGAGCTGAAGGCGGCGAGTGTTGGTTTTTTCGACGTCGGCAAAAGGCCGGCTAGGTTCGGCCAGCCGCCGCCGCTTGCAGCTGGGGAAAGAACTCGGCGAAGTCGGCGTCGAAGCCGGCGCGCTCGGCAATCAAATCGGCGACGCCTTTCTCCAGGGCGAACTCGCGATTCCAGCGCGACGAAAGATACGCCGACAGGCGACGCAGCGAGCGCTCCACGCCTTCGATGCGTCGATACGAACCGAGCAGATCGTGACGAATGATTCGATCCAGCGTCACGCGCGCCGACGCCGGCAGCTCGATCTTGCTCGACTCGATGTCGGCATAGAACTTCGCGGTGAACGCATCGAGCACGATGGGCGAGTAGCGATCCCAGCTGGTCGCCAGCAGGTGATCGTAGAAGACATCCACGAGCACGCCGCTGAAGCGACGGAAGTCGGCGCCCACGCGCGAGCGACTACGCTTCACCAGCGGGTGCGAATCGGTGAATGCATCGATTTGCTTATGTTTCTGCACGCCGCGTTGGAAGGCCGCGCTCATGCCGCGCAACTCTTCTCCTCTGACGATGTCGGCCAGCAGATTACCGAGACGGAATTCGACGTCCGGCTCGGACAGGAACACGTGGGCGAGCCAATTCAAAGAACAGTCCTTCCAATCGATTCCGGCAATTTAGCCTAGAGATGTCGACCCGTCGAGGCGCATGTCGCCCACCTCAGACACTGTAATCCGCGACAATTCTGCATCCGCGCATCGGCGTTTCCCGAATAAACGCTGCAGATTGCACCGTGAGCTGAACGTCACGGGCCGGTCATCTGCGCTCCATCGCAGTGCGTGCGATGTCAAAACCAAAGGGATGCTCCCATGAGATTGATGAAGTTGGGTTCGGTCGCGATCTTGATCAGTGCGTCCTTGCTGACCGCCTGCAGCGACAACGGCGACGACGAACGGCGTCAGCCGGCAATCACCGCGCCGGATTCGCCGCTGCCTTCCGCAGCTCTGGGAACTGCCTTCAGCGCCACCTTCCTTGCGTCCGGCGACACCGTGATGTGGAGTGTTGCCTCGGGCACATTGCCGCCCGGCCTGACGCTGAACGCTACGACCGGCATGTACACGGGCACACCGACGGCGGCGGGTGATTACACATTCACCATCGCCGCCACCAACAACTTTGGCATGGCCAGCCGCGCGTATGCACAGACCGTCACGGCGCCGCCATTCGACAGCAATGCGCTGCTGTCGAACAACTCGCTGGTGGCCTTTCCATCCGTGCTTGCAGCGGGGTTCGATACGCCAGTGGCCATTACTGGCCTGCTGACGGGCGACACGCTGGTCAGCATCGATCGACGGCCACAGAACGGCTACTTGTACGGCCTGGGTTACAACGCGGCCAACGGCACCGTCCAGCTTTACGGCATTTCTTCGCAGACCGCCGTGGCGACGCCGATCGGAGCGGTCGGCCAGTTCGTCGCAGCTGACGGTACGACACCGGTGCGCATCGGTGTGGATGCGAGCACGGTCTTCGGCATGGACTTCAATCCGACCGTCGATCGCGTGCGCGTAGTGAACAGCGCCGGTCAGAACTTCCGCATGAATCCCAACAACGGCGCGCTCGTGGATTTCGACGCCACCGCCGCTTCGCCGGGCGTCCAGATGGACGGCGGCATCAACGGAGCGACGACGTCGGTGCAGGAAACGGCGTATACCAACAGCTCTCCCAACGTCGCCGTGACGACGCAGTACACGGTCGATCAAACGATCGACTCGGTCTGTATTCAGAATCCGCCCAACAACGGCACGCAGACGATGTGCATGCCGCTGTCGGTGCCGGTAGAGACGATTCAGGGCTTCGATATTCCGTCGTCAGTCACAGTGGCCGCATCGAACGCGGTGGCCACGGGGCTGGGCACGGCAGTCGTACGCGCTTCGGGTCGGACCCAGGATGAGCTGGTCAACATCAATCTCGCTTCAGGCAATGTGACGACGCTGGGACCGGTCAATCCCACCGGCATCATCGGCGTCGCTCTGCAGTCACCGGCGACGACTCCGACGCTGTTCGCACTGTCTGCGGATGGCACTCAGCTGTTTCGCATCCTGAGCACGGCGTTGAGCACGCCGGCGACGGTGAACATCGCCGGTGTGGATCCCGGAGAAACATTGGTGGGCATCGACTTTCGCCCGCAAACCGGTCAGCTGTTTTCGTTCGGTGTGAATGCGGCGGCCGACACTGGCACCATCTACGTCATCGATCCGCAAAACGGTATGGCCATGCCCGTTGGCACGACCGGCATGGTTTCGTTCAGGACTACCGCGGGCGCGGTCGTCGACTTCCCGCCGGTCAGCGCGGGGTACGGCTTCGATTTCAATCCCACGGTCGATCGCATTCGCGTCACCACCGGTACGGGCTTGAACTTCCGGCTCAATCAAAACACCGGCGCACCCGTCGACAACAATGCGAACGATGCCGACGGCAACACGCCCGATGGCTCGATCAACGGTCAGCCGGCGGGCTCCACGGGCGTGACCGCGGCCGCGTATACGAACAGCTTCGGTCAACCGCTCATGGGCGGCGTGACCACGCAGTACGTGATCGATCCGGTCAGCAATACGCTCTTCATCCAGAACCCGCCCAACAACGGCACGCTGACGGCGCCGCAGCCCATCACGTTGAATGGCGCCACGCTGGACTTCACCGAAGCAAATGGCTTCGACATTCCCGCGAACGTAAGAGTGACGACGTCAGCGACGCCGGCGACGGGCTCGGGCTTCGCGGCACTGACAGTAGGCACGACGACGCGCCTGTATTCGATCGATCTGAGCAATGGCCGCGCGACGGATCTGGGCGCACTGCCTGCCGGTGTGAGTGGGCTCGCCGTTGGCCAGATCGGCGTGAAGTAAAGTTATAACTTCCAACAGCGACGGCGGTGACTGGCACCGCCGTCGCATCGCTAGTAGAAACAGCGACTCGGGCATCCTGACACGTTAGGTTTTATGCGCTAGTTGTTTGACGAGCTGTCCTTGCCGTCCCAGCCGCGCTTGCCGAAACCGCGGCCAGGGCCCCGGCCGTGCTCGCGCAGCGCTTCGAACTTCTTCAGCTGGGTCTCGTTCAGCACCGAGCTCAGCTTGGTTTGCAGCTCCTGTTTGGACTGCTCGCGCTTGGCTTTCATCTCATCGCGCGATGGGCGAGTACCCGCGGCGCGAGCGGCTTCGAAATCAGCGCGCATTTGTTCGTGCTGTTCCTTCAGGATCTTCTCGACTTCGGTCTTCTGATACGCATCCAGGTCGAGCAGCAACGCCAGGCGGTCCATGTCTGGACCCGGCGCAACCCGTGCGGGCGGGGTGGTGGTGGCCGTCGTGGTATCGGCGGCAAAGGCCACGCCGCTGGCAAGCCAGGCAAGCGCAAGCAGGGTGACTTTGGTTTTCATCACAATCTCTCCGTTGGGTGAAGGTGTGTCCTTGCGGTCGAGACCTGAGAACACGCTTGCAGAATAGGCACTCGCGGACGCCGGTGCGGTAATCAATTGTTACCAACTGCATCGTCTGAAATCACTGTTAATTCAGTGACTTGTAGCTTCTCGCGGTAGTACCAGCCGGGCTTCCAGCCCGCCGTTCTGACGATTGTGGAGAGACAGTGAACCTCCATGGGCCTGCGCGATGTCCCGCGCGATGCTCAAGCCGAGGCCGGTGCCGCCGGTGTCGCGGTTACGGGAGTGCTCGAGGCGGAAGAACGGCTCAAATACTTTTTCCAGCATGTCCTCGGGGATTCCCGGGCCTTCGTCCAAGACGCGCACGATCAATTGCAGGCCGTCGTCGATCTGGATCGTGGCGCTGACGCCGTGGCGGATCGCATTCTGAACCAGGTTGCCGAGGCAGCGTTTCAGTGCGAGAGGTTTCGCAACGTAAGGAGCTCGAGCCGAGCCGCTGATGCTCACTTCACCGCCCATCTCGGCGTGCTGTCGTTGCAGCTCCAGCGCGAGCGCGTTGATGTCGACGGGCACAGCCGTTTCATCATCGTTCAGGCCACGGAATACGCCGAGCGCGCCGCGAATCATGCTCGACATCTCATCCAGGTCTTCAACCAGGCGCTGACGCAGTTGATCGTCGTCGACCGATTCGACTCGCAATCGCAATCGGGTCAGCGGCGTGCGCAGATCGTGCGACATCGCCGCCAGCACTTGAGTGCGGCTGTCGAGATAGCGTCGCAAACGTTCCTGCATGGAGTTGAATGCCCGCGTCGCGCGACGAATTTCTCGCCCGCCGGTTTCTTTCAATGGCGTACCCGTCGCGCCGCGACCCACTGCGTCGGCGGCGCGTGCGAGATCGCCCAACGGACGCGTGATGGTACGGGTCATTGCATAGAGGACGACGCCCAAGGCGATCGCGAGGAGACCCAGCTCCAAGAAGATCTGCTTTGGCAGGCGCGGGCCGGAGCGGGGCGCGAACGTGCGAAAGACGGCCTTGTCGCCGTCTGGGAATGTCACTGTGACATCGAATACCCGGTCGCGCCGGATCAATCCCGGCGGAGGAGCGCCATCGGGCGGCGGCAGATCCCGACGCAAGACGTGCAGAGGAATGACTTCGGAGCGCCGTGCCCGCGGCGGCCCTGTTGCAACCTTGTACTCCGAGCCGAGATGGCGTTGCAGATGAGCGGCGAACGCGCGCTCCAATGCAGCTCGTTCTTCGTCTTGAATGCGGGGTGGCGGCGGCCGAACGTCGTCCGGTGTGAGGCGTTGCTCGCGCAGTTTGAGGCGCGCATCGTCACGCTGTTCCCGCGACAATCCCGCAAGATACTGGCTCGTTTCGGCGATGGTATTCGCCGAGCTGCCGGCGCCGCTGTCGAGCAGCGCCAGCTCGCGACGCTCGCGCACGATCAACAGAATAAACACCAGCAGCATGGCGCCGATCACGCCCACGGTTGCGACGAACAGGCGTCCGAACAACGTGTCCGGCAGCAAGCGGCGGTCCATTATTCCTGCTCGACGGGCACGCCCATCACATAGCCTTCGCCGTAAATCGTCTTGATAATTTTCGGGGAGCGCGCGTCGTCGCGCAGGACCTGGCGCAATCGGCTGATGCGAACATCGACGCTGCGGTCGAAGGGATCGATGTCACGACCGCGCAGTAGCTCCATCAACTGCGAGCGCGACAACACTCGGGTCGGATGCGCCAGCAGGATGGAGAGCAGGCGAAACTCAGCGCCGCTGAGCGCATGTTGGGAGCCGTCGGCGTGGGTGAGCGAGCGGGCGGTGACATTGAGCTGCCAATCGCCGAAGCGATAGATGTTCACGGCGGTCTGTGCCGGATCGCGCGGCATATGTGCGGTCCGCCGCAGGATCGCTTTGATTCTTCCCACCAGCTCGCGCGGGCTGAATGGCTTGGACAGATAGTCGTCGGCGCCGACTTCCAACCCGACGACCCGGTCGATCTCTTCGCCCAGTGCAGTCAGCATGAGGATCGGAATCTGCGAGTGAGCGCGCAGCTCGCGCGTGAGTTTCAGGCCGTCTTCGCCGGGCAGCATCAGATCGAGCACGATCAAGTCGACATGCGATTGTTCGAGCGCGCGTCGCATGGCTTTGCCATCGGCGACCGCGGTGGCGCGATAACCGTTCTTCTGCAGGTAATCGCCCAGCAGCGTGCGAATTTCGCGATCGTCGTCGACGATCAGGATGTGGCGAGAGTCGGTCATGGGATCACGTCAGGGGCCCGTTCGCATCATGACCAATGACGGCGAAGCGTGCCCGCTGACATTGTAACCAAGTGTTGCCGCCGCGCGAGCAGCAACACTGAGTAACGATTCCTAGGCGTGGCCGACGTTACGCAGCTCGTTGTCGTCGACCGGATCGGGGCGCGCTGCGTCGACCGTTTTGCCGTCGTAGGGCATGACGCGATCGCGACCGGCGTCTTTGGCTCGATACAGCGCCGCGTCCGCGTGCGCCAGCAGCTGACGCAGCTCGTAGCCGGACTGTTCGGTCGATGTGACACCGAAGCTGCCGGACACCAGGCAACGCTCGCCGTCGTATTGGGGCTCGATGGCGTTCAGCGCGATTCGCAGGCGCTCGGCGCGTTGTATCGCGTCCTCCAGGCCGCAGCCCGGCAGCACGATGCCAAACTCTTCGCCGCCGACGCGTCCGAAAATGTCACTGACCCGCAGATGACCCTGGCAGGCGAGGACAGCCTGGCGCAGAACATGATCGCCCGCGGCGTGGCCGAAGCGATCGTTGATGGATTTGAAATGATCCAGGTCGCACAGGACGACGCTGGCCTGCTGTTGCGATTTGCGCGCCGCTTCGAGCACGGCTTCGGCAAGTTGAATGAAGCGCGGACGGTTGGCGATCCCGGTCAGGCTGTCCACCTGTGACAGTTTCATGAAATGCAGCTGTGAGCGCTTGGTCCGATAGGCCCACAGTGCGATGAACACCAGCACCAGCAGCAACAGCGCGATGTACAGGCGGCTGGTCTCGGCAGCCTTGCCGTCCAGCTCGCGCTGGAGCTGCAGCAGTTTGTTCTCCTGGTTGAGCGCTTCCAGCTGCGATTTGGTGGACAGGGTGTTCGATTTGACGCGCTCGTAGGCCAGCTGGCGAGCGGTTACGTCATCGAGATAAGCCTTGTCGGCGGCGGCGGATTTCTTCAGGTAGGCGATGGCGCTGCTGATGTCGCCTTGTTTCTCGGTCTCTTCGTAGAGCACGCGGTAGGCGCCGACCAGCGGCAGGGTAAATTGATTCTTCACGCTGTGCTCGGCGGCGCGCAACGCCATGCGCTGAGCGTTCACCCCGGCGCCGCGCCGCTGATAAGCCTGCGCCATCAACGATTCCCACTCCGAGATGCCGCGTGGATAGCGCGTTTGCTCCACCTCGCTATAGTACCGCTCGAGCAGGTTGATGGCCTCGTCGACGCGATTCTCGCGTAAAAACAAACGAGCTTGGGTGGAGCGGATGCCGTTCGCGGCCATCGATTCACCCTGCCGCAGGCAGGCGTCGATGGCGGCGGGCAGGGCGGGATCGTCGGCCGTGATCCGCTTGGTCTTGCACAGGGCATCGAGGCGGATCTGCTCGCCTCGGCAGATGCCACGGCCACGGGCGTTCTCTTCGGCAACCCGTTCGGCGTAGTGAATGCCCAGGTCGTATTCGCCGACCAGGACGTAGAGATCGGCCGCGACCGACATGCCCTGCAGCCGGGCGTCCTTGTCGGTGACCTCGGGCAGTTTGTTCAACAGTTTGTTGAGTTGCAGGAACGCCCCTTCGTAGCGCGTCGCCAGCATTTGCACGTTCGTGGCGGTCACGCTGGCGCGGAACTGGATCGTCGGGTCGCTCGCCTTGTCGGCCAGCGACTCCAGCATGGGAATCGCGGCTGCGTACTCGCCGGCGTATGCCAGACGCCAGCCCTGCAGATATTGGAGATGCTCGCGTTGCTGGCCGGAGAGATTGTCGAGCTGGGCGTGCAGTTGATCGATCAGCCGGGTGAACTCGGCGGGGTCGACGGTTTTGACCGCGTCAGCCCGTTGCAACATGGCGGCGAAGTCCTCGCCGTCCGCCGCCAGCAACGGCCCGCCAGCGAACAGGCACAGGCAGGCGATTCCGCCCAGCAGCCAGTGCCGGACGGAATCGTTGCGAATAGGTGCTTGCTCAGCTGGCGCGGGCGACACGGCGCTCGCCACCGTCTTTGGGCTGCTGCTCTTCGGGCTCTTCGTCTTGCGGCGCGTGGACCATACAGCAGACGTTCTTGCTGGCGCCCATCAGCTCCTCGAGCTGACCCGGGCGCTGCTGCACGATGGCTGCCTGCACGGCCGGCTCGAAGCCCGCCTGCGCCAGCTCCTGCGCCAGTTGCTCGCCGGTCAGCGACTGCAGCCGCGAGCTACGACCAATTCTTTCCAACAGATCCACGACATTCGACACGATGCGCTCCTCCTATCCCCCAAATTGTTGTTGAACGACGTGCTGCCTCGTGCAGCTTGGGTTGTGACAAGCCTAGGACAATCGCGGCCGGCCGGCTCTCGAACGCTCCACAGAAAAAATTAACGGCGCCGGCAGGCCACGAGGCCCCGACTTAACAGAATGAATTATGCCTGTTTCCAAGCCAACAGACGGTACAAGAATGGCCGGAAGCCGACGGCGAGGGGCGAGTCGGGATTCGCCGGGCGTGCCTAGCGCACGTTGCGGAAGGTGGATGGCGGCGACCATGAGTCACGACGCACCGACCAGGCATTTCCTTGCCCATCGTCTTGGTCATTCCTTTGACAAGCTCCGTCCGCCGCAGCGGCACTGCCGCGGCGTGCAAAGCCTACGCTAAGCACACCCCGCTGCACAGCTACATGGTCCACGGCGAACTCCACCCACAGCTCATCCACCGGCAGATGTGCGAACACTTGCTGGATGAGCCCGATAAAAGCTTCCTTGGCATAACCTTTGGCGCGCGCCGACTCGATGAACATCACACCGGCCTGAACGCTGCGGTTCACGGCGTCGAAGTTCTGCAGGCTGCAGATGCCTACATCGCTGTGCGACGACTTCTCCTGCACGGTTAGGAACAGCCGTTCGATGGGCCGGCGCTGCATGCCGTCGAGCGCGATTCGAAAGCTCTTGGCGGCGCGCTCGGGGGCGAGGGGCGCGCCAATGAAGCGCATGGTCTCCGCGTCCGTATACAGATGTTCATAGAGCGCCGCGTCGGCAGCGGCCAATGGGCGCATGCGCAGCCGTTCCGTCTCGACTGGAAACACGTGCACCGGTGCTCAGCCTTGGGGCGTCAGTTCGCGATCGAGCGCGGACAGGCGCTCACGGATGTGATGATCGGGTTGCAGCGGTTGCGCCGGTGGAACCACCAGCGTGAAGTGCATGTCCGCCTCGGCAGTGGGCAGCTGGGCCAGCGGCACGCGAATGATCTTGGGGCGAAAGGTGGGCAGCGTCGCTGCTCGATACAAGATCACTTCATGATCGAGCGGATAGTCGCGGCTCAACACATCGACCAGCACCTGCCGGTAAGCGGCGCCGGTGGCAAAGCGTGCGAACGACTGGTCGCCCGACAGCCCCACCTGCCACAGGATCAGGTAGGCGGCCGTGTCCAGGCGACGCCGGTTGAACATGAACTGGCTGGCTTCGTAGTGCTGGCAGCCATATTTGCCGGGATCGAAGCCCAGGTCGGCATACATACAATCCGCCGCCGAGACGCCCGGCTCCATGTGCGCTTCATAACCTTCGCTACGCGCGGTCTCGATGGCTTTGTGGGTGGGCCAGGCGAATACGCCGGGGTGGCCGTAGAAGGCGGCACAGACGCGTTTGCCTGCACGCACCTCGGTCAGCATGGTTTCCACCATTTCGCGGTAGGTCTGCATGCGTGACTTCCCCTCCTGATACAACGACTGCAGGCTGCGCACGTCGCGGTTCATTCGGGCCACCCACATTTCGACGATGCCGTCCGACAGCCCGGTGAACACCACATCGGCGTTGTGGATGTAATCGCGCGCCAACGGCGTGAGGTGCGCTCCCAGGGTCATCCCGATCCCGACGCACACCAAACTTCCCGCTGGTTTCATGTTGGCTCGCTTGTCTTGTTTATCGGGCGTCGGGCTGGACTTCCGGTCGTGCCGCATCGAAGGCCGGCAATGTTTCCAGATGCGTGCTGATAGCGACCAGCGTCGGGAACGGCGTGAGATCGCATTTGAAGCGGCGCGCGTTGTACATCTGCGGCGCCAGGCACACGTCGGCCAGCGTCAGGCTGTCGCCGAAGCAATAGCGGCGCGAGCTGGAATGTTTTGCGACCTGCTGCTCCAGTCCCCGGAAACCTTCGGCGACCCAGTGCAGATACCAGGTGTTCACGCCATCGTCGTTCTGGCCGAGATCCTGACGGACATAGTTCAGCACCCGCAGATTGTTCAAGGGATGAATGTCACAAGCAATCGCGAGCGCCATGGATCGGACCTGGGCGCGCGCCAGCGGGTCGGCGGGCAGCAGCGGTGGCTGCGGGTGCAGATCATTGAGATATTCAATGATGGCGAGCGATTGGGTGAGCACGCCGCCATCGACTTCGATGGCCGGGATGAGCCCTTGCGGATTGAGTGCGAGATAGTCGGCGGCGCGCTGCTCGTTCTTGAGCAGGGACTTCGAAACGTACTCGTACTGCAGGCCCTTCAAGTTCAGAGCAATGCGCACGCGAAACGCGGCCGAGCTGCGAAAATAGTTGTACAGCTTCATACCAACGTCACTTGCAGAGCTTCCAGCCCGTCGACGCCGCCTTCCAGCACGTCGTTCGACTTGATCGCCGCGACTCCGGCGGGCGTGCCGGTATAGATGAGATCGCCGGGCGCCAGCTCGAACAGCGTGGACAGCTCGGCAATGATTTCCGGCACGCTCCAGATCATGTCGGCGAGGGCGCCTTGCTGGCGCAACGCGCCGTTGACCTTGAGCCAGATCTTGCTGTCATCGAGCCGGGCGGCCGCAGCGGGCGTGATGGCGCTGATCGGCGCCGAGCGGTCGAAGCCCTTGGCGGTATCCCAGGGGCGGCCTTTGTCCTTTGCCTCCGCCTGCAGATCCCGCCGCGTCAGGTCGATGCCGACGGCGTAGCCGAATACATGGGAAGGCGCTTCGGAGATGCCGATGTTTGCACCGCCGGTGCCGATCGCGACCACCAGTTCGATTTCGTGGTGCAAGTCGGACGTGCGCGATGGAAACGGCAGCTGCGCGCCGTTGGCAACGATGGCGTCGGCGGGCTTGCTGAAAAAGAACGGTGCTTCGCGCTCGGGATCTTTGCCCATTTCACGCGCGTGCGCCGCGTAGTTGCGGCCGACGCAGTAGATTCGATGGACGGGAAAGCGCTCGGTGCGCCCGACGATGGCGACGGCGGGGGGCGCCGGCGGCGGGAAGACGAAGGACATAGGCTGGCAGCCGAAAAGTTTCGGGCCGCTAGGATACTCCGACGATCATTTGCTCCACCACCCAGCGCTTGAGCAAGCCCGCCGCCTGTACCGGCACGGCATCGGCGTCATGCCAGCCACACAGCGCGTCGCAGAGCATTTCGAAGGAGCCGCCGTCGCGCATGACTGCCAGTGCCGCGACCTCATCGGGGCCGAGCGAGCGGTACTGAGTTTTCAGTCCCTCGCGCCAGATCAGCCAGGACTGCGCTTCACTCAGCTCGACGCACTCGGGCGGCGAGTCATCTGCCGACAGCGCCTTGAATATCACCGGCGCATTGGTGCGCATCGCCAGCACCTGCACCGTCGGATGAAATTGAAACGTCAGAGTCGGCCATTGCTCGGGCGCGATCGCAGCCAAGGCATCGATGCCGACCGGTTCGGCATCGGCGCCGTCGAAGGCGGTCGCGACCGACCATTCCCATGTCGCCAGCTCGGCGAGCCACGGTTGGTCGGGGAACGACTTGCACAAAAGCCCCGGCATGCGATCGCCGAACCAGCGGATCGACGGATAGCGCGACGGGGACAGGTCGATGTATTCGCGCGCGAGTTCGGCGAATTGTTCTTTGCCCAGCAACGCTTGCAGGCGAGGCAGCGTGCTGGCGAGCGCTTCGGTCAAACGCAGCCGATACGCTTCGGAATAAATTGCCAGTCGCAAGGTCGCAGGGACCTCTGGCGAGCCCTCGACCGCAGTGACGATGCGCTCGTGGCCGTGCATGACGAGCCGTTGAAAGTCCCGCTGCAACTCAGCCAGCTCGGTCGTGTCGAGTTGGGCGCTCATGCCGCGGACTTCGCTCGTTGCGCCGACGTAGTGATATCGCGCGCGCGGTCCAGTTCCGCTAGCAGCACATCGAGCTCGGGAATGTTGTCGTCGCGCTCGATCATGGTCGAGAGCGCGCCGAAGCGCTCGACCGCCGCATGAAACAGGCGCCACACCGATTCGCAGACCGGCTCGTCGTGCGTGTCGATGAGATAGTTGCCCATGTTCCGATGGCCGGCGAGATGGAACTGTTGAACCCGCTCCGCTGGGATGCCTCGCAGGTAGGCCAGCGGATCGAAACCATGATTCACACTGCTCACGTACACGTTGTTCACGTCGAGCAGTAAGTGACAGTCGGCGCGCTCGGCGATCTCGCGCAGGAACTCCCATTCCGTCATGTCGCAGCGGGTGAAGCTCACATAGCTCGATACGTTTTCCAGCACCAGCCGACGGCCGAGCCGCTCCTGAACGGCCGCGATGCGCGACACGACATGTCTCAGCGCGGTTTCGGTAAAGGGCATCGGCATCAGATCGTGCAGGTTCACGCCATCGACGCCAGTCCAGCACAGATGATCCGAGACCCACGCCGGCTCGACTCGGTCCGCGAGCGCTTTCACCTCGCGCAGATACGTTTCATTCAGCGGGTCGGTGCTGCCGATGGACAGCGACACTCCGTGCAGCACGATCGGATAATCGGCGCGCAGCCGTTCCAGATAGTGCAGCGGCTTGCCGCCAGGGAGCAGGTAGTTCTCGGTCAGCGCTTCCAGCCAGCTGACGCTGCCCCGGCGCTCGCCGAGCAGTGCGTCGTAATGAGTGGGTCGGACGCCGAGCCCGAAGCCTAGTGAGGGATGAGGGGACGATTGGGACACTGAACACTCGTGGACTGATCAGGAAACGGCGCGGCCGCTGACGGAAGACCGCGCCGCCCTGACCCTATCAGACCGGGCCTGGAGCTGAATTATTTCTTCAGCTTGGCCTTGGCGGCGTCGCATTCAGCCTTGCTCAGCATCAGGAAGCCCTGACCTTTGCAGGCGTTCTTGCCGGCGCAGGCATTGGCCGCCGTGCCGCAGGCGCTGGTGCCTTTGCACGCGTTCACGCCTTCGCATTTCACCTTGGCTTCATCGGCCGCATTGGCAGCGGTCAGCGGCGCGCTGCTGAACATCACCGCGGCCGCGGTGGCCAGAGCGAGCGTGGAAAGTTTCTTGCCGTGGGTCATCGATGCCATTCCTCATGGAAAGTGCGCTTCGAAGGCGAAGCGCAGGAGTATACGCAGCCTGGAATGAATCGGATTCACACGGCCGGCTGCCACCAACCGGCAATAAAAAAGGGCGGGTGATGAACTCACCCGCCCCTCTTTTCCGCCACGCGGACTGGCTGTTAGCCGCCCTTGCGGATCTCCAGCGCGTCCTTGACGCTCTTGACGCCGTCGACGTCGCGGGCCAGCTGCAGTGCCCGGGTGCGGGCCTGATCTGTCTCCACGAAGCCGCTCAGCTGCACCGCGCCCTTGAAGGTCTCGACGTTGATCTGATGCGCTTTGGTCACCGGATCCTCGATGAGCTTGGCCTTCACCTTCGCAGTGACGACGCCGTCGTCGATTGCCTGGCCGGTCGATTGCTGCGTCGGGGTCGACGAGCAGGCGACCACGGTCGAGGCCATGATTGCGGCCAACAACAATGCCGCCGCGTTTTGCCGTGCCATATCCCTCGCTCCTGAACTACTGAAGTTCGAGTTGATGAACTCTATCCCTTAACCCGCGCCGTCGCGACGGGCTTCAGCTGCGCGCTTGGCATTTTCCAGGTCTGCATCGGCGCGGGCCTTGCAGTCTTCCTGGGCATTGTCTTGCAGCGCTTCGCACTTCTCGACAGCGATCTTATGCGTGGCTTCCGCGCGGGCTACCGCGACTTTGAAGTCACCCTGAGCAGCCGTCTCGCTCGCGTCACGGGCCTGATCGGCCACGTCGTCCGCGTCGTTGTCGGCCTGCGCCTCAGCCACGTCCTTCTGTGCATCTGCCATCGACTCCTGAGCATCGGCCTGAGCGTCAGTTACGTCTCTCTGGGCTTCGGCTTGCGCGTTGCTCACGTCGTGCTGAACATCGGCCGGCGACTCGGCCTTGTTGCAGCCCGCCAGCGCCAGTCCGGCGGCGGCGAGAATCAGATAGATATTGGTCTTCGTCATTGCAGTACCCTCGTCTGTGACCTGTACGGCCTGTTGACTAAGTAACCACTCGCTCGCCGACTGAATCCTCCTGCGGAACGGCCGGTTCCTATCGGTGTGCAACCCGCCAGGAAGCGTGTGGAATTCGCGTCGATAACGTGCCGATGTTATGCAAGGTTCCTCGTACAACTTGCACGCCCGCAACAGCGGACATTTCTACACGTGCACGCTTCGCGAGCGGCAATGTGAGCAAGGGCAGCGACGATGTACGTCGGCCACGGCTGACGAAGGAACCAAGAAATGTACACAGTCGTTGCTGAACACGGCCCCGGAGCTACCCATTCCGGAGCTCGTTCAGGAGGCCATGGGCGAAGCTCCTCACACCGTGCATTCAGCGAATGCAGCCTCGAACACACCCCCGGCAGCGTCGGGCGGTGTGCCGTTGCACGTGCGCATCGTGATCGTGATTTCGATCGCGCTGCTCATGGTCAACGCCACGTTGCTGATCATCAACGTCGGCGCGACCATCGATTCGCACGCTCAATACGCGCGCTCCTACGAGATCAAGCGTTCGCTCAGCACGTTTCAATCGGTGATCACGGCGGCCGAGTCCGGCCAGCGCGGTTATTTGCTCACCGGTCAGACCGGATATCTCGAGCCGTATTACGTGGCGATGCGCAGCTGGCGCAGCGAGCTGGAGCGGCTGCGCACTCTGACCGCTGACAACGCCTCGCGACAAAAAGAGATTGCCGACCTGGAGAGCTTCACCGCAGCAGCGATCAGTCGCTTGAAGGCGACGATCAGTCGCAGCCCGCAGCCTGGACCGAACGGCACCGCCGACGTGGCTGGCACCGAGCAGGCCACGGCCACCATGGATCGGGTGCGAGGCATCGTCGATCGGATGATGGCGGAGGAAGATGCCCGCATCGAAGCGCAGCGTCGCGAGGTATTGCGGGACTTGCTGGTTGCCGGCGGGCTGGCCCTGCTCACCACCGTCGTGACGGTCGCCGTGCTGATCGGCCTGAACAAGCTGCTGCGCAAATACGTGCGCGATCGTGAGAAGGCCGAAAACGCGATACTCCAGGCCAATCAGGCGCTGAACGAGCAAGTCGAGCAGCGCACGGCCGAGCTGACCGAGCTCTCGCAACATTTGATTCGCGTCTCCGAGGAGGAGAAGGCCAAGCTCGCGCGCGAGCTGCACGACACGCTGGGCAGCAATCTCACCGCAATCAACATGGACTTGAACTGGATTCAACGCCGCCTGCCCGAAGGCGCTCGCGAGGTGAAGGAACGGCTGCAGCGGGCCCTGAAGATGCTGGGCGAAACGGTCGAGCTGAAGCACGAGGTGATCGAAGGACTGCGGCCCAGTCACCTGGACAATCTGGGACTGGCGTTCGCCATGCGCTCGCATTGCCGCGAATTCACGCGTCGCACCGGCTTGCCTTGCGAGCTGGACGTGCAGGAGGACTTCGACGATCTCGATCCCGCCTGGTCCATCGCGTTCTATCGAATCGCGCAAGAGTCGTTGACCAACATCGCCAAGCACGCGCAGGCGAGCAAAGTGCGCGTCATCCTGGCTCGCGAAGACGGCGGAATCCGGCTGCGAATCATCGATGACGGCGTCGGCGTCGCGGAGGAGTCGCTGAGCAAGCCGAAGTCGCACGGCGTCGTCGGCATGCGCGAACGAATGCGTCAGATGGGAGGCCGCTTCCAGATCCGTAAACCGGAGGAAGGCGCCGGCACTGTCGTCGAGGCCTTCATTCCAGCCTCCAGTGCGGCGGCCCTGTCGGCATGAGAAGCGCTTTTGCCCTAAAGCAGTGCCGTTTCGGTGGCGGGGTCAATACGTAGGAAACGTCTGACGGTACGAACTTCACTTTGTGGGGAACTTTTCCTCGCCCTGACGCCGTTGTGATCCATCGGGCCACTAAGTGTAAAGCTGACCGTCAGGAGCGAGCGCATGGAGAATCACGTCGAGAGAGCAACCCACAACGATCATCGGGCCTATTCGGGCGATGACCAGGATTCGGGCGAGGAATCGACGGTGGGGGGCGAACGCAACCTAGCGCCGGCGCCTGTGGCGTTACGCATCCCGGTCGGCACCAATCTGGCCGACGTGGAGCGTTGGATGATCTTCGCAACGCTGCAGAAGTGCGGGGGAAACAAGACCCGCGCGGCGGCGTTGCTGGGGGTGAGTCTGAAGACTCTCTACAACCGCCTCAACGCATACCGTGCGCAGGGGGTGGCCATGGACTATGGCCTCAATGACGGTGGGAACGTGGCCATTACCACCCTGCAGGGGGGCGACCTCCGTGAAGCAATGACCGAGGTACCACAGCGATGTTGAATCCAACCGAACTAGGCTCTCGCGAGAATGAGGCCAGGGACGCGTTTCAGGCCACACATACGCCGATTCGCGTGTTGATCGTCGACGACCACGCCATCCTCCGCGCCGGTGTGCGCGAGATGCTGGCGGAAGAACAGGATCTGCAGGTCGTCGCCGAAGCGGGCTCCGCCGAGGACGCCCTTCAACAGCTGCGCAACGGCTTGCAAGTCGACGTCGTCGTGCTCGACATCACACTGCCGGGCCAGAGCGGCATCGATTTGCTGAAACAGTTGAAGCGCGATCAGCCGGAACTGGCGATCCTGGTGCTGAGCATGCACCCGGAGCGCAGCTTCGCGGTCCGCTTGATGCGTGCCGGCGCGAACGGCTATGTGCCGAAGATGATCGTGCCCGAAGAGTTGGTGAAGGCCGTGCGTGCGGTCGGCACCGGGCGCCGTTACATCACTCCGCTGGTGGCCGAGCTGCTGGCTTCGGAGTGCGCGGCGGACGAAGAAGGCCCGATGCACAACCGGCTGTCGGAACGCGAGCTGCAAGTGTTCACGCGCATCGCGCGTGGCGTTTCCCCGGCTGTAATGGCGAACGAGCTCGGCCTGAGCGTGAAGACTGTAAGCACGTATCGGGCGCGCATCCTCGAGAAGATGGGCATGCGCAGTAACGCCGAGATCGCGGCCTACGCGGTACGCAACCAGCTGGTGGAGTGAGCAGCGGGAGCCGCTGGAGACGGACGGGAATGCGCCGATGGGTGCTGGATCCGAACTGACGATCTACATCGTCGAGGATTCGCCGGCTGTTATGGAGCGCCTGGTGGAAGCCGTGGGCGACATTCCCAACGCCAAAGTGGTCGGCAGCGCCGATGCGGTTGCTGCCGCGCTCGAAGGCATGCGCGTCTCGCAGCCTCGCGTGCTCATTCTGGATATCCAGTTACGCGGCGGCAGCGGCTTTCAGGTACTGAAACAATTGCGCGCGAGCGCGAGCCGGCCCGAAGCAGTCATCGTAGTTACGAATCATCCATCCGATGATTACCGGATTGCGAGCCGTGAGTGCGGCGCGGACCATTTCTTCGACAAAGCTTCGGAGTTTCACAAAGTCAGGGAGGTGCTACTGCAGATCGACGCTGCCTGAGAAAATCCGTAATCGCCGAAACAAAACGCAGCTGAATCACGGAACATACTCAGGATCCTGCGCGTCTGGTCGTGCGTTCTGACGCAACTGAATTCGAACCCTGCGCAACTCGTTACATGGACCTCCCCAGGACGATGGGGGCACCCGCTGAGAACCCATCGGACACCATGCTGACGGCTGCGCACTTCAAAGGCCGCGCCTCTTCGTGAAGCGCGGCCTTCTTTTATTCCAGGTTAACGGTCGCGGTCTTCGTGGCTGATGTTACGGCTCCACTCCGCACGGCTGCGGGAGGAATCGTATTCGACGGCTGACTCTGAATGGGTGCTGCGACATTCGTCCTGCCAACGCACGACGACATAGCGGCCGGTGCGCAATTGCCACACGTCGCCACGCAAATCCACGTCGCTGTCTTTGAGTCGGACCGGATCGCCGATACGCAGGCTACTGCGCATCGATTCGCTCATCTCTCTGCTCATGATGTCTCCTTACCCACCGCTATCGGCACGAGCAGTGCAGTAGGTTAGGGGCATCGATATGGATGTTCGACTAGGGGAAAGCAGCAAGCGCCCGGTTTCTTCGGGGACTGAGCATTACGTCACGTGGCGGCCGCATGTCGCGTGTGAGCGAAGTCACAGATTGCGACGCGGGGCGTTTTAACTAAATTCGTTGTCGCGCATCAGCGCGCGTCGGTCCACCAGCCCATGAATTCCTCGAAGCTGATCGAGCCGTCGCCGTCGGCGTCGGTGAGCTCGAACGCCAGCAGGCATTCATCCTCGGACAGGTCCTGATCCAGGGAGTGCAACAAGGCGCTGAATTCCTGATTCACGATCCAGCCGTCGCCATTGCTGTCGCAGGCGTCGAAGCTTTGTTTCAGATCGGGCAGGTCGTCCGCGTCCACATCCACGTCCTTGACTACATCCAGATCTGCCATGGCGCGTTCATCCTTAGTTGCGGGCACTGCGGCCAAGAGCGGCCGCGGCGCGCATCTTACTGCACCGTGTAAAATTTCTCCGCAAAGAAATCGCCATTCACCCAACGGGGAGCGGCCGGCGCATTCGCCACGCTGAGGGCGATGCGCAAGTCGATGCGCGCCAGGTCGGCAGCGGTGGCGTAATCGATCGGTAACATCAGATCGTCGCTGGGCTGATGATAATGCGTCGAAAGAAACTGCCGGCGCAGCTCTTCCAGGTCGACGCTGGGATTTCTCGGTTGATAGCCCGCGCTCAGCACCAGCGCCGGAATGCCGCGGCGGATGAAAGAGAACTGATCGCTGCGGATGAATTTGACCTGCTCCGGTGCGGCGTCGGCGCTGAGCCGATAGCCCTGCGCCGCGACGGCCTGACGTGCCGCTGTTCCCAACGTCGAGTGCTGAGCGCCGAGCGCCACGAAATCGAACACCGGCGCGAACGTCAGCGGCATGTCGACGTTGATGTTGGCGACCACTTTCTTTTCCTGATGCTCGGTCTGCCGCGCGAAAAAGTCGGAGCCGAGCAGACCTTTTTCCTCAGCGGTCACGGCGATGAACATTATCGAGCGCCGCGGCTTCGCATTCGATGCGTGAAATGCCCGAGCTATCTCCAGCATGACGCCGACGCCAACGGCATTGTCGTGCGCGCCGTTATAGACGGCATCACCATTCACCGCCGTGCCGCGGCCGAGATGATCGAGGTGCGCGGAAATAACGATGTATTCGTTCTTCAATTGCGAATCCGTACCTGGCAGCACTCCAACGACGTTCGCGCTCTCGGTCTTACGCAGGCCGGTGGTCGCCGACAAGGTCATCATGCCGGGCAACTCGAAGCCTTGCGGCGTGCCTTCCTCGGAAGCGGCAAGCGCCATGTGGAAGTTGCTTTGCGCCTTCTCGAACAGCTGTGCGGCGGCGTCGTGATTGAAACGAAAGCGCAGCTTCAAAGCGGGGAAGGCGTGGTGCGGTTGGCCCGATTCATCGAGCCAGCGCATCTGCGGGATCCAGCTCATGGCAACGCGACGTTCCCAAGGCGTGCGCTTGGTGTCCGCGTTCGAGTCGATGGTGATCACGCCGACGGCGCCACGATCGACCAGTGTCGACAGCTTGCGCTCCTCCCACGAGTAGTAGGCGCGCTTCTCGTTGGAAAACTTCGCGGGCGCGCCGCTGAAGATCACCGCGATGCGACCTTTCACGTCGATGGTTTCGAAGTCGTTGTAACCGAGCTCGGGAGCATCGATGCCGAAGCCGGCGAACATCATCGGCGCACTCAGTGTGGAACTGGCCGAAAAGAAATCGGCGTTCGGCAGGTAGTGAGTGCCGTATTCGAACGTATATGTATCGTCGTCACGCACCAGCTCGGCCGAGGAGCCGGGCAGCACCGGCGTGGCCTCCAGCAAAGGCACCCTTTGCAGATAGCTCTTGTCGTCGCCGCCGGGCTGCAGGCCGGCCTGGCGGAATTGCGACGCTACATACGCGGCGGCGATGTCATGGCCACGCGAAGCGGTAGCGCGGCCTTCCAGCAAATCGGCTGCAAGAAATTCAACATGACTGCGGATGGCGTCAGGCTGGACCTCGCTCCACGGGCCGCGCTCGGCTGCTTGCAGCGAGCCGGCGGCGATCAAAGGCAGCAGAAAAGCAGGCAATCCGCGCATGTTGTCTCGGGTGAGGGGCGAACGGGCGCAACAGTATCACTGACGCAGGCGTTTCGCTGAGCACTCACAGCACATAAGAGTTCATCCATTGTTCAGTGCTTGGCACTTAGCTTCAGAGTCCGGCATGCTTGGAAACGGTGTCGCCATGAACCGCTGCTTAGCATCTACTCTTGGTCTCGCGCTGGCCGTAGCAACCCTGACGCTGCAGGGATGCGCTGTGCCGCAGCCCTATGTGGCGCCGACGCCGACGGGTAGCACCGTCCGGCCGCCAGTCGCGCCCGCGACCACCGTCGGCAATGAAGTTGCGATTCGTGCGATCTCTCTGCTGGGTGCGCCCTACGAGTGGGGCGGCAATGGGCCGACCACGTTCGATTGCAGCGGGCTGGTGCGCTTCATTCACGACCAATTGGGAATATTCGCGCCGCGCACGGCGGCGGAACAATACTCCGCTGCGACGCCGGTTCCCTTGAACGATCTCGAGCCCGGAGATCTGCTGTTCTTTCGAATCAAAGGCCGCATTTCGCACGTCGCGATCTACACGGGCGAGGGGCGGTTCGTGCACGCGCCACAGACCGGACGCCCGGTCGAGCTGCGAATGCTCGACGATGACTTCTACCGCCCGCGCCTGGCCGGCGCGGGGCGGCTTTTCTGACGACGGATCGGGGCTCCTGCCCCGCCCTTGGCGGCGGGTACATCCATGTACCCGGGTGGATTACCCGGTCTTCTTCTTCTTTTTCTTGGCCGGCGCTTTGGCTTCGGCTTGCTGAGCAGCGGCAATTTCCGCGGCGGGGCGGTTCATGCGCTCGCGAACCAGGTTCTCGACGACGCTCGGATCGGCCAGCGTGGAGATATCGCCCAACTGATCGTGCTCGTTCGCTGCGATCTTGCGCAGGATCCGGCGCATGATCTTACCCGAGCGGGTCTTCGGCAGGCTGGGCGCCCACTGAATCAGGTCGGGCGTCGCGATCGGGCTGATCTCTTTGCGCACCCAATCGCGCAACTCGGTGCGCAATGCCTCGCTGGGCTGGGCATCGGCAATCAAAGTCACATACACATAGATGCCCTGGCCCTTGATGTCATGCGGATAGCCCACTGCCGCCGCTTCGGCGACGCTGGGATGCGCGACCATCGCGCTTTCGATCTCCGCCGTGCCCAAACGATGGCCGGCGACATTCAACACGTCATCGACGCGGCCCGTGATCCAGTAGTAACCGTCTTCATCGCGTCGCGCCCCGTCGCCGGTGAAGTAGCGGCCGGGGAATGTTTTGAAATACGTGTCGATGAAACGCTGGTGATCGCCGAACACGGTGCGCATCTGCCCGGGCCAGCTGTCGGTGAGGATGAGATTGCCTTCGCACGCGCCTGCCAGCGTGTTGCCCTCGTTGTCGACGATGGCCGGCTTCACGCCGAAGAACGGCAGCGTTGCCGAGCCGGGCTTCTGATCGATCGCGCCGGGCAGCGGCGAAATCAACACGCCGCCGGTTTCCGTTTGCCACCATGTGTCTACCACCGGGCAACGGCCATCGCCGACGACGCGGTGATACCACTCCCACGCTTCCGGATTGATCGGCTCGCCCACCGTGCCGAGCAAACGAATCGAGCTGCGCGACCAGGCCTTCACCGGCTCTTCGCCTTCACGCATCAACGCGCGAATTGCGGTCGGCGCCGTGTAGAACAATGTGACTTTGTGTTTGTCGACGGCCTGCCAGAAGCGGCCGCTGTCCGGATAGTTCGGTACGCCTTCGAACATCACCGTGGTCGCGCCGTTCGCGAGCGGGCCGTACACCACATAGCTGTGGCCGGTGACCCAGCCCACGTCGGCGGTACACCAGAAAATGTCGTCCTCGCGCAGATCGAAGACCAGTTCGTGCGTCATCGACACGTACACGAGATAGCCGCCGCTGGTGTGCAGGACACCCTTGGGTTTGCCCGTCGAGCCGGAAGTGTAAAGAATGAACATCGGATCTTCCGCGTCCATCACTTCCGGGGCGCATTCCTTCGGCTGCGCATTGACGACGTCGTCGAACCACTGATCGCGCGGCCCATACATCGGCACGCGAATGCCCGTGCGTCGCACGACCAGCACGTGCTTGACGCAGTCGGTCTTTGGCATCGTCAAGGCGAGATCGACGTTCGTCTTCAACGGCACGCGCTTGCCGCCGCGAAGACCTTCGTCCGCCGTGATCACGACGCTGGATTCGCAGTCGGCGATGCGGCCGGCGAGCGAATCGGCAGAGAAGCCGCCGAACACTACGGAGTGAACCGCACCGATGCGCGTGCAAGCGAGCATCGCGACAGCAGCTTCGGGGATCATCGGCATGTAGATGGTGACGCGATCACCCTTCTTCACGCCGAGCGACTTCAGCGCGTTCGCGCACTGACACACGCGCTCGTACAGCTGACGATACGTAATGCGTTCGGACAGCTTCGGATCGTCGCCTTCCCAAATGATCGCGGTCTTGTCGCCGCGCTTGGTGAGATGACGGTCGAGGCAGTTGGCGGAGACGTTGAGCTTGCCGTCGTAGTACCAGCGAATCCGGAAGTCGTGCTCCTCGAAGCTGGTGTCTTTCACTTTCGCGAACGGCTGGATCCAGTCGAGGCGGCGGCCGATGCGCGACCAGAAGCTGTTCGGATCGCGCACCGACTCCTGATACAACCGCTGATAGTCCGCCAGCCGCAAGTGCGCGAGTGCAGCGAAGTCCTCAGGAACTTTATAGATCTTCTGGCTCATGTGAACTGCCGTCTTATTGGCGTGGTGGCAAGCCGGCTAATGCGGCGCGAATTTTTTCGGCGTGCTGTGCCAGCACTTCCTTGTCCGCCCAGTCGCGGCCGTGGCCGCGTAGCTTCGCGCCTTCGTAGCAGGGGACGATGTGGAAATGGATGTGGAACACGGTCTGGCCGGCGGCCGGCTCGTTGAATTGAATGATGCGCATGCCGTCGGGAGCGAATGCTTGTTGCACGCCGCGGGCGACGTGTTGTGTCGCCTTGATCAGGTCGGCGAGCGCGGCCGGGTCGATGTCGAAGAAATTGCGCGCTTCGACTTTGGGAATCACCAGCGTGTGGCCGTCCGACTGGGGCATCGCGTCCATGAAGGACAACGCCCGGTCGTCTTCGTACACCTTGAACGCGGGGATCTCCCCGCGCAGGATTTTCGCGAACACATTGCTCTGGTCGTACATCGCGCCTCCTAAATGCCAGCCTTCGCGAGCGCGTCGATCAACTGGCGCACGGCCGTGCCGACGGCCGGATGCTCGGCTTCGAAACTCACCGCCAGTTGCTCGAGGCGTTCGGTGAGCGGGTGATCGTCATTGTCCAGCGACGCCGCACCGAGCAGGCGCGTCAGGTCGCTGAGCAGCAGCATGAGCGATTCGCGCGTGTCCGAGTCGACCGCGTCCCGATCGAGACCCTCGAGCCTCGCGTGCAGGGCAAGGATGTGCTGTTGAATGTCTTGGCTCACTGATCTCTCCATTGCTACATACCGAAGCTCGGGATCGGGCATCCTGCCACGACCCTCGCGCGAGCATCAAAAGGCGCGACTTTTGCTGCACGCTCGCCGCCCGAGGCGGCGGGGTACATCCATGTACCCACTGATAATTTAGGCGCGCACCGATTCTACCCGCTTTAGCGCGGCCGGGGCTTGGCCCGTGCGGTGGCCTGGGCGGTGAGGGGATCGTCGGGCCAGTAATGCTTTGGATAACGCCCCTTCAGCTCCTTTTTTACATCCAGGTAGCCGCGGGCCCAGAAGCTCACCAGGTCGCGCGTGACCTGAACCGGGCGATGGGCCGGCGAGAGCAATTGCAGCGTCAGGGGCACGCGGCCTTCGGCGACGGACGGCGTTTCGTGCATGCCGAAAACCTCTTGCAGGCGTACGGCGACAGTCGGTGACTCTTCGGTGTAATCGATGGGGATGCGCGAGCCACTCGGTACCGCTAGATGCGTCGGCGCAAACATTTCCAGGCGCTGCTGCGCATTCCAGTCGAGCAATGACATGAGGATGCCGTGCAGATCCAGGCGTGTCAGATGATCGCGCCGGCTCATGTCGGTGAGCCACGGCGCCAGCCAGTCATCGAGATGTTCCATCAAAGCGTTATCGCTCACATCGGGCCAGGGTGCGGGCGCACGCTCGTCGAAGCGCTTCGCGAAAACCAATCGAGTCTGCAGCGCGCGGGCCGGCTTGGTCCACGGCAGGGCGGCGAGCCCCAGCTCGCGCACGCCTGCCAGCATGGCGTCAAGCATCCGTGCAGGATCGGGCTTGTCGATTCGACGTTCGTATAATTTCAATGCGCCGAGCCAGCGCTCATCCTGAGCCGCCACACTCTGCTCGCGTGAGTCCCACTCGAAACGCTCGCGGTGTTCGATGTGCGACGCGAAGTCAGCCTCGAGCTGGTCGCGAGTAAGGGGCGCGGCGAGCCGGATCAGGGCCTCGCGATCGCCCGCATCGAGATCGGCGACCACGAGGAATTCCGCCTGCGACAGGCTTTGCGCCGGCGGCAACTGCGCGCCACGACCGTTCGATAACAAATATCGTCCGCCCGCGCCGCGAGACTGCGCGATGCGATCCGGGTAGGCGAGCGCGAGCAGACGGCCGACGTCCAGGTCGCCGAGTTTCGTATTGTCGTTGCGCGGCTGTTCCAACTGCCTGGCAAGCAGATCGATACTCCGCAGCGCTCGTTGCTTTGCGCCCTGGTCGATGGAGACGCCGGCGGGCAGGCTGCGCTCGCCACGCAATGCCTCGACGCGAAAACGCAGGTCGACGTTTCTATCCTGGCCTTGAGTGCGCAGCAGGTCGCGCTCGCCGAGCACGGCCGCGATCTGCAGCGATGTGGTTCGCAATCCCATCTCTGTCCCGCGCACGACCATGTGCGCAAGGCGAGGATGAGTGGACATCCGTGCCAACGTGCGACCGTGGTCGGTCACGCGACCGTCAGCCGCGATCGCATCGAGAGAACGAAGCAGATCGCGCGCTTGCGCGAAGGTCGCCGATGGTGGCGGATCGAGCCAACGCAGCGCGCCCGGGTCGGCAATTCCCCAATTGGCCAGCTCCAACGCCAACGGCGCGAGATCGGCGCCGACGATCTCCGGCGCCGTTTGCGCAGGGAGCGCCGAATGTTCGACTTCGCTCCAGAGCCGGTAGCACACGCCTGCTTGAATGCGGCCGGCTCGGCCCCGGCGCTGATCGGCGGAAGCGCGGGAAATGCTGCCGAGCTCCAGGCGGCTCATGCCGGTCACAGGATCGAAACGCGAGCGCCGCTCCTGGCCGCTGTCGACCACGATGCGCACCCCTTCGATCGTGAGGCTCGTTTCGGCAATGTTGGTGGCCAGCACGATCTTGCGTTCGCCGCTACGGCTGGGCTGGATCGCGGCATCCTGTTCCTGCGCCGCAAGCTCGCCGAACAGCGGTAACACTCTCACGCCCGGCGGCAGCGATGTTTCTTCCAGGAAGCGCTGCGCACGGCGTATCTCTCCCTGGCCGGGAAGGAAGGCCAGGACATCTCCCGGCTCATCTTCGATGGCGCGTGCGATGGTGCGGGCAACGATTTGCGCCATGTCTTCGTACTGCGGCCGAGAGCTGCGCACATCCAGGCGTTCTCGATAGTGTGTCGTTACCGGAAACGCGCGGCCTTCGGCTGTAACGATAGGGGCAGCGCCAAGTAACTTCGCAACCGCCGCACCGTCGAGCGTGGCCGACATCACCAACAAACGCAGATCCTCACGCACTGTTTCCTGAGCATCGAGGCAAAGCGCGAGGCCAAGGTCGGCATTCAAGCTGCGCTCGTGGAACTCGTCGAAGATCACCAGCGCGACGTCTTCCAGCGTCGGGTCGCGTTGCAGCCAGCGAGTCAGAATGCCTTCGGTGACGACCTCGATGCGCGTGTCTTTGGTCACCTTGGTTTCCAGCCGGGTGCGAAAGCCGACGGTGCGCCCGACCGGCTCACCCAGCGTCTGCGCCATGCGAGTGGCGACGGCCCGGGCCGCGAGCCGTCGAGGCTCGAGCATCACGATGCGAGCATCGCCGCGCCATCGTTCGGGCAGCAGCGCCAGCGGCACGCCGGTCGATTTGCCCGCGCCAGGCGGGGCCTGCAGGACGACGTTGCGATGTTCGGCCAGGGCGCGCCTCAGGTCGGGCAGCGCGGCTTCGATGGGTAGAGCAGCTGATCGGTTCACGCGGCCATTATCGACCATCGCACGGGGCAATCACGAGAGGCCGGCTCGTACAGCGAAACTGGCAGCACGCCCGGCAGTGCGCGGTTTCTTTCGACCGCTGCGTATGACTACACTCTCGATGCCAACTCGAACTCATACGGCGGTGGTCGCAGCTTCTGGAAGCGGCGCGCCGGAACACTACCTCGATCTTGTTTGGGGGACTCATGAAGCTTGCACGTCGCTTCTTTTGTTCGTTGCTGCTCGCGTTCGTCGTCGGCAGCGCCGGGGCCGCAGATCTCGGCACTGCGCGCCCCGAAGCCGTGGGCATGTCGTCGCAGCGACTCAAGCTGCTCACGGCCGAAATGAAATCGCTCGCCGAGCGCGGCGAGGTGTCGGGCGTCGTGACCATGGTGGCGAGGAAAGGCAAGGTCGTGCACCTGGAAGCGGCCGGTAAGCGCGAGCTGGAAAACGGCACGCCGATGCAGAAGGACAGCATCTTCCGCATCTATTCCATGACCAAGCCCATCACCGGCGTCGCCATGATGATCCTGTTCGAGCAGGGCAAGTGGCAGCTGAACGATCCGGTGTCCAAATATATTCCCGAGTTCGCCGACCTGAAGGTCGCAAAAGTCGATCCGGCCAATGGCGCCGTCACGACCGTGCCCAGCAATCATCCGATGACCATGCGCGAGCTGATGTCACATTCGGGCGGTCTCACCTACGGCTTCTTCGGCGGCACCGCGGTCGACAAGCAGTACGTGGAAAACAAAGTGTTCGACCAGGGCCAGCCGATGCAGACCTTCATCGAGCGGCTGGGCAAGACGCCGCTGCTGTTCCAGCCCGGCGAGCGCTGGCATTACAGCGTAGCGGTGGATGTGCAGGGTTATCTGGTCGAGAAATTGTCCGGCCAGACGTTCCCCGACTTTTTGCAGCAGCACGTGTTTGGACCGCTGCAGATGGTGGACACGGCGTTCTACGTGCCCGCTGCGAAGATGAACCGCTTCGCCGAGTTCTATTACCGCGGCAAGGACGACAAGAGCGTCAAGCATCCCGGCGTCGCCGACTATTCCAAGCCACCGGTGTTCCCGTCCGGCGGCGGCGGCCTGGTGTCGACAGCCAGCGATTACATGCGTTTCTGCCAGATGCTGCTCAATGGCGGTGCGCTCGACGGTCAGCGCATCCTGTCGCCGCTTACGGTGAAGCTCATGCGCACCAACATGCTGCCCGAGTCGGCGCGCACCATGGGGCCGGGCACGGGCTTCGGGTTGGATTTCGCGGTGGTCGAGAATCCGGCAGCCGCCGGCGGCTACGAGGGTGAAGGTACCTACTATTGGGGCGGTTTCGCGGGCACCTGGTTCTGGATCGATCCGGTGTATGAGTTGATCGTGGTCGGCATGATCCAGCAGCGCGGCGATGACATGCCCGACCTGCGTGCCGTGTCGCGTGCTCTGACCTATCAATCGATTGTCGAAGAGTAGCCGGGCGCTACGTTTATCCAGGGCAGGCACCTTCCCGGGCGAGGCTCGCCCGGGAAGGTGTAACTTATTGCCCGTTCAGCAATTCTCACCCCGGCGATCCTGACAGCTCCGTAAGCTGCTCGTCATATTCCGGTGCCGGCGGCTGGGCTATGTTGCTGAGGGCCTCCTTAGAGGCTTGCTCGTCCATCGCCATGTCCATTCGACTCCCTCAATCTCGCGGCGCCCTCGTTGGCGCAGCCGTGGCCGCTGCCGTCGTTTTGCTGATCGCCTATCGGCTGTTGTCCAGCTCGCTGGCTGCGGATCCGCCGATGGGACGACCACCCGTGCCGGTGTCGGTCGTCACGGTCGAGCAAAAGGATGTTCCGCAATTGGCTGCGGGCATCGGCACCGTTCAGTCATTGCACAATGTGATTTTACGTCCGCAGGTCAGCGGCATCGTCACCGAGGTACTGTTCGAGGAGGGGCAGCACGTGAAGCGCGGCCAGCTGCTGGCGCGCATCGACGATCGCACCATCCTCGCAAATCTGCGACAGGCCGAAGCGGAAAAGGCGCGCAACGAAGCTCAGCTGAAAGCCGCCGAGCTCGACAAGTCACGTTACGACAATCTGCTCGCCGAAGAAGCGATCTCACGACAGACCGTCGAGCAGCAGGTCGCGCTGGTCGAGCAGCTCGAAGCGGCGATTCGCGCCAACGAAGCGACCATTGCGGCTCAACAAGTACAACTGTCGTTCACCAAGATCACATCGCCGGTGAACGGACGCGTCGGCCTGCGTCGCGTCGATCCGGGCAACCTGGTGCAGGTGGGCGACGCCGACGGTTTGGTGGCCGTCACGCAGGTCGATCCCATCTCCGTCATTTTCACGTTGCCGCAGGAACTGCTGGGTCGACTGCAGGGCCTGACGCATGGCGACTCGTTCGCCCATGTCGGAGCGTTCGATCGCGACGGTGGCGTGCTGCTCGCCGAAGGCAAGCTCACCACGATCGACAATCAAGTCGACGCGAGCACCGGCACGATTCGTTTGCGCGCCGAGTTTACAAACACGCAGGACAAGCTTTGGCCCGGGCAGTTCGTGACCGTGCGCTTGCAGACGGGAGTGAGCGGCAACGCGCTGGTCGTGCCAACGCGCAGCGTGCGACAGGGTTTGGAAGGGCCGTTCGTGTTCCGCGTGCGCGAGCAGAAAGCTGAAGTCGTACCGGTGCAAGTTGGCTACAGCAACGATGAGATCAGCGTCATTACTGCGGGCCTCGCGAAGGGCGACAGTGTCGTCACCGACGGTCATTCGCGTCTCACGCCGAACGCGACGGTGAAGCTGGTCGCAGGGGCCAGTCCCACGGCGCTGGTTTCCGATGCGCAGAGGTCGCGGCTGCGAGGGAGTGCAGGCCGATGAGCGACAACCTCTCGACGCAGGCCAGTCGAGCGCAAGCCAGTCTCACTCGACCGGGCTTGTCCGACTGGTTCATCAAACATCCCATCGGCACTACGTTGCTGACCATCGGTATCGTGCTATTGGGCATCGTTGCGTTTCCGTTGCTGCCCGTCGCGCCAATGCCGGAAGCCGAGCTGCCGACCATGCAGATCAGCGCCAACCTGCCCGGCGCGAGCCCGGAGACGATGGCGTCCGCCGTCGCCACTCCTTTGGAAGTGCAGCTCAGCTCGGTGCCCGGCATCACTGACATGACTTCGAGCAGCACGCTCGGCAGCACCAGCATCACGCTGCAATTCGTGCTGAACAAGGACATCGACGTGGCCGCGCAGGAAGTGCAGGCCGCGATCAATGCTGCTTCGGGCCGGCTGCCGGCGGACCTGCCGAATCTGCCAACGTGGCGCAAGGTCAATCCCAACGACGGTCCGATCCTGGTCGTGCGCATGCAGTCCGAGTTGATGACGCTCACCGAGTTGAGCGATATCGCCGAGACTGTCGTCGGCCGTCAGTTGAGCCAGATCGAAGGCGTCGCGGAAGCTCCGATCAACGGTCAACGCAAGCCGGCGATGCGCATTCAAGCAGCGCCCGAAAAGCTCGCCGCGCTGGGCCTGACGCTGGCCGACCTGCGGCAGGCGACTCAAGCCGCCAGCGTCAACCAGGCCAAAGGCGCGCTGTTCGGCGCCGATCGGATCTCGACGCTGCAGACCAACGATCAGATTTTCACTCCGCAGGATTACGGCAATCTGATCGTCGCGTATCGCGCCAACGCGCCGGTGTTCCTGCGCGATGTGGCCACTGTGACGTTCGGAGCAGAAAACGAATATGTCCAGGCCTGGCAGAACGGCAAGCCCGGCATTCACTTCATCATCCGTCGGCAACCTGGCGCGAACATCGTCGCAACCGCCGATCGCGTCCGCGAGGCGCTGCCCGAGTTGCAGAAGCTGCTGCCTGCGAGTGTGGAGCTGGAGGTCATCAATGATCGCACTCGCACGATCCGCGCGTCGTTGCACGAAGTCGAAGTCACCCTGGTGGTGACGGCGTTGCTGGTCGTCGTGATCATGGGAGTGTTCCTGCGGCAGCTATCCGCCACGGCCATCGTCGCGGCGGTGCTCGCAGTGGCGTTGCTGACGACGGTCGGCGCCATGTATCTGCTCGGCTTCAGTCTCAATAATCTTACGTTGGTGGCGCTGGTCGTCGCAGTGGGATTCGTGGTCGATGACGCTATCGTCGTCGTAGAAAACATTCATCGACATCTGGAAGCCGGCGAGTCGATGCTGGACGCAGCCCGTAAGGGAGCCGCCGAGATCGGCTTCACGGTTGTGTCGATCAGCTTCTCGCTGATCGCGGCATTCGTGCCGTTGCTGTTCATGGGCGGCGTCGTTGGACGTTTGTTCCGTGAGTTCGCCGTGACCATGACGGTGGCGATCCTGATCTCCGTGGTCGCCTCGCTGACGCTCGCGCCGATGCTGGCGTCGCGTTTCATGAGACCGATGAAACATCACGCGGAGCAGGGCGTGGCGCAACGACTGGTCGCACGATATGACCGGGCGTTGCAGTGGGCGCTGGCGCACCAGCGCACCGTGCTGATCAGTTTCGGCGCGACAGTTGCGGTCGCCGTGCTGGGCTACGTATTCATTCCCAAAGGCTTCTTCCCGCTGCAGGACACGGCCTTCATCTTCGTGAGCACCCAGGGCGCCGAGGATATCTCCTTCGAAGACATGAAACAGAAGCAGCAGGTCGCCGCGGGCATCATCGCGCAGGACCCGGCCGTGCAAGCGATCGCGCATGTCGTGGGCGGCGGCCTCGGCAGCTCCAGCATGGCGAGCGGCCGCATCTTCGTCGTGCTCAAGGATCGAGGCGCTCGCGATGTCTCCGCCGAAGAATTCATCGGGCGGATGCGGCCGAAGTTGATGGGCATCCCCGGTCTGCAAATGTTCATGCGCACGTCGCAGGACATCAATCTCGGCGCCGGTGGCGGCCGCGCGCAATATCTTTATGTGCTGCGAGGGCCGGAAAGTGGCGAGCTCGCCGAGTCCGCGCGACGGTTGGCGGAGAAGTTACAGAGCTACGATCAGCTGCGTGACGTTTCCGACGATTTGCAGCTGGGCGCGTCGGTCACGCGCCTGACTATAGATCGCGCAGCGGCTGCTCGCTTTGGGCTGCGCACGGTCGATATCGATCAGGTGTTGTACGACGCGTTCGGGCAGCGTCAGATCAGCGAGTATCAGACCGAGACCAACCAATACAGAATCATCCTGGAGATCGATCCGACTCAGCGCGGCCGCGCCGAGAGCCTGCAGAACTTCTATTTGCGCTCGCCGTTGACGGGGCAGATGGTGCCGCTGGCGGCCGTCGCACGCATGGAACCGCCGGACACCGGTCCGCTGTCGATCACACATGACGGAATGTTTCCTTCGGTCACGCTCTCTTTCAATCTCGCGCCAGGGGTGGCGCTGGGGGAAGCTGTTACGCTGATTGCGCAGGCCCAAGCCGAGCTTGGCATGCCGGCCACCATCAGCGGCAACTTCCGTGGCACGGCGCAGGAGTTTCAGAAGTCGCTGGCCACGCAGCCGCTGCTGATCCTGGGCGCGTTGATCGCCGTGTACATCATTCTCGGCGTGCTGTACGAAAGCTTCGTGCACCCGCTGACGATTCTGTCGACGCTGCCCTCGGCGGGCGTCGGCGCGGTGCTGGCGTTGTGGCTGGCGAAGACCGACTTTTCCATCATGGCGCTGATCGGCGTGGTGCTGTTGATCGGCATCGTGAAGAAGAACGGCATCTTGATGGTGGACTTCGCGCTGGAGCGTCAGCGCAGGAATGGCTTGTCGCCGCTCGATGCGATTCACGAGGCGTGTCTGGTGCGCTTCCGTCCCATCATCATGACCACACTGGCCGCCATGCTCGGCGCGATCCCGCTGATGCTCGGTTTCGGTACTGGCTCGGAGTTGCGTCAGCCGCTCGGCGTCGCAATCTTCGGCGGCCTGGTCATCAGCCAGATCCTGACGCTGTTCTCGACGCCGGTGATCTATCTGGCGCTCGATCGACTGTTTCATAGGAAACAGCGCGAGGCTCAGCCCGACACGCCGGCACTTCCACATCCGGAGCCTGCGCGATGAGCCGTCGCGCATTGTTTCGAGTGACATCTGCTGTTGCACTCGGCGTGCTCACCGCCTGCAGTGCGCCGGTCAAGCAGCTGCCCGATGATTTGCAATCGTCCTGGGTCGACGAGCAGCGCCCGACGACGATCGCCGATGCCGCGGCGCTGACGTGGTGGCGAGCGTTCGACGATGCGACGATCGATCAGCTGGTCGATCTCGCTCAGCAGCGCAATCTTGATCTGCGCGTTGCGGAGGCGCGAGTGCGTGAGGTGCGTGCTCAGCGTCGCGCGGCGCTGGCGAACCTGGCGCCGCAGATCGATGGCTCGGTCGATGCGCAGCGTTCGCGGGGTCGGCGTATCGGGACCGATACCTCGGTGATCCAGGAGACTGCGTCGGCCAGTGCAAGCGCCAGCTGGGAGATCGACCTGTTTGGTCGCTTGCGCGCCGAAGCTCGCGCCGCCAATGCCGAGCTGCAAGCGGTGCAGTCCGATCGCGACGGCGTCCGCCTGGCGCTGATTGCCGAAGTCATTCGCAGCTATCTCGAGTTTCGGCTGTATCAAGTGCAGACCGAGCTGTCGCTGCGAAACGCTCAGGCGCAGGAGGAAACGGTCCGCATTACGCAGGCCCGCTTCGACCAAGGCATGTCCAGTCGGCTCGATCTGGAGCGCACGGTCTCGGCGCTGCGCACTACGCGATCGCAGATTCCTCAGTCCCGCGAGCTGGCCGAGGCGGCGCGCTATAGACTGGTGCTGCTGACCGCATCGACGCCGGACTCGTTGCGCCCGATGCTGCCGGCCTCGACCACCGATCCGGGCGCGTTGCCTGATAGCGATGCTGAAAGGGTGTTGCTGACACCCACCGACGTCATCGCCCGGCGGCCCGATGTGCAGGCCGCCGAGCGCCGTTTGGTCGCAGCGGCGGAGCAGAGGAACGTGGCCGCGGCTTTGCGCTACCCTCGCATCACGCTGGCCGGCTTGATCGGGGTGGAGGACAATCGCGTCAGCGACCTGCTCGACAATGGCTCGCGCGCCTGGTCGGTCAGCGGTGGCTTGCTGGCGCCATTGATCGATTTTGGCCGCATTCGCGCCGCCATCGACGCCGCCGACGCAGTCCAGGAACAGGCGTACTTGACGTACGAGCAGACCGCCCGCACCGCGCTCCAGGAAACCCAGACGGCGCTGGTGTTGTACACACAGGGTAAACTTCGACAACAGGAACTGTCGCAAGCCGCGGAGTCGGCACGACGCGCCGCCCAGCTCGCCCGTCGGCAGTACACTGCCGGTGCGCTCTCGTTGCTCGAAGTGTTGGATGCCGAGCGCAGCGTCTATGCGGTCGAGTTGAATGCGGCGCAGGCCACCGCGGATGTTTCCATGCGGCTGGTGAACGTTTACGAATCGATGGGCCTGGTGCCGCCGACCGGAGGTTAGCCATCTCTTCTCGCCATAGCGACGATGCCATGAAAGTTCTGATCGTAGAAGATGAGCCGAAAACGGCCGACTATCTCGAGCGAGGTCTGCGTGAGCAGGGCTACGTCGTGGACGTGGCGCGCGACGGGCTCGATGGCAAACACATGGCGCTCGAATATGAGTACGACGTGATCGTGCTCGATGTGATGTTGCCTGGCACCGACGGCTTTTCCGTCTTACATGCCTTGCGCGAGCGTCGCCAGACGCCGGTGATCATGCTGACGGCACGCGATCGTGTCGACGATCGTGTGCGTGGCCTGCGCGAAGGGGCGGACGATTATCTCGTCAAGCCGTTCTCGTTCCTCGAGCTGGTGGCGCGTCTGCAAGCACTGACTCGCCGCAGTCGCGGCCAGGAGGCCATGCAACTGCGCATCGCCGATCTTCAGATCGATCTGCTGGCGCGCAAGGCGTGGCGCAACGGTCAGCGCCTCGATCTAACCGCCAAGGAATTTGCGTTGCTCGCGGCGCTCGCCCGTCGCAAGGGCGAGATTCTTTCCAAGACGACCATTGCCGAGCTGGTGTGGGACGTGAATTTCGATAGCGACACCAATGTCGTCGAGGTGGCCGTGAAACGGCTGCGTAGCAAGCTCGACGATCCCTTCAAACCGACGTTGCTGCACACGGTGCGTGGCATGGGCTACGTGCTGGAAGTGCGCGATGAACAAAGCGAGGACGCATGAAGCTGTCGATCAGCAAGCGCCTGGCTGCGATGTTCGCCGTCGCCAGCTTCGTCATGCTCGCGGTGCTGAGCGTCGCCATGCACGGGCTGTTGAAGCGCGAGCTCGAGCGCCATCAAAGCAACGAGCTGCAGGCGCGCTGGACGATGTACAAGCCCATCATCATGCGCAACGACGACGTGGAGCATTGGGAGTATGTGCGTACCAAGTTCGACAATTCCATCTCCGAGAACAATCGCGTCAGCCTGTGGGTGCAAAGTAACGACAGTCGCTTCCTCTATGGCTCGTCGCTGACCGACGAGCAGCGACACATGATCGGTACGCGCGGCTTCGGGCAAGCCATGCTGCCGGGGCACGATGCGCCACTGAAAACCTACTCGGCGGAGGTCGAAGCTCGCGGCGAGCGTCCCGCGGTACTTTTGACGGTGGGCATCGATTCGAAGCCGTTCGTCGAAACGCTGCGCGCGTTCACCGTCGGGCTGATTGCATTGACGGTCGTGGGTGCGTTGGGCGCCGCTGGGCTTGGGTACTACATTGCGCGCGTCGGCATGCGTCCGCTCGACCGGCTTTCAGGCGAAGCGCGTGGGCTGTCGCCGGGGCATTTGTCGCGACGATTGCAGACTGACACGCTGGCGCCGGAACTTTCCGAACTCGCCGACTCTTTCAACGGCGCGTTGTCGCGGCTCGAGACTGCGTATCAGCAGCTCGAGGCATTCAACGCTGACGTGGCGCATGAGTTGCGCACGCCACTCGGCAACTTGATCGGTCAAACGCAGGTCACGTTGTCGCGCGAGCGCAGTGTCACGGAACTAAAAGAAGCTTTGCACTCTAACCTTGAGGATCTCGAACGGCTGCGCGCCATCGTCAACGACATGCTGTTCCTGGCTCGTGCGGATCGCGGCGAACGCGCGCCGAACCGGGTGGAGGTGTCGATCGCACAGGAAGTGTCGCACGCCGTCGAGTACCTGGAGTTCATCTTCGAAGAAGCTGGCGTGAAGGTGCGCATCGAGGGCGATGCGCAGGCCAGTATCGAGACATCTCTGTTTCGGCGCGCTGTGACCAATCTGTTACAGAACGCCGTCCAGCACGCCCCGCGCGGTGCCGAGATTGTCGTGTTCGTTTTGCAGCAGCCGGGCGCGATTCGCGTCTCGGTGCAGAACACCGGCTCCGGTATCGCGCGGGAGCACCTTTCGAGGCTGTTCGACCGCTTCTATCGCGTCGACAGCTCCCGCAGCGGCAGCCGTGAGAACCATGGGCTTGGCCTCGCCATCGTGCGTGCGGTGGCCACCATGCACGGCGGCACCGTGTTCGCAGAGAGCGAGAGTGGGGCCACCACTATCGGCTTCACTGTGGCGGCCTGATTGCTCAGGCCGACGCTTACTCCAGCGTAAACCACTGCACTTCGACGCGACGGTTCAGCTCGCTATCCGGACCGGCGGGCTCTTCCCAGCCGCGGCCGACGACTTCGATGCGTGATGGAACGATGTCCTTGTGACGTGCGCGTAGCGCTTCGCTGACGGCCATCGCGCGTTGACGGGACAGCTCGATCGCTTTGAGCGCCATGCTCTTCACCAGTTGCTCGCCGCCCTGATCGCGGAATTCGCTCACACGTGCGTTATCGACATGGCCCTTCAGCAGCACGGTCGAGCCGGGGCTGACCTGCAGGAAGCGCTTGATGGTGTCCAGGTACTCCTGGTTCTGCGGCGCGTTCTTGTCGAGCACGGCGGAGTTCGCTTCGAAGAAGAAACGAATGTCCTTGCTCAGCAGCGGATCGCCTTCGAGCGTGGCCTGCGTGGAGCTGCGGATCGGCGCGATGGCGATCTTCTGATCGGCGAACAACCCCTTCTTCGCCAACTCATCGAGTGCGGTGACATCGGCGAAGCGCGAAGCGTCCGTGGGATTGCGGATCACGCTGCCATAGGCCAGCACTGACGATTGGAAGATGCCGCCGAACGAACCGGCGGAATCGATCGTGCCGGAGAAGAACGCGCGGTTCTCCGGAAGGTTCGCGAGATGCACGCGTGACAATTCATCCCGCGCGTCCACGTCACTCCAGCCGAAAGCCTTAGCAACGATGCCGATGTTCGCAGCCTGCTGATCCCGCAAGCGGCGGTTGCCTTCGAGAATGCCGTGCACGAGGCCGCGGACCATATCCGGATTCGCGCGAGCGAAGCCGCCATTGATGGCGAGCACGTCGGCGATCACGAGCAGGTTGCGGTTGGAGACGAGCACCTTCGCGGCGCCATTCGACTTTTCGACGACTTCATCGGTGAACGGTGTCCAGCCCACACAGCCGTTCAAGCGCTGCGAACCACTGAGCTCATGGGCGTAGGCTTCGCAGGCGATGGAGGCGTCGTCATAGAACACGAGGCCGAGCTCGCTGGAGGCGGGCTTGGAGTCCAGATCGCGCAAGACCGTGACCGGCACGCCGGCTTCCTGGGCAAGATAACGAATGAAAAATTCGCTCTCGTTGAACTGAGAGGCGGCCAGGACTTTGCCCGCGAGCTGATTGACCGAGGTGATGCCTCGATCGACGACGACCATGTCGGCGCCACGCGAATAGCCGATCTGCAGAGGAACGACGGCGTCGAACTGACGGCCGAGCACGGCGAGTGCGTCGGTCGTTGTAGCAGTAGCGGCGAGGCGACCGTTGTTGAGCGCCGACCAGGTTTCGCTTTCGCTCTTGGTGATCTTCACCTTGAAGCCGTATTCCTTGGCGAAGAACGACTCGGGATTCGGCTCCATGCCGCCGTTCGCGACGATCAGGCCGCCGTAGCCGGCGTACTCGCTGATATCGATTTGCAGCACGTTGTCTTTGGGGACGTAGGTGGCTGCAGCTTCCAGGGTCGGGGAGCCGGTCACAGGTTCAATCGGCGCAGGCGCGTCGCCCTCGCCGCTGGCGGCCTTGCCCGTGCTTTGCGATGACGTACCGGAGTCGGTTGCGGACTCCGCGCCGTCGCCGCCTTTCTTGCCGAGCCACAAATAAGCGCCCAGGCCAATGATGCCGACCAGTAACAGCAGCGTGATGATGTTGCCGGCGGCGGAGCCGCGGTGGATCAGTCTTGCTTTGAGGTTGCTCATGGTGTGAGTCCTTGCTGAGAGCTCTGTGTTTGTTTCTTAGGCGAAGAGGACGTCGGTGGTTCGCGAGGGCTGGTGGGTTCCAGCTCCTTCCGGCGCCGGGCGTCGGCCGGAGCCTCGTTGCTCATTGAGCGATCCGTTCACCGCGACGCTTCGTCGCTCGCGGCCGAAGCAGATCTGCTGGCGGCGGCTCGTCAGTGAGCCCGTCCAGGCCCGCGAACAACTCTCGTTGATCTTTGAGCCAACGATTCGCTTCATTCAGCGACGCCGACAACGCATCGAGTGACGACGCGACGCTATGTTCGTCCGTCGCGAGCAGGGCCTGCTCGCGAACCAGCGAAACCTGCTGGCGGAGCCGTTCCAACTCGGCCTCGATCAGCTCACGACGATGCTGGGCGTCGGCATGTCCGGCGCGACGCGAGCGGAGGACTTCGAGCTGTTGCTCCAGGCTGCGCCGCAATTCATCGCCGATGGCGTCTTCGGACAGCCGGTCGATCACCCGACGTTCCTGCTCTTCGAGCGCGCGTTTGTCACGCTCTGCCGAATTGATCACTTGAAGGACGGAAGCACGGGCGGCGAGCAGCTTCAGGTGCAGCCACGCCATCTGGCGCACATCGCTCTTCTGCATTTCTGTCGCGCCAGTGCGTGACAGGAGATCGACGATCTCTCGCGCCTGGAACTCGATGGATTCCTGGCGGCGGCGGGCGTCTTCGTCGAGGTGATAGCTGAGCGCGTTGTAACGCGCCACCCAATCGTCGCCTTTGCCGCCCGCATCGACGGCGGCACGGAAGCGTTCATTGCGGGACACCACCCAGAGATACAAACCTTCCAGGCCGGCGCCAATCAACCACAGCCCGGGATTCACGAAGGCGCCGAGCAAGGCAAACGCGGCGATGCCGAACCAGTTCGGCGGCAGGGGCATGCCGAAAGGACGGGCGTTGAAAGCCGCGGCGAGATAAGAGCGTGAGCCGCTCATGGGATCGCAGTGGGCTCGGCGTACTTGTGGAACGCCGGCGGCACAAAGGCGAGATCGGTGGCTTCTCGAATCGAGATGCGCATCTGGAATTCCAGCACGTCGGCCGGCACCGGGTTTTGATAACCGACCAGGCACGCATCCAACGCGGCGCGCGGCTCCAAACTTTCCGTGCGAACGCGGCGATAAGCTTTCACGACGAGCGCTTCGGCCGCACCCGGCGTCAACAGCAACGGCATGCGCGGTTGAAGCGCAGTGAGATCGCCGTCATTCAACTGCAGCCCGTAGCGTTTTGCGAGCGCGCCGATCAGTGCGGCGCTTTCGGCATGCGTGCTGGTTGGCAGCAGCGGCACTTTGACGTCGACGCGGCCAGGGCGTTTCAAATCGACTTCGATCAAGTCAGGCCGGGACGATGCCAGGATCCACAACACGCGGCCGCGATTCGACGAGTCCGACATCTCCTGCGCGATCATCGAATACAAACGGCCCGACAGACCGCTGTCCCCGCTGCCGGAGTCGCGACGGCCGAGCGTTTGGTCGGCCTCATCGATGAACACCATGCAGCGGCCGAGCGCGCGGATCAGCCGGAAGATCTTCTCCAGGTTGCCTTCGCTCGAGCCCACCCAGCGATCCCGGAAGTTCTTGAGCTTGACGACCGGCACGCCGGCCTCGCCGGCGAGGCATTCCACTAGAAACGTTTTGCCGGTGCCGACCGGACCGCACAGCAGATAACCCATGGGCAGCGCTTTGAGATCGCCGGTCTGCCACAGCTTGATGTCCTGGCGCAGCCAGCGCTTCAACGCTTCCTGGCCGTGATACGCATCGAGGGTGCGAGCCGATTCGATGAACTCGACCAGTCCGGCGGAGTCGCGCTCCACCAGTTCTTTCTTGATGCGAGTGAGATCCGCGCTGCTGAGCGCTTGACCGGAATGGTCGCGGACTTTCACCAGGCTTTCCAAAGCCGAGATCGTCACACCAACCAAGGCCGCACCGATCTGGGCGAGATTCGCGTCCGGCGCAAAAGCTTTCGGTTCATGCGTGCGCAGCAGGGTCAGCGCGCGTTCGATCTCGGCCGCCTCCGGCAGCGGCACGCGAATGCGCGAGGCGTGCGTGCTGAACGCGACGAGCGGCTCGACATCGTTGAGATTGTCGGCGATCAGAATGCTGGTGAAGGGCAGATCGGCGAACGGCGCTTCTGAGGACCAGTCGCGCAACACACTCGTGAGACTGCCGTGTTCAAAGCCGGCGCCATCGGCGGGCACGATGTGATCGACGCCTCGCAGGATGACTGCGACGTTTTCTTTTACTTCGCGGCCGAGCGCACGCAAGTTGCCAAGATAGCGCAGATAGCGGCTGATCCACTGCAGCGCCGGCTGCGGCTCGCGCGGCATGGTCTGCAGATTCGCGCCGGGCCATTTCTCTACCAGCTCGCCACCGCGCTCGATGGTGATGCCATTGCCCAGATCGTAGGAGAGCACCACTTGAAAGCTGGAGAGCAGGTGACTTTCGAGATAACCGACCAGGCCGACCAGCTGCGCGCCGACGGCAATCCGATCGTGCACGTTGCCGTACAGAATGAATTGCCCGTGCGCGCCGCTTTCATAGGCGAGCGCGAGCTCGTTGGCCCAGGCCGGTGCTCCATGCGGTGCAGGCATCGCCTTTCTCGCCCGCTCGTTACGTTTCAGACTGCGCACCCATCGTGCGCGTAGCCGGAGCGGCTGGCGCGCCGCCCTCGATGGAAATGCCTTCGCGCGCGGCGAAGTCGGCCAGGGCCTGATCGGCCAGCGCATTCATCTCGGCTTCCTGCACGTTGACGTCGGTCATGTCGATCGAATCCTTGGCGACGCGGGCGCGGCCGGCAGCCTTGGTGCGCTCTTCTTCGACCATCTCGTGCAGGCGATTGAGCGTGTCGCCCGAGCCGCCAATGCTGGTGATCATGCCCGAGGCCATTTCGTGGATCTCGGCCATGGCCTGATTCATCTTCATGTCGTTGATGGCGCCCTTCAAGCTTTCGATCTTGGCGCGCGCGGTCTGCACCGCCACGTCGCGGGCCTTGACCAGATTCTTGTAAGTGCCCTCGGCCGCTTCGAGCTGCTTGCGGTTCTCTTCGAGCTGCGACTCGATGGTCTGCAGACGCAGGGCGTACTGGCCGGCCGCTGACTTGTTGCCGGCGCGCAGATGTGCGGCTGTCTTGGCGCGCAGGTCCTTCTGTTCCGCTTCGAGCTTACGCACCTGGCCCATGATCCGTTCGCACAGGCCAGCGTGGGTGGCGAGGCCCTGATTGAAGTTGGCGATCTGCTTGCGGAGGTTCTCCTGCTCCAGCTCGAGCAGGGCTTCGGGGTTGCGCTTCTCGATGCCCGAGATGAAGAGGGAGAAGAAGCCTTTGATCAGGTTACCAAGACGGCTGAACATGCACCCTCCAAGGTTCCATTGCCGGCCAAAGCCGTAAAAATTGCGCAAAGCCTAACCAAATTAGCAGATTCCGAGTAGGGCTCGAGGGTCGGCGGCCGCTCACTGCCGGTGAGTGGCCCGCCGCCACCGGTGAGGCCCACCCCGATGCTACACTCGCCGGCATGGCCATCCCGATTTCGCCGCCCCCGGCTCCGAAGTGTCTGCGTGAAGTGCTCGAGCTCGAGCAGCTCGACACCAATCTGTTCCGCAGCCAGGTCAACCAGATCAACGTCAATCGCACGCTGTTCGGCGGGCAGATCCTGGGCCAGGGCCTGAAAGCCGCCCAGCACACGGTGGCCGCCGACCGTGTCTGCCACTCGCTGCACGGCTATTTCCTGCTCGCCGGCGCCAGCGATATCCCCGTCATCTACGACGTCGAATTGACGCGCGACGGCGGCAGTTTCTCGACCCGCCGCGTCGTGGCCCGGCAGCGATCGCGACCCATTTTCCATATGGAGCTGTCCTTCCATCGGCATGAGGAAGGTCTGCAGCACGAAGTGACGGTCAGTGGCGATGTGCCCGATCCGGAAGATCTGATGGACGTGCAACAGTTGGTGGAGAAGTTCGGCGACCGCCTGCCGCAAGGGGCCGTCGCACTGCTCTCGCAACAGCGCATCATCGAGTTGAAGCCGGTGAATCCGGAGATGTTCATGCTCCGCAAGCAGTCGCTGCAGCGAGCCCAGTACTGGATTCGCTCCACCTCGCCGCTGCCGGACGATCCGCTCACGCAGCTGGCGGGCCTGGCCTATCTGTCGGATTACTTCCTGGTCTCGACGGCCTTGTTGAAACATCCGACAGCGATGCAGAACAAGGATGTGATGATGGCCAGCCTCGACCACGCCATGTGGTTCCATAGTCCGCCGCGAGCGGATGAATGGATTCTGGTAGAGGCGGTGAGCCCGTTTGCCGGCGGCGCCCGGGGGCTGACGCGAGCGGAGATGTTCAGCCGCGACCGCAAGCTGGTCGCGTCGGTCGCGCAGGAAGGTTTGATTCGACTGCTGGATAGACAGCAGCGCTAGTCAGTCGCTGCTCAACGTCGCCGACCGCAGCTTCTCCACATCCTTCTTGCCGAGCAGCTTGGCCTGCCCGGGCTTGAGATCGCCTGCGCGCAGCGGCCCGATCGCCACTCGCTCCAGCTCGCGCACTTTCAAGCCGACGCGCGCGAGCATGCGGCGGATCTCTCGATTCTGACCTTCGCGCAATGTCACGCTGAGCATCGTCCGATCGCCGCGCGCTCGGTCGACAAAACGCTTGATGATGCGCACGGACTCCATCGAAGCCTTCTTCGATGATTTCGTGCCATCGGCCGCCGGATTGACCAGATACATGCCGGAGCGAAGTTTCTGCAGCTGCTCGTCGGTGGCGAGGCCGGAGGTGAGCACGCGATATTCCTTGGCGATGCCGAACTTCGGATGCGTGAGCTGATATGCGAGATCGCCGTCGTTGGTGATCAGCAGCAGACCGGTGGAATCGCCATCCAGCCGGCCGACAGGAAACAAGCGCTCGTCACGACGCAACGACTGCGGCACCAGGTCGAGCACGTTGCGGCGGCCTTCGGGATCGCTCGTGGTCGTGATGACGCCCTTGGGCTTGTTGAGCAAAACATAGATGAAGGCGCGCGCCTTCGAGCCCGACTTGCCAGTACCGCCCGCGTCCGCGCTGTCTTCCGGAACCGGCAGCTCGATCACTTCGCCGTCGAGCTCGACCACGTCGGTTGCAGGCTCAACAAAGCAGGGCAGGGTCTTCACGACGCGTCCATTCACCTGTACGCGTCCGGCGACAATCATTTCTTCGCAATCGCGTCGCGCGCCGAGGCCGGCGTCGGCCATGGCTTTTTGCAGTCTGACGCCTTTCGCGGCGGGTTCGGAAGTTCGGGGCATGAAATAGTTTCAACGTGTTGCTCGATGGGGACAAGCTTACACGGAAACCCGCAGCCCGCTGTCAGGCAGGCGCGCAAAATCTACGTGTAGACGGAACCAACTGGCTGGGCGTCGGTTTAAGTCCGATGCGCGTTCGGAGGACGGATGGTTCAAGAGCATTTCGATGTCGTCGTGGTCGGCTCGGGATTCGGTTCCCTGTTTTTTGTCGAGGGATATCTGAGCAGGCGGCCGGCGGCGAAGATCCTGATGCTCGAGCGCGGCACGTTCAATTCGCACGCCTGGCAGCTCGAACAAAACAAGAACTCGACCATCGTGCCCAGCTCTACGTTCCGCACCGACGCGGCGAACAAGGTCTGGAATTTCACGATTGGCGTCGGTGGCGGCACCAACTGTTGGTACGCGCAGACACCGCGCTTTCATCCGAGCGACTTCCGGATGCGCAGCAAATACGGAGTGGCGCAGGACTGGCCGCTCGATTACGACGAGCTGGAGCCCTACTACTTCGCTGCTGAAACCAAGATGTCGGTGGCCGGCTCGCCGGAAATGGGGGAGATCCTGCCGCGCTCGGCGCCGTTTCCTCAGCCGCCGCACAAACAGACGGCGGTCGACGCGATCATGCGCAAGGCTCAGCCGCAGTTTCATGTGCCGATTGCCACGGCGCGCGCCAGTGTTGCAGATGCTGGACGCCCGCCGTGCTGTGCCTCGGCGCGGTGCAATCTGTGTCCGGTGAATGCGAAATTCACATTCGAGAACGGCTTTGCGAATCTGCGCGAGCATCCCAACGTCGAGATCCGGACCGATTGCGAAGTGACGCACTTCGATCGTGCCGGCGGCACAGTGCGCGCCGCTCTCTATAAGAAAGGCGGCGCCGAGCGTCGAGTCACCGGCGATCTGTTCGTGCTGGGTGCGAACGCAATTCATAGCCCCGCCATCCTGTTGCGTTCCGGGATCGATCATCCATTGACCGGTGTGGGCATACACGAACAAGTCGGCTACCAGTTGGAAGTGTTGCTCGAAGGCCTGGACAGCCTCGACGGCGGCACGATCACGACGGCGCTGAATTATTCGCTGTACGACGGCCCGTTTCGCAAGGACTACGCGGGCGCGTTGATCTATTTCGACAACCGCTGGCCGCACGGCTTGCGCAAGGAATATGGACGCTGGCGGCAGCTCGCGCCGCTGGTGGTTGTCGTCGAAGATCTGCCGCAGGACTCGAACCGCGTGGTGCTCGACGACGACGGCATGCCGAAGGTGCTGCACGCAGACGTTTCGGACTATGCCAAGCGCGGGCTGCAGGAGTCGCTCACGAACATCGAGAAGGTGCTCGAGCCGCTGCCGGTCGAGCGCATCGACTTCAAGGGCATGCGCGACACCGAATCTCACATCCAGGGCTCGCTGCGCATGGGCAACGATCGAGCTTCGTCGGTCATCGACGCCAGCCAGATCCATCACGATGTTCGCAACCTCGTGGTCGTGGGCTCCTCGGTGTTTCCTTCGGGCCCGAACTCGAATCCCAGCTTGAGCGTGGCGGCGCTGTCGTTGCGCAGTGCTGCTTTGATCGCGTGAGATGACGATGAAACAGAGCAACACATTCTCGCCGGGTCGACGCAAGCTGCTCATCGGTGGCGCCAGCGCCGCTGTCGCGCTAGGAGTCTTTGGTGCTGCCTCCTGGGAGCAGCTGACCAACTATCGCGCGAGCTGGATCGAACGGGTCGTCAGAGAGAACTTGCCGAACATAGATCTCGACCCCGCTTCATTGCAAGCCTTCATCAAGGACATGCTGGCCAGCGAACGCATGCAGCGTAAGGAAGTGAAGGTGACCGTGTTTGCCGATCGCTTCGTGCCATGGCTGCCGGCGCACATCTCCAAAGCGCGTAACGGCCTCGAAGGCCTGGAGCGGTATGTGCTGACGGAATATCTGATCGGCAGCAACTTCTTCCGCGTGCCCGATCCGAAGCGCGAGACCATCGTTTACAGCGGCATGGCCCTGGCGTGCCGGAATCCCTTCACGTACGCCAGTCCTTCCTCCAAGACTTGATCAGGCGCGCTGTTTCTTCGCGAACTCGTGATTGAGCAGGGCGCGCAGGCGCACTGCTTTCAGCGGCTTGTGCATCATCGTCAGGCCGGCGGCGCTGACCTTGCGGAGTTGTTCGGTCGCCGTATCGCCGGAGATCAGCACTGCGGGAATGTCACCCAGCTTCGCACGCAGCTCGCGAATTGCATCGATGCCATTGCGATCGCCGCGCAGCCGCAGGTCAGCGATGATGAAGTCCGGCACGCGGCCGTTGATGCTGGCCAATGCCTGGTCCGAATCCATGGCAGTGATGCATTTGCAGCCCCAGCTCTCCAGCAGACTCTGCATGCCGAGGCGCACCGATTCTTCGTCGTCGATGACCATGATGAGCTTGCCGCCGATCAGGTTCGGCACCTTCTGCTCGATGGTCGCGGCGCCCGAGTGAATCTTGTTCGGATCGGCGAGCGGCACTTCGATGCTGAAGCGCGAGCCGCGGCCCAGCGTCGAGCGAACGTTCAACGGGTGTTCGAGCAGGCTGACGATACGACGCACGGTGGCCAGGCCCAATCCCAGGCCGCGTGAGCGATCGCGGGCCGGATTGTTGAGCTGATAGAACTCTTCGAAGATGCGCTCGTGTTGTTCGGGCGGAATGCCGATGCCCGAGTCCCACACTTCGATGCTCACGCCATTGCGCCGCTTGCGGCACGCGACGATCACGCCGCCTCGCTCGGTGTAGCGAAGTGCATTCGAGACCAGATTGGAGAGCACCCGGAACAGCAGCGTCGGATCGGTGTACAGCACGCCGCGCGAGCGGCGCACGACGAACTTGAGCCCCTTTTCTTCCGCCGACTTGGCGAACGTGCTGCGCAAACGATCGAGCACCAGGTTCGCCGGCACGATTTCTTTCTTGACTTCGACCTGGCCGGCATCGAGCTTGGAGATATCCAGCAGGTTGTCGAACAGCTGCTCCAGCGATTCGGTGGCTTGCAGGATCTGATCGATCATGCGACGGCCTTGCTCGTCGACCTTGCCATTGCGCAAGGCCGTGGCAAACAAGCCGAGCGAGTGCAGGGGCTGGCGCAGATCGTGATTCGCGGCTGCGAAGAACAAAGACTTCGAGCGGCTCGCGGACTCGGCGCGGGCGCGGGCCTGATCGGCGAGCGCATATTGCTGCTGTAACTGACCGACGAGCTGCTCGTTTTCATAGCGCAACCGGATTTGCGCAACGAGCTCTCGGGCCTGGCGATCCCCGAACAACAACAAGTAGCCGAGCACCGCGAACCACATGACGCCGAGCGCGGCATTCCCATAACCGCCGAGCATGATGTAACGAAGCGCCAGCAAGCCGAACACAGGTGCAGTGAACGCGTGCAGCGCCGGCGGGAAGTGAGCATGAGTAATGACGCTGATCGTGGCGCGGGCGGCCAGACAGGCTGCGATCAAAGCCAGCGTCAGCGACTGGTTCGAGTCGACCAGTACGAAGGCCGAAGAGCCCCACACACAGCCAGCAATGCCCGAGGCGGCTGCGAAGCGCCAGCCCCACGAGCTCGACGCGGTCGCGCGATTGTCTGCGTTGCGAAAGCTTGTCGTCAGCACCAGGCTGCCGACCTGCACGAGCAGCGTCGCGATCGACCAGCCGATGATCCGTGTGTGAGAAGTGTGCGGCCAGGTGATGACCGCAATCATCGCCACCATCAGCAATGCGGAGCCGGAGACGGCCAGCGCATTGCCATACAACATTTCCACGCGCTGCTGCTCAACGCGTCGCAACAGTGCGGCGTCCATGTGGAGGCGGGTTTGTTAGAGAAACGAGTTAGCGCGCGTTCGCGTAAGCCGGCGCCGACGGCAGGAAGCCTCGCTTCTGCGCGACGAGCACCGCTTGAGTCCGATTGCGCACATTGAGCGCCTCGAACACTGCGCTCACGTGTGCCTTCACCGTGCGTTCGGCAACATCGAGAGCACGGGCGATTTCCTTATTGGAGAAACCGCGGCCCAACATGCTGATGACTTCCAACTGACGCAGCGTGAGCCCATTGGGCTGCTCGGCGGCGGTGAGATTGGTCGTTTCGGGGACGAAGACTTCGCCGGCGAGCACCTTACGGATCGACGCAATCATCTCGTCGGCGGTGAAGGACTTGGGGATGAAACCGGAAGCGCCGGCGGCAACCGCACGGGCTGCGACCGCTTGCTGATCGTCGCCGGAAATCATGATGCAGGCCGTGGTCGGGAAGCGCTCGCCGATCACCTTCAGTGCGTTGAAACCATCCTCGCCCTTCAGGTGGATGTCGAGCAGCACCAGGCCGATGTCACCGTCTGTCTGCAGGGACTGCAGCGCCTCGGGAACCGAGGACACGCTCAACACACCGGCATCCAGGTCGCTCTGCTCGAGCACCGCGTGGAAACCGGCACGAAACAACGGATGATCATCGACGATGAGAATTTTCATGACACTGCCCCGAAACAGTTGCCTACCAGAAATGCATCGGTCGGTCCGTCGCCGTGCGGATGGGTTTGTATTCCCGATGTGGATCGGGAGCCATCGTACTTCTGCGCTAGGGGGTGGGCAATGACCCTTTCGTGCCAGAGAGCGTCATTTGCTTGACGCTGGAGGTTCTTCACAGCTACAGCCCTGTTCCGTCAGCCAACCGCGCAGCCGGCGGAGTACCTCGGGGCTGGCTTGCGGGTCCTGCTTCAAGGCCCGATACCCCTCGCACAGCAGGCGGCAGGCTTCGGCGTCGTCGCTCCGTTGCAGCCCGATGGCGCGGCCCAGGTACGCCTTGGCCAGATTCTCGCCCGGGGTGTTCGGGCCGAGCTGTGCTGGCCAGATCTCGAGGGCTTTGCGGAGCAGGGTCTCGCCTTCTTTGCCGCCCGCCGCGCTGTCGCGCTCGACAGCGATCCGGCCCTGCCAGGTCAGGGTCTCGGCGATGAAGAAATGATTGGCGGGCAGCGCGCGCTTGCGAACGTTGCTGGCATAGATGGCCAGGGCTTGGGCAAAACCCTTGGTCGCCCCATCCCGAGCGCCGCTGTCATATTGCCAGCGCGCCAGGTTTGCGTAGTCGTTGCCGACCAGCACGTGCGACTCGCCCCGGATGTGCAGACCGAGGTCCAGCGCCTTCTGCAGGTACTTGCCGGCGTCCTTGGCCTGCTTGGGCAGCGAGCGTAGCAGCGAGCCCAGGTTGGCGTAGGTGTCGATGAGATTCGGGTGACAGTCCCAATTCAGCGTACCGACATACAGATCGATGGCGTTCCGATATGCGCGAACTGCGCCGGCGCGCTTGCCGCGCTGTTCGAGCACCAGGCCGAAGTTCGCCAGGTGAGTGGCGTACTTGGGGTGTTTGCGGGTGCCGAGTTGCTTTTGATCGAGCGGCAGCAGCGTCTTGTATGTTTCTTCAGCGGCGTCCAGCTCATGCAGAGCGCATTGCGCACGGCCCAGCACATCCAGCAGCCGCGTCGTATTCGGGTCGGTTTCGTACAAACCGGTTTGTTTCAGGATCTCGAGTCCCTCGCTCGCAGAGTTGCGGGCATCGACGAACAGTCCCTGCAACAGTTGCGCGATTCCCAGCTCCTTGAGGCTCACTGCCACCGGCAGGCCGCGCTCGCCGTAAACCTTGCGATTGATACGCAACGCGTCCTGCACCGCTATGGTGGCCGCTTCATAGTCGCCGCGCTCGCGTTGTACTCGGGAATAGCTGTTCAGGCTCAGTGCTGTGGCAGGATGGTCGTTGCCGAAAAATTTGCGCCGGATCCGCAGGGCGAGCTCGATGAGCCTGGCGCCTTCGTCCAGCATGCCGCCGTTCAGCAGCGTAATGCCCAGCGCATCGAGAATCGTGGCGGCGTGTTCAGGTTCATCGCCGAGGTCGAAGCCGTCGCTGCCGGGCTGCGCGCTGCCAGCTCGACCTTTGCTGACTTTGCTCGCGCCCTTTCGTGGTGCTCGAGCGAAGATCAATCTGCCGATGTCGGGGGCGCCGGCGGTGGCGCGAACCTTCGATCTTCCCTTGCCGCCGGCCGCGAACAGCGGGCGCAGCGTTTTGGATTGAGCGACTTCATCGTCCGCGATCAGGATTCGCACAGCAGCTTCTCTCGTTGTTCGGAGGGTGGGGAGCGCTGGTCGCAGCGGATACTGCAGGCTCCCGCCACTCGTTGCAACCGGACGAATGCACTAATCGCTAGCGCTGCTGCAAAGAAGAGAAATATTCCTTGGCTGCAGTCGGCCGTCCCGTGTCTGAATATAACTGCTCGATCCATCTGCGAACGTCGGCTGCCATTTCGCGATCGCTCTTGCGGGTCGACGTGCTGAGCTTTGGATAGGCCTTGAGCAGGGCGGTCTCGGCGTCTGCGTAGTTACCTTGTAAGGCCTTGGCCCACCCGAGCGCCGCGTTCGCGATGTGATAACCGGAGCTGTCCTGGCCGTACTCGACCTGCCAGATCTTCACGGCTTCGACTAATGACTGTTGAGCCTCTTGCGGCCGGTGCAGCGCCAGCTGCGTCCGGCCGAGCGTGGTCAGCGAGGTTGCGATGAAGCCATGGGTCGGCGGCAAACGCTGGCGATAGATTTCCAGCGCATCTTCGAGGTAGCGCCCGGCGCCGGCGAAATCGCCGCGGCGGTAGGCGAGCCGGCCCAGGTTCTCCAGGTCGTTGCCGATATAGCTGTGAGTGGGACCGCGCACGCGCCGATTGGCTTCCAGGACCGTCGTGAGCACTTGCTGTGCTTCGGCCAATCGATCGGTTTCCACCAGAAATGTGCCGAAAGCACTCAATGTATCGATGCTCTCGGGATGCTCGGGACCCAGCACGCGCTGATTCAACGCGACCACCTTGCGGTACAGGGCTTCCGCTTCGGACGTCTCGCCGAGATCGTGGGTCACTTCCGCGAGCCGTATCAAATGACGGATGTAATACGGATGCTCTTCACTGCGCGTCCTGCGATCGATCTCGAGTACTTCGGCAAGATATGCTTTTGCCCGCTGGCTGTCGCCGCGCTGTGAAGCGATGTGCGCCAGGTTGTCGAGCGGTATCGTGACGAGCGCGTCATGCGGGCCGAGGCGCGCTCTGTAGATGTCGAGGCACGACTGCAGCAGCTTCTCTGCCGAGGCGAATTCTCCTCGGATTTTTTTGATGGCGCCCAGCCGGCACAAGCTGGTGGCCGTGGCCATGCTGACCGGGCCGGTCTGGCGCTGATTGATCGCCAGGGCCTGGCTCGCCAGCTGTTCAGAGATGTCCAGATTGCCCTCTTTTTCGTAGACCTGATCCAACGTGTACAGGCTGCTAGCTACCGCCGCGCTGTCTTCGCCGAACAGCTGCCGGCGCATGGCGAGACCTCGCTCGATCAGCGGCCGGGCCTGGTCGGGCAAGCCGAGCCCGAGATAAGCGCTGCCGATCGTGTCGAGGACGTCGGCCTTGATCGCCTGCTGATCGTTCAGCTCGTGTGCGATGCGTGCGGCGCCATTGTCCAGGATCTGGCGCGCTGTGATTACCTTGCTGCCCTCGGCGAACGGATCGACGACTTTGAAGGAGTCGATCAGAAACCCGGAGACCGCTTCAGCGCGCTCGCGCTGTGAATCGGCGATGTTGCGCTGGGCTTGCGCCAGGTCGCGCTCCTGCTCGATGCGCAACGATTGCACGTAAACAGTGACCGTGAAGCCGATCAGCGTGGCGATCAGCGCCGCGGACAGCGTCACACCGAGTGCGTAACGCCGCACGAACTTGCCGGCTCGATAGTTCCACGAATCCGGCCGAGCAAGCACCGGCAGGCCTCGCAGATAGCGATCGACATCGCCGGCCAGTTGCTCCGCCGAGGAATATCTGCGCTCGGGCTCCTTGCGCATGGCCATGGCGACGATGTTGTCCAGGTCGCCTTGCAGTTCGCGCCGCAGCTTGGCGATGCCAGTGGAGCGTTGGGCGGCGACGGCTCCGAGGCCGCTGTCTTCCTGCCGCTCGGCCGTTGCGATCACTTCGCTCGGCATCGCGGGCACGTCCTCGCAGATGGTCCGCTCGACTTCGCCAAAGTGTTTGCCGCGCAGGGCGAACGGCTTGTAGCCGGTCAACAATTCATACAACAGCACACCCAGGACGTAGATGTCGCTCGCGGTAGAGATCAAGTCGCCGCGCACTTGTTCGGGGCTGGCATGGTCCGGTGTCATGACCCGCATGTCGGCTTGGGTCACCGCCATCGTGTACATCGCAGCCTGCTCATCCAGATCGAGTCGTTTTGCTATCCCGAAATCCAGCAGTTTCGGCACGCCATCGCGAGTGACCAGGATGTTGGAGGGCTTCAGATCGCGGTGAACGATCAGATTCTGATGGGCGCGATGCACCGCGGAGCAGACTGTGATGAACAGGCGGAGCCGCTGCGCGATCGTCAACTGGCGCTGGTCGCAATGGATATCGATTGGCGCGCCGTCGATGTACTCCATCACGATGTATGGAGTGCCGTCGGGCGTCGTGCCGCCGTCGTACAGGCGGGCGATATTCGGATGATCGAGCGAAGCGAGGATCTGCCGTTCCTGGCGCAGCCGGCCCTGCACCTGCCCGGACAGCAAGCCCCGGCGCACCAGCTTGATGGCGACGTTCTGACGGAATTGATCGTCGGCGCGCTCGGCGAGAAATACCTCGCCCATGCCGCCATGGCCCAGGCTTCGAATCAATCGATAGGAGCCGATGATCGACCCGGCAGGATCGGGGTGCGAACCGGTGTCATCGAGGGGCGTATCGAGCGATCCGAGACTATTCGGCAGCAACGGATCGCTCTTGTCGTTACCGGCGCCAGCCGACTGCGACGAATCTTCGGGCAGGATCGCGCTCGCCTTCTCGAGGAACCGATGCCCCACGCCTTTGCGAGTCTTGGTCATGGTCGATTGAGGCTCCGGGCGGTCCGTACCAACGATCAGTTGTTGGCCCGCCGGGCTTGTGCAACTATCCTCTCGGCGGTACTACGCGCAAGGGATGAGTCCATGTGTAAAGAACAACGCGACGAATCTCAATATGCCAAAGGCTTGTATGGCGGCGGCGGCGTCGGCCGCAGCGTCAGGCCGTTCGAGCCTGCCAGGGAATAGCTGCCGCTATCCTAGCGTTCCACCGGTCCGAGTCAAACGAAACCGCGTTGCAGTTTTGGTGGTGGAGGTAACGCTCACATCGTCGTAAGCTCGCTCCCAAAGGAGTGAGCACATGCATGAACTTTCCCGCCGTCATTTCATGAAGGGCGCGGCCGCGGCCACATTCGCGGCGCCCTTCATCAGCACCGCTGCCACACGCGAGAAGGCCGGTCCCGGTAAAAAACTAGGTGTCGCCTTGTGCGGACTGGGCAGGCTCAGCACCGACCAGATCGCACCGGCCTTGCAAAAAACCCAGCACTGCCGGCTCGCCGGCATCGTCACGGGTTCCAGCGGCAAAGTCGACGCCTGGCGCAATAAATACAACCTGCCGGCGCGCAGCGTTTATACATACGACACCATGCATCGCATGGCCGACAACGACGATATCGACATCGTCTATGTCGTCACACCCAACGCGCTCCATTTGGAACATACCGTCGCAGCCGCCAAAGCCGGCAAGCACGTGTTCTGCGAAAAGCCGCTGGAAATCTCGGTGGAGCGCTGCCAGCAGATGATCGATGCCTGTAAGGCAGCGGATCGCATGCTCGGCACCGCATACCGCTGCCGGTTCGAGCCGCATCATCTCGAATGCATTCGGATCGCGCGCGAGCAGGAGCTGGGCCCGGTGCGGATCATCGAAGCGGGCTTCGGCATCGACGTGGGTGCGGCCGATCAGTGGCGAGTCAAGCGCGCGTTGTCGGGCGGCGGCGCACTGATGGACGTCGGCATCTATGCCCTGCAGGCGACGCGTTATCTCACCGGTGAAGAACCGGTTCTGGTGTCGGCGACCGAGACCAAAACAGATCCGGTGAAGTTCGCAGAAGTGGACGAGACCGTGAGCTGGACGGCGCAGTTCCCGGGCGGCGCGACGGCGTACTGCTCGGCCAGCTTCAAAGTCGGTGGCATCAAGAACTTTCGCGCCAACTGCGATCGCGGCTGGTTCGAGCTGGATCCGGCGTATTACTACGGCGGCATCAAGGGTGCGCGTAGCGACGGCAAGCCGCTGTCGTTTCCCCAGGTCGACATGTTCGCCGCCGAGCTCGACGACTTCGCCCGCTGCGTTCTCGAGAAGCGTCCGACCATCGTCTCAGGCGAAGAGGGCCTGCAAGACGTGAAGATCATGTCGGCGATCTACGAGTCCATTCGCACCGGCCGGGCGGTGAAGATTTAAAACTCAATCCGCTGCGACGTGCGCCGCGCCGCCAGTGTGCGGTCGGCGCGCCAGCCAGACGAGGGCGATCATAGCCAGCGTCAGCCATGACGAGATCCAGAAATAATCTATCGAGGACAGCAGGTACGCCTGCCCGACCATTTGTTTGTTGAGCGCCGCCAAGGCGGCGCTGTCGGACATACCTAGCGAATGCATGTGTTCCAGCGCCTGCTGCATGGGGGCGTCATACACGCTCGAGCTGTTCGCCAGGTGCGCCTGATGGAACGCCTCGCGACGATCCCAGAACGTGGTCGTGATCGACGTGGCAAAGCTTGCCGCGATGGTGCGCAGGAAGATCGCAAGACCCGAGGCCGCCGGCACTCGCTGCGGTTCGATGCCGTCGAGCATGATGGTGAGAATGGCGACGAAGAACGTGCCCATCGCCAGGCCCTGAATCAGCTGTGGAATGATGAAGTCCATGGGCGCGGCTTCGGCGGTCAGTCGCGCTCGCATGTAATAAGAAACAGCGAACGCGACGAACGCCATCGAGGTCAGCCAGCGCGCGTCGTATCTAGCCAGGAAGCGCGCCGCCATCGGAGAAATGATCACCGCGATCAGGCCGCCGGGTGCGGCCAGCAATCCCGCCCACGTCGCCGTGTAGCCGAGCTGCGTCTGCATCCACAGCGGCAACAACACGATGTTGCCGAAGAACACCGCGTAGCCCAGGCACATCGGGATCAGCGCGAACGTAAAGTTTCGATGCTTGAACAGCGACAGGTCGACGATGGGATGCTTTTCGGTCAGCTCCCAGATCAGCCAGGCCGCGAAAGCGATCACCGAGACGATGGTGAGCACAACAATGAACGGCGACGAGAACCAATCTTCGTCCTTGCCCTTGTCCAGCATGATCTGCAGCGCGCCGACCCACACCACCAGCAGCGACAGGCCGATCGTATCGACCGGCAGCTTGCGGGTTGGCGTCTCTCGCTTGCGCAACTGGAACCAGCACACGGCAAACGTGAACAGGCCGACCGGAATGTTGATATAGAAAATCCACGGCCAGGTGGCGTTGTCTGAAATCCAGCCGCCGAGCACCGGGCCCATGATGGGCGCGACCAGCGTCGTCATTGACCAGAGCGCCAGCGCCAGTCCTTTCTTCGCAGGCGGAAACAGCATCAGCATCAACGCCTGCGACCCGGGCACCATCGGCCCGGACACTGCGCCTTGCAGCACGCGGAAGAAGACCAACGATTCCAGGTTCCAGGCCACACCGCAGAGGAAAGATGCGACGGTGAAGGCCAGCACCGCGGCAACGAACGTCCGCACGATGCCGAAGCGCTGCATGAGCCAGCCCGTGAGCGGCACGCTGATACCGTTGGCGACGGCAAACGAAGTGATGACCCACGTTCCCTGGTCCGCCGATGCGCCGAGGTTGCCGGCGATGGTCGGAATGGAAACATTGGCGATGGTCGTGTCCAGCACCTGCATGAAGGTGCCGAGCGCCAGTGCCAGTGAGGTCACGGCGAGGGCGCCGCCCGTCATGGGCGCCTGCTCGGATGCAGCGTTCGTGCTCACAGGAGCTCCTGCGATTACCGGCTGGCCTGCCGCGTGCCGGCGGAGTCGATCGCGGCGACCGTCGCGCCACGAGTATTCCCACGGTTGCTCGCGACCGCGCCATGGGCTGTCGCGTTCTGATGAATGATCTCGGCGATGCGTTGCTCGATGCCGGTGTCTTCACCGACGCTCTTCTGCACAGGTTGTGGCGTATTGCGAACCTGCGATGCCACCAACGGACCCGACGTGTCGCGCACGTCGATCTCCGCGTGCATCGACAAACCGACACGCAGTGGGTTCTGCTCGAGCTGCTCGGGATCGAGCGTGATGCGAACCGGCACACGCTGAACGATCTTGATCCAATTGCCCGACGCGTTCTGGGCGGGCAGCAGTGCGAACGCGCTGCCACTGCCGGCGGCGAGGCCGGCAACGGCGCCTTTGTATTCGACATCCTTGCCGTAAATGTCCGCGTGCACGGTGACCGGCTGACCGACGCGCACGCTCTTCAGCTGGCTTTCCTTGAAGTTCGCATCGATCCAAACATCATCGAGCGGCACGACCGCGAGCAATGGCGCCCCCGCATTCACGTGCTGACCCAGCTGAACGCCGCGCTTGGCGATCGTGCCGGATACGGGCGATCGAATGGTCGTACGACGCAGAGCGAGCGACGCGTCGCGAAGTTGGGCGGCGGCGGCGAGCACGTTGGGATGATCTTCCAGCGTCGTGCCTTCGATCTGCGCGAGCGTGGCGTCGAGCTGACGCTGCGCGGCCTGCAACGATGCGCGCGTTTGAGCGATCGTGTCTTGAGCGTGTGCGAGCTCTTCACCTGAGACGGCGCCGTCGGCGACCAATGCCTGACGACGAGCGTAGTCGTTCTGCGACTTCCTGAGATCGGTCTCACGCTCAGCGATCTGGGCGCGCAGCTGATCGGCCTGCGAGTAGAGCGCGCGAACCTGTCGAACGGTGCGTGCGAGCTCTGCTTCGGCTGCAGCCACGGCGATGTTTGCATCGGCGGGATCGAGCTCGACGAGCACCTGGCCGCGCTCGACACTTTGCGTGTCATCGACGTGCACGCCCAGTACGGCGCCCGGCACTTCGCTGGTGATCTGCACGATGTCGCTGGCGACGTAAGCGTCGTCCGTGCTTTCGTAATAGCGCCCGACCGTCAGCCAGTAGGCGGTGTAACCGATGGCGCCGAGCGCGACGACGGCGGCCAGGATCAGCAGGCCTCGCTTGCGGGCGCCGTTGCCGTTGGCAGGAGCAGGGGTGTCGCTCATAAGAATTCCGTTGATGAGTACCGATCAGCTGGCGGCAGTGAAGTTGCCACCGACGGCCAGCAGCAGCGACACGCGAGCGAGCGCTTGTTGATGAAGGATGTCCACAAAGGTGGTGCGTGCGTTCAGCACCTGGGTCTCGGTGGTCAGCACCGACAGATAATTCGCGAGCCCCGCTTCGTAGCGCTTTTGCGCCAGCCGATAAGCTTCTTCCGCGGCGGTGAGCGTGGCGCGCGCCTGTTGTAGCTGCTGCGCGCTGTAGTTCACCTGAGTCAGCTGATCCGCAACCTGCTGAACGGCAGAGAGCACGACGCCGTTATAGGAGCTGACAGCTTCGTCCTGCAGCGCTGTCGCGGTGTTGAATTGGGACTTGAGCCGTTTTGACTCGAAGAGCGGCAAGCTGATCGCCGGGCCGAAGCCATAAGTGCGATTGTTCGCTTCGAACAAGTTGTCGAGTCCGATCGCCTGAAAGCCCGCGAACGCACTGAGATTCACATTCGGATAGAACGCCGCGCGAGCTGCAGCTCTTTCCGAAGAGGCGGCTTCAACTCGTGCGCGAGCCGCGAGAATGTCAGGACGACGGCCAAGGAGATCGGCCGGCAACTCCGTCGGAATCGACAGAGCGGCTTCCAGATTCAGCGTGGGCTTGCCTATCCGCTCGTAAGCGTCCGCGCCGTCGCCGACTAGTGCAGCCAGACGATGCACGGCAACCTCGCGCGCCGCTTCGGCCTGCAGTCGAGCAAGCTCGGCCTGAGGCACAGCTGACTCGGCTTCACGCAATTCGACGTTTGTATCGAGACCCGCGTCGATGCGCTTGCGCGTAATGTCGAGAATGCGCTTTCTCTGTTCCAGCGACTGCTGCGCGATGTCCGCGAGCGCGATGGCGCGATTCAAATCGAGATAGGTTTGTGACAAAGCCACGGTCGTCGCGAGCCGCGCGGCTTCCGAGTCCAGCCGTGCGGCCTCGACGGTCGATCTGGCAGCATCGATCAGTGCGGCCTGCTTGCCCCAGAAATCCAGATCCCAGGACAGATCGGCGAGCAGTTGGCCGGACCAGTAGGTGCCGCCACCGAATGGCGGCGGATAAATATATTCCTCGGGCCAGCGGGCGCGTTGTTCTGCGCCATTCAGCGTCACGCCGGGCGTACGCTGCGCAACGACCAGCTGCACTTGCGACTGAGCGGCGCGCACGCGCGCCAATGTTTGCTGCAGATCGGGATTGTGCTCGAGCGCAGTGGAGACGAGTTGGTCGAACTGTGGATCGCCGTACTGTTCCCACCATCGATCAGTCACGGTCGGCGCAGTGGTGGCGCGGAGGCCGACACTCTCATCGGCGATCGATTGCACCTGTGGCTCGGTCTTCGGTGGAGTCACACATCCGCTGAGCGCGGCGGCGATTGCGAGCAGCAATGCGCCCGTGCGAGCAAGTGCGTTCATGACACTTTCTCCTTGTCCGAGGCTGCCGGAGCGTTGGGCATCAGCTCTTCCATCCGGCCTATCAGACGTCTCAACATCGACTGCAGCATCTTCACTTCTTCACGCGTGAAGCCATCCAACGCGGTGTTCAGTGCATCGCATGCCGTGGGAATCAGGGTGTCGAGGACTTCGGCGCCGGCCTCGGTGAGCGAAAGCTCGACGACGCGTCGATCGTCGGCGCTACGACGTCGCTCGATGAGCTTGCGGGATTCGAGCTGATCGATGAGGCGAGTCATCGCGCCGCTGTCATGGTGCAGGTTGCGGCACATGTCGGCGGTCGTCGTGGCGAGACCGTCGCGCAGATACATGAGCACCGCCCACTGTTGCAGGGTGAAATTCTGCTGCTCGAACAGGCGTTCGATGCGTTCCTGCATCAGGCGCTGCGCGCGCTTGATCAGGTATCCCATGCTGTCGCGCAGGTGAAAGGAATCGGGCTTGTAGTGCGGCTTGGGCATTTGATTGCCTCGGCAATGACTGCCTAGGCAGGCATTATAGGCCGGGCCAGCGGCCTCACAAGCCGGGAATTTCGCGCTTTCTAGAACTAGTCAGCGGAATCTTGGGCACGAAAGGGCGCGGCGGCTGGCACGCCCGTGCTCATTGGCGGGCGGCCCAGCCAACGGGCCGGCAGCGACAGGGCGCTGATCAGTGACATAACCAGGGAGGCCGCATGAGGGATTGCCTGAATGAGCAGCACCGCGACCCACAGCGACACATCGGGCGCCTTCAATTCCTCGGGAATTCCGACCACCAGGCCTGGGGCGATCGTGTACTGACCCGTCAGACCAATGGCTGCAAGCACCAACACGACCATCCAGGCCGTTTCGGCGCGTGCGGCGGCGAAGCCTTCGATCAATGCGTGCGGTTGTTTGCCTTTCGGCGTTCGGAAGAAAGGTTGGCTGCGCGTCAGCAACCCTTGCACGACCGCGACGCTGACGACATGTGACAAGGCCAGGCCAGCCAGTGCGGCGGCCAATGTCTGACGAATGTTTGCGCCGACGCGCGATGCATACAGATGCGCCAGCTTTGCGAGCTTGAACGCGAACAGCGCGAGCGGCAGCACCGAGAACATCATCAGCGGCGGATCGAAGCGATGAGGCGCGAGGATCATCGCGGCCGACCACACCAGAGCGAACGAATTGAAGATCAGGTTCAAGCCATCCATCATCCAGGGCAGCCACCCTGCGATGAAGTGGTATCGCTGGCCTTTGGTCAGGCGTTGATCGGAGCTCAGCAGCACATCCGCATGCGCACGCAGGATCTGAACGGCGCCGTACGCCCAGCGGAAGCGTTGTTTCTTATAGTCGGTGAAGGTCTCGGGCATCAGCCCGCGCCCGTAAGTCACAGGTAGGTACTGTGCGTCGTAGCCGTGCTCGAACAGTCGCAGTCCCAGTTCGGCATCTTCGGTGATGCACCACTCGGCCCAGCCGCCGGCTTTTTTCAACGCCGAGTGTCGGACCAAGGTCATCGTGCCGTGTTGAATGATGGCGTTGCGCTCATTGCGCACGACCATGCCGATGTGAAAGAAGCCGCGGTACTCGGCGTAGCACATGGCCTTGAACGCGTTCTCTTCGGCGTCACGGTAATCCTGCGGTGACTGCACGATTGCGAGATTTTCGTCCGCGAATGCCGGCACGAGCGTGCGCAACCAGTGCGGTTCGACCTTGTAATCGCTGTCGATCACGGCGACGACGCGAGCGTCGGCCGCCGTATGTTTGAGCGCGTAGTTCAGCGCGCCGGCCTTGAAGCCCTTGAGTGGCTCGACGTGGTGGAACTTGAAGCGCTCGCCGAGCTTCCGGCAATGCTCTTCGACAGGCCGCCAGACGGCGGGCCCGGGCGTGTTGTTGTCGACGACGATGACTTCGTAGTCGGGATAGTCCAGCGCAGCGAGCGCGTCGAGCGTCTCGATCAACATCTCGGGCGGTTCGTTGTACGCCGGCACGTGAATCGAGACCTTGGGCAGCACCGGCATCTGGAGCGCCGACAGATCGAACGGCCGTTTGCGCGGCTTGCCCCAGCGCGCCTCGGCCCATTCCAGCGCTTCCGTTATCAGCACGGCGATGACGCCGAGCATGCCCAGGATCAGCAAGGTGCCGATCAAGATGCTGGAAACGGTGAGGTAGCGTCGCGAATAGTCGTAAATGATCCAGACCAAGGTCGTGGCGACGCCGTACACGACGACGGCCAGCAAGCTGCGACCCCGCGTGCCGAGCGCGAGGCTGTGGAAGTAGAGCATGGCCAGGATCACCGTCGAGATCGCGACGGTCACCGCGGCCAGCGTTTGCCATTGTGGAATGCGGACAATGGGTTCGACGAATGCAAACTTGGCCTGACGATGGACGTCATACACGCCCCAGTACGCTTCGACCGCGCCTTGATATCGGGCCTTCCAGGGCTGATCGAACGCTTCCATCAGGTAGTAGACATAGCCCTCGCGTCTGGCGAGATCCAGAAAGCGCCGAAGAAACATCGCCTGATTGCTGGTCGAAGCGACCGCCCCGCCGCGAGTGCGCCCGTCCGATGGCCAGCCGACCTCGGCGATCACGATGGGCTTGCCGGGATAGGCGCGCCGCAATTGCTCCATGTTCGAGACCACGTACTCGATGGCGCGATCGACCGGGATGCCTTCCCAATAAGGCAACAAATGCACAGCCAGATAGTCGACGTGGTCGACCAGTTCGGGATATTTCAGCCAGACGTGCCACGGCTCCGCAGTGCTGACGGGCTGCTCCACTGCTTCTCGTACCCGATCCAGCTGCTCGGTCAGCTGCGCGACGGTGAGGTCGCCGCGCAGGATGGCTTCATTGCCGATCACCAGGCGGATCACATTGGGATGCTGCCTGGCCAGCTCGATGGCGGCGGCCGTTTCCCGATCGTTGGTGGCAAGACGCCGATCCAGCCAGGCGCCCACCGTGACTTTCAAATCGTAACGAGCGGCGAGCTCTGGAATCCTGCCCAGGCTCTTCAGCGTGGAATAGGAGCGAACGGCGGTAACCTTGTCGGCCAACAGTCGCAGGTCGCTGTCGATCTGTTGCTCGGTGGGCAGCACCTGCACGAACGGGTCCTGCCCCGCCTGGAACGGCGAGAACGCCATGCCCTGCACGCGCGCCGGCCAGGGCGGCTCGGCGGTCGGCCGGTTCACGTACGCCCACAGGGCGAAGGTGAGCGCGGCGAACACGGCCGCAACCAGAAAACCCGACCACTTCATTGTGACTCGATTGACGGCGTGGGGGCGAATAGGTGGTGAAGGGCAACGTTCAGGCAACGAACCTGCGACATGTTAACTTAGCCGGCGCGACGGTCAGCCGAAGTCGGCCCGCGGCCGCACCGAAGGAGTCTTTAGGCTATGCATTGGCACATTGGTAAGTGGTTCTTTCCACGACAGATTTCTCTGCGCAACTGGATGCGCGCCGCGTTTGGCGTAACGCTGTTGGCGGCGGCTGCCAGCGCTTCCGCGCAACACGCGCCCGATACGTATTCGAGCTGGGAGTTCACCCCGTTCTACGGCTACATGGCCGGCGGCGAATTCGAAGACCCGACCACCAACACCGATCGCGATCTGGATGCGGACAACAGCTTCGGCTTGTTCATCGATGCCGCCGCGGATGAATGGCGGCACTACGAGCTGATCTACACCAAGCAGGGCAGCTCGATCGACGGCGCCGTGCCGCTGGATCTCGACGTGGAATATCTGCAGATCGGCGGCACCGTCATGTATCAGGACGCCCAGACCGTGATTCCGTATTTCGGCATGACGATCGGCGGAGCGCGGCTCAGTCCGGACGGTCCGGGGCTCGATGACGAGACCAAGTTCGCGTTCTCGGTGGGCGGCGGCTTCAAGGTGCCTGTCACGGATCACTTTGGCGTGCGCTTCGATGCGCGTGCTTTCGTTACGCTGCTCGATAGCAGCGGCAACGTCTTCTGCGTCTCGGATAACGGCGTGGGCACCTGTGGGATCCGTGCCAAGTCCGATACGTTCGTGCAATACCAGGCCGCGCTGGGAGTCATCATCGGCTTCTGATGCTGCGGGTCGAGAACATCAGCAAATCCTTCGGAGGAACGCCGCCGCGACAGGTGCTCGGCGGCGTTTCTCTGCAGCTCGCGCCGGGGGAGTACGTCGCCGTAATGGGCGAGTCGGGCACCGGCAAATCCACACTGCTCAATCTGATCGCCGGGCTCGATACGCCGGACGCCGGGCGGATCTCGCTCGACGGTCGGGATATCGGCGAGCTCGACGACGATTCACGCACACGCCTGCGCCGGGCGCGCATGGGCTTCGTGTTTCAAGCATTCCATTTGTTGCCGCACTTGAGCGTCGAGCGGAACGTTGCCTTGCCGCTGGCTCTGAATGGCCAGCAAGGTCGCGAAGCTGCCGATCGAGTGCGTGAGTTGTTGGACGCCGTCGGCATGTTGGAACGTGCCAACGCTGCGCCGTCCCAACTCTCCGGCGGTGAGATGCAACGTGTCGCCGTCGCTCGCGCGCTGGCGCATCGTCCGGCATTGGTGCTCGCGGATGAGCCCACCGGCAATCTCGATTCCGAATCCGCGGCTGAAGTCCTCGAGCTGCTGGCGGCGCAACTCAAGCGCGACAATGCGGCCGGCATTCTGGTGACTCATTCGGAGCTGGCGGCCGCCACCACCGATCGCATCCTGCAACTTTCCCGGCAAGGATTGGCGCCGCGCGCAGCAGGTTCCTCCCGTCAGTCGTGATCGCGCCGCTGCTCATCGAGGCCGCGATCACCGGCCCCATGCGGCGCTCGCCGGGGCGCACGCTGCTCGCTGTTCTCGCGATTGCGCTGGGTGTGGCGCTCGGACTCGCGATCTATCTGATCAATCGTTCCGCTGCCGATGAAATTTCCTTGGCGGCGCGCAGCTTGTATGGGCTCGCCGATCTCGCCATCGAAGGCGGCGCAGAGGGCTTCGACGAAAGTGTGTATCCGCGCATCGCTCGAACACCCGGTGTGGTGGTGGCCAGCCCGGTCGTGGAAGTCGAAGCGAAGGTCGTCGGCCGTCGCGGTCCATTGATGGTGCTCGGGATGGACGGCTTCCGCTCGAAGCTTTTGCAGCCGGCATTCGCAGCGTCGGTTGTTGGCGCCGGCGCCGATGAAGAGAGATCGGGCGCTGACGCGGGCGATGAACAAACTGACGATCAGTTCGGCAATCGCTCCATCCTCTTGAGCGCAAGCGCGGCGCGCGAATTGCAGCTCGAGCGTGGCGAGTTCATCGAATTCCAGGTTGGCGTGAAGCGGGAGCGGTTGCGTGTGGCCGGAGTGCTGCCGCCGGCGGCGCTGCAGGACTTCGGTGGTGTCGTCGATATCGCGACCGCTCAATGGGTGTTCGAACGGCTCGGTAAGCTGTCGCGCATCAATCTGCGGCTCGCGACCGGTTCCAGTCCGGAGCAAGTAAAAGCAGCGCTCGCGGAACTGCTGCCGCCGACGGTGCGCGTTACGACGCCAGGTGAAGCGACCGACGATGCTTTGAGATTGTCGCGTGCGTATCGGTCCAATCTTACGGCACTGGCGCTGGTTGCGCTGTTCACCGGCGGCTTCTTTGTTTATTCCACGCAGTCGCTGGCGGCGCTGCGCCGGCGTCGTGAGTTCGCGGTCATGCACGCGATTGGCGTGACCCGCACGGAACAGCTGCTGTTGATGCTTTCGAGCACCGTGATCGTCGGCGTGCTCGGCGCGGCGGTTGGCATCGTACTTGGTGTGCTGATCGCGCGGATCGGACTGAGTGCGCTCGGCGCCGACCTGGGCGCTGGTTACTTTCGCGGGCTCGCGCCTGGGTTGAACGTTCATGTTGCTGAAGTCGCAGTGTTCTCGTTGCTCGGCATCGGCGTGGCCGTTGCAGGAGCGCTGCGGCCTGCGCTCGACGCCGCTCGGGTTCCAACGGCCAGTGCGCTGAAGGCAGGCGACATCACCAGCGGTGAGATTCGCCCACATGGCTGGATGGTGTTGACGCTCGGTGTGCTGGCGGCGATCACCGTGAGTTTGCCGCCGATCGCAGGGCTGCCATTGCCCGGCTTCGTTGCCATCGCGTTGTTCCTCATTGCTTGCGTGGTGGCGATGCCGTCGGTTGTTCGCTTCGTACTGCGTCACGCGCCGCGCTGGCGTCGTATTCCGTATGAGATTGCCATTGCGCAGATCGCCGGCACGGCGAAGTACGCGACGCTCAGTGTTTCTTCCATCATCGTCAGCTTCAGCTTGATGGCGTCGATGGCCATCATGGTTACGTCATTCCGCGACTCGCTGGATCAATGGACACAGAAGGTGCTGCCGGCGGACTTGTATGTGCGCGTCGGTTACGTCGGTCAGTCGTCGTATCTGGACGAGTCGCTGGCGAAATCGATGGGGCGGGTGCCGGGTGTCGAGCATGTGGAGTACAACCGCTTTGCTCGCGTGCAGCTCTCGCCCGATCGTCCGGCTCTGACTTTGATTGCCCGTTCGATGAATCGCGATCATCCCGAAAAGACGTTGTGGATGATGAGCACCGCGACTGACGACCCCCCGAGCGGCGCCTTGCCGGTGTGGGTGAGCGAGGCGGCGTCGGATCTGTTCGCCATCGAGTCGGGCGATGAGATCGAGTTCGATCTCGCAGGCAAGCAAGTTGTCGGCTCGGTGCGCGGCGTGTGGCGCGACTATGAGCATCAGAACGGCGCGATCGTCATGGGACGAGATGATTACGTGGCATTGACTGGTGATCGCGCGGTGAACACCGTCTGGTTCTGGCTGGATGACGCAGCGGACATAGGCAAGGTCGGCAATGCGATTCGCGACCTGATGCCACCGGGCACGGATCACGATATGCGCACGCCAGGTGAGCTGCGCAAGCTGTCGCTGGCCGCGTTCGATCGAACGTTTGCGATAACCTATTTGTTGGAGCTGGTGGCCGTGACTATCGGTTTGTTCGGCATTGCGGCCGGTATCAGTGCTCAGGTGCTGGCGCGGCGGAGCGAGTTCGGCGCACTCAGGCATTTGGGCTTTACGCGTGGCCAGGTCGCGACGATGCTGGCGATTGAAGGCTCGGTGCTCGGCGCGCTCGGCGTGATCGTTGGTTTGATCGCGGGCACCGCTATCAGCTTGATTTTGATCTACGTCGTGAACCGGCAGTCGTTTCACTGGAGCATGGATTTGAGCGCGCCCGTCGGATTGCTCGCTGGCTTGAGCGCGGCGTTGATCGCGGCGGCTGCATTGATCGCGGTCGTAAGTGGTCGGCAGGCGATGGGTGGCGAAGTCGTGCGCGCGGTCAGGGAGGATTGGTGATGCGCCGGGTCGTCGCGCGCAACCCGTCCTTGTTAGATGCTCAGCGCGTGTTGGAGCGCATCGTTGCGCGTGTTTGCGTGGTGCTATCGGTTGCGCTTCTCGTTGCCGCCGGTGCACGTGCCGAGGTTGTCTATCCTGACGTAACGCCCGGCTATCAAATGGAATTCCCACGCGACGAGGGCAGTCATCCTCTGTTCAAGACGGAATGGTGGTATGTCACCGGCTGGGTCGAAGACACCTCCGGTGCGCCGCTCGGGTTTCAACTCACTTTCTTTCGCTCGCGCACCGGCATCGACGACGACAATCCTTCGCGATTCGCCTTGCGCCAGGTTTTGTTCGCTCACCTGGCGGTCAGCGATCCAAAGCGCGGCTCGTTGTTACATCACGAGAAGTCCGCGCGGCCCGGGTTTGGGCTCGCTGAAGCTGCGGAAGGGTCGCTCGATGTTTATATCGACGATTGGCAGCTGCGGCGCGACGGCGATGGATATATCGCCGTGGCCAAAGCCGACGACTTACAGCTCGATTTGAAGCTGCAGCCGAAAGCGCCGCCCCTGCTTCAGGGCGATCAGGGCTTCAGTCAAAAAGGCCCGAACCCGATCTCGGCATCGTATTACTACAGCCTGCCTCAACTTGCCGTCACCGGCCGCATCGGTATCGGCGGCAAGGATCAATCGGTGCGCGGCCTCGCTTGGTTCGACCACGAGTGGTCCAGCGGCATCGTCGATGAGCGCGCGCAGGGCTGGGATTGGGTTGGCATCAACCTCGACGACGGCGGCGCGTTGATGCTGTTCCAGATGCGCGGCTCTGGAGACCGCGAACTGTGGGCCGCTGCGAAGTGGCGGGACGCCAGCGCCAACAATGCTGTTTCGTATAAACCCGAAGCAGTGGAGTGGAAGCCGCTGCGCTACTGGCGCTCGTCACGCACGGGCGTTCGCTATCCGATCGAGTGGCAAGTGACCGTCGGCGAGCGTGTGATCACGTTGCAGCCGCTCATCGACGATCAGGAAAACGATGCGAGCGGCAGTACCGGTACGATCTATTGGGAGGGTGCTGTTCGCGCCTTCGAAGCGGGCAAGCCCATAGGTCGCGGTTACCTGGAGCTGACGGGCTACGCAGGGAAGATGCGTTTGTAACTACAGCTACGTTGGCGCGGATGAAATCAAACGTCGCGGCCGCTCGGTGCTGGCCGTCAGCGACGGCAAGCTTTATGTGATGACGCTGGATGGCGCCGCGCTCCACTACTTCGAAGCGTCGCTGCCGGAATTCGAAAAGCTCACCCGGACCGCGAAGATCAGTTGAGCGCCGCGAGCTCGTCGGTCGTTACTTGACCAACTGCCGGCGAGCGAGGATCACGCCATCCTCGTCGGCATACAACCAATCGCCCGGACGGAACGTTACGCCGCCGAAGCGAACGACGATGTCGCGCTGGCCTTCGCCGCGCTTGTCGGTCTTCAAAGGATGCGTGCCGAGCGCTTTGACGCCGATGGGCATGTCGGCCATCGCTGCGGAGTCACGGATACAACCGTAGACCACGATGCCGGCCCAGCCATTATCGATGGCTTTCCGGGCGAGCACATCGCCAACCACTGCGCGACGCATGGATCCGCCGGCATCGATGACGAGCACGCGTCCGTCGCCAGCTTCAGCGGTTAGTTCGCGGACCAGCGAGTTGTCTTCGAAGCATTTGATGGTGGCGATCGGGCCGCCGAACTGGAGCTGTCCGCCGAAGTCGCCGAACAACGGCTCACAGATTTCCAACTCGTCGCTGAATTGATCGCAAAGATCGGCGGTTCGGATGTCCACGGCGCAGCCTCGTCAGGATGGGACGGTGCAGTGTGCCGCAGACCGAAGGGTCGGCGCGAGAGGGCGCGCCGAAACGCCGCAGTTACTTCTTTTTGCCTAGCAGGCGCGACAGCAACGAGTTGTTCTGCGGCAGCTTGCGAATGCCGCTCTCGGACAGCTCGACTTCGCGTGCCTCCTCCATCAGCTCCTCGGCCAGGCTCTTCTTGAGCTGCTTGTGCTTGCCGGTATTACCGGCGCGAGTCGGCTCGGAGCGCTTGGTCGCAGGGGCGGCGGATTTGGCGGCGACTCGGCTGTCCAGTGCTTTGTGAACGCCGGTGGAGTTCAGCTTGAAGGCGCCCGTGGCGTTGGCTTTGAACGCGCCGGTCGCGCCAGGCTTGAACGTGCCGGTGGCGGAGTTCAGCGCTCCCGTGGCGTTCGGGCGGAACGCACCCGTGGCATTGGGACGGAATGCGCCAGTCGCCGATGTATCGACTTCCATCGTGATGGTCGGCACAACGGGCGCGCGATTGGCGCGGGCATTGTTGAGCTCGACGACATTGTTCTTCGGCTCTTCACGTTCGGCACGACGCGGCTGCGGAGCATCTTTGAAGCGCGCCTGTTCGGCGACGCTGATGCGCAGAACCGAGGGCGACGGGAAGAACGTCTTGAGATATCCCGCGACCGCTTCGGCCGACACCGCTTCCTTGAAGAAGCCCAGACGCAGCGAGTGCACGATCTTGCCGCTGCCCGCCGTCGCGACGGAATACAAACGATACGCCTCGAAGATATCGAGGTGCGGCAGGATGTCCAGATTCACCGGCTGCTCGGACGCAGCCAGCTGAATCGCAAACCACTTGTCCTGCGCGTTCTCGTTCAGCTCTTCGCTGGTCAGCGCGCGAATGGTCTGGGTGCTGTCGAGATTCGGATGCGCATGCGACGAGTCGCGAACCAGTGCGGGCGGCACTTGCTTCGGAGACGGCGCCGCGGCTTTGTTTGCTACGGCAGCAGCGGGCTTCGCAGGCGGCTCGGCCTTCTTGGCAACCGGCGGCGCTGCAGGCTTTGCAGCGGCGGGTTTCGGCGCAGCGGCCCCTTTATTTACTGGCGCAGCGGCCGCTTTGTTTGCTACGGCCGGCGCTGGCTTCGCAGCAGCTGGTGCAGCGGCCTTGGCCGGCGGGTCGTCGTAGAGGTCGAGCTCGAACGCGTCGACTTCTTCGATATTGACGCCCTTGCCGACATGATACGGCTGGTTCGATCCGTTGCTCTTCTGAGCGGCGGCCGGGGTCGGTTCAGGATCGGAGAACGTCAGAGCGGGCACGCGCACGCTCGCGGACGTATCCAGCTTCGCCGGGACGACGACAGGGGCGGGCGGAGTGGCGGCCTGGCGCGCAGCCGGCGCCGGATTGGTCTTGATCTTCAGCTTGCCTGTATCGAGTGCGGCGAACTTGCCGCTCAACAAGCCAACGGCCAGCGGTTCCTTCGCCGTCGCGGATGCGGCCGCAGGGGCCGGCGCGGCAGCGGGCGCCGGAGCGGCAGCGGGCGCCGGAGCGGGGCTGTCGTTCCAGCTCATCTCATCGAGGCCAGGCGCTTCGGTCAGCGCCTTTATCTTCGGCAACGAGGCGGACGTGACTGCGGCCTTGGTGGCTTCGTCCGGCTCCCAGGTCATCTCGACGACTTCGTCGTTCGGAGCCTTCTTCGCGGCGGCCTTTGCAGGTTGAGCGGGCTTCGGCGCAGCGGGTTTCGCGGCGGCCTGCGGCGCTGGCGCAGCCTTCGGAGCAGGGGCGGCTTTCGCGGCAGGGGCTGCGGCAACAGGAGCAGGCGGCGGTGTGTTGACAACAGCAACAGGCGGGCGGGGTGCGGGCGCCGGCGCCGCGGCCGGCACATAGCCGCGGGTGAAGCGGCGATCTTCATCGCTCAGGCTGGTCGTGAATGCGGTCGGATATTGCTGACGTACGACGGTGAGCACGCGTTCAGCATGCGCTTCGTTGGTAAAGAAGCCGAGGCGCAAACGATGGCGCGTGCGTCCGTCTTCGACGCGCGCGACCTGATAAAGCTTGTAATTCTCGAGCCCGGGAATGTTACGGCCCGTCGTCGACACCGGCGCGATCGACGCGCACAGGTTGATGACAAACAGCTGCGTACCGCTCCCTGCGTTCTGGGAGACGAGCGGCGGCTGTGAGCGTTCCGGCTCTACATAGACCTTGCTGGTATTGTCTTCCACGTTTCTTCCCCGACCCGTTGCGCCGCCGAATACCGCCCGCTGCGGTGGACGCACTTCGGCTGAACGGATCCTTTCTGCGGGGGGGAAGTGAGCGCGCTTATGCGCGTCGCGCTCATTCACGGCAGTTTCGCTGTTTTCTTGTGTGGCGAAACCGTTGCCGCATCATGTCGCGGCCCGTGGCAACCCCGCTGTCTTAGGAATGAATCCGTTAGACCGGAAGCTTTGCGTCCTCGCCTTTCGGCGAGTTTGCCCGTAAAAAATCGACCAAGAAATTTCTTTGTAGGAACGTTTTGATCATCGACACGCTGAAGGCATAAGTCAAGCAATATGGTCGCTTTCAGCAGACAAGGCGTTTGGCGACAGGTGGCTTGCGGGCCGGGCCTCGAGCTTATGTCTCATTCAGCTGTTCCCCGGGCTGCTTTTACACCGCCATGCGCGTCCAGGCTTCCTTGCTCGCGCTCGCCGGCTCGCCCGCCATGATCCGTGGCGCGAGCTGAGAAACGATGTGGACCTGGGCCGCATCCGACAGGCCTAGCGCACGCAGCGCGCCTTCCAGGCCCTCGATCAGCTGGCGACGCTCGCCTTCCGTCGGGCAACTATCACGGGCCAGCGCCGCGAGCTCATCACCCACGCTCTCCAGGGTTTCGGCGATCGAAGGCGCGAACTCGCTCAGGTCCCCGCGCAGTCGCGCGGCGAAGCGAAACGAGTTGTATGCGCACACGTACGCGCGATGTCTGAGCTTCAAGTTCTTCAACATTCCCACCGCATCGGTCTCCCGCAGAAGCCACGCGGGCGAAAGTGTGAAGGGCGACACGAATTCCACGGTGTGCGCCAGATCGCAAAACCGGGTCGCATTTCGCCGTTGTATTTACGCCTCATTACGGATCAAACACGTACACGCAAACTATTTTTTGCTGCGAAAAATTCATGCGCGCGCCGTTGACAATGAGCAACTGTCATGATGCTGAGCGCGTGGCGAAAAATTCGCCACGCGGGGCGCGGGCGGAGAAGGAGCCTTCTCTACTTAAGCGCGGCCTACATTGCGGTCGGTGGGCGAATGGAAATATTCGCTTTCTTCGGCGAATTGACGCATCAGTTTGCGCAGCTCTTCGATCCGGCCCTCGGCGGTGCTGATCGGCTGGCATTCTTCGCATTCGGGATCCGAGCACGGCTGCCGCGAGTACAACCAGTACTGCACGGCTCCCGCCAGCAAACCGTCGGCGATGTCCCAGATATCGGCCTTGTCATCCGTGTCGGCGATCCGGTTGCCCAGATCGACGGCCTTGCCGAAGGCCTCGCTGAAGGGGTTATCGGGTTCCTGCATGGGTCGTCACTCGAGGCGGCTGGCGCCCGTTGCTCTCATTGAAGATGCCCCCATTGTAACGGCGTTGTGCCCCCTGACGAAGACCGTTCGCCTTGAAGACAGGCACGCCGACTGGTCTACTGTCAAAAAGCACTCGCAGATACCGTAGCCTGCTGCAAGCGGGCGAATTCATTAGAGGTTTCACATGGCCGAAGACCGCAATCAGGACCCGCAGATGGACGCCGAGGGGCTCTACCAGGAGGACAATTTCACCGACCGCCGCGTCGGTGCGATCCGCCGCCTCTCGCCGGTGCGCGCCGACGGCTCTGCCGATCCCAGCCGGCCGGTGCTGTTCATCGGCCAGGCCGAGATCATGACCAACATGGGCCCGGTGCCGATCAACTTCGAGATCGAGGGCCAGACACTGGCCGATGCCGTGATCGGCTTTGCGCCGGCGGCCCAGGTCGCGATCGAGCGCACCGTTCAGCAGATCCAGGAAATGCGCCGCCAGCAGGCTTCGCAGCTCGTGGTTCCGCAGGGCCCGGTGCCGGGCATCACCGGCCGCGGTGGCGGCAAGATCCAGATGCCTTGAGCCGGTCGGGAGGATGGGGCCCGCCCCATCCTCGTGCGTGGGGCCCGTCGTGCGGGCCTTATGCTGGTGCGTCCCGCCCCGAAGCGCCCAGGAATCACGCATAACTCGCCGTTTCCGGCGCTGGCACGTTTTTCGCTCCGTCGCCTGACATCCAGCTCGAGTCGAGGCATCGCTGCCCGACTACAACAGAGGTCGGGATGTTGGCGACTCCGTACGATGAAATGCATGCCAGCGACGGCGACGTGCGCGAGCACGAGCACTACAAGACCTTCGCTTCGTGGCTCGCGCGCACGCCAGGCGAGCGCGTTGCTCACAAGCGCGCCGAGGCCGACACGTTGTTTCATCGGGTCGGCATTACGTTCACCGTTTACGGCGAGGACGCCGGCACCGAGCGGCTGATTCCCTTCGACATCGTTCCCCGCATCATTCCGGCCAACGAATGGAAACATCTCGCCGCCGGCTTGAAGCAACGGGTGCGCGCGCTGAATGCGTTCACCAACGACATTTATCACTCGCAGGAGATCTTGAACGCGGGGCGCATTCCCGCCGAGCAGGTGCTGTGCAATGGCCAGTACCGGCCGGAGATGCAAGGCATCGATGTGCCGGGCTCCATCTACGCGCACATCGCCGGCATCGATGTGGTGCGTGCCGGCGAGGGTGAGTTCTACGTTCTCGAAGACAACCTGCGCGTGCCCTCGGGCGTGTCATACATGCTGGAAGACCGGCGCATGATGATGCGATTGTTTCCCGAGCTGTTCGCGCTGCACTCGGTAGCGCCGGTCGAGCACTATCCCGATCTGCTGCTGGAGAATCTGCGCAGCGTCGCGCCGTCGGGCGTGAACGATCCTACCGTCGTGCTGCTGACGCCGGGTGCTTATAACAGCGCGTACTTCGAGCATGCGTTCCTCGCGCAGCAGATGGGTATCGAGCTGGTCGAAGGGCAGGATCTGTTCGTCGACGACGAGTTCGTCTACATGCGCACCACTCGTGGTCCGCAGCGAGTGGATGTGATCTATCGGCGCATCGACGATGACTTTCTGGATCCGCTGGTGTTTCGGCCGGACTCGATGCTGGGCATCCCGGGATTGTTGGCGGCGTACCGCGCCGGACGCGTGACGATTGCGAATGCGATTGGCACGGGTGTCGCGGACGATAAGTCCATCTATCCCTATGTGCCGGAGATGGTGCGCTTCTACCTCGGCGAAGAGCCGCTGCTGTCGAATGTGCCGACGTTCGTTCTCCGGCGCAAAGAAGATCTGGACTACACGCTCGCGCATCTGCGAGAGCTGGTCGTAAAGGAAGTTCACGGCGCGGGCGGATATGGAATGTTGATCGGCCCGGCTGCGAGCAAGGCGGAGTTGGAAGCGTTCCGCCAGCGGATCCTGCGCGCGCCGGAGAAATACATTGCGCAACCGACGCTCGCGCTGTCGGCGTGCCCGACGTTCGTGGACGCCGGCATCGCGCCGAGGCACATCGATCTGCGACCGTTCGTGTTGTCCGGTCGGGAAGTCACATTGGTGCCCGGCGGGCTGACCAGAGTGGCGCTGAGAGAAGGATCGCTGGTGGTGAATTCGTCGCAGGGCGGCGGGACGAAAGATACCTGGGTGCTGGAGCGATGACCGACCAGCGCATAACGCCGCCACAGGTTGTTACCCTCTCTCGGCGGGGGAGCCCGCAGAGCGTACGCGCATGCTGAGCCGCACCGCCGATCATCTCTACTGGATGGCGCGCTACACCGAGCGTGCCGAAAACCTTGCTCGCATGCTCGACGTCAACTCGCGCATGTCGCTGCTCCCTCAAGGAGCTGAAATCCTGCAGCAGGGCTGGATCGCGACTCTCACCATCATCGGTCTGATGGACGCCTTCCGGCAGCGTTACGGCGCCGTGACCTCGTCGAACGTCATCGCGTTCATGGCATTCGACCGCGACAATCCCTTGAGCATCTGCAGCTGCGTCCACGCCGCCCGAGAAAACGCGCGCGCCGTGCGTGGCACGCTCACTTCAGAGATCTGGGAAACGTTGAACGCGACCTGGCTGGAGATGCGCGGCACCAGCCTGCGCTCTTCCAACGAGGAGGAAGTGGGCAGCTTCTTCGAGTGGGTGAAATATCGCTCGCACGTCGCGCGGGGCGTCATTCAAGGCACGATGTTGCGCGATGAAGCCTGGCACTTCACCTGGCTTGGCACCTATCTCGAACGCGCCGACAGCACCGCTCGCATTCTCGATGTGAAGTATCACTTGCTGCTCCCTCGCGGCGAACAAGCAGGCGGCGCGGCGGATTACTACCAGTGGAGCGCGCTGCTGCACTCCGTGTCCGCGTTCGAAATCTATCGTCGCGTGTATCGCGACTTGATTACGCCGAGACGTGTGGCAGAACTGCTCGTTCTGCGCGATGACATGCCGCGCTCGCTGCGTCGATGTATGTCTCAAGTACACATGCACCTGCAATCGGTGCGGAACGCGCAGTCAGCGGAGACCGAGCGGCGGGCCGGTGAGCTGCAGGCGTCGCTGCACTTCGGGCGTATCGACAGCGTGTTCGAAATCGGGCTGCACGAATACCTGGTGCGATTTCTCGGTAAGGTGCGCGATCTCGGCGATCGTGTGTCGCGAGACTTCCTGGTGTCGGCTGCTGACTAGGAGCAGGTGCGTGCAATTACATATCCGACACGAAACGTTGTATCGCTACGGCGAGCCCGTGAAACGCAGCGTGCAAAACCTGCGGCTGACCCCTCGGCGCGATCCCATGCAACGCGCGCTCAGCTGGAACATGGCGACGCCGGGACACTGTCGCTCGCAAGTCGATGCTTACGGCAACATCGTGCATTTGCTCACCCTCGATGAGCCGCACAAGGAAATTCGCATCGTCGTGAACGGCGTCGTCGAGACCGAGGATCATCCCGCCGTGTCGTTGCCTGACGAGGGGCAGCTGTCACCGCTGGCCTTTCTGGCCGAGACGCCGCTCACTCGTCCAGATGAGGTCATCGCAAGCTTTGCGCGCCCTCGCTTGGCAGCGGGTGCGGACTTGCGAGGCAAGTTGCTCGAGCTCGCGGAAGCGGTGTGTAAAGAAGTGCGCTATGAAAAAGGGGCCACTGACGTGCACGAATCCGCCTCGCGAGCGTTCGCGCGGGGTGCAGGCGTGTGCCAGGATCATGCGCACGTCTACATAGCGAGCTGCCGCAGCGCCGGCATTCCAGCACGCTATGTCAGCGGGTACTTTTACGCAGGCCCCCAGGGCGAAATCGCCAGCCACGCGTGGGTGGATGTTTGGACCGGCCGGGAACAAGGCTGGATGTCCATCGATGTGACTCATCGCACGCCCACCGACGGGCGACATTGCCGGCTGGCCGTAGGTCGCGATTACCTCGATGCTTGTCCGGTTCGCGGTGTCCGTCGCGGCGGCGGAGCGGAAGAAATGCAGGTCGCGGTACGGATTGCAGCAGCCGCGCAACAGTGATGGCCTGTGTCTCGAGAGAGAGTCTATAGTTCGCGTTTCCTGGGCACTGCCGCCCACTAATTGCGGTTGTAGCTATGACGTATTGCGTAGGCATGCTGCTCGATGCCGGGCTGGTGTTTCTTTCCGACTCGCGCACCAACGCGGGCGTGGACCAGATCAGCACGTTCCGCAAAATAACCTTGTTCGAACGACCGGGCGATCGCGTCATGGTGCTGATGTCGGCCGGCAATCTCGCCATCTCCCAGGCAGTCGTGAATGTTTTGCACGAGCATGAGAACGAGCCGGGCATCAAGGGGATCTGGACCTCCAAGAACATGTTCGAGGCGGCGCTCGCGGTCGGCGAGGCGCTGCGGGAGGTTCACAAGCGCGATGCCGAGGCGCTCAAAGAGCATCACATCGAATTCAACGCCTCGCTGATCTTCGGCGGTCAGATCGGCTCCGAAGAGCCGCGGCTGTTTTGTATCTACGCGGCCGGCAATTTCATCGAGGCCACGCCGGAGACGCCGTACTTCCAGATTGGCGAGTCGAAGTACGGCAAGCCGATCCTGGACCGTGTCATCTCACGCAGCACCAGCCTCGCGCAGGGAGCCAAGTGCGCGCTGATCTCGATGGACTCGACGATCCGATCGAACCTTTCGGTGGGCGTGCCGTTGGACCTGCTATCGGTCAAGCGCGATGAGTTGAAGATCCACAGCCACGTGAACATCGACGAGAACCATGCGTACTTCCGCATGATCCGCACTCGCTGGAGCGAGATCTTGCGCCATGCGTTCCACGAGATCCCGGATCCGGAGTGGATGCGGCGGAGCTGAAGGCTCAGCGCTGTTCGATCGACTCGACGTAGAACAACTCGCAGGCGCCGTCGCCCCGGTCGGCGCGGCTCAGTGAGCTCTTCCAGGTGAAATTATCCGGACCGAGCACGCTGACCAGTTGGCCGCGCAGGCGCACGATGTTGCCTGGCTTCACGCCCTTCAGACGGTCCTCGAGAATGCCATCGGCGGGAATCAGGTGCATGTTGGAGGCATTGAGCATGGCGGTGTTCAGGTCGATGGCCTGCTCATCGGGATAAATCGAAAAGAAACGTGCGCCCTGGCGGATGCGAAAGTGAGCGAGCACGGCGCTGTCGGACATCGGGCCCCAGCCGAGCGCGAAATCGATGGGCGAGACGCGAGCGCCGCCGTCCATGCTGTATTCCTCGACCGATAGCACGCGCGCTTCGAGATCGAAATCGGCCAGCGGCGTCAGCTCATATTCGCCGTGGGCAAACGGCGCCCGTTGCACCAGGCGCTGGATCGGCTCATCGGCAACCAATACTCCCGGAGGATGATCGATGGCGCGGCCTTCCACCAGCGCGCCTATGCCCGCACCGAGGGCGCCCAACGCCACCAGGATTCGCCAATGAGCAAACATGACGCGCAGGGTACTGACCAGCTGCCAGCGGCCGCAGTGCGCGCATCACATCGAGGCTGTCAGTGAAGAAACATTCGACGGTGCGATGTGATCCGGGTCACTGTGCGTCCACCTTCACCCACACCGACAGCTCATTGCCGCCGGTGCTGTAGCTGCGACTGGCAATGCCGCTGTTGGTGCTGCTGAAAGACTCACTCACGCCGCCGAGCTGGATCCAGGTTCCCAGCCGGCCCATGACTTGCGTGTTCAATGACTGCGATTGAATGCCGTTGCCGCCTACGCGCTCGTCCTGTTGATCGATCTGCAGGATCACCTGGTCGCCATTGACGCGTGGCGTCACAATGAAGCCGCGTTGCAGATTGCGATGCTCGACCCTGCCGGCGACGAACGGCCGTTTACCGCCGCCGACTGCGACGGCCGTCACAATGGGCACGCTCGTGCCCGTGGCGATGAAGGCGGAATTGCCTTCGAGCACCTGTACGCTGGAAACGCTCGAGTCGTTTGTCTGCAAGTTCCGCTCGCCGGCGCGCACCGTCGCAGACACGCCATCGCGCGTGCTCAACGTTCCGGACGCGGATGCCTGCTCCCGCTGAATGTCCTGCGCTGTGCTCCGGCGCACAGAAACCAACATCTGTCGCTGTTGTTTATCCAACTGAGCGACTGCGGAGCGCAGCTGCGAGAGGTTGCCGCTGCTGGTGCGGACGAACAGTTTGTAGTCCTGCCCGGTCAACGCGCCGCCCTGTTCGAGCAAAGGCTGCAAAACCGGGATCAACTCCTCCGCGCGGCGGTACTTCAAATCAATCACGGTCAGCGACTGCGCCCAGGCTCCGGCCGCCACCAGACAGGCGCTGATGCCGACCCAGGACCCTCGCTGCAGGCCGCGAAAATGCCTTCTCAGAATATTCATGAAGCCTCGTCGAACGTCGCTAAGTGCCTGTCTGGCGGTGATTAAACAACCCAATAAGGCATTCGCCTAGGAGGAAACCGCGGATCTGCCATGCCGGTCGCGCCTCAAGCCGTCGGGGATTATGCCGAATCAGTGACTGTGCGGCCGTGGAGCCGCGGGCTGATCGTTCCTACGGATAATCAATGAACCTGATCCTCGGCATCGTCGTGGTGTTTGGCTGCGTGCTGGGTGGCTTTGCCGTCCACGGCGGCCAACTGGGCGCCCTGTGGCAGCCCTCCGAGCTGCTCATCATCGGTGGCGCCGCGATCGGCGCGATGATCATTGCCAATCCGTTCAGCGTCACCAAGAAGATCGCGGCCGCCATTCCCGCCCTGCTGAAAGGTTCGCCTTACAACAGGGATCACTACCTCGCGCTGTTCTCGGTCATGTACGAGTTGCTGTCGATCGCGCGCAAGGAGGGCATGATGGGCCTGGAGCGTGTCATCGAGGAGCCGGAAAAAAGCGATCTGTTCAAGAAGCGTCCGCTGATCCTCGAGGATCACCACGCCGTCGAATTCATCCAGGATTATCTGCGTCTCATCATCAGTGGCGACATGGACCAGCACCAGCTCGAAGCGCTGATGGACCTGGAAATCGAGACTCATCATCACAGCGGCGAAGAGCCGGCGCAGGCGCTCAACAAAGTGTCGGACGCCATGCCGGGCTTTGGCATCGTGGCCGCGGTGCTCGGCATCGTGAACACGATGGGCGCGCTCGGCGGCCCGCCGGAAGAGATCGGTATCAAGGTCGCGGCTGCTCTGGTGGGTACATTCCTCGGCATTCTGCTCGCGTACGGTCTGCTCGGCCCGATGAGCACGGCCATGGAACGCCGCGCGCGCGACGAGACGGCGTTCTACACCGCTATCAAGACCTGCATCATGGGATTCCTGCAGGGTCACCCGCCGCAGATCGCGATCGAGTTCGGCCGCAAGTCGACGCCGGCGGATCTGCGGCCGAGCTTCAAGGATCTCGAAGCCCAGCTGCGCGGCAAAAAGGCTTGATCTCGTAACCGGGACACGCCATGGCACGCAAGGGTAAAGACGGCGAATCGCTCGCGCCGATCATCATCAAGAAGGTCAAGAAGGGCGGCCATGGTCACCATGGCGGCTCGTGGAAGGTCGCGTTCGCCGACTTCGCGACCGCGATGATGGCGTTCTTCCTGCTCATGTGGCTGATGGGCTCCACCACCGAAGAGCAGAAGGGCGCGATCTCGGAATATTTCAACAATCCGTCCGCCGTGCCGGGCACGAGCACGGTCCCGTCACCGACGTCCATCCACGGTCCCGGCGGCGCCAGCACCAGCATGATTCAGCTGGGCGGCGGTATGGAGTTACACACCGCCAGCGACAACCCGGAAGCGCCGCCAGCGCAAGTCGTCAATGACGAAGAGGCGGAGAAGCGCGCCGAACAGCTCGATCAGGAGCGCTTGAACTCGCTGATGCGTGCGTTGAAGGAAGCCATCGATGCGCGCGAGGCGCTCGCGAAGTTCAAGGATCAGATCCTGCTGGATATCACGCCGGAAGGTGTGCGCATTCAGATCGTCGATCACGAGCGCCGCCCGATGTTCCCGCTGGGCAGCTCGCGACTCGAGGAGTACAGCGCCAAGATTCTCTATGAGCTGTCGAACATCATCAACAACGTGCCGAACCGCATCAGCATCAGCGGTCACACCGACATCAAACCGTACATTGCCAACAACTACAGCAACTGGGAGTTGTCAGCAGATCGCGCCAACGCAGCGCGTCGCGCCTTGGTCACCGGCGGCTTGCCGCAGGAGAAGGTGGGTCGCGTCGTCGGTCTCGCCTCGAGCGTGCTGCTCGATAGCGCGGTGCCCGACAGCCCGGTGAATCGCCGCATCAGCATCATCGTGATGAACCGCCGCACCGAAGAAGCGATCATGCATGAGAACGGCACGCTGCTCAGCGTGATGCCCCCGGCCGCAACGGAAGCGGGATCGACGCCGGTCGCGGAGAGTGAAGCTCGTGAAGAGGGCGCTGCCGCGCCCGTCACGGCAGCAATGGCGCCGATTGCGGGGTAGGAGAAGCCGCCGATAGTTTGTTTGTAACGTTAGGCCCGACGCTAATTTTAAAATTCAGGGTGGAGGTCGAGCTGCGCAGACGTACAGTCGGATATGTCATTCGGCTCTGTCGGTAGCTCATGCCCGAGAAGCGCTCACAACTCGTACATCGGTTTTCCGGTCGGCGCTTTTGCAAACGCCATACACCCGGGTATGCTGATCTCATGAGCGCTGATCTGCGAAAATTGCCGCTGGAGGAACGTCTTCGCCTGGTTGAGGATGGGGTACTCGCCGCGCTCTGATGGCGCGTTTCCCATTCGGAATCTACTTTCGTGTCGAGGCAGACGACGTTGTCGTTGTAGCCATCATGCACGGGAGCCGGCATCCGCACCGCTGGCAGGGTCGGCCGTAAGCTCTTTGCGCACCGGCAACACACATCGCACCAGCAGCCCTGGGTGATTGTCGAGCAGCTCGATCGTCGCTCTATGTAGTCGCATCACCGCAGCGACCAGGCTCAGGCCGAGGCCGCTGCCGACCTGGTCGCGGTCGCGTTCGAGGCGCACGAAAGGTTGCAGGATGCGGGCGCGGTCGAGTTCGGGGATGCCGGGGCCGTTGTCGGCGACGGTCAAGGTGAGTGAGTCGCCGATGGCGCGGACGCTAGCCTCGACCTTGCCGCCTTCGGGCACGTACTTGATCGCATTCTCCAGCAGATTGACCACAGCCTGCGCGAGCAGCTGGCGATTGCCATGGACCGAGGCGGTTGCGTCGCCTTGGTAGTCGAGGCTGATGTTTCTATTGCCGGCTTCGGGTTGATACAACTCGACGAGTTCTTGAGCGAGCGCAGCCACGTCAACGTCTTCGGTGGGAACGTCGCGGCCGCGGCCATCGGTTTGAGCGATTTGAAGCAGCGTGCCCAGCGTTCGCTGCACGCGGTCCAGTTCGGCCAGGGTTGCGTCCATCGTCTCGCGAACGTTATCAGCGAGCCCCTCGTGCTGAAGCGACTCTTCGATTCGCACGCGGGCGCGATACAGCGGTGCGCGCAAATCGTGAGCGGCGCTGTCGAAGGTCGTGCGCAGCGTCTCGGTCTGTTGCTCGATGGTTTCGAGCATGCGGTTCACGGCGGTGGCGAGCGCGTCGAACTCGTCGTGCGCGGGTTCGACGGGCAGGCGTTGTGACAAGTTGCCGGCCATGATGGATTCGCACGTCGCCGCGACCGCTTTGACGCGTCGTCGAATGCGCCGGCTGTAACTCAAACCAAACAAAGTGGCGAGCAGCACGCTCGCGCCGACGCCCCAGAACATGGCGGTTCGCAAGCGGGAGGCGAGGCGGCTGCGATCCAGGATGTCGGTGCCGACGAGCAGCCAGCGATTGCCGGGCAAGCGAATGATCTGCGCGCGCACCGGATGCGAGACCGAGCCGCCGGCGTCGCTGGCGTCGATCTCGAACTCCACCCAATCGTTATAGCGACTGACGACCTGCGGCCAGCGGGCGAGATTGCCCGCGATGGGAAAGCCATTGTTCTCGACCAGGAGATAGACGGCGCCGGTGCGACCCCAGCCATCCGCACGCCGATGTAGTGTAGCGACGAGCTGCAGCAGACCGCCGCGCGAATAGTCGTCCACCAGATTGTTGACCTCAGAGTTGATGACGGCATCGACTTCGTTGTCGAGCACGCGTGCAGTAAGGAAATAAACGGCGGTCAGCACCAACGTGACGCCGACGGCGAAAATCACGATGAACAGCGTCGCGAGCCGCGACGTGGACAGTCGCATGCGCGGTCGCGGGCGGCCGGTCGGCCCGGCGGCATCCGGACGGCCGGAGTCGGTCATGCGTTCGCTGCTCTGAAGAACCTCTGAAGTGGCGGCCATTGTACGACGTCTCCCGCCGCCGCCTGGTCGCCTATTCCTTGAGTACGTAGCCCGCGCCACGCACGGTGTGGATCAGGGGCCGGGAAAAGCCTTTGTCGACGGCATTGCGCAGGCGGCTCATGTGCACGTCGGTGATATTGGTCTGCGGATCGAAGTGCAGGTTCCACACGCCTTCGAGCAGCATGGTGCGCGTGACCACCTGGCCGGGCCGGCGCATCAGGAACTCCAGCAGCTGGAATTCCTTGGTGGTCAGATCGATGTTCTGGCCGGCGCGCGTCACTTTGCGGGCCAGCAGGTCCAGCTCCAGGTCCGCCACCTTGAGCCGGCTCGATTCGGCCAACGCGGTGCCGCGGCGGCTCAACGCTTCGATGCGCGCCAGCAGTTCGGCGAAAGCAAAAGGTTTGGTGAGGTAGTCGTCGCCGCCGGCTTTCAAGCCATGGACGCGGTCGTCGACCGTGCCGAGCGCAGAAAGGATCAGCACCGGGGTGCGGTCGTTGCGTTCGCGCAGGGAGGTGATGATGGTCAACCCGTCGATGTGCGGCAGCTGGCGGTCGGCGATGATCACGTCGTAATGACGCTGCGTCGCCTTCTCCAGGCCGTCACGCCCGTCCGGGCTGTGATCGACGCTGTAGCCAATTTCGCGCAGGCTTTTGAGCAGATATTCGGCTGCCTGCAGATCGTCTTCGATGAGCAGTAGTTTCATGCGATGCGTGAACGTTGAGCTGACCGGCGACGGCCACGGGGATTGCCGGGAAACACGGGGAGAAGTGTCTGCCATCGCCGGTCAGCATTCAAACGTTTAGCCAGTCCGCACCGGGACGAAGATCTGCGCGCTGTCGCGTTCGATCAGCAACGCCACGACCTTGCCCTTGGACTTGCGTGCGGCGGACTTCAGATCCTCCACCGACTTCACCGGCTTGCCGTTGACGCCGAGGATGATGTCGCCCCGCTGCACGCCGGCGGCAGCCGCCGGGCCGTCCGAGTCTTCGACCACGAGATCGCCGTCGGTCTCGACCTGCTGCTTCTCCTGCTTCTGCAGCGGGCGCACGACCAGGCCGAGCTTGGCAGTCTCGTCGGCTTCCACGCCGTCACGATTGGCGACCTTGACGCCCTTCTCGGCGATCTCGACCGGCTTCGCGCTCAGGCGCTTGACGCCGCCGTCACGCCACACCTCAAGATTGACGGTGCTGCCGGGCTTCTTCGACGCGATCAAACCAGGCAATTGCGAGGACTGATCGATCTCGGTGCCGTCGACCTTCAGGATCACGTCGCCCGCCTTGATGCCGGCCTTCGCGCCCGGGCCGTCGTCTTCGACCATGCCGACCAGCGCACCCTTCGGCCGATCGAGGCCGAACGACTCGGCGAGCTGCGCATTCACGTCCTGGATCGAGACGCCGATGCGGCTGCGTGTGACCTTGCCGGTCGAGACCAGCTGGGTCTGCACGTTGCTCGCGACATCGATCGGGATGGCGAACGAGAGGCCCATGTAACCGCCGCTGCGGCTGAAGATCTGCGAGTTGATGCCGACCACTTCGCCCTGCAGGTTGAACAGCGGGCCGCCGGAGTTACCCGGGTTCACCGCGACGTCGGTTTGAATGAACGGCGCGTAGTTGCTGCCAGGCATGGGGCGCGAGGTCGCGCTGACGATGCCGGCGGTGACGCTGTTCTCGAAGCCGAACGGCGAGCCGATGGCGATCACCCACTCGCCGGGACGCAGCTTGGACGGATCGCCGATCTTCACGGTCGGCAGATTCTTGGCGTCGATCTTCAGCACGGCGACGTCGGTGGCTTCGTCGACACCGACGACCTTCGCGGTGTACTCGCGACGATCGGTGGTCTTCACCGTGACTTCTTCGGCGTCGGCAACTACGTGCGCGTTGGTCAGAATGTAACCATCGGCGCTGACGATGAAGCCCGAGCCTTCACCGCGCGGGGGCGGCTGATTGCCGCGCGGCATGGGCTGACCGAAGCGGCGCAAGAAATCGTTGAGCGGATCGTTGGGCGACATGCCCGGCATGTCGTTGTTCACGGGCTGTGACTTGCCGACCACGGCGACGTTCACCACAGCGGGGCCGTAGTGATCGACCAAGCCAGCGAAATCCGGCAGGGCCGCCGCGACGTTGCGCGACGATGCGGTTTGAATAGCGGGCGCGGCGCTCGCGGCTGCGGCCTGAGCGGCTGGGTTGTTGTCGGCAAAGCTGCCTGAGCAGCCCGCCAGCGCGATACCCAGCAACGTGGCGGTGGAAACCACGGTCGCGCGTGCACGATTGAAGGGGACTCGATTCTGTCTGACAAGCATGGATGCTCCTCCCAGTGTGGGTTTCCAATGCAATGCCAGTAAGACGCCCCTCCCCAGCCAAAGTTTGCGCTCAAGCCGCTCTATTACGAGGACTTAATGCTACTGCGTAGTTCTTCCAATTCCTGACGTAGGGCAGCGACCTGCTCTTCGAGAGCAACGACGCGCGACTGCAAGGAATGCCGGGCGTCGGAGGTCGCGGCGTTTGGCTGGGCTTCATCGTTGCGCTCGGTGTCGGCAGGGGGCGCAGGAATCGCGTCCTCACCACTGAACAAATGTGCATAACGCGAATCGCGACGGCCGGGCTCGCGCGGCAGCTGCTTTACGAAAGGACCATCGGGGCGTGTCGCGAGGTCTTCGAGCGCCGAGTCGATCTCCGCGGGGTCGCTCAGCTGAGCCATGCGTGGCACGCGCGTGCGCAGCTCGCCCGGCGTTTGCGGTCCTCGCAGCAACAGCTCACAAACGATCGCGGTCTGCACCGGCGTGAACTCGAAGGAGCCGAAGCCAGTATTGCAGAAGCGGTGCTGGTACTTGGGAACACGGCTGCCAAAGCCTGATTTTTCCAGCACCAGGTGCTTCTTCACCAGGCCCTCGACACTTTCCTGCACGGTGCGCTCGTCCAGGCTCAGCACCGGCTCGCGATTGCTCTTCTGATTGCAGGCGTTGGTCAGGGCATTCAGCGACAGCGGATATTGATCGGGCGTCGTGATGGCCTTCTCGATCAGGCTGCCGATCAAGCGGGCTTCGAGGACGGTCAGATGGGTATTCATGGCGGGTACAGCTGCCGTGGCCTTATGCAGTTTGGTTTGGGGAATATAAAGGATTGGCGAGATCAAGGGCTTATCGTTGATTTCTGCCTTCTTGGACCGGACTGTAACCGCGTACAATCACGGTCCATACCTCGCTTACGGCTCCTAGCCTTACTACCTTGCGCAACTTGTCCCTACCGATTGCTGTTACGGAGCCGGATGCCGCCGTTGCGGGCCCGGCCGCTCGTCTGCGCGAAATCCCTTACAACTACACCTCGTTCTCGGACCGCGAAATCGTGATCCGCCTGTTGGGCGAGTCGTTGTGGACCATTCTCGACGAACTGCGCAGCGAGCGCCGGACCGGCCGCTCGGCGCGCATGTTGTACGAGGTGCTGGGCGACATCTGGGTCGTGCAGCGTAATCCGTACCTGCAGGACGACCTGGTCGACAACCCCAAGCGTCGCCGCCTGTTGATCGAAGCTCTGCATCACCGCCTCAACGAGATCGAGCGTCGTCGCGATGTTTCCGATCCGGAGCGCGATCGCAAGGTGGGCGAGCTGTTGCAGGCGGCGCGTCGTGCGGTCGAATCGTTCGCAAACGATTTCGATCGCTTCGTGCAACTTCGCAAGCGCGCGCGCCGTCTGCTCGAGCGTCACACGCGCGAAGACAACATTCGCTTCGATGCGTTTGCACGCGTTTCGCACGTGACGGACGCGACCGACTGGCGTATCGAATATCCGTTCCTCGTGTTGTCGCCGGACACCGAGGCAGAGATTCCCGCGCTGGTGCGCGATTGCATCGAGCTCGGTCTCACGATCATCCCCCGCGGCGGCGGCACTGGTTACACGGGCGGCGCGATTCCGCTCACGCCGCTCGCAGCCGTGATCAACACGGAGAAGTTGGAGCAGCTGGATCCGATCGACATCATCGATATTCCAGGCGCGAGCACGCCCGATGCGAAGGTGCCGACGATCTTCAGCGGCGCCGGCGTCGTCACTCGTCGCGTCTCCGATGCGGCCGAGCACGCCGGCCTGGTGTTTGCTGTCGATCCTACGTCTGCGGATGCTTCCTGCATTGGCGGCAACGTCGCGATGAATGCCGGCGGCAAGAAGGCGGTGCTGTGGGGTACGGCGGTCGACAATCTCATCTGGTGGCGGATGGTCGATCCCGACGGCAACTGGCTCGAAGTCACTCGCCTCGATCACAACCGCGGCAAGATTCACGATGTAGAAGTCGCGAAGTTCGAGCTGACCTGGAAGGACGGCCGCGACAATCCGCAGCGTGCGCGTGTGTTGCGTACGGCGCGAGTCGATATCGAAGGTCGCAAGTTCCGTAAGGAAGGTCTGGGCAAGGACGTCACCGATAAATTCCTGGGCGGCTTGCCGGGCGTGCAGAAGGAAGGTTGCGACGGCGTGATCACGTCGGCTCGCTGGATCCTCCATCGCATGCCAAAGCATACGCGCACCGTGTGTCTGGAGTTCTTCGGCCACGCTCGTCACGCGATTCCGTCCATCGTCGAGATCAAAACGTTCCTCGACAACGAGGCACGTACGACAGGCGTGCAGCTCGCGGGCTTGGAGCATCTCGACGAACGCTATCTGCGGGCGGTCGGCTACGCGACCAAGTCCAAGCGGGGCGCCTTGCCGAAGATGGTGCTGCTCGGTGACATCGTTGGCGACAACGAAGATGCCGTGGCGCGCGCGACGTCCGAAGTCGTGCGTATTTCCAACAGCCGCGCCGGTGAAGGCTTCGTTGCCGTCAATCCCGATGCGCGCAAGAAGTTCTGGCTGGACCGCTCACGCACGGCCGCCATCGCCAAACACACCAACGCCTTCAAGATCAATGAAGACGTGGTGATTCCGTTGGATCGGATGGGCGACTACACCGATGCCATCGAGCGCATCAACATCGAGCTGTCGTTTGCCAACAAGATCAAGATGCTCCGCGAGCTGCGGGACTTCTTCGAAACCGAGCTGCCCTTGGGCAAGGTCGACGATCCCGACCTTTCTGGCGTGTCACGAGCCGAGCTGCTCGGGGACCGACAGATCCAGGCACAGCAAGTCATCGCGGATACGCTCGCGCGCTGGACGTACCTGGCCGAACATTTGGATACGCCGCTGGGCGCAGCGCTGCCTCAGTTGGTGACGCTCGGCTTCGCGCCGCTGCGCGCCGACTTCGAGCGGCGGGTCGATCGCGAGCCGAACGTTCGCGTCTTCGATCTGGTGCAGGATCGTTCGCTGCGCACGTCGTGGAAAACGGAGGTGCGCGCGCATCTGCGTCGACTATTCGTCGGTGGGGCGTGCTTGCCGATCCTGGAAGCGGTCGAGGAAATTCACAAGCGCGTGCTGCGTGGTCGCGTGTGGGTCGCGCTGCACATGCATGCCGGCGACGGCAACGTGCACACCAACATCCCGGTGAACTCGGACGACTACGAGATGCTGCAGACGGCGAACCGCGCCGTCGAGCGCATCATGGAAATCGCCCGTGGCCTGAATGGCGTGATCTCCGGCGAGCACGGCATCGGTATCACCAAGCTCGAGTTCCTGACGGATGCCGAGACCGAAGAGTTCCGCCGTTACAAGGATCGCGTCGATCCGGACGGACGCTTCAACAAAGGCAAGCTGATGCCGGGCGGCGATCTGCGCAATGCGTATACGCCCAGCTTCAACCTGATGGGACACGAGTCCCTGATCATGCAGCAGTCCGACATCAACTCGATCTCGGATGCGATCAAGGACTGCTTGCGATGTGGCAAGTGCAAGCCGGTGTGCGCGACGCACGTGCCGCGCGCGAACTTGCTGTACTCGCCCCGTAACAAGATTCTGGCGACCTCGCTGCTCATCGAAGCGTTCCTGTACGAAGAGCAAACGCGTCGCGGCGTGTCGCTGCGTCACTGGGATGAGTTCTCCGATGTGGCCGACCATTGCACGGTCTGTCACAAGTGCGAGAAGCCGTGCCCGGTGAACATCGACTTCGGCGACGTATCGATGGCAATGCGCGACCTGCTGCGCCGGATGGGCAAGAAGCGCTTCAATCCGGGCACTGCGGCGTCGATGTTCTTCTTGAACGCAACGAATCCGCAGACGATCAAGATCGCGCGCACGGCGATGCTCGAATGGGGCTTCAAAGCGCAGCGCATGGCCAATCGCGCGTTGAAGGTGGTGGGTAATGCGCAGACGGCGCGTCCGCCTGCGACGACCGGCAAGCCGCCGCTACGCGAACAGGTCGTCCACTTCGTCAACAAGAAGATGCCGGGCGGACTGCCGAAGAAAACGGCGCGCGCGTTGTTGGATATCGAGGATCGTCACTACGTGCCGATCATTCGCGATCCGGCGCGTACGACCAGCGATTCGGAAGCGGTGTTCTACTTCCCCGGCTGCGGCTCGGAACGTTTGTTCTCGCAAGTGGGCCTGGCGACCCAGGCGATGCTGTGGAAGGTCGGCGTGCAGACGGTGCTGCCGCCTGGCTATCTCTGCTGTGGCTATCCGCAGCGAGGCGCGGGCCAGTTCGACAAGGCCGAGAAGATCATCACGGACAATCGCGTGCTGTTCCATCGCGTCGCGAACACGCTGAACTACCTCGACATCAAGACGGTGGTGGTCAGCTGCGGCACCTGTTTCGATCAGCTGCAGGGTTACAAATTCGACGAGATCTTCCCGGGCTGCCGCATCATCGACATCCACGAGTTCCTGATGGAGCGCAACGTGAAGCTCGAGGGTGTGACGGGGGTGCGCTACATGTATCACGACCCGTGCCATACGCCGATCAAGAGCTACGATCCTTTGAAGGTCGTGAACACGCTGATCAACGATCAGATCAACGGCAAGATCGAGAAGAACGACCGCTGCTGTGGCGAGTCGGGCACGTTTGCCGTGACGCGCCCCGATGTGGCGACCCAGGTTCGGTTCCGCAAGGAAATCGAGATGAAGAAGGGCGCGGAGAAGTTACGCGCCGACGGCTTCAAGGGTGACGTGAAGATCTTGACGTCGTGCCCGTCGTGTATGCAGGGATTGAAGCGTTACAACGACGATGCGGACGTCGATGCGGATTACATCGTCGTTGAGATTGCCAAGCATGTGCTCGGTGAGAATTGGCTGCCCGAGTATGTGCAGAAGGCGAACGCTGGCGGGATTGAGCGCGTGCTCGTGTAACCGGGCTCGAAGAGCTCACGCCTCGGCGTTATGCCGAGGCGTGGCTTGCACGATCCCTGTGCTCTTCCTATCCCTGGAAGAACCTCTTTATTGTCAACGACCCCACAGGCGATTCAGCAGATTCGTCTTGCGCTGATCGAAGTTCTGCCACTGGCCCCACCCGGCTTCGTTCGACACCGGGTCATACGCGTGGCCATACCAGCCCGCCGTATCGCCCGACTCCGGATTGATCGACCAGTAGCACCCCTCGATATTCTTGCTCACCATATAGTTCACGAACGCGTCCTGCCATTGCGCGTCCACACCCGGGGTGATGTGGCTCCAGCGATCCCGATCGCGGATGCTGGCCTGCCCCTGCGGCCAATCCAGATTGCCGCCGAATTCCCCGACCACGATGGCGTAGCCCTGCTGTTTGAGATAGCCGAAGTGCTCTTCCCAGCCGGCCGCGAGCTGCGTCGAGTTGATCACGATGTTGCAGTTCGCATCGCCCGCCTCATCGCCTTCCAGGCCGGCGCATTGTGGCTGTGCCGGGTCCATGAACATTCGCTGCACGAACACCGACGGACCATAGGTGTGCGGTGAGAACACCAGCCGCTCTTTGGGAATATTGATCGGATTGCTGCCGGCCTCGAACAGATTCTCGCCCCAGTTCGGATTGGACGCCGCCGCGCCGTGCGGTATGTCCGTGGTTGTGTTCGGCGTGCCGTCCTGCGTGCCCGCGACCGTGCCGATGCCCTGCACGAACAGCAGCGTGTTCGGGTTCACTGCGTTGATCGCCGTGTAAGCGGACTCGACCAGCGACTTCCACTCGGCCCACGTGTAGTCGTGCGGCTCGTTGAAAATGTCGATGCCGATGATGTTATCGACGCCCAGTTGCGTGCCGAGCCCGGCCAGTGTGCGCAGGTTGTCCAGCCACAGCGTCTGGTTGTACGGATGCGTCGTGGTCACCGTGCTCGGGTTGCCGCTGGCCGCGCAGGAATAGTTCTCGCGCGTGAAGTCGTAGTTGTCGCGAGTGGCGTCGACCCAAGGTGGGCGTGCGTCGAGGCGGCCCTTTCTCCAGCCGACATAGTTGGAGCAGGAGTGCACGTCGAGCATGATCTCGATGTTGTTTTGGTCCGCCGCCTGGATGAACTGCTCCAGCGCCAGCCGCGAGTTGGCGACGCGCACCGATGAATGATTCTTCAGGTACGGGTCGCGGCCCTGCGGGTCATTGGCGTTGAGGGTCTGCGGCACGACCGGCAAGCGGATGACGTTGATGCCCATGCCGCTGATCTCGGTCATCGTCTGTTGAATCGTGCGGCCGGTGCCCGCGCCGCCGTTCGCCCAGAAGGTGTTGCCGATGTATTGCTCCATCGGCGCGCCGCTCGGATTGGTGGGATCGTCGGAAGGCTCATGACGTCCTTCCAGACCGAACCAGGATCCACAGCGGACCGGGAACGCCGTGCCGTTCTTGGTGATGCGGCCGGTCGGATCGACTCGGAACACTGCGCCGCCAGGGCTCGTCGTGCGCGTGGCGGTGATCGTCGCCGAGGTGTAACCCGACGCAGCCGCTGTGAACGTCGACGTCGCCGTGCCCGTTCCCGCAGCCGCGGTGAAAGTCACATTGACGCCAGTGTTCCAGTTCGAGCTGGTGAGCGTGACGCTGGTGGGCGAGTGCGTGATCGCCGTGCTGCCAGAGCGCGTGATCGTCACTGGTACTGAGCTCGTGGGAGCCGCACTCAAGCGGATCGACGACGTGCCGCTCGTGCCGCCCGCCAGCGACAACGTGCTGGGAGTCGCGGTGATCGACAGCGTCGGCGTTCCCTGAATCGTGAACGGCACCGCTGCAGTTGCCGTACTCAACGAGGGCGAGCCGTTGTCGAACGCAGTGGCTTGCGCAGTGTGGTTGCCCGAGGCGAGGCCCGTCGCATTGAAGCTGTAGGGCGAGCTCGTGTCGGTGCCCACGAGGTTGCCATCGACACGGAACTCAACGCGAGTAACGGCGCCGCCCGGATCGCTAGCCGTCGCGGAGAGCGGGACGGTCGAACCCGAAGGGAAGGTTTGTCCGCTGGTCGGGCTCGTCAAGCTGATGGTCGGAGCCGTGTTGCCAGTGCCGCCGCCCGTGCAGGCAGTGCCGTTCAACGTGAAGCCGCTCGGTGCGGCGTTCGTCGTGGTGAACGTTCCGTTGAAGCCGATGGTGAACGTCGCGCCGTTGCCGATGTTTTGCCACGCCGCGTTGCTCGTCACCGTCACCTGCGCGCTGCCGGCAGGCTGCGAGAATGACACCGGCCAGCCGTTCTGGATGCGCTCGCCGTTCTGGAATGTGAATACCAGCGTCCAGTTCGAGACCGTCGGGCCGGTGTTGAGAATGGCGATGTTGGCGCCGTAGCCATTACCGCCTTCCCAACTCTTTGTATAAGTGATCTGGCACCCGGCGGCCTGCGCGAATGCGCCGGGCGACGCGGCCAGATAACAAAGGGCCAACAGGATGAACGATAGGATCCAGCGCCATAGCGCTGGATCCCGAACATGAGCATGTGAACGAAGCATGATCTCCTCCGTGTTGCTTGCGTCAGAACGTGCCGGTTTGCGTGTACTGCGTGCCGCCGCTGGTGTAGGTCACCGTCCAGGTGTCGCCAGTGGTGGGATGAGCCGTGCCCGTGCCGCCGAACTGCGCGGCCAAGGTGCGATTCGTTCCAGGACTGAGCGTGACCCCCGAAGCGAGCGTGTACTGATAAGTGATGGCCGAGCTCGTGCTCGAGTTGCTCTGCTGGACCTGGCTGCCGAGCGTGTTGTATTGACCGCTGACGCTGACGCCCGTGGTCCTCTGCACGACGATCGTCGCCGACAGCGCGGTGACCGACGCCGTGTTGGCCAGGCGCAGCTGCAGCTCGTTGTAATACGGGCTGTTGGCGGCGACGGCCGGGGTCACTGTCACTCCGCCGTTGCCCGTAGTCGCCGGCGTGACTTGCAGGAACGCGCTCGAGATGTCCGCTGAAGTCAGTGCGTACACGCGATTGGCAGTCGCGCTCTGCTGAGGGACAACCTGACTCTGGGCATTGAGCACGCCGACGCGCACCGCGCCGTTCGCAGCATTGACCGCTTGCGCCAGCGCCAGTGGCCAGGCAGTGGCTGCGGCGTTGGACGACGTGATGACTAACGGGCTCGTTGGCCAGTATGCGTCTTGACCGCTGCCGTTGACGGTGCGGACGGAAACACGATCGCCGACCGTGAGCGTGCGCGACTCGGAAGTCAGCGGACCGAGATCGAACCACTGCGACGCGACCGCAGGCGCATGGACGAACGTGCGGGTCGCGCTATCGGAAGAGCCGCCGCCCGACACGACCAGTGAAACGGTGACGTTCGCGGATGCCTGCGGATTCCCCAACGTCAGAGTCGCGACCGACTGCGTGGCGTTGGTGAGCGTGTAGAGCGACGGGTTCTGCGAGCTGACGCTCCATTGATAGCTCAGGTTCGATCCGGTCGAGCTGCGCCCGTCGAGCGTGATCGAGCCAGCGCCCTGGAACTCGGCTACGTCGGGTGACAGAGCGATCTGCGCATCGAGGGTCGGTGTATTGCCGCCTTGGAACATGGCGTCGATGCAGCCGTGGAAACGTTCGTACGTCCACTGGTTGCGCCCCCACTCGGCGTAGATCACATGCCGGCCGGTGCGCGACGGAACGTTGCAACGCGTTTGGAAGGTCGCGGCGCCCGGGTTGGGAATCACATCAGGATTGGCGTTCGGTGTCGCGTCGTTGTAGTTGAGCACGCAGAACGGCGCATCCTCGAAATCGCTGAACGACAGCACTCTGCCGGTCTGGAACACGAAGCTGGGCTTGGTGATCCAGTAGCGGAACTCCTGCGTGTCCGAGAAGTGCGGGCCCCACGAGATGTTCCAGGTGAAGGTCTTCGACCCGGCCGTCATCGGCACCGTCGGCCAGTTGATCGGCTGATCCCACGGGGTTGCGTTGCCATTCCAGGTTTCCGAGTTGAAGCTGCAAACGTTCGAGCGCACGCCGACGCCGGCGCGGCCGGTCGTGTGCGTGAGCACGCTCATGAAGCTATAACCGGCATTGGGATCGACGCCGGTGGCCGTGAATGCCTGGCCGCAAACTGGATACTGCGCCGTGCCGTTGGCAACTTGATCGGGTTTGGTAATCGCGCCGCAGAACCAGTTGCGCGATGGCGGGTCTTGAATCAGTCCGTGCCCGTAAGCGCCGCCGATCATCATCAGCAGCCCTGCGAGCAGCATCGTCCGTAACGCGTCGAGCTTCATACATCCTCCGTTGAACATCTGAAGTCCCCCTCGCTTGTCGGATCAGACCCGGCGCACGAGGCGATGCCGGGTCTGAAGCTTTGTTTCCTAAAGTGGCGGATAGGCGTTCTGCAGCAACTGCTGGAATTGCGCCGGGAACCAGTGCCCGGACAGCGGCGCATTCGGCAGCGCGCCTGTCATGTTGTTGTTGTTGCGTGGGTTGCCGCCGTACGTCGGGTCGCACATACGGTCGAAGCCCTTGCCTTCGTCGTTGGGAATTTCCTCGCTCGCGCCGTCGGACTCGCCGGGCGGCTTGATCCAGACGTACGCATCGATGCCGGATGCAGGCGCTGCCCGCGGACGCTCACCCAGACCGGCGCCACTTGGATTGCACCAGTTGCCCTTGTGGATGCGGCGATCGATGCGCGACGCGTTGATGCGAGTGTTGAGATCGGCGGCGGTGCTCGGGCCGGTCGGTCGATTCGGGCCGCCCCAGCCATTGCGCGAGGTGTCGATCAGCATGCCGATGTTGGCGTCGAATCCGGCCTGGACCGCGCGCTGGCGGAACGCTTGGGCGTACGTCAGCTCATCGTTGAATTGATTCCAGTCGATCCAGGTCGACGGACGCGTGGTGCTGTCGACGACGATGTACGGCTCCTGCAACGCCGAGGTGTTCGCGGTGTTGGTGATGAAGCCGTGCACGTTCGCGAGCGTGCTGCCGGAAGCGGTGGCCGCCGTGCGCATCATGTCGACGGTCGGGCCGAAGTTCGTGTCCCAGCCCAGCCAGCCATGGTGGCCGGCATCGACATAGTTATAAACATTCGGGATGGCGCCGAAGGTCGCGAGCGCGTAGCCGACGCCGTCGACGTAGCCGCGATTCTGCAGCATCGTGTCACATTGCGCGGTGCCGGTGGGGCGGCTCGTCACGTTGGTCACCAGGTTCGGTAGCGAATCGATCTCGATGATCAACACGATGCGCAGGTTTGCGTACTCGGGCCGTCGCAGGATGGCTGCGATCGGGTCGACGTACTCCGCCTTGTAGCGCGGCAGATCGTTGGGTCCGAGCTCACCGTTAGAGGCGAGCGCGGAGCAGTCGCGACCAGGCAGGTTGTAGATCACGATCTGGATGACCATCGGCGTAGCGCCGTTCGCTTGATCCTGCGTGAGCGCTTCGTTCAGGTGATCGACCAAGCCCATGCTGCCGGTGGTCGGACTGTTGTTGCCAGTGATCGCGCTGATGCGATCCATCCACACACCGGTGGGCTGCATGGCGATGGCACTGCCGCCGGATGCGGCGGCATTCGCACGCCACTGCGGATTGTTATAAACACCGGAGCTGAGATAAGGATTGTCGACGCGGCCGGTCACGACACCGCTGCGTGTTACAGCTACGGTTGCCGACGTGTAGCCAGTCGCTGCGGCGGTGAACGTCGAGGTTGCGGCAGCTGTGCCACTGGCCGCGCTAAACGTCACCGTCACACCGCTTTGCCAGTTGCTATTGGTGAACGTGATCGTCGTCGGACTGGCGGTGATCGCCGTGCTGCCCGAGCGGGTGAGAGAGACTGAAAGGTTGCTCGTCGGCGCAGCGTTGAGTCGCAGCGTTGCCGTCCCGCTTGCACCGCCTGAGACGGTCAGCGACGCGGGGCTTGCTGTGATCGCGGGCTGGACGGTGCCTTGAATCGTGAATGGCACAGCAGCCGTTGCCGTGCTCAGCGCGGGCGAGCCGTTGTCGAATGCGGTGGCTTGCGCGGTGTGACTGCCGGAAGCGAGGCCGCTCACATTGAAGCTGTACGGTGAGCTGGTGTCCGTATTCACGAGGTTGCCGTCGACCCGGAACTCGACGCGACTCACCGCGCCGCCTGGATCGCTTGCGTTTGCTGCGAGCGTGACTGAGGAGCCGGCAGGAAATGTTTGAGCGCTGGTCGGGCTGGTCAAACTGACGATGGGCGCGGTATTGCCGGTGCCACCGCCGTTGCACGCCGTGCCGTTCAGCGTAAAGCCGGTCGGTGTCGAATTCGTGGTCGAGAACGTGCCGTTGAAACCGGCAGTAAAGGTCGCACCGCTGCCGATGCTCTGATTCCACGACGCGTTGCTCGACACCGTGACCTGAGCGCTGCCGGCAGGCTGCGAGAACGTTACGGGCCAGCCGTTCTGGATGCGCTCGCCGTTGGCGAACGTGAATTGCAGCGTCCAGCCGTTGGTGATCGCCGGACCGGTATTCAGGATGGCGATGTTGGCGCCGAAGCCGGTGCCGCCCTCCCAACTCTTGGTGTAAGTGACCTGGCAGCCAGCTGCCTGAGCGAATGCTTGTGAGGTGAGCCCGACACTGCAGATCAGCAGCAGGGCAAAAAACCAGCGCGCAGCAGGTCCTTCGGACCTTTGTCGTCCTTCCATGATACGACCCCCTGAGAGACATTCCTTTGTTCGAGCGGGCGCGAACATGGGGCAATTGGCCAACGCTGTCAACATGGAAATTATTGCCATTCGAGCCAATGCGAGACATGAACGACGCAACGTGCGCGACTCGTTTTCAAGAAAATCAGCGAACTTATTCGGTGCTCGAACGAGTCATTGCGGAGTCAATTGCGGGTCGTTGCGGCGCGCGTCGCAGGCAGTCTCGACGGTCCGGGTTTGTTGACTTTCGCGCGGGCGCGTAACAGCACCGATTCTTTGCAGGCCGAAGGCGCGTCGCTACACTCCGACGCCTGCCTTCATCGAAACAGGGGATGCGTCATGAGCCGGGATCTGCAGACCGATATCGCCAACGTGTTCTCGCGCATGGAGCTGAACCGCCGTCACATGATGGCGAGCAGCCTGGCCGCCGCTGGTTTCGCGCTCGCCGTGCAGCCGATCGGCGCAGCGACCATCACGACCGACGCCACCGGCCTGGAGGCGGGCGACGTAAAAATTCCAGTGGGCGACCAGACCGTTCCGGGCTATCGCGCCATGCCGTCCAAGGGCGGACCGTTCCCGGTCATCCTGGTCGTGCAGGAAATCTTCGGCGTGCACGAACACATCAAGGATATTTGCCGTCGCTTCGCCAAGCAGGGCTACTTCGCCATCGCGCCCGAGCTGTATTACCGCCAGGGCGATGTTTCCAAGCTCAAGTCCATCGACGAGATTCGTCCCATCGTCGCCAAGGTGCCGGACGAGCAGGTGATGGGGGATCTGGATGCAACTGTCGACTTCGCGCAGAAGTCGGGCAAGGGCGATGTGGCGAAGCTCGGCGTCACCGGGTTTTGTTGGGGCGGCCGCATCGTGTGGCTGTACGCGGCGCACAGCAAGCAGCTCAAGGCAGGTGTGGCGTGGTACGGCCGGCTGGTCGGCGATCCCACCGAGAATCAACCGAAGCATCCGGTCAATATCGCGGCTGATTTGCGGGCGCCGGTGCTTGGCCTGTACGGCGGGAAGGATCAAGGCATTCCGCTCGATACCGTCGAGCAGATGCGGACGGCGTTGAAGAAGGCCAAGGTGCCCTCGGAGATCGTCGTGTTCCCGGATTCGCCGCATGCATTCTTCGCCGACTATCGACCTTCGTACGTCGAGGCCGATGCCAGGGAAGCCTGGAAAAAGGCGCTGGCGTGGTTCAAGCAGCACGGCGTGGCCTGATCGATAGACAATTCCGCGGAGGATTCGGATGAAGTGTCGCTGGCTGGTGGCTGCCGCTTGTGCGTCGGTGTTACTCGGAGCGTCGCTCGAGGCGGCGGAGAGCTCCGCTGCCAATGTGATCGAGCGTTACGATCTGCAAGAGGCCGACACTCCGGTGAAGGAGCGCAAAGGCTGGCGCAAACCCAAGCGCATCCTGGTCGGCGGTATGGGGTCGCGGCTCGGTGCGGAGCTGAAAGCCGCGGCGCCGGAGGTTGAATTCATCGTCGCAGGCACGCCCGAGGCCAAAGCGAAGATCGCGAGCATCGACGCCACCATCGGTGTCTGCGACGCCGAAACCCTCAGTGCCGGCAAAGCCATTCAATGGATTCAGCTGGTGACCGCAGGTGTCGAGAACTGCGTCGCCATTCCGGCGATCAAAGAAAGAAACATCCTGGTCACCAACATGCAGCGCATCGCCGGCCCGATCATTGCCGAGCATGTGATCGCGATGACATTGGCGCTCACGCGCGGTCTCGATGTGTACATTCCCGCGCAAGCGCAAGGCCAATGGATTTCGCGCCTGCCACCGGGCCGCGCGACCACCGTCGACGGCAAGACGATGCTGGTCGTCGGTCTCGGGGGCATTGGCAGCGAAGTAGCCCAGCGAGCGCATGCGCTTGGCATGAAGGTCACAGCGACCCGCAATAGCGGCCGCACCGGTCCTGACTTCGTGAGCTACGTCGGTCTATCGGATGAATTGCCCAAGCTGGCCGCCGAAGCCGATTTCGTCGTGAACACCGCGCCGCTCACGCCGCAGACCAAAGGAATCTTCGATGCGGCCTTCTTCGGAAAGATGAAGCCGACGGCGTACTTCATCAACATTGCGCGCGGCGGCAGTGTGGTGACATCGGACCTGGTCGACGCGCTCAACAACAAGAAGATTGCGGGCGCCGCGCTCGATGTCACCGACCCCGAGCCGCTGCCTGCAGGGCATCCGCTGTGGAAGGCGCCGAATCTGATCATCACGCCGCACGTGTCGGCCGACTCGGATCTGGGCAGTGGCGCGCCGCTGGCGGTCGTGCGCGAGAATCTGCAGCGTTATTCGGCGGGCGGCAAAATGCTGTCGGTGGTCGACGTAACACGCGGTTATTGATCGCCCGCAGCCTCCTCTTCGGAACCGGCCGCATGGTGCGAGCGTTTCGCCGACATCGCACCCTTTTGCCATTTTTGCCAACCCCGCCAGCGATCATGACCTTGCCCGCTGCTCCATCGACTTTGCTCCAGCCCGGCCGCAATTGCTGGCGCGTGGAGAAGGCGCAGCGTGCGGCGTTTCTGGTCGACGGCGACGATTACTTCCGCGCCTTCGTGGAAGCCGCGCGCAAGGCGAAGCGATCCATCCTGATCTCGGGCTGGGATTTCCACAGCCGCACGCGCCTGCTGTGCCGTGATCGGCAGGATTGCGAGCTGGAGCTGGGCGATTTCTTGAACGGTCTGGCGCGTCGTAACCGACACCTGCACATCCACATCCTGATCTGGGACTACCCGGTGATTTTCGGACTGGATCGCGAGTGGGCGCCGTTCTACGGCCTGGGCTGGAAGCCGCACCGGCGCGTGCATTTTCGCTATGACAACACGCATCCCACCGGCGGCTCGCATCACCAGAAGATCGTCGTGATCGACGATGCGGTTGCCTTCAACGGCGGCATCGATCTGACCTGTCGACGCTGGGACACCAACGATCACTCGCCCGACAACGAGCATCGACACGTGAAAGGAACCGCCTATCCGCCGTTTCACGACTTGATGATGGCGGTCGAAGGCGACGTTGCGGGGTCGTTGGGCGATATCGTGCGCGAACGCTGGCGCAAGGCGACGGGCGAGGTGTTGCAGCCGCCAGCGGCGCAGCGGCGTGTGTTCCGCCGCAGAGCTGCGGCGGAGGAAATGAAAACATCCCGCTGGCCGCAGTCGCTGAATGCGCATCTCAGCGAGGTGGAGGTTGGCATTTCGCGCACCGCGCCCGCGGTCAACGGCGATCCCGGCATAAGAGAAATCGAGTCCCTGTATCTCGACATGATCGCTGCCGCCAGGAACAGCATCTATATCGAGAACCAGTATTTCACAGCCGATAAGGTCGGCGATGCACTGGCTGCCCGGCTCGCCGAGCCCGACGGTCCTGAGATCATCGTCGTATTGCGCGAGCTGAGTCATGGCTGGCTGGAAGAGCTCACCATGCAGACGCTGCGTACGCGCCTGGTCCAGAAGCTGCGCGACGCCGATAAATACAATCGTTTCCGCGCCTGCTATCCCTTCATTGCCGGGTTGAAGGAAGGCACCTGCATCGACGTTCACTCCAAGATGATCGTGATCGACGACGACATGGTGCGGATCGGCTCCGCGAATCTCGCCAATCGTTCCATGGGTATGGATACCGAGTGCGACCTGACCATCGAGGCACGCGGTCGCAAGGACATACAACAGCAGATCTGCGGTCTGCGTTCGTTGCTGCTGGCGGAACACCTGGGCTTTGATGTGCAGCAGGTGAGTGAAGCGGTCGCGAACACCGGCAACCTGCGTGACGCGATCGACCAGCTGCATCGTGACGATCGCACGCTGAAGCCGCTGAATGAATTGCCGCAGGTTTCCGAGACGCTGCTGAATGTCATCAGCGTCGCCGATCCGGAGAAGCCGGTCGGTCTCGCGGACCTGGCGCAGATTTTCAGTCCACGCAGCCCGGAGGCGAGCATGGCGGACGCCCATCCTGGCGCGTTCGTGACCAATCGTTCGGAGGCGAACGAGCCGTCGGAGGCGCTCGGTACAAGTGGCCCCGCGTGGGGAAAGATCGCCGCCATGGCGGCGGTCGTGATCGCACTGACCGCGTTGTGGAAGTTCACGCCGCTGCACGTGTATCTCGAAGGCAATCGCATCATGGGCTGGGCCCGGGATGTCGGCCAGACCTGGTGGGTGCCGATCCTGACCGTGCTCGCGTTCACGCCAGCCTCGTATGTGATGTTTCCAAGACCGCTCATCACGTTGTTTGCTGTCATTGCGTACGGGCCCATCTGGGGTTTCGTCATTGCCATGACCGGCATTCAAGTCGCCGCATGGTCGTCGTACGTTGCGGGCAAGCGGCTCGATCCCGGTACCGTGCGACGCATGGCCGGTGCGAAGCTGGACAAGATTCTGCAGGTGTTGCGCCGTCGCGGCCTGCTGGCGATGACGGCGCTGAGGCTGGTGCCGCTGGCGCCCTTCGCCGTCGAAGGGGTGGTTGCCGGCGCGATCCGCATGCGCCTGTGGGAGTTCATGCTAGGGACGGCGATCGGTATCCTGCCAGGCACGCTCACCTCGACGGTGTTCGGCGACCAGCTCTCGACCTGGCTCGATGATCCTCGCCGCATCAACTATTGGGCGATCGCGTTCGTGCTGATTCTGCTCGGCGGCGCCACCTGGCTGGTGCGGCGCTGGCTGCTATCGGCAGCCTCGACGTCCTCACGACATGGCGTCAGCGACCCGCGCACTGTCTGATGCCGAAGTCCCGGCCGAGGCAGCTGAGGCGCCCGCGCCCGGCGTGCGCCGGATTTCCATCGGCTCGTACAACATTCACAGCTGCGTGGGGCTCGATCGGCGCCGCTCGCCTTCGCGCATCGCCGACGTGCTCAGAGAGTTGAATTGCGACATCTATGCGCTGCAGGAAGTCGACAACGAGCCCGGCGATGAGGAGGACTCGCAGCAGCTCGAATATCTATCCGAAGCGATGCACATGGCCGCCATTCCCGGGCTGCGCATCGTGCGCCACAGCGGCGAGTACGGCAACGCGTTGCTGACGCGGTTCCCCGTCATCAGCGTGCACCGACATGATCTGAGTTACGGCAAATGGTTGGAGCCGCGCGGTGCAATCGATGTCGAATTGGATGTCGGCGGTCGCGCGCTGCGTGTGATCGCCACGCATCTTGGACTCAGCCGATCGGAGCGTCGCTTTCAATGGCGGCAGTTACTGGCGGCAATCGCAGCGTCACCGCCCGAGCATCCCACTGTCGTGCTCGGCGACATGAATGAATGGTTTCCAAGCGCGGGCACGCTGCGAGACGCGCACAAGATTCTGGGTGAAGCGCTGGCGCCGCCGGAGTTTCCTTCGTTCTGGCCGTTCCTGGCGCTGACCAGGATCTGGGTGCGGCCGGTGCACGCCATCGTTTCAGTGAAAGCGCACAGCACGCCGCTCGCCAAACGAGCATCGGATCATCTGCCGCTGCGAGCGGAGATCGATGTCGAGCGCTTCGCCCTGCGCGCGCCGACTTAATGCGACGCGAGTATTCGCGACTTGCTCGTTTCGTACTGGTCTTCGGTCAGCACGCCTAACTCGCGCAGCCGATGATGCTCACGCATTTCATCCCGCAGGAATTGATGAGGCGGCTGCGGCCGTGCGGCCTTCGCCGCGTTGATGCTCTTGATGAGCTCGACGAAGAATTTCTTGCCTTCGCGCGCACTGCCGATTGCGCCGGTCACGCTCACCAAGGTCACGCCGCCGTGAACGCTGGTGAACTCGAGCGATTCGGTGGTGCGCCGTAGAAACATCAGCGCCGAGCCAAGCGAGGCGAGCAGTGCGGCCACTGCAGTCAGCGGCACGGGGTGGATCCACTCGGTCCCGCTCTTCGGCCATAGCATCCACAGCGCGCAAGTGGCGAGCCCCGCCAGGCTGATCGCGAGCGCCAGCCAGAACCAGGCGATGTGACGCACGATCACCGGCTTTGCATTGGCGAAACGCAGATCGAAATCGTATTTGCACGGCTCGATGTCGGGGCGCGTGAGCTGCACGGCCAGGAAATGTTCGTCGAGCAGGCCCAGTTGCGTAGAACAGCCGCGCAGTTTGCTGGCGAGCGTATAGCTCATGCGCGTCGGGCGGTGCGGGCGCTTCTTGGGCGCGATGAGGCTGTCGTCGTCGTGACCCGTGTCGAGGGATATATGTTCTGCGCGTGCGCGGACAGGGCGGGGTTCGGGCTCCTGCATCATCGTTTCTGCCACCGCGTTCACATCTGACCTCTGCATCCGACCGTCGTTGTTCTTCGAAGGTGACCGGCCTCGATGCTAGGACTGTGACGGAGTTGCTAACGAGAACGCCGTCACACTCGCGGCGTGAGCGTGAGGAATTGCGGGAGTCCCCGACGTCGAGTGTTAAATCTAGCCGCTCGAGATGTCGATGAAGCGCAGGAATTCGTTGCGGGTGCGTGCGTCTTCGCGGAAGTCGCCCAGCATTTTACTCGTGATCATCGACACGCCCCGCTTGTGCACGCCGCGGGTGGTCATGCATTGATGGATCGCGTCGATCACGACACCCACGCCACGCGGCTTGAGCACGTCGTCGATGCAGCGGGCGATTTGCGCGGTGAGCTTCTCCTGGACCTGGAAGCGCCGTGCGTAACCGTCGACGACTCGGGCCAGCTTGCTGATGCCCACGACCTTGTTGGTCGGCAGATAGCCCACGTGCGCACGGCCGATGATGGGCGCCATGTGATGCTCGCAGTGGGATTCGAACTCGATGTTTCGCAGCACGACCATCTCGTCGTAACCGGCCACTTCCTCGAAGGTGCGGCGCAGATAGTCGGCGGGGTCGCTCAGATAGCCGGAAAACCAGTCGCGATAGGCGTGGACGACGCGCTTGGGCGTGTCACGCAAGCCTTCCCGCAACGGATCTTCTCCCGCCCAGCGCAGCAGCGTCTCGACCGCCTGACGCGCCTCCTGTTCGCTCACCGTCGGCGCCTGCACGTGTGCCTCGGGCAGGCCGTTATCGGCAGGTTTTCGGGTGCGATGGCTTTTTTTCTGGCTCATGGACGCTAGGTTACCATCCTTCGCCCGCAGGGATTACCATGCGCGGTCCGCAGCGGTGAGTCCCTGGAGAGGAAACAATAATGCGTGTACGCCTGATCGCGACGGCTGTCCTGGGCGCTTTATCGGTGACCGGCGCGGCGCGCGCCGAGATCGTCAGCGCCGGGCCGAGCGGCTTCAATCTGCGCCACACGGCCGAGACGCCGAATGTCGCGCCGCCGGTCATTTGGGCCGCGCTTGCCGATGTCGCGAAATGGTGGGATCCCGAGCACACCTACTCGGGCGATGCGCGCAATCTTTCGCTAGAGCCTCATGTGCGGGGTTGTTTCTGCGAGAAGCTGAGCTTGTATGCCGGCATCGAGCACGGCACCGTCGTGTATGCGCAGCCCGCCAAAACATTGCGAGTCAACGGCGCGCTCGGGCCGTTGCAGGAATTCGGCGTAAACGGCGTGATGACGTGGCAGATCGAGTCGGCGGCGGGCGGCTCTCGCATCACGTTCACATACAACGTCGGTGGCTTCGCCGACCGGCCGCTGGCCGACTGGGCGCCCATCGTCGACGAAGTGCTGGGCGGCCAATTGCAGCGCCTGGCGCGGTACGTGACCAACGGCAATCCTGAAGCACCGAAAGAAGCGCCCAAACAGGAACCGTCCAAGCCATAGTGAACTAGTGACATCAGAGCGGACAGATTTAGAATCTGTCCCGAACGGTTCTGGAGGATTTCATGCGCATACGCTCCCTGGTCATTGCTGCTGTCGCCGTGCTGGCGACCGCCTGTCAGAGCGTGCAGACCACGCAGCCCGGTGCGATCGGCGTCACTCGCAAGCAGATGATGGCGGTCTCATCCGAGCAGGTGGACGAGGGCGCCAAGGTTGCTTACGACCAGGAAGTGAACAAGGCGCGCCAGGCTGGCGCGTTGAACAAGGACAAACAAGTCTACGATCGGGTGCAGAAGATTTCGCAGCGCCTGATCCCACAGACCAGGACGTTTCGTCCCGACGCCACCGGCTGGAATTGGGAAGTCAACGTGCAGAGCTCCGAGGACGTGAACGCGTACTGCATGCCCGGCGGCAAGATCATGGTCTACACCGGCCTGATCGATACGATCAAGCCGAGCGATGCCGAGCTCGCCGCCGTCATCGGTCACGAAATCGCGCACGCGTTGCGCGAACACTCACGCGAACGCTTGTCTCGCGCCTATGCTGAACAGCTGGTGCTCGCCGGTGTGGCTGTGGCCACTGGCGCCGAGGCGACGACGATGCAAATCGCCAGTCAGGTTTCGGCTGTGACATTTACGCTGCCGCACAGTCGCGAGCAGGAAGCCGAGGCCGATCGCATCGGTCTGGAATTGATGGCGCGCGCGGGCTATGACCCGAACGCGGCCGTCACGCTGTGGCAGAAGATGAGCAAGGCGGGCGGCGGCGGTCCGCCGGAATTCCTGAGCACCCACCCGTCGGGCGAGTCGCGTATTCGCGATCTCGAAAAGAACGTGCCGCTGGTGCTGCCGTTGTATCAGGCAGCCGCGAAATAACCTGGATTTGGCTGGGGCTTACTGGCTGGCGGCCATCCCGATCGCAATCACGGCGACGACGATGGCCACCACGGCGGTGCCGCCCAGCCACAGCGATTGACGGTGCAGAGCGGTAGCCGCTCGCGTCAGATTCGCCAGCTGCTGCGCCATTTCGTTGACCAGCTCGGCCTGACGCCGCTCGTTTTCTTCCAGGCGTAACACACGCCTGATCAGCTCATCGCTGTCGTTGGGAACCGGCGCCACTTCCGGCGGCGGCATTTGTTTGGTGCGTTTCAGGAGCTCGCGCGACACATCGACGATGGAAGGCACGAGCTGCACGATTTGTAACCAGGGTACGGCCATAGATCAAGGGTAGCAGAGACGACGAGGCCCTACCGCACCGTCACTGGCAGGCGCGATAGGGCCGGTTGCTGAACGAAAACGAAAACGGCAGTGCGCCTCAGCTCTTGGTGCGAGCCGTGAATTCCGTCTTGCTCAGGTAGCCATCGCCGTTGGTGTCGGCCGAGGCGAAGCTGTCCGCCAGCGATTTGTCGGCGGCCGCTTCAGTCTTGCTGAGCTGGGCATCGCCGTTCTTGTCCAGGGAGTCGAAGGTCGCCGCGGAGGATTTCATCGAGTGATCCTTTTTGTCCTTGTTGTCGCCGGCGAACGCAGTCACGGACAGCAGGGCCGCTGCCAGGAATGCAATCAATTTGGTCATGATCGTCTCCTCGTTGATCGAGCTTGTTGATCCAGATAGGCGCGTCTCGTCTCATCTCGCCCGGGCGGGGAGGGAACGCGGAGGCTTAAAACGGGGTTCCGACGGCGCGGAGCGCATCCTGCGGGAATGAGCTGGCGAGAGAAAACGCCGGACATCCGCTGTAGGGCAACGGCATGCATCGACGGGGTTGCACAAAACGAAGTATCGTCCCGCCCGGTCAAACCTGCCTGTAGGCAGAACTTGACGAAACTTCGCAACCCGCGCTTTTTTGGTGTGCCATGGTCCAGCCCATGACCTTGCCTGCTTCCGTTTTGATCGTGGATGACGACCGCGAGCTGGGTCAGATGCTCACCGAGTATCTGACCGGCGAAGGCTTCCAGGTGTCCATCGTGCGCGATGGCGCCGACGCCCTCGAGCGTCTCACCGGCGAGTCGCACCCTTTCGATCTGGTGATCCTCGACGTGATGTTGCCCTCGCTCAGCGGCTTCGAGGTGCTGCGTCGTCTGCGTCACAGCCTGTCGGTGCCCGTCATCATGTTGACGGCGCACGGCGCCGACGTGGATCGCATCGTCGGCCTGGAGCTGGGCGCCGATGACTACCTCTCGAAACCTTTCAATCCGCGCGAGCTGGTGGCTCGCGTGCGTGCCGTGCTCCGGCGATTCTCGCCGCGTGATGCCGATACACCGGCGCATCCCGTGAGCGTCGGCCCGTTGCGCCTCGACCCGGCCACCTTCGAAGTCACATTGTCCGGTGAATCGGTGCGGCTGACCGGCACCGAGCTGCGGCTGCTCGAAGTGTTGATGCGAGCGGTCGGACAAGTGCAATCGCGCGAATCGCTGACGGAGCGAGTACTCGGCCGCCGGCTCACTCCTTATGACCGCAGCATCGATACTCACGTGAGCAACTTGCGTCGCAAGCTCGGCTTGGGTGAGAACGGCTTGCCTGAGATTCGTAGTATTCGTGGCGCGGGCTACGTGCTGATCGCCACCGGCGAAGTGCGTGCCGAGCAACGTGTCTGAGCGGTTGCCCATAGCGCGGCTCTGAGGCTCCAGTGCGCTCGCTGTTCCTTCGCATCTTCCTGTCGTTCTGGGTGGCGACGCTGCTGGTGCTCGCCACCACCGCGGCCGTGGCCTGGTATCGCTTTCAACGCGATCAGACGGCTTCGCCCAACATTCGACAACTCGCTTCGGAAGCACAGAACCGGCTGCTGGTCGGCGGCATGAAGGATCTGTATGCCTGGATCGAGAGCGCCGAAGATCGTTTTCCCGGGCGGCACATCTATGTGGTGCGTCCGGATGGTCAGGACATTCTGCAACGTCCGCTGCCGCCGACTTATCGCAGTTACGCAAATCGGTTGAAGGACGCGGGCTTCTTCGGCCGCGAGCCGCCGCCCAACGGGCGCGACGATCCGCTGTTGCTGACGCCGCTGTTCACCGATCGCGACGGCACTGTTTATACAGTGATGATCGGCCAGCGCTCGCCGATCAGTCCACTGCAGGCATCGGATGTGCGATTGGTGGTGTTCGCGTTCGCGCTGGTCATCAGCGGTCTGGTGTGCTGGTGGCTGGCGCACTACATCAGCAAGCCGTTGGAACGTCTGCAGTCGAGCGCACGCTCGCTGGCGGCCGGGAATCTCGATGAAAGAGTGGGCGAGGAGTTCTCGAGCCGTCGCGACGAGCTGGGCGTACTGGCGCGAGACTTCGACGCCATGGCGGACCACATCCGCACCCTGATCGCATCGAGAGAAGATCTGTTGCGGGCGATGTCGCACGAGCTGCGCTCGCCGCTGGCCCGGCTGCGTGTGGCATCGGGCCTGGCGCGCCGCCCGCAGGCGGACATCGTCAAACAACTGGATCGCATCGAGCTCGAGGCCGAGCGCCTCGATACTCTGATCGGTCAGATGTTGCAGCTGTCGCAGCTGCGCTCATACAAGCCGACGTTGCCGCTCGAGCCCATCGATGTGACCACTCTGTTGAACGAGGTGGTCGAAGACGCACGTCTGGAAGCAAGCGCCGCCGACAAGAACGTCGATTGGACGCCGGGCGAAAGCCTCTGGCTCAATGGCGATCACGACCTCATGCGCAGCGCCATCGAAAACGTCCTGCGTAATGCCGTGCGCTTTACCAAGCCGGGCACAGCCGTGGCGGTGTCACTGGTTCGCGAGCACCGCGATGCCTTGATTGCGATCGAGGATCACGGTCCGGGCGTGCCGGAAGCCGAGCTGGCGCACATCTTCGAGCCCTTCTATCGAGTTGCCGAATCGCGCGATCGGGATTCGGGCGGCACCGGCATTGGCCTGGCGATCACTGCGCGCGTCGTCGGCTTATATAAAGGCCAGGTGCGTGCCCAGAACGCGGCGACTGGTGGTTTGCGGGTGGAAATCAGGCTGCCGCTGCGACGGGACTAGACCTTGTCGTGCCCCTTCACGTCATGTTGCGAGACCGCGTGACTGCGTAGCGCTTGAGCGCGATCGCGTATCGCAGCGATCTCTTCGGCGCTTGCTTCCTTGTTGCCAGCTCTTGCTCTCAACACTTTGCCCTGCTGATCGAACTCGAGCTCGATGGTGTCGTTCGAATTGAGCGCGGCGCCGCTGTATTTCATCAAGCGCGCGCCAAGGAACTCATAAGTGGCGGTTTGTGACGTCGCCTGACGTGTCTCCTCCAGGCTCTGAATTTTTCCTTCCTTGAATTTCGCGCTGTAAGTCGCCGCGATTCCGCCCGGTGCAAACGAGCCGTGAAATTCGTCCATCGATCCTTGCGCCGGATCGGCAGCGCTTTGCTCGACGAGCGCTGTGCTCGGCGCTGTCGCCGGCTTGGGTTCTTTCGAGCAAGCGGCGGCGAGCAGCAGCGTCGCGATGAGCAGCGGAATTCTGATTGTGGTCAGCATTGGTGCAACGTTCTCTATTTGAGCGCCGAGTGCAAGAGGTTCCGTCGTCTGTAGCCGGCGACAAGCGCACGACATAAAACCGCGCCGCCTCGAGGCGTGGCATTCGAGCATCGCACGTGACGCGCGAACGTGATTTGCCTCACACGGCGGCTCGATCACTTCCTCTAGTCTGCCCGCGACTTTCCCACGGATCTCTTTGGAGGACATCGATGAGCGCCGCCAGCCCCGCCCAGACTCAGGTTCGTCGCACAGCCGCGGCCGCGCCTTCCCGAGCTCCGCAGCAGGAACAAGCGACGACGCGGGTGTATGACTTTTCCAAGCCGCGCGGCGAGGACGAGATTCGCGTGAACCTGGCCGACGTGCCGGTCATGCACACGGCCATCGAGGCCGATGTGTTCGAGCCCACGCTGCTGAGCCGGCTGTTCGATCTGTTTGGACCGCGTCGCTAAGCGGCCGATCGTTGCTTGAAAGACCCGCCGGCGACCCGGCGGGTTTTGCTTTTTTGTCTGAAGCGAAGTGCTACATTTCCCCGCCTCGAGGGGAAAGCATGTCACTGCACAAACGCATTTGGATCGCGCTCGCGATGCTGTTCACGGCCAACATCGGCGTCGCTGCGAGCTTTAGCGGGCCGAATGACGTGGCTCGCGTGTTCGACCTGATGCAGCAGCGGCTCGAGCTGATGCGCTCGGTCGCAGCCTGGAAGTTCGCAAACCACGTGCCTGTAGCCGACCCCACCCGCGAGCAACAAGTTCTCGACGCGACCGTTGCCCAAGCGCAGCGCCTCGGCATCGACGCCGCGCCGGCGCGCGAGCTGTTCTCGCTGCAGATCCGCATGGCGCGTGACGTGCAGGAGCACTTCATTGAGTCATGGAAGATTCAGCAGCCAGTCAACGAGCCGATCCGGGATTTGAAGAATGAGATTCGTCCGGAGTTGGACCGCCTCGGAAACGAGCTGCTGCGCTCCGTCTATCTCGCGTTGCCCGAGCTGATGACGGACGGCTTTGCCACTCGCTATCGACCGCAAGCCGCAAAGATCGTCATGCCGGGGTTGCAAAAGGATGATCAAGAATCGTTGTTGAAAGCAGTGAGCCGGCTGCGTCCGTCCGCGATGCCAGTGCTCGAACGAATCGCAGCCAGCAAAGTGCTGCGCATCGGCATGACCGGGGACTACGCGCCGTTTACGCTGGAGCGTGGCGGCGAGCTTTCCGGCGCTGACGTGCAGATGGGCGAGGCGCTGGCGAAATCGCTGGGCGCGCAACCGCAGTTTGTGAGCACGAGCTGGAGCACGCTGATGCGGGACTACCAGGCACAGCGCTTCGATATCGCGCTCGGTGGAGTCAGCATCACGCCGGAACGCGCCAAGCTTGCCGCGTTCTCCGTTCCCTATCATCAGGGCGGCAAGACAGCCATCGTTCGCTGTGGCACCGAGACGCGCTTCGACACCGTCGAAGAAATCGATCGTCCCGAGGTGCGTGTCGTCGTGAACCCCGGTGGCACCAACCAGCAGTTCGTGCGCGAGCGGCTGAGTCGCGCGCAGGTCACCGTGCATCCGGACAATCGCACGATCTTTGCTGAGATCGCGGGCGGTCGAGCGGATGTCATGGTGACCGATGACGTTGAGGTTGACTTGCAGGCGCGCCGTGACAAACGACTGTGTCGCGCGACTTCGGCCACGTTCACTCGCGGTGACAAGGCGATCCTGCTGCCGCGAGAGGAAGCGCTCCGCGGCCAGGTCGATCGGTGGTTGCAAGATCAGATCACCAGTGGGGCGGTGCAAGCCTGGTTGGAAGGCGCGCTCGCCGCGTCAGCTGTGAACTGAGTCACTTAACCGGTGCGGGCGAAGCCCGTTTGCCGGTCGCGGGCGGCCGTTGGCCGGCGAGCCGCTCGAGAGCCGGGCGCATTGGGTATGCTTTGATGCGGCATTTGCCGTGGAGGTCGTCAGATGGGCTGGATCGTTTTCATCGTCATCGTCCTGATCGCGCTTTTTTTCATTTCCATCTACAACAAGCTGGTCGGCGGCCGGAACGCGTACAAGAATGCGTTCGCGCAGATCGACGTGCAGCTCACGCGCCGTCATGACCTGATCCCGAACCTGGTGGAAACGGCGAAGGGCTACATGAAGCACGAGCGCGAGACGCTCGAAGCGGTGATCACTGCTCGTAACGCCGCGGTCGTCGGCTTGAAGAATGCCGCCGCGAATCCGACCGATCCCAATGCCGTTCAACAGCTGTCCGGTGCGGAGAACGCGCTGAGCGGCGCGCTGGGCCGGCTGTTCGCGCTGGCCGAAGCCTATCCGGACCTGAAGGCCAACCAGAACATGATGCAGGTGTCGGAAGAGCTGACCTCGACCGAGAACAAAGTCGCGTTCGCGCGGCAGGCGTTCAACGATGCCGTGATGACGTACAACAACAGCCGCGAAATGTTCCCGAACAGCATCGTCGCCAACATGTTCTCGTTCCTGCCGGCGCAGCTGCTGGAGATCGAGTCGCCCGAGAAGCGCGCGGTGCCGGTGGTCAAGTTCTGACAACCCGGTCCGGCGCATGAACTTCTTCGAGCGACAGGAACAGTCGCGACGTACGACCCGCTGGCTCGTCGTGCTGTTCGTCGCCGCCGTGCTGGCCGTGGCGGCGGCGGTCAATGCGGTCGTGTGCTTCGTGCTGTCTCTGGGAGAAGCAAACCGGACCGGCTATTCGCCGACGATGGGTGAGTGGATGAGCGCTCACCCGGGCACGGTGTTGCTCACGACGCTGGTGGTGGTGGGCATCATCGCGCTGGCGAGCCTCTACAAAACTGTGGTGCTGGGTGGCGGCGGCGGTGTGGTCGCGCGCTCGCTCGGTGGCGTGCGTGTCTCGCCGGATACCACCGATCCGCAGCAACGCCGCTTGCTCAACGTCGTCGAAGAAATGGCGATCGCCTCGGGTGTGCCCATGCCAGAGGTCTACTTGCTGGAGCAGGAGACCGGCATCAATGCTTTCGCCGCCGGTCACAATCCGGCGAACGCAGCGATTGGGGTCACGCGCGGCACGCTGACGACGCTGAATCGCGCCGAGCTGCAAGGCGTGATCGCACATGAGTTCAGTCACATCTTGAATGGCGACATGCGGCTGAACATTCGGCTGATGGGTTTGCTGTTCGGGTTGCTGGTGATCGCGCTGATCGGCCGCACCGTGCTCCGGCTCTCCTCCGGCGGCCGCGACTCCAAGAAGGCGATGCCGGTGCTGCTGGTGGCCCTCGCGGTGATGGTTGTCGGGTACATCGGCTTGTTCTTCGGTCGCCTCATCCAGGCTGCGGTGTCTCGCAGCCGCGAGTCGTTGGCTGACGCGTCGGCCGTGCAGTTCACGCGCGATCCCACTGGCTTGCGGGGGGCGCTGGTGAAAATAGGCGCGCTTTCGGGCGGGTCGAGGATCGGTAATTTGGAAGTCGAAGAAGTCGCGCACATGCTGTTCGCGCCGGGCATGAACCGGTTCTTTGCCACGCATCCGGCGCTGGAAGATCGGCTCAAAGCGATCGATCCGCGCTTCGATCCAAAAGAATTCGAGCGTGCTCGAGCAGAAATGGCGCGTCTCGCCGAACAGAAGAATGCGGACGCAGCTCCGAAACAAACATCCGCGGAGCGCTTGGATTCGTTGATCAACGTGCCTGGCGGCGCCGCGTCGGCCAGCGTCGCGGCACTGGTCGGCAATCCCGGCACGATTCATATGCAAGTGGCGCGGGACATTCGCAAATCACTACCCGACGAGATCGTCTCCGCCAGCCGCCATCCGCAGTCGGCGCGCACGCTGATGTTGGCGTTGGCGCTCGATGCGAATTCCGAAGCGCGTGAGAGACAGCGGCAATTCATCAGCCAGCAGCTGGGTGTTCAAACGGCGGACGACCTGGCTGAGCTGCTGAGCGCTGTCGATGCGCTCGAGCCTGAGCAACGCATGCCGGCGTTGCTGGGGGCAGTTCCAGCGCTGCGTCAGCTGACGCGAGACGAGCGCATGCAGCTGATGTCGACGTTGAACGGGATGCTGCAGCGGGAAGGGCGGGTTTCCTTGCAGAGCTACGTGCTTCGCAAGCTCGCGCAAGTGCATCTGAACGATGACCTGAATCCCGTCGCTCGCACCCGGCAGCTGCCGTTGAGCGCCGTGCAGAAGGACATTCAGGTGCTGTTTTCGGTGCTCGCTCAGCACGGCCACTCTGACGCCGCGACGTCCCGTCGCGCCTATGAAGTGGGCGTGCACCACCTGCTGCCGCGAGAGCGGCCGTCCTTCGTAAATCTGGCGCACTGGGCGCAGCCGCTCGACCTGGCGCTGAGCCGGCTGGATCAGTTGGCGCCCATCATGAAGGAGCAACTGGTCGAGGCGCTGGTCAAGACGGTCACCCACGATCAAAAGCTGACGCTCGGCGAGGCCGAACTGCTCCGGGCGGTCTGCGCCACGGTCCACTGTCCGCTGCCGCCGCTGGTAACGTCCGCGACAGATACCTAGCGGAAGGCCAGCCCCGGGTACATGGATGTACCCCGCCGCTTGCGGCGGCGAGCGACAAAAGTCACGCCTTTTGGCGCCTCGCACGAGGGTCGTGGCAGGATGCCCGATCCCTCGTTTTAACTAGACAAAGGCTGACAGCTTTCGGGGATTCAATGCGCCCTCGATTGGGCGCGTGGTTGAAGCTGCGCTTACAATCCGCATCTACTCCTCCCGGGTCCCCGGTTCCGTTTTTCCTACAGTGTTCATGGCCTTTGGCCATGGGTGAGCATGTCCCAGTCCATCGTCATTCGTGGCGCGCGCCAGAACAACCTCAAGAACTTGCACCTCGAGCTGCCCACCGGCGAGCTGATCGTCGTTACCGGCGTGTCCGGGTCGGGCAAGTCCTCGCTGGTGTTCGATACTTTGTACGCCGAAGGGCAGCGCCGGTACGTCGAGACCTTCTCGCCGTACGCGCGTCAGTTCCTGGACCGCATGGATCGTCCGCAAGTCGAGCGCATCGACGGCATTCCGCCGGCCATCGCCATCGATCAGACCAATCCGGTGCGGACCTCGCGCTCCACCGTGGGCACGATGACTGAGCTCAACGACCATTTGAAGTTGTTGTTCTCTCGCGCCGCGCAGGTGTATTGCCGCCAGTGCGCAGCGCCGGTGAAGCGCGACTCGGCGCAAAGCATTTATGAAGAGTTGAGCGAACGGCTGCAGGCACATGGACATGCCTCCGCACGCGTGGTTGTCACATTCCCTGTGCCGGTGCCGGCCAACTTCGGCGAGGCCGAAGTGCTGAGCTTGCTGGAGAAGCAGGGCTATACGCGCTTGTTCCAGCGCATCGAGAACCGTGCAGCGCTCGTTGAACCCACCAAGAGCAAGAAGAAATCGGCGAAGAAGGCACGCAAGAGCGCCGAGGAGCAGGCAAGCGTCGTCCTGGAAATGACTCAGGACCGCTTCCGCTTCGATAACACGGATCGCGAACGAGTGATCGAGGCGCTCGAAGCCGCGTTGCGCGTGGGTCGGGGCCGAGTCGCGGTGCACGTCCTGGAAGCGTCGAATGGTAGTGCCCGCGCGGCCGAGAACGAAACGCCCGCGATCGCTGCGACGTGGCGATTCTCTTCGGATCTGCACTGCGCCGATTGTGATATTCACTACCGCGAGCCGACGCCGAGCCTGTTCTCGTTCAACTCGCCGCTGGGTGCGTGCGAGTCGTGCCGTGGCTTCGGTCGCATCATCGGCATCGACTTCGGCCTGATCGTGCCCGATGAAAGCAAGACGCTGAAGGGCGGTGCGATCCGTCCGTGGCAAACCGAGTCGTATCGCGAGTGCCAGGACGATCTGATCAAGTACGCGCGTAAAAGAAACATTCCCATCGATGTGCCGTGGCGCGACCTGACCGAGGAGCAACGGCAATGGGTGCTCGAAGGCGAGGGCAGCTGGGAAGACAAGCTGTGGTACGGCGTGCGCCGTTTCTTCGCCTGGCTCGAAACCAAATCCTACAAGATGCACATTCGCGTCTTGTTGTCGAAATACCGCGCTTACACGCCGTGTACGGCGTGCGATGGCGCGCGGCTGAAGACGGATGCGTTGGTGTGGCGTCTCGGCACGAAGGCGGACGCCAAGGCCGTGTTACCCGACAACTTGCGGTTCAAGCCGAACGGCGTGCAATGGACCGGCCAGCAGCTCGCGGAACTGCCCGGCATCGGCATTCACGAGCTGATGCTGTTGCCCATCGATCGTTGCAAACAATTTTTCGATCGGCTGGCCCTGCCCGCACCGCTGGATGAAGCGAGCGACCTGGTCCTGCGCGAAATCCGCGGGCGCTTCGGTTATTTGCTCGATGTGGGGCTCGGCTATCTAACGCTCGATCGTCAGTCGCGCACGCTGTCGGGCGGCGAAGTGCAACGAATCAATCTGACCACGGCGCTCGGCACGTCGCTGGTCAATACCTTGTTCGTGCTGGATGAGCCGTCGATCGGCTTGCACCCGCGCGACATGGGGCGCGTCATCGATGTGATGCGTCGCTTGAAGGCGGCGGGCAATTCGCTGGTCGTCGTCGAGCACGATCCGCAAGTCATGCAGGCCGCCGATCGGCTGATCGATGTCGGCCCCGGGCCGGGCGAGAAGGGCGGTGAGATCGTGTTCTTCGGTGAGCCGTCCGAGCTGAAGAAGGCGGAGCGCTCGCTCACCGCGGATTACCTGCTCGGCCGCAAGCAGGTCAGCGAAGTGTCGCCTGATGCCGCTCAAGCTGCGCCGAGTGCCTTGCTCACAGTGAAGGGCGCGCGGCAGCACAATCTCAAGGGCATCGACGTCTCCATTCCCTTGCAACGCCTGGTGTGCGTCACCGGCGTTTCGGGCTCGGGCAAGTCGACCTTGATTCAAGATGTGCTGTATCCGGCGCTGCTCAAGCATTTCGGCAAGCCGACGGAAGCGCCGGGCGAGCACGACAGCATCAAGGGCGCGGAACACATCAGTGCAGTCGTGATGGTCGATCAAACTTCGATCGGCCGCACGACGCGTTCCAATCCGGCCAGCTACGTTGGCGCGTTCGACGCGATCCGCAAGCTGTTCGCCAATGAACCGCTCGCGAAGGAGCGCGCCTATACCATCGGCACCTTCAGCTTCAACTCCGGCAACGGGCGCTGCCCGACGTGCGGCGGCAATGGCTTCGAGCATGTCGAGATGCAATTCCTGTCCGACGTGTATCTGCGCTGTGCGGACTGTAACGGCCGGCGTTATCGCGGCGAGATCCTCGAAGTTACCTTGAACCGCGGACCCGGTCCGGGCCGTAGCATCGCCGATGTGCTCGACATGACGGTGTCGGAAGCGGTGGAGTTCTTCGCCGGTGAACGCGAAGTGCTGGCTACGTTGCGGCCGCTCGCCGAAGTGGGTTTGGATTATCTGCGGCTCGGTCAACCGGTGCCGACGCTCTCCGGTGGCGAAGCGCAGCGCTTGAAACTGGCGGGGCACCTGGCCGAAAGCGCGACCGTCAGGTCGTCCGACGACGCCACGCCCGGCAAGTTGTTCCTATTCGACGAGCCCACGACCGGCCTGCACTTCGACGACATCGCCAAGTTGTTGCGTGCCTTCCGCCGCCTGATCGCGGCCGGCCATTCGTTGCTGGTGATCGAGCACAACCTCGACGTGATCGCGGCGTCGGACTGGCTGATCGATCTGGGGCCCGAAGGCGGTGAGGCAGGCGGTGAAGTCATCGCTGTCGGCACGCCGGCGGAAGTGATGAAGGCGCCGGGATCGCACACCGGCAAGGCTCTTCGAGAAATCGAGAGCGGCTGGAACATCGCCGATCAGCGCACGGTCGTGCCGTTGGCCGCTTCCGCTCATCGTCCGCGCGCGAACACGATCAGCATCCACGGCGCTCGTGAGCACAATCTCAAGAACGTCGATGTCGAGCTGCCGCGCGACAAGTTCACAGTCGTCACCGGTGTGTCCGGCTCGGGCAAGTCGACGCTCGCGTTCGACATCGTGTTCGGTGAAGGGCAACGTCGTTATCTCGAATCGCTCAACGCCTATGCACGGCAGTTCGTGCAGCCGTCCTCGCGTCCCGATGTGGATGCGATCTTCGGCATTCCGCCGACCGTCGCGATCGAACAGCGCACCAGCCGCGGCGGCCGCAAGAGCACCGTGGCGACGCTGACCGAGATCTATCACTTCCTGCGTCTGCTGTACGTGAAGCTGGGCACTCAGTATTGCCCGGAGTGCGATGTGCCGATCGAGCCACAGAGCTTCGAATCGATCTTCGCTCGCATCTGCCGTGACTATCGCGGCAAGAGCGTGAGCCTGCTCGCACCGCTGGTCGTGGCCCGCAAAGGCTTCTATACCGATCTCGCCGCCTGGGCCGCAAAGAAAGGCTACGAACAATTGCGTGTCGACGGTGAGTTGCTGCCGACGCAGAACTGGCCGCGCTTGTCGCGATTCCAGGAGCACACGATCGAGTTGCCGGTCGCGACCGTGCAGGTCTCGGCTCGCAACGAGCGTGAGCTGCGTGAGGCGTTGACCACCGCGCTGGACTTCGGCAAGGGCGTGGTCCACTTGCTCGATGAAAGCGTCAAGGTGAAGAAGGCCCCGGTGGCGAAGAAGGTTGCGAAGGGCAGCAACGTCCTGGCGGCGAACGCCGGCCTGTCCATCTTCTCGACGCGCCGCGCCTGCCCTTCCTGCGCCAAGAGCTTCGCCGAGCTCGATCCGCGGTTGTTCTCGTTCAACTCCAAGCATGGTTGGTGCGCAGACTGCTATGGCACTGGCTTGCAGATACGAGGCTTCGATGAGGAGCAGAGCGGCGAGGAGATCTGGTGGAACGAGTGGTTCGAGCAGGAGGCCGAGGTTTGCGAGAGCTGCGAGGGCGAGCGGCTCAATCCGATCGCTCGCAACGTCCGCTTCCGCGATCAGTCGATCGCGGCGGTGACCGGGCAGTCGGTTTCCGACATGCGCAAGCAATTCAACACGCTGAAGCTGAAAGGCCGCGAAGGCGAGATCGCGCGTGACGTGCTCACCGAGATCCACTCGCGGCTGGCGTTCCTCGAGGACGTAGGGTTGGGATATCTCGCACTGGATCGCTCGGCGCCGACATTGTCGGGCGGCGAAGCGCAGCGTATTCGGCTGGCCGCGCAGCTCGGCTCGAACCTGCAGGGCGTCTGTTACATCCTGGACGAGCCGACCATCGGCCTGCACCCGCGTGACAATCGCATTCTGCTGGACACGCTCGACAAGTTGGCCGCCAAGGGCAATTCGCTGCTGGTCGTCGAGCACGACGAAGAAACTATTCGTCGCGCGGACTACGTGCTCGATCTCGGGCCAGGCGCGGGTACGCGAGGCGGACGTGTCGTGGCGGCGGGCACGGCGAGCGAGTTGGAGCGCTCGCCCGAGTCGATCACCGGGCGCTTGCTGGCGCAGCCGCTACAGCATCCCATCGGCAACCGTCGCGAAGTGACCTCACGAGCGCCGGCGCTGGTCGTCAAGGAAGCATCGCTGCACAACCTGCGGAAACAAACGTGCAGGGTGCCGCTGGACCGACTGACCGTCGTCACCGGCGTTTCCGGATCGGGCAAGTCCACCATGGCGCGCGACGTGCTTCACGACAACTTGCGTGCGGCGCTGGGCCGTCGCAAGGGCGCGAAGCTCGAATGGCGCGGCTGTAAAGAGATCACGGGCTGGGATCAGATCGAGCGCATTCTCGAAGTGGACCAGACGCCGATCGGCAAGACGCCGCGCTCGTGCCCGGCGACTTACATCGGCTTCTGGGACGCAATTCGTAAAGTGTTCGCCGAGACGCCGGAAGCGCGCATGCGCGGTTACACGCCATCGCGATTCTCGTTCAACACCGCTGGCGGCCGCTGCGAGGCGTGCGAAGGCCAGGGCATGCGCAAGATCGAGATGAGCTTCCTGCCCGACGTGCGCGTGGTTTGCGACAGCTGCGGCGGACGCCGCTTCAATCACGACACGCTCAGCGTGCAGTACAAGGGCCGAAGCATCGGCGATGTATTGATGATGAGCATCGACGAAGCGGTCGACTTTTTCAGCGCGCACACGCGCATTCATCACTGTCTGCGCCTGTTGCAGGATGTGGGCCTCGGCTATCTCACGTTGGGACAGCAGAGCCCGACCCTGTCGGGCGGCGAGGCCCAGCGCATCAAGCTGGTGACCGAGCTGTCGAAGGTGCGGGAGTCGAGGATGTTGCGCACCCCGGAACCGGGCGAGGTCGTCGAGAAGCTGCCGGGAACGCTGTATGTGCTCGACGAGCCCACGGTCGGCTTGCACATGGCCGATGTCGAGAAGTTGATCCGCGTCCTGCACCGGTTGGTCGATGCGGGCAACACGGTAGTGGTGATCGAGCACGATCTGGATGTGATCGCCGAAGCCGACTGGATCATCGATCTGGGTCCGGAAGGCGGCGCCGAGGGCGGCAAGGTGGTCGTGCAGGGCTCGCCCGATGACATATTGCGTGCGGCTCGCGAGTCGCACACCGCACGCATTCTGAAGGAGTTTTTGCGCGACCGTGCCCAAGCGACGGGGGCCAGGCCGACAGCGCAGCGGCGTCTGGCGTCTCTCTAAAGAAATTCGGTCGCTGTGTACACCGACCCGCCGGCGGAAGTCCGACAGCCTGTCGCCGGCCTGGGTCGGGTGGCGCCACTAACCAAAGTTAGTAGCGTCGTCTCATAGCGCGCGGCAGGCGTGCTCCTACGGTTGTCTTCCAGCAACATTGCGTCCTAATAGGCTTGTGCGCTGGCGGATTTGTCACGTCCAGTGCATCGCAAATCGGTATATGTGTGCGTTTCTTGGGCGAGACTGACGCTTGTATACAACGACAGTCCTTTAAATAGCTGAAACGCGGTTGTATGCTCGGAGCCACGCTTGGGTCGGATCCGATTTTTTTTCTGATCGGTAGAAGAAGGACGCCAAGAAGGGAGCACCGCAGTCTGCAACCTGCGGTGGGCTTACAAAGCTGATCAAACATACCTCTCGCAGGAGGGTTTTCTAATGTCGACGAGTAAATCGATTCGGCGTGCCGTCCACCTGGCATTGTGGACTGGCGCGGCGACCGTTACGGCTGCGCAGTCCGTGTACGCGGCCGAAGATCAAAACATCCAGGAAGTCGTAGTCACCGGCACCCGCATTTCCGTTCCCGGGGCAATTTCATCCAGCCCGATCCTGTCGATCGGCACCGATGAAATCTCCATGCAACAGGCCACGGAAATCGAGCAAGTGTTTCGCGATCTGCCGGTCACCGCCGTGGGTGACGGTTCGAACGTGAACAACGGTACGGCCGGCGCCGCGACCCTCAACCTCCGCGGCCTCGGAGCACAGCGCAACCTCATCCTGATCGACGGCAAGCGCGTCACCCCGTTCAATTATGACGGTCAGGTCGACACGTCCATCATTCCGACCGCGCTGATCGAGCGCGTCGACATCGTGACCGGCGGCGCCTCGGCCGTGTACGGTTCCGACGCCATCGCCGGCGCCGTCAACTTCGTGATGAAGCGCGACTTCGAAGGCGTCGACCTCAGCACCGACTTCTCGCAGTTCGACGAGAAGGACGGCGATGTGCGTTCGGCGTCGTTCGTAATGGGCGCCAATGTCGCCGACGGTCGCGGCAACATCGTGGTCGGCTTGAACTGGACCGATCGCGAGCCGGTCATGCTGGGCGATCGTCCGCTCGGCCAGCTGGGTATCGTGACCGCCAGCGGCGCCGGTTATCAAAACTTCCTCAATGGCGTCGCGCCGACGCCGGCGCCGGACGGTTGCGGCGGCCCGAACTCGGTGGCGTCCGGCGGTTCGACGACGACGTTGCCGACCCGCGTCGCGATCGCAGGCGGCGGCTCTATCGGCCAGTTCCGGGACAACGGCAACATCGGCCCCAATTGCAGCGTGTTCAACTTCAATCCCTACAACTATTACCAGACGCCGCTCCAGCGCGTCGGCGGTATGGTGATGGGCCACTTCGAGATGAACGAACACGCCGAAGCCTACGCACGGTTCGGCTACACCAGCACGGAAGTGCGCCAGCAGATCGCTGCCTCGGGCATCTTCGGCAGCGCGTTCTGGACTCCGCTCAGCAACCCGTTCATCAACGCTTCCGCTCAGCAGACGCTGATCGATGCGTATAACACGGGCCGCGGCGGCGCCGAGCCGATCGTCAGCACCGGCGGTGACTTCCCCAACTGGCGTGACTTGAACGGCAACGGCGTGGTCGACGCAGCCGACGACGTGCGCATCACGTACTCGCGTCGTACGGTCGAGTTCGGTCCACGTTCCACGACCTACGAGAACAATTCGTACAACATCCTGGTCGGTGTGCGCGGCCAGCTGATCGGCGACTGGGACTACGACGTGTTCGGTCAGTACGGCGAAGCCGAGCGTTCCAACGTGAGCGCGGGCTATACCAGCGTGACCAACGCCGCAGACGCCGTCGACGCGATCATGGGCCCCAACGGTGTGCCGGTTTGCCGCAGCGGCAACCCGGGTTGCGTGCCGTTGAACCTGTTCGGCGGGTTCGGCTCGATTACGCCGGAAATGGCCGCGTACTCGAGCGCTTCGGCGATCGAGCAGCAGGCCTATGAGCAGAAGATCGTCGGCGCTTCGGTCAGCGGCCCGATCAATGCCGTGCAGATTCCGTGGGCGGGCAGCCCGCTGGCAATGAGCTTCGGCGTGGAGTACCGCGAAGAATTCGGTACCGCGACGCCGGACCTGTGCTGGCAGACGCAACCGGCCAGCTGCTTGGGCGGCGCCGGCGGCTCCATCCTGCCGATCGCGGGCGGTTTCGACGTTCGCGAAGTGTTCGGCGAAGTGCTGCTGCCGTTGGCTAGCGATCTGCCGGGCGTCCGGGCGCTGGATCTGGAAGCCGGCTATCGCTATGCCGACTACGATCCGTCCGGTGCGAACCGGACCTACAAGTACGGCCTGAGCTACAAGCCGGTCGATCAGGTGTTGTTCCGTGTGATGAAGCAACGCGCGGCTCGCGCTCCGAACGTGGGCGAGCTCGCGGCGCCGAACACCACTGCGCTGGACAATGCCACGATCGATCCGTGCTCGGTGGCCAATGCCGGCAGCATCACTCCGGAACTGCGCGCGCTGTGTATGTCCACGGGCATGACCGCTGGCCAGGTCGGCGTGGTGAACGACCTCGTGTCGGGCCAGGTCAACTCGTTCCAGGGCACCGACCTGAACAACCTGCCGACGCCGGAACAGGCTGATACGTTGACCGTCGGCGTGGTGTGGACGCCAGACTTCATTCCGCTCGCGAATGACGTGCTGATCTCCCTCGACTACTACGACATCGACATCAGCGACGTCATCGGCGAGTTCGGCGCTCAGGAAGTGCTGGACGCCTGCTACGTGGGCGGCATCGCGGAGGAGTGCGCCAAGATCCGCCGTATCGGCGGCGGCTTGACGCTCGACGGCTCGGGTATCGAAACCTACACCACCAACCTGAAGTATCTGCGCGCTGAAGGCGTGGAACTGGGCGTGGCGCTCGGCTTCGACATCGGCAAGTTCGGCAACCTGCGTGTGTCGGCCAACGTCAACAAGTACCTGACGCACGAGTCGCAGAGCAGCTCGCTGACCCCGCTGGTGGATTGCGTCGGCACCTACGGCACGAACTGCGGTAACGGTCCTCAGGGCGGCCCGCTGCCCGAGACCCGCTGGCTGCAGCGTACGTCGTGGATGTACAACGACTTCACCGTGTCGCTGTTGTGGCGTCACCTGAGCGGTATCGAGAGCGCCGTGCCGGTGTTCCCGAAGTTCCAGAAGATCGATTCGTACGACTACTTCGATCTGTTCGGCAGCTGGCAGTTCATGGAACAGGCTTCCCTGAGCTTCGGCATCAACAATCTGTTCGAGAAGGATCCGCCGGTGGTCGGCAACGAAGCCGCCGATACGGGTTCCAATTCGGGCAATACCTTCCCGCAGCTGTACGACGCCCTGGGTCGGCAGTACGCGGTCGGGTTGCGATTCACCTTCTAAGCATGCCTCGAAGCCGGCGGCCCACGTGGCCGCCGGTCTCCAAGCAAACCACTGCGGCGGGCTTCGGCCCGCCGTTTTTTTGCGCTAGGCTTTACCCGCATGTCGAACCAGGTCGAACAGCTGATACGCACCGCCGGCCAGCTGGCCAACGCCGGGCGCTGGGATGAGGCAGAGCGCACGTGGCTGGAAGTCCGCCGCCTCGAGCCACGCAACCCAAAGGCATTATTCAGTCTCGGCGTGCACGCCTTGCAGAGAGGCGAGCTGGCGCCGGCGATCGAATTGTTACGTTCCGCACGCGCGGTCGCGCCCGCCGATCCTGTGATCCTGATGACGCTGGTCAATGCATTTGCCCGGCAGGGAGATCGGGAAGCGGAGCACGAAGTGATCGAGGCGACGCTCGCGCTCGATGCTTATTTTCTGCCCGCGCTGCTGGCGCGAGCCCATTGGATGGAACGCTATGGAAGAGCGTCCGCCGCGGCGACGATGTATCGGAATGCGTTGAAAGTCGCGCCGCCGCCGAGTCACTGGCCGGCACAGCTCAAGCCGCAATTGGAACATGCGCGCGACGTCGTCGAGCGTTACACGAAAGCGCTCGGCGAGCATTTAGAAACAAAGTTGGCCGCGACACGCGCTGCTCTCGACCCGTCGGTCGCAGGGCGCTGGCAGGAAGCGGCGGCGATCGTCACTGGCCGGTCCAAGCCGTTCGTCTCGGAAAGTAATCAATTGCTGGTGCCGCGGCTGCCGGCGATCCCATTTTTCGATCGCAGTCACTTTCCGTGGATCGGCGAATTCGAGGCAAAGACCGATGCCATCCGCGCGGAACTGCTGGCGGCCTTGCAGTCCCAGCAGGATCGCTTCAATCCATACATCGCGTATGGCAAGGGCGATCCCGTCAATCAGTGGCGCGAGTTGAATCATTCGCTGCGCTGGAGCGCCTTCCACCTTTGGCGTGGCGGCGTGCCGGTGCAGGAAAATCTGCAGTTGTGTCCATTGACGTCCGAAGCACTCGCGCTCGTTCCGCAAGTGGCCATCGGCGGTCTGTGTCCGAATGCCATGTTCTCGGCGCTGGCGCCGAGAACTCATATTCCACCCCATAACGGCGAGACCAACGCGCGGCTGGTCGCGCATCTGCCGTTGATCGTGCCCGATGGCTGCTGGTTGCGAGTGGGCTACGAAAGGCACGAGTGGAAGGTCGGCGAAGTCGTGGTGTTCGACGACACGCTCGAGCACGAGGCAATGAATGGCAGCGATGAGTTGCGGGTCGTGTTGATCTTCGACGTTTGGAATCCGCTGCTCGCGCCTGCCGAACGCGACATGGTGCGCGCGATGACGGCGGCCGTGCGCGAGTTCCAATAGGACATCGGCCTCGTCATGCAGACTCCGACAGATCAGATGCGCATTCTCGTCGAAGCGGCCGCCGCCGCTTTGCAAGCGGGCGATGCGAGCACCGCGCGGCGTCACTTCGAGCAAGTCGTTGCGAGCGGGCAGGCCAATGCGGGCGTGTTCGTCGGCCTGGCGTTAGCCTGCCAGTCGCTCGGCGATCGAGCGGCCATGCTGGCGGCCATCGAGCGCACGCTCGCCCTCGATCCCGTGAATATTCGTGCGCTGGTGATGAAGGGCGATCATCTCGTCGCCTCGAATGCCTCGCGTTCGGCGACCGCATTCTATGCAGCAGCGGTGCAGGCAGCTTCGCAGGCCAAAGCACTGCCTCCCGGCGTGGTGCAGATGGCGCGTCATGCCGAGCAAATGTATCAGCGCATCAACGCACAGCTGGAAAGTCACGTTCGCACGCAGCTCGAAGCTGCGGGCCATGTGCAAGGCGGCAGTGCGCGCTTCGCGCAGTCCGTCGAAATCTTGATGGGCAAGAAACAACGCTACGTGCAGGAGCCACGTGCTTATTTCTTCCCCGAACTGGCAAATATCCAGTTCTTTGCGCGCGAGATGTTTCCGTGGCTCGCGCCCCTCGAGGCGGCAACCTCCGAGATCGCTGCCGAGCTGCAGCAGTTGATCGCGACCGATCAGGGATTCGAGCCTTACATTCGACAATCGGCCGATGCGCCGACGCGCCAGGACCACCCGTTGTTGAACAACTCGGCCTGGAGCGCCTTCTTCTTGTGGAAGGACGGCGCGCCGGTGCCGGGCAATGCCGAGCGCTGCCCGAAAACATTGGCTGCGCTTGCCGAGCTGCCGCTGTGCCGGATCCCCGGACGCACGCCCTCGATCCTGTTTTCACGGCTTGCGCCTGGTGCGCACATTCCGCCGCACACGGGTTTCTTGAACACACGCCTGATCTGTCACTTGCCATTGATCGTGCCGCCGAACTGTCATTTGCGCGTCGGCAACGAGCGGCGCGAATGGCGCGCCGGCGAAGCCTGGGTGTTCGACGACACCATCGAGCACGAGGCGATCAATGGCAGCGAGCGCTCGCGCGTGGTGCTGATATTCGACATATGGCGGCCGGAGCTCTCCACTCAGGAGCGAGAGCAGGTGGCGGCGCTGCTGGCAGCGATCGATTCGTTCGGCCAGCGCGGAGAGGCATGGAGCGCGTGAGTGGTGGCCGTTCGTGCTCGCGCGCGGCCTCGTGAGCGAAATTGGCCCTGGGTCACATATCTGGCGGGTGCGCTCTCGGCTATAGTCCCAAGCGCCTTTCACCGCTGCGGAGTCGTGTCATGGCCAAGCTCGAAGTCGTGTGCGCAAGTGGCGCCCTGATGCTGTCGGCACTTTTATTGGGCTGCGCGAATGCGCCCAGCCAGAGGCTGGCAGACGCAAGCCAAGCTCAGGCTGCTCCGGCCAAGCGAGCGGTGGCTAAAGATCGGACGCCGTCCTGGCAGAAGTATCGCGTCAGCGGTTCGCGAATCGCCCGCACCCTGGATGCCAACGGCAAGCCGACCACTGCCGATTACGTTCAGAGCACGACCAGCGATGGACTACACATGCTGCCGGCAGTGACGATGACTCCTTGTGAGCGGACCCGCCACGGCTGCTGAGCGGGTCGCTCCAGTAAACGATTCGAGTCAGGAATTTAATTGCCCATGACCGGGTCGACCGAGCCGTGACCCTTCCTGTCACGCTCGTTCATCATCCGCCGCGCGGTTTCTTCCTCCAACTTGAATTGAGCGCGTGTCTTGCAGACGCGCTTGCCGATGCGAGTGCCCAGCGGTTTCTCGCTGCGACAGATGACTTCGTTGTCGTCGGCTGCCGCTTGTGCGATTGACTGTGGCGGCGGTGCGGCTTCGGCCGTTGGCGTGACGGGAGCCACGTTCGCCGGTACGAATGCCTCCGGCGCCGGCGCTGGCAGGTTCTCCTTCGGTGCGGGCGCGCCGCAACCAGCCAGGGTCACTGCGAGGACCGCATAAATCGTAATAGCACGCATCGAATTCGCTCCCTGCCCTGATCGATTGTCAGGCCGCTGTATTGATCAATTCATGCCACTGCGTCAGTGAAATTAGCCGCGCCCGGCGATTTTCTCAAGCGGGTCGAGGGACCATATCGAAGGTTATGACAGCGCCTACTTGATGCGCCGGACCCGTAGCGCCGGGCCGTTGGGAACGTCCATCAAAAAGGAGCCGAAAGCGCCGCGCCGGACGGTGACCCGGTCGCCGGCTTTGGGCGCGAAAGCCGTCGAGCCCGTGACCTGGCGCCACGTCTGACCGTTGTCGAGTGCGATTCTCAAACCGTCGCGCGTGGCGCTCACGTCGCTGACGCTCGCAGTAACTGACGAGAGCGCTGCTTCGCTCTGTTCCGAGCTCGCCTTTTCGGCGCGCGATTCAGTGACATCGGTCTGCAATCCGAAGCTGCTCTCGGCGGAAGGCGGTGGCAGCTGCTCGCCGCCCCGCTGCAAATATGCGACCGCTCGATCGAAGCAGGCGAGCCGTTCACCGTTCTGCTGAATGCGCGAGCACGTCAGAATTTCCGGAGGCAGGTCGACCGGTTCGGCGGCGAACGCGGACAACGAGCACGACAACAACAATCCGATGAGCAGGCAACGGCGCATTTGATTCATATCCTCCGTCAATCCATCTTCGTCGCGCGCGCAGTAATCTTCAACTGACATTCGCGCAATCGACGCGCCATTGTTGTTCGCGCGCATATCGCAAAAATTCGGTTCCCGGGCGCTTGAACCACACAAAAAGCGGTACGCCCGTGCGTTACGCTCCGGCGCTTGGGGCGCCGGCTGATCATGCATGGCGCTGCGTTGCTGTCAGCGCGAAACGAGCAACGCGTGCGACAGCTTTCTATGCTTCAGCAAGCAGTGCTGCATCACGCGTTCACTGATCAAGCCGCATCACGCGTCGCAGCGAGGCGTTCAGAAGCGGCGCTCGGCAACTGTCGTTGATCGCAGTCAAGTGCTGGATTTTTCAAGCCGTAGTGTGGGCGACAGAGTGTCCGCACCGGTGCCTCGCGCAGCTCGCCGGCGCCAGTCGATCGCTTTGCGTGCTGAAAAAACTACAGCCGAAATGGCCGCGAGGGGGCGTGCATAAATCGCTCACACGCCGTTGTCAAGCCGCAACGAGCGTTCAAGACTCATCACTTCGTGCTCCAATTCACCCACTTAAGTGGGTGATTTTCAAGCCCCCTTTTCGGGCGAGGCGCAGCAAATACGCTTGTTGACAGGAAAGCAACGGTTGTATGCTCCGCGCCCTTCGGACCAGCGCTGTCGCCGATCTCGCTCGGCAGTTGTTGTGTATCGATCACAAGCGATCAGCGCAATTGATGCCGTTGACCTTCAATCCCTCGCAGGAGGAGCGGAAAAAATGATCTCGACCAGTAACTCGCTTCGGCGCGCAGTGCATTGCGTGCTGCTGGCCAGTGCGGCTTCGGCCGTCACGGCCGTCCCAGCGGTAGCCCAGGAAACCGACGCGGCTGCCCGTCCTATTGAAGAAGTGGTGATCACCGGTTCGCGCATTCGTCGTGTCGACGAAGAAACCGCGAGCCCGGTGTTCGTCATGGATTCGAGCACCATCGCCAACACTGGCGTGCAGACCATGGGCGATCTGATGATGCGCGTGCCGGCAATCTCCGGCGCGGCCACCAACCCGCAAGTGAACAACGGCGGTGGTACCGGTGAATCGAACGTCGAGCTGCGCGGCCTCGGTGCGCAGCGCACCCTGGTGCTGTTGAACGGCCGTCGTATCAACGTGCTCGGCGCGAACGGCACGACCTCGGCCGTCGACATCAACATGATCCCGATCAACATGATCGAGCGTGTCGAAGTGTTGAAGGAAGGCGCGGGCGCCGTGTACGGCTCCGACGCGATCGCGGGCGTGGTGAACTTCATCACCAAGAAGAATTTCGACGGCGCCGAAGTCAACGTCGAATACGGCCAGACCGGCGAGAGCGATGGCGAGCGGCAGTCCGCCAGCCTGACGCTCGGCACGAGTGGCGACCGCATGAGCGTCATGTTCGGCGTGAACTACAACAAGCAGGACTCGGTGTCCGCGGCCGACCGCGAATTCTCCGCCACTGCGTTGTACCTGTACGGCGGCGTCGTGACCGAAGGCGGCTCGAGCCGCACCAACGTCGGTCGTATTCGCTTGCCGGCGGGCAGCCCTCAGGCCGCTGCGCTTGGCTGCGGCGGCGCCAGCCCGAGCGTCGCGCGTAACTCGGGTGCGTCCGGCGCGACTCCGGACCTCGCGAACTATCACTGCTTCGCCAGCTCCGACTTCTACAACTATCAGCCGTACAACCTGCTGATCACGCCGTCCGAGCGCGCCAACTTCTTCACGATGTTGAACTACAAGATCAACGACAAGGTGGAAGCGTACGGCGAAGTGCTCTACAGCCGCACGACGGCCGGCTTCAACCTCGCATCGCTGCCGTTCGATGCGAATGCCGATGACACCATCATTTCGGCGGACAGCTACTACAACCCGTTCGGTAACCGCTTCTTCCCCGGCCAGGGCCTCGCGTTCGGCGGTGTCGAGGGCGTGAACCCGAACATGCAGTCGCGCCTGGAAGCGCTCGGCAGTCGTCGCAGCGAAGCCGAAACCGAAAGCACGATCGGCAGCCTCGGTCTGCGCGGCGACATCGGCGACAGCACCTGGCAGTGGGACGTCGGCGCTCAGCTCGGTCACATGGGCCAGAACGTCAACATCTCCGGCTATCTGCTCGGACCGCAGCTGGCGCAGGCGCTCGGCCCATCGTTCGACGCGGGCGGCGGCAACATCGTTTGCGGTACGCCGGGCAACGTCATCGCCGGCTGTACGCCGGTCAACATCTTCAACGTAGAAGATCCGGTGCAGATCCAGGCGCTGCGTGACATCTCCACCAACTACCGCACTGACTACGTGTACGAGAGCCAGGGCTACTCGATCAACGCCAACGGCGAGCTCTTCGACACGGGCGCTGGCGCGGTGTTGATGGCCGTGGGCGCGGAATACCGCACTCAGCGCGCCGACTTCGAAACCGACGTGCTGACCCGCGGCGAGCCGCCGTTGTTCCTGTCGTGCTTGCTGGCGCAGGAAACCTGTACTGGCGACTCGCACGCCAAGTACAACGTGCGCGAGCTGTACACCGAGTTCTTCGTGCCGATCCTGAAGGATCTGCCGGGCGTGCAGGCGCTCAACGTGACCGCCGGCGTGCGCTACTCGGATTACTCGATCGACACCATCGGCGACGACACCAACGCCCAGTTCAAGGTCGAGTACCGTCCGATCAGCGACCTGCTGGTCCGCGCCTCGTACGCGCAGGTGTTCCGTGCTCCGACGCTGCTCGACTTGTCGAAGGCGCCGTCGCAGGACTCGCCGACCTTCAACGATCCCTGCACGCGCCTGACCGATGCGGCCGTGGCGGCCAACCCGAACCTGGCGCTGGCCTGCCAAGGCGTGCCGCGTGACGGTACCTTCGCGCAGCCGAACAGCCAGATCACTGGCTTGATCGTCGGCAGCCCGGACCTGAAGCCGGAAACCGGCGACGTGGTCACTTTCGGCGTGGTGTACGACCCGCAGTTCGTCGAAGGCCTGTCGATCAACGTCGACTACTGGAAGTACAAGATCGACGACCTGATCACTCCGCTCGATCCGAACTTCGCCAGCGACCAGTGCGTGCAGACCGGCAATCCGGAGTTCTGCAGCCTGCAGTTCCGTTATCCCGAGACCAGCAACAACGCCGGCTTGCACCAGGTGTTCGTCGAACCGATCGTCAACCTCGGCAACCTCGAGACCGACGGTATCGACTTCGGCGTGAAGTACGCGCTGCGTGACACCGCGGCGGGCTCGTTCAACATTTCGTTGGACGTGACTCGTATCAACAGCTACGAGAACACCCCGGCGCCGGGCGCAACTCCGGTGGAGATCGCCGGCACGTTCGACCGTCAGTTCGGTAACTACGCCGAGTGGCGCGGTCTGATGGGCATCGGCTGGGCGCTGGGCGGCTTCGACGGCCTGGTGTCGCTGCGTTACATCCACAGCCTGGAGATCATCGGGCCGGATGGCGGCCTGACGGACGAGGGACCGCTGGACATCGGCTCGATGACCTACATCGATGCGACGTTCGGCTATACCTTCCCGACCGACACGAAGGTGCAGGTTGGCGGTATCAACCTCGGCGACAAGACCCCGCCGATCATGTTCCAGAACAACGTGACCAACGCGAACACGGACGTGTCCACCTACGACCTGCTGGGTCGTCGCTGGTACGTCGGCGTGACGCAGAAGTTCTGATAACTGATCGAACTCGCCGCCTGCGCAAGCGGGCGGCGACGATTGAAGGCCGCGCGGCTCTGCCACGCGGCCTTTTTTCTATGTAGTGTGTCCCCTATGACTGAAGCATTCCTGCAGCGGGCCGCGAAGCTGTTCGAAGCGAATCAGCTGGCGGCGGCCGAAGCGCAGTGCCGGCAGCTGCTCGGGCTGCAGCCCGGCCACATCCATGCACTGGGCTTGCTGGGAGCGATCCTGCACGCGCAGGAGCGATATCCCGAGGCGGAGGTCGTCTTTGCCGATCTCACCCGGCGCCTGCCCCGGGAGGGCGCGCATTGGATGAACCTGGGCACGGCCCGTCGCGGCGCCGGCAAGTACGAAGAAGCGCTGCGGGCTTACATGCGCGCCGCTGAATTGGGCTACACCGACGCCGACTTCTATTTCAACGTCGGTCTGACGCATATCGACCGGCGCGACTATGAGTCCGCCCGCGTGGTGCTGAAAAAGGCTTTGGACCTGGCGCCCGGCGATGCTTTGATCCGATCCGAGTACATCAAGGCTTGTTACGAGTCGATGCAGACCGAGGAGGCGCTGGCGGCCATCCGCGGCTGGACCGATTTCTCACAGCTTGCGCCGGACCAGCTCGCCGACGTCGGGCAGCGGTTGATGAATCTGGGCGAGACCGAGCGTGCCGAGCAGGTGATCTCCAAGCTTGCCGCCAGCGAGATCGACGTGCACGCGATGCTGACGCTGGCGCAGATCATGGAGCGCACCAATCGGTTGCCGGAGGCGCAACGGCTCATGGAGCGAATCTCGAGCCATCCGCGCGCCGCGTCGCTGGGCAATGAAATGCTGATGACGCAGGCGCGAATCGCACAACGCGTCGGCGAACACGAGCAGACGGTCGAATTGCTCCGTCGCGCACTCGCCGGCGTCACTCAAGTTCACGACAAGCACTTCGCATTGTTTCCACTCGCGAAGTCGTTGGATGCTTTAAAGCGCTACGACGAGGCGTTTACCGCGCTGACCGAGGCGCACGCATCGCAGGTCGCGCATCTGCAGCTGACTGCGCCGATGGCGGTCGCGCGTGGTAAGCCGACGTGGGAAATCGCGAATTGGAGTTGCGATCCTGCGGACATCGCGCAGTGGGATACGGCGAGCGCGCCGACATTGGAGGAAAGCCCCGTGTTCGTGGTGGCTTTCCCACGCTCCGGCACGACGCTGCTGGAACAAACACTGGACGCGCACCCCCAACTGAAATCCATGGACGAACAGCCGATCGTCCAGGCGGCGCTCGACGATATGGTTGCGGCCGGCGTCCGTTATCCGGAGGAACTGGGCAAACTCACGGATCCGCAGCTGACGGCGATCCGTGCACGCTACTTCGAGCGTGCAGGCACGCGCATCAGGCTGGAACCGGGCCAGCGAGTGGTCGACAAGAACCCGCTCAACATGCTGCGCCTCCCGGCGATCAAGCGCCTGTTTCCGAATGCGCCGATCATTCTGGCCGTGCGTCATCCGTGCGACGTGGTGCTGAGTTGTTTCATGCAGCACTTTCGCGCGCCGCATTTCGTGATGTTGTGTTCGAGCCTGCAGGCGCTGGCGGATGGCTACCGGCGCTCGTTCGATTTCTGGTATTGCCAGTCGGCTCTGCTGGCGCCGCACGTGCTGGAAGTTCGCTACGAGAGTTTCGTGGCCGACTTCGAGCGCGGCGTGCGTGAGATCGCGGAATTCCTGCGATTGCCCTGGCACGACGGCATGCTCGCACCGGCCGAACACGCGCGGGCCAAGGGATATATCAGCACGCCGAGCTATTCGCAGGTCGTGCAGCCGGTGAATCAAAAGGCGGTGGGACGCTGGCGTGCCTACGAACGGCACCTCGCTCCGGTCATCCCTCAGCTACGGACTTATTTACAGCGCTGGGATTACTCGGATCGATGAACAGCAGGTACGTGGAAATGATGTACTTGTCGCCCGAGACCGGTGGCCTGCCTTCGTGCTGGTACATCCAGTACGGAGGAAACATCAGCAGCCGGCCGGCGCGCGCCGGAATGGTCACGTCCAACTGTGGGAACCGCGTTTCGCCGCCCTGCTCGACATCGTTCAGATACCACAGCAGCACCAGATAACGATTCGCCACATGGTTGATGGAATCGAAATGCAGCTGAAACTGCTCCTGCTGCCCGGGGCGGTAACGCTTCAAGGTCAGGTTGGAGAACAGCGGCGAGTTGGGAATGGGCAGGGCCAGCTCGATCTCGCGGTTGTAGCGCTCCAGCGCCCGATCGATGAACCCCCGGAACATGCCCTGGAAGGCCGCGTCCGACAGCCGGCTGACGTTCAGCTCGGTCCAGGCCGAGTCCTCCAATCCTCTACGCACGCCGCGGCCGTTGCGCATCTGGAAGCGCTCCAGCCCGGCGAACGAGCCGATCATTTGCTGGCACAGTTGCGGATCCAGGTCGTGATCGTACGTGCGGATGTAGCGGCGCAAGTCTGCGTGGCTCATAGGCAGCTATAGTAGCGCGAATGAATTCACCAGACGTCCAATCCCTGTTGCAGCAAGGCCGGCTCGACGAAGCGGAGCGGCTGGCGCGCCAGTCGCTGCAGTCTCGGCCAGGCGATATCGATTCGCTCAACGCCCTGGGTTTGATCGCCCTGCGTCGCGGACAGTTGCCTCGCGCTCAGCAGTTGCTGGAGTCGGCTGTCGAGTCCAATCCCAACCATGCCTTGAGCCGCCATTATCTCGGCCGCGTGTACGAGGCGGCCGGGAACGTGGATGGCGCCGTTGCAGCCCACGGCACGGCGATCAAACTGGCGCCGGGCATGTTCATCATCCGTTTGCACTACGCGGTCGCGCTGGAACGCGCGGGGCAGATAGAGCAGGCGGCGCTTCAATACTTTCGCGCGAGCAATGACGCGCAGGCGCAAGGCCGCTGGCTCAACGCCGAGACGACGGCGCCAGGATTGCGACCGATGGTCGAACATGCGGTGCGCATGGTGCGACAGACGCGCATGGCGACCTTCGCCAATCTGCTCGAGCCGTTGCGGCAGAAATTCGGCGCCGACTCGCTCGAGCGTATCGAACGCGGCCTGCGCATCTACTTCAGGGAAGAAGCGCCGGTCTATCCCGATCCACGCCAGCAACCGACATTTTTCTATGTGCCGGACGTGCCGCCGGCGGCCTATCTGGATCGAGCGCTGTTCCCGTGGATCGAGCAGCTCGAAGCACAGACCTTCGCGATCCGTCAGGAGTTGCTGCAGCTCCTGCCGAGCACGGCCGGTCGTGAGCGCGTGTTTACGACGGAGGCGATCGAAAAAGAAAACCTGCGTGGGCTGCAAGCGCCGCCGAGCTGGAATGGTTATTACTTTTATCGTCATGGCGAGCGACGCGCCGACAACTGTGCGGCGTGCCCGGTAACTGCGAGCACGCTCGATATCCTGCCGCTGTCTCACGTGCGAGATCACGGCCCGGAAGTGTTGTTCTCCGTGTTCACGGCCGGCACGCATTTGTTGCCCCATCGCGGCGTGACCAACACGCGGCTGGTCGGACATCTGCCGTTGCTAGTGCCGCCCGATTGCGCATTGAAGGTGGGCGGCGAAGTGCACGAGTGGCGCGAAGGTCGCGCCGTCATTTTCGACGACACCTACGAGCACGAGGCGTGGAATCGTAGCGAGCGCACCCGCGTCGTGCTGATCTTCGACATCTGGAATCCGCACCTCACCGAAGCGGAGTGCGCCGCAGTTGAAATGCTCGTGCCGGCGATGGGGGATTTTCGCAAAGCGGCGGAGGCGGCGTAGTCATGCGGTTGCCCAAGCCGTTCTATCGTTTGCCGTTGCGCTTCGATGTGGAGCGCCTGCGGGCCGAAGTGGCAGCCCTGCCTGCCGAAGCCTGGGCCCGGCACCCGAACGATATCAAGGGCAATAGCGCGGCACGCTTGATCAGCGTCGATGGCGGCGAGAACGACGACGTCAACGGCCGCATGCAAGCGACGGCACATCTCCAACAATCGCCGTACATTCGTCAGATTCTGGCGAGCTTTGGCGTGGTGTGGAGCCGCTCGCGCCTGTTGCGCCTGGCGCCGGGCGCAACCGTGCCGGAGCATGCCGATATCAACTATCACTGGTTCACGCGCGTCCGCCTGCACATTCCCATCGTGACGCGGCCGGAAGTTCGTTTCTATTGCTCGGACCAGGTCGTCCACATGGCGGCGGGCGAGGCGTGGTTGTTCGATAACTGGCGCTCGCATCGAGTCGAGAATTTCACGCCGGACGAGCGCATTCACTTGGTCGCGGACACTTCGGGCAGCGCCCACTTCTGGCAACTGGTTGCGCAAAGTGACAATCCCGCCGCGCAAGTGCGCACCGTTTCGTATGTGGCGGATCGTCAGGCGTCACCGCTCATGGAACGCGCCAAGCTCGCTCCTGTCATGACGCCGGGTGAAATCGACTTCTTGATTCTCGATCTGCGCTCGGAGCTGGTGGCTCGGGAAAACCTGCCCAACAGTCACGCGCGCCTGGTCCGTTATCACGCAATGTTGGAAGCGCTGTGCAAGGACTGGCGGCAACTGTACGCCTTGTATGGCGGCGATCCGCAGGGCTGGCCGGAGTTCACGAATCTGCGCGACGGCATTCGGAACGCGTCGCGAGAGCTGTCGGAAGGCCTGGTGATGCGCACGAATGGCGTAGGCGTTCATCAGGTGCTCGAAGGGCGAGTGTTGCGGGCCATGCTGTCGCTACCCCAACAGGCTGCGAGCACGGCCGCGCCAGCTCGACCGACGCGTGCACGTGCGCCGACGATCGAAGCGCCGATTTTTATCGTGTCCGCGCCGCGTTCGGGCAGCACGCTGCTGTTCGAAACATTGGCCGCGAGCTCACAACTGTGCACGGTCGGCGGCGAAGCGCATTGGCTGGTGGAAGGTATCGAGGGCTTGCGGCCGGGCGCGCCGGGTATCGATTCAAATCGCCTGAGTGCGGAGCATGCTACCGACGCCATCGCCGAGGACATCCGCCAGGAGATCCTGTCTCATCTGCGGGACCATACCGGCCAGCCGTTGTCCGAGCCCGGCCAGCGCCGTTTCTTGGAGAAGACGCCGAAGAACTCGTTGCGCATTCCGTTCTTCAATCGCATTTTTCCAGATGCGAGATTCGTGTTCCTGTGGCGCGATCCGCGTGAAAACATCAGCAGCATCATGGAAGCCTGGCGCTCCGGGCAGTGGCGCACGTATCCCAAGCTGGAAGGTTTCGACGGCCCGTGGTCGATGTTGTTGCCGCCAGGTTGGCGCGACATGAACGGCCGGCCGCTGGCCGAAATAGCCGCGTGGCAGTGGGAACGGACCAATGCCCAGATCCTCGATGATCTGCAACCGCTGGGGCCTGAGCGCTGGGCAGTCGTGCAATATGCTAATTTGCTCCGCGATCCGGCCGGCACGATCGGTAAGCTGTGCGAGTTCCTGCATTTGCCGGTAGATTCAGCGCTGGCCGATCGTTTGTCGGCGCCGCTGCCGTCATCTCGTTACACACTGACCGCGCCCGCCGCGGACAAGTGGCGGACGAATGAAGCGCAGATTGCTCCGGTGTTGCCGTCCGTTCAGGTCACGTGGGATAAGTTAATCGCGCTGCGTTGAGTTAAGGATGCTCAGGAGTCGGTCATGATGTTTCGTCAGGTCTGGTTGATGTTCGTCGCCATCGGTGCAACGGGTCAGGTCCTCGCACAGGAAACGGCTCCGGCCGAGCCCGCGGCGCCTCGAGCCGCAACTCCAGCGCAGCCGCCAGCCGATGCCAAACCAGCCAGCGAAGCGCCCGTCGCTGCGACGCCCGCCGCCAAGGCAGACTCGCTGACCGAGGGCGAGCTCGACGCCGACAAGATCATGGCCATGCAAAAGGCGGGCTACCAGATCAAGAACGAGAACGGCCGGATCCTGCTGTGTCGTCAGGACCTGCAGACGGGCTCGCGGCTGCGTAAAAAGACATCGTGCATGACGGCGCGTGAATGGGAGCAGCTGCAGGAAGACACCAAGCTGCAGCTCAAGGCGATCGAGCGCCGGCCGCGCATGGCCAATCAATAAGCAGACAGTCGCGGCTACTAGAACGAGTAGCCGTGACGCTCGATGACAAGCCGATCGCGCTCGTCGACCAATTGCGCCAGCTCAGCATCGTAGAGCTGGCGGTAAGGCGCATGTTCAGAGGTATTCAGCGCCGGCGCGGTGCTCATGTAGTCACGCAGCGCTGATGTCACAGGCTCACCTGCAGACTCCAATAGTTGTGGCACTTCGACCCGCAACTGCTCCATGCGCGCAAGCCTCACGGCGGTGATATCGGGCCCATACAAATAACGATACAGAAACGAATAGAAGCCCAGCCCGCTACCCCGAATCGGAGCTAAGGCAAAGCTCGGCAGATTCAGTCCCTGATTGAGGTACGCCGCCGGCAGGGCAGCGAGCACCCGATCCAGCAACGCTGGGTCGCGCTCCAGATTCAGCATGTTCCGGATCGTCCCGCCGAAGTCCAGTGCGCCGCTATTGCTGATCGTTTGAAACAGCGCATTCGGTCTGGGTCGCGAGCGCTGAAAGCTGTACCAGGAGACGTAGTAGCTCCAGGGATTGCGCACCAGGCCCAGCAGCGGCAGCGCTGTGTATTGCCCGGGAAGCATGGAGCGGGGCAGGTGATATCCGAGCTGTCTCGCCCCCGCGATGTGCTGCACGAGGCCGGCATTCACAAAGGTGCCGCCGGACTTATGCAAGTGCAGGAACACGAATCGAGGGGTAACGATCATCCCGTGGCGTGCGTGGCAAAGTGCCGTTCGACCGCCTCGTTGTGCTGGCCGAGATTGCGCTCGCCCGATGCCATGACTTCGAGCAAGGCGGGCGTCGGCAGGAAGTCACAAATCATGTGAGTACGCGAACGATCCGGATCCGCGTTCCATACGGCGTGCGGCGAGCTGTTGTTCAATACCCAGACTTCGCCGGGCCGCATGAGATAAGTGAGCTCGCCCGCGATCATGTGCACCTGCTCGTGCGATTCGATCGGGAAGTGCAGCCGCAGGGTCTTGGCGAAATAGGGCGCGCGATCGATGTGCGGATCGATGGATACGCCACCGGGCAGGCGCGCGAGCAAACATCGCTGCGGCGGAGCCGGTATCAGCCGCTCGATGATCTCGCGGGCATACGGCAGCATCGCCAGTGGCTCACGATCCTCGATCGGCAATGCTCCCTGGGCGGGGGCATACCCGCGAAGAAACAAAGCCTCGGCGTTGCGATGAACGCCGACGCGTCCGCCAGTGGAGCCCCACAGCGTTGGAGGTAATGTCGCGATCTCCGCCGCCAGGCGCTGCGCATCGATCCGCACCGGCAGCCGCAGACAGCCGCCCACCAGAGCGGTTTTGTCGAGGACGGGATGACCGGGGAGGTCGAGCATGGTTACCGTTGAGGCGCCGAGAGTGCGGCGTGAATCACCTGCGCACCGGGCGTGATTTTCAGGCGCGCCGCCGTGCCGGCTGGCAATTCGACCACGCCCAGGACTATACCGCCGGACTCGATGGTCTTCAGCGACAGCGGCTCGGTGTTTTGAGCGATGTGGATCACCTTGCCGTCGGCCGCCACGAACAGGATGTCCAGCGGCACGTAGGTGTTCTTCATCCACATCGCCACGGTCATGGGCTGCGGGTAGATGAACAGCATGGAATCGTCGGGGCGCAGCTGGCGGATGAACATCAGGCCGCGCTGGCGGCGCTGATCGTCATCGGCGATCCAGGTATTGAAGCGGTGCAGGCGCGCGTCCGGTGTCGCGATCTGCAGGGTGTCCCGCTCGAAGGCGCGGTCCAGGTCTTTGGCCGTGACCTCGGGTGCAGCCGGCTGACTGGCAGGCGCGGCGCCCAGTGCCGGGCCACCCAGGTGCACACAGATCAAGAACACCGGGGCGAGCCACCGCCCTGCAGACATTGTGAATTTGCTCATCATTGCTGTTTCATCCGGCCTTGCGCCGTCATCGCTCCGCCTGCAAGGGTTTCATCTTTGTCCTCGGCGTCGAAGTCAATCCGGCCTACATAGTCGAAACGCGACAGCAGGATCACGCCGTTGCCCCGCACGGCCCGTGCAGGGTGTGTACAAAAGCCGCGCGCAATTATGCGGTAGGAACGGGAACGGTGCGGTATCCCGACCAGTGGCTCCTGCCGCACATCATCGAGCGTGCATTTGTTATCTCCCTGGGTACTGTAAAACTCGCCCAGGCCTTCCCGTATGACAGTCAGGTTCACCGGCAGTGCCTTGGCCGACTGCCCTTCGCGCAACGCTGCGATACCGAACAACAGTACCAGGCGGCCGCCGTCGACACCGTCTTTGTGACTGAAACGTACGCGAATCCCACCGTCGGGCCGCACGGCGCCGGTGCATTCCGTGCCGTCGTTGCCCCATACGAGCTCTGTTTGCACCGCGCCCGACAGCCTCGCCTTGAGATATCCACTGCCGTCGGGCAAGCAGGCTGAGGCTACTGGCAGCTTGTTAGCGTTGTCAGCAGCGTCGGCTGGCTGCTGAGCATGGACCTTGCAGGACAGTCCCAACGTTAACCCACAGATGATCGTTAGTGCGGGCCGACAACGACGCCAGCCCGCCAGGTGCGAGGAGCCGCAGCCATGTCCGAGCGCGAGGACGACGTCGTTATAAAACCGTTGCAGCATGCCGGTATGCTTACTCTGGATGCGGGGTTCCGGCAGACTGTGGCGCCGGAGCCTCACCTTCCTGAATCCTTCGAGGATGGGGATGGCGAGCAACCAACAATGCCGAAGCCGCGCCTGCGAGGCAAGCGGCCGCGGTCGTCGCCGACACTGAGGTCGGTCAACCCAACGGATGGTGCCCGTGCCGACGGGACCGCCCGACGCGAAGCGAGATTTCCTGATATGGACGATAGAGCAGAGCCCGCTCGATCGAGGGAAGGTTTGGCGCGCCGGCGCGACCAATCGCAAGCCCGGACGCGCCGGTACGTCAGTCGCATCACGCGCAATACGCTGGCGGTGATCATGGCCGGCGGACGCGGCGAGCGTCTGAAGCATCTCACCGATTTCCGCTGCAAGCCGGCCACGCCGTTCGGCGGCAAGTTCCGCATCATCGATTTCGTGCTGTCGAACTGCGTGAACTCGGGCATTCGCCGCATTCAGGTCATGACCCAGTACAAGGCGCATTCGCTGATCCAGCACATCCAGCGCGGCTGGGGCTACCTGCGCGGCGAGTTCGGCGAGTTCGTCGAGATCATCCCGGCGCAGCAGCAGATGGGCGACTTCTGGTACCGCGGCACTGCCGATTCGCTGTACCAGAACCTGCAGATCATCAAGCTGCACAACCCCAAGCACATCCTGGTGCTGGCGGGCGATCACATCTACAAGATGGACTACGGCGTGATGCTCGCCTCGCACGTCGCGAAGCGCGCCGATATCACCGTCGGCGTCGTCGAAGTGCCGCGTGAGCAGGCCACCGCGTTCGGCGTCATGAGCGTCGATCCGGATTATCGGATCACCAAGTTTTCCGAGAAGCCCAAGGAGCCCGAAGGCATTCCGGGGCGCGAGCACATGGCGCTTGGCTCCATGGGCATCTATGTATTCAAGGCCAGCCTGCTGTATCGCTTGCTCGAGGAGCAGGCCCAGCGTCCGGGAACGTCGCACGACTTCGGCAAGAACATCATCCCGGGCGCGCTCAACACTCACAAAGTGATCGCGTATCCATTCACGGACAACGAGACGCGCGTTCAGCACTACTGGCGCGACGTCGGTACGGTGGATGCGTTCTACGACGCAAACATGGAGCTCATCTACGTCAATCCCGAGCTGAATATCTACGACGAGCAGTGGCCGATCTGGACCTATCAGCGCCAGTATCCACCCGCGAAGTTCGTGCTCGACGAGGACGGCCGGCGCGGCATGGCGATCAATTCGATGGTGTCCGGCGGCTGCATCATCTCCGGCGCCACCGTGAATCAATCGCTGTTGTTCTCGAACGTGCGCATCGACGAACGCAGCTACATCGAGCGCTCGGTGATCTTCCCCGACGTGAAGGTGGGCGCCGGCAGCGTCATCAAGCGCGCCATCGTCGACACCGGCGGCGTGGTGCCTCCCGGCACCCAGATCGGCGTCAACCGCGAGGACGATGCCCGCCGCTTCTACATGAGCGAACAAGGCGTCGCGCTGGTCACGCGCGACATGCTGGCCCGGTTGCAGCAGCCGTAGCCTCGGGGAGGGGCTGCGTCACATAATGCAGCCGGCCTCCTCTGCTATCCTTCGCCCCCAATTCTCCTTGGGGGCCAGATGAACAAGGTCATCGCTCGTTGCCTGTTGATCCTCACGCTGCTCATCACTGCGAGCAGCTGCAGCTCGCTGCGCCCCGACCTCAAGGCGCCGCGGCTCGCACTGGTGGCGGTCGCGATGACCTCGGCGGACATCTTCAATCAGCAGTTCCTGATCCGCATGAACGTGGAGAACCCGAACGATCGCGAGCTGCCGATCACGGGGCTGGATTACAAGATATTCCTGGAAGGCGACGGCTTCGCCGAGGGCATGTTGAACAAGCCGTTCGTGGTGCCGGCCAATGGCGAGACCGACTTCGACGTGACGGTGCGGACCAACTTCGTGAGCGGCATCGGCCGGTTGCTGTCGCGGCTCAATGGCCGCACGCAGGTGAACTATGCGATCGAAGGCAAGCTGCTCACCGACATCCGGTTCCTGAAGAAGATTCCGTTCAACGAGACCGGCAGCGTCAATCTCGCTGTAATGAAATAATCAATTGTTCCTGACTGTAACAGTCAGGCGGGTCAATCCCACTTGCCGGTGAGCTCGCGATACAGATTCACGTACTCGCCGGTCTGTCGGTCCCAGGAAAAGTCCTGCGCCATGCCGTTGAGCATGAGCTGAGTCCAGCCGTCCTGATCCTTGAAGAAGTCGAGCGCGGTGTGAAGGGCCCATTCCACCGCCGGCACATCGAAATCGTTGAACACGACACCGGTGCCCTGACGAGTCGTCGGGTCCCACATCTGCACCGAGTCCGCCAGGCCGCCGGTGCGACGGACGATGGGCGCCGTGCCGTACTTCAGGCTGTACATCTGATTCAGGCCGCAGGGCTCGTACTGCGACGGCATCAGGAACATATCGCTGGCCGCTTCGATCAGATGCGACAACTCTTCGCTGTAGCCGCGATGGAATACGACACGGTCGGGAAACCGCTGTTGTAGATCAACGAAGAAGTTCTCGTAATGCGCCTCGCCGCTGCCGAGCGCGACCAGGCTCATATCGCGCGTCTCGAGAATGTAGGGCAGCGAGTCGAACAACAAGTCAAAGCCCTTCTGCACTGTCATGCGCGAGACGATGCCGACCAGCGGCGCGCTGTCGCTGACTGAAAGATTCAGCCAGTCGAGCAGCGAGCGCTTGGTGAAGCGCTTGCCCGACAGATTTCCGGGCGAATAGTGATGTTTCAAATAACGGTCGGTCGCGGGATTCCACTCGTTGTAATCCACGCCGTTCAGAATGCCGACGACACCATCGGCGCGTGCGCGCAGGACTCCATCCAGGCCGTGACCGCCGATCGGCGTGCAGATCTCCTTGGCATAGGTCGGGCTGACCGTCGTGACTCGATGCGCATGTCGCACGCCTTCACGCAGCCAGTTGAAGGCGCCGCCCGCCAACGTTTCCGGCGCTACCAGATGACTCACATTGCCGCCGATGTCGTAAGTCGTGCTCGCCGGAAAAATGCCTTGGTAGCCGATGTTATGAATCGACAGCACCGGGCGAGTCGTGGCGAACAGGCTGTCCCAGGCGTACACGCTCTTGAGCATCATCGGCATCAGCGCCGTGTGCCAGTCATTACAGTGCAGGATGTCCGGGGTGAACTGCATGCGCTGGCAGGCATCGAGCGCCGCTCGTTGCAACACCAGGAAGCGCAGATGCTCGTCGACGCCCGACGTATAGATGGACGGCCGATCGTACGCTTCCGGACAGTGCACTAAATACAAGGGCACCGAGGAATTCGGCAGCTGCGATTCGAGAATGGTGAACGAATAACGATGCGCGCCCAGCGCCAGCGGCACATGCTGTGCGGCGGTCACCGGCCGCGCGTCTCGCAGCACGCCGTTGCTCATGCTCGAGTACAACGGCATGAATACGCGCACGTCGTGACCGAGCGCGTGCAGATGGCGCGGCAGGACGCCGGCAACATCGGCGAGCCCGCCGGTCTTGGCCAGCGGCGCGATTTCCGAAGCGACGAAACAGATCTTCAGCGGCATGCGTGCGCGGACGAAACGTCAGGACTCGTCAGCGTCGCTATCGGAAGCTTTGCCACCAGTCTTGCTCTTGGTGTTGTTGGCTTGGGGAGCTTGATCGCGCGGCGGCGCGAACGTCGCCAGCAGCGTCTCCTGCATCTTGGCCCACAGCTCCAGGTTCTGTCGAGTCAGCTCGGCGAGCGGATTGGGCGCGCCGCTGCCCGGAGCGGTAGTCCGATTCATCTGGTGCTGCATGACTTCCTGCTGGCGGATGAACGTCTCGACGCTCTTCTCGAGGTAGCTGCTGAAGTAACTCTGCATGGAGTTGCCATAAAAACGGATCATCGATTCGAGCAACGAGGTCGAAAGGATGGGGCGGCCGAATTGTTCCTGATCGGCGATCACCTGCAGCAGCACGAGGCGCGTGATGTCCTCATTGCTTTTATCCTCGATCACCTTCACGCGCGTGCCCGCAATCACCATGTCGCGGATGTCGTCGATCGTGATGTGACGACTTTGCGCGGCGTCGTACAGGCGCCGGTTCGCATATTTTTTGATCAGTCGTTCTTCGCTCATGCTCAGCTCGACAGGCTTTTGGCGCGCTCCGGCATGGTGGACACAATACAACCCTCGAGCGTCGGGGGCGGGCTACTGTAACGACGTGCATTTGGCGGTGCAACAGACATCCACCTGGCTGAGCAATTCGCGTCCGGACGATTGATAATGCCGTGTCGATGTGAGGGGAAGCGGCAATGTCCGAGTCGAAAAACGACGGATCCGACTGGATCCAAGCCTGGATCGAGCAACAGCGCGAGCAGTTGCGCCGTGCCGGCATGCCTGGCGCTGATGCAGCAAGCACGGCTGGCCCCAAGTCGGAAGGCGTCTCGGACCAGTTCCGCGATCTCGGCATGCGTTGGCTGGAAGCAGGGCAGTCCTATCTGCAGGGATGGCAGCAATTCGCGCAGCGAAGTGCGGCTGGCTCCGCTGCGGGCGAGGCGCCGCTGAAGTTCGGCGAAGAAATGCTCAACGCGTGGCAAGGCACTTGGGCCGGCGCCGCTTCGGCAGGCGAAGGCGCGACTCGTCAATTCGCCGACTTGATTTCGCGCATGCCCGCGCTGGGCATGGCTCGCGAGCAGACCGAAGCGTGGCGAGAGCTGCTGGCTGCGCAAGCCGAGTATCAGCACTTGGAACAAGAGCTGCGCACGGTGTGGTCAAAGGTCCAGACCGATGCGCTGTCGATGTTGGAAGCGGCCATTCGTGAGCGGCGCGCGAAGCACAGCTCTGGCGCCGCCCCGGGCATCGAGGATTATCGCGAGCTGTACAACTTGTGGGTGGAGTGCGGCGAGAAAGTATTTGCCCAGGTGGCGCACAGCGAGTCGTACTGCAAGCTGCAGGCGCAACTGGGCAATGCAGCCATCCGCTTGAAGACGCGCCAGCAGGCGGTGTTGGAGCGCACGTTGAAACAGTTCGATCTGCCGACGCGCTCCGAGTTGAACACGGTGCACAAGCAGATGCGCGAGTTGCGCGAGCGCATCGCCACGCTGGAAAGCGAGCTGGCTGCAGCGCGTGGGGAGGAACGATCATGAGCGGGTCCACTCCGGGCTCGGCCGAGCTGGCTGCTGTCACCAACGATTTCATGCGGCGCATGTCGCAGGGCCTCGCGGCGCTTGCGAACGCCGGCGAAGTCACGATCGGCAGCTCGGCCAAAGATGCCGTCTTCAGCGAAGACAAAGTTACGTTGTACCGCTACCGGCCCTCGGAAGTGGTGGCCGCCGAGAATCGCGTGCACACGCCGGTGCTCATCAGCTATGCGCTGGTCAATCGACCGTACATGATGGATCTGCAGGCCGATCGCTCGCTGATCCGCGGTCTGTTGCAGCGGGGCGTCGATGTTTATCTCATCGACTGGGGCTATCCCGACGGCGCCGACCGTTATCTGGCGCTGGAAGATTACGTGTTGCGTTACATGTCGCACTGTGTGGACTTCGTGCGCAAGGCCAGCGGTCACGATCGGATCAATCTGCTCGGCGTCTGCCAGGGCGGCACGATGAGCTTGTGTTACGCGGCGCTCCATCCGCAGCGGCTGCGTAATCTGATCACGATGGTCACGCCGGTGGACTTCCATACGCCCGAGAATCTGCTCACCAAGTGGGCGAAACATGTCGATGTAGATGCGCTGGTTGCGGCAACGGGCAATGTTTCGGGCGAGGCCCTCAATGCGTTGTTCGTGAGCCTGATGCCGTTCCGGCTGAACAGCCAGAAGTACGTCGACCTGTTGCACCAGCTCAACGATCCGAACACCAGCGCCGCGGCGCTGGAGAATTTCCTGCGCATGGAAAAATGGATCTTCGACAGCCCCGATCAGGCCGGTGAGATGTTTCGCCAGTTCCTGACGCTGTTCGTCAAACAGAACCGGTTGTCGAAGGGCACGCTGGAAGTGGGTGGCCGCAAGGTGGATCTGAAGCAGATCACCGTGCCGCTGCTGAACATCTATGCCATGCAGGATCACCTGGTGCCGCCGTCGAGCAGCAAGCCGCTGGGCGAGCTCACAGGCAGCAGCGACTACAGCACGCACGAGTTTCAGGGCGGCCACATCGGCATCTATGTGAGCGGCACGGCGCAGCGGCAGATTCCGGACAGGATTGCCGGCTGGTTGAGAGAGCGAGACCGCTCCTGAATCATCGATATAGCAATGTTCCCGCCGCCGCAGGCGGCGGCAACCGGTCGAGTCATCACCAAAGTAAGTGAATTGTCACATGCGAAAGGGTTGTTGACGCCGTTTCAGGGCGCGCGCAATCTGCCGCTCCTCCCCAAAAGCAAGTAGTTCCCCGCCATGATCTACGACAACATTCTCGGCACCATCGGCCGCACGCCCATCGTCAAAATCAACCGGCTCGCGCCAGCGAACGTCACGATGTACGCCAAGTGCGAGTTCTTCAATCCGATGTCGTCGGTCAAGGACCGCCTGGCCATTGCCATCATCGAGGACGCGGAGCGCCGGGGTACGCTGAAGCCCGGCCAGACTGTCGTCGAAGCCACCTCGGGCAACACTGGCATCGCGCTGGCGATGGTGTGCGCGGCCAAGGGTTATCCGTTCGTCGCGGTCATGGCCGAATCGTTCTCGGTCGAGCGTCGCAAGATCATGCGCCTGCTCGGCGCGAAGGTCATTCTCACGCCGGCCGCCGAGCGCGGCTCGGGCATGGTGCGCAAGGCGAAAGAGCTGTCGGAGAAGCACGGCTGGTTCCTCGCCCGCCAGTTCGAGAACCAGGCCAATCCGGAATATCACCGCAATACCACCGGTCCCGAGATCCTCAGCGATTTCGCCGGCCGCAAGCTGGACTTCTGGGTCACGGGCTGGGGCACCGGCGGCACGCTCACGGGCGCCGGAGAAATGATCAAGAAGGCTCGCCCCGATGTGCGCATCATTGCGGCCGAGCCGGCATCGGCCTCGCTGCTTGCCGGCGCCGAGTTCAAGCCTCACAAGATCCAGGGCTGGACGCCGGACTTCGTACCGGGCGTGCTGAATCGCGAGGTGGCCGATGAGATCCTGACCGTGACCGATGACGAGGCCATTCAAACGTCGCGTCAGCTCGCGGCGAAAGAAGGCATCTTCTGCGGCATTTCCGCCGGCGGCACCATTGCGGCGGCGTTGAAGGTCGCGCAGAAGGCGCCGCAGGGTTCGGTCATTCTGGCAATGCTGCCGGACACCGCCGAGCGTTACCTGTCGACCGCCCTGTTCGAAGGCATCCCGGACGCCTCCGACGCCGAGCCCACGATTTAAACCTTACATTTCTGTCAGCTGGAACCCGCCCCGCGGTTCGAATTTCTGAACCTCGGGCGCGGCGGTTCCCATTTGCGAAACTTTGCAACGATCGGCACAAGTCTTACGAATTTTCGCATGAACGTTGCGAAGACAAGCTGCACTGCAGCTGGGAGAATGGCTCGTTCTCCTAGCTGACTCCCTGGCGGATTCGTGAATCGCAATAGCATCGTGGCGGCGGCGCTAGCCCTCGTGGTCGGCGCCGGCGCCTGGTATTACTTCGGGCATTCGGGCTCTGACGCACAGGCTCCGGCAGGTGCCCGCGCTCCCGGCGCGCGTGAAGTGCCGGTCATGACGGCCCAACCCAAGCTGAAGGATTTCGCGCTCGAGGTCGAAGCGCTCGGCACCGTGCGAGCCAAGGAATCGGTCGATATCACCGCCAAGATCGCCGACCGCGTCACCGCCATTCATTTCGAGGAAGGCAAGCAGGTCCGCAAGGGCGACGTGCTGGTCGAGCTCGATAACGCCGAAGCACTCGCCGATCTCGCCGCCGCCGAAGCGGCCGAGCGCGACAGCCGCAGCCAATACAAGCGCAGCCAGGAGCTGTTCCAGACCAAGGCGCTGTCCGAGGCACAGCTCGATCAGCTCGAAGCGACGATGCTCGCGAATCAGGCCCGCGTCGCCGCAGCCCGCTCGCGCGTCAAGGATCGCATCATCACTGCGCCGTTCAACGGACGGGTCGGCTTGCGCAATGTGAGCTTGGGTGGATTGGTGAACCCGGGCGGTGTCATCACGACGCTCGACGATCTGAGTGTGGTGAAGCTCGACTTTGCGGTGCCCGAGTTGTTTCTTTCCAGTTTGAAGCCGGGCTTGACGGTCCAGGCGCAGAGCAGCGCGTATCCCAACGCCACTTTCAAAGGCCGGGTGGACAGTGTCGATACGCGCGTCGATCCCACCACTCGCGCCGTCGTCGTGCGCGCCGTGATCGATAACCAGGACAGCCGCCTGCGACCGGGCATGTTCATGACGCTGCGGCTGGTGCGCTCCGAAGGCAAGGCGTTGATGCTGCCCGAGACCGCCATTGTTCCGGAGGACAGCAAGCATTTCGTGTTTGTGGTCGCCGACGGCAAGGCTCAGAAGCGTGAAATCACCATCGGTCGTCGTCGCCCCGGCGAGGTCGAGATCCTCAAGGGCGTGACCGATGAGGACGTGGTCGTCACCGACGGCACGTTGAACGTGCACGACGGCACGCCGGTGGTCGCACGCTCCGAAGCCGCTCCCCAGGCCGCGTCATGATCCTCTCGGAAATCTCGGTCCGCCGCCCCGTCTTCGCGATGGTGGTGAGCCTGCTGCTGACCATCATCGGCTTGATGGCGCTCAGCCGCCTGACGGTCCGTGAGACGCCGAACGTGCAGCCGCCGGTCGTCAGCATCGACACCGTGTATAGAGGCGCATCGGCTGCGGTCATCGAATCGAAGATCACTCAGCTGATCGAGAACCAGATCGCAGGCCTGGAAGGCGTCGAGACGTTGCGTTCCTCCAGCTTCGATGAGCGCTCCCGCATCACCATCGAGTTCGCCTTGGATCGAGACATCGAGTCGGCGGCGAACGATGTGCGCGACCGTGTCTCGCGCGTCGTACAACAGTTGCCTGAGGAAGCCGAGCAGCCGCAGATCGCGAAAGTCGATACGTCCTCCGAGCCGGTGATGTGGTTGGCGCTGACCAGCGCCACGCGCACGCAGCTGGAGCTGACCGACTATGCGGATCGCTACCTCGTCGACCGGCTCTCCGTCGTGCCTGGCGTCGCGACCATCCGCATCGGCGGCGAGCGGCGCTATGCGATGCGCGTATGGCTGGATCGCAAGGCGCTGGCGGCTCGTCAGCTGACTGTGCAGGACGTGGAAGACTCGTTGCGACAGGAGAATATCGAGCTGCCGGCGGGCCGCATCGAATCGCTGGAGCGCGAGTTCACGTTGCGCACCGACACTGGCTTCCGCACGCCGGACGATTTCCGTCAGCTCGTGGTCGGTCGCGGCGGCGATGGCTATCTGGTGCGCCTCGGTGAAGTCGCGAGCGTCGAAGTTGCAGCGGAGGATTTGCGATCGATCGCGCGCACCGACGGCAATGCCGGCGTGAGCCTCGGCATCGTTCCTCAATCTACGGCCAACGTCCTCGATGTTTCCAAGGGCGTGTATGCGGAAATCGCCGAGGTGCAGAAGACGCTGCCCAAGGACCTGACGCTCGATACCAGCATCGACGACTCGGTCTTCGTCAGCAAGTCGATCTACGAAGTACAGCACGCGCTGGTCACCGCACTGCTGCTGGTGCTGGTGGTGATCTATCTGTTCCTGGGCACGGTGCGAGCCACCATCATTCCGGCGGTGACGATTCCGGTGTCCATCATTGCCGCGTGTATCGTCATGGCGATCGCCGGTTTCTCGGTGAACGTGCTGACGCTGCTCGGTGCGGTGCTTGCCATCGGCCTGGTGGTCGACGATGCGATTGTCGTGCTCGAAAACATCGTGCGTCGGATGGAGCTGGGCGAGGCGCCGCTGCTTGCGTCGGTGGACGGCAGTCGCGAGATCGGCTTCGCCGTCATCGCCACCACGCTGGTGTTGATGGCGGTGTTCCTGCCGATCTCGTTCATTCCAGGCAACGTCGGCCGGCTGTTCGGCGAGTTCGGCATCACCATCGCGGCGGCCATCGGCATCTCGGCGCTGGTGTCGCTCACCCTGGTGCCGATGATGTGTTCGAAGATCTTCGCCAAGGGCATCGTGCGCGGGCGGGTGGCGCACGCGGTCGATCGCTTTTTCCAATGGCTGTCGAACATGTATGAGCGCAGCCTGCGGCGTGCGCTCGCTGCGCCCTTGCTGGTCGTTGTGGCCGGCGCGCTCGCCTTCGGCCTGGCACTGGTTTTGTTCAAGGATCTGCCCTCCGAATACACGCCCAGCGAGGATCGTCAGCGCGTGTTCATCCGGGTCACCGCGCCGGAAGGCTCGAGCCTGCAATATCTCGATCGTTATTTGCGGCAGGTCGAAGAAGTGGTGGCCGAGGAAGTCGCGCGCGGCAACGTGCGCCGCTTCAACTCACGTGCGCCGACATTCGGCGGCACCGACATGAACTCGGGTTTCGTCTCGCTGAACCTCAGCGAATGGGATGAGCGCCAGGAATCGGCGCAGGAGATCGCTGCTCGCATGCGCCAACGCCTGTCCAATCTGGTGGGCGTGCGTGTCAACGTCGGCATGCCCGGCGGTCTGGGCATTCGCGGCTCAGGTATTCCAGTGCAGGTGGTGCTCGGCGGCAGCGACTATGCGGAATTGGCCAAGTGGCGCGACATCATTCTCGCCAAGGCGGCGGAGAACCCTGGACTCACCAACCTCGATTCGGATTTCTACGCGCGCAAGCCGCAGATCCGCGTCATGGTCGATCGCAATCGCGCCGGCGACCTCGGTGTGTCGCTCACGGCCGTGGGGCGCACGCTGGAAACAATGATGGGATCGCGCATCGTCACGACGTATCTGGATCGTGGCGAGGAATACAACGTGGTCCTGCAGGCGAAGGATACGGACCGCGCCACGACGAGCGACCTGACGAATATCTACGTGCGCTCGGCGACGACGCGCCAGCTCGTGCCGCTGTCCAGTCTGGTCACCATCGAGGAGACCGCGGGCCCGACCGAGTTGAAGCGCTTCAATCGCCTGCGCTCGATCACGCTGTCCGCGAACCTCACGCCCGGTTATTCGCTCGGCGAGGCGCTCGACTACATGGAGAATCTGATTCGCACCGAGCTGCCGGCGCACGCCGTGATCAACTACGACGGCGAGTCTCGCGAGTTCAAGCGTTCCGGCGACGCCTTGTACGTCACGTTCATGCTGGCGCTGCTGATCGTGTTCCTGGTGCTGGCCGCACAGTTCGAGAGCTTCCGCCATCCGCTGATCATCATGATGACGGTGCCGCTCGCGGTGGCCGGCGCATTGTCGGGACTGTGGTTGACGGATCGGTCGATCAACGTCTACAGCCAGATCGGCTGCATCATGCTGATCGGCCTGGCGGCCAAGAACGGTATTTTGATCGTGGAGTTCGCCAACCAGCTGCGCGATCGCGGCGTGGAGTTCTACGAGTCGATCATCGAATCGTCCGCGATTCGCCTGCGGCCGGTGCTGATGACCAGCTTGTGTACGGTGTTCGGCGCGGTGCCTTTGTTGATCGCATCAGGCGCGGGCTCAGAGAGTCGAAGCACCATCGGATCGGTGATCGTCTACGGCGTCACGTTCTCGCTGCTATTGACGCTGTATGTGGTGCCCGTGATCTACGCGTTCGTCGCCCGCAACACGAAGTCGCCGGAATACATCAGCCACATGATCGACAAGCTGCGGACCACCGCGGGCGCAAAGCCGGCCACGCCGCCGACAACCGAACCAGACGCAACTTAGTGCAACCGCCAAATGGATGATGCGATGGCGGAGATATTCCGCCCCGGGTACAGGGATGTACCCGCCGCCGTCCGGCGGCGGCGACCGGCAAAAAAGTCACGCCTTTTTGCCAGGTCGCGGGAGGGGCGGTGGCAGGATGGCCCCGCTCCCGACCCCGAAAAAAAATGAGCCGGTAGGCTGCAACACATACCGGCTCGTGTCCCAGAGTGGCTCGCACCACTCTCGCAGGAGGACGGTGTATGAGACCACGGCAGATACTCTGCGTTCCCTAAATATTTTGTAATTCAGAAATACTTTTTTGGAATGGAAGCCGCATCATTGCGGCACCTGCTAGTCGCATTAATTAGGAAAATTAAAAAATCAATTGCGGCCCGACGACGCTAGTGGCCAAACGGGCATTGCTAGAATGGCGCCTTTCGAGGATGTGCCCGCTTTGGGCAACCTAGCTTTCGGATCGCGCCATGGCTCTGACGCCTTATCAACAACTCGAACAGGAATTCCGGCGTCTGCACGCCTTTCGCAGCGCTGCCAGCCTGTTGCGCTGGGATTCCGCGGTGATGATGCCCCGCGGCAGCTCGGAACTGCGGGGCGAACAGCTCGCGGCTCTGGAGACCGAATCGCACGCGCTGGTGACCTCCCCTCGGGTGTCGCGCCTGCTCGACCGCGCCGAGGCCAATTTGCCGGGCCTCGAGGATTGGCAGCAGGCCAACCTGAAGGAGATGCGCCGGGAGCGCGACCACGCTATCGCCACCCCGCAGAACCTCGTCTCACGGCTTGCCAAGGCGACCGCACGGGCCGAAATCAAGTGGATCGAGGCCCGCCAGAAGAGCGACTTCTCCTTGTTCGCGCCGCATCTGGAAGAAGTTGCAGCACTGGTGCGGAACAAGGCGGATCTGCTCGGCAAAGCACTCAAGCTCGATCCCTACGATGCGCTGCTGGATGAGTTCAGTCCGGGCATGACCACCGCCGAGATTGACGCCATTTTCACTACAGTCGGTCGGCGTCTGCCCGGCCTGATCCAAGAAGCCATCGACACGCAGGCCAAGCACGCGCCGCTGGAAATCACCGGGCGGTTTGCCGCCAGCAAGCAGCGGCACCTGGCGACCGAGTTGATGAAGGTCATGGGGTTCCCCTTCGATCGCGGTCGACTGGACGAGAGTGAGCACCCATTCACCGGCGGCATTCCCGGCGACATCCGCATCACCACGCGCTTCAATGCGACCGAGCCGCTGACGGGCCTGATGGGCGTGCTGCACGAGACAGGTCATGCGATGTACGACGTGGGCTTGCCGGAACAGTGGCGCGGTCAGCCGGTCGGGCGTGACCGCGGCATGGCCATGCAGGAAAGTCAGTCGCTGCTGCTGGAGATGCTGATTTGCCGGAACCGGCCGTTCCTGCGTTATCTGAAGCCGCTCATGGAAAAAGCCTTCGGGGTCACCGGACCGGAGTGGGAAGTAGAAAATCTGTACCGGCTGCTGATCCGGGTTCGCCGCAGCCTGATTCGCGTCGACGCCGACGAGGTCACTTATCCGGTGCACATCCTGCTGCGCTATGAGTTGGAGCAGCAGATCCTGAAGGGCGAGCTGAAAATCCGGGATCTGCCCGAAGCCTGGAATACCCGCATGGGCGACCGGCTCGGCGTGCGGCCGGCGAACGACGCCGAGGGTTGTCTGCAAGACGTGCATTGGGCGGTGGGCTCGTTCGGGTATTTCCCGTCCTACGCGATCGGCGCGGTGATCGCCGGTCAGCTGTACGAAAGCCTGCGCTCCGACCGTGCGCAGCTCGATGAGGAGATCGCCGCGGGACAATTCGGGGGATTATTCGACTGGTTGCGGCAGAATGTGCACTCGCTCGCCGCGAGCGTGAGCACGCCCGACCTGATCCGCAACGCCACTGGCAAGCCGCTGTCCGCAGCCGCCTGGCTGCGCTATATCGAAGGCAAATACCTGGAAGCCTGAGCATGTCCGCCGTTCCCGACTACTCGAACAACTTCAAGCGCCTGCAAGCGCGGCTGCGCAGCCTCGCCGGCAAGGCCATCGAAGATTTCCGCATGATCGAGGCGGGCGACAAGGTGATGGTGTGCCTGTCCGGCGGCAAGGACTCGTACACCATGCTCGACATCCTGATGTCGCTCCAGCGCAGCGCGCCGGTGCACTTCGAGCTGATCGCGGTGAACCTGGATCAGAAACAGCCGGGCTTTCCCGAGCATGTGCTGCCGGGCTATCTGAAGGCGCTGGGCATTCCGTTTCATATCATCGAGCAGGACACCTACAGCGTCGTCAAACGCGTGATTCCCGAGGGCCGCACCATGTGCGGCCTGTGCTCGCGGCTGCGGCGCGGCGCTTTGTATCGATTCGCGGCCGAGAACGGCATCACCAAGATCGCGCTCGGCCACCATCGCGACGACATCATCGAAACGTTGTTCCTGAACATGTTCTTCGGCGGCAAGCTCAAGGCCATGCCGCCGAAGCTGCACTCGGAGGATGGTCGGCACATCGTGATCCGTCCGCTGGCCTATGTCGCCGAGCAGGACATCGAGCGCTACGCCCGCGCTCGGGAATTTCCCTTGATTCCGTGCTCGCTGTGCGGCTCGCAAGAGAATATGCAGCGGGTCGAGATCAAGAAGATGCTGCGCGAATGGGAACGCCAATACCCCGGCCGCACCGAGTCGATCTTCTCCAGTCTGCGCAACGTGACGCTCTCGCACCTGGCCGATCCGACGCGCTACGATTTCAACACGCGACCGACCCCAGAAGGTGAGGTCACCAATAATCCCGGGGAGCTGTTTTAGTGAGTCAGCAATACATCGTGTTCTCGCACGGCCAGGATGGCGACCCCTGGGGCACGAAGATCGTCGCCATGGCCGAAGTCGCGAAGAAACATGGTCTGACGGTCGAGTCGGTGGATTATCGCGGCATGGCCGATCCGGCCGCACGCGTCAGCAAGCTGCTCGAGGTCTGCAAGAAGTTGCCCGGAGAGCTGCTGCTGGTGGGCTCGAGCCTCGGCGCGCACGTGTGCACGACGGTTTCGACTCAGGTCGTAACGCGCGGCTTGTTCCTGCTGGCGCCGGCATTCTTCATGCCGGGCTATGAAAAATACACGCCGGCGCCGCCGGCCTGTCCCGTGGATATCGTGCACGGCTGGAACGACGACATCGTTCCGGTGGAAAACAGCATCCGCTATGCGCGCCAATATAAGAGCGCGCTGCATATTCTGGATTCAGATCACCGCCTCACGGCCAACCTGACCGATGTGTGCGCGTTGCTGGACAACTTCCTGCGGCGCCTGGCGGCCAGCGCATGAGTTTGCGCTCCTGCTAATATTCGCGACCGGAACGTGGCGAGGTCGACCGACAGGAGTTCCACATGACCAACAAGAGCAGGAATCGCAGCCTACTGTCGCTGGCGCTCGTCGCGTCATTACTCGCCGCTTGCGGTTCCCAGCAGCAGCCCGCCGAGCCGCCGCCGGTCGAGGAAACCGCGTTCGGTGACATGGCAGGCGCCGTCGACAAGGCCCGCGCCGTCGAGGGCCAGGTTCAGGATCACAAGCAAGCGATCGACCGCGCGCTCGAACAGAACGAGAACCAGACCGCCGAATAGCGCGGCGCAAACCCACCACCCATGGCTGACTTCTCCGGACTCGACAGACTCTGGTTGAGCTTGCTGCGCGCGCCCGTTTCGATGTGGGCGCGTCCACACGTTCTGCCCGAAGATCTGCGCGCCCGCTATGCGCAGCGGGAGCGGCCGATCTGTTATGTACTGAGCGAGTCCGCGATCGCCGACCTGGTCGTGCTCGAAAAAGTGTGTGCCGCGCACGGGTTGCCAGCGCCTTCGCAGGCGTTGAAAAAGCCTCTGCCATCCGAATCCGTGCTGTTCCTCGAACGTCGCGCGGGCTTTTGGGGAGATCGCACCGACTACCGCATTTCGGAGTCGATGCGCTCGCTGGTCGCTGCGGCGTTCGACGATCCCACGCTCGATGTGGATTTGATCCCCGTCACCGTCCTGTGGGGCCGGGCGCCCAATCGCAAGGACTCGTGGCTGCGCATTCTGCTGTCCGAGAACTGGGAGCGCGTCGGACGCTTCCGTCGTTTGCTGTCGCTGATGGTGAATGGCCGCAATCTGTTCGTTCAGTTTGGCGAGCCGGTCTCATTGCGTGCGGCCGTGAACGAAGGCACCGACAGGGCGCGCACCGTTCGGCGTCTCACTCGCGCGTTGCGGCTCAACCTGGCGCGCCAACGCGCGGCGACCCTCGGGCCCGATCTTTCGCATCGACGGACGATGGCGACGCAAGTGCTGCGCGCGGGGGCCGTGCGTCGCGCGATGGCCGACGAGATGCGCTCGAAGAAAATCTCCCGGCGCGAAGCGTTGAAGCTGGCGCAGGACTACGTTTGGGAGATTGCCGCCAATTATTCGCACATCTTCGTGGCGTTCATGGCCAAGGGCCTCAGCTGGTTCTGGACGCGTCTGTACGACGGCGTCGAGCTGCACCACGTCGAACAGCTGCAGAAGGTGATCGACGGCAACGAAGTGATCTACGTGCCGTGCCATCGCAGTCACATCGATTATCTGCTGCTGTCCTACGTCATCTATTACAAGGGCTACGCCATCCCGCACATCGCGGCCGGCATCAACCTGAACATGGCTGGCGTCGGGCGCTTCCTGCGCAAGGGCGGCGCGTTCTTCATGCGTCGCAGCTTCAAGGGCAATGCGCTGTACACCATGGTATTCATGAAATACCTGGGCCTGATGATGGCGCGCGGCCATTCGATCGAATATTTCATCGAAGGCGGGCGCAGCCGCACCGGTCGTTTGTTACAGCCCAAGACCGGCATGCTGTCCATGACCTTGCGCAGCTACTTGCGCGACCCGCGGCGGCCCATCGTGTTCCTGCCGGTGTACTTCGGCTACGAGCGACTGATCGAGGGCAAGACCTACGTCAACGAGATGCTCGGCAAGCCAAAGGAGAAGGAATCCGTCTTCACCATGCTGCGGACATTGCCGGCGCTGCGTAAGCGCTTCGGCAAGGTGCACGTGAGCTTCGGCGAAGCAATTCATCTCAACGAGATCCTGAAGCGTCACGATCCCGAGAGCCGTCACCTGGTCGAGAAAACGGAGCGGCCGGCGTGGCTCTCGCTCGCGGTGGATGAGCTCGCGACGCGCATCATGACGAACATCAACGGCGCCGCCTGCGTGGCGCCGATGAATTTGATTGCGACGGCGTTGCTTGCGACGCCAAAGCAGTCGATGCTCGAAAGCGATCTCGCGCGGCAGCTGGAGTTGTATGCGTCGCTGCTGCGACAGGCGCCGTATTCGTCCTTGATCTGGGTCACCGAGAGCGACGGCGCCTCGATCGTGCGCCATGGCGAGCGCATGGGCGTGATTCAGCGGCTGAAACATCAGCTGGGCGACGTCATGCAGATGACGGAGGAGAACTCCGTGCTCATGACTTACTTCCGCAACAACGTGCTGCACTTGATGGCACTGCCGTCGCTGATCGCGTGCTGCTTCCTGAACAATCGCACCATGCGCACCGAAGACATCCAGCGTCTGATGTGGCGAATCTATCCCTATGTTCGGGACGAGCTGTTCCTGCGTTGGACGGAAGAGGAAATGAGCGCGGTCACGCTGGAGACGCTGGATGACCTGGCGAATCATGGCCTGCTCGAGTCGGTGGAAGCCGGCGCGCAATGGCGGCGTCCGCCGACCGGATCCGCCGAGGCCGTGCAGCTGTCGAACCTTGCGCAGGTCACGGTGCAGATCATCGAGCGTTACTATCTGGTGATCGCCGTGCTGCTCAAACACGGCAGCGGTCGCATCAGCCAGGACGCACTCGAAACCCAATGCCAGCTGATGGCGCAGCGGATGTCGCTGCTGTACGAGCTGAACTCGCCGGAGTTCCACGACAAGATCCTGTTCAAGAACTTCATCGATCTGTTGCGTGCTCGCAATGTGCTGGGAGTAAACGCGGAAGGACGCTTGACCTATACGGACATGCTGCCGGCGGTTGCGGACGATGCGCAGCTGGTGTTGCACGAGCAGATTCGAAACAGCGTGCTCCAGGTGACCCACCGCTGACCAAGCGGTTCGGGTGTGGGCAGCCCGCGTTCCTGAATTACCGACGCTGGCCGGATCAGTGCTGGCCCGGTAGGCTTCAATCATTGCTCGCTCGCAGTCGTTCCGTGTCATGAATATTTCCAAGCTGCTGCTCGTGCTCGCTGTACTCGTCAGCTGGGGCGCGCGCGCCGACATCATTCTCTCCACACCGCATGCCCAGGTCGTTTCAGGCACGCCGCTGCAGCTCGATCTGACTTTGACGAACAGCGAGCCGGAGCCGCTGGTGGTGGAGCTGCCCGACAAGCTGCACGTGCGGTTCGAGACGCCTACCGGGCTGTCCGTCATCGAGATGACGCCGGAGCGCACCGGGCATATCGAGGTTGCTTCAGGCGGCTTCACACGTATGAAGTTGCAAGGTACGTTGCCGCAGAACGTCGAAGGGGTCGCAACGCTGGTGCCGACGGGGCTGGCGTCGAACTCGGTCGCTCTGCAGATTCTTCCGCCCGCGGCCAACACCGGGACAGTTGCGGCCAACGAGGCTACCCGTCATGCCGAACCTCCGAAGCAGTCATACACGACCGCGCTCGTCGACAAGCCGCCGCCGCTGGCGGTGTCGGTGTATGAACCGGTTTATTTCATCGTCGGCGGCGATGACGGCCTGAATGCGAAGTTTCAGATCAGCCTGCGCTATCAGCTGTTCGACAATCGGGGGCGGTTGGCCAGCCGCCTGCCCTGGATCGACGATTTGTATCTTTCATATTCGCAGACGTCGTTGTGGGACCTGAACGATCTCTCCAAGCCGTTCAAGGACTCGAGCTACCGGCCCCGGCTGTTTTATTCCCATACCGATCTCACCCGCCTGTTCGATGGCCAACTGCGGCTCGGCGTGGAGACCGGCTTCGGTCACGAGTCCAACGGCAAGGAAGGCGAGGACTCGCGCAGCTTCAACATGTTCTATGTGCGACCCATTCTGACCTTTGGCGACCCCGCCGGCCTGCGGTTCTATGCCGCGCCGCTGGTTCACAACTACATTTCCGCCGACGAGAATCCAGACATTGCCGACTATCGCGGCTATGTCGACTGGGTGCTCGGCTTCGGCGCCAAAGGCGGTCTGGATTTCTGGACCACGCTGCGCAAGGGCAAGCGCGGCAACAATGGCAGCATCGAGCTGAATGTTTCCTATCCGCTGTCCAAGCTCAGCGGCGGCGATCTCACCGGCTGGCTGACGATGCAGTACTTCAACGGCTACGGCGAGAGCCTGCTCGACTACAATCGCAAGCTGGATTCGCAGCTGCGCTTGGGCATAGCGGTGGCGCTGTAGGAGGCGCTCGTTAAAGCAACGCGCGCAGTGATAGCGGGCCGCAGTACATGACGGTGTTGCACACGAAGAGGTTGTTCAGAAAGAAGCCCAGGCCCCAGCCGAGCGCTCCACAGGCCAGTACCGGAAGGGCGTTTGCCTGGCGCTTGGACACGGCGACTCCAAGCACATGGCCAAGTATGCCCCCCGGCACCGAAAGCAAATGCCCCAGGCCGAGCAGCCCCTCCGGCCGTGTCGCCGTGTAGTTCACCATCATATAAACCAGAAAGGCCGCGGCGATGGTCAGCGACGCGCCGGTGAGATACGGCGGCGGTGCTTTCATCAGCGCGCCCGTGCCGATGATGAATGCCGGAATGGCCAGGTAATACCACAGCCCGATATAGAGCGGATCTCCCGTCACCAGCACGGTAATCGGCAGCGGCAGTGCCATCGCCGCTGCTTGCAGCAGATCTCTTTTGCGGGCCAGTTCCATGGTTGCCTCAGTGACAGTTCATTCGACATGCGGCCACAGCGCCACGAAGTCCATGAGTGCGTGTGCGACCACCAATGGCCAGAGCCTGCCGGTTCTGGCGAACCAGTAACCGAAGATCAGCCCCATGGGAACGATGCTCGGTACGGCGATCGGACCTTGATAGAGGTGGTACGCCAGTCGAATTGCCACGCTCACATTGATCGCGAACACCACGCTGCGACGTTTCTTCACTGCGTTGATCAAATAGCCGCAAACGAACAGCTCCTCGAAGAACCCGTTCACCAGCGACAGCAGCACTACGCTGGATACCTGCAGATCTGCCGAGATCGATAGATCGCTGCTGACGGTGGTGAACTGGCTGTAGATCGACCAGGCGACGATATAAACCATATAGTCCGCCAGGACGATGACGCCGCCAATGGCGGTATCTTTCAGGGTGGGCGAGAGCCCCACGTCGGCCGGGCGCCAGCCGCGCAGCGACAGAAAGATTCCCAGCATGGCCAACAGGACGGCTTCATACGCGACCAGATCGAGCAGGGCATCGTTGGTGAGCGGGCTGGACGATCCGCCGGCGAAGGCTGCCGTGAGGCTGCTCATCACGAACATGCCGAACGCGCCCAGCATCACCGTGGCAAACTCCGCGCGGGGCGATAATGACTCGATGATCTGTCTCAAGATCGGTCGTCCGTGGCTCGTTCAGCTTCGGAAAATATCTCAGGCCGCCGGATTGGGGTGAGCAATGCTTGGCAATTCGATGAAACGGATCTTTGCAGTGGCAAGCCTGCTGGTGGCGCTGAGCGTGCACGCGGCCTCGGGCGTGTTGTCGCCCCAGCAGTTCACGGAAGAATTCAGGGCGGCGCTTGCAGCAGCTCTGCCAGGGTCGGTTGTTACCGTCGTCGAGCCGCTGCATCTGACGATCACGGGGACGGAGGGAGAAACGGCGCGCGCGTTTCTCGACAATGCCTATAGCGAATATTCAGGAGAGGCCGCAAATAAGTCGGATGTGCTTGCGCGCTACGTCGCCTCGTTCGCCGAGAGCGCCAAGGAGCCGGGGCCGCTGGATCCACAACAAATCGTGCCGGTAATCAAAGATCGCGCGTGGTCCAAGGAGGTGCGACGTGCCGCCAAGGCTCGCAGCGGCGGCGAGCCTGCGGAGCAGGTGATCGAGGCGCTGAACAAAGACCTGGTGATCGTCTACGCCGAAGACACTCCGCAGAACATTCGTTATTTCGGCCCTAAGGATCTGCAGGAAGCCGGCTTGCAGAAAGACAAGCTGCGAGCGCTGGCGATCGAGAACCTGCGGCGGATCCTGCCGCATCCCGAAGCGGTGAGGGGGCCGCTGGTCTCCATGATGACCGCAGGCAGCGACTATGTTCCCAGCTTGCTGTTGCTCGAGGAGGTCTGGAACGCCGACGAGCTCGGCGTCGAAGGTGAGATCGTCATCGCGGTACCGACGCGCGACGTGCTGTTGTTCACCGGCTCGAACAACAAGGAAGGCGTGAAGAAACTCCGCGAGCTGGCCAAGAAAGCCGCCGCCGACGGTCCGTACTCGCTCACCGATCGGTTGTTTGTTTATCGCGGCGGCAAGTTCGAACGCTTCTAGGGGCGGGTCACCAGTCCTGACTGACCTTGCGCCCTTTCTTTACGTCGCTGCGCTTCTGCTTTCCTTCCAGGCGCCGTTCCTTCGACGCGCGAGTCGGTTTGGTCGCCTTGCGAACGCGAGGCTCGATGCGGGCTTGGGTGATCATTTCGCCCAAGCGTTCCAGCGCATCGCGTTTGTTGTGTTCCTGCGTACGGAAGCGCTGCGCGCTGATCACGATCACGTCGTCGCTGGTGAGCCGGCGGCCGGCGAGGGTGCGCAGGCGAGCACGAACGCGCTCGGGCAGCGCGGGCCACAACTTCAAATCGCAGCGGAGTTGGGCTGCGGTGGCGACCTTGTTGACGTTTTGTCCGCCGGGGCCGCCGGAGCGGATGAAGCGCAGGTCGATGGCTTCTTCCGGAATGCCCAGCTCATTCTCGAGCGCCATGATCAAGCATCGCGCGCGACGGGGCCGCGCTCGCGCATTTCGAGAATGACTTCGCGCTGCGCGACCGGAATGATGATGTCGTTCTCCTTGAACAGCCGCCAGATGGCGCGATTCGCTTCGGAGCGCACGTTGTTCACGCCCTCCTGCGGGTCGGCGATCCAGAAGCGCAGCTCGAGGTCGAAGCCGTAATCGTTGAAGCCCATCATTCGCGATACCGGCTTCGGGTCGCGCAGGATGCGAGGCTGGTCCTCCGCCGCCTTGAGCAGCAGCTCCAGCGCCTTCTCCGGGTCGCATTTGTAACTGACGCGCACCGGCAGCTTGAGGCGAACGCGCGGATCGGTGTAGCTCCAGTTGATCACCGGATTGGTGATCAAATTCTGGTTCGGCACCAGCGTCTCGACGCCGTCGCGATCGCGCACGACCACGTAGCGGCCGCGCAGCTCCTGCACCCAACCGAAGCCTTCGGTACTGGTGCCGGTCGTGCCGGTGAAGCTGATGACGTCACCGGGTTTGATCGAGCGGTCCATCAGCAGCACGAAGCCACTGACAAAATTGGCGGCGATGGCTTGCAGGCCGAAGCCCAGGCCGATACCGAGCGCGCCGGTGAAGATATTCAGCGTGGTGAGATCCAGGCCCGCGGCGTTCAGGCCCAGCAGGATCGACAACCCGATGAGGAATGCCTGCGAGAACTTGGCGATGCCGATGCGCATGCTGAGCGCGAGGCCCTGCATCGACATCAGCCGCCGCTCGAACCACCGCGCGATCCATACCGCGACCAGGATGAACGCGCCGACGGTGAACAGGATCTTGATCACCGACCACAGCGTGATGCGCCGGTTGCCGGCGTTGATGCCGACGCTGTCGAACGCCTGCACCAGCGGATCGAACCAGCCCAGGACGTGCAGCGCCAGCAAGCTCCAGATCGCAAACGTGATGAAGTTGCCCCAGCCCTTGGTGCGGTTGCCGAGCGACACCCGCACCACGTAGACGGCGAAGCGAATCAGCAGCAGCAGGCCGGACAGCGTGATCGCCAGGTCGACCAGCCGGCTGTTCGCCTTGAGCGCGTGCAAAGCGCCGCCGAACGCTGCGATGAGCACCAGCGCCGCAAGGTGCGGGGCCGTGATCATCAGCGCTTCGGTCAGGCGCGCCTGAAATCCGGTTTGCACCAGCGCGAGCTTGCCGCGCTCGGTGTTGCGCACCTGCCGGCCGAACCACCAGGCCACCAGAATGGCGATGGCGATCGCTGCCAGTTGCAGAAGCGATGTAGGAGTGAGCAGGGCCTCCAGAGCCAGGCCTGCGTTATGCAGCAATTCCTGCATGAGTGGGGATCAAGCGTTGAGGTCGGGGATCAGCTCGCTTTCCAGGCGGGCGATCTGGTCCTTCAACATGAGTTTTCGTTTCTTGAGGCGTCGCAGTTGCACTTCGTTGACGTACAAGTCCATCTGCAACCGGTGGATGACGTCATCCAGGTCGCGATGCTCGATGCGTAACTCCCGCAGCCGCTCCAGGCGACGGAAAGTTTCAGTCTCGACATTGTTTTCCGCTTCGCTCATCGGCGCGTACTTTAGCGCAAGCCGCACTACTGATGGTGATCCTGACCATTTGTGTGGTCGGTCGCGCCCGTGCGCCGCTGTGAGGCCGTTTGCTGTTGTTCGGTCCCGCGGCGGCGCGCGCGCCAGTCCGCGAGATCGAATACTTGGGCGCTTTCGGCCGGGCCGGGCGCCGGAGGTTCGGCGGGCGGCGGCGGAGTGAACGTCGCGGACAGCGAAATCGATGGCGCTGGCGGCTGCGGCTGGCCGCGCCGCTCCTCGCCGGGTGCGTAACCTACTGACTCGACGCGTCGGCCGAGCAATATGACGAATCCCTGACGCCGCTCGATACTGTTGGCCGTGTAATCGAACACGTACGTTCTACGGATGCCAAGTTGGCCGTGCTCACGGGTGAACGACAGTCGCGCGAATGCGACAGTACCGTCCAGGAACTGCAGGCTCAGGCGCTGGCAGGCCTCCATTGCCGCGGCATTGGCGCGTTCACGGGCCGCGAGACTGTCCCGCAGGAACCAAAAGCCTGCGGCGCTCATCACGATCAGCACCAGTGCGCCCCAACCCAATTCCATTAACCCGCATCCCCCGACATTGCCCAAGGTTGCCCTATCATACGGCCACCCGCCGTCGCCACGAACCGAGAATTTCGCTTGAGCTCGTCCCTGATTTCCGCAGCCCGGTCCGTGGCTGCCCTGCCGTGCTGGCAGGCTATCGATACTGTGTTGCTGGACATGGACGGCACGCTGCTGGACCTGCGATTTGACAATTACTTCTGGCTGGAACTGGTTCCGGAGCGATATGCCGTCAAGCACGGACTGACACTGGAGCAGGCGCGCGAGGTGTTGCGCCCCATGTTCGCGGACCGGCAGGGCACGTTGGACTGGTACTGCACGGATTTCTGGACGCGCGCGCTGTCGCTGGATATCGCCGGCATGAAGCGCGAGGTGCGCGAGCACGTGCGATTCCTGCCAGGCGCGGAGGAATTTCTACGCGCGCTACGAGAGAAGAACGTGCAGGTCGCGTTGGTAACCAATGCGCATCGCGATTCGCTGAAAGTGAAGGCGACCCAGACCGGACTGCTGAACTATTTCGACGTGGTGTTCAGCTCGCACAGCTTCGGGATGCCCAAGGAACATCCGGCGTTCTGGCAGCAGCTCGAAGCGGCGTTGGGATTCGATCCGCAGCGGACGTTGTTCGTCGATGACAGTCACTCGGTGCTGCGCGCGGCGAAGAACCACGGCATCGCGCACATCTTCGCCATCTCGAAGCCGGATTCCGGGATGGAAAAGAGAGAGATCACGGAATTCAAATCGGTGGAAGCCGTGAGTCATCTGCTCGGCGAGCTGGCCAAATAACAACCGGCTCGCCGCTTTCGCCGCTCTCGCTAAGTCGCTTCCGGCGCCGGTGGCGTGCCTGGGCCGGTGCTGTTCGAACGTTTGCTACGACGTCTGCGGCGTCTCTTTCTCGGCGGCGCTTCGTGCGCGGCTTCGCCGTTAGTTCCACTCGCACTGGCTTCGTCGGGTGCAACCGCTACGGGCGCTTCTGCCGCGGGCGGGCGAGGTGATGAATGACCACCGCCACCTCCGCCAGTGCGACGACGATCGCTGCGACCTCCGCCGCCTCCGCGACCGCCGCCACCGCCGGAGCGGCTACCACCGCCGCGTCCTGGTTTGCCACGACCGCCGCCTCCGCCGAAGTGACGTCTCGGCAGCGGGGCAGGCGAAACGATCTCCGGAAGCATGTCAGTGGCGACTGCCGCGACGGGCAGCTTGCGGCCGATGTACGCCTCGATATCCGGCAGGGAAATCACGTACTCCTCGCAACCGAAGCTGATCGCGTCACCTTCGGTGCCGGCGCGCGCGGTTCGACCGATACGATGCACGTAGTCCTCGGGGTCCTGCGGCAAATCGTAGTTGAATACGTGACTCACATCGGGAATGTGCAAGCCGCGCGATGCCACGTCGGTGCCGATGAGAACGGCGAGCGTGCCTTCGTGAAAATCACGAAGCATTCGCAAGCGCTTGCGCTGGGGAACGTCGCCTGAAATCGCTTCGGCGTTGATGTCATTGCTTCGCAACAGCCCTTCGATTTCTTCGGCCGCGCGCCGGGTGTTCACGAACACCATACTGCGTCGCGGGTCCATGTGCTTCAGCAAGCCGACCAGCAAGCGCGGCTTCTCATCGTTGGAAGGGTAGTAGATCACCTGACGGACGCGATCCACCGTCATCTTGTCCGGCTCGATGCGCACCAGCGTCGGCTCGTTCATGTGCTCGTAGGCGAGCTCGAGCACGCGATGGGAGAGCGTCGCGGAGAACAACATGTTGAGACGGGCTTGAGGATCCGGCAGCCGCCTCAATATGTAGCGGATATCCGCGATGAAGCCGAGATCGAACATGCGATCGGCCTCGTCCAGCACCAGGACTTGCACCGAGCGCAGGTCGATCACCTTCTGTTTGACGAAGTCGATGATGCGGCCGGGCGTGCCCATGAGGACATCGACGCCCGCCTCGAGATGATGCCTCTGTTTCTCGTAGTCGACGCCGCCGAAGGCGAGGCCGAGTTGCAGACCCGTGTGCGAGCCGAGCACCTCGGCGTCGCGATGGATCTGGACCGCGAGCTCGCGCGTTGGGGCGATGATCAAAGCCCGCGGTGCATTCAAGCTGCGCGACGCCGGAGGAGGCTCGCGCATCAGTCGCGCGTACATCGCTACTAGAAATGCCGCGGTTTTCCCCGTTCCTGTTTGCGCCTGCCCGGCAACGTCTAGCCCGGCGAGAGCCTGCGGCAGGGTTTGTGCCTGGATGGGCGTGCAACGCTCGAACGAGGCGTCAGCCAGTCCTTTCTGCAGAGCTTCCGGCAGATGCAGGCTCGAGAAGGACAGCTCAGTTAAGTGCGATTCAGCCATTCGATATGATTTACCCGGTGGAAGAGAGGGGGGCGCTTGCAAATTGCCAGGCACCCGGTTTTAATAAGCCTCAACGAAGCGGACTCATCCGCACCTGCCCCGAACGGAGCACAGGCTCCAAGCCCCTCGAAGACGTATCCCTCAGTGGAGTATCTCATTCGATACTCAAGAGGGTGTTCAGGGGGATACTCAAGCGGACACTCGACCGGAAGGGGCGAGTAACTGGCTTTAGCTTTAGCAGACTGGCTTACATCGAGCACGAGCACCGCTCACACAGATTTTTCCGAAGCATTCACGCGGCCTTCGTATGGAGTTCGGCCCAAGGCAATCAAGTCACTAGGCCCGGGCATTGTGCCCGACCGGACACGTTCAAGTCACCCGGTCATTTCCGCCGACCCATATGGCGCGTCGCCGCCCACATTCACCCCATGACCGAACCGAAGGTTTGAGTCGCTCCAATTCCACAACACCCGCCTATTTCCTTCCATCACCCCCGGAGAGTTTCTGGTGAGCAGCGAGACGATTGTGCATGTCACCGACGCCAGCTTCGAAGATGACGTCGTCAAGGCCAAGGGCCCGGTCCTGCTGGACTTCTGGGCGGAATGGTGCGGGCCCTGCAAGATGATCGCGCCGATGCTGAACGAGATCGCGACCGAATATAAAGAGAAGGTCACGATCGCCAAGCTCAACATCGACGAGAACCCCAAGACGCCGCAACGCTTCGCCGTGCGCGGCATTCCCACCCTGATTCTCTTCAAGAACGGTCAGGTCGAAGGCCAGAAGGTGGGAGCCCTCCGTAAATCAGACCTGGCCGCATTTCTGGACAGCAAACTGTGAGAGGCTATCTCGGCAATCAGGCCCGTAATCGCCCGGGCGGCAACAAAGGTGGCGGCGGCGGCGGCCGCTCCAATCGTGGTAACGACGGCAATCGCGGCAACCGCGGCAACCGCGGCGGCAACAACGGCGATCATCGCGGGGAAGGTCCGCAACACGACGACCTGCCGCAGGACGACGTGTTCGATGGCGATGACGTCGGCGTAATTTCCCCAGCCGAGCTGGCGGCCTCCCGCCAGTCCATGAACCTGACTCAGCTGAAGCTGAAGCCGGTGCCGGAGCTGGTGGAGATCGCGCAGAAGATGGGGCTGGAGAACCTGGCCCGTTCGCGCAAGCAGGACATCATCTTCTCCATCCTCAAGGCGCACGCCCGCAGCGGCGAGGACATCTACGGCGACGGCGTGCTGGAAATCCTGCAGGACGGCTTCGGCTTCCTGCGTTCCGCCGACAGCTCTTATCTCGCCGGGCCCGACGACATCTACGTCAGCCCCAGCCAGATCCGCCGCTTCAACCTGCGCACCGGCGACTCGATCTCCGGCCTGATCCGTCCGCCCAAGGACGGCGAGCGCTACTTCGCGCTGCTCAAGGTCGGCGAGATCAATTTCGATTCGCCCGAAGGCGCCAAGCACAAGGTGCTGTTCGAGAACCTGACGCCGCTGCATCCGACCAAGCGCTTCAAGCTGGAGCGCGGCAACGGCTCGAGCGAAGACCTGACTGCGCGCATCATCGATCTGGTGGCGCCGATCGGCAAAGGTCAGCGCGGCCTGATCATCTCCCCGCCGAAAGCGGGTAAGACGATGCTGTTGCAGAACATCGCCAGCTCCATCACTTCGAACCATCCCGATGTTTATCTGATCGTGCTGCTGATCGATGAGCGTCCGGAAGAAGTGACCGAAATGGCGCGCACGGTGCGCGGCGAAGTGGTGTCGTCGACGTTCGACGAGCCGGCCACGCGTCACGTGCAGGTTGCGGAAATGGTGATCGAGAAGGCCAAGCGCCTGGTCGAGCACAAGCGCGACGTGGTGATCCTGCTGGACTCCATCACGCGCTTGGCCCGTGCCTACAACACCGTGGTGCCGAGCTCCGGCAAGGTGCTGACGGGCGGTGTCGACGCCAATGCCCTGCAGCGTCCGAAGCGCTTTTTCGGTGCGGCCCGAAACATCGAGGAAGGCGGCTCGCTGACCATTCTGGCCACGGCGCTGATCGACACCGGCTCGCGCATGGACGACGTGATCTATGAAGAGTTCAAGGGCACCGGCAACTCGGAAATCCACCTGGATCGGCGCGTGTCGGAAAAACGCGTGTTCCCCGCCGTGAATATCAATCGCTCGGGCACCCGCCGCGAGGAATTGATCACTTCTGCCGAGGAGCTGCAGAAGATCTGGATCCTGCGCAAGCTGCTGCACCCCATGGACGAGTTGGCAGCGATCGAGTTCCTCATCGACAAGATGAAGGACACCAAGACCAACGGCGAATTCTTCGACGCGATGAAGCGTTAAAGAGCACAGCGGTACCGCCCCCTCGCAGAGGGGGTGGGGCCGGTGTGCGCTTCCTCACAGATTTCGCATTTGTATGTGTAGTCCGCGATGGCGTTACGCCGTCGATGCGAAACCGTTCTCTGTTCCCGGCCCCGGGACGGACTTAACTTGTGTCAACTCCAAAGCCCTAAGGAATCGAGGGGAAAGCCGGGTAATCCCGGCATTAGTTGCGCATGTCCGACCCACGTCCCGACTCGCCGACGCTACGCCTGCGCCGATTGGATGCATCGGCGCTGGAGCTCGCGGAGCTCATGCGCGAGGGACGCATCACGACCCTGTTTCAGCCCATCGTCGACCCGCGCTCGCGCGGTGTTTGCGGCTATGAGGCCCTGACCCGCGGCCCGTCCGATAGTTGGCTGCACGCTCCTCAGAATCTGTTTGAAGCGGCTCGTCGCGCCGGCCTGAAGGTCGAGCTCGACTTTCTGTGCATGCAAAACGCCTTCAGGCGTTTTGTCGCGGCGCGCGTGTCCGGCCAGCTGTTCATCAATGTTTCTCCCGACACCATCTACGAGCATCCGAATTTCGCCGAGCGCTTCGTCGATCTGGCGACCAGCGTCGGCATGCCGATGGACCGTTGTGTCATCGAGCTGACCGAGGAAAGTCTGCTGGAAGACTACGACCGCCTGCGCTCGGCCATGCAACGGCTGCGCGAGGTGGGCTGCGCCATTGCCATCGACGATCTCGGTGCGGGCTCGTCGGGCCTGCGCACCTGGTCGGAGCTGAAACCCGACTACGTGAAGATCGATCGTTATTTCGTCACCGGCATCGATGCCGACGCCACCAAGCTCGAGTTCGTGCGCTCCATGCTCGACATGGGTCGCGCCATGGGTTGCCGCGTCATCGCCGAAGGCGTCGAGACCGAGCGCGAATGCCGCGAGCTCGTGGATCTCGGCCTGGATCGGCTGCAAGGTCATTTGTTCGGTCGCCCCAGCTCGACGCCGGTCGCGGCGCTCCAGCAGCTGGAGTCGCTAGATCGCTCCATCGTTACTTACACGGCGCTGCTCGCCGAGCACATCTCGACGTACGTGCCGCCGGTGCCGCCGGACATGCGCGTTACCGAAGTCGCCGATTTGTTTCGCGACAACCCGGAACAACTGACGCTGCCGATCGTGCAGGACGGCCGGCCGCTCGGCGTCGTGCGTCGCGAGCGCCTGTTCGACCTGCTCGCCAAACCGTTGCACCCGGAGATCTTCAACAAGAAGCCGGTCACCGCGGTGATGGAGACGCCGACGTTGCTCATCGACGGGCAGCTGCGCCTGGAGCAGGTCAGCCGCCTGGTGACGCAGAAAAGCCGGCCGCGACTCACCGAAGAGTTCGTCATCACCAAAGAGGGGCGCTATCACGGCCTGGGTCAGACCATCGACGTGCTCCGGCTCATCACGGAACAGCAACTGCAGTCGGCGAAACATTCCAATCCGCTGACGCTGCTGCCCGGCAACGCCGCGGTTCGCAGCAGCATCGACAAGCTCATCGAAGTGCGCAAACGTTTCATCGTCGCGTATTTCGATCTGGATTCCTTCAAGCCCTACAACGACGTGTATGGCTATGCGCACGGCGACCAGGTGATCCTGCACCTGGCCGGGCTGCTCAAGGAACATTTCTCGGCGCGGCTGGATTTCGTCGGTCACGTGGGTGGCGACGATTTTCTGGTCGTCATGCGGTCGGCGGACTGGCGCGAGCGCGTCGTGAATGTGTTGAATCGATTCAGTGAAACCGTCGCAGATTTCTATTCGCCCGAGCATGCCTCGGCAAAGTCCATCACTGCGACCGATCGCGACGGTCGCCCGCGCAAGTATCCCTTGCTCACCCTGTCTGTTGCCGCGCTGGACTCGGAGACTATCGGCGCAACCAGTGCGGATGCGGTTGCGCATCTGCTCGCGCACGTGAAGAAGTACGCCAAACAACAGGCCGGCAACAGTTTCGTGCTCCGAAGCGACGATCGCATCGTCGACCTGCTCGCCGCCGCCCGCCGCGCGGCGCAGGCGGACATGCTGCCGATGGAGCAGTTGATGAATAGCGCCTGAGAGGGCGCGCGTCACTCCCGATTTTGCGGCCCCAGATAGCTCCACAGAAATGTTTCCATTTCGGTGAGCACGCGGATGCGCGTGTCACTGCGCGATAACCAGTGATCTTCGCCGGGCAGCTCGACGAACTTGTAGGGCTTGCCGTGCGCCTGCAATGCTTTGAACATGACTTGTGTCTGCACCGGCGGCACCACGGTATCGCTACTGCCGTGGAGTAACAGGATTGGCGCTCGAACGCCTCGCGCGGCCCGGGCCGGGGATTTGGCGATGACATTCTCGTCGTTGGCCGCGCCGATGTGTTCCGCCCAATACGCGACCGAATCCGACTCCGAACCCATCGATAATTTCTCGTAGCCGAGCATCAGCGGCAGGTCGCTCACGCCGTTGATGCTGATCGCGCAGGCATATAGCTCGGGCGTGAACGCCGCTCCCGCCAGTGCGGCGTAACCGCCGTAGCTGGCGCCGGCAATGCAGATGCGTTTCGGGTCCGCCACGCCGCGTTCCACCATCGCTTTGACGGCATCGGTGACATCGTCCTGCATCAGGCCGCCCCATTGGCGATAGCCGGCTTTCGCATGGGCCTCGCCCAAGCCGGTCGAGCCCCGGAACTGTGGTTGAAGTACCGCATAGCCGCGCGACGCCAGGAACTGCGCGAGCCAGTCGAAGCCTCCGACGTCGCGCGCCTGCGGCCCGCCGTGAGGCAGTGCGACCATCGGCAACTGTTTGCCTTCGGCGCCGGGCGGCAATGTGAGATAGGCCGGTATCTCGTAACCGTCGCGCGCTTTGTATGTAATCACCTGGACTTCGCCCAGCGTCGCCGCCACCAGCCCGGGATATTGCTCACCGACGACATCGGCCGCGCCGCGCTGGTAGTCGATCAAGTAATACGTCGATGGCTTGATCGAGGTTGAGACATCGACCAGCACGCGTGAATTGTCCGCCGAACGGCCGATTACGTGCGCATGGCTGCCGCCGAATGTCTTGCGCAGCGCTGCGGATTTCTTTTCAGCGCTCGCATCGAGCCACTGTATCTCGGGCGAGGGGCCGCCTTTCCACGCACCCAGGATCGCGCGTGAGTACGGATCCACGATCGGTGCGGAGACATCGTACGCGTCATCTTCGATGAGCGCCTGGGGTGCGCTGCCATCGATGGGCAAGCGCCAGAGTGCCTGGTGTGCCCGGTCGAGCGCACCAAACATCAACAGCGCCGAACCGTCGGCGCTCAATCCGGCGATGACGGGCGGACGAGCGGTTGCGAGCTCGAATATTTGTGTCCACGACGTGCCGCGCCGATACAGCACGGAGAAACGTTCACGCTCGGCTTCCCATTCGACGCGCGCTACCGGCTGGCCGCTGATATCTACCACCCAATCGCAGGTGAACGGCGTGCCCTCGGCGAGCATGCGGCCATCGCCGGTGGTGGTGTCGACATCGAACAAGTTATAGGTCCATCCGGAGTCCTTACGGCCGCCGCTCAGGCGCGAGCCAGTTTCCTGGCGATAGTTGGTCGCCGAGAAATCCCAGCTCGCCATCACTACGCGCCGTGGCGTGGCCGTGCGCAGGGTGAGTACGCGCGCGCCGGTGACATAGGAGAACTCACCCTTTTTCTGCAACAGGATGACGCTCTTGCGGGTGCGGACATTGATCGCCTTGATGCGCAGCCAGTCGACGGGCACGCTCATGGAGCCGTTCGCCAGCGGCACGGAGCGCGTGATGCTGTTGTGAACCAGCAAGGTGTCATCATCGGCCCAGTCCAGATCGCGGATTTTGAGCTCCGCTTCGGATTCCATTCGGAGCAACCGGGCATTCCTGGTGAAGTCGATTGCCTCGACCGCCTGCAGCGGGCCGCTGTTATCGATCCAGGCGAGTTGCTGACCGTTGGGACTCAACACCACGCTGGTCATCGCCGCCACGTTGCCAAAGGCGGCGACGGGAGGGAGAGTTGTCCCGGCGCCCAGGGCCTCCGGTACGCCTTTCCATGAGCACAGTGACACGATGATCGCGCCGACCGCCAACCAATGCTTCATCCGAAGAATCTCCCTGGCTGTACTTTTTTCCCGCCAGCCCAGTATATCCAGGGGTTTGCGACGATGTGCTGAATGGATGTCAACCGGCCGGCGCTGGCGGCGTTATGTACTCATCGGATTGGGTCATCGCCGGAGGATGGGCCGTTGACGCTCGATGCCATCATCGCCGCCAACCGTTTCGGATTGGGCGCCCGGCCGGGTGAGTTGACCGGCATCGGCAGCGACGCAAGGAATTGGCTGATTCGGCAGGTGGAAGATACTCGGCCGGTACCGCGGGAGGTGGCCGAGTTGCCATCTTCCGCGACGGCGTTTCAGACGTTTGCCAAGGCTTTGCGAGAGCGGCGCCAACAAGGCGAGAAAGACGGCGGCCGCCGCCAGATCGGCCTGATGTATCGCGATCAAGTCGCCGCTCGCTATCGGTTGGCGATTCGCACCGAGGAGCCGTTTCGGGAACGGCTGGTGCATTTCTGGACCAATCATTTCGCTGTGTCCGCGGATAAGGCCCAAGTCGTCGGGCTGGCGGCTACGTTGGAGAACGAAGCGATCCGACCGAATCTCGGCGGGCGCTTCGTCGATCTGCTGCTCGCGGTCGAAGCGCATCCGGCAATGATTCTGTATTTGGATAATCAGGCGTCCATAGGGCCGAACTCACCGCTTGCACAACGAACTTCACGGCGTGTCAAGAGTGATCGCAAGCTCGACATCAATGAGAACCTCGCGCGAGAGATTCTCGAGCTGCACACGCTCGGCGTGAATGGCGGTTACACCCAGGCTGATGTCACGACGTTCGCTCGCGCGCTGACGGGTTGGTCCGTTGCGGGGGCTCGGGGCAAGGAGTCCGAGCAGGCGGGGCAATTCCAGTTTCGTCAGATGGCGCATGAGCCGGGGGCGAAGACGATTCTCGGCAAGCGCTACAGCGAAGATGGCTTGGCTCAGCCGCGGGCGGTGTTGAAAGACCTCGCAGATCATCCGGCGACAGCGAAGCATCTGGCGACCAAGCTGACGCGTCATTTCATCGCAGACGAGCCACCGGAGAGTGCGGTCGCGCGGCTGACGAAAGTGTTCCGGGATACGGATGGAGACTTGCCGTCGTTGCATCGCGCGCTGGTCGAAAGTCCCGAAGCATGGGAGCGGACGACCGCGAAGTTCAAGACGCCGCACGATTTCGTGGTCTCGACATTCCGCATGCTCGACTTCGTGCCGACGCTCCCCGAGCAGATGCTTGCGCCGTTTCAATTGCTGGGTCAGCGGCCGTATACGCCGGGCTCGCCTGCTGGCTGGCCGGACACCGCCAGTCAGTGGGATGGTCCCGATGCGCTGCTCAAACGAATCGAATGGTCGAGCGCGGTGGGAAAGCGCATGGGTTCGAAGTTGCAACCTCTCGACGCCGGCGGGGCGTCGCTCGGCAGCGCGCTCGCCGAGCGCACGAGAGTGGCAATTGCGCGAGCGGAAAGCGGGGCGCAGGGCGTTACACTGTTGCTGGCGAGCCCGGAGTTTCAACGTCGATGAATAGGCGCGCCTTCGTCATCTCTTCCGTGCTGGGCGGCGTTGCTACGTTGCTGCCTCGGATTCCGTTCGCGTCTACCAGGGCGGACGCGCGACTTGTTCTGGTGATCTTGCGTGGCGCGCTCGATGGGCTAGCCGCTGTGCCTGCGTACGGCGACGGCAACTACGCCGGCAAACGGGGCGCGTTGGCCATCACCGCGCCCACGCAGAAACTAGATGGAATGTTCGCTCTGCATCCGTCGATGGTGAATCTCTATCAGCGGTATCGCGAGAAGGGGCTGATCGTATTTCACGCCGTCGCTTCTCCCTATCGCGAGCGCTCGCATTTCGACGGCCAGGATCTGCTCGAGAGTGGCACTGCCGAGCTGAAAGGCGCTCGCGACGGCTGGCTCAATCGCGCGCTTGCCGGCGTGCCTGCGGCCCAGAAACGCACCACTGATCAAATCGCCGTCGCTCTCGCGCAGAATGTTCCTTTGGTGCTGCGGGGTAATGCGGCCGTAAATTCCTGGGCTCCTTCGCGACTACCCGATGCGGACGCCGATACTCTGGAACGCATCGCCGATCTATATTCGACGGACGAGTATTTCGCCACCCGATTGCAGTCGGCTTTGGCGGCGGACGGCATCGCGGGCGAAAGCATGGCGGTTACAGGCGGCGGCAAGCGCGACCCGCTCAACGGATTCAACGCCGTGACATCAGCGGCCGGTAAATTCCTGGCCGCCGCCGATGGCCCGCGCATCGCCGTGATCGAAGTCGGCGGCTGGGACACGCACGCCAACCAGGGAGCCGAACAAGGCCAACTCGCCAATCGCCTGCGCAGCCTTGATCAAGGCTTGGAAACATTGCGTTCCTCTCTGGGCGCAGCGTGGAAGGACACCGCAGTGCTCGTCGTCACCGAATTCGGCCGTACGGTCGCCGTCAACGGCACCCGGGGCACCGACCACGGCACCGCCACCTGCGCCTTCCTCGCCGGCGGCCCCATCGCCGGCGGTCGCGTCATCACCGACTGGCCTGGATTGGGCAATGGCGATTTATATCAACAGCGCGATCTGAAACCGACGCTGGACCTTCGCTCTGTCTTCAAAGGCGTGCTCGGTGCGCACTTACGCATCAGCGACGGCGTGCTGGAAACGAAAGTCTTCCCTGACAGCCGCAGCGCAACCGCGCTCGATGGGCTCGTGCGGCAGAGTTAGCCGGACGCTGCTGTAAGCATGGACGCAAATGGGGCAACAACGTGCCGTCGTCTCGGCGCTGCGCCCCACCCACGCAAAGCACCCTCTTACCTCTTCCCCAACCTATACAACAACACCGCCAGCCGCTGCGTCTGAATCTGATACGTGCGCAGATCGGCGAACTCATCCGGTGTGTGCGAGCCGCCGCCGAGCAGGCCGAGACCGTCGAGGGCCATGTCGACGTGATCGGCTGCGAAAGAGATATCGGCAGCGCCGGCGTTGCGTGGGTTCACTTCGGTGATGGGGCCGAAGCCAAGGTCTTGGCTGACGCCGTCGTACATCGACAGCAACTTACGATTACCCTCCGTGGGCGCCATCGGAGGGTAGTTGTCCGTGAACTCGATCTCCGCCGAGGTGTTAGGCAAGCTCGCAGCCACGACCTTTCGCATCTTGGCGCGCGTGTCTTCGAGCTGCTTCATCGTGAGCGTGCGCAGATCGCCGGAGGCGATCGCCACCGGAGTAACGATGTTGTTCTTGCCGGAGAGCGTCGCGCCGAGCGGTTGTTGGTTGAAATCGAGCTGGGTGCTGCTGGCGATCAGGCCGGGATTGAAGGTGACGAATTCTTCGCCGCGCACTTCCTGATAAAAGCCATTGAGAATGCGCCCCAGCTCATAGGCAGCGCCGGCACCGACGTTATCGGAGAAAATCTGCGATGAGTGCGAGCTCTTCGCCTTCACTTTCACGACCCAGCCGGTCGCGCTGCGGCGCGCGGTCACAGCCTTCTTCGGATTGTCCGCGGCATTCTCCAAGCCGACGGCGATGTCCGCTGCTTTGGCAGCTTCGATCAGGTCGCGGCGTGCCAGGTCGAGCGGCTGGCCGGGGAGTTCTTCATCGCCATGCAGGACCACGGTGAACTGCAACGAGTCGAGCAGCTTCTGCTCGCGAAGCGCATCCAGCGCTGCGAGCGCGACGATGATGCCGCCCTTCATATCCGCCGTGCCGGGGCCGCGAGCGATGTTCTGGTCGACGCGCTGCCAGCGCTGAAACGGATGATTGGGCTCGAATACCGTATCGAGATGACCGATCAGCAGCACGTGCTTGCCGCGGCCAGGGCGAGTCGCGACCAGGTGGCCCGCGCGGCCGAACGGCGTGCCGTCGACCCAGGAGACTTTGAATCCCAGCGCTTCGAAGCGCGGCCGAAGCATGTCGCCGACCTGACGCACACCGGCGAAATTCATGCTGCCGCTGTTGATGTTGACGATCTGCTCGAGCAGCTCGATGGACGCTTGCTCACCCGCCGTCACGTGTTTGATCAGCGCCTTCTCCTTGCCGTCCGAGGACGACGCCTGCGCAGGCAGCGAACAGGACAGTGAGGCGAGGGCAACGAGCAGGGCGGTGGGCGCCAGGGCGCTCGGGCGAAGTCGCATGGTGGAATTTCCTCTTTCGGCCAAGAGGCCGCATGATACGCGGGATGACCGTCTCCGACCCTGCCAATACTTCCGTCGCGCCAGCGGTGACCGCGGAAGGTGAGGCGTTTCCCTCAGCGCCGCGCCGTCTGCAGTACGTGGACACACCGGCGCCTGCGTCCGGCCAGAGCGTAACGATTGCGCCGGGCGTGCGCTGGGGGCGCATTCCGCTGCCGCTGGATCTGAATCACATCAATGTGTGGCTGGTGGAAACAGACGACGGTTGCGTCGTGGTCGACACTGGCATGGCGGCCTCGGTCGGCAAGGACGCGTGGGAAGTCATGGAGCGTGAGTATTTCTCGCAGCGGCCGCTGCGGGCCGTCTTCATTACTCACATTCATCCCGATCACATCGGTCTGGCGAAGTGGCTGCAAGAACGACTGGGCGCGCCCGTGCTCATGTCGCGGCGGACGCATGAGCTGGCGCACGCGATGTGGAGCGGCGAGGGCCAGGCGCACTTCGACAAAGCCGAACAATTCTTCCGCTCGCACGGCGTGACCGATGCGCTGCAAATCCGAGCGATGTTTCGTCCCGACCGGTTCGCCCGCATGACCAGCGGCATGCCGAAGGTCGAACAGTTCATTGCGGATGAAGAAACGATTCGTTGGGGAGCGGGCGAGTGGACCGCGCTGGAGACCAACGGACACGCCGAAGGCCACTTGTGCCTGTCAAACCCAGCGGCGCGTGTGTTGATCAGCGGCGATCAGGTGCTGCCGACCATTTCCTCGAACATCAGCTTCATGTTCCACAGCACCGATCCCAATCCGCTCGGCTCGTATCTGTCGTCGTTGCAGCGGCTGCGCGCCCTGTCAGAGGACACGCTGGTGTTGCCAGCGCACGGCGTGCCGTTTCGCGGACTGCGCCAGCGGATCGACGATCTCACCGGCCATCACGTGCAGCAGCTCGACAAACTTGCGACGCTGTGTGTCGAGCCAAAAGTCGCGCTGGACGTGCTGCCCTTCCTGTTTCGCCGGGAGCTGAAGGACATGCACCTGTTCCTGGCGATTGGCGAGGCGCTGGCGCATCTGGAATACCTGGTGCACGCGGGGCGCGTCCGGCGCGAGCTGCGCGACGGACGCGTCTACTACATCAGTCTTTGAGAACCGCTATTCTTTGATGGGCTGGGCGCCGACGATCTTGCCGACGGTCGCGCTATCGCTGATACGCAGCTCGACCTCGCGCTCGAACTTCAGCGTGCCGTTGACCACCGCATTCGGACCGATCGTGATCTTCGGCTTGCGCTTGCTCCCAAAGAAGTTGAAGTCCTGTTTCTCGACATGAATGCCGCCGTCGACGCGCGAGCCTGCGCCGATTTCGATATCGCCGTTGGTCGTCTTGATGCCGTCGCCGATGCTGGCGCCTTCCAGCTCGATGCCGCCGTTGACGGTCTCGATGTGTCCGCCGACCCGGGCGCCCTTGGCGAGAGCGATGCGGCCGTTCACGCTCGTGACATTGCCGCGGACCTCGGCCTGTTCGTCCATGCGCACCCGGCCGTTGACCACCTCAACCGAGTCGGCCTTGGTGTTGCGGTCCAGGGTCACGTCGCCGTTGACGGTGTCGATGTCGCCAACCGTGGAGTCGTGGCCGATATCGATCGAGCCGCTGACGGTCTCGACGTTGTCGGCACGCACCGAATCGCCGAGATGGATCGAGCCATTGACGGTCTCGACCGAGCCGACCTGCCGGCCGCTTTCGACACGGATCGAGCCATTGATCTTGGAAATGTCCTCGTCGGCCCATAGCAGCGGGCTCGCCAGTAACAACGTCATCGCCGCCCAGGTTGCCGTGCCGGCCGTCAATTTGTTTTGCATCGATACGCCCTCCGTTCGCGTTTGAGGGTTTGGACGCGGCGATTGCTCGGAAGGTTGCAATGAGCATTTGCAACCGCCTAGCGGCATGATGCGAACGGCTGCTATCTTCTCGGACAAGTTACCGAGGTCCGCATGCTCGACACCGCTCCGCATATCGCGAATCTGGCGCAGGTCATTCAATTGGCTGTGGCGCCCGTGTTTCTTCTGGCGGGTGTAGGCACCACGTTGAACGCGCTCGCGACCCGCGTCGGACGCATCATCGATCGAGCGCGCACCTTGGAAGACCGGCTGGTGCACGTGAGCCCGGAGCAGGCGGAGGACTACCACAAGCTGCTGCGAGTGCTGTCCAAGCGTGCGACATTGGTGAATCGCGCGATCGGCCTGTCGGTGACCTGCGGCTTTCTGGTGTCGCTGGTGGTCGCGGCGCTGTTCATCAGCTCCTCGATGGGCATCAATCTCGATGCGCCGATCGCCATCACTTTCGTGATCGCGCTGGCATGTCTGGCGATGGGGCTGATTTATTTCCTGCGCGAAGTCATTCTGGCCACCAATTCGCTCACGTTCGGCGGGGTGCGGCCAACGCATCTGGAAGTGAACAGCAGCGGCAACGTGGCCAAGACGCCCGTCGCCAAAGAATGACAGGCAGGGACAAAATTTGGCGCAAAGGTGTCAGGGCTCGTCGGTCCACCTGATTCCGTGATCCAATGCACAACTTCACGCAGGACGCCCCCGGCATCATCGCGCCCACATGATCCAGCCGCCGCCAGAATTCGTGGTTCAGCCCGATGCGTTCCGCGTCTCCAAGGAATCCACGCTGCTCGCTTGCGAGTTGCGTGGGGCTTTGGCTGTCTGCGTTTATGACGATACGCAGCCGGCCGGCGGGCTGTTGCATTTGCGTTACGTCGCGCTCGCCAACGATCAGCCCCTCGATCTCACCGACAACACGCTCAGCTCCGATCTGCTGCTGATGGATCGTTTTTGCAAGGAGCTGCGCTCGGCCGGGGCGCGCAAGCAAAGCTGGCGCGTGAGCATCTTCGGGCACACGCCCGAAGTGCCGGGCATGCAAGGCCCGGCGGCGACGGTGATCGATCTCGCCAAAGCGTACTTCGCGGATGCGCGCCTGCCGGTGGAGTGCAAGGAGTTCAATCGCTCGCTCGGCCTGCTGGTGCGACTCGATCCGCGTGGCGGTCGAATTTTTGTTAATGCCACACCGGGTAGTGCACCGAACATTCGCCAGGCTGCGCCCGCATAGTCCTGCTCATGTAGACTGATCCGCTCCTGCATACAACGACAAACGCGGATCCGATGGTCACTGAAGCTCATGCCTCGCCAGCGGCCCCCACTCGCTGGTACAGCTCGCTCTACATCCAGGTGCTGATCGCCATCGCGATCGGCGTGATCCTCGGTCATTACTTCCCGGAAACCGCCACGCAGTTCAAGCCGCTCGGCGACGGCTTCATCAAGCTCATCAAGATGATGATCGCGCCGATCATCTTCTGCACCGTCGTGACCGGCATCGCCGGCATGGAGAACATGAAGGCGGTCGGCAAGACCGGCGCGCTCGCGCTGCTGTATTTCGAGGTGGTCAGCACCATCGCGCTCATCGTCGGGCTGGTGATCGTGAACGTGGTGCAGCCCGGCGCCGGCATGAACGTCGACGTGTCGCAGCTGGATGCCAGCTCGGTGCAAACATACGCCAAGGCGGCCGAGCAGCAGAGCATCACCGACTTCCTGCTGAACGTGATTCCCACCACCATCGTCGATGCATTCGCGAAGGGCGACATCCTGCAGGTGTTGTTGTTCTCGGTGCTGTTCGGCTTTGCGCTGCACGCCGTCGGCGAGCGTGCACGGAGCGTTTTCGATTTCGTGGATCGCTTCGCGTCGGTGATGTTCCGCATCGTCGGCATGATCATGCGGCTCGCGCCCATCGGCGCGTTCGGCGCGATGGCGTTCACCATCGGCCAATATGGGCTCGCGTCGCTCGCGTCGCTCGGCAAGCTGATGGCGTGCTTTTACGCGACCTGCCTGTTCTTCATCTTCGTCGTGTTGGGCACGATCGCCAGGGTGCACGGCTTCAGCATCGTGCGTTTCATTCGTTACATCCGCGAAGAGCTGTTCATCGTGCTCGGCACGTCCTCGAGCGAGTCGGTGCTGCCGCGGATGATGGGCAAGATGCAGCAGGCCGGCGTCGAGAAGCAGGTGGTCGGGCTGGTCATTCCCACCGGCTATTCATTCAACCTCGATGGCACTTCGATCTACCTGACCATGGCGGCGGTGTTCATCGCCCAGGCCACCAATGTGCCCATGTCGCTGCTCGACCAGCTGACGCTGCTGGGCGTGCTGCTGCTGACCTCCAAGGGAGCCGCCGGCGTGACCGGCAGCGGCTTCATCGTCCTGGCGGCGACCCTGTCGGCGCTGGGCACGCTTCCGGTCACCGCGCTGGCGTTGATCCTGGGCATCGACCGCTTCATGTCCGAGGCCCGGGCGCTGACCAATCTGATCGGCAATGGCGTCGCCACCCTGGTGGTCGCCAGATGGTGCGGAGCGCTCGATGAGAACCGATTGCGGGAGGAGTTGAGCCCGGGCAGTTGAGCTAGTATGGGCCGATGAGCGCAGTGGCCCCCTTCCAAACCAGTCCCCAGCTGAATTTCGTCCCGGTTACGCACCCGGAGCAGCTCGCAACGGTGGCGGCGCTCGCCCACGAGATCTGGTACGAATATTACGTACCCTTGATCGGCCGGACCCAGGTCGACTACATGGTCGACAAGTTCCAGAATCCCCAGGCAATGCAGGTCCAGATCGATCAGGGATATGAGTACTTCCTGGTGCAACGGCAGCTCGAAAGTGGCAAGCAATCCGACATCGGCTACTGCGCGGTGCAGCAGCAACCCGGAAGGGTGATGTTCCTCAGTAAGTTTTACCTGCACCATGCCGCCCGCGGTTCGGGAACCGGGCGTAGATGCATGGAGTTCATTGAGGGGCTCGCCAGGCGGCGCGGGCTCTCCCTGTTGTGGCTGACCGTCAACAAAGGCAATCCGGCAGTGCAGGCCTACCAACGGCTGGGTTTTCGGATTGCCGCAGACCTGGTGATGGATATCGGCGGCGGCTTCGTGATGGACGATTACCGAATGGAAAAGGCACTCGAGGTGCCGGGCTGACGACGAACCGCCATTCCAGCGAATCAGGCCGAGGTCGGAGCCGGGCGACAGGTATCGTTCAGCTTGCGACGCCGATACATTGAGCCGCATCGGCGTGAGCCGAATACCTGCTCGGGTCGAGCGCCGCTGCGATCGAACCAAGCGGCCTGCGGATCGCCTAAAGACACAAGCGACGTTGCGAATTGGGGCAATACTGTAAACGGTGATGAGTCTGTCCATCGACAAGGACCTTGGAGAGCAGGGCGAGAATGCCCGTGCGGTGCTCGCCAGCTGGCTGGATGATTACATCTCCGGCCGGTGCGACCGTGCGGACATGCAGGCCCAGTTCTTGTCGGTCTGCCGCAGCAATCCCGACGCGCCCTGGGATGCGCTGGCGCTGCTGGACCAATATCAGCGCCGCGGGCGCATCGATGTAGCGCTGGCCCGCACGCTCAAGACCGATATCGCGCAGCTGGTGTTCGGCGTCGCCAATCAGACCGAATCCAAAGCGGACGGCGCGCCGGGCGATCACGACACCACCGACGTCACCATCGATACCACCGGCTCGCGCTGGCGCAAGTTGATGGCCGAGCGCGATCCTGACTCGATCAATTCCGAGCCGGCGTTCGTCGATCCTTCCCTGCTGCGCAGGGGCGATGAAGACGCCACGGCCTTCCGCCGCGAGATCGAGGAGCCGCCGACCCGTCCGCCGCCGTCATTGAAGCACACCGATGACGACTCGATTCTGGTCCGAGGCCGCCCGCAAGAGCCCGCGCCTGGTGTGCACACACATGGCCCGGCGATCGAGCGTGAGCGCGAACGCCCGATGCGTCCGTCGTCGGTGCCGCCTCCCGGACTCACGAGTGATGTTCTGCGCGATCGGTACGAGCTGACCTCGATTCTCGGCCGTGGCAGCACGGGAACTGTCTACAAGGCCATCGATCGGCACCGCGCGCACCTGGAACCGTCGTCGCGCTGTGTGGCGGTCAAGGTGCTCAAGCTCAATTACCAGGATCGCCCCGATGAGCTGGCGCAGCTGGAGCGCGAGTTTCACGAAGCGCAGTCGCTGTCGCACCCGAACGTCGTCAGCGTGTTCGACCTGGATCGCGACGGCAATGTTTATTTCATCGTCATGGAGCTGCTCGAAGGCGAGCTGCTCGCGGACATCCTGAAGCGGCTGGATGGTCAGCCCATGGCGCGTCATTACGCGCTCGGCGTCATCAGCAGTGTCGGTGCGGCGCTGGCTCACGCGCATCGTCGCAACGTCGTGCACGCCGATCTGAAGCCACGCAACGTCATGATCACCACGACGGGTGAAGTGCGCGTACTCGACTTTGGTTTCGCGCGCGACCGTCCACTCGATTTGCACACGGCTTCCGGGCTGCACGAAGGCCCGGGCGTCGCGCCTGCGTATGCGAGTGTCGAGCGGGTGAATGGCAGTGACCCGCATCCCAGCGATGACGTGTACAGCCTCGCCTGCATCGCCTATGAATTGCTCTCCGGTCGCCATCCTTTCGGCGGCCGGTCCGCACCGCTGGCGCGAGCGCACGGTCGTGCGCCTCAGCGCATCCCGGGTCTGACGGGTAAGCAGCAACAGGCATTGCAGCGTGCGCTGATGTGGACTCGCGGCGAGCGTCGAATCGATATCGTCGAGCTGCTCGCCGGCCTGGGCTGTGGCGAGGCGCCGAGTCGTTTGGGATCGCCGTCCGAATTGATCACGCCCGATTCATCGCTGGGGCGATGGCGCCGAGCGGCAGTGGCGGTCACGCTCGCGCTGGTCATTGCCAGCGGTGCTTACGCGGTGTGGCAGTACGGGCTGCTGCCGAACAATCTGGCGAACGTGTTGCCCGTGATGCCGCCCATCGCCGATCGCGAGCGGCAGAGTGAAGTGGCGGCCAACACGGGCGTGGTCGAAGAAGACACGGCAGCGCGCGATACGATTGGATCGCAGCCGATGGCGCCCATCGCGCCACCCGATGTCGAGCCGCTGCCTTCGGGGCAGCGCCAGACCGCGCCGTCGGTTCCGGGCCCCGCACAAAGCGGTCAGCAAAGCGCGCAGACAACTGTGCCGACTCGCCCGCGCGGTGAGGCCCAGGTTCCCGTTCCGCTTCCCGAGCTGACGCGACCGTCGGCTGCGTCGAGGCAGTCGGCCGAGAGAGAGGCAGGCCAGTCCGGCCAGCAAACATCGCGCGCACAGTCGCAAGAGGCTGAGCCGAGTGCGTCAGGATCGAGCGCGTCAGTCGCGAGCTCGTCGGCGCCGGCCGGTGCGACCCGTCCGGTGATCGTTGAATTCGACAAGGACAGCTACGTCACATCGGAAGGCGACGGCTCGGTTCGATTGGTGATTCGTCGCACGGGCTCAACACGGCGCGCGGTCGCAGTTTCCTGGACTCTGCGCAGCAACTCCGCTGAGATGGGCGCTGACTTCGCCGGTATTGGCCCGGGCGTCGAGCGCATCCCCGCCGGCGCACGCGAGGCGAACATCACGATCCCGTTGGTGCAGGACTCGATCAAGGAAACCACCGAGTTGTTCCTGGTCGAGCTGCAGGTCAACGAGGAGGGCGTCACCCTGGGCGAGCGCAGCAGCGCCGCCGTCATCATCGTCGACGACGACTGATCCGGGCCGTAGCATGGACGTACGATTCTCCCGACATGCGCTGTATTGTCAGATCAGCCGCGCCGAGCTGGAGACGTTAACGTCGGGCCGTTCCGTCGATCTGATCGTGTCCTTGCCGCGTCATCGTTCGTTTCGAGTCGGCGTGCGTTCCTCGGCGATGAGCGCCGACCGCGGCGGCTGGCAGTTGGAGAGCGATCCCACCGGCATCTGGTTGACCATTCCCCGAGCCGAGTTGGAACAGCTCGGACAAACGGAAACGTTTGCTGAGAGATTGATGCGCGACTTTCCGGTGACGTCGGATCAACAGATGCGGGTGATACTGGAGGCCGTGCCGGATGCACAGCCCGAAGATCGCAGCGTAATCGAGATCACGCCGGTACACGATCCTGCGGAGTGACAGGCAAGGCTGCGCTGCGCTGAGCTCTACTTCTTAGCTGTCTCTCTCTGCACGGCGCGATAGCCGATATCACGGCGATACTGCACGCCATTCCAGCTGATCTGGTCGCACAGCGCATAGGCGGCCTTCTGAGCGTCGCTCACGGTGTTACCAAGACCGACCGCGCACAGCACGCGACCGCCGTTGGTAACAACCTTGCCGTCGCTCAGCGACGTGCCGGCATGAAACACTTTGCCCGGCAGCGCTGCGGCTTCCTTCAGGCCGTGAATTTCATCGCCTTTGCGCACCGAGTCCGGATAACCGCCGGCGGCGAGTACGACCCCGAGCGCTGCGCGCGGATCCCATTCGGCCTTCACTTGATCGAGCCGCCCGTCCAGCGCCGCCTCACACAGCGCAGTGAGGTCCGACGTAAGTCGCGACATGATGGGCTGCGTTTCCGGATCGCCGAAGCGGCAATTGAACTCGAGCACATTCGGCGTGCCGTCCGGAGCGATCATGATGCCGGCGTAGAGAAAGCCGACGTACGGCGTGCCATCGCTGATCAAGCCATCGGCCGTCGGCTGCATCACTTCACGCATGATGCGAGCGTGCAGCTCGTCGGTGACGACCGGAGCAGGCGAGTATGCGCCCATGCCGCCGGTGTTCGGGCCTTGGTCACCATCGTCGCGACGCTTGTGATCTTGCGACGTGGCGAGCGGCAGGATGTGCTTGCCGCTGACGATGGCGATGAAGCTGGCTTCTTCGCCTTCCAGAAATTCCTCGATGACGACAGTGCTGCCGGCGGCGCCAAACTGGCCGTCGAACATGGCCTGCGTGCTGGCAATCGCTTCTTCCTGCGTGGCGCAGATGATCACGCCTTTGCCGGCAGCCAGGCCGTCGGCTTTCACGACGAGCGGCGCACGCTGAGCGCGCACCCACGCGGGATCGAAGTTAGCCTTGGTGAAAGTGGCGTATGCCGCCGTCGGGATTTTGTGACGACGGAGGAATTCCTTGGTGAACGCCTTCGAGCCTTCGAGGCGTGCGGCAAGCTTGCGAGGTCCGAAGCAGCGCAGGCCGGCAGCTTCGAACGCATCGGTCACGCCGATCACCAGCGGCGCCTCGGGGCCGACGATGGTGAGATCGATCTTTTCGCGCCTGGCGAACTCGATGAGCTTGGGAATGTCGTCAGCGGCGATATCGACGTTCTTTACGCCCGCTTCGAGCGCGGTGCCGGCATTACCAGGCGCGACGAACACAGCGCTCACGCGCGGAGTGTTGGCAACCTTCCACGCGAACGCATGCTCGCGGCCGCCGGAACCAAGAATTAGTACGCGCATCGGCTTAATGTCTGAAGTGCCGCATGCCGGTCAGCACCATGGCCATGCCATGTTCGTTCGCTGCGGCAATGACTTCATTATCGCGCACCGAGCCGCCCGGTTGAATGACGGCCTTGATGCCGAGCTCGGCGGCGACGTCGAGACCATCGCGGAACGGAAAGAATGCATCCGACGCCATCACCGCGCCTTTGACTTCCAGGCCTTCGTCCTTCGCTTTCATCGCAGCGATGCGGCTCGACACGACGCGGCTCATCTGGCCCGCGCCGACGCCGAGGGTCATGCGGTCCTTCACATAGATGATGGCGTTCGATTTGACGTACTTGCATACCTGCCAGGCGAACAACAGGTCGGCGAACTGCTCATCCGTCGGCACCAGCTTGGTGACGACGCGCAGATCGCTGCGGCTGACGCGGCCTTCATCGCGCGTCTGCACGAGCAAGCCGCCGTTTACGCTGCGATATTCGTAGCGAATCCCGGTGGGGGCGACACCGCCCGTCGTGAGCACGCGGACATTTTCTTTGCGAGCGCAGATCTCGAGCGCTTCCGGCTCGACTTCCGGAGCAATGATCAGCTCGACGAACTGACGCTCGACAATCGCGCGCGCCGTGTTCGCAGTAAGCGGGCGATTGAACGCAATGATGCCGCCGAATGCTGACGTGGGGTCGGTGCGAAACGCACGATCGTAGGCGGCGAGTGTGTCGCCCGCGACAGCAACGCCGCACGGGTTGGCGTGCTTCACGATCACACAGGCCGGCTCTTCGAACTGACGCACACATTCGAAGGCCGTATCGCCATCGGCGATGTTGTTGTACGAGAGCTGCTTGCCCTGCAATTGTTTCGCGGTGCCGATGCTGGCGCCGGGAGCGTCGGGAACGGCATAGAACGCCGCCGATTGATGCGGGTTCTCGCCGTAACGCATTTCCATGCGCTTGGCGAACTGCAGCGACAACGATTCGGGATATTCCCGCTTCGCGCCTTGCTCGGGCTGCGTGACGCGAGTCAGGTAGCTGGCGACCGCTGCGTCATAGCTCGCGGTGTGCGCGTAAGCCTTGGCGGCGAGGCGCTTGCGGGTCTGTTCGGAGACGGCGCCGTTCGACGCATTCAATTCATCGAGCACGGCGCTGTAATCGAGCGGATCGACGATGACCGTCACCCGATCGTGATTCTTCGCCGCTGCGCGCACCATCGCCGGACCGCCGATGTCGATGTTCTCGATCGCATCTTCGTAAGTGCAATCGGGCTTGGCGATAGTTGCCGCAAATGGATACAGATTGACGACGACCAGGTCGATGGGCTCGATGCCATGCGTCTGCATGACGGCGTCGTCGATTTCGCGGCGACCGAGCAGGCCGCCATGAATCTTCGGGTGCAGCGTCTTGACGCGCCCATCCATGATTTCGGGGAAGCCCGTGTGCGCCGAGACCTGGGTGACTTTGACGCCGCTTTTTTCGAGCAGGCTGGCGGTGCCGCCGGTGGAGAGGATCGCCACGCCGCGACGTTGCAAGGCCTGCGCGAATTCAACCAGGCCGTCTTTGTTCGAAACACTCAGCAGCGCGCGACGCACACCAGAAGAAGACAAAGCAGGGGACATGGCGGTCGATCTCTCTCAGTTTGACAGACCGTAGGTCTTCAACTTCTTACGTAACGTGCCGCGATTGATGCCGAGAATATCGGCCGCGCGGCTCTGATTGCCTTCGGCGTAGTCGAGCACGGCCTTGAACAGCGGCTCTTCCACTTCACGCAGCACCAGGTCGTACAACTGACCGGGCTTGTGGCCGTTCAACGTCGCGAAATAGGAATCGAGCGCTTCCGCCGTCATCGTCCTTAAGGGCATCGCCCGCGTCGCGGGTCGTGCCAGCGGCTCTCGACGAGCTCTGGTTTTTTTTCTGGGGGCCATGGCCTCTCCGCCAAAATTCTCTGCAATCAAAAATTCGCTCACGTCGCGTGCCCTTCAGGTGCGCGCGACATAAGTAACTATGCCGCGCTTGACAGACTCTCTTCCGGCGCTTCTTCGAGCGCATTGAAATACGCCTGTACGCGATCGAGTTGTGTCGTCGCGTCCGTCGCCTGCATCACGGCTTGTCGTAAAGCCGGCGCAGACGCGCGACTCTTCGCATACCAATCGATGTGCTTACGCGCGACCCGGACTCCCGCCTCCTCCCCGTAGAAAGCATGCAGATCGCGCAAGTGAGCGAGCATGATATCACGGACTGTCGCGATGGAAGGCGCGGCAAAAAATTCTCCGTTCAGCGCGGCGAGAATCTCACGAAAGATCCACGGGCGACCTTGTGCGCTGCGCCCGATCATCAAGCCATCTACGCCGGTCTGTTCAAGTACGTGCTTCGCTTTCGCAGCTGAGTCGATGTCGCCATTGGCGAAAATCGGAATCGACACGCTCTGCTTGATGGCGCGGATGGTTTCGTACTCAGCGTTGCCCTGATACATGCAAGCGCGCGTGCGACCGTGAACCGCCAGCGCCTGCACGCCGATTGCCTCGGCCATGCGCGCGATGTTGAGGCCGTTACGATGCTCGGGATCCCAACCCGTGCGCATTTTCAATGTCACCGGCACGCTCACTGCCTTGACAACCGCTTCGAGAATCGACCTCACCAACGGTTCGTCCTTCATCAGCGCCGAACCGGCCGCCTTATTGCAAACTTTTTTCGCCGGACAGCCCATATTGATATCGATGATTTGCGCGCCGGCGTCGACGTTACGTTGCGCGGCCTCGGCCATCATCTCCGGATCGCCGCCGGCGATCTGCACGACGCGCGGCTCGGGCTCGCCACTGTGATCCATGCGCCGACGTGACTTCTCGGTGTGCCATAAACGCACATCGCAAGTCAGCATTTCTCCAGCGGCAATGCCCGCTCCCATGCGCCGACACAACAACCGGAACGGCAGATCGGTCACGCCTGCCATGGGCGCGAGCGCGAGATTGTTGACCAGTTCGTAACCGCCGATGCGCATCACAGCTTGCCCGGAACGTCTGCGGCGCAGACCGGGCCGCGCGCGCCGCGCAAGCAGACGTCGAATCGGAAACCTTCGGCGTCCGGACCCGGATCGACGATCGCGATGCTGGCGTTGCTTTGTTGAGCGGGCGCCAGCATGCGATCCGGCGCGGCGGTAGGGTCGAGATATTCGGAAGGATCGAATTCGCGCGCGCGCACCTGATCGCCCCAACGGTCTTCGAGCACTAACTTCAGCAAGGGATAGGGCTGCGGAAAGTCGGCGAGATTTTTCACGCTGGCGCGCACCTTCAGGGTTCCAGGCGCCGCGGGATCGGCAACCACGCCCCATTGACGCACTTCATAGGCGTGTAAGTTCCAATCGGGCCGCAACGTCAGGCCAAGTGCGCCATAAACGCTCTGCAGGGGCGCGCCGATCTGCGGGTGCCGCGCCAAAGTGGCGCGATAGTGATGTACGACTTGCACGAGCAACAGTAGAACCAGCGGCGCCGCCAGGATCTTCCACAGCGATGACACGTCCTCGGTGGGCTGCTGCTGGGGCGGGAAGTCGAAATCGACGGCCGGCGTTTCATCGACAGCGATCGCGCGCGGATTACGACGCGTTCGTGTGCCGGCCGGCGGTCGCACGCGTGTGTTCGTGAAGTTCGTTTGCGGCTGAGCCTGCGCCCAGCGACCCGATTGTGAGGCCAGGCGTGCGGCTTCCATCTCCGCGGCCGCGGCTTCGATGTCTGCATCCTCTTCAGCGACGCTGGAATATTCCTCCCGCATGTCGATGACGTCGGGCTCAGCAGCGCTATCTTCGTCATTGACGTCGCCGTCGACGGTGGCGTCGTCCTGGTCGATCTCGACCCACTCCTCGATGACTTCCTCGCGGATCTGCGGCTGGCCTTGCCCGCTCTCGTCGATGGCCTCGTACACGCCGCTGATTTCGATGTGGCGGCCTTCGAGCGTGATGTCCTCGTGCTCGATCGGCTCCTCGACTTCAATCTGTCCGGGGGACGGCGGCGGTTGCGGAATCGCGCGCGGCGGGCGCATGAACTGGCCGCTTTCGATCTCGCCGTCGTCGGTTTCTTCGATCAGGCGCTCGAGCGCGTCGAACTGTGTCTGGCAGCGGCCGCAACGCACTTGACCGTGCGCGACCCGAAGGATCTCGCTGGTGACGCGAAATGTCGTCTGGCAGCTGGGACACTGAGTCAGCATGCTCGGATCATCACGGGCGCTTAAATGGGTCTGGGCGGCGGTGGAGTCGGGCGGCGCACGCCGTCGAGGCGCGCCCAGTCGTCTCGGGCGACGACGGGGGCGATATCAAACCACGGCGCATAGGTGGTTGCCACAGCTTCCGCCTGATTCCGCAGAATTCCCGACAACACCAGCCGGCCGCCTGCGCGGATCCGGCTCGCGAAGGCCGGCGCCAGGCTTTCCAACGGCCCGGCCAGGATATTGGCCAGCAGAATGTCGGCTGGCGCGTCGTGCGATTCAGCCTCGCTATCGACCAGGCGCGCAACGATGAGCTGCGCGACGCCGTTGCGTTCAGCATTGTCGTGAGTGGCCAGCAGTGCTTGCGGATCGATGTCGATCGCAAGTACCTCGGCCGCGCCCAGCTTGGCGGCAGCGATAGCGAGGATGCCCGAGCCGCAGCCGTAATCGATGACTCGCGTGCCGGCGACATTGGCGGCATCCAGCCATTCGAGGCACAGCGCCGTCGTGGGATGGGTGCCGGTGCCGAAGGCGAGGCCGGGATCCAATTCGATCAGAACGGGGGCGGGGATCGCGCGCAATTGTTCCGCATCGGGCTGCTGGCCGCCCGGGCAGATCCACAGCCGCTGACCGAAACGCATGGGCCTGAAATCTTTCAGCCACTCGCGTTCCCATGCCCGGTCCTCGAGTGTTTCGAAAGCGACGCGCGCCAGCGGCTCGGCGAGCTCGCCGCTCAACTCCGCGCGCAGGATTTGTAGCAGCTCTTCTGGATCAGGCTCACCTTCGAACAGCGCTTTCAGGCGGACCCGCGGCCACAGCGGTGTCGTTCCGGGAAGCGGTTCGAGCACGGGATCGTCACCCTCGTCCTCGAGGGTGATGGAGGAGGCGCCGGCCGCCAGCAGCGCATCCTCGTACGGCGCAGGGTCGGCTGCGCCGATCGGAAGGATGAGCTGGAGGAAGGGCATGGCGGTTAGCGGGTGGCGGTTCGCGGTTGGCGGTTAGGTCGGAAAGGCGTAGTGGCTTTCTTCACCAACCGCCAACCGCGAACCGCTAACCGCCAACCGCTTCTCTCATTTGATGCCGAGTCGACGTTCCAGGTAGTGAATATCCAAACCGCCGGCCTTGAACGCGGCGTGATTGAAGATTTCCTGGTGCAGCGGGATGTTGGTCTTGATGCCTTCGATGACCATTTCCGACAGCGCGTTCTTCATGCGCGCGATCGCGGTGTCCCGATCCTCGCCATACGCGATGACTTTGCCGATCATCGAATCGTAGTACGGCGGCACGGTGTAACCGCTGTACAGATGGCTGTCGACTCGGATGCCCGGGCCGCCCGGCGCGTGGAACAACTTCACCGGACCCGGCGAAGGAATGAAGCCCTTCGGGTCTTCAGCGTTGATGCGGCACTCGATGGCGTGGCCGCGAATGCTGATGTCGTTCTGCGTCCACTGCAGGCGCTCGCCGGAGGCGATACGCAGCTGCGCTTTCACGATGTCGATGCCGGTGATCTGTTCGGTCACCGGATGCTCCACCTGCACGCGCGTGTTCATTTCGATGAAATAGAACTCGCCGTCCTGATACAGGAACTCCAGCGTGCCGGCGCCGCGATAACCGACTTCGCGACAGGCAGCGACGCAGCGATCGCCGATGGCCTTGCGCTGCTTCGGTGTGATACCGGGGGCGGGCGCTTCTTCGATGACTTTCTGATGGCGACGCTGCAGCGAGCAGTCGCGCTCGCCGAGATGAATCACGTTACCGTAATTGTCGGCGAGCACCTGGATCTCGATGTGACGCGGCTTTTCGAGGAACTTCTCCATGTAGACCTCGGCGTTGCCGAACGCGGCCAACGCTTCGGCCTGCGTCACATTGATCGCGTTGATCAACGTTGCATCGCTGTGCACGACGCGCATGCCGCGGCCACCGCCGCCGCCAGAGGCTTTGATGATGACGGGATAGCCGAGCTCGTTCGCGATCCGGAAGTTTTCATCCTGATCGGTGCCAAGCGGACCGCCCGAGCCCGGCACGCAGGGCACGCCCGCGGCCTTCATCACGCGGATGGCCGACACTTTGTCGCCCATCATGCGAATCACTTCGGGCTTGGGGCCGATGAAAATGAAACCGCTCTTTTCTACTCGCTCGGCGAAGTCCGCGTTCTCGGACAAGAAGCCGTAGCCGGGATGGATCGCGACCGAATCGGTCACTTCCGCGGCGCTGATGATCGCCGGCATGTTGAGATAGCTCTCTTTGGAGGACGGCGGGCCGATGCACACCGATTCGTCCGCGAGCAGCACGTGCTTTTGATTGAAGTCGGCTGTGGAGTGCACAGCGACGGTTTTGATGCCGAGCTCACGGCAAGCGCGCAAGATCCTCAGCGCGATCTCGCCGCGATTGGCGATGACTACTTTTTCCAGCATGTTTGTTGGTTACCGTGCCGCCGGTCACTCAATGATGAACAGCGGCTGGCCGAACTCGACCGGGTCGCCGTTCTTCACCAGCACGGCCGTGACGCGGCCGGACTTGTCGGACTCGATCTGATTCATCATCTTCATGGCTTCGATGATGCAGAGGGTGTCGCCGACGTTGACCTCGCTGCCGATATCGACGAACGCCTTCGCGCCCGGCGAGGCGGCGGAATAGAACGTGCCGACCATCGGCGCCGTCACCGTGTGATCGGCCTTGCTCGCGGCGGGAGCTGCGGCTACTGGAGCTGCGACCGCTGCTGGAGCAGCGGCCACGGGCGCCGCAACTGGCGGAGCTGCGTAGTGCACGATCGGCGCTGGGGCTCCGCCCTGCGGATAGCGGCTGATGCGCACCGACTCCTCGCCCTCACTGATCTCGATTTCGGCGATGCCGGATTCCTCGAGCAGCTCGATGAGTTTTTTGACCTTGCGAATATCCATACGGATCCTCTTGTTCTTTTCCTGCGAGAGCGCGGAAAGAGTGCGAAAAAAAACAGCTTGTTACTTACGGGGCAGGGTCAGGTAATTGGCCGCCGCGCGCAGCGCCAGCTCATACCCGAAGGCGCCCAGTCCCGTAATCGTGCCGATGGCGATGTCGGAGAAGTACGAGTGATGGCGGAAAGGCTCCCGCGCATACACGTTGCTCAGGTGCACTTCGATGAAAGGAATCTTCACGCCCAGCAATGCGTCGCGCAGCGCCACGCTGGTGTGCGTGAAGGCCGCGGGGTTGAAGATGATGCAGGCGACGTGCGAGGCCGGCGCCTCGTGAATGCGGCTGATCAGTTCAGCCTCGGCATTGCTCTGGAAGGCGGAGAGGTGGTGGCCGGATTCCGCCGCCAGCTGACTCACGCGGTTCACGATCTGCTCCAGGGTCACAGACCCATAGGTCCCGGGCTCGCGCGTGCCGAGCAGGTTGAGATTGGGGCCGTTGAGGAGCAGCAAATGAGCCATGCAGGAGTAAGCGCGCCAAATTCAATTTACCGAAGATGGCGGCGAGTTTAACCAGATTGGGTGCAATTTGGCGATGATCTGCGCCACGATTGCGCCAGAGTCGCCGCCGGATCGGGGCTTTTGGTGGGCAAATCCGCAACAGCGACCGGCTCGCGTCGGTGCGGCTCAGTACTCGAAAAAACACGTCGAAGTGCGTGCGCCCCGGAAAAACCGGGCACGCATCATATCCGATTCAGCGGTGTCGGCCAGCTTTACTCTTTAGCCGCTGGCAATTCCTGTAGTTGTTTGGCTGCAACGGCGCGTGCAGCCGCCGGCGTCAGTTCGCCTGCATTCACCCGGCGAACCGTCGCCAGCATCACTTCGGCCTGCTCCGGATGAATCTCGCCGAGGTGGAACAGCACCAGGCGATGCTGATTGTCCGTGAACACCGTGAACGGGAACCCCAACGAGCCGCGGCCGAACTTGGTGACTGCTTCGAGCCCGTCTTCCTCGCCGATCAGCAGGGGATAGTCGATGCCGATCTCCTTGGCGTACTTCAGCACGTCGTCGCGGAAGTCCACGGCGACACCGACGATCTGGAAGCCTTCCGCGCCGTGTTCAGCCTGAATCTTCTTCAGCAGCGGAATCTCGCGACGGCACGGGGCGCACCAGGTCGCCCAGAAATTCACGATCATCGACTTGCCGGTCCAGCTGCGGATGGACTGCGGCTGGCCTTCGAGATTGGCGAGCGTGAAGTCGGGCAGGGTTTCGGGGAGGTCGTCGTCGTCCGCCGCGTCGGCTTCAGCTTCGGCCGGCGGCGAGATCACCCGGGTCTCTATCGGCCCGGTCTGGATCCTGGGCTGGAGCGCAAATTGATAGATGCCAAAGCCCGCGGCCGCCGCCACGAGGGCGACCACGACGTAACCGATGGGTTTCATATCCGGTCTCGACTGGTTTCTCAGCTGCCGAAGGCGGCTTTCACATGATCGCGGAAGCGCTCGGCGGGCACGAATCCTACCAGCCGGAAGTCTTTACGTTCGACTCCATCGGCGCCGTAGAAAGCGATGGTCGGCGGACCGAAGATTTCGAAGCGGTTCATCAGCGCTTGATCCGCATCGTCGTTGGCGGTCACATCGGCCTGCAGCAGCACCGCATTTGCGAGCGCCGACTGCACCCCGGGATCGGGGAAAGTGAATTTCTCCATCTCTTTGCACGACACGCACCAGTCCGCGTAGAAGTCGAGCATCACCGGCTTGCCTGCGGCCATGGCGGCAGCGACGGCGTTCTCCAGGTCGTCGACGGTTTTGATGCGCTGGAAAGCAAGCGCATGTTCCTGCGTGCTCGCGCCACCGCCGCCAGCGGCGATCCGATCGAGCGGCTTCAGCGGATCCTTGCTGCCCGAGGCCGCGCCGATCAGCAACAGAATGCCGTAGACGAGCGCGATCAATCCCAGCGCTCGCAGCGGGGAGGCGGCCGGATTGCCGTCGCGGGCTTTGAGCGAGAACACCCAGAAGCCGGACAGCACCGCGAGCAGGGACCACAGGAGCATCACAGCGCTCGCGGGCAGCAGCGGCGAGGCGAGATAAACCGCCACGGCCAGGAACAGCACGCCGAACAGCGATTTCACCACGTCCATCCACGGCCCGGCCTTGGGCAACAACGATCCCGCCGAGGCGCCAACGATCAGCAGCGGCACACCCATACCCAGGCCGGTTGCGTACAAGGCGCCGGCGCCGCGCGCGATCTGGCCCGTCTGACTGATGACTGACAGCGCAGCGATGATTGCCGGAGCGACACAGGCGGTGACCACCAGCGCGGACAATGCGCCCATGATGAACGTGCCGACATAGGTGCCCGACTTCTGCTCATTGCTGACGTTGGTCAACCTGGTTTGCATCGAGCTCGGCAGCTGCAGCGTGAACACACCGAACATCGCCAGGGCCAGCACGACGAACAGCAATGTCATCAACGTAATGATCCACGGCTGCTGGAAGAACGCCTGCGGCGCTTGTTTGAATGCGAGCACGAACGCCGCACCGGCGGCCGCGTAAGTGAGCGCCATGCCTTGCACATAAGTAAATGCAAGCGAGAAGCCGCGAGCCGGCGTCACGGTGCCGCCCTGGCCCACGATGATGCCGGAGAGAATCGGGATCATCGGCAGCACGCACGGCGTGAAGGACAGCAAGATGCCGAGACCGAAGAACGTGGCGAGCACAGCAAACAAATTGCCGTCGCGGATCAGCGAGGCCAGTTTGTCCTGCTCGGCGACCGGCGCTCGTGCAGTCGCAGAAGAATCAGCGGTGCTCGACTGTGCATCGGCGGGCAGCGTCGTCGCTGTATCCGACGGCGGCAACTCCAAAGAAACATTCTTGACGATCGGGTTGTAACAAAGCCCGCCTTCGGCGCAGCCCTGATAGGTCACTTTCAGATCCAGCGTGCCGCCCGAACCGGCCGGGCGCGCAATCGGCAGCGAAGCTTCCAGGATTTCGTGATAGACCTCGGTGTTGCCGAAGTTCTCGTCGTATTTCATCTCGCCCTTGGGCAGCTGCAGCTGGCCCAGGGTCACGCCCGGCGTGTCGGTCGTGACCTGGAGGCGATCGCGATACATGTAATAGTCCTCGGCGATCACCCAGGTGAGCGCCACCGAGTCTGCTTTCTCCATGCCGGCGCCGAAGCGAAATGCTTCATCGGGTGGCAGGAAATCATCCTGCTTTTGTGTTGCACTCGACTTGGATTTAAACAGCGAGCTGAAGCCGCCGCCGCCGCTGCTCTCGCTCGCAGCCGCGGGCAGATCGACCTCGGTCTTCCAGCGCTGCGGCGGATAACACAGGCCGGCGTCGGCGCAACCCTGGAGCTTCAATTCGAGCGCCAGCTTCTTGGGGCGCTCGCCGCTGTGAACCGTGAACGCGACCGGCACTTCGACATTGCCGCGATAGATTTCCTGCGTGCCGAAGTAATCGTCGGTGTGGTCCTCGCCCTTCGGCCACTGTGGCTCGGCCAGCTGCACGGTCGCCATGGTCGAGGCCACGCCCATCTTCTTCTTGTAGAGGTAGTAGCCCTTCGCGACCTTCCAGTGGACCACGATGCGATCGCCATCCACATCGATCGTGTAGCGATAGGCGTCCTGGGGCGCCAGGAAGTCATCCGCCGCCAGTGCGGGTTGGGCGAGCGCGAGCCAGGCCAGCGCCGCCGCCAGCCAGCTCATCAGTCCCGATCGATGCCTGTCGATGTTCAAGTTATTCGCCTTCGGAAGTTTCGCTCACGCCGGTTCGGACCCATTGCAGATAGCGTTCGTTCCCGCCGAGGACCGGCAAGACCACGAGCTCCGGCAATTCATAAGGGTGCAGGGCCTGCAGCCGGGCTTCCAGTCCCGCCAGGCGCGCTGCCGTAGTCTTAATGATTAACAGAATCTCAGCGTCGTCCTGGAGACGCCCGTCCCAGAAGTATGTCGAGGCGACGCCGCCGACCCGATTCACGCAGGTTGCCAGCCGCTCGCTCACGAAAGCCTCGGCCAGACGCTTGGCCGTGGCCTCGTCCGGGCAGCTCGAGAGAGCAACAATCACTTGGTCGGTCATGGGGTTACACTCGCTTGGCGCGGCGCGCAGCATAGCCAATCGGCAGCCTGGAAGGCAGTGCTTATGCAACTACATGGGGGTCAACGCGAGCGCCAAATTCGACTTGAAATATCCCCTTCGCTCCCTATTATTAGCACCCGCATGGGGTGAGTGCTAACGCGATCTTGCGATCGACCTGGCCCGCACCCAAGCCACGATTCGAACACGCCGGCTTCGCGCCGGCCGTTTTTAACCTGACTCGTCAATCCAATCGCAAACTAGCTTTGCCGAGGTTTGAGCTATGGCCGACAAACTGAAGATTCGTCCCCTGCACGATCGCGTGATCATCAAGCGCCTGGAAGAGGAGCGCACCTCCCCCGGCGGCATCGTGATTCCGGACTCGGCGACCGAGAAGCCGATCAAGGGCAAGGTCGTTGCGGTCGGCAAGGGCAAGATCCTGGAGAACGGCGAAGTGCGCGCGCTGGACGTGAAGGTTGGCGACAACATTCTGTTCGGCAAGTACAGCGGCACCGAAGTGAAGGTCGACGGCGAAGAGCTCCTCGTGATGCGCGAGGAAGACGTCATGGCCGTGATCGAAAAGTAATCGATCGCCAGCCCCCGTCCCTTACCGAAAGAAATTCTAGAGGTTGAACTCACATGGCAGCTAAAGAAGTACGTTTCAGCGATGACGCCCGCGCGCGCATGCTCAAGGGTGTGAACATCCTGGCGAACGCGGTCAAAGCCACGCTCGGCCCCAAGGGCCGCAACGCGGTGCTCGAAAAGAGCTTCGGCGCCCCCACCGTCACCAAGGACGGCGTGTCGGTCGCGAAGGAAATCGAGCTGAAGGACAAGTTCGAGAACATGGGCGCGCAGATGGTGAAGGAAGTTGCTTCCAACACCTCTGACGAGGCTGGCGACGGCACCACCACCGCCACCGTGCTCGCCCAGGCGATCGTGCGCGAAGGCCTGAAGGCCGTTGCCGCCGGCGCCAACCCGATGGACCTCAAGCGCGGCATCGACGCCGGCGTCGCCGCTGCTGTCGAAGAGCTGAAGAAGCTCTCCAAGCCCTGCAAAGATCAGAAGGCCATCGCGCAGGTCGGCACGATCTCCGCGAACTCCGACGAGTCGATCGGCAAGACCATTGCCGACGCGATGGAGAAGGTCGGTAAGGAAGGCGTGATCACTGTCGAAGAAGGCTCGGGCCTGCAGAACGAGCTGGATGTCGTCGAAGGCATGCAGTTCGACCGCGGCTACCTGTCGCCGTACTTCATCAACAACCAGCAGAACCAGACCGCCGAGCTCGACAACCCGTACATCCTGCTGTACGAAAAGAAGATCTCCAACGTCCGCGAAATGCTGCCGCTGCTGGAAGGCATCGCGAAGGCCGGCCGTCCGCTGCTGATCGTCGCCGAAGACGTCGAAGGCGAAGCGCTGGCGACTCTGGTCGTGAACACCATCCGCGGCATCGTCAAGGTTGCTGCTGTGAAGGCCCCGGGCTTCGGCGACCGCCGTAAAGCCATGCTCCAGGACATCGCCGTGCTGACCGGTGGCACCGTGATCTCCGACGAAGTCGGTCTGTCGCTCGAGAAGGCGACGCTGAACGACCTCGGCGAAGCGAAGAAGATCGTGGTGGAGAAGGAAAACAGCACCATCATCGACGGCAAGGGCAAGAACAGCGACATCAAGGCTCGCGTCGAGCAGATCCGTCGTCAGATCGAAGAAGCCACTTCGGACTACGACAAGGAGAAGCTGCAGGAGCGCGTTGCCAAGCTGTCGGGCGGCGTGGCCGTGATCAAGGTCGGTGCTGCCACCGAGATCGAAATGAAGGAAAAGAAGGCTCGCGTCGAAGACGCGCTGCACGCGACCCGCGCCGCCGTTGAAGAAGGCGTGGTTCCGGGCGGCGGCGTGGCGCTGATCCGTGCGCAGAAGGCTGTCGAGAAGCTGGAAGGCAAGAACGAAGATCAGGCCTTCGGCATCCGCATCCTGGCGCGCTCGATCGAAGAGCCGCTGCGTCAGATCGTCACCAACGCCGGCGAAGACGCCGCTGTGGTGCTGGCGAAGGTGAAGGAAGGCAAGGGCACGTTCGGCTATAACGCCGCCTCCGGCGATTACGGCGACATGCTCGACCTGGGCATCCTGGATCCGACCAAGGTGACGCGTCTGGCCCTGCAGAACGCCGCTTCGGTGGCCGGCCTGCTGCTGACGACCGAAGTGATGATCGCCGAAGCCCCGAAGGAAGAGGCTGATCACGCTCACGGCGCCCCGGGCGGCATGGGTGGCATGGGCGGTATGGATATGTAATCGACCCCGAGTCGGTTTCATTCAGGGAAAGCCCCGCTTCGGCGGGGCTTTTCTTTTGTGCGCTGGTAATATCTGCACGAGCTGCACAGGAGGGAGCGTCATGGCTTGGTGGGCCTGGATGATCGTTGCCGCGATCTCGCTCGCGATCGAAATGTTCGTCTTCGATGCGCAGTTCTACCTGGTGTTCTTCGGCATCTCCGCCGCCCTTGTCGGTTTGCTCGGCCTTGCTGGCGTGGACATGCCAGATTGGGCGCAGGTGCTCGCGCTCTCGGTTTTCGCGGTCACCTCGATGGTGACTTTTCGCAAGCGCGCCTATGAATTGGTCCGCAGCCGCACGGGCCACGTCGAAGAGCGCCTGACCGTCGGTGATCGCGTCACCGTCCCGGTCCGGCTCGAGCCGTCGCAAACCTGCCGTGTCGATTACCGCGGCACTTCCTGGACAGCGCGCAACGTCGATGAAACGCCGATCGAAGCCGGTCGCGAGGCCGTGATTGCGAATGTCGACGGTCTGACGCTGCTGGTGCGCGCGACCGCCTGACGCGTCTTCCTTCGAATATTCACAAAAGCTGGAGGTTTTCGTGAGCACAACCATGTATGTGGTGCTGGCCGTCCTGGTGCTGGTGTTCATCATTCTGATGAAGACCGCGATCGTCGTGCCCCAGCAGAGCGCGTTCGTCGTCGAAACGCTCGGCCGCTACAGCCGCACCCTGCAGGCGGGCTTCCACATCCTGGTGCCGTTCGTCGAGCGCATCGCCTATAAACATACGCTCAAGGAGGAAGCGCTCGATATTCCCGAGCAGGTCTGTATCACCAAGGACAACGTGCAGGTCGGCGTCGATGGCGTGTTGTATCTGCAGGTGCTGGATGCGCGCGATGCCTCGTACGGCATCACCAACTATCGTTTCGCCATCATCCAGCTGGCGCAGACCACCCTGCGCAGCGAGATCGGCAAGATCGACCTGGATCGCACCTTCGAAGCGCGCGCCACGATCAACGCGAATGTGGTCAGCGAGCTGGACCACGCCTCGAACGCCTGGGGCGTGAAGGTCCTGCGCTACGAGATCAAGAACATCAATCCGCCGAAAGATGTGCTGCACGCGATGGAAAAGCAGATGCGCGCAGAGCGAGAGAAGCGCGCCGTCGTGCTCGCCTCGGAAGGCGAGCGCGATGCCAAGATCAACCAGGCCGAGGGCGACAAGCAGCGGGTGATCAAACAGTCCGAGGCGAACAAGCAGCAGCAGATCAACGAAGCCCAGGGTCAGGCGCAAGCCATCATGGCGATCGCCACCGCCACTGCCGAAGGCTTGAAGCGTGTCGGCGAGGCACTCGCGAGCCCCGGCGGTATGGAAGCCATGCAGCTGCGTGTCGCCGAAGAGTATGTGAAGCAGTTCGGCAAGCTCGCGGACGAGGCATCGAGCACGCTGATCGTGCCGGCGACGCTCAGCGATATTCCTTCGATGATCGCCATGGCCACCAGCGTGGTGAAGCAGCAGAACAAGGCGGCTGGCTGAACGGCAGCACGGCCGCGCTCGACCAATAGAGCGCGGCCTATCGCGCTGACTGCAGCAGCCGACTCACGACCCTCTCGAGCTGAGTCAGCGTTCCGCACTCATCGACCTGGTGGCAATACGGCGAGTAGTGCCTCATCTCCGAATCACCCGTGTTCCACATCGGGCGTGGCTCGGGGTTCAGCCAGATCACGCGACGGGCGCGATCGTAAACTTCCTTGAGCACGTCACTGCGGGTGTCGCCATAGTTGTTCCGTGCATCGCCGAGAATGATGACCGTGGTGCGCTTGTCGATGTCGCCGAGGCAGAGTTTCCGGAAATCGGCGAGCGCCTGGCCGTAGTCGGTTGAGCCGTTGCCGTATTGACGCAAAGCCAAGGCAATCGCGTCGTCGATGTCGTTGCGGGCGAACAGATCGGAGACTTCGCCCAGGTCGGATGAGAAGGCGAACGAGCGGACCTTCGGCAGCACTTCCTCCAGGCTGTATAGAAACATCAGCATGAAGCGCGCGTAGTTTGCGACCGAGCCGCTCACGTCGCAGATCGCGAAGACCTTGGGCTTGTCGGTCTTCACCGATTTCCATTGCAGATCGAAAATGGCGTCGTCGTACTTCATGTTCCGGCGCAGCGTGCGGGGAACGTGCAGCTGACCGCGACGAAACACTTTGCGTCGGCGCGAGTAAGCAGCGACGAGCTTGCGAGCCATTCGCTGGACCAGATCTTGAAGCAGGCGATGGTGGCGCTGCTCCAGGGTCGAGAGTCGAAGGTCGCGCAGCAGGCTTTCGCGGAGCCGCCTTCCCGTGACATCGGCGTGTAACAAGAATTGATGCTCGACATAGTCACGCACACGCTCGCGCAACCAATCGCGTCGCCGGCCAAGATCCTGCGCGAGGCGACGATCCGGAATGGCATCGCTAGCGGTCAGCGTGAATATTTCCTGTTGCAGATCGCCGTGCCCCATCGCTTCGAGCATGCGGCGCGTGTACACGCCTTTCTGGGTGAATAATTCGATCTCGTGAACGTTCACTTGCTGGCCAGCGGCGCTGATGGCCATGTTGATCTCGATCGTGTTCGCCCGGGTAAGGAGCTGGCCGAGCGCGGATTGAGCTGCCGATATATCGCCGTTGCCGAGTGACTCTGTGCTGCTCGCATCTTCGCGAACGATCTGTGTGGCAGCGTTCGTGCGTTCGCCTTGTCCCGTCCGTTTGCCCTGTGAATCGCCGCTGCCCGCATCTGCGTTGCCTGGCTGTGCGCCATCTGCATCGGCGGCGCTGTCGTCTTCGCTGCTCAGCGTGTCCGACGTGGGCAGAGGCGAGCGCTCACGAAAAGAGAAGAACTGATCGAAGCAAGTGTCGAATGCTGCTTTCTCGTCCGGTGTCTTGGGCAACACCAGCCCGAGGCTATCCTTCAACAATTGCCGATCGCGATAACCCACCAACTGCACGGTGCTGAACGCGTCGAGCGTCTCTGCCGTGGAGATACGCACATCGGCATTACGCAGCGCGCGGATGAAGTTGGTGAGCAGTTGGTCCATGACGGCGCAGCCTCGTCAGGAACGGACTGCCTTGTCGGTCAGGCCGCGCAGCTCGGGCTGCACGCTCTCGATATCTTCCTGATACTTCAAGATTACATTCATCGTATTGCGCACCAGCTCCGAGTCGAGCCGATCTGCGTGCAGCAGGAGCAGGGTGCGCGCCCAGTCGATGGTCTCGCTGATCGACGGCACTTTCTTCAGGTCCAGCTCACGCAGATCGTGAATGAATCGAACCAGTTGCTCGCGCAGCTGGGGAGCAACCTCCGGGACGCGGGCGTTGACGATGCGTTGTTCGAGCGCGATGTCCGGAAATGGGATGTACAAATGCAGGCAGCGGCGTTTGAGCGCGTCGGAGATCTCGCGCGTGTTGTTGCTGGTCAGGAACACGAGCGGCGGTGTGTGCCGCGCCTTCACCGTGCCGATCTCCGGGATCGACACCTGATAGTCCGACAGGATCTCCAGCAGCAGCGATTCGAACTCGTGATCGGACTTGTCCACCTCGTCGATGAGCAGCACGCAGCCGCGTTCCTCTCGCAGCGCCTTCAGCAACGGCCGCGCTTCCAGGAACTCTTCCGAGAAAAAGATATCGCCGAACTCATGCAATCGCTTCACGGACTCCGCGAAGCCCTTCGCGCCCTGCAGAACTTCATCGAGGGTCTGCTTGAGCACCTGCGTATAGAGCAATTGCTTGCCGTACTTCCATTCGTACAGCGCCTTCGCTTCATCCAGCCCTTCGTAGCACTGCAGGCGGATCAGCGGCAGCTCGAACATCTCGGCCGTGGTCTTCGCAAGCTCCGTCTTGCCGACGCCGGGCGGGCCTTCGATCAGGACGGGCTTGCGCAAGTGATAGGCGAGGTACACCGCGGTCGCGATCTGATCGGAACAGATGTAGCGATGCGCCTCGAGGTGCTGTTTCAAGGAGGAAACGGACGCCGCAATGCTTGGAATATCAGCCATGGTTAGCGAGTGTCCGCTTCGGGCAGCGCATATGCAATCAGCCACCCGCCGGCATGGGCCCTTGGAGCCGACTTGTCGGCGCCTTGCTGTGCTTCGGGCTCTGCGACGTGACTATCCTCGGGAGAGTCCGTTGCGGGCACGGCGATGACGACGTACTGCTTGTGGGTCCGCGGCGACACGTAGCTCATCGGTGTTGCCTGAGCATTGTTAGGCAACACGTCGCTCCAAAGTATCTTGCCCGTGCGCAGATCGAGCGCGCGGAAGCGGCGATCCATCGTGCCACCCATGAACACCAGCCCGCCTTTGGACACGACGGTGCCGCCCGAATACGGCACACCCATGGGAATCGACAGCCTGAATTTCAGTCCAAGCGGCCCCAGTTCGTTCGCTGAGCCTAGCGGCCTGCGCCAGATCACCGAGCGAGTGCGCAGATCGACGGCGGCGATCTCACCGTAGGGTGGCTGCTGGCACGGGGCAAACAGCGGTGACAGAAACGGTGCGGTGTACGCGGCGTAGGGCGTGCCGAGCTGGCGCCCACCACCGAAGCCCAGCATCGTCTCTTTGTTGACGGCGGCGCGAGGAAATAATTTCACGTGATTCGCAAACTGCAACGCGTTCACGATCATTACATTGCTCGATTCATCGATCGCGACGCTGCCCCAATTCATGCCGCCGGCAAAACCGGGAAACTGAATGCTGCCGCCCAAGGACGGCGGCGTGAGCGGTCCTTCGTAGCGCAGTCGTCGAAACTGGATGCGGCAAAGCATCTGATCGATGGGCGTGATGCCCCACATCTGCGCTTCGGTGAGTGGCTCGCGATTGAAGCCGGGCATGCCGACGGAGAACGGCTGCGTCTTCGCCGTCCATTCATCCGGCACGTCGGTTTGCGGAACGGGTCGTTCCTCGACATCGGCGAGCGGCTGGCCGGTCTCGCGATCGAGAAGAAACAACTCGCCGCGCTTCGTGGGCGCGACCAGCGCCCGCACTTTCTCCGTCTGTCCCGCGGGCACGAAGTCAACGAGCACGGGCTGCGATGGGACGTCGTAGTCCCAGATATCGTGATGCGTTGTCTGGAAGGACCAGCGCAACGTGCCGGTCTTCGCATCGAGTGCGACGACCGAACTGGCGAAGCGCTCAGATTCCGGCGAGCGATGGCCGCCATAGTAATCGGGCGTAGCATTGCCGGTCGGTATGTAAACCAATCCCAACTCATCATCGGCGCTGAACACGCTCCACGCGTTCGGCGTGCCGCGGGTGAATGTTTCGCCGGGTTTCAGCTCGGTCACGGGTTCCGTGCGCCCGATATCCCAAGCCCACAGCATGCCCCCGCTGATCGGATCGAAGCCGCGGATCACGCCGGACGGTTCCTGCACTTCGACATTGTCTGCAACCCAACCCCCGAGCACCGCGACGCCGCTCGCCATGGTGGGCGGCGAGGTCACATAGTAGAAGCCGGGTTTTACCTCGCCCATGCCCGTCAGCAAGCTGACTTGGCCGTTCGTGCCGAAGTCCGTGCAACGTTGTCCGGTTGCTGCGTCGACTGCGATAAGTCGTGCGTCGGTCGTCGCTGTAAGAATGCGTTCAGTGCACGCGGGCAAGCTGTCTGGCGACCGGTGGTAAGTCACGCCGCGACAAGTCGTTGTGAAGCCGACTTTCGAATCGTTGAGCTTGGGATCGAAGCGCCACCGTTCGGCGCCAGTGGCCGAGTCCAGTGCAGTGATGATGTTGCCCGCAAGACAGACGTACAGCGTGTCGCCGACTTGCAGAGGCGTCGCTTTGAATGCACCGCCGACAGCTGTGCGATAGGTCCAGGCCACGGCCAGTTTGGAAACGTTGCTCGGATCGATCTGGTCGAACGCGGCATAGCGGCGCCCGGCAGCCGAGCCGCCCCAGTGTTGCCAATCGCTCGGGGGCGCGCCCGATGTTTCACTCATGCTGGGAAATGGCTGAGTTGGGTACGGAGTGCGCAAGGCGACGCCGACGCCAACGGCAACCAACGAAGCAATCGAAGCCCAGGTGATCCAAGAACTGCGTAGCGGTCGTGGCTCACGGTCGAGCAGTGCGCGGCGAGTTCGGGGGCGCAAAAGAAACAATCCGAGCACCAGGAATGGCAGTACGCGTGGCGCCAGGGCCCAGCCGTCGAAGCCGGCTTCGGCGACGGCCCAGATGACCGTGCCGAGAGTCAACACTCCATATAGGTACGCGCCCCAGGCTTTCGCCCGCCACAACCCGACCGCGCTGGCGACGAGCGCCGCGCCGGCGGTCAGGTAGTAGCAGGAGCCGCCGAGCATCACCAATCGCCCGCCGCCGAGCAGGAGCACGACACCGATAACGAACAGCACAGCAGAGAAAATGCGAGGCGCCCGCGGCCGGACTCTGTCCTTGGAAACGTCGTTGTTCATTGGCTCGCCCAGGTTCCATCCCATCGCATGTATAGCCGATGCGCCCGCCACATGCATCTTCGTGCGGTCGGTTTGTACTGCTGGGTGGGAGGGATGCGAGGATTGCTTTAAGCTTGCACGCTCATGAGCTGCGCCATCGCCTTCGAGCACGTAACACATCGCTATCTGCACGCGGTCGCGGTGGATGACGTCTCGCTGCGGGTCGAACCGGGTGAGACGGTAGCGCTGATCGGGCCGAGCGGCTGTGGCAAGTCGACGCTGCTGAAGCTCGCGGCCGGGTTGGTCTGGCCGCAGCAGGGCACGGTGTTCGTCACCGACCGTGCGCTGGCGCCGGACAATCTGCTCGAGATTCGGCATCGCATCGGTTACGTGATCCAGTCCGGTGGCTTGTTCCCGCACATGAGCGCCGTGGACAACGTGACGTTGGCTGCGCGCTTTCTGAAGCGCGACCGGCAGTGGATTGCGGAGCGAGTCGCCGAGCTGGCCGAGCTCGTGCAGCTGCCGCGCGATGCACTGGATCGCTTCCCCAATAACCTGTCCGGCGGTCAGCGTCAGCGCGTGAGCCTGATGCGCGCATTGATGCTCGATCCCGCGGTCCTGCTGCTCGACGAGCCGCTGGGTGCGCTCGATCCCATGGTGCGGCATGGCTTGCAGGAGGATCTGCGCCGTTTGTTTCAGCGCTTGCGAAAGTCAGTGCTGCTGGTGACGCATGACATGGCGGAAGCAGCGTTCTTCTCGCAAAACATCGTGTTGATGCGTGAGGGGAAGGTCGTGCAGCGAGGCAGCTATCGAGATCTCATCGATGCGCCCGCCGAGCAGTTCGTCAGCGATTTCGTGAAGGCCCAGCGGGGGCTACATGCAGAGGCGCTCGATGCCTGAGTCGCATTGCCGCCTGTTACACCTGGTGTTGACCGTTGCGATGCTGAGCTTCAGCTCGGTGGCATCCGCGGCAACGACCATTATCGGCTCCAAGGCATTTACTGAATCGGTGATCCTCGGTGAGCTTGCTACGCAGCTGACCGAGGAGGCCGGGTTCGACGCCGAGCATCGTCGTCAGCTCGGTGGCACGCGAGTGCTGTGGAGCGCGCTGATCCGTGGCGATATCCAGTGCTATCCCGAATATACGGGGACATTGCGCACCGAAATTTTCTCGAGCGAGAACATTCGCAACGATGCCGAGCTGCGCCAGGCATTGGCGCGGGAAAAGATCTGGACCTCAACTTCATTGGGCTTCAACAATACCTACGTGCTCGGCATGCGGCGCGATCGTGCGGCTGAGCTGGGCATCGCTCGTATGTCGCAGCTTGCCGATCATCCGACGTTGCGCTTCGGCTTCAGTAACGAGTTCATGGAGCGGGCCGATGGTTGGCCGGGCATCCGCGCGCACTATCGGCTGCCGCAACAGGACGTGCGAGGTCTATCGCATGATCTTGCCTATCGTGGACTCGAATCCCGATCGCTCGATCTCACCGATCTGTATTCCACGGATGCGGAGATCGTCCACTACGACCTGACGACGCTCGTGGACGACGCCGGTTTTTTCCCTGTCTATGACGCCATCATCCTTTGTCGCGACGACGTCCCCGGGCCGATTCGAGAGTCGTTGAATCGCCTCGGCGGGCGAATCGATGAAATGACCATGACGAAGATGAATGCGCGCGCTGCGCTGGATCGTGAGCCGGAAGCGCAGATCGCGGCAAGCTTCCTTCGCGATCGGATGAACGTGAGTGCCGAAGCGAAGGTGCAATCGAGAACCGCCCGCATCTGGCAGCGGACGCGCGAGCATCTGGCGATGGTCGGCATCTCGCTCGGGTTGGCGGTGCTCGTCGCGGTGCCGCTCGGTATCGTTGCGTTCTATCGTCGCGGCGTCGGGCGAGTCGTGTTTGCGATTGCCGATATTCTGCAAACCCTGCCGGCGCTGGCCTTGTTGGTGTTTCTGATCCCGTGGCTCGGCATCGGATATGCGCCGGCCATCGTCGCGCTGTTTCTGTATAGCGTGCTGCCGATACTTCGAAACACGCACACCGGCTTGGCTGATATTCCGCGCGATCTACGGGAATCGGCTGAAGCGCTAGGGCTGCCACGAATTGCAAGGCTACGCTATGTCGAGCTGCCGCTTGCGGCGCGGTCGATGCTTGCTGGTGTTAGAACGGCCGCGGTGATCAATGTGGGCACGGCGACCCTGGGAGCGTTGATCGGTGCAGGCGGCTATGGTCAGCCCATTCTGACCGGCATCCGACTCGACGACACCAACTTGATTCTTGAAGGCGCGGTGCCCGCGGCGCTGCTTGCGCTGCTCGTGCAATGGGTGTTCGGTTGGCTCGAGCATCGCTGGGTCGCAGCGAAATGAATGCTTACTGACGCAGCTTCCGGATCAGCGTCTGTGCATCCACAGGCGCACGCAACTTCACATCGGTATTGTCGAAGTAACAATACACGTCGCGCGGCTTGGAGCTCGGTGGCTTCAGCTTGGTGACTTTCTGAGTGCTGCGCAGTTCGCTGCCGCGGTGCCAGGCGTCGATGCGCTTGGCCCATTTCTCCAGCGCCCGGTCGCTGTAGCCGCTTTGGTAGAGCGTCTTGTCTCCGTGCAGACGCATGTACACGAAATCGGCTGTTATGTCGTGCATCATCGGAAAGCGTTGTGCCGTTTCCGCGATCACCAGCCCGATGTTGTGCTCACGGAGCAGTTCGATGAACGAAGCATCGCAGAAGCTTTCGTGGCGGATTTCCATCGCATGCCGCAGCGGCCGGCGCACGTCGATGGCCAGCTTCGCTCGTCCCAGCATACGGGCGTCACGCCGGCGCGCGAGTTTCAAGGCCGCGTCCGTATCGCGCGGCAACAGCTCGAAGAACTTTGTGATCTTTTCGCGGTCATATCGAAAGTTGGGCGGAAACTGCCAGAGGATCGGACCGAACTTGCGACGCAGGTTGAAGACGCCGGAGGCGAAGAAATTCGCCAGCGGCGTTTCCACGTCGCGAAGTTTTTTCATATGAGTGATGAAGCGGGGGCCTTTGACCGCGAACACGAAATCGGCCGGTGTCTGGTCGTGCCAGGTCTGGTAGCTGGCCGGATATTGCAGGGAATAGAAGGAGCCGTTGATTTCGATGGTGGGCAACACGCGCGAGGCGTAGTGCAGCTCCAGTCGCTGCGGCAGATCCTTTGGATAAAACACCCCGCGCCAGGGTGTATAGCGCCATCCGGAAATGCCAATACGTATGCGGGCCATGTCCTGCAACGGTCCAAACCGGTGTGCGGTGCCTTGGTCACATTCTCGCTTTTCGCGATTTCTCCCTCGCTAGAGCGCGCGGAACTCTGCCTATGAGCGCGCGTTCATTTCTCTTGCATTCGTCTCCCGTAAACAGTGTTGGTTGACACCATGAACGAACAAATCAGGTCTGCGGTGAATTGCGCGATGCCGCGCCGCCGGTACGTATTGCCTGTCGGCATGCTGCTATGTTGTGCATCGTCCAGCGTGTTTGCGTCCGGCTTCGCATTGCTCGAACAGAGCGCAAGCCGGCTCGGTACTGCATTCGCCGGCACCGCTGCCAGCGCCGACGACGCCACCACGATTTTTTACAACCCCGCCGGCATGGCGAGGCTGACCGATACGCAATTGCTCGTCGTGGCGAGCGGCGTGCTCATCAATTCCGAATTCAACAACGACAGCTCCCTGCCAGCGCTCGGGCAACCGCTGGGCGGCGAGGGCGGCGATGCTGGCGATTGGAACGCCGTGCCCGCTGCATATTTCGCGTTGCCCATCAACGATCAGTTCGCCTTCGGCTTTGGCGTCAACGCGCCGTTCGGTCTGAAGCTCGAATATGAGAACGGCTGGATGGGGCGCTTCCAGGCGCTCAATAACGAGATCCAGACTTATAACTTCAATCCGTCGCTCTCGTGGCGAGTGAACAAGCAGCTGAGCTTCGGCATCGGTGCGGACTATCAGCGCATTCAGGCTGAGCTCACCAACGCGGTGAACTACACCGCCGTCGTCGCGCAGGGCTTGCAAACATTGGTGGCTGCAGGCCAGGTGCCGGCCGTTGCCGTGCCGACCATCCTGGCAGCCAACGGGAATCTCGAGGGACACACTGCCGTGCGTGGCGATGACAGCGCTTGGGGATGGAACGCCGGTGTGTTGTTCGAGTTCTCCGACGACACGCGCATTGGCTTGTCGTATCGCTCGACGATCGATTACACGCTCGAAGGGTCGGCTCGCTTCACGGCTCCGACATCGACGAATGCGATCGGTAACGGCATCATCGCGGCTGCTTCTGCGCCAGGCGCAACGCTCGCGACCGGTCCGGCAAGTGTGGATCTGAAGCTGCCCGACATTGCCACGGCTTCGTTCTATCACCGCATGGGCCGGGTCGAGTTGATGGCCGATATCGCCTGGACCGGTTGGAGCAGCATTCAAGAGCTGCGCATCGTGCGCGACACCGGCACAGTGTTGTCAGTGACGCCGGAGCATTGGGAAGACACCTGGCGGTATGCGCTTGGCGCGACGTATCAACTCAACGATCAATGGAAGCTGCGCGGCGGTCTCGCTTTCGACGAGACGAATGTTCCGGACAGCACGCGTACCGCGCGCCTGCCCGATTCGGAGCGCACTTGGGTGGCCATCGGCGCTCAATGGAATCCCGGCGACGCATGGGTCGTCGATGTGGGCTATGCGCATCTGTTCGCTGACGATGTGCCCTTGAACCAGAATGACGGCAACGCCTTGGCGCGCGGCTTCTTGATTGGCGAGCAGACCTCGGCCGTCGATATTATCAGCGCGCAGCTGGCTTATAAGTTCTGAGCGTTGATGCGCTCGGACAGCACGGTGTAATTGCGGTGCAGGGTCTGCACGAATTTGTGCAGATCCTGCAGCGTGCCGGTGTTGACGATCACGTCATCGGCGGCATCCAGACGGTCCTCGCGTGAAGCTTGCGCTGCGAGAATCTGCCGAGCTTGTTCCTCGCTCGATCCGTCGCGCGCCAGCAATCGTTTCAGCTGTGCTTCTTCGCTGGTGTCGACCAGCAACACGCGATCGTATAACTCGGCGCGTCCGCTCTCGATGAGCAACGGAATGACGTGAATTTGATAGGGACCTTGCGCACGTTGAGCGCGTGCCGCCAATTCTTCTCGAATCGCCGGATGCGTGATCGCTTCGAGCCGTTTGCGTTGAGCAGGATCGGCGAACACACGCGTGCGCATGCGGCTGCGATCGAGACGCCCGTTCGCATCGAGAATCTCGCTGCCGAATTCCGCAACGAGCTTGGCCAGAGTAGGAGTGCCAGGCTCCACCACGTCGCGCGCGATTTGATCGGTATCGAGGACCGGTGCGCCGAGCTGCGCGAAGATTTCCGCGACGGCGCTCTTGCCGCTGGCGATGCCGCCAGTCAGCGCTATCAATAGCGGCCGGAAATTCTTGTGGGCATTCGGATTCATCTCGGCCAGTGTAGGAGGCCGGCGCGGGGCGGGCAATGCGCCCGTTCGGGAGTTGTGAGCTGAATCAGCTGGCGCGATACCAGTACACGGCCATCAGCCGATCGCCCCACATCAATACGATCCAGCCAGCGGCGGCGAGGAAGGGGCCGAACGGAATGGCAAGCTTCCTGTTGCGGCCCTGGGCGATCATCAGCGCGATGCCGACCGCTGCGCCCGTGAATGCGGACATCAGGATGATCAGCAGCAGTTTCTGCCAGCCAAACCACGCGCCGAACGCGGCGAACAGCTTGAAGTCGCCGTAGCCCATGCCGTCCTGCTTGGCGATCGCCTTGTAGGCTTTGTTGACCGCCCACAAGCTCACGTAGCCGACGGCCGCGCCAAGGATGGCGGAGTGCGCATCCACGGGCAGACCGAACTGCGGCAGCGTCGGTGCGACGCTCAGCAACAGGCCGATCCACAGCAACGGTAGCGTGATGTCATCGAGCAGCAGCATGCGGTCGAGGTCGATGACGGTCAGTGCCACCAAAGCCCAGGTGAGGATCAGGGCTGCTGCGCAGTACCAGGTGACGCCGAACTTCCAGGCCACCGCAGCCGACAGCACGCCGGTGACGAATTCGACCACCGGATAGCGAATGGGGATCCTGGTCCTGCAATTGGCGCACGCGCCGCGCAGGAACAGATAACTGACGATCGGAATGTTCTGCAGCGCCGTGATCTGCGCGCCGCATTTCGGACAGGCCGAGCGAGGGACGAGGAGGTTATACGGCTGAGGCTTCTCGGTCGCGTCGCGGGGCGGATCGTAGAGGTCCGGGCCGAGCGTATCCCGCGCCATCTCGTGCCATTCCCGCTCCTTCATGATGGGCAGGCGGTGGATAACCACGTTCAGAAAGCTGCCCACCAGCAGGCCGAGCACCAGCATCGTTACGATCCACGCCGTCGGCGAGGAGCTCAGCAGGTACAGCAGGAATCCCAGCAGGTCTTGCATGATCGCTAAAAAAACGCCGCGCCACTCCTCAAAGGAGGGCGCGGCGTTCGTTTGTTATGAAGTTGCGGGCGGAGCTTACACCACCGCGCCGAGCTTGAAGATCGGCAGATACATCGCGATCACCAGGCCGCCGACCAGCACGCCGAGGATGGCCATGATGAGCGGCTCGAGCAAGCTGCTCATTGCATCCACGGCCGCATCCACGTCGGCTTCATAGAAGTCCGCCACCTTGCCGGCCATGGCGTCCAGCGAGCCGGATTCCTCGCCGACCGCGATCATCTGGATGACCATGTTGGGGAACAGCCCGGTCGATTCCATCGAGCGTTGCAGGCGCTGACCGGTCGACACCTCGTCGCGAATCTTCAGCGTGCCTTCCTCGTACACGATGTTGCCAGTCGCGCCGGCGACGGAGGTCAGCGCCTCGACCAGCGGCACGCCGGCGGCGAACATGGTCGCGAGCGTGCGGGAATAACGTGCGATTGCGGCCTTTTCCATGATCGGTCCGATCACCGGCGCCTTGAGCATCATGCGATCGAGGGCGCGACGCATCGGGCGAGAGCGCTTCTTGAAGTAGAAGAACGCATAGCCTGCGCCGCCGGCGACCAGGGCCAGGAACACACCCTTGGACTGCACGAACTTCGACATGTTGATGACCATCTGCGTGAACGCAGGCAGATCGGCGCCGAAGCCCTGGAACAGCGACTCGAACTGCGGGATCACGAAGATCAGCAGGATGATGGTGACGATGACGGCGACTGCCAGCACGGCGGCGGGATAGAACAGCGCCTTCTTGATTTTCTTCTTCAGTGCTTCGGTCTTTTCCTTGTAGGTCGCGATCTTGTCGAGCAGCGTCTCGAGCGCACCGGCCTGCTCGCCGGCTTCCACCAGGTTCACGAACAAATCGTCGAAGTACAGCGGATGCTTGCCCAGCGCTTCGTGCAGCGAGGTGCCCGACTCGATGTCGGCCTTGATGGCCAGCACCAGCTTCTGCATCGACGGCTTTTCGTGGCCGTTACCGATGATGTCGAAACATTGCACCATCGGAATACCAGCTTGCAGCATGGTGGCGAGCTGACGTGCGAACAGCGCGATATCGGCGGCATCCACTTTCTTGCCGCTCTTGAACAGCTGCACTTCCTTGCGCACGCTCTTCGCGAGGACGCCCTGGCGGCGCAGGTCGGCTTTGACCGCTGCTTCGGATGCGGCGAGCATCTTTCCCTTGATGCGCTTGCCTTTTTTATCCGTGCCTTCCCAAACGTATGGGAACTGCTGGCTGGATGCTACTTGGGCCATGGTCTAGGTCCTTGCTCGATGACTATGCAAGTAAGGCGCGGTCACTCGACCGTGCACTGATTGACTTCTTCCAGGCTGGTGATGCCGGCCTTCACTTTGGCGAGACCCGACTTGCGTAGGTCCCAGATGCCTTCCTTCGCAGACTGCGCAGCGATATCCACCGCATTGCCGTCCTGCAGGATGATGCGCTGGATTTCTTCGGACACCGGCATGACTTGATACAAACCGGTACGGCCCTTGTAGCCGTCGGTGCACGAGCTGCAGCCGACCGGTTTGTAGATCTGGATGCCTTCGTCGATTTCTTCCTGCGTGAAGCCTTCCTTGAGCAGGGCTTCGGCCGGCATCTCCAGCGGCACTTTGCAGTTGTTGCACAACCGGCGCGCGAGACGCTGCGCGATGATCAGCGACACCGAGGTTGCGATCGCGTAAGGCTTCACGCCCATGTCGATCAGACGGGTCAACGTCTTCGGCGCGTCGTTGGTGTGCAAGGTGGACAGAACCAGGTGGCCGGTCTGGGCGGCCTTGATCGCTATTTCGGCGGTCTCCAGGTCTCGGATTTCGCCGACCATGATCACGTCCGGGTCCTGACGCAGGAAGGCGCGCAGCGCCGATGCAAACGTCAAACCGACCTTGGGATTGACGTTGACCTGGTTGACGCCAGGCAAGTTGATTTCCGCCGGATCCTCGGCGGTGGAAATGTTCGTGTCCTCTTTGTTGAGGATGTTCAAGCCGGTGTATAGCGACACGGTTTTGCCGCTACCGGTGGGGCCGGTGACCAGAATCATGCCGTGCGGCTGCGCCAGCGTCTTCAAATACAGATCTCGCTGAGCCTCTTCATAGCCGAGCGCGTCGATGCCGAGCATGGCGCTGGAAGGATCGAGAATACGCGCGACGATCTTTTCGCCGAACAGCGTGGGACAGGTGCTCACGCGGAAGTCGATGGCGCGATTCTTCGAGATGCGCATCTTGATGCGGCCGTCCTGCGGGACGCGACGTTCCGCGATGTCCAGACGCGACATGACCTTGATGCGAGCCGCGAGCTTCACGGCCAATTGCACCGGCGGGCTGGCGATCTCTTTCAGGAAGCCGTCGAGACGCAAACGAATGCGATATGACTTTTCGTACGGCTCGAAGTGGATATCGGAGGCGCCGCGCTTGATCGCATCGAGCAGCACTTTGTTGACGAAGCGCACGATGGGCGCGTCTTCAACGTCGTCGCGGCCGGCGGCCGTTGGAGCTTCGTCCTCGTCGCCGCCGGAGACATCGAGGTTTTCCAGGTCCAGATCGTCATCCGCCAACGCCGGCATCTGCGTATCGACCTGCTCCATGGTCTTGTTGGCGATCTTCTGCAGCTTGTCCTCTTCGACGACCACCGCTTCGATGGACAGCCCGGTCTGGAACTTGATCTCGTCCAGCGCGTGCAGGTTGGTGGGATCGGAGACCGCGACGAACAGGCGCTTGCCGCGCTTCATCAGCGGCAACACGCGATGCTTGGCGAGCAGCTTGTCGGAAACCAGTTTGACGGCGTCGAGGTCGAGCTGAACCGCGTCGAGATCCAACAGCGGCGCGCCGAACTCCTGCGAGGCCGCGATCGCGATCTCCTTGGCGTCGGCGATGCCCTGAGAGACGAGGTGGGACACCAGGTTGGTATCCGACTCCTTCAGGTTCTCCAGCGTCTGGGTCATGGTGGCTTCATCCACCAGGCCATCCTGAATGAGCCGCTGCGGCAGTCCCTGAAGGACTACCCGTCGTGGAATGGAAGGTGCGACGTTCTCTGCCATGCGGCGGGCCAACCCAAAGTGAAACTCTGACTAGTCTGGCGGTAAAGGTCTCGAGCGATCAATCGCGATTTTGCAGCAGGCCGCGGCGATTATTCCCTGAATTGAGCGGGCATCGTTCAGCGTCCACGGTCGGCCCACGTCCGGCGATACTGCGATATTCTGTACAGTCGATCGCGCAGTGAACGCGATCTCGATCACAGTCCCGGCGTGCGCCCCAAAAGAAGAAGGGGGCCGTGAGGCCCCCTTCCAGTCGATTTACATCGATTCGGCTTAGTTGCCAGCGCGGCAGGCGCTCGGCACGTACTTGCCGTTCTGCAGGTCCGCCAGGTTGCCCGCTGCATACGTCGGGGTGGTGCCACGGCCCTGACCCATCGTGTTGGTCACGCCGCTCGGCAGGCCGGCATTGCCACAACGCCACACCACAGACTGGTCCTGAGTTTCGTACGGGGTGATGCTCAGGATCGTGCCGTTGATGACGCGGTTCACGTTGTTGCCGTAGGTGATGTCGATGCGGCCGGCGGCCACTTCGACCGAAGTCACATACTTGCCCTTCGTGTCGGTCGCAGTTGCCGACATGCCGGCCACCGTGCGGTTGTCCGGAGCAACGCCGCGCTGAGAGAACGACTCGGCCACGGCAGCCTTGGCGGCAGCGGCGAGCGACAGGCCCTCAGAGACCTGCGAACGGATCGTGTAGTCCTGGTAGGCGGGAATGGCGATGGCCGCCAGAATGCCGATGATCGCGACCACGATCATCAATTCGATCAGGGTGAAACCCTTTTGGATCTGCTTCAACATTGTCAACGTCTCCCTCGGGATGAAAATTCGAACTCTCGCGGCATCGAGTGCCTGCGGGCGAAGAATTAGCAAGCAGCATGCCAACTTTTCTGACTTCGATAAGTCACTGAAACGACCTGAATTTTGCCGGAGCGTCCAGCTCTTGCTCGGCGCCGGTTCAGGCGACGGATGAGCGCTTCATGCCAGTAAGTGACAAAGGACGTCACTCTCCGACGTCGTTCGCCGACGAAACTGCCGGCGGCTGTTTCGCGTGGACTTTGTACAACGTGGCATAAGGTACGTTGTACAGGCCGGGCAAGCGCACTTGCCCCACCAGCTCCAGCCCGTCGGGCACCGGGCTGTGCTGCGCCGCCGGGCTGTGCTCCTCATACATCAGCTTCGCCAGGTAAGGCGTCGGGCCAATGAATGAGAATGTGAGCTGCCCGTCAGCTTGCTCCATGATGTCCCCAGGACGGATGAGCACATACTTCACCCACGGCGCCTCTTTCATCAGCTGCTCCGGCGTCAGCGTGAACAGGTGCTGCATCTGGTCGATCTTGTCGAAATGCTGCTTGGTGAGCAGGAAGTTGTTGGCGACGACCGAGCAGTCCGAGTAGAAGCGGATGTAGTGCCCGATGTTGCTGTCTGCCAGGATGACGCCGGGGTCCTCCGCACAGGCCTTGGCGATGGTGGCGAGCATGGGGCGCGTCTCGCGAAATGAGAGGTCATTCGCCACCGACATTGGCGCGACGAGTTGATGGCGCAATGGCGGGTAATAAAGCAGCACTAGCGCCAGTGCCGTGAGCAGCACCGTTTTCTTGAAGTGTTGGGGCGCTCTGTCACAGAACTCCTGCAGAACGATCAGCCAGGGCAGCAACAGCGCAAATCCGCCGAAGTAGTGCATCCGCATTTGCGACACGAGCAGCGCCAGCCCCATCAAGGAGGTGACCCAGAACAACAACCGCGGACTGCTGCGCTCCCGAAATCCTTTGTATGCGCACAACAGCATGGTCAGCGGAACCAGGAAGATGAGGCTGGAATAGTAGTCCGCGATGTAGGCCATCCCGTTGCGCAGCCCGGCGCGCAGCGGCGGTTCCATCTCGGTGATGAGTTTCAACGGCGTCGGCGTGCCGGTGATGAATTCCTGCGCGATCGGCAGCTCCGTCACGATCGGGATCAGCAGCGCTACGCTGATGAGCGCGAACATCAGGATGCCGTTACGGGTGGCCTGCAATCGACTCAGCAAGGTCACGGTCACCGCCGAGCACGCCGCGATGTAAAGGTGAAACCAGGACAGCGTGTAGAACTCGAAGCGGCCGAGCCGAGCTGGCTCGGAAGGCAGCACTATCGCCAGCGTCGAGAGCAGCAGAGTCAGCGCGAAAGTCAGGCCGCTGCGCGCCGGCACGGTCCGGTTTTGCAGCCACAGTACGAATAGCGTGGCCAGCAGCGGCAACTGGATGATGAACAATCCATTCTGTACCGCTGGCGCCAGGCCCAGAACGACGGCAGCCAACGCCGCGCGCAGCTGACTCTCAGGCTTGCGCAGCCAGGCGAGCCCGGCCGCCAGAGCGGCCAGAATGAAGCTGAGCTCGGCGAAGTGATGATCGAACTCACCGACTCCGTGCAGTAGCTGATTGGTCGGCGCCACTGCCATCGCCAGCCCGGCGAGCACAGTGAACGCTGGCGAGAGCGGCAATTGACGAGTGATCGCGAACAACAGTCCGATATTGATTGCGAACGCCAGGACCGGGATCCAGACCAGGATCGCCATCGGATCGTCGCTCAGCCCGAGCGCCATGGCGCCGCGCGTAATGTGCGCCAACGCGTAATCGAATCCCCAGGGCCAGGTGAGCAGGCTGCCTTCGGGCGCGTGGATATGGGCATCGAACTCATAAAACGAGCTCGGATCGCGCACCGTGTCCAGGATGCGGCGTGCGTGATAGAACGCGTCGTTGCCGACCGGCACGTACTCGCCGTTCAAGGTGGCCGCCGGATACGTCAGGCAGGACGCCGCCATTGCCACCGCGCTGACCAGCAGCCAGGTGGCGATCAGAGTCCAAGGAAGTTTGCGTGGCGTGTGCATGGTCCGAACTGTGTAGTGGTTCTCGCGGCCGTGCGCCGATGATGGGATATGTTAACCGGATGACTGAAAGCACAGAGCGACTCACGCCTCAGTTTTCATCCCAGCTGGCGCAGACGATTTCAGTGGGCAACAACCGGTTGTTCATGGCTGCGGTGCTATTGTCGATCGCTCCGCTGTGGTTCGGGCAGAACCTGCCCATGGTCGACATGCCACAGCACGCGGCCCAGATCGCGGCCCTGCGCGAAATATGGGCGGGCAACGCGGCGTTCACCCAGCTGTTCGATGTGAATTGGTTTACGCCGTACCTGCTGGGCTACATGCTCCTGTACGCCGGCTCCACGGTGCTGCCGGTCGCTGTTGCCGCCCAGCTGCTGGTATCGCTCTCGCTGATCTCGATTCCTTTGCTCACCGCCGCGCTGCTGCGAGCGGCCGGCGCGGACGAGCGCTGGAAGTGGCTGGCGATCCCGTGCGCGTTCGGTTATGCGTTTTACTGGGGATTCCTGTCGTTCCTGGTCGCGGTGCCTTTCGGCCTGCTGTTCTTCATTCAGGCGATTCGATTCGCCGCCGCGCCCAGCGTGCGACGAGGCGTCTGGGTGGCGATGGCCTCGCTGGCGCTGTTCTTCTGCCACATCATCGTGCTGGGATTTGCCTCGATGCTGGCGTTGGGCTACATCGCCGGCGCCCACTATCGCGACTGGAAGGGGCTGGCGCTGAGATGGTTGCCGTACACCGCGCCGCTGCCGCTGATCGCCGTCTGGATGTTTGTGACTTACACCAACGAAGCGCGCGTCAGCAGTGACCCGGTGGTGTTCGGACCCGTCAGTTTCCGTCTGATGCAGTTGTTGATGCAGCCCGCCGGGCAGGATTCATTGGCGCTGTTCACTTGTGTACTCGTGACCGGCTCGGTCGTGCTGATGCCGTGGCTGATGGGCTCGAAGTTGAATCGCCAGCCACAGCGCTGGTTACCGTTGCTGCTGGGGCTGGCAGTGTTCATGACGGCGCCGCACTACGTTTTCAGCACCGCCTATTTCTATCAGCGCCTCGGCATCTTCCTCGTGCCGTTGTGGCTGCTGCTGTGGGATGCGCCGCCGGCCGGTACGCGCCGGCCCGACTGGCTCGTCATGCCTCTGATCTTGCTGTGGATGTTCTTGAACACCGGGCGCTTCGCGGCATTCGCTCGCGAGACCGAATCGTTCGATCGGATGGTCGGGCACATGGAGCCGGGTCGCCGGGTCGCAGCAATGGTCTACGACAAGCAGAGCCCGCTGTTCGCATTGCCGGTGTATTTGCACTTTCCGGCTTGGTATCAGGCCAAGCGCGGCGGCATCGTCGATTTCAATTTCGCAGATTTCTACTCGCAGATGGCGAGATACAAGCGCGACGCGGGGCCGCGAATCGACGAGCAAGTGAGCTGGGACCCGACGGCGTTCGATTGGGAAGCGCACGGCGGCGCCAATTACGACTACTTCCTGGTCAAGGCCGACGCCGATCTCGGCAGCTACATTTTCAAGCAAAAGCTCGACGCGGTGGAATTGGTGGCGCGCAGCGACTGGTGGTGGCTGTACCGTAACAAAGAAACGGCCAGGCGCTAACCAACGCCGAAGAAGGCGAAGATTTCCGAGATGACGCTGTCCTGCTCCTCGCTCGACAGCCCGGCGTACAACGGCAGCCGCAGCAGGCGATCGCTGATCGATTCGGTGAGCGGCAGCATGCCGGCGCGATATCCCATCCCGAGTCCCATCGGCGCGGTGTGCAGCGGCACGTAGTGAAATACCGCCAGAATGCCGGCCTTGCGCAGGTGTTCGATCAGGCGAGTGCGAATCTCCAGACTCTCCAGCACGATATAAAACATGTGGTAGTTCGTGCCGCAATGGTCGGGCACCACCGGCAAGCTCATCAGCCCGCGCTGCTCGAGTCGCTGCAACTGCCGCGCATACGTTTCGTAAACCCGTTTGCGCAGCGATGTGATCCGTTGCTTGTTCTGTAGCTGCGCCAGCAGGAACGCGGCGAGGATGTCCGAGGAGAGGAACGAGGAGCCGACGTCGACCCAGGTGTATTTATCCACCTGGCCACGGAAGAACTGACTGCGATTGGTGCCTTTTTCCCGGATGATTTCCGCGCGCTCGATAGCCTCGGCGCGAGTCGTCACCAGCGCGCCGCCTTCGCCGCACACGAAATTCTTGGTCTCGTGAAAGCTGTAGGCGCCGAAATCGCCCAAGGTGCCGAGGTAAGCGCCGCGATAGGTGGCATCGACTCCCTGTGCAGCATCCTCGACGACACGCAGGTCGTGGCGCGCAGCGATCGCGTTGATAGCGTCCATCTCGCAGGCTACGCCGGCATAGTGGACTGGCACGATGGCGCGGGTGCGAGGCGTGATCGCTGCTTCGATCAACGCTTCGTCGATGTTCTTGGTGTCGGTGCGGATATCCACGAACACCGGCTTCGCGCCACGCAAAACGAAAGCATTCGCCGTCGAGACGAACGTGTACGATGGCATGACGACCTCATCGCCGGGCTCCAGCTCGCACAGCATTGCGGCCATTTCCAGTGCCGAGGTTCCCGAGGTCGTCAGCAGCACCTGCGTCGCGCTGAACTCGCGTTGCATGAGCTCCTGGCACTCTTTGGTGAAGCGGCCGTCGCCGCACAGTTTGGCTTCCTCCAGGCACTGGCCGATGTAGCTCAGTTCCGTGCCGACCACGAAGGGCTTGTTGAATGGAATGCGGTACGCCATACGAGCAACTCGTGGTCAGGAAGGGGGAAGCAGTGCTGGCCGCCGGGCGGCAAAGACCCAGAACTTCTGCGCGCTGAAAATCAAAACCGCCGTCACGGCGATCAGTGCCGCCATGGCCCACTGGTGCGGCAGCCGGCCGAGGTCGACGAGCAGCCACAGCGCGACCAGATTGAATATGTAGCCCGCGGCGTAGGTCAGCACGTAACGCCAGAACGTCGCGACAGCCGCGGCATCGTGTCGGAACGTCCAGCTTCGATTGAGTGCGAAGGTAATGATGACGCCGACGCAATACACGAGGCTCATCGCAAGTTTGTGACCCAAACCAGCGTCACTCAACAGCAGATACGCGGCGTAGAGCAGTGCGTTCGATACCAGGCCTACCAGGCCGTAGCGAACCAGCTGATGCAAGGTCTGCACTGTCGGCGCTCCGCTCAGCTCAGCACCGCTGCATCCGGTGGCCGCCACTGCAGCGTCAGCGATGGAGCGGGGAAGCGAAAGCCGAGCGAGACATACAAATTGAAGACGGCGACATTCAGGGAAGAGATGCTGGTTGTGACCAGCTCGATGCCATGTGCACGGTGATGGCGCAGCATTGCGTTCCACACCCGTTTGCCCAATCCCTGGCCTTGCAGGCCGGGCGCCAGTCCGATCAATGACCAGAAGCAATGCTTCGGCTCGGGACGTTCGATCACGAAAAACGCCACCGCTCGGCCTTCGAGCGAGCACTTCAGGACCGTCTGCGTCGGGCGGCCGAATGCATTCATCATCCACACACGATAACGTTTGTCGCCCAATGCGGGATCGATGCGCGGGTCCTGATGGAAGCGGCCATGCCGCAGGACTTGCCCCGCCATGTCGGCGAGCGTTTCACGGTCCGAGTCGACTGCGGGCGCAATCTCGATGCCCTCGCTCTCGAATGATCGTTGCTGCAGATCGGCCAGGCGAGGCAGATAATTCAGCTCGATGAAACGAAAGCCGTCGCCCTGAAGAAACATCGACTCCGCCAGCCGGTCGGAGGGCAAGCGGCAAGCGCAGAGTTGAATGTTCTGCGCGGCGCGCCACTCGACGAATTGCCGATACGCCATCGCCGCGCGAGTCGGGTCTTTAACTTCGATACGGCTGACCTGTGCCACTGACGTGCCGAAGATCTCGCTGTCCCAGGGCACCAGGTGATAGTCCAGCTCGAGCGCCGGCGTACGAATCGATTCGATGGTGAAATCGAAGTTCATGCTTCGCGTCGCGAGGGCGCCCGGTGCGCGACGTTCGCCGGCTCGGCCGATTGTTCGCTGGTCTCCAGCACCACGTACGTCGGTCGCTCCATGGAGCGTCCATACATACGGGCGAGGTACTCGCCGAAGATGCCGAGGGTGAACATCTGCGCGCCGGAGAAGATGGCGATCAGCGATGCCAGGAACGGAAAGCCGGGAACACTGGTGCCTTGAATGAAGTAGCGGCCCAGCACCCAGGCGAGCACGGCGAAGCCGAACAGCGTGAAGCCGAAGCCGATGACGCTCGCGAGCTTCAGCGGCATGGTGCTGAAGCCCGTCATCAGGTTGAAGGCGTGCGTAATCAGCTTGCGCACAGTGTAGTTCGACGTGCCGCTCAGCCGCGGCGCGTGCTTGACGCTCACCGCAGTGAAGCGGGTGGTTGCCCAAGTCAGCAGCGCATCGATGGAAACGGAGGGGCTGCGATAGTCATGGAAGGCATCGCGCAGCCTCGTCGGGAATGCGCGAAACGCGCTGACCTGGGATGCGGAGCTGGCGCCCATCGCCCTTTGCAGCGCAAGCTTGGTCATGCGCGACGCCACGTTACGCCACAGGTCGTGCTGATTGTCATTCGAGCTGCCATAGACGACATCGTGTCCTTGTAGCAGCGCTTGGAGCAGCAGCGAAATTTCGCTGACGGGGTGCTGCAGGTCATCGTCCATGGTGAGGATCACGCCGTACTTCGCAGCTCGAATGCCGCACAAGAGCGCGTTGTGCTGGCCATAGTTGCGGCTCATCCGAAAGCCACGGACGCGCGGATCTCGTGCCGACAGAGCGCTGATCACATCCCACGAGCGATCGCGGCTGCCGTCTTCGACCATGATGACTTCGAAGCGCTCGACCAGGCTTTCCATCGCCGGCATCAATTGGCGATACAGCTCTGGCAGGTTCGTCTCGGCGTTGAAAACCGGAATGACGATCGAAACCTGCATCCGGCGGACGTCGCTGCTCACGGAATGGGTCATGGCGTGCTTCTCATCGCTGGTCCGCGGTACGGCTGCGCGCATAAAGCAGCCTGCTGTTGAAGAGATAGTTGGAGACCAAGCCGCCCAGCGAGCCCGCGGCCAGCGCGATCACTGGAAAGCGCACCAGTTGCGGCAGCAGCATCAGGCAGACGCTGTAGATCGCCAGGTTGATCGCGACGCCGGCGCTTTGAATCGCCATGTAGAAGAAGGCTTCGAGCGAGCGACGTTGCAACCCGCGTTCCGGGAACGTGTGACGGCGATTCAAGACCCACGTGGCCAGCACCGCGGTAACGAAAGAAGGCACGCGTGCCAACCAGGGCGACCACCCCGCAAACTGCGTCAGCACGGTCAGGATCACGGCTTCGATCAAAAAGCCCACGCCGCCCACGGCCAGATAGCTCATGACCTCGCGGGACGAACCTTTCGAGTCGACCGCGGCGTCGCTCATGGTGCGCGGCGGCGCTCCCTGAAGGTCGGACCCTGCAGTCCGAGATAGTGCAGGCGCTTGATCTCGCGCCGGCTCAGCGTGACGGTGTCGAGAATCAGCCCGGCCACGAAACTCACAGCCGCCAGGATCATCGTGCCCACGGCCAACACCGCGGTCGGCAATCGGGGCACCAGGCCGGTGTCGATGAAAGTCATGACGACCGGCCAGCCGAGCGCCAGCGAGGTTGCGAACAGCGCCAGCCCCACCAGCGAGAAGAACTGCATCGGACGTTCTTCCTTCACCAGATAGACGATAGTGCGCAGGATCCGGAAGCCGTCGCGAAACGTGTTGAGCTTGCTCTTCGAGCCGGGCGGACGATCGCGATAGGGCGTCGGAATCTCAGCGAGCGGCAGGCGCAGTTCCAGGGCGTGCACCGTCAGCTCCGTTTCCGTTTCGAATCCGGTCGCGAGCGCCGGAAACGACTTGACGAAGCGGCGCGAGAACACGCGATAACCCGATAGCATGTCCCGCAAGCGATTGCCGAAGATCGCGGCGACCGTGCCGGTCAACAGCTTGTTGCCGAACACATGACCCGGACGGAACGCAGCGGAGGACACCGGTACGCGCGCACCGTTGACCATGTCGAGCGAATTCGCCAGCAAGGTCTCGACCATGACGGCCGCGCTCGCCGCAGCGTAGGTGCCGTCGCCATCGACGAGCACGTACGCTTCCGCTTCGATGTCGGCGAACATGCGGCGAACGACGTTGCCCTTGCCTTGAAATGTTTCGGTGCGGACGATGGCGCCGGCGCGCGCGGCGCGCGCCTGGGTGTCGTCCGTCGAGTTGTTGTCGTAAACGTAGATGATGGCGGTGGGCAATGCTGCTGCAAAGTCCTTCACCACGCCCTCGATCGCCTCGGCCTCGTTGTAACACGGAATCAGCACCGCAATGCGCGGCGCCAACGCGGCAATGTTTGCTGCCGCGGTCCTTTGCGTCACGTCGGGATCAAACGAGGCAGGAGTAGAAATCATGGCTGGTGAGGCTCGTCACTCGATGCCGAGCTTCTTGATCCGGTATCGCAGCGACCGGAACGTCATGCCCAGCAACTGGGCCGCCTTGGTCTTGTTGTAACGGGTCTGTTCCAGCGCGCGCACGATGGCGTCCCGCTCGATGTCTTCGAGCGCATCGCCGAGCCGTTCGCCCGGCGCGACGCTGTTGGGAATAGGCACCTCGGTCGCGGCCACCTTCGGGCGCAACTGCAGATCGCCGGCGTCGATGACGCCGTTGACACACAGCGTTGCCGCGCGCTCCAGCACGTTTTCCAGCTCGCGCACGTTGCCCGGGAAGTGATATTCCCGCAGCGCCTTGGACGCCGCTTCGGTGACGCGCAACGAGCGATTGCCGATCTGCCGGCCGAGGCGCGCGACGATGGAGTCGACCAGCTCATCGATGTCTTCCAGGCGCTCGCGCAGCGACGGCACGCGGATCTCGATGACGTTGACGCGATAGAACAAGTCCTCGCGAAATTTTCCTTCCGCGACCTGCGCGGCGAGATTCTTGTGAGTCGCCGACAAAATGCGCACGTCGATCGGCAGCTCACGCGACTCGCCGACGGGCCGGATGGTTTTCTCCTGAATCACGCGCAGCAGCTTCACTTGCATGTGCAACGGCAGGTCCGCGATTTCGTCCAGGAACAACGTGCCGCCTTCGGCAGACTGAATCAGGCCTTGCTTGTCGGCAACGGCGCCGGTGAAGCTGCCTTTGCGATGACCGAACAACTCGCTCTCCATCAGTTCGGTGGGAATGGCGCCGCAGTTCACGGGAACGAACGGCCCTTCGCGGCGCGGTCCAGCCTCGTGAATCAGATGCGCAACCAGTTCCTTGCCCGTGCCCGATTCGCCGTAGATGTGCACGGGGGCCTGACTGCGCGCGACGCGCTCGATCATTTCGCGCAACTGTTCCATCGCGCGCGAGCCGCCGAGCAGCTTGACCTGGGGCAGCTGCATCGTGCTCTCGATGTTCTCGCCCAGCTTGAGCGTGGCGATGATGAGCTTGCGCAGCGCCGCGACATCGACGGGTTTCGAGATGAAATCGAAAGCACCCAGCTTGAGCGCACGCACCGCCGTTTCGACGTTGCCGTGCGCGGTGATGACGGCCACCGGCGTCTGCGGCTTATGTGTCTGGATCCACTCGACCAGGCTCAGGCCATCGCCGTCGGGCAGGCGCATGTCGGTGAGGCAAAGATCGAAAGGATTGGCGCGCAGCTCGCGCGTGGCTGCGGCAATCGTGTCGGCCGCGGTCACCTCGAGATTCATGCGTTCGAGCGTGATACTCAGCAGCTCGCGGATATCCGGCTCGTCGTCGACGACGAGCGCGCGGGGCTTCTTCACTGTGTTTCCCAACGTTGAGGATCGGCGAACACGAGGCGGAAAATACTACCACCCCCGGCGCGCGGCTCATAAATCAGCACGGCCCGATTGCACTGGGCCAACTCCCTGGCGATGAACAATCCGAGGCCGGTGCCGCCTTTGCCAGCCGTGAAAAACGGCTCGAAAATTCGTTCTGCATCGGTCGGCGAGATGCCCGGGCCGCGATCCAGCACCTCCAGCATCGGGCGTTCCGAGGTCGGCATGCGGCCGGTACGGATCTCGATGGCGTCATTGGAATCGAACTTGCGGCCGTACTTCAGTGCGTTCTCGCACAGATTCCACATAAGTTGGTGCAGATGAGACGGGTCGATGCGCACTTCGAGCTCGGGCGCCGAGGTGGTGATGTACAGCTTGCTGGCGTCCACCTGCGATGTCTGCCGGAATTCGCCGACGAAGTCCTCCAGCCAGCCGTTCAGTTCGATGCGCTCCTGGCGGGTCGAGTCCCGGCGCGACAGCTGCAGGACATTGTTGATGATCATGCTGACCCGCTCACCGTTCTTGGTGATGATGTCGGTCAAGCGCCGCTCTTGCGAGGTGAGCTGTGGTGCTTCGGCGAGCAGCTGCGCGGCGTGGCTCATGGCGCCGACGGGATTGCGGATTTCGTGCGCGATGCTGGCGCTGAGCCGGCCGAGCGCTGCCAGCTTGGATTGCTGGACGCGCTGGGCGATCAGCGTGGTGTCCTCGAGAAAAATCAGCGTCGGGCCGCCGCCGCCGTTACTGCGCAGTGACACGAAGTGCGGTTGCACCAGGCTGCTGCCGTCCGAAGTCAGCAAGGACAGCGAGCTGAGCTGCCAGTCATAAGAGTGACGACGCCAGGTATCGAGCAAATACAACAAACGCGGCGAGACTTCGCCCAGCGGCGTGCCGGCGGCAGCCGCACTACCCTGCAACATGGACGCCGCGGATTCGTTGATCAGGCGAATCGTGTCGTGGTCATCCACGACCAAAATACTCTCACGCAGGTGTTGGACGATGAACTGATTCAGCTCGGCGAGGTTGGCGACGTCCACTTCTCGCTGGCGCACGCGCTCTTCGCTTTCACGCAGGCTGCGCGCGAGCGGACCTACGCCCAATGTGACGATGAACATCAGCGCGCCGACGATGCCTGCCGACGCGAAATCCCCTGGATCGCTGGCCGCCGCCAGCGTCGTGAAAGCTTGCTGTAACAAAAGCGCGAGCGCCGCGACGGCCGCGAACATCAGCGCCAGTCGCTGTCCGACGACAAAGCTCGCTGCACCAATAGGCAGCACCAGCAGTGCGCCCAGGCCGCTGTTCATGCCGCCGCTGGAATAAGTGAGCAAAGATATCGCCAGGGTGTCCACGCCGACATTGAATGCGGTCTGCACCATGCGATCGGGCCAGCGCCGCCTCAAGGTCGGAATGGACAGCGCGGCGAACCCGAGGTAGGCGATGGCGGTGAAAAAGAACAGCTGCGAGTCCTGCTGTCCGACCAGGCGCGGATCGAGCGTCCAGTACAGCACCATCAAAAGCACTGGAATCAGCAGGCGAAACAGGTTGACGAGCGTCAGCACGCGCCAGGCCAGCTCCTCCGAGGAGCCCCAGGGCAATGCAGGGGACGGCTCGGCTCTGGGCTGCTCGAGCGGCGACTCGCCGATTTTCAATGAGGGCTCCGAGGACATTTCTTGGTGATCGCGCCTTTGCATCCCGGCCGAATTCCTCCAGAATACGCGGCCTTTGACTGTCGTTATTTTGACAGCACGCAATTTTAACCCGCCGCACCCACGAGCCCCATGAACCTGCACGAATACCAGTCGAAAGAGTTGTTCGCCAGCTACGGCATCCCGGTCCCCAAAGGCATTGTGGCCGCCACCGGCAGCGAAGCTGCCGACGCCGCGCGCAAGCTTGGCGGATCGAAATGGGTCGTCAAGGCACAGGTTCACGCTGGCGGCCGCGGCAAGGCCGGCGGCGTCAAACTGGTGGATTCGCCGGAAGCGGCTGACAAGGCCGCCGAGGCCATGATCGGCCAGCGTCTGGTCACCCACCAGACCGGCCCCGAAGGCCTGCCGATTCGTCAGGTCTACGTCGAGCAGGGCTCGAAGATCGCGCGCGAACTGTACCTGAGCCTGGTGCTCAATCGCGACAAAGGCCACATCGCCTTCATCGCCTCCGCCGCCGGCGGCATGGACATCGAGGAAGTCGCCGAGCACACGCCGGAGAAGATCACCCGCGTGAACATCAATCCCGCCACCGGTCTGATGCCTTCGCACGCTCGCGCGATCGCGTACGGCCTGGAGCTGGAAGGCGACCAGATCGCCGAGTTCGGCAAGATCGCGCAGGCGCTGTACAAGCTGTACCTGGAGAAGGATTGCGCCCTGCTCGAGGTCAATCCGCTGATCGTGACCGGCGAAGGCAAGCTGGTGGCGCTCGACGCCAAGATCAACATCGAGGACAACGCCCTGTTCCGTCAGAAGGATCTCGCCAAGTGGCGCGACGCCAGCCAGGAAGACGCGATGGAGCGCGCCGCGGCCGAGCACGAGCTGAACTACGTGTCGCTCGACGGCAATATCGCGTGCATGGTGAACGGCGCCGGCCTCGCGATGGCGACGATGGACCTGGTGCAGCTGCACGGCGGCTCGCCGGCCAACTTCCTCGACGTGGGCGGCGGCGCGACTCGTGAGCGCGTGACCGAGGCGTTCAAGCTGATTCTTTCGAACAAGAACGTAGAAGCGATCCTGGTGAACATTTTCGGCGGCATCGTCCGCTGCGACATGATCGCCGAAGGCATCATCCACGCGGTGCAGGACGTGGGCGTGAAGGTTCCGGTGGTCGTGCGCATCGAAGGCACGAATGCCGAGCTCGGCCGCAAGATCCTGGCCGACAGTGGGCTGGCGATCACGCCGGCGTCGGACCTTACCGATGCGGCCAAGAAAGTGGTCGCCGCCGCCAAGGGTTAAGCGCGCGCGCTTACGTTCAACCGTTAACAGATATTCAGCAACACCATGTCTATTCTCGTAAACAAGAACACGCGCGTTATTTGCCAAGGTTTCACTGGCAAGCAAGGCACGTTCCATTCCGAGCAATGTATTGCTTACGGCACCAAGCTGGTCGGCGGCGTGACTCCGGGCCGCGGTGGCGAAAAGCATCTCAACCTGCCGGTGTTCAACACCGCGCGTGAAGCGGTGAATGAAACCGGCGCGACCGTCAGCATGATCTACGTGCCGGCGCCGTTCGCCGCCGACGCCATCATCGAAGCGGCCGACGCCGGCATCGAGCTCATCGTGTGCATCACCGAAGGCATTCCGGTGAACGACATGGTGAAGGTGAAGGCTTCGCTCGCCTCCTACGGCAGCCTGCTGATCGGCCCGAACTGCCCCGGCATCATCACGCCGGGCGAGTGCAAGATCGGCATCATGCCGGGCTTCATTCACAAGCCGGGCAAGATCGGCATCGTGTCGCGCTCCGGCACGCTGACCTACGAAGCCGTGTTCCAGACCACCAACGCCAAGCTCGGCCAGAGCACCTGCGTCGGCATCGGCGGCGATCCGGTGCGTGGCATGAACTTCATCGACGTGCTGGCGCGCTTCCAGGAAGATCCGAAGACCGAAGGCATCATCATGGTCGGCGAGATCGGCGGCGCCGATGAAGAAGCGGCCGCTGAATTCATTCGCGAGAATGTCACCAAGCCGGTCGTTGCCTACATCGCCGGTGTGACCGCGCCTCCGGGCAAGCGCATGGGCCATGCTGGCGCCATCGTTTCCGGCGGCAAAGGCACCGCGGCCGACAAGTTCGCGGCGCTCGAGCGCGCTGGCGTGCGCACAGTGAAGAGCCCGGCCGACCTCGGCTCGGCCATCACTCAGCAGCTCGCCAAGGGCGGTAAGAAAGCCAAGGTCGTGTCGCTGCCGACGAAGAAGGCTGCGCCCGCTGCGAAGAAGCCTGTTGCCAAGGCCAAGCCTGCTGCGAAGAAGCCTGTGAAGGCTGCCGCCGCTGCGAAGAAGGCTCCGGCCACCAAGAAGGCGCCGGCCAAGAAGGCCGCTCCCGCCAAGGCGAAGAGCAAGGCTCCGGCCAAGAGCAAGCCGGCTCGCAAGAAGTAACCAAGGTCAGGTCCGCGGCGGCGTGAGTCGCCGCGGATTTCCGGCCGCAGATTGTTCCTTCCCCGCAAGCGCTATCATCAGGCCATGTCCGCCTCCCTCCGTATCGCGCTGGCTCAGCTCAACCTGTTCGTCGGCGATGTCGCAGGCAATACCCAGCGGCTCATCGATACTGCCGCGCAAGCGCGCGATGAGTTGCAAGCCGACCTGGTGTTGTTCCCCGAGCTGAGCCTGAGCGGTTATCCGCCGGAAGACTTGTTGTTTCACAGCGGTCTGCGCCGACAGGTAAAGACGGCGTTGGAGCGCGTTCGTAACGAAACGAGCGGTATCACCGTCGTGGCCGGCTACCCCGAATACGCCGACGAAGACATCTACAACGCGGCCGCGGTGCTGCGCGATGGCGTGACGGTCGCCAACTATCGCAAGCAGGAATTGCCGAACTACAGCGTGTTCGACGAGAAGCGCTATTTCAAACACGGCCGCGACACCTGCATCTTCGAGCTGAAGGGTATTCGCGTCGCGCTGCTGATCTGCGAAGACATCTGGGAGCCCAACCCCGCGCGCGCCGCCAAAGCGAACGGTGCGCAACTCATCGTCGTCATCAACGGCTCGCCGTATTCGCTGCGCTATCAAGAGCGTCGGGAAGCGGTGGTGCGGCAGCGTGTGAAAGACACAGGCTTGCCGGTCGTGTACGTAAATCTGCTCGGCGGTCAGGATGAGCTGGTGTTCGACGGCGGCTCGTTCGTGATGAATGCGAGCGGCGAGGTCGTGCAACGCGTCGCCCCGTTCGTCGAAGGCTTATTCGCCGTCGAGGTGGATCTCGTCGACGGCAAAGTGGTCCCGCGTCCCGCGCATATCGAGCCGCCGTTGTCGGAAGAGGCGAGCGTCTACAACGCGCTCGTGCTCGGAGTGCGTGACTACGTGAGCAAACATCGCTTTCCAGGCATCGTGCTCGGACTTTCCGGCGGCATCGATTCGGCGTTGACGCTGGCGATTGCGGTGGATGCGCTCGGCGCCGAGCGGGTGAGCGCGGTGATGATGCCGTCGCGATATACGTCGCAATGGAGTCTCGACGACGCCGCGGCCGAAGCGCAGACGCTCGGCGTTCGCTACGACGTGATTTCCATCGAAGGCATGTTTGCAACGGCGCTCGATGCGCTCAAAGACGTGTTCGCCGGCCGCCAGCCCGACACCACCGAAGAAAACATTCAGGCGCGCAGCCGCGGCCTGCTGCTGATGGCCATCTCCAACAAGACCGGTCGCATGGTGCTCACCACCGGCAACAAGAGCGAAATGGCGGTGGGCTATGCCACGTTGTACGGCGATATGGCCGGCGGTTTCGCACCGATCAAAGATTGCAGCAAGATGCTGGTGTATCGGCTCGCGAAATATCGCAACTCGGTGAGTCACGTCATTCCGGACCGCGTGATCGAGCGGCCGCCGTCGGCGGAGTTGCGTCACGACCAGAAGGATTCGGACTCGCTGCCCGAGTACGACGTGCTCGATGCGATTCTCGAGCTGTTCATCGAAGACAACCTGTCGGTCGACGAGATCGCGGCGCGCGGCTTCGATCGGGCGACGGTGGGGCGGGTGCTCGAGATGGTGAAGCGCAACGAATACAAACGTCGCCAGGCGCCGCCCGGTGTGAGAATCAGCGACCGGGCGTTCGGTCGCGACTGGCGCTATCCGATTACGTCAGGCTACAAGAGCAAGGTTTGAGGATCTCGAAGTCCCGGCGCTCGCGCGCCGGGACTTCGCTCATTCGATCGATCAGCGCTTGCGAATCACCACGCCCTGCAACTGCTTCGGCGTGACGTGCAGCTCCTTGCTGGCCAGCGTGAGGCCGAGCAGCGCAATGTCGTTGTTATCGACGGCCGGAGCATCGGCAGGCAACGTAACGAGCAGGATCGCTCCCGGGATGACCGTCACCTGCAGTTCGATCGCAGGACCGTCCGTCTGGGCAATGCTGCCGGTCGCGATCGGGCCGGTGGGCTCCACGATGTTGACTGTCATGGACGAGTGGCCGGCCGCCGGCGTCACGGACAACGAATTGCCATGATCGACGACATCCAGCGCGCTGCTGAAGCGCGCCTCTGAGTTACGGGCTTCATACAACGGCAGGGCATTGTTGCGCTCGGCGGGCTTCTCGGACGCGCCGGCGATCGCCAACGTCGAAGTTGCGCCGGACTGCGACAGGCTCAGACCGGAGGCGCCAGCGCTGCCGCTCAAGCTGAACGGCTCGTTGAACAGCGCGACGCGACTGTCGCTGATGATCGTGCTGGCGTTCTGGATCAGCGTGCCGCTGCCTGTACCTGCGCCGATCGAGCTGGCGATCGCGCTGCTGATCGAGCCGGATACGTTGCTCGTGCCGTTCAAGCTCGCCTGCGGGCTGGTGATGCTCGTGAGAATTTGATCCGAGATCGGACCCGGTTCGATGTTCGCCGTGGTGCTGCCGGTCGGGTTGGCAATCACATAGTTGCCCGCATCGGCGCCGCTCAGCGTGACGCCGCCGATCGACACTTCGCGATGGTCGCCGACGGTGAAGTCGACGAAGCGCGCATCCACACCGAAGCTCAGCGAGTCGCCGGCGACCCGGTTGTCAGCAACGCTGACGTTGGTGCGCGGCGTGCCATCGAACGTCTTGTCGTCGGCCGTATAGTCGAGAACCAGAGTTCGCGCCGCGATGTCCGCTGTCGTCGTGCCCGAGCTCGACGCAAGCACGTAATTGCCCGCGTCGGCGCCGCCCACCGTGACGTTGGAAACATTCACGAGCTTGCCGGTACCGGCGTTCTTGTCGGCGAGCGCGGCGATGTGCTCGATCGTTAGATTGTCGCCGGCGACGCGGTCATCGCTCGACGTGACCGTCATGCCTGTCGTGCCGTCATAGACTCGGTTGCTGCCGGCGAAGTCGACGTTCAGCGTGCGAGGGGTGATATCGGCCGTCGCCGAGCCGGTGCTGGAGCTCAGCGCGTAATTGCCGGCATCGACGCCGCTCAGCGTGATATTGGACACATCGATGTGCTTGTCGGCGCCGACGTTCTTGTCGCCGAAGCCCGCGACCTGATCGATCGTCAGCGCATCGTTGCCGACGCGATTGTCGCTGGAGACAACGTTCGCACCGGTGGTGCCGTCGTACACGCGATCGACGCCGGTGAAGTCGACGTTGAGTACTCGCGCGGTGATGTTGCCGCTGCCGCTGCCCGTCACGGTGTAGTTCGCAGCGTCCGTGCCGCTGAGGGTGATGCCGTTGACGGTGATGTGCTTGCCGGTGCCCACGTTCTTATCGCCGAACGCACCGCTGATTCCGCTGTAGTCCTGCGCAACCACGTCGCCGCCGACCAGGCCGCTCACCGCAGCGCCGCTCGCGTCGAGCGTTGCATGGGTCGTGCCGTCGTATGTACGACCGGCAGTGAAGCCAGCGACCGTCAGTTCCTTCGCGGTGACGGTCAATGTGCCGCCGGTCGTGCCACTCACGTTGTAACCCAGATCTTCAGCGCCGGAAGAGGAGGTCGCAGTGATGGCATGGGTGCCGACGACATAGTTGCCTGACGTCGAGACTGCACCGCCGACGGAGTAGGTGAAGTCGGTGCTCGCGTCGCCGTTCTTACCGTTGACGATGGTTGTGGTGAGCGACGGCGCGCTGCCGTACACCGCGGTGATGTCGTCCACCGACACGGAGATCGTCGGCTGCTCGCGATAGATGCCATAGACGCCGGAGCCCAAGGCCTTGGTGTATCCGTCCGAGACTTCGTCGCTGTTGTAACGGAAGTTGCCGGAGCCCCAGCCGACCAAGTCGGTCAAGCCGGTGCTGTTATCGATGCTGCCGCTGTACAACGTGGCGCGACCGCCAGCGCCTGTCGTGACAGACACGCCATTGTTCACGACGATATTGCCACCGGCGACCGTGCCCGCCGACGCGCTGCTGCCCGCGTTCACTACGATGGCGGAGGTGCCGGTGTTCGAGCTGATGACGTTGTTAGCCAACGTGATATCGCCGCTCGAAGTCGAGATATCCACCGTGCCGGAGCTGTTGATCCCGCTGATGCCGCTGACCGAGCCGATGGTTAGCGCGCCGCTGTTGGCAAACTCCAGGGCGCCGCTCTGCGCGGCGAGCGTGTTGACTTGATTGGCCGCGTTGTTCGCGACGAATGCGCCGCCGCGCAGAACCAGGGAATCGGCCGTGACGGCGCCAGACACCGTAGTCGTCTGGTTGTTCGCTGTGGCAATGGCAATCATGCCGGGCGACGTAAGAGAAGTCGCGTGCAAGTTGTTGCCCGCATAGGTCTGATCGCCGGCCGTTTCGACTGCTGTCGCCAACGTAACATCGGCGCTGGCTCCGCCAGTGCCGAGCGCACGCGTGTCGATAGTCAGATTGTTGATCGCCGCGCCGCCCGCATTGCCTGCGCGCAGGGTGACCGCGCCCGCATTGAGCGCGTTGCTGGTATTAATGGTGGTGTTGATGGTGAGGTCTTTACCCGGCGCGGTCGCCGAAACGCCAGCGCCGGTGAAGGTCACCGAGCCCGCGCTCGTCGGCGGGTTGTTGATCGACGTCTTGATGGTCACGCTCTCGGCCAGCCGGGTGTCGCCGTTGAGCACGACGTCGCCGCCGTTGGTGCTCAGATTGCCGTGCAGCGTGATGACGTTGCCGGTGTAGGTCTGATGGGTGGTCGCGCCATTGAAGTAAATGCCGGCCGTGCTGATCGCGGGCAGATCGATATCGCCCGTAGCGCCGCCGCTGCCACCCGTCGTGGTGATGAGGACCGTCTTGGCATTGAGCGTGCTGTGATAAAGCGTATCCAGATCGACGTTGCCGCCATTGCTGCCCGCGTCCGTGGTCGCGGCGTTGAACGTATAGCCGCTGTATTGGGAGGTGGTCAGCGTCTGCCCGCCGAACGTGATATTGCCGGCATGGCCGTCGTTGCCCTGTTCGGTATCGAAGATCACATCGGCGAAGCTGGCGCTCAGGTTGGTGCGACCGATGGAGGAGAAGTCGCCGTCCAACAGGAAGGAAGTACCCTGCAACGTGACGGTTGCGTCATTGAAATCCGTGCTGCCTTTGGCAGTGAAGGAAGCTGCGCTCAGATAGCTGCCGTTCGCGTTACCGAGATTGCCGTTCCAGGTGATATTGCCGCCGCCTTGCGTCGTCGAGCTTGCGTCCACGACCAGGGTGCGACCGTCCGCATCGGAGGAGATATTTCCGAGCATCGAGATGCTGCCCGCGACGCCTGTGCTGGCGCTGTTGGCGTCATCGTCGGCGTTGCTGTCGATGCGCACCGAGCGCATCAGCTCGATGTTGCTGGTGCGTGAATTCAGTGTGATCGCGCCGCCATCGGTCAGCACGTCGCTATTCAGGTGCAGGTCGTTGCTATAGATGTAATAGCTGCCGCTGCCGAGATCGACGCTGTCGATCTGCACGTTGCGCTCGTAGGCGGTCAACTGCCAGTTGCGATCGAAGTCGGTCAACGCGAGCTTGGTGTCGTTGAGAGTCAGCAGGCTCGCGGTATCGTCGAGTGTTACGTCGTCATCGGCGTTGAGGTCGAAGTGCACGCTCTGGCCGTCGGCGTGCAAGCCGAACAACTGCAGCGCCAGCGACTTGAAGTGGTGCGAGTCGAGCTCGGTGACGTCGACGTCGCCGTAGTAAGTGGCCACGCTCAACGAATTGTTGCTCGCACCCGCGCCCTGCGCGATCTCGATGTCGGAGATGCTATCGGTGCCCGGGCGGTAGATCGTGAACGAAGCGTTGCCGGTGGTGATTTCGGCCTGGCCGTCTTTGGTGTCGACAGCGTGGATCGCAGCGGCGCCCTCGGCCTCGGAATTGCCGGAATTGATGACGGCTGCCAGCGTGCCGGCGCCGGTGTTCACCGAATTGGTCTGGAAGCGGATGTCGCCGCTGTTGGCGGCGAAGGTGATGTACCGATTGCGGGCCTGCACGTCTGCACCGCTGCTCACGGTGATCGTCGGAATCAGAATGCCCGTGCCATCGGTGCTGTAATCGATGTGGTCGGTGGCGAACAACACCGAGTGCGTGCCGATGTTCTTGACGTTCGTCATGTGGACCGACGTGAAGCTGTCGTCCACCGACGTGATATAGGTGTTGCCACCATTGTTGTTATACGACAGCGAGTTGGCGCCGATGTCGCCGCCCGCGACTTCAAGACGACGGGCCAGGGTGCCAAGCTCCGTGCCACTGAACGACACGGACCCGCCGATGACTTCGGCTAAGCCGTCGGTGCCGTCGCCGACCATGGTTTGCGCGCCGGCGTAGAAGGCGCGGCTACCGACGTCGACCGAGTTGTTGGCGAAGGTGATGTTGTTGGCGGTGATCGAGATGTTGGAGCCGATGCCCGCTGTGTCGATGTCGTTGTCGAGCAGATTGAGCACGCCGCTGCCATCGGTGTTCATCAGGATGTGGCCGTGGCCGTCGGGATCGCCGCCCAAAGTCACCAGCTGTGTGCTGTTGAGCTGACTGCCCACGTTGACCGAGACGGTGCCGAAGCCGTACCAGGCGAATGCGTTCAACACGTCGACGTAGGAATCACCCGCAGTGTTGGTCACGGTGAGCGTGTTGCCCAACGAAGTGCGGCCGATCCTGATCGGGTTCGAGACGTCGCCGATCGCTGCGGACTGCAATATCACATCCGTCATGCCGGTGATGTCGACGAGCGCGGGATCGGTATTGCTGGAAGCGATGGCTGTGCCCGCTGCCAGGCGCATGTAGCTCCGCCAGCCGTAATTGGTGTAGCCGCTGTTCAAATATCGTGTGGTGTTGCCGCTGGCGCGCAGGCTGTTGGCAGCCAGCGCGATCGTGCCGCTCACGTCGATGTCCAGCGAGCCGTTGCCGACGTTCACATAGCTGCCGTTCGCCATCGTGAAGTTGCTGCCGGACCCCGTGGCATAGTTGCCGATGACCGTAGGCGCCACGCCGACGGTGAAGTTGCCGCCATTGGTGACGACCCGGCCGGTGGATCCGAAGCTCACATCGCGCGACGCCTGAAGCACCACGTTCAACTGAGCGGGGCTGCCGGTAATGGCCTCGTTGATCTGGATGTCGCGATCTGCCCGCAGCGTCAGCGTGCGGCCGCTACCGTCCCAGCCGGCCAGGTAACTGCCGGTGGTAGTCACCGCATCGTTGATGAAGATGTCGCCGCTACCGTCCGTGCCTGCGGTGTCAAGGACGACATTGTTGTTATTGAGATTGGCCGCCAGCTGCGCGCCGGTCATGGTGCCGCCGCTCTCGGCTATGGTGATGTCCCTCGGGTCGAGCAACCATGTGCCGGTCTCGCCGTTGGCGGCGCGCGTAGTGATGACGGAGTTGTCGCCGAGTTTCACGTCGGCGGCGGAGGTTTCGATGAAGCCGCCGTTGCCGCTGCCGGTAGCCGACGCATCCAACGTACCGTTGTTGCTCGTCGCACCGTTGGCCATGTCGGACAGCAACAAGATGCGACCTTCGCGTTGGGCGAGGGTTTGCGCTCGCACGGTCCCGGTGTTGTTCACCACAGCTTGATTGACGGTATCCGCGGCCTTGGCCGTCAGAACCGCGAGTCCGCCATCCGCTTGCACCAGGCCGCCGTTCTGAACGAGCGCGCGCGTGGTGCCGGCGTCGATGTTGTAGCTGATCAAGCCATCACCGACGAAATCCAAACTCACGCCGCGGCCGGCCGCGAGCAATGCGCTGCCGCCGTTGGCAGCGATCGTGCCTTCATTTGTGACTTGCGGCGCGAGCAAAGCGACGACGCCGCCGTTTGCCGCGGAGATCGAGCCCTGATTGATGATCGCGCCGCTGGCATCGCTGCCAGTGAATGTGAGATTGCCGGCGAGGAAATCTTCGTTGCTGATATTCAGGCTGGAAGCAACCAGCCCGCCGACGTTCACCTGCGCGCCGCGGCCGAACACGATGCCGCTCGGGTTGATCAGATACACCTGTCCGTTGGCGCGCAGCGAGCCGAAAATCTCGCTGGGATTCGAGTCCAGGATGCGGTTCAGCGCGACACTATTGGCGCTCGCCTGATTGAAGACGACGCTCGCGTCCTTGCCGACGTTGAAAGTGTCCCACTGAGCGATCAGCCGATTGCTGCTCTGGTTGAGCGTGAGCGTGTTGCCTTGGCTGTTGATCGAGCCCTGGCCGGCGACGATCTGGCCGTTGGTGGGCAACGCAGCGTTATCCGCAGCGTGTGTCGCAGGCGCGAGGCCCAGCGCCATCAGCACGGACAACGACAGCGCGCCGCTGGCGCGTTTGCCGCGGGCCTTGACGTTTTCCGCCACGGCCACCCAGGCGTTGAGACGCTCGTTCCAGACCAGGCGATACACGTGATTGAGGGAAGGACGCTTCATGATGACTTCGATTCCGTGAGCGCGGCCGGGCCGCGCGTCTGTTTATTGGTGGTGTTGGAGTAGGGCGTGGCGGTGTTTACAGTTGCACCGAGCCCTGCAGCCAGAACTGGCCGTGCTGATCGCGGCCATCGGCGTTCTTGCCGGTGACGCTGCGGCCAGGGTTGTCGTCGATCGCCGCGGCATAGGAGAAGCGCACGCTGTAGCGACCTTGCGCGGTCAGGTTGAAGCCGACGCCGGCGCCCGACAGGCCATAGCTGTTTCGCCCGTCCATGTTGTACACAGCGCCGATCCACGGCTTTTCATACAACCTGGTTTCGCCGTGATCGGCGAAGCCGACCAGCTGCAGCTCGCCCCAGTTGCTGGAGAACGGCACGTCGTAACGCACTTCAACCGTGCCGACCCAGCCGCTGTCGCCGCTGCCCTCGCCAACGGGATAAGCGCGCACGCCGGTCGGGCCGCCGAGAATGAAACGTTCCGAAGAGTCGAGATTGTCGCCGGTGAGCTGGCCGTTGATCGCGCCGAACATGGATACGCGGTCGCTCAGCCGTTGCAAACGAGCCAGGCCGTAACCGATCTTCGAGAAGCCACCATCGGTGCGCGCGGTGAGTGCATCGGCTTCTTTGTCGAATGCGACGCGCGACAGATCGAGATCGCCCGAGGTGTACACGAGCGACAGCTGAGTGATGCCGGCGCCGCCGAGACGATCCTGATGCGAGCCCGCGAACGACAGGCTGCCGCTGTTGATGCGCTTGTCACGCAGCGTGAGGCCCATCATCTCGTCGGTCAGCGACTTGTAGTTGTAGATCGCCGTGCCCCACAGATTGGTCGCGCGGCTGCGAACGATCGGATAGCTGGCGTTGATCGAAGCCGTCCGCGCATCGCCTTCGGCATCCAGGTGGCGCAGTTCTTCTCTGACTTCATATTCGAGCGCGGTGTAGCCCACGCCCAGGCGCAATCCGCTGGAGCCTACCGGCAGGCTGTAGTCGATGCTGGCGCTGCCGAGTCCTTCCGACTTGGTCAGGCTCAAACCGGCTTGGTCGCCGATCCGCAGCGGATCGTCCAAGCCGACACGCGCATTCAAACGTTCCGAGCCGTTATAACGATTGCCGTACGTATCGATCGACGTGCCTCCGGTGAGCATTCGTGCTTCGGCCACGGTGAGCGCGAGACGACTCGTGCCGGCTTCATCGCCGCGTTCCAGCGAGCCGCGCGCCGCGATGCCGGGCAGATCGTTGATCAACAGCACCGCGCGTTCCAGATCGCTCTGACGCACCGGCTGGCCAGGCTCCACCGCTCGCTCGGCGATGGAGCGCAGTCGCGACTGGCTCATGCGCAGCGTAGAGTCCGCTCGGATCACAACGCCGTTGGCGCCGTTTTGAATGCGACCTTCGACGATGGCGATTTCAATGCGGCCTTCGGTGACATCCTGCGTCGGCAGATAGGCGCCGACCAGCGGATATCCCTTGCCACGCAAGTAAGTGCTGACTCGATCGGCCAGTGCCTGCAACTCATCGAAGCCGAGCGCCTGACCGAGCGAACCCGCCACGAGCTTCTGCAGCTCTTCGCGAGTGGCGATGCGCTCTTCGCCGGAGAAAACGATTTCCTTGACTGTGACGCGCGTCCCGCCGATCTCGCGCATCGCCGGACGCTCGGCGGGCACGTCGTCGCTCGGCAGTCGATTCAAGCGCTGCTGTTGCAGGCGCTGTTGCTCATTCAATATCTGGCCGGCGTCCGGCGGAGTCTGTGCTTGCGCGAGCAGCGGCAAGCTGGAGAGCAGGAACGTGAAGGCGTGAGGGGCAAGGCGCGTCGTCTTGTTCGACATTGAAACCGGTCGTCCACAGTGTCCGTTGGGCGCCGCGTTTGTATTACGCGCTCCAGTGGGTCACTGCGACGTGAGTTCGGTTTTGACTTATCTAGCGCGCGGGTGCAGCACCTGGTAGTAGGTGACTACGACAAACCCTGCACGCCGGCGAGTGGAAAACATGGCTGGAGCGGTGCGACGGCTTCGTCACATACAATGAGGCGCGGGATAACCGATGCGCATTCGATAGATTGTTTGAGGACTGATCATGACCGCGCTGCCAGCTTGCCCGAAATGCAATTCCGAGCTCACCTATCAAGACGGACCGATGTACATCTGCCCGGAGTGCGCGCATGAGTGGTCGGCCACGTCGACCGCCGTCGAATCCATCGCGAGCGATGAGCCCGAGCGTGTAGTCCGCGACGCCAACGGCAACGTCCTGAACGACGGTGACACCGTGATCGTGGTCAAGGACCTCAACGTCAAGGGCGCATCGTCGGCCCTCAAGGCCGGCACCAAGGTCAAGGGTATCCGGCTGGTCGAGGGCGACCACAACATCGACTGCAAGATCGAGGGCTTCGGCGGGATGAAGCTGAAGTCCGAGTTCGTGAAGAAGGCCTAGCTGCCTACCAGAACTTCCACCAGTGTTTCTTCTGCTGCTCCGGCTCGACCTGCGGCTCGTTCAGGGCCGCGTAGTTCTCGTTCATCACCTTTTCGGTGTCGGCGGCCAGGTCGGTCATGCCCAGGCGGCGATAGGACTCGGCCATGATCTGCAGCGCCTGGCGGATCTGCGGCGAGCCGTCGTAGTTCTCGATGGCGTACTTGGCGCGATTGATCGCGCCCACATACGCGCCGCGCTCCAGGTAATGGCCGGCAACGTATACCTCGTAGGAGGCGAGGCGGTTGCGCAGGAAGATCATCCGTTTGCGCGAATCCTCGGCGTATTCGCTGTTCGGGAACCGTTGCACCAGGGTCTGGAAGGATTGGAACGACTTGCGCGCGTCGATCGGCGGACGCTGCGACAGGTCGGCATTGAACCAGCGCTCCAGGAAGTTCGGGTTGCGCTCGAACTGCACCAGGCCCTTGATGTAGTAGGCGTAGTCGACGCGCGGATGGGCCGGGTTCTCGCGGATGAACTGGTCCGCCTGGTCGATGGCCGCCTCCGGCTCGCGGTTCTTGTAGTAGGCGTACATCAGGTCGAGCTGCCCCTGGCGGGCGGCGTTGGTGAACGGGAAGCGCGCCTCGAGCTGCTCGTAATACTGAGTGGCGTCGCGATAATTGCCGTTATCCGAGGCCTTTTTGGCCAGCTCGTACAGCTTGTCAGCGTTGCCGATCGCCTCTCTGGGCTTGTTGCCGCAACCGGTGAGGCCCAGCGCCAGCAGCGCCGCCGTGGTCAAGAAGATGATCCGCATGCGAGAATTCAGGCCCTTTGCCAGCAGTTCTAGTACTCGTGCCTGGGAACCATCCCCAAAGGCGTCCCCGTTAGAGGGCGCGAGTATATCCACAGTTCCCCCCAAGATGTCCGAAGCCGTCCATCACCAGTTGACCATCCCCTTCGAGCACGCCGGGCAGCGCCTGGACCAGGTGCTCGCCGACCTGCTCGAAGGCTACTCACGCACCCGGATCAAGGAGTGGATCGACGCCGGCCAGGTCCGGGTGAACGGCGCCCAGCTGCGCCCCAAGGACAAGGTGCTGGGCGGGGAGAGCGTCGAGATCAACGCCACCCTGCCGGACCAGGTCAGCGTCGCGCCCGAGCAGATCAGCTTGAATATCGTGCACCAGGACAAGCACGTCCTGGTCATCAACAAGCCGGCCGGGCTGGTCGTTCATCCAGGGGCGGGCAACGCGGCCGGCACTTTGCAGAATGCGCTCCTGCACTTCGACGCCAAGCTGTCCCAGGTGCCCCGCGCCGGCATCGTGCACCGGCTCGACAAAGACACCAGTGGGCTCATGGTCGTGGCTCGCACAGTCGAAGCTCACACGGCACTGGTGCGAATGATCGAGGCTCGCGAGGTGGAACGTGAGTACGAGGCGGTTTGCGTCGGCGTGATGACCGGCGGCGGCGTGGTCGATGCGCCGATCGAGCGCCATCCGGTCGATCGTTTGAAGATGGCTGTTCGTGAAGGTGGCCGGGAGGCGGTGACTCACTATCGCGTCGTGACGCGCTTTCGCGGGCACACTCATGTGCGCTTGAAGCTGGAGTCGGGACGAACGCACCAGATCCGCGTGCACATGATGCACATCCACTATCCGTTGGTGGGCGACAAGGTTTATGGCGGCCGCATGTTGTTGCCGAAGGGCGCCTCGCCCGAATTGATCGAAGCCTTGCGTGGCTTCAAACGCCAGGCGCTGCACGCGGCCCGGCTCGCATTCGAGCATCCGGTCAGCGGCAAGCCGATCGTGAACGAAGCAGCGCTGCCGGGCGATATGCAGGACCTGCTGGGCGTGCTCGCGCGCGATACGGCCGCCGCTCCCAAGAAGCGCTGAATCCATGGCTGACTGGATCGCTCCCGACTGGCCCGCACCACCGAATGTGAAAGCAGCGGCGACGCTGCGCACAGGCGGGGTGAGCCAGGGCGCGTTTTCCAGCCTGAACCTGGGCTCGCACGTCGGCGACGATCCAGCTGCGGTCGCAGAGAACCGGCGCCTGCTGCGAACAGCATTGAACTTGCCGGCCGAACCGGCTTGGTTGAACCAGGTTCACGGCATCAACGTCGTGGAGGCGAGCGCCGAAGGCGCAACGTCGGCAGTGCCGCCGACCGCGGACGCATCCGTTGCTCGTGGCGCTGGTGCGGTCTGCGTTGTTATGACCGCCGACTGTTTGCCGGTTCTTTTCTGCGATCGCGACGGGACGCGAGTCGGCGGTGCACATGCGGGCTGGCGCGGGCTGGCCGGCGGCGTGTTGGGCGCGACGATCAAAGCGCTCGATGTTGCCCCGTCGCAGCTGATGGCCTGGCTCGGGCCTGCGATCGAGCCGGACGCCTTTGAAGTCGGCGACGAAGTTCACGAGGCGTTTCTAAAGCTCGCGGCCGATAACGCAGCCGCATTCAAACCGAACGCGCGCGGCCGCTGGCAGGCCGATTTATATCAACTGGCTCGAAACGAACTGGCGCGGCTCGGCGTCACCGCCGTGTACGGCGGCGGTTTCAAATGCTTTGCCGATAGCGAACGTTTCTTCTCGTACCGCCGCGAGAGCCGCACCGGCCGCATGGCCACCCTGGTCTGGCTGACCGGGCCGGCTTGACACGCGTGCTAACCTGCCTGTCACAACCAACATCGCCCTATAGCTCGCGAGTCTGCTACGGCGACTGGCAAGCGCCGTTTCGCGAATTCCGTAATCATGCATCTGCTCGGCTGGATCATTTTGTTTACTGCCATCGGCGGCTTTCTGAGCGCGCTGGCGGCGTCGTTGTTCCTGGTCGTGCCGGATCGGGTGCGCACGCGGGTGCTGCCGCACCTGGTGAGCTTTGCAACCGGCGCATTGCTGAGCGCCGCCTTGCTCGGGTTGCTACCGCACGCGATCGAAAGCGCCGGTGTTTCCAAAACGCATGAAATCGGCCTGACCCTGCTCGGCGGCCTGCTGCTGTTCTTCGTATTGGAAAAGATGGTGCTGTGGCGGCACTGCCATGCCGACGTTTGCGAGGTCCATGTAAACCCCGAGCCGCATGCCCACGCGCACGGCCACAATCACGCACATCACAATCACGACCAGCGACGCGATCGGGCGTCGGCCACGCTCATCCTGATTGGCGATGGCTTCCACAACGTCCTCGACGGCGTACTGATCGCCGCCGCCTTCATGACGGACGTGCATCTCGGCGTGGTCACGGCGATGGCGGTCTGTGCGCACGAGATCCCACAGGAGGTCGGCGATCTGGCCATCCTGCTCAATGGCGGCATGGGGCGCCTGCGGGCGCTGACGCTCAACCTGCTGACCAGCATTACCTCGGTGCTGGGCGGCGTGGTGGCGTACTTCGCGATGGCGCAGGTCCAGGAAGTACTGCCGTACGTAATCGCCATCGCGGCATCGAGCTTTCTTTACATTGCGGTCGCCGACCTCATTCCCGGCCTGCACCGCAAAGTCGACCCGGGCTCGGGCGTCTGGCAGTTTCTGTACATCGTGCTGGGCGTGATCGTGATCTACGTGAGTCACAGCCTGGCGCATTGACCCGCAGCTGGGCCGGGGCAGTTGAATTCCCCGACCTTCCTCCCCAGATCGCTGGCAAGTCAAGGGGCGCCGATGCAGGGGTGCGCCCGGGAAGAATTCACATGCGAATGGACAAATTCACCAGCAAATTCCAGCAGGCCCTGGCGGATGCGCAGTCGCTCGCGGTCGGCCGCGACAACCAGTACATCGATCCGGCGCACCTGCTGGTCGCACTGCTCGACCAGCAGGGCGGCACCGTCCGGCATCTGCTGGACAAGGCCGGCGTGAAGGTCAACCTGCTGCGCTCTCAGCTGGGCGAAATGCTCGACAAGCTGCCCAAGGTCGAAGGCACGGGCGGCGAAGTGCACGTCTCCAACGAGCTCGGCCGCCTGCTGAACGTGATGGACAAACTCGCGCAGAAGCGCGGCGACCAGTTCATTTCCAGCGAGCTGTTCGTGCTCGCGGCGCTCGAGGACAAGGGCCAGATCAGCACGGTGCTGCGGAACGCCGGCGCCGTGAAAGGCTCCATCGAGCAGGCCATCGACGAGCTGCGTGGCGGCGAGAAGGTCAACGACGCCAACGCCGAGGAAAGCCGTCAGGCGCTCGAGAAATACACCGTCGATCTCACCGAGCGCGCCGAACAGGGCAAGCTCGATCCGGTCATCGGCCGCGATGACGAGATCCGCCGCACCGTGCAGGTATTGCAACGTCGTACCAAGAACAATCCGGTGCTGATCGGCGAGCCGGGCGTCGGCAAGACCGCCATCGTCGAAGGCCTCGCGCAACGCATCGTCAACGGCGAAGTGCCCGAAGGCTTGCGTAACAAGCGCATCCTCGCGCTCGATATGGGCGCCCTGATTGCCGGCGCGAAATTCCGCGGCGAGTTCGAAGAGCGGCTCAAGGCCGTGCTCAACGACCTGGCGAAACAGGAAGGCCGCGTCATCCTGTTCATCGACGAGCTGCACACCATGGTCGGCGCCGGCAAGGCCGAAGGCGCGATGGATGCCGGTAACATGCTCAAGCCCGCGCTCGCTCGCGGCGAGCTGCACTGTGTGGGCGCGACGACGCTCGACGAATACCGCAAGTACATCGAAAAGGATGCCGCGCTCGAACGCCGCTTCCAGAAAGTGCTGGTTAACGAGCCGTCGGTGGAAGACACCATCGCCATCCTGCGTGGCTTGAAGGAACGTTACGAAGTGCACCATGGCGTGGAAATCACCGACCCGGCGATCGTCGCCGCGGCTACGCTTTCGCACCGTTACATCTCGGATCGGCAGCTGCCGGACAAGGCCATCGACCTGATCGACGAGGCCGGCTCGCGCATTCGCATGGAGATCGACTCCAAGCCCGAGGCCATGGATCGCCTCGAACGTCGCATCATCCAGCTCAAGATCGAGCGCGAGGCGTTGAAAAAAGAGACCGATGAGGCTTCCAAGAAGCGTCTGAAGGCCCTGGACGAACAGTTGGGCGCGCTGGAAAAGGAATATTCCGATCTGGAAGAAGTGTGGAAGGCCGAGAAAGCTTCCGTGCAAAGCGCGGCCGGCATCAAGGAGGAGCTGGAGCGCACCAAGATCGAGCTGGAAACGGCGCGGCGTGCGCAGGATCTCGGGCGCATGTCCGAGCTCGCGTACGGGAAGATTCCCGAACTGGAGCGTCGCCTCGCGCAGGCGACCGCGGCCGAGCAGCAGACGGACCAGAAGAAACTGCTGCGTAACAAAGTCACCGATGAGGAGATTGCCGAAGTCGTGTCCAAGTGGACCGGCATTCCGATCTCCAAGATGCTCGAAGGCGAGAAGGAAAAGCTGCTGCGCATGGAAGAGCAGCTGGGCAAGCGCGTCGTCGGTCAGCAGGAAGCGGTGCGGGCGGTGTCGGATGCCATTCGTCGCTCGCGCGCCGGCTTGTCCGATCCGAATCGGCCGAACGGCTCGTTCCTGTTCCTCGGTCCGACCGGTGTCGGCAAGACCGAGCTGAGCAAGGCGCTCGCGGAATTCCTGTTCGATACCGAAGAGGCCATGGTCCGCATCGACATGTCGGAGTTCATGGAGAAACATTCCGTGGCCCGCCTGATCGGCGCGCCGCCGGGCTACGTGGGCTACGAGGAAGGCGGCTATCTGACCGAAGCGGTGCGTCGCCGCCCGTATTCCGTGCTGCTGCTGGATGAGGTCGAGAAGGCCCATCCGGATGTGTTCAACGTGCTGCTCCAAGTCCTGGACGATGGCCGTCTCACCGACGGTCAGGGCCGCACGGTCGACTTCCGCAACACCGTCATCATCATGACGTCGAACCTGGGCTCCAATGTCATCCAGGAGCTGGCGGGCGAGGCGAATTACGCCAGGATGAAGGACGCCGTGCTGGAGATCGTGCAACAGCATTTCCGGCCGGAGTTCATCAATCGGGTCGACGATCTGGTGGTGTTCCATCCGCTGGGCCGGGAGCAGCTGCGCTCCATCGTCGACATTCAGCTGGCGTACCTGCGGCGGCGTCTGGCCGAGCGGGATATCGAGCTGGCATTGGATCAGGCCGCGACCGATCGCCTGGCCGAAGCCGGCTTCGATCCGGTGTACGGCGCCCGGCCGTTGAAACGCGCCATTCAGCAGCAGCTGGAGAACCCGCTGGCTCAGCGCATCCTCAAGGGCGAGTTCGGCCCCGGCTCGAAGGTGCGTGTGACGGTCAAGGACGGCGAGCTGGCGTTTACGCGCGGCTGATTCTCCGCAGGAAACAACTTGAACATTCGGCGTCGGCCCCTATGATGCGCCGACGCCGAGTCGCCTTGTTTGTGACCGAGAACAACCATGCCGTTTTACGAATACGAGTGCAGCAACTGCAAGTTCTATGTCGAGACCCTGCAGAAGATCTCCGATGAGCCGCTGAAGCAGTGCCCGAGCTGCAAAAAGCAGACGCTCAAGAAGCTGATCTCCGCGCCGGTGTTCCGCCTGAAGGGTTCCGGCTGGTACGAGACCGACTTCAAGTCCGAGGGCGAGGACAAGCGCAATATCGCCGACCGTGACGAGCCGGCCGAGAAGTCCGAGGAGAGCAAGCCCGCCGCCGCGAGCGATGCCAAGGCCGACAAGCCTGAGAAGAAGGCCGAGTCCAAGGCGGAAGTGAAGACTGGCGCCGGCGCCAAGAAGCCCGCCGCCAAGGCTGCCCCGTCCAAGGGCAAGAAGCCGGCTGCCAAGGCCCCGGCCAAGCGCCCGGCCCCGAAGAAGGCTGCGCCGGCGAAAAAGAAGGCCAAGCGGCGTTAATCGCCGCGCGGCAGAACCGCGCCGCCATCTAGATCCGACAAGCCCACGCGCCGGGGCCGCTATGCCGGCCCACGCCAACAAGCGCCCCGCGCCAGCGGTGGCGCGGCCGGGCGTCAGGAAGGCGCCCACTCATCGGCGCCGGGTGATTTCCCGCCAGGCTCGCCGCCTCCAACCCGGGAGTCCTTGCCTTGCGCGGCTTCGGGGGCGTCCGTAACATCGCGCGCTCCCTACGTCCCGAGCCTTTTCCATGCGCTCCCATTATTGCGGCCAGGTCAACGAATCCCTCATCGGCAAGGAAGTCAGTGTCGCTGGCTGGGTGCACCGCCGGCGTGACCACGGCGGCGTGATTTTCGTCGACCTCCGCGACCGCGAAGGCCTGCTGCAGATCGTTTTCGACCCCGACGCCAAGGACGTGTTCGCCGACGCCGAGCGTCTGCGCGGCGAGTTCTGCATCCGCATCAAGGGCGTGGTCCGCGCCCGTCCGGGCGGCACCGCCAACGCCAACCTCGCCTCGGGCCAGGTTGAGCTCCTGTGCCGCGAGCTGGAGATCCTCAGCCGCTCGGAGACGCCGCCGTTCCATCACGACGAGCCGGTCAACGAAGAGCTGCGGCTGAAGTATCGCTATCTCGACCTGCGTCGCGATGTCATGCAGAAGCGCATCCGCCTGCGTCATGCAGTGACGCGCGCCATGCGTGACTATCTCGACAGCAACGGCTTCATCGACATCGAAACGCCCATGCTCACGAAGGCGACTCCGGAAGGCGCCCGTGACTATCTCGTGCCCAGCCGCACCCATCCCGGTCAGTTCTTCGCGCTGCCTCAGTCGCCGCAGCTGTTCAAACAGCTGCTGATGATGGCGGGCTACGATCGTTACTATCAGATCGTCCGCTGCTTCCGTGACGAGGACCTGCGCGCCGAGCGTCAGCCGGAATTCACTCAGCTCGATATCGAGACCTCGTTCCTGAGCGAAGAGCAGATCATGCAGCTGATGGAAGCGCTGATCCGTTCCATCTTCAAGACCGTGCTCGGCGACGATCTGCCGAACCCGTTCCCGCGCATGACTTACGCCGAAGCGATGCGCCGTTACGCGTCGGACAAGCCGGACCTGCGTATTCCACTCGAGCTGGTCGACGTCGCCGATCTGGTGAAGGGCTCGGACTTCAAAGTGTTCTCCGGCCCGGCGTCGAACCCGGACGGCCGCGTCGTGGCGCTGCGCGTGCCCGAAGGCGGCACGAAGTTGTCACGCAAAGAGATCGACGATTACACGACGTTCGTCGGACGCTACGGCGCGAAGGGCCTCGCGTATGTGAAGGTCAACGAGAAGGCGAAGGGCCGCGATGGTCTGCAGTCGCCAATTCTCAAGTTCCTGAGCGACGACGCGGTCAACGGCATCATGTCGCGCACCGGCGCACAGGATGGCGATCTGATTTTCTTCGGTGCGGACACCGCGAAGGTCGTGAACGACTCCATCGGCGCGCTGCGTATCAAGGTCGGTCACGACCTGAAGCTGACCAAGACCGGCTGGCATCCGTTGTGGGTGGTCGACTTCCCGATGTTCGAATGGGACCCGGACGCGAAGCGCTGGGCAGCGTTGCACCACCCGTTCACCGCGCCTCGCATCGAAGACGCGGCGGCTCTGCGTGCCGACCCGAAGAACGCGCTGTCGAAGGGTTACGACATGGTGCTGAACGGCTCGGAAATCGGCGGCGGCTCGGTGCGTATCCATCGCACTGAAATGCAGTCGACGGTGTTCGATTTGCTCGGCATCTCGGCGGAGGAAGCGCAGATCAAATTCGGTTTCCTGCTCGAAGCGCTCAAGTTCGGCACGCCGCCGCACGGTGGCATCGCCTTCGGCTTGGACCGCATTGTGATGTTCATGGCGGGTACCGATTCGATCCGCGACGTCATTGCGTTCCCGAAGACGCAGACCGCCGCGGATTTGATGACGAGCGCGCCGACGGGCGTGTCCGAAGAGCAGCTGAAGGAGCTGCACATTCGGGTGAAGTTGCCGCTGAAGGTCGAGGGTTAACGACCGCCAGGACATGGGGCGCGACGAGCGCGCCCCATGCACAAGTCATCGTGACGACAGACACCAAAGCCAAGGGTCCCGCCTCTTACTTCCCGTCCATCGAGAAGACCTACGGGCATCCCGTTTCCCACTGGTTCACGCTGTTGGGATCGGTCAAGAACAAAAAGCACACGGAGCAGGTCGCCTTTCTCAAATCCGAGCACAAGCTCGGCCATGGTCATGCCAACGCCCTCGTTGCCTACTACAGGGCGAAAAACGGAAACTAGAGTTCGGAGCCGGTAACGGATAGTCGGCAAGCAGCATCTGCGTTGACAATCTCACTGACTGGGGAAGCTCGTTCAGGTGTGCAATGGAGATCCTCGTCTACCCAGTGGTGGCATTGCTTTTCGTCGCGGTGTTCACCCGCGAAGTGATCGCGCCTGCGTCGAAGAATCACTGTGATCGCCGCTGGCTGATCCTTGCATCGTTTATGGGCGCCTTTACCGTCGTCACCACGATCGGTCTCGGCTACATATTCAGTGCTCACATTGAGAGCGTCGCGCTCTTCCAATTCACTCGCACCCTGCCTGATGTGCTGGTCGGGCTCCTCAGCTTCCTGCTCACCAGCTTCATCTTTTACTGGTGGCACCGCGCAACTCATAAGTCCGACGTCCTCTGGCGGATCTTTCACCAATTGCATCACAGCGCGAGGCGATTGGAGTCGCTCACTGCCTTTTTCGCGCATCCGTTGGACACCGCGGCTGCAGTGATCATTGGCGCGTTCTCGAGCTACCTCGTCTTTGGCGCATCTCCAGTCGCCGCCGGAATTGCACTAATGATGACGGGAATTTTCGATCTCTTCGTCCACGCCGACATCTCCACCCCGAGATGGGTTGGCTATCTGGTCCAAAGACCAGAGATGCACACGGTGCATCACGCGCACAACCACCATGCTCAGAACTACGGCCTTCCGATCTGGGACATGATATTCGGCACCTGGTGCAATCCTGATACTCGCGCTCTACGTCTCGGCTTCGACGACGATAAGTCGGACAGGGTCTATGACATGCTCATGCTGCGTGATGTGCACAGGACGCCCTGACAAAACGATGGAGCCGACGCGGTGAAACCAAGGCTCGCGTTGAGGTGTCTCATGTGTGATTGGGACGGGCTCACTGCCCACCAATACGCTGGTTCCGACCCGCAAAAGCGAAGGGCTCCTGCTCGGGGCACCTCACAGTCGTGATGTGACTAGAAGAAAGGCCGCTGTTGCATGAGGTACTCCGTTCGCACGCCATTTCTCTCCTGGTTTGGATCCGGGGCGCTGGTGTTCACGCTGTTCCTCATCGTTGCGGCATGGGGAAACTGGGTGGTCGTGCTTGGCCTGGCCGCCATTTTTGGGGGCTGTGGCGCTGTCCTTCTCTTCACGTCTGCAGAGGTGTCTGGAGATGATGCGGGGCTGTCCGTCGTGCGGATTGGAAGCCGCGCCAGGGTAAGGTGGCAGGAGCTTGAAAGAGTCGCGGAAGGAGGCGGAAACCTGGTTTTCTACACCAAGGCCGGACGTATGACGGCGCCCTCATTCGAATTCTGGGCGGGACCCGAGAAGGGGAATCTTCTCGCACTCCTGCAATCAAAGCTGGAGGAGCGAGCCGTTCCTCTTCGATTCGGCTCACTGCGAGCCATGGTTCATGTGGGTGATCGTCGAATTACATAACTAGCCCATGCTCACAAAAACGACATGATCAGCTCAATCTCCGTCCGCGCGCGGCTGCTTGCTGCACTGGGTCTTGGGCTGGCATTCGGCGCGGTCCGCGGTGAAGAAAGTGTCTGTACAGCCAAGATTCCAAAGGGCTACCTTACGGATTTCCTATTGCAAATGCGCTCCAGTCCCACGATGAGAAACGGTGAGATTGTCGGATTTCGCATTTACGAGAAATCCAGTCCGGCAGTGTTGCCAGAGCTTGGTCTACGTTCGGGCGATCTGCTGACGCACTTCTGCGGTGCAAAGTTCAACGATGCCTTCTCCGCCGAAGAAGTCATCTGCTGCACAGTCCAAGAGCCAATGCGCAACGGCGTCGAGCTTCGCGTTGAGCGTGATGGAAGAGTCATTCGTGTAGTTGCGCCAATGCCCGACAAGTCGCTGCAGTCGACGCGTGAAGACCCGTAGCATCGGCTTCAAAGGAGACCTTGTGTCAGTGCATCCATTGTATTCACTAGCTGGCGCTGTCGCGGCGCTCACTCTATCGCTGGCAGCGCACGCCGAAACTGAGGCTGAACGACGTACGCGAATTCTCCAGGAAACAAAGATGAATGTGGTCCCGGAGCTGACCGTGCCGGCGTCGGAGTTCAAAGACGATGGCGACCCGACCACGATAGAGATCGTGTTTGTCACGAAAAAATCTGACGGTCCAAGCAGGGTTTCGGAGGATGGTGAAGTCATCTTCTTGTACAAAGCGTCGGACAAGACCCAACAGAAGTTGATCGCCCGTGCGTTTGAGATTCGCCTCGCTCGCAGCGAAAGTGGAACCTGAATGGCCTTGTATTTCAGATGAGCTTCCGCAACTGGGCCAGGAAACATTGATGAGACATCGCCGGCAAGCATCATGAAGCTTCTTCTCACATCCGCAGGTATCAAGAACGCGAGCATTCGCGACGCGCTGCTCGATCTACTGGGCAAACCGATCGCCGACTGCAATGCCCTCTGCATCCCGACAGCGCTGTACGGGCATCCGCACGGAAGTCCTGAAGCGACGTGGCGGTTCATCAGCGGGCGAGAGCCGCGATGCCCGATGTCCGAATTAGGTTGGAAGTCAGTGGGAGTGCTGGAGCTGACTGCTCTGCCCAGCATGCCCAGGGAACGCTGGGAAACTTGGGTCCGTGCAGCAGACGTCCTGCTCGTCAATGGCGGTGACGCGCTATACCTGTGTCACTGGATGCGGCAGTCCGGCCTGGCGGATCTTTTGCCGTCGCTGGAACAGACCGTCTGGGTGGGGCTGAGCGCCGGAAGCATGGTGATGACCCCTCGGGTCGGAGCGGCCTTCGTCGAGTCGAAGCCCTCCATCACCGGCGACGACCGGACGCTGGGGCTGGTCGATTTCTCGATCTTCCCGCACTTGGACCACCCGGATCTGCCTGAGAACACCATGGCAGATGCGGAAAAATGGGCGAGAGACATCGGAGGTCCGGCTTACGCCATCGACGACGAGAGCGCGATCCGAGTGGTCGACGGCGCTGTCGAAGTCGTCTCGGAAGGGCAGTGGAAGTTCTTTGCTCGTTGAGTTTCACGAGAACCTTCGTGCAGTTCATCGAAAGTAGCGTCATCGGTGTTCGAGCCGCGTGTATTCGCCTCAGCGCGGGCGCGCGCGTACTCGATCGCAACCCGCAACCAGCGTCTTGGCCTCGTTCGGCAAAGAGATGCGCTTGCAGTGTCTATGTTGGGTCAACGGAAGATTCATGCAGACGTGAGCACGGATGAGTTTCACGCCGCATGGGCCGACATTCCCTGGCATCAACGAGTTCTGCTGTTGCTCGGTGCGCCCGTGTATGGGCTCTGGCTGTACTTTACGGGAACTCGTCAGTCCATCGGGCGACGCTTGCACACCGAGGAGGTCGAGTCGAGCGGAGACTTCGAACGGTTCGAGCACACGCCGGAATTGGAAAAGATGCTCGCCACTACACGGGATCTACGTCTGGTCCAGGAAGTTTCCACTGCCGTAGAGGCGGGCGGGAGTTGCATCGGAGTGGTCTACGGAGCGGCCCATATGCGAGTCGTCTCGCGTGTGCTCACGAGCAAATACGGATACAGGGTGGTCGAGTCCGAGTGGGTCACGGTCTTCGACTATCAGGAGTAACGGTAGTGAAAACAGCGCTCCTCGCGATACTGGTGGTGGCGATGATGGCCACGGCATCGGGCGAGCAAGGTCCGAGCCGGCGGCTCGATCAGACATTCGCGCAAGCATTGATCCAAGCGGCAGTCGCGCAGACCTCGACTCCGGTCACCTATGACGGGTCGTACCGGCGAATTCCGTATCCTGGCGGGGACGTGCCCGCAAACATCGGGGTGTGCACCGACCTCATCGTGCGCGCGTATCGCGCGCTCGGCGTGGATCTTCAAGTGCGAGTTCACGAGGACATGAGGGCAGCCTTCAGTTCATATCCGCGGCTCTGGGGTCTTGCACGCGCAGATTCCAATATCGATCATCGGCGGGTGCCGAACCTTCAAACCTACTTGCGCCGCCGTGGGGCGCAGCTTCCGATTGGCCCCGACGCAAGCGGCTACTTGCCGGGGGACCTGGTGACGTGGATCCTGCCCGGCAACCTTCCTCACATTGGACTGGTTACGGATCAACGTTCGGCAGACGGAAAGCGCTTGCTGATCGTGCACAATATCGGGCGCGGCCCAGAGATCGAAGACATGTTGTTCGACTACCCGATTTCTGGTCACTTTCGGTATCGTGGAGATTGATGAGAGCTGCTTCGGTCTCGAGGCCGAATCCAAGGGAGAAAACGTGTTCAATCACATTATGATCGGTTCGAACGATATCGAGCGCTCGAAGCGCTTCTACGACGCCGTGCTGGCGACGCTCGGTGCCGGCGAACCGGTGCGCAACAAGGCGGCCACCGGCCACAGCCGGCTGTTCTATCGACATAACGGCAGCACCTTCTGCATCACCGAGCCGATCAATGGTGAAACGGCGACTTTCGCCAACGGCGGCACGATCGGTTTCAAGTGCAACTCGCCCGAGCAAGTCAAAGAGTTTCATGACGTGGCGCTCGCTCACGGAGGTACATCCATCGAAGACCCGCCGGGCCTGCGCGAGGGCAGTTTAGGTCCAATGCACTTGGCCTATGTGCGCGATCCAGACGGCAACAAGCTCTGCGCGATCTACCGCGTCAAGTAGCGGGTCGGGAACGCCGCGAACTTGGATGGTTGCACCGGCGCTGGTGGTGCAACCCCCAGCGTGATCCATGAAGAACGCACCGATCGGTTACGACTGTCCCTTCTGCCGCCTGGCGGCCACGTTGCCGGAGCCGGCGCCGGAATCGGCGGTGGTCCTCGTGGCCCCGCGCGTGTTTGCTTTCATTCCGCTGCATCACTACGGGGACATCCAGGGCAACTGTTTGATCGCGCCAAGGGCTCACTACGAAAACGTGTTGGACATTCCAGAGGACCTCGGCAATGACTTCTTTCGTGCGACCCGTCTCCTGGCGGTCGCGATGCAAGACGCATTCGGGTGCGAGGGCATTTCCACGCGTCAGCACAATGGGCCTGCTGGCAATCAAGACGTGTGGCACTACCATCTGCATGTGTTCCCGCGCTTTCACGGCGATGGTCTGTGGGGCGGGAACAAGGTGCTCTACACCGCCGAAGAGCGTCTGGAAGTGGCGAGCCGTCTCAGATCGGCGCTCGGGTAACAGAGCCGGCGCAATTAGATATTTCGCTCCGCTTGAGCATGAAATGTTTTCGCTGCGCACATGAGCCAGCCGAGGCTGGCTTTGGCTCGGGGCTCGCCCTCGGGAGCTTGCGCCGTGTCGCTGGGACGCTCCGAGAACAGCGCCCGATAGTCGCGCGCAAATGCACTGAAATCCCAGACTCCGAACCTTTCCGCGACCTGCTGCACGCGCTCACCCGGTTTGCGGTGAAGCAGTGCTGCACGTACCTCCCACAGCTGCTTTGCTTTGAGTAGCCGTATCGGAGAAATCCCAAAGTACTGTTGAAAGAGGGTGCGCAGCGTGCGCTCGCTCACCGATGCGACCTGCGCCAGATCCTTGATGTACAGCGTCTCTGCGTGCGTGGAATCGATCAAGTCCAAGCAGCGAGCAACGGCTCGAGCATGAGAAGTATTCAACCGCGATCGTTTCGTTTCTCGATCGCCGCAGCTGGCCTGCAATACGCGTGCAACGGCGAGCGAAAGATCCTGTTCCAGCATTGCAGCTGCCGCCGGTGTGACGACCCTCACTGCAGGATCAGAAGAAAGCATTCGATTCACCAGCCCGCGCAGGTGGGTCAAGTATTCCAACTGCGTGCGCTTCCGTACGGTGCCGCCTGCGCCGAGTACTTCGAGGGTGCGTGGATCGAGACAGGGATGGTCGAACGACAATGTGATGCCGGCCCAGCGTGTCGCGCCGACACCCGTAAACGAAAAGGGCTGGGCGCCTTGCATGAGAATGAAGCTGTCCTCTCTCAAGCTCGTTGCATCGATGCGCATGCGTCTTGCATCGGTCATCGGCACCCCAACCGCCAACTTCCCAGGCTCACCGGTTCCTGCGAACGTTGCGCATCCACCGATCTGGAGCTCTTGCACTGAGACACGACCGGCTTGAGAGCCTTGGACCCACCAGTCCGTCGAAGAGGGACGGGTCGGCATGAACCTGCCTTCTATGCCGCGGACGAACTCTGCGAACTCATCGAAGTCCCTGAAAACGCTCTTCTGCATGGATGCTTTCTCCGCGCGCTTTCTCGCAGCCGTCTATTTGATCTTTGCATTCGGGGTTGCATACCCAACCACGAATGAGGGGCTCCTTGAAGCAGGAAAGTCCGTAGTCTGGAGAAAGCGTTATGACGCAGCGAACAAAGCGCCGACCTCGAAGAGGTTCGGGAGCGTGCAAAGCAGTGCTTGGCGGTTTGGATGGACCCGGCTTGGCCGCCGGGTCGCGCGTGCAGCTCGACTCGCTTTAGAGCAGGCCCAGCTTCTTTAGAACCTCCGGCGGCGGGCCATCGAATTTGGTCATCGCCACATTGCCCACGTACCGCAGATCTTTCATCCCAACCGGCGTCGTGTAATACCCACCGGCCGTGAGCGCCCGATAGCGTGCGAAAAACTTCGCGGCCTGTTCGAACTGCGCGGCAGGCTTGGCGGCGCTGATGTCGTCGCAAATGGCGACTCGCTCCTTCTCCATCAGCGCCGAGAAGTTGTTCTTGAATCGTCGTTGCGCTTCCTGGTCGAGCCACGCCAGGCCTTGCACGACCACGGGCTTGTCTTGTTGATTGTTGGGATAGGGCGCGCTGATCCATTCGTCGATGAAATCGACGACGCCCACCTTGGAAGCCGCCGGCGACTCGTCATCCGCGGGAATGATCAAATCGCTCAGCACAGTTGCGGTCGCGCGTTGCTGTTCACTCAGTGTCAGCGGCCACAGCTCGCCGATCTGGTACACCTTCAGCAGGTTCGGATCCTTGCCATAACCAGTGACGCTCTTCGCCGTGTCCTGAGCAAGCGCCGTCGCAGGCAACTGCAGAGCTGCGCTCGCGGCGAGCACCCACTTCAGGGCGGTGCGGCGGTCGATGCGCATCGAATCGTTGAACGTTTCCATGTCACAGCTCCTTCCGCTTCATGGCGGCCAGCATGTAGTCGGCGCTGCGCCAGGCGAGCGCCATGATGGTCAACGTCGGGTTCTTGTCGGCGTTCGAAGGAAACGGCGCGCCGTCGGTGAGGAACAGGTTCTTCACGTCCCAGCTCTGGCCCCACTGATTCACCACCGAGGACTTCGGGTCCGCGCCCATGATGGCGCCGCCGACTTCGTGAATGATGTAGCCGCCGGGCAGGAGATCCTGCTTGCCGGTCACGCGACCGCCCATGTTCTGGATGATCTCGGTAAATGCCTTGTGCGAGTGGAGCGCCTGGCGCTGCTCGTGCTCGGACCACTTCCAATGGAAGCGCAGCGTCGGGATGCCGTACTGATCTTTCTTCTGCGGATCGATATCGCAGTACGAGTCCTCGTTCGGAATCATCTCGCCGCGACAGACCAGGCTCACAAAGGAACCATAGTAGCGCCGCATGTCCTGTTTGAACTTCTTGCCGTAGCCGCCGACGTGGTTGGCGAGGCCCGCCGTCGAGCCGAAGCTGGGCATGTCACGACCCGCGCCGATTTCGATGTGATAGCCGCGAGCGAAGTCCAGCTTGCCGGCCATTTGTTCTTTGTAGAGCCACCATGGCGCGTACACGTGCATGCCGCCTGCGCCGTCTTCGTTGTGCGGCGGCAGGTCTTCGAGCATCGGGATCTGGCCGGTGACGCTGGCGCCGACCGTGTCCATCAAATATTTGCCGACCTTGCCGCTCGAATTCGCGAGACCCTGCGGGAACTGCGCGGACTTCGAGTTGAGCAGGATGCGCACGGATTCGCAGGCGCTCGCTGCGAGCACGATGATGCGGCCTTTGGCGCGTTCTTCCTTGCCGGTCGTCTTGTCGATGAATACGACGCCAGTCGCGCGACCGTTCTTCCCCATCTCGACTTCACGCACCATCGCGTTGGGAAGAATGTCCAGATTGCCCGTCGCCATGGCCGGCGGCAGGTGCACTGTGGTCGATTGATAGTTGGCCTTGATCGAACAGCCTCGCCCGCAGTCAGTAGCCCAGAAGCACGGCGCGCGACTGCGCATGCTGTCGGCGACGATCTGTTGCGCACGAGGATTGTTTGGATGAAGCAGCGCGGCGTTGCGCTTGAAATCCAACTGCTGAGTCAGCACGGCGCGGTGCACGGCAATTACAGGCACGCCGGTTTTCTTCGCGTGCTTCTGGATCAGGGCTTCGCCGGCACGCGGCTTGGGAGGAGGTAGCAAACAACCGGCAGGTGAGTCGGGCGTGTTCTCGAGGCCGTGATTGTCACCGTAGATGCCGACCAGCATTTCGACCTTGTCGTAGTACGGTGCGACATCGTCGTACGAAATCGGCCAGTCGAAGCCGAGGCCGTCGCGAGTTTTAGGTTTGAAGTCATAGGGACCGTTGCGCAGCGAGATGCGGCCCCAATGATTGGTGCGGCCGCCGAGCATGCGAGCGCGCCACCACCAGAAGGTTCTATCGGCGTCGGTCGATGCGCTCGAATAAGGCTCGCCGGGAATTTGCCAGCCGCCGTCGACGGTGGCGTCATAGAAGCCGAATTCTTTGTCGAGCGTCGACGTGGCGCGCAACGGCGCCTGGTCCGGCGTGTGAAACATCGGCGTCTCGATCTCGGGCACATAGTTGCGGCCCGCTTCGAGCATCAGCACCTTCGCGCCGTCGAGCGTCAGCGTGTAGGCCGTCTGTCCGCCGGCGGCGCCTGAGCCGACCACGATGACGTCGTACTCCTTCTGTAAACCTGCAGTATCGATCAGCGGCATGGCGTACCTCCCTTGGTGGGCCCTGGGTCGGTGTCGAGTGGGTTATCGGGGCGGCGGCGGCGCCGCGCTGTCGCGTACGATCAGTTTGATCGGCAGCGTGTGCATTGTCGGCTCGGGCTTGCCGCCGTTCAGCATGTCGAACAGTAGCGACATGGCTTTATTACCAATCTCGCGCGTCGGCTGTTCGATGGTGGTCAGCGGCGGGTCGCAGAAGCTCGCGAACTCGATGTCGTCGAAGCCCACGACCGATACATCCTGCGGCACGGAGCGGCCGGTGCTCTTGAGATAACGGATCGCGCCGAGCGCCATCTCGTCGTTGAAGCAGAAGATCGCGGTGGGCGGCTGCTTGGCTTTGAGCAGTTTCTCGGCGGCGACGCTGCCCGAGCTCATCGTGAAATCGCCCTGGGCGATCAACGCGTCGTCCGACGAGATTTTTGCCGAGCGCAGGGCCAACTTGTAGCCGCGCAACCGGTCGCTCGTCAGCGGACTGGAGTCGGGGCCGAGAATGACACCGATCCGATGGTGACCAAGGCCGAGCAGATACGCCGTCATTTCCCGAGCGGCCGCCGCGTTGTCGATGCCGACGCGAGGGCAGGGCGCATCCTCGATGTATTCGCAAGCATTCACCAGCGGAATATCGAGCGTGCCGTTCGCGCCGCACGCCGCTTTCGGCAGGCGCGGGTGCAGTTGAATCAATCCATCGGCTTGACGCGTTTCGACCAGTCCGACGTAGTAAGCCTCGCGATCCTCGCGGCCTTCGGTGTCACCCAGCAGCACCGCATAGCCGTGCTGTTGCGCGACCTGCTCGATGCCGCGAATGATTTCGGCGAAGAACGGGTTGGCTATGTTTGGCACCAGCACGACGATCGAAAAGGCGCGCTTACTGCGGAAATTGCGCGCCAGCAGGTTGGGCTTGTAACGACTGCGCTCGACCTGCGCGAGCACTTTCTTCAGGGTCTTTTCAGATACCTTGTCCGGCGTCGTCAAGGCGCGCGAGACGGTGGCAATCGAGACGCCGGCCTGCCGGGCGACCTGGCGAATCGAAGTGGCGCGACTAGAGGACACGGGCTGGGCTCTTTGGACGATCCGGCGAGTGAGCAATTATGTCGACGAGGGAGCACTCGCGCGCGGGGGAGCTTTCAATGAGCCGGTCGATTCAGCGTCGCCGCGCTGAATCGATTCAGGTTTGAAGGCAAGCGCAAACAGCGCAAACACTCCGGCCGCCAACGCCGCCGGGATCAGCCAGATCGCCTTCCAATCGTGTCCGCCCGTCGCGGCATACTGATCGTAGATGATGCCAGCCACTTTGAAGCCGGCCAGCATGCCCAGGCCGTACGTGGCCAGCGTGATCAGGCCCTGCGCCGAGCTCTTGTATTGCTCGCCGGCCTTCGAGTCGGTGTAGATCTGCCCGGAGACGAAAAAGAAGTCGTAGCAGACGCCGTGCAGGGCAATGCCGCCGATCAGCAGCACCAGTGCGGAATCCTGCGCGCCGAAGGCGAACAGCACATAGCGCAGCACCCAGGCGGCCATGCCGATGAGCAACGTCTTCTTGATGCCATAGCGATTCAAGAACACCGGCAGCAGCAGCATGAACAACACTTCGGACATCTGGCCCACGGTCATTTTGCCGGTCGGGTTGGTCACGCCGATTTCGGCGAGGAACAGGTTGGTGTTCTGGTAGTAGAACGCCAGGGGAATGCAGATCAGGACCGACGAGATGACGAACACTGCGAAATTGCGGTCCTTGAGCAACCGCAGGGCATCCAGTCCCAAGGCCTGCGATATCACGCTCTGGGACGCGGCGCGCACCGGCGGCGTAGCGGGCAGGGTGAAGCTATACACGCCCAGGATGAGCGAGGTGATGCTGCACAGGAGGAACGTATTGCGTAGCGCGCCTCCGGCGACCGCTTGCTGCGCGTCCCAGCCAATCGCGCTGATGAGAAGGCCAGCAACGATCCAACCTATGGTGCCCCAAACGCGGATCTTGCCGAACTCGGCGGCGGGATCGGTCAGCTGACGGAACGACACGGAATTCACCAGCGCAAGCGTCGGCATGTAGATGATCATGTAGCCGAGCACGTAGGGATAGAACGCTGCGAAGCTGCTGGAGCTGTACATCAGGTACATCAGTACCGCGCCGAGGAGGTGCAGCACACCCAGGATGCGCTCCGCATTGAAGTAGCGGTCGGCGACCAGGCCGACGATGAACGGGGCGATGATCGCGCCCCAGCTCTGAGTGGAGAATGCCTGCCCGATCTCGCCGCCGGATGCCGAGAAGTTGGCGCCAAGGAAGGTGCCCAACGTGACGAACCATCCTCCCCAGATGAAGAACTGGAGGAACATCATGACGCTGAGCCGGATAGTGATCGGATTCAAAGGGCCCCCTGGTAACCGTTCGCCGCTGGCTTCCACACGGCGTCGAGTCGCGCGATCTGACTGCTTGGAGTTCGAATCTGTAACGGGTTACATCGAGAAGGTTGCAGAAACTCGCGCTGCCTGTCAAACAGGCAGCGCTGCCTTCCGGCCGGACCCTACTTGAGCTTCTTGACGCTCACTTCCTTGAAGTACACGGTGTCCTTGTCACCGTGATTCTGCAGCCCGATGTAGCCGCTCGCCGCCCGCTTGCCGCGATCCGGCTCGTGCTTTTGTTTCTTTTCCGGTACGGACGAGCCTTCCTTGAAGTCCGTGACCTTGGTGCCGTTCACGGTGACGACGGTGCGCTCATCCTCGAGCGTGATCTCCATCGTGTTCCATTCGCCGGTCTTGGGCTGGGCGAGCGTCTTGGTGAACGAATACAGCACGCCGGTGCGGTGCCAGTCGTCGTCGCTATCGTCGATCTGCACTTCGTAGCCCTTGTTCACCGGCATCCACGGCTCCGTGGGCGCTTCCGGTATGCGGATGAACACGCCGGAATTGCTGTCGCCGGACACCTTGTACACGACGCGGATCACGGCGTTGTCGAACTTCTCGCCCGGGTAAAACAGCAAGCCCATGCCGCCGACGCTCTTGAGCACGCCGTTCTCGACGGCGAACTCGCCGGGGCCGACATGCTTCCAGCCGTCGAGATTCTTGCCGTTGAAGAGCGGCTGCCACTCGGACTTCGACGCGTCGTCTGCGCTCGCAGTCATGGCGCAGGCGGCGAGCACTGCAACCCAGGGTGCGCCACGATTGATTGCCTTGAACATGAGAGTGCTCCTTTGGCTATGACTTGAGCGAGCTCAGGTACTCGAAGCTCGCCCGCACTGCATCGACGGTCGGGCCGGTGAAGTTTTCCTGCTCGACGAAATAATGTTTCAGATGTTTCGGGTCGCAGGCTGCGAACACGCTCTTCCAGTCGATCTGGCCGCGGCCCACTTCGACGGTTTGCGCCTTGATCTCGTCGACCGCCAGCACCGCGTCCTTGCGCACGTCCTTCACGTGCAGCAGGGAAATGCGATCGGCGTGCTGCTTGATGTACTTCGCCGGATCCAGGCCGGCGGTCACAACCCAGCCCAGGTCCAGCTCGATGGTCACCAGCTTCGGGTCGGTGAGCTTCAGCAAGTGATCGAACGCAGTTACGCCGTCGAACTTGCGGAACTCCATGTTGTGATTGTGATAGCCGGCCTGCAGCCCGGCCTTCTTCGCCATTTCGCCCAACTTGTTCAGCTGCTCGGCGTTCCACTTCCAGTCGTCCAGCGTGATGTCCTTCGCAATGGACGCGGACATGGGCTTGTTCGCAGGCAGCGCCGGGAAAGCGCAGACGAAATATTTCGCGCCCACTTCGGCCGCGTCGTCGACCAGCTTCTGCATGTTCTTCTGGATTTCGCCCATGCTGGAATGCGCGGAGGGCGCGGTCATGCCGTGGTCGCCGAGGATCTTGCGCATTTCCTTGCCCGACTTGCCGTAGAAGCCAGCGGTCTCGACTTCCCGATAACCGATCGCCTGCAGCTTTGCGAGCGTGCCGGCCAGATCTTTGGCCGCAACGTCACGCACCGTGTACAGCTGCACGCCGATCGGCAGGCCCAGCGGGCCGGTGCCGGCGCCCGCGGCGAAACTTCTGACTCCACTCATGGCGGCCAGTGCAGCGAGCGAGCTGCCCTCGAGAAAGCGGCGACGTGTGATCATTTAGGTTCTCTCCTAGTCGTTAATGGCGGTCCATTGATTGTTGGCGGAGGAGCGCAAGACGGCTTCCACGATGCTCATGGAGCGCGCGCCGTCGGCGAAGGTGGGCAGTCCGACGTGCGACTGACCGCGAATCGCTGCGTACGAATCGCGCACGAATGCTTCGAAACAATCGCCCCAGCCTTGCGCGTGACCGGCGGGCAGCCAGGCAAGGCGCTTCTGCTCGGGCGAGTACTGCGATGGATCGCGCATCAGCAAAGTCGTGCCTTCGCGTCGGCCGATCCACAGTTGCTCGGGGCTTTCCAGGTCGAACATGACGCTCTGCTGCGCGCCGTCGAGCTCGAACCACAAGCGGTTCTTGCGGCCCGCCGACACCTGGCTGACGGTCAGCGTCGCGAGCGTGCCGCGATCGGTGCGCAGGATCAGGCACGCGACATCTTCGGTGTCGACCGCCTTGGTCTCCTTCACTTCGCCGCTGGCTTGGAATGCCACGCGACTCGCGGCGGCGGAGCGTTGTGCGATCGGCGTGCCGAGCGTGGCGATCAGCGAAGTGAACCGCTCGCCAGTGATCCACTCGAGCACGTCGCAAAGGTGCGAGCCGATGTCGGCGAACGCGCGCGACTTGCCGCCGGCGGAAGCATCGACGCGCCAATTGGTGTCGCCCGCTTGCATGAGCCAGTCCTGCAAGTACGAGCCTTGGATCAGATACAGCTTGCCGGTTTCATCGCTCTGCACGCGTGAGCGAGCTTCGCGCACCATGGGGTGATAGCGATTGATGAACGGCACGGTGCCGACCAGTCCTTTGCTCTTGGCGAGATCGCTCAGTACACGGGCGTCCTGCAACGATGTCGCGAGTGGCTTCTCGCACACGACGTGCTTGCCGGCTTCGAGTGCCGCCTTCGCAACTTCCATGTGCAGCGAATTGGGCGTGCAGATATGAATGACATCCACGTCCTTATCGCGCGCCGCTTCGAGCCCGGAGGCAAAGCTGCGAGGGATATCCATCGACTTTGCTGCTTCGGCCGAGCGCTCCGGCGAGGAGGCGGCGACGCCCACGACTTCGGCGCCGGCGAGCCGTGCAGAACGTACATGAACTCGGCCGATGAAACCGGTTCCAATTACTGCCGCACGAAGAGGTTTGGACATGGCGGTCATCGCTCTAAAGGGGTTCAGGGAGTGGCGGCCGGGCGTGCATATTGACACGTCGCCGGTTCAGATTTCACGTAGTAAGCGCGGTAGTTCCCCGCTTTGGGGTCCATGCAGCCCGCCAGGTTCAGCAGCGAGACTTTGCGGAAGTCGATGGGGTGCGACTCGCTCTGCAACGAGATGTAGCCGCCTTCGATCAGCTTGCCGGTGGGCTGCGCGCCCGGGTTGTGGTTGTGCACGACTCCGCCGCCGAACTGAGGCAGCGCGTATTCCAACACTTTCTCGCCGTTGACGAAGTGCGTGATCTGGCCGGCGCCCAGCACCAGAAACTCCGCCCGCACCCACTGGTCGCCGTCGAAGGTGCGCGACGCCGAATTCAGGCAGTGCTCAGGATACAGACTGCCGTCGACGACGATCTCGGTGCCCGGCGTGCAGACGTTCATCGTCGAGCGCGAGCTGCCATCGCTCTTGCCGCCCAGGAACTGGCCTTCGATGGAAATCGGGAAGTCCTGGTCGCGCGTGATGGTCTTCGGATCCTGCGAGTGGAGCATCGCGCCGCTGTTGCGAAAGGCCCAGGCGCCCGGGTGGCCCTTGGCCTGCTCGCCGACGAAACGATATTCGACGACCAGGCGGTAATAGCTGTACGGCGTCTGGTAGAAGAGATGGCCGAACTGGTTGTCGAAGCTCTGATATTTATCGTAACGAACTTGCAACACGCCGTTCGCTACCCGGAACGTCTCGGCAAAATTCTCGCCGAGCTCGTGTTTCGAGATCTTCGGTGTCCAGCCGCTCAGGTCGCGGCCGTTGAACAGCTCGATCCAATCGCTGGCGGGCACGGTGGGCGCTGCAGGCTTCGGCTTGGATTGCGCAAGCGCGGAGGACGCGCCGAGCAGCACACAAGCCAGCGCCAGCGTCTTCACGGTCCGCATCGTGTCCCCCAATTGTCCTGTCCCAGTCATGAGTTTTCTGTTGCGTCTCATCGGCGCACGCTGCGACCATAGCTGTCAGCGCTGTCAAGGGCAATGGCGAATTGGCTAACGATTCGAAACAACCGGATCGGCCGCCGGCAACTGCCGTGCTGGTCCATGGCTTGTGGATGTCGGGCTTTCAGTTGCAGGTGCTGAAGCACCGGCTGGAGGCTGGTGGGCAGCTTCGCGTGCTCGCTTTTACCTATCCTACGGTGAGCGGCTCGATGAGCGATCACGTGCGCAAGTTGCTGGATTTCGCGCACGCGCAGGATGTAGAGGAGCTGCATTTCGTCGGTCACAGCCTGGGCGGGCTGGTGATCTTGCGAGCGCTCCAACTCACTGACGATTTACCGCCGGGCCGGGCGGTGTTGCTGGGCCCGCCGCTGCAGGGATCGAAGGCAGCGCAGGGCGTCGCGCGCATTCTTCCGTTCGGCAAGGCGATTCTCGGTGCAGCGGTGAATGCAGAGTGTATCGACTGTGCGCCGAATGAATGGCGTGGTCATCGCGAGGTTGGCGTGATCGCGGGGTCGATGGGGTTCGGCTTGGGCCGTTTGTTCGCGGATCTGAATGCGGATCACGATGGCACAGTGCTGGTCGAGGAAACGATGCTGCCGGGCGCGAAAGATCACATCACGCTGTCGACCTCGCACACGGGGATGTTGTTCTCCGGCGAAGTGGCGGAGCAAGCACGTTGGTTCCTGCGAACCGGCTCGTTCCGGCGCTCAGGCGACGTGCGCTAACGCGCCGTCGCTTGAGCGCCGCGTAGCCTTATTTTTCCGCGGCCAACTTCTTCAGCCTGTAAAGCGCGTCCAGCGCTTCGCGCGGCGTCATCGAGTCCGGGTCGACGTTACGAAGCGCGGCGACTGCCTGATGCTCCTCTTCCTCCTCATCGTCGGGAAACTCGAGCACCAGTTCTCCTTGCGGCTTCACCTGCTGCGCGGCCGCCGAACGACGCTCTAGCTCGTGCAAGTACTTGCGTGCAGCGCTGATCACCTTTGGCGGAACGCCAGCGAGTGCGGCGACCTGCAAGCCGTAGCTTTGATTCGCCGGGCCATCCTTCACCGTGTGCAGGAAGATCAGCTTCTCTCCGTGCTCCGTCGCATCGAGGTGCACGTTCGCACAGTTGTCCAAATCCTGGGCGAGCGCTGTGAGCTCGAAGTAGTGCGTAGCGAACAGCGTGAAAGCGCGCACGCTGCGAGCGATGTGATTCGCACAGGCCCAGGCGAGCGACAAGCCGTCGTACGTGCTCGTGCCGCGACCGATTTCGTCCATCAGCACCAGGCTGTTGTTGGTCGCGTTGTTCAGAATGTTTGCTGCTTCGGTCATCTCGACCATGAAGGTCGAGCGGCCACCCGCCAGATCGTCGGAGGCGCCGATGCGGGTGAACACGCGATCGATCGGCCCGATGCGCGCGGCGGTGGCGGGTACGTAGCTGCCGATGCGGGCGAGAATGACGATCAACGCGGTCTGGCGCATGAACGTCGACTTACCGCCCATGTTCGGGCCGGTGATCACCAGCATGCGCCGGTCTTCTCTCAAGCGTAGATCGTTGGGCACGAACGGCTGATCGATGAACCGTTCGACGACAGGATGACGGCCTTCGGTGATCTGAATCACCGGATCGTCGGACAACTCCGGTTGCGCATAACGCAGGTTCACCGCGCGCTCTGCGAGATTCGAAAGCACGTCCAGCGCCGCGAGTGCCGCCGCGGACCCTTGCAGGTCGGCGAGCTTTGCAATCAGCCGATCGAGCAGCTCGTCATAGAGTTGCTTCTCGCGAGCGAGGGCGCGATCTCGCGCGCCGAGCACTTTATCTTCGAACTCTTTCAGCTCGGGCGTGATGTAACGCTCGGCGTTCTTGACCGTCTGACGACGGTGATAATCGGTCGGCACTTTGTCGGCGAAGCTGCGATTGATCTCGATGTAGTAGCCCGACACGCGGTTGTAGCCGAGTCGCAGGTTCGCGATGCCGCTGCGCTCGCGCTCGCGAGTTTCCAGATCGACCAGATATTGATCGCTGTGCTCGCTGATGAGCTTGAGCTGGTCCAGTTCGGCGTCATAGCCCGACGCAATCACGCCGCCTTCGCGCAGAATGGGCGGCGGCGATTCCACGATGGCGCGCTTGAGCACGTCGTGCAGATCGGGATACGTGCCGGCCTGAGAAGCGAGTTCACGCAGCAGCGGAGAGTCGATGTTCGCAAGCAGCTCCTGCAGTTCGGGCAGGCGCCCAAGCGCGTCGCGCAGCTGAGCGAGATCGCGAGGACGCGCGCTTTTCAAAGCGACGCGAGCAAGGCCGCGTTCGATATCGCCAACGTGGTTGAGCAGATCGTGCAGCGGCGTGTACAGCGCGCGATCGATCAATGTCGAGATGGCCTGCAGCCGCAATTCAACAGCGCCACGGTCACGCAGCGGCCGATTGAGCCAGCGTCGCAATTCGCGGCCGCCCATCGCTGTCGCTGTTTGATCGAGCACGGCCGCGACGGTGCAGTCGGGCCGATCGGTCAAACTCACGTCCAGCTCGAGATTGCGCCGAGTCGCGGCGTCGAGCAGCACGGCTTCGCTGCGCTCTTCGGTGCGCAGGCCGCGCAAGTGAGGCAGCGCAGCTTTCTGAGTATCGCGAACGTATTGGAGCAACGTGCCCGCCGCACGAATCGCGAGCGAATATTCAGCGCAACCGAAGCCAGAGAGATCGCGCGTCGCGAATTGCTCACAGAGCATGCGCGTGCATGTTTCCAGATCGAAGTGCCAGATCGGACGTTCGCGCACATGGGCGGTGATGCCGGCCGTTGCGGACGACTCGGGCACGAGCAGCTCGGCGGGGCGCAGGCGTTCGATCTCGGCGGCGAGTCCTTCTTCGCCGGCAGCTTCCATCACGGTGAAACGACCGCTCGACAGCTCCAGCCAGGCGAGGCCGAAGCGCTGACCCTCGCGATACAGCGACGCGAGTAAATTATCTTTCCGCGCATCGAGGAAGGCTTCATCGGTCACCGTGCCCGGCGTGACGACGCGCACGACCGCGCGCTCGACCGGACCTTTCGATTTCGCGGGGTCGCCGATCTGTTCGCAAATGGCGACCGACTCGCCTTTGCGAACCAGCCGCGCCAGATAGGACTCGGCGCTGTGATACGGCACGCCGGCCATCGGTATCGGCTGTCCGGCCGATTGTCCGCGCGCCGTCAGGGTGATATCCAACAGCCGCGCGGCCCGTTTGGCATCTTCGAAGAACAGCTCGTAGAAGTCGCCCATGCGATAGAACAGCAGTTCTTTCGGGTACTGCGCTTTCAGACGCAGGTACTGCTGCATGGACGGGGTGTGGGATTCCAGGGCGGCGGACATCGCTTAAGTGAGTAACTCTTTATGACGCTATGGAAGGCAGATCGGGCCGCCGGCCGAAAGGGGCCGGGGTCCGGGCGACAAAGGACGGAATTGTGCCTGCGCGAATCCGGATATGCCCAGCTTGACGTTCATCCCCAGGACCCTGAAGCATGCGTGGCATGACTAGCGACGAGGACTTGAAGCGCCTGGCCACCCAGGCGGGCGCGGACCTGCTGGACGCCGAGCGGCGCCTGGTGACCGCGGAATCGTGCACCGGCGGCTGGGTGGCCAAGTTGTTGACCGATATCGCGGGCAGCTCGGCTTGGTACGACGGCGGCGTGGTGGCTTACAGCAACGCGCTGAAGCAATCCTTGCTCGGCGTGCGGCCATCGACGCTCGCGTCACACGGCGCGGTCAGCGAGGCGACGGCGCGAGAGATGGCGATTGGCGCGCTGGAAGCACTCGGCGGTCACATTGCGTTGGCGGTGACGGGAATTGCCGGCCCCGCGGGCGCGCAGCCGGGCAAGCCGATCGGCACGGTGTGGTTCGCGTGGGCCTGGAAAGAGGACCATCAAATCGAGACCCGGGTCGCGCTCGAGACATTCACCGGAGATCGCGAGGCAATTCGCCGGCAGTCCGTAGCCAGGGCGCTGCGCGAGTTGAGTCTGCTGCAACGGAAGCTCTGATGTCCGCGCCCCAGCGGGACAGCCGACGGCTGTTTTTCGCGCTGTGGCCCAGCGATGAATTTCGAGCGCAGATCGAGGCGACCGCGCTCCCTGTGGTTTGCGCCAGCGGCGGACGGCCGATACCGCCGCGGAATTTCCACGTCACCTTGTTATTTCTCGGCCAGATTGCGGCCGAGAAATTTCCAGCCATTCAGCAAGCCGGAGCGAGCCTGGCCGGCGGCCCGGCGTTCCAGCTCGCCTTCGATGGCATCGAGTCGTGGGGGCGCAAAGTGCTGTGCCTGACCTCGTCGACGCCGCCGGCGGCCGCGATCGATCTGGCAGAGCGGCTCCGCGCCAGCCTGCGTAGCCAGTTGAAACAACTGGACGAACGCCCGTATAGCCCGCACATCACACTGGCGCGCGACCTGCCACGAGTCCGCCCGATTCAGACCATCGAACCGTTGCTTCAGCAGGTGAAGGAATACGTGCTGGTCGAGTCGGTGCGCGGCGCCGGCGGCTCGCATTACTCTGTTCTGGAGCGCTGGCCGCTTAGAATGAGCGCCTAGCACGGATCCGACAGTGGCGGATCGCGATTAACTGTGCAAATATACAGATATCCCCCAGTTTCGGTCGTCCGGTTTGTAAAATACTGGCCACGGTCAACTGAGTTACCACTAATCAACACAGGTCCCTCCGATGGAAGAAAATCGTAAGAAGGCGCTAGTCGCCGCGCTCGGCCAGATCGAGAAGCAATTCGGCAAGGGCTCGGTCATGCGTCTGGGCGACGCGAGCGCCACTTACGATGTGGAAGCGGTTTCCACCGGCTCGCTGGGCCTGGACATCGCGCTCGGCGTAGGCGGTCTGCCCCGCGGCCGAGTCATCGAGATCTACGGCCCGGAGTCCTCGGGTAAAACCACGCTGACCCTGCAGGTCATCGCCGAAGCGCAGCGCGCTGGCGGCACGGCCGCGTTCGTCGACGCGGAGCACGCGCTCGATCCGGTGTATGCCGAGAAGCTCGGCGTGAACGTGCAGGAACTGCTGGTGTCGCAGCCCGACACGGGCGAACAGGCTCTGGAAATCACGGACATGCTGGTCCGCTCCAGCGCGGTCGATGTGATCGTCGTCGACTCGGTCGCGGCGCTGACGCCGAAGGCCGAAATCGAAGGCGAGATGGGCGACGCGCACGTCGGCTTGCAGGCCCGACTGATGTCGCAGGCGCTGCGTAAGCTCACCGGCAACATCAAGCGCTCCAACACCATCGTCATCTTCATCAACCAGATCCGTATGAAGATCGGCGTGATGTTCGGCAACCCCGAAACCACCACCGGCGGTAACGCGCTGAAGTTCTATTCGTCGGTGCGCCTGGACATCCGTCGCATCGGCGCCATCAAGAACGGCGAGGAAGTGGTCGGCAACCAGACGCGCGTCAAAGTGGTCAAGAACAAGGTCGCGCCGCCGTTCCGCGAGGCTGAGTTCGAAATCATGTACGGCCAGGGCATTTCGCGTAACGGCGAAATCATCGATATCGGCGTGTTGCAGGGCCTGGTCGAGAAGTCGGGGTCCTGGTACAGCTACAACGGCGAGCGCATCGGCCAGGGTAAGGAGAACGCGCGCACGTTCCTCCAGAACAATCCCGAGATCGCTCGCGAGATCGAAGGCAAGATCCGCGAAAAGCTGTTGCCGGATACCAAGGCAGTGAAGGGTGAGGCGGTCTAAGACCAGTCGCACACGCCAGTTGTTCGAGGCCGCAGGTCTGCCTGCGGCCGACGACGAAGCGCTCACTCCTGAGGAGCGCGCCGAGCGCGCCAAAAAGCAGGACAAGGAAGTCGAAGCTGCCGCGGTGCGCTTACTGTCGCGGCGTGAGCATTCCACCGAGGAGTTGAAGCGCAAACTCGCCTCGAAGGGCTATCCCGAGGCGAACATCGCCACGGTCCTCGAGAAGCTGGGCAAGAAGAAGTGGGTCTCGGACGAGCGCTTCGCCGCGAATTATGTCCACCATCACGCGCGCCGTGGCCAGGGGCCGGTGCGGATCCGAGCCGAATTGCGTCAGCAAGGTATTACGGACACGCAGATTCAGCAGGAAATGGCCGGCGGCCAGCAGGATTGGAACGGACTGGCGGCCGAGGTCCGGCGCCGCAAGTTCGGCGCGGAATTACCCCGGTCCGCCGCTGAACGTGCAAAGCAGGCGCGCTTCCTTCAATATCGCGGTTTTAACAGCGATCAAATCCGCGCCGCCCTGAAGTTCGATCCTGACTTGGACGACGAGCCAGCAAGGGATTAGCCATCCGGGCGGAGGATTCGATCCGGATCATTCCTGACGGTTCCTCATGACTGCCAAGCGCCTGTCGAGCGCCGACCTTCGCGCGCTGTTCCTCAATTTTTTCCGCGAGCGTGGCCACCAGGTCGTGGCCTCCAGCTCATTGGTGCCGGGCAACGACCCGACGCTGCTGTTCACCAACGCCGGCATGGTGCAGTTCAAGGACGTATTTTTAGGCAAGGACAAGCGTAGCTACAGCCGCGCGGCCAGCTCGCAGCGCTGCGTGCGCGCGGGTGGCAAGCACAACGATCTCGAGAACGTCGGCTACACGGCCCGGCATCACACCTTCTTTGAGATGCTCGGCAACTTCAGCTTCGGCGATTACTTCAAGCGCGACGCGATCCGCTTCGCTTGGGATTTCGTCACCGGCAAGCAGTATCTCGGCATCGATCCGCAGCGTCTGATGGTGACGGTGTATCACACCGACGATGAGGCCTATGACATCTGGCTAAAGGATGTCGGGGTGCCTGCGGAGCGCATCGTGCGTATCGGCGACAAGCCGGGCGGCGGCTCGGACAACTTCTGGCAGATGGGCGAGACTGGTCCGTGCGGCCCCTGCTCGGAAATCTTCTACGATCACGGCGCGCACATCCCTGGCGGCCCGCCGGGCTCGCCGGATGCGGACGGCGACCGCTGGATCGAAATTTGGAATCTGGTGTTCATGCAGTTCGATCGTTCCGAGGAGGGCAAGCTCACGCCGCTGCCCAAGCCCTCGGTCGATACCGGCATGGGTCTCGAGCGCACTGCCGCTGTCATGCAGGGCGTGCACTCGAACTACGAGATCGACATGTTCGTCAATCTCATCAAGGCCGCGGCCGACGCGACCAAGACCCGAGATTTGTCTTCGAGCTCACTGCGCGTCATCGCCGATCATATTCGTGCATGTTCGTTTCTCGTGTCCGATGGTGTGTTCCCATCGAACGAGGGCCGCGGCTATGTGCTCCGTCGCATCATTCGTCGCGCGATCCGTCACGGTTACAAGCTCGGCCAGACGCAGCCGTTCTTCTACACGCTGGTGGCTGCGCTCGAAAAAGAGATGGGCGAGGCTTATCCCGAGTTGCGCACTCAGCGAGCGCAGATCGAGCGCGTACTGAAGCAGGAGGAAGAGCGCTTCGCCGAGACGCTATCGCAGGGCATGGTGCTGCTGGATCAGGCAATCGCCGGACTCGGCGGCAAAAAAGAAATTCCGGGCGAGACGGTGTTCCGCCTGTACGACACGTTTGGTTTCCCCTCGGATCTCACAGCGGATATCGCGCGCGAGCGCGGCCTCACGATCGATGAGCCCGGCTTCGAGCAGGCCATGCAGGTTCAGCGTGACACGAGCAAGGCCGCGAGCAAGTTCGGCGTCGATCTGCGCGCCGGCGTTTCGCTGGATGACAAGACCAACTTTAGTGGGTACGAAAACCTGGTCGACGCAGGCACTGTAGTCGCGTTGCTCCGTGGCAAGGAGCGCGTCGATGTGCTGCGCGCGGGTGAGGAAGGGCAGGTCGTTCTCGATCACACGCCGTTCTATGCGGAGAGCGGCGGCCAGGTGGGCGATACCGGTGTGCTGGCCGGTCCTAGTGTCGAGTTCGATGTAGCCGATACTCTGAAGGTCGGTAGCGCGTTCGCGCATGTCGGCCGCATGAAAGCAGGTGAGTTGCGCGTCGGTGCTCGCATCGAGGCGCGCGTGAATGGAGAGCGTCGTCGCGCGACGATGGCGAATCATTCGGCCACGCATCTGCTGCACGCAGCGCTGCGCAAAGTTCTGGGCACCCATGTCACTCAGAAAGGTTCATTGGTCGCGCCCGATCGCTTGCGCTTCGACTTCGCGCACTTCGCGGCGGTGACGCCCGAAGAATTGAAGCAGATCGAAGAGTTGGTGAACGTGGAGATTCGCGCCAATGCGCCCGCGGAAACCCGGCTGATGCCCTATGACGCCGCAGTGGCCTCAGGGGCAATGGCTCTGTTCGGCGAGAAGTATGAGGATGAAGTGCGCGTGCTGAGCTTCGGCGGGTTTTCCACCGAATTGTGCGGCGGCACCCATGTAAGCCGTGCAGGCGACATTGGCCTGTTCAAGATTGTTAGCGAAGGCGGCGTGGCCGCAGGCATTCGGCGCATAGAAGCTGTCACGGGACAGGGCGCTTATGAATGGGTTTCGCAAACCGATCGCGTGCTGCGTGACGTGGCCTCGCTGGTGAAAGCCGGACGTGACGATGTCGAGGACAAAGTCCGACAGCTGCTGGACCGTAGCCGCAAGCTTGAGAAGGAAGTGGCGGCGCTCAAGTCCAAGCTCGCCAGTGGACAAGGCAACGACCTCACGAGCGGTGCGGTCGATGTCGGTGGTTTGAAGGTTGTCGCGACGCGAGTCGACGGCGCGGATGCGCCGGCCCTGCGCGACGCGGTGGATCAGCTGAAGAACAAACTGCGCTCGGCAGCCATTGTGCTGGCGTCGGTGGACGACGCGAACAAGGTCGTGTTGATCGCAGGCGTGACAGCAGATCAGACGTCGCGGGTGAAGGCCGGCGATTTAGTTAACTTTGTTGCGCAACAAGTCGGTGGTCGCGGCGGCGGTCGCGCGGACATGGCGCAAGCGGGTGGCAACGATCCAGCGAAGCTGGATGATGCGTTGGCTGGAGTCGTGGCCTGGATCGAATCCAAAGTTACGGCAAAGTCAGCCTGAAACTGTCAACCGTGATTGCGCGAACTGCAGGCCCGCAGCGGAGCTGGTCTACTGCGCCCCCTCGCTTTGCTGTCGCATTATGTCGGTCCGAAACCCATGAGTCAGATTTTTTGGATACTGGGGAAAATTCGGGTGCGCCGAGAATTGAATAGTGCGAACATATTAAAAAATATATTGTCTGTCTTGTGAGGGTAATTTCGATATTCAGGGAAATCCCGATCCCCATTACCCGAGCAGCTGACCTACTCTCGATTTCGAATGAAAAGTGCGTGCGCTGTGGGAGGGCGGTGATTCCACCGCCGGCAAACGCAACTCGATCATTCGGCTGACAGCAAGGAGCGAACCATGTTGATTCTGACAAGGCGCGTCGGTGAGACCGTGATGATAGGTAACGACATCACAGTGACCGTCTTAGGCGTCAAAGGTAACCAGGTGCGTGTGGGCGTGAATGCACCGAAAGAGGTTGCCGTACATCGTGAAGAGATCTACGAGCGCATCAAGCGCGAGGAACAGGCGGCAGGCGGCGGCGCAGCGAAGCGTCCGATCACCGGCGCTGGCTCCTGAGATCTTCACGCAGTAGCTTGATCGCGGGGTGACGGGGCCCGCCACTCCGCGAGGGCCGCTTTGAGCGCTGTGGGAGCGTTCTTGTTGCGACCCTTTACCTAACGGGCCTCGGCCAGTATTCTTGCCGGCCTTCACTGACCTGGGCGTTACGCCCTGGCAGGCGCCGGAGAGTTGGCCGAGTGGTCGAAGGCGCACCCCTGCTAAGGGTGTATGGGTCAAAAGCCCATCGAGGGTTCGAATCCCTCACTCTCCGCCATATACAAATGAAAAAGCCCCCTTCTAGGGGGCTTTTTCATTCGTGCTGGTCGTGTGTGGGCTTCGAACGTGATACCGAGGGTTCGACAAAACGGCAGGACAGCCGTTTTGCACAGCCTTCAGGCTGCCCGAAGGGCGAAAGTGCATGGATGTACTTCGTGTCATCCCTCACTCGGCCTCACTGCCCGATCCCGAGCTGTTACTTTTGGTTACAGCTGTCGTCCGACAAACCGACGGATGGCGCCCGGGTTCGTCGTCGCCAGCAGCAGCCTGTCGCCCACGATTTCTCCGCTCAGCGTGGTCGGCTGCGCGTCGAGCCCTTTCACCACGATCTCTACTTGCGTGCCGAGCACGCGGCCGCTTTGCACGGCCACGCGTGATTTCGTCGAAGACGATTCACTCGGGTGCGACGCTTCCAGTCGCTGAAAATTCTGGCGCAACTTCAAGATGAAAGATTCTTCACCGGCGGCCTGAGCGAACTGCCAGTCGCCCTCGATTCGCGACGGCACGATCCATAAAAACGCGCGCGTGTTGCCGACTTTGGATTCGACTTGCCGGTCGGGTTTCCAGTCCGCCATGTCGAAGGTGTTCGACACGATCCTCGTGCCTGGGCGCATGCCGAGCAGAGTCGGGCGCAGCTTCAGATTGATGGTCGGCGACAGGTACAGCATCACCACGGTGGCATCGCTGAAATCGGTCGAGAATATGTCGCCTTGCTGGAAGCTCACCTTGTCGGCGACGCGCTCGACGCGTGCGTGACATTCAGCGAGCTGAACGAGTTGCGGGTTGTATTCGATGCCGCGCGCCTGCGCGCCGAATTGCTTGGCGGCGGCGATCGGAATTTTTCCGTCGCCTGAGCCAAGGTCCACTACGCGATCCCGACTCGTCACGTTCGCCGCTCTGAGCATCGCACTGACGACCTCGTCGATGGTCGCCACCCACATCACATCCTTGCCGGGCTCGCCGCTGCGTAGTGCGAACTGCTCGGCGCACCGAGCATGTGTCTCGGCGTGTGTCGCGCCGATCGGAACGAGGAACAGGAACAAGCATCGACTGGCGTGTAGCCACAGCCGCGAAGAAAACATCGGCATTCGCTCTTCAACTCATTGCATTCGGGTCGAGATACCGCCGGATTCTCATATAAGACTCACGGTTATGTATCGTGCGTTAATCGCCAAGAGTTTGTCGGAAATCATCGGACTCGATAAAGTCGCGCGCGCTGCAAGAACGCCTGCCTATAATCCCGCGCACGTTTTACCAGGATAAAAAGATGGGATGACCACCGCCGATCATGAGCGCCTCATCGATGAGTTGCGCGCGGCGATCGCAGCCCGGGATGAGTTCATCGCCATCGCCGCTCACGAGTTGCGCAACCCGATGACGCCCATCGTCGGGCAAGTGCAGCTGTTACTGTCGCGCGCCCGTCGTGAGCAGGCTTCGCCCGCGTTGCTCCAGGGCTTGGAAACTCTCGAGCTGGCGGTCGACCACTACGTGCGCCGGGCGACCACGCTGCTCGAGATCACTCGCCTGAATGCCGAGCAGGTGCGGCTCGAGCCAACCGCGTTCGACCTGTGCGACCTGGTGCGGGCCTGCACTCGCAAGTACGAGCAACTGGCTGCGCGCGCAGGCTCGACCCTGCATTGCGAGCTGCGCGACCCCGTCGATGGGACTTGGGACCACTTGGCCACCGAACAGGTTCTGGACAATCTCGTGTCCAACGCGATCCGTTATGGCGACGGCAAGCCGGTGCGCATCGAGCTGGAAAGTCAGCCTGAGTGGGTGGAAGTGCGAGTCATCGATCATGGTATCGGCATCGCGCCGGCTGACCACGAGCGCATCTTTCAGCGCTTCGCCCGCGCATCGAGCGCGCCACGCAGCGGCGGCTTCGGTATCGGTCTGTGGCTGTCGAGCAAGCTGGTGCAGGCACAAGGCGGGACGCTGGCGCTGCAAAGTGAACTGGGTCAGGGCTCGACCTTCAGCGTAAGACTGCCACGCGACGTGACGGCTCACGCTAAAATCGAGTAAGGATACGGTTGGATAAGGGGCCCACGGTCACGTGAACAATAACGAACTCAGTAGCGAACCGGGGCTGGAGCGAGTCGCCACCGGCGTACCGGGGCTGGACGATGTGCTCAAGGGCGGCTTCTTCGAAGGCGCGGTTTATATCGTCCGCGGCACCCCGGGCGCCGGCAAGACGATCCTCGCCAATCAGATCTGCTTTCATCAGGCCCGCCAGGGCAAGCGCGCACTGTTCGTCACGCTGCTTGCGGAAAATCATGCACGCATGCTCCAGCATTTGGAGCAAATGGGCTTTTACGATGCACGCCTGATCCCGAAGTACGTGTACTACATCAGCGCGTTTCGCGTGCTGGAGGAGAACGGACTGAAGGGAATGATGGATCTGCTGCGCCGGGAAATGCGGGCGCACGACGCCAGCATCCTGATTCTCGACGGGTTGATCGCGGTCGAGGAAACCAGCACCTCGGATCGGGAGTTCCGGAAGTTCATTCATGAGTTGCAGGCACACGCCGCCGCTGCGGGCTGTTGCACGCTGCTCCTGACGAACGGCCGCAGGGGTGAGTACCACCCGGAACACACCATGGTGGATGGCCTGGTCACTCTCGAAGACGTTCCTTACGGCAAGCGCCGCCAGCGCGAGTTGGAGGTGCGCAAGTTCCGTGGCTCGGCGAGCCTGCGCGGCCGGCACCCATTTCAGATCACTGACGACGGCCTGGTCGTGCACCCGCGGCCCGAGTCTCGTTTCCTACGTAACGCAGGCATTGCCAACGCCGGCAGGATTTCCACCGGCATCACGCAGTTGGATGCCATGACAGGCGGCGGCTTGATCGCCGACTCCTCGACGCTGTTGCTCGGGCCGTCGGGCGCCGGCAAGACCACGCTGGGCACCGCATTCCTACAGTGCTCGAGCAAGGCAGAGCCGGGCCTGCACTTCGGCTTCTATGAAGCGCCGGACCGGCTCATCGCCAATGCGCAAGCCATCGGGATCGACCTGAAGTCGAAGGTCGCGGCCGGACATCTCGAAATCAGCTGGCGGCCGCCGTTCGAGCGCATTCTCGACAGCCTGGGCAACGAGCTGATCGAGGCGGTCCGCCGTCGCAAGGTCAAGCGCCTGTTCATCGATGGTTGGGGCGGATTCGCCGGCACCGCCGAGACGTCCGACCGGCTCAGTCCGTTCTTCGCGGCGCTGACCAATGAGCTGCGCAGCCTGGGTGTTACTGTCGTCTGCGCGATGGAGACTCCCAATCTGATCGGCCCGGAATTGCAGGTCCCCGCCACCGGCATTTCCGCAGTGACCGAGAACATGATCCTGCTGCGCTATTCGGAGTATCAGGGGCAGCTGCGCCGCCTGATCTCGATCATGAAGGTCCGTGGCGGCGGCTTCGATCCCAAGCTGCGCGAGTTCGAGATCGGAGCGCAGGGCCTGCGTTTCGTCGATAGCTTCAAGACCGCCGAGGGCGTGTTGTCCGGCTACAGCACTGAACGGCCGAACACTGCCGCCGCACCTGCCCGCGCAAAAAAGCCAGCTAAAGGACGACGCGCTGCCGCTCGACGTCGCGGCAAGGCATAGGCATGCAAACCGTGCTGGTCGTCGATGATGAGTTCGGCGTCGCGGAGGTGCTGCAGTCCATCCTCGAAGACGAAGGCTACCGCGTGGGTACGGCGATCAATGGCAAGCAGGCCCTGGCGCGCCTGAGCGAGCTTACGCCCGATCTCATCATGCTCGATTACATGATGCCCATCATGGACGGCACGCAGACGCTGGCTGCGATCCGCAACAATGCGACCTTCGCAAAGGTTCCCGTCATCATGATGAGCTCCCTGGAGGAGGCGTCGGTGCGCGAGACCTGCACCGACTACGACAGCTTCCTTCGCAAGCCTTTCCGCGCCATGGCGGTATTGAAGACGGTGGCTCAGTTGCTGGAGCAGCCTCCGCGCAAATAAGCGGCAGTCGGGGATTTTTGATATCCCAGGCCAGGGTTCCTGGCTGACGCCGATCAACCCACAACTCGCCTTGACCGGGGCAGAATTCGAAATAATTTCGAATTTATCCGTATTGAGGATGTCCGGGTGACAACCTCTCCTGCCTTGCTGCTGCTGGGCGTTGTATCGCTCGTCGTGTCGTCCATACGAGTTCGCAGGCGGCCAGTGCCGACAACACGCTCGAGATTCCCTCTGGACTCGTCTCGACACGTGGGCGCTCGCTATGCGCTCAAATGGGATCAGCGTGAAGTCACAGTGCGGGCGCGCGTGTGGGCCGCGGACTTTCGTGATATCGGCATCGCTTGATTTCTAACCTAACGTCTCACGCAGCCACTGCGCGGTGTCGTCGATCGCGCGGTTGCTGAGGGCGGAGATCGACATGGCTTCGAGAAAGCTGTGCGACGCGCCTTTATAGAATGAGGTAGTGACTCGAACGCCCGCGTGCTCGAGTTGTTTGGCAAGCCGCCAGTTCTGTTCGGTGAGAATGTCACATTCAGGAATGACCATGAACACTGGCGGCAGTCCGCGCAAGTCCGCACGCACGGGGCACACCAGCGGATTGTTCGCGTCTTCCGGGCCGCGCAGATAGTTCTCCCAGAACTTGACCATTTCGTCGGCGCCGAGCATGTAGCCCTCATAGCCGTAGCGTTGAAGTGCTTCCGGCGTGCTGTAGATGTCGGTGACCGCGTAGTTGGTGACGATTGCGTGAACTGCGTCGGTGTCACCTTCGTCGCGCAATCTCAGGCCGGTCGTGAGCGCGAGATTGCCGCCGGCGGAGTCGCCGCCTAGAGCAATCCGATCGCGATGAATGCCCAACTCCGCACTGTGCTGGCGAGCCCAGCGAACGACGGCGGCAATTTGCTCCTGGGCCACCGGGAACTTTACTTCCGGGGAAAGGGCATAGTCCACGCCAAGGACGACGATGTCGCCGCGTGCGGCGTATTCGCGCATCAGGCGGTCGTGAGTATCGATGCTGAATGTGGTCCAGCCGCCGCCGTGCATATAAACGAGCGCCGGCTTTTCAGCGCGCGGCGAGGGGTTGTGGATGCGCACACGCACGTCGCCTGCCGGTGTCCGGACCGTAAGCTCCGTTCGCTGTGACATCGCCGGACCGCCGGCCGCCCAAGGTGCCCGCACGCGTTCGCAGGCGCGTCGCATTTCGGGAAACGGTAAGTGGTTGAAATTTGGATAACTGGCGAACGCCGCGCTCATCCTGGCGACGAACTGTCGAATGTCGGGATCGAGATCGGCGCCGTGCGCCGAGATCGCTGCGGAAGTCTGATCGATCAAAGTTCGAGCTCCCTGCGGGCGCAATGTCTGCCCGGCCGATTTTGTGGTATCACTGCAGGGCAAGCTAACAGTCCGCCTTTAGTGTGCCGTCGCCGATGCAGCAACATTCATCTCGTCCGGGCCAGCGTCGCGGCGCTGTCAAAAGCGCACTGAGTCGTGCGTCGGCGTCCGATAACGCCGCGCCGGGCACACCCCCTCGCAGCACGCGAAGCATCGACTATCAAGACGTGCCGCGTCCAGTCGCTGCCCTGGCCGATGAATACGAGTCGGGCACCGTCCAGCCACGCCATTCGCACAAGCGCGCGCAGGTGCTGTACTCGATTTCCGGTGTGGCTTCGGTCACCACCGATCACGCCAGTTATATCCTGCCGCCACAGCGTGCGCTGTGGATTCCCAGTGGCGTCGCGCATGAGATGGCGTGCCGGGGTCACGTCTCGGTGCGAACGCTTTATATCGACGAGCGCGTGCGGGGCGATCTGCCCGAAGCCTGTCGCGTGTTCGAAGTTTCCGATCTGCTGCGTGAACTGATTATCGCCGCGGTCCGCATGCCCATCGAATACGACGAACAAAGCCGCGACGGTCGGGTGATGCGATTGATCCTGGATGAGATCGCGAGCGCGCCGAGCATTCCGTTGGACATCTCGATGCCGCAGGATCAGCGCTTGCTGAAAGTGTGTCGCGCGATTCTCGAAGATCCTGCGCACGCCGACACGCTGGATGATTGGGCGCGCGTCGCCGGCATGGGGCGTCGCACGTTCACGCGAATGTTTCGTCGTGAGACGCAGATGAGCTTTGCCACCTGGCGGCAGCACGTTCGGCTGATGGAAGCGATGTCACGGCTGGCGACCGGCGAGCCGGTGACAGCGGTGGCATTCGATGTCGGTTACAACAGTCCGAGCGCCTTCACCGCCATGTTCCGCAAAGCCTTCGGCGCCGCGCCGACGCGTTACATCAGCGAACAAACCTGACGCCGGAATCATCCCTCCGCCTAACGGCCTGGGACTCGGCAACGATCCGATTCTCGATCATCATAGCGGGCCTCCTTCGCAAGGATCCGAGGGCCGTTTGTGAAAGTGACGTCCGCGCCGATCGCCAGCTTCGACAGTGTTTCCAAAAGTTATCGTGGCTACGTGCTGGCATTGTTGACGCTGGTGTTCGTCGTCAACTTCATCGATCGGCAGGTGCTGTCGGTGCTGATCGAGCCCATCAAGCGCGATCTGCAGCTGACCGATACGCAGTTGGGCCTGCTGTCCGGATTGGCCTTCGCATTGTTGTATGTGACTGCGGGTGTGCCGGTCGCGCGGCTGGCGGACTTGAAGTCACGACGCAATTTGATTGCTGTCTGCATGGTCATCTGGTCCTCGATGACCGCTCTATGTGGAGCCGCCACGAACTTTGCGCAGTTGCTGATCGCACGTATGGGTGTGGCGATCGGAGAAGCGGGTTGCGTCGCGCCGTCGCATTCGATTCTGTCCGATTACTATCGCCCCGCCGACCGGCCACTTGCGTTGTCCGTCTATTCGGCGGGCGCGTCCGTCGGCGTGTTCCTGGGATTGCTGGGCGGCGGCTGGCTCGCAGAATCGGTTGGCTGGCGCTCGGCGCTGGTTCTCATCGGTCTGCCGGGGATCGCGGTTGCGTTGATTGTGTTGCTCACATTAAGGGAGCCGACCCGCGGCATGTCGTTGCCGGGGCATGTGACATGCGCGAAACCCGCGCCCAAGCATTTCTGGTCGGACCTTGGGCACTTGTTAGCTCGGCGCACGCTCATGTTCATCGCGCTGGCTGGTGGGCTCCAGTCCATGGTGACGTATGGCGTCGCCACCTGGTCGCCGGCGTTCTTCATGCGAGTGCACGGCATGGGCGCGTCCACGGCCGGCGCCACGCTGGCTGTGATCAATGGGCTGGTCGCGGGAATCGGTGCAGTCGTCGGCGGCGCTGTCGCCGCTCGTTTGTCTCGTAATGAGCGCCGTTGGTTGCTATGGATGCCCGCGATCGCGGCGACTATCTCCACGCCGTTGTATGCATTCGCCGTGCTCAGTCCTTCGAGCTTCACTAGTCTGCTGCTGCTTGCTCCCGCTGCGTTCCTCAGCATGGTCTATGTTGGGCCTGCGCTCGCAGCAACGCATGGCGTCGCTGGCGTGACGCTGCGTGCCACGGGTGTGGCGTTGACTTTGTTTGTCAGCAATCTGCTCGGCATCGGCGGCGGCGCATTGCTGGTCGGCGTCGTAAGCGATGCGTTCGCGGCTGCGCAGCCGCATGTATCGTTGCGCTATGGTTTGCTGGCCGTGCTGCTTGCAAATATTCCCGCTATCATCGGATACCTGCTGGCAGCCCGCAGCGTCCGCGACGATTGGCACGAGTAGTGTTGCCCATCCGGGAAACACCCAACGGACGATGTCGCATTCGCCTGCGATCATCGCGGCCTGTCCGTAGCGGGATGTCGAAAGGAGTTCACATGAGCAGCAAGACTGGGGATGACAGGAGCGATTTGTTAGATCCCCTCGCCGCTGTTGCGCTGCCCATGCTTTGTATGCTCGGCGCCGCGGACGTGTCCGCCGCCGACAATGCGTCAACCCCGACGGCGGTCGACACCGACCAAATTGAAGAAGTGTTGGTAAGCGCTCGCCGACGCGGCGATGAGCGCCTGCAAGACGTGCCGGTCGCGGTGAGCGTGTTGTCCGATGAAGATCTGCGCAAGGCCGGCATCACGGACTTGTCCGAGGTCGCAACCCGCACGCCCAGCTTCACGTTCGGGCAGCAGATCGGGAATCAACAGGAAGTCGTGATTCGCGGCATCGGCACGTTGCGCTTGACCGGATCGGCAGCCGAGCCTTCGGTGGGGTTGTTCATCGATGAGGTTTATGTCGGGCGCCGCGGTACGGCGACGCCGCCGCTGTTCGATCTGGAACGCGTCGAAGTCGTGCGTGGTCCACAAGGCACGCTGTATGGAAAGAACGTGGTCGGCGGGGCAGTGAACCTGATCACAGCTCGGCCGAGCGATGAAAGATCGGGACGCGTGGCCGTTTCATACGGACAGTTCGACGTCTTTGGCGGGCGCGACATGTGGGAAGGTTCGGCCTATGTCACCGGCGCTTTGACTAATTCCGTCGCTGCGCGGGCGGCCGTCTACTATCGCAAGCACGATGGCTATTCCCAAAACACCCTGCTCGATGAGCGGCTCGACGATCAAGACAACTACGCGGTGCGCGGCTCGCTGTTGTTTCGTCCGACTGACGCGCTCGATATTCACGTCGTCGCCGACTTCAGTCACAACCAGAGCAACGGACAATCGCGGCGTGCAGTCGACGATCCAACGATTCCAGGTTTCGGTGTTGTCGTGGCATCCGGGCTGCTCAGCGACAACGTTCGCGAGAGCGATGCGCCCTGGACTCAGTGGGAAGATCAAGACACCGCCGGCCTCACGGCGCGCTTCGACTATCGACTCGGGGGCGGCCATGCGCTGACGTATCTGTCCGCCGTTCGGTACGGCGACTTCAACGGGCGCTATTCATTGGTCGGTACGGGCTCGCCGCCATCGCTGACGGACGCGGCGAACGGTCAGCGCGAGAAGTACGTCGGCATCACTCAGGATTTGCGCCTGAGCTCTCCCGCCGACAGTGGTCCGTTACGTTGGGTTGCAGGCTTGTATTTCCTGCGCGAAGACACCGACGTCATCGACAACAGCATCGCGACAACGTTTCTGTCGATATTGGGTCCAGGCAGCGTCGGCGACATTCTCGACGGCGAGTTCATCTACGATCAGGAGAACATCACCAAGAGCTCCGCTGTGTATGGCGAACTGAGCTGGGCGGTGGCGGACTCCTTGTCGCTGACCTTGGGCGGCCGTTACACATACGACGAAAAGGACTATCGCAACCGCTCCGAGTGTTTGGATTTCGGCGCGCAGCCCGACTTCATCTTTTGCGTGGCGCCGCTCGGTGCGCAGTTCTGGAGTATTCGCACCAGCAAGAGCTGGAGCGAGTTCACTCCAAAGGCCAGCCTGGACTGGCGCGCCAGCGACGACACGTTGTTGTATGTCAGTGCGGCGAGAGGTTTCAAAGGCGGCGGCTGGCAGGGCAAGGCCGGGACGGAGGCGGCCGCGCTGCTGCCCTATGATCCGGAAATCGCATGGACCTACGAGGCGGGCGCAAAGACGCGCTGGGCCGACGGCCGGGTGCTCGCCAATGTCGCCGTGTTCCATACGTCCTTCGACGACCTGCAGGTGGAGCAGCTCGATGATGCGGGCTTGTCGTTGATCATCGATAATGCCGCATCGGCGCGGATCAGCGGCCTCGAGCTGGAATTGCAGTTGCGACCGGTACCGGCGCTGCAGTTGTGGTTGAGCGGTTCGTATCTGGATTCGGAGTATCGTGACTTCATCGACTCGGCAGGCAACGATCTCTCGGGCAATCGTCTGGCGCGCACGCCGGAGCTTCGGTTCACCGGCGGCGCCGATTACACGGTGCCGATCAATAGCGAGCTGTCGCTCGATGCGCGAGTGGAATATCAATGGCAGGACGAGATGCCGTGGCTGGTCGAGAACACGGTGTTCGAAGATTCGTATGGTTTGCTCGATGCCCGCGTCGCTCTGCAGGCGCGGCAGGCACAATGGGAGGTCGCGTTGTTCGGCAAGAATTTGACGGACGAACTGTATCGTCTCGACGCCATTCCTTTTCTGGGCGATGTTTTCTCTCGCTTCGGCGCGCCGCGCAGCTACGGCGTCCAGTTCACCAAATCGTTCTAACGTGAACCACGATCCCACCGAGACATTGGAAGCAGATTACGTTGTCGCTGGCGCCGGCTCGGCGGGGTGCGTCGCCGCGCGTCGGCTCATCGATGCAGGCTGCAGCGTCATTCTGCTCGAAGCGGGTGGCGACGATCGGAGCGCTGCGGTGTATGTGCCCGCGGGCTCGGCCCGACTGGTCGGCAATCCTCAGTACGACTGGAAATACGAGGTCGAGCCCGACCCCTCGCGCAATGGCCGCATCGACAACTGGCCCTCGGGCAAGGTGCTCGGGGGCGGCGGCTCCATCAACGGAATGCTTTACTTGCGCGGCAACCCGGCCGACTACGATCGCTGGGTCCAGCAAGGCGCCAGAGGCTGGAGCTTTCCCGAAGTGCTGCCGTACTTCCTGCGCGCCGAGCGCAACGAGAACGGCGCCAGCAAATTTCACTCCGACAAGGGGCCGCTGGGCGTCGCGAATCTTCGCGTCAGCCATCCTTTCAATCGTTTGTTCATCGAGGCCTGCCTTGCCGCCGGCATTCCGCGAAACGACGACTTCAACGGTGCCACTCAGGAAGGCGTCGGTTACTATCAGGCAACTCAATGGGGCGGGCTGCGCTGTAGCGCTGCGCGCGGGTATCTGCGCCCGATCTCCGGCCATGCCAAGCTGAAGTTGATGAAGCGCGCGTTCGTCTCTCGCATTCGAGTGCGCAATGGTGTTGCTGAGGCGGTGGAGTTCAGTCACTACGGTGTCGCCAAGCTGGCGCGTGCCCGCCGTGAAGTGCTGCTCGCCGCGGGAACCATCGGTTCGCCGAAAATTCTGATGCTGTCCGGCATCGGGCCGCGCGCGCAGCTGGAACGTCATGGCATCGAATGTGTGAACGACCTGCCGGGTGTGGGGCGCAATCTTCAGGAGCATCCGGGCATCATTCTGAGTTACGACGTCAACATGCGCACGATGAATGTCGATGCGCATTCCCGATGGCGCTTCGCGATGCGGGCTTTGCAGTTCGCGCTGCTGCGTCGAGGGCCAGGCACCTCACCGATTTCTCACGTCGGGGCGTTCTTTCGCACGCGGCCCGATCTGCCGGCGTTCGACGCGCAGATTCACTTCCAGCCGCTGGGGTACGAGGTCACGCCAGACAAAGTGCTGCTTGCCGAGGCCAACCGTGTAAGTCTGGCAGTGAATGTCACCCGTCCCGGGTCACGCGGCTCGATCGATCTGCGCTCTCCGAACCCGCAGGATGCGCCGCTCATCAAGCATTCATTGGTAGGTGCTGAAGCTGACGTTCGAGCCCTGATCGATGGCGCGCGGGTGATGCGTAATATATTCAGCTCGCCGGCGCTGCGTGACCACGTTCGAAAGGAATATTTGCCCGGTGAGGCGGTGAGCACCGACGAGCAGTGGGAGGCTTACGTGCGTGCCGGCGCGTTCGCGATGTACCACCCCATCGGCACGTGCCGGATGGGCGATGTCACCGATCCGGGCTCGGTCGTAGATCCCGAGTTGCGCGTGAAGAACATTCGGCAACTGCGGGTGATCGATGCTGCCGTTATGCCGAGTCTGCCTTCGTGCAACACCAACGGCCCGACGATCATGATCGCCGAGCGCGCTGTGGCTCTCGTGCTCGGCGAGAAACTTGCCTGATGATATGACGGTCAGTTCGCGCCGGTGGTGCGGGCTTTGCGGCCGACCATGCGCTCCACGTTCCGGATCATGTGCATTACCACGTCGTGCTGCGACCAGCGCCCCATCGGGCGCCACCACAGTGCCGACCAGGTGAGCAGGCCGCCGATCGCCAGCGCGGTGAAGTCGGGATCGTCGAATGTGAATTCGCCGCGCTTCGCGCCTTCCACCAGCAACGAGGACAGCTTGCGATCGAACTCCAGCTTCAGGTCCGCGAGCACCTTGTATTCCTCGGGCTCGAGGTTCATCTCCTCGCGCCGATACACCACGATGCACTGCTGATTCTCCAGCACCGCCGAAGACACCCGCTCGATCGCCAGCCGCAGCTTTTCTCCTGGCGGCAGCTTGGTCGAGAGCGCCGCATCCAGCGCCGCCAGCGGCGAGCGGATGCCGATCTCACAAATCGCGTTGAGGATTTCGCTCTTGTTCCGGAAGTACGAATATAAGAACGGCTTGGTGACTTTCAGCTCGGCCGCAATGGTGTCGAGGGTGGTCGCTTCATAACCCTGCGCAAAAAACAGCTCGCGTGACTGTTCCAGAATCCGCCGCCGCTTGAATTCCTGAACCTCGGTTCGTAATTCATGCTTGTGCGACTGCACTTCGGATTTCTTATTTGCCTTCGAGGCGCTCACCCGCGCAGCCATAATCTTCCCTCAGCAATACTCGTGCAAAAAAGCCCGTGAATGATGAGGCAGAACGACAGGCATCGCAATCAATCGCTGTGATGTATCTCTGTCGGAAAATTCGCCTAACGACGCTGGCTCCTCTCATCTGTACAGATCGCCGACACTCTCGCGCACCATCGAAGGGCTGCTCACCTGCGCCAGGCGCGGTCACTCGGTGGCACCGGAGCGCGGCGAAGTGGTCGCGAGGGTCGCCGGGAGCCCGCGGCAGGGCGTGCAAAGAATTTGCGGCTCTCCAGCAGGGGACTAGCTGCATCTGCCGATTGTTGTGGTAGGATGCGCGCCCTCGCGGCGAATGCGCCCGAGAATGTCAGCGGATGGCTCGGCAAAGGGTTGGGTGGGGTTCAGTAAGTTACTGATCCTGCTAAGGAAAAGCCCTCAGCGTCGCGGCGGCCCCAAAATGGCCCCCGACCCCGACCCCGCCTGCGACATGGCCCCGCTGCCCCGAATCCGGCTCATGCAAATGAGCGGCACAAGGCCGCGGCGGATGGATGGGCGGCCCCAAGCCGTCGGCCAAGTCAGTGCTGCGCCCGTAGCTCAGTTGGATAGAGCGCATGGCTACGAACAAGTCAATGACTGGTTCGAATCGAACGGGAAGCGCTGAAGGATGAAGGAGTTAGGAAACGAAGGTCTTTCGCTCAGAATGCGGAGTGACCAGGGAGTGACCAGGACGGTCTGAATGTTTGTTACGCGCCCGTAGCTCAGTTGGATAGAGCGCATGGCTACGAACCATGAGGTCGGGAGTTCGAATCTCTCCGGGCGCGCCAATCTTCAAGCACTTACGACTCTCGCATGATGATGCAGCCATGTGGTTGCGTGAGTTTGCGGGACTTTCGTTTGCAAACATCTTCGCAGCCGCATTCGGGTCGCCCGCGCACCGCCATCCCCTCGATGTTTCTAATCTGACCGCCACTCACGCGTCGCGAGAATATTTTCGTGACGAGTGAGAGTTCGTGTGCTGAGACAACAGATAACATTTTGGGCCAGTGTGCTTGCGGTCAGCTCGCGCGCTAATTCCTCAAGTGTTTCCTAAGTTCGCACGCCGACGCAGCCATGTGGTTGCCGGTGTCTTGCGAGACTCCGATTCGCAAGCTTTGTCCTCCGCGTAGTGTCTAAAGACTCGTCGTCAGGCGGCCTCTCGATGATAGAAGTTGAATTCCACCCAGTCGCTCTCGGCGCTTTACTCGACCGACTTGATTGATAGGCCCATCAGAACGTTTCAGCAGGCGATTCTGTAGCCCCTGATGATTACGCTCTTCATGATAGTGCGCCACGTAGTGCGTCAGCGCGCGCTCGAGCGACGACCTGCCGAAGAAAACCATTCGCTGGGTGCATTCTCCCTTTACCGAGCGCACGAACCTCTCCGCGTATGCATTCAAGTTGGGCGAGCGTGGGGGCAGTCGGATCGACTCGATCCGCTCTCGAGCGAGAGCCGCACGGAAGCCTGCGGAATATTTGGTATCCCGATCCATGATGAGGAATCGCGTGTGCCGGAGGAACGGCTCATCGGCATCGGTGAGATTGCGCGCCATCTGCACCATCCACGCCTCGTGCGGGTGCGGTGTGATACCGGCGATCTTCACTGTCCGGCTCGCGAGACCGAGCACAAACAGCACGTAGTACGTCACTAGGCCGCGCAGCGTAAGAACCTCGACCGTGAAGAAATCTGTGGCCGCAATACTCTCCCAGTGAGCCTTGAGAAAGGTTGACCATGACGTATGCTTCTCTCGTTCGGGTGCCGGATCGATGCCATGTTCGCGGAGAGCGTTCGCGATCGTGCCGCGGCTAACGTCATGGCCCAAGTTCGCCAATGCGCCTTGAATCCGCGTATAGCCCCAAGATCGATTCTCCAGTGCCATGCGAACAATGAGCTGAACGATCACCTGGATCGTTCGGGGTCGACCGGGGCGGCGGCGCTGGGTAAACGTCCATTTCTGTGCAACCAACGTTCGATACCACCGCATCAACGTATCCGGCGTGACCAACGTGTCGAGTTCACCGAGCGCCTTGCGGCCCAACGCATGCGCTCGACGCGCGAGTCGACGGCGTTCGGCATCCGCAAATCGATGGCGTCGACCGCCGAGTCGCTGCTTCAACCACCGATTCTCTTCCTTCCTTCAAATATTCGATCGCATCAAGCTGCCGGCGATTGATCCAGCCGGAAAACAGCATCAGGAAAAATTGAAGCGGCTGGATGGAGAGAAACATCCGAGCAAGTATAGCCCGTTCAGTTCAGAACTACGCCGTTCCAATTGTTGGACAGTACGGGTGCGTTCCTGCTCCCCCGACACCCCCATGATGCGCGATTTCCCAGTTGAGGACCACCCGATTTCCCGAGTTGGGGACCACCTGTTGAGGTCACTGGCGGAGCAGAAGTGGGCGATTCTTACGCGACGTGTTTCTTGCTGGCAAGTTTCCGGGCCTTGACGCCGCGGTAGCTCTCGCCGGTGATGTCGATCATGAGCGCCGCGTGCTCGAGGCGGTCGCGGATCGCATCGCTGATGACGGGATCGGCAATGACCTCGGCCCAGTGAGCCAGGGGCAGCTGAGTGGTGAACATCGTCGACTTGCCAAGCGATCGTTCTTCGAGGATTTCGCACAGGTCCTGCGCTTCGGTGGAAGACAACTTGCGCATGCCGAAGTCATCGAAGATGAGCAAGTCTGGGCGCGCGAGTTTGTCGCGATAGCGAAGATACGTCCCGCTGGACCGGGCGAGCGCGAGATTCTCCAGCCACGTCGTGACGGTCATGTACAACACCGACTTGCCGCACGCGCAGGCGTGCAGTCCCGCGGCCTGTGCGATGAAGGTCTTGCCCACGCCGGTCTGGCCGATCAGCAGCACAGGTCGTCCTTCGCTCAACCACTGCAGGCTGTAGAGTTCTTTGATCTGTGCCTTGCTGATCGAGCGGCTGGCCGTGAAGTCGATGTCCTCGAAGGCCGGCCGCAAGGTGAACTTGGCGGCTTTGATGCGATAGCCGGTCTTTCGCTCTTGTCGATAGTCGGCTTCGGCTTGCAGCAACGTGTCGAGGAACTCTGTGTAGCTGATCTGATCGCGTGTTGCCGAAGCAATGATGTCGTCGAAGGCGCCGAACATGCCGAGCAGCTTCATCTCGGCCATGAGGTTCTTGGCGATAGCAGTACTCATACGATCTATTTCTCCTGGATTGAGTCGGACGGAACAGCAGCGAAGATGTCGACAGGCCGGTCGGCACCGACGGCATATCGCAGCATGGGGTTGCCAGGGCGGCGCACGATCTCGCGCGACTCGCCCGGTGCGGCGGTTGTTTGTTTTCTGGCCTGCGCGAGCAGCGCCTGGAAGTACGGCACGCGGAACTTGTCGTAGCGGCGCATGGTGGCGATCGCAGCGGCAATGCGCTCGCTTGCCAGTTCGTGTCCGGCGGTGTTGATTTCCTTCGTGCAGCTGCGGACGAAGCCCTGCGCGCGGCGCAGGTTACCGAAGACATCATCATTGAACAGCTCGACGAACAGCCGATGTAGCTCGGGATGGATAAAGCGTGACTGCGACAACAGACGCTGCGGCGTGGCTTCGTAGTACGCCTGGGATGCTGGCGGGAAGTGCGCATCGATCTTGATGCGCCGGCCATCTCGGTGACGACAGCGTGGATAAATTGCCAGGCGTTCGAGGTTCAGGAAGATCTCGACGTGGTTCTCGGTGAGCTTGATGCGCAGCTTCTTGTGACGATGGATATGCGGGGCGCTGTACAGCACGGCTTCCACCAGCACGTAGCAATCCGGATGTAGCGTTGCGGTCAGCCATTCGCCGGTGTCCACGTCGTGAGCAGGCAGCGCCTTGAGTGCGGCCCGTTCCAGTGCCTCGAAGCGCTCGCGACGCGAGACGCCGAAGCGGCTGTGCCGCCGCGCATTGATGCGCTCGACGCAGTCACCGAGTGCCTGGTTGATCTGATGCAACGATGTGAAGCGCGTGCGCCGATGACGGAAGCGCATGTAGCGCATTAGGATCTTGACCAGTCCTTCGACGATCGCTTTATCGCGCGGATGATCGGGACGAGCAGGCACCACGGCGGTGGAGAAGTCCCGCGCGAGTTGCGCATAGCCGGGGTTCAGATCCGGATCGTACAGGTGACATTTGAGCACGCCCTGCTTCAGACAGTCCGGCACGGTCACATGCGGCACGCCGCCATAGAACGCATACATGCGCCGGTGGGCGCCGAGCCAGTTGCGACTCTTCATGTCCTCGGCAGCCCACGCGAACAGCAATTGGCTGAAGCCGAGACCCGCGACGAAGACATACGCCTTGCGGATCTCGCCGGTGGCAAGCTCGATCCATTCGATCGGATCACCCGCATAATCAACTTCGACGCGCTCGCCGGCGGCGAACTCTCGTGCGGTGATATCGGCCTAGAATTAATGAGCGAGAAGCAGTTCGGCCATGCCGTCGAGGCGCGTCTTGATCTTCCGCCAATTGGGGCAATGGCGTTCAAGAAGCTCGTAGTAGCGCTTGCTGTGATTGTGCTCTTTGAGGTGGCAAATCTCATGAATCAGGACATAGTCGATGCAGTCCCTCGGAGCCCTGATGAGCCACGGATTTAGGTTGATCGATCCGGACGGCGAGCAGCTTCCCCACTGCTTGCGCATGGCGGTCAGCTTCAGCGGCGGCTCGTTCTTAAGCCAAGGGATTGTCTCGCTGATCTCCGACAGGCGGCGGCCAAGATAGTCCTCCGCCCTTTCCTTGTACCAAGCATTCAATCTGCGACGGACGGCCAGCGGCTCTTCGCCGCGTACGGCTACATGTATCCGCCCGGCTTTCATCGCGACGACGGGTCGATCCGCGACAGGTGCGACGATCTTTAGCTGGTATCGGCGACCCAGATAGAAATGGGTTTCCCCGCTGACGTATTCCCTTGGCAAAGCATGAGCACGGAGCTGCGAGTTGGCCTCCAGATGCTTGGCTATCCACCGGGCACGTTTGCGGACGGCATGGCAGATCTCTGAGGCTGACTTGCCGGGCGGAGATTCGACCTCCACGAAGCCGTTCGGGTGAACATGAATACGGACTTTGGACTCGAGCCGCGCGTTGTGCGCCACGGAGTATTCGATCTCGGTATCGCCGTAATTGAAGCTATTCCTCATCGCAGTTCGCCCCGCGCCAATCCCAGCTTGGTCACTTCGACGACCTTTTCGGATATCTCCTTGGCATGCTCAAGGCCGAAGCGTTTGAACAGCAATGGAAGCGTGTTCTTTCTGATCGCCGCCTCGATGTTCTGAGGGCTCAGGGAATACTCGGCAACGGCATCGTTTACTATCCGGTCGATCTTAAGACTGATCTCGGCGTACTCATCCGCCAGTTTGTCGTCTGTCTGAGTGTTGCCGGACACAAGCTTCAGAATTCCGAAATAGGCGGATGCGTGCCTATTGTCCGAAATGGAGCTTGGAATGCCCTCCACCTCGCGGCTTTCCACCTTGCCTTCGAAGTCTTTGAATAAGGCGTATTGCTTGAACGGATGTTCGAATAAGGCTTCGGCATCCTCGATGGCCCTCCGCAGGAGTTCCGAGAAATAGGCCTGTGCAAACGGATCGTCGGCCAGCTCCTGCTCAATCGTTCTCTTCAAACGTGAGCGAATGATATCGGTCTCGTTCCGCAGCTTCTCATCTGACCAATTCGCCGCCGCTTCCTGTTTGCCGAGTTCATTAACGATATAGACACCTTCCGAACTCCGGATTTCTTCCCCGACGACGTAGCGGTCAACGAGTTTGCGAATCTGGTCTTCATAAGCGCTGAAATCGACTGTCTCCTGTGCGTCCTGCTTGGCAATCCGGCGAAGCTCGCTGAAGAATTTGAGGTCCCGCTTATAGGTCTGAATAACGTCCTCAGAAATCGAGCGGTCCTCGAAGAATGAACGGGAGCCCAGAGCGACCTTGAGGCACAAGCCGAATTCCGTCAGGGCTTCATAGAAATCCTCGCGGGTCTTCTGGCGTGTATCGAAGGTGGATCCGTCTGCCGCAGCTTGCACATGCGGGATAAGTATCTGCCGATACTGTTCAAGGTCGGAGCGGTTCTTCACATCCGCGAACACGGCCCACAGAGCGTCGTGAAGGCCGGGCAGTCGTTTGTATTCTGTCGAGACATCCGAGTAGAGGCCTTCGATGTCATCAACATCGAAGCCGCCTTGCGTCTTATCAGCCAGGTCCTGATATTCCGTGATCGCGGTATCCAGCTCCTTCAGGATGCCGCGATAGTCGATCAGGAGGCCGAACTTCTTAAGCTCATGCAGACGGTTCACGCGTGCGATCGCTTGGATCAGGTTGTGCTCCTTGAGCGGCTTGTCGATATAGAGAACCGTGTTTCTCGGCTCGTCAAATCCGGTCAGGAGCTTATCGACCACGATCAGGATATCTGGCTTGCCGGGCTCGCCGAATGCTTCGATGGTCGCGCGCTCGTATTCCTCAGGATCGACCTTGACGTTGTCCTTCCACCATTGCTGGACTTCAGGCAATTCCGACTCGTCAACTTCTTCATGGCCCTCACGGGTATCGGGTGGCGAAATGATCACGGCGCTGGTCACGAGCCCGGTGTTGTCGAGTGCCTTCTTGTAGCGCACAGCTGAAAGCTTGCTGTCGCACGCAAGCTGACCTTTCAAATCCTTGCCGATGCTCTTGAAGTTCTCGCTGAAATGGACAGCAATGTCCCACGCAATCAGGTCAATGCGATTGGCTGATCCGTAGACCGGACCTTTCTTGCCGTACTTCTCTTTGAGATCGCTCTTCTGTTTGTCGGAAAGCGAGGCAGTGATTTTCTCAAACCAGTTGTCGATGGCCTTCGCGTTGATATCAAGAACGGGCTTGCGTTCTTCATAAAGCAGGGGTGTGACTGTCCCGTCTTCAACGGCGCGGCGCATCGTGTACGCGTGCACGATGGGTCCGAATTTACTTGTTGTCTTATCGTCCTTAAGAAGCGGCGTTCCTGTGAACGCAACATAGGATGCATTCGGCAGAGCCTTCTTCATCCGCTCGTGGTTCTCGCCGTTCTGGCTGCGGTGCCCTTCATCGATCAGCATGATGATGTTCGGGCTGGCATTGAAGCACTCTGGCAGCTTGGAAGCCGTCCCGAACTTGTTGATGATGGAAAAGATGATCCGCTCTTTTCCCTGACCGATGCGCTTCGCAAGGTCCCGGCCCGTCGAGGCCTTCGCCCGGTTCTCTTCCTTCTTCGTTGCGTCGGAAATGCCGAGTGCGCCGCCCGTCAGGAACGTGCGTGCAAGTTGCTTTTCTAGATCGAGACGGTCTGTGACGACAACCACGCGGCATTCGGTGAGGTTCCGGTGAAGCAGTAATGCTTTGCACAGGAAGACCATCGTGAAGCTCTTACCCGAGCCCGTCGTGTGCCAGATCACGCCGCCCTCGCGGCCACCATCGGGACGTATCTTTGATATGCGGTCGATCAGCGCCTTGATACCGAAGGCTTGCTGGTAGCGTGCGGCAATCTTTCCTGCCTTCTTGTCGAACATGATGAAGAAGCGGACAAACTCAAGAAAGCGGTCCTTCGACAGAAGGCTGATCAGCAGTTTGTCCTGCTCGGTGACAAATTGAATGTCCGACCAGAGTTTCTGGAAATGATTTTGTACGCTTTGCGGCTTCCCGGCAAAAAGCGCCGCCTGAACGATTGCCGGCAGTGGCTTGTTCTTGATTCCCGAGAAGTAGGCGTCGGTCAGGCTTTCTTCATGCCAGCGCGCCCAGAACTTCTTATCGGTCTTCGTCGTCCCGTAGCGTCCGTCGATTCCGCTGATGGAAAGCAAAAGCTGCGAGTAGGCAAAGAAGTGAGGAATCTCATCATGTTTCTGGTTTCTGATGGATTGGCTGATGCCTTCATCGACCATTGATTTATTCGGGTTGCCAGAATCGGGGCGCTTGGCCTCAATCACCGCGAGCGGCAAGCCGTTCACGAAACATACGACATCGGGTCGTCTCGTCCGTGTTCCGTCCGTGGTCAGAACCTCAAACTCTTCGGTGACGATGAAACTGTTGTTGTCGGTGTTCTCCCAATCAATAATTGGGATCGTCGCCGAGTGCCGTTTCCCGTCTACGAATTCCGTGACGGTCACGCCGAGCGTCATTGCGTTATACAGGCGCTCATTCGCGGTTAGCAGACCTTCCTGCATCAACGGCGATGAAAGATCGCGGACAATCTGGTCGATGGCGTTGGTTGAAAGCGGATAGGTTTGGCCTTTGAACTCAAAGCGGCGCTTTCGAAGAGCTTCGACAAGAAAGCTCTTCAAGATCACCGCATTGTTGCCGCCGCGCAGGTTGTAGCAATCCGACGCCGACAGGAATATCCAGCCAAGGGAGATGAGCGTCTGTAGGGCGGGAATTTGCGCCGAGTATTGTTCCGCCGTGTTCGGTGACATCATGCCGCTTCTGCCTCTTCAATTCCGTCGTCTGCCTGTTTTTTGGCGCGGGGCTTTCGCTTTTTTACCTTGCCAGCCGTCGTCACCGAGTCGTCCTTGATGAAGCACAGCTCCGCGTCAATGCCCATGCGCTTCATATCCTTCATCGCCCGCATGAGGCTGATGCGTGAGAAGAGCGGCAGGTTGGCAGACTTGGCGGCGGGGTTCTTATGCGTCACCACGCCGAACACGATCTTGAAATTGTCGGCAGCAATCGGCGCCGTAAAGTCGGCAACGTTCCCTGCGGGTGCCTTTTCCTCGACCAAGCCCGTTAAGCGCTTGCGCGATTCGTCATCGTCGCGCAGCAGGTGAATGGAGTTCGTGCCCTGATTGAACAGGTGGCTGAGCTGCGCCGATAACGTCGAAATCTTGACGTGATGCAGGATCGCCTGACCGTTCTTCAGTTCGTACAGATCGCAAGGCTCGACCGCCTTCTGTCCCGCTGGCGCGATAGACGTTTTGTCGAGGCAAAGAATGGCTGTGCCAGTCGCCGCCACGGCCTTATTGAACTCGCCTTCGTCTTCGTGATTGAAGTTGGGCAGTGTCGTCGCGGCACAGAGCGGATCAAGGTACGTGGATAGCCGCGTTACGAAGTCGTTCTCGACGAGATACCAGTTGCCCTCGCAGAGATGGTAAGTCTGCTTCGCGCTGTTCAATGTCGTGTCGAACACGAGGCACTTGTAGATCGAGTAGCGTTCGCCGCGAGCTTCGCCGTCCTCATTCGTCAGCACGAGGCAGTGATTCTTGAGAGTGTCGTTGTCGATTGCGTTGAAATCGACTTCGCAGATTTCGAGGTACTCGTAATAGCGGCCGATAAAAATGTCGTCGTAAACAAGGCCGCTGCCCGCGCCGGAGAACGTGGCCCACAGCTCGTCGTGGTAGTCGAGAATCTTCGGTGCGCTGAGAGCCAGATCGAAGCTCTTCGCCTTCACGGCATCGAGCAGTCTCACGTTCAGTAACGCAATCGTTCCGGGATCGCGTACAGGCGAGATGTTCTGGATGTCCGGGAAGTTGACCTTGTATGTCTCTGACGAATACAGATCGAGTAACTGCTCGCAGAGACCCGGCAAACCTTCAGGCGTCACGTCGGAGCTGATACGAATGTTGCTCGCGCCCGTCGCGTGGCCGAAAAGGCCCTTGTATTCGGCGCGCACCTTGCCCGTCAGGCTCTTCAGAATGGTCGTGTCGCGGTCGAAATCGAAGAATGTGAGATCGGAGTCGATGGGGACCTGAGTTCGCTGACGCTTCGCACCGCTCGGCTCCAAGATGTCCGTGCTCTTGAGCTTTTCCGGATCAAGGCAGTTCAGCGTGACGCGCAGGCCGAAGTCGTATTCGTAACTGGCTTCATGGAAATTGTGATAGACGTGGCCGAAGGTGATTGCGAAAGTGCGGTTGGCAACCGGGAGAAAGATGATCGCGCCCTTGAGGCTTTGCGTCAGCGGCTCCTGAATGCCGAAATAACCTTTCCACCACGGCGCGGTCGGCGGCGTGTCGAGGATGTAGAGGGAGGAGCCCTCGGGCAGGTTTTCGCCCACGACCTCGGCGTCGAGCTTGTGATTGTCCTTCAGTGCGTTCGACGCGTCGAACCCTTCCTTAAGAAGGTAAATTGAAAACGAACGTGACTTACTCATGCTGCGATCTCCTTGTCGATCTTCACGCGACGCTTGCCGGTCAGAAGCTGTTGCATGAGGGCGGATTTCTCCTGGCGAAGCTTGGCAAGCAGCGCCTCTTTAGTTCGCAGGTTGCGATCTAAAATGCCGATTGCCGAAGTAATGGACTCTTGTTCTTCCAGCGACGGAAGAAATACGCCAATTTTGGAGAATTCTTTCCAGCGGAGATTGCCTCGGCGATCCACAGAACCATTTGTCGCGGCGGAGAATAGCTGTCGGTAACGGTCGGTCTTTAGAAGGCTATACAAGTATCTGTGATTGATTCTCTCGCTGGCCTCAAATACGCAATAGATTGGACTAACGAGTGCATGATCGTGGAGATCTTGATGGCCAATCGATCCTTCCTCGATATGATTTGAGGGAAAGCCAAACTGGCCTCTGCTTATGATTTTGTAGGTCGTTCGGTTCTCGCTGAACACCTGCTTTTTGAAGTACTCCAGAGAGTTCACGAACCCACGATGTTTTGAGCACGAGACTACGGGATAGTCATGGTCATCCGCGTTCCTGCTGGAAACTTCTCGCGCAACGTCGCTGATATGAACAAAGTCCCAGTCGCTTGGAATTCGTCCATACGCCGTGTTCTTAAAGCTTCTTGAACGAACGTGTTCTGGGAAGCGCGTTTTGCCTGTCAACAGTTGCTGCAATAGCGCAGTTTTCTGCGCTCTACTATTTTTCATGAGGTTCTCAGTAACACCGATTGCGCGATCCCACGTCGAAAGGATCTCGGCGATTCGTTTCTGGTCACCAATCGGCGGGCAGAGAATGATCTGATTGTCGATCTCTGATTTCCTAACGTGTACCAACGTCGCCTTGAAGCCGTGGGCTTTGCGTTCGATGCGCTCGGTGACTGATCGGAGGCAGTAGAAGAGCCAGTCTTCGTCTACAGCTGTATCGGGCAATACCTTGAAGATGTGCTGATTCAATACGCCAGTCTGTCCTCTCCAGATCGTGGGGCCAAATGAGACACCCTTCGTTCCGGCCCATGCAAAAAGCATCTGGCCCGGCTCAACGACCCATTCCTTTTCTGGCTCGCCGGAGAAGTAGTTGAAGTTCTCGTTACCGTTTAGATTTTGAATTCGTATAATAGGTAGACCTTTCGTGTCCCATTCCTGCGGCTTGAAGCCGTGTCCATTCTTCAATGTGCAAATGTCTGACACTGGCACCGCGCGCCAACCCTCAGGAACCATAGCCCAGCTCCTTCAAGTACCCATCCATCAGCTTTTCGAGATCGCTAAGCTCCGCTTGCAGCTTTCTACGCTCGGCGCGCACGGCAACGAGATCGATCTCCGCTTCTTCCTCGAAGGTGTTTACATAGCGCGGGATGTTGAGGTTGTTTTCGTTGTCATTCAAATCTTCGGGCGTTGCCAGATACGCGTATGAATCGACACTTTTTCGCGCCTGATATGTTGTCACGATCCGAGCGACGTGCTCATCGGATAGCTGGTTTTGATTCTTGCCGGACACGAACTCGCGGCTCGCGTCAATGAACAGGACGTTCTTATCCTTCTTGTTCTTGCGCAGCACCAGAATGACTGCGGGAATGCCCGTTCCATAAAACAGCTTCTCGGGCAGACCGATCACGGCGTCGAGGAGATTTTCCTCAATTAGTTTCTGTCTGATCTGGCCCTCGGATGATCCTCTGAAGAGGACCCCAGTTGGCGCGACGACTGCCATGCGGCCCGTCTTTGGCTTCATGGTCTCAACCATGTGCAGGATGAAGGCATAGTCGCCTTTTGTTTTCGGCGGAACACCGCGACGGAAGCGACCGAACTTGTCATTCTCGGCTGTGCCATGACCCCACTTCTCCATACTGAAAGGAGGGTTTGCAACGACGACATCGAAATGCTTTAGCTGATCCTCTTTGTCGAGGAGCTTCGGATTGCGAATCGTGTCGCCCCATTCGATGCGATGGTTATCTTCGCCGTGCAGGAACATGTTCATCTTGGCGAGGGCCCACGTGCTGCCAATTGCCTCTTGGCCGTACAGCGCGTATTTCTTTGAGCCATTGTGTTCGATCTGAATGCGTCTGCCGCACTTCATGAGCAGGGAGCCGGAGCCGCACGTTGGATCGCAGATTTCGTCACCTTCTTTCGGCGCGACGATCTCGGCCATCAGTTCAGAAACCTCTGGCGGCGTATAGAACTCTCCCGCCTTCCGGCCAGAGTCGGCGGCGAATTGCTTGATCAGGAATTCATATGCGTTTCCGATAACATCAAGCTTGCCGATGCGGCTTGGGCTCAGATTGAGAGTTTCCTTCGCGAAGTCCTCTAGTAGGTGCTTGAGTAGTTCGTTCTTCTGCGCTTCCTCACCGAGCTTGTTGGAGTTGAAGCTGATGTCTTGGAACACATCGCGCAGCTTCGAGATGTTGGCTTCCTCAATCGCGTGCAGCGCTTTGTCGATGCGTTCGCCGTTTCCGGCTTCATGACGGCGCTTGTAGAGCGCATAGAAGTTCGCAGCTTCGGGAAGAGTGAAGCGTTCATTCTTCATCATTTCGCCGATGAGGCCCGGCTCATCGCCGTATTCTTTTTTGTAGTTGTCGTAGTGGTCCTGCCAAACATCACTGATGTATTTCAGGAACAGCATCGTCAGCACATAGTCTTTATAGACGGAGCCATCGACGGTGCCACGGAACGTGTCGCACGCCTCCCACACCGCTTTATTGATGTCTTCTTGTTTGATTTGTGGGCTCATGCTTTGACTCCGTTTGTTGATTGCAGAAGACCCATTGCTAGGGCTTCTAATTGGTGATTTCGATTTTCGACGAGGCGGTTGAGCGTGATGCGCTCAAGCTGCGCGGCTCGCCAGAACTTCACGATGAGCCGCTGCTGCTGAATAGGTGGAATAGTTATCGGGAGGTTCTCGATAACTTCCCGTCGAATGTTCTGGATGTATGAGCCCGTCGCGGTTCGCTGAAAGTAGTCTTGCGCAGGCTTTTGATTGATCTGCCAAGCCAAGAACTCTGGCGAGATTTTTCCGATCTCCCGCACGCTCAGTACGAAGAACTGCGGAGCGCAAACGGCCTTCGACGGCGTGCCAACTAGTGGGTAGGCCAGTGTGCGTGTGCCGCGCGACGTGAATACCACATCTGCATCGGAGAGCCAGACGGGCTCACGTTTGGACGGCAGCGAGACCTGAGGCACCTGGCTCCAGTCAATGTCCGCATCGGGGCTCGTGTGCTTGATCTGCACAAAATGGACATCGCCCGGCTCCAGCAACTCAACCGAGCTGCGGAGTGGATAGCCAGATGCAACGCGCACCGCGTCCCCCAGCCTTGATTGATTTATTGCATCATGTCTCATGATGCAAATATAGTGTGCGAAGTTCGCCACTGTCAACTAATTTATTGCATCATTCTCAATGATGCATCAAATTTTACGTAATTTAGCGTCCTGAGTCACGGTCATTTGTAAGTTTTTTAGTCTTTCGGGAGAGATCCCCCATCCCTTCGCACTCGGCACTGAGCTGGCGGTACGTCGCAACGTCCCGGTGTAGCTGCTCGACGTTCTTGGCGTGGCTGGCCTTCACTTGCTTGGCGAGAATGTGATCTACGTCGCCGCTATCAATATCGAGGCCGTGCGGCGGCCGAGTTGTCGAAGGCGGCGCGAATCCTGTCAGCGGATTGGAATGCGGCTGAGTTCTCAAGGGCCGCGCCGATCGTGGCCGCCGCCTCCAACTGCTTATGGATGGCCGTGAGTGGTGAGTTCTCCAGAGATTTCTGGAGTCGTGCGACTGGGGAGTTCCGAGACGATCGATCTCGGGCGAAGCGAGCTCGCGTAGCGGCCCCAGCGAGACGTCTGCCCAACGAGTAGCAGAGAGCAGGGGCCGTCGGTCGTGAACGTCCATCAGATGTTGGATGGGGCCGCGCATTCAACAGATTATCCCGGCTTTGGAACGTCCTCGAGAACTTCGGCAAGGGCCCCAATCCGTGGACGGTTGATTTCGCCGGCGACGATCGCGCGGATCAGCCGCGCGGTGAGGTCCTCGCGCTTCGGCCACGATTCCAATGTCAGCGTCGTCGAAGATCGTGCCCATCGCTATTTCATCGCGCGACGACGACATACTGTGCGACACCGCTTTGCGCGTACCGCGCAATTTGTCGGCGTCCGTGAGGCCCGGAATGCGTGGCAACGCCGCGCGTGCGCGCGCCTCCGACCGATCTCCTTTTTGCGTTACTAGCGAGGATGACGTCAACAAGATGGTTCAGTCAGCGATGTTGCCGCGAGCCTGGGGTGCTTCTCGCGGTGATTCCCATCTTTCATTTGAAGACTTCAACGAAGACGATTGCCGCTCGGGTTCGTTCAACGGCAGCTTCACGTGAACTCACCGAAGGCGGCTTTGTTGCCTGCGCGTAGAGCAAGCCAGCGTACTCTGACTTTACCGCCCAGTTCACGTTTTGGGGCAGCGATCCTGTGTTTCGAAGGAAGGCTGTGATCGCAGCCGTGGAGGCGACCACTCCGACGACGTTGCCGGTGTCATCGATGACCGGACCGCCGGAGTTACCAGGCTGCACGGGAACGGACATCTGCAGATAGGTCTGGTCGTCATCGATCCCGGACAGCGCGCTGACGGTTCCATCCGTGTACTTCGGCTCACGTCCCAACACTGACGTCGCAGGGAAGCCATATGTGAAGACTCGCATGCCAACAGCTGCGCTGCGGGCCGGCGCGAGCCCGAGGTAGGTTTGCCTGGGTATTCGCGTCTCCAGCACTGCAAGATCCGTCATGCTGCTGCGCGCGGTCACCGTCGCTTCAGCCTGCGTGGCATCTGTGAAGTGCACTACGATCCGTTTCGCCCCATCAATGACGTGATTGCTCGTAATGACGGTGCCTGAACGAGAAACCAGAAAGCCAGTTCCGGTGCCGGCGAGTACTGGGCCTTGTGGAGCATCGGTCGCCACTGCTACTTGTGCGGCGCTCTTTGGCTGAGAGGCTTCATTCAATATTCGCTCGAGCTCGCGATATAGACCCGAGTAGCCATTGGCTTGGAAGAAGGGCTCATCGGCGATGACTCGCCCGCGGATCTGCGCCAGAAGAGTGGGGTCCCACTTCGACTCCGCGATGCGTAATCGCCAGAGTTCATACACCTCAGGCGGGCGCTGCGCGACCTGGAGCTGGCCTGAGTGACTTGCACAATTGAAATACAACCACTGCAGATAGGGCCGTGGATACACAGCCCTTGAAGTCCTTCTTTGCGATCTGGCGGAGCAGATCATTCCACTGCTTACCAAATTCTCGCCCGCTTTTACACGTGCCGACGACTTGCTTTGTCTCACCATTACGCTCTAGGGTGAGATTGACAGGAGAGCCTGGAGCAATCGCAGCCATTGCCGCGCGGAATCCTTCTTGAGTACGAACCTCGGTGGAATTCACCTGAACGATCTTGTCTCCGGCTTGCAGATCACGCTGTCGCTGCGAGACCCACAGCACAGTCAGATCTAGGTTGACCTTCGTACCCAGGCGGCAATATTCCATCTCTTCGTACTCACGAGCCTGAGCGCTCGCGAGGTGCCCCTTCGCTTGCTTCACGAAGTCGTTTTTCGCCATCTGGGCTTGAGCTGAGCCCGTGAATGCGGCAATGAGCAAGGCAATCGCTACGAGAGCCGGTCGTGTTTTCATGGATGACGCTGCTGTTGTTCTTTTGACGGTGAGGTTGTGGTCAAGATTACAGCGACAGATCAGCCAGCTGAACAGACATTTGGCACAGCGGAAGGACTAAAACGCGTGACATCCCTCTCATTTCAGCCGATGACCACGGGGACTGAGCGCGGGATCTGCGTCCCAGCTCTCGGCGCTCTAACGAGAGGGCCTTCGGTACGGTCTTGCGTTCTCCATGCGGGTGGCGCTATTCTCGCAGTCATCCTCGAATTGCGAGGATGACTGCGAGAGGATAGTCATCATCGGAATTCGAGGATGACTCACTTGCCTTTGGAATGGTCGTCTAGTTTGCCGATCATGTCCTCGCCCGTTGGAGTTATTTGCAGGTCGACATGACGAAAGCTCTCGGCACTGTCCGCGCGAACGATGCACTTCGCATCGTCCAGTGCTTTGACGGCTCGCTCAAGCTGCCCCTCACTAAGATCAAGATCTGTGAGGACTTTGCTATAAGCAATGCGCCCGCTGCGTTGTCCAGCGATGTGAAGCAAGACTTTCGCGGCGTGGCGTGGCCAACCGATCGAATCTACGGCCTGCAAAAACCTCGCAAGGTAAAGGCGCATGTCGGCGCTGTCTGTGACACGCCTGCGCATTGGCTCGGGAGTTTACTGACTGGCGCGAACCGAGTCGAGATCGGTCGCGCTGGTAGAGCGTCGCCTCGCCTCAGCGCGGCGCTGGTATTGGGTACCGAACCATGACTCGCCCTGGCCGCGAAGACATGGTCCGGCTCAGCATGGGCATCAATACGCTGCTCGTTTGTGTTCGCCAGACCGAAGCAGCATGGTGGCGGCTGCAGGTTGACGCAGCCCCGCTCCGACGTACGTGCCTACCAACACATGCGATCCTCGCGACCCGCTGCAAGTTCTTGACGAACACAGACACCGTTGAAGCTAGTACTGCGGTCACAGAAGGGCTCCTCGTCGCCGACGGACTTTGTGACGCCGCTGAGCAATATCACGAAGGACAGGTGGCCACCCTACACGAGCGGCTGATCGATGGCGCCGAAGCTATCGAGCGCATGTGTGGCACACCGCTCCGCAAGAAGTGGTGACTTATGGCGGAGAAAGAGAAATACGAGGCACTTCCCGCCGGCCGCGCCCTTGAAGAACTCATCGAAGCAGAGCGTGTGAACCTCATGCAGGTTCAAGCGATGGCCAGGTGCCTGTATGACACTTTGCTGTACTCGGATGACGATGATGGGGCGATGCATGCTGCTGTGGCGGAGCTCATTGCGCGGTTGGTCAAGGAGGCAGTCGATTCGCTCGAGAAGATCGTCAGGCGATTCAAAGCCGATGACTTTGGTCCGCCTCCGGACAAAACGTCCGGTGGTGCCAACTCCCGTAGTTCAGCATAGCAGCGAAGTAGGGCGCGCACGTGAGCGACACCCTGATCGCATCGCCCAGGCCAGGGCTGATCAAGAAGGACAGTCGCGTCTACTTCGCCATGCTCGGGAGTCGCGTCACACAGTTGCGTAAATCACGAGGTATGACGCAAGCAGAATTGGCTCGCGCGCTCGGCGTGTCTCAGCAGGCAGTGTTCGCTTATGAAATTGGAGATCGGCGGATCTCCGTTCTCGTTCTGGAACGGATCGCGACACTGTTCAAGCTATCGATAGATCAGCTCTTGGGCTTTGGTCCGGTGCCATCTAGGAAAGGACGGCTTTCTCCTCGAGCGATGCGACACGCGGAGCGGCTTCAGGCTCTTTCCAAAACACAGCAGCGCTTCGTGGTCAGGATCATTGATGTACTGGAGGTGCACAACTCAGAGAGCAAGGGCGGAAGTTTACGACCATTTCGCAATTGAGGGTCTGCCATGTCCCCTGTTCCTCGCTAAGCGCCGACAGGGACGCGGCGTTTCGCGCTTGCACCGCGGCGAGCTCAATTGTCTGCATGTAGCTTGCTGCCCGAACCGTCCGCTTGACGAAACCCCATGCCTGCAACAAAGCGGGCCGGTACATGCCTTTCGAAGCGATCAGGATCGGAGGATCGATAGACTGAAGCCCGGGTGCCATGTGACCGATTCCAACTCGAGCGGATCTCTCGATAAGCGCGGATCGACAGTGTACTTCGACGTGGCGCTTACGATGATCATGAACGACATCGCTCTTCTTCTTCGATGCCGCCAGGTCAGATCGATCACGCGCCGAAGCGGACGCATTGCCCAGAAGCCCGTTTGCTTCAGTCCTCGTGGAATGAGTAATGCCAAGCAAGTCGGAGCGCGCACATCCTAATCGCTAATCGTGCAATGTCGTGTACGCGGGATCAGATGTGCTCTCGCACGCACGAGCGTCAGACCAGGCATCGAGGTCAGCGAGTTTGTACAGGACTCGCCGCCCGAGTTTCCGGAAGCGTGGCCCTCCACCCACCGTGCGCAGCTTCTCCAATGTCCTCGGGCTGAGATTGAGATGCGCTCCGGCCTGTTCGCAACTGAGGTAGGTCGTGGTCGCGGTTGTCTCGGATTCGGGCATGCGACTATGCTCGTGTCGTGAGGGACGCCCAACCCAGCGTCCATAGGGACCGGTCCCGTGCAGATTGAATGAGAGGTGCCGCGCGCTTCCACGAACTACGCGCTGACGCGTGATGCCGGATTGTTTCCTGCCTTGGCACTTCGACCCTTGAATTGGACTTGCTTACGCGACCCTCGCCTTTCCTGGATCTATTTGGTCGCGCCGCGCACCGAGGATGTCCAAAATACGCGCGGCCGTTCATGCAGCAGCTGCATTCGGATTTTTGCTATCCGTCTGAACTTTTAGGTACAGGTTGTTCGGCGGCAGCTGCGAAAATATCGCGTGACCATCGATCAGCAGGTAGCCGTGCAGCCGCCGACTCTTACGCGGCCCCGTCACTTCGCACGTCCAAATATTGAGTCCATTCCGTTGTTTCTTGTGTGCGCGCAGGCGTTCGAAGCGCTTCTGAATCCATTCCCATGCCGCCATTCCGTCATGCCGGGCGGCTTCGGCGAGTTCGGGGTTTTCCTGTGCATAGCGTTGAAATACGCCAGGTGAAACGAGAAATGCCGTGCCGTCAACCGTGTGAACGAGCGCGCGCGAGTCATTGATGATGAGGCGGTGACTCGCGACGGCGTCGCGTAACCAAGTGATGAACCTCTCGCCGGGTGCTTCGACCGGCGGGGTGGATGGATTGCTGTGCATGCGCGTGCTTTCACCATCCGACATTGATATCGGGGCGCTGGCACGCTCGGCGTTGTCGTCGGACGCAGGACAAGCGCTGGGCAGATCCGAAAGGGCGAGTGCGTCTTTGACCGCCTCTTGATGAATGGCTTCGACATGCGATGAACCAGCACTGGCGTGCTCAGCTGGCGTACTTGTCAAAGCGTGGGCGGCCGGTGTTGTCTCTCTTCTCGAATCCGCAGCGTCCTCGATCCGAATCGTCCCCTTGAACGTCGGTGGACGCTCATTGGCTTCCCAGATCATCGCAGGGGACAGCCGCAGGAAAGTGAAAGTATTCGACCAGCCGGCATCGCTGATGACTGTCGCTCGCCAGATCGCCTTGCCGTTGGGCGCCGCCAACACAATCCCATGATCCTGCAGCGCATTGAAAAACGTGACGTTGTTTTCCGGGATCCCGTCGATTCCTTGTGAGAGCAGATGTGCGCGTAACCTGTCGCAAGTTGTCTTGCTGATCAGCCACAAAGCATCCTGTGTCAACCATCCATCGGACGCGTGAGGCTGGTTGAGTTTCAGCTCTCTCACGAGATAGCGCAGACCGTCGATCAACTGGCGTTGCAGGGTCCGCTTTGGAGCGGTGCGTGCTTTCGCTGGGTCTCCGCCGAGATCTTGTGCGACCGAGGCTTGGTCGGCTTGCACGACGAGCTCGCCCAGAATTCCCGCATGTTCGTATTGGCCGGCGAGCACATAGAGCAGCGCCGCCCAAAGTTCAGGAAAGCCGCTGAGCCAATCCATGATCAGTGGGTCAAGGATGTTCGTGTACACCAAACCTGCAGCGGCGCCGTGCAATCGATACGCGCGATCGCGTCGGAAACGAAACCGATAGGGCTTCTGCAGTGGGCCGTGCCACGGATACCAGCGGCGGCCGTCCTGATGCTCGACGTGTAGGTCGACTGCGATCTTGCCGACATCGTGCAGGAGCGCGGCGTATGCGGCGCCGGCAGTCCAGGCCTCCGCCTGGGCCGCTTGCGATTCAGGCGGCGAACCCACCGGTAGCAGATGTGACTGCCGCAGCCGCAACGCGTAAGCGACGATCTCCAAGCCGTGATCTAGCATGCCGCCCAGGTGCGCGTGATGGTGCGTCTCGCTTGCGGGAAACTGCTGGACGAGGAGAGCGTAGCGCTCGATCGGCGCGCGGTAGAGCGATGCGAACTGCGCGCGCGAAAGTGACGTGCGCTGCCAGATGTGATCAAGGAGTTGTTGACGACGCGGCGTCGCGAGCAATCTGGCCGCGGATTCGGGCGGCAGCAGCCCTTTCGGCAGCGCCTGCGCCGGAGCCGACGCGCTCTCAGGTTGTGCAGCCGCTTTTTTGCGGAACAGTGCGAACGTCATAGAAACTCATGCGGACGCAGCTCCTTTGGAAGTTGGCAACGCTTCCATCAGGATCGAGGCGGGCGGTGCTTCACACTCCATTCGCGGACTTCAGTGTTGCCTCGGGAAGGCTGCAAGATCAACGTGCTGGGGAAAGAAGCGCGGGCGGACACTGACCTAACCGCCCGCGCATTCCGCTTCGCATGAAGCTCCTGGCCTGCCTCCTGTGGGAAGCTCAGTCAGGAAACCGTGCGCTACCGCCGGGATCGTGACGGTGAGGAGCGAACCGTACCGGTCCCAACCTGCCGCAGCGAACGGTCGGCGAAAGGATGCTATGTGCCAGGGGCCGGTCACCACGGCAAAAGCGATTGCGGCCGCCTCCACATTTTCGTCATCGCGTGTGAGCCTTTTAGGTCCCTTTTCCTTTTCCGCCGGAGACGTTCGGCTGGTGGCCTGATCCCGTCTCGTGCTCGCCTGTTTCGGGCTGCGATGCCGTTTCCTCTCTGCAGGGGTGGGGCCTTTACCCTTGATTCCACCTGTTCCCATTCCGCCCTCTTGTGCCTTTTGGTCCGGAGCCGTTTGGGCGGGAGGTGTCAGGCAGCAATGGCGAACCAGGGCGTACCTCGAAAGTGCGCAACTACATGTATAGCAACGAAATTCCTGTCATTCCGAGGCTGGTCAGCCTGAGGGCTACGACCGTTGCGGGATGCGCCAGATTCGGACTAGACTAATCGAACTTAGCCTATAGGTGCGACCGTGCAGACCGTCAACATTCATGAAGCGAAAACCAACCTCTCGCGCCTGGTGGATCAGGCTGCCCGCGGCGAGCCGTTTGTGATTGCCAAAGCGGGAAAGCCGCTCGTTAAGGTGGTGCCACTGGACGCGCCAGCGGCTGGAGAAGCGAAGCGTCTCGGCTTCTTGGAGGGGCAGATCTCGGTGCCCGATGACTTTGATGAGATGGGCCGTGCGGAGATCGACCAGCTCTTTGGAAATGAGGAATGAAGCTGCTGCTCGACACACATATATTATTGTGGGCGGCCGGGCGGCCTGACCGCCTGCCGCAGAGTGCTCGAGACCTGATCGCGGCCCCCGAGAACGAGTTGTTCTTCAGCGCGGCAAATCTCTGGGAGGTCGTGATCAAGCGGTCGTTGGGCCGCGATGATTTCAAGGTGGACCCACGCGTGCTTCGGCGAGCATTGCTCGACAACGGCTACAGTGAATTGCCCATCGGCAGTGAGCACGTCGTTGCTGTCGACAGTCTTCCGCCGATTCACAAGGATCCTTTCGACCGCATTCTCGTCGCTCAGGCGTCGATCGAAGGAATTACGCTGCTGACTGCGGACCACGCGCTGGCTGAATATCCTGGATCGGTGCGACTGGTCTAGTCTTCACTGCGGGAAAAAGCTGGTTCGGAACATCAGCTCGTCCGGGTTGTCGGTAGGAGTAGGAGCGCTGCCTCTTCGGTTATTCCAATGGACTGTGGGTGAGGTCGGCCATGAATACTTACGCGAGCAAAACCCGCGGAGAGCGTATGGGTCGATGGTTCGGCACCGCCTGGCGGTGGGCCGTGCGTCAAGATGTTCGGGCGACTCGCTGGATGCTTGATCGCGGAGTACCTCGGAAGGTTGCCGTGTCATCGCTGTGGGTCCTGAAACTCGGCGTTGTCGCGGCCTTGCTCTATGCGGCATTCTGGTTGGCACTCGTGATTGCTGCCGTTCTGATTCTTGTAGCAAGCGCATCAAATGCCGCCCAGGATTCGGACCAGCCGAAATGGCTGGAGAAGGACCCGGATGATCATCGAGAAGATCTCTTCTATCATCCACTGTCATACAATGACGATCCGGATCCACGCTTTTACGATCCACGACTTGATGACAAGTCGTCGCAGTAACTCACGCTCTCGAAAGCGGTTACCGTTTGCTCTGGGCCTTTGAGCCTTCGTCAATTCGCGTTGTAGCCATTCGCGTGAGAACATTTGCGCCTTGCGAACCGGCCTGCCCGACGTCGCGCGAACCCTGCGCTAGTCCCTGCAGCACGTTGCCTGCATAGATTCCTGTCCATGTAAGCGCGGTCATCCAAAGTGAGGGCAGCACGAGAAACATGACTGGAGTCACGAACCAGTTGAGGATCATGTCCTGAAACGTATTGTTGAGCCCGAGTAGAGCATTGAAGTTGCTGTGCGGAGCGTCCCAACCATACATGGCATCCAGGATCGTGCTATCGATCCAGCGCGCGAGTTGAAACCAGAAATCCACGAAGAACACCGCGAATTGAACGCAACTGATGACCGCTACGGTTTTCAGCTCGAATGTGCCCACCACCAGTACCAGCGGCACGCAGATCACGAGTGCCATCTTGAGCAATGACAACACCATCGGTAACGCCTGCCTCATGGCATCTGACGCCGGCACATAGCCCAGCGTGCCCATCATGACGCCCAGGTCCGCGGCGATGCGCGTCGCGAGGTTGGGTGCGGTCATGCCGATTCTCCCGCCATAGTCTGTGTAGACCTGCCCGTGGTTGACGGTCTGGTGGCGTGGGGATGCGATAGCGCGAATGACCGCATCATCTACTTCATCCTGCGACAGGAACCCGGCCCATTGGCGAAATCGCAGCAACAAATCCGGCTCGACTTGTGTGAGCAAGCGCGCTCGCAATCCGTCGTCAGCATCTGACCACCATTGCTGGCAGGTGGGATAGCCGTCACCGCTCGGAGTCTCAGCTAATCCTGCATCGCGTACAGGATCGTACGGCCATGCGTCGCGCGGTGTACGAGAATGATAGGTATCGTAAAGCCCCGCTGTGGATAGGAAGTAGCTCGATCCAATCCAGGTCACGTCATTCATCTCGTCCTCGCTAAGCGTGGGCCGGCTTGCGAACAACCGAGCACGTGCGGGTCCATAACAGTCCCGGCCGAAATCGGCGATCTCTTGTGACAGCGTCGGGTCATCAATACGGGTCGCATCGATCTCGATGCGCATCTGCCGTAAGTCCGTCCCACATGGAATAGAGGCTGAAGCAGCGCCTGTAACAGCCTTCGACAATGCGTGGATGAAGAACCACCAGACCGGCACCTGTGCGGACTGTCCGTTGAGTTCCGTGAACACGGGCTCCCACCCTGTTTCTGCAGGCAACGGCAGCGTTACCTGACATTGTCGCGAGCGCGGGCGATCAAACTGGATGGTGTTGAGGTCGATTTGAATGAGCGGGATGCCAGCGAACACAATGATCAGTATAGCGACCCAGACCCGCTGCTCGATACGCATCGAGGAGAGTACGCCTTTGTTTCCTTCATCTATGCCCTCGGTGCGGGAGCGCAGCCACTCCTGAAGGACAATCACCAAGAATGGTAGTGCCACCACGCCGCTGGCGACGAGGACATTCCAGATGCCGTTGCTGACGAGCCAGCCGACGAGCGTGAGATAGTACTCAAGGTAGTCGCTCGTATATAACGTCATGTGTCGTGCTCGCCGCTCTATCAAGTTTGCAGAAGCGTCGTAACCTCAAGCGCGGCCACCGCGAGCACTGCGCCGATTTCTGCGCGGCGCAGTCGAGTTCGTGTCTCGGCGTTTGATTCGCGCCGAAGTACACGGCCGCACATCCACCACCACCCCAAAGCCGTTATCGCGTACAGAATTCCGCGCCACACCGCGAAATACCCCGCGTGCTCGTGAAGCCACGCGGTCCAACCCTTCACGTCACCCGTGAGCCATATGCCAAGCACGTTGATGGCAGCAGCAGCGAGCACGGCCGCTAGCACGCAGAGGAGGACGCGTGCAAAACGACGAGGTAGCGGCCGTCGCGCATGCGTATGGGTAGTCATCTCAGTTCTGACCGCCGCCCCCGGCACGCTGGATCTGTTCCAATCGATCGGGGCGATCACCCTGGAAGACGCCGCGCGAGGCATCACTGCGACCACTGTGGCGCTCGATGATTGCCATGGGTGCGTTAGACGCCAGCGTGCGGCGGACTTCAAGTTCGGTGCGCAGGCTTTCGATCTCTCGCGCGAGCCACTCGGTCTCACGAGAGATGGCATCTTGAGCGAGCCGGTTCGAGGCGACGTTAGGTTCCTTGGCGCCAGCCAGTAGGAGGCGCTGTAGCAGAAGTGCCCGCTCGAGCACGGCGGCGAGCGCGATCTCCGAGGCCAGACGGTGGGCGAGCAGGTTCTGGTCGGGCTCATCACGAAGGGCTTCGATGACGCCTCGTGTGATCGGCATGGCCGTACTGCCGGCCGCTACGAGGTTTTCGATGGTCAGCGCCTGGGCGCCGGTGACGAGTCCCTGCAGTGCCTGGAGCTTACGTTCGTATTCCTCTTGGATCAGCGGGGTGAGACCGACGCCAGCCGTCGCCTGAGTCTTGGTGCAGGTGTCACAGGTGCGGTGCTGTGTCTCCCCAAGGACGCGGATCGCCCATGCAGCCGCGGCATCCGGGGAGGGCCAGGCCGCACAGGAAAGGCGACCGTTGCAGGCATTCGGGTCGATGGGTGAGGTGTCGGTGATGCCGCGTCCGTTCAGAAGGTTGTAGCCGGCGCGCGCGATATCGCCCACCACTCCAATCGGCTCCTGTCCCGCGCCCCCAGCATCCTGGCCACCAATCCAGGTCACGCCATTGTTGCCGCGATTGTTCTCCGCCGCTTCAATCGCCGACACGGCATCGGTGCTTGCGACCGCATCCCTCAGCGCGAGTCCTTCGGCCAGTTGGTCCCAACCCAACTGTCCACCCGCGACCTCGGCCATGCGATCTGCGATTTGACGGCACGTGAGTTTGCTGCGGTCATAGTCCAGCCGTGCCTGCAATATGCCGTTGGTCAGCAGGTTATACAGCCCAGGATCGGCGCGCTGAATGATGAGCGCAGGTAACGAAGCGACTGCAGCGGTCGCGCTCTCGATGATGTCGCTCATGATGGCCTGAAAGCCATCCGTGATGCCGTTGAGCTGATTGCGAAGCGTCACTTCCAGGCTCATGTCGCCGCAGATGAGATTGGCGTTCCATCCAATGCCGGCACCGTAACTCTGCATGCCAGGCGCGCGACTCATCGAGACCGCGCTGCCGCCGCCGATCGTGTACAGCACGTGATCATCGATCACACTGCCATGAATCCGTACATCCTCATCAATGACGGTTTGGGCGAGCAGAGCGCTGCTTGAGAGCAATAGGCCGCTGACGACAGCCAGTCTGATTGCGTGGTGAACGGAAAGAGGTGTGATCATGTTCTGTGCGGCGCTAGGGGAACGCACGGAACAGTGAATCGCTTTCAGTCAGGCTCAACCGCAATCAACCCGATCTTGCGGCTCATCGGATTGTTGGCCCCGCTCTGTTTGAAGGCGGGCGTGTGCACACTGGCGCGCGATGGGCGGCATTGCAGGTGAATGGCCGCCGAACGTATGGTCAGTTGGCGAACTCGATGTGACCCAGGAAGATCTGTCCTCTGCGCTCGCAGCAACTGTAGGGACGCCACAGTGCCCAGGCATAGCCACCATCCGTGGCTTGCGCCCGCGCATTCCGATGCGGAAACACAGCGCAGGTTGATGACAGCGTTGGCGTGAGTGGTTGCCACTTCCCCGTCCTCGCGTCGTTTTCGATGAGTGCGCCCGCCGGCCAGTAGCCGTCCTGTCCTTCGACGATCTGAATATCCCTGGGTAGCAACGGTTGATAGACATGCGGTTGGCCGCCACGTGTGACGATGTCGCCGGCGCGCTGTGCGACCACCGCCGCAGATTTGTGATCGTCCACTTGATGCAAGAATCCGCCGCGGGGATAGACGTTGCCCCAGAGATTCAGTGACTGGCGACTGCCGATCTCGCGCCGACCCGGAATCAGCGATTCCGGGTAGAACATCTCAGGAATGTTGTATCGCCATGCCAGCGTGTCGAGGGTACTCAGAAGGTAGGGTGTCAACGGAGTGCCGGCACCGGGACAGATGTAGCCGAGTTGAGCGGCGAATCGATTGAAGACGAGCCCCGCCGGGTGGCCGATCACATCCGCGTTCTTGAACTTCGCCATGTCGTTTTCGTTGGCCTGATCCGCCGAACCGTCGCCACCGCTCACTGCGGTCGTGTTCGGTCGACTCATCGCGGCGACTTCAACCCAGGGGTTCTCTCCCGTGTTGCTATAACTGGAGACGACGGCGTCGGGGACGTAATGACGCACTTGGACGGAGGTCTCGACTTGGCACTCATAGATCGAGCACCGTAGCCAGAAGCAGATGCCCACAACACGGTATTCAAGGCAGTCCAGAGACAGCGCCGAGGACGTGATGCTGGCGGTGTCGATCGCGAAGGCGGTGCTCGTGACACTCATCAACAGGTACGTGATGCGCCGACGCCATTTCGCGCGACAACTGCCGGTCATCTCTGCGTCCTCTGTCGATAATCCTCAACACTCGCCAGTGCGCGCGCAATGTTTGTCTCTCCGTAGAGGACATATCGCCGATCGACGACGATGGCGGGGACCTTGGTGACGCCCAGGCTCCAGGCACCGATCACGCCCTGATACGCCGTTGCCAAGCGCTCTTGCAGTTCAGAGCCGCCGCGCTTCAATCGCTGTTGCGCGATCAGCGACGCCTGTGCCGGATCGGAAGGCAACTTCGATGACAGTTCGGCTTTGATGCGTGCTGGGGCATCCAACTCAATCAGGCGAACACCCGGTGCCATCTCCATCGGATGTTCCCGATCGGTGATCACCCAGATCTCCGCTGCCCGTGCACTCGCCTCAAAGGCAAGTGCACAGGCAGTCATGAGCAGCAATATCCAAACACCCCTGAAAGCATCGCTGTCAGTGGTACGTCCAGTGGGTGCGCTCATTCGCATAGACCGTACACCGAACTGCATGCCGGCGGGGCCTGCAATCGAAAGGCATCGATCTGGCGACCGCCGCGAGCCGTTTGTGCCCAGCGCACGCGTCCGTCGATGCACAAACGATCGAACAACTCCGCCTCGGTCTCGCCGTCCCTGGCGGCATCGGTGAAGAACGTGCTCCATCCGCGCTTGGAGGCCAAGCAAACCAGCGACTCCCATTCACGCTTGATGGCGAGGTATTCAGGGAATCGCTTCCAGATTTCCAGGAGTTCGTCCTTGCAGCAGTTGATGCAGGGCATGCACCCCACACGTCGCATACCCAGTTTATAGAGAGGATTGAGCTCGACGCCGCGCGCTCGCACGGCGGCGACGACTTCCATGCTCGTCAAGTCCGCGATGGGGTGCACGATGCAGTACCCCTCAGCGACTCGTTCGCGATCAGGAGCGTTGCGCCGGTGTAGACTCTCGTCTCGCCGAATGCCGCGCCAGCTTTCGACTGAGAAGCCTTCGGCGATCCGATCAAGCAGATACCGATCGAGCGGGATGCGCTTTAGGTGCTGCGTGCAGAACTGAGCCATGCGTGAGGGAAATCGTCCCTTCCACAGGCACAGATCCAAAAATGGATTGCCGGTCGGATGCAGTACGCGCAGCGCGCGTTGCACGATCTTCTCAGGCACGCCTTTCTCGGGCCACACTGTTTCACAGTAAACGCGCTTGGCGGCAATCTGGCGCGAGAACTCCGCACGAACGACGTCGACATTGGCGCCCAGCACGGTCGGCAAATAGTGGCCCACATACTCGTAGGTCAACTCATGCTCATTGCCAGTGTCGGCGAAGACGAACTTGCAGCGCTTGACGCCCACCTGGTCAATCGCTCGGAAGGCGGTTTCGGTGCTGTCCTTTCCACCCGAGACCGATACGACAACCAAAAGACGTCGATTCGAGCTTCTGTCGTGAGTCCTTCGCCCTGAGCGCATCTGTAGTACCACTGGAGGAAGCAGGTCCAGTGGGTAGTCGAACCGAAGCCGCGTCGTGCAGCCGCAAACAATGCGAACGTGAGTAGAGCGGATTGAACGCGAAGGGACAGGTCGGTTGACCGTATGTCCCTTCGCGGAGCTAAGAGAAGGCTATGGGACCTGGCGGGAGGTTTGATTCGATACGTTCTTTTTCAGCTCATCCCTGAGCTTGATCGCGTCGCTTTCGCCTCGACACGGACAACAGAGTCCATTCCCAACGACATACCATCCATCCGGCAATCTCAGCGTGCGATAGTCGCCGGAAGTATCGATCGCTACTCCATCGGAGAATCGAAGCGTGCTCATAACATCGCCTCCCAAGTTCTCCGGATTCGATCTTTAGGTAGGAGAAAGTGGCGCAGCAGTTTCCAATTGAATGTGCGTTTCGGTCGCGCTCACGAGCAGATCGTCAGTGCCGTTCAGAATGGCCTCGAAGACCGGGTCAGTGACGTCGAATCGCTCGACGAAATCGTCGCCGCCAAACTCGAGCCTCGCGGTGTCCCACCACGCATCAGAATCGTCGACGTTTGGATTGCACCCGATCGCGTAGGCCAATCGCTTGTGTGTGCCACGATCGTCCTTCTCGCCGATGGCAGACATCATGTACACGCCATGGTCCTTGACGAGAAGGATCTTGCAGCCATTCGCCTTGGCTTCTTCCAAGACCAAGCGCAGATCACCATTTTTGAATCTCAGCATGAAGTAGTTTCCTCGGGTGAAGAAATTGGGTAGAGCGCGCGCACGGCACGTATCGGCTCGGGCGCAGTCCGAAATGACAGGTCGTCTGGCTCGCTAGAATGCGGCGATGCGACGGATGACAAACGACGACCTCATCGCAACACATGATGCTCGCCTCAGAGAGGACGTATGTTTCGCTGCGACCTTGCGCAAAATTTCATGATTCATTGATCTGAGACTCCCATTCGTGTTCACCACAGATCGCGAGCCGGAGCTGATGCGGACCTCGGCGAACTTGCTGACCATTCCAATCAACTCGGGTCTCTCCGCAGTACATCGCTGAGCCATCAGGCCCGATGCCGGTGAAGAGGGCAATGCCGGGGATGAGATCAACGGTGCCAATCGCAGGCTGGTCACAGATCGGACAACGCGGAACAGAGACGCATGAAAGGTCTCCTGCAAGAAGGAAGTGGTTAACTGGGACGGGACTCTCGGGATGCCGCGACAGGCATCAAGGTGAGAGGACACGCGGCCAACCTTGGTGCGCGTGTCCATACAGAGGTCCTTAGTCCGCTCTTGATGCGCCGGCTGAAGGAGTCTCGGTGTTCGAGCTCGCATCGAATGACGCAATTGCCCTGTTTAGTGCCGCGATGGCCTGATCGACTGAGATCGGACGGTCGCGAAACGCAGGCCCATAGCCGGAACGGTAGAACGGTTCCTCAGTACCGAAAAAGATCTCCACGGGGATACTGACCTGTCCGCGGGATAGGGACTTATCGTCGCCAACGGTGGTCATAAAGCCTTCGGCCTGGAACCACGGATCAAAACCACAGAAGCCGGCAATGCATGCGGAAACGCCGCTCTTGTTGCGAATCGCGAACAGATCAATATCGAAGTGCGAACGCTCGTCTTCCGAAAGTCCTTTCATGACTCGGACAGCTTGCTGCAGCCGTTCGACATAGAGGGCCCCGGCGCTGCGTATATTATGAGTGTGCATATCATCTCCCGTCAGTGAGTGGTTGAAAAGGCACGACTGTTTGAAAGATGCACGCCATCTTTCGAAGATCGCTGACTTGGCTGAAGAGAAGTGCATCGCCACCAGATGTGCTGGTGAAGGTCCGCGGCTACGATGCATATGCGGACTGGGTTTCGGTCGATGCGCAGAGCCGCACGCAGCCTGAAAGACCGATAGCTGCAGAATCGAGATCAAGATGGACGAGCGGAGAGCTCACTGCAGCAGTGAACACGCGTTGGCGCCGATCCCTATTTATTGGGACTGCCAGGCGTCGGGCGCGCCGTAGTGCTCGCAATAAGTTCCTCGAAGGACAGCGGCTCGATGCCGCGTGAGCGATCCAGCCGCTCGGCAACACGCATGGCCGCCTGCAGTTCGCTAATTCCTTCCGAGGTCATCAGCTGATGGCGCTCATGCTTCTCGTCCGATTCCGTCATGGCTTGCGCCAGGTAGAGGCTCGGGGGAACGGCGCGAAACAGGATCTCCGTCGACTTGCTGAGAATGACGCCTTCTGAGTACTTGCCCATTTCTTTGCGAGCCGAGCGCAAGAGGGCTTTCTGCGCAGGGCTGAGCTCGCGAAAGCGCGCCACTTTTTCCACTTCATCGACCGGCATGCTGAGACAGATCCACCACTCGATCATGTTGAGCATGAGCTTCGCGACCGCCGGAAGGTCGTCCAGGTTCTGCGTCGCCAACCAGAACCAAGCGCCGAGCTTTCGCCACATCTTCGTGATCTTCACCACATACGGGGCGAGGAGCGGATTTCGCGTGATGATGTGACCTTCATCCGTCACGTTGATCAGTGGCCGACCGAGATACTGGTCGCGCTCGGCGATATTGTTGACTGCGTTGATGAGGCTGACGTAAGCGACGGCGAGTTGCGCGTGATATCCCTCGCGCGCAAAGGTCGCCAGATCCACGATTGTGATATCCGCCTCTGGCCACGGCGTCCCTGGGCGATTGAAGAGCTCGCCGTCCGCGCCCTGGCAGAACATGTCCATGGCATCGGCCATCTCGAGCAGGCGCGTTCTGCGCGGCTCGGGCAGCACGGGATCGCTCGCGCGGCGCCGTAGGGCATCGTGCACGTCTCCGGCGAGAACGGTACGTCGCTGCGATGAACAGTATTGTGCGGCGTCGATGATGCACTGGCGGATGAGACTGCGGTCGGCGCGCGTCATCCGCGCTTCTTCCTGCTCTTCGCCGCCGGTGATCATCAGGCGAGCGGTGATCTCAAGTTCACCGAGTACATCGCGCTGCTCATCGGGATCGTCGGTCCGTCCCGTAGGCGTATCCGGTTCGTCCAACGCATCGACGTCCAGGGTCTGAACATCATTCGGCGTTTCCACGAGTCGGCGGGCGTCTGTGAACGGTGCGAGGCTCACGCCGGCGCCAGGTGCGAGTCGCACTCGATGCACGCTCAGCCCCAGCCGTCGAGCGAAGTCAGCAAACAGCCCGAAAGAGTTGCCGGCCTCGACGACGAAGACTCTCGGCCTGTAGATCGCCGTGACCTGATTGAGCATGCTGCTGAGCGTCGCCGACTTGCCCGACCCCGTCGGTCCGAACAGGAACAGATGGGCGTTCATCTGTCGGTCAAGGCGGTTGAGCGGATCGATGCTGACCAGACCACCGCCACGATTGAAGAATGTCATGCCGGGGTGTCCTGTCCCCAGGTGGCGTCCCCAAATAGGCGCGAGGTTTGCGACATGCTGCGCCCACATCAATTGCGTGTACCACTGCCGCCGGTCCATGGCCGGGTTGTACTTGCAGGGCAGCCAGCGCAGATAGCTGTTAAGCGGCGCGACCTCATCGTGCTCTCGCACGGGTTGCAGGCCGGCGCCCAGGAGGGCGTTGGTTAGTTGCAGCGTGCGGTCATCGAGTTCGGCGAGATCACGACCGTGTATGTAGAACGCGATTGCTCCACGATACAACTTATGGGCGCGGCCAATCGTGGAACGGGCTTGCTGCACGTCCTGGCGAGTCTGCTCGGAGTCGAGCGTGTCTCCTACGGATTTCCTGGCGAGATAATTCAGGTGCGATTCGAGCCGGTCCTGTGGTGTGATCACGAGCGTGATGCACATCACCGTGTCATCGGGAAACTGGTCGAAGAGCGCGTTGATCGCCTCGCCACTTTTGGAGGTCTCACCCGTCGTGTGCCCGGTGACCGGGGGCGTGCGCAGTCGGTCGAGCACGACGACGCGATGAGGCCGCTCGTCGAAGGACCACACACCGTGATCGGCATCGGACCGTGGGGAACCAAAGAAAAGCCGTTGCGCGAAATCGGTGCCGCTCGCCAGCTCTAACGTTTCGGCACTGCTATCCTCTGGGTAGGCAACGAGCTGATAGAAGCGCTCTCTGGCCTCGGGCGATGTTCCAAGCATCGCCGGAGACGGGTTGAACCAGCGCACGAGCCAAGCGTGAATGTCGGCCGCGCCGAGTCGTCGTGCCTTGATGCCCGCGTTGGACAGACCACCGACGAGTCGATCGCAGGTGATGGTCAGATCTTGTTCGGGGAACGCTTCGCGAGGAGATGCATTCCGTGACGCCCAGTGCCGGCCGGCACGATCAATGCCATTCAAGCGACGATAGACGACCATGCGCACGCGTCGCGTCTGACCGCGCCAGGGCAGCTGCGTCACCGCATTATCCCGGAAGAGACCGCCGGGCCGGGACACGGAGCGCAGGTGGTGCTCGACCAAACGTAGATAGAACTCGGTAAACGCCGTTCCTTTGGCCCGTGGATGAACGTAGTCACGGAGCGCGCGGAGATACGGGTCCCAACCAGTCTCATCTTGAGCGTAGAGCTGCACGACCCATGGGTCGTCATCGAGCTCATCGAGGCTGTCCTGGAGCGAGTCCTCCAGCGCGTCACGGACCTGATCGAGCCAGAGTGTTTCGCGCCCCTCAGTGGCGATCGGCGTCAGTTCGAAGAACGCCGCGACCGACCGTCCGTCTTCGAGGAGCAGGCTTTGTGAGTTGGGTAAGAACTCGACCCACGGGAGCATGTCGACGAAGGACGGTGCGACATCATAAAGCGCTCGTTCGTCGGCGAGCGTTGCGCGGCGATGCCGTGACTCGCGCCATGTATCTGGTGCAGGAATGCCGTGAGCGCGCAGATGAGCGACGTACTGTTCCCAAGCATCCGCCGAGGGCTCGCTCGGTTTGGACGGTGCTCGCGCGAATGCCGCGGTAGCATCTTGCTCTGCCTTCATCAGATCACGGCCCACAGCCACGTTCGGCTGTTCCTTGCGCGTTGCGGGAAGGGGCATCACAGGCGTTACCTGTCTGTAGGAGGGATAGAGGCGTGATGCTGCGAGCGTCAGCTGGGTCGTGCCGCTAGGAATCGGTGCGCGTTACATACCGCTTTGGCAGAGGCGGTGTTATTGCCAGATGCACGCGGTATGCGCTCATGGTGTTGCTCACGTCACGCGCGTGGTCAATGCACGATCGTGCGGACGGGAGAAAGAAGGGGACACGGCTTCCCGCAGCGGGGAAGCCGTGTCCCATCAAGTAGATGCTTGATGTTGGCTAGATCAGACTCTGCGAGCAGCGCTGAGGAACTCAGGAGCGCAAGTAACTAACGTCTTTGAGACGACGTAGCGCTTTGGCTTCCAAAGCTGTGAGCCCGATAAACTCACTCTCTGTGAGGGAGATCTCATCCGGATAGTAATGAAAGAGCACCTCGTCGGTCCCATCATCGAAATAAGCGTGAACCTTTGGCATGGGGTCACCCATTCCTTCAGGTAGCGTACGTGGCATCGGTCCTATGGTGACGGAAACGATCTTAGCATCGGCCATGTTCGAGTCCTCGCATAGCGGGTGTGGATGATTTTGGAGAGTCCCTGCATCGGCATTGCTGCGTCCGAGTACGACCGTCAGCATGTCGAGCTGATAGTTCTGGTCACTGCGGGGAACCGCAGCGCAGCCTCGAGGACCTATGGCCGCCTGGCTTGGTGCTGACGCAGTCAGTCACACACGAGCGCGAGATGATTCAGCGAGGATGGAATAGTCGCGCGGTAAGTCGCACGCCAGCGATAGCGGGCGTCTCGCGAGCGATTTGGTCAGTCAATAGTCGTCGGTGCGTTCGCCCGGCAGGGCATACTCGACCCGCGAGTGCAAAGCAAAGACGGTGCTGTAGCCGGGCACTGGAACCTGCTCTGACCCGGCGAGATGCGGAAAGACGTACATGATGAGATCGGGATTCGGCAGGCGCGGAAACTGTCGATAGATTTCACTGCGAGCCGTGCGCGTGTAGGTGACATTGGCGGCGAGTGCCGCTGAGCGGTCCGCTTCGATCAATGGGCGTCGCAGTGCTTGCCGCGCATCCAGTAGTTCCCGATTTGCACCGGCTCCCGGCTGACCGCTCGTGTGTTGGTTCCAGATGTCGAGCATCGTGGCGCTGTCATGCGTGAGCAGCGTGTCTTTGCTCGTCGCGCAGCCGCTGAGCGCCACGGCCACCAGTGCCATGCGTGTTGCGTTAGTCGAGATCCGAAACATGACTCGCTCCTAGGGTGTGGTTCACCTTGCGTCCCGCCGCGTCATAGTCGATCGCGAGCGGCTGTTCGATGTGGATTGCCACCTTCGCGCCAGGTGGCACGTACACAGCAGCGAAAGCCTGGCCATATAGTTTGTTGACCCATTGTGCGAGGTCCTGGACGCCGCCCGAAAGAATGCGCCCCATTGCCTCATTCCCCGAGATGCCGACCGTGCCGAGCGATCCGGCGGGGCTGACATAAGAGATGCTGCCGCTGTCGGAGTCGATGAGCGAAGCCGCGCCGGCGCCGGCCGCGGTGATTAACGATCGTGAGGTCAGATACTGTTGAGCGTTGCTGCGCTGTAGGCCGCTGACACAGGGAATGCCATGTGGATCGCTGATCCACCCGAGACCGCTGCGGAGGGTGTCGCCGGTCGTCCCGTTGCCCGAAGCAGTCGAGCCCACAGTGCGAATCGTGCCATCGTGGAACACGAAGGTGATCGAGCGTATCTGGCCGCGCACGCATGACCATGTCCAGTCGCCCGAGGCTGTGCCGCTGGCGATGGCGCCCGCGACCTCCGGCAGTTCGACGCCATTGGCCGACAGGTTGTCCGCACCAATGAGCACCTTGAACGGATACGGATCATCGATCGCGCCGTCGACCGGGATACGTCCGATCAGCGCGGTCATCGCGACAGCGCCCATCAATGTCGAATTCGCCGGCACCGTGTAGATGGGTCTCGTGGTATCAGCTTTCTTGACCTCGCGCTGTGACACACCACCCTCGGGTTGTTTGTCACCATCGGAGCTCGGGGTGTCTTTTGTATCGTCTAGGGCTGGACCAAAACTCGTCGGGAACACAGCAGTGCTCGCGGATGATGTTGGCCGCGAGCCCGTTTTCCTATCTGCGGGTCTTGCGTCCTGCGGCTCGACCCATTGGAGGCTGGAGACGTCGTGCGGGCCGTAGGCATCCTCTTCGCGTAGCCCGAGACCCACTGGTAGGTCGGCGTGGCCGGGTGAGGATCGGTCAAGCTGCTGCTGCAGCTCGAGCAGGAGACTGCGGATTCGCTCTTGCTCGCGTGCGCCCTGCTCTCGATCTTCTCGCGAGCGGTCCCGCTCGGCCTCGAGTGCAGACTGGATGCGCCGATCGATCGCGCTTTCGCGCTGGCGGAGGCGCTGGTTCTCGGCCTTCTGCTGCTTGTTGCCCTCGAGGGCACTCTTGAGTTCGGTTCGTAACTCCTTGACCTGAGCCACGAGCGTCGCGACGGTGTCCTCCGGGGTGTCGCCCTCGATGCCGAGACTTTTCATTTCCTCAGCCGTCAATTCGCTTGCTGCTTCACTTGCGGAACGTGCCGGGGAGGGCGTTGGCGGACTGGAGAGCAATCGCACGCCGACGAATACGACAAGCAGCACGATCGGAATCAAGAGCCACTTGAGTAGACCATTACTCTTCACGTGGACCTCCGTCGTTGATCGATGCGGGCGGTAGATTCGAGCTGGCATCGATGGACCCGATTGAAGGTAGCAAGGCTTCAGCCAGGCCATGTCCACGAGTGATGAGGTACAGCATCGTCGTGTCCGTCGAGTCGCCGGCAGGGCCGAGATCGGCGTGCTGGAAGGTCGCGGCAAGGAAGTCACCTTGCAGTGCGCGCGGGTCCAGCGATATCCACTGCGGTTCGGCGTTCGTGATGCGGAGGGCGGTCACCCAATGATCTGCAAGACGCCACGCGGCCATTGCTTTCAAACGCACCGCCAGCGTGGGCAGCACCGTGTCGAGGGGTAGATTGCGCGGTGTCGCCACACGCACGAGTCCAGACGCCGGCTCGAGCGTGCGAAGCGGTGCATAGAAGCTCTGCGCAGCGTATCGCGTGAGTACCACAGAAACGGGTGTCGGGATGGCCGCAGGGTCGTCTGACACCTGTACATCGGCCCCTGCGTGGAGCTGTCGATCGGTGAGAGCCCGCGCCGCCTCGCCATCAATGATCCGGATCGGCTCCAGAGGTGCGGCATCGGCCATCGCATGTTCCGCCGTCACGTCCACCAGAACGAGCGCACCACTGATCGCATCCTGCAGTTGCAGGCGCGTCGGTTCGATGGGCGCACTTGCTTGGAGGTACAACGCGCCGCCCGCACTCTGCACGCGCAAGCGCTCGCTGACCGAGGCCGGTATCCCGACTCTTACGTTGCGATCGACAAAGATCACGCGTTCCTGCCCGACCACCAGGCGGATCGAGAGTGGCAGTCGCTCCCATCGAAGGATCTCTACGGCATGGCCGACCGATCCAACGCCAAGCAAGAGCGCGCTGAGGAAGATCGAATGCTTCATGATGTGCCTTCCGATGTGCCGGGTAGTCCTGAACGGTCAGGCGTTGCTGGGGCAGGCGATGCAATTCGTTGTGGCGGCGTGCTGTAGCAGTTGATGGCGAGGCCAAACGGATTGCGCTGCGGATCCACGTCAGCGCGGACCGCCTTCAGGGAATAGCGAATCAATGCGCGCTTGACCTGCTCGGAGCCGTAGTACTCATCGGCGGTCACATCGAGCGTCACGATCCAGTCGCGGTTCGACACGGTCTGGACCCGAATCGCAGGCGCTTCGCCATAGCCGCGCCCGGGGATTTCGTAGATGCCGCGTACACGTTGCCGCAGCTCGCCGGCATCGCGGCGGGTGGCAAAGTCATGCTCCAGAAACGTTTTGCACGCGGGTGTCAGGTACGCGTCGAGCGCACGGATGTTTCTTGGATAATCCTCTTCACCATTGGTCGGCCAGCGGTGCAGTTGCTGCCAGACGTAGAACGTAAAGGCGTAAACGGACTCCGGCGGTACATCCCACCACTTGCGTACACTGCCTGTCCGCAGATCCGGTGGCACATGGATGGTCAGTTCACGCGGTGCGTTCCACCAACCGAGCGCCAGTAGTAATGTGATGAGTAGAAGCGCGACGGCCGCGAAGCGCAACGTTCGCACGTGCGCTTGCAGATGCACGACCTCATTCTGAAACCGGCTCATCGTGTCGGACCTCGCCGAATACTCCAATACCCGGAGCGGTCGATGAGTTCGCTCGCACCGACATAGCGGGACAGCGCCGGGACGCGTCGTCTTATGCGCCACTGCATCTGCCGGTAGAGCCAGGTGTCCGGTCGACCGCGCTTGTGTCGCCGGAGTACGCCGCCACCTGCGAAGACGCCGACGGCCATGCTCACGGCGATGACGGTCGGCGCCAGCGCAATGCTGTGCGCAATCCACGCAAGCGGAACGCCGATCAGCAGCCCGACTGTTGCGCTCAGCGTGACGGTGATCCACAACTCATCCGCGGTGAGACCGCGCACGACCGTAGGTTGGCGGTTCAGGCGATGCGGCAAGAACGTCACCCTATCGCGTGGCTCGAGATTCCCGCTCACGCGATGACCTCACAGGATGTCAGTGGCCGCATTGAGCAGCCAGATTGCGATGACTAGGAGCACGGCCCCCACAGCGACCGTCAGACCAAACTCACCCCACGTCTTGCGGCCCGTCTGGATCTCCGAATAGGAGACATACCCGTGATAACAAACGCCAATGAACATCGTAGAGATGACGAGGAGTGCAACCAACAGCACAACGTCGTAGCTGTAGTTCTGGATGGTTTCTAGGATGCCGTCACTGGGTCGCGAGGGATCCTCCACGGTCGGCAGGCCCTGTGCTTGCACGACGGATGGCAAGCTCATATCAATCAGCAGCAAGCTGGAAAGAACAAGAAGAGGAATTGCACGATTGAGACGGATGGATGATTTCATTGCGGGGTCACCGATCTACTCGCGGGAGGCGTGATGCTGCGAGGGGTCGATCGGGGCCGCCGCAATGAATGGGCACGCGATGCACACCGCTTTTCCCGCGCCGGAATAACGGTCAGTGAACGCGATACGCGCTTAGAGAAATTGGTTGAAACTGCCTGCGATGCTGCTCATCGTGCTGGCCAGCCCGGTCGCGCTGAGAAGAGCGTCCCGAGCAGACGCACGCTCACGGGCAGGGCCGGATACCAATGGCGGGGAAGTGCAGCGAACGGCAGAAGGCTCGCGTCAGAGCCGACGGATCACGACAATAGGAAGTAGGTCAGCACGAGGTACATTGAGACGAAGCGGACGATGACCATCAAGAGAGCACGATGGGGGAGCTGGTGTTCGGCCCAGCCGACATAGGCTGCGCGCATCGCCCATACGCCCCAGAGGAGCAGGACGGCGAAGACGGTGCTCAGCAGCAGCATGGCGCTTTCGGAGGGACCGAAACCGCCGTTGGCGAGAAATGCATCGAGTTGATCTTGAGTCATCGCGCTGGCACACCTTCACGGCGGTACTCACCGCTCAGCGTGTCTGGGTCGCGCGGCTGCGCCCGACTCGGGCTCAGGTAGTCCTCGATACCTGTGCGGATGCGCACCAGGTCCTGGCGCAACCGCGCGTAGTCAAAGTGGTAGCGGGTATTCGCGGGCGGTGAGGAAGCGCTCTGCGCCGCCAGGCGATCAAGCACGTCGAGTTGACGCATGAGCGCGGCGAGCCGCGCGTTCTCTAGATCCGAATCGGCAGTGGCGGGTTGACACAAGCTCAAGCCGACCGCGAGCGTCACTGCCCACAACCGCGGTTGGGTCTTCATCGTGAGTCCTTGGAGCGTCATTACACGCGTACCCGTTAGCTTCAATTGTGAGATAGGAGCTCGATGCTGCGACGTTCGGTGAGAGCGCGCCTCAATGAATGAGCGCGCACCGGATATCGGTTTTCGGCGCCACGATCAGCAGCGTTACAAATACTTCTTGAAGCTAGCTGCGGTGATGCTCACGGCAATGCCCAGCCCGATTGCGCCGGGCAGAAGAATCCAGAGCGGATGCATACTCACGGGCAGCACGAGATAAGTAACCCAGGGCAGCACCGCGAGTGGCATGAGGCTCGCTCTGGCGCGGTGGTAGACGAATCCTGATTCACGCCCTGCGCCGAAGCGACGAATGTCCCGGCGCACGAGTCCATCCACGAAGCCCACAAAGGCGGCGGTGATGAAGAGCGGCAACGTCAGGCACAACACCACGACGCGCACGAGAAACGTCAATAGCGTGTAGCTGGCCGCGAGCGCATACGCTTCCATTTGTAAGCTGACCCTACGCCGTACCGACCGAAACCCCTCGATGCGATCGGACTGTACGTGGGCGCGTGCTGATAGTGCGCGTGCGTGTTCAAGCACACCGGTCTTCACGAACAGCTTGTCATATGCACTCAAGACGACGCGACGGGTGGTCGCTTCGGGCGCTTCGATGAGCAGACTCTGCGGGAATTGCAGCGATAGCTGATCGAGTTCGTGCTCCAGCATGTGTTGCGCATGATGCCAGCCCTGTTCCGGCCACACCCAATGCATGCCGATCCATTCCACGATAACGGACAGGATCAGTGAACCGCACAGTACCCCGAACAATTGAAATGGGAGCAGCAGGGTGTTTGCAATCAAACCTTGCGCACGAGCCTGCTGCCGTTGCGCGGCGTCTGCTGGACTGGTCATGTGCTTGTTTCGGGTGAGGAGCCGCTATCGCGTTCAGCGAGGCCGCGCAGATCGTGAGGTAGCGGTCGATCCTGAGCAGCCGGCTGGCCTTCCCACCATTCGTGCGGGTCCGCATACCGCTGCCGCATATGGGAGGCGAGTGTCTGCAGGTCTTTCGGCATGACTTCATCTGGGTTCGGGGCGGGCAGCGGAATTCGAACCTTCCAGAGGGTGCCGCCCTCGATCAACGCAAAGGCCTGTCCCTTGGGCAGTGCGACCACATGCGCCGGTTCAATCAGGGGCACACTCGTCATCTCGATCTGATCGTGCGTCGAGGAGACGAAGGCGGTGTCACCGTGCGGGTCGGAGCTGTCCGTCGCACCGCTTGCGAGCGACGTGGAGTAGATGTCTACCTTGGGCAGTTGTTGGGTCAGCAACTCCGCGGTCGCCGTCTCGCGAACGCGCAGCATGATCAGCGCGTTGAAGTTGCCGATGACCTGACCCGCCTTGGCGCGATTGCCGATGCGAGCCTCAATGTCGCTCAGGGTTTGCGTGTAGGCCGTGATTTGAAGACCCGCACCCCCTCCCTTGTTGAGCAACGGAATGAACTCGTTGCCCATCAACTCTGCGAATTCATCGGCATGCACGTTGATGGGAATCTTGGCGGCGCGTCCGCCACCTGGCAGTCCGTCGTCGATACCGAACTTGTACAGGCTGCCCGCGACCGAGACCAGGTCGGCGAACATGGAGTTGCCGACTGCGCTCGCGACCTCGGCATCGCTGAGCGCATCGAGGCCCACGTACACGATAGCGCGCTGACGGATGGCCTGCATCCAGTCGAAGATGGGCCGCGGATCATTGAGATCTGAGTACTGAGGCGCGAGGAGTTGCGCGATCTTGCCGGTGGTGAGCTTTTCGAGCAGCGGCAACAGGCTTGCGACAATTTTGTCGAAGTACGTTCGATCGTATCGAACGGCCGAGCGCAGCCCATCCAGGACGGGATCATAGAGCCGAGACTGCGACAGATACTGCTCGATCGCCACCACCCGTCGTTCGCGACCCAGCATGTGACGCGGGATGGTTTTGTCGTTGAGCTTGCCCTCGATCGCGACAATGATCTCCCACGCTTTCGGATCGACGCGTGAGAAGTAGTGGCGAGCATATTCGAGAAACAGCGCATCGATGTTGATGACATGCTGCTGGATGAGTGCATAGTCAGGTCGTTGACCGAGTTCAACCAATGCGCGCGCGATAATGTTGACGAAGCGCCAGGCAAATTCTTTGAAGGCGGCCGAATCACCTTCCGCGCTGAGCTGACCGGCGACGCGGGTTGCGACCTCAGAGATGCGTCCGAACCGACCGATGGCGTTATAGCGGCAACTCAGCTCCGGCCAGCCGAGATGGAACACATATAACTCGCCTTCGCGCCCCGCACGCTTGGCTTCCACGTACAGTCGCGTCAGAAGATCCGCATCGCCTTTCGGATCGAACACGATCACAGGCTCGTGCTCGCCACTGCGTTGGCGGCGGATGTCTTGCGTGAGGAGCAGTTCGGCAAGGCGCGTCTTGCCTACGCGGGTGGTCCCCATCACCAACACGTGTCCGACCCGTTCACCGAGGGGTAGCGTCACGTCCGATTCATGAGGTTCGACGCCGTGCAGGCGCGGTAGTCCGCCGACGGGGGGTAATGGGCGGACCGGATTGAGTGCGTGATCCCACTGGGTGATGCGTGCGAGGCCGTTTAGAGGGGATGAGGCGAACTCGAGCCGATGTTCGAGCGATCGAATCCGCTGATACAACCCACTGGGTTCAATGTAGCGGCGGTATTCGGGCCGATAGGTCTGCAGCAGTCGATGTGTGTGGCGCTGGTCCCAACGAAAGCCGCGACCCACGAACAACCGATGCTGGCTGACCGGCACCGCACGGCTCGTCATCACATAGCGCGGTAGACGGCGGATGTTGCGCCGGTAACGCAGGACGATGATCGCTTCGTGCAGGCGGCATCCCGCGAGAACAAGTAGCACTGAAGCGGCGCCCAGCCCCAGTGACGGAGGCAGGGCGAGTGACCAGGGCGCGGCGAGACAGAGCACACTGCACAGTACGCACGCGGCGACTGTGTACAGTTCCACGGCGGGTCGCAGCAGCACCTCGAGGGCGTGCACCCGCGCCATATCATTGCTCGATGCCCGTGGGCGTGATCAGCACGGGGTAGTAATGCAGTCCGAGCCGCGCTCCCAGGTCGTCGCCGGAGATGGGCGCGAGCGTGAGGCCCGGTGCAAGTTCCCGCAGCGACGCCAAGGCTTCGGCGGAGTTGACATTCACGACCCAGCCAAGCGCGCGTAACGCGCGCAACTTGGGCAAGCGTGCTCGCAACCAAGCCCGCGATCGATCGTCATCGCCGATCAGGAACAATGGCGTGAGGCCCGGCACATTGATTGCGCGAGGCGCGATGGAGCCCGGCGTGAGTCGAGCTGAGCGCACGGGAAGCAGGTCCGCTTCGCTGTACCGAGTGCTTGCTGAAGGAGTTCGCACCGACGTCGGATCCACCAACGACGGAAAGGGTTTCCGCGATTGCAGATTGAGTGCGCGGTAGTACGGCAGCGCGGAGGCGCCACCGAGATCGTCGACGACGATAAGTTCCTGCCCGTCCGGGAGTGCCGGCGCTGTGACGATCGCTCCGACCCATACCGCGAACACGCGGAGGCAGCGCGGCTTCATCGGCGTGCTTCCGGTGAGGCCGCCACCGTGCCGACAACACGTGCGAGGTGCTGCTGGACGCTACGTCGATAGCGCGCTGCAGGCTCGCCACCCGCCGGGCGATGGTAATGACCGATGGCGACCAGCCAATCCTCACCAGGGGTGTAGTGCTCGCGGAGAATGGCCGCCGTGATCGCGAGATTGCGATAGGGATCCAGCAATTCGCAGGGTTCTCCGACGCGATGCCCGTGATAGCGCACGCTGATCTGGCCGAGACCCACGTCAACGTTTCTATACTGAGTCAGCGCGCGCCGGAGCGCCGCGCACGCCTCGGCTCGGCGGCGAAAGCGATGAGGCATGCCGTCTGTGTTCAATGTCCACGGCCACGGGATCAGACGACCCCGAACGGTCATGCCGCTCTCTTGTAGCGCCACCGCGAACAGGACCGTCGAAGGAATGTCTGCGGACGAGGCAGCATGCTGATAGGCGGCAGGCGGTGTGATGCCTTGGCCCCGTGCCGCGCCCGATCCGAGGAACAGGCAAGTGACACACATCAGCGCGGAAGTCCGCGTGCTCACTGACGCTGCCATCGCCCGTCAATCTCCTTAACCACGGCCGGCAGTCCGCCACGTCCGCCGATCCATGCCCAGCGTCCCGCATCGTGATTGAGCGTGATCTGTCCGGCTCGGACCTTGGACGGCTCGATGCCTGCACGCGCGGCCCATTGGCGAATCTCTGCATCGTTGTTGTCGCTCCCGACCATGTAGAGATCGAACGGCTGACCCGCCGCCTGCAATTGCTTCACGCGCTGATCGCAGGGCGGGCAGTGATTGCTCACGAAAACGGCGAGGCGTAGTTCGACCGGAGAGGCAAGAGGCTGCGATGAAGCTAGGTGCGAGCGTAGACTGGATGCGGTGATACGCTGCTGCCTCGGATACAGGCGCTGCCATGCCTCGTCATAGGCTCGCTGATATGCGAGCAGCTTCTCCACGCGACGACGTTCCGCCTGCACCTGCAACTCGGCGTAGCGTTGCCGTTCGTCTTCGTTGCGCGCCTCCATGCCCAGCGCCGTGAGTGGATCGAGGTTGGGTGAGTACAGCCCCAGTGGTCCCTGCATCAACTGGCGATACCGTCCCCATTCTTCGGCTTTGAGACCCCAGTCGCGTGCAAGGCGCTCGTCAAGCGCTGCGCTCGTCGACGATCGCAGGTCGCTCTCGACAACGCGGGATTCGACAGCGCGATGGCTTTGCGCCGCCAAGCTCGATAGTGGCAAGAGGACCGTCAGGAGCGCGGCACGCGAGAGCAGACGCATACAGGAAACAATCGTCTTCACGTCTGTGCTCTATGGAACCGTGACTCGCTGCAACCGACCGGCGACTCGAAAGGCGGCGCTGTCGCGATCCACGCTTTCAAGTTGCCAATCGTCGTACGCCTCGCCCGGTTGCAGTACGCGCACGGCATCGAGTGAGTACGCGCCGGTAGGCGCCAACGACAGGAAGCGCTTGCCGCCGCGCCATTCGATGCCGAGCACGGTGAATGGCGGGTCTGGAGGCGGCGGTTCGGTGTGAACGGCATCGGGTGCGCGCGTGGGCGTTGCGGGACGCTTGGATGTTCTCGCGCGCGCCAGCCCTTTTTCGACGGCGATCAGTCGCTCCTGCAGAGACACGAGGTCGCTCGCGCGCGCTGACTCACGTATTGTTCGATCGATTTGATCAAGCCGATCATCGAGTGCTTGCTGCGCCTCGGCAAACGCGGCCTTGCTGACTTGGCGGGGAGCACGTTGGAGCGCTCCCATGCGTTGCTCGACTGCACTCAACCGCTCCTCGAGGGCTTCCACCACCAACTGGCCATACTCGAGGTTCCCCTCGACACGCTGGGTCAGATGCCCTACGGCAACTCGGTCAACGAGCGCTATAGCGCTGATCAGCGTGACCCAAACGATCGCAAGGACGCGAAGGAGTCGTGATCGAGGTGACGTTGCAGGGTCAGTCATTGCCGTGCTCCGTCGCGTCGCCGCGGACGGTGCCGGCGGCCGGCTGCGCGGCGTCGCGGCGTGCGAAGCAAACTGTGCGGGATGCGTTGTCCTCGTCTAGCTGCCACCCCGGTCCGACAAGTACCTGAAGCGCGTTGCGTAGCGTGAGAGGTCCGAGGTATGCGTGAGTCGCGGGAAACGCCAGTCCATCGAAGGCGTGAGCGGCCTCGCAGTCCTCGCTCATGCGATAGCCCGAGTGCAGCAACAGGTAACGAAGTGCGTCCGTGACACTGTGAATCACGGCTGCGGGAAACGTGATATCCATGATCTGCTGCATCAGATCGCTTTGGTCATGCTCCGGAATCAGCTCTACGAGCGTGTACCGACCATGACGCACGACCAGTGTGCCGTCTGACGGCAAGAGTTCCGGAGAAGACGGCGTGGCGGGCGCCACGACCGTCGGTGAAGTCGCGGTGCACCCTGCCATCAAGCCGAGGCAGGCGAGCCCTGCGTAGATGAGACGGCGCTGAAAACAGACGGAACTCGACTCGCGACGCATTGGGGTTCCCCAGATACCACTGACTGGACGGCAGCGTGGCGGTGAACTGCGGCGCAATCAGCAGAGAATGCGAGTCGCGAGCAAGTCGATTTATGCTCGGAATCGCGCAGCCGAGGAATGCGGCCCCCGGCGGGGGCCGCCAACTTGCGGATGTGAAGTTCTAAACGGGTATCGATTCAACATCACTGATCGATGCGCCGGGCCATGCCGTTGGGACCGAGCACGGTCATTCCCGGATTCGCAAGGATCACACGAGCAGCATGAACGTCCTGCGGGTCGAGTGTGAACTGCGTGCGCAACGCCCGCTCGAGCTCGGGACGTGCTTCGTAATAGGCCACGCCCGGGTGCAGAGTGGCGGCGACCTCCTTGTAGCTTCGGATTGAGTTTTTTGGCAGCAGCAAAAACGCCGGGCACCAATTCACCGTCGTATGGCCACCGTCCATCGCATCCAGTTCTTGCGCCTTGTGCCTCAGCTGATACGTCGTGAAGTCGACAATGAATCCAGAACAATCGAGCCATGCGTGGTAAGCGAAGCCTTTGACGCCCGCGGGTAGATAGCCCTTCACATAGGGCGCGTGAGCAATGACATCGCCGTTGCCTTCGCCGACACGCCACGCGGCAAAGCCCACGACGCGCAAGGCTTGGAAACCGCAGTCCGCGAGCAACACGCGTCCCAACTCTGCATGTATGTAACAGTCGCTGCCTAGATGGCCGCTCGCTGCGGTTGCAAGCTTGCGTAACGCGGTCGACACACGGGCCGCCGCGGGTTCGAGATCCTGTGAATAGGTCATGTTGAATTCCTCGATCGGGGTGAAGTGATAGGAGCGGAAGTGTGGTTGCCAGACGCACTGGCGATCGGCGGCACTGCGCAGCACGGGTGCGTTAGCCCATGCGGGCCGGCCTTGAATGAAAAGGGCACCTGCCAGTCACCTGGTGAGCGCCTATGGGAGGGAGCCGGAGCGGATCGTGAAAACAAACAGGGAAGGACGCGGCCCCAAGAGGGGCCGCGTATGCGGGAGACAGACTTGCGTCAGCTCAGGTCAATGCAGTGGCTGGGTGAGCATGATCAGGTCGCATCAGCTCGATCTGTCGAGGCGTGCGTCGCTGCCTGAAGCTTCCGAATCATGCCTGGTTCGACGAACACGCACGGCAGACCTTGACGAATGGGAACGTTGAACACCTTCGCGGCGATATCTCGCCTGAGATGCGCGAGCGCGCCCGTCCGGTAGACCTGCTCTGGTTTGACGCTCGCACCGTCTGGCGGGCTACCGCTCTTTGCTGGATCGATCTCTACTAATGCGGCAAAGCCCGCGTTGAATAGCTGCTCGTCCTTCGAACATAGCCCCCAGCCAGTGATCGTATATCTGTCCAAGCTGGCTCGCAGATGCTTGTCGATGAGCAGTGCGTTCGTGTCGTACTCAGTGCCGCAGACGATGCAGATGCGACGTTCCATGGAAACGTATGACTTCTCGGTCATGGACCCTTCCTCAAACTTGTGAGTCGTTGAGTCGGGATCGCCCCCGTCGGGTGCGATCCCGACGTGTGATGTGGACGTGATGGCAGAGAACGATGCTTAGAGCGTGGCGGTGTGATCCGGCGCGACGTGTTTGTCGTCGCCACCGGTAATGCGCACCAGACCCAGCGTGTCGTCCCACCGATAGTTGGGTGGATCCTCGGAGGGAACGACGCGGGTGTTGTGGACCAGCGTCCAGCGGCTAGCCAGGTCACGGACGTTCTTCTGTGCTTCGGATTCACTCGCAAAGCGCAGCGCATTGCCATACCACTTTCCAGAATGGTCGCATTGCACCTCAGGTGCATAGGAATTGGTCATGGATGTATCCTCATGAAGTGAGTGTTTGAGATCGGGAGTTGTGACGCGGACTCGTTGATGTCGAGAGTGAAGAACGAGCAGGTCCATCCGGATCAGGTTCGGATGGCCGACGGCGCAATAGCGGCGGTCCGCTGCCGAGAGCTGCGATACGGCGTCTTAGGGTGAAGTGCGGAGCGTAGGAACGAGCAGCACGGCGGTTTCTGTGCGGCTATCCGCCGTGACGATCATGAGCTTCGTCTCTGTCGTGAGCACATAAGACGAATACAGGACACCGCCTCGACGAAGGGCTTGCTCATTGGCCTCTCGAGCAGCCTTGCCAATATCGCCCCAGTCACCACGGAGATGACGATGCAGGTAGTGATCAACGTTGAGCTGGCCTCGGTTCACAAGGTCCTCAACCCCTGAGCTGAGCTCCAAGCGGCCCGGTTCGAACCGCGGGTGAAAGGAACCGGTGGTCGTCATGATGCCTCCAAGAAACGACGAGGCACCACCCCAGCCGCAAGGGGCAAAGTGATGCCCCTGCGGTGGTCGGAAAATGTCAGCCGGTCATCAACTCAAGCGGTTGCCGATTTGGATTGAATCGGATCGCCTGCTCACCTTTGAGGATGGGCGTATGACCATCGAGGTACAGATGCTCGAGATACAACTGCCGGTAGATCAGCACCTGCTCGGCTTGTTCCGGCGTCAGTCCGCACTGGACGAATTGTGACTGCAGCTCGATGTTGGTCGATGACGAATCTCTCGACAGTTGCTCTTCCACCATCTGAAGCTGTTCGACGGTGAGTGACGATAGTTTGGGATCCATAGTAGTGTCCTTTAAAAAATGGAGAGGGGGGGCGAGAATGCTTGGGCGCACCCGTTGGAACGAATGAGCAGAAGTTCAAGCGACTGGAGTGCGCTCGTGATGCGTACGAGCACCGTGATACGCGCGAACGTTTTCACGCCATTCAGGGCACTGCACGGGTGCGAGTTCGAGATATGCAAGAGGACAATTGTAGTAGTAGGGATGCATGGATTCGTCCAGCGGCTTGTATCCCCACTCATCTCCGTGCTGGTCTAGCAGATCGCAGCGGATGTATGAGCAGGATTGGCCGATGGCGAGATTCATGACCCCCGATTGCTTGGCATTAACGCGAACGACGGACCACAACACGTTTTCGCTCAGGGTATGAGCGATGACGTCGATCCGAGCGCGATCGGTATCGCTGGGTTTGATCAGCTCTGCGATGAGATCTTCGCGAGAGCAGCGCCGGAAGTACCATCCCATGGGGTAGCTCCGTGATTGCAAGTCGGCCGAGACTGTTGGCGCGTACGACGCGCCAACAGGCAGTCGGTGGAAATGACAAAGCGAGAGAGCGACGGTCGACTGTCGCGTGACCTACCAGGCGTCACGAAGCGGCAGCGATGGGCTCCGGAGACACGATGGCATTGGTGGCGGACGCCGCAGGAGCGAGTTCGTCCGCGGCGTCCTTGGAGTTGGCGTTGACATCGGCCTGATATTTCAGCTCATCATCGATCGTGAGCCAATCGATGGCGGCCAAACTGGCCTTCTCAGTAAAGCCAACCTCGTCCTTTCTGTCGCCGTTGCGATAGGTGAACGGATTGAGTTCAGCCGCACTGAGTTCGAACTTGATCATGATCTTGCGGCCGGCGTCGCAGGCTTCCTTGCATTTCAGAATCTCTTGCGCAGCAACTTGCCCGGTCACTTCGCAGTCGAAGTATCGGTGTCTGGGTTGCTTGCTGGGGCCAAGCAGCGCGACGAGTGTGCAGGCAGTGAACGGCTTGCCTCGCCTGGGCGTGACGGAACGGACCTGCTTGACCTGGCCTACGCCACGAATGTTTGCGGTCTGCAGGTTGTAGAAGTCCACGTTGGGGGATGGGAGCGTCATGACGAATCTCCGTAAGTTGCACGAATGAAGCGGGCAGACGTCGCTTGGTCCAACAGGAACAAGCGACTTAAGCCCCGCATGGGTCAAAGGATCAGAAGGGACGACGGTGGCATCCATCATCAGGTTGACTTGATGACGTTCGCACAAAGGATGCTTTGCGAACTGGTTCGGTCACGCGGCGCAAGCCGCGTCGTAGTCCAACGGACCGATGACTACTGGCATGTTGCTGGTGATTCAGCAGACATGCGGTGAGGATGGATTGAAACGGTCCGAATCGTCGCGCGGCAATGAGAACGTGAGGCGCACCGCATTGATGATGGGTACCGACTTGCCCGCAAGTTCTCTCAGGACTCGGCGTCCAGGCGCAGAGCCCATCCAAAGGCCATGACGACAAAGAGCACGCCGGCAGCCAGATTGTAAGGACCATGCGCAGCAACGAGCGCAAGATACGTCAAGTGGAGGCTGGTGTGGGCCGCCCGATAGGCATGTCGATGGTTCAGTGCGTGCTGCTCGGTCGCAACCCACACGGCTCTAACCTTTCTAACGAGGATCAGCGCCGATGCAACGGCCGAGAATCGCAATAGATAGCTGGACGAGCCCCCGGTGCGGCTTGTCTGTGACATGGACATCTCCTTGCGTTGGTTTGTTGAAGAGGCCAGGGAGGAGGGCATGAGCCAAATGTTCACGTGCATGACATCGCAGAGCGACGCAAGCGCGCAGACGTTCCTGCAACACTCGCGTCCAACGAGTGCTTTGATGAGGCTGAAGCGAGTCGCAAGAAGGGCCCCCGAGAAGGGGGCCTTATGCATCAGGCTGACGCAGCGAGCGCTGTGACGTCAGCGGCGGCGGCCGGCTTGGGAGTGGCGGCATCGGAGGAGTCATTGCCGGTCAGCGCGTCTTCAGCATTGCCGTCTCGGACGGCACTGGCTTCGGCGGTATAGACGCGCACGCCGTCCACGTCCATCCAATGGACAAACAGCAGGCGTGCTTTCTGCACGATGTCGATCTCGCCGGCCCTCGGGTGGTCGTCATCGTATTTGATAATGCTGAGCCAGCGAACGCCGGCCTTGAAGGCGATCAGCACATCGCAGCCAGCGTTGACAGCGTTCTGGGCTTTTCGAATCAGACGCTCAGCCTGTTTCCCAACGACTCTCGCGTCATAGTCAAGATATTCCGCCTTGTCGCGTAGCCCATGGAGTGCCTTGATATGGCAGGCCAGCAGGCTTTGACCCCACCGAGTTCGCTCCGTGTGGATGTCAACGACAAGACCCTCACCGGTTGTGAGAAGATTGCAGTACTTGGAGTTCAACGTGGTCATGGAAGAAGCCTCCGGGCGATCGTGAATGTAACGAGAGCGCGGAGACGTACGCCTGTCCCGCGGGGAAGGCGTAGGCGTCCGCGCGGAACAGGAGAGAAGAACGATCTGGCATCTTCATCGAGCGTCGTACCCGATGAGCGTTCGCCGAGGGATGCCTGAAGCGAACTGGATCGGTAGCGTCAAAGATCGACAGCTACCGGGCATGCAGCTGACGTATGTCAGCAGACATGGTTCCAAGCATTGTGCAGCACTCCACTCACGTCCCGAGAGAATAGGCAGTCCGCAGGCGCCGAATTACTCTGCGTGCGATTGTCGACGGGTTCATGACCGCCCGTCCTCGAGCATGTAACGCTTCCAAAGCAAGAACGCTTCCTCGAGTGGAAGCTCGGCAAGAATGGTGATGTCCGATTTGTGGTTTGCTCGAAGCCAAGCAAAGAGTGCCGACCTGTCCGTCACCGTCTTGAGCGGAACTCCCTTCAAGTACAGCAGTTGGTCGTCTCTGACGTAGAGCACCTCGTTGGCGAATTGCCGCTTGAACGCGGCACGAATCTTTCTATCCGCATGCATCTGAGACGCCAAATGATCGACGAGAAACTCGAGCGTGACGTCGATGGTGAGATTACCCGAAGGGTCTTCGTCGTGTTCGACGATCACCGGCGGAAGCGTTCTCGCGAAGGCCTCTGCCTCGGCGAGTTGCGCATGATTGCGCTTCAGCGGACGAAGGACTGTGCAGCCGCCGTGCCCGTCGTTTCGAGCCTCCGCAATCGGGTGCCCGTCACGGAGCACCGTGGCAGAGAAGCACAGTGTTTCCTGGCTGGCAAAGTCGGCCGTCTTGAGACTTCGCAAGCTGACGCGATTCTGATGAATGACGTAAGTCATGGAATGTACTCCTGCTGGTGAAGAACGAAAACGGGATGTGGGGTCAGTCTCTCGCGCGAGGTCGCACGATTCATGTCTGCCAGAGAGTTGACATCAGGGTCTCGCACGCAGGAATCCTGCGAGTGTCGTCCTACCGGTGGTACTGTCGCCGGCCCGCGAAGATGTGACGGTTGGCTGTGACGCGGTCGGCTTTCCGCCTCGTACGATGAAGGGCGAGTGTTGCTCGATAGAGTGCGATGGATTCGCTCAGAACCACGTCGATGCCTGCGAGTGTGCCGACGGCTGCGTCAAACTTGCCACGTTTGGCAAGCATGTTGGCCTCCGCGCTGCACTTCGCGCATTGACTCAGACCGCCGGTCAGCGCTTCGATCGTGCGGGCAATCGTGGTGGCTTGTGAGTCGCCTGTGATGTTCTTCGTCACTGATCTCTCCTCTGGTATGAAAGGAGGAACAATGCTCCACAGGGAGCACTGTCCCTGGGGTGAAGTAGAAGTGCCGAGCGGCGCCTGTGCCGCTACCAACCGGTGTAGTGGAGCAGCAAGCCGGCGATGACGGTCCGGCGTTTGAGATCGAGTCGGCCAAGGTCGGCAAGGCCGTCCGCTCCGACGTGGCGTAGCAGGCGCCCACCGTCGTCGGAGTCGTAGAAGCTGACGAGCGACGCAAGGAAGATGGCTTCGCCCGGGCTCAAGACGTTGATTGCGTCATTGATCAGTGTGACGTTGGGACACAAGTCCCACTTTCGGGTGGCGCGATTGAGATCTTCGCGCGTCCCGTTCCCGAAGAACCGTACGCCCGCGAGTTCCACGCCTTGCTTCCATGCGCGCAAGAAGGCTTCTGGCGCATCTGCGAAGTGTGCTTGCTCGCGAGCCAGCGCGTCGAACAGGGCCGCAGTCGTCGGATCGTCTTCCATGGACAGGTTCTCCCAGGAATGATCAGTGACATCTGGCATCATCGTCAGGTGACGATCGTCCGCGTAGAACGATGCCGTGCGGACTGGCTTCGGTCGCTGCGAAAATCGCAGGGCAGCCGCAGAGACCGATAGCTGCCTGCAGTGCCGACTGTCGTCAGCGGTGCGTGAGAGAGAATGCAGGGAACGAAAGACCACGTCATTCAGAAAATCGCGCTCATCGCGCCGCCAATAGTTGTCGGGTGGTGTTGTTGGCATCGGTTGCAAGAACGCGAACCTTTTCTAGAGGGAAGGTCGTCGCGATCGAACGAGGTCATCGCGAGTTTGAAAATTCTGGATTGGAAGACGGTGCTGCGGGCCCGGTCCATGGGGTGGACTCGCCGTCCGTCGGGTCTTATGAAGTAATATCGTGCATCGTCGCTATGAATTCCGGCGATCATCCGCAAATTGATACTGAAGCGGACTGGTGGTGCTGAGACTGCCTTGGTAGGGCGTCCAAGCTCGACCATGTGTTAGCGGACCCAACAATTCCTACGATCAGCGGCGTTGGCAAGCAGGGCTCGCCTGCGCATGCCTCAGCGTGACGATCAAGCGCCGACCAATCCAGCGTACACAAGGGACCGCCATACTCAGACCAATCGCTCGATAGCGAGGCCCATCTGCGGCAGGTTGCCCTCGATAGGGCACCAGCGTGTAGTGCTCGGGCAGGCCTTGGAGGCGTTCACATTCCAACGGCATGAGCCGGCGAATGCGCCATGTCGCGTATGCACCTTGAAGCGCTTTGCTTGCCGATGGAGGAATGCATTCAAAGTGTGCCTCAAGCGGAGGCAACAGCACGTGTGCTTTATCGCTTCCCCCGCCGGATGCGCGAAGCGTTGGGGCGAGATCGCCACCGAGTTCCGGCACGCTTCCGTGCTTGCGTCCTCGCAAGGCGACACTGGCGATCGTCGGAACACCCTGGCCCGTCTTACCGCCACCGGCTGACAATGTGCCAACGCGCTGTCCGTCTCTGCCTTCAAGTCCGAGTTCGCCGCGGCTGTTCTCAGCGAATGCGAGGGTGACAGGTGCCGACTGTGTCGCTGGAAAGTTGTCATACGGAAACTGGCCTTTGACAGCGATGATCGGTACACCCCGGCCATTGCCGTCCTCGGTAGCATCGTGGGCCGCGGTGAGCGTGTGGCTGACATCACCGGTGATCGCCTGAGCAACGAACGTCTCGTGTTCAAAATCATTGCGCTGCCCGTTCCCTGTGAGGCATGCAGCCAGGTCAATGGGGCCACTCGTGTTGCCACCACCGAAGGACGCGCTCAGTGTCGTTCGTCCGTAGTAGCTCGGCGTCGCGCCTTGAACTGCCCGGCCTGCGCCTGCAGCGCCTGGTGCAGGAGTGTTGGCAATGTTTTCTCTCGCCTGCGCGCCCGGCGGAGAATGCCCTGGCACGCTTTCGGACTCAAATAGTACCGCGCCGGGATTGAGGTCCTCACGAGCACTTGCGACAACGAACACGCGCTTGCGTCGTTGGGCGACGCCGAAATGTTGAGCGTCAAGAACCCGCCACGCGGCTGTTCTTTGGGGTCCATACACACAACCAGCGTTTGTCCATTTCTGCCCTGGAGGTTGCAATGCACGCGTCTCCCCAACGAGCGCGCCAAGAAAACAGCCGAAGGCGTTGCCGCGATCGGAGAGGATGCCCGGGACGTTCTCCCAGGCGATGACCGTGGCCGGTTGGCCACGTTGTGTGCGCGTTTGATCGATGGCATTGGCAAGCTCCACGTAGTGCAAAGTGAGTGCGCCGCGAGGATCACGCAACCCTTTGCGCAACCCGGCGATCGAGAATGACTGGCAAGGTGTGCCACCGATCAAGATGTCGGGCGCACAGATGTCGCCGCGAAGGATCTGCGGCGCGATGGACGTCATGTCGCCGAGATTGGGGACATGCGGATAGTGATGGGCCAGCAAAGCGTTTGCGAATGGGTCGATGTCTGCGAACCATGCGGGCGAGAATCCGAGCGGTCGCCATGCGACCGTCACAGCCTCGATCCCGCTGCAAACGCTGCCGTATGTAATCAACGACTCAGGTTCATTCATCGTATGCGTCCTCTAGGGTGTTTGTGGGGTGTGGGTGCGAGAGAAAGATTGGAAGAAGGCGCCGAAGGTGAGGCACCTTCGGCGGAGGACAGCATGGCCACCCGTGAGCCGGTCATCGTTCGGCGCGACTGTGCGTGAGCCTGCCGATGCGCCAGCAAATCCACCCGACCCGTGTCGTGGCTGGAGTCGGAACGAGACGGCACGCATCCGCGCACAAAAGGAACCCGTTGTTTCGCCGGCGGGCACCGGGGTCGATTACCGCTGACCCGAAGGGTCTCCTGACACTGCGCCCGCGCTCGTGCGTCAGGAGACCCTTCGCGGCCACCGGAATGCACATTGATTGCGTGAAGCCCGCTCGGATGAGACGAACTCAGGGAGGATGACGCCGCCGTTGGCAGTGTTCGGCGCGCGAAGCAAGACTTGCTTCGCAGGTGCAGGCACGCTACGCATCGGCTTCGGCTCGAGCCGTATCTCAAACGCCGGAACCGCAAGAGCACGAATCCACGATGCATGCTAGAGCCACTTTGGAGAAAGAAATCATCACTGCTATCCGGCGCGCCCGGGTCTGCGGCTGGCCTTCGAGCAGACTGGACGAGTGTTCCGCTGATCCGCGCGTTCGATCGGCCGCGTACTCGTGCACCGAGGGTAATTGGAGCAAGACCAGAACGCGCCGTGTTTACCCGAGCGCTCACGCATTGGAGCGTCGCAGGTTGGGCACGTGTGCTTATCCAGCGCCTGCATCACCAGTCGACTGCGTGAGTGCTCGTGGACTAGGGTGGTGACCCATGCAGACTGCTTGCTCACGAACTCACTCAGCGGCATCTGTCCGGCTGCAATCAGATCCAACGCTTGTTCCCAGATCGCGGTCGTTCCAGGGTCAGCGATAGCCCGAGGGATGGTGTCGATCAGAACGAATGCCGCCTGTGATGCGCTGATCGCGCGCCCTTGCTTGATGAGGTACCGGCGCGCGATCAGCGCCTGGATGATCGCGGCGCGCGTGGCCTCCGTGCCGATACCTGTCGTGTCTTTGAGCTTCTGCTTGAGCTGCGGATCGGTGACCAGGCGTGCCACGCCCTTCATGGCCTTGACCAGTTCGCCCTGCGTATAAGGTTTGGACGGCTGAGTCTTGAGCGCCTTCAGCTCGATGCTGCCGATCGAGCAGTGTGTGCCTTTTGCAAGTGGCGGAAGTACCTCGCCCCTGTCGTTGTTGGAGACACGCTCGTCACCGTCGCCATTCGATAGTGCGTTCAGCGCGACTCGCCAACCATTACTGACTATTCGTTTCCCCGCGGCCTTGAGTGTCGCATCCGCGCACGAGAACTGCGCTGTGGTGCGCTCGTACTCGTGCGGCGGCAGAAACTGTGTGAGATAGTGAGCTCGAATCAGCTGGTATACCGCGCGCTCTTTGTCCGACATTGCGGACAGGCTCGCCGGCTCAAGCGTTGGAACAATGCCATGGTGTGCAGTGACCTTGCGGTCGTCCCATGCGCGCGAGAGTTGCGTTCGATCCAGCATGGCGATCAATGGCTGGATGCTCGGATCCATCGCAACCAGCGCAGCGAGGACCGTGGGAGCCTCGGCGAGCATGCTCGACGGCAGATGGCCTGAATCCGAGCGCGGATAGGTCGTGGCCTTGTGCGTTTCGTAGAGCGACTGGGCGATGTCCAGCGTCTCTTGAACGTCCAGACCGAGCCGACGCGAGCACGTCTCCTGCAGTGTGCTCAGGTCGAATGGCAAAGGCGGTGGCTCACGAATCCGCTCCGTGGCGACCGAGGTGACTTGGACAGTGCGTGCTGCTCGCAGCTGGTCTGCGGCGAGTTGCGCGACATGCCTGTGGATGCAGCGTCCTTCGTCGTCAGTCGTGCCCTGCGGCGCAGTCCATTGCGCAGGAAACGACTGTTCGCTCGATGACAGTGTGACGTCAATGGACCAGTATGGGACGGCAACGAAGTTCGCGATGTCGCGGTCTCGTTGCACAACCAGGTTCAGCGTCGGCGTCTGCACCCGACCGACGGATAGCATGCCATCGTAGCCCGCTCTGCGGCCCAGCACGGTGAATAGCCGACTGAGATTCATGCCGACGAGCCAGTCCGCGCGCGAACGGGCAAGCGCGGCGTGGTACAGCGGCAAAGTCTCGTTGCCGGAACGAAGTTCAGCGAGGGCTTTGCGAATCGACGCGTCGTTGAGCGCGGATAGCCACAGGCGTTGAATAGGGCCACGGTACTCGCATAGCTCCAGGATTTCACGAGCGATCATCTCGCCCTCGCGGTCGGCGTCGGTTGCGATCACGAGATCAGATGCAGAGGCGAGTAGATCGCGAACGACTCTGAACTGATGAGCCGTGGAGGCCTTGATGTCGAGGCGCCATCGATCTGGGATGATCGGCAAGTGCTCGATGGACCAGCGCTTGTAGTGCTCGCCGTACGCTTCCGGCGCAGCGGCTGCAACCAAATGACCAATGCACCAGGTGACGACGATGTTCGGACCAATGTAATGGCCACTGGCCCGTCGTGCGGCGCCAAGCACGCGTGCAATATCTCGGCCCTGGGAGGGCTTCTCACAAAGAAACAGCCGCACTGAAGGTGCTACTCGAACTGTGGAAATGCAGTGAGCATGACCGGCCGATCTGGCTGCATGATGGAAGAAACTGGCGCGCGACGCATCCGGTTAGATGAGCCATTCGCGGCCGGCGCAGATTGCGCCGGCCGCCCAGTTCCCAGTTCCATCAGGTATCACTGTTGCTGTTCAGGCTCGGCAGCAGGCTTGGAGGCGATGACGATGCGTTCGATCCGGTACGGCAACACGCCGACGCACCGCGCCTCAACTTTAAAGGTTGTGCGCGGCTTTCCTTCACCATCTTCCCAGGGTTCTCGCACCATACGTCCCTCTACAAGCACGCGCATGCCCTTCTGGTACAGCGTGCTCCAGTGCTCCGCATCGCTGTGCCACAGCTCAACCGGTGCCCAGAATCCTCCGCGATCGTGGAACTCGCCGTCTTTAGGAACCGCGTTGTCAAAATACACACTGAGACGTAGCAGTCGGCTCGGCTCCTCGTTGTCATGTGGCGGGAACTCTCGAAACTCGGGCGCGGAACCGATATTGCCTTCACCGAAGAAACGGGTGCTCATGGGCTGCTCTCCTTGGGGCTGCTATCGTCGTGCCGGTCGGCACGACGACGATAAGTGGTTTCGGCGTGAGTGAGCTTCGCGCTGCACTCGCGCGCGTTTCGGGCGAGTGCGTGCGTGAGGCTGATTTGCATGTTGAGAACGACACGCTGTTGTTCCAGCGCGAACAGCTCGTGCACCAGCGACAGGGGCGTGCGCGAACTCTCGATGAGCTGCGTCCATAGCGACACACCCATGGCGGTTCGGTCTGCGCTGCGCCAACGCAGCAGCGTCGTGCCCGCTCCAGTGGTCTGCTGAGCCAGCACGACGGGCAGCAAAGAGAACGGATAAGCAGTCGCTTGCGCCAGCAGTTGTTGCGCGAGTGAAATGAGCTGATCGCGCAACAGTTCGCAGTCGCTGGCCCAGATCTCCATCTCCCCCTTACCCTTAAAAGGTCTTAAAAGGCCCTTTAAGGAGGCCGCGTGTTCCAGGCGCGTGAAGGCTGCACGTTCCAACGGAACGAAGAGACGCGACGCCGGCACGGGGTGATCGGGTGAGGACTCGGTCACGTTGGCGAATCCTCGTCCGTGGTTTCCGTGGCCGTGTCAGACTCGACCACCGTCGAATCCGCCAACGCGTCTGCTGAGCCAGCTGCGGATCGTGGCGCAGCTGGCTCAGCATTGCCGCTGAGTGCCGATCGGCGGACGATCGGCGGCGCAAAGCGAGAGCGACGCGTGCCTTCGAGAATGTCCTGCGGCAGTTCTCCATACTTCTCGCGCGCGGCTCGCGCGACCGCATTGTTGGCGGCGAAGTCGTCGCGGATCGCGCCGGAATATCGATACTGCTGTGCCATCGTGAAGGTACTGCGCAGCAGGTGTGCGCCTTCCTCCAGCCACCGATCCATCGTGCGACGGTCGATCAGCGCGGTGTGATGCGCCAGGATGAGGCGTCGCACGATGTCGTCATAGGCTGCAAGGAGGTACACCGCAAGGAACCCGAGCTGGGAGCCGACAAACAGCGGCAGCTTGACGGGCTGCACATTGAGGTTCTCGCCCAGTGATAGGGCAGGTGGCACGTTCGCCAGAACCTGATCCACCTGCTCACGCAGCGTCTGCAGCTGCACCTTCGTATCTTCGAGCTTCGCTTCGATCCTCAGCATCCACCAGTCCGAGTACGGATCGTCCTGCTCGGCGCCGTGTTTCATCTTGTTCATGATGCCGACGAAACCATTGAGGCCGATGATGCCTGCACGATCTTCGGTTCTCGCACGACCATGCCAGATGCGCGAAGCATGATGGGTGTGCAGCGTCAGCTGCATGGCGCTGCGTAGCGCGCCCAGATTCAGGCGAAACTCGTCAGCCATCGGGGACGCCTCCTCGGCAATGATGGGAGGCAGAGGATGAGGTTAGATACAGAGGAGTGTCAGTCAACAACTCGGAGGTCTGTGGCTCCGGCTTGATCTTCCGCACCCCTTTCGTTCGGGTGAGATTCGAGTGTTGACACTGTCAACACTCGATTCATCCGGTCGCCACCCACGGCTTCTGTTTTTCCCGGCGCATCGGAGTGTTGACAGTGTCAACACTCAGTTTTCCGTCTCACCTCGATGAAGGTGTGGTAGGAGGCCGGTACAGTTGCCACGGTCAAAGGGCGTCAAGTTGTTGCATTCGTTGATCGACACCAACCTGATTGGCGCCGACACGCGCGAGCGAGCGGAAACCGTGAGATTCTGCGAGTTCCATTGCCAGACCCACATAAGCTGGGTGGTCTTCCGGATCGATGTTGATGGTGCCGGTCGTGTTGCCACCGCCGACGGCTGATGGCCACGAGTCGAAACAAAAGAACAATCTGCTCGAAATCATTCAGCCGGGTCGGCTCAGACCCCGAGCTATTCTGCGACCGCTAAGTCCAAAATACGTCGCCGAAGGCCCGCATTGAACGCGCACGCGATCGGCGATCATACGCGCCGCGAGTTCGAGACAATCGCCGACGCGTGGCCTTGTGAGCCGCGCAATCACGAGACATCGGATCCCTTCGTGGCTGACACGCCCTCTCGCGTGGTCGGGGCGTTCGGATCTTCGGGGATCCAGTATTCGAAATCGGAGCCGTCTACAAATTTAGAAACAAGCCAGCGCGGCCGCGGCGACAACCCTTGCTCACGGCGACAATCCTGCAGGTACTCAAAGTGGTCGATAAGAATTCCTGCACACCGCATTCCGCCCTCATTAATGATGTCAGCGTCATAACGGACCGTGACACCAGCAGCGGAGCACCGGGGCGGCGAGACTCGGCAGTTCTCGATCCACTCGACGATCCCGCGGCTCAGGTAACGCGCGAAGGCGACGCCTCGCAGCTGAGGCCGGACGAACACAAACTCGTGACTAAGCTGAATATCACAGATAGGGTCTTTTGTCGGCGCGATTCGCAACTTATCGCCGTCAAAAATGTTGACGCTGAAAGTGGTAAAGCCCACCGGCAGGCTGCACTTGTCAGGCGTGTTCCAGGCAAATGCTACGTAATTTCCGCCAACCGGATTCCAGTCCGCGCAGGGATTCCATTGCTCGCCGGGGGCCTCAGCCACAAGACGTTCAATCATTGATCGAGCTCGCCGGGCAACGCCTCGGAGCTCCAGGCGCTCAACACGCACGTATGCCTTCGGTGCAAAGGTGCGGCGGTCTCGATGATCATCAAGGTACGCGTCCAAGTCGTCTGGGACCAGCTCGAACTCCAGACGATTGGCGAATATGCCCATCCAGTATTTCTGTCGCATCGGTGGCCTCCGTCTCAGCACACCTGCGTTGAATACCATCGCCTGTTGAGTCGATCTGCCCATCAACGAGAAACAGACGAGCGACCTATTCTTTGTGCAGAGACGAAATGTTGCCGTCGAGGCGATCCGTCCGGCGCTGCACGGGCCACTGACTTGCCGTGGAGCGCCGCCGTCGTGGACGCGATTGCGCCATTGCGCCTGAGTCAGTGGGAGTGGATAGGCGTTGGCGTCGTTGCAGGGGCGATAGAGTGTTGACAGTGTCAACACTCGGATCAGAGGTGTGGGTTAAAGCAAGGCGCTGTGTGATCGAATGGCGCCCGAAGCGGAGAATAGGAGGAGACTATAACAGTCCTTGATCGATCCAGTCCTGGATGGCGCTCCAAACGACCGCCAGTGGCAACTGCCGAGTTTCGGCGAGTTCCATGGCCAGCTCCAGCATGGCTGCATCGTCCTCCGGATCGATGGCGCGCTCCAGGCGCGCTTGGCTCCACCCCTGCCAGAGTTCCGTGTCTTGCTCCTCCGTCAGCACGGGCCATCTGCCTTTGCGGTCGGGCAATGCGAGGATGGCTCGACGACGCGCAACTTCCTGGTGGCTCAATCCGTGGAACTCACCCAACATTTCCGTGCTAGCCCCGAGCCGGAGCATGCGATCGATGGCATCGATTTCTTTCTGGATGTCGGGTACGCGGTTGAGTGTGCGGAGCACGACGTCGCGATTGATCTGGCATCTCACCCACGGAACTCGAGCGTGCGCCAGCGCAACAGCATTCTGGGGATGCTTGAGCGCATCCAGAATGTCAGCGGTGAATCCAGTTCCTTCCCATCGGCCCAATTGCCCGTTGCGCATGTCGTGCATCGCTTGCTGAATGACAGCTTCATTGAGCGGATGCGGCACGGCCATGACGGAACTCCTGTAACGAACAGTGTCTACGACCCGTGGGCACGGGGGTTGCCGGAAGATGAGCCTTGCCTCGATGCAGGCAGCCGCCGCGCCAGTTTGAACATCTCGGACACTTTAGCGATGCCAACATCGGACAGCGATCCGATCTCAGGTGCGCTGAGCGCATGCAGGAGCGCGAGCAGTGCGCGCTCAAAGGCAGAGCGAAGCTCGATCGATCCGGAAGGTGGACTCACGCAGATAAAACCGACGCCTTCATCGACTGCCTTGACACTGTCAACGAAACCGCCTTCCGCGGCGATGTCACGAGCCAGCTGCGCGATTCGGGCACGTAGGGTGTGGGTATCAATAGAGGGTGGAGCAGCATCAGTGGTGGCGAGCTGTGTGGCCGTTCGTGAGCCAGCGGTCTCGTCGCCGGATTCCGTTGTATCGAGTTCCGCGTCATCGGGTTCCGAGTCATCGGATGCTGTGGACTCCGCGTGGTCCGGCGTTGATCGTTGCGGCGCCACGGATTGAGCCTGAGTGGATGACAGCGTTCGGAGTGGCGATGCTGCGACGGATTGTGGAGGCAGGCTTGCAGACTTCGGTGTCTCGGAGCCAACCGGAAGCGCAGGCGTGCTGAATGCTGGCTGGCTTGCAGGATCGCGGCCCAGAGCGTCACGGATGCTTTCCGCATCGATGAGCTCGAGCGACAGCGTGTCGTAGTCTGAGGCCAACAGTCGTGCCATCTGTTTTAGGAGTTCGTCCTGAACACGCTGAACGTCGAATGCATCGGGGTCGGCATCGAACGCGGCAAGCACGTCCTGAAAGAGCGTTACGAAACTGATTGCCGGCGGGATCTCGGGCGTGTGATGGTCCCACACGCGCGCACCTGTCTTTCGCAAGGCCGTGAGCCGTTCCGCTTGCGGTCTACCTAGGCCTGCATAGAGGACCGTCGGAATCGCCGGCAGCAGATGCTGGACCGCATCGCTCATGCGACTGAGGAGCGAATGATTGATGGGATAGCCATCCGCAGCTAGTCTGCGGGCGAGTTCACGTTGTGAGAGCGGCTTGCCAACCTCCTGTTCATAGAGATCGCGCGCCTTCTCGACACCCAGTGCGCGCTCGATGAAGGACAGCTCACCCCGCAGTTCATTCTCCGCCAGGTGTCCGGTCAGCGCGAGGACCTCGCCGCGGGCAGACCAGGGGCGGAAGACGCAAGGGATGCGGAAGAATCGCTCATCTCTCAACTCTGACCACAGCTCACGCAGGATCGACAAGCGCGTGTTGCCGCCGTTGCGGATGATGAAATGTGATTCGCCAGGCCTGCGCGTGATGATGGGCGGCGCGTCCAGTCCGCGCTCGCGGATGGATGCTTTGATCTCATCGTACTTGGGGTTGCGTGTGAGGCGAGGATTCAGGTCATACGGTCGCAACTCATCGAGTGTCACGATCATCGGCGTATCGGCGATCGGATCACTGACAGTCGGCGAGGATGATTCTGTGCGCGTGAAGCTCTCACCACGGAGTCGCGCAGCCATGTCTTGAACCGTCAGCTCAGGCATGCGCGCTGCTCCGTCGGGTCGTCGCAAGCGATTTGCTTGAGACCGCCGCGAACTGGGCTCGCCACTCGGGCAGCAACTCGCAGGCGAGCGCGCGGACGGTTTCCAACGCGGCTGGCGCCGTGCGCCCACTCGGTCGGCGTGGTTCGACACGATGCACGGGCTGGCCTAGTGCAGCAGCGCGTGGATAGGCCTCGATGGCGGGAATATTCGTGGCAAGCACCGAGACACAAGGCTCCTCTTGATACATCTGTCGAAGCGCTTGTTGGATCAGCCGAGCGCTGGAGGACACGGCGGGTACGCGATTCAGGAGCAAATGCAATGCCGGTGGTTCGATGCCCCACTGTCTAAACGAGGCGACGTCCCGTATCAGCTGCAACGTTCCACGGTGCAACTCTCGGGCGGCAAGCGTTTCGGGTGTGACGGGTGACAAGGCAAGGTCGGAAGCCAGCACGGCAGATTCAAGCAACACGCTGCGTGCTCCCTGCGTATCGATGATCGTCAGGTCATACTGAGGTGAGAAGATCTGTAACAGACGCCGAAGTCGAAGCCGTCCGTCCGCGGCATGAAGGAGGAGTGTGTTCAGTTGTCCGCGCTCGTCGTTCGACTTCACAAGGTCGAGATTGGATAGAGTCGTACGTGAGATGAGCCGTTCGGTACGCTGCTCGTTTGACGCGAGCAACTCGTAGATGCCACCGGCAGCCTGTTCGGTCAGAGCGAAGTAGCTGGAAAGCGTCGGCTGGACGTCCAAGTCAAGCAGAAGCACGCGCAGCCCCGCGTCGGCCGCGAACGCGCCGAGGTTGGCCGCGGTGGTTGTCTTGCCGACTCCACCCTTGGTGGAGATGACGCCGAGTACTCTCATGCTGAGCGACCCTTGGCGTGAGGGAAAGCCATCAAGCCAAACTGCCCGCACATGCGCTCGAAGAAATCGGGTACTGACCTCAACCGTATTTGTCTACGCGATGGCAGAATTAGCCATGCGGTGATCCGGCCGATCATCGGCCATAAGGCAGAGTCGCCTACGTCGGGGCCGTCTTCTTCCTTTGTTGGGAGAATCGCGAGGGCCGGTCGCTCGTATCCTGTCCGACCACTCCATTGGAAGGTATGTTTCATCCGACGACGACGGCAAGTCGTCGAAACTGTCGTATGCTCACGCGCCCCCACCATGGGCTCACATCCTGTGGAACGTCTTCCAGTCGCCGAATCTATCGGTCTAGGCAGACTGCATACGCGAAGTCGGGGCAGCGCGCGCTACCCCAGCCAGGTTAGCCTGAATAGGCTAGTTGACATTCCCTGGAAGACTTGACCAGACAACAGGCGAGCGGCTGATCAATCCCTTACGGCTTTGATCGGCCGATCGGCCCGAATCACGTCGCCGAGCGAAATCTGCCTTCCTTGAAGCGCGCAAATGATGGCCTGAACGCGAGTGGCGACCCCGAGGCGCCGCTTCGCGCTCTCGATATAGCGGTGCACGGTGTGCTCGCTGATGCGCAGGATCTGACCGATGGCCCAATCGCTCTTACCCTCTGCAACGAGTTCCAGGCACTGCCGCTCGCGCAGGCTCAACGATTTCTGGAGACGCTCAATCGGCGGCTCATTCTTTCGACATGCTGCGTCGTATAGATGCATTGCCATAAGCTGCAGCGCGAAGTAGCTGCTCGGGTCGATGGATTCGGATGCGGGTACGACGGAGCACGAGGCGCGCAGCGCGCCAGGCGTCCAGGGCAAATGGATGGGGATCGTATAGCCTCGGCTGAGACCGCGGCGGGCGGCTTCCGCGAGAATCTCTTGTTGTGGCGTCGTGATCTGCGCGAGAAATTCCGGCGAGTTCCAATGAAACGGCAATAACGTGCGCTCGGCGTGAATCAGCACCGGATCAATCTGATGTAACCGCCGCTCTCCGTACTCGGCCACCCAATCGTGGGGATAGTTGTGAATTACGACGGCGCCGGGAGGAGGGTGCAGCGGATCGACGTGCGCCAAACAAGCAAAATGCTGGAAGCCCAGCCGCTCGATCGTCACTAGAAATGCCGCTGCTAGTTCTTGAAGGGGTAGCGCACGCGCGCGCTCCACGAACGACTGTGCGTCATCGATCGGTCCCATCTCTTAGTCACATCCGTGTTACGGCATGAATCGGATTCGCCCCACGCAAGATAGATATATTGACTTTGATATGCACTGCGCGTTCCGCTGTTTAGCATGCGCGGGCGTAGTGGAAATCCGTGGGGCACAACAGGTTGAGGCTCAGTTCAGAAGAAATGGCAGTTATATAGTTCGCTGATCCGCGGGCGCAGGCGGTAGAAGGAGATTGACGTTCACGAGCGTTCGAGCCAGCAGAGCGACGAGTTCGGCGGCGGCCTGATGGCGCAGGTCCCGGGGCACCGCTTCCAGGCGTTGCGGGATCGCGTGCAGCTCTGCACAGACGGCGGCGATCTCGCGTTCCAGTTCTGTCGCGTTCATGGTGGTTCCCAAAAAAAGGTTGTGAACCGTCTCGCCAGCCCCTCATCGGACAGTATGACAAACCTGGGGGAAAGAACCACATCCGGGATGTGGGACTTTGGGATTGGGGGCGTTCAGTGATGACCTGCTGGCGGCTTGCAAGCCCACGACATCGATAACAGGAGGTCCTCAGCGGCTCAAGGTATTCAGCGGATCTCCTCCCCGCAAGGAGTCGCACGCCCAAGGATCGTTCGCCAATGCAGCGACGATGTCATTTTCGTTCTCTGTCTCGACGTCGTTCGCGGAGGAGCCCAGGAACCAAGCGGAAGTTGACGCGCTACCTCAGTCGAAATTTACAAACATTTAATGGAAGTGAGGCGCCGGACGCTTGTTCCATCACTGGTAGTTGCGACCGCAGTTATTGGCATCTATGACTGTTGTCAGGACGGCAAGTGGAGCAACTCGCTCCGCCCGTGCCTGCGTAACTCGCCGATCCCTCCGATCTGCGGCTCCGTACTCGCCAAGGTCCCGGGCTTGGGGATTCTGACGAGTTTGCAGTGTCATCTGAGCGGGTGACCTAGCGTTCCTCAAAAGACTCTATGGTTCCACACTTCATGCAGAGCCGTTCTCGGCGATATCCCGTCGCTGTTGGCGCACGCGGTAGGCCGACCACGTAGTTGTCGCCTGGCCTGATCGTTTCGTTGCAGTCGAATCCGTCGCACGGGCCTGACACGACGGCCCTGCAAATCCGGTGACCCTTGAAAACACCGGATGTGACGGCGGTCGCTGATTGCTTGGCGCGCATTCAGTGGATACGCGCAGCGCCCTCTGGGAATGATAGACCGCGATGCCGCACGCTGTTGACCTCGGCCGGAGTGTCCGATCAGCGCAGGAAGCTCAATATAGGTATGAGCCGCAGGGATCGGCGCGAGCCTTGCCGGTCTTGTTCCGGCTTCAAATTATCAATATAGTCCATGTAACATGGACTATTGGGTCTTGGGATGTCGCGCTTGGATAAGGTTGCCGATCACACTACGACCTTCGCTGGTAAGGCTCAGCTCGCGCGCACGCGCATCGCTGCGACTCTTGACCTTCGCCACGAGTCCTCTTTCCACCAGCAAATCGATTGCGTTGCCGAGCGACTTGTCTGCCTCCTCCAGTCTGAGTGCTGTCCTCAGATCCGAGTAACTGACCGGCGCTCCGCTTTCAAGCCACAACTTGACCAACACCATCAGACCGATGGGTTTCGGTGGCAACGAGAGACCGATGCCATCGCCCGCATAGGCCGATGCCGTTACAGACAACCAGAGTCGTAATGCGTCGGCGTCTTGGTTCGATAGACGCGACGACATTCAGCCTGTGAGCGTACAAGCTGATGTCGCGCGACGGAAGGCTTGTCAAAGGGCGACTTCTATGCGTCTGAGGGAGCGGCCGCCTCGATTCGTCTATTTCTCTATTGGGGAATCAAAGAAGCCACGCGGACACGAGGAAATTGCATGGCCATAATGGAGTCAATCACCCTGCGGCAGTTCGGGTTTGGCGTGTCCGTGGCGCTGGCGTGGGCCCACAGCCCCGTGCGCAAGATCGGCGAGATATGCCGACTCGCGCGCTTGTGCAGGCAATGCACGCTACGCGCGCTGGGCGCAAAGCTCGGTTGCTCAATGAGTCACGTCTTCAAGCTTGCGGCCGGCAAGGCGGAGTCGGTTGAGAGCTACTTGCCGCTGATCGATGCGCTTCAGCTGGACGGGGCTCGCCTACTCCAGCTTGTCAGAGCGCCGGTCGAGATGAGTGCTGAGCAGGCAGTATCGCTCCTGCTCGATCCCCCGCTCATCTGCGACGCCGCCGCGATGGCCGAAGTCTGCACTGACGAGAGAATCAAGGAACTTACTCGCGAGGTTCGCGCAGTCCTAGCCAGCCAGGGCGATCTTCCACTCAAGCTCGCTTCAATCTGCCGATTGACTCGCATAGCAAAGGGATTACGACAACAGGACGTTGGGCATCGGCTGTCATGCTCAAAGATGCATGTTTCCGCGCTTGAGGCGGGCAGAGGCCATATACAGGACTATCGGAGACTCGCGCATGCATTGGGCATCGCCGCTGAAGAGTTGCTGTCGCTCGTCAATGGCCCTCCGGCCGAAGAACAACTCATCGAACATGTCCTGGACCCCGCGATCCAGGCAGCACCGCAGTGCCGCATTCCGCAACATCAGACGAAGTTTAACCGTCAGCCGTGGGAGCGCGCGGGGGATGAGCGGGGCTAGCCCCGCTCATTTCTCCCATGTTTCAAGTGCGGATCGCACAAGAACAAGGCTGTCTCAAAAAACCCGTAATCAAATATGACCGTTGGACTAAGAGGATAACGCACTACTGTTGACCGGTCCTATGCAAATAGGATGTGGGGAAACGGAATTATGCGCAGCGGTCCAGCACAGAATTTTATCGGCATTCTCTTCGCGGCGCTGTTCCTTTGCGGCCGATGCGCGAACGGAGCCGAGTCAGAGCCCGCCCTGGATCCTGACGAACTCGTCGAGTGGGATCTTCCGCGAATGCGGTTCTATGACTTCGCCCAGTGGTTCAGTAGAAAGTATGACATCCAGGTCGCCGTAGACACAGGCAATGCATACGTCGGTCCCATGAAAGGGCTAATGTCTCCGAAAGAACTATGGACGCGCTTCGCCGAGGCCGCCTGCGGGACACTGAAAATTCATGAAAGCGGTATCACTTATTCCGTCTATCCACGGGAAATCCCGCCCTTGAACGATCGGCTCTTCAAGTACCGTATCCCGAGGGACAAGTTTGCCAATGTCATCCGCAACCTGTCACGTCAATCCAATGGTTTGACGATCGCCTACCTGTCCACCAGCAAGGAGGAAGAGGACACGCTGGTCGGTCCATACAACGGTCGCTGGTCGACCCTGGAAGCGCTCACAAAGATCCTGGCCGAGAAACCGGAACTGACGTTTCGATGGGTGGATCAAGAAATGATCTCGATCGAGCCGAAAGCGAACGTGCCTCCAGAGCAAGACCTCGTTGCACGCGATCTGGCTGGCGATATTTGTCGGGCAACCATTCCGCCATCATCCAGTAGGATGCTTGTCACTGCTTCGCGCTGGCCCTCGTTCGCAGATATCACCTCGCCGACGATCTTGGACCGCAGGGACATCGAAGAAGGCGGAAAAGACACTTTGCCCGAAGTGCTACAGCAGTTGTCGCAGACAGCGTTTCATCGGCCCCTAGGTTATCGAGCGACGGGCGCGCAGTTCGCCGAGTTGCGCGGGCTTGGCGCACAGTACGTCAAAGTGCTCATTAATGGGCGTCCCACGTTTGCGAGCGCTGGCGACTTTTGGGAAGGCGCGTTCGACTTGAACTCAGTGCCACTGAGCGCCGTGGAGCGCATCGAGGTCAGTCCGCATGCTGCGTCCCTTGTGCACGGTGCGGACGCAATCGGCGGAATGGTAAACATTGTCCTGCGCGAGGCAGATCGTCAGATCGCCAATGTCAGGTATGAGGGCGCGGAGGGTGGAGCTGGAGTGACCCGCGGTTCGGTAAGCGCTGGCATCAAAACCGACGATGCTCTAGCGTCACTCGTGCTTGACTACTCCAAAACAACTTCATTGCTTGGCAGCGAACGATCACGGTGGGCAAATCAGGACTTCACACGCTTCGGCAGTGTAGATAATCGGTCGCTGTTCTCGACGCCACCCAATGTGAGCACGCTGGACGGAAGCAATCTACCAGGGATGTCGTCTCCGTTTGCGGCAGTTTCAATCTCGAATGCTGGCGTCCCAGAATTTCGCGCCGGTGAAGTCAACCGCACAAGCCTGCTGGCTTGGCAAGCGATCGTACCCGAGATTCGTCGCATCAGCGTCTCTGCAATTGGTGAACAGAATATAGGGTCAAGCACATTTAGGACTGAGTTTCTCCTGTCTGACAAAAGTACATCCTTTCAATACAGTCCCGAGGTTATTCCTCAACTCGTGCTCGGACAGGATCATCCGCAGAATGTGTTCGGTATTCCCGTTGCGGTCAGTGGTGCCTTGAGTGGACTTCCGTCGCCAACACAAGGCATTGAGTCGCAACTACGGCGCGGCGTCGTACAACTCACCGGCGATATTGCCGACTGGACCTATGAGACCTACGTTACGCACTCTACTGAACGCGCGGCGACAACTTGGACGAATGCCGTTGACCCATTCCTGCTGATCGAGGCGCTGTCGGGGCGAACATCGACGCTGAATGTCTTGTCCGCAAGCCCCGGTAAAGGCAACTCGAATATTCTTGCCCCGGAGCAGACGAGTCGTTACGAGCATGGAGGTACGCAAGCGACCGCGCGGTTAAGGAGGCAACTTATTGACCTTCCAGCAGTCTCAGCGACCTTAGATGTCGGCGTGGACGTGAAACGAGAGTTCGCCGAGTACGCGAACCTCACGAGCGACCTGGCGCGGAATGTCATGTCTGAATTTGCTATCGCCGATCTTGCGCTGCTTGGGGAACTGAAGACGTCGTTTGGCGTGAGGCGGGATGACTACGAGAACCTCTCCCCGGTGACAAGCTATCAGTATTCGACAACGTGGCAACCCATCCGGAATGTGAAGGTGCGCGCCAGTTACAACGATGCCTTCTTCGCACCGCTGTTCATTGATCTGTTCTTTCCCCGAGTGGCCTTGCCAACTGAAATCTTTGACCCGGCGCGACAGGAGATTGCGTCAACTACCATCGTGACCGGCGGCAATCCCGACTTGCGCCCATCTGTGGGCAGATCGTTCAGCATCGGGTTCGAGTTCGAAGATCGGGGTGGATTGCGGGCATCCATCGATTTTTGGCGCATGACGCTGAGAGACCGCGTTTCAGTCGTCCCACCATGGACACTACTTGCGAACAGCGCTGCTTTACCTGACCGCGTTGTTCGTGATTCGCCAACCGCGGAGGATATTGCCACAAACCGACCGGGCCGCTTGCTTTCTTTGGATATGACTCGAGCAAACTTTGGCGAAACCGACACCCGCGGCATCGATGCCTCTGTCGAATCCGAATTGCGAACAAGTGTCGGTTCATTTCGCCCGCGGTTAGATGTGACCTACACTGATCGATTCAGATTTACCGACCTACCTGGAAGCAACGTGCCCGCTCGGGAGCGAGCTGGAATAGCAAGCGAACATGGCACCATCATGCAATGGCGCCTGCGTGGCTCGCTCGCCTATGAGCATCGCCAGTGGAAGGCGAATATCCTCGCACGCCGAGATTCTTGCTACGAGGATTTCAATACAACGATGGGCAGGTTCACCGGACGGAGCGTGTGCCCGGCTCTCGCCATTGATCTCAATGTGTCACGGAAGGTTGGCGAGCATGTCGATGTAATGGTCGGCGGTTCCGACCTTCTCAACCGCTCGCCACCGTTCTCCGAAATAAACGGACCCGTCGGCTTCGACTTCTCGCAGGGCGATCTTGTGGGTCGCACGCTCTACCTGAGCGTTTCCGGAACACTGTAACTAGCAGCCGAACTTGGCACCCCAAACAAAGTAGCAATCTGGATAAACAGGTAACGACGATAGTTGCTTGGTCTCAAGCATCGCGTCGCCGAGGTCCATCAAGGCCAATGGCTTCTCAGGGTCAACTAAATCTGCGGTCGGTTCTTGCTCCTCAGTCATGACACTCTCCCGTAAAGTATGTCGGGCTACTTGATAGTGTCATGAGCTACGCGGGAGTCAATTGAGGGTTCAGGAGATCAGCGCATTTCACGCCAACGGGAGGCTGATCAGAGGCGTCATTTTGCACAATGGATCTTGCCTCGCGCTAACAACACGCCCCCAGGGCACACACCAAGAGGTGTAGGTCGCCTTTACAATTCCCGATAGCCGGAAGCCAAGCCATTGGCGAGAAAGGATGGAATGGTTCGTGCATGCCCTCGAGAAAGAGGAGGAGAGAATAATGACTAACGCACGGCTAACTCTTGTCGCATGCTTGACTTTCCTGCCTGCTCTTACATGCCGCGTTCATTACCATCGAGCTGGCTAACTACGCTTCAGGCACAAAGCTCACTCGTCGAATTTGACGATGACGACCCTACAAAGCGACTGCTGACTTATGAGCGACGGGAGCCGCCTGAAGAAAGCCTTCCGCCTAAGCGCCGCGATGCTGGAGGATATGGCGCACGACCTTATCGAACGTTGCTGGAGGCGGCTTCTGGCGCACGAGAGCAGCCTTTCCGCCGTGGCACTGGCCCGAGCGGTAAGCCTCAACCATGGCGATATACACCACTCCATGCGCGCGGCTCCCTCCTCCATCTAACGGCGAGCCGGGCGAGCCGGGCGAGTCGGGACGCTACTTAGTCCGGCGCGATTTTCCTCTTGGCTTGGCATTTCCACCTGCGCGTCTTGCGGCGGCGGAGGCGTGCTGAGCATCCGCCGCAGGACATCATCAAACTTCGCCTTGTCGGCGGCCTCGCCCGCATCACGCGTTCGAGAACCCAGTCGCCTTGGCCGCTTATAGCCTCACTCGGCCTGCGCCGCAAATGAAGTTTCTTAAGTGAGTAAGTCGTCAAAAAGAAAAGCCCTGCTGGGATTGCAGGGCTTTACCCAAATGTCGAGCTGGACCACGTTGGGCGCGCAGTTAATCGTTAATCCCACCGAGCCCGTCTTTCTCTTCTTTCAGCATCGCGGGCTTGCCGACCTCGACAGTCGCTTCCTTTCGGACTTCACCCCTAGAAGCTTCGGGTGCATTCCATTCATCGCGATGAATAGCGCCGATGAAGGTTCGACCGTTTAACTACGCTTGATCAACCCCGCGTTCGCTCGAGCTACGGCAGCGGAGGATAAAGTCACTGAGATGACCGGTCTCCATCGTACTGCCAGTTTCAAGCGAACAGCTTGGGCGGTCTATTGTGTCGTCATCAACGACTGCAGACGCATCATGACGTGTACCCTTGTCTCTATGCTCGCTGCTTGCGGGCTCATCGTCGGATCAATGGCACCCGCCAGCGCTACCGAGGAAAAGCGCTTCGACTTGCGCGCGGGCGTCGCTCCGGCCGGCCAGCACTCCAGCAGCCTTCTCTTGTTCACAGGTTATACGGCCGACCCCGGCACATGCGGGAATGAGATGGTTGGCCCGCTGCCTCGCGGGGAGTACACGGGCAAGGAAGCGTGGCTGACACTCATCGCCTCGGCGTGTCACTTGGTCGAGCGTCGCGACGCCACCGGAAAACTCCGGGTGTTTGCAGACATGAGCCGATGCAAATGCAGCTTCGGTTTTCCGCCTTAAGCGAGCGAGCAGCCCGATCGACTCCATCTCGACACAACGACCGTGGCGGGTAACCGCGAACTGCCCAAAGTGATGTACGTGGTGCCCTGGAAGAAATCCGATCTCGGCGATTTGCCCGCGCAGCCGTTCAACACGCTGCTGGATGAGGTGTTGATGCCGCTCGATCGTGACGTTTTTCGCCGTGAAGCGACCTACTACGATGCAATCACAGGCAAAGAGTCGATAAGGGAGTGAGGGGTCGCTTCGAACTCGCGGACCGTGCTGATGAAGATCGTCGAGGCTGGCGAATTATCCAGAAACAGGATCGACGTCGATCAGGTGGCGGCGCGGTGGTAGTAGTTGAGCATTCCACCGAGTCTTGCCCGGCGCTCTACTCGACCACCTGGCTTGAAGGGGCCATCGGAACACTTCAGTGGGCGATTCTGTAACCCCTGATGATTACGCTCGTCATGATAGTGCGCCACACGGTGCGTGAGCGCGCGCTCGACGAAACGACCTTGCAGCTCGCCTTGCAATGTATTCCGGCGGAACACTTGACGCTGTACTTCACCCAGATGCTCGAGGACTTGAGCGAGAACACCCATGGATTTGCGGATCTCGTGCAGTCCTTTCCGGAAGCGCGCACTAATAATTCATTGAGGTGAAGGGGGCGGGCGTGCCGGGCACAGGTTGCCGGTGGAGGTCCGCCAAGTCAGCTTCACCGGCGGCCGGTGGCTCATGTTTCTCTCACGACCTCAGTGGCCGGCTTATCACTTCGCACTCGAATGAAGGCGGGATGGCGAAGTCGACCGCTCTCGGTCCAGTGCAGAAACTTAACTTCTGCCAGCAGTCGCGGCCGCACCCAGTGGATTTCATGCATCTCTTCGGCAGACACGCCACCGCTGTCCCACGACGTCTTCCCGCGTCGTTGGTGCGTCGGCAGATCGCCAAAGGGGCAACGCGCCACCTCGTGAGGTTGCAACGCCTGGCGCAGCGGCCCGCGGTTGGTCTTGTCCAACCCCGCGCGTACCTTGGACGCAAACATCAGCGCCGAGTCCTTGTAGACCCCGACGATCAAGGCGTCGACGCGATCGTTTCCGTTGGGGCGATAGCCGCCGATCACAAACTCCTGCTGCAAATTAAAGCGTTTCTTCTGCCACTCGAGCGTCCGACGATCGGGACGATAGGCAGAGCGCTGATCCTTCGCGACAATGCCCTCGAGCCCCATGCGTTTGACGACGCGAGTGATCTCGGCGAGGGTGCCCGGCAGCGCGGTGCACCGCTGCAGGCCCGAGCCTGCAATCACGTCGGCGAGCAGCGCCTGGCGTTGAGATAACGGTTCCGTGAGCAGACTACGACCGTTGAGATACAGCAGATCGAAAGCAAAGAAGACGACCGGGATGTGGGCATCCCGGCGGTCGAGGGCGTCCCAACGAATGCGCCCCGACGCATCGACGGCGGCACCCTCACCGTCGAGGATGGCTTGTGGCGCGGCCAGTCGGGCTGCGTGGGCCGCGATCGCACGCACATCGATCAACGGTTGACGGTCATTCCGTGTCCGAATCCGAATACTGTTGCCGTTCTTGAGGATCTGTAATCGATGACCATCAATCTTTGGCTCGTAGCCCCAGATCGTCTCATTGCGCTTGTTCCGCGGCAGAGTATCGACCGGTTCCGCCTTCATGGGCGGAATGAACGACGGCATCGGCGCCGCGCGAGGTCTCGACGGGAGGCGGGCCACAGTACACCTCAATGCCACGTATGCAATCGTTCGTGGTTGTCACTCTCGAAGTGGTACATCGCCTCTTGCAGAAGGCGTCGATCAAAGGCTTCACCGCAGACCGGGCACACCTCGTACTCGTCGGCCTCGTCTTGAGCATCGCCCTCGGCCGCGTGCCCGACAATGCCGCGCGTGAGATCAGTCAACTTGGTCATCGCATCACCGTGCCGTCCTGGGGTGGAACACATCATGAGGCGCGTTGGTTCGACCCGGGGCGCGGTTCGAGTGAGGAAATCACCACCAAAACGCGCCCACCGACGAGCGCCCGTGTGCTAGGCCGCGATCATTGAGAGAAGTCGGCAAGATTCCGTCAGCGCGCCGCCTGGCCCGGTACGCGGTGGCCGTGTCGGAGACACCCGGCGTGGCGCAGGGCGGTCTGGGCAGGCGCAAGAGGCCGATCGCTCGTCGCGCCGTTGCACGCTCATCTAGGGCCGCCGCTTGAATGGAATCTTGGGTCGGCAGCGCTTAGGGGCGGTCGCGCCGCACCGTCGAGGCGGTGGCGCGGATGTAGTTTCCTGGCCGGCGTCCCCAGAAATCGCCTCGGAGCACATAGATATTCATCGGCTGCTGAGGCCGCGATTCGGGCGTGTGTGAACGCATCGACACCCACTCATAATTCAACAACACATCGATCGCGCGCCGGATGTGAGGGCGCCCGATGCCGGTGTAGTGCTCGATCTTGTCGTAGGACAGCAGCGCATGTGACGAGTCGTTGGCCCGGAAGCTCACGAGCGCGAGGTACAGCTTCAGCGCGTCCAACTGCCGCGCGCCGCGGATCCCGACGCCCCGGAATCGCTGGTCCTCGAGCAGATGGGCGCGCGGCAGCTTCGCCCAGCCGCACGCCTCGTAGTTAGAGAGCACGTAGCGATGCGCCCGGCCGACGCGATGGATGCTGATGTGCCCTGTCGTCTCCAATCGGCGCAGGCCGCGGGCGATGTAGCGGCGTGAGATGTCACAAAGCTGTTCCAGATCGGAGAAGGACAAGCGCACGGCGCCGGCCACCGGCGCGGTCGGCGTGGCGCGGAAGCCCGCAAACATCGCCAGGGCCATGTAGAGCTTCAGCGCGGCCGCATCGCCGCTGCCCGCGTTCGCGCGAAACGCGTGCAAGGCGCCGTCGCGGATCCAGCGGGACGGCATCTTGGACCAAACCGTCTTCATGCCGTGCTCACCGTGGACCGATGGTGCGACCCGGCGCGATCGGCCGACGGCGACGCACGGCGCACGGACCTCGTCGGGGCGGGACCGGCGCCCTGGGGGCCGCCGGGGGACCTTTGATCAAAACAACATAGGAACATCTAGAATCAGTGCACTCCTCGATGACAGCGGGTGACGCGCTAAGATCCTGATCATAAGAACAAAAAGAGTTCGCCCGGTTGGTGATCGGGCGCACCACGTTGGTAAACCAGCGGAGCTGTTTCTCTTGAGCTACCGACATACCGATCGTCCTTTCACCAATGGTGCCAGGTGCAGTCGCGGGCGCCGCCTGTCGACGCCTCCGAATCGGATCCATCCAAACCGGCTTGAGTGAGCACCGTGGTCATCGGCCACGTGCGCTGTGTTGAAACAAGCGTTAATAACAAAAACGCTCCCCGCCGCTTCGTTGCCTCGCAGGCAAAGTTATAACAGCAGCGACGGCCGATCACCGATTGCCAGCACGCCCGGCGTCACAGGTCCCTCACGCCCGATCCTCGAGACGAATGTTTCTACGGCATGACAACGACCGTTGAGAAAGAAACAAGAGAGATTGACGGATCTTCTTACAAGTCGCAGCTGCAGGATGGACAGGACCGAGAAGTTATTTCATGATCGGAGGCAACGAGGCTGTCGAAAAATATACAGCGGATGCACGGAAAGTGACTGAGGTGCAACTTCAGTCCGACCGACATCGGGAGCAGCCAGGGCGACGGGACGGTCACTCGACACTGAGCTTTTGACGGGCGCGCAGCCAGGTTCGTTATGAGCGAACCGGTGGTCGCCGGTCTTGGCCGCGATGGCAAGACGACCTGCGTGTGTGCGTCAAAAGTGCGCCAGTGGGCCGCGCTGTTTCGGTGCGCAGTGGTGGAAAGTGTAAGGAGTCCATGATGGATATGATGCGCCTGTCCTCCGAACTCGCCGACGTGATGGCCCTGGGCGGTCCCACGTCGCTCGAGAGCATGTCGACGGGATTTCACTTCGAGCGTAGCAAGTTCGTGGATGTTCCCTGGCGGGACGTCGTTGGACCCTTTGTGGATAAGGCGGCGGCTGCCGCGCTGAGCGCCGCGGATGGGCACTTGCCCGGCGAATACTTGCAGCGACACTTCATGACGCACTGGGTGACCGTCGCGAAGGAGGATCGGGCAGTGATGCTGCCTGGGGAGCAGATCTTCCTTCCCGATCTTGCAAGCGTGGTCGCCGTGTCCGAAGGCGTTCAGAAGCAAATCGCGGAGAAGAAGTTTCCCATTCGCGTGGAGGGGCTCACCGCACGGAGGGCCCCGTACGCCAAGCGCCACGTCGACCTCAAGGGAATTGGCACCGTGTGCGTGCTGCGCCTTCCGACCGCGTCCATCGACCGCTATTTCCTTCCCTTTGGTCTGTCGGTGCATGGCAAGGTCGAGTACTTCAGGGATGATGCCCTGCGCGATCCGAGTCACTCCGCGCACGTGGATTCCTGGACACGCGTGCGGGGGCTGCAGCAGGTGTACGTCGCGCTGAAGCCCGAGGGCATTCAGGCGGCGGCGACGGAGGCGGTGCGCAGTTTTTCCGCCATGGACGAGGTCGATGCGGCGGCGGCGCACATCATCCGCGAGTGGAATCGCTTCTCCATCAAGAACGCGACGGCGACAGCGCGGCGCGGCGCGGCCCAGGGCATGCTCGACGCCGCGGTCAAGGAGAATTTGTCCTCGGAGGCCTGGGCCGAGATTTCCCAGCGCTACGTCGAGCTCGCCTCCAACGAGGAGTTGCTCGGAATGGCGGATGTCCTACGTGACCGCGCGGCCTCGCTACGCTACGAACTCATCACCGAGAAGATGACTGTCGAGCACTTTCACGATGGCAGTGCGCAGCCCCAGAAGGTCTCGCTCGAGCCAGGCGCGCTCAATTATAAGTATCCAAAAAGCGCCTCCTGGTGGACGACGCATCACAATGGTTACACTTGGTACGGAAAGAAAAAGCGCCGAAGGCAGCTGAACACGCACGTCTTTCAGTATTACGAACGCGTGACACCCGATTGGGACCCGTGGGTGGAGGCCGTGGCGCAGTACCAAGCGGATGGTTTCGATGTGGCGATGATGCGATCGACGGCGGATGGTTTCGTCGCTGAGGACGGTCGCACCCTTGCCGAGGTCGTCGAGCAGTGCGCGCGGGATGAAGGTTACCGACGTCGATGTGTCGTCGGCATTCCGACGCTCGAGGATACGTTGCACGGCAATCCCATCGTGCGCGGCTATCGTTTCTATTTCCGCCCGCTACCGGCCATCCTGCCGAGCGCGCCACCCTCCATATTCGTCAACGAACAACTGACCTATCGCTTTGCTTGGCAGGGCGTGCGCTTGGGAGAGCTCGCTGCAAATATTCCACTCGCGCCCGGTGAGGAGCGATCGGTCACCATCACGCGCTCGGTCAGCAAGGAGAACTCACGAACCGAGAGCAGCGGCTCGATCCTGGAGCTCAACACGGTCACGCGCCAGGATTTCGAGTCGACCTTCGAGTCGGAGATAACCAAGGAAGCTGAGAAGACTCGAACGATGAGCGCTGAGGCGTCCGGCTCCTACGGCGGAATGGTCTCGGGTGGCGCGAGCTTTTCACAGACCCAGCGCACGCGGGATGTCGCGAGAACGCTCAACCGGGCGGTCCAACGCGCCTCGAGTGAGATCACCTCCAAGCGCCGTCAGGAGGTGAATGTCTCGATGAGTTCGAGCATCAAGGAGAGCCTGAGCGACTCCACCTCCTACAAGGTTTCGAACATCAACACCGGCAGGACGCTCAACATTCTCATCTTCAGGCTGATGAATGAGTATCGAAGCGCCCTATATCTAAGCGATTTTTCGTGCGTCGTCGAGGCAGGTCCCGAATTGATCGAAGGTACCGGCCTTCGAGTGAGACGAACGTTCCGCAAAACGGCCGAGGAGATGCAGGCGATGGGGGACTACCTCGCCAATGCGCAGTATGGATTCGACATTGACCCGGCTCGCCGCGCGGAGCTTGGCGCGGAGGTCACGCGAAGCCTACGCGAGGCGATCGCTGCCGACTACGAGGTCGCCCGCGGGGAGGCGCCTGCACTTGCGAAGGCGACGCTGCCTATGAAGCCGGAGTCCAAGCCGCTGTTGAAGTTCAACGCCGCGATCTTCGCGCCCGCCAAATTCGCCGTATCCGCAGAAGCTAAGAGTCCAACGGTGATGCTCGCAAGCGTCGAAACCGAGCGTGCCACGATGGACGCGGTGGCGGCTCGGACACTCGACATGCAGGCCCTAGCGGCGTTCGAGGGAACGAACCAGCCGATCATCCAGGAGATGACGTTCGCGTACGATTCCGGCGCGTTGTACGCGGACTGTCAGTTGGGCGCGCGAGACGGACTGGAAGACTTCGCGCTGCAAATGCGCACGCTCGAGACGAACACGAAGTCCGCGGACATCGAACTCACTCGGGGGCGTGCCGCGCTGCTGATGTCGGCGGCTGGCCTCGCTCGGAGTGGGGCCCAAGATGGCCGCACGCTCGCTCGATTCGTGCGCCGGGGACCCTCTCGCCTCCTCATCACGTTCATCCTCTCAGGGGAGGCACTGCCGACAAAAGGATGGCACCTTCGCGATGCGAGCAGCTCATTCAAGATGCCCGTCGACGAAGTGAGCGCCTCGGGCGACGCCGTGTTAATCGTCGTGACGTTGAACGGTGAGAAAGCGGCCCCGTATCTCTCGCTCTCGGACGCCGATCTTTTCTCTCGCTGTGAGCTCGTCAATGAGTAACGCCTGGACGGTACCGCCGTCGATCCTACGGGCTGCACCACGCAGGGAGGAAGAGCTCTATCTGGTGCCCTACGAGGAAGGCTCCGGACTGCCGCATGTGGTGGTGCCTGGGGTCTTGCCTGAGGCGTTTCACAGTGTGGACGCCATCGCCGATGGCAAACCGGACGCGAGCGGGCGCCACTACCTCAAGTACGCCGCCAAGGCTGTCGCGAAATCCAATCAGCAAGTCCTGGATTTCCTTCTCGAGAAGCGACAGTACATCTATGCCGAAACGCAGAAGCTCACGAAACTGTACATCGAGAAGGGCGGGATGAATCCGCAAGTCGCCCAGGCGATCATCGATGGAAAGAAGGCGATTCAGCAGACGGTCGGACGAGACTTCCGGATGTTTCCCTCGAGCCGCATCGCCGTCGTCAATGGGGCAGCCGCCCTGCGCCTTGGGCTCATCGAACGGTCGCCTGTTACGCAAGGGGCGCCGCTCGAGCGCGTCACGAAGGCGGCCCTTCGCACCCCAGTCGGCGCACCTCATCTCATTTCACCCGCGAAGCTCGCTCGCGCGCAGGCTTATATCAAAGGAGTGAAGTACTTCGGTGTTTCGGTGGACCTCGCCCCCGAGGTCGCGACGCTTCTGACTTCTACGTCGGCTGAGGATCAGGAGCGGGCGCTGCGCAACGGCGCGAAGGTCGTTGCCAAGGAAGTGGGCACGACCCTCATCAAGCCAGTCGTGTCGACCGCGCTACGAACGGGGGCCTTGTGGGCGGCACGAGGCGTGTCCACGCTCGCCGCGCAGACGTGCCTCGTCGCCTTTCTGGCGTTCACGCCTTCCGGGCTCGTCCTGATCGGCCTTTCTGTCGCCTTCGCGATCGCCGGTGAGTTCTTGCTCGGATCCATGGTGCAGAAGGGCACCGACTGGCTCGTTGACATGACAGCGAATGCGATTGTGGAACTAAGACGCGATTGAGCCGGGCGAGGCGGAAGCTTCCTTATCACTATCCACGCCGGTCCTCCCGCGCGACCTAACGCGTTTGCAAGAACTACAGTAACGCCTCACCAAGGCAGCTAACGAGAATGCGACGATGGGAATGAATCGCTCTCCAGGTCGACCTTCATTCTGGCAAGAACTTCGCGATGGCGTGGTCGGTCGCTTTCTCGATCTCAGCAGATTTCTGAGCCAGCGGTCGCTCCTCTTGAAACAACCTGAGCTCGCGGTGTCCGAGAGGACACTGCCCCAGGGCGCGGTGACCTTCGCTATTCAAGGAATGTTGTGGAGTATCGGCGTGCTAGTGCTTGCCAGTTCTCTTGTTGACGCAATCCAGCCTCTCGACACATGCGCACAAATTGGATTGCGAGAAGCCGAAGCCGAAGAAGCTCGGAACCGCGCCGCCTACTATGTCCCGGGATTCTTGGATGAGGCTTTCGAAATCATCGTGGGCGCACCTACTAGATCTGCGCGGCGTGATGTATTTGGGGAGGAGTTCATTGACAGATTCATCGTTCCCCCTGTCTGGGCTGTTTCGCAGATGGTGGTCGGCGCCGCAATCTTTGGCTTCTTGATTCGCCGAAAATTTCGCACGGCCAGCAACGGTCGTGAGGCAGAGCGTGCCTATCTATATATAACTACGGCGTTCGTCTTCCTGCCCATGTTGGCCATTGCGGCGGCGGCTGAGATGGCGGAGCAGGGATGCCGGCGCCAGTATGAAGTAGGCTGGCTCTGGTATTGTTTTTGGTTGGCGGTGGTGTGGATGTGGATTCGCTTCTGGCGTGCAGGTCAAACTGTCTCCCGCATCCTCGGCATCACTGAGCAGCGCGATGAAAAGAGAAGGCGACGAGCCGTGTCGCGGCGAGTAATCTTTGCGGCGCTGATGGGCAATGCAATTGTGCTTGCACCGCTGCATTATGCGAAACTTCGTTATGAAGATCTTAAGCTGGAGCAGATCGAACCGAGGAAAGTGACCGTTCAGATCGCACAGTCGGGTAAAAAGAAGTGGCGGTCATAGACCGTAGTAATGGCATGGACGCCCCTGCTCGGTCACGGCATCAGATGTGCCAGAGTAGAGGTGTTAGCGACTAATCAAACCAGCAGGGGCGTCAGGATGAACATTACGACGATCGGGCTTGATCTGGCAAAGAACCTGTTTCAAGTGCATCGGGTCATTGAGCGGGTAACGCCGTGCTGCGCAAGAAGTTGAAGCGCGCTGACGTGGCGAAGTTTTTTGCAACGCTGGTGCCCTGCCTGATCGGGATGGAAGCCTGCCCAGGAGCTCACTACTAGGCGCGCAAGCTCGCTGAGTTCGGACACACCGTGAAATTGGTCGCACCTCAGTTCGTCAAGCCGTAGGTGAAAGGAAACAAGAACAATGCGCGGGATGTCGAAGCGATTTGTGAGGCCGTCAGCCGGCCGAGCATGCGCTTTGCGCCTGTCAAAACGGTCGAGCAGCAGGCGGTGTTGAGCCTACATCGGGCCCGCCAGAGCTTTGTGGCTGAGCGCACGGCGCAAGCCAATCAATTGCGCGGGTTGCTCAGTGGCTTGGTGATGCCCAAGCCAGGCATCGACCAGCGAATTCCATCAGGGCCCGCGGCCTCGTGTCGCAAACCGAGGCGGATGTATGGGCTGCAATCTCCCCTGATCCCGAAGCGCAGGAAAGCGCTTGGCAACAGGGGGCGTCCAAGTATGTCTGAGAATGCAGTCAGGCCGCTGCTCGATGAAAGAAGTTGAGCTTCTATGTGTGGTGACTCGAATTCATCGCATAGATTCCGCGACGATCCACATCTTGAGCCGCCGACGACGATCGTTAGCATCACTGGATGCATCTGGCCATTCTCGCCGTCCATCTCATTGCGACGATTGGCAGGCTGCTGCCCCGGCGGCGCTCGATCTGTCCTCTCAGACGCGCTGCTGCTGAAACACCAGCGATTGATCATGAATCGGTCGCGGTCAGGGGACCGAAACTGCGGCCGATCGACCACATCATCGCCAGTCTCTGCGCGTGATGCCTGCTCGCTTGCTGCGTTCGACCATCGGGTTGCAGCCGTCGACGCTCATGACGTTTCACCGAGCGGTGATGAGTCGTAAGCAACGGTTGCTCTTCGCGCCGAGACGGCGGAAGCCGGGCCCGAAAGGGTCGAGCCGAGAACTGATCGCAGCGATCGTCGAGATGAAGCGGCGGATCCTCTCGCTTTGGCTACCGGACGCATCGCTCACCAAATCACGAATGTCGCAGCCGGCCTGCTGCGCGCTGTAAGTGGTCAGTCTTCCCGTCCGAGGAAGATATGCTCGCGGTGATAGCTGAGATATTTGCACTGCGCGGCGCGGAATGCGCTAGCGTTACGTGGCTGCGAAATGCGCCATTGATCGAGCACCCGTGTGTCAAGCGCATCCGCGATGAGCAGCGCGCCGGAGTCTTCGAAGGAGATAAAGCCGCGGTCAAGTAGATGATCCGCGTGCGGGGAGAGCAGCAGTCCGTTATTCCCGTCGAGCTTCTCGTGGTCCGAGCAGCTTCGCCAGGGCTTGATGTGGCTTGCACGAAGGTGTATCCGATCGCGTAGCCCGGTGATCCGGCACCTTTTCTCTACGCGTTCGAGGTTCTGGCGGAAGATGCCTTGACCACGGCGCGCGCGGATGAGACTGGCTTTCTCCGTTGGCCCGAGCCCGGTGCGCTGCCGGAGGTCGGCCTCCGCGGCATCGTCCGCATCGTCGCTTTCCTGCCCACCGCTGCGTTTGGGGACAGGTGCAAATCCAAGCCGCGTCAGGATTCGACGGCATTCGCCGGCTTTGAAATCGTAGGGACCGAGCGGTCGCTCGGCGAGCCGCCCGGCGGCAAGCCCCAGCACCGCTTTCTGTGGATAACGCGCGTGCTCCCAGACAACGTCCCAGCCGGTTGATACGTCGAAGGGATGCGCTTCACCCTGCGACAGACGCCGCAGTGCATCTCTCACGTCAGCGGAGAATTCCCGCCGGGATGCGCACGCGATGATGGACGGCCTGCGTCGGGACCGTTCCGGCAATCACGGCGTACACGCCTTCCTGCCGATCGATCACGCCGCTGAATCTGAGCAGCGTCTGTGTCTCAAATCGTCTGATTGTCCGGTGACCCCGCGATGCAGTCTCATCAGGAAAGCACACGACACCATAGGCCTGTGTGCCATTTCTCATGAGTTCGACGTGCCGCGCTCTCTCCGGACGACCCGTGGAGGCGCTCTTCCAGGTGTCGGTGTGGACGATCACGCAAGGCACGCCCCGGACGCTGTGCCGCTCATCGTCCCAAACCCGCAGAAAAAGCTGACCGGTTTCCGGATGGACGGCGCCCCAGGACCAACGATTGTTGTGAAGCGGCGCCCGCAGGGTCTGATTGAAGAACGTGCTGATACTCTGCTGCGGATCCGGCATCGGGTCACCTTTGTTTCACTGATCAGGTTTTTACTGCGGTACCGGCGCACAGATCGCGGGCCTGCGTCACATCGGGATCGATCGCCCGCGACGATGCGGGGGGCGGAGGCGACGGGAAAGGGAGATCGATTCTGCGCGACCTGATCGGGCCGGTCACTATCAAGACCGACGGCGATCAGGTTTTGGGCGAACTCGACATGCGACTGGACGTATTGTTACGTGCCGCAGATAGAGATGGTCGGGGTGACAGGATTTCTCGTGTACCGGCGGTGATTCCCCTTGGTACCAGTGTCCGTCCAGCATTTCGACTAGGTCAAGTTTGTAGCGCCTAGCAGGAGTTTCACCGATTTATCGGCGAAACTCGTCCACGATCATTGTAGCTGGAGTTTCGCCGTACAAGCGGCCAACAGCGCCGGCCCCCTGATTATCAATTCGCCACAGACAGGTCGAACAGAGCTGTCGGGAGAGGCTTGGTGGAAATGCTCAACTTCTATCATCGAGAAGCGGACGCCAACGACGGACTGTTCAGACACTACGCTATCGAGGTGTCCTTCGTGCGCTCATGATCGGAGCTTGTGCAGGTAGGGCCAGCCTGCGAATTGGCGACCCGAGTGGGGGTCCTGGTCCCAGGGCCAGCATTCGATTCGTGCCGTGCGCGAGCGATGATCGACGCGAATGAGACCGTATCCCTCGCTCTTCATCCGGCTGTCCGAGAGGAACTTGCCCCAGGTGCGATTACGGCGTTGAAACTCGGCGTGGGGGATCTTTGGATTGGCGGCCGCGAGGATGCGCATGCGGTTGCCGAACGCATCCGTGAAGTCTCCGGTGTCCGGATCATCGTCTCGCCGGTTTCGCAGCTTGCCACGGCCTTCGAACCAGCGTTGCCAGAATGCGGCTGCGGCCGGACCGGCGAAGAACAGCGGTCCGTCGTCATGACCCTCGATGCCCTGTCGCGCAAGCAGCGCGAGATGCTGATCGCCGGTGAGCACCAGTGCCTTTGCTCTTGCAAGCAGCTTCACCGCGCGTGTGCGCCCATCCGGCGGATAGCCGTTCGAGTCGTAATCCAGGAGCGGTTGGCCTTCGTGATCGGTCTGAGCCGACGCCCATACCGATGCCGTGAGACAGATCTTTGGCAGATCCGTGCTCGTGCGGCTCCAGTACTCCAGGAACTCCTCCTGGCGGGGGCCGAGCAGTTCGCCGCGTGCCGAGGCAGGTGCAACGCTCATATCCGGTGGCGACTTGAACTTGCGATCCTCGAGCAGACAGAAACTCACGCCGCCATAGACGAATTCTCCGTAACCGACCGGAATGTCGTACTCGATGGGTGTCGGATCGTACGAGTCGGGATTGTGGCCCTGCTCGATGCGATAGATCATGCGAATCAGATCCTTGCTCCACTTGAACCCGCCATCCTCCTCGCGCGGAAGCCGGGAGCCCGCGCCCGCGTTGCCCCACAGATTTCCCTGCAGTACATCGTGGTCGTCGGCGAGCACGATCGTCGGCTTGTCGCGCACGCAGTCCCTGAATGCCCAGTACCAAAGGTACCAGCGGTAAAGCGTGTCGAGCTTCGCCTCGGACGTGTCGCGTGCCGATCGCGTCGGATAGCCTTCGTAGAACTGGTCGCCGCAGAACACGTACAGATCGGGGTCGTGACGGTCGCAGTTCGCAATGAGGCGCCGATGTGGAAACAAAATGTTCTCGGGCGTGTAGCGCCCCGGCACCCGTTCCTCGGCGATCCATGGGTCGTATGAATCCTCGTCGAGTCTTCTCGCGGTGGGCAGGATGCAGGAGTACAACGCGATTCTAAGTTCCCGCTTGCTCGCAGGATCGGCAGCGATCCTTCCCTCATAGAGCACGCGGTCCGCGCACGCCGGGTCGATGATGCGGTACTGATGCGGTGTGTCGGCATCCCACCGATCGAGTCTGAATGCCGCTACATATCCATCGCCGAGCGCGGCACGCGGCCCTTGAATCCAATGCCCGCGAGGCAGCGCTCGATAGTCGAGCCTGAGTTCGCAGTGCTCCTTCGCCGACACAGGCAGAAGCTGTGCGGTGAGCTTGAGTACATTTCGATTGAGGCTGTGCAGACAACCCATTACAGGGCCCAGGGCGCGCTCAGGATGCTCGTCGATCTTCGCACCGCCGGTCGCGACCTCGGAGAACCACCAGCGGGCGCCGGCTTGCTGCGAGGGTGGGGAAGAGATGAGCGAGATTCCTCCGCACAACTCGCGCTCCGCCACGTCCCGGCGCAATGCGAAGCCGATCTTCTCGCCTGTCGCTCCGTCACGGGCAACCAACTCGACGTTGAACCGGCCACGGCCAGCCGGTTCGATACAGCAAGCGAGCACGATCTCCCGCGATCCCAGCGCTCCAGTCGATTGGTGCGCATCCCGTTTCTGCGGCACGAAGGCGTTCGCGCGCTGATCTGCAGAGAAGTCACGAAAGCATAGTTCACCGCGATCATCCATGACCGCCATGAAGCCGCCGCCTTCTCCGCCGCGCGCGTGCGCTAGCGCGCAGCTACGATAATCCAGCTTTCCAGCGCCGATGCCGAGGAGGAAGCCTGCGAAGCCCGGCCGTCCGGGCTCAACGAGTCCGAGTCGCACGCTGATCCTTGCGGGCGCCCGCTTGCGATTCATGCTGCGAGTCAAAAGTGCGACCGTGCGCGCTTCAAAGCTCTCTCTGCCGTTCAGACACTCGATGCGGCCATTGGCGAGGCGCCAATCCTGCAGCCGATTCGCCCAGAAGGCCTCGCCGAGCCACACGCGCTCGACATCGCCCGGCAATGTCTGCACGGGCCTGAGTACGACCTCTCGCCTGGCTGCGGCGTGAGCATCTTTCAGCGCGGCGAGCGCGGATCCGGCGGCTGCCGCGGCCGCGCCAATGAAATTGCGTCGGTTCATCATTCGACCGTAGGGTAGCGAACATTAGTTGACAATCGACAATCACATTGAGTTGCCTTGACATGAATGTCAAATGTTGACAATCTGGCGCGACTGTCATCGCGGTGTGTCGACCTTGTCGAGTAAGTTCGAGGAGATTCTCAGGAATTGCGGCCTGTCCGACTGGCGCACAGTGCGTTCGGTGGAGCCGCTGACGGGCGGAGTCTCGTCGGACATTTACAAAGTGACGCTCGCCGGTCGTGTCGTCTGTGTGAAGAGCGCGCTGGCGCAACTGAAAACCGAAGAGCGCTGGTGCGCTCCGGTGCACCGGACTTTCGCGGAGTACCGATGGCTCTCGTTCGCCGCCGCTCAGTCGCGCGGCTGCGTGCCCCAAGTGTTGGGCTATGACTCCGTCAATCACGCAATCGTCATGGAATACCTGGCGGCCGGCGACAACACGACGTGGAAGGAGCGGCTGCTCGCAGGTGACGTGTCCAAGCCATTCGCCGCGGAGGTGGGCGTGCGTCTATCTCTCATTCACGCGGCGTCCTTCCGAGAGCCTGCGTTCTTGAAGGAAATGGACCATGCCGAAGATTTTCGAGCATTGCGTGTGGAACCCTACTTGCGTTTTACGGCCGAGCGGGAACCTGCCGCAGCAGTGCAAATCCTGCACGTCGCGAAGCACCTCGAAGACGCGCGTTGCACCCTCATTCACGGTGATGTCAGTCCCAAGAACATTCTCTGCAGCGGGTATGGGCCGATGTTCATCGATGCGGAATGCGCCACGCATGGCGATCCTGCGTTCGACGTCGCCTTCTGCCTGAATCATCTGCTCATCAAGGCTCAGCATCTGCCTGCCTGCGCGGGTGCGTTGAAGGCTGCGGCCGGCGTGCTGTGGCAGTCGTATGCAGCTGGTATCGATTGGGAAGCTCCCGAGAACCTGGAGCGACGCGTGGCGGCGCTCGTTCCGGCGCTGATGCTGGCGCGCATCTCTGGGAAGTCGCGCCTCGAATATTTGTTGCCTGCGACAGCACGGCTGGTGCGAGAGCAGGCATTGGAATCGCTTACGAGCCCTCCGGGCGCACTGAGCGATCTCATCCGACCCGATAAGTGATGCTTGTTGGATGACATCATGAGCAACTCTGAGATTTCCGATGTACAGGCGCGCCGCGTGTGGGATTCACGTGGCTTGCCGACGGTGGAGGTGGAGGTCCGAACAAGGAGCGGCGGTCTCGGGCGCGCGATCGCGCCGGCGGGGGCTTCCTGCGGGACGCACGAAGCCGTCGAACTTCGCGATGGCGGAGATCGACTCGGAGGCAAGGACGTCTCTCGCGCCGTCGCCAACGTCGAGGAATTGATTGCGCCAGCGCTTCGCGGCGTCGATGCGCGAGATCAATGTGGAGTCGACGCGAAACTGGATGGGCTGGACAGTTCCGGAGCGTTTCGCACGTTGGGAGCCAACGCCAGTGTCGCGACTTCCCTGGCGGTGTTGCACGCCGGCGCACAATCGACGGGTGTTCCATTGTGGCGTCACGTTGCCGATACGTTCGACAGGGCGCCATCGATTCCCCTGGCGGAGACGCAGATATTCGGTGGCGGTGCTCACGCGTCGGGCCGAGTGGACGTGCAGGACTTCATGATCATGGTGCCCGGCGCAGGCTCGTTCGACGAGTCGATGGTCGTGACCGCGGAAATCTATCGCGCCGCCGGTCGCTGCATGGCGGAGCAGGGGCGGCTGGCCGGTGTCGCTGACGAGGGCGGATGGTGGCCGAATTTCGACTCCAATGAGCAGGCACTGGATATGTTGATGCGGGCGATAGAGGCAGCGGGCGAAACCCCGGGAGAGCGCGTCGTGATCTCGCTCGACATCGCGGCCACGCAACTGCGTCACGGCAGCGGCTACAGGATGGCGCTCGAAGGCGCACTGCTCGACGCCGACGGCTTTTCGGAGCGAATTGCGCGCTGGATCGAGCGCTATCCCATCGTCGCGATCGAAGATCCGTTCGCCGAGGATGCTTACGAGAATTTCGCGCGCTTCCGGCAACGCACGGCAGCTATTCAGGTCGTCGGTGATGATTTGCTGGTGACGAATGCTTTGCGAGTGCGCGAGGCGGCGGCGGCGGGTGCCTGCAATACGGCACTGATCAAGGTCAACCAGGCCGGCACCGTGAGCAGAGCGGTTGCCGCGCTCGATGAGGCGCACCGAGCAGGGTGGCGCACGATCGTCTCGGCACGATCGGGTGAAAGCGAGGATGTCTCGATCGTCCATCTGGCTGTCGGGCTCGGCGCCGGGCAGCTCAAGGTCGGCTCCTTCGCTCGCAGCGAGCGGATGGCGAAGTGGAACGAGTGCGTGCGTATCGAGCAGGCCTTGGGAAGCAAGGCTTTCGTGGCCGGTGAGCCGTTGACGAACACCTGGTGGGCACGATCCGGGCAGCGCGCCGCCAAATCGAGTAGTGGAGCGAATTGACGATGAAACTGATGCGCTATGGCGAGGCGGGTCGCGAGAAACCCGCGGTCCTGGATGCTTCCGGCAAGATCCGCGACGTGTCGTCCCTGGTGAGCGACTATGACCCGAGCACGCTCGGTGACGATCTCGTTTCGCGATTGAGGCAGGTGGAGGAACAGCCGGAAGTCACGGGCACTCCTCGAATAGGTCCGGTGCTGGCGAGAGTCGGCACGATCTGGTGCATCGGGCTCAACTACGTCGACCACGCGAAGGAGGCCGGCATGGCGGTGCCGACGGAGCCAGTTGTTTTCAGCAAGGCAGCCAGTACCGTCTGTGGACCGAACGATTCGATTCCGATCACAGCCGCGATGGCCAAGCTGGATTGGGAGGTCGAGCTGGGGGTCGTCATCGGCCGGCGCGCCTTTCGAGTGACCGAGGCGCAAGCGCTGGAGCACGTCTTCGGATATACCGTGGTCAACGACGTGTCCGAGCGCGCCTGGCAGCTCGAGCGGGGCGGGCAGTGGATGAAAGGCAAGAGTCATCCCAACTTCTGTCCCCTCGGCCCGTGGCTTGTGACGGGGGATGAAATTCCCGACTTGCAGTCGCTGCAGCTGTGGCTCGATGTCAACGCGGTGCCAAAGCAGCGTGGCAGCACCTCATCGATGATTTTCCCGGTCGCCAAGCTGGTCAGTTATCTGAGTCAGTTCGCGCGCCTGGAGCCCGGCGATCTCATCTGTACCGGCACGCCACCGGGCGTCGGAGCAGGCATGAAGCCGCCTCAATTCCTCCGCAGCGGCGATGTGGTGACGCTGGGCATCGAGCTGCTGGGCAAGCAGAAGCAGCGAGTGGAGAGCGCATGAACAGGATCGATCTGGAAGGGCGGATCGCGGTCGTGACCGGCGGGGCATCCGGCATCGGCGCGGCGATTGCGCAGAATTTCATCGCGTCCGGTGCGACGGTCGTCATCTGGGATCTCGAGCGTGCCGAGCATCAGCTCGGCGAGTTCCTGACCACCGATGTAGCCGACGAGTCGAGCGTCGGCAGCGCCATGCGCTTGACGATGGAGCGGCATGGCCGAGTCGACATTCTGGTGAACAGCGCGGGAATCGCCGGACCGACGGCCAATACCTGGGAATATTCTCTCTTTGACTGGCAGCGGGTGCAGCGCGTGAACCTCGATGGCACGTTCCTTTGCTGTCGAGCGGTGGTGCCGGCGATGTTGCGGCACCGGTACGGCCGCATCGTCAACATAGCATCCATCGCCGGCAAGGAAGGCAACCCGAAGGCCGCCGCTTACAGCGCCTCCAAGGCTGCGGTCATTGCACTCACCAAATCGCTGGGGAAGGAACTTGCCGCCGAGCCCATCGCGGTGAATTGCATCACTCCGGCGGCGGCCAAGACGAAAATATTCGACGCGGTGAGCGAAGACTTCATCACCTTCATGTTGTCCAAGATACCGCGCGGCCGCTTCCTCGAGGTGAGCGAAGTGGCCTCGATGGTCGCCTGGCTGGCGTCCACCGAGAACTCGTTTACGACGGGAGCGGTCTTCGATCTATCCGGAGGCCGCGCGACCTATTGACCACACAACGTCCGCATTCATGCGGGCAGCAACCGAAAAGAATATCGCACGTGCTCGCAGTAGCGCTCGCCCGGTCGCAGGAGCGTGCTCGGGAACTGCGCAAAGTTGCAGGCATCGGTGTGGTGCTGCGTCTCCAGACACAGGCCGGCATGCCGCGAATAGATCGTTCCGCCCTTGCCGACAAGCTCTCCCGTGAAACCGTTCGCGGCGTAAAACACGATGCCCGGCTGCGTCGTGGCCACGTCGAGGATTCGCCCGGAGTCCGGCTCGATCACCTCGGCGACGTGCCGGAGTGCACGCGCCGTTCGACTGAAGATGTAGTTGTGATGATAGCCACGCAGGGGAATTCGATGGATGCAGTCGCCCAGTCTCGTCGAGCGAGACAGATCCCACGGCGCGCCTCGTAAGCGGCCGATTTCACCCGTTGCAGCGCCTGCGCCATCCAGTTTCAGGTAGCGGCGCGCGTCGATGCGGACGCGGTGATCGTAGATCGGCGAGCGTCCACCATTGAGATTGAAATAACCGTGATGCGTCATATTCACATGGGTGGCGCGATCCGTCTCGGCCTCGAAGCGTATGCCAATCGCGTTGTCGTCTCCCAATGTGTATGTGACGTGACAGCGCAGATTGCCGGGAAAGCCGTGGCTGCCGTCGGCCGAGCAATATGCGAAGCGCAGCTCGGTTGCGCGCGCCTGTTTGACGACGTCCACATCCCAGACGGCGGTGGCGAATTCGCCGCCGCCGTGCAGCGCGTGCTCGCCGTCGTTGGCCGTGAGCAGAAAGATGTTGCGATCGATCATGAATCGGGCGGAGCGAATTCTGTTGGCGACGCGGCCGATGGTCGCGCCGAAATATGGATCCGACTCCAGATACTGAGCGAGGTGGTCGAAGCCGAGCACCACATCGTCGAGACCACCGCCACGGTCAGGAACCAGAAGCGCGGTGATTCTCGCACCGCAGTTGGTCATTTTCAGCACGAGGCCGTTGGCATTGGTGACGGCGATTTGATACACGCTGCGAGCGCCCAGCTGGCCCCAGCGCATCTGTTCGACATGATGCATTTGCCACAATCGTAGAAGAAGGGCGCCGCACGGCGACGGCGGTCGATACTGTAGATAGTTGATTGTCGAATGTTGACAATCGTGCATCTCAGAGTACCATGAACCGCTGGTACTCAAGATCGATAGCAGTTTTTAGGGGGAAAAACGAAATGGTTCACAGGCACCGTGCCCGTACGACAAAGGTAGCCATTGCCGTTTCGGTGGCCATGGCGCAGGCAGCGACTGCGCAGGAGTCCACCACGGCGCTCGAAGAGGTCGTGGTCACCGGAATCAGGACGTCGCTGGAGTCCGCCACCGCGCTCAAGCGGGAATCTTCGGGTGTGGTCGACGCGATCACCGCGGAGGATATCGGCAAGTTTCCGGACACCAACCTCGCCGAGTCGTTGCAGCGAGTCACCGGCCTGTCGATCGATCGCTCCAACAACGAAGGCAATCAGGTCACCGTGCGCGGCTTCGGCCCGAGCTTCAACCTGGTGACCTTGAATGGCCGTCAGATGCCCAATACTTCCGCGCTGCAATCGGACGGCATTTCGCGCAGCTTCAACTTCCGTGAGCTCGCCTCGGAGTCCGTCTCGGCGGTGGAGGTGTATAAGACCGGCAGGGCGGACGTTCCCTCCGGCGGTATCGGCGCCACGATCAACATCAGAACACCGCGGCCGTTCGACTACGACGGATTCACGACAGCGTTCAGCATCCAGGGTAATTCCGATAGCAGCGTGCGGACCGGGGATGACGTGACGCCCGAACTGTCGGGCCTGATCAGTCATACGTTCGCCGATGGCCGGTTCGGTGTTTTGTTGTCAGGCTCCGATTCCGAGCGTGACAGCCACAAGGACCGCCTGGGCACGCAGCAGGGCTGGCAGCGCAACTACGGAGTCGCCGATACGAGCGCCATCGACACTTCGCGCAATCCCACTCGAACCTACTGGACGCCGTTCACGATCGATCTCGACGATTGGAATTATCACCGCACCCGGCAGAACGGCCAGGCCGTGCTGCAGTTCGCGCCTTTCGACGGGTTGACCGCGACGGTCGACTACAACGTGTCGAGGATCAAGGAAGACATCGACATGAACCGGCAGAGCTACTGGTTCGATCGTCCCAGCGGACGGACCGATGCCAACGGCACGATGGTGGAAATCGCCAATCCAAACGACGAGTTGAATTTCTGGGCTTGGAATTATTTGTTCGAGACGCACAACGATTCGATCGGGTTGAACCTGGAATGGCGGGCCACCGATACGCTGATCCTCAGTCTCGACGCGCACCAGTCGACTTCTCACTCGCAGCCGGACGGCCAGACATCGGAGACCATCGCCAATCTGAAGAATCCCGCGGGTAGCGTGCGGCTGATCGGCGCCAACTTCGACGGTCGCCTGCCAGAGGTGATCGTGGACGACTCGACGCTGCCTGGCGGCGCCTACAATTCCGATAACATCGTGGCGGATTTGTTCCAGAAGCGCGGCTACGAGATGGAAAATGAGATTCGCCAGGTGCAGCTGCAGGCGCAATGGAACAACACCGACGGCGGCGCGCTCGAGCGCGTGGTGTTCGGCGTCGAAACAACCAAGTATCAGATCGATACTCATCTGACTCAGACATTCGCCTTCGTCGATCCCGACTTCGCCGGCGTCGATCTGGATCTGTCGGGACTCGGGTTGAGCTTCATTCCCGGCGGTTACGGCGGCGGCAGTTTCCCGTTCATCCCGCAATACGATGCCGAGAGATTCCTGGATATCGTGCGCGATGCCGGGCTGTTCTACCTCAATCCTCCCACCGTCAACGGCGTCGAGGAGGACACGATGGCGGGTTATATCGCCACCGACTTCGCCACCACCTTCAATCAGCGGCCGGTGAAGGTGAATGTCGGGGTGCGCCTGGAGGATACCGATGTCACCTCCTATTCGGTCCAGAACAGCATCGCGAACCTCAACTACCGGCAGGCGGCGGAACTGCAAGTCGTGTACGACGATGTTCCCAAGCGCCAGGAGCTGGAAGGCGGCTACACGTCCGTACTGCCGAATGCGGATTTCAGCATCGAGGCTACCGACGACCTGGTCGCGCGCTTCTCGTACAGCCGGACTTTGTCCCGGCCCTCCATCGGTGGGCTCATTCCATCGCTGTCCATCAATGCACGCCCCAACGGCCCATTCATCGGATCGCAGGGCAATCCCGCGCTGCTGCCGCTCGAGTCGGACAACTTCGATCTGTCGCTGGAGTGGTACTACGCGAAGGGCAGCTATGCTTCGGTCGGCTACTTCCGGAAATACGTGGAGAACTTCATCGGGTCGACCGTGGTACGTCAGACCATCGACGACGTGAACGGTAATCCGTTGACCAATCCCAGCATCAATCCTCGGCCCGGCTGTCCGGACGGATCGGCCACGCCGAATCCCGCGTGCTTGAATCAGCCCGGCGATCCCGCCATCACCTTCGATATTTCGACGTACGCCAATCTGAAGACGGCGGAGGTCGACGGGTGGGAGCTCAACCTGCAGCACATGTTCGGCAACTCCGGCTTCGGCGGCATCATCAATGCTACCCTCGTCAACAGCAATGTCGGCTTCAACCGCTACAGCTTCGAACAGTCGCTGGCGCTGACAGGTCTGGCGGACTCGGCCAATGCCGTCCTGTTCTATGAGAACTCGCGCTTTCAGATTCGCGCAGCATACAACTGGCGCGACGATTTCCTGCTGTCGCTAGGTACCGAGCCGGTATTCACGGCGGAGTATGGACAGGTGGATCTCAGTGCCAGTTACCAGGTGACTCCGTGGATGTCGGTATTCGCCAATGCGCTGAATCTCACCGAGGAGGCAACGCACCGCTACGGCCGCTTCGAGAATCAGCTCGTCGACTACGAGGAGTACGGTCGGCGCTACGCTTTCGGTGTGCGCATGAAGTTCTGATGCGCGACATCTGGTGATCCGGCGAGGATGATGCGAGCCCGGCGTTGGGCGGGCTCGCACCGGATCACTCAAAGCACAACCAACCAGTCGGGATTCGACCATGGCACAGCAGACTCGTAGTGTGGCGATCATCGGCGGCGGGACAGCGGGTTGGCTGACGGCGGGCATCCTGGCTTCGGCCGTTCGCGAGTCCGGCGTGACGGTGACGCTGGTCGAGTCTCCCACCGTCGCCTCGATCGGTGTCGGAGAGGGCACCTGGCCCACGATGCGCCGAAGCCTGAAGCGGATGGGCATACGCGAGACGGACTTCATTCGCAGATGCAATGCCTCGCTCAAGCAAGGGGCCAGGTTTTCACGCTGGGCGAAGGACGTGCCGGAGGATTTCTATTATCACCCGCTGGTCCTGCCGGAGGGTCGAAGCGAGGTGAATCTCGGGCCGCATTGGGCAAGCGGCGCGCGCGGACAGTCATTCGCGGCGAGCGTCTGCGCTCAGGAGCGCGTCTGCGAAGCCGGTCTCTCACCCAAGCAAATAACGACTGCCGAGTACGACGGCGTTCTCAACTACGCTTATCACCTGGATGCCGGGCTGTTCGCGGACTTTCTCAGGGAGCACTGCGTTGAGCGCCTCGGAGTCAAGCACGTTCTGGCTGATGTCGTCGGTGTGAACTCGACTCCCAGCGGGGACATCTGCTCGGTCGCGACGCTCTCCAGCGACGAGATCGGCGCGGACTTCTTCGTGGACTGCACCGGCTTCAGGTCGCTGTTGCTGGGCCGGCATTTCGGCGTGCCGTTCAAATCGTGCAAGGACATCCTGTTCATCGACACCGCCCTGGCGGTGCAGGTGCCCTACGAGGACGAACAGGCTCCGATCGCTTCACACACGATTTCAACGGCGCAGGAAGCCGGCTGGATCTGGGACATCGGTTTGTGGTCGCGGCGGGGAGTCGGTCATGTCTACTCGAGCGCGCACACGAGTGAGGAGCGGGCCCGCCGCCGGTTGTACGACTACTTGCGGCCCGCAGTACCTCGATGCGAAGAGCTGTCGGTGCGCAAGATCGGCATCGAACCGGGTCATCGGACCAGATTCTGGGAGCGAAACTGTGTCGCGGTGGGTCTATCTGCCGGGTTTCTCGAGCCCCTGGAAGCTTCCGCAATTTTGTTGATCGAAATCGCAGCCGCCGCGATCGCGGACAAGTTTCCAAACACGCGCGAGTCCATGGACGTGCTGTCCCGGCGGTTCAATGCGGCCTTCCTGTATCGCTGGGATCGCATCATCGACTTCCTGAAGCTGCACTACGTGTTGAGCCAGCGCTCGGACAACAGCTTCTGGCTGGACAACCGTGCGGCCGAGTCCGTGCCCGGCAGCCTGAAGGAACTGCTGACCTTGTGGCGCTATCACGATCCCTGGGTGGATGATCTCGAGCACGCAATCGAGGTATTTCCTGCTGCCAGCTACCAGTATGTGCTCTACGGCATGGGCTTCGATGCGCAGTGCGAGCGCCGTGCGCGGCCGCCTCGGCACAGTCCGACTACCGACGAGCTCTTCCAGCGGAACGAGGCATTGACCCGACAACTTCTGGCCCGTATGCCGGCCAATCGCGCGCTGCTCGACAAGATCCGGCGTTACGGACTGCAGTCCGTCTAGGCGTAACTCGTGAATCCTCAATCTGCGCAACACGCCCCGCTCGACAACACTCTGCATCGTGACTTGCGGGTTGCAGCGTGCGGCGCGGTGGCCGGCGCTACCACGCACTATGCGCCAGTGATCGCCGATGAGTTGGTTCACCTGGTCCTCGAGTATCCGGTCTGCCTGATGAAGGATGCGGATACCGGCCGCTTCGGCTTGTATGCGTTGCTCGGTTTCGAGGAGGGCGAGAATCTGTATCTGCACCGAGGCGCCTGGCAGGCGCGTTACTTGCCGCTGCATTTTCGTCGGCAGCCTTTTGTGACTATCAGAACGCCCGGAGCCGAAGGCGACCTCGGCTGCCCGCCGCGGATTGCGATTGATCTGAACAACAGTCGCGTGCAGATGAGCGAGGGGGAGCGGCTATATACCGAAGACGGAAGGGAAACAGAGTATCTGCTGAGCGCGCGGTCGCTGTTGGAACGGCTGACTGCCGGCGCCCGGTCCACCCAATCCTTCATCGGCGTCCTGGCCGGTTACGATTTGATCGAACCCTTGCGCCTGGATGTCGCGCTGACCACCGGCACACGGCGCAGCTATGCGGGGGCTTATGGCATCAATAGCGACCGTCTCCAAACCCTCCCGCCGGACACGTTGCAACGCCTGCATACGCTGGGCTATCTGCAGGCGAGCTATCTGTTGCTGGCGTCGCTGGGCCACATCAGAAAGCTGATCGAAATGAAAACGCAGCGGACTTGACCCTGAGCGCATTCGTCTCAGGGGTGGGCTTTCAGGTGGGAGACGAAAGCGTCCGCTCGAGTCGCTACTTCGGCTGCTGTCAGGCCGGGGCGGAAGAGTGCAGATCCAATGCCGAAGCCATCCGCGCCTGCCGCGAGCCAAGTTGCCATGGTCTCGGGCGTGATTCCTCCGACAGGCAGTACGCGGGTGTCGCGAGGAAGGACCGCGCGCAGGGATTTCAATGCGGCTGGACTGCTTGCTTCGGCAGGGAACAGCTTCAGCGCGTGCACACCGGCTTCGATGGCGAGGAAACATTCCGAAGGCGTGCTCACACCCGGTACGCAAAGGATGCGCTGCGCAGCGCACGCCTGCACGATTCTAAGGTCCAGGTGCGGCGAGACAATCAACGATCCGCCGGCGGCGGCGACTGCCTCGATCTGCGCGACGCTCGTCACCGTCCCCGCGCCAACAACGGCTCTGCCTTCGAGTCGGCGTGCGATTCGTTCGATGCTTTCCAGCGGGCGCGGGGAGTTGAGAGGGACTTCGATGATCCTCAGGCCACATTGCCATAGCGTATCGCCTATGACTTCGGCTTCCTCGGGCGTGATGCCGCGGAGAATGGCGATCAGGGGACATTGAGCGAGTGCCGCGTTGAATTCGATCGAAGCTTTCATTGCCATTGTTCGTAAATTGCCAGACTTCCCGCCACGAAGGCGTGTTGGCTGTCGATGTGCACGACTTCCCGGCCGTGATGTTCCAGGGCCGCCGCATACAGGGGCGCGAGCGTCTGGTCGCTGAGGAGGTAGACGCGGCGGTCGGCCGCGCCTCGCAGGCAAACGGAGACTTCGCTGCCGATCAACAGTCCGCTTGCATAAGAGCTTGCGTCGCCATCTCGATCATCCTTGCGGACCGCGGCCGCGGCGCGAATCTCGAATAGCGCGCAGGTCAGGTCCATGCGCTCCGCGCGCTTGAGTCCGCAATGAAAGCCATCATCCGCGTGCGTCGGGCTCTTCAAATGCGCAGCGAGCAGGCTATGCGTTCGAAGCAGCGCGAACAACTCCCCTGTCATCGACGTGCTGAAGTCCACGATGCGACCGGCTTGGATTTTGGCCCACTTGCTGTGGGTGCCGGGCTGACAGAACAGCCCGCTATCCGGTGTCAGGCCAGCGGCCGGCGCGCCAAGCAGCTGGACTTCCTCGCCGCGCATGACGTCGACGTGGCCGTGAAGGTTCGTTGCCACGCCCGGGACGATTGCAGTCTGCGAATCGACGTGCAGGAGCTGTGACGAAATGCTCGCGATATCCGCGGGGCACTGTGCATACCCTGCTTGGTGCCAACCGATGTTCGAACCGATCATGCCGGCCAGAAGCATCGGATGATTTCCGAGTTCGTCGCGAATGGCCGCCACCTGGCCGGCATACGTGGTACGCGACGATATGGACACGCCTTCCTGCCGACGATGAGTCCTGGTGACTGCACCGTTCTCGATGAGATAGGCGCGTCGATTGGTGGTACCCCAATCGACGGCGATGAATGATTCGGATGCACGCCTCATGTCTAAGATCGGTTCGACGAGCGCATCAATACTTCATATAGACCGTGCGCTTTTGCATGTAGTTCTCGAGCCCGTACGGACCATCCTCGCCGCCGAGCCCGCTCAGCTTGTGTCCGGTGTGATAGCCGTGCACCGAGCCTGAGATGCCCTTGTTGACGAATACGGTGCCTGTCTGCAGCTCGCCGATCATTTGCATGATGGTCGAGTTGTCTCTGCTCCAGAGGTAGGCGGAAAGGCCGTCCTCGCGAGAATTGACCAGTGCGACGGCTTGAGAGGCGCTGTCGATCGTGAGCACCGGCAGTACCGGACCGAATATTTCTTCCTTGATCACTGGCATCGTCGCCGTGGTGTCGACGATTACCGTCGGGGCGTACCAGTTGCCGCCTCGACGGCCCGGCACCTCCGGTCGCGTGCCGCCGAGCACGACCTGCCCGCCGGCTTGCCGCGACGCTTCGACCAGCGACGCCACTCGCTCGAGTGCTTGTGGCGTCGCCAGCGGGCCCATGTCGGGATCATCCATTGGATTGCCGACTTTGATGCGGCCGACCCGCGTCACCAGCTTGTCGATGAACTCCTGCGCGATGGCTCGGTGGACCAGCAGCATCTCGTTGCAGATGCAGACTTGTCCGGAGTTGCTGAAGCGGGCAACTGCGGCTGCTTCGACGGCGGCATCCACATCGGCGTCCGGCAGAACGATGAAAGGCGCTTTGCCCCCGAGCTCCAGGCTCAGCGCGGCCAGATTGCCTGCAGCCAGCTCCGCGACTTTCCTGCCGGCAGCGGCGCTGCCTGTGAGAGTAATCATCCGCGTCATGGAACTCTTGACGAGGGCCGCGCCTGTCGTGGCCCCGCCGCCCGTGACCATGTTGACGACGCCCGCCGGCACACCGACGCTTGCGACCAGCCTGCAGAACTCCGCTGCGGTCACCGGAGTGGCTTCATGCGGCTTGATGACGATCGTGTTTCCCGTCACGAGGGCAGGGCCGACCTTGCGGCCGATCAGTGCGAGCGGATAGTTGTAAGCGCATAGGGCGACGACGACGCCATAGGGCACACGGAAGGTGAACAGATGCTCGTTCGGGCTATCGGCCGGCCAGATGTCGCCACGCAACCAGCGTGCGGATTGAGCTGCGTAGCGCATGTAACCGATGGTGTCGGAAACCTCGGCATGCGCCTCGCGCAGCGTTTTGCCCTGTTCGCGGACCAGCAGTCGGGCGAAATGATCGCGGTCGGATTCGAGTGCCACACTGATTGCTTCGATGTATAGAGCGCGTTCGATGGCAGGCAGCGATTGCCATGCCTTCTGCGCTTGCGCGGCGGCGGCCAGGGCGGTCTGCGCGTCTTCGGGCGAGCAGTCCGGCACTTCCGCCCAGGGCTCGTTGTTGGAGGGGTCGACGACGGTAAGGCGACGCGCGTGCTGCGCATCGATCCAGCGCCCGTTGACGAAACAGCGATAGTAGTCCATGCCTCTAACTCTTCGTTGCGGTTTCAGTGGCTTTGCGCCGAGGATCGACGGTGGCTCCAGCCATGATGATCTGATTTTGCAGCTTCGCGACGTGCTCGTGAAACTGCTGCTCCTCTGCGCCAAAATCTCGGCGCGGCACCTGCTCCATGTCGAAGTTCCCGTGGCGATCCCTGCCACGCACAAGTGTGGCCGTGTCGCGATTCCCGCTCAGCTGGCGGACGTGCGGCGGGAGATAGCGGATGGCGAATCCGATGCGACGCCGATCCGAGACATTGGAACCCGAGCCATGAATCATGCGCACGTGATGCAGCGACATCTGGCCGGGGTCGAGAGTCAAGGTCATCGCGGTGGCGGGATCCACCTTCACGGCGATTTCCTGGCCGCGTGAAAGCATATTCGCCGAATCGAAAGTATCGATGTGCGGGCGCTGATCGAGTGCGTGACTGCCGGGAACCACGCACAACGCCCCGTTCTGTGAGTTGCTCTCCGACAGGGCGACCCAGGCAGTGACGACATCGGCCGGGTCGAGTCCCCAGTAGGTCGAATCCTGGTGCCAGGAGACGAACCCCGGATGACGCGGCTCCTTGATGAAGAGCGTCGTGCCCCAGACCAGGATGTCATCGCCAATGAGGGCGCCGACGGCGTCGAGAATCGTGTCCTTGCGGATGAGATCGTTCAGCCAAGTGAACAGCAGGTGAGGGTTGTTGCGATGAGCGGGGGATAGTGGACCGTGCGCTGCTTCGTGCGCGTCGAGGTGCGCGCGCATGGATGCGGCTTCCGCCTCGTTCAGCACAGTGATCGGTGCGTAGTAACCGTCGATCTCATACCGGGTGCGTATATCTGATTTCATGATGCGTGGTCGACTGTCAACTGGAGCGCCGGCGACTTCATCGACCCATCCATCCGCCATCCACCACCAGAGTGGTGCCGTGAACGTAGCGTGCAGCGTCGGAGGCGAGGAAGACTACCGGGCCGGCGAAGTCCTCTGGCTCGCCCCAGCGACCGGCCGGAATGCGGGCCAGGATCGCTTCGGAACGGACGGCGTCGCTGCGCAGGGCTGCGGTATTATCCGTCGCGATGTAGCCGGGAGCGATCGCGTTTACGTTCACGCCCCGCGAGGCCCACTCATTGGAGAAGGCCATCGTGAGCTGCCGGATGCCGCCTTTGCTGGCGGCGTAGCCTGGCACCAGGATGCCTCCTTGAAAAGACAACAGGGAGGCGGTGAAGATGATCTTGCCGCCGCCGTGCTGAACCATGCGTCGGCCAATTTCTCGCGTCATCACGAACTGTGCTCTCAGGTTCACCTCGAGAACCTGGTCCCAGTACTCGTCGCTGTGCTCGGCTGCCGGCGCGCGTAGGATCGTGCCTGCATTGTTGACCAGGATGTCGATGCGCGGGTGCGCCTGCATGACGCTCGAGATCGCCGCATGCAGTGCACCACGGTCAGCGAAATCGCATTTGTATCCTGTGAACGAGCGCGAAGTTGCGCGTACGCCTCGGGCGACTGAGTCGGAATCGGGGTCGAGCGACGCGGACATGCCGATGATGTCCGCGCCCGCTTCGGCGAGGCCGATGGCCATCGCCTGGCCGATGCCTCTTCGGCAACCGGTAACGAGCGCGACCTTGCCGCTCAGATCGAAGGATTGGATGCTCATGCGCGGCACTCCAAAAGCGTTTTCATGCCGGCCTGGCCGGTATCGAGCATCTCGAAGGCGCGCTGGACGTCCGCAAGCGGCCGGACTGATGTAATCAAGGGGTCGACCGGAATCTGTCCGCTGGCGATCAGCTCGATGGCGCGGTCGAAATCCTCGGCCTGGTAGACGCGCGCACCGAGCAGCTCCAGTTCGCGCCAGAAGAAACGAAACAGATCGACGGGCGGCTGGGACGAATGGATCGCGACCATGCAGATGCGGCCGCGTACCGCGGCGATCTTGGTCATCATCTGTACAGTTTGAGGCACGCCCGCGACTTCAAAGACAACATCGGCGCCCTTGCTTCCGGTCCACGCCTCCACGTGCTCGGCAAGATTCGCGCCGGTGGGATCGAAGACCTCGATGCCGGCGTCGGCGGCATAAGTCCGACGCAACGCATGCGGCTCGGAGACCAGAACGTGCGCCCCGAGCGCTTTGCCCACGAGAGCAATGAGCTGGCCGATGGGCCCGCCGCCGAGTACGACGGCTCTCTCGCCCGCTCGAAGGCGTGAGCGTGCTACGTCATGGCAGGCTACAGCCAGCGGCTCCACGAGCGCCCCGCGTTTCAAATCGACGTTGTCGGGCAGTCGGTGCAGGCTGCGCGCCTTGACGGTCCAGTACGACTGGAGTGCGCCGGTGCTATCGACACCCATGAACTTGAGTCGATGGCAGACATGAGAATGGCCTGCAGTACACGCCGGGCAGGAGCCGCAGTAGTCGAGCGGGCGGACGACGACGTTGTCGCCGACGGCGAAGCCCTTGACCGACTCGCCGAGCACGGCGACCGTGCCGGACATTTCATGTCCGATGATGCCGGGGGGATGGACGCGATGATCCATCTTGCCGTGGTAGATGTGCAGATCGGTGCCGCACAGCCCGACATATGCAACGCGCAATGTGACTTCATCCGGCGCCGGTTGCGCCATGTGGCCGACGCCGATCTCGAATCGACGGTTGCCCAGGTACTCTGCTTTCTGCATGACAGCTGACTATCCTTCGTGAACCAGATACGGCTTCAGGCGCGCAAAGTCGAACTCGACGCCGGTGCCGGGAACCTCGGGCGCGGTGGCGATGCCATTCGCGACCTCGAACGGGCGGTGCGTGTACTCATCGATGGGGAAGGAGTGCACCTCGAGCAATGAGGCGTTCGGCTGAGCGGCCATGAGCGACACGTGAAGCTCGTGCATGCCGTGACTGGCGACTTTCAGACCATGTAATGCGGCATGTCGCGCCACCTCCAGCCAGCCGGTGATGCCGCCGAGATTGGACGCGTCCGGCTGCAAATAACCGAGGCGCGCATGACGAATGGCCTCACGGAATTCGGCGAACGTTCGCAGGTTCTCGCCGGAGGCGAGTGGAATATCCACGGCCTGTGCAATCGCTGCGTAGCTGTCGAAGTCGTGGGGGTCGACCGGCTCCTCGAACCAATGCAGCCGGGCGCCCGCCACCTCTTTCGCGAATGCGATGGCGGTGCTGGCGTCCCAACTGTAGTTGGCGTCGGCCATCATGACCGCTGCCGGGCCGATCACGTCGCGCACGCGACGCACTCTGCGAACGTCGGTCTGGTAATCGGGACGGCCCACTTTCAACTTGATGCCCGTATGGCCGCGAGCGATCTCTGCGGCGACAACTTCCACCAATTGTTCCTCGGAGAAGCCGAGGTCGATGAGTCCACGGTAGCAAGGCACGGTGTTCGCGTGGCCGCCTGCGACGCGCCACAAAGGCTGGCCCAGGCGTCGGCAGTGCAGGTCCCACAGAGCCACGTCGACGGCCGAGATCGCGAAGCCCACGACGCCGCCGCAGCCGAGGTAATGCAGACTTTGCCGCATTTTTTTCCACAGACCGGCAATGTCGGCGGAGTTCGCTCCATGCAGCAAGCCAGCGATCTCATCGCGCAATAGCGCTCGAATCGCGGTGCCGCCCTTGCCGCCCGTGTAGGTGTAACCGACGCCGCATGCGCCGTCGGCGCAGTGCACTTTGCTGATCACCAGCTCGAAATGCGTGTGGTCGCCGTGGCCCGCGTCGACCAGGACCTGACGCAGCGGCACGCGGTACAGCAGATTTTCGATGCGGACTATCTGGGTTGCCCGGCTGTTGCGGGATATTTCGTCCGCGGCCGCGTCGGTTGGTGTTTGCATGGACGGCAGATTGTCAACTATCTACAATCTAGTCAAGTGTAGACATTCAACATGCGGTCGGGAACGATCGGGTTTTGTGGACGAGCGGAGGGCAGCGGCATGCGGGCGGGCACGACCGATCGAAGGCAGTTCTTGATCGCGGTGACAGGTATCTTGGGAGGCAGCGCGATGAGTGCAGGACGAAGCGGTGAAACTGCGGAACGACACATTGGCGCCATCGAGCGCTGGCATCCTCGGCTCGATCGGTACCTCGACGCCAGTCGCCGGCCGATCGTTCTGGCCGATGGACTCATCTGGCCCGAAGGACCGACCTGGGATTCCAAGCGCAATTGCCTGTATTTCTCGGACATACCCGCGAATCGGATCTACCAGTGGAGCTCGGCCGGCGGCCTGACCGTCCGGCGCGCGCCTGCCGGCTCGCTGGGCGAGGCTGCGGTCGATCCGGAAGTCATGCCGGGGACCAATGGGCTGTTGTATCTGCCGGAGGAGGACGCGCTGTTGATCTGCGATCAGGACAGCCGCTCGCTGCGGAAGTTGTCGCTCGCGAGCGGTGCGCTCAGCGAGGTGCTGGACTCGGGCGGCACGCCATTCAACAGTCCGAACGATCTCGTCGTTTCGCGCGGCGGCGTTATCTATTTCACCGACCCGCCGTACGGCCTCAGGAAGGGCAATCGCTCGGCCGCGCGGCGGCGCGCCTTCAACGGGGTGTACCAGAGCGACGGCTCGGGAGGCGCGCGACTGGTGTCACGAGCGATGAGCTACCCAAATGGGATCGCGCTGTCGGTGGATGAGCGCTATTTGTATGTCTCCCAGTCCGACGAACAGGCGCCGCTCATCCGGCGCTTCAGGTTGGAGGATGGCCGGGCCGTGGACGATGGGGAAGTGTGGTACGACATGGCAGCGCACCGTTCGGCCGACAGCCCCGGGCTGCCCGATGGCATGACCGTCGCGCATGACGGCACCGTATTCGCGACGGCACCGGGAGGAGTGATCGTGATTTCACCGGATGGAAGTGCGCTCGGTCGTATCTTTACCGGCCGTGCGACCGCGAATTGCTGTTTTGGCGAGGACGGCCGGACTTTGTTCGTAACGGCCGACAAGTGCCTGCTGCAGCTTCGCACCCTCACTCGCGCGCCCGGATGACTTGTGTAGATTGTCGACAATTGACATACTGGGTCCGGTCCCGGTCTTTATCGAGAAACGACAAATGAAGAGATTGAACGATGTTCGCTTCGGGGGTGGCATGGGTTCGATTGGCACCTGCGCACTGCTCTGTGTCACGTCGCTCGCCGCCGCGTCGGCAGTACCGACTTCGTCGATGACAGTCGAGACATTCGAAACTGCGGCGCCCGAGCGCCTCTCCGTGCAGCACGCTGGCATCCAGCGCATCGGTGGCAACGGCGTGACTGAAGGCACGCGAGCGCTGCAGATCGACTTCGAGCCACGCGAGGAGAGCACCGTAACGCTGCAAGCGCCGCAGACGTGGGATTGGAGCGGACACGGCGATGTCAATCTGGCGCTCGATGTCACCAACCTCAGCAAGCTTTCGACCCAGCTCTATGTAGTTCTCATCGACGAGCGTGGCGCCAGCCAATCGCGCGCCACCGTCATTCCGGCGGGCACGTCGCAGACGGTTTATGCAGTGCTGAATGGATTCGTGGGCACGGTGGATGCGGGCATGAGAGAGACTCCGCCAGCGTGGCAATCCGTCGAGAGCAAGATGTCGTGGCGCTGGGGCGATAAAAAATTCGATCTCACCCGCGTGAAAAAGATCGTACTTGCCACGCAGTCGCTCATGGCACCGCGGCGCCTGGTGGTCGACAACGTGCGCCTGCGAGTCAACCCGCCCGTGGACCCGTTTTACCTGAGCGGCTTGGTGGACGAGTTTGGACAGAACGCACGCTTGCAGTATCCGACCAAGATCCACTCCTTGCAGGAACTCCAGCAAGCCGCCCGCACGGAGTTGGCTCAATTGGCCAACTCGAAGGGCCCCGCCGGCCGCTCCCGATTCGGCGGTTGGAGCGAGGGACCCAAGCGCAAGGCCACCGGATACTTCCGCGCCGAGAAAGTGGATGGCAAATGGTGGCTGATCGATCCGGAGGGCTACCTGCACTTCTCGAGCGCCCTCGCCAATGTGCGCATGGCGAATCTCGACACAGTCACTGGCTATGACTTCGGCAGCGCGCGCGTGCGCCACATCGATGGCGAGGAACTCACTCCCGAAGACTCGGCCGATATCGTGCCGGTGAAGGGGGACGCTCTGAACACGCGCTTTCTCGCATCGCCGCTGCGCCGTCAGATGTTTGAATGGCTGCCGGCCTACGACGACCCGCTGGGAGAGCACTATGGTTACCGCCGCACCTTCCACATGGGGCCGCTCGAGCACGGCGAGATCTACAGCTTCTACCGGGCCAATCTCGAGCGCCGCTACGGCGAGAGCTCGCCAGGCTCCTACATGCGCACGTGGCGCCAGGTCACCATCGATCGGATGCGCGACTGGGGATTCACGTCGTTAGGGAACTGGATCGATCCGATGTTCTACGACAATGAGAAGGTTCCTTACTTTGCCAACGGCTGGATCATCGGCAACTACAAGACCGTGTCCTCCGGCAGCGACGTGTGGGCGCCGATGCCCGATCCGTACGATCCGGAGTTCGTGCGGCGCGCTCGCCTCACGATCGAGCAGGTGGCGCGCGAGGTCAAGGGCTCGCCATGGTGCGTGGGAGTCTTCATCGACAATGAGAAGAGCTGGGGACGTCTCGACAGCGATCGCGCGCACTTCGCCATCGCGCTCGACGCACTGTCGAGATCCGCTGCGGACAGTCCGGCGAAGGCGCGGTTCGTGAGCATTTTGCAAGCGCGCTACCCGCAGGTCGGTGCACTGAACGACGCATGGAAGACCGATTTCAAGAGCTGGGAGCAGTTTGCCGCGACGGCGAAAGTGCAGACGATCACGCCGGCGATGAAATCGGATCTGTCGCAGCTGCTCTTCGATTTCTCCGATCGCTACTTCCGTGTCGTGCACGATGAGCTTGCCAAAGCCATGCCGAATCATATGTACATGGGAGTGCGCATGGCCGAATGGGGCATGCCGGAGGAAACGATCCGCGCGGCCAAGAAGTATGTCGACGTGATGAGCTTCAACAATTATCGTGAGGCCATGCACCCGGATACCTGGGGTTTCCTGAAGAATCTGGATGTGCCGACGATCATCGGCGAGTTCCACATCGGCTCCACGGCGGATACCGGCCTGTATCATCCGGGATTGGTCCACGGCACGAATCAAGCCGATCGTGCGCGGATCTACCAGCAGTACATGGAAACGGTGATCGACAACCCGGCGATGGTGGGTGCGCACTGGTTCCAGTACATCGATGACCCGGTAACGGGCCGCGCCTACGACGGCGAGAACTACAACGTCGGGTTCGTGACCAATACCGATATTCCTTATCCAGAGATGGTCGAGGCGGCCAAGCGGATCAACTACGGTATCTACGAGCGCCGTCATGGCAAATGACATGGGGGCGATCCTGGCGGCGCCGGTGGAGCGCGGCTCGGCGATACCCACCGATCGCCGCGCCCTGGTGCTGGCGATCATGGTGTCGTTCGGCGGTTTCGTGTTCGGCCTCGACGCCGCGCTGATCTCCGGGACCGTCCGTTACATCATGCAGCAGTTCGATCTCGACGCCATCCAGCTCGGCGCCATCGTCAGCGCACCTGGCTTCGGTGTGATCTTCGCGTTGCTGGCAACCGGGTATGTTTGCGACCGGCTGGGTCGGCGCAAGACGTTGCTGATCATCGGATCCTTGTACCTGCTCTCTGCAGTGGCATCGGTCCTCTCGCAGAGCTTCGTGCAGCTCACGGCGGCGCGCTTCCTCGGTGGCTTGGCATTTGCCTCGCTGTCGGTTTCGTCGATGTATGTGGGGGAGATTGCTCCGCCCGCCAGACGCGGCCGGCTCGTAGCCATCAATCAGCTCAACATCGTGCTGGGTCTGTTCGCGGCGTACCTGCTCAACTATCTCATTCAAGGTTGGGCCAGCAGCGAATGGGCGCCCCAGCTCGGGCTGGACCGATATACCTGGCAGTGGATGCTCGGCATGCAAATTCCACCTGCGATCCTGTGGATCGCGCTGTTGTGGCGCATTCCTGAAAGCCCCCGCTGGCTGATGTTGAAAGGAGAGCGAGAGCGGGCGCGCAGCGTGCTCTGCCGATTGATGCCCGAGTCTGCGGTTCCGGAGGCCTTGCGTGAGATCGAGGGGACACTCGACAAGGGACGGACCGAGACGCGGAGCGCAAGCACGGCTCAGCAGCTGCGGCACATGTTCCAACCAGCCCTACGCCGCGCCACTGTAGTAGGTGTCGTAATTGCCGCCGTGCAGCCCACGACCGGGATCAACGCCATCATGTTCTACGCCCCGCACGTGTTCGAGCAATTGGGCGTGGGGGTCGACGCCTCGTTCCTGCAATCGGTGTTGATCGGCGTGGTCAGCGTGCTGGCGACTGCGCTCGCGCTGGGGCTCATCGACAGGCTCGGCCGCAAGACGCTGCTGGTGATCGGACTGGGAACAGCGGCCGTCAGCCTTGCGGCGTGCGCGATCGGATTCGCGATGGCTACGTACAGGATCGAGGCGCCAGCGGTCGAGGTATTGCCTGCAACCATCGATCGTACGGCGCTCGCGTCACTGGTCGGACGCACATTCGCCAACGACGTGGAGCTCAAGAGTGAGCTGTCGGCCGCGCTGGGTCGATCGGTCGCGCATGTACACCAGGCGGAGCTGATGCAGGCCGCCACTCACATCAACGTGTGGCTGGTCCTGGGCGGCATCATGGCCTTCATCGCCGCCTTTCAGTTTTCCATCGGACCCATCATGTGGGTGATACTTTCCGAGATCTTTCCGACAGACGTGCGGGGTGTCGCGATTCCGGCCTGTGCACTGATCACCAGCGTGCTGAGTTATCTGGTCCAGCAGTTCTTTCCGTGGCAACTCGCCACCTGGGGCGCAGTAGCGATTTTCGTGTCTTATGCCGCCTCGGTTCTGATCGGGCTCGCCGTGCTGGTGCGGCTGCTGCCGGAAACCAAGGGCCGTTCGATCGAGCAGATCGCCACCGAGATGAGAGGAGCGCATTGATGAATGGGCAGCTACCGGGCAGCTCTCTTGCCGGCAAGGTTGTGGTACTCACCGGGGGCGGCGCCGGCATCGGCTGGGGCATCGCTCAGTGCTGCGCGCAGGCGGGGGCGACGGTCTTCTTCGGTCAGCGCAATCCGGAAGGGGAGGCCAAGGCGCGGCAGCTCCGCGAGCAGGGCGCTGAAGCGAAGTTCCACCGTCTCGACGTAGCCGATCCTGGCAGCATCCGGGAGTTTGCCGCCTGCGCCGTTGCGACGTATGGCAGAGTCGATGCGTTAATCAACAATGCGGGAGTGACCATCGAGGGCGACTTCCTGGAGTTCTCGGAAAGCGACCTGGACGTGCTGTGGCAAACGAATGTTCGCTCGATCTTTTTGCTGTCCCGCGCACTCGTTCCTGCCATGCCGCGGGGCTCCGCAATCCTGAACATTTCCTCCAACCACTCGGTATCGAGCGTTGCGGGCTACGAAATGTATGCGGCCACCAAGGGCGCTATCTCCGCGATGACGCGTGCGATGTGCTGGAGTCTCGGGCCACGCGGTATTCGCGTGAACACCCTGAGCCCGGGCCTGACCCGCACCGAAGCGGTCGAAAAGATCATTGCCGATACGCCGTCGCTGGAAAGTACGTTCAACGCGATGCACGCCGACGCGCGCTTTGCCACTGTTCACGAGATCGGCGCGCTTGCAGCGTTCCTGGTTTCAGACGGCGCGGCGGCGATGACGGGCGCAGAGTTGATCGCCGACCACGGGCTGGCGGCGCAGCTGTGCCGGGATTCCCAGCTGAAATGACGATTGACCACATGGCGGCGTTCTACGTGCAGCAGTACGGCAAATGAAAATCAGCGATGTCACGGCCTTTGCGATCAACGCGGGCCATCGAAATATCTGTCTGGTGAAGGTCGACACCGACGCCGGAATCGCCGGGTGGGGCGAGGCGGGGCTGTCGAGCCGGGAGCAGGCCGTCGCGGGCATGGTCCGTCACTTCAAGGAATTCCTGGTGGGAAAAGACGCCACGCGTATCGGCGCCATCTGGCAGGAACTGTATCGCGGCCAGTATTTTGAGGGCGGCCGCACGATCACCGCGGCGATCTCCGCGATCGACATCGCGTTATGGGACATCGCAGGCAAGGCGCTGGGCGTTCCGGTGCACCGATTGCTGGGCGGCATGCAGCGCGATCGCATCCCTTGTTTCATCACCAGCACGGCGCCGATGGATGACCGTCTGATCGCCGACGGAATCGCGCTGCGCGATCTGGGTTGGGACTGCATTCGCGCAACCATCGCGGGCCGCGGTGACGAGTCGATCTTCGATCCTCGCAAGGCGTTGGCCCAGGCGGCGACGGCCCTGACGGAGCTTCGCACGGCGCTGGGCAGCAGTATCGTCCTGGGCATCGACTTTCATCACCGGCTGCAGGTCGCCGAGGCTGCGTCGTTCTGTCAGCGCATGCCGCCGGGGACGTTGGATTTCCTGGAGGAGCCGATTCGCCAGCAAACGCCCGGGGCATACCAGGCGCTGAAGCACATGACTCAGATCCCTTTGGCCATTGGTGAAGAGTTCGCATCCCGCTGGGATTTTGCGCCGTACATCGAACAGGATATAACGAGCTTCGCACGCATCGACGTCTGCAACGTCGGCGGCCTCAGCGAAGCCATGCGCATTGCCTCGCTGGCCGAAACTCACTACATCGACGTGATGCCGCACGATCCGCTGAGCCCGCTCTGTACGGCGGCCACCATACAACTATGTGCCGCGATACCCAACCTCGCCTGGTGCGAAGTCGATCCCTACGGTCTCGACACGTCGGCGTACGATCGTCTGTTTCCAGTGCGCCCGCGCCTGGAGGGAACTCACTTCCTGGTGAATCAGTCCCCCGGTCTGGGCATCGAGGTCGATGAGTCCGCGGTGCGCTCGGCGAGCTTCTCGTACTGGGAGCCGCCGCGCCGCTACAAGCCGGACGGTTCTTATACAAACTGGTGAGGAGTAGGCGCCGCAAGTGTCGCCGTGGTCGATCACCATCGTGCATTCACCTTCAGTTACGCGGCGCTCGCGCCTGATGCTCGTGGCGGTGCTCGTCACCGTCGTCATCAACTATCTCGACCGTACCAACATCTCGATCGCCGCGATCGGCCTGGCGGCGGAGCTGGCCCTGTCCCCGGCGCAGATGGGACTGCTCTTCTCTGCTTTCGCCTGGAGCTATTCCCTCTGCCAGTTGCCCGGCGGAATTCTGGCGGATCGGGTGCGGCCGCGCGTGCTCTATCCTGCGCTGCTAGTGTGCTGGTCCCTGGCTACGCTCGCGCAGGGAATGGCAGCGTCGTTCGCGTGGCTGGTGGTGTGTCGGGTTCTCGTCGGTATCTTCGAGGCACCCTCCTATCCCATCAACAACCGGGTGGTCAGCAGCTGGTTCGTCGCGGACCGTAGAGCTGGAGCGATCGGCATCTATACCTCCGGCCAGTTTCTGGGCCTGGCCGGATTGGCGCCGGTGCTGGTGGCCTTCCAGGCGACCTTTGGCTGGCGCGCGCTGTTTTTCGCCTGCGGCGCGATCGGTATCCTCTGGGCCTGGGTGTGGCACTCGTTCTATCGGGATCCGGACCAGGATTCGAAACTCACTGACGCCGATCTCTCGGCGTTGCGCTCCGGTGGAGCTCTGCTGGATTGGAAGCGGCCGACGCAAGCACCCCGATTCGTGTTCGTCGCGAGCGATCTGAAGCATGCGTTCTCGCACCGAGCGCTTTGGGGCCTGTACTGCGGGCAGTTCTGTATCGGCACGCTCACCGCGTTCTTTCTCACCTGGTTCCCGTCGTACCTGGTGCAAGCAAGAGGGATGCAGTTCGAGAGTATCGGCGCAATGACTGCCGTGCCCTTCCTCGCCGCAATGGGCGGCGTGGTGCTTGCCGGGCTGGTGTCCGACTGGCTGGTGCGCAACGGCGTATCCAATGGACTGGCTCGCAAGGCTCCCGTGTTGACCGGCATGGCGCTGTCAGGCGCCGTGCTCGCGATCCCTTACGTTGGCGATGACGCGACGGTGCTGGCGATCATGGCAATCGCCTTTTTCGGCAACGGGCTGGCCTCCATCAACTGGGTGTTCGTTTCGATGCTCGCGCCGCCCGGTCACCTCGGTCTGGTCGGAGGAGTCTTCAATCTGGTCGGAGGACTGTCGGCGGCGGTGACTCCGATCGCGATCGGAATGCTCGTGCGCGGCGGAGACTTCAGCGCCGCCATGGCGTATATTGGCGCGGTCGGCATGGTTGGCTTCGCTTGCTATACCGTGCTGATGAGCGGGATCGACGGCAGATTGCCGAATGCGATCGGCCAATCCCATCCATAGGGAAAATCTCGCGCAGGCGGCGGGGCGCATGCTCGTTCTCCCGACACTCGCCGCTACGCGAACGACGGCCCAGAGGGGGCCACTGCGAAGATGAAAACAAACGGTGCCGTGATCGTCCAGGTACGTGAGCAGATTGCCGAACGGCTGCGTCTCGACATCATTTCCGGAGCCTTGGCGCCCAATCAGAAGATCACCGAGGAGGCGCTGGCGCAGCGGTTCGGTGTGTCCCGCGGCCGCATTCGCGATGTCTTGCTGGAGTTGTCCAAGGAGGGCTTGATCGTCAACCGAGCCAATCGCGGCAGCACGGTCAACAACGTGCCCTCGACCGATCTGCAAGCGTTGATGATCAAGCTGCGTCTGGCAATCGAGACGTTCGCGATCCGACAGGCGATCCGTGCGCGTCCCACGCAATTGCTCGATGATCTTACGGCGGCCTTCAAGGATCTTTCGGAGCGGCTGGAGGCAGGGGATTTCGCGGAAGTCACGCACGCCGACATCGCTTTTCACAGAGTCATCGTCATGGCGGCGGGCGGTGAGGACCTGGTGAACCTCTGGCAACCGATCGTGTTGCGAATGCGCATGAACTACAAGCGGATCAGCACGCCGAAACAGGCGATTGCCGAGCACAAGAAAATTCTCGATGCCATCCGCAAGGCGGATGCGAGCGCGGCCGTCGCCGCGCTCGAAGCCAATATTCGCTAGCAGAGCCAGGCATTCCCGGCGCGACATGCTCAGCGCCGGCGCCGAGCCACGAGCACCGCTGCCGCCCGTTCAGCGCGCATAGCCGGCGGGCAATCGCCCGGTACTCGATTTCCATCTCTCGACACCCCGCCGAACGCACCTGCCTTTTCGATCCCCCCGTCCTCGGCGCACGAGACGCCGCGTGCCTGCTCGTTCAGCCGCGTGTTTTCGGTCTGTAGCCAGTTGTTGACTGTCGACTGTTGACAATTGACAAGTAGCATTACAACATATGACCAGGCTGCACGGAGAACGCGCCTCTGGCTGCGTCCCGCAAGCGGCTCAAGAATAAAATCGCTGGAGGGGGAGACCATGAAGATTGCTAGCGCTGCGGCGTGTCGTTGCGTAGTTCCCGCGGCGGTCACTGCCGCTTGGTGTTGTGCGTCGGCGAGCGCAACGGCAGCCGATCCGCCGCGAAGCACGACCAGCACGACTCCCGTGCTCGAAGAGGTGGTGGTTCAGGGCATCCGGCGCAGCATCGAGGAATCGATCGAGGACAAGCGCGCCAACGCCAATATCGGCGATACGATCAATGCCGAGGATATCGGCAAGTCCACCGACCAGAGCATCGCCGACGCCCTGTCCAGGGTGACCGGCGTGACCACGCAGAGCGTCGACGGTGAGGGAACGCAGATCTCGATCCGCGGCGCCAATCCTCAGCAGAATGTCATCTTGCTGAACGGCGTGCAGATGAGCACCACGGACTTCAGCCAAGGCATCGATCTGTCCGCGTACTCATCGGACATCATCCAGAAGATCGTGGTGATCAAGGCGCCGAGCGCTGACCATATCGAAGGTGCGCTCGGCGGCCTGGTGTACCTGGAGACCCCCAAGCCGCTCGAACTCGACCGCAATGTCCGCGTCGTGACCCTGCAAGGTCGTTACGGAGAGCTGTCCGGCAGCGAGGATTACAAGCTTTCGGGCAGCATCTCGCAGAAGTTCGCGGGCGACACGCTCGGATTGCTGTTGACCGCGTTCGACGAGACATATTCGATCCGGCGCGATCAGTTTCGCGTCTCCAGTTATATCGCCCGCAACTCACGCCTGGCGAGCGACCCCGCGGGCAATCTCCTCAACGATGTGACCGGGCTGGTCGCGCAGGACTCCAACTACGAGCTCTTCAGAAACGAGCGCAACCGTCACGGCATCGATTTCGCCGCGCAGTGGCAGGCGACCGACCGCACACTGCTATCGCTGAATGCCACGTGGAGCGAACAAGCGGTCAAGGAGTCGATGCACGGAGTAAAAACGCGCGCTCCCGATCACGACAATCTGGTGGCAGGCGAGCCGCTGGCGAGCCTGTTCACGGGCATTCCGGCGCCGTACACCGATCCCCAGCAGGACTGGCATACCTACGATCCAGACACACGCACATTCACCAAATATCTCAATCGCAACGCGTTGGGCGATCTGTCGCAATCGCAGAGCGAGTACACCAATCGCAACGCGCTGCTGTCCGTGGATCTGGCGCAGGACTTGACCGACCGGCTGAGCCTCCGGACGGGCGTGAGCCGCACCAAGGCCGAGCGGATCCCGGACCAGTCCGTCTACGTCAATCTGCAGAACTACGCGAGCATCAATCCCTGGCTGCTGTTCTGGACCGACCCGTCCCAGCTCGAGCCGGTGGGCTACGACTGCACCCAGGGACGCTGCCGCCTGGTGGCGGGGCAGGGCCAGGTGGATTACGGCCCCACCACCGAACCGCTGCCGGGCAACGGACATGTCTGGGACAACAGCTCCACTACGGGCTTCAACCCGAGCGACCTGCAGGCGCAACACCTGGCGTTCATGCAACGTAACGTCGTCACCGTGGAAGACAAGCAGGAGAGCGCCTATCTGGACTTCGACTGGCTCGTCGACGCCGGCAGCATTCGCGGCATCGAGTTCGGCGCACGTTACTCGACCATCGATAAGTACGTGGACAATCAGGCAGGCACGTTCAACGCCGTAGGCGAGGGCGTCATCGTGACCAATCCACAGACCGGCTTGCCCCTGGTCGCCCCGAACGGCCTCTCGGACATACCGGCAACCTTGATCGCCACCGGCGGGAATCTCGGCGCGAGTGACTTCATGTCGTCGCTGGGCTATCCCCGCGATTCCGTCACGCGGGGCTGGCCGACAGTGTCCGCGTTTCGAGCCTTCGACGTCGCGCTTGGGAATCGCAATGTCGCATTCATACCGGATGACAGCGAGACGCGCGCCGCCCGACTCGAAAACTTCGCCACCTATCTCAAGCTGAACTTCGCCCATTTCGACGATCGCTTGAACGGCGACGTCGGCGTTCGCTACGTGCGGACAGACCTCGAAGCGAGCGGCTCGTCCGGCGTCAACTTCCATTTCGATCCGGGCAACCTGGGCAGAGTCTTCGATCCGTTCGTGCTTCAACAGTTGCGCGATCCATCGAACCCGGCGTGCAGCGACATCCGCTTCTATGGCACCGACTATAACGAAGAGACTCGGTGGTCACGCGTCGACGGACAGGGCTGGGATACATCCGGCACTGCCTCGTACGCGGACGATGTGCGGCTCCCGGACGAACGTCCTTGCTACGATGCACGCGCCGAGCGCAATCATCCGGAATATTCCGAGTGGTGGCTGTGGCGTCACAGCGATGTTTCCACCGAGGCGGCCCACGTCTATGGGGACCGCCCGCTCGATGCGAACGGTCGGCCGGTGGCCAGCAATCAGAGTCGGCGCTCGTTCAAGGTGGAGGGCGAGCACGAGTACCACCGTTTCCTGCCGGCACTGAACGTCAACTACCGCCTCGCCGACAATCTCGTGGCGCGCTTTGCCGCCTCCAAGACGATGTCACGACCGCAGATAGATTCGCTGCGCCCCGGTTTCAAGGTCACGGAATCCGTCTGGGGGGATGACCGAGTGCGTGCCGGAAACACCATCACGCTCTACAACCCGCAACTGGATCCGCTCGAATCGGTCAACCTCGATGTTTCCCTCGAATGGTACTTCGACGCCGGCGCGTTGCTGTCGATGGGGCTGTTCCACAAGGACATGACCAACTTCGAGGAGTCCGAGCAGATCGTGACCTATATGGACGACTTGCGCGGATTGGGGCTCGATCCGAATGCCCCTGCCTACGATTTGAGCCGGTTGATACGCACCGAGGATGATCTCGCCGGCTGCATGCCCAGGCGCATTCAGGGTGGCAACCAATTGGCGCAGGACTGGGTGTTCTCGGACGATCTGGCGCAGCTGTGCAACCAGTTCGTGACCACGCGTATCAAGAACGGCAAGGGCGCGGATATCCGTGGCGTGGAGCTGCAGTACATCCAGCAGTATCGCGGGCTGCCCGGCTTCCTGTCCGGGCTCGGCGTGCAGATGAACTACACCTATCAGAAGAGCGAGTTCGATCAGGAAGTCTCATCCCTCGATACTTCCGTGCTGCTGCCGGCCCTGCCGGTGACCTACACGCCCGAGCACAGTTACAACGCGACCATTTTCTGGGGCCTGCGCGGCCATCAATTGCGCCTGGCCTATCAGGGGGCGTCCGATGTCCTCGCGCAGCGTGCATGGAACAACGGTGCGCTGTGGCAGGAGGGCAGAAGCACGCTGGATTTCTCGGCCATCTATGCCGTCAACGATTCGCTGTCGATCTCCTTCGATGCCGTCAATCTGACCGATCAGGACCACCGCACCTATTTCACCAGCCGCTTCATCGATCTCGGCGACGTGGACGGCGACGGCAACCCGGTGCTGTTCGACGAGGGCAGTCCGCTGGGCGACGGTGCCTCGAAGCGCCGCACCGTGGAGCAATACAAGACCGGGCCGATCTACCGGCTCGGCTTCCGTTTCAATTTCTGACCGAACGCACGCCGTCGAATCGCGAGCGCAGACCAATAAGGAGGTGGTGTTCGACGCCTGCGAGCAGCAGTGACATGGCACGGGAGCCGGCATCCAACGGCTCGATGCACGGCCAGGTGTAATGCCGCCTGGCACTACCAACGTCGGAGTAGCCAGTATGAAAGTTATAGGAAGAGCGAGTCTCGCCACCACCCTGCTCGTCGCAAGCGCGCATGCGAGCACGGTGGCGGTGGATGTGAATCTCAACATGAAGCACAGTGTCAACGGCGTATCGGACTTCGGACGCGATCGCCATATCATCGTGCACACCAACTTGACGGAGCCGGACTGGCAGGGCGAGGAGGACAAGATGACCTACCTCTTTCGCACGCTCGATGCCTACATGGGAAGAGACAACGGCACCGCTTCGTGGATCTTCGCCGCGACCGAGCAGGATCCGGCGAGGCCCGGTCGTCCCGACCACGAGCAGATGGCCGATTTCGGCGGCTGGGTCCGATCGCAGTACTCCGCGCAGAACCCGTTCCTGCTGTCCTTTCGCGATCGCGCCCAGAATATGATCATGGGAACCAATCCCCATCCAACTTATCCGACGTTGTGCTACTACGCGCACTGCTGGGCCGGCTCCGAGCCGGCCTCCGGCGGCAACGGCAAGTGGCTGACCAGAGACATCGAGACGTCGGCAGAATGGGTGGGTCAGTATCTCGATCAGTTCTTCGCCAAATACGCGACCGACTCCGGCGCATCGCTGCCGAAGTACTGGGAGGTTGTCAACGAGCCGGACATGCTCCTCAACACCGGCCAGTTCATGATGTCGAGTTGGGAAGACATCTTCCAATATCACAACCTGGTCGCACAGGAGGTGCGTTCCAGACTGGGCAGCAAGGCGCCGCTGATCGGCGGCATGACTTGGGGATTGCACGACCTGCCCGACCGAGACCTCGGCACGCGCTTCAAGCAGCACGGTTACACCGATGCCTTTTATCGGCCGGAGGATGTCGAGGCCAGAGCGTACGCGCGCGAACAGACGAGTTCGAGCTACTGGGGGCTCGGCGATAACAACTGGTTCCAGTGGGATGTGATCTGGAAGGGCTTCATCGACACCGCCGGCCAGAACATGGATTTCTATTCGGTCCACTTGTATGACTGGCCGAACTGGGCGGTCGGCGGGGGCAGTGTCACTCGCACGGGCGGCGCGGTGGAAGCCACGCTCGATCTGCTGCAGTGGTACAACGTCAAGAAGTTCGGCACGACCAAGCCGGTCGTTCTTTCCGAATACGGTTCGGTCAACGGCGCATATATCGAGCGCGGTTACACCATCGATGCGGCGCGCCGCGAATGGGAGGATCTCAAGCCCTTCTCGTCCATGCTGATGCAATTCCTGGAGCGACCCGACCAGGTGGTGCGCTCGATGCCGTTCACTCCCATCAAGGCGACCTGGGGCGATTGGGATGCGAATCGCCCGTACCCGTACAAAATGATGAATCGCAAGCTCGACACCTGCAACGCCGACCGCACGCAGTGTCAATGGGAGTGGTCGTCATATATCAAGTGGTACGAGTTGTGGAAAGGCGTCACGGGTACGCGCATAGACACTGCCGCGTCGGATAGAGATATCCAGGTCGATGCGTACGTCAACGGCAGGACGGTGTATCTGATCTTGAACAGCCTGCAGCACCAGGACACGCAGCTGCAGCTGTCGTTGTTCGGGGCGCAAGGCAATCCAGTCACCTCGGTGCAGCAGCGACATCTGTTCCTGGATCGATCGCTGGGTACCGATGGACGGCCCCGTCTGGATCAACGGTCGCTGACAACAGTTCCCGGCACGGTCACGGTCGCCGCCGATGCAACTATGATCCTGGCGATCACCTACCGGGATCCGGTCGCCATCAATGCGACGTCCAAGGAGCGACGATACTACAGCGAGCCGCTGACTCCGTCGTCACCCCATCGAGTCACCACTTCGTACACTCCCCTGACCGCGCGAGTGAACAACGTGGCGGTGCCCGCAGTGGGCGAGGCTCAGATCCGCCTGACAGGCAACTTCATCTACCAGGACATCATCCGGCAAGACGGCCGGGTCGCGGTGAAGCTCAATGGGCATTCGATCGCTGTGAATCCCGACTGGCGCGGCGAGGATCCGGGGCGCAATACGTTCTTTGCTACGCTGGAGATCCCCGTTCCGCTGCAGTACCTGCGCACCAACAATACCATCGAAGCCACTTTCCTCAACCGCGCCGAATACGCCGCGGCTGGCTTGCAGGTATGGGACATGAGTCAGGCGCCGGGTCGATCGACTAATCCGCCTTGCACGCCAAACTGCAATGGTGGCGGTACTCCGAGCGCTCAGACGGTGCAAATGGAGGCGTTCACGCAAACCGGCGGCGCCTACGGTGGCTTCCAGGTGTACAACGTCAATGGAGTGACCGCGATCAACTGGAATCAGGTGGGAGACTGGGCGGACTATCGCGTCAATGTGCCTGTGGCCGGCAGCTACGCCGTCGACATCACGATCTCGACTCCGATGAATGGCGCGCAGGCCACGCTGCTGGTCGATGGGCAGCACATCTCCACCACCGCAGTACCCAACAACGGCAGCTGGGATCACTTCGTGCCGTTGAGGCTGACGCCGGCGCTGCAGCTCACCAGCGGCGATCACACGATTCGCATGTTGAGCAGCGGTCCCAGCAACTGGCAGTGGAACGCCGACTACTTCCAACTGAGGCCCGTGAACTAGCGCGAGGTGACGGCGACGTCACACTCAGCTCGCCGCCGTGCAACCGGCGGCGAGCTTCCTGCCGCCGCAGTCTTTCAGCGCTAAGCTCCGACAACCGCCGCCTTGATCTGCTTCTGGGTCTTGTCGAGATTGAAGGGGGCGGGCTGTAAATAGTCCGTTCTGGTCGGCAGGAAACTTTTCGGTGAACTGTTAAAGCGGTACCAGTACAGCATCGGCCTTGCGCATATAGCGTCGCATCGCCCAAGCGTGACCGTTGCGAACGGCTGCCGAATTCACGTTCAGCTCGCCGATGAAGACGATTCCGACGAGGCGGTCATATCGGTCCTGCTCGAAAGGTTCAATCTGCACATCCTTGTCCATCACCAAAAGCGAGAGCGCCGCTGTCGCCTCCTTCCCGTGATTCTGGGCATTCTCTGGCGCATCCACACCGTGGAAGCGCACTCGAATCAGGCCAGACTGGAGCCGAACGTCGATCGTGTCGCCATCGATGACCTTGACCACGCGTCCAGCGAGGACGGAGCGCCCTTCGGAGAGCGCTGCTGTTGAGTGTGCGAAGAGTGTAGCTGCAGTCAGCGCGAGGACCCAGAGAATAGATTTCATCGCGGCATTTTCGCACTTCCTGACCACGCTTTGCGCGGTTACGGAGGGGGCACTCCTGGCGCTCAACCCGCTATTTCAGTTTTCGCTTGGCGAGTGCTTCTTGAAACATGGCGGAGGTCTCCGACATCGTCGGGAAGCGGCCATGGCGAGCAAAGAACTCCGCAATCAGGTTTGCACTCTCGCGGGTGCCGTCGAAGCTCGACGCCCGGCGCATGCGCTCACCGCGATCCTTCTCTGCCTTAGCGCGCTCGGCTTGCTCTTGTTCAAGGCGATCTCGTGCTTGACGATAGCGCTCGTCAAATCGTCGTTCGCAATCCAACTCACGCGGATGAAAGAGCCATCGTTTGCCGGCCGATCCTTGCAAGATGCGCTTTTCGAGCTCCGCGCGCGTCAATCGTGCGTGCGCTGGTTTCAACGTCAGTTCGAGCGCAGGAAGATTCAGCGCCCGTAGGCGCTTGAGCTTTTCGGCGTCGACGGGGTGACTCACTGTAACTTCAAGCAAGATCGTGCGGGCGGATCCGTCGCGCGCCTGCGTCGCAAATACAACGTCGGGGATGATGCCCTCGAACGTACGAGGCTCGATCAAGACTTGCGACAGCCGGGCACGCCCGCCGGCAACAATCGCCTGTTCAAGATGTATCAGTCGATCTCCAAGGGACTGCTCGCGGCGCCAGGTGTAATCAGGCAGGGCAAGGACGGAAGCGGTGCGCAGAATCTCCTTGGCGAGCAGATGCAGGAGCGTCTCGAGCGCGCCGGTGCATTGATTCTGCTGTGCATGGGCAAAATGATGAACGCGGATGTCACCCTTTCTAGCAATGAGCGGTTCGGCGCAACTGACGCACCGACAACCGCACGCTTTGCCGCGGGGCACGCTATCAATATGCACGAGTTCGTCCGACTCATTGAGGCAGTAGCCAATATATCGGTCATCGTGGGGAAGATCGCGTGGGGTCAGCGTACGGGTCATCCTTCAGTATCCTCTCTGTCTATGATTATCCCTCCTGTTCGCTATCCGCCCTCGCAGCTTGCCAGCCTGATGGCGGATCGCAATGTACAGCGGCGTTGGATGCTGCGGGCAAGCAAGGAACCTTATCCTCTGAAGCGTCTGACTGTTCTCACCCGATGGGCCGAGGGGGCTGCGCTCCTTGCGTTCGGCAGGCCGCGCCTCTTGGTCCGTTCCTCCTCGGTCGATGATAGATGCGCGGTGCGCCTTGCCTCGGATCGCGGGCATTCTAGGCCGTCTTCCTCTCGCCGCGTTCTTGCGTGTCGGGCCACGAACCAGCCCACTTGCGTCCTCAGTGGAGATCAAGCGCCTACCACAAATGAAGCGGATTCAGTCGATGAATTTCCAGCGATGTGGCCAGCGATTTATCTCAGCATGGCAAGCCATCGGTCTACAGTCCTCGCCCGCACGGTCCGGCGTAACGGATCGATTCAGGGACGTTAAACGATGCTCATTTTGACGCGACGGGTTGGCGAGGCCATTCACATCGGCGCCGACATCACCGTGGTCGTGCTCGGCGTGAAAGGCAACCAGGTGCGAATCGGCACCGAGGCACCGGAGGACGTCGCGGTTCACCGCGAAGAAATCTTTGAGCAGGTCCGGCGGGAGACGAACTCGAAGCCAGTCTAGGGGGGCCTGCGGCCGGCACCACGAAGACAGTCGTCGCTTGCAAGCTCCAACACCGCGTTGCTGATCGGCACGGGCCTGCGACCAGCATAGCTTGCCGCCCGCAGGTCCGTGCCGCCCGCAGGGCCATGCCGGCCTGCAAGCATAGAAGGGCGGCTCGACGGCGACGGCGGCACGCGGATAGGTCTGCTGGGGGCGGCCCCAAAAATCGCCGCGCAAGATATAAACATTGGTGGGCTTGCGATGCTCGTTGACCTCGGCCGCGATCGACGCGACCCCGTGTGTGCCGATCGAAATCCAATCGTGGTTGAGCAGCACATCGATCGCGTGCCGGATGCGTGGTCGGGGGATCCCGGTGTAGTGCTCGATGCGATCGTAGGAGAGCAGCACATGCCGCGACTGGTTCGGTCGGAAGGTCACCAGCGCCAGATACAGCTTCAGCGCATTGAGGGCGGCCGCGCCGCGCAGCCCGAGGCCCCGGAAGTGATTCTCGTGGAGCAGATGCGCGCGCGGTAGCTTCGCCCAGCCGGGCAGCTCGAACTGGGACATTCGATCATTACCGCGCAACGCTGCCCATCGCCCTGCACTTGAACACCACCGTCGGCACACCACAATCCGCAGACCGCAGCGTTGAGCTGCCCATCCTGAAGCCGTCGCGAGCGCCGATGAGGTTCGATGCCGTCATCCTTGCGACAGGATTCGGCGAAGATGCACTGGATGACAATGCTGTGACGAACGACATCTCGTATTGGCTCTCCGGCAATCCGCTGACCTACCGGCGCTCCCCGTTGCGCAAAGGCGGCGTGGAGCGGGTACTGGTTTCTGGCAACGGCGATAGCGCGATCATTGAACTGGCACAATTGCTGATTCGCGACTTCACCCATGAGAACATCTTTAGTTTCCTGCCGAGCAACACGCTCGCGAAAGGCTTGAGTACTCAATACACGAGGGCGATCCAACATCTAACGCATCGCCAAATTGCTCGCCACGAGGGCATCATTCAGTGGTATTGGCGTACGCGTGGCCTCGCAGATCTCACTGCGCGGGCCAACCCGTTCGGATCTGGGCGGCAATCTCAGCCCAGCGGCAAGCTCTACCGTGCCGTCCATCGGCTGCTGAAGAATTTCAATGAGAACGCTGCGGTCGATGAGGCGCTGAGTGCCTCTCTCTCGGCGCTGCAAGCCCAATTCGATGACATGGCCAGCCACGAAATCAAGGCGTGCCTAGACAGTTTCATTCTGTCGAAGATCTTTTCTGAGAAGATTCGGGACGCGTTTAGAACCGACCTCCACGTTACGGTCACGGGACGCTCACCCACCATTTACTCCACCCGGCAAGCGCCATTGAATTGGTTCTTGCTGCGTGTGCTGATGGAGTACGGGTCGATTCAGTATCATCAAACCCATCTCACCCGCAGTCGCCTGGTCAACAACCTCACGCGGTGTCAGTTCGCCGACCCCTTCATTGAAGGGTGATTTCCATCGTGTGATTACACGACATGGACCCGACTACTCGGGGTATGCGAGCGATCCGCAGATGCGGCATCCCGCGCCGCCGCCATCGATTAAGAAATTCCTGCCGCCGCCCAAATTCTTCGAGGGGAAAATCGACCCGAAGCGGTTCAAGACTCGCCGACTTCTTCAGGCGCAACGTCGCCCGCTGCCGTTGGAGGATGTTTCTTATCCGGGATCGTGGGATTCGGCGAGCACCCAATGGGCGCATGCTGACCAGGCGCTCTGGTTTTGCCACGGCGAACGCGAGGCGGGCAAGGCACAGCAACTGTATCGGCGGCTCAAAGAAAGTCGCAGGCCAAACGCTCGAAGGTCAAATCTCAAAGGCTTGCTGGAGCTGGCACATGCCGCTGTTCGTCGGCAAAACCGCCGCCGATCTGTTAAGCAATCCAATCAGGGGTTGCAAGCACATCGCCAAGGGGGGACATGACAGAACGCCAGCCGCGGCCACTAAGGTGAGGTCCACGGCCGGCAAGGGGCAGTTGCCAGCAATCCCGCTCGCGACTCAGGGTAAATGCCGAGCCGTGAGGGAGTCTTAGATCTTGTCTTTCAACTTCGTTGCTCGCCCGTGAAACTGTTTCTGCAAGGTCAACCCTGCGGTTCCATGGGTGCAGGCGCATAATCGGATTCTTAGCGGCTTATACCTCCTTCAGGCACTGCCTTGGGTGCCAATGCTTTGAGGTCCAAAATGGCGGTACGGCGAGCAAGCAAAAGTCGCGTGGATTGGGCTGAGGAAGCGCGACGACGGGAATTAGAAGAATTTCGGAAAGATTGGGACTGGTCCGGCGTGTTCTTGCATTGGAAATCACGCCTGGAGGACTTTGCGATAGATCCGGCGGACCTTTTCGTGCAGGTTTCAGTGCATGATCCGGCGTATCCGACCGGCAGAGAACCGGAGCTTTCGTGGTGGCCGCGGCGCCGAATCCGTGAGCGCCAAGAGTACGTCCAACACCATTTTCTGCGGTGGCCGGGAACGCACGGCCCGATTCATGTCGAGAATCAGCGGAAAGGGGAGCTCGATACCCTTCAGCACATATACGAGTCTAAAGACGATGCCGAGAATGTAGCGGCCATACTCATCGCTGCCTCGCTCTTCGCTCGGCTTAGGAGTAACCGGCGGGACTTCCCTCGTGATCGATGGCCGCCTTTCCGATGTGTCGAGGTGTTGGAACAGATGGCCTATCGGCGGTGGCAAGGTGAGCAGTTTTATGTTCCGTGGGCAGATACCTGCACCGTAGTACTTCCATTTATCAGCCACGATTGGGATTACTCGATAACGACTCTTGACACTCTCATCCGCTACTTAGCGGAAGAGCACGCTGCGGTGTTCAGCCAGTCCTGTCCAGTCATAGTTAGTTTCTCGTCCGAGTGCGATGCATCAGTGGAGAAGAGTTTCAGAGATAAGCAGGAAGCGGAGGCGGAACGATCACGGCAGTGGAAGCTGCAATGGCAAGAGAAGCAAGCGATACAAGAGCAAAAGAGGCTTGATCGGTTAAAAGCGCACCCGCGATGTGAAGAGTGGGACCGATTGTCGCATCAGGAACTCGAGCGGCTAGTTTGGTCGATGCCAACAACAAAGATCGCCGAGCAATTTGGTGTCTCGGATTCTGCGATCGGGAAGCGCTGTAGACAGGTCGGGATCAAGAAACCACCGGCGGGATTTTGGGCTCGTGTCGACGCCGGGAAGGTTCCTCACCCGAACGGAAGTCCTCAGGATTCCTGACCGGGTAATGAAAATGAGCGTGGCATCTTCTGTGCCTGAGAATCGCCAGCCGCGGGAGAAATTCACTGCACTGCTGATTCGCATGTGTGAGCGACTCGATGCCTGCGCAAGCTTCGAGATCCGCGATCGCGACAGGTATCTCCGTTGGGCGATTGAAGCAAACGAACTGGACCCAGCCGCGGCCAGCGAGACGGTTTTCATTACGCGCATGTGGGTGGTAGGCTCGTACGCGCGAGGCATGCTTACGTGCGGAGATCTCGATGTGCTGTTGGAGACCCGAACAGCCACAGGCAAGGAGCCGCGCACTCACCGCGGGCTTGCGCGTCTTGCATTCGGCCACATCCAAAATCTGCACTGGCATCACGGAACACCGGAGACCAACAGCTCAAGGGTAGCGTTCCCGGAGGCTTGCGAGGTTTGGGCGCCAGGGAAGGATTGGCGAGCGGCCATCAGTGCCATTCCGGTCAACCCTCAGGCAGTGCGATTCGAGCGGCCTCGGGACTTGGTTCCGCTTCGTCCCCATCAGCTGTATGCGGGGATTGAGACACAAGAAGATTTGCTGGAGGCATACGACAAAGGTCATATCGCGTGGCGCTTTCTGCCTTACGAAGGTGAAGGCGTCCTTACGGATCTGACATCCCTAGAGGCTCATGTGCTTAACAACTTCGGTTGGGGAGAAAAGACTCGCAAGCTCGTTCCCCATGCATGGGCCTATCTCCGCACGCAGCGCCGCGAGACCGACAAGTTCACCGCTCATGCCGGAGCCGGCCTCACGCTCGCGGGCGTCCACTTTCAGTTTGGCCGCCCATTTGCTCCTTTGCACATGCTTGATGGGATGGACATCTCGCGAGTGGTGCTCGCCCCGCACGTATCCCGGCGCGGCCCTAATGGCATGCTGGAGATCTCACGCGGCCCGAAGCATCCGCTGACCGAAGCCGCCAAAGATCTAAGCGCGTGGGTGCATTTGAACGAGCGGGGCGCGCTCGCCATGATTCAGAGGAGCGTATTCCACTCATGGGGGCCTTATGCCTTTGCTTACGTGCTAGAGCTTTTTTCCAAACAGGAGTTGGCAGATAGATGGATGGAGCAACTCGCCCGAGACGATGAGTTCACGATGCCTTTGGCCACCCATCGGCTTACGGGTGCTGAACTCCTCGATGCAATCTCCCTGGCCGATACGCTGGCGTTTCCTTCGGGCCAAAGCGTCGGAACTTTGCATCTGACGCGCGAGGGCGCGCGCTATCACGATGACGTCAAGGGCGACTTCGGCGCCGCCACCGTCGAGCACCTTATTGAGCGTCTACAAGAGCAGGCGCGCAGATCGCAACGGAAACGTCGTGGCTCGGTCCGTAAACAGATCTGATACACGTCCAGCCGGCGGCCGTGCGTTTGAAAAACTGCATGGACGAAGGCAGGAACCGAGTAGCACTCAGCGGCTGCTGGTGGACTGCTCGCGAAGAAAGGGGGTACACGCAGTTCCTGCGGCCAGGATGCGGGTGCTTTTCCGTTCAAGCGTCAACGCGCTGTCGTAGTCACGGCGCGCCCGCAGGTGCGGCCGAGCGCGCTCCTGTCCCCTCGTTGTGGCGCCAGCATTCAGCGCAGGCCGTCGGGTTCACCCTATGGACTTTCAGTCGTTGTTACGCATGATGTTGATCAAGATGTGGCTGCATGCGCCCGTGGAGGAAACAGACGAGCGTGGACGAACGCAGCGTACGACCCAAAACCGCGACGAGAAGCGTGGCACGCCTCAAGGTTCACCGCTATCGCCGCTGCTGTCGAATATCTACATGCGGCGGTTTGTGATGGGGTGGAAGCACTTGGGATACGAGCGACGCCTCGGGGCGCGCGTTGTTACCTATGCCGATGATTTGGTGATCTGCTGCAAAGGTAGTGCCGAACAGGCATTGCACGCGATGCGGCTCATCATGACGCGGCTGAAGCTGACGGTAAACGAGCGCAAGACTCACATTTGTCGCGTGCCGGAAGAGCACTTCGACTTCTTAGGTTATACGTTCGGCCGGTGTTACTCGACGCGGAATGGGCGGGCCTTCATCGGCACGCGCCCGTCCAAGAAGAGTGTGCAACGATTGCTCGCAAATATAGGCGAGCAGACGGCGCACAACCGCACCTGGCTGGCGGCCGAGACCGTGGTTCTCGGGATCAATCGATCACTGTACGGTTGGGCCAACTACTTCAAATTGGGTCCGGTCGGGCGGTCGTATCAGTTGATTGACCGATACACCACAACTCGGCTCCGCCGCTGGTTACGTGACAAACATCCGAGCGCAAGACGCTGGACGAACGAGGCGCTTCATCGCGATCTCGGTCTGGTCCGAATGCCTCTGCTGACGCGTAATCTCCCGTGGGCGAAAACATGAGTTCTCGTCCGAGAGCCGGATGCGGGAAATCTGCCAGTCCGGTTCGATGAGCGGGATGTGGAAACGGAGTCAAGGATCTTCAATTGAGGCACCGCCAACCGAAAGGGGCGGCAACAGTTGAGAAGATCCTAAACGCCACCGCGCCACATCTCGACTCTACCGGTCAAGGCAACGGCCGCGGACTTTCGCGGCATAAACGGCGCCACCCCGCGAGGACGCGGGTCGTCGAGCCATTTATTCCACGGTTCCGCGACCGTCACCTTGACCGCTGTGCGCGCCGTGGTGCGGGGACGCGTCGGCACTCCCGCCGACGAACATTCCCAAGGAGACTCTCATGAGCGCCATGCCGGCCGAGGTCAAGGTTCAAGCAGTGACCGCCAACCTCAAAGCGATGCAAGCGTTGCTTGCAGTTGCAACGAAGCAGAGTGCTGAGGCCTGCCTGCTCAGTCAATGCGGTCAACACAACGAGGCGATTGGTACGGTGTTTGGGTTGGATGCAATCCTGGAAGACGTCACGGCGCTATATGGCGCAGTGGTCGTGCTTCATCGCTTGAAAGCTCGGTGACGTAGACATCGGGGCTGCGGCACGCATTTGGTGCTGCAGCCTCGATTTTCTCGACTGAGGATACAACCGCTCATTGCCACGTCGGCCACACCTTGCGCTCCTGAGCAGCAGGACGCCGAGAATGCGGGAGCGAAAACATCAAGAGGAGGAGAAGAGTGTGGGGCTTGCCTATGCTGGTCCAGCGTATCACGTCGTGCTCCCCGTCAACCGAGACACGGCGAGCTTTCGCGGCATAAACGGCCGCCACCCCGCGAAGACGCGGGTCCCCGCCATTTATTCCACGGACTCGCCATCTCTCAGTTGACGGCTGCGCGCGACGTGATGGGGGACACGCATCGGCAAGCCGCCGAGCTCACTGGAGTCACTGCCATGTTCCCGAGCAACGAGATCCTGCACGGTGATTGCACCCGCGTGCTAAAACAACTGCCGGATGCCTTCGTCGACTTGATCGTGACCGATCCGCCGTACGGTGTTCGCTATCAAGACCGCCTCGGCCGCACCGTCGCCAATGACGATGATCCCAACCGCATCCTCGGCGCCTTCACCGATCTGTACCGAGTTCTGAAGCCCAACAGCGTGTGCATTTCGTTCTACGGGTGGGGCTTGGTCGATGATTTCTTTCGCGCCTGGCGCCGTGCAGGTTTCAAACCCGTGGGCCATATCGTCTGGGTCAAGGACTACGCCTCGCGCGAACGTTTCCTGCGCTACAGACACGAGTCAGCGTACCTGCTCGCGAAGGGGCAGCCGTCACTGCCAAGCAGGCCGCTCGATGACATCCAGACCTGGCTGTATTCCGGTAACACGGATCATCCGACACAGAAGGCGGTGCGCATCCTCACGCCGCTCATCGAGACCTTCTCGCAGTCCGGACAGTTGGTGCTGGATCCCTTTGCCGGCTCCGGCAGTACGCTGGTCGCGGCACAGATCACTGGTCGGAGATATCTCGGCATCGAGCTCGACCAGAAATACTGCGCCTTGATGCGGGAACGGCTCGCGTTTGTTTCAACGTGAGGACTCGGACGATGCTCATACCGCCTTGCCCTCCAATAAAGGCAGCAGCGCACCGCCGATCATGAGCACCCCGTGGAGACGAGATTCCTCGAGGGCCGCTTCATCGTTGTCGCGCGCGGCCATGAGGAGATTGTTCCAGTACGCGGGAAAGTCATGCCAGCGCGGCAGAAGATGCGCGCGATATCGGGCAGCGATGCGCTCTGCGCTCACGATGCACGCAGGGCTTGCCTCAGAAGTACCGAGAGTGTGCGGCCGACACAATGGCTCGCGGAACATCAGCAGATGACGGAGTCGGCGCTTTTGAAGCAGCTCATTGAGCTGAGCGTGCAGCGAGTGAGCCACGCCGACGGCGATGTCCTGAGGTCGCCAGGGCGGCGATTGCGAGCGGCGCGGTTGTATGTCCGGCTACATCCAGAAGACCAGTTGCTACTTATGGAGCGAGCTGCAGCTCGGCAGATGCCGGCGGCCACGTATGTCTCCGTCCTGGTCCGGGCCCACCTGCGGGATCTTGCTCCCTTGCCCAAAGCGGAGTTGATGGCGCTCAAGCGATCCGTCGCGGAGCTGGGAGCGATCGGCCGCAACCTCAACCAGCTAACTCGCCTGGCTCATCACCAGCCGGGTCATGGAGGGTCGGCCATGGGAACGTTCCATCTTGATCGCAGCGGAGCCATATGGGACCTGACGAGCTACGCTCGTCGAGGACCGGGACAGCGCGACCGGTTGTCTCCCGCGGAGGTGGCGCTCATCGCCCGCACCGTGCGCCATACGCCCGAGGTGATGGTCAAGGTGACCGGCGGCGGTGGCGCCAATACCAGTCATGGCGTCAACGCCCATTTCGATTACATCGGCCGGCGGGGTGACCTTGAGATTGAGACGGACGACGGCGAGCGCCTGAGTGGCCGGGGCGTTGGGCGGCATCTGATCCACGACTGGGACCTGGACCTGGACGAAGATCGAGAGCGGCCGGACCTCTTCGCGACGAATCGGCGGGCCTCGCCGAAGCTGGTCCACAAGCTGATCTTCTCCATGCCGGCCGGCACGCCACCCAAGAAGGTGCTCGCGGCCGTCCGCGACTTCGCCCGAGAGGAGTTTGGGCTCCAGCATCGATACGCTATGGTGCTGCATACGGATGAACCCCACCCGCATGTACATGTGGTCGTGAAAGCGGTCAGTGAGGCCGGCGTGCGACTGAATATTCACAAGGCCACGCTGCGGCACTGGCGCCAGGAGTTTGCGCGCCACCTGCGGGAGCATGGGGTGGAGGCGAATGCGACCGAGCGAAGCGTTCGCGGGCAGAGCCGGGCGCCGAAGCTGGATTCAATTTTCAGAGCGGCTCAGCGTGGCGAGTCGTCGCACATCGCTGCGCGAGTACGCGAGGTCGCTCGTGAGCTGAAAGCTGGCTTGTTGGATGGATCGGGCGCTGCGCCCCTGAAGCAAACGAGAAGGGAGGTCGTGAGCGGGTGGAGCGCCATTCGGGATCGGCTGCTTGTTGACGGGCAGCATCAGCTGGCGGAGGAGGTAAGAAGGTTCGTCAATCAAATGCCGCCGCCCCGCACAGAGAAGGCGTGGTTGGCGCAGGCGTTGATCGAGCTTTCACGCCAGGGTCGGTCGAAAGACAGGCCCCCTGTTCGTTAGTACTGGCGTCCCCTGCGCGCAGGCTGCCCGATGTCCCTTGTATGGTCCAAGCGGACGTTGGCTTAAAGACGAAGTGCGATGCGTGAATGCGGCAGAAGCGGGCCGGTGGAAAACGGGTGACCAATAGAGACATAGTGCCAGCAGTGTCTGCGAGAAACCCGGACGGCTACTGCGGGTCCCGGGTCTGGAGGATGCGAGTTAGCTTCGCGTTGCCGGAGCGGTCAGAGCCGGCGAAGGCGTAATGGCACGATTACTGAACTATCTGGCAGAGATTTCCGGATGACCATCGACCGGAAATTACCGGTTACACCGCTGGGGCGGTAGCTATTTTGCGCCGCGCGCGTTACCTCTGTTCACGCGAACGTACCAATGTTGATCGATATTGTCGAATTTCCATGCCTTCGAATCATTGCCAAGACGCACTGAGGAATCCCCACGCGACTGCTTGGTCGTAATGAGATCGGCGCGCCGTACGAATGCAGCGGGTGAGGCTTTAATTTGTCTCTTCATTGCCGTCCGTCCTAAGGAACTGCCTAATCTCTTGATCGCTGATGCTGTCCATGCAGAACGCCTTTATACGCCTGAATGGCCCATCACCGCATCTCTTTTCCGCATGGCTTTGCATCGTGCCATCAACTCGCAAGCGAATCTCTCGATCAGCTTGCACTTTTGTCCACTGTCGGCAGCCGTCCATACCGGGCTCGTAGCGCCAGTCGAGGTCCGCGCCGCCGATTGAGGCGAGATCACTGACAACATCAGTGGAAGATTTGTAGCGCTCACTTCGATCGCTCTTCAGGCACTTCTTGATGACATTCCTTAGCCGAGCGGGTACGTGCTCAAGGTGATGGGCGCGATCTGGGAACCTCTCGTTGATCACGTCAAAGCGGAACTGTTGGAAGTCGAAGTTCGCTTGATCGCCATACGTTCCAAACTGATCGTAAAACATGCTGTTGCCGTTGATTAGCCGATAGAGCGTTACGCCCACCTGATATATGTCGAACCTTGCATCGAACTCTTGATCGTTGAAGAACTCAGGGGGTTGCATCTTGAAGTAGCTACGGTCTTGCTCTGCTACACCGTTGAGGTTCAGTTGCTTAGCAAGCCCAAAGTCCGACAGCACGGCTTCATCACGATCAGTGAGCAAGATATTGTCCGGTTTAACATCAAAGTGCACCAGGCCTTTTGAATGTACATTGTGCAGTCCGGCTAGGAAATGCGTGGCATATCTAATAACCTCGCGTACTGTGAGGAACCGTTTGGACAGCGCGGCATTCAGCGAGCCGCGCCGGAAGTACGGCATTGCGAGATAAATGCAGTCGGCATCCTCGGACGCGTAGAGGATTGGTACGACGTTTGGGTGGCCACTCTTGTAGAGCAGCTGGGATTCGGAAAAGTACGCCGGCACGTCCAGCTCACTTTTCAGTACCCTCTTGATGACGATTTCGGCATCGAGATTCGGGTCGTAAGCAAGATGCACCTCGGAGTTCTTCCCCTCGTGACCGATATTCTTACGCAGCTCGAATGAGACTTCTGCTCGCTTGTACGGCTTAAGCATTCCTGGCCCCTAACGCTGCAAGGATGGCCTCACGCTCCTCTTTGTCGAAGCTTGCCCAATCCTCGACCTCGTCAAGATTCTTCTCGCCAGAGACGTAGGGCTTAAAGTCTGCTCGATGGATTCCGATGCGCGACGAGATGCTGGATATCTGGCCCACGAAGTACGCAGTCAACGAGCTACTCGCGAACGATTCCTGGATCACTGCCTCGATCTGGATACGCTGTATGTTCGAGGACTGGGCGGTGGGCTCCGTCTCGCGGATGCATGCGCGTTCAATACTGTACTCCCGCAGTAGATCTAGAACGGTGTTTCTTATGTACCTAAGCGAGTCTGGAGTATCCAATGCAACAGGGATGTTGATGGTCTCCACATTCACTATCCGGTTCTCGTTAGCGTCGAAAACCGCAAATGTGACGAATGATGATCCTGCGCGTATTCCAATGGTGCGCACTGATGGCTCCATCCCGTAGTTTCGTTTTATGAATGCAGTGTCCCTGCGGTTTTATATATTCGGGATCGTCGGAGGGCAAGCCCTATCGCCACTGATCCGAACGGGCAGGTGCGCGATGGGGCTGATTCTTCGTGCTCGCATACCGTTATCTTTGTGACCAGGGTGGCGTCTTGATCTTGCCCCGGAAAATCGGACACTCGTCTAAGCGACCCGTGGCAGCTCGAACTCTGCCGGGCTGAGATAGCCCAGCGAGGAGTGAAGCCGCTGCCGATTGTAGTAGATCTCGATGTATTCAAAC
>NZ_RYFW01000017.1 GCF_004138335.1 Peristeroidobacter agariperforans | reverse complement strand
GGTAATCCTCCCGAAAATTAGGTGAGGCCAGAAGTGGAATTTTCTCGTAACCTTGACCGAGGAGATTCCCTTGAAGAAATCCCGATTTACGGACAGTCAGATCATTGCGATCTTGAAGCAAGCCGAGGCCGGTACGCCGGTTCCGGAGCTGTGCCGCGAGCACGGCATCAGCTCTGCCACGTTCTACAAGTGGCGATCGAAGTATGGCGGCATGGAAGCGTCCATGGTCTCGCGCATGAAGGAGCTGGAGGAAGAGAACCGGCGGCTGAAGAAGATGTATGCCGAGGCGCAGATGAGCGCTGACATCATGAAGGAGGCGCTCTCAAAAAAATGGTGAGGCCATCTCAGCGTCGAGAGGTGGCCCGATGGGCGGTGATCGTCAAAGGCCAAAGCATTCGACGGGCCTGCGCCGACCTCAGCATCAGCGAGACCTGCTATCGCTATCAGGCGAAGCAGTCGAGCGAGAACGAGCGAATCGCCGAGTGGCTGATGCGCGTGACTGAAAACCAGCGCAACTGGGGCTTCGGGCTATGTTTCCTGTACCTTCGCAACGTGAAAGGCTTCGGCTGGAATCACAAGCGCGTGTACCGGATCTACCGCGAACTGGAGTTGAATCTTCGGATCAGGCCGAAGAAGCGGCTGCTGCGCGAAGCGCCGGTGCCGCTGACGATCCCTGCCGAAAAGAATCAAGTCTGGTCGATGGACTTCATGCACGATGCGCTCGGCGACGGCCGCAACTTCCGGCTCTTCAATGTGCTGGACGACTTCAACCGCGAGGGCCTGGCGATCGAAGTCGACCTATCTTTGCCATCGGCGCGTGTCATTCGCACGCTGCAGCAGGTGATCGATTGGCGTGGCAAGCCGCAGGCGATTCGTTGTGATAATGGCCCGGAATACATCAGCGGCACGCTGCTGCAGTGGGCAGCTGAGCGACAGATCCGGATCGAGTACATCCAGCCCGGCAAGCCGCAACAGAACGCCTACGTCGAACGCTACAATCGCACGGTACGATACGACTGGCTTGCGCAGCACATCTTCGCTTCGATCGATGAAGTCCAAGAGGCCGCGACCCGCTGGCTCTGGACGTACAACAATGAGCGTCCCAACATGGCGCTAGGTGGGTTCACGCCGATACAGAAGTTGGCGATGGCTGCTTAGTTCCTTTCCACTTCTGGCTGCAGCTATAAACGGGGGGATTACC
>NZ_RYFW01000016.1 GCF_004138335.1 Peristeroidobacter agariperforans | reverse complement strand
TGATCTTGCCCCGGAAAATCGGACACTCGTCTAAGCGACCCGTGGCAGCTCGAACTCTGCCGGGCTGAGATAGCCCAGCGAGGAGTGAAGCCGCTGCCGATTGTAGTAGATCTCGATGTATTCAAACAGTTGTGACTTCGCCTGTGCGCGCGTCACGAACCGCTCGCCATGGACAGCCTCAACCTTCAAGCTGTGATTCCAGCTCTCCATCGCGGCGTTGTCGTAGCAGTCGCCTCGAGCGCTCATGCTACAGATCAATCCGTTGTGCTTCAGGAGCTGTCGATATTCGCGTGAGCAGTATTGGCTGCCTCGATCCGAATGCACGATGACACCGCGCGGACGATGACGCCTGAACAGAGCCATGCGCAACGCATCGCACGTCAGCGTCGCGCTCATTCGATCGGACATCGCCCAGCCCACCACTAGGCGTGAGTACAGATCCAGCACGACGGCGACGTATAGCCAGCCCTCATCGGTCGCCACATAGGTGATATCGCTCACCCATTTCTCGTTCGGCCGCTGAGCACTGAAATCCTGCTGCAGCAGATTGGGCGCGACGGGTAGGCGATGATTGGAGTTGGTCGTCGCCTTGAACTTACGCGCCCCACGGGCCCGCAGCCCCTGGCGACGAAGACTGTCTGCGATCTGGTTATGACCGGCGCCGCGTCCTCGGGCCTTCAATCGGCGCGTCAGACGGGGCGCTCCAGCCCGACACTTCTCCGCGAGAAACGCATCCTTCACTTGCTCGTCCAGCGCGGCACGTGCCCGCGCTCTGGCGCCTGGACTACGGCGACGCCAGTCGTAGTAACCGCTCGAGGACACCTGCAGCACGCGGCACATCAGGCGGGTCGCAAACTTTCCCTCATGCGTTTTGATCATGGCGTACCTCATTTCGGGGTCTTCGCGAAGTACGCCGAGACTTTTTTTAGAAACGCGTTTTCCTCTTCCAGCCGCGCCAGTTCGCGCTTCAGCCGAGCGTTCTCCGACTGCGTCAGGCGCTGCTCCTCGCTCACCTGGCCGCTGGCTCGATCCTTCGCTCGCCAGCTGTACAGCTGGCTCACATTCAATCCCAGATCCTTCGCCGCAACCGCCGCGCCTTCGCGCTCAGCTCGCAGCAACGCCTCCTTCTTGAACTCCGGGCTATACTGCTTCCGGACCTGCTTCTCGATCTTCTTGCCTTTCATCTCTCACCCTCAGATAGCGATATTAACTCGCTTATCCGGGTGTCCGCTAAACCGGGGCAGGATCAT
>NZ_RYFW01000015.1 GCF_004138335.1 Peristeroidobacter agariperforans | reverse complement strand
GCCGGTATTGATTGTGTCGTTGCCCGCACCGCCGATGAACAGATCCTTGCCGGTGCCGCCCGTCAACGTATCGGTGCCGTCACCGCCGTCGAACAGATTGCCGCCGGTCGCATTTGTATCGGAGATGGTGTCGTTGCCGGCGCCGCCTTGGAGGAGATCGATGCCTGCGCGCCCATCGATGTTGTCGTTGCCATCGCCACCGTAGAGATGGTCGTTGGTGGCGTAGCCGGTCAGCGTGTCGTTGGCCGACGAGCCTTGTAGTGCCATCGACTTGACGGCTGCGACATCCCACGTCGTGCCGTCGGCAAAGCGAATCTGCTCCACCGCGTAGGTGCGAGTCGAGACGCCGTCGTTGTTGAAGTAGTTCTGGATGGTGACTTGGTCGGTCGTGCCTGCGATCTTCAAGATCAGGTTGTCGCCGGAGCGACTAACTGTCACATCGCTCGCGAGCACCCCTTCCTTGAACTGCAGCACGTCGACCTTGCCCACGGTTGGATCGGCCGAGCCGTTGTAGCTGTCGGAGTCGTTGTTGATCGTGTCTTGACCTTCACCCAACCCGAATAGATACGTGTCGCTGCCGAAACCACCCCGGAGGTGATCGTTACCAGCGCCGCCATCCATCACGTCGTTACCGCCGGAGCCGCCGTACTGACCACCGCCGTAGAGGTTGTCGTTACCCGCGCCGCCGGTGAGCACGTCATCGCCCGCGTTGCCATACAACGTGTCGTTGCCGTCGCCGCCGGAGAGTTGGTCGATGCCATTGCCGCCGGTGATGTTGTCAGTGCCCGCGCCACCTTCGACGATGTCATCGCCATCGTGAGCGTCAATCGTGTCGTTGCCGTCACCGCCATCGACGATGTCATTGCCCTGACGAGCATCGATCGTGTCGTTGCCGGCGCCACCAGTGAGCGTGTCATTGGTGGCATAGCCGATGAGGTTGTCATCGCCGGCCGTCGAGATCAGCGCTCGCTCCTTGATCGTTGCCACATCCCAGGTCGTCCCGTCAGCAAAGCGGATCTGCTCGATCGCGTAGCCGCGGGCCGAGACACCGTCGTTGTTGAAGTAGTTCTGAATCGTGACTTGATCGGTCGTGCCAGCGATCTTCAAGATCAGGTTGTCCCCGGAGCGCGTGATCGTCACATCGCTCGCGAGCACCCCTTCCTTGAACTGCAGCACGTCGACCTTGCCCACGGTTGGATCGGCGGAGCCGTTGTAGCTGTCGGAGTCGTTGTTGATCGTGTCTTGACCTTCACCCAACCCGAATAGATACGTGTCGCTGCCGAAACCACCCCGGAGGTGATCGTTACCAGCGCCGCCATCCATCACGTCGT
>NZ_RYFW01000014.1 GCF_004138335.1 Peristeroidobacter agariperforans | reverse complement strand
CACCGCCGTAGAGGTTGTCATTGCCGGCACCGCCGGTGAGAACGTCGTCGCCCGCGTTGCCATACAGCGTGTCGTTGCCGTCACCACCCGACAGCTGATCGATACCGTTGCCGCCGGTGATGTTGTCGGTACCTGCGCCACCTTCGACGATGTCGTCGCCATCGTGTGCGTTGATGGTGTCGTTGCCATCACCGCCATCGACGATGTCGTTGCCCTGACGAGCGTCGATGTCGTCGTTGCCGGCTCCGCCTGTAAGCGTGTCATTGGTGGCATAGCCGATCAGGTTGTCGTCGCCGGCCGTTGAAATCAGCGCCCGCTCCTTGATCGTCGCCACATCCCAAATCGTGCCATCTGTGAAGCGGATCTGCTCAATTGCGTAGCCGCGCGCCGAGACGCCGTCGTTGTTGAAGTAGTTCTGAATCGTGACTTGATCGGTCGTGCCAGCGATCTTCAAGATCAGGTTGTCCCCGGAGCGCGTGATCGTCACATCGCTTGCGAGCACCCCTTCCTTGAACTGCAGCACGTCGACTTTGCCCACCGTTGGATCGGCGGAGCCGTTGTAGCTGTCGGAGTCGTTGTTGAGGGTGTCCTGACCGTCGCCGATGCCGAACAGATACGTGTCGCTGCCGAAGCCACCCATCAGGTGATCATTGCCAGCGCCACCGTCCAACACATCGTTGCCGCCGGAGCCGCCGTACTGACCACCGCCGTAGAGCTTGTCGTTGCCCTCGCCGCCGGTCAGTTGGTCATCGCCCGCACCGCCGAACATCGTGTCGTTGCCGATACCGCCGATCAGTTGATCGATGCTCGCGCCACCCGACAAGGTATCGTTGCCATCGCCTCCCTCGAGGTAGTCGCTGCCATCGTTACCGTTCAGCTGGTCATCGCCTGAGCCGCCGTCGAGATAATCGGCGCCGGCGTTACCGTGCAACGTGTCGTTGCCGCCGAGGCCGAACAGGGTACTGCCGTTGGCCGATGCATAAAGAACGTCAATGCCTTCGGTGCCCTGTTGTCCTTTACTTCTAACGATCTCGTAATCCCAGACTGTGCCGTCGGCAAAGCGGATCTGCTCGAGCGTGTAGCCCCGGGCCGAGGCGCCGTCGTTGGCGAAGTAGTTCTGGATCGTGACCTGGTCGGTGGTGCCCACGATCCTCAGGATCAAGTTGTCACCAGAGCGCGTGACTGTCACATCGCTCGCGAGTACGCCCTCCTTGAATTGCAGTACGTCGACCTTGCCGACGGTTGGATCGGCGGAGCCGTTGTAGCTGTCGGAGTCGTTGTTGATCGTGTCTTGACCTTCACCCAACCCGAATAGATACGTGTCGCTGCCGAAACCACCCCGGAGGTGATCGTTACCCGCGCCGCCATCCATCACGTCGTTACCGCCGGAGCCGCCGTACTGACCACCGCCGTAGAGGTTGTCGTTACCCGCGCCGCCGGTGAGCACGTCATCGCCCGCGTTGCCATACAACGTGTCGTTGCCGTCGCCGCCGGAGAGTTGGTCGATACCGTTGCCGCCGGTGATGTTGTCTGCCCCTGCCCCGCCTTCAACGATGTCGTCGCCATCGTGAGCGTCGATCGTGTCGTTGCCGTCACCGCCGTCGACGATGTCATTGCCCTGACGAGCATCGATCGTGTCGTTGCCGGCGCCGCCGGTGAGCGTGTCATTGGTGGCATAGCCGATGAGGTTGTCATCGCCGGCCGTCGAGATCAGCGCCCGTTCCTTGACCGTCGCCACATCCCACGTCGTGCCGTCAGCGAAGCGGATCTGCTCGATCGCGTAGCCGCGCGCCGAGACTCCGTCATTGCTGAAGTAGTTCTGGATCGTGACCTGGTCGGTCGTGCCGACGATCTTCAAGATCAGGTTGTCGCCGGAGCGCGTGATGGTCACATCGCTTGCGAGCACACCTTCCTTGAACTGCAGTACGTCGACCTTGCCCACGGTTGGATCGGCGGAGC
>NZ_RYFW01000013.1 GCF_004138335.1 Peristeroidobacter agariperforans | reverse complement strand
TGTCAACGGTCATTCAAATTTCCCCATCTGCGGTCATTGAGAATTCCTCACCCACCCGCCCGGTCCTCAGTTAATCGTGGTGGTGGGTTCCTCTGAGCGAATCAACCCGGCCTTGAGCTTCTCCTTCAGCCGGTAGGAGTTGCCGCGGATGTTCAGAGTGATCGCGTGATGAAGCACCCGATCCAGGATGGCGGTGGCGATGACGCGATCGCCGAACACTTCACCCCATGAACCGAAGCTTTGGTTGCTGGTCAGAATCATCGGACCTCTCTCGTATCGTCGACTGATCAGCTGAAAGAACAGATTGGCGCCACCGCGATCGATGGGCAGATAGCCGATCTCATCGATGATGAGCAACCGCGGCACGGTGTAGTGCTTGAGTTTCTCCTCGAGACGACCTTCACTGAGAGCTCGTGTCAGCACGGCGATCATGTTCGCCGCGGTCGTGAAGAACACGCGATAGCCTGCTTCGATCGCCTTCATGCCTAGCCCGACAGCCAGGTGAGTTTTGCCGACGCCGGGCGGACCGAGAATCACGACGTTCTCGCCATGCTCGATGAAGTGACAGGTGGCGAGCTGCTGAATCTGCTTCTTGTCGATCGAGGGCTGATAACCGAACTCGAACACCTCCAGCCCCTTCACAAACGGGAAGCGCGCCAAGTTCGTACGCATCGTGATGTTCTTGGCGGTCTTTGCGGCGACTTCTTCGGTGAGCAAACGATCCAGGAAGTCCGCGTACGGAATCTCCTGGCTTGAGGCTTCCTGCAGCAAGGCCTCGATGCGCTCTCGAGACTTGACCAGTCGCAACCGGGAACACTGTTCTTGCAATCTCTCAAGCTGTGCGGCGTTCATACGGTGATCTCCACGGGGACGGAGTCGACGAGTTGCTCGTAAAGGGACAGGTCACGAACCTCCACTTCGTTGTGATATGGCACCGCATCCACGGCGCCGGCGAGCCCGAATCGATGCCGAGCGTTACGAGCAATCGCGCCAGGGCCGTGCTCGGGCAGAATGCGAAGCTGATACTGCCCCTCAAGCATCGGGTGCTCGGCGACACACCGGTCTCGGTGGTAAATCGTGAGCTGTCCTTCGCGAGCTTGTAACTCCACCGTCTGCCCGATGAGCTGGAAGGGCACCGAGTAGCGATTGGTGCGGAAGCTGACGAGATAGTCGCTGGCGACGATCCGGCTGCGTCGGCCTTCCTGTGCGAAGGATCGCTGACTCGCCGTCGGTACGAGGCTCGGCTGTTCCGCGACAAAGCGATCGATCGGACGCTCATGCGTCGTGCCATGGATGCGCACATCGGCGATCGTGGCGTTCCAGTCACGCAGTTGTTCAGTGAGATCGACGATGTCGACGAACTCACGTCCAGGCAGAAAGTTGTGCTTGATGTACTTCACGCCGGACTCAACCTTGCCCTTCGTCTGAGCACGATAAGGCCGGCAGCGTCGGGGCTCGAAGCCCCAGTACTCAGCGAAACTCTTGAACGTCGGGTTCCACACCACACGACCGTCGCCATCGGGATAGCATACGCAGCGGGTTCGATCGTAAAGATGTTCGCGAGTGTGCCCGCCGAAGTGCTCGAAGGCACGCTCGTGCGCATCGAGAAACTGAGCCATACGCTCATCGGCGGATGGCCAATAGAAACCTCGGCGAGAATATCCGAGCGTCAGAACGAAGAAGTGGACGGTGCGCCGGCCGCTTCGGAACGGCACCTGAGTCTGGCCCCAGTCGATCTGGCTCTGTTGGCCAGGCGGCGTCTCAAATCGTGTCTGAGTGGCTTCCGCTGCTAACTGCAGTTCTCGCAGAGGCGCCACAAAACGCTTCACTGTCTCGTAGCTACCACGATAGCCGCGCAGACGCCGCAGCTCCTGGAAGAGAATCTGCGCGGAATACTGAACTTGCGGGGCTCGCTCACGCAGAAAATCTGCGTGGGCAGTGAGCAACGTCTCTTCCTTTGCAGCGCGTTGATAAGGCTTCCACTGGGTACGCACCCAGCGTCGCACTGTCTTGCGGTCCATGCCCAAGCGCCGGGCGATCTGTGCGATCGCCATCTTCTCGTCGAAAAACATCCGACGAATCTGGTCCCAGCGTTCTTGGCCCACCATAACAGCCTCCACCTCGCTCTTGCTCGGTGGCGCCATGGTCTGCCCGTCGATGACATCGTCCAACATCGGATGACCCTCCGGCCAGAACAGGAGGGTGAGGAATTTTAAGTGACCGTAGCTGGGGAGTTTTGCGTGACCGATGACA
>NZ_RYFW01000012.1 GCF_004138335.1 Peristeroidobacter agariperforans | reverse complement strand
TGATCGCCGAAGCGATGGCGGACTTCGCCGCCGGCGGCGCCGATCCGCTGAAGGATCAGAAGGTCGAGCAATTCGACTTCCTGGGCCTGGTGAATCAGTTCGACCTGGCGCGGGCCGCAAATCCCTCGCTGACGAGCTGGGCGCTGACAACGGCGTTGCTCGACTTCCACACCGGAGGCAGCGACACCGCAGCGATCGGTGGCGATCTGGCATATCAGTACGGCCTGAATCGCAACCTCACCAACATCGGCGTCGTGCCCGCAACGACAACGATGAGCGATGCGCAGTTCGGTATCGCTCCACAGACGCTGCAGCCGACGAGCTCGCTACACACGGGAGTGCAACGTTTGGTCTGACGTTGTAACAAGCCCACCACGGCGCCTTGCCATCCGAGCAAGGCGCTGTGGGGATTCATGGAGGAAATATGCCCCGATGGCCAAGTCCAACAGCTTCGCTGCCAGTGCGGCGCTTTGTCAGAACACTAGTGTGCTGTCTGCTTGTCTGGACGCCGGCGCATGAGGTGCAAGCCATGACCGTTCTGGATTTCTTTCTCGGGACCTCGATGCCGCTGCAAGCGCGCGGCACGATGGACGCCAACGGACTGAGCTTTAGCAAGACTTTCGAAGTGGAGAAGCGCTGCGAATACGAATTCGATCTGCGCCTGATTCACAAGATCCAAAGAATAAATATGTTCAAACATTTGCTGGTCGACAACCAGTTGCCGATGCCGATCGCCGTGAGCGTCTACCTGCTCGGCGACAAGGAACAGCGCGTGCTCGACTTCGAGAGCGCGCCGCGATTGGCCATCCGCGGCGAGAAATGGACCGGCTTCACCCTTGGAAGACATGTCCTCGCATCCGGCGACTATCGGATCGAGTTGCGCTCCCGGCAGCCGCTGCCCGCGCTGACGGATGTCGAGTTCGAGATGGTCGTGCAGGTGATGCCGAAGACGTATTGCACCGGTTTTTAGGAGAAGCAATGAGCGATGACAAGGAACGTATGGGCGATGAAGCCCGTGTGGCGTTGGCGCAGCGAATGATCGCGGAACGACCTCAGCACGTTCGCGAGCAATATCGAGAAGCCATCCTGAGCGGCATCGTTACCTTGGGAATGACGCCCTTCGAAGCCAAGCTCGCCGGCGGCGGTTTCGCTTACAAGGTGCAGCCCGATCCCACCCGCTGGCCGTCGAACGCCAATCCGCTCGCCGTGATTTTCGCGCAGTCGGAGCAGCCCGACGCCAGTTATATCCGAATGACTTTTCGCACGGACACGCAGTTCCCCGGAGCGGGTACACGTGCGTTCCATGTGGTTTTCAAACAAGGCGCAGCACAAGAAATCGTACAAGAGGGAACTTAAATGCCAACGATTACCGTAAATATCGCCGAGGCCGGAGCGGATACCACTGGCTCACGCGATTCGCTGTTCGGTCACATGTGGATCTCGACGCCGGATGGCAGCTACGGCTACGCGCCGGGCGGCGTCACGATGAATGACGACAATTACTATCTGGAGATCTATCACTCGCGCGAGTTCGAGCTGACTCAGCAGCAATACGACGCGATGATGAATTTCCTCGAGGATCCGGTCCAAGAGGGCTTTGGCACGGACGACTACAACGGCATTACCAACAGCTGCGTGGATTTTGTCTGGAATGCGTTGGCCGAGGCGGGTTTCAATACCCTCGGGTTCGAGGGCTTCGTCCTGCCCACCGCGAACGCAGATTTCATCGATGCGCTGCCCAGTCATCCGCAGGATATCGATGCGGATGGCATACCGAACGAGCAGGATCCGGACGCCGACGGTGACGGAGTCGCCAATGACGACGATCCGGATCCCAACAACGACCTCGATGACGATGGCACGCCGAACGATGTCGACAGCGACATCGACGATGACGGCATTCCCAATGATTTCGATGCCACGCCGAACGGCCCCGACTACGATGGCGATGGCATGCCGGACGACCGCGATCCGGACGTGGACGACGATGGCATTCCCAACCATGACGATCCGGATCGTTACGATAGCGACATCGATGGCGATGGCGATCCTGACTATTCGGATCCGGACATAGACGGCGACGGCATCCACAACGACGACGACCCGGATCCGAACGTTCCGACGCCGACTCCGCCGACGCCAACGCCGCCGACACCGACACCGCCGACGCCAACACCGCCGACGCCGACACCGCCGACGCCAACACCGCCGACGCCAACACCGCCGACGCCAACGCCGCCGACGCCAACGCCGCCGACGCCAACGCCGCCGACGCCAACACCGCCGACGCCAACGCCGCCGACGCCAACACCGCCGACGCCGACGCCGCCGACGCCAACGCCGCCGACGCCAACACCCGTGCCGCCGCCTCCACCTCCGCCGACACCTCCGGTGCCGCGTCGTGATCCATTGGCTCTCGACCTGGACGGCGATGGCGCCATTCGGACACTGCCGCGCAATCACGGCGTACATTTCGATCTGGACAACAGCGGGTTCGCCGAGTCGACCAGCTGGGTGCACGCGACCGACGGCCTGTTGGTGCTCGATCGCAATGACAACGGGTACATCGACGGCGGCGCCGAGCTGTTCGGCACCGAGACGCTGCTTGCAAATGGCCAGTACGCCGAGAATGGCTATGAAGCGCTCACCGAATTCGACACCAATAGCGACGGCGTGATCAGCGAAGGCGATTCGATCTTTGCCGAGCTGCGCGTCTGGCAGGATGCAAACAGCAACGGCGTCGCCGAAGCGGGCGAGCTGCACACGTTGTCGAGCCTCGGGATCAGCTCGATCGAAGTGGGCTACACCAGCAACCACTTCACCGACAGCAACAACGTTCAGCACCGCGAGCAGAGCTCGTTCAACTACGCCAATGGCAGCAGCGGGCTCACCAATACATTGTGGTTCGACTCGGATCGGCGTAACACGATTCCGGTCGACGTCCACAACGGCGTCGGTGTGGAAGTGCCGCCGGATGTCGCAGCGCTGCCGGACGCTTACGGCTTCGGCAATGCGTACTCGTTGCGATATGCCATGGCGCACGATTCGACCGGTCAGCTGCAGGATCTGGTCGAAATGTTCGTGGCCGAGAGCGATCCGGCGGCACGCCGGGCGCTCGTGGGGCAGATTCTGATCGCCTGGACCGGTCAACAAAACGCCGTTCCCAACGGCCGTGGCCCTGCGATCGACGGCCAGCACCTGGCCGTCCTGGAAACATTCTGGGGACAAGCAGCGCTGCAACAGCAGCCGAACGGGCAGTACGCCGAGATGCTGGCGAATGTTTACGCCGGGCTGGAGCTCTCGGTGTATTCGCAGCTCATGGCCGATAGCCATGCCGATGCGTTGTTCAACATGACATCCTTCTCGCAGGTCAACGGCGCCTGGAGCGGCGATTTCGCGGAAGTGAGTGCGCATTTTGCGCAGCGCTTTGGTAACGCGGATGCTACGGCAGCGGCGGAGCTGGCGGACTTTCTCGTGGTTGTGCGAGGAATCAATCCGTACGTAGATACGTTATATCGACAGTTCGTCACCGCGCTGGAGACCGAGGCTGCGACGCTGCCGATTACGATCCGCCATGCAATGCAGGGAGTTATTCGCAGCGGTGACGATCACATCATCGGAACACCAGGCTCCGACGTGATCTTCGGTTATGACGGCAACGATCTCATCGAAGGCCTCGCCGGCGTCGACGAGCTGCACGGAGGAGTCGGCAATGACCGGCTCTACGGCGGCGACGGCGCCGACATTCTGGTGGGTGGGGAGGGCAACGATGAGATCAGCGGTCAGTCCGGCGATGACCTGATGACCGGCGACGCCGGTGACGACCGTCTCTACGGCGGCGACGGCGACGATACGATTTCCGGCGCTGCGGGCAACGATTCGTTATATGGCGGCGGAGCGTATGGCGGCGCTGGCGGCAACGATGTGATGGATGGTGGCGCGGGCAATGACTACCTGGTCGGTGGTTTTGGCAGCGACACTTATCTATTCGGCGTCGGCGATGGCCAGGACACGATCAATAACGACTCCGACGGTTGGAGCGGCAATGCCGACCCGACGGCGGGCAAGGTCGACGTGCTGCAATTCAAGGAGGGAGTGCTTGCGAGCGATGTGACCATCACGCGCTCGGGCGACAACCTGATCTTGAAGATCGCAGGGACTACGGACCAGGTCACGATCCAGAACTACTTCAACAACGACGGTTTCTCGAACCGGACGTACGCAGTGGAGCAGATCCGTTTCGCTGACGGCACAACGTGGGATCTCGCCACTATCAAGGCGATGGTTCTGCTCGGCACGTCGGGCAATGACACGCTGACCGGCTACGCCACCGCCGACACGATCAACGGTGGTGCAGGCAACGACTCGATCGATGCCCGCGGCGGCAACGACATCGTCGAGGGCGGGGCTGGTACCGACAACATCTCTGGTGGCGACGGTGCCGACCAACTCTCCGGCGGCGACGCCAACGACACGTTGTCCGGTAACGCAGGCGACGACGTCCTCACTGGCGGCGCGGGTAACGACAACCTCTACGGCGGTGGTCAGTACGGCGGCGCTGGCGGCAACGATGTGATGGATGGTGGCGCGGGCAATGACTACCTGGTCGGTGGTTTTGGCAGCGACACTTATCTATTCGGCGTCGGCGATGGCCAGGACACGATCAATAACGACTCCGACGGTTGGAGCGGCAATGCCGACCCGACGGCGGGCAAGGTCGACGTGCTGCAATTCAAGGAGGGAGTGCTTGCGAGCGATGTGACCATCACGCGCTCGGGCGACAACCTGATCTTGAAGATCGCAGGGACTACGGACCAGGTCACGATCCAGAACTACTTCAACAACGACGGTTTCTCGAACCGGACGTACGCAGTGGAGCAGATCCGTTTCGCTGACGGCACAACGTGGGATCTCGCCACTATCAAGGCGATGGTTCTGCTCGGCACGTCGGGCAATGACACGCTGACCGGCTACGCCACCGCCGACACGATCAACGGTGGTGCAGGCAACGACTCGATCGACGCTCGCGGTGGCAACGACATCGTCGAGGGCGGGGCTGGTACCGACACCATCTCCGGTGGTGATGGCGCTGATCAACTCTCCGGCGGCGACGACAACGACACGTTGTCCGGTAACGCGGGCGACGATGTGCTCACTGGCGGTGCCGGCAACGACAACCTCTACGGCGGTGGTCAATACGGCGGTGCTGGTGGCAACGATGTGATGGATGGCGGCGCGGGCAACGACTACCTGGTCGGTGGTTTCGGCAGCGACACGTATCTGTTCGGCATCGGCGACGGTCAGGACACGATCAACAACGACTCCGACGGTTGGAGCGGCAATGCCGATTCGACGGCGGGCAAGGTCGACGTGCTGCAATTCAAGGAAGGGGTACTCGCGAGCGACGTGACCGTCACGCGCTCGGGTGACAACCTGATCCTGAAGATCGCAGGGACTACTGACCAGGTCACGATCCAGAACTACTTCAACAACGACGGCGTTTCGAATCGCACCTATGCGGTCGAGCAGATCCGTTTCGCTGACGGCACAACGTGGGATCTCGCCGCTATCAAGGCGATGGTTCTGCTCGGCACGTCGGGCAACGACACGCTGACGGGCTACGCCACCGCCGACACGATCAACGGTGGTGCAGGCAACGACTCGATCGATGCCCGCGGCGGCAACGACATCGTCGAGGGCGGAGCTGGTGCCGACAACATCTCCGGTGGTGACGGTGCCGACCAACTCTCTGGCGGCGACGACAACGACACGTTGTCCGGTAACGCCGGCGATGACGTGCTCACCGGCGGTGCGGGTAATGACAACCTCTACGGCGGTGGTCAGTACGGCGGCAACGGCGGTAACGATGTGTTGGATGGTGGCGCGGGCAATGATTACCTCGTCGGTGGTTTCGGCAGCGACACTTATCTGTTCGGCATCGGCGACGGTCAGGACACGATCAACAACGACTCCGACGGTTGGAGCGGCAATCCCGATCCGACGGTTGGCAAGCTCGATGTGCTGCAGTTCAAGGAGGGCGTGCTCGCCGATCAAGTCACCGTCATCCGCCAGGGTGACAACTTGCTCGTCCGCATCGTCGGGACGACGGATCAGATCACGATCCAGAACTACTTCGTCGCCGAAGCTGCGTCTCCGCGTGGCTACGCGATCGAAGAGATCCGATTCGCCGACGGCACGGTGTGGAACATCGATACCGTCAAGGGCAAAGTCCAACAGGGTACCGAAGGCGCCGACATTTTATATGCGCAGGCGACGGGCAGTTCGCTGTTTGGACTGGGCGGCAACGACACATTGCACGGCGCTGCCGGTGCCGACCACCTTGACGGCGGTCTCGGCAACGACCAGTTGAACGGCAATGGCGGTAGCGACTATCTCGACGGTGGCGATGGCACCGACACTTTGACCGGCGGTGCAGGCGACGACCAGTTGGTCGGCGGTGCCGGCAACGACAATCTCTACGGCGGTGGTCAATACGGCGGTGCTGGCGGTAACGACGTGATGGATGGTGGCGCGGGCAATGACTACCTCGTCGGTGGTTTCGGCAGCGACACATATCTATTCGGCATCGGCGACGGTCAGGACACGATCAACAACGACTCTGACGGTTGGAGCGGCAATGCCGATCCGACGGCCGGCAAGGTCGACGTGCTGCAATTCAAGGAGGGCGTACTCGCGAGCGATGTGACCATCACGCGCTCCGGGGACAACCTGATCTTGAAGATCGCAGGCACGACTGATCAGGTCACGATCCAGAACTACTTCAACAACGACGGCGTCTCGACTCGCACCTACGCGGTGGAGCAGATCCGCTTTGCTGACGGCACGACATGGGACGTTGCGACCGTGAAGGCGATGGCGCTGCTCGGCACCTCCGGCAACGACACGCTGACCGGCTACGCCACCGCCGACACGATCAATGCCGGTGCAGGCAACGACTCGATCGACGCTCGCGGCGGCAACGATATCGTCGACGGCGGTGCTGGTACGGACAACATCTCCGGTGGCGATGGTGCCGACCAACTCTCCGGCGGCGACGACAACGACACGTTGTCTGGTAACGCGGGCGATGACGTGCTCACCGGTGGCGCGGGTAACGACAATCTCTACGGCGGTGGTCAGTACGGCGGCGCTGGCGGTAACGACGTGATGGATGGTGGCGCTGGCAACGACTACCTCGTCGGGGGTTTCGGCAGCGACACATATCTATTCGGCATCGGCGACGGTCAGGACACAATCAACAACGACTCGGACGGCTGGAGCGGCAATGCCGATCCGACGGCCGGCAAGGTCGACGTGCTGCAGTTCAAGGAAGGCGTACTCGCGAGCGATGTGACCATCACACGTTCGGGTGACAACCTGATCTTGAAGATCGCCGGCACTACGGACCAGGTCACGATCCAGAACTACTTCAACAATGACGGCGCCTCGACTCGGACGTACGCAGTGGAGCAGATCCGCTTTGCTGACGGCACGACATGGGACGTTGCGACCGTGAAGGCAATGGCTTTGCTCGGCACGTCGGGCAACGACACGCTGACCGGCTACGCTACTGCCGACACGATCAATGCCGGTGCTGGCAACGACTCCATCGACGCTCGCGGCGGCAACGATATCGTCGAGGGCGGTGCTGGTACGGACACCATCTCCGGTGGCGATGGTGCCGACCAACTCTCCGGCGGCGACGACAACGACACGTTGTCCGGTAACGCGGGCGACGATGTGCTCACTGGCGGTGCCGGTAACGACAACCTCTACGGCGGTGGTCAGTACGGCGGCGCTGGCGGTAACGACGTGATGGATGGTGGCGCGGGCAATGACTACCTCGTCGGGGGTTTCGGCAGCGACACATATCTATTCGGCGTCGGCGAAGGTCAGGACACGATCAACAACGACTCTGACGGCTGGAGCGGCAATGCCGATCCGACGGCCGGCAAGGTCGACGTGCTGCAATTCAAGGAGGGCGTACTCGCGAGCGATGTGACCATCACGCGCTCCGGGGACAACCTGATCTTGAAGATCGCTGGCACGACTGATCAAGTCACGATTCAGAACTACTTCAACAACGACGGCGTCTCGACTCGCACCTACGCGGTGGAGCAGATCCGCTTTGCTGACGGCACAACATGGGACGTGAATGCTGTTAAGGCGATGGCGCTGCTCGGCACGTCCGGCAACGACACGCTGACCGGCTACGCTACTGCCGACACGATCAATGCCGGTGCAGGCAACGACTCGATCGACGCTCGCGGTGGCAACGACATCGTCGAGGGCGGGGCTGGTACGGACAACATCTCCGGTGGCGATGGTGCCGACCAACTCTCCGGCGGCGACGACAACGACACGTTGTCCGGTAACGCGGGCGACGATGTGCTCACTGGCGGTGCCGGCAACGACAACCTCTACGGCGGTGGTCAGTACGGCGGTGCTGGTGGCAACGACGTGATGGATGGTGGCGCGGGCAATGACTACCTCGTCGGTGGTTTCGGCAGCGACACATATCTATTCGGCGTCGGCGACGGTCAGGACACGATCAACAACGACTCTGACGGTTGGAGCGGCAATGCCGATCCGACGGCCGGCAAGGTCGACGTGCTGCAATTCAAGGAGGGCGTACTCGCGAGCGATGTGACCATCACGCGCTCCGGCGACACCCTGATCCTGAAGATCGCAGGCACGACGGATCAGGTCACCATCCAGAACTACTTCAACAACGACGGCGTCTCGACTCGCACCTACGCGGTGGAGCAGATTCGCTTTGCCGACGGCACGACGTGGGATGTCGCAACCGTCAAGTCGATGGCACTACAAGGCTCGTCGGCCAACGACACGCTGACCGGCTACGCCACCAACGACCATCTCTACGGTGGCGATGGCAACGACAACATCGATGGGCGCGCAGGCGTCGATCTCCTCCAAGGCGGCGCCGGCAACGACATCATCTCCGATACAAATGCGACCGGCGGCAATCTGTTCGACGGCGGTGACGGCACCGATACGTTGACGGGCGGCACCGGCAAGGATCTGTTCATCGGCGGTGCGGGCAACGACACAATCAATACCGGC
>NZ_RYFW01000011.1 GCF_004138335.1 Peristeroidobacter agariperforans | reverse complement strand
GTTTGAATACATCGAGATCTACTACAATCGGCAGCGGCTTCACTCCTCGCTGGGCTATCTCAGCCCGGCAGAGTTCGAGCTGCCACGGGTCGCTTAGACGAGTGTCCGATTTTCCGGGGCAAGATCATTAGTCGAAGCCGCGCCACGAGCCAACGTGGCGACGCTCGCGATCGGTCTCATCGCGACTGGTTTTCTATTCTGGGTGCGTCGTGGATTGAAGCCGCTGTTGCTGCGCTTCAATGTACGTGAGCGAGTCGCAGATATCATGACCAAGGCGGGGCCAGTGGCAGCGATCGTAGGCACGACTCTGATCGTGGGTGTGGCTGATCTCGGGGCACAAGGTGTGCGCGTGGTCGGCAGCGTGCCGGCCGGGTTGCCACCATTGTCCTTGCCACGATTCGAGGCGTCTGCGTGGGCCCAACTGCTGCCTGCGGCTGCCCTGATCAGCCTCATAGGATTCGTCGAATCCATCTCGGTGGCCCAAACCCTGGCGGCGAGGCGGCGTCAGCGCGTCGATGCAAATCAGGAGCTCGTCGGCCTCGGTGCGGCGAACGTCGCGGCGGCGATCACCAGCGGCTATCCAGTCACCGGCGGCTTTGCACGTTCGGTCGTGAACTTCGATGCTGGCGCACGCACCCAACTGGCCAGTGTGTTCACGGCTGCCGGCATTGCGCTCGTGGCGGTATTGTTCACCCCGCTGTTCCGAAACTTGCCGCAGGCGGCGCTCGCGGCAACGATCATAGTCTCGGTGCTCTCGCTGATCGATCTTGGAACGGTGCGACATACGTGGCGTTACTCGCGCAGTGATTTCTCTGCCATGGCAGCCACCATCGTTGTAGTGCTCTTCGTAGGCGTTGAGGCCGGCATCCTCGCAGGCGTCACTCTGTCCATTGCGTTGTACCTGTGGCGAACCAGTCGTCCGCACATCGCCATCGTGGGCCAGGTTCCTGGAACTGAACATTTCCGAAACGTCGAGCGTCACAGCGTGATCACCAGCCCTACCGTGTTGTCGGTACGTGTCGATGAGAGTCTTTACTTTGCCGATGCTCGGTATCTCGAAGACCGGCTATACGATGAAGTCGCGCGGCGCCCGGACATCCGCCACGTTGTGCTCGTATGCGCAGCCGTCAACTACATCGATGCGAGCGCGCTCGATAGTCTGGAAGTGATCGTCGATCGCCTCAAACAAGCAGGGGTGACCTTGCATCTGTCCGAAGTCAAAGGCCCGGTGCTCGACCGACTGAAGCGATCGGAGTTTCTGCAGCACCTCACCGGTGGTGTATTTCTGAGTCAGCACCAAGCGATGTCCACGCTAGATCCCGAAATCACCGCTCGCGCCGACGCTGCGCCGACGCCGATGCAGCTGCCGCGCGAGGCAGTGCATTGAGACGAGGCTCGAGTCATCGGAAGGAGTACGTCATGATCTTTCGTCAGTTGTTCGAGCCGGTTTCGTCCACCTACACGTATCTGCTCGCGTGCCCGCAGACCCGAGAGGCGGTGTTGATCGATCCCGCGATGCCGGCATGGCAGCGCGATCTTCAGGTCGTGAAAGATCTGGGCCTGAAACTTGTGATGACGATTGATACGCACATCCATGCCGATCACATTACATCGGCAACGACACTCAAGCGGGAGGCGGGCAGCCGCATCGCTCTGGCAGCCCTGGACGCGCTCGCCTGCACGGATGTCGGCCTGCGCGATGGAGTGCCGCTGCAGGTTGGTGGAGTTCGACTTGACCCAGTGCATACCCCAGGGCACACGGACAATCACTTTGCCATTGTCGCGGACGATCGCGTCTTCACGGGCGATGCGCTGTTGATCGATGGCTGCGGCCGCACGGATTTCCAGAGTGGCGACGCGCGTACTCTTTACGCGAGCGTACGCGGAAAGTTGTTCAGCCTTCCGCCTGAAACACTCGTGTATCCCGGGCATGACTATCACGGCCGATGGGTGTCGAGTATCGCTCAGGAGAAACAGCGCAACCCGCGTCTCGGCGGGGAGCGAACCGTAGACGACTTCGTGCAGTTGATGCAGAACCTCAATTTGCCTTACCCGAAGTTCATCGATTATGCAGTCCCTGGAAATCGTCAGTGCGGCATATGCCCTGGCAATCTACCCGATACCCTGCAGCAGTACTGTCGCGAGATGCAAGAAAGCCGGCAAGGTTGAGCCATGCCGTCCGGTGGCATTGCCACCGATCCGCACAGCTCGGTCGGCTCGTTGCGCTCTTCAACTGCGCGAAGTTGGTCTTGCTTGGTAGGATGACCGATGCGTACGCGAGCGAGCAGGGGCTGTATGCCTCACGCACCGAGGGCAGCAACGACAACATCGCGAAGTGGACCTCGCGACTGAAAGCCGCTTGGAAGGCCGCCGTCGCTGTTCGCGCGCAGACGCTGGCGCGGCCAGCCAACCAGCGCCGGCTATTCCGATTCGACCCGAGCAGCGCTTATTTTTCTAACTGAATCGGGCACGCCGCTGACCAGGGCCGGTTTGGACAACGCATGGCAGGATCTCATCAGCGCCGCGATCGATCACCCGTGAGCAGCGCTTTACGCTTCACGGTTTGAAGCACCGCGGGATTAGAGATACCAAAGGAAAGAAGGCGGAGAAGAAGGAAGCGGGCGGCCACAAGACCGACGCGATGCTCGACCTCTATGACCACGAAGTCGCCGTGGTCGAGCCAGCGCGGGCTGGCGACGCAAACCGAGTTTTATAGAGAGTTTTCTGATCGCGCGATCGAAGTCGATGTCCTTGACGCGCAACTGCAAGCATTCCATCAGACGAAGGCCTGCGCCGTAAAGAAGAGTGACAATGGTCGCGAAGCGCTCGTCAACGTTCGCCAGGAGGCGTGCAACCTCCTGGCGCGAGAGGACCACGGGAAGCCGAATCGGACTCTTCGGCCGGCCTATATATGTTGTAGCCAGGGCAGATCGATATCGAGGACCTGTCGATACAGAAAGAGAACAGCCGCCAGCGCCTGCTTGTGAGTGGACGGTGCTACATGCCGCTCCATGGCGAGATGGGTAAGGAAAGCCTCAACCTCCGTGGCTCCCATCGCCCTAGGGTGCCGGGGGAGGTGGAAGCGAACAAAGCGCCGAACCCAGAAGACGTATGCCTGTTCTGTCCGTAGGCTATAGTGGCAGTATCGAATGCGCTCGCGCAGCTGGTCGAGCAGCCGCACGGATTGCAACTTTGGACGTCCGGTTTCCATAAGTTGGTTAATGCTGTATGCATCGACAGATTATGTGTCAATTCTCGTGGTTGCCCGTAGACTTCCGGGAAACTCGCGCTCCAGGTTATTTCGCAGCGCCCCAGGTTATTCGTCACAGGGCGCACTTCTAAATCAAGTTAGCGAACACTATGTGGTACCACGTCTATTCAGCGGCAGCCGCAGCCCTGATCTTCGCTGCCTCCGGTGTGCTCAAGGCTACTGTCGGCGATACCAGTAGCGTTGCGCAGTTCGCACCAGCAGCCGTGCTCCTACTGTCGGCGTTCGTTCTGATCCACTGGTTGGAACGTGATGCGCAGCGATTCGAAGTATCTGGTGCCGGATGGTGGGTGGTAGGCTTGTTCACTCCTGTGTCGCTACTCGTCTTGATGGCCTACTTCTTCCGATCTCGCGGGCCCGCGCGCGGTTTGCTCGCGTGCGGAGTTGCATTCGTTGTGCTGTGCTCGTGTATTGCCCTATTTGCGGGTGGGATGCGCGTCGGTGAACTTGTTCGCTAACAAGCCGCTGGTACCGACTCGCAACGGAGAAGCGCCGTTGCTCGCCGCTCAAGCTCGGCGTTAGGCCGGCGGACAGAACCAGAGGCCCATCCGCCTGCCGTGGCCCTCTATACTTCATTGCGCGGGAACAATCGTGATGCATCCGTCGGCGACGTGCACTTTCACACGTTGTCCCGCGGAGAACCCCGCGCGTTGCAGCCAATAGCCGCGTAGACGTAAATAGGAAATCTCTGGCGGACGCGGCCAGCGACCGTGGAGTTGATACTCGTAGCGAGAGCCGGTGATACTGAGCAGGCGTGGCCGGAGGGAGGCGGTGATTTGAACAGCCATGGTGGGTTTCCTTCGAGATATTTTGAGTTCGCCACTTTTGAGATGGCGGCCGGGTGCTCAAAACCGCTCGAAGACGGCGGGCGTATTCCTCCCTTTCGGGAGTATTGTATTAGCCGCACACCCGACCATAGACAGCAACCTCGGATTCGCGAGCTTGCAAAACCCATGGGCGCAAAAAAGCCGCTAATCTTTCGGGTGCGGCGTCCGCTTCGAGAAAGGTGTTTTGAGCACCTGCCGAGCACTCTGGCGGGGCGGAGATCGCGAGGTCAATCAGTGGCGGTGCCTAACATCACGCTGGTTCCGACTCGCAAAAGCGATGCGCCTTTGCTCGCGGCTCAGCCGGGGCGTTGTGCATGAAGAAGGCATTCGCAGGAGCGCTCATAGTTATGGGATTCAGTCTTTTCGGAAACTCGGCCAAGGCTAGTAGCGAAGACCGGTTCTGGAGTTGGTTCGCGGCTAATGAGGCGCGACTATTCGAATTCGAAAAGGACCAGGAAGCGATCTTCGACTCGCTACAGGCGGAGTTGCAAAGGATCAATTCGGATCTGACATTTGAGTTTGGCCCAGTCAAGGACGGGGCGCGGGAGTTCGTCATCAGCGCCGGCGGAATCAAGTCTGCCTTCGCCGCCGTCGAATCGACCTATGCGATGGCCCCGTCCTTGAAGCGTTGGGTGTGGGTCAAGTTCAGACCTCGCCGATGGCCGCTCAGCGACCTTGAGTATGGCGGCAAGAAGGTTCGGGCCGAAGAGGTTCGTTATCTACTCGCAAAGGATGGGGATAGAGCCGGCATCGTCTTGTTCTTCGACGGCTACAATGAGCAAGAGAAAGGGGCCTACGGACAGATGGCCTATCTGTTGCTGGACGAAGCGCTGGGCGAATACGCTGTCGAGGCCCAAGTAGGCTTCATTGAGTTTCACTCCACGGAGTCGAAGTACTTTTCGCAATCATCTCCGCTGCCAGAACTACCCCAGCATTTCGACGAATACTTTCGTAGCCGTGCTCATTAGTGCCCAACAACACGCTGGTTCCGACTTGCGCAGGCGAAGCGCCGGTGCTCGCGGCACAGCGTGAGCGTTGGGCAGCGATGAAGAGAGCACCTTCCATTGTTTTAGCAGCGGCCTTGGGGGTGTGCGGGTCTGCGCAGGACGTGCGAGCTTTGACATTGATACCCACATTTCCAGCCGCTCTTACTGCCGCCGAGAAGGCCGCGCTTGAACGACTGGTGTGCAAGGACACTCATCACGTGCCGGCTGAAGGGATCGAAGCTTGGTCCTATGACCGCGCGACAGCTAATGCTTCAGCCGATGTGCTGTGTCGTTCGCATGAAGCAATTGCAGGAAAGCCGGTGCGCTATTTCGCGCGCTGCGAACGGAAGGAGAAGAGTTGGAGCTGCCAATCCGGAGACATAGAGGTTCTGGTGAGCGTCGGCACCCGTGAACTTGCAGTTCGCTGGTTAGGTGGCATAGATCGCACCTGGGGAGTTAAGGTCATCGAAAAGCTGGTTGCAGATGGCTGGTTTCGTAAGGAACTTGATGCCGGCGAATCGCCACAATGCGACGTTGGTCCCGGCTCGGCTCCGGAGTGGGTTGATGTGAAGTGCGCTGGCTGGGCGATAACGGTTTCCTCGTGGTGCCCGCAGGAGGCGTGCCCTCGAATCGTGTCTGCTCATTGGGGCACTTACTGAGATGCCTAACAAACGCGTGCAGCCGACGCTCGGAAACCCTCGCGCGGCTGACGCGCGACGTTAGCTGTCAGAACGAGCATGGCGCGATTCCATATTTACCTTGGCGGGCATCTCGTCGGTACCTCGAACCTTGAGTTCGGAGATCCTCCGATGGGCGTGGCCTTCGGAAGGATCGAGCCAAACGAGGTGTACGAGAAGATCAGTGGGGTTCAGAACCCGGGCGATCTTTCCGTGCGCTCTGGCAACGGCGTCACACTCAAGTCATCGGGTGGCGTTCATGTCGAAGGTCAACTGGGAGGGGAGGAGATGGAGGTTGCTGTGCTTAGAATTGATCAGTCGGAGTACGAAGCTCTGTTTCCTGAGCACGTGAAAGCGTATGAGCTGCAGTTCAAGCGCAGCTAACAAGCCGCTGGTACCGACTCGCACCCGCGGATGGTCGGGAACGCACTTACCACTATGAGTTGCCGGACCAAGGGCGCAACCTGTTGACTGGTATTACAGACGAGAACGGTGTTCGCTTAGGAACCTACACCTACAACCATGAGAGTCTGGTCGAATCGACGGAGTGGGCCGGTGGCGCCAACAGATACAGCTTCAGTTATTTCGGAACCGGCGCGCGTACTGTCGTCGATCCGTTGATGAGATCTCGCACATATCAAACGATCCTTACTCAGGGCACCCTCCGAACGGCCTCGTCAACCGATGTTTGCCCTGGCTGCGGCGAATACAAGGCAATCACGTACGATGCGAACGGGAACGTTGCATCCAGAATGGACTTCAACGATGTAGTGACGTGCTACGAAAGCGATCTAGCGCGAAACTTGGAGGCAGCACGCGTCGAAGGCTTTGCGGCCGGTACAAGCTGTCCGGCGAATCTTGCGGAGTACACGCCGGCCTCGGGCACTCGCCAGCGAAAGATCACCACGCAGTGGCATCCGACGTTTCGGCTGCAAACGCGGGTCGATGAATCGGCAAGGCGGACGACTTTCGTACACGATATGAACGGCAACGTGCTGACGAAGACGATCCTGGATACCGCAACCAGCGAATCACGCACCTGGACTTACAGCTATAACAGCTTCGGCCAGATGTTGACCGTAGACGGGCCACGAACCGATGTACAGGACGTGACGACCTATGCGTACTACAACTGCACCACCGGCCTTCAGTGCGGGCAGGTGCACACGATCACGAACGCGCTCGGCCATGTCACGACCTACAACACGTACAACGCGCACGGCCAGCCACTCACGATTACAGATCCCAATGGCGTCGTGACGACGCTGTCCTATGATCCGCGTCAGCGGGTTACCGCGCGCACCGTCGGATCCGAGCAGGCCATCTTCGACTATTGGCCGACGGGGTTGCTCAAGAAGACCACGATGCCGGATGGAAGCTTCCTGGAGTACACCTACGATGACGCGCATCGGCTGGTCGAGATAGAGGACTCCGAGGGCAACCGTATCGTCTATACGCTCGATGCGATGGGTAATCGCACTGGGGAGGAGCTCTACGATCCATCTAACGTGCTGACCCAGACGCGAACGCGCGTGTTCAACACCTTAAACCAGCTGTGGAAGCAAATCGCTGCCGCGGGCACTGCCAATGTCACAACCAGCTTTGCCTATGACGACAACGGTAATCAGACGAGCATTGATGCTCCCCTCGGGCGCAGTACAGCCCAAGTCTACGACGAGTTGCATCGCCTCAGTCAGGTTACCGATGCGCTCTCGGGTGTCACGGAGTACGATTACAACGCGCTCGATCAGCTGATCTCGGTAACCGATCCGAGAAGCAAGGTCACGAGTTACACCTACAACGCGCTCGGCGATCTCGTCCAGCAGGTGAGCCCGGATACTGGCACGACATCAAGTACTTTCGATGCGGGCGGAAACCTTCAGGTCAGAACTGACGCGAGAGGCAAAACGGCTACGTACAGCTATGACGCCTTGAACCGTGTCACACAGTTGGCGTACCCAGATCAGACGATCAGCTATCAATATGATCAGGGCGCGTACGGTCTGGGCCGCGTGACGTCGGTCGCAAACGCCTCAGGCAGCACGAGTTGGACGCATACATCCCAAGGACGGGTCGCTTCGAAAACGCAGGCGATCGGCAGCGTGACCAAGAGTGTGAACTACGCATACAACAGCGCTGGGCAGCTCGAAACGCTTACACCGCCTTCCGGAATAGAAGTGACCTACGGTTACACGAACAATCAGATCACGAGCATTCGCGTCGACGGTATTCTCATGATCGAAGATGTGCTGTACGAGCCATTCGGTCCGGTTCGCGGCTGGACGTGGGGCAACGGCAGTCTGGCGGTGCGGCAGCACGACTTGGACGGCAATCTTGCGCTGATCGACAGTGCGGGTCTGAGCACATACGGATATGACGACGCAATGCGTATCACCAGTATTGCCGACGTAGAGGACAGCTCCCGATCGTGGACTTATGGCTACGACACGCTCGACCGGCTGGCGGCAGCGAGTCGCTCAGGGTTGTCACAAACGTTCTCCTACGATGCGATCGGCAATCGCCTGAGTCAGGGTGGCACGGCAAGTTCGAGCTACTCCGTTTCCACGAGCAGCAACCGGCTGACTTCCGTGAGCGGTTCGCTGTCGCGAACGTACGGTTACGACAACGCAGGCAACGTGACGAGCGATGGTACGACAACGTTTACTTACGACGATGCTGGTCGCATGGTCTCATCGACTCGCGCCAGTCTCACGGCGACCTACTTGTATAATCCGCTTGGGCAGCGAGTGAAGAAATCGAGCGGCGCGGATGCTACTTACTTTGTCTACGACGAGGCTGGACGCCTCATCGGCGAGTACGATTCAACCGGCGAGCTCATCCAGGAGATCGTTTGGATGAACGATATTCCAGTGCTCTCGATTCGCTGGAGCAGCTGTGGCATGGCGGTGTTCTATATCCACACTGATCATCTGAATACGCCGCGGCGCATTACTAAGCGCAGCTCCCCAGAGATCGTGTGGCGCTGGGACAGCGCCCCCTTCGGAACAACCGCGGTGAACGAAGATCCAGACGCCAACTCATCGGCGTTCGCGTTCAACCTGCGTTTCCCTGGGCAGTACTTTGATCACGAGACGGGGCTGCACTACAACTACTATCGGGACTACGACCCGGCGACAGGGAGGTACGTGCAGAGTGACCCGCTCGGAATCGAAGACGATCTGAATACGTATGCGTACGTTCACTCAAATCCATTGAAGGACGTTGATCCTCTTGGGTTGGGTCGAGCTACCGGTCTGCCCGAGAAGCATAGCGGCAAAATATGCGGAAGCGGTTGGAGCTTCACTCTCGTGCCCGAAAGCTACCGCGGGATCGTGCCGTTCACCAGTGCGTGCAGAAGCCATGATCGATGCTATGAAACGTGCGGCATGTCGCGGGGTGAATGCGATAGGCGGTTTCGCGAGGATGCCCGCAAGTTGTGCTCCAGCGCGCACGCGCGACTAGGGACAAGGCTCACGGGTGATTGCGTTCGGCGCGCAAATCGTATGGCGGATGTGGTTGAGTGGTTGGGTGAGGGGCCCTATCGCAGGGCCCAGGCGAAGTGCCAATGCGGTTCTGGGTCGAGTGGTGGGCAGTGAGCACTAGGTAGATAGGGATATGAGTGAACGAACTCGCTCTGCGGTCGTGGCGGCAATAGGTTCTTTACTGGCCTTGTACGTCGGCTATGGACGGCCTGGCGTAGCTTCACCAAATGTGTGGTTGCCACTGCTCTTTATTGTGGGGCCTTGGATTGTCATTGACGCACTAATCATTTGCTTCTCACGATTAAAGGGACTGTGGGTTAGCGCCCTGTTCATGCTGGTCTATGAAGTGTTGCTCTATTACGCAGTGTTCGTTAATCCGCAAGGTTCGACTGCAGGTGTTGAGTACGTGCTCAAACCGGCCTTGCAGCTCTTAGTGCTCTTGCCGCTGGGCATTGGTGTCTCATGGGTGGCGCGTCGGCGCTCCACATAAAGCTACGAGTCGGGCCACAGACGTATGACGAAGGTATCCAACTATCTACAACTACTATCGCGACTATGACCCGGCCACTGGACGGTACGTGCAATCTGACCCCATCGGGTTGGATGGTGGGCTCAACACGTATGCTTACGTCGCGGGGAATCCGATTTCTTTTACCGATCCGTTCGGTCTGCTGCCAATCTGCGAGACGTTTCAGCGCGACTCGACTCGCCGCACATGGACGGAGCTTTCGCATCGGGGAATCAAGATTCCGTGGATCAATATGTATCCGACAGGGCCCGGCATCGGTGCAGACCCAAGTCTTCGTCCACCGCGAAGGCCACCGATAGGAACGGAGGTAAGTTGGGAGATATGGTTTGTCTGGCTTCACTTCCGGCGTGACATCAACACGACTGACGAGCAGTTCGTCCAACACATGGTGAGCTTCTGCAAGGACAAGATCACGGATGCATGCGGACGAGAGCAGGAGATCACACTGGCGCCGTCGTACTTCGACATCACGCATGATCCAATCAAGGTCGGCGTGACTGAGACGGACATCTATCTCTTCACGGAAATGGTTCGGAGGCTCGGCGAGACATGAGTAATTGCCTACTGAATGGCGCCATCGGTCGCCTTTGCGCTCTAGCAGTCGGTCTTGCACTGATCTCTGGTTGCTCACCGAATGCAACAGGTGACTTGAGCTCGGCTTCGGCAGCGAGCGCTGCTGAAGCTGTCCGCAGTATAGGAAGCAGTTTTAGCGCGGAGGAGTTGCAGAAGATCCTTCAACAGCGAAACGCATCGACTCTGTCAGAGTCGCTCAACAAGGTGAAGAAGCTCGGGGCCACGCGCGATGGCCTGCAGCTCCTTGAGCAAGTGTGGACTGGCAATCAGAGTCAATATCCCGAACTCTCCTGGGAGGCGATCTCCGACCCGGGAGTGCGACTAGATCTCGCTGATATCCTGCTGCAAGCTGCAAAGAATGGAGATATCACGCAGGAGCCTGTCGACGTGCACGACTTCGTAAGGAACATATTGGATACGGGATCTCCCAAAATGGTGAGCCAAGCTGCCATCACGCTCTCGACCTTCGATGAAGACGCAGATGTGCCTGCGCTCGAGCGAATAGCATTGCAGCGCGACTCTAGGACGTTCCGTTCGATAATCATCGCTCTTTCGAGAATGTGCGCCTCCGCTGCCGATGAGGCTCTTAACCGAATCGAGCAGGAAGCAACTGCTTCGGATAAGGAGTTCATCAGGGACACGAAGACGCGGATGACCGACTTCAAGCGGCAACCCGGCGCGTGTCAACCTTGATGGAGGCCGAGTGGCCTCGCGCCCTATTAGCTTGCTTCAGAAAAGTTTTCCCTACCGAGCAAGTTCCTGCGGATCGAACGGTGAGCGCAGCAGGCCGATGATGATGAAGTTGCGGGGATGTGCGGCAATCGTTCCCGATAGAACATGCAAGTTGCGCTTGGGGATGTACTCGCCGTACTCGCGGGTGAGCTGTTCGATGGCGCCAGGGCCGTATTTAAGCTTGTAGCTGCGATAGGCGGTTTGCACTTCCCAATCGTGGATGATGTGGGTGTGTGAGTGACCGAATGAAGTGAATCGATAACCGAAGGCATACTCGGACTTCTCCAGCGTGTCCATGGCGAATGCTAGTTTGCCGCAGTTGACGGCTGAGTCACAGTCTTGCCAACCCCGCCGGCCACGGTCATTGTTCACCGCATGCGGGATTGGTTGATCCTGATCGCTCATCTCATTGTCACGACAGTCAGGATCGTGATCCCCGGCGGTGCCCGCGCGATCATCGCCGAATCCCTGCTTCTGAAACACCAGCTGCTGATTCTGAATCGTCCTCGAAAGAAGGCGCCGAGGCTGCACACATTAGACCGCATCCTACTGGCACTGAGCGCGATGCTCGTTTCGCCGCGACGCATGTTTAAAGTCGCAGTGGCCCTCAGGCCCGCGACCTTGTTGCGCTTTCACCGCGCGCTGGTCCGGCGCAAGTATCAATGGCTGTTTTCACTGAGCACCCGGCGTCGCCCCAGCCCCACAGGACCGTCCAAAACACTGATTGCCGCCATCCTTGAGATCAAGCGCCTCAATCCACGCTTCGGCTGTCCGCGCATTGCCCAGCAGATTTCGCATGCCTTCGGCCTGGAGATCGACAAGGACGTGGTGCGCCCGAATTCTGGCGAACCACCCGCTCCCAAAGTCTGGAGGCAACGGCCCGTCGTGGCTCTCTACTATCGCTGAAGCCCGCGACAGCCTGTGGAGCGTCGACCTGTTTCGCTGCGAGTCGATCTTACTCAAGAGCTTCTGGGTGATGGTCGTCATGGATGTCTTCTCACGTCGTATCGTTGGATTCGCTGTCGAACCGGCGCATATCGACGGCGTCCGCGTCTGTCGCATGTTCAACGAGGCCCGCTGCGGTCAGCCACTTCCCAAACACCTCAGTTCCGATAATGACCCGTTGTTCCGATTTCATCGCTGGCGCGCGAATCTGCGAGTACTCGACATTGAGGAACTTAAGTCCATCCCCTTCGCGCCTCGTTCCCATCCGTTCGTAGAGCGCCTCATCGGTACTCTTCGGCGCGAGTATCTCGACCAAACCTTCTTCTGGAATGGTCTCGACCTTCATCGCAAGCTGGATCAATTCGCCCTCTACTACAACCAGCGACGCGTCCATGCCGGATTGAATGGTCGGACGCCAGCCGCGCGATGCGGCACGACTGCAGACCCGCCGGCGAATCTCAATCACTATGCATGGCGATCGGACTGTTCCGGACTCTTCCACACGCCCGTTGCCGTGTGATCAGCATTTCGCCATGGACAGGTTAAACGATCAGGGAAATCGCGGGGTTAGGTGCGGGAATTTTATAGAAACGGGGCGAAAGAGCTCAAAGACAGGGCGGATGCTGACGCCAATTTTATAGAGGTTCTCATCGGTCGTCCGAGCATGGTCTAGCCCAACCCGGCGAGCGTATCAGCCGGTTATCGGCGATATCGTAGCCGACGAACTGCACAGCGAGTGTCGCCGAAAAGGCGGCGAAACTCGCATGCGGTCGAATTCTTGGGTAATCCCCCCGTTTATAGCTGCAGCCAGAAGTGGAAAGGAACTAAGCAGCCATCGCCAACTTCTGTATCGGCGTGAACCCACCTAGCGCCATGTTGGGACGCTCATTGTTGTACGTCCAGAG
>NZ_RYFW01000010.1 GCF_004138335.1 Peristeroidobacter agariperforans | reverse complement strand
TGATCGCCGAAGCGATGGCGGACTTCGCCGCCGGCGGCGCCGATCCGCTGAAGGATCAGAAGGTCGAGCAATTCGACTTCCTGGGCCTGGTGAATCAGTTCGACCTGGCGCGGGCCGCACATCCCTCGCTGACGAGCTGGGCGCTGACAACGGCGTTGCTCGACTTCCACACCGGAGGCAGCGACACTGCAGCGATCGGTGGCGATCTGGCATATCAGTACGGCCTGAATCGCAACCTCACCAACATCGGCGTCGTGCCCGCAACGACAACGATGAGCGATGCGCAGTTCGGTATCGCTCCACAGACGCTGCAGCCGACGAGCTCGCTACACACGGGGGTGCAACGCCTGGTGTGACTATGAATAAGTGAGCAGTACCCACAGCGCCAAGCCATCCGGTGAGGCGCTGTGGGGTTCGCCTCCGTGAGCTTCCAGTCTTCCAAAGAGAGTCGCAGACACCCTAAATCAGGTGGCGCTGGTCCAGGTCAGGATGGTCCGCCACATCCTGACCTCGCGATCGTCGAAGTGGCGTTGTGGCGAAGCTTGCAGGGTGCAGTACTCGCGCACGGGTCCTTGAATATCTCCGAACCCCAACGCTACGACAGAAGCGAGTTGTGCGAGCATGGTCTCGCGCGGCGTTTCCTGATGTTCCCAGAACTTGAACCGGGCAGCTTCATCGAGTAGCGGCTGGCCGCCACTACGTAACTCTTCCGTCATGCACGTTTTGATGTCACGGCGAGCGGCGAGCTGACGTTGATACCTATGCTCGTTCTCGGCGAACGTAGTGCCCGCCTGTGTCAGCTTTTCGCGTGCGAAAACATGCATCACCTTCCGGTTGCAGAGACTCTTGAACATCGGAATCGCCGCATCCGGCATGGATTCGACGTCCTTGGGCGTGAGTATGCCGAAGAGCCGCACGCAGTCGCGGCCGGTCGAGTGCTCCGGATGTTGTGCCAGCAGCTCGAAGATGCGTGCATCGTTCACGACGTAGGCGGTGACGACCTGGCCGTCATCCAGCCCGACATTGGTCTGCAGGAACAGCTCGACTGCCCGATAGTGGCGTGCCTGTAAGGCCTTGATGAAATTGTCGCGGTCAGGTGGATTGAATCCGAGCCGCACGATCTCATCGAGGCGGTTGTCCTGGATCAGCTGCTTCGTTTCCCGGACGTCACGAGCGATTCTTTCGTTTTCGCTGCGGATTTTTTGCAGCCCGTCGACAACGTCGAATAGTTGGGCCATCAGGCCGCCGTCCTGCCGGTTGTGGTAGGACTGCGAGGCCATGACCATGCTGGCGATCGAGAACATGACGACCACGTGCAGGCCGTGAGCGAGCCAGGGCGAGCCTTCCCAGAACCATTCCATGTCGCCATCGGAGGTTGTAACGCGATACCACCAGCTGCGCCTGGCTTTGCTCGGAAACAGCGCGAGCATCACCAGCAGGTAGACAGCAGCAATCAGCGACAGCAATCCGATGCTGAGCACGATCGCCCAGCCGCCTTGGGCGACGAAAAAGTCGCCGATGAATCCGAGCAGCGCGCCTGGCATGGCGCCGACGGCCAGAATGCCGGAAATGCGCTTGAGGATCCGGGTATCCCGTCCCGCCATTGTCAGTAGTCGCCAATGCCGCACTGAAACGCGATGGTCAGCCCCACGAGCGGATTGCTCTCGATGATGTTCTTGATGCTCTCGGGAGAGAACTCGGCGGAGTGAATCTTGGGATGGACGGATCGGCCGAGATCCGCCAGACACTGGCAGTTCTGTTCGGTGTACCTGCCTCGGTAGTATTCGGCGCAGCCTCGAACGTACCTGGCGCCTTCACCATCGGCGGAGCCGGTCCGATGGAGGTACGCGAGCAGGCCTTTGGTGAGCGGGGCCGAGCCCTGGCAGCCGATGTCGCGGGCGACGCTGCCACCGGTTGCATAGGCCGTGCCGCTGAGCTGCTGGTCGGCGAGGCCATCGCCCAAACTCGACGTCTTGTACTCGCTGCCCATGGCGCCGACCAAGGCGGAGGAGGTGAGGAACTTCTGCAGCTCGAGTCGGTGCAGCGTGGGAACGTCACAGTTCGACAGAAAGTACTCCGCCATGCCCGCGACGAACAGTTGTTCTTTTCTGTCGAGCGTCGTCAGGCAGGATTTGTCCAGCGCCGACAACAACTGCGGGAACAGGAATTTACTGTAGCGTGGCAGGGTGGTGCGACACTCGTCGGCGCTTGCATGCGACGCGAGCCAGCAAGCCGCCACTGTGATCACTGCGAGTATCGAATGTTTGGGCACGGCCAAGCCCTCGTGCACGGTGGTCCCGTGGATAGACCGCTTTGGGGCGGCGCTTGATCTCCAACTGATCAACCGTCATGGCAGCGAGATTCAGCCATGATCACAGATGACATAACCCATTTTACTGGCCATCCTCGTCCCCGCGCACAGCGTGCTATAAGGTCGCTCTCGCCCGAATGACATATAAGTAGGCTCGCCCGTGGCGGTGGGTGCGCGGCGAAGGCATAACGGAATTGCTCAGCGGGAGCCTTGAAAAATGCGGTGTCGTGCGCGCAGGTTGTCTCTGGCTGTCGGCATTCTTTGCGTTTCTCTGTTGAGCGCTTGTGGCGGAGGCGGCGGGGGAGGTGGCGCAGGAGTCGCGCCGCCACCGTCGTCAGGCAACCCCAACACACCACCGCCTTCGGGCAATCCGAACACGCCGCCGCCTTCGAGCGATCCGAACCCTCCGGCGGAATCAGCAGGTTCATTCAGCGTCTCGAGCGAGTCGCTGAACTTCGTGTTCATGGCGGACGACGAATGGTCGGCGCCGCCCACTCAAACGATTACGATGAACGTGACCGGCAGGGAGCGCAACGATGTTTACTATCAGACAGTCGTCGACGGTAGCGCCATCGAGGCCTATCTGACCGTGGATGGATCGGTTCAGGTGAGGCCGATTGACCCATACCTGCTGGATCCCGGCCTGCACTCGGCGACCGTCACGATCAGGGCATGCGCGCAAGTCGCCTGTACTCAGCAGCTCGATGGCAGCCCGAAGACCGTCAGCGTCACGTACGAGCGGCGTGGCTTGAAAGTCTCGGCGTCGCCGCTGGAATTCACACTGCGTAATGGCGCCTCCACGACCGAGCGCACGCGCTCGTTCACCGTGATCGGTTATCCGGAGCAGGCTTGGTTCCTCGATACCGCTGAGTCCTGGTTGACGCTGTCCCGTGCCAGCGGCAGCACGGCGGATCCCACGCCGGTCGACGTGGTGGTCGATGAGTCAGGAGGTTTGCTGAGAAATGGGGTTTACCACCCAACGCTCAGGGTGGTCGGTCCGACCCAGACCAAGTACGTCACGGTCAACGTCAACATCGATCGAACCCAGGTCTACACAGTGGCGCCGTATCTCGGGGTGCTGTTCGGTGAGCGCGAGGTCATCGTCCGCGGCGTCAACTTCAATGCGGCCGACGTCACCGGCGTCCAGTTTGGCGGTGTCGATGCGACCTCCTTCAACATTGTCAGTGCCAGCGAGATCCGGGCCACTACGCCAGGCTCGCTCGGCACGGGCAGTCACGCGATCACGCTGACGGACAACGCAGCGTCGGCCCTTTCCGATGCGAATTTCGAAGTGGTTGCTCCCGCGCCCTATGTCTCGACTCACCTGCCGTTGCCATCGGGTGCAGCTGCGAATGCAGAACCTAGCGCAATTGCTTACGACGCGGTCGGTCAGCGCATTTTCGTCGCCGTGGATCAGCCAGAGGGCACGCCGGATTTCGTGGCCCGTTACACGTATCAGCCGATTGGCGCCGGCTCGTGGGTACGCGCGAATGCCTATACGAGTTACAACAAGCTCAAGGCGATGACGTTCTCCCTTGACGGCGAATCCCTGCTGCTCAGTGAAGCCGACGCCACTTGGCTAGGCGGCAATGGCAGCGAATCGGGGATGGCGTTGTCGAATTTGAAGCTGGGCGGGGGCCGCTACGCGACGCTGCACAGAGGCTGGACCGACAACTTCATCAATTCCATCGCCGCGGCCAACGACGGCCGCGCAGTGATGGTGTCCGCCGCGATCAGCGGCGGGCGGCGTCCGCTCTACTTGTACTCGAGTGTCGCACCGGTCATGGACGCGGCTGGGAGATGGGACTCGCCTTCACTCGAACAGGTCGTTCTCGGGACGGGATCGGAAGACGGTTGGTTCGACAACGGCGTGGCCGGCGCGGCTGGCGACGGCTCGCGTGTGCTCATCGCCAGCTCGGCGGCGGCTGCAGAGATGTATGAATACGATTCGGCGACGAGCACGTTGCGCAGGATTGACCAGGTCATGCGTGCTGACGCCATCCAGCTCGATCGAACGGGCAGCCGTATTCTCCTGAACAATACCGACGTGTACGACCGCGATTTCCAGCTGCTGGGCCAGCTGTCTGCGGACACGATCGCTGCGGTGTTCTCGCCGAATCTGCCTCGCATCTATGCTTACGACTCTACCGGACAGTTGTCGAGCTACGACCTCACCGGCACGACCGTCACGCCGATACGATCGTGGTCACCCAGCGCCAGCGCCGGCGATCCGCTACGGCGTGTCGTCATGACGATCACGGCGGAAGGTTGGACGCTGCTCATTGCGGGCACCAACGGGGTGTTGGTGGAATACATACCGGACAACGCGCGCTGAGCTCTCCAGCGCGCACTGCAGCCGCCAGCTACGCGTTCACTCATTCATTCCAATCGCATGACGACACGCAACTGCGTCGTCAGAAGTTCCAGAGTGGCGGCGACCGCAGGCAACTGCAATCTTCGGTGCGCAGTGAGCACCGTGATGGTTGCACCCCTTGCATTCCACTCCGGCAGCACGCGCGCGAGCGCGCCCGTCTCGATCGAGGTCGCACAGAGCGCCTTCGGCAAACATGCGATCCCAAGTCCTGCGACAGCCGCGTTGAGCAAGGTGAGCGGTTCGTCGAGATAGTAGCGGGCGCTCGCAAGCACCTCGTGCGTCCCACCGGCTGAGCTCCACAATTTCCAAACGACGGGCGCGGAGGATGGCTGCGTGAGCAGTGCTTCGTGCTGGTCGAGATCTTCAGGCTGCCTGGGAGCGCCACGCGCATTCAAGTAGCGCGGCGATGCGACCAGGTACATGGGTGAATGACCGAGTCGCCGCTGCACTAGTCCGGAGTCCGGCAACTCGTTGTAGTGTGCGCGTACAGCGATGTCGAAGCCCTCATCGACCAGATTGACGAACCGATTGGTCGCGTGCAATTCGACTTGGATTTTCGGGTGGCTTGCTGCGAGTTTCGAGAGCAGGCTGGGCATGGCGAGCTGCGCGGTCGTCATGGACATCGTCATTCGAACGGCGCCACTCGGCTCGGCCACCCGCTTTCTGACCAGGTGCTCGGCCGCCTCGGCTTCTGACAGCATTGCAGCGGCATGTTTATAGAACTCCATGCCAACTTTCGAGACCGCGAAGCTACGCGCCGTGCGGAGGATCAGGCGCGCGCCCAGTGCTTTTTCCAACGCGGCCACGCGCTTGCTCAGCGTGGATTTCGGTACGTGCAGCGCGCGGCTTGCGGCCGCAAACCCTTTGCGTTCTACCACCTGCGCGAAGTAATAAACATCATTGAGATTCAGCATTCCTGTTCCAGCGTCCACGCCTGTGGACATACTGTTTCCGCTCTACCTCTGTCTGAGCCACGCGTCCGTTTCTATGATGCGCCACTCACCATCCTGGAGCGAAAGATGGAAGCAGCAGCAGAGTTGGAAGCGATTCGCAAACTACTCGAGACGTACCTGGCGGCGTGGCGGCGCCACGACATGCAGGCCTGGGGCGCATTGTTTACCGACGATGCGGATTTTGTCACGCACGCGGGGCTTTGGTGGAGGTCCAACGCGGAGAACGTAGCAGGGCACGAATCAGTGCCGGCTTCGGTGATCGAACAAAAGGTGAGCTACGAGCTGCAGGTCTCCTCGATTCGTCTGCTCGCCGATGGCATTGCCTTGGTGCACGCCCACTGGTACTGGCCCGGGTTCATGCCGCCCACGGGCGGACCAGCTGCGGATGCTGGAGGCATCATCACGATGGTCTTGGTCCGCCGCGATGGCAGGTGGGCGATCCGTGCGTCACACAACACCAAGATACTCGCAGCACGCGACGAAAGGTTCAGCCGTGACAAGTAACGTTGGAATCATCATTGGCACAACGCGCGAAGCACGTTTCGCGGATCATCCAGCGCAATGGATTCGAGAGCTGATCTCTGAGCGCGCCTCGTTCGCCGCAGAGACCATCGACCTCCGCGTCTATCCGATGCCACTGTTCTCCGAGCCCCAGGCGCCTGCAGCGCGAGCTCCAGCTGACGAAGTCGCAACGCGTTGGCGGACCAGAGTTGCCGAGCTCGACGCGTACATCTTCGTCACAGGGGAATACAACCGGAGCATCCCGGCCGTCCTGAAGAACGCGCTCGATCATGCCTATTACGAGTTCAATCGCAAACCGGCGGCCTTTGTCAGCTATGGAGGCAACGGCGGCGTTCGCGCCATCGAGCACCTGCGGCTCATTTGTATCGAACTGCAGATGGCGTGTACTCGAAATGCCGTGCACATCGGAGTGGAGCCGTACGCGGCCGTGCGAGATCAGGGTCGTAGCCTATCCGACTTTCCTTCATTGAATCGCGCGGCTGCCACGATGCTCGACGAACTGGGATGGTGGGCTCAAACGCTGAAGACCGGACGCGGGTCTTGAAGATCCGCAGCCTGGTCGTGTGGTAACTGCCATTCGACCAGATCTATGTCACCGCTTCGCACGCTGTGGCAAGCTGCGTAGCTGGCAGGCATTATCGCCTCGTTCGCTGTCACTGTTAGCCGAGCACTAGAAGACGCCACTTCCCACCGACGCCGTCGAAGGAGACAAAGTGACCCGTCAAATCATATTCACGCCAAAGGCGGCCAAGCCGCCGGCGACATACAGTCAAGCTGTCAAAGCAGCCGGTCTGGTGTTCGTTTCAGGCACTGCACCGGTCGATCCCTTGAGTGGCGCGATCAAAGGAACGACCATTCAAGAGCAGACTGCTCAGTGTCTGGCCAACATAAGAGCCATCCTCGAGGAAGCAGGTAGTTCCCTGGACAAGCTCGTTAGCGTCACTGTCGTGCTCGCAGATGAAGAGGATTTCGCCGGCATGAACGAGGAGTGGATCAAGTGGTTCCCGTCCGATCCGCCGGCCCGTCAGGGCGCGAAGCTACCTGTGCGCATCCCCGGCCTGAAGGTTTCCGTTGCAGCCATCGCTGAGGCCTAGCCTGCCAGTAGCGAAAGGTTGCTGCTTCGGCTCACTTTCCCAAGCGGAAGTCGGCTACGCTGGTCGGAGTAAGAGACACGTCTTCGAACGTCGCGGATGTGCCATTGCCGAGCGGCGATTGAGCGCTGACGCCCACCCATATTTTTTCGGGATACTCATTCCTGAAGAGTCGGAGGAGCTGCCAGCTTTGGTTGTCCGTAGAGTAGTAGAAGCCGACAGTCTGGGTATCCGAGGATATCTTCATATGCACGCCGCGTTCGGAGATCACCTCGTGATTGTTGTCATCCGATGTACCGGTGGTGCGGACCGTGACCATCCGAGTGCGGCGGCGCTCGTCCATCTCCATGGCCATCTTCAACCATAGATCGTCCTTGACCCAGATATAGAGCGCACCGGCGTCGTAGGTTTCGACAAATGTCGGTGTTATTCGCGCCGTCAGCGTGAATGGCTTCTTGTTGTCGACGGCGGCCAACAGAACGGGCGCCGTATTGTTCGACAGCTTTCCGTTGGGATCCCGGAAGTTGTCACGTTTCGCCGCGCTGGTGAGCGTTAGTTTACTGCCGCTGATCTTGGTGTTCTCGCCGGCTCCGTTGAGCGAACGAGTAAAGGTGATCCCCGGCAAGGCAATGCTAACGCTGTGGCCGGGGTCCTCTGCGGAGGCCAGCGCTGGTATGCACATGGCGGCAATCAGCGCAGCAAATGGGACCTTGTTCAACATCATGTTCGCTCCTGGTCGAGTTGGCCCGAGGTCGTCGACGATTCCCAGCGTCTCTCCGTGATAGCCATACTATAGAAGACATCGCTCGAGTCCTCATCCGTCGTGCGGACTTGGGGCAAGACGTTTGACATCGCCGCGGATCGGCGGACAATGACAGCGCTTGCCAGAACAGCCCAAGGTGGGGCTGTGAACGGACATCTGTATGGTGACGCGTAACCGAGGGAAGGTGCTATGTTTCAGCTCGCCCGCGCGCTCCGCTCCGTGACAATCGCGTTCTTGAGCGGCGCTGTCATAATTCTCGCTGGCGTGGCTGCGCCGGCCATTGCCAAGGACAACGATAGGGGCGGGCAGTCTCACGTCCGATTCCATGTGCGAAGTCCGAACCCGGCGGCGCTCCAACAGATCTATGAACTAATTCGGCAGCGGCAGTATAAAAACGCCGAGCTCCTGCTCAAACTGGTGCTCGTGCCGCAGGCAACGTGGTTGGTCGGTGGTTCGCCGCAGGAGGTTGCGCAGGTCGCCCGACGTACATTGCTCGAGGCCAAGCTTCAGCAGGCGACGCCGGTCTTCGTTCTCTACAACATACCGGGTCGTGATTGCGGCAGCTACTCCGGCGGTGGTGCGCAGACGACGGCCGCGTATGTGGCTTGGATCGACGCGATTGGCGGCGCGCTCCGTGACCGCGAGGCTATTGTAATTCTCGAGCCGGACGCTCTGGCCAATCTGCCGGTGGATTGTGGTTACGATCCGACGGGCGAGCTCACCGTGGATCGCTACACACAGCTGCGCCATGCAATCGATACTCTCGGTGCATTGCCTGGAACCCGTGTGTATGTCGATGCAGGTCACAGTCGCTGGCATGCGGTGGGCACGATAGCAAGTCGTCTTGCGCAAGCGGGTGTCGCCAGCACTTCGGGCTTTTTCCTGAACGCTTCCAACTACCAACCTACACCTGCGCAGGTTCAATACGGCACGTGGATCAGCAACTGCATCGCATTCGCGAGCGATCCGTCGGACGGCGGCTGGAGACTGGGACACTATGATTATTGCGCCAGCCAGTACTATCCAGCCAACGCCGACGATTACAGCACCTGGGCGCTCACCGACGAATGGTACGCGAACAATCTATCCGGGCCGCCGCAGAATCCGACGCACTTCATCATCGACACCAGTCGCAACGGCCAGGTACACGCTTCCAATTCGCCAAATGATCCGACGTACGCGACCGAGCCACCCGGGCGCATGACGCTGTACGCACAATCACCCTACAATCAGCCTTCGAACGTCATCTCCACCCTGGCGGCCGGCAGCTGGTGCAATTTGCCCGGTGCAGGAGCCGGCGCTCGCCCGACGGCGGCAACCGGCAATGCTCTCGTCGACGCCTATCTTTGGATCAAGATCGTCGGCGAGTCAGATGGCTCCTGCGCGGCAGCTGGCGGAGTTCGCGCCTGGGATTACAGCTCATACAGCGAGCCTGGCTGGCCGACGATATTCCTCGAGCAGCAAACATTCGATCCCCTGTGGGGGCGCAAAGATCCGGAGGCAGGCGCCTGGTTCTCCGAGCAGGCGTTGGAGCTTGCGAAGAAGGCGGTGCCGCGTCTGTGAGAGTGCTGGCTGCGCAATGAACCGCGCAAACCGAAACATGTGATCGAGGTGATGGAGAGTTCTCGTGTACCGCTCATTCTTGTCGATGCTGTTCCTCGCTAAGGATTGCGTTGTAGCAAAACACCGGAAGCGTCACAGCCGACCTTACCCGATGCTCTCGATCTGGAAGTCATTCTCATCGGAGCCGGTGAGTGTGATTAGTTTATTGGCCACAGAAAGTTGGGTCCGTCCGTTCTTGATGGAACGATGTGAAGGTGGACCGACGGATCGGGTCAGCGAACAACGGCTCGGCCAGCTGCGCCTCCTGCAACGCTCGGGCGTCATGGACCAACGCCGGTGCGCAGAATCAGACTTATCTTCCCCAACCACATGGGTGCCACGGGCCTCTCACCGAACATTTACCGTTACGGGCCGATGTGCGCGTCAGTGTTCAGGTCAGATGCCGTCGATGCACGCCTGCTCGCGCGACTGTAGTCTCGGGTTTGAGGTACTCCGCATCGGCCGCCAAACGTGCCCTGTCCTCGCTGGTGGCCGGAGGGTCACCGGGCTCGTACGACCGCGCGCTTCTGCTACTTGGTACTCGCAGTCGAGCCGTCATAGTGATCGAGAAGTGTCCGAGTCGAACGCACATGGTGCTCGATCGCGGGATTGCCGTCACCGACGACGGTCACACCGAGCGAGAGTTCGATCTTAAATAGTCCCCGAGTGTGGCATTGCTGATCTTGATCTTCGTTCCATCTGATCGGTGGGCAGTGAACTTTGATTCCTTCGCTGTCATGGCCTCCTCGACAATGAGATAGTCGGGTCGCTTGAGCTTGCTCTCACACGCTGGTGTCCGCGTATAAGGCCGTCAAACGTGGTACATCGGCGTTGATGAGATCCGGCGTGATCAGGATCGATTCGATGCGATACGATACTACAACCTCGAGCGCAGTCATCAGGGTTACCGCTTAAAGGGCCGCACGCCTGCATAGGCATTGATGGACGCGCTAGGCATCCGCCGAGATCCCCGACATCATCCCGACAGAGGAGGCCAACGAGCCGCTGCAAACGGCTGTTTAAACCCTAGCCCGGAGATCCAGACTGTCGCGGAAATGCAAGGCTTGTACCAGCGAAAGAATAATCGCATTTCCGTGATCGGCTACAGCTGGCGCGCTGTTCCTGCGATTCATTGGCTCACTTGGCTGTTTCGCCGCGCTCTTCGGTGCAAGTTTTGCGGTCAAGCTCACTACGATAAATAGATTGACGCATTGAGCGCATCACCTCCTTCTGCATGTTGTTTGGGTGAAGATTGGTTGGGTTCGAGGTGATGATGGCCTCGAGGCGATCTTTCATGATCTGACGGTATTCAGGATGTGTGAGAATATATAGATCATTATTGCGCATTCCACGCAGCACGAGCTGACCCGCTTTCAGCGGGTCCATGGCGATTTCTGGGTTCTTCATGTGTTTCTCCACGGCTGCTATCGTCTCTGGACGTTGGTCAAAGCTTGTATTCCCAAGATTGCCCGGACGATTTCGGTTCGAGTGGATGATGTTGGATCGGACCATGCCAGGGCAGTACACCGATACGCCGATGTTCGAGTCATCTAACTCCCACCGCAATGCTTCCATCATTCCTATCACGGCAAACTTAGACGTTATGTAGCTCGCCGCGCCACTGCCGGCGAACAGTCCCGCTATAGATGACGTTGTAATGATGTGCCCGCCATCTCCGTGTGCCTGTATGCGCGGCAGAAAGGAATGCACGCCATTGAACACACCATGGACGTTCACATTCATCATCCATAGCCAGTCGTCATAGCTTGTTCCGCTCAGGGGGGCAAAACCGACCACGCCTGCGTTATTGACCAGAACGTGAACCTTACCGAATACCTGAACCGTCTCCGCTGCCGCCTTTTCCATGCTTTGGCGATCGGTGACATCCACGCTGAGCGCATGAACGCGGTCGCGAGTCTTTTCGAAGAATCTCATTGCCTCCTCAAGATGTGCTTTCGTCCGATAGCCAATTACGACCTTCATTTTCTTGTCTACAAACGCTCTTGCGATACCGAGACCGATTCCGCTAGAGCCTCCCGTGATAAAGGCCACCTTGTCTTCCACTTTCCTCATGGGAATCTTCTCGGAGCTACACTTGCTTGGCCTTACATTCTCAGCTTCCAGTGTCGCAGCCTGTGCCGTGGCAGGTAGCAAGCTTGCTGCGGATACGCCTGCGGTCGCGAGCGCGGTCTGCTTCAGAAAGCGTCGACGCGTAGGTGAAGCCAGCGCCATCTCATTCCCGTCCTCAGAGTCCGGCATAAGTTCGCCCTCATGTCCCTCTTACTAACGTGGCTCACAGATCAATGTGCGTGCGCAATGTCAGCACTCGATTGCTGCAGCCATCAGTGTTGAATCTCCGTAAGTCAATTCTTTTGGCGGAAGGTCGGCCGTCAGTTAAGAGCTTCCGAGCATGTGTACTATGGCCGTGCTGATGTAGTTGCAACAGTTTGCGGTGTTGACGGGGAGCTGGTTGTATTGATTCGAATTCTCCTGCCCGTCCAGTGGTAGTCCGTCACCAATCGATTGGATAAGTTCCGTGTGGCTCGGGCGCCGGGCGCCGTCCACCGTAGTAAGCGATGACCGTCATGAGTGAAATTCGCATAGGAGTGCATAAGCAGAATGCCTGAGTAGCGATCGACCCTCGATCGTCTGTTCGAGCGACAGTCAGGCGATGATCGCCGGAGCTTCATTTGCGAGTTCTATCCCCTCGAGCATGCACTGTGGGACAAAGATCGGCTGATCGAATGGCTGCGTGTGAGTGCCGAGTTGCCCGAACCGATCGGCGCGCGATTCGCTGATGGCGCAGGCATGACAGGTGCTCCTGCAGAGCGTCAGGGCCTGCTCGGCAAAGCCGCTCTACACGTTGTATCGAAGCTCACGGCGAGGTCGCCGTTGGACAACAACCGATGTGAGACCGCGCCAATCGGCCGTTCGTTATCGGTGGGCAGGGAAGATGATTTAGGGGCACCGTCATGTGCGCCGTGGCCGCCGCAATCTGTATGGCATCGGCCAGGGCTCGAAAGCAAAGAGCGTTAAGTTGCACGGGCGTCTGTCGTTCTTGTTCGACGCCCACAGCACGCGAAGACGATGGAGGACTTGAGGTTTTGCGGTCGTTCGGCGCGTTGACCTTCTGCTTGTAGACGGATGCCGATAGCGGCGTCAGAAGACGGCAGACTAACCTATCGGAAGTTGATGACTTACCTGACCCGGAGGGCCGTCATCACAGAGGCAACTGCTAGATGAAATCATAATGGGTACAACTAAGGGGGTGTTTGAGCTGCTTCGCGTGCACGCTGACGAACATACATGAAAATCGCGTAGTGTTGATGCTCGCTGAGATCGTCATATTTCGGCATGCCAGCCCGTGAAAGTGAGCCGTCTCGCAACACCGATCTGAAAGCTTCCCAGTTCATCGCAAGAAACGATTCACGCAAGTCTGGTGCAAACGAACCGTTGTTCTCCAACTTCGGGCCATGGCAGAGGCTGCACCACGCCGACTCGTACAGCTCGGAACCTTTCGCAGCCTTCTCCTTGTCAATCACGAAGGTAGGGTCATCTGCGGCTCGAACCACATAACGGGGGGCTCTGTGAACTGGCAAAGCTAGTTGTTTGTCCAGAGCGAAGGTTAGTAGACGTCGCGGCTGCTCGTTATATCGCCAACCGTAGTCGAACCGCTTGCCGAGCACACCAACTGCGCCGCCGTATCCGACCAAGACAGAAATGTGCTGCACGCCGTCGATCTCATACGAGACTGGTGTACCGATAATACCAAGCCCGGCATCAAAGCTCCAAAGCCTGTCTCCCGTTGTGGCGCTGTAGGCAACAAATTGGCCTCGCCCCGTTCCTTGAAATACCAAGTTCCCGGCAGTGGTCATTGTGCCACCATTCCATAAGCTGTCCTCGTGGCGTACCTCCCACCTCTTAGTCTGAGCTACAGGATCCCATGCTAATATCGTCGCGATGCCCTCGGACTTTACACGAGTGAATGTCGACCCAATGTTCATGGTCGGGATATACACAAGTCGTGTAGCAGGATTGAAAGACATGGGCTGCCAGCTATGGGCGCCAAGGATGCTAGGCCACGTTTCAGGAGGATCAGGCATTTCGATTGGACGGCCGCTCTTGAGATCAATCCGCTCCGCCCAAGTAACTCTTGCGAACTTTTCGGCAGAGATCACTTTGCCGGTAGTTCGATCTATTACGTAGAAGAATCCGTTCTTTGGCGCGTGTAGTAGCGCCTTGCGGGGTTTGCCGCCGATGTGAAGATCGGCGAGCACTATCGGCATGTTTGAATCATAATCCCAGTGACCGCGCGGATTCTCCTGGTAGTGCCAAGCATACTTCCCCGAATCTGCATCTACTGCGACGATCGATGAAACAAATAGATTATCACCCTTCGGGGGCGTACTGACTGACGAGCGTTCTGAGATGGAGTTTGCCGTGCCGAAATAAACTCGATTGAACTCGGAATCATAGACGATGCTGTCCCATACGGACCCGTTTCCACCCGACTTCCACCATTGCCCCTCCCATGTCTTCGCAGCCATAGCCAGCGCTTCATTCTCAAATCCCCTGTCGGGATCACCCGGGACGGTATAGAAACGCCACCGCAGCTGGCCGGACTCTGCGTCATAAGCAGTCACGTAGCCCCGTGCGCCCGGGTCGCCATTGTGGCCAATGATGACGTTGCCATTGAATACGCGCGGAGCGCCGGAAATTGCCTTGCGTCCTTTCGGTTCATCGAACGTCTGCACGTTCCACACCGGCTTTCCGGTTTTAGCATCAATAGCAAATAGACGCCCGTCGATAACACCGACATAGACCTTGCCGCGCCAAAAGGCCACACCGCGGTGCCCCCCTAAGCTGCCGCTAAATCGGAAGATTTCAGGACGATAGATACCAGATGCGGCGTCGAACTCCCATAGTTTCTGACCACTCTTTGCGTCCACGGCGAAGACCTTACCGTACGTGCCAGAGAAGTACAGCACTCCATCGACGGCAAGCGGGGTCGCCTCTAATGTCCGCTGACCTGGTAGATCCAAGAACCACGAAAGGCCCAAACGGTTTACATTACGGTCGTTGATACCCATCAGCGGGCTGAAGAAATGCTCTGCATAAGTTCTCCCGTAGGAGAGCCAGTTGTTGCCTCGTTGTTCGTCAGCAATTGCGCGGCCATCCACACTGGTTTGCGCGCCAGCGGACATGAAAAGAAGTGATGATGCACATGCACCAATGATTATCTTCATGTTCGCTCGATCGTATGGTGAATAGCCAACCTGTTGGACCGATATCGAGTTACGCAAGTGGCGTCCTTGCCGGCTGGACTCATTACTGATACCGAAAGCAGATTCGCTCAATTATCAATGTGCGCCCCCAATCCTGGGGCTCTGCGGCGGCAGGTATCGCGGTGGGCTGCGTCTCGGCCATACGAAGTAACGCTGCCTCTGATGCTCGTACAGATAAGATCGAATGGCGCGCCCGGGCGGACCGCACTGAATTGCGATATTAAGAATCGGATCACATCAATCATTGAGCGGACGAAGCGGTCCGCCGTTCGAAGTGCTGCAGTGACAGTCTGCTTAGGTTTAGGCTGGTTGGTGAGAAGGTTCAGCACATTGATGGATGACGAGTGTGCAGCGAATTGTTCTCACCGATCGTCAAACGATCCAGGCTGGTTGCTTCCTCGCAGCGCCGAGTGCTACCAGGGGCTACAAGCCAATTAAAGCGGCGCCCGATTTGCTATCGGCCAAGGAAAGCTATCCGGTTGGGGCAAGTCTTCTTTGGCTTTTTTTTCTGGCAATTCAATCCGCGTTGACAACTAGCGTGCCGAAGCTGCTGGATGCGGCCGACGGATGGCTGCTTGGTTCCTTTCGCGCACTGACCTTTGAGGCTGCTCGATTAGCTCAGATCGCTAGATCATCGAGGAAATCGTTGCAGCGCCGGAGTCGACGTTGGCATCTTAATGCGTTTAGCCGAAGACTTAAGATCTCGCAGGTGTCGCGCCGCTGACCGCCAACGCGCTCGTTGCTTCAGTCCAAGGCGTTAAGCAGTTCAGCACTGGCAGACAACTTGCCGCATGGCTCGGGTTGGTACCAGGCAGCACTCTGCCGGCGGCGAACCCAAGCGGCTGGGATGCGGCAAGCGCGGAGACTTATACCGCCGCACGTTATTGGATCCACGAAGCCCGATCTCCGCTTCCGTACAACGAATCCAAAGTCGAAAGTGAGCGCTGGTTAAAGAGCCTTGGTCATTCGATTCGGCCGGCGCCCCTGGCACGAACTTCGCTTCGTTGCCAACAAGAACTTCCCAAGTTCACCAACAGTCAGCTTCCATATCCGTGGCACGCCAAAGTTAACGAGCTGATGCCGGCGGAGGCAATCTTCGAGAGCGTCTCCAGCAGCCATTGTGTCGTGCTGAAGGCGGCTGGATGCGCATGATCGCAGCCGCGAGGTGATGTACCGCCCTTAGGACTGCGGCCGGCATGTGCCGGAATCGATGGAGGGCGCGGGGCCGGAATCACTGGCCGACATTGGTGGAACCGGCAGCTTCGCGCTTACGTCATGATACGTCGTATAGGTCTCATGGCCGATGTGCCACCACGGAGTGAGTCTTACGTTTCCGGCACGCCATTCTGGTGCGTCGGGGGCGACTTGTTTCGCAGACAACAGTAGTTGTCGATCGACCTTCGGAATCTCTGCTCCGACCGCAAACAACACAAGTGGGCCGCAGCAAAGAGCCACCAAATTCGGGTGCTGCGCATCGACAACCTTCAGGTGCAGATGCTTCGGCAGGGTCAGCTCAATCCGATCGCCCGAGCGCCAGCGACGGCGGAGCTCCGCGAACGTGCCCGACTTCAGCTCAACACGCGCGCGTGTGCCGTTCACAACGAGTGACGGCGAGCTCGTCCACTCCGGAATGCGTAGCCGCAGTGTGAATGTCTCTGTATTGGCCAAGTCGACAACTAGCGTGATCTTGTCCGAAAGCGGATAGCTTCCCGTTTGCGTGAGGCAAATCTGGCGCCCTGACTTGGACCAGCGAACTGTCGACGGAATATAGAGGTTTACGAATATCCCTTCGTCATCGAAGAAGTAGGAGCTGATGCGGTAATCCGCGGCGAGCTGGGGCAGAGTACCCGAACAACAAGGCCACTCGTCCTCCACGAAGTTTTCGTAACCATCGAAGTACGCCTTCGTCGCTGCGTTCTGATAGTTTGACTGATAGAAGGCCTTGCCGAGTTTGTGGATGGGTAGAGCTCCCAGGGCGCAGTTGTACATGACGCGCTCCATGCTGTCTCCGTAGCGCGCATCCTTCGTGATGCGAATGAGATATCGAGTGAGCTTCATGTGCGCGTAGGAGCCGCATCCGGTTTCGAAGTGATCGTGCTCACGCAGGAGGCTGGCGCCTAGAGTATCTATCGCAACGTAGTGGCGAACCTCGCCGGTCACTGGCGAAGTAGAATCGTATGCCACCTTCGGCAGGAACGACTCCCCTGGACCAAATGCTCCAGTAGCAAAGCTTTGCTGCTCAGCGAATCGGAGTCCATTGATCGCTGCCCTGAGGAACTTTTGGTCGCCGAGCGACAGATAGGCTTCGGCCGCTCCGCAGAGCGCATTCGTATGGCTGTAAGCGTGCCGATTCTCAAGAACGTTATCGCCTCGGGATAATGGTTCGATGAATCCGTCGTCAAGATCTCGTTTCGCCATTTCAAGATAGCGGGAATCTGACGCAGTGCGACCCGCCTTGAAATAGGTGTCAGCAAAGTTATAGTTCTCGCCGGCTTGATGCGTCCTTTCGTAAAAATGTGGCGAGGACTTCAGCACAAGAACGGGACGTGAAGCGTCCATTAGTTTCGACAAGAGGTTCCTGGCTTCGCGGTTCCGGCAATAGAGCGCCGCGTCGTTCAGGCCAATCACGAGCTTCTCGTGCAGATAGGCCGGGTTTCCGTTGATTAGAAAGATATTTCCGGTGGGTTCAACGGTCTTGGCAAACTCGCTGATCAGGCTGTCGACGCGTTCCAGGGTGGACTGGTCGGCCTTGGCCCCATAGTAGCGACTGAGTGCGGAGATCCACTGACCAAAGGTTTCCCCCAGGTAGCGCCGGTTGCTATACCAACCCCCGAGATCGTTTCCCGGCGCGTGCATCTGGGCCGCCAAGCGAAACGGGCGCAAGAGGCTGTCTTCGCTCAGGCCCATGAGAACCCCGTGCGCCTGTTCGAGCTGAGTCTCATGTGGTCCAGGTGCGAGTTGCACGTCTGCGTAAGTGAACTCTCGCAACGGCGCGCCGTGTCCCGAGTTATATGGCGTAGAGTCAGCAGACAGGGCGAACGGGATGCCTTGTGGCGCGATTGCGGCTGTGACGCCGCAAATCCGCATGAACTGACGTCGGGTGAAGCATCTGGTGTCGTACGTGTAGCTCATGAACTGTCCAACACAAAGTACTCGGTACCATGAGGCTTAGTCGCCTCTGGTTCGGAAAAGTCGGTAGATAATCTTCGGTTCTCAAGTGATGCAGTGGAATGTAGCCACGGATAACTGCTGGATCGCTGAGAATTGTTCGAGGGCCATAGTAGATGTCCTTGGCCGAGTCGATTGCCCCCCAATCACACCAGCCTGGGCTTCCGTGGTCGAGCAGAGACGTGGGGCCAAGCCAATCGTCCCTGCACGCCTGTATCGCTCAATATTCGCGTTCTGCTGTGTCTCGGGTTCTATGCGCTTGAGAGTGGATCCTCACGATGCCAGGCTCATTCAGGCCGCGAGAATTTTCGGCAGGGTTTCGCTCCGAGCGAAGGGACTCAACGAGGAGGCGTTGCCGGCATGTGCTCTTCGAACCACGACGTGAGACGTGCGGCGTAGTCTAGGATCGCTGGAAACGTGCGAATACCGTGACCTTCCTGCGGGTAGATAACGAGCTCGCTTTGAACATTGTTTTCCAGCAGTGCATTGTGAAACTGCACTGCCTCTTCCGGCGGTGTACAGCGGTCGAGCGCGCCGCAGATATTCAGCGTCGGCGTTCTGGCTTTGCGAGCATGCATGATGGGACTGCGCTCGAAGTATTTGCCGGCCGGATTGGTATAGCTATCAGCGAGAAAGAGCTTTACGAACTGCGGCACTGTCGAAGTGAGATGCTGGCTGACATGATTGGTGATCGGTGCCAGTGTCACAGCAGCAGCGAAGCGCGAGTCTTGTGTGATGAGCCAAGAAGTCATGTAGCCGCCGTAGCTGCCGCCAGTCACCCCGAGCCGACGAGGATCCGCGAACCCCTGCTCGACGAGAGCGTCCAGCCCAGACAGAAGGTCGCTGGTGTCCGCCCCGCCCATCTCTCCCACCACGCTGCTTGCGAAAGTCTGTCCACGGCCCGATGAGCCTCTCGGATTGGGAAGGAAGAGCGCGTAACCTCTCTGCAACAGCATCCATAGATGTGCTGTACGGCGTCCGAACCAGGAAGGACGCCAATGAAACACCGGACCGCCGTGGATGTTCATGATCACGGGATGGGGACCCTTGGCATGTGGGGTCAGCAGCCACCCTTGTATCTCCAGGCCGTCGGGTGCACGCCATTGCAACCGATCAACCCCGGCGATGCTGTCAGCTGTATCCGCACGGGCAGTCTCGAACGAGTTGATGGACCGATACTCGCCGCTCCGAATGACAGCGATCTCCGGAGCGGAACCGAAACTCTCGCCGATGATCACACAGTCGCCGGTCCTACCAATGCCAGACACCGTGGCAAAGTTGCCGGAGGTCGACAGAACCGCGCTGGCCCAGATCTCGACGCACTCGCTTGCCTCCAGATCGTACATGCACACAACCGTTTCGAATCCGCGGTGGCCGCTGAGAAGCAGATGTCGATCAGAGCGCCACTCAGTGTGAGTAATGTCAACGCCCTTGGTGTCTACCTTGTAGATGCGGTTGGTTCCAATCTCAACGATATGCAGGCTGCCGGCAACGAGGCCGCGATCGCTGCTGACAGCTTCGACGATCGCCAGATGCCTTCCGGACGCGGACGCGGCAGGCCAGCCCAGCTGATACTGGGGTGTATAGATACAGCGGTGCCTCGCAGTGAGCGTATTGACGATGTGCAGGCTTGCTCCGTACCACTCGCCTTCCTCCGGACCTGTGGACGCGACAGCTGCAATCTGATCGGATCCACACCAGTTCGCTTCCCACATGTTGAGACCTGATGCGCCGACTGCGCGATTACTATCGCTCGCGAGGTCGTAGATCCAAGCTCTGCGCCAGCGAAAGTTCTCATTGCCGGTGAAAACCATTGGCGTCCAGGGCGGGGCGTCTGTTCCCCTCTTTTTGCTTGCTATAGCGCCTTGTCCGCTGGACAGATCCGCACCATGGCCGGCTACTCCGAGCAGAATCTGCGTGCCGTCGGGTGACCAGTGAAAGTACTCTACCCAGCCGGGAACTTGCGGAGTCGCGCGTGCTACCCCGGTGCTTCGATCCAATAGATAGAGCTGAAAATTGCCGGGGTCGAGTCGGTCCGAAAGAAAGCCGATCAGCCTGCCGTTTGGGGCGTATTTCGCAAGACGATCTGAGTTCGGGCCGAACGTCAGGACTCGCTGCTCGCCCGAGGCGAGGTTGATCTGGCAGATGCGGGTGGGTATCGAGCCGTGCAGCGTGTCGGCGAGAAAGCCTGAGAAAACGGCGTTGCTGCCGTCAGAGTCGACATTGATATCGACGGCATCGGTAATGCTTTGCGTGCCGGGTTTGCGCAACCTCTCATAAAGCTCTTGTGCCGCTCGATAGTTATCTGTGTCACGAATATCTGTTTGCATTGGATGATTGGAATAAACAGAACAGCGGCAGGACATTTGAGAGGATCAGTTGGCCTGGAGTAAGGTCTTCCAGCAGTTCCGACCGATTTGAAGAGCGTGGCTCATTGCCGAGCCGTCCGGCAAACCAAACAAGCGCGTTCGTCCACGATCTGCTCACGATCGATTGAACCGGGTTCGAAGCGGCAACGAAGGTACCGGGCTGAATCCGCTCGCCGAGCAGCACGGGCGTAGCACTACTAATCGAGCGGGAGATGATCGGGGCTGTCGACACCGGCTCATGGTCATGATGACTGAGGATGATTTCGTCCGTGTTCGGTCGCGCGTGCATATCATGCCCGACGCCGACGCAATGCTGTGCTCTTATATTCGCCCCTACGCTGATTTGCAAAACGCACAAAAGCGCGACGAATGCGCTCATCGCTCGTATGAGGCTCGTTCCCTTCTGCCCGAACAAACAAAGAGCCACGGCGGTGTGGCGCGATAACGGTCCTCCATAACAACGCCCCATTTTTGCGCGACGCCGACATGCCGACATAGAGAGGAACGACCCAATTTGGTTGACAGATCTGCGGGTGAGGCCATTGCTATTGTGCAGATGATTCACAGACCACCGCTAGATAGACGGGACAAGAGCTGGTCTCGCCCAGTCAATAACAATGATGATTGCAACACAATAATGATCGCAACTCGTTAGTTGCGTCGCACACGTCAGCTCGGAAGGGGAAGCTTCAATGGCTACACACACTAATAGAAACACCAAGTTACATATGCAGGTGGCCAACTCGGCTGCTTTCGTTGTGTGCGTATGTGTTGTCAGTGAGCTTGCGACGGCGGCGTCGCCCGAACCGACTCGTCCGAACAGAGCGCTCGAGGAGATCGTCGTGACCGCTCAGAGGCGCCAGGAGCGCCTTCAGGATGTACCGATGACTATCGCTGTGCTCGATAGTGAGCTGCTCGACCAGAGTACGGTTCAAGGCCTGACTGATTCGCTGAATCGTGTACCTGGCGTGACGATGTTTGATGGTGGCCGCACGACAATTACAGTGCGCGGCGTTTCAGCGGCGGGTTCCTCATTCAGTGGCTCCTCACCCACTGGCTACTATCTGGATTCCACTCCATTCGGCTTCGTCAAGAGCGCTATGGTGCCGGATGCGACGGTGTTCGATCTCGACCGTGTCGAGGTACTGAAGGGGCCTCAGGGAACCCTGTACGGAGCCAACTCAATCAGTGGCGTGGTGCGCATCCTGACCAACGACCCCAATATGGACGAGCTGGAAGCCAAGGGTATGGCCTCCCTCTCGAGCACCAAGGGCGGCGGTGACGGCTACCGCGGCGATATGGCGGTGAATGTTCCTATTGTCACTGGCAAGTTGGCGGTGCGTGCAGTCGCAGGCTACAACCACATAGGTGGCTGGATCGACGGACCTGCGGGGAAGGATCTGAACGATTCAGACGTCGGCAACTTTCGTATGAAAGTGGCCGCAAAACCTACTGACGATTTCTCGGTGTTGGCGTCGGTATGGAGCTCTCGCAGAGACAACAATGCGCCCCCAACCAGTGATCGCTTCGACCGCCGCCTTCGCACGCTCGACGAGTCGTCCATGGAAGACTTCGATGCCTATGGTCTCCAGCTAGATTACGCCTTCCCAATCGTTACGCTGTCTAGCAGGACCAGCTACATTGATTACAGGCGAAGGGACAGCTCTGATCTGGGAGATGCATTCGGCCTGGGTGAGCCCATCGGGCTCATCAGCACGTTCAAGTCTCATGTCTTCGCGGAGGAACTGCTGGCGAGCTACGACGAAGGCGGTGCGTGGTTGTGGTCGCTTGGTGGGTTCTATCGAGACGCGAAGGATCCCCAGGATCAGGATTTCGTGCCGGAGGGTTTGGTACCGGCGCTCGTCTGGTTCGACAGTTCTAGGTCATTCGCTACTTTCGGTCAGGTAACCCGAAGGCTGTTCGACAAGAAGATCGAGGTTACCGCAGGCCTTCGATACTTCAGAGACCGCGTCGAGCAACAAGAATACATCCACTTTCCCGACCCAACGCTGCCCGTGGATGCCACGAGCAAAAAATTCGATGCAACTACGCCACGCTTTGCGGTCAGCTGGCGCCCGTCTGACGACCTGTCGCTGTACGCCTCTTACAGCCGCGGATTTCGCAGCGGATTCGAGCAGGACGTCATCGTGCAAGCATCCCGTCCCGGCTTGCCTCCGGCGAACCCGGACAAGTTGACCAACTACGAGATCGGCGCCAAGGGTAGTGCGTGGGGCAACTTACTCGGTTACGACCTCGCGGTCTACTACCTGGATTGGAATGACGTTCAGCAGGGAGTTCAGGTGCCGTTCGCCGAAGACACATACGCCCTTGCTATCACCAATGCCGGATCCGCAAGTGGCTTCGGCTTCGATGCGGCGATCAATGCTCATCTCACCGACAGCCTGGAAGTCGCTGCGGGCTTCAGCATGAACGACCTGACATTCGATCGAGATATTTACTCCGGTGGCTCGGTTCTATTCGCCAAGGGAAGTCGTCTGAGGCATTCCCCTGAATATACGGCCAGCCTATCTGCTGCATACAAGTTTTCACTTGGCAGGTCCGGGTACACCGGGGCGTTCTCCACTTCCGCCAATTACACGTCTGCGAACGGTAGCAACGTTCTGCTGGGCACCGAAGCCCAACCACCCGAGGGCGACGAGATTCTTCTGGCTCGAGCCAGCATTGTGCTCAGCTCGCCGAGCGACTGGGAGCTTTCCCTGTTCAGCGAAAACATTACCGATCGCCGCAGCACGATCGAGTATGGCAGCAGTGGTGACCCCGATGATCTGCGTCGCCTGCCGCCGCGTCGAATCGGGTTGCAGGTTGAGTATCGCTTTGGTGGTCAATAAACATGGACTGGAGCGAGCTGTCGGCTACCGTCAAGTGGAACATTCAGCCGTTCATAGGTGGACGCTATCGGCCCTCTGACTCGACGGAAGTCTTCCAGAACGTGAATCCCGCGACCGAGCTGTCTCTGTGCGATATCCCGAATGGATGCGCACAGGATATCGATCAGGCCGTGCGCGTGGCACGGCAGCGATTCGATGATGGCTGCTGGTCCAACGTGTCGCCGTTTCGTCGCATGGAGGTTCTGCTCAAGCTCGCGGAGCTGATTACGAAGAACAAGATTCAGTTGGCGCTACTGGATACTCTGGAGATGGGCAAGCCCATTACCGCATCGTTGTTCGATGCGGAGACGTTCGCGCCCGGTTTGATACGCTCTTGGGCAGGGTACGCCGATAAGTTGATGGGCCTGGCCGCTCCAATCAATTCGAGCACCGTCGTGCTCAACACGTACCAGCCAAGAGGAGTCATCGGCGCGATCACCGCATGGAATTTTCCGGTCGTGAATGCGGTCGTGAAGCTTGCTCCGGCTCTGGCGGCGGGGAACGCGGTGGTGCTCAAGCCCTCGGAGCTGGCTCCCAGCTCGGCGTTGAAGCTGGCTGAGCTGGCACTCGAAGCCGGTCTCCCCGAAGGCGTGTTGAACGTCGTGCCGGGCCTCGGATCGACCGTTGGTCAAGCGCTGGCGCTGCATCCTGGCGTCGATATGGTCTCGTTCACCGGATCCACCGGCACGGGACGAAAAATCATGGAGTTGTCGGGCCGGTCCAACGGCAAGCCGGTGTTGCTCGAGTGCGGTGGCAAGTCTCCTCACGTCGTATTCGCCGACATCGGAGATATCGAGGGAGTTGCGGCGGCAACGGTAGAAGGAGCGCTGTGGAATCAAGGCCAGGTTTGCAGTGCTCATACGCGCTGGCTCGTAGAGGAAGAGATCGCCGATTCCCTGGTGGAAAGTATCGTGCGTAGAGCGAGTCAGCGGCAACCAGACGACCCGCTCAAGGAGGCAACCATTGACGGGCCGCTCGCCAGTCCGGCTCAGCGTGCACGAGTCAAGGCATACGTTGAGGAGGGAACGAAGAGCGGTGCGCGTGCGGTGCTCAGGGGAATGATCCAGGAACGTGGCGGATGCTATGTATCCCCTACGGTGTTCGACCGCGTCCAGCCTCACATGCGCATCGTTCGGGAGGAGATCTTCGGGCCGGTCCTCTGTGTGCAGAGATTCAGCACGGAAGAAGAAGCTGTCGCGCTTGCGAACGGTACTGACTACGGGCTGGAGGCGACCGTGTGGACGCGAGACATGGGGCGCAGCAAGCGCCTCGCTCATGCCATCAAAGCGGGTGGCGTCTCGATACGAACGTCCGGAAAGCAGGACGGTGAGGTTTTCGTATTGAGCCAGGAACCACAGAAGGCCTCGGGCTTCGGAGTGGAGATCGGATTGAAAGGGTTGGAATCATATTCGACGCTCAAGTCGATCAGCTTCATCGGTGCTTGAGCGGCATTCAGGTCATGCAGGAGCATTGATGTTTGACAGCCACCAGCGGGAAACGTATCGCCGAATGTTGCGCATACGGATGTTCGAGGAGGAGGGAACGCGACTGTACATCGCGGGGAAGATCCCCGGTGCCTTCCACGCGAGCATTGGGCAGGAAGCGGCTATCGTCGGCTCGTGCATGGCCTTGAGAGACGACGATGTCATGACGGGCACGCATCGCTCGCACGGGCATCCGATCGGAAAAGGCGCTGATCTGAAAGCGCTGATGGCCGAGCTGATGGGCAAGCAGACTGGTGTCTGCAGGGGGCGCGGCGGCTCGATGCATCTGGCTGACAGCAGCGTTGGGATCATGGGCGAGTCGGCCATTGTCGGCGGCGGCATCCCGCTCGCGACCGGCTGTGCGCTCAGCGCCAAGATCCGCAAGATTGACCAGATCAGCCTATGCTTCTTCGGCGATGGTGCAGTCAATCAGGGTACGTTTCACGAATCGCTCAACATGGCGTCACTGTGGAGATTGCCCGTTGTATATCTCTGCGAAAACAACGGATACGCCATCACGACATCCATTGCACTTAGTCATGGCCAGACGAGCATATCCAGAAGAGCCGACGCATATGGCATCCCGGGCGTCGAAGTATGCGGCCAGGACGTGCGAGAGGTGTACAGAGTGACCAGCGAAGCTGTCGCGCGTGCGCGTCGCGGGGAGGGTCCTACTCTGATAGAAGCGAAGACCTATCGTTTCGACGAGCATCAAGTCGGCCTGATCGTTCCTGGCGAGCCGTATCGCAGTCCTGATGAGGTCGAGGAGTACAAGCTCAGACGCGATCCGATCCGACTGTATCGTGAGGCACTGTCGAGTGGCGGCGTTGGCGAAGCGGCTTTGACCGAGCTTGAGTCGGAGGTGCGGGCGGAGTTGGCGGCGGCGATTCGCTTCGGCGAAGAGAGCGCGTTTCCCACGCCGGATACACTGGCGGACTTCATGTATAGCACGCCCCTCACCCCTTCATAACGAACCTCGGGAGTCCTGGAACATGTCCACCGCAGTGGAAAAGAGCGGTCTCGGCGCCGGCGACCACATTCGAATGAATTATCTCGACGCGCTGGTTGAAGCTCAGGTCGAAGAGATGGAGCGGGATGAGCGCGTCATCATGATGGGTGAGGATATAGCGATCTATGGCGGTGGCAAGCTCGTCGAACGCTTTGGTCCGGACAGGATCTGGAGCATGCCGATCTCCGAAAGCAGCTTTACGGGTGTCGGCATCGGTGCGGCCATCAATGGCCTGCGTCCGATCGTGGACCTCAACATCGCAAGCTTCATGTACCTGGCAGCAGATCAGATAATCAACCAAGCGAGCAAGCTGCGTTACATGACGGGCGGGCAGATCAGCGTGCCCATCGTGTTCCGATGTTGCATGTACTATGGGGCCTCCCTGGCTGCGCAGCATTCTGACCGTCCGTATCCGATGTTCATGAACATTCCGGGGCTGAAGATAGTGTGCCCCGCGAGTCCGACAGACATCAAAGGGCTGATGAAGGCCGCCATTCGCGATGACGATCCCGTGCTGGTGTTCGAAGACACCAAACTTTGGCCGTTGAAGGCCGATATTCCCACGGATCCGGACTTCCTCATCCCGCTCGGCTCGGCGCTCGTCAAGCGTCAGGGTACGGATGTGACGCTGGTGGCAATCGCAGGGGCGATGCGCCCGGCGCTCGATGCAGCGCAGGCATTGTCCAAAGAAGGGATCTCCGTTGAGGTCATCGATCCGCGCACGCTTAAACCGCTGGATACTGCAACCATCATCGAATCAGTGGCCAAGACGGGTCGTCTGGTGCTGGTGGAGAACGCGCACCGCATGTGTAGCGTTACGGGCGAGATTGCCGCCATCGTGGCAGAAGAAGGCTTCGAGTACTTGAAGAGGCCGATTCAGCGCCTGACCGCGAGCGACGTGCATGTCCCTTTCAGCCCCGCGCTCGAAGGGCAAATGTTTCCGCGGAAGGCGACGATCGTTGCAGCAATCAAAAAACTTATCTAGCGCGAAGGGAAGGAATCATGACTACGCCGATAGTGCTTCCCAAGTGGGGAATGGGCATCGATGAAGGAACCGTAATTCGGTGGCTGAAAGCCGAAGGTGATTCGGTTGCTGCGGGAGAGCCCATTGTGGAAATCGAAACAGCCAAGGCGAGTCAATCGGTCGACGCTCCGGTCAGCGGCCGTCTGACCAAGATTCTTGTGGCTGAAGGTGAGACTGCGTTGGTAAACACTGATCTCGGCACGATCGAGCAACACGATGGTTGATTCGTAGACTGTTGTTCCGCTCTCTTATCTGCTCACTACCGTTGCCACGGCCATGACACAGCAAAGCGAGCTGTTCCGCACTTTGTGTCCGACCGCTGATGGCAAGACGGGTCGTGCCGTCGCCGCTGAAGTGAAAGCGTTGTATCCGGCGGCCGACGCGAAGCAAACGAAGGATGAGTGCCGACGGATCTGCAATCCGTCAGCTTCCATAGATACGCAGAGTCTGATTGTCGAAGGTCTTTCCTACTAGTGTTGGAGCAAGCATGAGCAGACTGAGCACTAAGGTCGCACTGGTCACCGGCGGCGCGTCCGGACTTGGCAGGGCGATCGCGGCGCGCCTCATCGCTGACGGTGCGCGCGTTGTGATCACTGACGTGCAGGCTTCGGTGGGGGAGGCCACAGCCACGGAATTGAAGTGCGACTTCATCCTTCAAGATGTCACCGACGAAGGAAGCTGGAGAGACGCGATGCAGTTCCTGCAGAAACGACACCAGGGCTTGCACATTTTAGTCAACAACGCGGGCATCCTAGGACCGGGTGACAGAGTCAGCCCGGAGAGCACCAGCCTCGAGGACTGGCGACGCATATTCGCTGTTAATGTCGAGGGCGTGTTCCTCGGTTGCCGCGCTGCCATCCCGGTGATTGCCGGTTCGGGCGGAGGCTCCATAGTCAACATATCGTCAATCGCGGGGCTCCTGGCCACGCCGTTTGCAACCGCGTACGGAGCGAGCAAGGCGGCGGTCCGGCAGCTCACGAAGTCGGTTGCACAACACTGTGTCGAGAAGCGGTTGAGAATTCGCTGCAACTCTGTTCATCCAAACAACGTTCGGACCCAAATGTGGGAGCGGCGGGCCATCGAATGCGCACATTCTCGGGGGGTGTCGATCGATGTGATCTTGAAAGAAGACCAAGCCGTCGTTCCGATGGGAGATTTCACCCGCCCCGAAGACATCGCCGCAGCAGTGTCGTTCCTCGCCTGCGAGCAGGACTCGCGCCACATAACTGGTGCAAAGCTTGTTGTTGACGGGGGAACGGTGCATTGTGATACCTATCACATGTCTATGATGGGACGGTAGATCGACTGTTGTGCGCAGTGGGGCTGTGTTCAACGGTTACAGAGCAAAGAACGGAGTTTATGAGTGAAACGACTCGCTTATCGCGCCTGTGGTATTTGTTTCTGCTGGGGCTCGCAACTTGGTCGGTGACCTACGCTCGATTTATTCTTGGGCCGTTACAGGAAGCTGTCCGCGTCGATCTGGGGCTCAGCGACAATCAAATTGCGTGGCTACAGGGGCCGGCGGTTGCGGTGCCGATGGCGATCGCAGCCATTCCCATAGGGATTCTTGTTGATCGCTACTCGCGCACTCGACTGCTGTATATATTTACGGTCGTTAATCTGGTCTCGGCGGTGTGGACCGCATCCGCAGACAACCTTATCGAACTTTTTGCCGCCCGCTGTCTGTCCGGCCTATCCATGGCCGCGGTTCTGGTCGCCTCTTACTCCATGGTCGGCGATCTGTACGCTCCGGCTCAGCGCGGCCGTGCCACGAGCGTGGTCGGAATGGGGGAGGTCACGAGCCCTCCCGCTGTCTTCGCGCTGGGTGGACTTCTACTGGTAGCGGCCGGGCCGGATGTCGGAAGTTGGCGATCTGCGTTAGGTGGAATGTGTGTGCCATTGCTGCCCGCAGTCTTCCTGTTGCTGCTCCTGCGCGAGCCGCGCAGGATCGGCGTTATCGAAAGGAGATTGGCTTGGGCCGAAATCTGGTCGGATCTGTGGCGATATAGAAGGGTGGTGCTTCCATTGCTTCTGGCGCGAATTATGGTATGGGTGGCCGTCGGCGCGGTCCTGGTCTGGACCGCTCCCAGCTTTGCGCGCCGTCTCCACCTGTCGCCCGATCGCATTGGAGCGATCATGGCAGCCGTGCTGCTAGTCAGCAGCCTTCTGGGGCCCATCCTTGGCGGTTTGCTCGCCGATATCTGTCAGCGCAAGGGTGGGCCACGTCAGACAATGATCGCCCTGACAGGTCTGACATTTCTCAGCGTGTTCATGTCGTTCTTCGCCGTCGCGCCGAATGTTCTTCTGGCCTGCATTCTGCTTGGTTCGCTGCTCACCTTGGATTTCACCGTACTTACTGCGGCGATGGCGCTGGGCACTGTTGTCATGCCGGGAGAGCTGCGTGGTTTGTTCGTCGCTGTGAGCCTCACAGCGGCAACGTTGTTCAGCGATGGTGTGGCTCCGCTGGTGGTCAGCAGCCTTTCCGGCGAGCTTGGGGGGGCGACGGCGATTGGAGAGGCGCTGGCGCTAGTGTGCGGCATCACCGGCGTGCTTGGTGCGATCGTCTTCGGCCTTAGCCGAAATTCCTTCGCGAATCCCGAAGTGGAGCGTGTGCTAGAACATAGCAAGCTCGACATATAAGGCGCCGGCTATGTGCAGCGGCGCATCAACCGCCATACACCATGCTTCGAGTGCTCACAGAACAAGCGGCGGACCACATCGTTAGGCGCCTGTGACCCCGGAATGCGTGCGGCGGCTGGTGTATAGAGATTGTCATATCGGGATGTCAGGATCAGCCAATCCGCAGAGGCTACATCGGCCGCCAGGCCTGAATCCTCGCCATTGGCATCGCCGGGATTCATTTCGAGATAGCGAGAGGCGGGTTGCAACTGCTGCAGGAGATAGTAGAAGAACGTGTCGCTATAGACAGCGTACCGCAGGTCTTCGGGCCCGACGAACAGGCGCTCGCCCGGCTTGGCGACTTTGATTGTTTCATTGAGCAGAGCCGCGGCGTCCGAATGACGGCCTGGATCCCCGGGATAAAGATTGTCTTCTATGAATACCCACCTGTCTTCGACTGCCAGTCGGGGTGTGTTTACACTATATCGATAAGCGCCGTGCATGAATGCGACGATGAAAGCGCCAGCGATCGACGCCAGTAGCATTGCTGTACCTGCTTGGCCGGTCGCACGAGAAAGGCGATGGGTCGTGGCGAGTCGCAGCGAAACAACCGTCAAGGCGCCGATCACGCAGCCCACGTAGGAGAGATGCCACGCGCCAACTTGTTGCAGTACAGATGGCAACAGTCCCGCGGAAAGCACTGCCACGGCGCGCGCTAGTTGGAGGTGGTCTTTTCTTCTCCAGCGCTGCCCCACGAAGGCGATCGTCACGCTAATGACTACGCAGAGTAAAACAGCGAACAGCGCCGGACTCCATTCGACGGGAAACTTTCTCCCGGGTAACATATGCAGAACATCGAGAACCAGGCTATCGAAGCTTGGTTCAAGGCCGATCAGAACTAGTAGGACAGCCAATACGCCGGCAGGCAGTGCGAATCCGAAACAGAAATCACGGAACTGGCGTCTAGTTTGTGGATGCAGCGCAACCAAGATCGCAACCGTACCGACGACACCGATCTCCTGGCGAAACCAAAACGCGAGGGATGCAAGTACTCCAGCAGCAATCCTCCAGGTCCCTGCGCGGCCATCATCGTGCATTGCTGCGGCTGAATGTGCGTACAGCATTCCGAATAATATTGATGCCAGCGCGGCGAACATCGAGTAAGCGCCAGCGGCTGGAAAAAAGTGTAGTACGAGCAGCATGACGCTGGACGCCACGAGCCCAGTTGTCCACGTCAGACGTGCCCCGAGCAGATAGACGGCCGCTGCCATCATGACTTGGTACGCAACTCCAACCAACCTCTCTATCACGATGCTCTCACCGAGCAGTTGGAATGCTCCCGCCAACAGGAGGAACGTTCCGGGTGGATAGATCGCAGAGAAGTCGCGATACGGAACATACCCCTGCAGGATCAGGTCGGGATAGAGCAACAGTATCCCTTCGTCCTGTGGACTGATCGTCTGGAACTGCAAAGGCCCGAGCGACAGCCCGGCGGCCACGCAAATCAGCAGCAACGTCCACAGATGACGCGTTCGAGTGGAATCGACAACAGCAACGCGTTCAATGTCTTGAGCTAGCATGCCGATTCTCCGCTGATTCGATGAGTAGCCGCTACTGAAGCGACAGCTGATCGCCTTGCAGCTCCATCGCCTGCAGCTCGTCGAGGCGCCGCCGCACATCGCTCTCCGACATCGTGGAAACGTCGTGCAGTAACGCGTCCGCTGCGCTGCCTGCGTGCGCAAGGGCTGTGGTCACTGACGCGCGACGCATGCGTTCCAGTTCTGCTGACAACTCAGCGACGTTGGCAAACTGAAACAGAGTCCTTACCGGCACATCCATCATCAACAGCGAACGCAAACGTACCATCAACTTCATAGCCAAAAGGGAGTTACCGCCGAGGTCGAAGAAGTTGTCCATCCTCCCCACGCGTTCGCTCTTGAATATCTCCTGCCACAGTCCTGCCAGGAGTATTTCCATTTCGCCGTTGGGAGGCTGGTACTCTGTAAGTGCATGAGCCGAGGCAGGCGGCTCCGGCAGCTTTCGACGATCCAGCTTGCCATTCGGCGTCAGAGGCCACTGCTCGAGAGCGACGAAGGCGCCGGGAATCATGTACTCCGGTAGTGCTGCCTTCAAGTGTGTGCGCAGGGCTGCGGCACTCGGCGCTGCCTTGCAATTCTCAGCAATGAAATACGCGAAAAGGCGCTTCTCTCCAGGCACATGCTCCCGGGCAATAACCACGGCCTCCCTAACTTGCGCATGTTTCAATAGTTGGAGCTCGATCTCGGCGGGTTCAATCCGGAAGCCGCGAATCTTTATCTGTTGATCGTTGCGACCGATGAAATCGATATTCCCATCCCCCCGCCAGCGTCCCAGGTCGCCGCTCTTGTACATTCGGGCATTCGTATCGGTACTGAATGGATCTCTCACGAAGCGCTCCGTCGTGAGCTCCGCCTGGTTCAAATACCCCTGAGCGACGCCTGCTCCGCCGATATAGATCTCGCCGACTGTTCCAAGGGGGACCGGCTGACGCTGATTGTCCAGGATGTAGATCTGCGTGTTCGATATCGGACGGCCAATCGGAATGCTCTTGGCATCTTCTTCGACCGCATCGATTAGGTAAGTAGTCGAGAACGTCGTGCATTCGGTCGGGCCGTATGCGTTCAGGAAGTGCTGCGGGGGGGAACGCATCAGTACACGCCTGATCACGGTCGGATCCAGTCGGTCACCGCCTACGATCAGGTACCTCAGTTGCGTGAATACATCCACCAGCATCCGTTCGCATTGATTGAACAGCCCGACGGACATCCACAGCAGCGTCGCCTGCTGTTGTCGCAACAGGCGGCCGAACTTCGCTGGTTCCAACACGACCGCCTGCGGCACAATCAATACCCGCGCGCCGTTCAACAGGGCACACCAGATCTCGAATGTGGATGCATCGAATGTCGGGTTGCTGTAATGAGGTATGCAGTCGCCAGCTTCGACCTGCGCATAACCGTTATTGATGGCAAGTCGACTCACTGCATGATGCGGAACGACTACGCCCTTCGGTACGCCCGTCGACCCGGAGGTATACATCACATATGCCGCTGGAGTCGGGTTCAAGGGCAGCGACAGGTTGTCAGTCGGCTGTTTTTCCACTTCTGCATGGATTGCGTTCCAATCCAGCCATTGATACGGCTCGATGCGCATCTCTGCGGCCTTCCGTCGATCCGTCAACACGAGCTGCGGATTGCAATCGGTCAGCATGAACTTCTGCCGCTGCGGGGCCAGATCCGGATCCATAGGAACGTACACGCCGCCACACTTGAGAACCGCCAACTGAGCGATAAGCATTTCCAATGAACGGTGCATCAGCACCACAATGTGGTCACCGACCTGTGTAATCTTTCTGAGGAGATGGGCCAGCCCATTTGCTTGCCTGTTGAGCTCTGCGTACGTCAACGATTGCTTTTCGCAAACTACTGCCACCGCGTCCGGGGTGCGCTCCACCTGCTCCTCGAACAGCTCATGAATCGGCTTTCGGTCTGGATACGCTGCCATCGTTGCATTGAATGTCTCGACCACTTGCCGACGTTCCGAGTCAGGTATTATCGGCAGACTTAACGCAGGTATGAGCGGTGACTCCTGCAGTGCATCCAGTAATGACTGCATTGCCGTAACCGTGTACCGAATGATCTGCTGCGGATCGATCGATCTGTCAATCTGTGCCACGAGAGAAAAGCCTGTGCCGTCATCGTCGACGGAGAGCGTGACCGGATAGTTTGTCCATTCCTGGAGGCTAACTATTCGAAAGCCTGCACTTAACGCATTTTTGGGTTTGGCAGTGTGTCGATAGTTGAGCAAGGCGCCAAAAAGGGGGCAGGAGGCGTCGACGTTGCTACAACGTTGCGCCAGCGCTAGTGACGTTTGCTCATGGCTCAGCAACTGCGCAAGTTCGGCATGCGTTTCTTTGATCAGGGTTTCGGCAGTCAGTCCTCGTAAGCGCAGCCTTATCGGCAATGTATTCATGAACATACCGAGCGTATGCCGTGATCCGGCCGGTCCGTACATACGCCCGAGCAACAGAGTGCCGAAAACCACATCCTCGCGACCGCTCGTGCGTGAGACGACGATCGACCATGCAGCGTGAAAAAGAGTCGCTGCGGTAACGCCCAGCTTTCGTGCCTCCATTCTTATGCGTCCCGCGAGAGATGCGTCCAGGTCGCTGCTAGCTTCGGCAATACGCAGAGCGTCAGCGTGAACATCGGTGAGACCGAATGGAGTCGTGGGTTCCTCGATCCCAGAGAGTTTGTCACGGAAGAACTCTTCCGCGGCGCCGTCTTTGTTGGCGCTCAACGAGTGCGCGATGTGGGTTTTGTACTCGGCGGGTATCTCTAGTTCGTGTTCGAGGCCGGCCATGAAGGTAGAGATCTCATCGAACATCGTGTCCAGCGATTCGTGATCGCAGGCAAGATGATGAATGCGCAATATGGCATAGCATCGGCTGCTGCGCGTGTCATCCGCCAGCTCCAGGGTCAAGAGTGGTGCGCGCGACACATTTAGCTTCGGCTGTCGGTCCGATCTCATCATCTCGACGAGTTGCTCGAGTCCGTCGCGATCGGAAGACAGCGCGATCGTCGAGACCGGCACTATCGCTCGTCGATAGACGACCTGCACTGGCTGCGGCAGATCGTTCCAGAGAATGGCGGTGCGCAGGGCGCTGTGTCGATCGACAACCCGCTGCAGGGCGATCGTGAACGCGCTGGCTCGCTCCGACGATTCCAGTGACAAGAGCACGCTGACTACATAGGTGTCGGCAGCGTTCCCGCCGAACAGATGATGAAAGAGAATACCTTCTTGCAGCGGCGCAAGTGGATAGAGATCCTGAATGTTGCTGGTACCTCCTGGCACCGAGCTGACGATCCGCGCAATCTGCTCCGGGTCGATCTCAATCGAGGTGAGCATCTGTGGCGTAATCTCAGTGCACTCGGCGGGAATTACTTTGGAGGGCGGCTGATTGGCGGCCGTATCCTGGTGCATGACCTCAGCCATGGTCGCGAGCGTCGGACGTTCATAGACGCATTGCGCATCGATCGAGAGAGCACGCGATCGCAATCTTTCCAGCATCTGCACCATCAGTAGCGAATCTCCGCCGAGTTCGAAGAAATGATCTTGCCTGCCGATGTGTTCGACGCGAAGCACTTCGCTCCAAACGGCGGCTAGAGCGATCTCGGCGTCGGAAGCCGGCGGATCATAGGGTCGTGTTACCACTGCCTCCGAGGTCGGTGCCGGCAACGATCGTCGATCGAGCTTACCGCTCGGGGTCACTGGCATGCGATCAAGGACGACAAAGACGTGCGGCATCATGTGATCCGGCAATCGCGTCTGCAGATGTGACCGAAGCGATTCGATGCTCACGAGTGTGCGATTGCGAGGAGTTACGTATGCAACCAGCCGCTTTTCTCCACGATCTTCGGTGCGCGCAACTACCGCTGCCTCACCTACCAGTTCGTGTGTACAGAGGTGGGTCTCTATCTCACCTAGCTCGATGCGAAAACCGCGGATCTTCACCTGGTCATCGTTGCGGCCCAGATACTCCAGCACTCCATCTCGCCAGCGGGCGAGATCGCCAGTCTTGTAGAGGCGGTCCGCAGGATTCGATGAGAAGGGATCGGGAACGAAGCGTTGTTGCGTGAGCTCGGGTTTGCCAAGGTAGCCACGCGCTACGGTCGTCCCGCCGATGTAGATCTCCCCGGTCGATCCCGTGGGGACACGCTGTCGATGGTCATCGAGCACATAGATTCTTGTGTTCGAGATCGGCTGGCCGATGGGGGGAAGCGTTGGCCAGCTCTGCGGATCACCGTTCGCAGTCCACGCGGTCACGACGTGCGATTCGGTGGGGCCATAGTGATTGTGGAGGCGGCAATCTGGCAGATGCTCGAACAGGCGGCGGATATCCGGAGTGATCCGCAATTGCTCGCCGGCTGTGATGATGTCCCGAAGCGATGTCGCGATCTCGCCGGTAGCGGTGTGATATTGCGCCAAGCCATGTAGGACGAGAGGAGGAAGGAACAGCCTCTGGATCGACTGGCTATCGAGGTAGCGCATCAGAGCGCGCGCGTCCCGCCGGATCCACTCGTTCATCAGGACCAGGCAACCGCCGGCGCACAAGGTCGAGAAGATCTCCTGAAAGGCCACGTCGAAGCTCAACGCGGCAAATTGAGCAACGCGACTGCCCGGGAGAGTTTCGAAGACTCGCTGGTGCCATTCAATCAAATTGATCATGGCACGGTGGGGCATTGCGGTTCCTTTCGGACGACCGGTCGAACCCGATGTGTAGATCACATACACAAGACTGTCGCTACTCTGGGGCCGGTCCGGAAGTGATGTATCGAAGCGGTCGCCATCGAGGTAGTCATCTAGAGCCAGCACCGGGATGTCAACCTGCGGCAAGAGTGCTCGCAGCGTGTGCTGGGTTAGCACGAGCGTTGGAGCGGCGTCCTCCAGCATGTATTTCAGGCGCTCGGCCGGGTAACCGGGATCCAGAGGCAGATAGGCGCCACCGGCCTTGAGGATACCAAGCAGCGCGACGATCATCTCCGGGCTACGTCCCATGAAAACCGCGACAGGCTGATCGACACGAACGCCGGCATGCACGAGATGTCCCGCGAGCGAGTCCGCGCGGGCATCGATCTCTGCGTACGTCAGCGATTGCTCATCGAGTACGACTGCAACAGCGTCAGGCGTCCTTCGTGCCTGCTCTTCGAACAATCGATGGATCAGGTGGTCGTGGCGGTAAGGAGCCGGGTTGTCGACGTATCGATGAGAGATGAGCTCACGTACAGCGGTCGTGTGCCCGCTGATGTCCGGGTGGGTCAGATCATGGCCGTCAGCCATTTGCTGCAGCAGCGCCGCCGCACTGGTTGTGAGGCGTTCGACTGCTGCTTTGCTGAGAGCAGCCCTGGAATATTCCAGTGTCGTCGATGCCTGCTGATCGCAAGCGACGCGAACGGTCATCATCCGCACGGGAATTGCGTCCGTCGAGGCGTGATTGCTCGCCTGCGCAGGCTCGTGCCAGAACAGCGCTTGAGGAATCATCGAAGACAGAACGATTTGCGCTGGCAGATCGTCCGATCCCATCGCACGCAACTGCTCGATCACGGCATGTACCGCGCTCAGAGCGTTTCGCACAGATGTGTCCCGAGGTATGACTACATGCATAGGTGTCGTGTCAGGCAGGAATGCGCCAGCTTCGCGGACATCTGCCGATGAATGAATCGCAATATCGAGTGACACCTCATCCTTTTCCAGCCAGAGACGCAGCAGTAGCGCCCAACCGGTAATCAGAGCCTCGACAACACTGGCGTCCTGCTGGTGCGCGAAGTCCTGCAATTTCTGGAGCAGGCCGGGCGACAGAAGCAACTGGGATGACGCGAGATCTTTCATGCACTTTCCCTACGTTGTGAGCAAACCGAACTGGCATTTACGTCGACGCGTTTGCCACCTTGGTGTTGCCTGTCGTGTCGTCTCGTTAAGTCATTGTGAAGAAAAAGAGTTTAGCGATAACGTGAGCTTCAGCTCGTGGTGGAAAATTGGAGTATTGGAGCGGACGCGCCGGTTTCGCGCAGTCGGTAATGTTCAGTCTGAGGTGTGTCGGGGGATCAGGGGTTGCTGATCAACCAGATTTCACGTTTTGCGTGACTGACCGAAATCGGGTGGGGGGGGCGCCAAGCCGTCGTGGCGTGCATACGGAAGCTTCTCTCGCGGCGAGCACATTTCAATCTTGCATCTCCCTTGCGATCCGTTCGTGGAATGGGATCATCCGAAACACGGAGATCTAGCCCCGCGCAGCTTCGGGCTGACTGCGCAGCTCCGGGTCAGCTGTGTAGCAGGTGGCAGCGACGTCAAAGCCCCGGGGGGCGGAGTTTCCGTTACAGTCTCCCGGCTTTAATGGTGCTATCGAAGGACCCCTGGGGACCTGTTTTTACTTGACGATGGAAGCCAAGGGAAATGCGAAACAACGACCGTATCGAAGGATTGTCCAACGACAAGGTAAGGCTGCTGCAGCTTCTGTTGCGAGACAGGAGTCGTCGCGGCGAGGAGAGCGCGAGCCAGGAGATCCTAAAGGTCGCTCGTGTCGCGGACGGTCCATTCGTTCAACTTCCCGCTTCGGACGCGCAACAGCGTGTGTGGCTGGTGGATCAGATGGAGGGCGGCGGCGCCGCCTACCATATTCCCATTGCGATGAGACTGCGAGGGAGCCTCGATGAGCAGGCTTTGCAACAAGCGCTCGACGGACTAGTGGGCCGCCACGAAGTGCTGCGCACTACGTATGCCGTCGTCGATGGCGACTTGAAACAGCGCATCGCCACGCACGGGACTTTCTCCTTTAAGAGCATCGATCTTACGACGCTGGAAGCGTCGCGTCGCCTGGAGCAGGTCGAGCTGCATAAACAGCTGGAATCGAAAGCGGTGTTCGATCTGGACACTGGCCCCCTCATCCGGGGCCGGCTGCTGCGCATCCATGCCGATGAGTTCCTGCTGCTGATCACCGTGCATCACATCGTGTTCGACGGTTGGTCAATGAATGTGTTCTTCGAAGAATTGCAGGAGATGTATCGCGCATATCGGCAGCGGCAACAGCCGGCACTGTCACCGCTGCACATCCAATATGCAGACTATGCCCAGTGGCACAGGCGATGGCTGCAGAGCGGTGCTCTTCAGGGACAACTGGATTATTGGCTAGAGAGGTTACGCGGGGCTTGTTTGCACCTGGACTTGCCTGCCGATCGGCAGCGGGCGGTGTCACAAAGCTATCGAGGCGACAACGTCGAGACCTCCCTGGGCCTGGAGCTGAGCGCGCACCTGCGGGAGTTCGCAAGGTGCCGCGGCTTGACCCCGTTCATGGTATTCCACGCGGCATGGTCGGCGCTGCTTTACAGGTTGACCGATCAGCAGGACGTCCTGGTAGGAACGCCAGTGGCGAATCGCCAGCGCCCGGAGCTGGAGGGGCTGATCGGATTCTTCGCTAATACGATCGTGCTCCGCATGCAGCTCGACGACGAGATGACTATTGATCAGCTGCTGGCGCAAGCGCGGGAGACGACGCTTGGCGCGTTCGACAACCAGGATGTGCCCTTCGAGAAGTTGGTCGAGGCGCTGCATCCGCAGCGGCTCAAGGGTAAAAACCCGGTGTTCCAGGTCATGCTGACCATACAGTCCGAACTACGGCGCCATCCGACCTTGCCTGGAGTGGCGGTATCCCTCGAGCTGGGTATGGAACAGGGAGCGATGTTCGATCTCCTGCTGTCCGTCGACGACAGCAGCGAGGACATCGTCCTGACGCTCAACTACGCCACAGACCTGTTCTCCAGCGGCTGTGCTGACCGCTGGCTGCAGTCACTGCGCTGGGTACTGCCGGCAGTGACTGGCGACGTGCACGCGAAGATCGGCGAGCTGACGCTGCTCACCGACGACCAACGTCGGCTCATCGAATCGTTCAACGGAAGTGCGATCGCGTGCGAGCAGCCCCGACCGATCCATGAGAGGTTCGAAGCCCAGGTTTTCCGGTCGCCCACTGCCATAGCTGCGACTTGCGAGAACAGATCGCTAAGCTACGCGGAGCTCAACGAGAAGGCCAACCAGCTCGCTTGGCTGCTGAGAAGCAAGGGCGTCGGCCGTGACCATCGAGTGGCAATTTGCGTGGATCGTCATCTGATGATGATCGTCGGCATTCTCGGGATCCTGAAAGCGGGGGGTGGCTATGTACCCCTCGATCCACATTATCCGCGGGAGCGCTTGGACTTCGTGCTCAGCGATGCGGCTCCGACGGTGCTCCTTGTCGAAGAGCACCTGCAGGACCGGATGAGCCCTTCAGGGATCCAAACGCTGATCATGAGCGAGGGATACGAGCAACTCGACGGTTGGCCGGTGGAAAACGTACCGCTGGCCACTAGCGAAGCGGACTCTCATGCGCTCGCTTACGTGATCTATACATCCGGATCCACCGGGAGGCCCAAGGGTGTGATGGTGGAGCACGGCAATGTGGCGCGGCTTTTCACATCGACCGAACAATGGTTCTCGTTCAACGATCGTGATGTGTGGACACTCTTTCACTCATTTGCTTTCGATTTCTCGGTGTGGGAGCTGTGGGGTGCCTTGTTGTATGGTGGTCGGGTGGTTGTCGTTCCGTACCTGATCGCGCGATCGCCGCATGAATTCTATTCCCTGCTGTGCAGGGAAGGTGTCACGGTACTCAATCAAACACCGAGTGCCTTCACGCAGCTAATTGATGCGCAGGAGTCGAACGTTGAGATGAAGCACTCGCTGCGGGTGGTCGTCTTTGGCGGCGAGGCCCTCGAGCTACGAACGTTGCGACGCTGGGTTGAGCGCAACGGCGCCGATCGGCCAAAGCTGGTCAATATGTATGGCATTACAGAGACAACGGTGCACGTGACCTATCAGCCGCTGACCGAGGGGCAAATCTTTTCGGAGAGGAGCAGCATCATTGGCCGGCAGATCCCGGATCTTCAGCTGTACCTGCTCGATCGTTGCAGAAATCCGACGCCTCTGGGTGTCACCGGCGAGATATACGTCGGAGGCGCAGGCGTGGCGCGCGGATACCTCAATCGGCCAGAGCTGACGCAGGAGCGATTCGTGACTCACGCCGTTTACCCGGGGAACATAGCGAGACTATACAAGACCGGGGACTTGGCTCGATGGCGCGAGGATGGACAGATTGAGTATCTGGGCCGGAACGACCATCAGGTGAAGATTCGTGGGTTTCGGATCGAGCTTGGGGAGATCGAAGCTCAGATCGCTCGCCATCCTCAGGTGAAGGAAGCCGTCGTGATAGCTCAAGAAGATTCGCGCGGTGAGAAGCGACTGATCGCCTACGTTGTGCCGGAAAGCAATATGCAGTTGCGCAGTGATGAGTTGCGAACTCATTTGCGCGCCGGACTGCCCGACTACATGCTCCCCGGTGCATTCGTCTGCTTGGAACGATTGCCGATGACCTTGAATGGCAAGCTCGACACGCGGGCCTTGCCTGCTCCGGATTTTGCGGGCGAGGGCGCTCGCCCATACGAGCCGCCGCAGGGCGAGATCGAACAGCGGTTAGCGCAGATCTGGCAGGAGCTACTGGGACTGCAGCAAGTCGGACGCCAGGACAACTTTTTCGAAACGGGCGGTCATTCGATGCTCGCGATCAAGGCGCTGTCCCGAACGAACGAGATGCTCGGCTGCGCGCTACGTGTTGTCGACATCTACATGTATCCGACCATCCGAGAGCTCGCAGCACGGATCCGTGGCGGCTCGGTTCCAGACGAAGAGTTGGTAGATCTGGAAAGTGAGGCGATACTCGTGCGGAGCGTGCGGGGCGCGGGAGCGGTCGAGGGGGGTGGGCGGAGGCAAAAAGTCCTGCTGACAGGCGCCACGGGATTCGTTGGGCGATTCCTGCTCGCGCGGCTGCTGCAAGAGGAGCGAGCCGGCGTCTACTGCCTGGTGCGGGCAACGTCCGAGTATCTGGGTATGGCTCGAATCAAGAAGACGCTCCAGATATGGGACCTGTGGCGCGACGAATATGAACAGCGCATCACCGCCGTTCTCGGAGATCTGCGACTGCCGAGGCTGGGACTGGACGATGAGTGGTACTCGCGGCTCGCGCGTTCGATCGACAGCATCTATCACTGCGCCACCAGCATGAACCATCTGGAGTCCTATGCGATGGCAAAGGCGGCGAACGTCGGCGGAGTCAGTGAGTTGCTAAAGCTGGCAGTGACGGAAAGAACCAAGCTCGTCAACTATGTGTCGACCTTTAGCGTCTTCAGTCCGCTGACGAGCGAAGCCGCTCGGGTGATCAACGAGCGCAGCTCCATCGATGGGGAACGCCATCCCGTGTCTTGTGGCTATGCCGCCAGCAAGTGGGTGGGAGAAAAAATCCTCTTGAAAGCGCAGGACCGCGGTATTCCGTGCAACGTTTTCCGGATCGGGTTGGTCTGGGCAGATGCGCAGGGCGGGCGCTACGATGAACTACAGAACGTCTATCGTGTCATCAAGAGCAGTCTACTTTCGGGATACGGCATCCAAGGCTACCTGAGCGGCGCTGCGCCGACGCCGGTCGACTATGTGGCAAGTGCCATCGTGTACCTGGCGAACAAGTACCGGAACGGTGGCGGTATCTTCCACGTCTCCTCTCCTCACGGACATTACGAAGGTCTCTTCGAGCGCTGCAATTCGCAGCTCGGCACTTCGTTGGAGCTGAAGCCTTACTTCGAGTGGATCGGAGAAATGAAGAAGCTGCACCAGAGCGGCTGGTCCCTTCCTGCGGTACCGCTGATCGAGTTTGCGTTTTCCATGAGCCGGGAAGCTTTCGATCGTCATCAGTACGACACGCGAGACGAGAAGATCGTTTTCGACTGCGATGAGACCTATCGTTTGCTGGAGCCCGCTGGCATCGTTGCGCCGGTACTGGATGGTCAAATGATCGCCGCCTGCATCGACAGCATGAGGCGCAGGGATACGGATTTTCAACAGGCCACCAACAAGCCGGTGAGAATTGCGCGATGACAAGGATCACAGATTCAAAGCGGGCGTCGCGAGATCTCAACGTGGATCAGCATCGAGAGATGCTGCGGCGGATGCTGCGTATCCGCCTGTTCGAGGAGCGTGCTGCTTCGCTGCGATCGCGGCTGGTCGGGGCCATGCACAATTCTGTGGGTCAGGAAGCTGAGATTGTTGGTGCCTGCATGGCAGTGCGCGATGACGACTACATGACCGGGAATCATCGCTCGCACGGCCACCCTATAGGAAAGGGTGTGGCGCTGGCGCCGCTGATGGCCGAGCTCTTTGGTAAACAAACCGGCCTATGTCACGGACGAGGCGGATCGATGCATTTGGCCGCGTTCTCCGCAGGAAGTCTCGGGGAGTCAGGCATCGTGGGCTCGCTGATGCCGGTTGCCGTGGGTGCCGGATTGAGCTCGCGGCTGCGAGGCACGGATCAGGTCTGCCTTTGTTTCTTCGGCGACGGGGCAGCGAACTGCGGACCATTCCATGAATCGTTGAACCTCGCCGCCATCTGGGGATTGCCGGTAATCTTTCTCTGTGAGAACAACGGATACGCGCTGTTCACGCCGCAAACCAGGACCACCTCTGTCATCGACATCGCAAAGCGAGCTTGTGCATACAATATTCCAGGGGTCGTTGCCGATGGGCAAGATGTACTCGCCGTGTATGACTGTGTCGCCGCAGCCGTCGCTCGCGCACGTAGCGGTGAGGGGCCCACGTTGATAGAGGCCAAGACTTATCGATACTGCGAACACCAGGAGTTCGGCGAGGAATTTCAGGCGCCACGCTATCGGAGCGAAGCTGAAGTCGCAGCATGGCGAAAGCGGGACCCCATCGAGCTGTTTGTGAATGATTTGATAGGCCGGGCGCTGTTATCGCGAGCGGAAGTCGAACAAATGAGGGCGGCCGTTGAGGCGGAGGTTGAGGGCGCCGTAGTCTTCGCCGACAGCAGTGCGGTGCCGGAGCCGGATGCGCTCATGGAATATTTGTATTGCTAGCAGCGCAAAGGAGTGACTTCGAGAATGCCTCAGATAACTTACCTGGAAGCGGCGAAGAGCGCGATCGTCGCTGCCATGCGCAGAGATCCTCACGTTTTCGTGATGGGCGAGGATGTGCAGGGGTTCTACTATTCCGATGTGCTGCAGGAGTTCGGTCCGGAGAGAATCCGGGACACGCCCATCAGCGAAGCCGGTTTCATCGGTGCCGGCATCGGCGCCGCCCTGACCGGCATGCGTCCCGTCATAGAGGCCGCTTTCTCCACATTTCTCTACTCAGCGATGGATCAGATCGTGAACCAGGCGGCGAAGAGCCGTTACATGTTCGGCGGGCAGGCGAGCGTGCCGATCGTTGTGCGATCGTCCGTGGCCTATGGTGCGGGACTCGCCGCACATCACTCGGACCGGCCTTGGGGGATATTTGCGCAGATTCCGGGGTTGAAGATAATTGTGCCCACGACGCCGTATGACATCAAGGGTTTACTCAAAACCGCCATCGACGACAACAACCCAGTGCTCTGTTTCGAAGATGCAGCGCTGGGAGAGGTGAGCGGCGAAGTGCCGGACCACGAGTACCAGGTTCCGTTCGGTGCGGCCGATACTAAGCGCGTAGGATCGGATGTTACTGTCGTTGCGATCGCGGGCTGCGTTGATCGCAGCCTGCAAGCGGCCAGGGTGCTTGAGCATGAAAGTATCTCCGTCGAGGTCATCGATCCACGCACGCTTGTGCCACTGGACCGGGGCGCCATTGTCCAGTCCGTCCGGAAGACCGGTCGTCTGGTGGTGGTCGATCCCGCTCCTGGGATGTGCAGCGTGGCATCGGAGATCGCCGCTCTGGTCTCAGAGGAGGCGTTCGCATACCTGAGAGCGCCCGTACAACGACTGACGGCGCCGGATGTGCCAGTGCCCTTTAGTCCGCAACTCGAAGGAGTTATGTATCCCACTGCGGAGGGTATTGCTGCAGCCGTGCGAGCGACTTGCAACTACTCACGTCGAAACCCCACGGCTGCGTGCGCCCCAGCCCCCCTTCCCGCCGCGCTTCGTTGAAGCAAATGAATCTGAGCAGTCTTGCGTCGGGCGTGATTGCGCCGGAGCCACGACGGCGCTGCTTACGTATCTGCGGGTTCAAGTCGTGGGAGCAGTAATCGCGTCACTCGCATCGCTCGGAATAAAACCTTCCGGTGACTGTCACCTACCGCACGTTGCGGCGTGGTGCCGCCTCGGTCGCTTGGCCTGCTGCGGCTCGCAACGCGCTGTATGTCCCCATCAGGACGTCTCGTTCAACCGCCGATTGATGAGAAGCGCCTGCTACAGTATGTAGTGGCCATCACCAGCTCTACCGTTCCACACGACTCAGCATCGTCCACGCGTCGGCAACTGGGGCAGATCAACTCGAGGCAATCTATGTATCGAGACCTTTTTGATGTTAGCGGGAGGAAGGCCTTGGTCACAGGTGGTGCGATCGGGGTCGGTCGTGCTTGCGCCGTCGCGTTAGCCAGCTCAGGTGTCGACGTCGCGCTGGCCGGCCGAAATGCCGAGCGAGGGGAGCGCACCTGCGAATCTCTGAGGCAAATGGGCGTGGATTCTTTCTTCATCAAATGCGACGTTGCGGACCCTCGCCAGATACACGAGATGCAGGCCGAAGTCGCTCGCCGCTTTGGGCGCCTGGACATCGCAGTGAACAACGCCGGAGGAGGTATCGCGCAGAGCGCGCTGGAAATGGATTCAGTACACTGGGATCAGATGATCGACATCAACCTGGCGGGAGTGTTCTGGTGCGCTCAAGCCCAAGCCAAACAGATGATGGGCCAGGAACCCTGCGGCGGTAAGATCATTAACATCGCATCGATGTACGGCCGCATCGCCGCTGGTAACTGCGCCTACAACGCGTCGAAAGCGGCGGTAATTCATCTCACGAGGACACTTGCTGTCGAATGGGGTTCCTACAATATAAATGTCAATTGTATTAGCCCGGGTTGGATGCTCACCCATGGCAATCCCGTTGATCCGGAATGGCGCGCGCGCATGCGCGAGGTCACTCCTATGGGGAGCCTCATTCCATATAGTGCTATGTATGGAGCGGTTCTTTTCCTGGCCTCGGCGGCGTCGGACTTGGTGACCGGGCTCGATCTACTGGTCGATGGCGGGCATACCCTCAGTACTTACTTGCACCCGTTGCATCGAGCCGTGCCAGCACGAATCAGCCCAAAACAGGAAGAAGCGGGGCGGGAACAAGATCCGCTCTAGTCGGAGCTGATCCACGCAGTCAGGTGCGTAACCGGATCCCCGGCTGAGGCCGATGCCAACAATCCAGCGTCGGACGCGAAGACTGTTGCTTCGAGGCCTTTGTTACAACGACAGGATCTTCAATGCCCTACTAAATGACAGACAATAATTCGGAGCAACCGAACTCAATTCGAGTGGCCGGATTTGCGATGATTTCACGGATGGCGGAGGAGATGCACGTGATGGCAGCGAACAATGTTGGCCGTTCACGCCCCTCGATGCGATGCGCTCTTTTGCAGTTAGCGACAGGCTCGGCGCACCTAAGGGTATTGTGGTAGCAACGGTACGTGCGGAGCGACTGCTGGATCTGCTAGTCATCCCTCGAATACTGGGCTCGCGCAGCGCTCTTCAGCCTGGATGAGCCGGGCCTGGCTGGACTGACTGTAGCCGGTGGTGTGCATCTGCTGGTCGGGCCGATTCTCGTACGCGGCGGTGCAGAGTCGAGACGGAGGACGATGTCGGCATGACACAGGTAACTGTCGTGGGCGGTGGCTTCTCAGGTCTCTCGGTGGCTTACGAGCTGGCCAGAAGCGGAGTAGACGTCGTAGTAGTGGAAGCCGAACGGGAAGTGGGTGGACTGGCGGCAGCGTTCGAGGTGGGTGGGGAAAAACTGGATCGCTTCTATCACCACTGGTTCACCAACGACGTTCATGTGATGCGTCTGATCGATGAACTGGGCATGAGTGATCATGTCGAGATCAATCCGACCAATACCGGGGTTTACTATGCGAATAAGTTCTTTAAGCTTTCCAGTCCGTTGGACTTGCTGAGGTTCTCGCCGCTATCGTTCACCGATCGAATTCGTCTGGGACTTCTCGCGTTACGAGCGCGACGTATCAAGGACTGGATGGCGATCGAAAGCAAGGTGGCGGAGGACTGGCTGCGCGAGCTCGGCGGTGAGAATGTATTTCGTGTCGTATGGCAGCCGCTGCTGAAAGGAAAGTTTGGTCCGTATGCGGGGCAGATCTCGGCAGTGTGGTTCTGGAACAAGCTCAAGCTGCGGGGCGGCAGTCGGGGCAAGGGCGGCGGGGAGCGGCTGGCGTATTTTAGGGGAGGGTTCGTCTGTCTGGCCGAAGCGCTCGCGACGCATATCAGGCGGCAGGGCGGCAAGATTGTCCTCGGCTCGCGTGTCTCGAGCATCGAGCCAGTTGGCAGCGGCTGGAGAGTCACGGCGTCAGGCGGCGAAGTGCGTTCTGATTGTGTCGTGGTGACGACGGCGTTGCCGCTGATAGCGGACATGATTCGAGGTTGGGCGGATGATCAGTATGTACGTAGCCTCGAGGTTATTCAGTACATCGGAAACGTGTGTCTGGTTCTGGAACTGGACCGGCCATTATCGAGCACCTATTGGCTGAACGTGAACGACCCGAGCTTCCCCTTTGTCGGAATAATCGAACACACGAACTTTCAACGGCCCGAGACGTACGGCGGCAGGCATATCGTGTACCTGTCCAAGTACTTGCCGCACACGGATCGTCTATTTTCGATGACCGCGGAGGAAGTGCTTGCCTATGCCCTGCCGTTCATGCAAGCAATGTTTCCTGAGCTGAGACGCGAATGGATTCAAGCCCACCATCTATGGCGTGCGCGGTGGTCGCAACCGGTTGTCGGCCGGAACTACAGCAAGGTTGTACCGTCTGTGGACACGCCGTTTCCTGGACTTCACATTTGCTCCATGGCGCAGATCTATCCGGAGGACCGAGGCACGAACTACGCGATTCGCGAGGGCAGAAAGCTGGGTTTGCGGCTGGCAGCAGCGGCGCTCCACTCCCGGTCCTGCTCCTCCGCGGTGGACTGCGAGGCCGCTGAATGAGCTAGCCTGTCTTGTCGTCGCCGGACATCGTAGCGAACCATCGTCAGGCATAGCCGCCGGGTTTCCAGCTAGAAGATGGACCGCTCATGCACTTCAGCGAAGCTCTAGTTGGGTCGCGCCATTCCGGTGATGCTCCAGGATCGTCGATCAACCCAGATCGGCACCGGGGGGAAATGGCTCCATATCAATCCTGTATTTGGCGAGTGGTGTGAAGTCAGGCTGAGTATCCTGATAAATAAAGCCCAGTAGATTGTCGCTGCGCAGCTTGAGGGGAACATGCAGCCGCTCAGCACAGCGCAGAACGAGGTAGGGTGCATGCCATGGAACTGGTACAAATATCGCCCTACGACCCTTGGCAGCTACTAGCGCCCGCAACAGTTTGGAAAGAGCGATCGGCATCGGGTGGGCCAACGTTATCGCTCGCTGCTCACCTGCGAAGTCGCCCTGAACCGCGCGAATGATCGCAGTGGTAAGCGAGCGTTCATGCAGCAGAAACTGCATACCTGCGCCACCTACAATGATTGGGACTATTGGCAGACGGCTGGCAAACGTGGACAGGCTGCCGAACACGCCACCGGGGCTATCGCCCCACACCAGGCCCAGCCGCAGCACGGTACCGCCACCGTCAAAGACTCCTTGCTCGGCGAGGAGCTTTGATTGGCCGTACGCGGATCTCGTGCCGGAGAATGCGCTCATCGAGGAGATAAGTATGAAATTCGAGATGCCAAGCATTCTGGCCGCTACAACGAGGCGTTCCGTACCCGCAACGCACGTCTGCTTTAGATGAGTCAGATCGCTGCGCTTCATATCCCACGCTGCATGGACGATGTGTGTTACACCATTTCTACTCAGAAGCCCTGCAACCATGTCCTCACTGGCGCCAAATGACCAGGCTTCTTCGCCCGGACGTCTTGGGACACGCACCAACGGGATGATATGTGCGTGCGAGGTTAACGCCCGACAGATAATCGAGCCGACGTAGCCATTCGCACCAGTAACGGCAACTACGGGAGTGTCAGACATCACACTTGATGAAATTGATCGAGTCCAACGGATTGTGAGGCGATCCGATAAGCGTTCGCCATAACTGTTTGTGTGATGGTGGTAGCGGGAATGCTGGGGAAGACGGTCGCGTCGATTACATGCGTACGGTTCAAGCCGAATGGGCGGCCCAGTATGTCGGTCTGACCGTCGTGCGGGCTGCGGGACATGGGAAAACTACCGCCACAATGAAAACTGCGCCCGGGCTGCATGATCCGTAGTGCGGAAGCAAGGGGTACCGCGCGCGTGGACTTAGACAGCCGGCGCATGTGTTGGATGACTCGCCCTACGCGGTCGCGCGCGTCAGAACTTTCAACTGGCTCCAGGCGCAGAACGCTTCCTTCGGCTGAGCGTCTAAGTGTGGCCGTGATGTGTCCTGAGTGGCCAGAGTGAAGGAATCCTTGTACGACCAGCAAGCGACCGAGTAGAGCGTCCCGAGGGAAGAATTTCCATAGCGCCTTCAGACGGAGCTTGACTAAGTCGGCGAGCAGATCGTTGAATCCGTAGATCTGCAAGTGAACCAGGTAGGGGCTGATCGCGGGAGCCAAGATCTCCAGAAACACCTGCGCGAGAGTATGCAGGCGCTCTTTGTCCACATGCGAGCTGGCCCGGACCCGCAATAACGGGAAGACAAAGTACTGTGAGTCTGAGATCTGAACTGGTCGGTCGTGCCATCCCAGTGAGCGCAAGAGAATTGCTGTCGAGTTGAAGACGCCTGCCCCGATAAAAACCCGCTCCCCGGAGAACTGGACTGGACAACCATTCACCGATGCCATAACGGTAACGCGTGAGCCCTGCTCGGATATCATTTGCGCCACCACCTTGGGAACATACTTTAGCTTGCCGGATGCAAGAAGCTCAGAAAGAGTATGTCGGCTCGAATATATGAGATCTCTTGGACAGCCGTGCATGCAGTGTCCGCAGAAGTTGCAGGAATCCGATGGAGATGCGCCGGAAAAGCGAACGGCCAAACGAGCCGACCCAAAGGTGACGCCACAGCGAGATAGCTCAGCGCGGTTACGCGTAAGATCTGCTAACAGGCTCTCTGCCTGTGCGCTGATTCTCGGACGATGCAGTCGTTCTGTATAAAGTGGAAACAGGCGACGAAGATCATCCTGCATGCCTGCTACTGGAATGAGTTGGAGAACAGCGCGGTAGGAGTCGCTCAGGTCGGACATTGTTATTGGCCAGTCGAGCGTGTCATTTTGGTGAAACGGAAGCAATGCCGCACCCCAAACGTTGCTGAGCCCGCCTTTTGCCGCCGAGCTTCGAACTGCAAGAGATCCATAATCGATGCGAGTGGCCGACGGCGCAGGCTTATATGCATGATCCGAGCCGTGACACAGCTTGGCTTCGAGTTCCCCATTGATCTCTAAGTGTGCCCGGGACGAGCTGATCTCCTCCTCGGTCCACTCACTCGCGTCACGCGTTGCCATACGCTGACGGCGGACCTCGCGTTCCTCGTCCAGTTCAATACCGACGTCCAGCAGCGTCACTTCGCTGCCTGCCGAAATCAATGCGGCTGCCGCGGCAATGCCTGCAGGGCCTGAGCCAATGACGTAATACATGTGGTGACACCGTCCCTGGTCTAGGGAACGATCGAGGGCTGGTGTTGAGGCAGCGCTCGTTGCGTAACGCGGAGATTCGGGGCTCGCCACTCGCGCGGATCCCTGGCTGCGGTGTCCATATCTTGGTGCTTCAGCTTCGGAGGTTCAGCATGCGCCCGGTCGTCGCGTTCGCGGCGCCCCGATGGCCAGTGCCTTCATTGTGGGCAGGTGTTACTGGTGGAAGAGATAAGTAGTGCATTCTTTTTGCCTCGTTCCGCCCCTGAGTGACGGTCTCCAGGATGAGTCCGCATACCAGGCTCAGGGACGCGAGCAGGCCAATGCCGACGCCGAGAACCGCGGACGGGATTTGCGGGACCAGTCCCGTTTCGATGAATGTGACGATCACAGGAATCTCCACGGCCAAAGAGATCAATGAGAGCAAGAGGAAGACGCAACCGAAGAACTCAAGCGGCTTCTCTTGTTTGATCAAATGAACTATGAATCTCAAGATCAGAATGCCGTCTCGGTAAGTGTGCAATTTGCTGCTCGTTCCTTCGCAGCGTTCCTTGTAGCGCACCGGAATCTCGCCCACCGGCAGATGAAGATCCAGTGCATGGACCGTCAGCTCCGTCTCGATCTCGAAGCCGTTGGAAATGGCTGGGAATGACTTCACGAACCGTCGGGAGAATATTCGGTAACCGGACAGCATGTCAGTGATCTGATTGCCGAAAACCATCGAGACGATTCCGGTAAGAATGATGTTTCCAAGCCGGTGCCCCTTTCGATAGGCGTCCGTCGACGACGGAACGCGTGCTGCATTCACCATGTCGAGTGAGTTGTTCAGCAGGTGCTCGATCAGCGTAGGAGCGGCCGATGCATCATAGGTGTCGTCGCCGTCGACCATGACCAGAACATCTGCATCTATATCCGCGAACATTCGGCGAACAACGTTTCCTTTGCCTCGACGAAATTCACGGTGAACGATTGCGCCGGCAGACTTCGCCACCTCATATGTCGCATCGGAAGAGACATTGTCATAGACAAATATGGACGCGTCGGGAAGAGCTGATCGAAAATCTCGAACCACGCGAGCAATGGCATTGGCTTCGTTGTGACACGGAATGATCACAGCTACAGAAGGCTTGAGGCACGTCGACAGAGGTGTTGAGGTCTGCGCGTTCATGTGGTTGAGTCTAGCGAACAGGCGCATTGCGACCAGCAAAAATTGGCAGGATGGCGAATGATCTTGCGGTGAACCCTTGATGCCTGCGAGCCGGGCTCATGAAGGGTGCCTCGCGTCAAAAATGGTCAGTCACAGCGTTCTTGACTGACTTGGGTCAGTAGCCCGTAGCGGTGCATTCGCGTGGACCCTGTTTGGACTGACCGCCTCTTGAATGTTTCTATGGTTAGCACTGATGGCGGCGACAGGGTGATGACGAACCGTAAGTTAAGTCTGATCTACAGGAAGGCGGTCATGGGCGAATGGAGATCTTCGGTCAACTTCATGCCGTTACTATTCGGGTCCGTTTTTGGCGCCAATGTACTGACGATGTCCATCATGAACTTCATGGAGGCGCATACCGCTGCCGCGCCGACCATCTATCTAATTGCCATTGTGGCGATGGCTCTGCTGATGATTGCTAGTCGCATTGGTTTCCCGGTGCTGAACTCCCGGGAGCACTTTGGGTGCTGTGCTCTGGCTCTGATTTTCTTCTTGCCTCGCATGGCTTACTTGTTTGAAGGATCAATAGGTTATTCATTAATACCGTTAGGGGACGACATATATCACGTCGCGAATCTGGCATCGATCATTCACACAGAAACCTTTCCGCCACGGTCGACCTACGATAACAGCGAATATCTTGCCTACTACTACGCACCCTGGATGCCAGGTGCGGTGCTTTACCACGCCGGTGTGGCAAGTACCGTTAAGCAGGCGCTCGCGATCACCAAGCTGCTCTACTGTTTCTTTATTTCTTACGCGTTGGTCTATGCCGGTAAGGTGCTGTTCGAGAATCGGCGCTCACGCAGTGCGTTTATTGTGGTTTGTCTCCTGTACGGTGGTTTTGACTTTTTGTTCTGGATTGCCAACCTGAATTTCGTTCCAGAGCACAGCGAATGGTGGGCGAGTGAGTTTGGCTTCGTTTTGCAGTACTCGAACTTCGTCACGCTTACGATGTGGACGTCGCAGCACTTTCTCGCTGCCATCTGCGTTCTTTTCTGTCTGTACATTCTTCGGCAATCCGACGGGGTGGCAGTCTACGCTTTAGTTGGGGTGCTGCTCTTATCTGCGCTGTTCTCGTCGCCATTCTCGGTTTTCGGTGCGATCCCGTTGTCTCTCTGGTATCTGATCAAGTTCAGAAGATTCTCCGCCATACCTGTGGCCGCATTGGTCTTCGGTGTCCTGTCGATACCCTTATGGTGGATATTCTTGGGAAATGAACGGGTCGGGGTGCAACCATTCGGAGCTCTAGCCGCGCCTCTGTTGCAGAATCACAAATGGCTGGGGTTCGGTGCTTTTGTGGTGATTCTGGGCCTGGAGCTGGGGCCTTTGATCGCCGCTGCGGCGTTCAGTGTAGTGCGACGGAACTCGACGATGCGGTGGGTTTTCGTCGGTTCGTTGCTATATCTGCTTTCGACATTCTTTGTTTTCTACAGTGAAAATTATAGTATGCGAGGGTCCATAATCCCGATCTTCACGCTAATCTACCTTGGGGCGCCAGTTATTGGTGAGTCTTGGCGGGCGGGCAATCTGCAGTGGGCGCGCGCGTTGTTTGCGGCGTACCTGCTCGGTGGGGTGCTTGAGTACGCGTCATTTAGCCGAAGTGCAATCATCGAGTTCCAGCAAAGCATGACGGCCTTCAACGCGGCGGCGCTCCGTTCGAACACCGCTCCTGGCACGATGGCGAGTATGAAGTTGGCCAGGGATGCGGCAGAGTATCCATGCGGGTGGGGAGTGTTAGAGAAACACAAGCCAGTGCCGAAAAGTCCTCTGATTGTTGACGAAGCGAGGCAAATGCACCCAGATAATTGCTACCGCGTTTCGATCTCGAGAGTTCTGGGAGGCTCATGCGTGATACCGTAGCGGTGAATCTGCTACTGCCTCATCAGTCAAGCTGGGATGTAGTTGAGAAGGCGCGGCGACACTAAGGGATCTTCTTAGGCGCAACAATCGGGGAATGGCTGTGTTGGACAACCTGCTGAGTCGCGAGCGATGGTGCACGTCAGAAGGCGCAGGACCGCAACTTGAGGCGCTCTCTATTCAGCCTCGTTTAAGGATGGTCACGCGGTTGCCGTCGTGCGCATGCGTGGAGTGCGCAGAGAATGGAAGCCTGTGATCCATGACTCAGAGAAAATCACTGCAGCTGGCCGTTGGACTTTCGCTGGCGGCGCTGTTCCTCTGGTTGACGCTGCGGCAGGTCGCACTAAGCGATATCGAGAATGCGCTTGGCGGGGCAGATCTCAGCTATGTCGCCGCAGCATTGATGGCGCTCATGTTGGGTTACGGGTTGCGCATACAACGGTGGCGTCTGATGTTGGCTGGAGCCAATCCAACTTTGCTATGGAGCGATTGTGCCGGGCCGCTGTTAGCGAGCTTCGCAGCCAATAATATCCTCCCGTTCAGAGTTGGTGATCTTCTTCGCGCGATCGCATTCAATGCGAAACTGGGCACCACTTCCGGTGTCGTGTTTGCAACAGTGTTCGTGGAGCGTTTATTGGATTTGTTGGTTGTTCTCGGCATGCTCGGCTCGGCATTGATAATTTTGGGTAACGATGCAACCGGTCTGGTCGGTGTCAGCGGCATCGTGCTTATCGCCATGGCCGTCTTAGTGCTGGCGGTATTGATTTTCCCAGGGATCGTGCAGCCCCTGGTTCTCGGCTTAGGAAATTGCGCGGCTCGTTTGTCACCTCGCTTGGGCCAAAAAATTATTGCCGAGGTCGACAGAAGTCTGGCGACACTGAAGCATCTCGCTGGTGGTAGCCGCATGCTCGTGTTGGTGCTCTGGTCCGCGGCCGCTTGGCTTGCGGAGGGGGGCGCGTTCTGGTTGACGGCGTTGTCGCTGCCGTTGCTGGAGAAGCCAAACGCCGGATGGCTCGCGCTACCGGTCAGTGCGTTGGCGACGTTAGTACCGAGCACGCCGGGCTATGTCGGAACATTTGATTACTTTACGGTACGAGCAATGACGGCGCTTGGCAATGACGTATCGTACGCCACTGTCTATGCCTTTTTGATTCACGCTGTTGTATGGCTGCCACCGACCGTCGGAGGCGGTTTTTATTTGATTCTACGGCAACAAAGAATGCGCCGAGATTCGATGCTAAGCTGAGTATGAGAAAGTCGGCGGCATTCTGTGCATCATGCCACCGTATGCATACTCAGCGTCGCTTAGGGGCGCACCAGATTTGGATCGCCTGCGCCCTTGCTCAGCAAACATGTTGCCAAGGCAAGTCGGTGTTGTGCTGGCGTGTGCGGCGCTCATGGAGAGCTGCTTATGGCCCACGGCGATGTTACGTTTCTCAAGACGCTTTCGAAAGCCTCACTAATCGTGATTAACGACTGGGGATACTGCGCGGACGGCGCCGATTTACTGGAAAACCTCGATGACCGCTTCGGGTGCTGGCTCACCCACGTTCGCAGTAAGCTGCTGTTGGCACCTGGCAAACCTGGCTCGGCGGTCCGTGTTCCTGTATCGGCGGGCTCACCAGAGTCATGGAATCGAGCTGAGGCGCTCGCGAAAGGATGCGCAAGTGTCTACGGACGGCAGAGTGCGTGATGGTACTTTCAGTACATAAGAATGGGCGAGCCACTCAGAAGTCGATATGGGAAGATCTGATGAGGCGTGCATATATCGTCGAGGCAAAATGCGCCAGTTCCGGATCAAACAGATCGGAGATTACGTGCTGAACTAAGGTTGGTGGAGTTATGAATGAATCGGCCACCGGTATATCAGCAAGTTTTGCGAGTCTGATCCACCAGTGCGATTGCCCACAAAGGTGTTCGTAGAACACAAAGAGAGAAGTGTGTGGCTTAGATTGAGCTAGCCAAGTATAGGTATCGCACCACCGTTCTAGCCAGTAATTGAGGCAGTTCGGCGGATAGTTCGTTGATCGCTGAGTCTGTGGAAAAGCAAATGGACGATGGCCAAGACCAAATTCGTGATGAGCGAGCCAGTTCATATAGTCGAGGACGAACGGATTCGTTGTCTGAATAGAGGAAAAATGGCGATGCTGTTTCAGTAAAGAGTACGCATGCTGCAACGGCTCTCTGACGGGAATCAGGATCAACGCATTGGGGAATGCGCTTCGCAATGCCTGCAGCCGCAGGATGTTGTTATTGTTCTTTGAAAGATATCGATTCGGGCGGAATGCCTGCGAAGCGAGTATGGCGCTCACGTACTGAACATACTTTTTGACCAGTTCTTCACTGGGAAAATGGGGGCGCAACTCTTGCGGAGAAACGTACTCATGATCCGCAAAGACTCGCCAGAATACTTCGTCAAGACTCTCAGGACTGTCGGCGTCAACTGCTATGGCGTCGTTGTGTGCTCTCTGGACGCTTTGGATTGTTCGACGAGAGATCGAGGATATTCGGCCCCATATGTTGGGGGCAAGAACGAAGGGCATATCACGGTAAGTCAGAGAGCGAAACTGGTCGGTTGAGTGAAATCTTCTCATGAGGAAGGTGGTGCCGGCGCGTGCCAGTCCGGCGATAAAGACGTGCCTGTTCAGATCGACTGCCTGTCGGCCCCGCCATGCGACTGCTTGATCAGCGTCGAAGCTCGCCTCTGCAACGATCGATGATCCTAGTGCCAGACGGTGTAGCAGACGGTCCAGGAGGCCGTAATCGCGGGTGTTGGGCCTTGACGGAGACACAGCCACGGGAGACATACCTGGCTGTCAACTCCGGCGACCAGATCGTCGTCGTCTCATGAAATTCTTTATGGGGTACCAGAGAATCCCCACTACCGAGAAGAAGACCGAGGCGACGATGCCTAACACTACAGCTATAACCCCAACGCCCAATCCAGGTCCAATGTAGGCATGGGCGGCGTTCATCGGTAACAGTAGCAGGAGTAAAAGGCACCCCGTTAACTCTGACAGTGGGCGCTTGCCATGCGAAACGGATCTTGAGAGAACCACATTACCTCCGAAATCGGATAGTTCTTCCGTCGACCATCGGTACTGATATTCATCATCTCGAACACGACTCGTCCTCGCGCATCGATCTCGAGGGCTCGGCCTTGCTGTGGAATGGCCATTAGAACGTTGCCGCTGCCCGTGACCTGGTGCTTCCCGCGAATTCGCGAGTAGAAGTCGTGCGATTGTCCGTCAAAGAGTACCTGTGTCTCGCGAGTAGACGGGTTAACGCGAACGATACGGCTGTACACCTGGTCCATCCTGTTATCGTAGACAGTGATGGTTCCATCCGGCTGCCAGTCCGGGTCATGTTGCCGCCGCCAAGGTCCAGATTGCCACCACTTGATTTTGATAGCGGCAGGGTCGATCACAAAGATGAGATTCAATGGTAATCCTCCCGAAAATTAGGTGAGGCCAGAAGTGGAATTTTCTCGTAACCTTGACCGAGGAGATTCCCTTGAAGAAATCCCGATTTACGGACAGTCAGATCATTGCGATCTTGAAG